>NZ_CP150326.1:8400000-10892500 GCF_051530145.1 Sorangium sp. So ce302 | reverse complement strand
GGTCGACAAGCCGCGTCGCGAAGGCGCCAACCACCGTGGCGAGCGCAATGCCCGCGAGCGCAGCGCTCATGGCGCGCGTGCCGCCGGCATCGGCTTTCACCTCGAGGACCTGAATGGCCACCACCATGGCCAGCGGCACCGTGTGCGCAGCGATCACGAGCACGACAGGGAGCGAGAGCTGTCCAACCCGTGAGAGCGACGCCACCGCCGCGCCCTCGCCGAACTGATGCGCGAGCACCGCGGCGTACCCCATCGCGAGCGCCGTCGTCGGCGTCCGGTGAGCCCCAGCATCGCCGAGCACGAGGCGCTCCAGCACCGCCGGCGCCAGGAAGCCAGACGCAGCCGCGAACAGCGCTAGCCAGCCGATCTCGCCGATCGCCTCCGGGAGCAGGTGAAGCAGCGCGATCGACGCCGCACCGACGAGGGCGAACGTCCGCAACGCAGACATCGCGCCCTCGCTCCTGTGACGGAACATCGCCGCAATGCCGCCCAGCATGACGGCCAACGCGAGGAGCGAGACGCCGAACGCCAGCGACACAGGCGCCCTCCTAGCACGGATCCGGTACGAACCGGTGATGAGCCGAACGCTATGTGGGGTGCGCTACGAACGCGGGTGGTCGTGCCGTTCCGTGCGGAGGATCAGGTCGCCCACGAGGGCAGTCCAGCCGGTCTGGTGCGAGGCGCCGAGCCCTGCGCCGGTGTCGCCGTGGAAGTACTCGAAGAAGAACAGGCGATCTCGGAATCGAGGATCACGCTGGAAGAGGGGGTGCTCGCCGTAGACAGGGCGGCGCCCCTCGCGGTCGCGCTCGAAGATCGCGATCAGCCGGCGCGCGATCTCGTGCGCTCCGTCGCGGAGCGTGCGAGGGCCGTGGCCGCCGAGCGACGGGATCGTGAGCACGTCGCCGAAGCCGTGGTCGAGCCGGAGGAGCGAGCGGTAGAGCAGGTAGCCGAGCGGGAACCAGATCGGGCCGCGCCAGTTGGAGTTGCCGCCCTTCATGCGCGTGATCGACTCGCCCGGCTCGTAGCCGACCGTGTACTGCGCGTCGCAGGGCTCGAGCCCGAGCGAGACGGGCGCGGCCGCGTGCTCCTTGGAGAGCGAGCGCGGGCCGAACGGCGAGAGGAACTTGTCCTCGTCGAACAGGTGCGCGAGCACCCGCTCGAGGCGCCCCGGCGGCACCGCGGAGAGCACCTGGCGGCCGTCTGGACGTACGGTGATCGCCTCGGCCAGCGCGGGGTTCCTGCGGAGGAACCACTCGGTCCGGCGCCGGAAGTTCGCGAGCTTGCCGTAGGTCTCCGGGGTGATCACGTGCACCGCGCAGAGCGGGATCAGGCCGACGGCCGATCGGATCTTCACGTGCCGCGGCTTGCCTCCGGCGGTGAGGATGTCGAAGTAGAAGCCGTCCTCCTCGGACCAGAGCGGCAGCCGGCCGTCCGCCGTGTGGTGGAGCGCGTGCGCGATCCGCAAGAAGTGCTCGAAGAACTTGCTGGCGAGATCCTCGTACGCGGAGTTGTCGAGCGCGAGCTCCAGCGCGATGCGCATGAGGTCGAGGCAGTACATCGCCATCCACGCCGTGGCGTCCGCCTGCTCCAGGCGCATCCCGGGCGCGAGCCGCTCGCTGCGATCGAAGAGCGAGATGTTGTCGAGGCCGAGGAACCCGCCTTCGAAGACGTTGTGCCCCTCGGCGTCGCGCTTGTTGACCCACCAGGCGAAGTTGATGAGGAGCTTGTGGAACACCCGCTCCAGGAACACCCGATCGCCCTCGCCCCGCTGCTTCCGCTCGATCTTGTAGATCTGGTAGGTCGCCCAGGCATGCACCGGGGGGTTCAGATCCGAGAACTCCCACTCGTAGGCAGGCAGCTGCCCGTTCGGGTGCTGGTACCACTCCTTGACCATCATCTTCAGCTGGGCCTTCGCGAGATCGATGTCGAGCGAGGCCAGCGCGACCGCGTGGAAGGCGAGATCCCACGCCGCGAACCAGGGGTACTCCCACGCGTCGGGCATGGAGAGGACATCGGCGACGGAGACGTGCCGCCAGTGAGCGTTTCGGCCGCTCAGCCGCTCGGGCGGCGGCGCGTGCGCGTCGCCGCGGAGCCAGGTGTCGACGTCGTAGTGGTAGAACTGCATCGTCCAGAACAGCCCCGCCGCCGCCTGACGCTGGATGGCGCGGCGATCGTCGGACAGGGCTGGGCCCTGGACGGCGAGATAGTACTCGTCCGCTTCCCCGCGCCGCGCCTCCAGGAGCTCGTCCGCGCCGTCGAAGGGGCAGTCCACCGGCTCGGGCGCGAGCCGGAGCAGGATCCGCCGGCTCCCGCCGGCCGGCACCTCGAAGCGATGCCAGCTCGCGGCCTTCGTGCCGCGGCGCTCGGCGTTCACCCGCGCCTCGTCGCCGTGGACGACCCGGTGATGGAACGCGTCCTTGACGTACGGTGTCCGCGAAGGGGCGCCATAGAGCCGCTCGCGGTTCGTCTCGTTGTTGGTGAAGAGCAGCTCCGGGCTGCCCTCGATGTACAGGTGATGCGCGCCCTGCTCGGGGTGCGCCGCGCGCAGCATCACATGACCGGCGTCGGTCTCCATGGCCCGGATCTCCGGGATCGGACCCGGAGGCTCGGTCCAGGACCATGTGTTGCGGAACCAGAGATGCGGGAGCACGTGGATCGGCGCGGCCTCCGGGCCGCGGTTCACCACGGTGATGACCATCAGGATGTCGCTCGGGCTCCGCTTCGCGTACTCGACGAAGATGTCGAAGTAACGATCCCCGTCGAAGGCGCCGAGATCGGGGAGATCTGCCTCGCCCTCCGAGAGTCCGCGGCCGCGCGCGGCGGCGACGAGCGCCTCGTAGGGGAACGGCCGCTGCGGGTACCGGTAGAGATAGCGCAGGTAGCTGGAGGTCGGCGTCGCGTCTTCGTAGTAGTAGATCTCCTTGACGTCCTCGCCGTGGTTGCCTTCCGGCCCGGTCAGGCCGAAGGCCCGCTCCTTCAGGATCGGATCCCGCTCGTTCCAGACGGCGACGGCGAAACACAAGATCTGGTGTCGGTCACAGATGCCGCCGAGCCCGTCCTCGTTCCAGCGATAGGCGCGGCTCCGGGCATGGTCGTGAGGGAAGTGCGCCCACGCGTCCCCGTTCGCGCTGTAGTCCTCGCGCACCGTCCCCCAGGCCCGCTCCGACAGGTAGGGGCCCCAGTGCTTCCAGCGCTGGAGGCGCTCGCGCTCTTCCTCGATGCGGCGGTGCTCGGCGGTCGGCGCAGCGCGGACGGTCCTCGTCATGCGCGCCACGCTAGGCGACGAAGGCCGAGGCGTCGAGCCCGCGGCCGGCGCGCGACGACCTGGAGCGGGCGCTACTCGGTGCGCTTGATGATGTGGAAGCCGAACGGCGTCTCGATGATCTCGCTCACCTCGCCGATCTTCAAGGCGAAGGCGGCGTCGGAGAAGCCCTTCACCATCATGCCGCGCTCGAACACCCCGAGATCCCCGCCGCGCTCGGCGGCGCCCGGCTCGTCGCTGTACTCCGCGACCGCCTCCTCGAAGCTCGCCCCGCCGCGGATCTTGAGGAGCGCTTCCTGCGCTCGCGCGCGGGCCTCGGCGCGCGTACGGCGGAGGCCCTCGGGCTTGCTCTTCGAGCCCTCGTGCATGACGAGGAGATGCCGCGCGCCGATCTGCTTGGGCTGACTCGCGAGCACCGCGCGCTCCCGCTCGATCGCGGCGTCCTCCTCGGCCGCCCGGATCGGCGCGGAGACCGCGAGGCCGCCGCCGACCCACGACGGCGAGGTGGCGAGCGCCCCGCAGGCGGTCGCGCAGAGGAGCGCGAGGGGCGAGCACGCCGAGAGCGCGTGAACCAGCACGGCGCGGAGATGAGGGCTACGCATCGGCGCGGAGACTGCCGCGGGAGGAGTGCGCCCGCAACCCTCCCGTCCGCGCGCGCCGCTCAGCGGAGGACCATCACCGGGACGAAGGCCCACCCGCCAGCGGCCACGCTCACCCGGGCGCGCCTCGACTCGCCGCGGACGCCGACGACCACGTCGTGCGTGCCCGCGCGGACGCGGGTCCGCGCGATCGCGATGCGCGCGGGGAGCGTCGACCATCCGCGCGTGTCCGGCGTGTCGAGCGCGGTCAGCGTCGCGCTCGTCAGCAGGCCGACGAGCAGGCCCAGCGGTCCGGAGTCCTCCGCGGCCGCCTCGGTGGCGCCCTGCGCGGCTTCGCCGGCCGCGATGCGGGCGACGGTCCTCGTGATGGCCGACAGGACGACGGTCCCCTCGCTCTTCTTCCAGGCCGCGCGCACCTGCGCCTCGACGTCGAGCGCCTGCTCCATCGGCTGGGAGCGCCCGTCGAGCTTCAGCGTGGGAATCGAATAGCCGCCCTTGCCCCGGGCGAGCGTCGGGTAGTTGACCCAGGTCACGAGCCCCTTCGCCGCGAGCTCGCTCGCCCGCGCGCGATCCGCCGGGCTGATGTCGTCGGCTACGAGCGTGAGCGCGAGGCCGATCGGGAGGCGCTGCGGCACCTTCTGCGGGACGCGCCCGAACCCGACGACGACGATGAGCTCGGCCTCGCCGGTCTCGTCGAGGGGCGGCGGCGGGGCCTCACCTTCGATCAACGCGGCGATGCGGGGCGACCTGGGCTCGCCGCGCGTGAGCGCGCGGAGCGGGCCGCGGAGCGACGGATACGACCCGTGGCGGAGGGCGTCGTCGTAGTGGAGGAGCGCCTCGTCAGCCTGGCCGCTCTTCTCGAAGGCGAGGCCCGCAAGGTAGCTGCCGAGGCCGAGGAGCGCCGTCTCGCCCTCGTGATCGCGCAGGTATCTCTGCATGATCGCGAGGCGGCGAGCCTCGACCCTGGCCCCGCTGAGATCGCGCTGGGCCAGGTAGTTCATCATGTTGATGGTGTTGATGAGCAGCTTCTCGTAGGCAGGCGCCTTGTACGGGCCCACGTCGTCCGAGAAGAGGTATTTGCCGAGATCGTGGGCGGCCCCGCGGGACATGTCGAGCAGGTCGATCGACTTGTCCGCGGCCCCGAGATCGCGCGCGGACAGCCGGTAGCTGTCCATGCTGAGGAGGATGTTGCCGCGGTCGAGCAGGAGGAGCGCGTTGTCGCCCCGGAGCGCCGGGAGCTGAGCCGCGGTCTCGACCTCGAGCTGCTCGTTCAGCGCGGCCACCGCCTCGGCGGGAGCGCCGCGATCGAGCGCCTGGAGCGCGGTGCGCACGCGATCTTCATGTCCGCCGCAGGCGGCCTGACAGAGGCCGAGGAGCAGCGCGAGAGGAGCCAGGGCCGCACGCTTGCGCCCCGCGAGGGTCGCGTGCCGCCGGCGCATCACTCCTGGATGAGCGCCTTGGTGAAGGCCGCCCTGTTCTGCCAGGCCACCGCGCTCGTGGCGACCTCGATGAGCTGCATGAACATGAAGTACTGGACGCGGCGCTCGTCCTCGGTGCGCTCATCGGCGGTGAAGACCTTGCCGGTGAGGTAGTACTTCGCGCCGAGCTGGCGGTTGTACTCGGCGATGTGGTTCGGATCGAACCCGCCGCCGTGCTGCTTCTCGACCTCCGCGACCATCTGCTGCTGGCGCTCGACGCTCACCAAGGTGACGAGGCTCGCCCGGGACAGGTACGTCTCGATATCGGACAGGAGCGCCTGAAGCTGGCTGTCGATGTGCTCGCTCGTCTGGTTCGACAGCGGATAGATGGCGAGCGTGGGCCGCGAGCCGTCGTGCGCCCACGCCTTGGCCACCGGAGAGGCCATCAGCGACGTCAGGTTCTCGTGGAGGAGCTGCTCGATGTCGCGCCTGTCGATTCCCGTGCTCATCGCCGCGTCGTCGAGCCCCTCGACCTGATTGCCGCGCACGTAGGTGGGGCCGCAGCCGATGGGAAGCGAGGCGAGCGCGAGCGCCGCGAGCAGCGCGGCCGGACGGATGCTGGGCGACATGGGCATGGACACTCCGCAGGGCAGGACGCCCGCATCCTAGCAGGCGAGGTGTGCGCTGGAGCTTTGATCAGGCGGAAATCGTGCTCTGCGACGCGGCGCGCGCGTGGCGTGCACGGCATGCGCGGCAGGTCAGCAGGGCGGACGTCCTGGCTCGCTTCAGCGCGAGCAGCGCGAGCATCGCGAGCAGCGCGCGCGCCGCCGCCCCGCCGCTGTCGTCGCCGACGAGCGGGCCGTGCGCGCACGAGAGCCAGCGCTCGTCGAGCGGCTGGCGCGAAGGCAAGCGCTCCGCGGGGTCCGATGCCGTCGCCCACCAGGGCGGGTCGTAGTCGCCGACGTCGGCGGCGCGCCTCGCCTCGGTGACGAGCCAGTCGCGATGGGCGATGAGCCCACCATAGATGGGGTCGGCGCAGCCGGCCGGCCCGCGCGACGTCACGCCGATGATCCGCCCCGCGACGTCGAGCGCCGGTCCGCCCGAGTCGCCGCTGCAGATGCCGTTCTCTCCGCGCCACTCGCCTCCTGTGACGCGCTCCTGCGTTCCGCACCCGTACCCGACGCACTCGACGTGGAGCCCATCGCGGCGCCTGCGGACGCCGCCGCCGCGCGATCTGCCCTCCGTGTCGCCGAAGCCCACCGCCGAGTAGACCTCGCTCTCCTCGGGCGGCCGATCGAGGCGCGGCGCGAGCGGCGTGACCTCGCTGCCGCCGAGCGGGGAGGACAGCACGACGAGCGCGATGTCGCGCCCGCAGACGGCGTTGCCGTCGGGCGGGCTGAGCAGCGCGCGCGCGCCGATCCACGGCGTGTCCGCAGCCCACAGGGCCCCGCCGAGCGTGGCGTAGACCTGCGAGGCATCGACCGGCTCACCGAACGTCGCCGTCTTGCAGGCGATGAGCTTGGGAGCTTCCGCGACGCAGTGCTGCGCGGTGAGCACCAGGTTGGGCGCGATCACGGTGCTCGAGCAGGTCCGCGCGACGCGCCCTCTGCGATCGGTGATGAGGAGCCCGGCGACCGCGCGGTCTCCAGCGTCTAGATACCCTCCCTTGATCTCCAGCGCGGCCTCGGCCGCGTCCTGCTCGTGCAGGTCCGCTTCGTCCGCGTCTCCAGCGCAGCCGGCCAGCGCGGCGGCGAGGAGGCAGCCACCTCGGGTACACCATGCGGTGCTGTTCCGGCACACGGCCAGCCGCCTTTGCACGGCACCTGCCAGCCTGGGCTGTGCACCACCGCGCGCCCCGAGGGAGGAGAGGATTGCTTCCGGGGAAGCTCACGCGTCGGCGGAGCCACCCCGCTGCGCTGTGGTGCGGGATGCGGTCAGCGCGCCGATCGGGCTCATGTACACCCGAGCTCCGACCCTGTCGTCAACCGAGCGCAAGGCGCTGGAGCCCGAGGCTCCAGCGAGCAGGCGGCGCGGGCGCGGGGCCTCGCGCGCCGGGAGCGCCTCCCTCGCGCTGCTATCCCGCGCGTCCGTTCGCGACGTCGCCGCGCTCCGAGCGCTCGTTTTCTCCCGGCGGCGCCGGAGCTCTCCGGGCGGCGCCGGAGCGTCAGCCGACCACGATGTTCACGATCTTCCCCGCGACGTAGATGAACTTCTTCAGCTGCTTGCCCGCGGCGAGGGCGGCCACGGTCTCCAGGCCGAGCGCGGCGGCTCGTGCCTCCTCTTCCGATGCCGCCTTCGCCAGCATCACGCGACCGCGGACCTTGCCGTTCACCTGCACCGGGATCTCCAGGACGTCGTCGACGCAGAAGGCCTCGTCGTAGGAGGGCCATGGCTCGTAGCTGAGCGAACGCTCGTGGCCGGCGAGCCGCCACAGCTCCTCCGCGAGGTGCGGCGCGAAGGGGGAGACGAGGAGGATCAGCCGCAGGACCGCCTCGCGCGGCGGCGAAGGCAGCGAGCTCAGGTGATTCACGAAGACCATCATCGCGGAGATGGCGGTGTTGAACGCCATCCCCTCGATGTCGCCGGTCACCTTCTTGATCGTCCTGTGGAGCTGCCGGCTCGTCGCGTCGTCCATCGCGTCCGAGAGCGGTCGCGTGCACGTCGCGAACACGCGGTCCCGGAACCGGACCACCCCCTGGATCTGCCCTGATTGCCAGGGCTTCACCGCCTCGAGCGGGCCCATGAACATCTCGTACATCCGCAGCACGTCGGCGCCGTGGGCCCGCACGATGTCGTCGGGGTTGATCACGTTGCCCCGCGACTTCGACATCTTCTCGTTGTCCTCGCCCAGGATCATCCCCTGATGGACGAGCTTCGCGAAGGGCTCGGGGTGCTTCACTTGGCCGAGGTCGTAGAGCACCTTGTGCCAGAAGCGCGCGTAGAGGAGGTGCAGCACGCCGTGCTCCGCGCCGCCGACGTAGAGGTCGACGGGCATCCACGCGTCGTACGCGGCCTCCGAGAACGGCTCCGCGTCGTTCTGCGGATCGAGGAAGCGGAGGTAGTACCAGCACGAGCCCGCCCACTGCGGCATCGTGTTCGTCTCGCGCGCGTACCACTTGCCGTCCCGCTGGAAGAAGCGCCAGTCGACGGCGCGCGCCAGCGGGCCCGCAGGGTCGTCGCCAGGGCGGAAGTCGGCGAGCGGCGGCAGCTCGATCGGGAGGCTGGCTTCGTCGACCGCGATCGGCTGATCGTAGCGGATCGTGTGCGCGGCGCCCTTCCTGGGATCGCCCTGCGGATCGGCGAGCTCGACGGGGAAGTAGATCGGGATCGGCTCGCCCCAGTAGCGCTGGCGGGAGAAGACCCAGTCGCGCAGCTTGTAGTTCACCTCGCGCTTGCCTCGCCCGAGCGCCTCGAGGCGCGCGATGACCGCGCGCTTGCACTCCTCCGTCGCGAGCCCGTCGAACTCGCCGCTCCGGACCGCGACGCCCGGGTCGACGTAGGCGGCCTCGAGCTGGTCGTGCAGGGGGCCGTCGGGGCTCACGACCTCGACGATGGGCAGCCCGTAGGTGCGGGCAAAGGAGAAGTCGCGCTCGTCGTGCCCTGGCACCGCCATCACGGCGCCGGTGCCGTAGCCGCCGAGCACGTAGTCGGCGACCCAGATCGGCACCTCCACGCCCGTGATGGGGTGGACGGCGACGAGGCCGGTGTCGACGCCGGTCTTCTCCCTCGCCGCCGCGGCGAGCCGCTCGCGATCGCTCTTGCCCGCAGCGGCCGCGACGTACGCGCGCACCGCCTCGCGGCGCGGCTCGGACGCGCCGCTCTCCGCGCTCGTGAGCCATGCCGTGAGCGGGTGCTCGGGCGCGAGCACGACGTAGGTGACGCCCATCAGCGTGTCGGGGCGGGTCGTGAACACGCTCAGCGCGCCCTTGCCCCATCCCTTGACCTCGAACGTGATGAGCGCCCCCTCCGAGCGGCCGATCCAGGAGCGCTGCATCGCCACCGTCCCTTCAGGCCAGTCGAGGAGGCGCAGATCCTCCGCCAGGCGGTCGGCGTAGGCGGTGATGCGGAGCATCCATTGCCTGAGCGGCGTCCGGTAGACCGGGTGCGAGCCGCGCTCGCTCTTGCCGTCGATCACCTCCTCGTTCGCAAGGACGGTCCCGAGCGCCGGGCACCAGTTGACGCTCACCTCGTCCTGGTACGCGAGCCCCTTCTTGAAGAGCTGGAGGAAGATCCACTGCGTCCAGCGCACGTAGCGCGGATCGGTCGTGGAGAGCTCTCGCGACCAGTCGTAGCTGAAGCCCAGCATCTTGAGCTGGCGCTTGAAGGTCGCGATGTTCCGCGCCGTCGTGTCGGCCGGGTGCGTGCCGGTCTCGAGGGCGTGCTGCTCCGCCGGCAGCCCGAAGGCGTCCCAGCCCATGACGTGCAGCACGTCGATCCCGCGCATGCGGAAGTAGCGGGACATGATGTCGGTCGCCGTGTACCCCTCGGGGTGGCCGACGTGCAGCCCCGACCCCGACGGGTAGGGGAACATGTCGAGCACGTAGCGCTTCGCGCGGGCGGGGTCCGCGCTTCGGACGGCGCGGAAGGTCTCGCCTTCCTCCCACGCGCGCTGCCAGCGCGGCTCGACGGCGGCATGATCGTAGCGCGCGGGCTCACGCGGCTCGTTGGGAGAAGGTTCGGTGGAGGCGCGGGGGTCCATCGTCTCGGCGGCCATATCGCGACGTGCCATAGCACTGTGCTGCCGCGGTCGACAGCCGCCCCGCGGCGGCAGACGCCCGCGCCCCGGCGGGAGCGCCACGCCCGTCCACGGCGCGCCGCGGCCATGTCGAGAGTTCCCGACAAGCGTGGACAGCGCCTCGGTCCGAGCTCTGCCGTCGGAGACGCCCGCGCCCGAGAGGGCTGACCTCGCGCGCCGCCTCGCGCTCTCGAACCACCCGCGCGCCGGAGCGTCGTGCGCGCCCCCTGCTCGCCGGTGGCGCTGGCGAAAGCGCGCGCCTCGTGAGCGCCTCGGCGGCGGGACGAGCTCGCTCTTCATCGCGCCGACCCGAGGAGCGCACCCCTGGCGTCGCTATCCTGCGTCCGCGACGGGCGGTGTCGTCACGGCGCGGCGCTGCGTGGCGCCAGCGCCGACGAGCGGCAGCGCCTCGCGGGGCGGGGCGACGCGTCAGAAGGATGGCCGCACGCCGAGACTTGGGGGTAGATTGAGAGCGCTGTTCCGCTTCAGTGTGAGGCGGAGGGGTCGCGTGGGCGGTCCCTCCGAGGCGCGCGGATGACCGACAAACACGTTCCATGGGGAGCCCCCGAGAGTGAGAGGGCGGCGCAACCAGGCCGGCCGCTCCCGTCGGCGCACGGCTCGGGGATCCCTTTCCGGCCGCTGCCCGTGCCGCCGCTGATGGCGCCGGGCGCCCTGCGACCGCTCTCCGCGCAGTACGCGCTGAGCCCTCATCTCCAGCAGCAGAGCCCGCCCGCGTTCTCGGGGCCGATGCCGTCGGCGCCCGCGTTCTCGGGGCCGGCGGCATCGGCGCCCGCGTTCTCGGGCGCCATGCCGGCGCCGGCGTTCTCAGGGCCAGCTCCCGCCGGGTCCGGGTACACCCAGCCGCCGACGGCGAGCGTCTCGGCGCGCGGAGGGACCCTTCCGCCCGGGCTCGTCTCGCAGCAGGACGTGCTCTCGGCCAGCGGCGTCTTTTCTCCGAGCGCGCTCCCGTTCATCTCGGCGCCGCCGCAGTCGGATCCGGTGCCTCCGAGCCAGCCGGCCTTCCAGCCGGCGCCGATCACGGACCGGATGGGCGCGAGCGCGGCGCAGCCGCCTGCGCCGGCAGCGCCGCCCGGGTTCGCGAGCCCTGGCTTCGGTGCGGCCGCGCCCGCTGCGCCAGAGGCCGCGCGCGCGCCGATGCCCTCGCTGCACGCCGGCCAGCCGCCTGCTCCGGCGGCGCCGCCTGGGTTCGCGAGCCCTGGCTTCGGTGCGGCCGCGCCCGCTGCGCCAGAGGCCGCGCGCGCGCCGATGCCATCGCCTCACGCCGGCCAGCCGCCCGCACCGGCGGCGCCGCCCGGGTTCGCGAGCCCTGGCTTCGGTGCCGCCTCGCCCGCCGTATCAGCAGAGGCCGCGCGCACGCCGATGCCCTCGCTGCATGCGGGGATGTCGGCACAGGCCGGGCCGCCACCGGCCGCGGCGCCCGCGCCGGCGATGAGCGCAGCTCCCGGCGCGTCGGCGCACGGCGCGCCCCAGGCGGCCGGCGGGTGGGACGGAGCGGCCATGCCCCCGGCCGAGAGCCCGTGGGCCACCACGTCGGCGCGCCTCGAGATGCCGGCGCTCCCGTCGACCTTCGTCCAGGAGCGCCCGGAACCCCAGAAGCCACCCGCCGCCGTCGCGCCGCGGCGGCGGGAGGGCGGCAGGACGCTCATCATCGTGCTCAGCGTGATCCTGGCGGTGGCCTTGCTGGCGCTCATCGGGATCACGCTGTGGCAGAGCATGGGCGGCGGAGGACCGATCGCGATCGACTACAAGGAGCCGCCGCCCACGGCCGCCGAGGCGTCGCCAGAGCCCACCGTGAGCGTGACGGCGGCCCCCAGCGCGCCCGCCGCGCCCCGCCCAGCCGCGCGCCCACGGCCGAAGAGCGACGACATCTACGACGAGGTCGAGAAGGAAAAGACCCGGCGCTGAGGCGGCGCGACGCCGCACAGACGGGGCGCGCCGCAGGCGATTCGTTGGCCCCGCGCCCCGTTCCGTGCTGGTGATCGCCCGCGATGGCGACGCCGATCCCGCACAACCTTGCCCCCTTCTCCCTCGACGAGCTGGCGCGCGCGACCGGCGGGCGCGTGCTGAGGAGCGGGCCGGACGCGCGGGGCGTCTCGACCGACAGCCGGACGATCGCGCCAGGAGCGGCGTTCGTCGCGCTCGCCGGCGAGAGCTTCGATGGCCACAGGTTCCTCGACGCCGCCGCGCAGCGCGGGGCGGCCGCGTTCATCGTCTCGCGGGAGGTTGCCCTGCCGCCCGGAGGAGGAGGCGCGGTGCTCGTGAACGACGGCCTCGCGGCGCTCGGGGCGCTGGCCAGAGCGCACCGCGAGCGATGGCGGACGGGCGCCCACCCCGACGGGCCGCGGGCGATCGTCGCGATCGGCGGCTCGGCCGGCAAGACGACGACGACGCGGACCATCGCGGCGCTGCTCGCGGGGGTGGGCCGCGGCGAGGTGCACGCGACGGCGGGCAACCTGAACAACGCCATCGGGCTGCCGATGACGCTGCTCGGGCTCGAGGACCGCCATCGCTTCGCGGTCGTCGAGATCGGCACGAACCAGCGCGGCGAGGTCGCGGCCCTCGCGCGGATCGCGGGGCCGGATCTCGCCGTGCTGACGTCCATCGGCGTCGAGCACACCGAGGGGCTCGGCACGCTGGAAGACGTCGCCGCCGAGGAAGGTGATCTGCTCGCCGCCTTGCCGGCCGAGGGGGTAGCCCTCGGTAACGGCGACGACGCGAAGGTGGTCGAGCAGATCGAGCGCGCCGGCGCCGCGCGGCGGATCACCTACGGCTTCGGGGAGCGCGCGCAGATCCGGATCACGGGGAGGCGGCCGGTCGGGGTGCGCGGCACCTCGGTGCGGATCGAGCGCGGAGGCGAGGCGCTGGAGCTCGTCGTCCCGCTGCTCGGCGAGGCGGGTGCGCTGGCGGCGGCGGCGGCCGTCGCGGTCGTGGATGAGGCGGTCGGCGAGCCGCTCTCGACCGAGCGAGCGGCTCGCGCCGCCGCAGGGCTCGCGCCGCCGGGGGACGGACGCCTGTCCGTCCGCGAGCTGCCGGACGGCACCGTGGTCATCGACGACAGCTACAACGCCAACCCGCTGTCGATGCGATCGTCCCTCAGGACGGCCGTCGAGGTCGCCGAGGCGCTCGGGAAGCGGCTGGTCCTGCTGCTCGGCGAGATGCGCGAGCTCGGCGCGCTCGCGGCGGCGGAGCACGACGCGCTCGGCGAGCAGGTCGGCGCCGCGCGCCCCGCCGCGCTCATCGCCGTCGGCGGCGAGGCGGCGCGGATCGCGCGCGCCGCCGAGGCTGCCGGCGTGCGGGCGTGGTTCGCCGTAGACGCGGACGCCGCGGCGGCCCGAGCGCAGGAGATCGTCGAGCGCGGCGATCTGGTGCTCGTGAAGGGCTCCCGCGGGATCAGGATGGAGCGGATCGTGAATGCCCTCGTCGCCAGCGCCGGTCGCGGCGCCAGCCCGTTGCCCTCGCCGTGAGCGCGCGTCCGCCGGTCGAGCGCGCTCGCTTCCCGGCGCGACGGGCCGCGGTCACGCGCCGAGCGCAGCCCGCGCCTCGGCGACGGACAGGCTGAGCAAGAGCTTCGCCTCCTCGTTGCTGCAGAAGGAGCGCGTGACCATGCGATCGACGTACAGCGTGCCGCGGAGGTGATCGATCTCGTGCTGGAGGATCCGCGCGGGCCAGCCCGTCGCTTCCCACCGGACCTCCTTGCCCTCCTCGTCCACGCCGCTCACCTCGACCGACAGATCTCGCTCGACCAGCGCCATGTAACCCGGGACGCTCAGGCAGCCCTCGAAGAACGTCGTTCGCCCCGCGCCTGCCGCGTCCGGGAGCGACGGGGCGAGGACCCTCAGCGTCGGGTTGATGATCACCCTGAGCGGGAAGGGCACGCGGCCGCGCTCGGCGCGCTGGCCCGCCGTGAGGCGGGACATGAGCTCCTCGCTGTCTTCGAGCACGATCACCTGCTGGTCGACGCCGATCTGCGGCGCCGCGAGCCCCACGCCGGGCGCCTTGCGCATGACGGAGACCATCGTCGAGACGAGGTGCTTGAGCCGCTTCGTCCCGATCTCCTCGGGCGGGACGGGCGCGGCGGGCTTCCGCAGGACGGCTCTGCCTGCGAGGACGATCGGGGGGAGCTCCATGCTGCCGGGATGAATCGGCGCCCTCGTGAGCGCAAGCGTCGTGAGCTCGGGAGCATCGTCCGTGTGGGGGGCCTCGCGGCGAGGCGGGTGTGAGGGTGGATGTCCTCGCGGCGAGGCGGGCGTGAGGGTAGAGGAGCGGCGCCGGGCACGGCCCGGCGTTTCCATGGCAGCACCTCCTCCGCCTCCGTCCGCTCGCGCGGACGCCCCCCGCCGGCCGCTCCGCCTCGTCGTCGTCGTCGCCCTCGCGGCGCTGACGCTCGCCGCCTTCGCCGCCGTGACGCTGCGGCTACAGCTCGAGCCGAACGTCGCCTCGCTCCTGCCGGAGCGCGGAGACGCCGCGGCGCTGCGCCGGTACGTGCGCGGGTTCGGGGGCGGCGACCTCGGCGTCGTGATGGTCAAGGGCGACGACCCCGACGAGAACGCGGCCGTGGCCGCGGAGATCGCGCGGGCCCTCGCGGCGCGCCCGACCGTGCAGCGCGCCGCCGATCGGATCGACGTCTCGCGCTCGCTCGATCCGTGGGTCGCGTTCCGGCACGCGGACGCGCGCGTGCGAGAGCGCCTCGCCGCCGCGCTCTCGCCCGAGGGGATGCGGGAGCGCCTCGCCGAGACGCGCGCCATGCTGCTCGCGCCGGGCGGCGGCGCCGCGGCGGAGACGATCGCGGCCGACCCGCTGCGCCTCTCGCAGCTCGTCTTCGAGTCCGCGGACATCGGATCCGGGGTGCGCACGCAGGCGGACGGCGCCTTCGCCACGGACGACGGCAAGGTGCACCTCGTCCTGGTGCAGCCAGCGGGGCAGGCGCTCCGCGGCGCCGACGCGCGGGCGTTCGTCGCGGACGCGAACGCCGTCCTCGGCCCGATCCGCGCGGCGCACCCCGGGCTCACGCTCGGGCTCACCGGCGGGCACGCCATCGCCGCGGCGACCGAGGCGATGCTCATGCGCGATCTCGCGATCTCGGGGTCGCTCTCGATGCTGCTCGCCTCCGTCGTCTTCGCGCTGCTCTTCCGCCGCCTGCGCGCCCTCGCCGCGGTGATGCCGCCGCTCGTGCTCGGGACCCTCTGGACCGCGGGGCTCGCCACGGCGCTCCCGGGCGGGCTCAGCGCGATCGCCGTCGCCTTCATGTCGGTGGTCGTCGGCGTCGGCGTCGACACCGGCGTCCACGTCTACGCCGCGCTGCTCGAGGCGCGGCGCGAGGGCCTCGATCCGGAGGCGGCCGCGCGCGCGGCGAGGGCGCGGACCTCCCGCGCGGTGCTCATCGCTGCCGTCACGGCGGCGGCGGCGTTCGGGGCGCTCGCGCTGTCGGACATCAACGCGCTCCGGCAGCTCGGGCTCCTGTGCGCCGCGGGCGAGGTCCTGACGGCGATCGCCATCGTCCTCGTGACGCCGGCCGTGGGCGCGTGGCTCGAGCGGGGGACCCCGCCGACCGAGGCGCCGGCGCGCTGGCCCGACGGCATCTACCGGCTGACCCGCACCCGGGGCCGCGCGCTCGCGCTCACGGGGCTCGCGGCGCTCCCCATCGCGGCGGTGTCGCTTGGCGCCTCCCCGCCGCTCGCGGAGGCCATCGTCGCGATCAGGCCGGCCGAGCTCGAGCCCCTCAAGGTACAGCAGGAGATCTTCGACGCGTTCGGCGGGCGGCGAGGGCAATGGGTGGTGCTCCTCGCGGACGGCGACCAGGAGCGCGCCCGCGCGCGCGGCGACCGGATCGCGGAGCGCCTCGCCTCGATGAAGGCCGACGTGGAGGCGGTCGACGCGCTCACCGCGCTCGCCCCCGCCGCCCCGACGCAGGCCGAGCGCTTCGCCGCGCGCGACGCGCTCGACCTGCCCGCCAAGGCCGACGAGCTCGCGCGCGCGCTCCGCGACACGGGCTTCGCGCCCGAGCGCTTCTCGGCGGTGCTCGACGGGATGCGCGCGCCGCCCCGGCAGGAGGTGGCGCTCTCCGATCTCGAGCGCGGCCCCGCGTCCATCCTGCTCTCGCGCTACCTCGGGGCGGACGGGGGCGAGGCGCTCGTCGCGCTGTACGTGCGGCCCCGCGAGACCGGCTCGGTCGCGCAGATCGAGCGCGCGATCCGCGAGGAGGATCCGGGCGCCATGCTCACCGGCTACAGCCGGCTCGAGGCGTCGCTGCGCGAGACGCTCGCGCACGACATGCCGAGGATCGCGCTCGTCGCGGGCGCGCTCGTGCTGCTGGCGCTCTCCGCTTCCCTCCGCAGCGCGCGCGACGTCGCGCTGGCCGCGCTCGTCGTCGCCTCGGAGATCTCCCTCGTCCTCCTGCTGATCCGGGTGCTCGGCATCCCCCTGCACGCGTACGACGCGCTCGTCATCCCGGTGCTGCTCGGGATCACGGTGGACGAGGGCATGTTCCTGCTCCACCGCGCCCGCGACATCGAGGCGGCGGGCGGCGGCGACGCCGTGATCCGCGAGACGCTGCGCCGCGAGGGGCCGGCGATCGCCGCCACGGCGCTGACCACGGCCGCGGGCTTCTCCGCGCTCGCGTTCTGCGGCTTCGACGGCCTCCGCGACCTGGGCCGGGTCGGAGCGCTGGGCAGCGCGGTCGGCCTCGTCGTCGCGCTCCTCGTGGTGCCTGCGGGGCTGCGGCTCTGGCCCCGGGCCCACGGACGCGCATAACATGTCGCCGTTGTCGCCCCGGGGCCTCCTCCTTGTCGCTCTCCTCGCGCTCGCGCGTCCCGCCGAGGCGCAGCCGTCTCCTCCGCCCGCTGCGGCGCAGCCTCCTGCATCGCCGGCGCCGAGGCCGCCGCGCTCGGCCGTGGCTCGCGCCGTCGACGCGCTCGTGCGCTCGCTCGACGCCGTGGACGGCCGCGCGCTCGTGGCCGCCGCGCCGCTGGTCTCCGACGCGCCCGCGCCGCGCGGCGCCCAGCTCGTGGCCACGCTCGCCGCCCAGGTCGCCGGCAAGCTCGGCGCCGGCGTGCGCGCGCAGAAGGACCCGATCCCGCTGCCGCTCGCGCGCGAGGCGGCGCGCGACGACGCGGCGCTCGTCCACCTCGTCGTCGAGATCGCGGCGGGGAAGCTGCGCGTCACCGCGGACGTGTACCCGGTGCCGCGCACCGTCTGGGCGCGCATCCGCGACCCGGAGCCGGGGCCCATCGCCCACGCCTACGCCGAGGCGCCCCTCGACGCGGAGATCCGCAGCTTCCTCGCGCCGATCCCGCTCGTCGCCGCCAGGGTCGACCGCGCCAAGAACTTCGAGGGCGACGTGGTCGCGCTCGCGTGCGGCGATCTCGACGCCGACGGGGCGCTCGAGCTCCTGAGCGTGAGCCGCCGGCGCGTGACGACGCTCCGCCTCCGCGGCGGCCGGGTCGTGCCGCTCGCGTCGCGCCCGTGGCCGGACGTGGTCGCGGTGCACCCGGCGCCGCTCCGCGAGCCGCTCGCGTTCGCCACGCTCGTCGAGCGCGCGAGGGACGGCGAGCGCCTGCCGCCGTTCGCCGACGTCGGGCTCACCGACCGCGCGCGCAGCGTCCGCTTCGACGGCGAGCTGAAGGCGCTCGCCGAGCTGCCGGGGCTGGCGATCCCGGACGCGGGCGGCTCGGCCTGCACGACGGCGTGGGGGCCGCTCCTCACGGGCCCGCTCGGGCCGTGCGCCCCGGCCGATCCCCCGCCGGCGACCGCGTCGCTCTCCGGCCGGTACGACGCGCTCGCGTCGGCGCAGCTCCTGTCCGCGCAGGGCGAGCCCTTCGCGGTCTGGGCGACGCGCGAGCGCGGCGCGGTCGAGCTCCGGGACAGCGCGGGCCGCCGCAAGGTCGTGGGCAGCGCCGGGGCGCAGCTCGCGATCGGCGATCTCGATCAGGATGGAGAGCCCGAGCTGCTCGCCAGCCTCGACGTCCTCGATCCGCTCGAGGATGCCGTCGTGGTCTGGTCGTGGCGGCGCCGGGAAGGCGGCCCGGCCCGCGCGGCGCCAGAGGAGATCCTGCGCTTGCCGGCGCCGGCGGGGGTGCGCGCCCTCGCGGTCTGTCCGCCCGACGGGGCCGGGCGCGCCCCGTTCGCCGTCGCGACGGCGGACGAGATCTGGGTGGTGCGGTGAGCCTCCCGCGCCGCGCCTTCCTCGGCGGCGCCGGCGCGCTGCTCGGCGCGGCCGCCCTCCCGGAGGGCGCGCGTGCGATGGGGCGCACCCCGCTCGGCGGCCGCCTCTCGATGCACCTCCCGTGGCCGACGAGCTCGCTCGATCCGCACGAGCTGAGCGATCCCGCCGCGGCGCTGTTCGCGCCGGCGATCGCCGACAGCCTCTACGGGCTCGACGCGTCCGGGAACCCGTACCCGACGCTCTCGTCCGCGCTGCCGTCGCGCGAGGCGGATGGCGCGGTCGTGCGCCTCCGCGAGGGGTTGCGCACCGCGCGCCTGCTCAAGCTCGACGGCCGCGACATCGTGAGCTCCGTCGAGCGCGCCCGCGCTCGCGGCGCCGCCGCGGCGCTCGCCGACATCCCGAGGCCCGAGCGGCACCCGAGGGATCCGCTCGCCGCGGTGTTCCCGCGCGCGGATCCCGCCCGCGTCGCCCGCGCGCTCGCGTCGCCGATGGTCGCGCTCCTGCCGCGTAGCTTCGACGCTGCGGCGCCGGATGGCACCGGCGCGTTCCGGGCCGACGTCGGCCCGGGGCAGATCACGCTGACGCGCAACGACGTCGCCGCGCGCGGCGCTGCCTTCCTCGACGCGATCGAGGTGATCCGCTCCGAGGACCTGACGACGTCGCTGCGCGCGTTCGAGACCGAGCGTGACGACCTCGGCTGGCTCGGCGCCGGCCTCCACACGAACCGCCGCGGCGCCGTCCGCTTCGATCTGGGCGTCGCCGGGTGGATCGTGCTCACGACGGGCCCCGACGCCGGGCTCTTCGGTCAGCCTGGCGTCGCGCAGCGGCTGGTCGACGCGCTGCCGCCCGAGCGCCTCGCGCACCTCGGCCTCGTCGGCCTCCCGAGGGCGCACGGCGATCCCGCGTGGGGAGGGCCCCCGGCGTCGCTGCTCGTGGACGAGTCAGCCGCCCACCTCGTCGAGGTCGCCGAGGCGGTCGCGCCGATCCTCTCGCGGCCTGGGCACGAGGTCACCGCGGAGCCGGTGGCGCGGGCGGAGCTCGGGCGCCGCCGCGCCCGCGGGAAGGCGACGCTCGCGATCGAGCTGGTGCGCCCGCTCGGCCCCGGGCCCCTCGGCGCGCTGCTCGCCCTCGCGACCGCCGACGATCGCAGCCGCGCCCTCGACCTCGCCCGTCACCCGCCCCGCCTCGTGCCCGGCGCCGCCCCCCGCTCGCTCACCGCGACGCTCCGCCTCGGCGTGGTCGCCGAGATCCGCATCGCGGGCGGCGTGCTGCCGGACGTCGCGCTCGCGCGCGCCGCCAGCGGCGAGGGCTGGGATCTCGGCGCCACCTTCCGCCGCCCAGCAAGGCGCTGATGTGTGCCTACCCCCGCGCGGAAGCGAGCGCGACCGCGCGGGGGCTGTTCGGGACGTCCGGGTGAGCGTCACGGCGATGGGGACCGCTTCGAGTGCTTGCGCGGTGGGGACATTTGGTTACTATCGGCTGGTCACGAACGTCACTGGCACTCGACACGACGCTTCTCTTCTCGGGGATCGCGGATTGATCGCGGACTGGACGACGCAACGTGTGGCGCACCGGGGGCTCCTCCCCAGCGCCGCCCCCCCTCGATCCCCCACGGCTCCATCGGGGCGGCAGGGCACTGTTCGGCACCGAAGCTGACGCATCTCGCAGAGCCGTGAAGTGAATCAGTGTCATGGGTACTCGCCTCTACGTTGGTAATCTCCCCTTCTCCGCCACCAAGGCCTCCGTGCAGGCCGCGTTCGCTCAGAGCGGCGAGGTGACGGATGTACACATCGTGACCGACCGCGAGAGTGGTCAGTCGCGTGGCTTCGGGTTCGTCACGATGGGCACGCCTGAGCAGGCCCAGCAGGCGATCGAGAACATGAACGGCGCCATGATGGACGGCCGTCCGCTTCGCGTGAACGAGGCGGAGGAGCGGGTCCAGCGCGGCGGCGGCGGCGGCGGTGGCGGTTACGGCGGCGGCGGCGGCGGCGGTTACGGCGGCGGCAGCGGCGGTGGTGGCCGCGGCGGCCGTGGCGGTGGCGGCGGCGGTTACGGCGGCGGCGGTGGTGGCGGCCGCGGCGGCCGTGGCGGTCGCGGCGGCGATCGGTACTGAGCCGGGCTAGGCCGATGTTTTAGCGGCGGTGCCTCTCCCCAGAGGCGCCGCCGTTCTCGTTCGTGCGTTGCCTTGTGCGGCGACCGCCGTCACGCGCTCCGAGGCCCCGGTCGATCAGTACTCCGTCGATGCCTCCGCCTCATCGGCCGTCGCGGCGATCTGGCCTGCCTCCGCGGGGCGGAGCACGAGCTTGCCGACGGCCATCCCGACAAGGGCCGAGAACAGCGACCCGAGCAGGACGGCGAGCTTCGCGACCCCGAGCCGTTGCCCCGTTCCGAACGCGAGCCCCGCGACGAAGATCGCCATCGTGAAGCCGATGCCCGCGACGCATCCCACGACGAGCACGCCTCGCCAGAGGACGCCGCGCGGGAGGGCGGCGAGGCCGAGCTTCACCGACAGGAAGCACGCGACCATGATCCCGAGCGGCTTGCCCATCGTCAGGCCGAGGACGACCCCGAGCAGCAGCCGCGTCGAGCCCGCCGCGCCGAGGTGCACGTCGCCGAGGCTCACGCCCGCGTTGGCGAGCGCGAAGAGCGGCATGATCCCGTAGGCGACCCACGGATGCAGCGTGGCCTCCAGGCTCACGACGGGCGGCAGCGCCTCGCGCCGCGCCTGCGCGAGCTGCGCGAGCGGCCCGGTGAGCTCGCGCGCGTCATGCCCGCCGGTCGCGCGCTCCTGGAAGTCCTGCAGCGCCCTCCGGGCCTCGGCGAGGAAGCCCTCCTCGCCGAACCAGGGATGCACCGGCGTGAGCAGGCCGAGCAGGACACCCGCGATCGTGGGGTGCACGCCGGCGCTCAGCAGGCCGGCCCAGATGACGACGCCGGGCGCGGCGTAGACCGCAGGCGAGCGGACGCCGAAGCGCTGAAGCGCGAGCACGCCCGCGATGCCCAGGGCCACGAGCCCGAACCCCGCGACCGAGATGCTCGACGAATAGAAGATGGCGATGACGAGGATCGCGCCGATGTCATCGATGATCGCGAGCGCGAGGAGCAGCACGCGCAGCGCCGCCGGGACGCGGTTGCCGAGCAGCGCCAGCGCGCCGACCGCGAACGCGATGTCCGTCGCCATCGGCACGCCCCATCCGCTGCGCTCCGGCGGGCTCGGGTTCAGCGCGAGGTAGATGAGCGCCGGGAAGAGCATGCCCCCGAGCGCGGCCGCGACGGGCAGCACCGCCCGCTTCAGGACGGAGAGCTCGCCCTGATGGATCTCGCGCCGGATCTCGAGCCCGACGACGAAGAAGAAGATCGTCATCAGCCCGTCGTTGATCCAGAAATGGAGATCGCGCTCGACGACGTAGGAGCCGACGCCGAGCCTCACCGGCGTGTGCCAGAGGCGCTCGTACGAAGCTGCCCAGGGAGAGTTCGCCCACGCGAGGGCCACCGCGGTGGCGATGAGCAGGACGATGCCGCTCGCCGCCTGGACGTGGAGGAACCGCTCGAGGGGCTGGAAGATCCAGAGCGCCAGGCGGCGCGCGGGCAACCAGGTTCCGGGCGGAGCGTTGCGGAGGTCCGAGGTGCCCATCCCGCGCGTACGGTAGGGCGCCCCACGGCGATCGAGAAGCGGCAATGACCCGAGCTCCGCGCTTCCGGGGCGCGGAGCTTGCTCCTTTGCCTGGCGGGCGTCAGAGACCGGCACGCTGAACGCCCCTCGCGCTCGGGGCGGGCCGCTCACAGCCGATGCCTCCTTCCAACCCTTCAGAGCACAGGCCGTCGCCGCGGGCGATATCGCTTTACTACTTCGGTATCTTCGCCGTCCTCGGCGTGTACCTGCCGCTGTTCCCGAGCTGGCTGGAGGCGCGGGGGATCCAGGGTCTCGCGATGGGGGCGATCGCGGCGACGCTCCCGGCGATGGGCCTCATCGCGCCGCCGGTGTTCGGCTTGATCGCCGACTCGCTCGGCGTGCGGGTGTGGCTGATCCGGGCGGCCTGCGCCGGCGCCTTCGTTGTGTTCGCGCTGCTCGCGCTGTCGTCAGCGCTCGGCGTGTCGCTCGGCTTCGCCGGCCTCTTCGTCGCGGCGCTCGCGTTCGCTTTCTTTCGATCGCCGATGTTCATGATGGCCGACGTCGTCGCGGTGGAGGCGTCGGCGAGCTCCGGCATCGCGTACGGCAGGCTCAGGCTCTGGGGCTCGATCAGCTTCGCGCTGATGGCGATCGCCAGCGGAGCCCTCGTCGATCCCGCGCGGCCGGCCGCGTTTCCCGCCACGATCGCTGCCTGCATGCTGATCGCGTTCGCCATCTCGTGGGCCCTTCCGGCGCGCGGCGAGGCGCCCTTCCGTCGGTCCGGCCTGCGCGACGGAGCGGCCGACGCCGCCGGCGCTGCGCGCTCTCCGGCCGCCGGAGGCTCCGTGCGGCAGCGCGCCCGTGCCCTCCTCCAGAGCCACGATTTCCGCCTGTTCCTCGCGGCATCGTTCCTGGCCCAGAGCGCCACCTCTTCGTACGATCTCTGTTACACGCTGCACCTGCGCGACATCGGTTTCCCCGAGTCGCTGGTGGGGGTCGCGTGGGCCGTCGGCGTCGCCGGCGAGATCGCGCTCATGGCGTTCTCCGGTCCCCTGCTCAAGCGGTTCGCTCCGCCCACGGTGCTCGCGTTCGCCTTCGCGGGCGCCTCGCTCCGCTGGGCGTTGCTCTCGTATGTGCGCTTCTGGCCCGCCCTGCTGGCCATCCAGCCGCTCCACGCGGTCTCGTTCGGCATGATGTGGGTCGCCTCGCTCGCTTACACGCGGGATCGCTCCCCGCCTGAGATCCTCGCCACGGCGCAAGGGCTCTTTTCGGCGAGCGCTGGCGCCGGATCCGTCGTCGGGATGCTCGTGTGGGGTGAGCTCTACAAGCGCGGGGGCGGCACCCTCACTTTTGGGGTCGCCTCGATCACGGCGTTGATAGCATTCGTCCTGGCTGTGACCTTCGCGCGATCAACGCGGCCAACGGGACCGACGCGGCGTTCACCGTCAGGGGGCTCAATTTTCTCTGTCAGCTCCCGGTGCCAGGAGTAACGTTCCATTTTCCGCCGCACGCGTAGGCGCGCGCGGGCACTACCTGAACGAGGCGAGCATGTGCGGGATCGTCGGATACGTTGGGTCAAAAAAGGCGGCGCCGATCATCGTCGAAGGGCTACGGAAGCTCGAGTATCGAGGCTACGACTCGGCCGGCATCGCCATTCATGACGGCAAGGGCATCGAGATCGTCCGGACGCTCGGCAAGCTGATCAAGCTCAGCGAGGCGCTCGAGAAGCGGACCCTCGACGGCACGACCGGCATCGGCCACACGCGGTGGGCGACGCACGGCCGCCCGAGCGAGGTGAACGCCCACCCGCACTCCGCGGGCCCGGTGGCCGTCGTGCACAACGGCATCATCGAGAACCACGTGGCCGTCCGGCAGCAGCTGGAGAGCCAGGGGGTCAAGTTCCTCTCCGACACGGACACCGAGATCGTCGCTCACCTCGTCCACCGCGAGCTCCAGAAGGGCGCGAAGTCGCTCTTCGAGGCCGTGCGCGGCGCGCTCCGGCAGGTCCACGGCGCCTACGCGATCGCGGTCCTCTCGCGCGATGAGCCCGACGTCATCGTCGCCGCCCGGTACGGCTCGCCGCTCGTCGTCGGCGCCGGCGAGAACGAGATGCTGTGCGGCAGCGACATCCCCGCGCTGCTCGCGCACACCCGCGACATGATCTTCCTCGAGGACGGCGACATCGTCGAGCTGCGCGCGAGCGGCGTCCGCATCGAGACCGTGGCCGGTGGCGAGAAGGTCGAGCGGCGCGTGAAGCGCATCGACTGGAGCCCCGTCCAGGCGGAGCGCGGCGGCTACAAGCACTTCATGCTGAAGGAGATCCACGAGCAGCCTGACGTCGTCGAGGCCACGCTGCGCGGCAGGATCGATCTCGCCGCCGGCGACGTGCACGCGACCGAGATGGGGGTCACGCCCGAGTTCGCGAAGGAGCTGCGCCGGGTCTACATCGTCGCGTGCGGCACGAGCCACCACGCCGGCATCGCCGGGCGTTACTGGATCGAGCAGCTCGCCAGGGTCCCCACGGTCGTCGAGCTCGCGAGCGAGGTCCGCTACCGCGAGCCGATCTTCTTCCCCGACGATCTCGTGATCGCCATCAGCCAGTCGGGCGAGACCGCCGACACGATCGCGGCGCTCAAGGCGGCGAAGGCGCAGGGCGCCAAGGTGCTGGCGCTCTGCAACGTGCTCGACAGCGCGATCCCGCGCCTCTCCGACGGCGCGCTCTACACGCACGCGGGCCCCGAGATCGGCGTCGCCTCGACCAAGGCCTTCACCACGCAGCTCGCCGCGCTGCTCCTGCTCGCCGTCTACCTCGGCCGCCGCCGCGACTCGCTGCCGGCGGAGCGCGGGCGCGAGATCCTCCAGGCCCTCTGGGAGATCCCGAGCCACATGCGCGAGGTGCTCGGCGACGCCGACTACGTGCACGCGATCGCGAAGCGCCTCGTCCACGCGAAGGACGTCCTGTTCCTCGGGCGCGGCCTCGGCTTCCCCATCGCGCTCGAGGGCGCGCTCAAGCTGAAGGAGATCTCGTACGCGCACGCCGAGGGCTACGCGGCCGGCGAGATGAAGCACGGGCCGATCGCCCTCATCGACGAGGCGCTCCCCGTCATCGTCGTCTGCCCGCGCGACGCGCACTACGACAAGACGTTCTCCAACCTGCAGGAGGTCCGGGCGCGCGAGGGGCAGGTCGTCGCGATCGCCACGAAGGGCGACGAGTCGATCCTCGAGATCGCTCAGCACCACGTCTGGATCCCCAAGGTGCCGGACGAGGTCGGGCCGCTCCTTACCGTGCTCCCGCTCCAGCTCATCGCCTATTACGTCGCCAACCTGAAGGGCAACGACGTCGATCAGCCGCGCAACCTCGCGAAGACGGTCACCGTCGAGTAACGAGCGACGTCGCTCTCGCGGCGCGGCATCCCCGCCGCGGCGAGCGGCCTCCTCTGCCGCGCGCAGCGCTCCTCTGCGGTGCGCGCCCCTCCTTCTTCAGCGCGGGCGCCCCCGCGCCGCGCCTGCGCGCCCGCGCTGGGCCGCGGCTATGCTGCGCGCATGCGCATCCCCGGCAGGACGGAGCGGCGGGTCGTCGCGGCCATCCTCGTGACCGCCCTGATCCCGCTCGTCGCCAGCATCGTGGTCGCCAGGACGGTGATCGCGCGGGTATCGGCGACGGCGTTCCAGCCCGAGTTCGGCGTCCACCTGGACAGGGCGCTCGGCGTGTACGCCGAGCTGGCCGCCGCCATCAAGCAGGGCATGCGCTCCGAGGCCGACGCGATCGTCGCGGCGGACCCGCTGCGCGAGACCGCCTTCACCGGCGACGCGCAGCGCCTCGACGCCGAGCTTGCGCGCATCATCGCGGCCCACCCCGCGCTGGTCTCCCTCCGCGTCGAGCGCTGCGGCGGCGATCTCGTCGGAGCGCGCGAGCGCGGCCGCCCGGTGGATCCGGCGCACGAGAAGACGCTCACGGTCCGGAAGGCGATCGCGCGCGCCCCCGGCCACGCCGCCGAGCCCGGCGATCTCGCGCCCGACGACGGCGGCTGCGACGGCGACGCGCGGACCCTCGTCGCGACGTTCGCCGCGCCGAGCGCGCGCTTCGACGAGCTCGACGCGGCGCAGGCGTTCGCGCAGGCGTACCACGCCCTCGAGCGGGAGCACCGGAAGGAGTACCTCGACGAGAGCTACGGCGACGCCTTCGCCGCCCTGCTCGGCGCGACGATCGTCCTCGCGATCCTCGCCGGCGTGCTCGTGGCGCGCCCCGTGGTCGACCGCATCGCGCGGCTCGCCGCCGCGACCCGGCCCGTCGCGGAGGGCGACCTCTCGGTGCGCGTGGGGCTGCAGGGCGACGATGAGGTCGCCGATCTCGGCCGCGCCTTCGACCGCATGCTCGAGGAGCTCGAGGGCAGCCGCGCGCGGATCGAGTTCCTCAAGCGCATGGGCGAGTGGCAGAAGATGGCGCGGCACCTCGCGCACGAGATCAAGAACCCGCTGACCCCGATCCAGCTCGCCGTCGAGGAGTGCCACCGGCGCTATGCGGGCAGCGACCCGGCGTACCAGCGCTTGCTCCAGACGACGCTGGAGGTCGTCGAGGAGGAGGTCGGCACCTTGCGCCGCCTCGTCGGCGAGTTCTCCAATTTCGCGCGGCTCCCGCGGGCAGAGCTCGAGCCCTCGGATCTCGCGGAGTTCCTGCGCGAGCAGGGCGAGCGCTTCGCCGCGGTCGAGGAGGCGGGGCGCGAGCACGCCTCGGACGAGGCGCTGCTCGGGCGCGTCGATCTCGAGTTCGATGTGCCGGATGTCCCGATGCCGGCCGCGCTCGATCGCGAGATGCTCCGGCGCGCGCTCGGCAACATCGTGCGCAACGCGGCGCAGGCGCTGCGCGACGCGCAGCGAGCGGCGCCCGGCGGAGGAGCCCGAGAGCGCCCGGGCGCCGCTGTGTGGGGCAGCGTTCGCGTCTCGGCGCGGAGCGAGGGGCAGAGCCACCTCATCGCGATCGACGACGACGGCCCGGGCATCGATCCCGCCGTGCGGGACTCGGTGTTCGATCCGTACGTCACGACGCGGTACGACGGCACGGGGCTCGGCCTGAGCATCGTGAAGAAGATCGTGGTCGATCACGGCGGCACCATCGACGTGCTCGAGTCCCCGCTCGGAGGCGCGCGCTTCGTCATCCGGCTCCCGCGCGCAGGCACGCCTGCGGCGCGCGCCGCGCTCGGGGCCGAGGCCTTCTCCGACGGCGATCGCGAGCCTGCGTCCGACGGGGCCGCTCCGACGCGGCCAGCCGCTCGCGGAGGGCAGGCGCCGCGCGGGGCGGGGTAGGGCCGCGCCCGCCGGTGCGGCGAGCGCCAGAGAGCCGCATGCTGGACGACGAGCGCTGCCCGGGAGCGCGCTTCGGGCTGCTCGCGGGGGGCCTCGGCGCCGAAAGCGCACCTCCAGACCGGTCGGTGGTCAGGAGATGCTTGACCAGCCGGCCCCGCTTTGCCATGTTCGCCGGCGGAGAGGTGACCGAGAGGCCGAAGGTGCCTGATTCGAAATCAGGTGTACCCGCAAGGGTACCGCGGGTTCGAATCCCGCTCTCTCCGCTACGCTTGGCTGCTTGCCCCCGTTGAAGCAGGTGGGCTCTGACCGCCCGCTCTCTCTCGAGCGGCGCCGGTCCGGCAGAAGCGGGGCGCGTTGAAGTTGTATCGGGAGAGGTGACCGAGTGGTCGAAGGTGCACGACTGGAAATCGTGTGTACGGCAACGTACCGCGGGTTCGAATCCCGCCCTCTCCGCTGAGCTGAACCGTCGATCGACTCCTTGCCGTGATGAGCTCCTTCAAGCGAGCCAGCAGGACGTCGGCGACCGATGTGACGTGAACGATGAGCGATGAGACGGATCGGCCGGTCGCTCGACCGCCGCGTCTGCTCGTCGCAGTGTTGCCTGGCGCGGCGTTCGGGGGGAGCTTTGGGCTCGTTCGCCGTCGATGCGACCGAGGGGCTGCCTGGTTCAACGCCTTGGCGAGCTGGATGATCGGGAAAATAAGAGAAATCTGGGAGCCCGAGACAAGCCAGGGGTGCAAGGCGGGACCGACGGAACGGACGGAACGCCGACGGTTGTCGACAAACCCCGCTTGACCAACCCTCGCCGGACGATGACGATGCACCCGCAGAAGCCTGAGATGCTTGACAGGCGAAGGGCCGCCTTGTAGAAGTGGCGCCCCTTTTTGGCAGGCGCACTTCCGGAGTTTTTCGCCCAATGAATCCTCAGCCCAAGTCCTTTTCCGCCAAGCCTGCGGAGGCCCGCAACGAGCGTACGTGGTGGGTGATCGACGCGGAAGGCAAGCCCCTCGGCCGCCTTGCCAGCCGCATCGCCACGGTGCTCCGCGGCAAGAACAAGCCCACGTTCACGCCGCACGTCGACACCGGCGACTTCGTGATCGTCGTGAACGCCAAGAAGGTCCTTCTGACGGGCCGCAAGCTCCAGCAGA
Organism: Sorangium sp. So ce302; assembly: GCF_051530145.1. Classification (GTDB taxonomy): domain Bacteria; phylum Myxococcota_A; class Polyangia; order Polyangiales; family Polyangiaceae; genus Sorangium; species Sorangium cellulosum_B. The sequence continues at coordinate 10,864,242 of NZ_CP150326.1, read as the reverse complement.
AGAACTACGTGCGGCACAGCGGCGAGCCGGGTGGCTTCCGTTCCGAGTCGTACGGTCACCTGCTCGAGCGCAAGCCGGAGCTCCCGATCCAGAAGGCCGTGAAGGGCATGCTCCCGAAGAACGTGCTCGGGCGCGAGCTCCTCACCAAGCTCAAGGTCTACGCCGGTCCCGATCACCCCCACGCGGCGCAGCAGCCGCAGCCCCTTAGCTACAGCTGAGCAAAGCCATGACGGAAACGAGAACGTACGCCACTGGTAAGCGTAAGACCGCCGTTGCGCGCGTCTTCCTCTCGCCGGGCACCGGCAACATCAAGGTGAACCAGAGGCCCGCTGACGATTACTTCGTCCGCGAGACCTCGCGCATGGTGATGCGTCAATCGCTGGAGCTGCTCGAGCTGCTCGAGCAGTTCGACGTGAACGCGACCGTGGTCGGTGGCGGCCACAGCGCGCAGGCCGAGGCGATGCGGCACGGCATCGCGCGCGCCCTCTGCGAGCTCGATCCGGAGCGCAGGCCGTCGCTCAAGCGCGCGGGCTTCCTCACGCGCGACGCGCGCAAGAAGGAGCGCAAGAAGTACGGCCAGCCCGGCGCCCGCAAGCGCTTCCAGTACTCGAAGCGGTAGCAGGCCTGGCCGCCGCCCATCGGGATGGACGGCATGGCAAGGACATCGAGGGCGCGAGGGTTTCCCCCTCCGCGTCCTCGGTGCGTTTTGTCTGCCCGATGCCGCGAAGGCGCCGAGGACGGGACAGCTTGTCCCTCGGCGTCTCTTCTCATCGAGCGGACCTCTCGGCCCGCTCGGCCTCCTCTGGTTTCATCGAGCGGACCTCTCGGCCCGCTCGGCGTCACATCGCTTCCGGCGGGCTCTTGAGATCGGCGCCTTCGATGAGCTCGCCCTCGTCGTCCCCGGCGCCTTCCGGCGGCTGCGCTTCTTGCTCGTTCGGTCCGCTCGGTCCGACGTCCGGTGCCGCGGCGGCCGCGGCGGCCGAGGCCTCGCTGCCGGTGGCCGCGGGCGGCGGCGGCGAGGGAGGCTCTGCCGCCTCCGGCTTCGTCGGTTCGGGCGGCGGCTCGGGCAGCGGGATGGCGTCGAGCCGCTTGTCGAGCGCTTCCTTCGCCGCGGCGAACGCCGCGCGATCGATGCCGGGCATCACGCGCTCTCCATCGAGCTGGAGCGTCTCGGCATCGAAGTACTTGCCGTCCCTCTTGGCGCTGAAGTGAAGGTGAGGGCCCGTCGAGCGGCCCGTCGACCCGACGTAGCCGACGAGCTGGTGGGTACCCACCTTCATGCCGGCCTTGATGCCGGGGGCATACCTCGACAGGTGCGCATAGCCGGTGGTGACCCCGTTCGCGTGCGTCACCGTGACCAGGTTGCCGCTCGGACCCGCCGGACCGACCCAGTCGACCACGCCGCGATACGCCGAGTACACCGGCGTTCCCATCGGCGCGCCGAAGTCCGTCCCGTTGTGGGGCATCTTCTTCTTCAGCACCGGGTGCATCCGCTGCGGGTTGAACCTCGACGTCACGGGCGCGCCCGGGACCGGCGCGCGCCAGCCGCCGGCGTGCGGCTGCCGGCCGCGCTCATCGAACGTGCCGCGGGCCTCTTGCCCCTTGAAATCGTAGATGCGCACCGGCTTCTCCGCGGGATCCGCGGGCCGGTACTCGAGCGCGATGACCTTCTTGTACCGGGAGAACATCCCGAGCGCCGTCTCTTCGATGGCGATCAGCCGGACCGTGCTCCCTTCCTCGAAGCTCTCCGTCGAGAGGCGCCCGTTCAGCGCGTCGTCGATCACGTCGAGCACGCCGGGCTCCAGGCCCCCCGCCCGGATCGCGTTGGCGAGATCCTTCCCCACGTAGAAGGAGGCGACGACCTCCTCCTCGGCGATCTTCATGTCGAGCGTGGCGCCCGTGAGCAGCCCGGCCGCGTCGTCCCTCGCCTGGTAGATCTCGCTCGCCGAGACCTCGTACTCGAAGGCGCGGACGCGGCGCGTGGAGCGATCCATCGCGACCGTGAACCGGTCCTTGCGGCCGCACTTGTCGAACTTCCGCAGCCCGTCGAAGGCCTTCATGATCCGGTAGATCTGCGCCTTCGGTACGCCCTTGTCGTCGAGGGCCGCGATGAACGACCGGCGGTCCATCACGTCGCTCACCAGGAGCATGGAAGGATCCTTCCCGAGCTCGGAGATCCGCCATGGGCCGGGCAGCGGGGTGCGCTGCTTGGTCTTCACCTCGGGCACGGAGGACGGCCTGGCGGTCCCGTCCGTACCTGCTGCCGAGGTCGCCGGGCTCGCCGCGACCAGCGCGCGCTCGTCGCGCACCGGGACGCCCTGGATCAGCAGCGCGATGAGCGAGGTGAGCGTCGCGAGGCCGAAGATGCCGCCGAAGACCGCGGTCATGCGCGGCGACAGGTGCGGTCCTGGAGGGGGCCGGCTGAGGCCGGGTGGAAGCCGCGGGCCGTCCGTCGAACCGGGGCCCGCGTGGGGACCGCCGTCCATGAGCGACGGCGTCCGCAGGGGCTGCACGCGCGGATCGCTGCCGCGCGACCAGGGCGCCGATGCGCGCCCGCGAGAAGAAGGAGGAGGGAGCTGCGGCGGCCACGTCGACGCCGCGCGCGCGCGAAGCTCGCTGCTGCGCGACCAGGGAGCGGCCGGAGCGCCCTCGCCCCGGCGATTGCCCTGAAGCGGCGCCGTCAGCGGCGGCGTGGCCGGTCTGCTGGGGGCGTCGAGCGCGTCGTCCGCGACGTCCGCGACGTCCTCGGCCGCGCCGATGCGCACGATCTCCGCGCGCGGCGCGTCCTGCGGGACAGCAGCTCCGGGCTCCACGCGCGGCGCGTCTTGCGGGACAGCGGCGCCAGGCTCCGCCGCGCTGCCGGCCTCTCCGCTCCGCCCCCTGGCGCGGTCCTCGGCGTCCGGCGCTCCGGAGGCCTCGAGCGGGTTCTGGGGTACTGCACTCGGCACGCCGACGTGCGTACCAAGGCATCGACGGGGTTGCAACCGCGCGACTCCCCGGCCGACGCAAGGGTTGCGCGGAAGGCGGATCCCATCGTACGCCGGTCGCGTAAGCTGACGGGCCTGATGGACGACCGGCTGAAGCAACTTCTGGTTCTCGGCAGGGAGCACTACGAGCGGCGCGAGTACGATCTCGCGGAGCACGCCCTGCGGCAGATCATCGAGAAAACCGACCGCTTCGCGGACGTCTACAACATGCTCGGCGTCATTCTCCACGAACGCGGTGATTTCCTCGCGGCCGAGGCCCACTTCGAGCGCGCGGTGCAGCTCAACGCGCACTACACGGAAGCGCTGCTGAACCTCGCCGTCACCTACAACGACCTCGGCAAATACGAGGCCGCGCGGCAGGTCTACTCTCGCATCCGCCGCGGCGAGGGGGGAGGCGGCATCCTCGACCCGTTCGCGCGCGGCAAGATCGCCAACATGCACGCCGATCTCGCGCAGGCCTATGCCGACGCCGGTTGCGCGCAGGAAGCGATCGCCGAGCTCACGCGGGCTGTGGCGCTGTGTCCGACGTTCGTGGATCTTCAGCTGCGCCTCGGGACGATGTACCGCGACGCCGGGAATCTGGCGCTCGCTCGCGAGCATTACGCCGCCGCGCGCGACGCGAACCCGAAGTACGCACCAGCGCGCGTGCTGCTCGGGGTCGCGCTGCTCTCCCTTGGCGCGCCCGATCAAGCGAGCGCCGAGTGGCGCGAGGCGCTCGCCATCGATCCCGACAACAGGACGGCGAAGATGTACCTTCGCACGCTGGAGGCGCAGCGGAGCAGGCGCGCTGCGGGCGCTGTGTCAGGCGAGCCGGCGCCGGCCCCCGCGGCGGGCGGTACGTGGGACGCGCTCGACGAGGCGACACCCACGACCGTGAGCGACATCCTCTCCAAGACGACGGCCGATGCAGCAGGTGAGGCGGATCGTGCTGCACGGGAAAGCAAACCCTGAACGTTGGCGAAATACTCTCTCCTCCGAGAGGAGGCGCGCCGCGCGTGGCGTGAGCTCCGTGGCAGCGAGCTGTCCGCCGGCCGGACCGCTGTGGCGGTCGCGATCGGCCTGTTCATCGGGTCGCAGCCGATCTTCGGCTGCCACACGCCGCTCGTGCTCCTCCTCTGCCTGTGGTTCCGTCTGGATGCAGCGATTGCTTGGGTCGCTGCGAATATCTCCAACCCCTTGTTCGCGCCAGCGCTGCTCACGGCGGAGGTCCAGGTCGGAGCGTACCTCCGTACGGGTCGCTGGCTGCGCCTTTACGAAAAGATGAGCTGGGCGCAAGCGCTTTCGGACTTCCCCGAGTACATGTTCCTCGGCGCCCCGGTGGTCGGGCTCGTGCTCGCGGCGCTCGGCGGCGGCCTGATCTTCGTCCTCGTCACGCTGAAGCGGCGCCGCGCTCCCTCGCAGCAGAGCAGCAGGATGGAGCCGTATCGGCTCCCCGGGGATGCGCCGCCGTGGGTCCACGCGGTCGAGCGCGTCGCCGGGAGGTACAGCCCGCCTGAGGGCGCCACGCCGGCGCAGCGTACCCGCTTTCACTATGTCCGCTTCAAGCTGCTCGGCGACCCCATCGCCCGGTTGATTGCCGACATCGCAGGCGACCGCCCCGGCGCGCTCGGGGAGGTCCTCGATATCGGGACCGGGGCTGGCCAGCTCCCGATTCTCCTGCTCGAGCTGGGGAGGGCCGAGCGCGCGCGTGGGTTCGACTGGGACCGAGCCAAGATAGAGGACGCCCGGCGCGCGGCCGGCGAGGGCTCCGGCGCATCTCTCCCGCGCTCGTCCGGGTCGTCCGGCCCGCCCGGCCCGCAGCGCGCGGCCCACGCCCGCCCTCCGCTGGACGCCGAGTTCTGGTGCGCAGATGCGCGCGAGGCCGAGCTCGGAACTGCAGACACCGTGCTGCTCATCGACCTGCTCCACTACTTCCGCGTGGAAGAGCAGGACGCGATCCTGCGGCGCGCGGCGGCCGCGGTTCGTCCGGGCGGGCGCCTGCTCGTCCGCGAGGCGGACACCGACCGCGGCTTGAGGAGCTCGATCACGCTCCTTGAGGAGCGTGTCTTCACCGCGCTTCGATTCAACCGGGGCGAGCGTGTGCGCTTCCGTCCCGCCCGAGAGATCGCGGCGCTCCTCGAGCAGCTCGGCTTCTCCTGCGAGACGGTGCCCGCCTGGGGGAAAACGCCCTTCTCGAATGTCCTCATCGTCGGGAGCCGAGCCCAGCGCTGAGCCCGAGTCGCCCTTCCCCGGAGCTCTCATCCTCCCACCGCCGCCACCGCGCCCCGCGCGTCAGCGGTCGTTGCCGGGGTGTCCGATCCAGCGTGCGGCCTCTTGTGCATCGCCCAGTTTCTCGATCACCGCGGATGGTTAGAACCTGTCCAGTCGGTTGACGCGTTGGTCTCGCGGCTCCTTTCGGACCATGAGCCGCGCTATCGGGTGGAGCGACCGCCCTGATGGCACAGACCATGCTTGTCCCACGGGCTTGGCGGCGGAGCGCGCTGTCCATGTCCCTTCCTGATCGCTAGAGACCGATAGGCCTCCGGTGGCTCCTCCTTGCCAGGCGTCCGGCTCGCCCACATTGCAAGCCCGCACTATCCGCCTGGGGCGTCCTGTCCAGGTGTCCGTGAAGGTGCGTTGAGCTCCGGGCCGGCCAGGTCCAGTGGGGCTCCGAGGGCGCCGCGTGATCGTCGAGAAGGGCGCCGGATGGGCGGAGCGGGTCAGGCGTTCACAGCAACGACGCTTGCGCGGCGCCGATCGTGCTCTGCCATGTCGACAGTCCCGGCCACGCTCACGGCCCCACGGAGCGAGCACCGCCCGGCGGGAGTCCGGCCCTGGATGACCGGACTCCTGCGCCGCGTCGCGCCGGTGACGCTCCCTTTCGTTTCCTTGGAGCTCCGCCCCGCTTCACGCCCCAGCGTCCGTTTCGAGGCCGCTTCAGCGACACGTGACAGGACATCCGACGCGATCGCTGATGCACGAAACTAGATGTGGTGGTCCTTCGATGATGCCCCACGATATGTTGGGGGCTCAGGGGGGCATGACGTGGTGGTCTCTCCCGATCCGAGGTCGACAAGAGCACGGGCATGGCGGCTCGGTAACCCAGCGTCCTGGGCACCAGAGCGGACATGTGTGCACAGACCCGATCGCGGAGCGCCGCCGCCGCCGCCTGTGTCGTGTCACCAGGCGGATCCGCTCAGCAGCGGTCGGGCGGCAGTTGACGCGCCTTACGCCCGGATTTCTCCGTCGTCCTACGAGGAGACGACATGGCTTGGCGGGACTTCCTGAGGGGCATCCAGCGGCGTGTACGGCTGCGGAGCTTGCTCCGCTCCGAGGTGCGACGTCTCCGCGCCTGCCGGGACAGCTCCCGGCTCGCCGCGATTTCCCCTGCTGGGCTTGCGGGAAGGCGGGACGTCGACCTCGGTCGGTTTGGCCGGACCCTTTTGGAGAGCGTCGATGCCGGCTTCAGCGGGAAAAGTACTTGGTAGCCCGCTTCTCTCCTTTCGACGTGATCTTCTTCTCGACGAGCAGCTTCCGAATCGGGAGGGTCAGCTCCTTCGTGGTGGTGCCCAGATCCTTGGCGATCTGCTCGACGCCCTGGCCGCTGTTGCTCCGGATGTGCTCCAGGACCTTCTGCGTCATGGCGGCGAGCTCTTCCTTCGAGCGCTTCTCGCCCTTCTTGCGGGTGGGCTTCGCAGCGCGAGCGGGGCGACCGACCGCCTTCTTGACCTCCGCAGGCTGCTGGGGAGCGGCCTTGGCCCGACCCACCTTGCGCGGCGCGGCGGCCGCAGCGACCGGCTGGCCCTCGCCTCGCAGGGCGTTGGCGACGGCCTCGAGAGCCGCTTTGCGGACAAGTCCGCTCAGCTGAGAGACGAATGCATCAACGTGGCTTTTGATCTCGGTTTCGACGTTGTTCATTGGATCTCGCGTCCCATGAATAGCTAGAGTTGTCAACTGCTGAACAGCACCTTGCTTGAAAATAATTCGAGAGGTGTCCCCTCAACGTGCGTCAAGAACCCGCGCTCGCCACCTCCCCGCCGGGTCATCGGATGCTGGGGGCGACCGGTCGAGCCGGACTCCAGCCACCTCGTCTCCCTGGCGACGTCGCGCCGCGAAGCCAGGCTTCGCCCCAACCCAAGAGGGTGCGATGGACAGCGCCGTGCTCCTCTCTGCACCGCGCTCCCGCTTTGGATGCCGCGGCGCGCGTGCCGTGGGCAGCCCCGTAACCGAGGGGAGCCAGCGACATTCCCATGAAGATCTGCTTTCCTGTGCTCCGGACACACGCGCCCCACCGCGCAGCGGCCGAAGCGGGCGCCTGACCGAGGGACCGTGGAGGAGCCCGACCCCCCGGGTGGAGCGCCCGCGATAAGGAAAGGTGTCATGGCCGAGGTCGCCGTTCCAGGCGACCCCGGTGAGCTGGAGCGGCAGCCTTTCACTTCTGCACCCCACCCTGCTCCGGCGGCGTAACCGTATGCCCGAGCTCTCGTCTCCCGACCGAGCCGCTCTCCGGGATCGACCGCAACGTGTCGGCCACCGAGCCGCCCTCCGGCGGTGTCGACGTCATGAGGGCTACCCCACCCACCTGCCAGGACATCCCCTGGCTGATCGGCGCGGCGGCCCGACGCGGTTGCTCCCACCCACGTTGCAGCCCCCAGGCCATGTCGCCTCCGGTCTGGCTGCGTCTTTTTGCGGCTGTGCTGGAGCTGCCCAGCCTCCGGCCGAGTCTCCCAAACCGCTCGCCGTGCCCGAGCTCCGACGGCCGCCCCGGCAAGCCGGAAGTCGTCCTGCGGGAGGCCACGAGGCCGCCGCTCCTGCTCAGCCGCTCATCCTGATTCAGGGGGTGACACTCGTGCTGGGCACCAGGGTGACGCTCGCCCGCGGCTCGCCCCCGTGCGAGAGGGCAGAGCTCACCGTCGCCGCCGAGGGCGACATCGATCCCCCGAGCGGGGCGGTGGTGATGGACGCTGGTGGACAGTTCGTCACTCCTCGGCTGTTCGACGCGCACTCCCACCTCGGGGGCCGCCCGACACCAGGCGCAGCGGCGCACCTGGACGGCAGCGAACGAAAACCAGACACGGGGCCGGTGGCGCCGCAGGCTCAGTCCGCCGATGCCTTCTGGCCCCAGGACCCGGGTATCGAACGGGCAGTCGCTGGTGGTGTTACGACCATACAAGTCCTTTCGGGTTCAGGCAACCTGATTAGAGGGTGCGCGGTAACGATGGAGCTCCGACCGGGCATCAGCCGTCCCATCGCCCCTCCCAGGTTCCTCCCTGATTCCTGCCAGATGCTTCCCAGACGCTCGCCACCGTGGCGCCCGGCGGGCTGAAAGTGGCTTGCGGGGAGAGCCCGAAGCGCAGCTACGGCGGGGACAAGCGGGCACCGATGGCCGGTACGGGCAACCTCGCTCTCCAGCGGGCGACCTCTCTCAAGGCCAGGAAGCTCCAGACGGACTGGGCGCGATGGAGCGACCGGGAGTCGCGCCGGATTGCGACCGAGGCGAAGACGCCGTCGTCCGCCAGGCCACGAGGCAGGAGCGCTCGACACCCGAGACCTCCTCCCGCGAAGATCCTGCCGTCGAGCCTACTGCCTGCTCGAGGGCGTGTCTCGCGTCGACGTGGGCGCGGCGCGCCATCACCGCAGTCGCCAGCGCCGCCTCGTACACGGGCGATCGCGCGACGTGTGACGGCGGCGCACCGTGATCGGGTGGCCTCACGAGAGCGACGCGTCAACACGGGGCGCGCGCGGCTCACGTGATCAGGGCGCTCGCGCGCGCTGCGCGGCTCACGTGATCAGGGCGCTCGCGCGCGCTGCGCGGCTCACGTGATCACGGCGCTGCGTGGCTCACGTGATCAGCCCGCCCGCATGCGCCTCGCGCGGCTCACGTGATCACGACGCCCGCGTGCGCGCGCCGACGGCAACGCGGTGCGCGACGGACTCCGCCCCGCCGCGCGGCGGTGATCGCCCGCAGTCCGGCCGGCGCGTTCGTGTCGCCTTCGCTTCGGCTCGAACCTGTCCTCGCGAACGTCGCGGTCGGGTCGGGCGACTCGCCCGACATCTCGACCTGGGCGTTCTGCCCCGTCGCACCGAGGCGAGCGGCGCCGCGTCACATGACGGCGTTTTTCTAGATGTAAAGGAGAACCGGCGCGGGCCGCGTCGGCCGCTCTCCACGGGAGCAGCCGTGATCGCGGCGCTTGCTGCCGGCGCGCGCGACTTCTAGATCGTTCCGGCCGTGGTCAACCCGAGCGCCAAGCAGGATCCCGAAGCCCTCCTCGCCGCCAAGCTCGCGTCGCTCCCGACGACGCCGGGCTGCTATCTGTTCATCGACAAGGCCGGCGCCGTCGTCTACGTCGGCAAGGCGAAGAGCCTGCGCTCGCGCGTCCGCAGCTACTTTCAGGAGAGCGGGAGCGACGCCAGGTACTTCATCCCGATACTCCGGAAGATCGTGGCCGATCTGGAGACGGTGGTGACCGCCACCGAGAAGGAAGCGGCCGTACTGGAGAACGAGCTCGTCAAGCAGCACAAGCCGCGGTTCAACGTCAAGCTGCGTGACGACAAGGACTTCCTTTGCCTCAAGCTCGACACGCAGAAGGCGTGGCCGATGCTCGAGACGGTCCGCCGTCCCGCCCCGGACAAGGCGCGCTATTTCGGGCCCTACCACTCGGCGACGAGCGCGCGGCGGACGCTCCACCTGGTCAACAAGCACTTCCAGCTCCGCACCTGCTCCGATACCGAGATGGCGTCGCGCCGGCGTCCCTGCCTGCAGTACCAGATCAAGCGTTGCCTCGCGCCCTGCGTGATGGATGTGGACCGGGAGCTCTATTCGGAGATGGTCCGCTCGGTCGCGCTCTTCCTCGAAGGGCGCCACGACGAGCTCACGGGCGAGCTCACCACGCGAATGCGGGACGCGTCGCGGGAGCTCGAGTTCGAGCGCGCTGCCATCTACCGCGATCAGCTCCGGGCGGTCGAGGCCGTCCGCGAGGCCCAGCGCGTCGTCTACGTGAAGGACGTCGATCAAGACGTGGTGGGCATCTACCGCGAGGGGACGCTCGTGGAGGTCGAAGTGATCTTGGTGCGGAGGGGGCGCGTGACAGACACGCTGTCCTTCTCGCTCCGCAACATGGAGCTGCCGGACGACGAGGTGCTCGGCGGCTTCTTGAACGAGTACTATGGCGTCGCGTCCACCACGATCCCCGATGAGGTCCTCGTGCCGGTGTTGCCCGACGGCGCGGAGGGTGTTGCGGAGTGGCTCGGCGATCGGCGGGGCCGCAAGGTGGCGCTCTTCGTGCCTCAGCGCGGGCCCCGCGTCGATCTGCTCAAGATGGCGAGCGAGAACGCGGCTCACGCGTTCCGGGAGAAGCAGCGGAGCTCCGATGATCTCGAGGCCCGGCTCGAGGAGATCAGGGAGCGCCTTCGTCTCCCGACGCTCCCGCGTCGCATCGAGTGCTGCGACATCTCGCATCTCGGCGGCGGGGACACGGTGGGATCGATCGTGGCGCTCCTCGATGGTCAGCCGGACAAGAAGCGCTACCGCAGCTTCAACGTGAAGAGCGTGGCCGACGGCGACGACTACGCCGCGATGTACGAGGTGCTCTCACGGCGCTTCCGCCGCGGAAAGGCCGCCCGGCAGGCGAGCCCCGCGTCCACCGCAGACAGCGAGGCCGCCCTCGGCGCCGAAGGCGCGCCCGAGAGCGACGTGATGGAGGGCGTCACCGAGAGCGACGCGATGGAGGGCGTCACCGAGAGCGACATGATGGAGAGCGATCCGGCGGAGAGCGACGCGCTCGAGAGCGATGCGACGGAGGGCGACCTGGCTGACGAGGACATCGGCTCGGCAACAGCGAGCGACGCTCCGCCGGAGACGGAAGGGACGCCGGTGTCCGCTGCCGCGGAGCGAGAGAGCGCCGCCTCGGGGGGTGATGTGTCGAGGCGCGCCGAGGCCGGCGGAGGCGAGTGGGATCTTCCAGATCTGTTCGTCGTCGATGGTGGGCGCGGCCAGCTTCAGGTGGCGCTGTCGGCGGCGCGCGATCTCGGCCTGCACGGTCTCCCGATCGTCGGTCTGGCGAAGGAGCGGGAGACGCAGACCGGAGAGAAGCTCGTCGACCGCGTCTACCTGCCTGGCCAGAAGAACGGTATCCCGCTCCGATCCACGAGCTCCGCCCTCTTCTTCCTGGCGCGCGCGCGCGACGAGGCGCACCGCTTCGCAAACCACGCACGCAAGCGGCTCGGCAAGGCGCGGCGCCTCCGGTCCGAGATCGAGGACATCCCGGGGCTTGGCAGCGCGGTGAGGACGGCGCTCCTCCGGGAGCTCGGTTCCATGGAAGGAGTTCGTCGCGCGACCGACGCTCAGATCCTGGCGGTGACAGGGGTCACCAAGCGACACCTGTCAGCGCTGCGCAAGGTCATCCCGTCTTCCGAGTCCTCGCAGCCCGACGCGCCGGCCGAGGACACCGGTGATCTATCCAAGGCACGGGGGCTCACGCGCTGAGCGCGACCGGCCCGTTCCGCGATGGATCGGTGAAAGATCACGCTGCGACCTGAACGGCGTTCCGGGTTGAGCGCCAAGGCGTTCTCTGCGACGATCCGAACACCAGGCGCCCGGTCGCATTCCGGGCGCACGCGGTCATTTTTCGATCAAGAGCACCACCTGGCACACCGAGCGCTTTTGCGGACCCGACGTAGTGGGCGGGCCGCGGCGGGCCGCGCTCGGGGGGCTCGATTCCCGGCGGGCGCTGCCTCGCTCCGGGGTTACGCGGCACGTGAGCACCATGGGAGAAGTACGCGCTGGCCACACGCTCGGTCGCTATGAGCTCCTCGTCCCCATCGCGCTCGGGGGCATGGCCTCGGTGTGGGCCGCTCGAACGGGCGGCCAGCTCCCCAGGATCGTCGCCGTCAAGCTGCTGCGCGCCGAGCTGAGCGACGATCCCGACTTCGAGGCGATGTTCCTCGACGAGGCCACCCTGGTCTCGCAGATCCATCACCCGAACGTCGCGGAGACCATCGATGTGGGCGAGGAGGACGGCGTCCTCTACCAGGTGATGGAGCTCATCGACGGCGAGCCGCTCAACCTGGTTCTCCGCGAGAGCAAGGCGCGCGGCGGTCTGCCGCTCCCCTTCGCGCTCCGCATCGTGGCCGAGGCGGCCCTCGGCCTGCACGCCGCGCACGAGCTGCGCGGCCGCGACGGCAAGCCCGTCGGCCTCGTCCACCGCGACGTCTCGCCGCAAAACATCCTGGTCGGATACGACGGGTCGGTGAAGATCCTCGACTTCGGCGTCGCCAAGGCCGCCTCGAACCTGCAGCGAACCCAGGTCGGCCAGCTGAAGGGCAAGTACGCGTACATGTCGCCGGAGCAGGCGGGCAGCGAGCCCATCGATCGGCGCACCGACGTGTTCACGCTCGGGATCGTCTTCTATCAGCTCGTGACGGGCAAGCACCCCTTCCACGCCGAGAACGATCCTGCGACGGTGCGCCGCATCTGCGACAAGGCGGCAGCCGAGCCGCCGCGGACCCTCGTCCCGTCGCTCCCGGAGGACGTCGGGCGCATCATCATGAGGATGCTCGCGAAGCCGAGGGACGAGCGCTTCGCCACGATGGCCGAGCTGCGCCAGTCCATCGAGCAGCTGTCGCCAGCGACGCCCATCGCCACCTCGGATGAGCTCGCTGTGCTGATGCAGCAGATGCTCGGCCCGCGTGGTGAGCGGCGGCGCGCCGCGATCCAGGAGGCCATGCAGATCGCGCGCGAGCGCGCGATCGACTTCGACTATCCGCAGTCACAGCAGAGCTCGCCGCAAGCCGCCGCTCAGCCCGGGCGCGCGAGCGCAGAGCGCGGCGCCGGCCCACCGCAGGGCGCCTGGCCGGCGCCGCCGACGTCCGACGAGGGCCGCGCGCGGCGCTGGCTCGTCCCCGCGACCATCGGCCTCGTGGTCCTCGTGGTGCTCGCGGGCGCGCTCCTCCTGCGCTCCTCGCCGCACGGCGGCCCGCCGCGCCAGCGGGGCTCTCTGCTCGTGCCCGGGGCGGGCTCGATCAAGGAGCCGCTCCTCAGGGCCGCGCGCGCCGCATCGAGGGCGCCGCGCGGCGGCTCCGATGTGACGCGGGCCGCACCGTAGCCGCGCCGCGCGCCCGCGTTCGCTTGACGGTTCGGGCAACGCTTCTCAAGATGGCCGCCCTCGCATGGATCTTCGCCGCTCGCCGGAGCTCTGGCGGTTCGCCGCGCTGGTGGCGATCTTCGTCACGAGCGGCCTGGCCATCACCTACCTCGTGCTGCCGCCCCCGCCGGACGACGGCCCCAAGCCCCCGCCGGTCCTCCGCGTGGCGCAGGTGCCGGTGCCGACGGGCGGCGACGTGGTGGCGAACGCGCTCGACCTCGTGCGCCGCTACGCCACCGGGGAGATCCGGATCGTGCTCCCCGACGGCTCCGCGCGCGCGCTCCGCCGCAACGATCTCGGCGTCGAGATCAACCGGGTCCGCCTCGCCGAGTTCGTGCGCGAGGCGCTCCGCCCCGAGAGCGCGCTCCGCCGCGCGCACGAGCGGGCCGGCGATGGCGACAAGAGCGACGAGGACGCGCCGCTCGACATCCCGATCCCGCTCCTCCTCGACTCCGAGCGGGCGATCAGCAAGCTGCTCGACCTGAAGGTCGAGCTCGACGCGCCCGCGGTCGACGCGTATGTCGACCTCGAGGGGAAGCAGCTCAAGCCCGAGAAGATCGGGTATCGGCTGGACGTCTACGGCACGCTCGCGCGCATCGACGCCGCCCTCCGGGCGGGCGAGGACACCGCGCAGGCGAGCGTCGAGACGATCGCACCGAAGCTCGTCGCCGAGCAGCTCGGCAACGTCAAGTTCGATCAGGTGCTCGGCTACTTCGAGACGCGCTACGCGACCGGCGCGAGATCCAAGGAGAGGACGTACAACCTCAGGCTCGCGGCGTCCAAGCTCGACGGCGTGGTCGTCATGCCGGGCGAGATCTTCGACTTCAACGAGACGGTCGGCCCGCGCGACGAGGCGCACGGGTACCGCGTCGCTCCGGTCATCGCCCAGGGAGAGCTCGTCGACGGGCTCGGCGGCGGGACCTGCCAGATCTCGGGCACGCTCCACGGCGCCGCGTTCTTCGCGGGGCTCGAGATCGTCGAGCGCTACCCGCACTCCCGCCCGAGCTACTACATCAAGCTCGGCCTCGACGCGACCGTCGTCTACCCGACGATCAACTACCGCTTCAGGAACCCGTTCGACTTCCCGATCGTGCTCCACGAGACCGTGGCCGGCGGCGTCGTGCGCGCCGAGATCCTCGGGCCCTCGCGCAAGCTCACGGTCACGTACTTCCGTCGCATCGACGAGGTCATCCCGTTCGAGGAGCTGGAGCGCCCGACGCCGAAGCTGCCCGAAGGGACGCGGGCGCTCGCTCAGCGCGGCATCCCCGGCTTCAAGACGACGAGCTCGCGGGTCGTCCGCGACGGCGCCTACGCGGTGCGGGAGAAGTGGAGCGACAGCTACCCGCCGACCGCGCAGATCGTCCATGTCGGGAGCGGCCCGCGCGACCCCGAGGCCAAGACGGCCGACGACAATCACCCCGAGTACGTGGCGGACGAGTACCTCGTCGTGACGCAGGGGCCGGACGTTCGCACGCCAGGCGTGACCGGCCCGGAGCCGGGCGGCGGCACCGTCGAGAGCCGCGAGCCCGGGCTCACGGGCGAGCGCGGCTGGACCGAGCGCGCGGGGTTCGGCACGTTCCGCGCGAAGGGGGAGGAGCGCGCCGAAGGGGAAGGCGGCCGCGCGCGCGGCGAGGACGCGCCGCCCGCCGAGGGGATCGCCGTCGCGCAGGCCCCGGGCGCGGCGGCGGCGGAAGCCCGTGGCCAGCGGGACCCCGCGGGGGACGAGGCGAAGGGCGGCAAGGGCAAGAAGCGACGCCAGAACCAGAAGAAGACGACGACGAGCGACGGCGGCTGAGCGGGCGGCCTCGAACGGAGCCGGCGGCGGCTGCTCGGCGGCGCTCGCCGCGCGCTGGCCGCGGCGAGCTCCGCTCGTCCTCCGCCGCCGCGGCCTTCAGCGCGCGCCGATCGCCCGGCGCACCTCGTGGAGCGTCGGGCCCGCGAGCGCCCGCGCGCGCTGGGCGCCTTCCGAGAGCAGGGCGTCGACGCGGGCCGGGTTGGCCATGAGATCGGCGAAGCGGCGCCGCGGCTCCTCGAGCGCGCGGTTCAGCACCTCGAACACGGCCTCTTTCGCCTCGCCCCAGCCGATGCCGCCCTGGTAGCGGCCGCGGAGCGCCTCCGCCTCTTCGGGCGTGGCGAACTCCCTGTAGAGGTGGAAGAGCGGCGAGGTGTTCGGATCCTTCGGCTCGCTCGGGGGCGACGAGTCCGTCTTGTACTTGAAGATCGTCTTGCGCAGCTTCTCCGGCGGCAGGAAGAGCGCGATGGTGTTGTCGTAGCTCTTGCTCATCTTGCGGCCGTCGAGGCCCGGGATCACCGCCGTCTCGGCGCTGATGCGCGCCTCGGGCAGGACGAGGGTCGGGCCGTAGATCGCGTTGAAGCGCTGCGCGATATCGCGGGCGATCTCGATGTGCTGGACCTGGTCCTTGCCCACCGGCACGACATTCGTCTTGAACAGGAGGATGTCGGCCGCCATCAGCACCGGATAGCCATAGAGGCCCATGTTGATCCCGGCGTCGAGGTCGTCGCTGTCCTCGGCGCCCGCGGCGCTCGACGCCCCGGCCCGGGACTCCATGTTCTTGGCGACAGCGGCCTTGTAGGCGTGGGCGCGGTTCATGAGCCCCTTCGCCGTGAAGCAGGAGAGGATCCAGCTGAGCTCGAAGATCTCCGGAACGTCGGATTGCCTGTAGAAGATGACCTTCTCTGGATCGAGGCCGAGCGCGAGCCACGTCGCGGCGACCTCGTGGACCAGGCTCCGGAGCTTCTGCGCGTCGTGGATGACGTTGAGCGCGTGATAGTCCGCGACAAAGTAGAGCGCGTTCGACGCGGTTCCTGCGAGCGCGAGCGCCGGCTTGATCGCCCCTACGAAGTTGCCGAGGTGCGGCGTTCCGGTGGGCTTGATGCCGGTGAGGACGGTGCTTGCCATCGTTGTCGTGTTCCTCTGAGGGAGCTCATCCCATTACGCGCTCCCGGCGGGTGATGCCACTGCCACGCCCCAAAAACCAGCGGGGTTTCTTGCTGCGCGGGCGCGTTGGCGCGTGTCGGCGCGCGCGCGGTGGTGCGCGCGTGCGCGCCAGCACGAGCTCGCTGCCTGCAGCGCGGCCCCGGATCATCCGCCTGCGGTGCAGCGTGTACCGTGTCGTGGCCGTGTACGATCGGCGATTTTCGTGCAACGGTGGACGCCGGACCGACCCCCCGACCCACGCTGGCACCTGCGCCATGTCTGGCCGAACGCCGTCATCTCCCGCACCTCGCCCCGAGGCCTCTGCCCCGTTGCCCGCTGGCCAAGCCCCCGAGGGCGCGCGGCCGACCGTCGCGCTCGCCGTCTCGGGCAGCATCGCCGCGTACAAGGCCGCCGAGGTGGCCCGGCTGTTGATCCAGGGCGGCGCGCGCGTGCTCCCGATCATGACGCGCGCGGCGCAACAGTTCCTCGGGCCCATGACGCTGAGCGGGCTCTGCGGCGAGCCGGTGCGCGACACCATGTGGGATCCCGGCTTCGCGGGCGAGCTGCACATCGCGCTCGCCGCCGAGGCCGATCTCGTGCTGCTCGCGCCCGCGACCGCCGACGTGATCGCCCGCCTCGCCGCGGGGCGCGCCGACGATCTCGTGACGGCGCTCGCCCTGTGCGCGCGGGGGCCGGTGCTCGCCGCGCCGGCGATGCACCCCCGCATGTGGGCTCACCCCGCGACGGCGCGGAACGTCGCCACGCTCGAGGCCGACGGGCGCGTGCAGCTCGTCGGCCCGGTCTTCGGCGAGGTCGCCTCGGGCGAGCGCGGCCTCGGGCGCATGGCCGAGCCCGCGGCGATCGCGGCCGCGGCGCTCTCGCGGCTCGCCCCGCGCGACCTCGCGGGTCTCCGCGTCGTCGTCACCGCGGGCCCAACGCTCGAGGACCTCGATCCCGTGCGCTTCCTCGGCAACCGGTCGACCGGCAAGATGGGCTTCGCCGTGGCGGAGCGGGCCGCGGCGCGGGGCGCGCAGGTCACGCTCATCGCCGGCCCCGTGTCGCTCTCCACGCCGCCGGGCGCGCGCCGGGTCGACGTGCGCGGCGCGCTCTCGATGCGCGGCGCGCTCTGGCAGGCGCTCGGCGAGGACCTGCGCGGCGCCGACGCGCTCATCATGACGGCCGCCGTGTCCGACTACCGCCCGGCCGAGCAGCACGCGACCAAGCTGAAGCGGACGCCCGACCTCGCGTCGCTCCCGCTCGTGCCGAACCCTGATTTGCTCGCGGAGATCGGCGCGGCGCGAGGCGGCCTGGCGGACGCTGCCGGCGCCGACGGAGCGCGCTCGCCGGTGCTCGTCGGGTTCGCGGTCGAGACCGCCACGGACGAGGGGGTCATCGCCTATGCGCGGCACAAGCTCGCGAGCAAGCGCGTCGACATGATCGTCGCCAACCACGCGGCGGACTCGTTCGGCCGGGACGACAACCGCGCCACGATCGTGACCCGCGACGCCGCCGACGCGCTCGGCGTGTTGCCCAAGCCGGCGCTCGCGGACCGCATCCTCGACCGGGTCTTGCAATTGTGTTGGACGAGTTGGACGTGTCGGACGAGTCCGACGGGTCAGGCGAGCGCGCGATGATCCCGGGCGAAGACCGCGCCGCGGCTCCTTCCGCCGCGGCTCCTCCGGTTGCCTCTGGCCCGGCCGCCCCGGCCTCGTCGCGCGATCCGCGGGCGATCGATCCGCGCGAGCCGCCGCGCTCTTCGCGCCGGGAGGCCGCGCTCGTCGCCGCGTCCGTCACCGCCTGCGTCGCGCTCGCCGTCTCGTTCGCGTTCGATCCCGGTCGCGCGGGCGCGCCTGCCATGCTCGCGGCGCTCGGCGCGCTCTACGCCGTCCTCACGGCGATCACCGTGATGTGGCTCCGCCGGCGCGGCGAGCTCCGCGCGGCGCTCCGCCCCCTGTCCGGCGATCTCGCGCGCGGCGCCCTGGTCGCGGCGGGGCTCTACGGGCTTGCCATGGCGGTGCAGCTGCTGCTCGCCCCGCGGGGCACGCCTCGCGAGGCGTGGGTCCTTCGCCTGTACCTCCAGCTCGGCGACCCCTCGGCCGACGCGCGCGTGTTCGTCGGCGCGCTCGTCTTCGTCATCGCCGCGCTGGAGGAGATCGTCTGGCGCGGGCTCGTCCTGCGCGCCCTGGAGGGGCCGCTCGACCGGGGCGCCGCGTGGCTGCTGTCGAGCGCGCTGTTCGCCGCCGCGCACGCCCCCACGCTGTTCCTGCTCGGCGATCCGGTGGCCGGGCCGAACCCGCTGCTCGTCGCGGCGGGCTTCGGCTGCTCGATCGTGTGGGGTCGCGTGGTGCACCGGACCGGGCGCCTGGCGCCGGCCGTCTTCGCCCACGCGTTCTTCTCGTGGGCGATCGTGAGCTTCCCGATCTGGCGGCCGTGACGGGCTCGCGCCTGCCGCGGGATCAGCCCTCGAGCTTCGCGAGCTCCTCGTCGGGGACGTCGAAATCGGCGTAGACGTTCTGCACGTCGTCGTGGTCGTCGAGCGAGTCGACGAGGTTCAGGCAGACCTCGGCGTCGCGGCCCGCGACCTCTTTCTTGTTCTTGGGGACGTAGCCCGCGGAGTTCGACTTCACCGCGATCTTCGCGTCCTCGAGGGCCTTCACGACGGTGTCCATCACGTCGACGCTGGAGAGCACCTGCCACTCCTCTCCCTGGTCGCTGTAGTCGTCGGCGCCCGCGCCCACGGCGGTGTCCATCAGCTGATCCTCCGTCGCCGCGTCCTTCGCGAGGAGGATGATCCCCTTCCTCTCGAAGGCCCACTGCGCGGAGCCGCCGGCGCCGAGCTGCCCGTTGTTCTTCTCGAAGATCTTCCGGATCTCGGCGACGGTGCGGTTCCGGTTGTCGGTCATCGCCTCGCAGAGGAACAGCGTCCCGCCGGGCCCTGTTCCTTCGTAGAGGATCTCCTCGTAGTTCGCGCCCTCGATCTCGCCGGTGCCGCGCTGGATGGCGCGCTTGATCGTGTCGGCGGGCATCGCCTGGCCCTTGGCGTCGTTGATCGCCTTACGGAGCCGCGGGTTGCCGTTCGGGTCTCCGCCGCCCATGCGCGAGGCGACGGTGATCTCCTTGATCAGCTTCGTGAAGAGCTTGCCGCGCTTCGCGTCGAGCGCGCCCTTCTTGCGCTTGATGGTGGCCCACTTGGAATGGCCGCTCATGCCTGTCTGCTCCGTGATGACGGGGCGCCCGCTCGCGGCGCGCGCCCAGGGGGAAGGTTCGGCGCAAGATGGAGCACCGTTCGGTTCGAGCGTAGAAACCGTCAGGGCGCCGGGAGCGCCAAGAGATTGTCGAGCTCTCCTGGCGCTCTCGGCGCCTTTCGGTTCGAACCGTCCGTCGCTCTAGCGGTGCGCCCCGGGGGAGGCAACAGCGACGGCACCCCCGGCCGCGCGGTTCCCTCCTCACCGGGAGGACGAGCGCGGCCGGGAGCCCTTGTCGACCTGGGTCTGTGGCTGCCCCCCTCTGTGTCGCTACAGCGCGTAACCGGTCTCGCCGTGCTCGGTTGCGTCGAGGCCCTCGCGCTCGTCGCTCTCGGGCACGCGCAGGCCGATCAGCTTGTCGACCAGCTTGAGGAGCACGAAGGTCACGATCGCGGCGTACAGGCCGACGGCCGCGATGCCGACCAGCTGCGGGACCATCTGCCCCGGGTTGCCGGCGATCACGCCGTCACGGCCGGCCTCGTTCAGGGCCTTCTCGGCGAAGACGCCGGTGAGGACCGCGCCGAGGAGGCCGCCCACGCCGTGGACGCCGAACGCGTCGAGCGAGTCGTCGTAGCGCAGGCGCTCCTTCGAGACGACCGCCGCATAACACACCACGCCCGCGAGCAGGCCGATCACGACGGCGGCCCACGGCGCCACGAACCCGGCCGCGGGCGTGATCCCGACGAGCCCGGCCACGATGCCGGACGCCACGCCGAGCGCGGTCGGCTTGCCTCGCTGCGCCCACTCGACGAGGAGCCACGCCGCGCCGCCCGCCGCCGCCGCGAGGTGCGTGTCGAGCAGCGCCAGCGCCGCGAGCCCGCCCGACGTCAGCGCGCTGCCGGCGTTGAAGCCGAACCACCCGAACCACAGGATGCCCGTGCCCGTCAGGGTCATCGTCAGGTTGTGCGGCACGTGCCGCTCGTGCGGATATCCCGTGCGCTTGCCCAGCACGAGCGCGCAGATCAGCGCCGAGATGCCCGCCGCGAGGTGAACCACGGTGCCGCCCGCGAAGTCGAGAGCGCCCATCTCGAAGAGCCAGCCCTTCTCCGCCCACACCCAGTGCGCCACCGGGTCATAGACGAGCGTGGACCAGAGCAGGATGAAGACCAGGTACGCCGAGAACCGCATCCGCTCGGCGAACGCCCCCGCGATGAGCGCGGGCGTGATCACCGCGAACATCATCTGGAACGCCGCGAACGCGATGTGCGGCACCGTGCCGCGCTCCACCGTCGCGATCCCGTGCAGACCGACAAAGTCGAACCCGCCGATGAGCCCACCGTGCGAGGTCCCGAACGCGAGCGAGTACCCGACGGCCACCCACTGCACCGAGATCACCGCGAGCGCGGCGAACGAGTGCATGAGCGTCGCGAGCACGTTCTTGCGGCGCACCATGCCGCCGTAGAACAGGGCGAGGCCCGGCGTCATGAAAAGGACGAGGGCTGTCGATGCGAGGAGCCAGGCCGTATCCCCAGTGTCGATCTTCATGGCACGGGCGTAACGTGCCCAATGTTTCAACGAGGTTTCGTCGTCGCGGCAGGACGCATTTGACAGGAAGTCGGGAAATTTCTAACGCCCGGTTCGGCGGCGCCGGACACCGGATCCGATCGTTTCGTGATGTCACATACATCAGGCCGGTTGTGGTCCCCGTATCGACAGGACCGGGACCTTTGCCGATCTCACCACCCGCTGCGCCACGCTGCCGAGCAGCGCCCGCGCGACCGCCCCGCGCGCGTGCGTCCCGATCACGATCATGTCGGCGCCGATCTCGTCCGCGAGGCGGCAGATCTCCTCGTCGGGGACGCCGGCGCGCAGCACGCCCGAGATCTCGACGCCCGGCGCGGCGCGCCGGCGCTCGAGCACCTGATCGAGGCTCCGCTGCGCCGCATCGGCGATGCGGGCGGCGTCCTCGGCCGAGGGGATCAGGGACGAGCCTTCCGGGAAGCTGTAGACGGGCACGCTGTACACGTGCGCGACGACGATCTTCGCGGACAGCTTGCGGGCGAGCTCGATCGCCGTGTCGAGGGCGATCTCGGAGGTCGCGTTGAAGTCATGGGCCAGGAGGAGGGTCTTCATCTTGCTCCGCGGTGGTGGAGGGCGCAGGCGGCGCGCCGCCGCCCTTTCGGTCCGGCTTTCGTAGCTCCGGGGGCGGGTCTCCGGTAGGGGGCTCGTCGGAGGCCGCCGGGGCCGGCGGCTGCGCCTTCGACGGCGGCTTGACCCGCTTGAACAGCGCCAGCTTCTTCAGCCGGCTGAGCTCCTCGAGCTCGCCGCGCTTCACCGCCGCGTTGTGGCGCTCCTGGTCCTTGCCCTTGAGCTCCCCCTCGTCGAGCAGCACGTACTGGACGGTCGCGGCGCGGTCGCCCGGATAGAAATAGGCCTCCTTCCGGTTCGACACGTGCGGTCCCATCTTGCTCGTCGCGCCGACGATGGCGCTTTTCGGGATCGCCTCCACCTGCTTCCGGACCCAGGCGTAGGTCGCTTCCTGGTCGGGCGTCAGCTTGCGCGCCACGCGGGAGAAGCCGCCCCTGAACGACGCGTTCTCGACGAGGCCGCCGAACTTCCACGACATCAGCGCGGCCGCCACGATCATGGCGGCGAGCAGCGCGCGCGACAGGCGCCGCCCGTCGAGCCCGTAGTACGCGGCCGGCCCGGAGCCCTCGATCCGCTTGAGCGCGATCGGCGTCAGCACGAACGCGATGGGGAAGAGGATCGACGAGTACTGGAAGTGGATCGAGAACACCGCGTCGCGCGAGGCGAGCAGGCAGAACAGGAGCCCGTAGGCCAGCATCCAGCGCCCGGGCTTGGCGAGGAAGGGCAGGAAGCAGAGGGGGACGAAGAGCTGGAGCAGGAAGATGATCTTCGGCTCCTCCAGCAGGACCTTGAGCGCGAAGACAGGGTTCGTGAGGAGGGAGACGAGCATGCCGCCGAGCCCGCTCCGGTTCGGCATGAGCTCCTCGTAGTAATAGGCGAACGAATAAGCGTCCTTGCCGGACATGATGATGCCCGCCGACGTCATGAAGAACAGCTTCACGATGACGAAGTAGACGAGGCTCGTCGCGATGGTCACCCAGCCGAGGCGGGTCCTGCCCGGGCGCCGGTCGAAGATGGCGTAGAGCCCGATGAAGCACATCAGCAGGGAGACGTCCTCCCGGCAGAGCAGCAGCACGGCGAGGGTGACCCAGTACAGCCTGTCCCTGCCGGTCTCGTAGAAGTAGAGGAGCCAGACGACGAGCGGGGAGATCAGCGCGAGCGAGTGGAACTCGTACATGTTCGCGCCGTGCAGGGCCGGATAGATGGCCCACACGGCGGCGAGCAGGAGCGCCTTGCCGCGGTGAGCGAGCTTGTCGCGCGCGAGCAGGTACACGGGGACGACGCCGGCGCCGAGCCACGCGGACTGGAGGATGAGGAGGAACTCCGCCCTCGGGTAGATGAGGTAGAGCGGCGAGAGCAGGATGAGGATCGGGTCGAAGTGCGCGGAGCCGTGGTAACCGGCCTTGAGCCAGGAGCAGCCGAGCGGCCGTCCGTGGATCGTCTGGTAGAAGATGTTGTCGTAGTACCCGAGGTCGGGCGTCCTGGTGTGCAGCGCGTGGTGGTTGGTGATCGCGAGCCGGGAGAAGAAGAGCGTGTAGCCCGTCCACATCGCGAGCAGGGCCAGCGGCGGGAGCCACCGCGCGGCGCCGCCTCCGCGCGCGGGCGCGCCATCGAGCTCGGACGCATCGTCGAGCCCGGGCGAGAGCCGCGCGCGGCGGCCCCAGGCGTAGGCGCCGGCGCCCGTGGCCACAGCGGCGAGGGCGGCGAAGAAGATCGTGCTCTTCGGGCTGTCCTTCTCGATGTTCGGGAGCTTGAGCGCGGCGACGAACGGGAGCGCGAGCAGGGGGATCAGGGCGCGGTTGAGGCGGCCCACGGTGCTCACGAAGTCCCACGAGCGGGTGCGGGCCCGCCGCGCCAGCATCACGAGGAAGTAGGCGAGCCCGACCCCCACGATGGCGGCGACGGCGCCGCCGGCCATCCAGCGGCGCTCCACCTCGGTCAGCTTGTTCGTGTCGAGCTGCGCGTGCCGGCTCGGGTGGGTGAAGACCCAGGCCGTCACGGCGATGCTCATGCCGTAGAGGATCGGCCACGGCGCCAGGGTCAAGGCGGCGCGCGCGAGCCGCTCGAGGGCGCCGTCGAGCTTGGCGAGCGCGCTGTTCAGCCTGGTGCGGTGGTTCTCTAGCATAGGTGAGGCGGGTCCTCGGCTACTTGACCCCACCCCCCGCTGTCAAGGAGCGGGGGGAACATCGCGAAAGGACGCGGAAGGGCGTGTAACGACGCGAGGGCGCGGGAAGGGCAGGGCGCCACGCGCGGCCCGCGGTAGAATGGCGCCATGTCGCACTACCGGGATCATCTCGATGCGGCTCGCGCGCGCATCGAAACCCTCGAAGCCAAGCTGAAGGAGCGGGATGCGGCGCTCGCCGCCCGGGACGCGGAGATCGCGGAGATCCGTGCGGAGGTCGAGCGGTTGCGTGACGGATCGAACGATGATGGGCCGCCCGACGGGCCGCTCGGCCGGGGCGGTGGGCAGCGGGCCCTGCTGGTGGCGCTCGCGGTGTGCAGCTTCGCCACCGCGACGGGCTATGCGATGGTGCGCCCCTCGCACTGCCTGCAGCGCGGCGGGGCGTACCCCCCCTCTGCCGAGGTGTCGCTGCGCTCTCACGAGGGGTACGACACCTGGTCGAGCCGGGTCGACGGGGCGCGCGTCCGGGTGGGCAAGGCCGCGGGCGCGGCGCTCGAGCACGGCCGTGTCCGGGCGAAGCGCTGCTGGCAGCCGGACGGGCCGAGCGGGGAGGGGAGCGTGACCGTGACCTTCGCGCCGAGCGGCGAGGCCCACGTGGCGCTGGACGGGGCGCCCTTCGCCGGGACCGAGGTCGGCGCGTGCGTGGTCGACGCGTTCCGAGCCGCCGCGGCGCGGGTGCCGGCCTTCGAGGGGGAGCCTCTTCGGCTCACGACCCCGATCTCGCTCTGAGTCGATCGAAGGAGATCGTCGCTCGCGCTCGCCCCTGCGGGCGACGCAGGAGCTCGGGGCGCTAGCCGGATCGGGAGGTGGATGGGGCCGGGGAGGTGGGCGGGGGGGCCAGCTGCCAGCTCACGAAACCGACGGCGACGACGACGAGGTAGATGACGGCGAAGACCAGCAGGCCGAAGCTGACGCCGTGCTCGGCGGTGAAGCCGAGCGAAGGGAATACGAGGGAGAAGAAGAGCTCTCGGACACCTACGCCGGCGATCGAGATCGGCAAGAGACCGAGCAGGTTCGCGATGGCGAGCAAGCAGGTGACGTCGAAGAGCGAGAGCGGTACGCCAAGGGCGCGCGCGATGAGGTAGCCCTGCGCGAAGTTGACGACGAACGTCGCCACCGTGACCGGGAGCGTGAAGAGGAGCCCGCGCCCGACATGAGCGCGCAGCGCGACCAGGAAGCGGCTCGCCGCGCCGGGCTCCGCGCTCTCCGACGGATCCTTCGCGAGCTTGCGCGAGAAGGCGAGCAGCAGCCGCTCGGCCAGCCCGGGGATGAGCAACACGAGGGGCGCAAGGACCGTGAGGGCGATTCCACCCCACGTCAGCCAGGCCAGGCGGCCGGCGATCACCGCGCTGTAACGGGCGACGCCGACCGCGACGAACGCGGCGAGCACGTAGAGATCACACAGCCTGTCCATCACGACGGTGGCCAGCCCCTCCGCGTAAGGCACGCCGAGGTCGTGGCGCAGGTAGCGGATCCGGAGCAGGTCGCCGACCCGCCCGGGGGTCAGCATGCCAACATAGAGCGACGTCGCGTAGGCGCTCCACGCACGCCGAAGCGGATAGACGATGCCTCGGGCGCGCAGCAGCGCGTCCCAGCGGACCACCTTGAGGTGGATGTTGAGGACGTTCAGCGCCGCCGCGAGCGCGAGCGGGCCAGCCGAGGCCGATACGACCGCGCCGAGCACCGCGTCCCGGTCGTCCATGCGCACGACCACGAGGACGAGCAAGAGCGGGCCAATCAGGCGGACGAGGGCGCGCAGGGCGGTGCGGCCCACGACGGCAAACCCCGGCCGCGCGCTCAGCGCGGCGCCGCGGAGCAGAGGGCCTGAAGAGAGGGGAGGCGCCCGGACGCGGGGACCCAGGACCGATCGAGGCGAGGCTCGGAGATCACTCGAACTCCTCGCGGATGGGCGGCTCGTCTGCCAGGTGGCGCTGCTGCATCTGGAAGGTGAGGAACTCGCCGATGAAACCCATCGAGAAGAACTGGATGCCGAGGAGGATCATCAGCACGCCGAGGAGGAGCAGCGGCCGGTCTCCGATCTTGTGACCGAGCAGCCAGAGGAACGTCAAATACGCGTTGATGGTCACGCCGGTCGCAGCGAAGACCAGGCCGATGAGGCCGAAGAGGTGCATCGGCTTCTTCGAGTAGCGCGTCAGGAACATGACGCTGAGCAGGTCGAAGAAGCCGCGCAGGATGCGCTCCAGTCCGTAGCGCGAGGCGCCGTACTTGCGAGCGTGGTGGCGCACCGGGATCTCCGTGACGCGGAAGCCTTGCCAGGCAGCGAGCGCCGGGATGTACCGGAAGAGATCTCCGTAGATCGGGATGGTGCGCAGCACCTCGCGACGGTAGGCCTTGAAGCCACAGTTCATGTCATGGAGCTTCACGCCCGTGACCGCGCGGACGGTCCCGTTGAAGATCCGGGACAGGACGAGGCGATTGGCGGGGTCCAGGCGGTTGACCTTCCAGCCCACCACGACGTCGAGGCCCTCCTCGACCTTGGCGATGAAGCTCGGCAGATCGGCCGGGTCGTCCTGGAGATCGGCATCCATCGTGACGACCACGGCGCCCCTCGCCTTGCGGAACCCGGCCGTGAGCGCCGTCGCCTTGCCGAAGTTCTTCCGCAGCCGGATCCCCTTCACGACCGGGTTCTCCGCGCGGATCCTGGAGATGACGCCCCAGCTGTCGTCCGTGCTGCCGTCGTCCACGAAGATGAGCTCGTAGGAGAAGCGCCCTTTCAAGGCCTGATCCACCCGCTGCGCGAGCTCCGTCAGGCTCTCCGCCTCGTTCAGCCCCGGGACGACCACCGAGACGTGCGGCGCCGCCGAGGCGGCCGGCGCGATGGAAGGCGCCATGAGGCTCGGACGAGGATCGAAGGCGGCGAGCCCGAACGTGGCCCGGTCCTCCGGAGCCTCGTGAGGGGCAGGTGTGGGGGGTTGGTCCACAATCACGGCGGCGGAGGATAGCAGAACGTCACGAGAAGGCGCGGTTCCGTCCGAGAACGCGCTGCAAGCGCGACGGCAACGAGGGCAGGACGTGCTGCCGGTCACCGGCAGGGGTTGGGGGAAGGGCTGCGGAGAGCCGGCAGGGGTTGGGGGAAGGGCTGCGGAGAGCCGGCAGGGGTTGGGGGAAGGGCTGCGGAGAGCCGGCAGGGGTTGGGGGAAGGGCTGCGGAGAGCCGGCAGGGGTTGGGGGAAGGGCTGCGGAGAGCCGGCAGGGGTTGGGGGAAGGGCTGCGGAGAGCCGGCAGGGGTTCGGGCAAGGGCTGCGGAGAGCTGGCAGGGGTTCGGGCAAGGGCTGCAGGGGGCGGCGGAGGCGGGACGGTGAGCGCTCGCCGGCCCCCTGCGCTCGTCCGCCGGCTCAGCCGGGCGTGCTCTCTTCTGCCTCGGTCTCCGCGGCGTTCTCTTCAGCCGGCGCGGCCTCCTCCTCCTCCGGTGCGGCGGCCGCCGGGGCGCGCTGCGGGCTGCGCTCAAGGAGGGCGAGGAACGGCGCGTGGAGCGCCTCGAGGAGCTCGCGGTGCTTGCCGGTCGGCGTGTGCTCGATGAGCCAGCCGATCTCGCCGTGGATGGCGTTGAACGCCTGCGTACACGCGACCACCGCCTCCCGGATGCGCTTCGACCGCGCGACCGCGCGCTTCTGGCCGGAGCTCCGGCCGAGCCCCTTGGCGAGCGCCTCGGTCGCCTCGTCGATGCGCTTCAGGTACGCGCCGGCGCCGACCTTCTTCACGTCGGCGGCGAGCGGCGCCTTGCCCGCGACCGCGACCTGGTGCCAGCCGTAATCGACCTCGGCGTCGTACGTGTACCGGGTCTGCTCGGTGCCCGCCCCCGCGAGCAGGGCGCCGCGGAGCCGCACCGCCGCGTCGCGCTGCGCTGGATCCTTGCTCTCGGCCGCCGAGGCCAGGAACAGGTGCAGCGCCCGCTGGGCAGTGTCCCACTCCGTGTCGAGCTCGGCGAGCGCCGCGGCCGAGGCGACGCCGAGCGCCTCGTCGAGCGCCCGAATGCTCCAGAGCGCGCGCGCCTTCCAGATGACCGGCTTCGGCGCTTCGAGCAGGAGCGCCGCCGGGACGCGGTTCGGGACATCGTACTTGTCGATCGAGACGCCCTTCCACGCTCCCTGCTCGAGATCCCGCGCGAAGGCGCTGAACGCCTTGTCGGTGACGAAGCTGTATCCATAGGCTGCCATCGTTCTCTTCTCCGATCCTCCCCCAGGAAACTGGGCATCTTAGCGGGAGCGCCTCGCGCGTTCGCAACCGCTTTGCGCAAAGGGTCCTGTCGGAACCGTGCTCGGCGCGGCCATTGGCCAGAGGCCATTGGCCGGAGGCCATTGGCCGGAGGCCAGTGGCCATGGGCCAGCGGGCATGCGAGGGCCGCCGGGACGTGGGCGCCTGGTGGTCGGCGGTCGCGTCGTATTCGAAGGGGGAGACGTCGATCGGGTGAGCACTCCGGCGGCGCCGTATCGACATGGGTAGGCGACGGCAGCGCCTCCAGAGGAGGGGCGCTCGCCCGAGAGGCACCCGCCCATGGACAACGCGATGCTCCCTCTCACGGAACCCACGAGACGGCCGGCCTTCGTCACGGCGGCGCTGGCCGTCACGGCGGACCTGCCCGCCGCCGCGCTGGCCGTCACCGAGGCGTTCCCGCCGCAGCAGCCCGCGGATAGCGTGGGCGCCGGGAAGGAGCGGGAGAGCGCCGTGAGCGACGCCGAGGAGCCGATCGAGCGGCAGGTGTTCCAGCCGGGTCAGGTCTTTCACCAGATGGAGATCGTGCGCTTCGTGGGCGCCGGGTACTCCGGCGAGGTGTACGAGGTCCGCCACCGGATCACCGGCGCGCGGTGCGCCCTTAAGATGATGCACCTGCGCGACCGGAAGGACGCCAGGAAGGCCGAGAGGAGCCTGGCCGAGGCCCACGGGACGTTCGGGATCCAGCACGCCAACGTGGTCGAGGTCTTCGACATCGGCTGCGAGGCGGACGGCACGGCGTGGATGCTCATGGAGTTCCTCGACGGGCCGACGCTGAGCACCATCCTGGAGCGCCAGGGGAGGCTGTCGCCGCTGTTCGCGCTGCACGTCGCGCTCGAGGCCGCGTGGGGGCTCGACGCGGCGCACGAGAACCAGATCATCCACCGCGACGTGAAGCCGGACAACATCGTCTTCACCGCGGACGGGATGGTGAAGGTCGTCGATTTCTCGATCGCGAAGGTCATCCCCTACGAGATGCGGACGACCCAGCGCAACGTGCGCCTCGGGACGGCCGCGTACATGGCGCCCGAGAACCTCGCCGGGAACGAGGCGGACGCGCGCTTCGACGTGTACTCGCTGGGGCTCGTGCTCTGGGAGATGATGGCCGGCCGCCACCCGTTCCGCGACGCGTTCGACGACCGGACGAAGCTCGTGAACTGGCAGTTCTTCGCGGATCCCGCGCCGCTGTCGGAGGTGGCGGGGCTGCCGGCGTACGTGGACGAGGTGATCCGGCGCGCGACGGCGAAGCAGCCGGCGGCGCGGTACCTGTCGATGGCCGAGATGGCGCAGGGGATGATCGCGCTGCGCAGGCGCCTCGAGCAGGACGAGGCGGAGGGCCGGATCTCGCTGGCGACGCCGCCCGGCGAGCCGCCGATCCCGGGCCGGTCGGGGCGGCGCGCGGTCTACCGCGCGCCGGTGACGGGGCCGACGCTCGAGGTGCCGCGGCGGGAGCCGTCGGCCAGGGTGGTGGTGGCGTCGCCGGCGCCCGCCCTGGGGCCCGGCGGAACGGCGCCGATGGATCTGGAGAGCGTCCGGGCGGCGGCGTTCGGGCCTGGACCGTGGCCGGCGGGCCGCGAGGGGGACGGGCGCGCGCCGGGCAGCCAAGGGAGGACGGCGCGGGGGACGGAGATCATGGAGGTGACGTCGCTGTCGTCGCCGTCCGGTCCGCCGCCGGGGTCGTCCCGGCCGCCCGCGGTGCGCACGACGAGCCCGATGCTCCGGCAGCTGGCCGCGGAGGGCGAGCGCGGGCCGGGGGAGCGGGGAGAGGGAGCGCGCGCCGGGCGCGAGGTGCGCATGGCGCCGTGGATGCTGATCGCGCTGGTGCTCGCGTCCTCGGCGGCGAGCGCGGTGGCCGTGCGGTGGCTCGCGCCGCCGGGCACGCCCGCGACCTCGGCGGAGGATGCCGGCGCAACCGCGGCTGTCGGCGCAACGGGGGCCGCCAGCGCAACGGCGGCCGCCAGCGCAACGCCGGTCGGTGCGGCGGAGGGCGCAACCTCGGTCGGAGCGGAGGGCGCAACCTCGGTCGGAGCGGAGGGCGCAACCTCGGTCGGAGCGGAGGGCGCAACCTCGGTCGGAGCGGAGGGCGCAATCTCGGTCAGGCCGGCAACCCCGGCCAGGCCGGCGGCGGCGGGCGCAACCTCGGTCAGGTCGGCAACCCCGGTCAGGTCGGCAACCGCAACCCCGGTCAG
Organism: Sorangium sp. So ce302; assembly: GCF_051530145.1. GTDB lineage: Bacteria > Myxococcota_A > Polyangia > Polyangiales > Polyangiaceae > Sorangium > Sorangium cellulosum_B. The sequence continues at coordinate 10,834,260 of NZ_CP150326.1, read as the reverse complement.
GTCGGCAACCCCGGTCAGGACGGCAACCCCGGTCGGGTCGGCGCGCCGGCCAGCGGCGACGGCCAAGCCGGGGCGGCAGGGGGCCGCGCCGCCCTTCGGAGACGTACCCATTTTCTAGGGATGTGCAGGGCGAAGCGCTGGAGCGCGCGCGGAGAGGAGGCCGGAATGTCACAGGACGATCGAAACGACGAGCAGCGGCTGCGCGCGGAGCGCGTGGTGGCGGAGACGATCGAGCGGAGCCTCGCGCCGTACCGCGGGCTCGTGCCGGAGGCGATGCTGGCGCAGCTGCGCGAGGCGATGGAGGACGAGCTCGTCAAGAACCCCTACTCCGTCGCGCTGTTGCGCCAGCTGATGGCGCGGCCGGTGCCGTCGTCGAGCGGGGAGGTGCCGTGCGAGGGCGCGCCGGCGGAGCGTGGCCACGACCGCAAGGGAGGCGCGGCGGGCGGCGGGAGGGAGGGCGCGTGACCGGCGAGGGCGAGGGCAAAGACGCCGAGGTGCTGCCGCTGCTCACGCCGAGGCAGCGGGCGATGGTCGAGCGCGCGCTGCCGATGGTCGAGGCCCAGGCCCGCTGGTACGCGCGCAGGTACGCGGGGCTGGTCGACCGGGACGAGCTCGCCGCGACGGGCTCGGCGGCCGTGGTGGAGGCGGTGCGCCGGTACGACGAGGCGCAGGGCGTCTCGTTCGAGGGGTACGCGCGCGCGCGGATGGACGGGAGCATGCTGGACCTGATCCGCGCGGAGACGCAGGCGCGGCGGCGCGACGTGGCGATGCGGCGCGCGATGGCGGCGTTGTCGGAGCACCACGAGGGCGGGTTCGACCTCTTGCGGGACGGCCCGGAGGAGATCCAGGGCCGGCTCCAGGAGTTCTGCGACGCGCTGGCGACGGTGGGGGTCGTGGCGGGGGTGGCGGCGATGCGGCGGCCGGTGTCCGACGAGGAGGCGGCGGAGCGCGTGGCGTACGTGGGGGCGATCCGGGCGCTGGGGGAGGCGTTCGCCGAGCTGCCCGAGGACGAGCAGCGGGCGCTCGGGGCGGTGTTCGTGGACGGGATGGACATGCACGAGGCGGAGGCGTTCCTCGGGGTGGCGTACATCACGGTGCGGCGGCGGCTGGAGCGAGGGCGGGAGCGGCTGCGCAAGGCACTGTGGAAGCGGGGGGTGACGGAGATGCCGCCGCCGCGGGGCGAGCCGTGGGGCGCGCCGGTGCTGCGCGGGGTGCGGGGCGATGGGCCGGCCGGTGGAGGCGCAGGAGGCACGGAAGGCGCGGGGAAGCGAGGACCCGGGTCGCGCGGGCGGTAGGCCGCGCGGGTGCAGGGAGCGAGGCGATGGCGAAGCAGCACGGCGAAGCGGCGGGCGTGCCCCGGGCGATCCAGAGCCAGGGCGAGGACGAGGCGAAGGCCTACGCGGTGGGCGAGGTCGCGCCGAGGCCGCTGCACCCGACGGTGGAGATGGAGCGGATCCACATCGAGGATCCGCGGCGTGTGCCGCCGCCGCGGGAGGGCGCGAGGCGGGGCGGCGGGGCGCGCAACCCGGAGCAGCGCGCGCCGCTGGCGGACGTGGGGGCGCCGAGCGTGTCGATGCCGGAGGGGCTGGGGGTGACGAAGCGGCAGCCGATCGTGATCGACAGCGAGATCCTCGCGGAGTGGCACGGGGGGCGGGGCGGGGGCGGTGAGGAGAGGGGGAGCGAGGCGGCGGGGAGCGAGGGGGCGGGGAGGGGCGAGGCGGCGGAGGGAGACGCGGCGACCGGGAGAGACGAGACGACGGGGAGCGCGGGCGCGGGACGCGCGGCGCCGCGGCTCGCGGAGGTCGCGGCGGCGCGGCGCACGCAGCGCCGGGCGGGCCGGCAGCGCGCGGCGTGGGTGCTAGCGGTGGGCGTTTTGCTGGCGATCGGGGTGTCCGTGCTGCGAGCCGGGTGGGGAGCGAGCGACGGTGCGGGAGAGACGGCCGCGGAGAAGGCGGGCGCGGCGCAGGGCGAGGCGAAGGGGGCGGCTGCGGAGAAGGCAGGCGCGCCGGTTGCGGAGAAGGCAGGCACGCTGGGGGCAGCGATGGCCAGCGCTCCGGCTGTGAGCGCGTCGGAGGGGCCGGTCGCAGCGCCGGGTGGAGCCGCGGCCTCGGTGCGGATGACGCCGCCCATGGAAGGATCGCCGGGAGCAGCGAGCGGCGCGCAGCAGGACAGGTCGGGTGGGCCGGCGGCGTCGGCGGCGTCGCAGGGCACTGCGCCGAGGGCGCGTGATGGCAGCTCCGCGACGCCGTCGCAGCAGGCGCCGAGGGAGCCGGCGGGCGCGGCGCCGGCGAGGGAGAGGCAGGAGGCGCCGCGCCCGCCGAGCCCCTACGACACACCGAACTTCGATTGAGCCGCCAGGATGGATCGACGATGGGAGACGCGATGAGGAACCTGAAGATGCACGTGGCGGGCGCGGCGCTATGCGCGCTGTCCGCCTGCGCCCTGGCGCCCGCGGCGGCCCTGGCGCAGCCCGCGCCGCCGGCCGCGGCGGCGAGCGGCGACGACGAGGGCCGCGGCGACAACGCCCGCGCGACGCAGCTCTACCGAGATGGGAACGAGGCGTTCAAGCAGAAGCGGTGGTCTGACGCGGAGCTCCTGTACCTGAAGGCGTGGGCGCTCGTGAGGACGTTCGACATCGCGGCGAACCTCGGAGAGGTGCAGATCCAGCTGAACAAGGTGCGGTCGGCGGCGGCGTTCCTCGCGTTCGCGCTGAGGACGGCGCCGCCGTCGACGAAGCCGGAGCAGATCGCGCGGATACGGCACTTCCTCGACGAGGCGAAGGCGCAGGTGGGGACGTTGCGGGTGCGGGTGAAGAACGTGGCGGACGCGGAGGTGTACGTGGACGGCGAGCGTGTGCCGGAGGACGCGGTGAAGCATGAGCTGTACGTGGAGCCTGGGGAGCACACGCTGGTGATCCGGCGAGCGGGGTACGAGGACGAGGTGGTGCGGCTGGTAGCGGCGCCGGGGGTGACCGAGACGGTCATGCCGGAGCTGAAGCCGAAGGCGGTGAAGGCGCCGGAGACGAGCGCGGCGGGGGCGAAGGTGCCGGGGGCCGGAGGCTCGAAGGGCGCGCAGGGCGCGGCGGCAGCGGCGAAGGGGGAGGCGAAGACGAAGGCGCCCGCGGCGGGGGCGCGGGTGGAGGAGCAGCGGAGCTGGGTGCCGGTCATCGCGCTGGGGGCGGCGAGCGCGGTGGGGCTCGGGGTGGCGGTGGGGTTCACGGTGGCGTCGAACGACGCGAGCGCGGATGCGCACCGGTACAGCGATGTGCTCGCGAGAGCGAACGAGCAGTGCATCGCGCCACGAGGAGAGTTCATGGAGACCTGCACACAAACGAGCGACGCTGCGTCGCGTGCTGGGACGATGGGCGACCTCGCGCTCGGCAGCTACATCGTGTCGGCGGGGCTGGCTATCGCCGCGGCCGCCTATGCAGTGTGGCCGAACCCTCAGAAGTCAACAGAAACAGCGGTGCGCGTGACGCCGTTCGGAGGCTCACGCACGGCTGGCGTCATCGTGGCAGGTGCGTGGTGAAGACCTCAAAGGCACAGACAATGAGCCTGCGCAGGCAGTGCTTGCTCCTGATGATGTGGATGAGCGCCATGCAGGGCGTCGCTTGCGATGGCCTCTGGTACCACATCGAGAACGACTGCGAACTGCTTCGGACGTGCTCTCACTTCATGAGTAGCGGTTCCGGTGGTGGTGCACCACCCATCGCGTGCGTGCCGAGCGAGAACGCCGCCGGAGTGGACGACGAGTGCGGTGTGTTCGTGTCGACGTCCGGGAGCGACGAGAACGACGCGACGAAGGAGGCGCCGTTGAAGACGCTGCGTGCCGCGTTGGCGCAGGCGGAAGCGACCGGAACGCGGCGTGTGTACGCGTGCGCGGAGACGTTCGCGGAGTCGGTGGAGGTCGCGGGGAGCGTGACGATCTACGGGGGCCTGGACTGCGCGAGCGGATGGGGTTGGGCCGGCGAGCAGAGGAAGACGGTGCTGACGGCGGGGGCAGGAGAGATCCCGTTGCTGATGCGCGGCGGGGGAGCAGAGGCGAAGGTGCGCGTTGAGGACGTGCACGTGCAGGCGCGCGGGATCGAACCTGACGACGTGGAGTCGGCGGGAGCGTCGTCGATCGCGGCGGTGGCGGAAGAGGTGAACGTGGAGCTCGCGCGGTGCGTGCTGGAGGCAGGCGATGCGGCGGCGGGAGCAGACGGGGCGCTGCACGAGGTGAGCGCGATGGGGGGCGCGATGGGGAACGGCGGCAACGCGGCGTGCTCGGAAGCCCTCGTCGTTCCGGGCGGAGAAGTGAAGAACGACTGCGGCACGCCGGAGGATGAGAGCGACGATTCGCTCAGTGGTGCCGGCGGCATCGGTCAAGCGGGCAAAGGCGGCGGGGGGGACAAAGGTTCGCCCGGGGCGATCCTGAACGGCGGCACGGGTGAAGAAGGAGAGGTGCGCTGCAAGGACGGGACCGCGGGAGACGACGGCACCGTGGGCGGGCCTGGCGCCGGTGCGACCGGTCTCGGCGAGATCAGCGCCAGCGGCTTCACCGGCGCCGCCGGCCGCGACGGCACCAAGGGCGGCACCGCGCAGGGCGGAGGCGGAGGAGGCGGAGCGAAGGGCGGCGCGGGCGTAGACAAGTGCACGGATGAAGCGGTGGCCGGTGGCGCGAGCGGCGGCTCAGGTGGTGCTGGCGGCTGCGGTGGTGCCGGTGGTCGAGGCGGCAGCGCGGGCGGATCGAGCATCGCGCTGATGAGCCTGAACGCGCAGCTGAGCTTCGAGGAGGTCACGCTGAAGACGGGGCGCGGCGGAGCTGGAGGCAAAGGCGGTGCAGGCCAAGAAGGCGGTCCTGGAGGAGCGGGCGGTCCAGGCGGGACGAAGGCCGAAGGAGCGACGGCGCTGCACGACGCGTGCGCTGGTGGTCCGGGCGGCAAGGGAGGAGCGGGCGGTCCCGGTGGCGGAGGGCGAGGCGGTCACGCGCTAGGGATCGCGTACAAGGGCGCGGCGCCGCCGGTGCAAGGCGTGACGGTGGAGCTGGGCGACGCGGGTCCGGGCGGCGCGGGTGCGAACGCGGAGGGCGAGGGCGCCGCGGGTGTGAAGGCCGAGGCGCGGGCGTTCTGAGGTGACGCGGCTCGACGCGGTGGTCGCGGCGAACAGGACGCCGCAACCGCCGCGTGGAGCGAGGCGACGAGAGAGAAGAGCGAAACGTCGCGCTGGAGTAGGCGCGACGAACGGGGACGTGTGCGCGCGTGGCGGGAGAACGAGCGCGGCGAGCGACTGGGCGAGGTGCGAGCACGTGGACGGTGGATGTTGCGCGGATGAGGGAGCGATCGTGAGACGAGAGCTGCATGCGGGATGGCTTGCGATGTCGGTGCTGCTCGGGAGCACGGCAGCGACGAGCAGCGTCCGCGGCGAGGAGCGAGCGAAACCTCCGTCGAGTGAGGTGAGCGCGCGCGATGGTGCGCTGCGCGACTTCGAGGAAGGGCGTCGGGAGCACATCGCGGGTCGTCTGGAGGAAGCGGAGCTCCTGTACCTGCGTGCGTGGGCGCGGATGAAGTCGTTCGACATCGCAGTGAACCTCGGGCAGGTGCAGCTGAGGCTGAACAAGCCTGTGTCTGCGGCGAATCACCTTGCGTACGGGGTGCGCACGGTGGGCCCGGAGATCGAGCCGGAGCGGCTAGCGCGGATGCTGGCGCTGCTGGACGAGGCGAAGGCGCAGGTGGGGGCAGTGCGGCTTCAGGGAACGGACGTGGCGGACGCGGAGGTGTTCGTGGACGGCGAGCGCGTGCCGGAGGACGCGGTGAAGCATGAGCTGTACGTGGACCCGGGGGAGCACACGCTGGTGATCCGGCGAGCGGGGTACGAGGACGAGGCGGTGCGGCTGGTGGCGGCGCCGGGGGTGACCGAGACGGTCATGCCGGAGCTGACGCCGAAGGCGGTGAAGGCGCCGGAGACGACGGGGCCGGAGGCGAAGGCGCCGGCGGTGATGGCGCCGATGCCGCGGAAAGCCGGGTGGTCGTCTCCGCCAACGGTGCCGGCGCGACCGGAAGGGCCGAGGACGGCGGTGCTGATCGGTGGTGCGGCGACAGCGGGGGCGGCTGCGATTGCGGGGGTGGTACTCACATTCCTAGCGAACGCGAACGGCAGCGATGCAGACACAGAGCGAAGCCGCTTGCGCAGCGCCGGTGGCACGGGTGCGTGCGGGGCTTCCGATCCGCGGGCAGGATGTCGTGAGCTGAGCGAATCTGTAGACGACCGCTATGCATTCAGTAACGCGGCGTTCTGGAGTTTCGCCAGCGCAGGAGCCGTCGGGGTTGGGACGCTCGTCTACGGGCTCGCTACTCGCCGTTCAGTGCCGGACCGACACGTGCATGTGACACCCATCGTCCGAGCCAGCAGCCTGGGGATTGTCGTGGGCGGTGTGCTCTGACCAGGCGCCGCGGAGAGAAATGATCATGCATCGAACTGCTTGCTGGGCTTGGGTGTTGCTGGTGGGGCCAACCGTGACGGGGTTAGGTTGCTTTCCGTACACGATGCCGGAGGACTGCACGATCAAGCTCCTCTGTGATGGCGGCGCTGGCGGCACCGGTGGTGGGACGCCCGCCGTCTGCGTGCCGAGCGAGAACCCCATGGCGGTGGACGACACGTGCGGGGTGTTCGTGTCGTCGTTGGGGAGCGACGAGAACACTGCGACGAAAGAGGCGCCGATGAAGACGCTGGGGGCGGCGCTAGCGCTGGCGGAGAAGAATGAGAAGCGTCGGGTGTACGCGTGCGCGGAGACGTTCGAGGAAGCAGTGGAGGTCACGCAGGGCGTGACGATCTACGGAGGGCTCGACTGCGCGAGCGGATGGGGCTGGGCCGGCGAGCAGCGCAAGACGGTGCTGACGGCGGAGGCAGGAGAGATCCCGCTGGTGGTGCGCGGTGGGGGCGTCGAGGCGACCGTGCGCGTGGAGGACGTGCACGTGCTGGCGCGCGGGATCGAGCCGGATGACGTGGAACTCGCGGGAGCGTCGTCGATCGCGGCGGTGGCGGAAGAGGTGAACGTGGAGCTCGCGCGGTGCGTGCTGGAGGCAGGTGATGCGGCTGCGGGAGCCGAGGGAGCCGCGTACGAGACGAGCGCGATGGGGGGCGCGATGGGGAACGAAGGAACCGAAGCGTGCTCGGCACCTGCGTCGCTGGGTGGGTTGTCGGTCAAGAACGACTGCGGCACGCCGGAGGATGCCAGCGATGACTCGCGCGGAGGCTCAGGCGGCGCAGGTGAAGCGGACACGGGCCTCCTCGGGATTCCCGGTGCTCCGGAGAATTTGACGAACGGAGGCAAAGGCGAAGGTGCGGCGGTGTGCACCGACGGGACCGCAGGCGCGAACGGCTCCGAGGGGGGCCCTGGTGCGGGCGCCACCGGTCTCGGCGAGATCAGCGCCAGCGGCTTTACCGGTGTCTCCGGCCGCGATGGCGCGAAGGGCGGCACTGCGCAAGGCGGAGGCGGAGGAGGCGGAGCGAAGGGCGGCGCAGGCACAGACAAGTGCCCGAACGAAGCGTTAGCGGGCGGCGCGAGCGGCGGCTCTGGAGGCGCGGGCGGTTGCGGAGGAGCCGGCGGGCGAGGCGGCGGCGCGGGAGGATCGAGCATCGCGCTGATCAGCCTGAACGCGGCGCTGAGCTTCGAGGACGTGACGCTGAAGACGGGGCGAGGCGGAGCAGGCGGCAAGGGCGGCGCTGGCCAGGAGGGCGGTGCTGGAGGGGCCGGTGGGCCTGGCGGCACGAAGCCCGAGGAAGCGACGGCGCTCAACAACGCGTGCGCCGGCGGTGCCGGTGGCAAGGGAGGCCCCGGTGGTCAAGGAGGCGGCGGTCGCGGCGGTCACGCGCTGGGGATCGCGTACAAGGGCGCGGCGCCGCCGGTGCAAGGGGCGGTGATCGAGCTGGGCGAAGCGGGCACCGGCGGGCCGGGCGCGAAGGCGGAGGGCGAGGGAGCTGCGGGCGTGAAGGCCGAGGTGCAGGCGTTCTGATGTGACGTTGTGAGCGACGCGGCTGCGGCGGAGCATGAGCCGCAGCGCCGGAGCGGCGTGGGACGGAGGAGACGACCAACGGGACGGCGCGCTGGAACTGGCGCGACGAACGGCGGACGTGTGCGCGGAGAGAGCGCGAGCGCGGCGAGCGAGGAGCGAGCACGTGGATGGCGGATGTTGCACGGATGAGGGAGCGATCGTGAGGCGAGAGCTGCATGCGGGATGGCTGGCGATGTCGGTGCTGCTCGGGAGCACGGCAGCGACGACCAGCGCCTGCGGAGAGGAGCGGGCGAAGCCTCGGCCGAGCGAGGAGAGCGAGCGTGAGCGCGCGGTGCGCGACTTCGAGGAAGGCCGCCGGGCGCATCTGGCCGGCCACTTGGAGGAAGCGGAGCTCGCGTACCTGCGAGCGTGGTCGCGGCTGAAGTCGTTCGACATCGCGGTGAACCTCGGGCAGGTGCAGCTGCGGCTGAACAAGCCTGCGTCGGCGGCGAAGCACCTTGCGTACGGGGTGCGGACGGTGGGTCCTGAGATCGAGCCGGAGCGGCTTGCGCGGATGCTGGCGCTGCTGGACGAGGCGAGGACGCAGGTGGGAGCGGTGCAGCTTCAGGGAACGGACGCGGCGGACGCGGAGGTGTTCGTGGACGGCGAGCGCGTGCCGGCGGAGGAGGTGAAGCACGAGATCTACGTGGAGCCCGGGGAGCATCGGATCGTGATCCGGCGCGCGGGGTACGAGGAGACGGCGATCCGGGTGGTGGCGGCGGCGGGGGTGCGGGAGACGGTGCCCGTCACGATGAAGCCGGTGGAGGCGAAGGCGCCGGAGATGACGGTGCAGAAAGCGAAGCTGCCGGGCGCCGCGGGCGCGAACGGCGCGGCGGTGGCGGCGGCGAGCGGGGCGGGGAAGACGAAGCCGCCCGCGGCGGGGGCGCGCGTGGAGGAGCGGAGCTGGGTGCCGGTGATCGCGCTGGGGGCGGCGAGCGCGGTGGGGTTGGCGGTAGGCGTCACGACAACGGTGCTCTCGACAAATGCGCGAGCCTCCGCGGACAAGGATGAGGAAGCGCTCCGGTACGCGAACGGACAGTGCATCGAGCCGCCGAGCGATCTGACACAGCACTGTCGCGAACTCCGACATGAGGCAAAGCGCGCCGAGGGCTTCGGAACGGCGTCCGTCGTCAGCTATGCGGCGTCGGGCGCTCTAGCGATCGCCGCTGCTGCGTATGCGCTGTGGCCTCGACGCCCCCCTTCGGCGAGCCATGGATTGCGTGTGTTGCCTCGAACACACGCAGGCGGAGGCGGTGTGCTCGTGGTCGGAGCATGGTGAGCACGATGAAGAACGCGCGGGTGATGCGGTGGATGCGCTGGGGGGTTGCTGTTGCCGGAGTTGCGAGCGGCTGCGACGCGTTATCGATCGGGCTGACGAGCGACTGCGATTACATGCGCACGTGCTCTCACTTCCTCAACGGTGATGCCGGCGGGACGCCGGAAGGGTGCGTTCCAAGCGAGTCGACGTCGTCGTCTGTGAGCGATACGTGCGGTGTGTTCGTGTCGTCGTCCGGGGACGACGAGAACGGGGCGACGAAAGATGCGCCTGTGAAGACGGTGGGCAAGGCGCTCGCGCTGGCGGAGAAGAGCAGGACGCGGCGGGGGTATGCGTGCGCGGAGACGTTCGAGGAGGCGGTGGAGGTCGCGGGGAGCGTGACGATCTATGGGGGGCTCGACTGCGCGAGCGGCTGGGCATGGGCCGGTGACCAGAGGAAGACGGTGCTGACGGCGAGGGCAGGAGAGATCCCGCTGGTGGTGCGCAGCGGTGGAACCGAGGCGACCGTGCGCGTGGAGGACGTGCACGTGCAGGCGCGCGGGATCGATCCGGAGGACGTGGCGCTTGTGGGAGCGTCGTCGATCGCGGCGGTGGCGGAAGACGTGAGCGTGGAGCTCGCGCGGTGCATGCTGGAGGCGGGCGACGCGGCGGCGGGGGTCGATGGGGCGCTGTACGAGGTGAGCGCGATGGGGGGCGCGATGGGGAACAGCGGCAACACGGCATGTTCGGAAGACTTTGTCGATCCCGGTGCGAGCGCGAAGAACGACTGCGGCACGCCGGAGGACGCGAGCGATGACTCCTCCGGCGGCCTGGGCGGCGTAGGAGCAGCGGAAACCGGCTTTTCCGGGACCGAGGGCTCGCCCGGGGAAACGCTGAACGGAGGCAAAGGCGAAGGTGCAGCTGTGTGCACCGAAGGGGCCGCTGGTGCCGAAGGCGCCGCGGGTGAAGCTGGAGCCGGTGCGATCGGCCTGGGCGAGATCAGCGCCTCCGGTTACGCCGGCGTCACCGGCCGCGATGGCGCGAGGGGCAGCACCGCGCAAGGCGGAGGCGGAGGCGGAGGAGCGAAGGGCGGCGCGGGCGCAGACAAGTGCCCGAACGAAGCGTCGGCGGGCGGCGCGAGCGGCGGCTCGGGCGGAGCCGGTGGCTGCGGCGGAGCCGGAGGTCGAGGCGGCGGCGCGAGCGGCGGCTCGGGCGGAGCCGGTGGCTGCGGCGGAGCCGGAGGTCGAGGCGGCGGCGCGGGCGGAGCGAGCATCGCGCTGATCAGCCTGAATGCGGCGCTGAGCTTCGAGGAGGTGACGCTGAAGACGGGGCGCGGCGGAGCCGGAGGCAAGGGAGGCGCCGGCCAGGAGGGAGGCGCAGGAGGCGCCGGCGGTCCTGGCGGGACGAAGCCCGAGGAAGCGACGGCGTTGCACGACGCGTGCGCGGGCGGCGCGGGTGGCAAGGGAGGCGCTGGCGGTCCCGGTGGCGGCGGTCGAGGCGGTCACACGCTCGGGATTGCATACAAGGGCGCGGCGCCGCCTGTGGAAGGAGCGACGGTGGAGCTGGGCGACGCGGGTCCGGGCGGCGCGGGTGCGAACGCGGAGGGCGAGGGCGCCGCGGGCGTGAAGGCCGAGGCGCGGGCGTTCTGAAGTGAGGTCGTGAGCGGCGCTGCTGTGGCGGAGCCTTCGTCGCAGCAGCTGCGCGGCGTCGGGAAGAACGGACGAAGGGCGAGACGGCGCGCTGGAGCAGGCGCGACGAGCGGGAGACGTGTGTGCGCTCGACGGGACGGCGAGCGCGGCGAGCGAGCGAGGAGCGAGCACGTGGACGGCGGACGTTGCGAGGACGAGGGAGCGACCGTGAGGCGAGAGCTGCATGCGGGGTGGTTGGCGATGTCGGTGCTGCTCGGGAGCACGGCAGCGACGAGCAGCGTCCGCGGCGAGGAGCGAGCGACGCCGAGGCCGAGCGCGGAGAGCGAGCGAGAGCGAGCGGTGCGTGACTTCGAGGAAGGGCGGAAGGCTCACATGGAGGGGCGGCTGGAGGAAGCGGAGCTCGCGTACCTGCGCGCGTGGTCGCGCCTGAGGACGTTCGACATCGCGGCGAACCTCGGGCAGGTGCAGCTGCGGCTGAACAAGCCTGCGTCGGCGGCGAAGCACCTTGCGTACGGGGTGCGCACGGTGGGTCCGGAGATAGAGCCTGAGCGGCTGGCGCGGATGCAGGCGCTGCTGTCGGCGGCGAAGGCGCAGGTGGGGACGCTGCACGTGCGGGTGAAGAACGTGGCGGACGCGGAGGTGTTCGTGGACGGGGAGCACGTGCCGGCGGAGGAGCTGAAGCACGAGATCTACGTGGAGCCAGGGGAGTATCGGATCGTGATCCGGCGCGCGGGGTACGAGGAGGCGATGATCCAGGTGGCGGCCGTGGAGGGGTCGCGCGAGGAGATCGCGACGGAGCTCAAACCGAAGATGGCGACGCGGCCGGGGGCGGCAGGCGCGCCGGTGGTCGGGAAGGTCGGAGAGGAGAAGACGAAGGTGCCCGCAGCGGGGGCGGCGGTGGAGGAGCCGCGGAACTGGGTGCCGGTGATCGCGCTGGGGGCGGCGAGCGCGGTGGGGCTCGGGGTGGCGGTGGGGTGCACGGTGGCGTCGAACGCAGCGAGTGCGGACATGCGCGTGCAGCGGGCAGCGATCCATGGGGACGGCGGTGGCTGCTTGGGGACGTCGGACGCGTTCAACATGCGTTGCCGCGAGCTCTACAAGACGGCGTCTCGTGCTGAATCGTTCGGGCACGTCGCGATGGTGACCTACGCCGCCTCGGGAGCCGTCGCCATTGGTGCGCTCGCGTATGCGCTATGGCCTCGCGCAGGCGCGACCACGTCGACTGGCCTGCGTCTGTTGCCTCAGGTCTACGCGCGAGGTGGGCGCTTCACTCTGTCGGGGGCGTGGTGAGGAGAACGATGGAGGGTGCCGTGCAGCGAACGCTGAGGTCCTTGTTCGTGAGCATCATGGTCGGAGGCGCTTGGATGACCTCGGTCTGTTGTGTCAACTACACCGACGACTGCGAGTTCATGCTCACCTGCGAGAAGTACCGAGGCAGGGGCACGACGATCGTGCCCTCGGTCTGTGTGCCGAGCGAAGCCGACGGCGCCGTGGCTGTGGCTGACAGCTGCGGCGTGTTCGTCGCCGCGAGTGGCAACGATGGCAACACGGGCACCAAGGCCGCACCCGTCAAGACGCTCGCCGAGGCGCTGCGACGCGCCGGGGATAACGGCAGCGACGTCTACGCGTGCGCCGAGCCGTTTGCTGAAGCGGTCGAGGTGCCCGCCGGCGTCGCCCTCTTCGGCGGTCTCGACTGCGCCAACGGCTGGACATGGATCGGCGAGCAAGCGAAGACCATCGTCGCACCGGAAGCCGAGGCGATCCCGCTGATGCTCGCGCGCGGCGAAGGCACCACGCGCGTCGAGGACATCGAGGCGCGCGCGCCCGACGCATCGACGAAGGGCGGCTCGTCGATCGCCGTGCTCGCAGACGGAGCAAGTGCGGAGCTCACGCGCTGCGCCCTCGTCGCAGGCAACGCGGCCGATGGTGCCGACGGCGACGACGCGCCGAGCGAGGCGCCGGAGCGCGCGCCGGGCGGCAGCAACGGCGTCGATGCATGCAGCGACCTCGATGACGTGGAGGGCCCCGACGCGACGCTCAACGGCGGCGCGCAGGTGGTCAACGAGTGCGGCGGCGAGCTGTCCGTCGGCGGCAACGGTGGCAATGGGAACGTCGGCAACGGTACGGACGGCGCATCAGGCCAGACCGGGGTCGAGGGACAAGCGGGCGCTGGAGAGCCCCCGTCGATGAGCCACAGCTGGAGCTGTGGTGCCATCCCGAACGATCCAACCAAGGGCGGTGGCAGCGCCGGTGCAAACGGCACCCCCGGCCCATCCGGCGTCGGCGCCAGCGGCCTCGGCGCGCTGAGCGCTACCGGCTACACCGGCGTACCCGGCGGCGACGGCACGCCCGGTACGCCCGGCCAGGGCGGCGGCGGCGGCGGCGGCGCCAAGGGCGGCCCCGTCTGCACCGGCGGCGTCCCGGGCGCCGGCGCCAGCGGCGGCAGCGGCGGCGCCGGCGGCTGCGGCGGCCTGGCAGGGCAGGGCGGCCGCCCGGGCGGCGCCAGCATCGCCCTCGCCAGCGTCGATGCCAGCGTCACCCTCATCGACTGCACCCTCACCGCCGGACGCGGCGGCAACGGCGGCAAGGGTGGCAATCTCCAACCGGGAGGCCTGGGCGGCAACGGCGGCACGGGCGGCGTTGGCGTCGGGATATCGAAGGCGGCATGCGACGGCGGCAAAGGCGGACAGGGCGGCCCCGGCGGCCCTGGCGGCGGCGGCCTCGGCGGTCCGTCGCTCCCCATCGCCTTCCGCGGCACCCCCGTCGTCCAGCAGGGCCAGACCACGCTCACCCCCGGCGCACCAGGCAGCGGCGGTCCGGGTGGCAACAACAACATCACCGAGAACGCCGGCCAAGATGGCATGGCCGCCGACACCCAGGAGCTGCCGTGAGCCCCCGACAGCCTGGCCGCACCGCTCCCCTCCCCGCCCCCCGCCACCGCTTCGCCGCGTCATCCGACGCACAGCGTCACCAGGGTCGCGGAGAAAAAAATGCAACCGCCGGACGATTGTGCAGCAATCCAGGACTGCTCGCCGGAACTAGAAAGGTAGAGGAGCCCGGAAACGGCTCGGCAGGGCGGTCGGCGGACCACCAGCGCTCCGCGGGGGTGGTCCAACACGCCGGCGGGTTGGCCGAGGGACAGCTGGATCGTCTTCAACCCTCGCGCTCGGCGCGCAGTCCAGGAACAGCGACTCGCTCCTCGCCTTTTTCTCATGACGCTCGCTTCACTTCCGCGCGGCATCGAGGACGCCCGGATGGAGGCGTTGCTGGTGCAGCTGGCGGGCCAGGTAGAAAAGTGGGCGGTCGAGGACCGAGCCGCCGAGCACGAGGCGTGGCGAGCGTGGCGCCGGACAAGGGCGAGGTCGATCAGCGCAGTCGCGCCTGGCGCTGCTCGGTGCGGTGCTCTTCGTGCTGGGAGTCTTGTGCGGCGTGGTGCTGGCAGCGCTGCGGCTGCGTTGAGATAGCGACGTAGCGAAGGCCGCGCGCGGCGCGGCCTGATTACATCGAGGGAAACGCGCGCCGCGCAGGGCGGCGCGTCTTGGCTCGGCTCGTCCTGTGGACGAGCGCGCGAGGAGGACGAAGGTGTATCCACAGCTCGCCATCGAGGCAGCAGCGCAGTCGGACGTGGGCCAGCGGCGTAGCCATAACGAGGACAGCTTCGCGGTGCTGCCGTGCCTCGGGCTGTTCATGGTGGCCGACGGGTTGGGCGGCCATGCGGCTGGCGAGGTCGCGTCGCGGATGGCCATCGAGGTGGTCAAGAGCTGCTTCGAGGAAGCGGGAGATCTGGAGGAGACCTGGCCCTACGGCGCGGCGACGCCGCACGACCGGGACGAGGTGCGGCTGGTGATGAGCGTGCGGCGGGCGAACCGGGCGATCTACGAGGCGAGCCAGCGGCAGAAAGAGACGCGTGGCATGGCCACCACCTTCGCGGGGGTGCTGCTGGCGCCGGGCATGGCGTACATCGCCCACGTTGGCGACACGCGCGTCTACCGGATGCGCGGCGGCAAGCTGGAGCGGCTGACGCGGGATCACTCGCTGCTGGCCGAGCTGCTGGAGGACGACGACGGCGCGCGGGAGGCGGTCGAGGCGCTGAGCAACCGGGCGAGCGCCGTGACGCGCGCGCTCGGGTGCAGCGAGAACGTCGAGATCGACTGGCGCGTGGAGGCGACGAAGCCGGGCGATCTGTTCCTCGTGTGCTCGGATGGGCTGTGGGGTCCGGTGCCCGAGGGGCGCATCGCCGGGATCCTCGGGGCGCACCGCGACCTGGGCTTTGCGGCGGAGTTGCTGATCGACCTCGCCAACGAGCACGGCGGACCGGACAACGTGACGTGCGTGCTGGCACGTTTGGGAGATGGGGCGAAACGGTGCGTTGAGGCAGGCGCGACGCACGGCGGATTCGAGGAGATGCCTTAGGTCGGGCAGGACGAGGCCTGGCTCCGCCGTACAGCGGACAAGAAGGCTCACGGTTGAGGAGGGAACATGGAAGACATGCTGGGTGCAATGTGGCTCGTCTCGCCGCTCGGGCTCGCGATGATCGCGTGCGTCGCGATCGGCTTCGCGGTCACCGCGCGCGAAGCGCTGGGACGAGAGCGGGGGGTTCGTGAGGCGCGCGAGCACGAGCACGATGAAGAGGAGGCAGCCCTCACCGATG
Organism: Sorangium sp. So ce302; assembly: GCF_051530145.1. Taxonomy (GTDB): domain Bacteria; phylum Myxococcota_A; class Polyangia; order Polyangiales; family Polyangiaceae; genus Sorangium; species Sorangium cellulosum_B. Next base: position 10,818,673 of record NZ_CP150326.1, on the reverse strand, counting down.
CGAAGGCGCAGGCAGCGGGGGAGCGGGACCGTTACCGGCGCCTGCTGGACTGTCACGTCGATGCTGCGCTCGCCGAGCCGACAGGCGCCCGAGGGCGCCCCGTCCCCTGGCCGGGAAGGGTCCTCGAGTCGTTCTGTGCGACGACGCCTTCGTGGAGGAGAAAGCTGGCCGAGTGCACGGGGTTGGAACCGAGGGAGGTGGAGCGGCTGCTGAGGAGCGACCTGCCCATGACGCCCGGCCTCGCGCGGCAGCTGGAGACCTTCACCGGCACGCCGGCGCGGTACTGGGAGCGCCTCTGGCGGCTGCACGACGACCGCCGGACGGACGCGGAGGATACCGTGGCGATCCGGGTCGGGGCGCCCGTCACCGAGCGCGAGACGGCGCCGCCGGCTCCGCCGCCGATACCTCCCCGCGCGCTCGACATTCCACCTCCCGTGGTGCCGTCTCCCGAGCTCGCGGCCAGCAGCCCGCAGGCGAAGCTCCCGCCGCCTCCCCTGCCGCAGCTCCGGCCACCGCGCCCTGTCCGCGCGGTCGCGGGGGAACAGCTCGCCCGTCGCGCTGCCCCCCTGACGAGCTTCCCGCTACAGCCCGACGAAGGGGGGACGAGCGCTGCCAGTGCGTCCGATTGGGAGGAAGCAGAGCGCTCTCCCCTGAACACGACGCTCCCGGGAGTAGGGCGCCATGGGTGAGAAAAGCGTGCTGGTGCGGCTGGGAGACGGGTGACGTGCGCGACTGCGACGCGATAGATACTGCGGCTGGAGCTGTCGCTCGCGTGCGTCGAGGTACTGCGCGTCGAGCGGGCGGCGCTCCGCAAGGCGGTATCGTAGCGCTCCACGGCCGACACGGAGGCGGGCTCGAGATGACGACCACCGCCATTCTGCCTTCGGACCTCTCCAGGACAGCCGAGACCTCTACGACGGACGCACCCGCCCCGTCCCGCGCTCCGCGCGGGACATGGGGCGGGCGGACCGCCCGCAGGCCCGCAGGGCCGAGGACGGGCCGGGGTGGGGCATCCAGCCTTCTCTTGCTGTTTCTCGCTGCTGTCGGATTCGAGCCGGCCGGTGACACAACCCGGGCGATCCAGAGCGAGGGCGAGGACGCGGCGAGGGCCTACGCGGTGGGCGAGGTCGCGCCGAGGCCGCTGCACCCGACGCTGGAGATGGAGCGGGTCCACATCGAGGATCCGCGGCGTGTGCCGCCGCCGCGGGAGGGCGCGAGGCGGGGCGGCGGGGCGCGCAACCCGGAGCAGCGCGCGCCGCTCGCCGACGTGGGGACGCCGAGCGTGTCGATGCCGGAGGGGCTGGCGGTGACGAAGCGGCCGTCAGGAGGGAGCTGTAGATGCCCTCGCGGCGCAGCAGCGCCTCGATGTCCCCGCGCTGGGTGCACGCGGCCGCCTCGCGAACGATGCGCAGCTTCTCCGTCGCCGAGAACTTCCGCCTCTTGCCCGGCTTCGGCACGGTCTCGACGGCGACGCCACTCGGGCGGGGAGCAGCGCCCTGCGCCGCTGGGGCGGGGGTAGGCTCGACGGATCGGAGATGGGAAGGCTTCGGCACGGGTCAGGTCCATTCTCCGCCCTCTCACCACAGATTTCCAGGGGGAGCCTGTCTCACCCGACGTTGGCACAGAGGGCCTGGCGATCGGTGCGGTGACCTATGCACTGTGGCCGCGTGCACGGACTGCAACGTCCAGCGGGATGCACGCGTCAGCCGAGCTGAGTCCGGGCCGTGCTGGGATCGTCGTGCGAGGTGCCTGGTGAAACGCTCGCGAGAGGTTGCGATGAGAAGGCGCTCGATGCGCGGGATCCTGGCGCTCGCAGTGATCTTTTGTGGTTGCGACGTTGCATGGCCCAACACAACCGAGGACTGCGAATTTCTCATGACTTGTGAGCACTTCCGCGGGCTGTGGAACGAGGTGGAAACGCCTTCTGACTGTGTGCCGAGCGAGAACGCTGCCGGAGTGGACGACGCGTGCGGCGTGTTCGTGTCGGCATCCGGGAGGGACGAGAACGCGGCGACGAAGGAGGCGCCTGTGAAGACGCTGCGTGCGGCGCTGGCGCTGGCGGAGGCGGAGGCGAACGGGAAGAGGCGTGTGTACGCGTGCGCGGAGACGTTCGAGGAGGCGGTGGAGGTCGCGGGGAGCGTGACGATCTACGGTGGCCTGGACTGCGCGAGCGGATGGCGCTGGGCCGGGGAGCCGAGGAAGACGGTGCTGACAGCGGGGACCGGAGAGATCCCGCTGGTGGTGCGCGGGGGCGGAGGTGAGGCGAGCGCGCGGGTGGAGGACGTGCACGTGCAGGCGCGCGGGATCGAGCGGGTTGACGGGTCGCTCGCGGGGACATCGTCGATCGCGGCGGTGGCGGAAGAGGCGCGCGTGGAGCTGGCGCGATGCGTGCTGGAGGCGGGGGACGCGGCGCCGGGAGCAGAGGGAGCCGCGTACGACACGCGTGCCATGAGGGGCGAGGACGGGCAGCCTGGTACCGATGCGTGCTCGGGCAACGGGGTGATTGGCGGCGCGTCACTCAAGAACGACTGCGGCACGCCCGATGATGCGAGCGACGATTCTTATGGGGGTTGGGGCGGCACCAGCGAAGTGGAGATCGCCGGCGACGGTGGCCACGGCCGGCCTTGCGGTGCCACGAACGGAAGTGGAGGCGAGACGAATGCGTGGCGCTGCGGTGCCGGCGTCGAGGGTGTCTCGCCCGGGTCTGGCAGCCCGGGCACGGGCGCGACGGGGCTGGGCGAAATCAGCGCCAGCGGCTACGTCGGCGTGGCCGGCCGTGACGGAGCGAAGGGGCGCACAGCGCAAGGCGGAGGTGGCGGTGGCGGAGCGATCGGCGGCGCGGGCGAAGGCAAGTGCCCGTCGGCGGAGTCGGCCGGCGGGGCGAGCGGCGGCTCGGGAGGCGCCGGCGGCTGCGGCGGTGCGGGCGGGCGAGCCGGCGGCGCGGGCGGAGCGAGCATCGCGCTGATCAGCCTGAACGCGACGCTGAGCTTCGAGCAGGTGACGCTGAAGACCGGGCGCGGCGGCGCTGGGGGCAAGGGCGGTGCCGGGCAGGAAGGCGGCGAAGGAGGCGCCGGAGGTCCCGTCGGCGAGGCGCCCGCAGGCGCCCCGCGGCTGCACGACGGGTGCGCGGGCGGCCCCGGCGGCAAGGGAGGGACGGGCGGCCCCGGCGGCGGCGGCCGGGGCGGGCACGCGATCGGGATCGCATACAAGGGCAGGGCGCTCTCGACAAACGGCGCGACGATCGAGCTGGGCGAAGCGGGCGCAGACGGCGTGGGAGCGACCGCGGAGGCGCAGGGCGCGGGCGGCGTGAAGGCCGAGGTGCAGGCGTTCTGACGTGAGGTCGTGAGCGCTGCTGCTGCTGCTGCGGAGCCTAATCCGCAGCGGCGGAGCGGCGTGCGACCGACGAGGCCTGGGAAAAAAGAGATCGACCATGTCATTTCATGAGAACTTCACGCAGCCAAACGTAAGGCTGCGCAATCTGTCGAGTTTCGGCGAGAGCGCGCTTGGCGAGCGGTTTCGTCAGCGGCAGAATGGGTGCCCTCATTCCAGGAGGAGCGCTCATGGCCAAGCCTCGGCGGTTCAGCGGCCACGGCACGCGTCGTTCGGGCAACGTGATTCACGTGAGCCCGAGGCTGCTGTGGGAGCTTGCGTGGCTGCGGAAGCTGGGGCTCGAGGACGTCGACTGGGATCCGGAGCTCTGTTGCCCGCACTGCAGAGCAGAGCGAGCCGCTCGAGGGGAGCCGGTGGAGGAGGATCTCACGCCGCCCTCCGGGACGTGGCCCAAGTTCCTGTTGGACGACGAGCGCGAATGATCGAAGGGCGCCGCTGCAAGGGCGCCCGTTCATGAGAGCACGCAAGCGCGGAGATGACGGCTCGCGCGCGCTGAACCACCGCGGCAGCGCCGTGGCGCGCTGCCCACGAAAGAAGGACGCGGCGCCCTGCATCCCAGCGCGCCATGGCCCGGCTCGTCGCATCGACGAGCGGGCGAGGAGGACGGTCGTGGTTCCACAGCTCGCCATCGAGGCAGCAGCGCAGTCGGACGTGGGGCGCTGGCGGAGCCACAACGAGGACAGCTTCGCGGCGCTGCCGTGCCTCGGGTTGTTCATGGTGGCCGACGGGTTGGGCGGCCATGCCGCCGGCGACGTCGCGTCCCGCATGGCGATCGAGGTGGTCAAGAGCTGCTTCGAGGAGGACGACATCGAGGACACGTGGCCCTACGGCACGTCGAGGCCGCACGACCGGGACGAGGTGCGGCTCTTGCTGAGCGTACGGCGAGCCAACCGGGCGATCTACGAAGCAGGGCAGCGGCAGGCCGAGATGCGCGGCATGGCGACCACCTTCGCGGGCGTGCTGCTCGCGCCGGGGATGGCGTACATCGCGCACGTGGGCGATTCCCGGGTCTACCGGATGCGCGACGGTCGGCTGGAGCGGCTGACGCGGGATCACACGCTGCTGGAGGAGCTGCTCCGTGAAGGTGACCGCGACAGCATGCTGGAAGCGATCGAGGCGCTGAACGACCGGGCGAGCGCGGTCACGCGCGCGCTCGGGTGCGACGAGAACGTCGAGATCGAGTCGCGGGTGGAGGCGACGCTGCCGGGCGACGTCTTCCTCGTGTGCTCCGACGGGCTGTGGGGCCCGGTGCCCGAGAAGCGGATTGCGGGGGTGCTCGGAGCGCATCGCGACCTGAGCCTGGCGGCGAGCCTTCTGATCGACCTCGCGAACGAGCACGGCGGGCCGGACAACGTGACATGCGTGCTGGCACGCCTCGGGGGCGGGTGATGGGTGGGTGGCGATGAGATCGGGCGGGCAGGGCGAGAAACGGCGGGTGAGAAATTCGGGGAGCTCGGAGGAATGCGATCGGCAGAGGAGCTCGAGCACAGCGGGCCGTGATTTCCGAAATGGAGGTGAGGAAATGAGAAGACAAGACCTGCGCGAACACGGTACCGATCTTCGTGTCGCGCGGCACCGCGACAAAGAGGCGGGCTGCTCTGCGCTCATGGCAGCACCCTCCCCAGGGTGGGTTGTCTTGGGTTCGGACGGACGGGCCTTTGATCTGCTGACTCCTTCTGCGTCGAGCGCGGAGATCCTCCGACGGTCGCTCCAAGCAGCCCCTCAGCAGGTCGTCTATCGCAGCATGGCAGCAGTGCGCCGGGGAGGCGGGTGACGTGGCGGGCGAACACAGCGGCGCGCCGCGCGGCGGACACCCGGACGATGAGCGGCTGTTCGGCCCCGATGCCGTCCGGACGCTGCGCGTGGCCTTCGAGGAGGTGACGTGGCTCCTCGGCCGCGGCTATCCGCTGCGCACCGCGATCCGGACCGCCGGCGACCACCACCAGCTGGCCGCACGCCAGCGCCTCGCGCTGCAGCGGGCCGCTTGTTCGGACGCGCAGCGGGCGTCGCGCCTCGCGCGCTGCGCGCCGTCCTCGTCGCTCCAGGGCGCGGAGGCGAACATCGACGGCTTCAACCTGATCATCACCCTGGAGGTGGCGCTCGCGGGCGGGCTGCTCGTGCGCGGGCCGGAGGGGGCGCTGCGCGATCTCGCGGGGCTGCGCGGCAGCTACGCGCCGATCGCGGAGACCGACGCGGCCATCGATCGGATCGGCGACGCGCTGTCCGGCGCCGGCGCGGCGCGCGCGCGCTTCCTCCTCGACGCGGCCATCCCCAGCTCCGGGCGGCTGCGCGCGCGGATCCTGGAGCGGCTCGGGGGCGCGCCCCTCTCGATCGAGGCGACGCTCGTCCCCGATCCCGACCGCCTCCTCGCGGGGGCGGCGGGCGTGATCTCGTCCGACAGCGTCGTCCTCGATCGCTGCGTGCGCTGGGTCAACCTCGCGGACGAGATCGTGGGCGCGCGCGTGCCGGCGGCGCGCGTGGTCGAGCTCGTCCCTCGCGGAGGTGATGCCGGCGCTTGAGGGCGCGGAGCGCCCGTCACCGGCAGAGCCCGAGCCGCCTCGTTTGCCAGGCGACCTGCGCCGCGAGCCCCTCGCGCAGGGGCACCCGGGGCACGTACCGGAGCGCCGCCTGCGCGGCAGCGGTGTCCGCCCAGGTGCGCCGGACGTCGCCGGGCTGCGGCTCTCCCCGCTCGACGCGCACGGGTCCTGCGAGCTCCCCCAGCAGCCCGAGCGCGTCGTTGAGGCTCACCCGCGAGCCACCGCCGATGTTGAACACGCCCACCGCGCCGCCCTCCATGGCGTCGACGTTGGCCTGCACCACGTCGCTCACGTACGTGAAATCGCGCGTCTGCTCGCCGTCGCCGTACACGCGGACCGGCTCGCCCTTCAGCACGGCGGCGATGAACCGGTGAAACGCCATGTCGGGGCGCTGCCTGGGGCCGTACACCGTGAAGTACCGGAGCGAGATCGTGGGCAGGCCGAAGTTGCGCCGGTACAGCTCGCAGAGCTGCTCGGCGGCGAGCTTCGTCACCCCGTAGGGTGAGTGGGGGGCGGTCCGACTGGATTCGTGCATGGGCACATCCCCCGTGTCGCCGGAGGGGTCGCCGTACACGGAGGAGGACGAGGCATAGACGAGCTTGCGCACCTGGCCATGCGCCCTGGCTGCCTCCAGCAGCCGCTGCGTCGCGAGCACGTTGTCGCGCAGGTAGACCTCGAAGCTCTGTCCCCAGCTCGGGCGCACGCCCGCCTGCGCCGCCTGGTGGAAGACGACCTCGCGGCCCGAGAGCAGCGGGCGGAGATCGTCTGTCGCGAGGTCGGACGTCGAGAGCGAGAAGCGCGGCTCGCCGCGCAGCCGTGCCAGGTTCCCCTCCTTGAGCTCGCGGGCGTAGTAGTCGGTGAAGCGGTCTACCCCGAGCACGTCGTGCCCGAGCTCGATCAACCGCTCCGCCAGGTGGGAGCCGATGAATCCGGCCACCCCCGTCACCAGACAACGCATCCGCCTTCCGTCCTGGTCCTGCCGCGTCGCGGCCTCGCATCCTCGTCCAGCCGCGCCGCGGCCTCCGGTCCCGGGCCTGCCGCGTCGCGGCGCGGCGATGCTAGCACCTCGGGCCGTCCGTTGAGTCGGGCAGCAGCCGGCCGCGCGAAGCCCGCCGCGCAGCTGAGCTCGCTCCGGGGTTCGGGAACCGACTGGGGACCGACCGGGGTTGGAGATCGTGGACCGACCGAGGTTGAGGACCGACCGAGGTTGAGGACCGACCGAATCGGCCCCGCGGACCGACCGAGGTTGGGGACCGACCGATCGGCCCAGGACCGGGACCGACCGAGGTTGGGGACCAGCGGACCGACAGTGGCGGACCGACCGAGGTTGGGACCGACCGAGGTTGAGGACCGACCGAGGTTGAGGACCGACCGAGGTTGAGGACTGACCGACACGGGAGGGGTCGGCCTGAGCACCGGCTCCGCGCTTCCTGCCCTCTGTCAGCCTTCTTGCATCAGCACGCCCCCTTTCTTGCAAATACGCCCACCTTTCCGATGTGTATTTCTGAATCTGGTTGCGCCTACCCGCCCGGCAGGCGACGCTGGTGCGCGCTCGGGCCCCTCGCTTTTTCTGTCCGAGGAGCGATCGAGACGGGTCGGAAGGCTAGCTGTTGCTTATGGGAATTGTTGTCGAGCGGCTCACGAAGCGGTTCGGTCCGAACAAGGTGGTCGATGACGTCTCGTTCGAGATCGAGAGCGGCGCGCTGGTCGCGCTCCTCGGGCCGAGCGGAGGTGGCAAGAGCACCGTCCTGCGCATCATCGCCGGGCTCGAGAGCCCCGACTCCGGCGAGGTCGTCCTGAATGGCAAGAACGCGACCACCACCCGCGTCCAGGACCGGAACATCGGCTTCGTCTTCCAGAACTACGCGCTGTTCAGGCACATGAGCGTGCGCGACAACATCGGCTTCGGCCTCAGCATCCGGAAGCGGCCACGGAAGGAGATCGCGACCACCGTCGACGAGCTCCTCAGCCTCGTGCAGCTCGACGGGCTCGGCGGCAGGTTCCCGCACGAGCTGTCGGGCGGCCAGCGGCAGCGCGTCGCTCTGGCGCGCGCGCTCGCACCAGGCTCGTCGCTGCTCCTGCTCGACGAGCCGTTCGGGGCGCTCGACGCCAAGGTCCGCCTCGAGCTGCGCGAGTGGATCCGGAGGCTCCACAAGGAGCGAGGGATCACGAGCGTCTTCGTGACCCACGACCAGGAAGAGGCGATGGACCTCGCCGATCGGGTCATCGTGCTGCACAAGGGGCGGGTCGAGCAGATCGGCACCCCGGAGGAGATCTACGACCGGCCGGCGACCGAGTTCGTCGCGAGCTTCGTCGGGTCGATCAACGTGCTCAAGGGGGAGGTGCGCGACGGCCAAGCGGCGCTCGGCACCCTCGCGGTGCACGCCCCCCCCGGGACCGGCGACGGGGCGAGCGTGCACGCCTTCGTACGTCCGCACGACATCGAGGTCCACACCCGGATCGACTCCTCGAAGACGCCCGCCGCCGACGACGCCAGCGTCGCGCGCGTCGAGCGGCTGTCACGGGTCGGGTGGATGGTCAAGGCGGAGCTCCGCCTCTCCGACGGCCAGCCGCTCTCCGTCGAGCTGACCAAGGATCGCGTCGCCGAGCTCGGCCTGTCCGAGGGGGACAGGGTGCTGGTAAATCTCCGAGACGCCAAGATCTTCGTGCAAGATTACTCCATCTAGCCCGCTGGCCGGCGCTCCCGTCTGGCCAACGGCCATCACGGGAGGCGGCACGTGGCTTCAATCTTCGACGACATCGCGGCGACGATCGGGCGCACCCCCCTCGTCCGCCTGAGCTCTGCGGGCAAGGGGCTGCGCGCCGAGCTGATCGGCAAGGTCGAGAGCCGGAACCCCGGCGGCAGCGTCAAGGATCGTATCGGCCTCGCGATGGTCGAGGACGCGGAGCGGCAGGGCAAGCTGAAGACCGGGAGCGTCCTCGTCGAGCCGACGAGCGGCAACACGGGCCTCGCGCTGGCGATGATCGCCGCGGCCAAGGGCTACCGGCTGATCCTCACGATGCCCGAGTCGATGAGCCCGGAGCGGATCGCGCTGCTCCGGGCCTTCGGGGTCGAGGTGCTGCTGACGCCCGGGTCGCTCATGGTGCAGGCCGTCGCGCGGGCGCGCCAGATCGTGGAAGAGACGCCCGGCGCGGTGATGCTCCAGCAGTTCGAGAACCCGGCGAACCCCGCCGCGCACCGCGTGACGACCGCGCGCGAGATCTGGGAGGACACGGACGGGACGGTCGACGTCGTGGTCGCCGGCGTGGGGACCGGCGGGACGATCACCGGCGTGGGCGAGGTGCTCAAGCAGAAGAAGCCGGGCGTGAAGATGATCGCGGTCGAGCCCAGGAACGCGGCCGTGCTGAGCGGCGGCCGCGTGGGCGCGCACCTGATCCAGGGCATCGGCGCGGGCTTCGTCCCGAAGATCCTCAGGCGCGAGCTCATCGACGAGGTGGTGCCCGTGTCCGAGGACGAGTCGTTCGACGCCGCGCGCCGGCTCGCCAAGACCGAGGGCATCCTCGTCGGCATCTCCGGCGGGGCGGCGATGGCGGCGGCGCTGTCGATCGCGGCGCGCGACGAGATGCAGGGAAAGAGGATCGTGGTGATCCTTCCCGACGGCGGGGAGCGGTACGTCACCTCGCCGCTCTTCAAGGAGCTCGTCGGCTGCGCTCGCGCGGCCGTGCCCCGCTGAACCGCCAGGGAAGGCAGCCGCACATCGGGTCGCCTTCCCTGCAGAAGCGCTCCGTCTTCCTGGGCGCTTGCGGCGCCGCCGGCCTCGCGGCCTCGATCACTCGATGCGGACGGCGACGAGGACCTTCATCCACACCCCTTCGGGCGGGATCGTCTTCGTCAGATCGACCTTGCCTTCCCAGTCGACGTGCACCGTGTAATCGCCGCTCTCGTCGTTCTTGTAGAAGAAGGGCCGGATGTCGTCGTGATAGACCCGATCGAGCGGGACGATGCGCTCCCCGGTAGGCATCGGCGCCTTCTTGGCGACGACGGTCGACTTGCCGTCGACGACGGCCGAGGCGGATACGCTCTTGAGGAAGGTGAGGTCCGGCACGTTGTCGTCGCGTGCTTCCAGCCGGATGTACATGAGCTCGGCCCTGTCGACGGAGCTCGGGTCCTCCGAGACGGAGAGCTCGCTCCATCCGGAGAAGGTCGACTGCGAGGTGGGCTTGACGAGGAACTTGGTCTCCACCTCATGCTCACCGACGACCGAGGCACAGGCGCTCGCGCCGAGCGACAGCACCACGATGAGCGCCGCGCCGCTGCGCGCGGCAAGGCAGAGCGAAGCGAGCCCACGGCGACAGGTCAACATAAGCATCCTCATTCGCAAGACATAGCATGGCGAGCTCCGATCGACGCGCGGGGCGCGGCCGGCTATCGTCGTCGGCCGAGGGCGACCAGATGGCGGCGGAATCAGGCGCGGGTATTGACGGCGGGCAGGGCACGGCCCCTGCGTCCTTCGAGGCGAGGCTCGAGCTCGCCCAGCGGACGAGCGCGCGGCTGCGAGAGGCGATCGGGCAGGCCGTGGTCGGGCAGGACGACGTCATCGAGCAGACGCTCTGGGGGATCCTCGCGGGAGGGCACGTCCTCCTCGAGGGGGCGCCCGGGCTGGGCAAGACGCTCCTCGTCAGGACCATCGCCGGCTGCCTGGATCTCGCGTTCTCGCGCATCCAGTTCACCCCGGATCTCATGCCGAGCGACGTGACCGGCACGAACGTGCTCGTCGCGGCGGCGGACGGCTCGCGCCACTTCTCGCTGCACAAGGGGCCGATCTTCGGGCAGGTGATCCTGGCCGACGAGATCAACCGGGCGACGCCGAAGACGCAGAGCGCGCTGCTCGAGGCCATGCAGGAGCACGCGTGCACCATCGCGGGCACGCGGTACGCGATGGAGGAGCCGTTCTTCGTGCTGGCCACCGAGAACCCGATCGAGATGGAAGGGACTTACCCGCTGCCGGAGGCGCAGCTCGATCGGTTCTTGCTCAAGGTGCTCGTGCCGAGCCCGACCGAGGATGAAATGACCGAGATCCTCGCCCGGACCACGGGCCATGATCGCGGGCCGCCGCCGCGGGTGCTCACCCGCGACGACGTGCTCTCGCTGCGATCGCTCTGCCGCGACATCGCGGTCGCCGAGCCCGTCATGCGGTACGCGTCGCGGCTCACCCGGGCGAGCGATCCGGCCGCCGAGGGGGCGCCCGAGATCGTGCGGAGGTCGCTCCGGTTCGGCGCCGGCGTGCGCGGCGCGCAGTCGCTGGTGCTGGCCGCGAAGGCGGTGGCGCTGCTCCAGGGAAGGGCGCACGTCGCCTTCGCCGACGTGCAGCGGGTCGCCAAGCCGGTGCTCCGCCACCGGATGATCCGGTCCTTCGAGGGCGAGGCGGAGGGGATCACGACGGATCAGGTGATCGCGGCGCTCCTCTCCGCGATCGAGGCGCGGCCCGAGCCCGTGGCGCAGGCGATCCGGCGATGAGGCGCGTGCAGGAGCCGCGGGGGCAGGCGATCCGGAGCGGGTCGCTGAGGAGAGGCGCGAAGGGCCTTGCGGGGGCGGCGTCGCTCGCGGCGCTCTTCTCGGCGGGGCCCGCGTCCGGGCAGGCGCCGCCCCTGTCGACCGCGACGGCGCTCGTCGTCGACGTGGCGCCCGTGCTCGGGACGAGCGGCGGGATGCCCTGGGGCTGGAACCAGGTCGTCGTGCGCATCCAGAACAACGGCGTCCGGGCGGCCAGGGGTGAGGTCGAGGTCGAGTCGAAGCGCTACTCCGATGACCGCGTCTTCGTCGCGTCGGCGCCGTACGCCGTCGGGGCTGGCGCGTCGGTCGACGTGCGCGTGCCGGTGCACGTGTCGCCTTTCGGCGACGTGCAGGTGCGGGCGCTCGATGAGGGCGGAGCGCAGGTGTCGTCGCAGGGGCTCTCGTCGACCTCGCAACACGCGGTGGTGCTCTTCGACGTCAGCGAGAGGTCGCTGCTCCGCGGGGGCCTCCACGACGCGCCGATCACGCCGCTGTACATATCGACCAGCCGCGCGCCCGGGGGGACGCCGAGCCCTGTCCTCTGGGTCGGGCAACCTCGCTTCGACAGCGCGACCGGCGACCCGCTGCTGCCCGACCGGGCGGCCCTGTACAACGCGGCGGACGCCGTGCTCATGCGCACCGACACGCTGTCCAGGCTGGGCGGCTCCGAGCTCGAGGCGCTCGCCGGCTTCGTCCTCTCCGGCGGCACGCTGGCGCTGTCCGTCGCCCGCCCCGAGGATCTGCGGCACCCGACGCTCGCGGCGTTCGTCGGCGGTGAGGTCGCGAGGGCGGCCATCGCGCCGCCCACCCTCGCGGAGATCGCGCCGCCCGGCGGCTCCAGCGGCTTTGGCAAGCAGGGCAACGTGCTCCTGCCCGCGCCGAGCGCGACCCCCGCGGTGGCCGAGTCGCTCTGCGGCTGGTCGGGCGGCAACCTGCGCGGGAGCGCGTATGGCAGCTCGGCGTTCTACGGCCTCGGCGAGGTGCACCTGCTCGCCTTCGACCCCACGCGCTCGCCCGCGGCCAGCGACCCGTGGGTGAAGATCCGGGTGGCCGATCTCGCTCGCCGAGCCTACGACCGTCGCTCCACGGTCGCCTTCCGCCCGGGGGAGGATGCGATGGGCGTCGACCTCGATCCGGTGCGGCGGGAGCTCGATCCGAACGAGAGCTCCCGCTGGGCGATCGGGGTCTCCGCGCTGCTGCTCTGCATCTACGCGGTGCTCGCCGGTCCGATCAATTTCTCGCGCGCCGCGCGGCAGGGGAGGCCGCTCCGCGCGCTGTGGCACTTGCCGGTGCTCTCTGCGGTCACGTTCGCGATGATCGTCGGCGTGGGCTTGCTCGCGAAGGGGGTGCGCGGCCGGGCGCGCCACCTCACGCTGATCGAGGCGGGGGCCGGCATGACGAAGGGGGCGGTGCGCCGGTTCCGGGGCTTCTTCGTCGCCAGCGCGGAGGAGCTCACGGTCCGCACGACCGACGCGAGCGGCGTGATCAGCACGGCGGTGGTCGCCGAGCTCTCGGAGCGGCGCGACCGGCTGCTCGTGGACCGCGACGGGGCGCGGCTGACGAAGGTCGCGGCGCTCCCCTGGCAGACGGTGATCGTGCGTGAGGACGGGGCCGCGTCGCTCGGGGACGGCATCGCGATCGTCGCCGATCCGAGCGGCGACGTCGTGGTGAGCAACCGGAGCGGCCGCGATCTCCGGGGCGGCGTCCTGTGGCTACCGGAGGGCGCGACCCGCTACTTCGCCCGCATCGGCGACGGGGAGAGGGTCTCGTCGCGCGCGGGGGTCGATCTCGCGGCGCGGAGCGAGGGGCAGGGCTGGCTCTCGCACGCGGGCTTCGGGCGGCGGGTCGGCGGCATGGACGTCCACGACCTCGGCGGGAGGCTGCTGGCTCCGCTCCTCGAGCCCGACGCGCCGGGGCTAGGCGCTGCGTGGCTGGCGATCGAGGAGGCGGCCGGCGGATCGGTCGACTGGTTCCCGGCCGGGGTGCCCGTGCTGTTCGGCCAGCTCGACGGCGGCGAGGGGCGCGCGAGCGACTCCGGGTTGCGGATCGACAGCGATCGCGTGCTCGTGCGGGTCGTGGGCTACGGAGGCCGGCCGTGAGCGCGGCGCTCGGCGGCGCTCCGCCCTCCGGGGCGCAGATCGAGCGGGCTCGGCCGACGATCCGCGTCCGGCACCTCTCGCACCGCTTCGGCGCGCTCGACGTGCTGAAGGACGTCACCTTCGACGTGGGCCCCGGCGAGATCTTCGGCTTCATCGGGCCGAACGGCGCGGGCAAGACGACGACGATCCGGGTCATGGCGACCTTGCTGGAGCCCATGGCGGGGCGGGTCGAGATCGACGGCGTCGACGTGACGATCGACCCCGCGGCTGTCCGCCGAAGCATCGGGTACATGCCGGATCACGCCGGCGTCTACGACAGGATCACGGTGCGCGAGTACCTCGAGTTCTTCGCGGACGCCTTCCGGGTGCCGTCGCTCGACGTGGTCGACGCCGTCCTGGAGCTGACCGACCTCGGCAAGATCCAGGACCGGATCGTCGCCACGATGTCGAAGGGGATGAAGCAGCGCCTCCAGCTCGGGAGGATCCTGCTGCACGATCCGAAGGTCCTTATCCTGGACGAGCCGGCGAGCGATCTCGATCCGCGCGCGCGCATCGAGATCCGCGATCTCTTGCTCGAGCTCCGGAGCCTGGGGAAGACGATCTTCCTCTCGTCGCACATCCTCACGGAGCTCTCCGACGTGTGCACGTCGATCGGCATCCTCGAGAAGGGCCGCCTCGTCGTCGCCGGGCCGATCGGGGAGATCGCCGCGCGCCTCGAGGCGGTGCGCGCGGCGCAGGCGCACGGGCACGCGCCGCCGCGCCATGGCGCCGCGCCGGGCGCGTACGGGGCGCAGGCGCATGGACACGCGCCGCCGCGGCACGGACCCGAGGCGGCCACGCCCGACGGCGCGCCGGCGGATCCGGCCGCCGTCGATCGCTCGCAGGCCGGCGGTCCGCCGCCCGGATACGGCCAGCACCCGCCGCACGCCGCTGCGCCGGCGAGCGCGGGGCAGGCGGCCTATCCGGCGCTCTCGCCGATCTCCCGGCGCAAGGTCAAGGTGCGGGTCCTCGGCGATCCCGAGGCAGCGGCCTTCCTGGTCAGGGGCGGGCCGGGGATCACCGACGTCGACATCGTCGCCGGAGCCGTGCACGTCGGTTACGTGGGCACCGACGTGAAGATCGCCGAGATCGTCCAGCACCTCGTGCGCAGCGGCGTCGGCGTGATCGGCGTCGAGCCGGAGCGCAATGAGCTCGAGAGGATCTTCCTGGAGGTCACGCAAGGAGAGGTGCAGTGAGCGTGCAGACTGGCACATCGCCGCCCGCCGGGCCGGCGTCGCAGCGGCTCGTCGATCGGGCGCGGCATCGCGTGGGGCGCATCCTGGGCGAACCGAACCCGATCTGGATCCGCGAGCTCAAGCAGGCGGCGCGCCTCGCCCGCACGCCGATCATCCTGCTCGTGCTGGCCGTGCTGATGGCGCTGCTCGTGGCGGCCATCGGCGGCATCGCGGCGAAGGAAATCGCGCCTGCGAAGACGGGCGTGATCCTGTTCCAGGTCTTCTTCTCGCTCGCGTACTTCGTGGTGGCGCTGGTCGGGCCGGCGGTCGCCGCGAACAGCATCGCTTCGGAGCGCGAGGGGCGCACCTGGGAGGCGGTGCTCCTGACGGGCATCCCGCCCGGTGAGATCGCGCGAGGCAAGTTCCTCGCGGCTTACACGGCGATCTCGATGTACGTGGTGATGCTCGCGCCGGTCGGGGCGCTGCCGTTCCTGTTCGGCGGGATCACCGCGATGGAGGTGGTGATCGCCTTCCTGTTCCTCTTCTTGATCGCGCTGCTCAGCGTGGCCTTCGGCCTGGCGATCAGCTCGAAGATGGGGAGCCTGCGCGCGGCGATCCTCGTCACGCTGCTGCTCGCGTTCCCGCTGTCGATCGGCCTGTTCTCGGCGGGCGGCTCGGGGCTCTCGTACGCGGCCCACCTGGCCTGGCCGGAGGTTCCCGAGGGGCCGCCCATCTGGCTCCCGATCGCCTACCAGCGCGCGCCGCTCGGCCTCGATTACGTGCTCTTCCTGATCCTCCTGCCGATCGCGGCGATCGGCATGCCCGCGTGGTTCCTGTACCAGGTGACCGTCTCGAACCTCACGAGCGAGAGCGATGATCGCTCCTCCGGGCTGAAGACGTGGTTCGCGGTCTGCGCGCCCGTGACGACCGCCGCCGTCGCGGTGCCGGCGTTCTCGGTGGACGCCTCCGATCGCCTGCCCGCGATCGTCGCGGGCCTGTGCGCGGTGCTCTCGTTTCTGATCTTCTGCGTGTTCCTCTTTGCCGGAGAGCCGATCGGCCCATCGCGCCGCGTCGAGGTTCACTGGGCTCGGAGCCGCGCCAGCCGGCTGCGTCGCTTCTTCGGCCCCGGCGTGATGCGCTCGGCGTACCTCCTCCTCGCGGTGGGGGTCTCCGCCATCACCGCGCTCTGGGTCGTCGGGCACCGGCTGAGCCTCGGCGCGCCCGTCCCGACGCCGGAGATCCATGCGCAGCAGGTCCAGCACGTCGCCGTCTACGCGCTCGCCGTCTACGTGTTCCTCGTCGGGCTCAACGCGTTCCTTCGCGCGCGGATCGCCTCGCCCCTGGTCACGCGGGCGCTGCTCCTGACGCTGCTCTTCACGATCGCGGTCGGCCCATGGATCGTCGCCGCCATCGCCGGCCTCGTCGCGGAGCTCGACACGAGCGAGAGCGCTCTCCTCGTCGCGGCCCCGTCGCCGTTCTATGCGTTCGTGATGCTCTCCAAGGCCGATCAGGGCGACGCGGGGTCGTCTGTCATCGCCGCCGGATACACGGCCGCAGCGGGCTGGGTCGCCGTCGGGCTCGGCCTGCTCTCCGCGGCCCGCGCGCGCTGCGCTGCCGTCGTCGCGCAACGCGAGGCGGCCTTCGCCGAGACGGACGCGCTCCTCGCCCGGGAAGACGAGGCGGCGCTCGCGGCGGAGCAGGCAGCGCCGCCGCACGCGGCCACGCCCGAGCACGCGGAGCCAGGGAGCGCCGCGGGCACCGCCGCCTGATCACGGGGGCATGATCGCGACGCGCTCCGAAATCGTACGCGCACGTCTCTTTGTGTGGAAATTTGGAACGCGTCCGGGGAATGCGTCAGGATGCGCTGCGCGCGGATCTGTCGAAATCTTGGGCGTCCCGTGGCGAGCGTGTGAGAAGAGCGCTCGCGCGCTCGAGGTCCGGGAGCGAGAGGGGATCTCGATTCCTCGCGTCGTGTGACGACGGCGGCACCACCTCGACCCGCAGAGGATGGCCTTGCCTTCGCACGAAGACTGCCGATGCGCGGCGCCTGAGCTGAGCGATACCTTGCTGGATGGAACGCCGTACCGGCCCGTGCGCCGGCTCGGGCGAGGGGGAATGGGCGAGGTGATCGAGGCGGCGCACGTGGGCCTCGACAAGCCGGTGGTGGTGAAGCTCCTGCACCGCGACCTGAACCGCGAGCCGCGGCTCGTGGAGCGGATGCGCGTCGAGGCGCAGTCGCTGGCGCGGCTCGCTCACCCGAACCTGGTGACCGTCACCGATTTCGGGCGGACCGCCGAGGGGAGGACGTTCCTCGTCATGGAGCGGCTCTACGGCCGGACGATGCGCGAGGAGCTCGCGGCGCGCGGCGCGCTGCCTGCGATGGAGGCGCTCGATCTCGTGACGCAGACGCTGGCGGGCCTCGCCGCGGCGCACGGCGCGGGCATCGTTCACCGCGACGTGAAGCTCGAGAACCTCTTCGTGTGCGACGCGGATGCGCAGGGTCGGCGCGTGGTGAAGGTGCTCGACTTCGGGATCGCCAAGGTGGTCGCTCCGCGCGGCGATGGGCGCGCGCCGGCGCCGTCGCTCTATCAGACGGAGGAGGGGGTTCTCGTCGGTACGCCGCGCTATCTCTCGCCCGAGCAGGCTTGCGGGCTCGCCGTCGATGCGCGCACCGACGTGTATGCGGCCGGCGTGGTGCTCTACACGCTGGTCGCCGGTCGCGATCCGTTCGAGCATGTGAGGCGCGTCCACGAGCTCGTGCGCGCCCATGCGAGCGAGGTCCCCGCGCCGCCGTCGAGCCACGCGCCACGAGCGGTGCCGCCGGAGCTCGACCGCGCGATCATGAGGGCGCTGGAGAAGAGCCCGGAGCTTCGTTTTCCGGACGCAGCGGCGTTCGCGGCGGAGCTGTCGCGCATCGCCGCGGGGCTTTCGGGAGGGGTGGATGGTGGGTCGGTCATACCGTCCGGGTCGTACTGGGAGCGTACGGCGCCGCTGACGCTGCCGCCGGTCCGGGCGCCGGTGCTCCCACCGACGTTGAGCGCGACCGTGAAGGCGTTCGGCCTCACGGCGCCGTACATGGCAGCGCGGCCCGCCCCAGGGTCTGCGCTGCAGCGGGCCTCGGAGGCGCACAGAAGCAGGCCGCGGCGCGCGCGACGGTCTGCGCGCGCTCAGGCCAGCTGGGCGGCCATGGGATTGCTGGTGGTGAGCGTGGTGCTCTTCGGCTTCACCCTGGCGCTTCTGGTGAGCTTCCTGGGTTGACAGGCGGGTACGGCGTCGTCGCCGCGGATGCCAGGAACGTCACCCGGTGTGACGAACCCGCTACGATGCGGGCTGCGGAATGGGGAGCGTTGGCGCTGAGAGGGGCAACCTGGGTCGGAAGGGTCAACCTCGGAGGGGTCAACCTGGTCAACCTCAGGCGCGCGGTGGAGGTCAACCGGAGGTCAACCTGGGTGCGGGCCAGAAGGCAGCTCGGCAGCTCAACCTGGGTGCGGACCGGGGCCAGAAGGCAGCTCGGCAGCTCAACCTGGGTGCGGACCGTGGACCGTGGATGCTGGATGGGTGCAAAAAATCGATGTCGTGGCACGCGGGAATTTTGGCAGCGGAGTATTGGACAACACGCGCGTGATTCGGTGAGGAAGCAAGAAAGTGGCCAGGGGCAACTTTGCGCGCCGTCGACCCGCGGAGCCGCGCCTTGCGCGACGTCATGGTCCGCGACACCGGCGCCTTCGAGCATCGGGAGCCGCCGCCGTCACGGACGTGACCGCGGCGGCTCCCGATGCCTGCGCCCTGCCATGGAGCGACCTTGGCATCGCGCCGGAGGGGGTGGTCACGCTTGGGTGCGTGGTGGTGGCGGCCGGGTGGAGTATCTTCGGGTCCATGCCGTGGCCCTGTTCCCGAGCGAGCTCCGAGGTACCGTGCGCGGACCAGCGCACGTTCGACGCTGGCCTCCGGCGCCCCCGGGCTTGTCGGAGCGCTGCCGCGGCACCCGCCACGCCGTCTGCGGTGCAGCGGTCGAGGCAGATCACCTCGGGAGCGCGCCCATGACAGCGCGGCGTCTTGTACCGGGGGCTCGATGCGCTGCTGCTCACGTGGGGCAGCAGCGCGCCTTTTGCGCGTGGCGAGAGGGGCAGGCATGACCAACAGGAACGCGAACAAGAGCTCGCCAGGCCAGCCGGCGGCTCAGGGCGCTGCGGGCGACGCCGCGCCGCAGCAACCGACGCTGCCGCAGCAGCCGCCGCGCGGGTACGACACGCCGAATTTTGCATCGCAAGAGCACCCCTCACCGGCGCAACAGCGAGCGCTTACGCAGGAGCCGCGCCGCAGACCTGAAGAAGGGAACACCGGCCCCGCAGCGCCGCCCGCGGAGCGGATGGTGCAGTGGGGCGAGCCCAGGCCGCGGCGCCGCCAGGATCGCGAGGCGGGACCGAGCGACAAGCAAGTGTATGTTCCTCCGGTCACGCTGCCTCCGAACCGAGAGCACCAGGCGATGGATCAGCAGAAGATCCAGGTAGCGCCGTCGCTGTTGAAGGGCGTCGACGAACGGAACCGGCCGACGATGCGCAGGATCCCTGTGCAGGGCATGCCGGGTCCGCCGACGGGGGCTCCCGATGGGCAGGGCGGTGCGCGTCCCGGTGGCGTCCGCACGGCCCGCGTCGGTGTGGGCAGCGGCGTCTGGCCGCCGCCCGAAGACGAGTCGTCCGGCTCGCGCGGGCAGTCGTCCCGGAAGCAGCGGCCGATTGCAGCGGCCGCTCCCCCGCCAGCAGCCGGCGCGCCTCGAGCGGGGCTGCAGCCGACCGCGGCGCGGCCCGACGACACCGCGGTGACCGCAGCGGCCGCCGCGGCGGTGCTCGCGGCGCGCCGCCGCAGGGCCCCGCTGGCGCTCTTCGCGTTGCTCGTGTTTCTGGGGAGCGCGACGGTCGCAGGCTTCTGGGTGCTGTGGCGCGCCGCCAATCCGACGAGCGAGCAGGATCCGGCGCTGGCCGAGGGCGGCCGCGCTCCCACGCCCGATCCCGCTGGCCTCGCGACGCCCACCCCGAGCGCGCAGCCCGAACATCCGCCCCCGGTGGCGATCGAGCCGCCGCCCACCGCAGAGCGACCCGTTCCCGCCGCGCCCGAGGTTCCGACAGCGTCGCCCACGGCGGAGCCGAGCTCGCCGCCCGCTCACTCCGCGGCCACGGTCGCCGCCCGTCCGTCATCACCGCGCCCTGCTGTGCAGGTGAGGCGCCCGGTCAAGCCTTCGACGGCGGTGGACGACTTCTACGACTCGGCTGTGAGCCCTCCGATCCCCCCCTCGGTCCCGCCGTCCGCGCCCTCTGCGTCGCCCACAACGCCCCCGGGGACGACCGCTCCCCCGCGTCCGTTCCCCTGAGGCGTCGCCTCTCCGGATTGCATTCCTCCCGCCAGCCACCATGCGAAAGCCATTCTTGAAATACCTGTCTCTACTCCTCCCGTGCGCGGCGGTTCTTCTGGGGCCGAGCATCGCGAGCGCGACCGGAGAGGCTCGGCTGATGCCGAACTCTCCGACCGACGCCCCGCCTGCGACGTCGCGCGCGGGCGAGCGCGCCGCGCAGCTCTACCGGGAGGGGAACAGGTTCTACGATGAAGCGCGATTCGCCGAGGCCGAGGCGCGTTATCAGGCGGCGTGGGATCTCCAGCAGAGCTTTGACGTGGCCGGCAACCTCGGGAACGTCGAGCTGGAGGTGAACCAGCCCCGCGAGGCGGCCGAGCACCTCCTGTACGCGCTCAATACCTTTCCGCTCGGCGAGAAGGCCGAGAAGAAGAGCTTCCTGCAGAAGCGCCTCGCCGTCGCCAGGTCGCAGGTCGGCGCGCTTCGCATCAGCGTGAACGTCGACGACGCCGAGGTGCTCGTCGACGGCAAGGTCGTCGGGCATTCGCCCCTCGACGCCCAGGTGTTCGTCGATCCCGGCAAGCGCAGGATCGAGGCACGCCGCGCTGGCGCCAGGACGTCGACATCGCTGCTCGTGGCGAGGGGCTCGGACCAGAGCATCGCCCTCAGCCTCGATTCGGGCCCGAACATTCCGCTGGTGGTCGCGGGCGGGGCCGTCGGGCTGCTCGGGCTCGCGTCGGGCGTGACCTTCGCGATCCTCTCCACGGCAAAGGGCGAGTCCGCAGCGACGGAGCCGTTCGGCAGCGCGAGGCGCACCGACCTGCGCGACGCCCAGACCACGCTCGCCAACGTCTCGTTCTGGAGCTTCCTCGGCGGCGGCGTGGTGCTCGCGGGGACGGCCTTGTACGCGCTCTCCACGTCGAGCCGCACGCCGGTCACGAAGGCCGGGCTCCCCCGGCTGTATGCCGCGCCTTTCGTGAGCGCGGAGGCGAACGGCCTGCTGCTGGGCGCGAGCTTCTAGGCCGGTGGGCGCTGCGCGCTCCACGTCTCGTCCCCGGACTCAGCGCGGCTGGAAGTAACGGCCTACCTGCTCGCGGTACTCCTCGGGGACATCGCTGCGCTCGACACCGCCGACCTCCTGGGGACCCACGACCCCGAGCGCGCTCTCGCCGCGCACGTTGGCGGTGTCTCCGGCGCGCCCGGCTTCTCGGCCCGTCACGATCCCCGGCATCGGCCTACCCGGGTTGAGCCTCGCGCTGGCCCGTGAGCGCAGCTCACCCCCGGCGATCGCGCCGGTCTGCCCTTCGTGGCTGCCCGAGCCGCCGCCCTCCGAGTGACCTGGCTGCGCCGACCCCTGCTTGCCGGCCCCGCCCCCCGACGAGCCCTGCTGCCCGCTCTGTCCGCGCTCCTGGCCGCCCAACCCCGGTTGGCCTGACCCGCCTGCGATCGGCATCGGGAGCGGCGTCCCCCCGAGCTGCCCCTCGGCCTCGCCCGCCCCGCGCTGTGCATCGTCGAGCGCTCGTTGGCGCTTCGATTCCTCGCTGCTCGGGCTCCCCTCCTGGGCCATCTGGCGCAGCTGTTCCTCGAGCTGCTGCTGTCCGTCCGGCGTCTCGAGCTGCCGTGCGAGCTCGCGCATCTGCTCCTTTGACATGGGCTCTCCGAGCGCGCTCTCGGGCGACTGCGCCATCCGCTGCTTCAAGCGGTCGGCGAGCCGCTTGCGCTCCTCGAGGCTCAATCTTTCGAGCGCCTTCTCGAGGCTGCCAGCAAGCCGCCGCGCGTCGCGGTCGCTGCCGGTCCGGGCGAGCTCGCGGAGCGCGTCGCGCCCCTCGTCGCCGAGCCTGTCGCCGAGCGCCTCCGCCAGCTCCCTCAACGCGTCGGCCTGCTCGCCGCGCTGATCCAGCAGCTTGCGCTGTTCCTCGAGCGCCTTCGCTACGCCGGGGGCGCCGGCCCTCTTGGCGGCTTCGGCGGCCTCCTCGAGCACCTTCCTGGCCCGTTCGCGGTCATCCCGTTCGAGCTTGTTCGCGAGCCGCGCCATCTCCTCGTCGAACGCCACGAGGTCGCGATCGCCGAGCGCCTTCGCAGCCCGCTTCAGCTGAGGGTCTTCTCCGAGCTTGCCGAGCGCCGACTCCATCCCATGACGCTGCTCGCCCTCGCCGAGCGATAGCCGCTCGGCCGTGATCGCGTCGCGGAGCCTGCCGAGCTCGGCCTGCGCTTCGCGGCGCTCGACGCCGCTCTTCAGCTTTTCGCGGAGCCTCTTCGCGTCGTCGGAGAGCTTTTTCAGCCGATCGTGTTGCTCCGCGTCCCGAGCGTCGATCTCGGAAAGCTGGACCACCCGCCCGAGGCCGGCGATCTCGGCGACGCGTACCTGCTCGGCCCCGGGTGGGGGCGTTGCTGCCGCGGGCGCTGGTGGCAGGGGAAGCCAGCTGAGATAGCCAATGGCCGCTGCCGCGAGGGGCGCTCCGGCATGCCAGCGTCGCCCCAGGGGCGTGCGGACCTGCCGGGCGGTTGCGGCATCGAGGGCCGCGGTCGCGTGGGCGAACACGACCTCGCGGGCCGCGGATGCGCTGGCACCGGGCGCGCCGTCCGTCGCGTCCTCGGCTGCTGCGAGCTCAACGGCCGTGGAGACCGACTCGGCGGAGCCGAGCTTGCCGTCGAGAAACAACGCGACGTTCGGGTCAGTCCACCGGCGCCGGCGCGCCACCGCTGCGCCAGCCACGGCGCCGAGCAGGCCGCCCGCGGCCATCCAGGGGCGCAGCGCGCCTTGCCGCATGTGCCAGGCGCCCGCCGCGCCTACCGCGCCGAGCATCATCCCAGCGGCGGCGCCGGTGAGGACGAGATCGAGCGCGAGCCGCCGTCGGACGCGGCGAGACCACCGAACGAACGCGGCGCTGAACCTCCGCCGGGGAGACGCATCGACCATGGATCGAGGTGTACCTGCGGGCCGACGCGCCGGCCAGAGCTGCTTCGGGCACTCCTCCAAACCTCATTGCGGCACGCCGTGCCCGACGTCGCGCCCGGTGCGAGCGCCTCGCGCGCTGTCGGGACGCCCTGTGGAGTGGCGTCGGTCATGTGCGCCACGACGCGCCGCGGAGGAGCTGTCCTTGGACATATCGCGCTCCGCCCCCCTCAGGGGACGAAGCACCCTTTCAAGTGGAATGACGCGAACTCGAGGCGCGCTGGGACAACGTCCTGGGCAGCGCCGAGCAAGTTCAGGCCACAGTCAGCGAAAGAGAACTTGCATTCGTGCGAGTCCTCGGACGATGTCCGGAGCGTCGCGTGGCAGGAGCCATAGAAAAGCGCATCGTCGACGTACATTCGCATGTTCACGACAGCAGCGTCGCCGCCCTTGCGCTCGCTGCCGAGCAGATGGAGATCGAGGTAGTAGAAGCCCCTCCTGTCCTTCGAGTGATCCACCAGCTCCAGATTGGTTTCGCCATTGAGGCGGGAGCAGTCAACGTCCCAGCTGTCGTCGAATCCGGCGACAGGCAGCTTGCCGCTATCCCCCGTGTCAAGCACCAAGCTCTCCCCGTTCACGGTCATGACCGCCATGCCGTACGCTTCAGGAATTTCCGGGCTAGTAGAGCACCCGAACGGCGAGAGCGACAGCACGAGGCCTTGGGCGAGGAGGGGTCGGTGCATGGGAGTTCTCCAGCAGCATGGCGGGCGAGAGCATCGCACGAGGTCGACAACCATGAACGCGCGCAATGTGGTTGATCCATGCGCCGTGCCAGATGTCAACCGGAAACGGAGGCCGCTGTTGGGCCCGTGCCACCGGAAACGGAGGCCGCTGTTGGGCCCGTGCCGAGCTGACTGCCGGGCTGACCGACGTTGCCGTTGACTGTCGACCTGACCGACGTTGCCGGTCTGCCGGCCCGGCCGGTCTGACCGACGTTGCCTTGGTGGTGCCTTGGTGGTGAGACCCGATACGTGTTGTCTATGAGGCGGTCCCAGGCATAGGCCATGGCGGGCGCCGGCGGAAAACAGAAACCGCCAGGATCTCGAAGATTCAAGTATGTGAAATCATTGGCCGCAAGCCACGGCACGCGTTTGGCATAGTTGGCAGCGATGAGCCAGCCTCGCGCTATCGTTGCAGGTGCCACCTATCTCCTCACACGACGCGCGTTGCGGCGACACCTCCTCTTCCGACCGGATGCCGCGATGACTCAGCTGATCATCTATGCGCTCGCGGTTTCGGCCAGGCGCTACGGCATTCGCCTGCATGCGTTGTGTGCCATGTCCACGCACCTGCACATCGTCGTCACTGACGTCGAAGGCGTGCTTCCGCGATTCCTGCAGCTGTTTCATCGCCTCGTGGCGTTGGGGACCAAGGTGCTCCGAACCTGGGAGGGGCCGGTCTGGGGCCACGAAGCGACCAGCGTTGTTCGCCTCTTGACGCGGGCGGCCGTTGTGGAAAAGATTTCATATTCACTGGCGAACCCGGTGGAGGCGGGATTGGTGCGACGTGCGAAGGAATGGCCGGGAGCGAAGGTGCTCGTCAACGAAATCGGCCGCGGTGAGCTGCGGGCGAGGCGTCCTGACGTCTACTTTGCTCCGAGCAATCCTGCATGGCCCGAGGACGCTGCCATTGCGATCTCGCTTCCGCCAGCTGTGGCGGATGATGACGCTGACGCCTTTCGGCGCGAGGTGGCGGCGGAGCTGGAGCGGAAGGAAGCCGAGGCGCACGCCGCGATGCATCGAACTGGCCGCGGTTTTCTCGGCCCCGAGCGCGCATGCACGGTGTCGCCCGACGCTCGCGCGACGAGCTTCGAGGCGCCTCGCGGCCTCAATCCGACGTTTGCGGTGGGGAGAGGACATGCAGACGCACGAAGGACCGCGGTCGCCGCTGTCCGGGCATTTCGCGCAGCGTACCGAGAGGCGCTTCAACGATGGCGTGCAGGGCTGCGCAGCGTGGTGTTTCCGGCACAAACGTGGTGGATGCGCGTATTCCATGGCGTGGCCGTGAACGATGATCCGCTCGTGTCGTAATCGTAAAAGGAACGATCGGGATGCCGACGCGGCACCTGGGCTGCTGAACGAGGGCGAGTGAACGGCAGACGCCCTCCGTTCGCGTGCATGAACGCGCACCTGGTTTTCGTGTGAAACTACACGTCAAGGGCGCCGGGATTGCGTGAGTCGGCCTGGTGGTCGAGGAGGCGCGGGCGGTCCGTGCGCGTCGCTACAATGGTAGGGGGAGCTCGATATACGGCTCCGTGATCCGGCCGACGACGATGTCGCGCACCTGCGTCCCATAGTAGGTCGATCCCGATTGCGTGCTCCAAGCGTGTCCCACGATCGTCCCGTTGCTGTTGGCATAGAGGCGCATGACGCCCCTGCCAACACCCGCGTGCCAGGATCCGTCCGCCTTGCGCCGGGTGTCGGTTGTCCCGTGGCCCGTGGTGCTCGAGTCGAGGACGAGGAGCGAGTACTGGATTGTCCCCGTGACGAACGGATAGGTCGCCAGGCGTGGCACCGCAGCGCCTGCCGCGATGGCGACGTGCCCGCTCGCCGTGCTCCCCGCCGGATACTCGATCGCGACGATATCGCCGGCCTCGATCTCGCTCACCGTCACGATCTGCTCGAAGCCGACTTCCTCGATGATCCTGTCGTGGTAAAGCGCGGCGTTCGGGCTCATGCTGCCGAACCATGTGTTGATATCGTAGACGGACAGCTGATAGGCCTGCTTGAGGACGTTCGTGACGAACGACGCGCACAGGCTGCGGCTCCGGTAATCCGTGGCTCCTCCGACGCCGGCCCAATCAACATAGGTCGTTCCATTTCCATATTCGTTATTTACCGGTGCGATGTGGGTCACTAGCGTGTCGGCCCAGTAGAGATGGCCCGGCTCTCCGGCCGTCTGGCCCTCTGCCGGGCGCGGCGCGAGCAGGCTCACCCCGGCCAGAACGACGGCCGGGAGCGCGCGAACAGCGGCTCTCGAGCTCATGCGCTTCAATGCATTCATGATTTCCTCCCGTGTGGAATCGATGGCCCCGCGTAGGCTGGTCACACCGGTGTCGGCCTCATCGCGGGCATCGCCGCGGAGCGCCGGCAAAGCGAAGTTGCGCACCAAGCCACCGAACATACGCCGAACGAACGATCTCTTCAATCACCGGCACGAAGGCGGCACACGGGGCGTGCGCGATCCTGCGCGGATAGTGTTCCCCTCATTTCCACAGGCTGTCTCCTCGGGGCGACCTCCGTGCACGTCTTCGTAGATCCGCGCGTCGATGCCCACCGCAGGGGCGGCGCGGCGGTGGCGCGGGGATCACGGCCGGTACGGAGAGGGCGCGGCCGGAGAGGGCGCGGCCGTCGCGACCGACGTTGCGCCCGACGCCCGCCCGACGCCGACCGTCGCGACCGACGTTGCGGCCGACGCGACCGACGTTGCGCCCGACGGATCCGCGCCCCACGTCGACTGGAGGGCGGCGATGTCGTACGGATCGGCCGATCCCGGGCGCTTGGGGCTCGCGCTCGGCGAAAGCCCGACGCGCTGGCGAAGCGCGCCCCGCCCGCGCCGCGTGGCGCGCGGGTCCAGGCGGCTCGCCGGGGCCGAGCTCCGCCGTTTTGTTGACAGATCCGCGCAGTTCGATTGGATGGCCGCGTGTCCCCCGTGAAGCGCGCCTCGACCACCCTCCACCCCACCCTGACGCTCGGCGACGCGCTGGAGCACTACGCCTCCTGGCCGAGACCCACCGTGATTGTCTCCGACGGTGCTTATGGCGTCTCCGGTTTTCCCGGCGATCCCCCGACGCACGACGGGCTCGCCGCGTGGTACGCGCCCCACGTCGCCGTCTGGTCGGAGCGCGCCTTGCCGTCCGCCACCCTCTGGTTCTGGGGGACGGAGATCGGCTGGGCGACGGTGCACCCCCTGCTCGAGCAGCACGGCTGGGAGTACCGGACCTGCCACGTCTGGGACAAGGGAATCGCCCACATCGCGGGCAACGCGAACACCCGGACGCTGCGCAAGTTCCCCGTGGTGAGCGAGGTGTGCGTGCAGTACGTGCGCAAGGTCCTCCTGGAGAGCGCCGGCGTGCGGCTGCCCCTCAAGACCTGGCTGCGGCATGAATGGGAGCGCTCGGGCCTCCCCCTGCGCCAGACGAACGAGGCGTGCGGCGTGAAGAACGCGGCCACGAGGAAGTACTTCACCCGCTGCCACCTCTGGTATTACCCCCCGGCCTCGGCGTTCGAGCAGATCGCCGCCTTCGCCAACGCGCACGGCCGCCCCGAGGGGCGACCCTACTTCTCGGTCGATGGCAAGCGGCCGTTGACGGGCGAGGAGTGGGCTACCCTGAGAGCCAAATTCCATTGCGAGGTCGGCGTGACCAACGTCTGGCACGAGCCGGCGGTCCGCGGCCCCGAACGCTTCAAGGAGGACACCCGGTCGATCCACGGCAACCAGAAGCCCCTCAAGCTGCTCGATCGCATCATCCGCGCATCGTCCGATCCAGGCGATGTCGTATGGGAGCCATTCGGGGGGCTCTGCTCGGTCGCGGTGGCGGCCTTCACCGCAGGGAGGCGCTGCTACAGCGCCGAGATCGCGCCCACGTACCACGCCGTCGCGTCGCGCCGCCTCGCGAAGTGCGCGCCGCAGCCGCGCGTCGAGATCTCGGCGGCCTGACGGTCGGTATCGGCCCCGCTCGTCCGCATGGTAGCCTGCTCCCCCATGGCGACGCCGAAGATCGTGACCGTGGGAGGGGGGACGGGCCATTACACGCTCCTCACCGGCCTGCGTGACCTGAGCGTCCGCATCACCGCGATCGTGACCATGATGGACTCGGGCGGAAGCTCCGGGAGGCTCCGGGACGAGTACGGCCTCCTGCCCCCAGGCGACTTCACGCGTTGCCTCGTCGCCCTGTCCGAGCACCCGGAAGCGCTGAAGGAGCTGCTCGGCCACCGCTTCCGCTCGGGGAGCCTCGGCGGGCACACCCTGCGCAACCTGATATTCACCGCGGTGCAGGAGATCACCGGCTCGCTCCCCCTCACGGTCGAGCGCCTGCACGAGATCTTCTCCGTCAAGAACCGCGTCCTCCCGGTCACGATGGATCACGTCGATCTCGTGATGCACCTCGAGAACGACCGGACCATCCGCGGCGAAGCGTCGATTGACAACCTCTCCGACATGCTCGATGCGCCGGTGCTCTCGGTCTATCTGGATCCTGAGGCCCAGGCGTATCCAGCGGCGCTCGACGCGATCGCGGAAGCCGATCTCATCATCCTCGGGCCGGGAGATCTTTACACGAGCCTCGTGCCGAACCTCCTGGTCAAGGGTGTGCGCGAGGCCATCGCGGCGAGCCGCGCCCGCGCGATGTTCGTGTGCAACCTGATGACGAAGCCCAACGAGACCCCCGGCTACACGGTCGAGGACTTCGTGGGGACCATCGCCATGTACCTCGGCGAGGCCCGGCTCGACGCGGTGCTGGTCAACGACGTCTGGCCCTCCGAGGGCCTCGAGGAGTACGCCTCCGCCGGCTCTGACCCGGTCGTGACCTCGCCGGACAAACCGCTCGCCTCCGACCTCCTCGTCCCTGCCGACCTGCTGTTCGGCGGCAAGCTGATTCGCCACGACCCGCGCAAGCTCTCCGCCGCGATCGTCTCGCTCGCCCGCCAGCGCTCGTGGTGGTGAGGCCCGGGCCCGGCTCCGCTGCGCCTGGCCCTACGCTCGACGGCCACCCGGGGCGCGGCGCTGCCGCGTCGGCCGGGCGGCCTCGGGCCGGCGCGGCAGCGCACGACGATCAGGCGGTCTCCGGTTCGTCGGGCAGATAAAAAGGCGTGTTGACGATCACGATGCCCTTCCCGCCCCGGAAGAGAAGGAGCCATTTGAGGATCGACGCCGTGTGGTTGTGGAGCAGGTAATGGTACCAGCGTGACTCGACCACCTCGGGTACGACGACCGCCACCTGCCGGTCCGGGTGGGCGCGCGCGAGGGTGGTGACGAAGCGGAGCAGCGGCCTGAAGAGCCGCCGGTAGCGGGACCGCACCACCGAAAGCCGCGGCGCCGGTACCCCCTTCTCCTTCGCGGGCTCCTCCACCAGATGGTGCCATTCGCCGCTCAGGTCCTCGACGCGAGGATCGTCGAGGAGCACCTGGAGCGCGTAGACCTCAGGCGAGAGGCGGAGCGCGAAGCGGAGCCCCTTCTGCGCCACGAGGTCCCAGCGCCTGATGGGGACCACCACGATCGGCGGCGGAGGCGGGGTGAGGTCGAGCGGCGCGCGGGCGCGAACCACCTCGTCGATGCGCTTGTAGTGGCGTCGCACATTGCAGAAGATGAGAAAGGCCCCGAGCACGAGCAGGGTCGAGATCCACGCCCCCTCGGTGAACTTCGAGATGATGATGACGACGAGCGTGGCGGCCGTGGCCGTGGTGCCGGTCGCGTTGACGGCGAGGTGGAGCCGGGAGCGCGCGCCGCCGACCCTGCGCCAGTGCGCGGTCATCCCCGCCTGCGACATCGTGAAGGCGAGGAACGCGCCCACCGCGAAGAGCGGGATGAGGGCGTCGGTGATGCCCTGGAAGACGACGAGCAGGAGGGCCGAGAGTCCGGCGAGGACGCCGATGCCGTAGGAGAAGGCGAGGCGCCTGCCGCGGTGGATGAAGGGCTCGGGCAGGAAGCGATCGAGCGCGAGGAGCCGACAGAGGCGGGGGAAGTCGGCGAAGCTGGTGTTGGCGGAGAGCATGAGCACCGCCACCACGGCGGCCAGGGTCACGTAATAGAACGGGCCGCGCCCCACGACCGCGCCCACCATCTGCGAGACGATGCTCTGATAGCCGCTCTTGCCGGGCTCGGTGGCGGTGATGCCGTATGCCCGTGCGAGGATCGCGATCCCGGCGAGCAGGATGCCGAGCGAGGCGACGATGTACAAGAGCGTCCGGCGCGCCTGCTCGCTGCTCGGCTTGCGAAAGGCAGGGACGCCGTTGCTCACCGCTTCCACGCCGGTCATCGCGGTGCACCCGCTGGCGAAAGAGTGGCAGAGGAGCCCCAGGCTCGCGGCTCCGAGCGCGACGGGCAGCGAGGGCGGCGCGACCACGGGCGGCGGATGCCCTCCGTGGAGGATCGTCTTCCCGATCCCGATCGCGATCACCGCGAAGAGACAGCCGAGGAACGCGTACGTCGGCACCAGGAACACGAGGCCTGCGGTGCGGAGCCCGCGCAGGTTGGCCGCCGTGAGGAGGGTGAGGACGGCGAGGCAGAGGCCCATGGTGTGGGGCAGGAGCGCGGGCACCGCGGAGACCAGCGCGCCCACCCCCGCGGAGATGGCGACCGCCACGTTGAGCACGTAGTCGATGAGCAGCGCCGCCGCCGCGACGAGGCCGGCGCGCGTGCCGAGGTTCTCCTTCGCGACGATGTACGAGCCGCCACCGTTCGGGTACGCGGCGATCGTCTGGCGGTACGAGACGTAGAGGATCGCGAGCAGCCCGATGACCAAGGCGCTGAGCGGCACGATGTAGTGGACGCCGAGCGCGCCGAGGGGGGGAGGAGCACGGTGAGCGCGGCCTCGGGGCCGTACGACGCGGAAGCGAGCGCGTCGAGGCCCAGGACCGGGATCCCGGAGAGCGGGCCGATCTGTTCCTTCTCCGCTTCATCCGAGGCCAGCCGCCGGCCGAACAGCACCGTCATGAGCGACATGGGTGAGGCAGCTCACGCAAGGCGTGTGCCCGGAGCGAGCTCCGCCGCGCGCGCGTCGGTCGGAGCCGCAGCGTGCAACCGGTGCTCCAAGCTCGCGCCGAGCGCTCGTCAGCGGTGCTGATCGAGCACGAGCGTCGCCTCCATGACCGTGGGCGCAGCCGCCGCATTCGAGGTTTGCACGGACGGCCTCTCCTCCGATGCGAGACGATATCGTGTGAGCCGATCGAGGTGGGATCATTTGCCACGCTCGGCCAAGTTGCCTCATCGCAGGCGGGCGCCCTCGCGTGCGAGCGCGCTCGCCGCTGGAGCAAGCGGCTCGCCCGCTGCCGCGCGGGCTCACGCGTGGCTGCGCGTCGGCCGCCCCGGCGCTTGCTGCTGGTATGTGCTTCGCATGGCGCCGGAGCTATCGCCACTTCCGTGGCTAATCATCTCAGGACGAGGTAGAGCGCTATGAGCATCGGTAACGACCAGTACACTTCGGGCGGGTACAAGAACGGGATTTACGAGGGCGGCTCGCAGGAGTCCGGCTCGCACGAGCCTGGCGCGCCGCAGACGCAGGGCGGCGAGGGCGCGGTGAGCCTCGACATGCTGCTCAAGTTCGCCAAGGACATCCAGACCAAGGTCAAGGACGTCCCGTACATCGTCCCGATCGCGATCGGCGGAGCGGCATTTGCGATTGGCGTGCTCGCCAGCTCGAAGATCCTGCGCCAGCTCACCCTCCTCGCCGGCGGCTACGCGGTCAAGTACGCGATCCAGAACGTCCCCAGCGAGCCGATCATCGACTTTGCAAAGAAGGTCGTGTCCGACTCGTACCGGGCGTCGTCGAGGGCCTGAGCCGGAGACGCGCTGCGGCGAGTGCAGGGGCGCTCGCCCGCCTGCAGCCGTGCGTGCTCCGGCGGAAGGCAGCCCGACCTGAGATCCTACCTTCGCCGCGCCGGCGGCACGTGCCCCCGTTTCTGGCATCATGGAGGCGGTGGTGCGGACGCGCCGCCAGCGCGCGGCTGGGAGGACGCCATGGACATCCGGGAGAGCATCGAAGTCCGCTGGTTTCTGCCTGCGGACGACGCTCGGGCGCCGCGGCTCGTGTCGTGGTTCTCCCGTGCGTTCTCCGAGGCGCCCCGGCATGACCGCTACCGGCGCCTCCGGCGCGCCGATCTCGGGATCAAGAAGCGCGGCGGGCAGCCGAAGGGCCTGGAGGTCAAGTTTCGGGTCTGCGCCTTCGGATCCATCCACCTCTCTCCCACGGTGCTGGGTGAGGTGGAGCGGTGGACGAAGCTCACCGTCTCGTCGACGGACGCCGATGACAGCGGGTGGACGACCCTCACGAAGGAGCGCCGCGTGAGGGTGTTCGGGCTGGTGGGCGGACGCGCCGTCGAGGTGATGGACGGCGCGCACCCCGGAGCCGGGTGCGCTGTCGAGCTGACGCGCGTCGCCGTGGCGGAAGGCGAGGGCGCGGCTGCTCCGGCGGCGTGGTCGCTGGGCCTCGAAGCGTTCGGTCCGCCAGCGATCCTGCTCGAGGCGCTCTACGCCGTGGGCCGCGCGGTGTTCGTGGAGGTGCCCGACCTCGGCCTTACGTCCGTTGAATCGAAGGGGTATCCGGCGTGGCTCGCCGAGGGGTCGGCGGAGCGGTGAGCGCAGGGGCCCGCCGCCGCTGCCTGCTGATCCCTGAGCTCGACGTTGCGAACGGCGACGAACTAGCGACCATAATCCAGGAAAGAGTGGGTGTTTTCACGCCCCCGGTCGCCTGTGCCGCGCGTATCGTCGTCCTCTCTCATACGTCGTTGTAGATGTCGTCGTACGTGCCCCGTCGCCATGAGCCGCTGCGGCCGATTGTCTTCCCCCGAGAGCGTCGCGTGCGATACCCTGCTGCCTTTCTGAGCTCCAGGGAGAGTGCTCGTGTGATGAATGTTACTTCAGACGCCCTGTTCGCGGAGTTCTTCGCCTGCTGTCCTGAGCTGCTCTTCGTCGCCTCGACGGCGGGCGGACTGCTCCACGAGAACGATGCCCTGCGGGAGGTCATCGGCCCTGCGAACGAGGGGGGCGCGACGCTCGCAGAGCTCGCTCACCCGGAGGATCGCGCAGCGCTGCTCGCGGCGTGGGCGAAGCTCGAGCAGACCGGTGAACCTGTCTCCTTTCGCGTCCGCCTTCGTGACGCGCGCGGGGCGTACCGTCCGGTATTGTGCAACGCGAAGCGTTCGCCCGATCGCAGCGCGGTCTTCGGGTCGCTCCGGGCGACACCCGAGTTCGGCGAGGAGGAGCTGACGATTGTGCGCAACAAGGCGCGCATCCTGGATAGCCTCGTCAACCACGTGGACAAGCTGGCGTTCTGGGGCCTCGACCGCGATGGAATCTGTTTCTATCACGACGGCAAAGCGCTCCCGAACGCCGGGTTCAAGCCTGGGCAGCTCCTGGGGGTCAACTGGATCGAGCTTTATGGGAAGCGGCCAGGCGCGTCCGTCGTCGATGCGCCCGACGTCGACCACGACATGCACAACTGGTTCGACGGGACGGTACGCCGCTTTCGCTCCGACTCGAACGATGTCTACTGGGACAACTGGGTCACCCCGCTCCAGGACGAGCGCGGCGGGTCTGTGTGCGGCTTGCTCGGGTTGTCGTTCGACATCTCGGAGTCCAGGCGCACGGAGCAGGAGCTGCGCGCCCAGCTGCAGCGGATCGAGGCGCAGCAGAAGGTCATTCGCGATCTCTCCACGCCCATCATCGAGGTCTGGGACGGTGTGCTCACGCTGCCGATGGTGGGGACGGTCGACAGCGTCCGCACCGCCGATGTGATGGACAGCCTGCTCTCGAAGATCGTGGAGAAGCAGGCGCGCTTCGCCATCCTCGATCTGACCGGCGTCGAGGTGGTCGACACGAAGGTCGCGAGCCACCTGATCGAGCTCGTCACGGCGATCCGGCTGCTCGGTGCCGACGGGATCGTGGCAGGCATCAAGCCGAACGTCGCGCAGACGATGGTCGCGCTCGGGCTCGATCTCTCGCAGCTCAACACACAGCGTAACCTCCGCGCGGCGCTCCAGCATGCGATCCGGAGCATGACCCGCCCGGAGGACCCCCCGCGCAACGGCGCCGCGACGGCCGGCGCCGGCGCCGCGACACCCGGCCTGCGGGCGCCGGGCTGACTGCGCCGCGCGTCACGGGAGCTCGCTGCCGTAGTAGAGCAAACACCAGAGCTGGAATCGGCCGCAGTACAACGGGCCCTTCCCGCCAGGGCTTCGCGTGCGATACCCTCGTGTCCTTCTGATGCCGCAGGGGGAGGCTTGTGTCATGAGTGTTACTTCGAGCGCGCTGTTTGCGGAGTTCTTCGCCAGCTGTCCAGAGCTGCTCTTCGTCGCTTCGGCGGCGGGCGGACTGCTCCACGAGAGCGATGCCTTGCGGGAGGTCATCGGTCCCGCGAGCGAGGGGGGCACGACGCTCGCAGATCTCGCTCACCCGGACGATCGGGCAGCGCTCCTTGCGGCGTGGGCGAAGCTCGAGCAGACCCGCGAGCCCGTCTCATTCCGCGTCCGCCTTCGCGACGCGCGCGGGGCGTACCGTCCGTTGTTGTGCAACGCGAAGCGTTCGCCCGATCGCAGCGCGGTCTTCGGGTCGCTCCGGCCGACCTCCGCGATCGATGACAAGGAGCTGGCGACCCTCCGTAACAAGGCGCGCATGCTGGACAGCCTCGCCGAGCACGTGGACAACATGGTGCTCTGGGCGATCGACAGGGATGGAGTCTGTTTCTATCACGGCGGCAAGGGGCTCGGGGCCGCCGGGCTCAAGCCCGGGCAGCTCGTCGGGGCCAGCTGGTTCGACATCTATGCGGACAAGCCAGAAACGACTGGCGTCAACATCTCCGCCGCGGATCTACGCCAATGGTTCGACGGGGAGGTGCGCGGCTTCCGCACCGACGCGTTCGGCGTTTACTGGGACAACTGGATCATCCCGCTCCAGGACGAGCGCGGCGGGTCTGTGTGCGGCGTGCTCGGGCTGGCGCTCGACATCTCGGAGTCCAAGCGCACGGAGGAGGAGCTGCGCGCTCAGCTGCAGCAGATCGAGGCGCAGCAGAAGGTCATTCGCGATCTCTCCACGCCCATCATCGAGGTCTGGGACGGTGTGCTCACGCTGCCGATGGTGGGGACGGTCGACAGCGTCCGCACCGCCGATGTGATGGACAGCCTGCTCTCGAAGATCGTGGAGAAGCAGGCGCGCTTCGCGATCCTCGACCTGACCGGCGTCGAGGTGGTCGACACGAAGGTCGCGAGCCACCTGATCGAGCTCGTCACGGCGATCCGGCTGCTCGGTGCCGACGGGATCGTGGCAGGCATCAAGCCGAACGTCGCGCAGACGATGGTCGCGCTCGGGCTCGACCTCTCGCAGCTCACTACGCAACGTAATCTCCGCGCGGCGCTCCAGCATGCGATCCGGAGCATGACCCGCCCGGAGAACCCCCTGCGCAACGGCGCTGCGACGCCCGGCCTGCTGACGCGGGGCTGACCGCGGCGCGTCACGGGAGCTCGCCGCCGCCGCAGAGCAGCGCGGCGAGCTCCTCCGTCCGCTCCGGCGTCGCGAGGTCCCCGGCTGTGACGGTGATCGCGCGGATCCCCTCGGCTCTCCAGCCGCCGTGCTCGCGCTCCGGGGCCGCCGTGATCCGGACGCGCATGAGCTCGCCGGACGCCACGACCGCGAGCTCCACGCCTTCGCCCTCCGGCCCGTCACCGCGGCGGATGGTCACCGCCACCGCGCCGCGCGCCGCGAGCGCCCGCGCGAGCCGGGCCTCCGGCGCCGCCGCTCCGCCGAGCGGGTAGAGCGCCGTGGCGAGCTCCACGGACGCGATCGCCTCGGAGGCGCGCGTCCCCGCGTCGCGCACCGCCCGCCGCAGCCGCTCCGCGCGCTCGCCGTCGCGGTCGAGCGCCGCGCGATCCGCTGGCTCGAGCCGCACCACGCAGCGCACCAGCGCGGCGCCCCCGCTCGAGACCTGCGCCGCCTCGAGCCGCGCGCGGCGGAGCATCGCCGCGCCCCGCGCGTCGCCCGACGCCTCGAGCAGGGCCGCCGCGCCGCCGAGCACCGCGTCCGGAGCCGGCCGCTCGGGCGCCGCCGGGAGGGCGGCCTCCCGGTAGATCTGGCTCCACCCGCGCCCGACGCCGGGCAGGCGCAGCACCAGCGACAGATCGGCGAGCTCCGTCTCCGGCGTGCGGACCGCGCTCGCGAACGCCTCCTTCACCGCCGCGAGGCGGCTCGGATCCGCGGTGAGCGCCGCGAACTCGGGCGCGTCGACGGCCAGCGAGAGGCGCGACGCGCTCACCTCGCGCGACCCCAGCGTCCACCGCTGGGGCGGGGCGGCGAGCGCGAGCTCCCCGCCGGCGACGAGGGCGGCGAGCCCGCGCTCGCCGCGCGCCTCGAGCAGCGCCGCGACCGCGGCCTTGAGCGCGGTCAGCGCCGGGATCACGCCCCGCCCATGCGCCCGCGCCGCGCCGTCCGCTGCTCCTCGAGCGCCGCCTCCTCCTCGAGGGCCGCCTCGGCCTCGCGCTGCGCCTCGGCGTCGACCGCGCGTTGCCCCTGCTGGACGCGCACGGGCTTCGCCTCGGTGACCGCCGCCTCGGCCATCGCGACCGCCGCGTGCCGCACGTCGTCGTACGGCTTCGCGAGGTCGAAGATCACCTTGGTGTTGCCCTGGCTCAGGTTCGCCAGCGCCTCGAAGCGGCGCAGCTCCATCGCTCCGGGCGAGCGCGCGAGGATGCCCGCCGCCTCCGCGAAGTTCTTCGCGCTCTCCACGTCGGCCTCGCTCTTGATGACCACGTAGCGCCGATCGCGCTCGGCGATCGCGCCCTTCGCGAGCACCTCCTGCATCTGGGGCGGCAGCGCGATGTCCTGGAGGCCGATCATCTCCACGTGCAGGCCCCACGCGGCCGCCACCGCCTCGACCTGCGCGCGCACCTTGGCGGCGACCTCCTCGCGGTGCGCGAGCAGCTCGTCGAGCCGCGTCTCGCCCACCACGTCGCGCAGCACGACCTTCGCGCGATCCTTCATCGCGTTCTCGTAGTTCTCGACGGCCAGCGTGGCCTTCTCCGGATCGACGACGCGGTAATAGACGACCGCATCGACCATCGTGGTCACGTTGTCGCGGGTGATCACCATCTGCTGGAGGAGATCGCGGTTCTTCATCCGCGTGTCGATGCGCCGCAGCTCCTGGATCCCCGGAAGGAACAGCGTCACCCCGGGGGATACGCGGCCGGTCAGCTTGCCGAGCGTGAAGCGCAGCGCGGCTTCCCATTGGTTGATCTGCCGCAGCCCCGACAGCAGGTAGAGCACGGCAAACAGCCCGAGCACGGTGAGGATCAGCGACATCGCTCGCGACTCTAGCAGAGCGGATGGCGCGGGCCGCGCGAGCGGTGCGCGTCGGCGGGCGTCCGGACGTTTGGACGTTCGCGCGCGCTCGCGGGCGCCCAGGCGCGGCTTCGACCTGGTGTCGTTGCCCGGGCGGTGTACTCTCGCTCCCTCGATGGGTGCCGAGCCGAGCCAGGCGTTGCGCGACGGCCGCTACGTGATCACGCGCGCCCTCGGCGAAGGGGCTCAGGGGCACACGCTCGAGGCGGTCGACAAGCGGCTCGGCAAGCTCGTCGCGATCAAGCGGTTCCAGATCCGCGGCGCCTCGAGCTGGAAGAGCGTGGAGCTCGCCGAGCGCGAGGCCCGGGTGCTCGCGTCGCTCTCGCACCCGAGCCTGCCAGGCTACCTCGATCATTTCGAGGAGGACGGAGCGCTCTTCCTGGTGATGGAGAAGATCGAGGGCGAGAGCCTGGGCGCGATGCGCCGTCGCCGCGCCGTGCTCGGGCGGGACGACATCCTCCGCTTCCTGCGGGACGCCTCGGCCGTGCTCGACTACCTGCACGGCCGCGTGCCGCCGGTCATCCACCGCGACATCAAGCCGAACAACGTGATCCGCCGGCCCGACGGCTCCTTCGCGATCGTCGACTTCGGCGCGGTCCGCGATCGCATGCGTCCCGAGGGCGGGAGCACCGTGGTCGGCACGTTCGGGTACATGGCGCCGGAGCAGTTCCAGGGCCGCGCGCTGCCCGCGTCGGACGTCTATGCGGTCGGCGCGACCGCGCTCTGCCTGCTCACCGGCGAGGAGCCGGAGAACCTGCCGCACCGAGGGCTCGCGATCGACGTGCCCGCTGCCCTCGGCGATCGAGCCGATCCGCGCCTCGTCCGGGCGCTCTCCGCGATGCTGGAGCCCGACCCGGACCGCCGCGCCGCGCGCATCGCTCCGCTCCTTTCGGGGCTCGAAGCGGGCGGCGCGCCCCCCCGTACGCCGCGCGCTGGCGAGCCCGCGGAGGGCTCCGCGGAGCGCGGGGCGCGCAAGGAGGAGCGGCGCACGCGCAAGGACGAGCGCAAGGAAGAGAAGCGCGCGCAAGGACGAGCGCAAGGAAGAGAAGCGCGCGCGCAAGGAGGAGCGGCGCGCGCGCCGGCACGAGGGGCGCCCGTCGCTCGATCGCGGCCTGGTGGGCCTGCCGCTCGTGGCCGCGCTGTTCGGCCTCACCGTCGCGCGCATCGCCGTCGGCCTCGCGCTCGGGGTGATCGTCCCGACGGTGCTGACGCTGCTGTCCCTGGTGTTCGGCCGCGTGCTGCGCGAGAAGGCCGCGCCGAACGTGCGCAGGGCCGGGCGGGTCGCCGATCTCGCGCTGCGCCGCGCCACACGCGTCGTCCGCGGGCACCCGGCGCCAGAGGACGCTGCCCAGCGCGGCCAGGCCGCGGCGGCGCGCGTGCGCTTCGAGGAGCAGGAGGCCCCCGGTCGATCGCGCATCCACGACGGCGACGCCGCGCTGGACGAGGAGCTCGACGAGCTGGAGAGCGACGAGCCAGGCCGCACGCACGCCGCCTCGCGGCCGCCTCGCGCGGGGGAGCGCTGAGCGCAGCGCGCGCTCGCGCTCCGGGGCCGCGCGATCAGATGCGACCGCGCGCGGCGTCGAGCTTCAGGCGGAAGACCTCGACGATCGCCTCGGCGAAGATCCGGCGGCTCATCTTCGAGCGGCCTGCGCGGCGGTCGACGAACACGATCGGCACCTCGACCACGCGCAGCCCTTTGCGCAGCGCGCGGTAGGTCGTCTCGATCTGGAACGCGTAGCCGTTCGAGCGCACGCTGCCGAGATCGAGCGAGAGGAGCGCGCGCCGCGTGAACGCCTTGTAGCCGGTCGTGAGGTCGCGGATGCCGACGCCCAGGATGGTCCGCGCGTAGAGGGAGCCGCCCTTCGAGAGCACGTGCCGCCCGAGGCCCCAGCCCTCGACGCCGCCTCCCGGCATGTTGCGCGAGCCGAGCACGACGTCGGCGCCTTGCGCGATCGCGTCGAGGAACGCCGGCAGGTGGCGCGGGTCGTGCGAGAGGTCGGCGTCCATCTCGAACGCGACGTCGTAGCCGCCGTCCAGGGCGCGCTGGAAGCCCTCCAGGTAGGCCGTGCCGAGCCCGCGCTTCGCCGCCCGGTGGAGCACGCGGACGCGCTCGTCGCGCGCGGCGAGCTCGTCGCCGAGGGCGCCTGTCCCGTCGGGCGACGCGTCGTCGACGACGAGCACGTGCGCCTCCGGGGCCGCCGCGAGGACGGAGCTCACGAACTCGGCGAGGTTGTCTCGCTCGTTGTACGTCGGCGTGATGATGAGGGTTCGGGGGGCCATCCTGGCTCGGCGCCGCGCGAGCGGGCGCTCGCACGCGGGATCGTGCGCGCCGTGCAGCGTCGCGCGCCAGGTCCGCGGGCGTCCGCTCGCGCTCAGGCCTCCGCTGCGTGGGCCAGCACGGGCGCTCCGGCGCCGGGCGATCTACCAAAACGACGGCGCAGGCGGAAGGTTCCGCGGGTGCGCCGCGAGCGCCTTGTGGGTTGCCGGAGGCGTGCGCGCCGGGTACTTTCCTTTCCCGACAGGGCGGTCCGCTCTGCATCGGGCCGACAGGCCGGCGCGGCCTCGGTCAACTCACGGGGCGCGCCCCGCGCACGACAGGCGCGGCCCCGAACATGAACAGCGCGGCACCGACGGAGACAATCATGGCAGGCGAGCACGTCGTCACCTTCACCAACGAGAATTTCGAGTCCGAGGTCATCAACTCCCCGATCCCGGTGCTCGTGGACTTCACGGCCACCTGGTGCGGACCCTGCAAGCAGCTCGCGCCGATCGTCGAGACGATCGCCAAGGAGTCCCAGGGCACGCTGAAGGTCGGCAAGCTCGACATCGACGCGGCGCCCAAGCTCGCCCAGAAATACAACGTCCGCGCCGTTCCGACGTGCATCCTGTTCCGGGGCGGCGAGAAGGCGGGCTCGTACACCGGCGTCGCGAGCAAGGAAAAGCTCCTCCGGGAGCTCGGCGTCTGATCCGCGGCCGCGCGTGACGCCGGCGTGACAGCGCCCGGCGCGACAGAGCCCGAGCGCGCCGGCGCTCCCCTTCCCACAGACCGAAACCACCCCAAATACCGACCGAAAGCCCTCCCGGCGAGGCGCCGCTCCGGCCAGCCGGCCGCGGCCCCGCCGTCGCCGGCGCTCCACGTCGCCGGCGCCCCGTGGCTGAGGCTTTGCTTGACCGTCGCGCGCGAGGTGACTACGACTCGCGCCGGCCACTTTCCCAGGAGTTCGTGATGGCGACGAAGATCGCAATTAACGGTTTTGGGCGCATCGGACGCTGCATTGTCCGCGCGCTTTACGAGCGCGGCGTGAAGGATATCGAGCTGGTCGCCATCAACGACCTGACGGATCCGGCGACGCTCGCCCACCTCTTCCAGTACGACTCGATCCACCGCGAGTTCAAGGCGGCGAAGGTCGGTCACGGCGACAAGCACATCAGCATCGGCGATCGGAAGATCGAGGTCCTCGCGCTGAAGGATCCGGCCGAGCTGCCGTGGAAGAGCCTCGGCGTCGACATCGTCCTCGAGTGCACGGGCCTCTTCACGGACAAGGCGAAGGCCGCCGGCCACATCAACGCGGGCGCCAAGCGCGTGATCATCAGCGCGCCGGCCAAGGGCCACGACCTCACGGTCGTGATGGGCGTGAACGACGAGCTCTACGACGCGCAGAAGCACACGGTCATCTCGTGCGGCTCCTGCACGACGAACTGCCTCGCCCCCATCGCCAAGGTGATGCTCGACAACTTCGGCATCGTCCGCGGCCTGATGACGACGGTCCACTCGTACACGAACGACCAGCACCTGCTCGACATCCCGCACCGCAAGGGCGACCTGCGCCGCGCGCGCGCCGCCGCGGTCAACATGATCCCCTCGAGCACCGGCGCCGCGAAGGCGCTGTCCGAGGTCATCCCGGCGCTCAAGGGCAAGTTCGACGGGCTCGCGATCCGCGTCCCCACGGTCGACGTCTCGCTCGTGGACCTCACCCTCGAGACCGAGAAGCCGATCACGAAGGAGAGCATCCACGCCGCGATGAAGCAGGCCGCCGAGCAGGGGCCGATGAAGGACGTCCTCAACTACACCGATCGGGAGCTCGTCTCGGGCGACTTCATCGGCTCGCCCGCGTCCAGCACCTTCGACTCGACCATGACGTCGGTCCTCGGCGATCGCTTCGCGAAGATCTTCTCGTGGTACGACAACGAGTGGGGCTTCTCGAACCGCATGATCGACCTCGCGCAGCTCGTGGCGAGGAAGGGCGTCTAGCGCCGTGAAGCTCACCGGAATCCGCTCCGTCGAAGACCTCGCCGCCGCCGGGGACGCTGCTGGCCTCAGCGGCAAGCGCGTCTTCATCCGCGTCGACTTCAACGTCCCGCTCGACAAGAAGACGGGCAAGATCACGGACGACTCGCGCATCCGCGAGGCGATCCCGACGATCAAGCTCGTCATGGAGGCGGGCGCGAAGGTGATCCTCGCGTCGCACCTCGGCCGCCCGAAGCCGGGCAAGACCGAGGGGCTCTCGCTGGAGCCGTGCGGGGGGCGGCTCAGTGAGCTCACGGGCTACGAGGTCCACCTGCCGGACGACTGTGTCGGCGACTCGCCCAAGAAGGTCATCTACGACCTCAGGGCGGGCCAGATCTGCCTCCTCGAGAACCTCCGCTTCCACGAGGAGGAGGAGAAGGACGACGAGGGGTTCGCGCGCCAGCTCGCCGAGCTCTGCGACGTCTACGTCGACGACGCCTTCGGCGCCGTGCACCGCGCC
This sequence comes from Sorangium sp. So ce302, assembly GCF_051530145.1. Taxonomy (GTDB): domain Bacteria; phylum Myxococcota_A; class Polyangia; order Polyangiales; family Polyangiaceae; genus Sorangium; species Sorangium cellulosum_B. Next base: position 10,776,824 of record NZ_CP150326.1, on the reverse strand, counting down.
CACGCGTCGGTGCACGCGCTGCCGCGCCTCATGCGCGAGCGCGCCGCCGGCCTCCTCCTCCAGAAGGAGCTCAAGGCGCTGACCCGGCTCGTCGATCGCCCGGAGAAGCCTTACGTCGCCGTCCTCGGCGGCGCCAAGGTCTCCGACAAGATCGACGTCGTCGAGGCGCTCCTCAACGTGGTCGACACCCTGTGCATCGGCGGCGCGATGGCGAACACCTTCCTCGCCGCGCAGGGCAAGAACCTGCAGAAGAGCCGGATCGAGGAGGACAAGCTCCCGCTGGCGCGCACGATCATGAGCAAGGCGCGCGATCGGGGCATCCAGCTCCTCCTGCCCGTCGACGCCGTCGTCGCCACGAGCATCGACGCGACGCAGGGCGCGCCCGCGTCCGTCGACGCGATCCCCGAGGGCACGATGGCGCTCGACATCGGCCCCCGCTCGATCGAGCAGTTCGGCCAGGCGATCGAGCGGGCGAAGACGGTGTTCTGGAACGGCCCGATGGGCCTCTTCGAGACGCCGGCCTTCTCCAAGGGCACGTTCGACGTCGCGCGCATCATGAGCGGCGCCTCCGGCTTCACGGTGGTCGGCGGCGGCGACAGCGCGGCGGCGGTCAAGCAGGCCGGCGAGCACATCGCCAAGGGCTTCGATCACATCTCGACCGGCGGCGGCGCTTCGCTCGAGCTCATCGAGGGCAAGCGTCTCCCGGGCGTCGAGGCGCTCCGGTCGGCCGAGGTGAGCGAGTGAAGCCCGGGAACGATGGGGGCACGTCCGCGGAGGCGGGCGCCGCCCCGCGGGCGGCCTCGCGTCGTCCGCTCATCGCCGGCAACTGGAAGATGAACGCCGGGGGCCAGGACGCGTGTCCTCTCTCGGCGGCCGTCGCCAAGGCGACGCGCGAGCTCACCCGGGCCGAGGTGGTGGTCGCTCCGCCGTTCACGGCGATCGCCGCCGTGGCCCACGAGCTCGCGGAGGCGAAGAGCGAGGTCGGCATCGCCGCGCAGAACATGAGCGCCGAGGTCTCCGGGGCGTTCACCGGCGAGGTCTCCTCGGGCATGCTCAAGGACGCGGGCGCGACCTGGGTGATCCTCGGGCACAGCGAGCGGCGGCAGCTGTTCGCCGAGACCGACGAGTCGGTCGCCCGGAAGGTCGCCTCGGCGATGGCCGCCGAGCTGCGCCCCATCGTCTGCGTCGGCGAGACGCTCGAGCAGCGCGAGGCGGGTGAGACGCTCGCCGTGGTCGAGCGGCAGGTCCGCGCCGTCCTCGACGAGCTCGCGAAGCAGCCCGGCTTCGGCGTCATCGCCTACGAGCCGGTCTGGGCGATCGGGACCGGCAAGGTCGCGCGCGCCGAGGACGCCCAGGAGGTGCACGCGTTCATCCGCGGCCTGCTCGCGAAGACCTCGGAGGACCTCGCGGGCGTCACGCGCATCCTCTACGGCGGCAGCGTCAAGGCCGACAACGCCGAGGCGCTGCTCGCCCAGGACGATATCGACGGCGCGCTGGTCGGCGGAGCTTCGCTCGACGCCGCTGGCTTCGCCAAGATCGTCGACGCCGCTCACCGACTGGCGGAGCGCGCGGAACAGGGGTAGATCGCAGGCCGCTCCCGTCTCGCCGCGGGAGCGCCGGCCTGCCCACTTGCCCCTTGGACCCCTCGCGCGGTCCAGACTCACCCAGCTGAAAGACGCCGATGCTTCACACGTTCCTCAACATCGTGCACGTGTTCGTCTGTCTGTTCCTGATCCTCGTCGTGCTCCTCCAGCAGGGCCGCGGGGGCGGGATGGGCTCGGCCATGGGCGGCGCGACGGCGCAGGTGTTCGGCGGCCGCGGCGCCGGCAACTTCATGACCCGCCTCACGGCCATCTGCGCCGCCGTCTTCATGGCGACGAGCGTGTCGCTCGCCTACCTCTCGTCGGCAGGCGACCGCGAGCTGCGCGAGTTCGAGAAATCCCAGGAAAAGTAGGCTCGCGTGCTAGGGCCCGCCCCCGCGCCGGGGAGGGAAGCGGGTAGGGCGCTCGACGCGAGGCCGTCCGTGGAGGCGGCGTCGGCCGTCTCCGTCCCTTTCGCGCGCGACCTTGCCCTCGTCGCCCTCGCCAAGGCGGTCGTTTCCGCCCTGGTCCTCGCGCTCGGCTTCCGGGCGGTGAGCGATGACGACTTCGCGCGCGTGGTCCTCGCGCAGGCGTGGGCCCACGCGCCCCGGCTCGACCCGACGGGGACGAGCTGGCTGCCTGTCCCTTTCTGGCTCAACGGCGCGCTCTTCTGCGTTCTTGGGCGCCTCTTCGCGCCGACCCTCGAGGTCGCCCGCGCCATCGCGTTCGCCCTCGGCCTAGCTTCGGCCGCGCTCGTCCACCTCGCCGCCCGCTGGATCACGGGTGACCGCCGCGCCGCGCTCGCCGGCGCGCTGCTCGCCGGCGCCTTCCCCTGGAGCGCTTGCCTCGGCGTGGCGACGGTCCCCGAGCTGCCGACCGCCGCCCTCTCGCTGTTCGCGGTGGCGTCGCTCGTCACGCCGCCGGCCGGGCCTGCGCCCCCGGCTGGGCGCGCCCTCTTTGGCGCGGTCGCGCTCGTGCTCGCGACGCTCTCCCGCTACGAACCCTGGTCCGTCGCCGTCGCCTTCGCGGCGATGGCGCTGCTCGCTGCCGCCCGCCTCGGCCAGGGCCGCGGCGCGCAGGCGAAGCTCGCGCTCGCCGCGCTCGTCGCGCTCGCCGGGCCCGCCGCGTGGATCGCGTGGAACCGCGTCGCTCACGGCGACGCGCTGCATTTCCTGGCCCGCGTCGCCTCCTACCGCAACGCGATCGGCCCGGGCGGCGACGGCTCGCTGCTGCGGCTCTTCGCGTACCCTGCCGCGATGGTCCGCGAGGAGCCGGAGCTCTTCGGGTGGCCCATCGCCATCGCCCTCGTCGCATGGCGTGCCCGCCGCGGCGCTGCGCCGGGGGCAGCCCGACCGCTTCCGCCGCTCCTTCGCGCGGCCCGTCCGTACGCGCTCCCCGGCGCCGTCGCCGCCTTCCAGATCGCGGCGCTCTCGCTCGCCCTCGTGCGCGACGGCGCGCCCACCCACCACCCCGAGCGAGCGACCCTCCTCGCGTTGCTCTTGCTCGCCCTCGCCGTCGGAGATCTCTCGGCGCGCGCCTTCCGGGGCGCCTCGGCCGGCGCGCGGCGCGCCCTCGGCGGCGCGCTGCTGGTGGTGCTGGCCCTCGGCGCCCTCTTCCGCCCGCACCTGCGCCGCGAGCACTTCAATCCGCGGAGGGACGAGGTCGCCATCGGCCGCGCCGCCGCGGAGCTCACGCCTCCTTCCGCGCCCCTCCTCCTCGAGGTCGTCGACTATGGCCACCTCGCGGCGCTCGCCGCCCTGGGGCGTCCCGAGGGGGTGCACCCCGATCGCTCGATCGATCCCCGTGATCCGCCTGTCCGCTCGAGCTTCGAGGACCCCGCCTCGCTCGCGCGCCGCGCCGCCGGCCTGGGCGCCGCCTACCTCATCGGGCGCGTCAGGCCGCCCGTCATCGATTTCGCCGGCCCGCCGCTCGCGACGCGCGGCGCCTGGGGGATCTGGCCGGTGCCGGCAGGCGGCGCGCTCGGGGCCTTGCCGGAGGGTGGCTCCAGGGGCCCCGCGCACCCGGCGGACAGGGCGCCATGAGCGAGCCCGCAAAGCCCTTCTTCGCGCACCCGTCTGCGTGCATCGACGAGCCCTGCGACATCGGCGAGGGGACGAAGGTGTGGCACTTCTGCCATGTCTCGGCGGGGGCGCGGATCGGCCGCGCTTGCGTCCTCGGCCAGAACGTCTTCGTCGCGGGCACCGCCGTCATCGGCGATGGCGTCCGGATCCAGAACAACGTGTCTCTTTATGACGGCACGCTGGTCGAGGACGACGTGTTCCTCGGCCCGTCCGCGGTGCTCACCAACGTCGTCAACCCGCGTGCCCCGATCGACCGTCGCGCGTTCCTCGACACGACGCGCATCCGTCGCGGCGCCACCGTGGGCGCCAATGCCACCATCGTCTGCGGCGTCACGATAGGGCGCCATGCGTTCGTCGGCGCCGGCGCGGTCGTCACGCGCGACGTGCCCGACTATGCGCTCGTCACCGGCGTGCCGGCCCGGCGTACCGGCTGGATGAGCCGCCACGGTCACAAGCTCGTCGCCTCGCGCGACGGCCTCCTGCGCTGCCCCGAGAGCGGCTATCGCTACGAGCGCCGCGGCGACATCGTCCGTTGTCTCGACCTCGACGAGGACGCGCCGCTCGCCACGACCCGCGCCGCAGCCACGCGCCATTACCGCGATCCCCTCTCCGCGGAGGACACCGACGGATGACCGCGCCTGTTCCCTTCTTCGATCGAGCCCGCGGCGATCTCGCCATGCAGGACGAGCTCTCCGCCGTGTTCCAGTCGGTCCTCCGGAGCGGCCACTACATCCTCGGTCCGGAGGTCGAGGCCTTCGAGTCGGAGTGCGCCGCGTACCTCGGCGTCCGGCACGCGATCGGCGTCTCTTCCGGCACCGACGCGCTGCTCGTCGCGCTGATGGCGCTCGGCGTCGGCGCGGGCGACGAGGTCGTGTGTCCCGCCTACACGTTCTTCGCGACCGCGGGCGCCATCCATCGCACCGGCGCCACGCCGGTCTTCGCGGACGTGCTCCCTGGCTCGTTGAACCTCGACCCCGCCTCCACGGCGCGCGCCGTGACGGAGCGCACCCGGGCGATCCTCGCCGTCCACCTCTTCGGCGGCTGCGCGCCCATGGACGAGCTCCTCGCGATCGCGGGCGGCCGCGGCCTGCCGGTCATCGAGGACGCGGCCCAGGCGTTCGGCGCCGAGCGCGGCGGCCGCCGCGCCGGGGCGCTCGGGCTCATGGGGTGCTTCTCGTTCTTCCCGACCAAGAACCTCGGCGGTTTCGGCGATGGCGGGCTCGTGACCACCGATCACGACGAGCTCGCGGAGCGCGTCCGGACGCTCAGGGCGCAGGGCGCTCGGAAGAAGCACCATCACACCCGCGTCGGCGGCAACTTCCGGCTCGACGCGCTCCAGGCGGCGCTCCTCCGGCGCAAGCTCCCGCGGCTCGACGCGCTCCTCGAGCGGCGGCGCGAGCACGCCGCGCGGTATGCCGCGCTGCTCGGCGGGCGAGATCTGCCCCTCGCGCTGCCGGACGCCGGCGCTGCGGGGCGCACGTTCAATCAGTATGTGATTCGCCTGAAGGATGCCTCTCTGCGCGATCCGCTGCGGAGCTCGCTTGCGGAGCAGGGCATCGGCACCGAGATCTATTATCCCGCGCCGCTCCACCTCCAGCCCTGCTTCGCGCGCCTTGGCCCGCCGGAGGGCTCCCTTCCGGTCGCTGAGGCGGCGGCGCGCGACACGCTCGCGCTCCCCATCTTTCCCGAGCTCACGGGCGAGGAGGTCGCCCGCGTGGCGGCCGCTATCGCCTCGTTCTTCGGTTGAGCCGGGCGCCTCGGCGCAGCGGCGTCAAGGCACCTCGGCTGCACCTCGCGTCGAGAGCGGCGCGCGTGCGCCATGGCGCCGGGCTTCGGCTTGCCGGATCGCGCGAGCGGGTGCTAGCGTGCGCCGCGCTGACGATGCTGCCGGCTCGCGCCATCACCCCGACTCCTTCCAGCGATCACCTCGCGCTGGGGGTCTCTGTACGGGAGCGGGCTCCGGCGGTCTCGACCGTGCACCACCTCGACGCCGACGGCACGGTCTGGGCGAGCCATGGGCGCGTCGTGCTGCGCCGCGCCCGCGGCGTCGGCGCGTTCGAGCCGTTTTGCCGGTTTCCCGCGGCGATGCCGCGTGACGCCATGGCGTTCCAGCGCCTGCTCGTCCGGGCGGCGCGCGCCGACAAGTGCAATGTGTACCGCACGTCGCGCGGAGTCGTCATCGGGGTTCGCGCGGGGACGATTTACCGGCTCGAGGAGGGGCGCGATCCGGCGCCGCTGGGCGCGATCGCTGGCGACTGCGTCCTGCACCGCGGGATCGCGGAGGACCCTCTCGGCGCCGCGTACCTCGGCGAGTACACGAGGAACGAGCGCCGTGGTCCGGTGCGCGTTCACCGGGTCGCCCCTGACGGCGACCGCGTCGATGTAGCCCACGAGTTCTCCGCGGGGTCGGTGCGGCATGTTCATGGCATCTTCGCTGACCCGTTCGACGTCGGCGCGGCGTGGGTGACCACCGGTGATCTCGACGGCGAGTGCTACCTGTGGCGAACGCGCGACTGGTTCCGCACGATCGAGAGGTTCGGGGACGGCACGCAGCGCTGGCGCGCCGTGCAGCTGTTCTTCACCGCGGACCACGTGTGCTGGTTGACCGACTCCGAGGTGACGCAGAACCATGCATGCCGCGCCGATCGACGCTCGCTCGCCCTCGAGGTGGGCTGTGCGATCCCCGCCTCGGCGTGGCACGGGGCCCAGCTCCCAGGTCCGGTGCTCATCGCGCTCACGGTCGTCGAGCGCGGCGCCGGGGTTCACCGCGACACGGCCGCCGTCCTCGCGAGCCGCGACGGGATCACCTGGCGGGAGCTCGCCTGCTTCCGCAAGGATCGATGGAGTCCTTACTGGTTGTTCAAGAACGGTGTCCTCACGCTGCCGTCTGGACATCTGCGTCAGGACGATCTCTGGTTGAGCGGAGAGGCGCTCGTGGGGCTGGACGGGAGCAGCGTGCGTATCGCGATCGACGGGGGCTTGCCGTGACCCTGCGCGATCGCGTGCTGGCGGGCGTCCGCGCCGCCGCGGTGTGGCTCGATGATCCCGCCCGGGGGCGCGAGCGCCGGAGCCGCCTCGAGGCCGCGCTGCGACGGGCGGCGTCCGGGGTGACCCGCGCCGCGCCGGCGCGCGCCGAGGGCGCCCTCCGCCCGGCGCTGGAGCAGCGCCGGTGGCGCGCTGGCGCGTGCGCCGACATCGAGGCGGCGCTCGCCGCAGGCGACGCTCGGGGAGCCGAGGAGCTCGAGCGGCTGCTTCGTCATGTCGAGCTGCGTCGCGGCGACGCCTTGGCGGAGATCGAGCCGCCGCAGGATCGCGCCGGCGTCGCGCGTGAGCGCGCCGCGGTCTGCTCGCTGCTCGCGCGGCAGGCACCAGCGCGCCGCGACTGGCGGCTGCTCAACGCCGCCCTCAAGCTCGCGGATCGGTTCGCGCCGGGGATGTCGCGGCGGGTCGGACCCGAGGTCGCCGCGGACTGGGCTGCGGCGCTCCGCGACGTCGAATCCGCCCTCGCGGAGCTGGAGGCGCAATGCGCATCGCGCTCCTAGCGCCCGTGCACACAAGCATGTACGCGCGGCTGCTCGCGTGGCGGCTCGGTCGCACCGACGGCATCGAGCTGACCGACGTCCTGCTGCGAGCGCCTTACCAGCTCGACCGGCTCCGCGACGAGCTTCGCCTCACCACGCCCGGCCGCGTGCTCGCCAAGGTCACCGGCAAGGTCCTGGTCGGCAGCCTCTCGTCCCCTCGCGAGGGGGAGCGATCGGTGCGGGACATCGCCGCCGAGGAGGGGCTCCCGGGGGCGTCCCTGCGAGACGTCGCTGCGGCGATCGGCGCGCGGTTCCACGTGGTCCAGAACCACAACGACGACCGGTCGCTCGCCGCGCTCCGGGCCGCCGCGCCCGACCTGATCGTGTTCGCGGGCGGCGGCCTGCTTCGCGCTCCGCTGCTGGCGATTCCCAGGATCGGTGTCCTCAACGCCCATGCGGGCGTCTTGCCCAGGTACCGTGGCATGGACGTCGCGCTGTGGCCCTTCCTCGAGGACGGCCCGCCCGAGCTCGGGGTCACCGTGCACCTCATCGACACGGGCGTCGACACAGGGCCCGTCCTGCTGGTCGAGCGGTTCGCGCTCGAGCCCGGAGACGACCACCCGGCCGTGATGAGGCGCGTCGAGCGCGTCGGGCTCGAGCTCATGTGTCGCGCGGTGCGCGGCCTGCGCGACGGGACCTTGACGCCTGCCCCCCAGGCCGCCGACGCGGGGCGCCAGCATTTCGTGCTGCACCCTGCGATCGCGGCGATCGCGGCGCGGCGGCTCCGGGCGCTCGCCCGCTGATCACGCCCCCGCATCGCACGCGCACCGCCGGCTCCTCGGCTGCGAGATGCTCCCCCTCGCCGGGGCCCCGGGTCGATGACCCGCCGCGCGCCCTCATCCGGCGGCTCCTTCGCGCGGCGCTTCGCGACCGGTGAACCTGAGCCCCGGAGCGTACAATCGGCGCGTGAAGGCGAGGATTCGTGAGCTCGGTTCATCGATCGACCCGTCCGAGGCCGCGCACGCCCTGCGGCTCCTGGTGGCGATCGCGGATCTGCGCTCGTTCTCCGCGGCGGCCGAGCGGCTGGGTCTCACGCCCTCGGCGGTGAGCAAGGCCGTCTCCCACGCCGAGGCTCGGCTCGGCGTGCAGCTCGTGCAGCGCACGACGCGCCGGGACTCGCTGACCGATCTCGGCGAAGCGTACGTCGCGCGCGGCCGGCAGCTCCTCGCCGACGTCGAGTCGCTCGAGCGCGACATCGCCGCGCGCGACCAGGCGGTGCGCGGTCCGCTGCGCGTCGCGGCGCCCGCGGTCTACGGCGCGTGCCGCGTCGCCCCGCTCTGCGCGCGCTTCCAGGCCGAGCACCCGGGCGTCACCGTGGATCTCCGCTGCGGCGATCGGCTCGCCGATCTGGTCGAGGAGCGCATCGACGTCGCGGTGCGCATGCTCTCCGCGCTCCCGGCCGAGCTCGTCGCGCGGCCGCTCGAGGACGACCGGCGCGGGCTCTACGCGAGCCCGGGCTACCTCCGCCGCCACCGCGCGCCGCGCGCCGCGGCGGAGCTCGGATCACACGCCGGGCTCCGCTACGGCGCGGGCGGCGCGTCGCACGTCGCGTTTCGTCTCGTCGAGCCCGGCGGCGCCGCGGCGACGGCGGCTTGCCCGCGGTCTTCTCGAGCGACAGCGTCCTCGCCGTGCTCGAGGCGACGCGCGCCGGCCTCGGCCTGGCCGAGCTGCCCGCGTACCTCGCCGCGCCCGACGTCGCCGCGGGCAGGCTGCGCGAGGTGCTCGCCGGGTGGCTCTCGGTGCGCCGCCAGGTCGTCGCGGTGTACCTCCCGTCGCGCTTCCTGCCCGCGCGGGTGCGCGCGTTCGTCGACCACCTCGTCGGCGCCCTCCGCGCGCCCGGCCGCGCGCGGCGCTGACGGCGGACGGCGGCGCGGGCAAACCGGGAATCTCGTTTGGCGTTTGGCGCTGCGGCGGTGCTGCCCACGGGGCCGGGCCGCGCGACCCTGCCTGTGCTAGACGTGCGCGCCATGAGCGTCGAGGTTGGCATCGTCGGACTGCCCAACGTGGGCAAGAGCACCCTGTTCAACGCGCTGACGGCCGCCAAGGCCGAGGCGCAGAATTACCCCTTCTGCACGATCGAGCCCAACGTCGGCGCCGTCCCTGTCCCTGACGACCGGCTCACGACGCTCGCGAAGTTCATCAAGACCGAGAAGATCATCCCCGCCATGGTGCAGGTGGTCGACATCGCCGGGCTCGTGCGCGGCGCGAGCACGGGCGAGGGGCTCGGGAACAAATTCCTGAGTCATATCCGTGAGGTAGATGCCATCCTCCACGTGGTCCGCTGCTTCACGCTCGCGGACGTCGTGCACGTCGACGGCGGGGTCGACCCGCTCCGCGACATCGACACGATCGAGACGGAGCTGATGCTGGCCGACCTCGGCTCCCTCGAGGGGATGCTGGAGCGCACGCGGAAGCAGGCCAAGGGCGACAAGGAGCTCCTCCCGAAGATCGCGCTCATGGAGAAGTGCCTCGAGGCGCTCCAGGCCGGCAAGCCCGTCCGTGGGCTCTCCTTCGACGACGAGCAGCGGAAGGTCGTGAAGACGTTCGGCCTGATCACGGCGAAGAAGGTCCTCTACGTGGCGAACGTCGACGAGTCCGACGTCTCCGGCACGGGCCCGCTCGCGACGAAGGTGCGCGAGCGGGCCGCCTCCGAGGGCAGCGGCGTCGTGCCGGTCTGCAGCAAGCTCGAGGCGGAGCTGAACGAGCTCGCGCCCGACGAGCGCAAGGAGATGCTCGAGAGCCTCGGCATGAAGGAGCCCGCGCTCTCGACGCTCGCGCGCGAGGCCTACCGGCTGCTCGGCCTCCAGAGCTACTTCACGGCCGGTCCCAAGGAGATCCGCGCCTGGACGATCCCGATCGGGTGTACGGCGCCGCAGGCCGCGGGGGTCATCCACACCGATTTCGAGAAGGGCTTCATCCGGGCGGAGGTCTACAAGGTGGACGACCTCGTCGAGCACAGGACCGAGGCCGCCATCCGCGCCGCTGGCAAGCTGCGCGTCGAGGGCAAGACGTACGTCTTCCAGGACGCCGACGTCGCGCACTTCCTCTTCAACGTCTGAACCGTCCGTCCCACGAGCGCGCCCGCCGCCGTCGCTCTCCCTGAGCGCGCCCGGTGCGCCCCTGCTTCGCGGGCGGCGCGGCACCGCCGTTGCTCCTCCGGCGTTCGCGCAGGCGCGGTGTGCCGGCCACGACCGCCGGCGCTCCGCGGACCTCGCGCTTCTCGGACGGAGGCAGGACGGTGCCCAGGGCGAGCGTCGGCGCGTGGTGTGTGCTGGTTCTCCTCTCCTCGTGGGGGAGCGCCGCGGCGGGCTGCGTCGCGGATGCCACCGACGTCCCGCCCGAGGAGGCGGGCGCCCCGGACCCGGGCGGCGGCGCGGCGCGGGCGCCTGTTCCGCCCGCGCTATGCGATTTGCCGCGCGGGTTCTCGGAGGGCACGCCGCCCCGCTTTCCAGCGGTGCCCGCGCCGGCCATCGGCCACAGGCCATCTGCGGAGCCCGGCGACGACGTCTTCGGCCGCTTCCTGCGATCCACCGTCGTCTTCTGTGGGCCCGACGAGCAGCCGTATTTCCTTCACTATCGCTTTTACCTCACTGGCCCGTTCTCGGGCCGCTGGCTGCGCCCGCCGCTGGTCCAGCCGCTCTGACCGCGCCCCACTGCCCAGCCCGCCTGGCGGCCGGAACCGTCGCCGTTCGTCGCCGTTCTTTGGACGATCGCGCCGATGGCCGCGGCGCCACGTCCGGTTTTTTGACCCCCTGGATCCGCTCGGCTACCTCCTTCGCCTTCACGGGACGAAAGGACGATCATTTGGGCGCACTCAAAGGATCCATCTCATTCTCGAAGTTCTATGTCCGCGGCGAGCTCACCGAGGGGTTCCGCGACAGGTTCGTCGAGCGAATCCAGCTCCGCGCGTTCCGGCCGCTCACGGTCGAAGAGGACGCGGAGCAGCGCGCCGGGTGGTGCTCCATCGAGAATCCGCTCGACTGCGAGCTCGATCACGGCAAGATCTTCTTCAACTCGTACATCAACCTCGGGCTCAGGACCGATCGCTGGCAGGTGCCCTCGGCGCTCTTCAAGGCGCATTTCGCCGAGGCGGAGCGGGAGCACCTCGCGAAGCGCGGGCGCGAAAAGCTCGGGCGGCGCGAGAAGGAGGAGCTCCGGGCCGTCGTGTCGAGGAAGCTCCGCGCGCAGCTCATGCCGGTGATGAAGGTCGTGGATCTGTCCTGGAACCTGGAGGCCGGCGTCGTCCGGTTCTGGAACCAGTCGCCGCGCGCGCACGAGGGGCTCTCGGAGCTCTTCGAAGAGACCTTCGAGCTCGATCTCGTGCCGGAGAGCCCGTATACCGCTGCCCGTGAGCTCGGCTTGTCGGCCGAGCAGCTGGCCGCGTTCGAGCTGCTCAAACCCACGGTCTTCCACGCTGACTCGACCCTTGGAGGTGCCCTGTGAGCCTCGCTGAGCTGATCGAGCAGCGCCGGTTCGTCGGCCGCGAATTCCTTGTCTGGCTCTGGTTCGAGAGCGAGCTCTTCGAGGGCCGCTTCTCCCTGGACGCCCTCGGCGTCTGCGAGCTCTGGCTCGAGGGGCAGATCACGCTCGTCCAGGAGAAGGAGCAGAGCCGGCTCAAGGGCGCGGCGCCGAGCAGCGCCCCCGAGGCCCACGAGGCGCTGCGCCAGGGCAAGCTCCCGTCGCACGCGCGCGTCCGCGTCACGCGCGGAGAGCTCGAGTATGCCTTCCTGTTCAACGCCGACGCGTTCTCGCTCTCGGGCGTGAAGATCCCGAGCGTCGTCAAGGACGCCGCGGACGAGCAGTTCTACGAGCGCATGTACCTCATCGAGGAGCTCGAGACGCTCTTCACCGCGCTCTACGGCGAGTTCCTCGCGCTCCGCCTCGGCGCCGCCTGGGAGTCCGGGGTGGCGCCGTTCATCCGCACCTGGGTCCGGGGCGAGCCCGTCGACACGGCCGCGTATCAGAAGCTCCGGGGCAAGCTCGCGCCCGTCCGCGGCGCGGCGAGGTCGAGGACGACCCCGCCGCCAGCGGAGAGGCCCGAGCGCGCGGCGCGCGTCGTCGCCTGAGCGCGCCGGCCGCCGTGCGCCGGCCACGCCGCGCAGGGCCGGCGCGCTCGCGCAGCCACGTCTACTTCACCTTGTCATAGACCTGCCTCGCCATCGCGAGGTGCTCCCGCAGCAGCGGCAGCCCCGTGGCGGCGAAGCGCCTCACGTCGGCGTCCTTCGCCTCCTTCGTGGCCTCCTTGAACTCCTCGACGTCGTCCTCGTGGTCGTCGACCATCTCGCTCATGTACTTCCGGTCGAACTCGGCCCCTGTCTTCCTGGACAGCTCGTCGACCTCCTCGCGCTGTTCCTGAGAGAGCTCCTGCGGCACGGGCACGCCCTTCTGCTGCGCGAGCGCCGCGAGCCGCTTGTTCATCGCCGAGTGGTCGTCGATCATCCGCTGCGCGAAGCGCTTCACGTCCGGGCTCGCGGCGCGCTGCTGCGCGAGCTGCCCGAGCCGCACCTCCAGCAGCCCTCCCTGGCCGGCCTCCTCCACGAACTCCCGATCCGATTCGTTGAGCTTGATCTGGTTGGCTCGGGCTTGCTCCCCTGCCGGGCGCTGCCCCTCTGCAGCTGTGGAGACCGGCAAGGACGCTGCCGCCATCATGATGGTGAATAGAACAGGCTTGAGCATCTCCTTCCCTCCTTGTCCTGGCGGTCGTCCACGACCGCGCGGCCGCGCCGAGCGCTCCATCGTCCCGCGACGGCCGCGCTCCACGGCTCGGCGCCTCCGGTCGAGCCGCCCGCCGTTTGTCGTGAGGTCGGGGCGCTCTGGCAAGGGGCGCAGCGAGCAGGTGATCGCCTCCGACTGGAAGGGCAAAAGGCTCCCGAGAACTGGGCCCCGGCCGATCGCTCCATCTACGGTTGGCGCCTGTGGTCGGCGAGTTCTTCAAGCGCCTCACGAACGGCGTCGTCTTCCTCCTCGCCGCCCTGACCTTCTTCCTCGTCCCCATCGGCAGGAAGACGGCCGCGCAGCACCTCGTCGCGATCGTCTCGACACCGCCGGCCAGGGAGGCCGCCTCGGCCTTCGCCCACATCGCTCGGCGCATCGCCACCGAGGCGAGCACCGAGCTGGACAAGCTCCGCCGCCCGCCGCCCTCGCAGCGCGAGCCGAAGCCGGCGACCGCGAAGGTGAGGCCGCCGCCGTAGCCGTCCCCGCCGTCGTTGCGGGTTGATCGCGCCGGGCGGCTCGCGCTGCTCGGCCCGCGCCGGGGGCTCAGCCCTTGCGCGGATCCTTCACGTTCGGGTGCTCGTTGTAGAAAGCGTCGAGGCTCTCGCGGGAGATCTCCGCCTCGATATCGCCGTCTTTCAAGATCTTCGCCTGACAGCCGAGGCGGCTCGTCGACCGGACGTCGAAGGCCTTGTCGAGGATGTCCTCCTCGTCCTCCTCGGCCTCGCTGAGGAGCTCGCGCCCCTTCGTGACGTAGACGTGGCAGGTGGAGCACGCGCAGACGCCGCCGCACGCGTCGCCCTCGGGCGCGCCCACGGACTTCGACGCCTGGAGGACGGACGAGCCCACCGGGGCCTCGACCTCCCACGCGCGTCCGTGCGCCAGAAATCGGACCTTGGCCATCAGCTCCTCCTCGCCTCGACGCCGGCCTTCGCCGCGCCAGCGCCGCCCGCCTCGACCTGCGCGTGGCTCGCGTCGTCCCCGCCGTGCTCGGCCAGGTGCGCGTCCACGCCCTTCGCCGCGGCGACCTTCGCCTCGACGTCCTCGACCTGCTTGCCCGCGATCGCCCTGGCCACGGCGCGGTCCATCCGCCGCCCCGCCCACCCGTGCGTCGCCTCGTCGAGCGCCTCCGTGCGCGCCAGGATCAGCCCCGGCTTGTCCCCGCGGATCGCCGCGTCGAGGCCCTTCAGCGCGCCCTCGATCGCCTCGCGCTCACCGGGATCGAGCAGATCGGCGTCCGCGGAGAGCGCCTTGCGCGTCGCCATCGCCACGCGCTCGCCCTCGACCCGCGCCTCGACCAGCCGGCGCTTGAGAAGGTCCTCCTCACCGTGGTCCAGCGCCGCGAGGAGCATGGTCTCGACCTCCTCGTCCGTCAGCCCGTAGCTCGGCTTAACCTCGACCTTCTGCTCGACCCCCGTCGTCTGCTCGCGCGCGGTCACGCCGAGCAGGCCGTCGGCGTCCACGCGGAACGTCACCTCGAGCCGCGCCATGCCCGCGGGCATCGGCGGGATCCCCTTCAGCACGAAGCGCGCGAGCGAACGGCAGTCGGCGGCGAGCTCCCGCTCGCCCTGCACGATGTGCAGATCGAACCCGGTCTGGTTGTCCGCGTAGGTCGTGAAGACCTGCCGCGCCCCCGCCGGGATCGTCGTGTTCCTCGGCAGGATCTTCTCGGCGACGCCGCCCATCGTCTCGATGCCGAGCGACAGCGGCAGCACGTCGAGCAGGAGCACCTCGTCCGCGCGATCCATCGAGCCGGCCAGGATGTCGGCCTGGATGGCCGCGCCCAGCGCGACGACCTCCTCCGGATCGATGTCCTTGAGCGGCTCCTTGCCGAAGAGGCGCGCCACGTAGTCGCGCACGTGGGGTACGCGCGTCGCGCCGCCCACGAGGATCACGCCGTCGAGGTCCGCGGCCTGGACGCCCGCGTCGCGGAGCGCGCGGCGGCACGCGACGCCGGTGCGCTCCAGGAGCGGCGTGATGAGCGCGTTCAGCTCGTCGCGGGTCACGGTGACCAGCTTCGACGCCGGGCCGCCCGTCGCCTCGGCCGCCTGCACGGGCAGCTCGATCTCGATCTGCGTCGCGTCGGTCAGCGCGTGCTTGATGCTGCGGGCGGTGTCGAGCGCGAGCCGCACCACCTCGGGCGTGCGCCGCGTCGCGCCCATCTCGTCGAGCAGCCGCTCCGCGAGCGCCCTGTCCATGTCGTCGCCGCCGAGCGAGCTGTCGCCCCCCGTGGACTTCACCTGGAAGACCCCGTTGTCGAGCAGGAGGACGGTGACGTCGAACGTCCCGCCGCCGAGGTCGTACACCGCGAACAGGCCGTTCTGCTGCTTGTCGAGCCCGTACGCGAGCGCCGCGGCGGTCGGCTCGTTGAGCAGGCGCAGCACCTCCAGCCCGGCCAGCCTGCCGGCGTCCTTGGTCGCCTGCCGCTGGGCGTCGTCGAAGTACGCCGGCACCGTGATCACCGCGCCGCCCACGGAGCGGAGCTCGCGCTCCGCCGAGGTGCGGAGCTCCTTCAAGATCTCCGCCGACACCTCGACGGGCGTCACGATCGCGTCCCGCACCTTGAAGCGCACGCTCTTCGCGTCGTCGGGGCCCTTCGGCTCCGCGAACTCGTACGGCCCGAGCCGCCGCGTCTCCGGATCGTTCGCGCCGCGGCCCATGAAGCGCTTCACGCTGACGATGGTCTCGCGGGGGTGGCTCTGCGCGAGCCGCCGCGCGCTGTCGCCAACGACCGCGCGGCCGCGCTCGTCGTAGTGCACGACCGACGGCACCAGCCGCTCTCCATTGCAGTCGTCGATGACCACCGGGCGGCCGTCGCGCACGCGGGCGACGAGCGAGTTCGTCGTCCCGAGATCGATGCCGATCGGGCTGGGCCTTGCCTTGGGGTCGAAAATTTCGAGGAGGGTCATTTCAAATCTGCGAGCTCTTCTTCGATGGCGCTCACTTCTTCGAGGAACCGCCGGATGTAGCGGAGCTCGCTGAGCAAGGCGAGCACGCCCTGCAGCTGCTCCGGATCATTCCCTGCGGCGGCGAAGGCGCCATGGATCGCCGTGAGGGTCGCCTGCTCGCGCGCGAGCATCGCCTCGCCGAGCCGCGCGATCCGCGCGGGATCGCGCCCCTTCGCCGCCTCGGCGAGCTCTTCGCGCGACTCCATCATCTCCATGAGCAGGGCGGGGGAGGCCTTCTGCTCGCCCTCCTCGCCCCGCGCGACCCCGGCGCGCTGGAGCAGCGCCTCGGCCCGGCGGATCGGATCCTTGAGGACGCGCAGGGCGTCGTTCGCCTCGATCGCGCGGCCGAGCGCGAGCCGGCGCTCGGCCGCTGGGGCGCCCGCGTAGCGATCGGGGTGGAGCGCGCGGGAGAGATCGCGGTGGCGCTGCTCCAGCGCGCGCAGGTCGAGGTCGAACCGCGGCTCGACGCCCAGGGTATCGAAGGGATCGGTCATGGCGTGCTCTGGGGAAGGCGCCTCGGAGACGGGGCGGGCGCTCCCTGCGGCGGCTCAGGCCACCGTGAACGAGTGCCCGCAGCCGCAGCGCGTCGCCTCGTGCGGGTTCTTGAACTTGAAGCCCTGGAACATGAGCGTCTTCTCCCAGTCGAGCACCGAGCCGCCCAGGTAGAGGATGCTCTTCTTGTCGCAGAAGACGCGCACGGTCGCCTTGTCCGGCTCGGCGAACTCCAGGACGAGGTCGCCGGACCGGGGCGGCTTGTCCTCGAACTCGATGACGTAGGAGAACCCGGAGCAGCCGCCGCCGCGGATCCCGACCCGGATGGCGCCCTCGGGCGTGCCGCGCTTGGCGAGCTGCGCCCGGATGGCCTGCACCGCGGCGTCGCTCACCGAGAGCGTCCGCTTCGACTTTGCCTCCGGCTCGCCCGAGGCCCCGTCGCTGCGCGCGGGCGCGCCGTCGGCCGTCGCGGCGGGCGCGGCGTGCGGCCCGGTGTCCGCCGCCTTGGTCGTGGTCTGCTCACTGCTCTGCATGCGTCGTTCCTTCTCCGGTTCCGGTTCCGGTGCTGTGGGCCGCCTCCGCCCCGAAGCCCCGGCGCTGTTACTCCGCGCTCGCCGCCGCCGCGGCCGCGGCGGGGACCGAAGGCGCCGCGCCCGCGAGCTCCCTCTTCGCCTGCTGCTTGGCGCGGAAATCGGCGATGGCGCTCTTGATCGCGTCCTCGGCGAGGACCGAGCAATGGATCTTCACCGGAGGCAGGTGGAGCTCCTCGGCGATCATGCTGTTCTTGATCGTCTCGGCCTCGTCGATCGTCTTGCCCTTCAGCCACTCGGTGGCGAGCGACGACGACGCGATGGCCGACCCGCAGCCGAACGTCTTGAACTTCGCGTCCTCGATGACGCCGCCCTCGCCGACCTTGATCTGCAAGCGCATGACGTCGCCGCAGGCCGGAGCGCCGACGAGCCCGGTGCCGACGCTCTCGTCATTCTTGTCGAGCGTGCCGACGTTGTGGGGGTTCTCGTAGTGCTCGATGACCTTATCGCTGTATGCCATGGCTCTCTCCTCGACCGTTTCCTTTCGTCTCGAAACCTTGCTCTGTCGGGCCGGCGGCGCCCGCGCCGCTCGTCAATGGGCCGCCCACTGCACGGTGTTCAGGTCGATCCCCTCTTTGTGCATCTCGTAGAGGGGCGACATGTCGCGCAGCTTGTTCACCTTCCGGATCACGAGGTCAGCCACGTAGTCGACCTCCTCCTCGGTGGTGAAGCGCCCGAGCCCGAACCGGATGGACGAGTGGGCGAGGTCGTCGCCGATGCCCATCGCGTGGAGGACGTAGGAGGGCTCCAGGCTGGCGCTCGTGCACGCCGAGCCGCTCGAGACCGCCACGTCCTTGATCGCCATCATCATGGCCTCACCCTCGACGAAGCTGAACGACACGTTGAGGTTGCCCGGCAGCCGCCGATCGGGCGAGCCGTTCAGCTGGATGGCGTCGAGCTCCTTCCAGAGCCGGTTCCTGAGCCGCTCGCGCAGCGACAGGATGCGCGCCGACTCCGCCTCGCCCTCCTCCAGGAGGATCTCGGCTGCCCTGGCGAACCCGACGATGCCGGGCACGTTGAGCGTGCCGGACCGCATGCCGAACTCGTGGCCGCCGCCGTCCATCTGCGCGGTGATGCGGACGCGCGGCTTCGACCTGCGCACGTACAGGAAGCCGATGCCCTTCGGGCCGTAGATCTTGTGGGCCGTCACCGACGCGAGGTCGACCCCCATCTGCTCGACGTTGAACGGGACCTTCCCGACCCCCTGCACCGCGTCGGAGTGGAGGAGGATGCCCTTCGATTTCGTGATCTTTCCGATCTCGGCGATGGGCTGGACGGTGCCGACCTCGTTGTTGGCCAGCATGATCGAGACAAGGATCGTCTTGTCGGTGATCGCCCGGGCGACGTCGTCCGGGTCGACCATCCCGTACTTGTCGACCTTGAGGTAGGTGACCTCGTAGCCCTGCTTCTCGAGCCGCTTGCAGGTGTCGAGCACCGCCTTGTGCTCGATGACGCTCGTGATGATGTGGTTGCCCTTGTCCTTGTAGAACTCGGCGACCCCCTTGATGGCGATGTTGTCGCTCTCGGTCGCGCCGGAGGTGAAGACGATCTCCTTGGGGTTCGAGGCGCCGATGAACCTGGCGAGCGTCTCGCGAGCGTGGCCGACCGCCTCCTCGGCCGTCCAGCCGAAGACGTGGCTCCGGCTCGCGGCGTTGCCGAATTTGCCGTTGAAATACGGCAACATCGCGTCGAGGACACGCTGATCGACGGGCGTCGTCGCGTGGTAGTCCATGTAGATCGGAAGCTGGATAGCCATGATGTTTCTCGCTCAGCGGTGATTCGAGCCGTGGCGGCAATGCCCATTGCCGCGGATCCCGGCGACGAGCTCGGGCTCAGCCGTGCTCTTGTCGTGGAGGTTACAGTTCGTACAGGCGGCGACGAGCTCTGCCGGGTCGCACGCCTCGCAGGTGTCGAGGTAGGCGAGGCTCGCCACGAGCTCGTGCTCGAGGGTCTTGAGGTGCGCGACCTGCTCCCGCACCTCTTCGAGCTTCTGCTGGTAGACGTGGCGGATCTGCGCCATCGCGCCGGGGGCCGAGGGGGACGACTCCCAGGTCGAGACGATCTGCTGGATCTGGCTCAGCGACAGGCCGAGGTCGTGGAGCTTGCCGATCCACCGGACGCGGGTCAGGGCCGCGTGATCGTAGAGCCGGTAGCGCCCCTTGGAGCGGGCGTGCGGCGTGAGCAGCCCCACCTCTTCGTAGTGGTGGATCGCCCGCACGGTTTTCCCGGTTGCCTTGGCGATGTCCCCCACCTGAAGGAGGCGCTCCTCCTCCTCGGCGCCACCGAGAGCCCCCATCAGGTCGTCCGTTCGGGACGTGCCGGACGTGACGGGCCCCGCGATGCTTTGCTCGTGGGCTAGCGGAAGGTGGTGGCGGGTGGTCATCGGGTGGTCATCGGCCAGTCGCGCTCGAAACCGTGCTCGGTTGAAACCATGACCCTTACGTGCGCGTGAGGGTTGGGGACCTTGTAGGTCGGAGCGCCAAGACTGTCAACCGGGTCGTACGGGGCCAGCGTGAAACAGCGGAAGGAGGCGGAATCGGTGGCCGCTCGAGGTGCCGGAGGGCAACGTCACGGGCCACCGGCCGCGGCCGCGAGAGGCGGCCGCGCCGCGGCTGGTCGGGGCGGCGGGAAGGCGTGCCTGCAGAGCCCGCCTCCACCGCCCTGTGCCGAGGCAGGCTGGCTGCTTTCCTGGGGTCGCGGGCCGTTCGGCGCCGATCCGGCGCTGTCGGCCCGGCGCTCGGCGAACGGGCGTTCCCGCCATCCATCGCCGCACAGGTATGGTATCACCTCCGCGACGATAGCGACGCGATGGCAGACAAGAAACGAATCCTGTTCGTGGGCTCGTTCAATCCCCCGGCTGACGGGAAGATGGGTGGGCAGTACTTTGCTTGTCGCTCTCTGATCGAGAGCGATCTGAAAGACGATTTCGATTTCCTCCTCGTCGACTCCACCCTCGACAGCATCCGGGTGCAATCGGCGCGCCGCAGGCTGCACAGGATCGCGCCGAGGGTGCTGAGGTGCGTCAGGGCGCTGCTCTTCTCGAGGGTGGATGCGGTCCTCTTGTTCTCGAGCTCGGGGCTGAGCTTCGTCGAGAAGGGATCGATCGGGCTCCTCGGCAAGCTGCTCGGCAAGAAGGTCGTCATCTTCCCTCGCTCGGGGCCGATCGTCGACAACGTCGCCAGGAGCAGGCTGTACAGGTCGTACCTGAGCGCCGTCGTGAGATCCTGCGATGTCGTGATATGCCAGAGCGAAACCTGGCGGAGCTTCTTCCAGAGCCTGGTCCCCGAGGCGTACGGGGACAAACTCGTCATCATCGAGAACTGGCTGCCCGACTCCAGCTTCGGCGACGTGGGACACAAGGCATACCCTCGGGCCATGGACAGGCCCTTGCGGCTGCTCTATTTCAACCGGATCGAGCGGCAGAAGGGTATTTACGATTTCCTCGAGGCCATGCTCCTCTTGCAGCGGGCGAACGCCTCGGTCAGCGCCAAGATCTACGGAGACGGAAGCGAGCTGGACAACGTGCGCAGGTTCATTGCCGAGAACCAGCTCGCGAACACCGAGTACATGGGCTGGCTCTCGACGGACAAGAACGAGGTCATCTCGTCTTTCGATCTGTGCGTGTTCACCTCGCACAGCGAAGGGTTCCCGAACGCCTTGCTCGAGGTCATGGCCCTCGGGGTCCCCGTCGTGTCCAGCAGGGTGGGCGCCGTGAACGATCTCGTGGTGTCCGGGAGAAATGGGCTCCTGGTGGACGTCGGGAGCCCGGGCCAGATCGCCGAGGCGGTCCTGACCGTCCTCCGCGAGCCGGCGCTGCTGGAGGAGTTCTCGCGGCGCTCGCTCGAGAGGGTGAGGCAGACCAACAGGATGGGTCATGCCGTGACCAAGTTCAGAGACCTGTTATCGACGCTATGAAGAACCCTTCTGTGCTGCTGTATCGGCTGGGAAACTTTTTTTATCGAAACAACCTGACCTTCGTCGCCACGCTCATCACGTGGTTGAACAGGTTCGTGTTCGCGGTCTTCGTTCCCTCCTCGGCCACGATCGGGGCGAATTTCAGGCTCGCTTACTGGGGGCTCGGGGTCGTGATCCACACGAGGACGGTCATCGGCGACAACTGCCTCGTCTGCCAGAACGTCACGATAGGGAGAAACTTCGGCAGCCAGGGCGTCCCGCGCCTGGGCAACGACGTCTATGTCGGAGCGGGGAGCGCGATCTTCGGCGACATCGCCATCGGGGATAACGTGATCATCGGAGCCAACAGCGTCGTGAACAAGGACGTGCCGTCCAACTCCGTCGTCGCCGGGAATCCGTTCAGGATCATCGCGTCCGACAGGAAGCTCAAGTACTACGAGCTGGATAACCCGAGCGCCTGATCCGCAGGATCGGGTCGGCCGGACCGCGTGACCGGGCGCATCTCCACGCGCGCCCTGTTCCATGGCGCGCGTCCATGGCGCGCGTGGCCCGCGCGCGCCTGCATCGCCACGGGCGCCCTGGCTTCGCCGGGCCGGGGAGCGCCCGGGGCGACGCGCTGCGACATTCGTCCAGATTTGTCCTGGACCGAGCTGGGAAACCGTGATTCCTTTCGCGAGGCACCCGCCCCGCCGGCGGCCCTGCCCTAGCGAGGACGTGATGAGCAACGCGGCGTCGTCGGCCGGAGACAAGGCAGGAAAAGCGCATTGGAATCAAGTGTGGTCGAACCGGTCGCTCCCGAAGCCGGTGGATCCGCACGCGCGTGGGCTTCGGCAATACGTGCGCCAGGCATTTCATCGGGAGTTCGTTCGCGCGTTCGAGGGCATGGACACGAAGGGGCAACGCCTGCTGGAGATCGGCTGTGGTCGTTCCGCCTGGCTCCCCTACCTCGCGCGTGAGTTTGGCTTTCAGGTCAGCGGGCTCGACTATACCGAGATTGGATGCGCGCAGGAGCGGGACATCCTCGCGAGCGCCGGCATCCCTGGCGAGATCGTGTGCGCCGATCTGTTCGAGCCTCCGGAGCGCTTCGTGGGCGCCTTCGACGCGGTGGTGTCGCTCGGCGTGGTCGAGCACTTCGAGGACACGGCGGGCTGCCTCCGCGCATGCGCGCGCTACCTGCGCCCGGGCGGGCGCATCGTCACGGAGATCCCGAACATGCGCGGGCTCGTGGGGTGGGTGGCCAAGGTCACCGACAGGCCCACCTACGACGTTCATGTTCCGCTGGATCGCGAGGCGCTGGTGAAGGCGCATCGCGACGCGGGCCTCCATGTGCTGCGGAGCGACTACATCCTTCCGCTGGACGTCAGCCTCTTCGGCGTGGGCAGCATCGGGTCGCGCTGGCTCCGCCTGCCGGCGGTCGGCGCTGCCTCCGCCGTTGCTGAGCTCGTCTGGGCGCTCGACGCGCGCGGCCTGGCTCCCCGACCGAACGCCGTCACGTCCCCGTACATCTTCTGCGTCGCCGAAAAGAGCTGATGGCCCGACTCCATCACACCATGGAGTCTCGGGCCAGAAAGCGCACACCAGGCGCGGGCTCCATCGCTGTTATGGAGCGCCACGCGCCTCGCGAGGGGCTCCAAGCCTTGCGGGGACGAAAAGGGCCCGCCGAGGCCGCGTCTCTGTCCCGATGAAGGCGTTTCCGCTTTCACGGCAAGCCCCGCCACGGCCGAGTCCGGCATAACGACATTGTCACCAGGTCGACGCACCATGGTAGACACTCACAGGTAAAATTGTTCGATGTGACTGTAAATTGTAGGCGGCGGCAGAATATTCCAGATGCTCGCCGCATTCCAAAGCCTGCTCCTGGGTTGTTCCGTGTGCTGACTTGGGGTACTAGGTGCGCACCAACAACGGGCTGTCCGCCATGGTGATAAGCTATGAATGTCGCCCGCCGCGCCGCACCTTAGGGGTGCGGGATTTCCAGAGGAGCGAGCGATGGTAAGTACGCTCACGGCGGTCATTCTGGCGCTGGTGCTCTCGTGGGCAGCGACGCCGCTCGCGCGCCGCTTGGCGGTGACGGTGGGGGCAGTGGATGAACCGACCGCGCGACGCGTACACACGCGGCGCGTCCCGCGCCTGGGCGGGCTCGCGATCGTGGCGGGTTTCGTGCTGCCGCTGTTCATCCTGGTCGCGCTGAGGACGCAGATCGGGCTGATGTGGTTCTCGCAGCGCTCGCTGGTGGTGGGGCTGCTGGCTGGAGGGCTGGCGATCGCCGCGGTCGGCGCCTGGGACGATACGAAGGGAATGCGCGCGCGGCACAAGCTGGCCGCGCAGGTCCTCGTCGCGTCGATCGCCTGGGCCTTCGGGCTCCGCCTCGAGTGCGTGACGCTGCCGTACTTCGGGCATGTATCGTTCTGGCCGCTCTCGTTCCTGGTGACGATTCCGTGGTTCGTCGCCATCATCAACGCGGTCAACCTGATCGACGGGCTCGACGGGCTCGCGGCGGGCGTCGGCTTCTTCGCCTGCGTCGCGAACTTCATCACCGCGTACCTCGGCGGCTACCCCGGCAACATGGTGATCTGCCTGCTCGCGGCGACGCTCGCGGGCGCGATCGTGGGGTTCCTGTTTCACAACTTTCACCCCGCGACGATCTTCATGGGGGACACCGGGAGCATGTTCCTTGGGTTCATGCTGGCCGCGATCCCTCTCTTCGGCGTGGGCACGCACAAGGGCGGCACTGCGCTCGCCGTCATGGTGCCGCTGCTCGCGCTGGGCCTGCCGATCTTCGACATGATCTCGGCGATGGTGCGGCGTTATGTCGCTCGCCGGCCGATCTTCTCCGCCGATCGTTCGCACATCCACCACAAGCTGCTCGACAAGGGCCACTCCCATCGCAGCGCGGTGCTGATCCTGTATGGGCTCAGCCTGCTGTTCACCGTTGTCGCGCTGGTGGCGTATGTCGGCCGCTCGCTCGAGATCGGGTTCGCCCTCGTCGCCTGCAGCGTGGTGCTCTTCATCGTGGTGCGCACGGCGGGCTCGCTCCCGCTCTTCGGGGCGCAGCCGCAGGACCCCCGGCGCGCCCGCGAGGCCACCGTGGAGGCGCTGCGCCGCGCTGTGCCGTGGGCGCTGATGGAGATCGAGGCCGCGAGCGGCGTGGACAAGCTGCGCCCGGTGCTCGAGCGCTTTGCGGAGGAGGCGAAGCTCGTCGCGCTCGAGGTGAGCTCCGCCGGGGCCAACGGCAGCGCGCGCGTGAAGCCCTGGAGCTGGGAGCAGGACGCGGCGACGGCGCAGCAGCTCCGCGAGGCGGTGGTCGCGGTGTTCCCGATCCAGCTCGAGGGCGAGACCGTCGAGCTGCGCTTCCGCTGGGATAGCGAGGAGTGCGCGGTCAATCCGCAGGCCGACATGCTGCTGCAGCTCGTCGTGGACTCTGCAGAGCGCCTGCTGCTGCGCCGGCCGCCGCCCCGCACGCGGGATTCGCGCCCGCACGGGCGCTTCTCGGTGGTGTGAGGGCCGCTATCCCGCGCTGATGTGTTCGTGCCGCCGGACTGATTGAGGAGATATCGTGGATATTGCCCGCAAGATCGTTGGTCTCAACTGCAAGACGAACGAGCTCTATTATCGTTTCAGCGATCATGCGCATTACTGGAAGGTCTACCAGGGCATCGTGGACGAGGCGGTCGCGCCGGCGACGGACATCATCCACCTCGGCTGCGGGCCGCTGTGGTTCGGCAAGGTCGCGACGGTGCCTCTCGACGGCAAGACCATCTACGCGGTCGATCCGGATGAGGAGGCGCTCGCGCGCAACCCGGCGCAGCGGCATATCTGCGCGTACGGCGAGTCGATCCCGCTGCCCGACGGCTGCGCGGACGTGATCGCCGCGGACCACCTGCTCGAGCACCTCGAGCGGCCCGAGGCGGTGCTGCGCGAGGCGCACCGCCTGCTGCGGCCGGGAGGGCGGTTCGTGTTCACGGCGCCGAACCTCCTCTCCTATTCGGGCCTCGCGACCCACCTCACGCCGCACTGGTTTCATACGCTCTACGTCGGGATGCTGCGCGGGACGAGCGGCAGCGACAATGCCAAGCCGTACCCGACGTACTTCCGCATGAACACGGTCTGGGCCGTGAAGCGCCTCGCGAAGGCCGCGGGCTTCCGCGTCGACAAGCTCGCTACCGGGGTCGACCACCCGAGCTACACGGTGTTGATCCCCGGGCTCCACCAGGCTGCGCTGGCGCTGCACCTCGTGCTCGACAAGGTCGAGGCGCTCGCGCCTTTTCGCATCACGCTCACAGGCAGCCTCGTCCGCGAATAGCGCACGGCCTGCAGCGGTTTCCGCCCCCCTCTGCACCATGCCGAGCAGAGCGGCGGTCTCCCGCACAGGAGACGGGCCCAGATCGGCGTTTTCGGCGCGCAAGCGCACTCCTGTGCGCTGAGCACCGAAGACGTCGAGGTGGGCCCGTATCCGAAGCGGGTGACCGTCGCTCTAAAAACGGATGCGAAAGCCGGCGCGCCAGGCGTCGCGCACGTCACCGCGCCCGGAGAACACCGTGGCCGCCTGGGGCTTCCGGAAGCAGGAGTGCCACACGCCCGGGCTCCGCTCGGGCGTGAGCTGGATGCCCTCGATCTCGATGGGCTGGCGTCGCAAGACGGCCTCGTCGAGCCTGAGCCGGGAGCAGGCGCTCGTCCTGCCGCCCAGGATGTCGTCGAGGACCACGAGCTCCCGAGCGGACAGCTCCACCGTCCGGCGATGCCGGGGGGCTCCGGGGAGAGCTCGATACCCGTCGTGTTCAGCCTCGACGGCGACGTGCGTCGAGGCGCGCTCGAGCCTGCGCACCCCGGCGCGCGCCCGGCGGCCGACGCGGAAGGCGCTCCACACCTCGCTCGAATCCACGTCGCCGAGCTCCACCGTGTTGTGGACGCGCGTGGAGCGGGTGGTCTGCCGGTCGCCGTCGGTCTTGTAGCTGGAGACCCCGTAGTCGACGACAGCGCGCTCTCCGTGGAGCCATAGCTCGAAGGTGAGCGCGTCCGCGTGCACGTGCCCGGGCTGATAGGAGGCTCCATCCATCCCCGCGTCGAGCGCGAGCCAGGCCCGGTCGCCGAACCGCAGGATCACCCAGCCGGTGGCCGCGAGGTGGTCGAGCGACGGCGTGTCGTCCGGCGGCGCGCCGGGGGCTGCCCGCCCGCCACCGGAGGCCCTGCCCGGCGTGAAGAGGCCGAGGTCCTCGCCGAGGGCGAGGACGTGGTCGAGCTCCGGCGCGGCGTCGAGCGACGCATCGTTGAAGAGCGGGTACGAGCCGTCCGGCGCGCGTACGGCGGCGGCCCACTCGAGCGCCCTCTCCGCCGTGATCCTCCAGCGCTCGGGCACCTCGCGGCCGGCCGCCTGCGCGAGCTCGATGGCCTCGAGCAGCCCGGCCGTCAGCGCGAGGTGGTACGACGCGGAGAGCTCGAAATGGCCGCCGTCCGCGAGGAATTGCTCCGGCAGCTGCCACGCCAGGATCGCGGAGCCGAGCCGCCACCACGCCTCGGCCTCGGGCCCCTGGGCCACGGCGCCGCCGCACACGAGCCCGATCGCGTTCTCCAGGAGGTGATTGGCGAGCAGGTGAAGCTCGAGGCCGAGCGCGATGGCCCGACACGCGCGCGCCAGCTCGGCAGAGAGCCCGGGGCGGCCGAGGCGCGCCGCCGCCGCGAGCCGGCGGGCGCGCACCGACGCGGGAAACGGGTGTGACGCGATCGGGTCGTCCCACGCGCTCGGGGCGGGGAGGGTCGGCTCGGCACCGAGCTCATAGCCGTAGGCGCGCTCGTAGGCGTGCAGGAGCGACCCTTCGGGAATGGCGGCCAGCCGCGCGCGCCCGCGCTCCTTCTCCGCGTCGGCGAAGGCCGCGAACCGCGGGCTCGACGGGGCAAAGCCCGGCCGGAGGCGAGGCGCCAGCGCCGCGCTCGGCCCCCCGCCGAGCGCGCGGTGGCCGAGGGCGATCGGGCGGGCGAGGACCTGCAGCGGATGGAGCTGGACGAGGGTGCGGGCGATCCGCGGGAGGTTCATCGCTTGCTCCTGCTCTGGCCTTCACGAGAGCGCGAGCGGCAGAGCACGCGCTCCAGCACATCGACATACTCGCGCGCGAGCATGTCGCGCTCGAACGAGCGCATCACATAGGCCCGCCCTGCCGGCCCCATGCGCCTTCGCCGCTCGGGATCGGAGGCGAGCTCGACGATCGCCCGGGTCATGGCCGGTACGTCTTCCGGGGGAGCGAAGACGCCGGCGCTCGCCTCCTCGACGATGGACCGCGCTTCTCCGTCGACCGAGATCACGATGGGCCGCTCCATGGCGAGGATCTCGAAGATCTTGGACGGGATGACCGTGTGAAAGAGCTCGGTCTTGCGCAGGGGAACGAGGCAGATATCGGCGGTCGCATACACCTCGGTGACCGCATCGCGCGGGAGGGCGCCGAGGAACGTCACGTTGGAGAGCCCGAGCTCCCGGGCGCGCGCCTCCAGGCTGGCCCGCTCCGCCCCCTCGCCGACGAACAGGAAGCGAATGTCGTCGCGGGCGCGCAGGCCGCGCGCCACATCGAGCACGGCGGAGAGGCCGTGCGCCATGCCGTGCGTTCCGACGTACGCCACGACGAGGCGGTCGCCGAAGCCGAGCTTCTCCCGGAGCGGCGTGTCGCGCGAGGCGGGGGTGAAGCGCCCGAGGTCCACGCCGTTCCTGATGACGTCGATCTTGTCGGCGGGGACTCCTCGCTGGATGAGCCGCTCCCGGAAGCTCTGCGTGACGACCACGATCCCGTCGGACGCCTCGTAGAGGTGCTCCTCGACGCGCGTGAGCCCGCGCACGATCGCGTGCCCGGCCGACAGCGCGCCCACGGCCACGATCGACTCGGGCCAGAGGTCGCGCACCTCGAACACGAACGGCAGCCCGCGGAGCCTTGAGAGCCCGTAGCCGGCCACGGCCGCGAGGAACTGGGGGCTCGTCGCGATGAGGATGTCGGCCTGCGGTAAACCGAGCTGCGCGAGCGAGAGCGCAGACAGGGCGAAGGACCCATACGCGAGCGAGCGGCGCACCTTGCCCCGGTTGGCGGCGGCGTAGATCCAGGTGCGGAGGACCCGGACCCCGTGGAAGTCCTCTTCCACGCGGAGCCGACCTCGATAGGCAGCCGGGATCACCCCTGTCGGGTGGTTCGGCATGCCCGTCAGGACCGTGACCTCGTGTCCGGCACGCCGCCAGGCCCGGGCGAGCTCGGAGACACGCGCGGCGGGGGCCCCGGACTCGGGGGGAAAGTAGGGAGAGACGTAGAGGATGCGCATGAGGGCTTCAGGAGGTCCGTGCGTGGGAAGCGAGCTTCGCTGCCGATGAACGAGGGGCTTCAGCAGCTCAGGATGAGCTCCTTGATCTCGGTTCCGCCATGGATGCTGTCGATGTGCCCGAAGCCGCCCTCCGTTCGCGCGAACAGCGAGGCCTTCTCGGCGTCGCGGTTGTCGATCACAAGGAGCAGCCCGTCAGGCGCGAGCGCGCGCCAGAAATTGCGCGCGGCTCGGCGGATCTGATCGTCGGAGAAATAGGCGCGGTTCAGGATGTTCGCTGCCTTGACGACCGTCGGCGCGGGGCCGTCCCACGGCTGGAAGATGTCGTGGGGCCTGAGGCGCACGCGCGCGTCGCGGCGCGCGATCTCGCGGAGCCGCGGCTGGACGAGCGATACCTCCGGATAGGCCGGGTCGAACGGCGGGATGGCGCCGCGCCACCCGGGGAGCACCCAGCGCGGCCAGCGGCGCGATCCCGCCGCTGCGGGATAGAACAGCAAGCGCGGGGTGGCGGCGAGGACGCAGGCGCCGTCCGCATCATAGAAGAACGCGCGCCCGCGGTCGTCGGCGCGCACCCGGAGCGAGAGCGCCCTGTCCGTCACATAGTACGCCTCGAAGGCGTCGCCGAGCGCGGTGATCAGATCGAGCGCCGTGCTCCCGTCGGAGGCACCGACATCGAGGACGACGGGGCTCTTCTGGCGGAGCGCTCCCACGAGGAGCGCGTCGCTCTGCCGGTGCCTGCCCGGCCGCGTCGTCTTGTAGGTGCCGCCCAGCAAGAGGACGGAGATCCGCTCCGAGAACACCTCGGGCGACGTGATCTCCTCGGGCCGGAGAAGGGCCCGCGGGTCCGGGAAGCAGACCCTGCGAGGCAGCATGCGCGCCGGCCAGCCTGAACGGTTCAAACGAAAGGGAAATCTCATGACGATAGGGACCTGGCTTCTCCGCTCTTCATGTTCCGACGCCGCGCGCCGCGCGGTCCATCCTGCGGCTTGCGGGCGCGCGGTCCCGCGTTGTCCTCGCGCCGGCCAACCCCGGTCGGCGCGGCTACCGCCCCAGCGCCGACGAGGGCCCGAGGCGCGGATCGCGCGGGCGCTGCCCGGATCTCCGGCGTGTCGGGCCTAGGGCGGCCAGCCCGCGCCGCAGGTGCGCGACCACCGAGGTGAGCACGACCGCCGCGAGCAGCGCGATCCCCAGCGACACCGTGATCTTGAGCAGCGCGGTCAGCTCGCCGCGAAACTGGTTGTACGCGAACGAGGCGAGGTTCACCGCCGCGGCGCGGGCGAGCAGGGGCGAGCCGCGCGCGCCGGCCACGAGGAGCGGCATCATGAAGAAGAGCGAGCTGAAGACCGCGATCTCGATGGCCGTGCCGGCGAGCCCGAAGTTCAGGTACCCTTCGGCGGCGGCGCCCATCGCGAAGCCGGCGCCGCGGCGCGCGAGGTCGGGGGCCGTCCACATGGCATATCGCTGCGCGAGGCCGAGCGGTCGCTCGCTCCAGAGCGGCTTGGGCACCAGGATGAGGAACGCGTTCACCCAGCTCTCGCCTGGGTAGCTGATGATGGGCGGCTGCTCGTTCACGACGCTGACGAGGTTGGCGTAGACGCGCTGGAGCTCTCCGATCTCCAGCGGGTTCTCGATCCGCTCGAGGTACGCGCTGGCCGACGATATCTGCGCGTCGAGCCCGCTGCCCTGCTCGGCGCGGGCGCCTTCCACGACGATGCCGTAAAAGAGGACGCCCACCATTCCGATGGCCAGCCATACGCGTCGGATCTGGATGCCGAAGGCATGCACGGCGAGCGCGACGGAGAGGACCGTCCAGACGAGGGGGCCCCGCCGGCCCATGATCGTGTTGAGCAGGAAGCTCACGAAGAAGCAGAACCCCGCGAGCGAGACCACCCTCGGCACGGCCAGCCCCGCCTTGCGGAGCGATACGACCCGGAGGAGGAGGTAAACGACGGCCACCCCGATGAGATGCCAGCCGCCGGTGAGCAGCCCTTTGCCATCCGCCTCGAGGTGATTGGAGGCGTAGTTCATCGAGAAGAACCGCCCCACGCCGATCGTGGCGATCCACGTGACCACGAGCCCCAGGCCCACCATGCCGACGAGGATCGTGGCCCAGTCCTGGTCCAGCGTCGCCTTGGGCCTGTGCGCCGGGACCAGGCGCTGCAGGTCGGGTGCTTCCTGGGGGCGGCTCAGCGCGGTGCAGGCGAGGGCGCACCCGACCGCGCCGGCATAGGCCACCCGCATGGCTGCCGTCTCATGGCTCGACAGGGAGAACTCGCGGGAGATGAGGAGGCGCAGGATGGGTGAGTAGGCGACGCTGAGGAAATAGGCGGCTGGTATGTAGGTCTCCGGATCCAGCGGATGGAACCGGGGGCCGCTGGCGCGGGCGAGCGACGGGGCGGCCAGCAAGAGCAAGAGGCCGATCGTCCATCCGCGGCCGTCGCCGAGCGCTCCCTCGAGGATCGGGCCGAGGGCCGCCAGCGTCCCGACGAGGAGCGTCGCGGTCATCCGGCCGAGGGGCATCTTCGCCCGCCGCGCGGGCGCCGCGCCGGGGGCGCGCGCAGCGCCGCGCGCGCGGGGGAGTCTCAGCGAGGGCAACGGCGGCGCTCCTCAGTTCGGCAAGGGGGGTGGAGAGGGGGGCGGAGGAGCGTCCGTCGGGGCCGGGGGCGCCGGCTCGGAGGGCGCGTGGTAATAGCCGTCCTTCCTGTCGCCATAGTAGTGGTAAACCCCGTACTCTTGGCGCTTCAGATCGACGGCGTTCAGCACGACGCCCACGGTCTTGCCGCCGACGTCGAGCAGCGCGCGGATCCCATAGCGCGCGAAGTCGTGCCTCGTCGCGGAGGCGCGCACGACGAGGACCGTGCCGTCGACCAGCGTCGACAGCACGGCGCCGTCGGTGACCGCGACGATGGGAGGGCTGTCGATGATGACCCGGTCGAAGCGGCTCTGGAGCTTCTGGAGCAGCGCCTGGAAGCGAGCGCTGTGCAAGAGCTCCGCCGGGTTCGGCGGGATCGGGCCTGCCGGGATGACGTAGAGGTTCTCCACCTCGGTCTTGAGCGCGCTCTCGTCGTCCACCACGGAGTCGTCGAGCAACGCGCTGGTGACGCCGAGCTCCGGGCTCTTGCCGAAGATCTGGTGGATGCGCGGCTTGCGGAGGTCGCAATCGATGAGGACGACCTTCTGTCCGGCCTGCGCCATGGCGACCGCGATGCAGCAGCACACGGTCGTCTTGCCCTCGCTGGGGCCGGCGCTGGTGATGAGGAGCGTCTTGTAAGGCCGGTCGGGCGACATGAAGAGCAGGTTGGTCCGGATCGCGCGCGCCGCCTCGGCGATCCCGCTCGTCGGCTGATCGTGCACGACGAGCTCGCGCCGGCCCAGCGGGGGCGCGGCCTTGCCGCGGTGGCGCGCCCTGCGGCGCTGGGCGTCCCTCTGGTCCCGCTTGTCGAACTCCGGGAGGAGCCCGAGGAAGGGCAGCCCGAGCTCCCGCTCGACCTCATCCGGCGTCCGCAGCGTGCGATCGAGCATCGCCCGCGCCAGCGCGGCGCCGATCCCGAGGAGCAGCCCGGCGAGGATGCCTATCCCGATGTTGACGCCGACGCGCGGCCGCAGCGCGGTGAGCGGGAAGTTCGGCCGATCGAGGACGTGGATGTTGTTCACCCGCAGCATTCGCTGGAGATCGCTCTCCTTCGTGCGCTCCAGGACGAGCTGGTACAGCTTCTCTGTGTTGTCCTTCGTCCTGCGGAGTCGATCGTACTCGATCTTGAGTGAGTTCAGCTCGAACGCCTGCTTCTTCGCGTCCTCGAGCAGCCCCACGAGGCCACCCTCCTGGCGCTTCACGATGGCGAGATCGCGGTTGACCGCGCCCTGAACGTTCTTGATCTCGGCGACCAGCGCGCTCCTGTTGGCGGCGACCCGCTCGGTCGCGGCGCGGACGTCGGGGTGGTTTTCACCCTTGCCGGAGCCGATGAGCGCGTCGCGCTCACGGACGCACTCCTCCTGGCGCGCGCGCAGCATCTGGAGGACCGGGCTCTGGATGAGCTCGGAGGCGGGGAGGTCGAGCGGGGTGTTCGGGTCGAGCTTCGACAGCTCGTGGCTCCGGGCCGCGAACTCTTCACGTTTCGTGCGCACGGACGTGAGAGCGTCGTTGATCTGCTTCATCTCCTCGCGCAGCAGGTTCGTCTTGTCCTCGAAATCGACGTCGAGGATGTTCTTGCTGAGCTTGTATTCGTGGAGCGACGTCTCGCTCGTCTCGAGATCGTTCTTCAGCTTGTCGAGCTGCGCCCGGAGCCAATCGACTGCTGAGTTCGTCGAGGCGACCGCATCATCGAGGTTCTGCTCGATGTAGATGTCCATCAACGTGGTGAGGATGCGCTGAGCCCGCTCGCGATCCGCGTCGTTGTAGCGGATCACCGCGAGGCGGCTGTCCTTCACCGGCTCGACAACGAGCCGCTCGCGCAGGAGCTCCGCGGCCTCCTCCGGGGTCACGGACATCGGCCCGGGCGAGGCCGCGTCCTTCGGGAGGTCCTTCAGAAAATAGGCATCGTTCTGCAGGTTGAGCTGGGCGACGACCGCCAGCGCCACCCGGATGGACCGGATGACCTTGTACTGGGTTTCATAGTACTCGCGGTTATTCCAGTACGAGCCGGCGCCCATGTCGACCACGGTGTCGACCCCGCGGCCGAGCGGCCGAGGAGGGTTCGGATCGAACTGCACCGTCGCCGCGGATTGATAGATCTTCTTCTGCCCGAGCGTATAGAACGTGACGCTGAGGGCGACCAGGAGCAGGGTGGTCAGCGCGATGGCCCAGTGCTTGCTGACCGTTCGCCAGGTGACGACGAGGTCGAACGCGCGCTCGCCTGCGGTGTCGTCGCGGAGAGCGGTCGTGGAGGGGGCTCTGGATTCGTCGGCCATAAGTCATGCGCTCGAAGCGCCTTCGTGGAGGGTAGAGGTCCGCGCGGAGGGCTAAGGTGCCCGCGGTGTCTCCAAAATTCAAGCCGGGGTTCTCAACAGGGGGACGATGTAGCATAATGTGCGCATCGTGACAATGCGCGGCCTGGCGGCGGCCTGGCGTCGGAGAGGCGGGGTGCGGCACATTCTCGCGCGGTGCGACGCTCGCGCCGATGGAGTACACTCCGGCCGCGCGTTCGGAAGCGGAAAACGCGCTCAGGCAGTCAGAATGGAACGATCGTCCTTCATGGCGCGCGGCGCGGTCGCGAGCGCGGTTTGCGCTGCGCTCCTCCTCGAGGGGGCCTCGGCCTTCGCCGACTGGCCATCTGCCCGTCACGACGCGCAGCGCACGGGCGCCACGTCGTCCACGAGCAATATCGTGAAGCCGGCGCCCTACTGGCGGGCGTACCTCGGCGGTGTCCTCTCGACAGGCCGGGTGCTCGCAGGGGACGCGAACCAGGACGGCGATATCGACCTGCTCTTTGTGTCCGGCGGCCGCGTCGTCCTCTCCGATCCGCTGGGATTCGTCCGCTGGAGCACCCCATCGCTGGGAATGCAGACGCTGCACTCCGTCGACGATCTCGACGGAGACGGGCGGGTCGAGATCGTCGCGCTGAGCGGCGCGGGCGCGGCGGTCATCGATGGATCGAGCGGAGCCATCCTGTGGCGCGAGGACGCCTCTGAGCTCGGAACGCTCGGGGCCGCGCGCCTCGCCGATTTCAACGGCGACGGTTATCTCGATCTCTTCCTGGACGAGTGTGGCTGTTGCACCGTGCGCACGGACAGCCCGGGTGTCATCTACAGCTTCGCGGGGGGGTTCGGCGCTGTCGAGCGGTTGCCTCCTCCTCCGCGGCGCGTGCATTGCAACGCGACGATCGACACGGTGGGCGACTGGAACGGAGACGGCGCGGACGATCTCCTCGTGTCCTCCTATGACCAGCTATTCCTCGTCTCGGGATCGGGGGACGTTTTCGCGGAGTCGGCCAGCATCGGCGTCCACCTCGGCGGGGCCGTCTGCGAGGCGGTGACCATGGGCGATCGGGCGAGCCCCGGTCAGCACGCGCTCTGCTTCCAGAATCGGGTCCGCGGCAACCAGGGCGCGCGCGAGGTCACCCTGCTCGCGTACAGGCCGGACGAGAGCCCGTCGCTCGCTGTGGTCTGGCGAAAGACCCTCAGCCCCAATGACGGCGGCGACGCCCGCGCCCCGACGCGCCTCGCGTGGGATCTCGACGGCGACGGCGCGCTCGAGGTGCTGGCGAGCGGCAAGGTGGGCGAAACCTGGACGTCCTTCGTGCTCGATGCCGCCACGGGCGCCGTGCTCGCCACCATTCCCGACGCGATAGCGCAGGGCGCGGTCCAGGGAGACGCCGGCTCCGAGCAATGGATCGTCACGTCGCGCGAAGAGCGCGTGTCGGCGTACCGGTTCAGCCGCGCCGCCGGAGGCTCGCTGGAGCGGCTCTGGTCGCTGGACGGCGAGCGGGTGCGCACGCGGCTCGACTGGGCGAGATCCCGCAGGACGAACCTCGCCTTCTCGCTGGTGACTCCGGATCTCACGGGCGACGGACGCGGTGAGCTCGTGCTCGAGTCGACGTCGGAGCCCGTCGGGCTGACCGCGGTCGACATGCAGGGGGGCGGGACGACGGTCGCGGCCGTCTACTCCGTCGAGCCCGGAAGCGGCATCGCGGCGCTCGAGCTGCCCGTCGTGAGCGCTCCGTCGTGGCCGCGGCTGGTGGTCTCCCGGGCCGATGGGTTCCTCACGCTGCTCGACGCGTCGTTCGAGCCCTCGAACCTCGTGCGGGAGGGGCGCGACGTCCTGCCCGGGATGCGCGTCGGCGGCTTCTACACAGGCCCGGGCGCCTTCGTCAATTTTGGCCGCGCCCCGCTCGCCGCGAGGTTCTCTCCGGAGGACGCC
Source organism: Sorangium sp. So ce302 (assembly GCF_051530145.1). Taxonomy (GTDB): domain Bacteria; phylum Myxococcota_A; class Polyangia; order Polyangiales; family Polyangiaceae; genus Sorangium; species Sorangium cellulosum_B. The sequence continues at coordinate 10,741,779 of NZ_CP150326.1, read as the reverse complement.
GCCGCCAGCGTCGTGGTCGTCGACAGCCGGGGCGACCTCGTCCGGGTCGCGTCCGACGGCGCGAGCAACGTGGCGCCGGCCAAGCCCGCCTGGCGCGTGAGGGACGCGTTTGGCGCGTCCATCGCCCCCGCCGAGGGGAGCTCGCCCGCGACGCTCGCGTGCTTCAGGCGGCTGCACCCGCTCACCGACCCGGTGAAGTACGCCGTCGCGACGCTCGACGCGAACGGCAGGCAAACGAGCGAAACTCCGCTCGAGAAGCCCCCCGCGTGGGACGTGCTGCACGGGGATCTCGACGGAGACGGCGCGCGCGAGCTCGTGGCGGTCACGGTGGATCCGAGCCTGCACACCGAGGTCGTCGCGATCGATGGGGGCGGCGGAGAGCGGTGGAAACACCGTATCGACGCCTCCGCCGGCACCCAGGCCGTCGCGATGGCCGACTGGAACGGCGACGGCGCGGAGGACGTGGCGGTCGCGATCAACAGGGCCAAGGTGCTCTCGGGTCGGAACGGCAGCCCCCTCGGCGAGAACCCGGAGACGCTGCTCTATTTCATGCCCATCCTCGCCGATGTGTCGGGAGATCATCGGCTCGAGATGACCCTGCAGGGGGGGTATGCCCCCGCGCGGGCGCTGCCGCACGACCTGAGCGCCGCGCTGTGGAGGGGCGCGGAGGACATCCGTCCCTACCCGCACGGCGCGATCGCGAGCTGCGACGGCAAGACCGTCCTCGTCGAGGGGTCGTTCATGAATCCGGCGCGGCTGACGTTCTCCGTGCTGGACGCCGCCAGCGGGGGGCAATCGAGCTTCATCGTCCTCGCGGGCGACGGCGCGTTCGACGCGGAGGACGCCGCAGCACAGGCGGGCGCCCCGATGGGCCAGCTCGGAGATGTGGCCATCTCGCGGAACCTGACCGGGCGCGCGTCCGCCGGTCCGACCGCCATCGTCGGCTCCACGAACGGCTTCCTTTATGCGGTCGACGCGTGCTCGGCGCGCCTCGTGTGGTCTTATGCTTTCGGCAGCCCCGTCGGCTCACCGAGCCTCGCGGACACCGACGGTGACGGCCACGACGACATCCTCGTGAGCGTGGCAGATGGCTACCTCTACAACATGCGACACGAGATCCTGCCGGCCCCCGAGTTCGTCTGGGATGTCGATCCGGGCAGCGGCGAGCGGGGCGAGGACATCGACGAGATCGAGACCAGGGACACGCTCCACATGAGGTGGTCGAAGGTCGATGGCGCGACGTCGTATCAGGTGACGGTCGTGGGCGGGCAAGGCGATTACCTGAGCTCGCCTGCGTGGCAGGACGTGGGCGACGTCGTAGAAGCCTCGGTCGGCGGGTTGCCGCTCCTCGACGGGGCGAAGTACTACGTCGGCGTGCGTGCGGTCTCTGCCGCCGGGCTCTCGCCGGACCGGGGGTCGGACGGCGTGATCGTGAGGATGCCGCAGGGCGAAGGGGGAGGCGGCGGTGGAGCCGGAGGCGCTGGCGGCGGCGGAGCAGGAGGCGCCGGCGGCGGAGCAGGGGGCGGCGGCGATGGCGGGGCAGGGGGCACCGGCAGCGCAGGCCCTGGCGGAGCCGGCGCGGCAGGATGGGACGACACGCTCCTGTACGGCCGTGGTTGCGTGTGCACCGAGGCGCCGGGGCAGCGCCCGGCCTCGTGGGCGGCCGGCCTCGGCGCTATCGCCCTGGCGCTCGTCGCGCTCGGCAGGGCCCGCGGGACGGCGAGCGCGCCGCCGAGCCGCCGCGCGACCAGGGCACCTCGCGGGCGCTGGCCGCGCGACGTGCGGCCGGCGCGTTAGAAGCTCACGCCCCCGCCGAGCGCCAGCGTGAGCGCGAACGCTGCGATCAGCAGGAGCATCGCGCCGAGCGTGTACCGCCGCACAGGCGCGTCGATCACGAAGGCGAGGCGCGCCACGCCGACAAGCACCGAGGGGCCGAACACACCGAAATGGCGGACCAGGGGCGCCGGCGCCAGCAGGAGCCATCCGGCCACGCACGCGCTGCTCAGCACGCTGCCCGCCGCGAGCACGCGGCGCGAACCCGGGCCGGAGAAGTAGATGCACATGGCGTCCGTGACGAGCGGAGCCACCGCAGAGACCAGCATCGTCATCGTCATGGCGTCGCGGGCGGCGCCCGAGTGCGGCAGGCCGGGGATCCGGACCGTGAAGATCACATAGATGGCCGCGCCGAGGAGCGAGAGCAGGGCGGCCGGAGGCAGCCAGGCGCGCACGGCGCGCGCCTGCCAGGTCGCCTCGTCTCCCGACCTGCTCGCGCCCGCGACCGCGCGCGCCGCGAACGCCTGCGACGCCTGGGAGAGCACCGCGGCGAACGACCAGTAGAGCACCTGCTGCCCCACGCGATGGTCGCCGATGAGCTTCAGGTTGGCGCTGAGCGAGATCGGGTAAACGATGACGGTCGAGAAGTTCGCGATGGAGTACGGGACCGCGCGCCGGACGACGAGCATCGCGTAACGAGCGGCGCGCCGGAGCCGGGTCGGGCGCAGGAGGAGCAGCGCAGGCGAGGCGCCGGCGATCCCGATCGCGACGGCGACGGCATCGGGGCGCCCCGCAAGCGCGGCCAGCATGGAAGCGCCCGGGGAGAAGACGAGGAGCACCGCGAGCGCGTGCAGATACCGCCCCTGGAGCTGCCAGCTCGGCCAGATGCTCGGCGCGGCGGCGGCGAGCAGCGAGCACGCGCTGAAGAGCGCGGTGACCAGACCCGCCGTCCCGCCCAGCCCGGTGGTTAGCTCATGGGCGAGCGTGCAGCTGAAGGCGAACACGGCGACGAGCGCGAGGGCGCCGCCCACGAGCGCGCGGCCCCCCCTGGTCGCGAAGGCGCGCGCCCGGCGCGCGAGGGTCGGCGCGAGGCCGGCGGAGACCAGCGCGACGACGACCATCCCGCGCGACGTGTAGTTGGCGAGCGCGGCGAGCGCCGCGGGGTCGGCCGACAGCGCAAGCACCCACTGGGCCGCGAGCGAGACGGCGCGAGGCAGGATGACCGCGAAGGCGACCCCGGCGCCGCCGTGCATCCCAGCGCGCAGCAACGACGACAGCTTCACAGGGCGATTCGAAGGAGAGGGAGGAAGGCGAAGATGGCCACGATCGTGCGCAATCTACCTACGGGCTGAGCGAAGGCGCCAGCGCCTTCGCCTTCTCCTCGAGGACCCGCTTGCGCAGCGCAGGGTCCTGCCCCCCGCGCCGCTGCAGCACGCGCTCCAGCGCCTTCGACGCCTCGATGTGCGCGCCCGCGCGGCTGGCGGCGTCGGCCAGCTTGAGGAGGCGCTCCTCGGTCGGCTCGTCCTGCGCTGCCCGCGCGTAGTAGGTCACGGCCGACGGATGGTCTTCACGCGCCGCGAGCAGGTCGCCGGCCCAGGTCGACGTCGCCGCGCACGCCGCGAGCGTGGTGCACGACGCGGAGAGCAGCTCGCGGAGCGCGGGGAGGAGCTTCTCGGACGAGGCCATCTGCGCCGCCGCGACGACCCGCAGGCGAAGACAGCCGGCCCGGTTGTCCAGCCGCTCGCAGCTCCCCGAGAGCAGCTGCTCCGCCTCCGCGCTCTTCTTGCCCAGGAGGAGGAGCCGCGCCCTCAGCTGGACCGCGAAGAACGAGTCGTCGTCGAGGCCCTGCACCGCCGCCGCGTGCGCCTCGATCTCCCGCTCGCAGGCGGCCCTCCGCCCGTCGTCACCGCCGCAGCGGGCGGAGCCCGGGGCCTCCAGCATCGCGAGCAGCGCATCGCCGGCAGCCCAGTGCGCTCCGACCCGCGCGCGGTCGCGCGCGATCGCCTCCTCCGCGCAGCGCAGGCGCAGGTCGACCTCTTCCCGGCGGTCGCCCGCGGTGGCCATGCGCTCGAGCACCTCGACCCCGGCCTTGCCTTCCGGCACGGCCCGCAGCAGCTCCTCCCACGTGTGGGTCCACTGCCGGGCGAGCCCCGCGGCCGTGTCGGTCACGCGGGGGTCGTCCTCCACGGCGAGCCGCAGGCTCAGGAGCGCCTGCTCCTTGGCGCCGCGAGACGCGAGCACCTCCGCGAGCAGGAGGTGGGCGCGCCCGTGGCGGCGTGAGCGCTCGAGCGTGCGCTGGAGCCATGGGATGGGGCTCTCACCGCTGCCCCGGAGCGCGGCGACCGCGCCGAGCAGCGGGAAGTACGGCTCCGCGGGGTGGCGGAGGATCGCCGCGCGGAGCTCCTCGCGGAAGCGTGGCCAGCCGGCGCCGCTCGCCGCGCCGGCGTCGCTCTGCGCGCGCAGCGACCGGCGGTCGTGGTCGACGTCGCGCCAGCCGAAGCGCACCATCAGGGAGACGAGCGCGAGCGCGGAGGCCGCGGCGCAAGCCGCCGCCTGCCACGGCCGCCACCGCTCCGGGCCGGGCGCGCCTGCCAGAGCCTGGTGCCGCGGCCGCTCGCCATGGGCCTCACCCCAGAGCGAGCCCAGGGTCGCCGCGAGCGCGATGCTGACGCCTGGCACCTCGAGCCCGAGATCGAACAGGTTCTGGAGGACGAGCGCCGCGCAGCCGACCCAGGCGCCCAGCGCCGCCGTGCTCGCGCGTAAGGCGATCTTGCCCGGGCGAAACGCGACGCCGAACGCGACGAGCGAGGCCGCCGCGACCGGAGCACCCCACTCCGCAGCCCACTGGATCACGACGTTCTCGGCGTGTGTGAACACGATGTTCCCCGGCGACTGTCGGTACGCCGGGAACACCGTCTCGAACGCGCCGCGCCCGATGCCGAGCAGCCAGTGATCCGCGAGCAGCGGGAGCGTCGAGCGAAAGAGCGACAGCTTGTCGAGGTTGTCGTCCGCCATCTCCGCGAGCGTGCGGTTCGTCGCGGCGAGCGCGGCCAGCAGCGCGCCGCCGCCGATGGCCACGCTCAACAGCCACGCCGCCGCGCCCCGGCCGCGGGCGCCGGAGCGGTGCCTGCCGCGCCGCCGCCGCGAGAGCAACGCGAAGAGGGCGAGGCCGAGCGGCAGCACGAGCAGCCCTCCGCGGGACGACGCGATGATGCCGACCCCGACGATCGTGGTGAGCCCGACGCCGGCGACCCAGGGCGGCAGGAGCGGCCTGCTCGTGAGCAGCAGCCCGACCCCCGAGAGGATGCCGAGGTTCAGGTAACCGGCGAGGTTGTTCGGGTTGAGCAGCGGCCCGACGTGCCATGACGCCACCGAGAACCGCGGTTGATACAGGCCGAAGACGGTCGTCGCGCCGAGCAGCCCGTGGGCGATCGTCGTGAGCGCGGCGAGGAACGCGCTGCCGAAGACCAGGGTGATCCCGAGCTTCGCGCCGCGCCGCGCGCCGACGAACGCGGCCGTGAGGAAGACGCCGGTATAGGTCAGCCATTTCACCGCCTCCACCAGCGTGGCGCCGGGGTCGAGCGAGACGCTGGCGTACCGCGGCGCCGCCTCGCCGAGCGGCATCAGGGAGCGCGACCAGATGTCGGCGCTCGCCGGCGAGAGCCGCTCGAGCCACGCGAGCGGCAGCGGCGCGGCCTGCAGCAGCGTATACGCGGTCAAGCCGAGCAGCGTGAGCGCCGGCAGCGTCTTCACGGGAGACGGCTCGCCGGCGAGCGCGCTGGCGCGGAGCGAGAGCGCGGCGGCGATCGCCACGACCGCGGACACCAGGGCCAGCGTCGGCGCATGGACAGCGCCGATGGCGAGCACGGACCCGGCGACGATGGCCCCGAGCAGCCACGGGATCACGCGCTCGGCGAGCGGTGGTGCGGCGCCTCCTGGGCGGCTCCGCGCCGCGGCGCCCATCGAGCGCCGGAGCTCGGCGGGCGACCTCAGCTTCGGGCGTGTGGAGTCCGTCGTCACGGCCGGCCAGGGTAGTCGATCTGCGCCGCAGAGGGACGGGATCGCTCACCGCACCATCGAGTCGACCTGCGCACTCGCGGGATTGACCGAGAGAGTGTGAGATGACGAGCATCCATCCAGGAGCGCTGTCGCGCGGCGGCGCATGGCGGCGCGCGCCGCCGCGCATCAATGGGCCTTCCTTCGCGTTCAACGCCGAGCGGTTGATCACGAAGGGGTCGTCCAAGGCGCTGATCGAGCTCGCGTCCAGCCACGCCTCTGGCGAGCAGCTCGCCGATACGACCTGCGCCGAGGAGGCGCTCGCGCAGCCTCGCCGCTCGTGTAGAGTGCGCCGCGTGCTCACGCTCTCGGCGCATCCTCTGCTCGAAGTCGCCGCCTTCGTCACGACGTTCCCCGCGCCGCTCGGCGAGCTGCAGGGGAGCGACGCGCTGCGCGGCCTCCTGTCCGACAAGGCCTCGGCCCCGTTCCGCTCGGACGACGCCGTGCGGTCGGCGGTCCGCGATCTGCTCCGGCACGGCGGCTACAAGCCGACAGGCCGGGGCAAGCCGGCCTCCGAGTACCTCATCCGCGCCGCCGAGGGGGGATCGCTCGCGGCCATCAACGCGGCCGTGGACGCGTGCAACGCCGTGTCGCTGCACACGGGCCTGCCCATCAGCGTGATCGATCTCGATCGCGCCCGCCCGCCGCTCCGCATCGAGGTCGCGCCCGCTGGCTCCCGCTACGTGTTCAACGCCTCGGGGCAGGAGATCGACCTCGAGGGGCTCCTCTGCGTCTTCGACGCGGACGGCCCGTGTGCGAACGCCGTGAAGGACGCGCAGCGGACGAAGACGCACGCGGGGACGACGCGCACGCTCTCGGTCCTCTGGGGCAGCCGCGCGCTTCCGGGCCGCGCGGCGGGAGCGGCCGCCTGGTACAAGGAGCTGCTCGCCGGCGTCGGCGCGGCGACCTCGGACGCGCCGATCGCGGCCTGATCGCCCGGCGCGCGGGCCATCGCCTCCCACGCACGCCGGCGCGCCGCCGCTGCCGCGATGCGCCCTACGGCGCCGGCGCAGGGGGATCGGGCAGCGTGATCACGCTCTCGTCCTTGTCGGTGAGCCACCGCCAGTTGTCGACGAGCCCGGTCGAATCGAGCTGATGGTCTCCGGCGTCGTACGCCCCCCATCGGATCTTGATCTCCGTGTTCGGCTCCACGGGCACCGAGGTGACCAGCCAGCTCGTACCCGCGCGGCCCTCGAACCCCGTCCCGAGCAGCTCCCGGATCCCGCGGGTGCACGCGTACACCCTGCCGTCGAGATCGCAGGGAGGGCCGCTCTCGCAGGCGCAGACGTCGATGAAGGTGCTGTTGACGCTCATCGCGTTCCACTGGCTGTCGAAGAGGATGTGACCATCGAGGAGGTTGGCCGGCCGCGGCGAGAGGAACGCGACGAAGTAATCGTTGAAGCTGTCGCAGACGACGGGCCAGTCGAACGTGACGTAATTGACGTTGAACGCGAAGCCGCGGACGTTCGACGGGACCCGGAGGGTGATCTCGACGGCGGTCGGGTCGGACGGCTTCGCGAGCACAAGATCGTCACAGCCGCGGGGGTCCTTCGGGAAGTCTTCGGGGAAATCACCTTCGTACTTCTTGTCGAAGCCTTGCGGGCTCTCGAACCCCTCGTCGCCGTCCTGCCGCGCCGTGCCGCTCGAGAGGGCGAGCAGCCGCGTGCCCGCCCTCGGCGGGACGTTGCGCCCGAACGCGGGGAGGATGCCGTGCCCGAGGTGGAAGTTGGCGAGCAGCTCGGCTTCCTGCGGCGGCGGCGCGCCGTCGACCATGACCCAGGCGGCGGAGACCACGCCCCAGTCGCGGGGCCCGGACGACATCTTGCACAGCTCGACCGCCCTCGCGGCGTTGAGCGGATCCAGGTCGTCGAGCGGGATCCCGTCGTCGCACGGCTCGGGCACGTTGTCGGGGATGCCGTCGCAGTCGTCGTCCACGGGCTCCGGCGAGGCTCCCCCTTCTCCACCGACCGTCGGGAGCTCGAGCGCTCGCGGATTGATCAGCGCGTTGCAATCGTCGCAGTCGCCTTCGAGCTCCGTGAAGCCGTCGCCGTCGTCGTCGACGTCCGGCGAGCCGCTGCAACCCGCGCCCCCCGCACCCACCCCCGCGGACGTGGCGACGGTCGTCGCGTCGGCCGTCGTTTCGGCTGTCGTGGTCGGTATCCCGCCGGTGCTGGAGGCGCTCGCGGCGCCGCCCTCCCCGACATCAAGGCCGCCTACCGGTCCGATGTTCCCGGTGCAGGCCGTGCCCAGACACCCTGCCGCAGTGATGAGGCTCAAGAAATTCAACCAAGGTTTCATCGGTGCTCCTCGAGGTCGCATGGAACCAGGGAGGTTCGGTCGATCCGGCGATACGGGAGTCGTCGATGATTTTATCAGCAGAAGCGGCCGCAGCAGTCAGCTCATCCCGGCAAAGGCTGGTGCTTTTTTGTGAGGTGAATGCCCACATCGTGGCACCCGTATCCGACCCAGGCGCCATGGTCACGAGCGTTCCAGGAGACGCGGGTCGTGGCGACAAAACGCAGAACGCCGGCGCTTCCACAGCGCCGGCGCTCTCGGCCTCTCCGAGGGGCCGTCCACGGTTCGCCCCGCTCACACGCAGCGGGCGGAGCGCTCTGAACGATCAGGCCTGGGCGCCCACTTCCTTCTTGCCCTTGCGCTTCGGCTCCTTCTTGCTCCCGGAGCCGTTCGTGGTCGCGGGGACCGCGGCGAGCGTCGGGCGCAGCAGGTCCTCGGCCAGCTTGGCCGCGCGGTCCGTCTTCTCCCAGGTGAACTCGTCACGCCCGAAGTGGCCGTACGCGGCCGTCTTTCGGTAGATGGGCTTCAGCAGATCGAGCTGCTCGATGATCGCCTTCGGCCGCATGTCGAAGTTCTGCATGATGTACTTCTCGAGCACGTCCTCACCTACGCGGCCCGTGCCGAAGGTGTTCACGTGGACGCCGACCGGCTGGGCGACGCCGATGGCGTAGGCGATCTGCACCTCGCAGCGCGCCGCGAGCTTGGACGCGACGACGTTCTTCGCGACGTAGCGCGCGTAGTAGCAGGCGGAGCGGTCGACCTTCGTCGGGTCCTTGCCGCTGAAGGCGCCGCCGCCGTGCCGGCCCATGCCGCCGTAGGTGTCGACGATGATCTTGCGGCCGGTGAGGCCGGCGTCGCCGAAGGGGCCGCCGACCACGAAGCGGCCGGTGGGGTTCACGTAGATCTTCGTGCTCCGATCCATCAGCTTGGCCGGGATGCACTTCTCGATGATCAGGCTCCGCACCGCGTCGACGATCGTCTTGTGCTTGACCTCGGGGCCGTGCTGCGTCGACACGACGACGGCGCTCACGCGCACGGGCGTCTGATCTTCGTACTCGATCGTGACCTGGGTCTTGCCGTCGGGGCGCAGCCAGTCGAGCTTCTTGGATTTGCGGAGATCGGCGAGCTTCCGGGCGAGGCGGTGGGCATAGCTGATGGGGGAGGGCATCAGCTCCGACGTCTCGTCCGTCGCATATCCGAACATGAGCCCCTGGTCGCCTGCCCCCTGCTCCTTGAAGAGGCCCTCGCCCTCGGTGACGCCGCGGGAGATGTCGGGCGACTGCTTCTCGATCGCCGTGAGCACCGCGCACGTCTCGTAGTCGAAGCCCATCGCGGCGTCGGTGTAGCCGATGTCCTTGATGGTGTTGCGCACGACGACCGGCATGTCGACCCACGCCGAGGTGGTGATCTCGCCGGCCACGACGGCCATCCCCGTCTTCACCAGGGTCTCGCACGCGACGCGGGCCGTCGGATCCTTCTCGAGGATCCCGTCGAGAATGGCGTCGGAGATCTGGTCGCACACCTTGTCGGGGTGTCCTTCGGTGACGGACTCGGATGTGAACTGGTAACGGCGCATGAATCGCTCCTTCGGCGGACTCGAAATCGGACCTCTACGCATAGTTCGAGCGCGGGGCACCGTCAACGCGAGCCGCGGCCTTCCGCGGACAAAAGCGCCGGCCGGACGAGCTGCCTCCGGGCTGTCGGTGTGGACGCGAGGTGGACGCGAGACCGGACGAGCGGGGGGGCGTCGGGCCGTCGATCCGGCGCGCTCCCGGCCGACGCGCTCCCGGAGGCGCGCCGTCAGAGGCTATGATGCGGCGCATGACGTTCGACGAGATCAAGGCGTGCCTCGAGCGCGAGGGCTGGGCTGTGGAGGTCGTATCCAGCGACACCATGCGCAGCGACTTCCAGGGGGCCGAGCGGCTCTTCCCGCTGTTCGTGCGGCTCTCGCCCCCCTTCGTCGTCTTCGCGGTGATCCCGTTCGTGCGGCTCCCGATGGAGCTCGAGGAGGGCGACGGGATCGTGCGGCGCCTGCTCCAGCTGAACCGCGAGATCAACATGGCCAAGCTCTCGGCCGACGAGGAGGGCGACGTGATTCTCAGCGTCGAGTACCGCCTCGAGGACCTCGATCCGAGCGAGGTGCGCGACGCCGTCGATGTGCTCTCTTTCTACGCGAACAAGCACTATGCCGAGCTCGTGGCGCTCGCCGCGCAATGAGCGGTCACCGGCCCCGCTTCAAGGCAGGATCTGCTCTTCTCTGGGCTTGAGCCCCTCGTGCGCCCTTAGCTCGGTGCGCACGACCCGGACGCGCCGCACGTCGCGCCCGCGGACGACGGTGAGCTCGACGGCGCTCCCGACGGCCCCGCGGAGCCGATCGCGCACCGCTGCCGACGAGAGATCCCGGACATACACGCCATCAATCATCATGATCTCGTCGCCCGGGGTCAGCCCCGCTCGCTCGGCGGCGAGGCCCGGCGGCACGTCGCGCACGTAGAGCGCCAGCGACTCGTTATCTCGCCCAAGGACAGCCCCGATGGATCCCACGCTCGCCGTGCACCCTGCGGCCACGAGCAGGAGCGCCGCGCTCCAGGACCTGTTTGCCACCGGGGCACCATAGCGCCGAGGAGCCCCGGCGCGCCGCCATTCTCGCAGGGCGCTCCCGGAGCGCGCGGCGGGACGCGGCCGCCACGTCAGACCGGCTCCAGCGGACGCGCGCGCTCGTCGAACGTCGCAGCGCCGCAGGCGAGAGAATGCGATTTTACAGGAAGGGAGCGCCCGAGTGTGCCTGTCGCGTCCGCACGCGAGGTGCGAAGCTCGGTTCTCGGTGGGACTTCAGGAGCGCAAACAACTACGCGGCTGGTCGCCGGAGGCGCGGGATACGCCCTGGAAAGCGCGGCGTGGCGCCGGGACGCGGGCTTGCGACGAACTGTCACGTCATGTCCATCGAGAGGTCGCAATCCAGTTGGTCTCCGGGGGCGGCTGCCCTAGAGTCCGGGCCGGGATCGCCGATGCCTGAACCGCGCGCTGCTGCCGAGAGCTCGACACCTGCCGCCCAGTCCGGCGGTGTGCCCGGCGGCTGGAAGATGCGCATGGAGGACCCGCTCAATCGCTACTATCGGTACCCGATCGCGCGCTGGATCGTGCGGGCGCTGATGAGGACGCCGGTCACGCCGAACCAGGTGACGCTGGTTCAGCCGCTCTTCGCCGCGCTGGCCGGTTACCTGGTGACGTTCGATGATCCGAGGCACCTCATCGCCGGGGCGCTCGTGTTCGAGCTCCGCTCCATCCTGGACTGCGTGGACGGCGCGCTGGCGCGGGCGAAGCGGATGGTGAGCCCCGCCGGGCACGCGATTGACGGCCTGGCCGACTGGCTGGGCGTCGTCTTTCTTTATGCCGGCATCTTCTGGCACGTTCACCTTCACCCGCCGCCGGAGGGCCCGTGGAGCGCGACGGTGTCCACGAACGCACTCCTGCTGATCGCGCTGCTCCAGGGGGCGCTGCGCTCTTTCTCCGCGGACTACTTCAAGCTCAAGTACTGCTCGATCTTCGAGACGGGCACCGACGAGACGGCGGACGTGCTGCGCCGGAAGATCCAGGCGCTCGGCCCCTCCTCCTCGTTCTTTGCCCATTTCGATGTCTTCATCGGGCGCATGGGGCACCTCGCGTTCGAGCACGAGTGGTTCGACCCGCGGCGGAGCCAGTCCTCGACCAGCGCGGATCAGGTAAAGCAGCTGATCCGGGAGGAGGCGTCGCCGCTCACGCGCCTCATCGGCGCGCTCTGGGCGATATCGAACGGCGACGCGTTCCTGTCGATGGTGGTGCTGACGCTCCTCGTGAACCAGCTCTGGCTGGGTCAGGTCTTCTTCGCGACGGGCGGGGTCGTCTGGATCGTCGCGGTCGTCTGGCTGAACGGCTGGTTCCTCCGCGGCGCATCCCGCCGCGCGAAGCTGGCCGTGGCCTGAGCTCGGCTCCCGGCTGCGCCGCCGAGCTCAGATCCGCGTAGTCCCCCTCAGAGCCCGCTCCTAGAGAGCGCTTGCCAGGCGGCGGGCCTTCTCCACGTCTTCTTCGAAGTCGATCTCGGTCCAGGGCAGGTCGTCGACGCGCTCGATACCGAACGGTACCTCCTGGAAAGCGCGGTCCATCGCGGCCTCGTACTCCTGGTCGAGGCGGCCGGCGGAGACCTCCTCCTCCAGGAGGCGCTGCATCGTGCGACCGCCCTGCGGGCCGACCTTGGCGAAGCCGACGGTCTCGCCGGCGATGTCCCAGTCCTTGCCCACGCGGCGCGCGATCTTGAGGACGCGGCCGGCGCGGACGCCGACCATCATCTCTTCGCCGCTCTCCTCCGAGCTCGCGTCGACCAGCAGGCAGTTCTCGTGGGGCGAGCTCACGAGGCGCCGCAGCAGCGCGGCGGGATATAGCACGTCGGCGTCCATCCACAGCCCGCCGCCTGACAGCCGGTCGGCCGCTACGTGGAGCGAGACGATGCTGCCGTGGGTGAACCGCGGGTTCTTGACGAGCTCGATCTTCAGCGAAGGGCGCAGCGAGGCGAGCGCGTCCTCGATCATCTCGTGCCGGAAGCCGACGACGATCGTCAGATCGGTGACGCCGCTCTCGGTGAGGTTCACGAGGTGGCGCTCGAGCAGCGTCTTGCCCTCGATCGAGATGAGGCACTTGGGCGCGTCCCGGCCGATGCGCCGGCCGCGGCCGGCGGCGAGCAGGATCGCCCTCATCGGCGCGCCTCGGCCGCGAAGCGGGAGGCCAGCTCCTGCGGCGTCTCTGCGACGCGGCCGATGCCCTTCACGGTGCCGCCGTCGACGAGGGCGAGGACCATGACCGGGCCCGGCTGCACGAGCGCGACGCGCAGCGACGCCTCGAAGGACTCGACGGACTCGGCGCGGTGCGTGGCGCGGTAGCCGACCGCGCTGGCGACCGACTCGAGCCTCACGTCGCCCGAGATCGTCCGCTGCCCGCCCGTCGAGGCGTGGGAGCGGTTGTCGAGGACGACGTGCACGAGGTTCGCCGGCCGCTCGCTGCCGACGCTGGCGAGCGCGTTCATGCCCATGAGGACGTTGCCGTCGCCGTCGAGCACGAAGATCCGCTTGCGCGGCTGCGCGAGCGAGAGCCCCAGGCCGATCGACAGGCCGAGCCCCATCGAGCCGATCATGTAGAAGTTCGAGGGCCGGTCCTGCGTCGTGTAGAGCTCGCGGCCGATCATGCCGTTGCAGCAGACGACGAGGTCGTCCTTGCCGACCGCCGCCGTGAACACCTTCAGCGCTTCGAGCTTGTTCATTCGAGCACCCCCGCGGGCACGATGAGCGCCGCCGGCTGCCTGGTGGAGAGCATGACGTCCTTCGCCCACTGCACCTGGGGCCCCATCGGCTCGGCGGCGCGGAGGACGCGGTGCTGGATCTTCATCAGATCGAGGATGGGGAGCATGATCTCGCCCATCATGATGTGCTCCGGGGCGTCGTTGCCGCCCTCGCCGCGCCAGGAGATGACGAGCAGCGCGGGCACCTCGTACATCGTGCTGAGCGAGGCCAGCGCGTTCACGGAGACGCCGAGCCCGGAGTTCTGCATCAGGACCATCGGCAGCCTGCCGCCGAGCCAGGCGCCGAAGGCCATCCCGATGGCGCTGTCCTCGCGGGTCGCCGAGATGTAACGGGCGCTCGCGTCGGCGTCGAGCAGCGAGACCAGGCCCTTCAACAGCGAGCAGGGCACGCCCGCGAAGAAGTCGAACCCCGCCTCCTTGAGCGCGGCGACGAACTCGGGCGCATACGATTTGCCTGAACCGTGGGACATCGCCTCACTCCTTGATGAGCGCCCAGGCGCGACGGTAGTCCTCGAACGTGTCGATCTCGAGCCACCCCTTGTAAACGTCGATCGCCTGCACGTCCGCGCCGCGGTCGACGAGCTCCTGGAGCAGGTCGGTGAAGGTCGCGCTGCGGAGCGACTCGGCCTCGTGGAAGCCGCCCTTCGCGCGGCTCTCCTGCAGCTGGTGGTAGCAGTCGGTGAGCAGGCGCGCGCCCTTCGCGGTGAACATGGCCATGCCCACGAACTCGCCGTGCGCCTCGCCCGCGGGGATCGCGCGGCCGACGCGGGCCACCCGGTGCGGCGCCTCGGCGCCGACGAAGCGGTAGCCGGCCTCCTGCGCGTCCTTCAGGGCCACGAGGTCGGGCACGCCGCGCGCGTCCTTGGGCCGCTGGCCCTCGGCGTACGCGCGGTCGACGACGATCGAGATGTCCGCCGGGCTCTTGAGGAGCTTCTCGAGGTGGCCGCGCTCGAACACGATGTCGCCGTAGAGGAAGAGGAACGGCCCGCTCAGCTCCTTGGAGGCGCGGAAGAGCGAGAACACCTCGTTCGTCGTCGCGTACTCGTCGTTGTCGTAGAAGCGGGCGTTCGGGACCTTGATCGCCTCCTTCTTGTACCCGCGCACGACGGCGACGTCCTTGACGCCGCACGCGTTGAGCACGTCGATCTGCCGCTCGAGGATGCTCTTGCCCTTCAGGTCGAGCATCGGCTTCGGCAGCTCCTCCGTGAGCGGCAGGAGCCCCTGGCTCTGGCCGGCGGCGAGGATGACGGCGGTGACGCCCGGGCTGCCGGAGGGCAGGAAGCTCGACTCCTCCTGCTTCATCTTGTCGACGCCCACGAGCTGGTAGACGCGCTCGAGCGGCACGACCTTGTCGTCGACGCTGCCGGTGTACATCTCGCGCTTCAGCGTCTGGAGCGTCTCCGTCATCGCCTTGATCGACGAGCGGATCGCGTGGTTCGCGAAGATGATCAGCTTGAAGCCGGCCTTGTGCAGCGTGTCGACGCTCGTCGTGCGGTAGATCGTCGGCACGCAGACGAGCGGCGTGTTCGGGCGGTCCCACGCGCGGGCGAAGGAGAGCACCTCGTCCGGGTCCTTGCTCTTCGAGTGGATGAGGACCATGTCGGCGCCCGCGTCCGCGTAGGCGCGGCCGCGGCGGAGCGCCTCCTCCATCCCCCAGCCGGCGATGAGCGCCTCGGTCCGCGCGATGACCACGAAGTCGCGATCCTTCTGCGTCGCCTTCGCCGCGCGGACCTTGAGCGCGTGCTCCTCGACGTCCGCGAGCTCGCGCTTCACGCCGGCGTAGAAGCTGCAGCGCTTCGGGAAGATGTTGTCTTCCATGCAGATCGCCGCGATGCCCGCCGCCTCGTACTCCTCGACGCAGCGGACGACGTTGACGGCGTTGCCGTAGCCGTTGTCGCAGTCCGCGACGACCGGGAGCGACGTGCTGTTCATCATCTTGGCGGCCTGGAGGTTCTCCGCCATCGTGAGGATGTTCGCGTCCGGCACCGCGTAGCTCGCGGAGATCTCGAAGCCGGAAGCCCAGAGCCCGTCGAACCCTGCCTCTTCACCGATCTTTGCGGAGAGCCCGTTGTGCGCGCCGATGATGACGATCGGCCCGGGGCGGGCCATGAGTTCGCGCAGCTTCCTGGCTTTGGTCACGTCTCCTCCACTCCTTCGCGCGGTGTTTCCATCCCTGCCTGGCGGGCGACCGCGTCCGCATGCGCCGCGGTGCGCGTCCCCGGCGAGCGGCATCCCGTCGTCACCGCGCGCGGGCAGCTCCGGGGGGCGCCTGATCTCGCTCTCCTCCCCGAGGAGCCGGGCCTCAGAACGGGGGCTGCCTTAACACCGTTCGCCAGTGCCGCCAATGGCAGGGCACGACCGGAGCAGACGATCGCGAGGGCGACGGAGCGCGCTCCGCCGCGTGGGGACGTGCGCGCTGCGGCGGTGCCTGATGGCGGGCGCGCGCGATGCTCGCCGCGCGCCCCCCGGCCGCTCAGCCCTCGCGGCCGACGATCCCGCGCAAACGGACCAGCCCGGGGCCCGCGCGGAGCACCACCTGGCACGCGAGCCGGAGCCGCGGCGGGGCGCCGAAGCGCTCGAGCAGATCGCGCTCGCCGCGCGCGGGCGGTTCGAGGAGCTGCCCCCCTTCGACGACCTCGACGCGGCACGTGGCGCAGCGCGCGTCGCGGCACGAGAACACGATCGGAGCGCGCGCGTCGTCGCAGACATCGATGAGCCTGCCGGCTCCCGTCTCCGCGGTGACGGCGGGGCCGAGCGCGCCGTCCTCGAACACGACCGTGGGCACCGCCGAACCCTCCCTCCTCCCTGCCTGGCGCGCGACGCCGAGAGCGCATTTTCTCGGGCGTCGGCACGCACTATACGACGAGCGATGACGGATCGCTGGGACGCAATCATCCTCGGCGGAGGGCCGGGTGGGTCGACGCTCGCCGCATCGCTGGCCCGCCTCGGCCGCCGGGCCCTCGTGCTCGAGCGCGAGAGGTTCCCTCGCTTTCACATCGGCGAGTCGCTGCTGCCGCTGTCCCGCGAGGTCTTCGAGCGGCTCGGGCTGGACGAGGAGCTGGACGCGCGCTTCCTCCGCAAATACGGCGCCCGGTTCCTGTGCTCGTCGACGGGGCGGACGCGGACGTACAGCTTCGCCGACGCGTTCGAGCCGAGGTTCGAGTTCGCCTACCAGGTGCAGCGCGACGCGTTCGACCAGCTGCTGCTCCGCCACGCCGCGGAGCTCGGGGCGGAGGTGCGCGAGTCGTGGGAGGCCGTCGAGGTGGTGTTCGAGGGCCCCCGCGCCGTCGGGGTGCGCGCGCGGCCCCGCGCTCGACCCGACGGCGCCGGGCCGGAGGAGGCCGCGGCCGCGCGCGCCGACTCGAGCGACGTCGTCGAGCTCCGGGCGCCGGTGATCGTGGACGCGACGGGGCGGGACACGCTGCTCGCGTCGAGGATGCGGCGGAAGGCGCAGCTGGCCGAGCTCGACAAGACCGCGCTGTTCACCCACTACGAGGGCGTGCCCCGCGAGGAGGGGATCCACCAGGGCGACATCCAGATTGTCCTCTTCGAGCACGGGTGGTTCTGGTTCATCCCGTTCCGCGGCGAGGTGACGAGCGTCGGCGCGGTGGTGTCGTCGAGCTGGATCCGGAGCCGGGCGAAGGGGGAGCGGCTCGAAGAGCTCTTCGATCGCACCGTCGCGCAGAGCGGCTGGGCGCGGGAATTCCTCGCGAGCGCGCGGCGCATCAGGCCGGTGGGGGCGCTCGCCGATTTCTCGTACCGGATCGACCAGCTCGCCGGAGATGGATGGCTCTTCGTGGGCGACGCGGGCGGGTTCCTCGACCCGCTCTTCTCGACGGGCGCGCACCTCGCCATCAAGGGCGCCGATCTGGCCGCCACGGCCATCCACCGCGCGCTCGACGCCGGGGACACCTCGCGCGCCGCGTTCGCGGCCTACGAGGCGGAGATCCGCTACGCCGTCGATCTCTTCCTGGGGGTCGTTCAGGGCTTTTACAAAGGCCAGTTCCGGGAGACGCTGTTCGAGCCGAACCAGCGGCCCACGATGCGCAAGCTCATCACGAGCATGCTCGCGGGCGACGTGTTCCACGCCGAGCGGCGGCCGCAGTGGGCCTCGTTCCTCCGGCAGCAGTATCCGGCGGAGGTGCCCGCTTTCGCGTGAAGCGCGGCGGGCGGCCGAGCGTGTGCCTCGCCGCGTGCACGCTCGCCCGGGCGCTCGGCCGTCCGGCGCTCAGCGGCCGCACGCTTCGCGGTCCAGGACCGCGAAGCGCATCTGCTTGCAGGCGGCCGCGAGCGCGACGCGCGCCTCCGCCCTCGCGTCGCCCTCCAGCGCCTCGTCGTCGGCCTCCGCCCTGGCCTCGAGCACGTCGCGCGCGATCCGGATCGCGGCCTCGTGGCTCTTCCTGCTCTCCGCGGGCAGCTTGCTGGCGCAGGTGGTCATCGTGGCCAGGTAGCTGTCGCAGGCGTCGACCCCCGTGCTGTCGAGGTCGGCCTTTCCCGGATCGCCGCCTGCCTTGCCGCAGCCGAGGGCGAAGGTGCCCAAGAGAAGAAGTGCCAGGTGAGCTCTCGCCATCGTCGCGCGCGCCGGAGCGCCGCGCGCCGCAGGAGGCCGGTGCTGGCCGCCTCGCGCGCTGCCCGACGCCGGCGCACCCTGCCATGAGCCCGCGCAGCGGGGCAATTTTCGGTGGCTCAGGCGCGGCGGCGCGCCCTGCCATGCGCCTGCGCCGCGGGGAGAGCCTGGCGGGTCAGGCGCGGATCAGCAGGATGGCGTGCTCGTGGCGCGGGCGGCGCTGGAAGGCGCGCGCCGTGGGGCGGTGGAAGTGGGGGCGCGGCTGCGACGCGACCGCGCGGACCGCGAAGCGCGCGCCGGACGCGGCGGCCCTGACCACGTCGACCGCGTAGACCGGCGCGCCGGCGACCACGCTGTCGGCGATCAGCAGCACGAGCGGCGCGCCGCTCCGGAGGACGCGCGCGAGCGCGGTGAGCACGCCGCCGAGCTCGTCGCGCCAGCGCGCGCGGCCCGCCTCGGGGCCGAGCGGGTCGAGGTGCCGGCGGGCCCCGATCTCGTCCTGCTCGAAGCGGGCGCTGCGGAGCCGGAGCCAGCGCAGCCTCGCCTCGTGGTGGGCGAGGTAGTCGTACACGCCCGGGTAGGGCGGCGACGTGATCGCGAGGTGGACGGAGCCGGCCTCGACGCCGCGGAGCACGCGCGCGTCTCCCTCCTCGACGAGCGCGGGCGGGCTCGCTTCGAGCGGCGCGGCGACCTCGGCGAGGCGCTGGGCGAGCTCCTCCGCCTTGCGGATGAAGAGCCGCGCCGGATAGCCGGCGGCGATCCGCCGCGGCAGCTCGTGCTCCGACGTGTCGGACGTGCGGCGGCTGAGCTTCGTCAGGATGGCGGAGAGGACGAGCTCGAGATCGGCGCGGAGCGCGTCGGCGCCGTGGCCCGCGAGGCGGTCGAGGCCGACGCGGAGCCCGTCGAGCTCGAGGAGCACGTGCGGCTCGAACAGGGCGACGTCCTCGGGGCCGTACCGGCGGCTCGGACCGGCGCGCGCCTTGCGGCGCTCATCGGCCGCGGCCGCGACCTCGCGGGCGGCGGCGACGAGCCGCTCGCGCTCGCCGGGGGTGCTGCCCTGCACCTTGAGGCGCGCGAGGCGCACGGCCAGCGGGTTCGCGTCGACGCCGATCGCCGCCCGGCCCGAGAGCCGGGCCTCGACGAGGACGGTGCCGCTGCCGCAGAAGGGGTCGAGCACCCGCTCGCCCGGCCTCGAGAGGCCCTCGATCAGCCGGCGGGCGGTGTCCGGGTGCATCCGGGCCGGGTAGCTGTGGAACCCGTGCACGTGCGCGCGCGCCGCTTCCTCCGCCGTGCTCGAGCTGGCCACGTCGAGCGCGTGGGCGAGCTTCGCGGCGCTTTCGGGGTCACCCTCGAGCACCGTCGCGCCGCCGATGTGGGTCAGGGCGCGGCGCTCCTGGGGCGCGGGCCGGCTCGCGCGGGCCTTCTGCTGCGGCGGGCCTGGCTTCGGCTTGGGATCAGCGCTTCGCGGGGTCGACATGGGCGGTCCGTTGCGTCAGGGGCTCGGCAGCGAAGGCTTCCTCTTCGGCGGCGAGGGCGTGCGCCACGCTCTCGGCCCCCGCCTCGCCCCGGTCTTCGCCGCGCGCCGCGCCGACGCGCAGCTTCGGCGCATAGCCGAACTCGCCCGCGGGGCTCACCGCGCCGCGCACGACGTCGTTGACCTCCAGCAGGGCGAGGAGCTCCTCGGCCTGGGACTCGGCGATGCGGAGGGTCGAGGCGAGCCCGCCGGCGGTGAGCGGGCCCTCGGCCTGGCGGGCGACGTCGGAGGCGACGGAGACCCAGGCGGCGTCGAGCGCGGGCGAGATGTCCCGGCTCCGCGACTTCGCCCGCCGGAGCGCCCAGAGGGCGAAGGCGCCGACGGGCGCCATGGTGAGGAGGCCGGCGGTGAAGAGCCCGACGCTCGCGCTGAGGACGAGCAGCAGCACGGCGAACAGGAACAGCTCGAAGCCGAGCAGCGCGCTGGCCGCGACGCCCGCGGCGCGCCAGACCGAGCGCGCCGAGGCCGCCGCGCGCGCCTTCTGGAGCAGCGGCACCTCGCGGCCGGATCGCTCGACGCGGTCGTCGACGACGGGGACGCGCGGGCCGCCGCAGGCGTCGCACGCGAAGCGCAGCTCGAGGTGCGCCGAGACGCCGGTCACGCCGCCGCAGTGCGGGCAGGCCTCGGCGCGCGCGGCCGCGCCGCACTGCGGGCAGCGATCGCCCTCCGGCGCGAGCGCCGCGTCGCACACGCGGCAGCGGGCGGCGCCGGGCGACGCGTCGCTCACGGCGCGCTCGCGGATGGGGCCGAGCGGGCGCCGCCCACGCTGCGCAGCACGGCGTCGAACAGGGCGCGCCCGTCCGCGCAGCCGTGGCCCTGGAAGGGCTCGCTCATCCGTTCGGGGTGCGGCATCAGCCCGAGCACGTTCCGCCGGGGCCCGCCGTAGATGCCGGCGATGTCCATCGCCGATCCGTTGGGGTTCGCGTCGCCGCCGACCAGCCCCTCCCGGTCGCAGTACTGCAGCGCGATGGCGCGCTCGTCGACGAGCTTGCGGAGCGTCTCCGGATCAGCCTGGTAGCGCCCTTCGGCGTGGGCGATCGGCAGGCGGAGCACCCGCGGCAGGCCGGTCGTGAACGGCCCTTCCGCGCGCGGCGTCACGAAGACGTCGCGGCACTCGAAGCGGAGGTGCGCGTTGCGGGTGAGGGCGCCCGGGAGCAGCCCCGCCTCGGTGAGGATCTGGAAGCCGTTGCAGACGCCGATCACCAGGCCGCCGCGCTCCGCGTGCCGCCGGATGGCGGGGACGATCTGGCTCGTGCGCGCGATGGCGCCGCAGCGCAGGTAATCCCCGTAGGAGAACCCGCCGGGGATCGCGACGAGATCGGTGCCTGCGGGGAGCTCGGCGTCGCGGTGCCAGGCGGTCGACGTGCGGACCTGGAGCACGTCGCGGAGCGTATGGATCATTTCGGCATCGGCGTTGGAGCCCGGGAAGATGACCACGGTCGCGTGCATGGCCGTCGACGTACTCCGGTTGCCGGCGCTCGGCCAGGGGTCCTGACGGCGCGCGCGGCTTCACCGGCTTCTTTCGGCGTGCCATGATGGGGCATGGCGTCGCGATGGGCGCGGACCGGTCGAACCGACGCGACGGTGCAGGCGGCGTCCGGCTATCTCGTCCTCGCGGCGCTGGCGATCTCGCTGGGCCTGGTGCTGCGGGATGGATGGCCGTGGATCCACCCGAGCCCGTGGCTCGCGCTGCCGCCGCTGGCCGCGGTGCTGATGAGCGCCGCGCTCGGCCTCACGCTGGCGGCCGGCGTCATCGTGACGACGCGCGTCGCCGTGGCCCGGTTCAGCTGGGCCCGGCGCCTGCACGCGGAGCTCCGCCCGGTCGCGCGCGACTTCTCGCTCGGCCAGATCCTGCTCCTCGCGGGCCTCTCGAGCCTGGGGGAGGAGCTGCTCTTCCGCGGGCTCCTGACGCCGCTCCTCGGCGTGCTGCTGAGCGCGATCCTCTTCGGTCTGATGCACCAGATGCGCGGTCCGAGCCGCTGGGTGTGGATCGGCTGGGCGGTGGGCGTGGGCGCGGGGCTCGGCGCCATCTTCGCGGCGACCGGGTCGCTCGTCGGGCCGGTCCTGGCGCACGCCGTCGTGAACGCGGTCAACCTGAGCTACCTGCGCGATCACGATCCGGGCGAGGTGGAGCAGCAGCCGACGCTCTAGATCGGCGCTTCCGTTTCCTCGCTGTCCCCGTTTCCTGCCGTCAGCGCTTCTTCGCGTCGGGGCGGGGAGGCCTGGCCGGCATCGGTCTCGGGGGGATCGGGGTCGCACGCGGCGGGCCTTCGTGGCTTGCCAGCTGGGTCTCTGGGGGAGTGATGGTCCCGCGGGAGAGCTCGCCCGTGTCCACGGCGCTCTGCCGCTCGCGCCCTGGCGAGGACGGTCGCGAGGGCGGCGTTCGGCTCCCGCCTCGCGGGAGCGTCGGAGGCTCGCTCTCCTCCACGCGCATGCCGCGCTGGCTCGACGGCTTCGCCGTCCTGCGGGCCAGCGAGGGCAGCGTCGGCGGCGCCGCCGGGGTCGCCAGCTCGAACTCGAAGTTCAGCTCGAGCGACGGCGGCCCATCGGAGATCGCCACGCCGGGGTCGGAGCCCTTCGGCGGCGCAGGGGTGGGCCCGCGGCGCAGGCGCTCCTCGGACACGACGCGCGACGACGGCGGCGCGACGTCGTCCAGAATGGACGACGGCCCGCCGAGCGCCGTCGTCGCGCTCCGGGGCTCCGGACGGCGTCGCGACGGCGGGAGTGGCAGCTCGACGCGGGCGCTCTCGTCCTCGAGCCGGGTCGCCTCGAGCAGGTACGCAGCGATGGATGTCCGCTGCGCGGGCAAGGGGCGGACGCCTGGCACGAACGCGAACCGTCCGACCTTCCAGCTGAGCATGGTGCGGAGCGCGGCGAGCGCCGAGGCGCGCGTGCCTCCCACGGTCCCCTCGACGATGCACCCTTCGGCGATGTCCAGCTGAGCCCGACGTTTCTTGCTGCTCACCTCGAACACGCCCGACCGCCGCTCCATCTCGAGCACCGTGAGGACTGTCGCGATGGACATCTGGCTGAGATCGCCCTCGATCGCGGTCTGATCGACGGAGGTCGGGATGGACATGAGGCTGTCCCGCCGCAGGCGCAGGCGCGACGCCATCTGCACGAGCGCGCCGATCTGCGCGACGACCTCGCCGACCCGGAACGGCTTGGTCATGTAGACATCGGCGCCCACGTGGAACCCTTCGAGGCGGGCCTCCTGGTCGTCGAGCGCGGAGAGGAACAGGAACGGGGTGACCGATACCCGGGACGGCTGGGTGCGCACGTTGCGCGCGACCCAGTAGCCGTCGTGGTCGGGCAGGCCGATGTCGCAGACGATGCACTCGGGCTCCAGGGTGCAGGCGGTGGAGAGCCCGGCCTCCGCGGTGGCGCAGAAGATGACCTCGTAACCTGCCTCCCGGATCGCGGTGGCGAGCAGGTCCGCGATGTACTCCTCGTCCTCGATCACGAGCACGACCCCGCTCGGCATCTGGCAGACGGTACACGCGCCCTGCGGGGGTGGCCAAGGGTGAATGGCGGAGAGCCAGCCTGATCATTCATTCGCCGGCGCGCCGCCGTCCCGGCTCCTCGCGCGAGCCCTCGCCGCGGCATCCCGCGCGAGCTCGCCGCGGCATCCCGTGCGGGTTCGCCCGCGGCGTCCGGCCGCGGCGAGGAATCCACGCTATAAGAACGGAAATGGCAACTCTGGTCCGAGAGGCCGACGGTACGGCGCGGCCCGGCGAGCGGGCCTCGTCGGGGGCTCGCGTCTTCATCGCGATGAGCGGCGGAGTCGACTCGTCCGTCGCGGCGGCGCGCCTCTGCGACGCTGGATACGAGGTCGTCGGCGTGACGCTGCACCTCTGGGACTACCCCGACGACGGCAGCGTCAAGAGCCGCTGCTGCGCGCCCGAGGATCAGCACGACGCCCGCCGGGTCGCCGACCACCTCGGGATCCCGCACTACACGTTCGACCGCCGCGCCCTGTTCCGCGAGCACGTCGTCGACCCCTTCGTCGAGGCCTACCTCGCGGGTGAGACGCCGAGCCCGTGCGTGGCCTGCAACCGCTCCGTCAAGCTCCGGGAGCTGTTCCCGCTGGCGGAGCGGCTGGGTGTCTCGTGGGTCGCGACGGGCCACTATGCGCGGGTCGTCCTGGAGGAGGGCGGCGCTCGCCTCTACCGCGGCCGCGATCGGCACAAGGATCAGAGTTATTTCCTGCACATGCTCCGGTCGGACGAGCTGTCGCGGCTCCTCTTCCCGCTCGGCGACTCGACCAAGGACGAGGTGCGCGCCGAGGCGATCGCCCGCGGGCTCCCGGGCGCCGAGAAGGGGGAGAGCCAGGAGCTCTGCTTCATCCCCTCCGGCCGTTACGCGCCGTTCGTGGCCGACCGCGCCGCGGACAGGCTCCGCCCCGGCCCCATCGTCGATCGGGACGGCCGCGTGGTCGGGTCGCACGGCGGGGTGCACGGCTTCACGGTGGGCCAGCGCAAGGGTATCGGCGTCTCGCTCGGCCGGCCCGCGTTCGTCGTGGGCCTCGACGCCGCGTCCGGCGCGGTGCACCTCGGCGACGAGGGCGATCTATACGCCGCGGGCGCCGAGATCGCCGACGCGGTGTGGTGCGACGACGCGGTCTTCCCCCTGGAGGCCGAGGTGCGGGTGCGCGCGCGGCACGAGGCGGCGCCTGGCATCATCGAGCGGCGCCGCGACCCCGCGACGGGCGCGGAGAGCTTCGTGGCGCGGTTCGCGAGCCCGGTGCGGTCCGTCTCCCCCGGGCAGATGGCCGTGGTCTACCGGGGCGATCGCGTGCTCGGGGGAGGCCGCATCAAGGCGGCCCTTCGCTCGCAGGCGGCGTCATGAGGGCCCGTGCGCTCGCGCCCCTCGCCTGCGCGTTCTCGCTCGGGTGCTCGCTCGGGCAGGGGGAAGGCGAGGTCGTCAGCGAACGGCTGCGCGCGGCCGGCTGCTGGGACGACAGCTACGACATGAACCCGGACTTCTTCGCTGCGGTCCCCTACCGCTCCACCTTGCAGGTCCGGGTGCAGCGGGGGAGCGACCTGCAGGAGATCTCGGACGGGCTCGCGGTCCTGATCGATGACGTCGACCTCATCCGCGGGGACGGGACCGTGAACAAGCTCGACGTCGACCTGAGCGTCGGGCTCCCGCCCGGCGTCGAGCTGCCGGGCTCGCCTCCACCGACGCCGAAGCCGGAGGGGCTCGCGCCGCTCGTGCACATGGCGCTTTACCTCCAGCGGTCCTGCCACAACCAGAACATCGTGCTCTACGCCGTCGATGGGACCATCAAGTTCCAGGCGCTGTTCAGCGGCGATCCCAACGAGACGGACGCGGTTGACAAGTACACCGACGCGACGTTCGACGTCTGGGTCGGCGATCCGCGCGACGCAGGGCTCGGTCATCCAGCCGACGCCATCCCTCGGGAGCTCCTCTCGCGGGTCACCGGGGGGTTCCGCTTCTACTTCGAGCGGGGTCAACCTGGGCAACCGTTCCCCTGAGCCCGTCACGACTCCGTCCTGGGTTTCAGGTGGTGTCCTACCCGTCGGGACAGGCGCCTTCAGCGCCCCGGTGGATTGAAGCTGACCATCTGGAAGGTGTCCTGGCCGAGACGACATGGCAAAGCGCCGCGAACTCGCGGTAAAGTAGTGACCGCTCATGCCCCAACCCCCGCCTCGACCCGCATCGCGAATGGGCGGACCTCCAAGCCCCGGGTCGACCAATTCATCGCTTGAAGCGCGCGCGAAGGAGTCCGAGAAGCAGCAGGGGACCTACTTCCTGGGCCGTTACCGTGTGGTCGACGAGATCGGGGTGGGCGGAATGGCGAGCGTTCACCTGGCTCGCATGGATGGCCCGGGCGGCTTCCAAAAGTGGGTCGCGATCAAGCGGATCCACCCTCATCTGGTCGAGGACGATCAGTTCGTCGACATGTTCCTGGATGAGGCGCGCATCGCGGCTGGCATCAACCACGCCAACGTCGCGCAGGTCTTCGATCTCGGGAAGGACGACAACACCTACTGGATCGCCATGGAGTACCTCCACGGCGAGCCGCTCCGGGAGGTGATGCGCCGCGCGGAGGAGCGCCGGCTGCGCATCTCACCCGAGCTCGCCGCGCGCATCTGCTCCGATGCCGCAGAGGGGCTCCACGCCGCTCACGAGCTGCGCGGAAAGAACGGCCAGCTGCTCGGCCTGGTGCATCGAGACGTCACGCCGCACAACCTGTTCCTCACCTACGACGGCTACACCAAGGTCGTGGATTTCGGGATCGCCAAGGTGGCCGACCGGCTGTCGTCCACCCGCGCGGGAACACTCAAAGGCAAGTTGGCCTACATGTCTCCCGAGCAGGTGCGCGGCAACGAGATCGATCGCACGACGGACGTGTTCGCCCTCGGGGTCGTCCTCTGGGAGCTCACGACGAACCAGCGCCTCTTCCGGATGGATACGGATCTCGACACGCTCGAGAAGGTGCAGGCCTGCGTGGTCCCGCCGCCGTCCACGATCGTGCCCGACTATCCGATCGAGCTGGAGAGCGTGGTCATGAAGGCGCTCGCCAAGCACAAGCAGGACCGCTTCCAGACCGCGCGTGAGTTCTCGCGAGCCCTGCAGAATTTCCTGATGAGGAGCGGGGTCTTCGTTGGCTCCGAAGAGGTCGCGCAGTTCGTGCAGCAGGTGTTCGTCGATCGCATCCAGAAGCGCGAGGCGCACCTCGCGTGGGCCGCCGAGGTGACGTCCACCATCAACGTCGAGCAGGTGCGCGCGCGCAGCTCGACGACGGCCACGGACAGCGTCGGGCTGCGCAGCCGCGGTCGAGAGCCTGAGCCGCAGCAGCGCCTCACGCCGCCGCAGATCCTGCGGCACAACGCTCCGCCGGCGAGCGGGATCGCGCCGGTCGGGCGCCCGCAGCCGAGGGACGCGGACGACAGGCAGATGGTCGCCTCATCGCTGATGGATGACGATGAGGATGTCCCGACGACGGTCGCGACGCGCGAGCAAGCCGAGCCGGTGCGCTCCCTTCCTCATGGCGAGCGCCCGATGGTGCGCCCGGCGGCCGGCATGGTGCCCGAGCCGGCGCCAGCGCAGCCTCGCCAGGCCGGCGTCCAGTCCGGCATTGCCACGGTGCGTCCTGGTATGCCGACGGCGCGCCCCGGCTTTTCGCCGGTCTACCCGAGCCCACCGCGCGTGCCCGGCGGCCGCGATCCTGCTCCGCCTCCGCTCTCCTCGAGCCCGTACCCTCCGCGCGACTTCGACGCCGGCGAGCTCGCGCCCCTCCCCAAGGGAGGCCTCCTGGACAGCGATCTGGGCAACCCGCTCGCGTCCACGCTCGCGCTCCCGTCGCAGGATCCACCGCCGGTTTTGCAGAGCGCGAGCGAGCCTGCGCGTCACGCCCGGATGACCAGGACCCCTGCCGTCGCCGCGCCGTCGCCGGCGCACGCTGCAGTCCCGTACGCGCTCCCCTTCAATGGCCAGGGCTATGCCGCAGCCCATGCGCCCCCTGTCAGCTCGCCGGTGCAGGCGCCTCAGGCGCCGATGACCGTGGGGCAGGCCCAGCTGTTCGCGTCCGCGGCGACAGCGCAGCCTCCACAGTCGCAGATCGAGACTGCGCTCTCCCTGCCGCGCCCGGATCCGGCGGCCATCTGGGCCGCCACGCAGGACGCGGCGTCCAAGGGGAACGGCAGGAACACGCTCGTGCTCGTTGCCGTCATCACCCTCACCGTGCTGTGCGTGCTCGGTATCGGCGCGCTGATCTACATGAAGACGAGCGCCGTGCAGCCCTCGCCTTCCAGGGGCGTGGATGCTGTCCCTGCGTCGCCCGCCTCGACGGACGCGACCACCACGGGCCAGTCGAGCTCCTGCGTGCCGGGGAGCTCCGCGGGGGACGGGCGCGCGCGCGGCCTCGCCATCCGCGACCGAGCGTCCGTCGTCCACCCCGGCCCGATCCGCCTGCAGCGCCTTACGATGAAGGGATGAAGTCTCTCCACCGCCGCTCGAACGGTGCCAGGGCGCGGCACCGCCCCAGCGAGCGAGCTCAGCTGCGTATCGAGGCGCTGGCCGCCGGAGGCGCGGGGGTCGGTCGGCTCGCGGGCGAGGTCGTCTTCGTTCCTGGGACCGCGCCGGGTGATCTCGTCGAGGTCGAGCTCGACAGGAGCGCACGCCCGGCGAGGGGCAGGCTCCTCGGCGTCGTCGAGCCGAGCGCCGACCGCGTCGCTCCGCCGTGCCGCTTCGCGGACGCCTGCGGCGGCTGCGACTGGATGCACGTCCGTATCGAGGCGCAGCAGGCCGCGCACGAGCAGATCGTCCGGCAGGCCATCGCGCGGGCGACGTCGCTCACCGAGGCCGATCTGCCGCCGATCCGCGTCCATCCGGCCCCCCTTCCGCTCGGCTACCGGTCGCGGGCGAGGTTGTTCGCGCGCGCGGAGCGCGGCGAGGTGCGCGTGGGTTATCGCGCGCCGAGGACACACGCCGTGGCGGCGGTCGATCGCTGCGTGGTGCTGGTCGACGCGATCGCGCCGCTCGCCGGCGAGCTGCCCGGCGTCCTCCATGGAGCCGTGGGGGAGGGCGATGTCCTGATCTCGCTGGGCGCCTCGAGCCGCCCGGTGGTCGAGGTCCTGTGGCGTGGCCAGCTGCCGCCGGCCGTGTGGCAGCGGCTGGACGAGCGCACGGCGCGCGGCGAGTGGGCCGGCGCCCGCGTCACGCTCGACGGTGCGCGCGAGGCCGCGTCGTTCGGCGATCCGCGGCCCGCGATCCTGGGAGCGGACGGCCTGCCGCTGTTCCTCGCGCCGGGCGGGTTCGGGCAGCCGTCCGAGGAGGGGGCAGCCGTCCTCGCCCGCCGCGCCGCCGAGCTTGCCCACCTCGACTCCACCCGCCCGCCGCACGTCCTGGAGCTGTTCGCCGGGAGCGGGACGCTCTCCGTGCTGCTCGCGCGCGGCGCGCTGCGACCCTCTCCGGCCGCCGAGCCCGGCGGGGCCGCGGCCTCCGGCCCCCCGGGGCCCGCGTCCTTCACGGCCGTCGAGCTCTCGCCCGGGGCGGTCGCTTGCTTGCGGCAGAACCTCGCCGCTCGGGGCCTCGCTGGCAAGGCGATCGAGGCGGACGCCGATCAGTACCCGATCCCGGCCCGCACCGACGTCGTGGTGCTGGATCCGCCGCGCAGCGGGGCTCCCGGCGCGGCGCGCGCGATCGCCGCCTCGAGCGCGCGCGTGGTCGTGTACGTCTCCTGCGATCCGGCCACCCTCGCGCGCGATCTCGGCGGGATCCTCCGCGGCGGCTTCGAGATCACGGACATCGAGGCGGTCGAGCTCTTTCCCCAGACGAGCCATATCGAGTCGATAGTGCGGCTCTCCCGCGCCCGCAGATCCGCGCGCTGATCCGCGCGGGAATGCCGGCCTGCTCTCCGCGCCGAGCGCTGCTCCGCCGAGCTCGGCCGGAGGGCCGCGCGCGGCCGCGTGGCGCCGTCGCCCGGCGGCTTGCGCTACGCTGCCAGGGATGATTCACCACCTCGACGATCGACTCCGCGAAGAGGCGCGGCGCTATCGGCTCGTGTTCGCCTGCCCCGATTGCGCCTCGTTCGACCCTGTGGTCGCCGACCCCGACGAGGCGGGCGCCGGGCCGCCTGGCCGCGGGCCTCGTTGCTCGCTTGGCTACCCGGTCGCGCCGCACCTGAGCACATCGCTCGAGGATCGCCACGAGATCATCTTCTGCAAAGCGTTCGAGCTGCGATGAGCCCTCCTGCTGGACCTCCCCCGCCGCCCAGGCGGGGCCGGTCGCACCCCCCGTCGCTGATCCGCCTCGCCGAGCGGCTGATCCGGGACGAGCGGCTGCTCGCTCGCGGCGACGTCGTGCTCTGCGCCTGCTCCGGAGGCCCCGACTCGACCGCCCTGCTGCACGTCCTTTCGCTGCTCCGGCGGCGGATCGGCCACGAGGTGGTCGCGCACGGCGTCGACCACGGCCTCCGCGCCGCGGCCGCGGCCGAGCTCGCGATCGCCCGCGACCTGTCCGAGCAGCTCGGGGTCCCTTACGCCGAGACCCGCGTGAACGTGGCTCCCGGCGCGAACCTCCAGGCCAGGGCGCGCGCCGCCCGGTTTGCCGCGCTGGCAGCCGCCGCGGCGGCGCACGGCGCCCGCGCGATCGCGACCGGCCACACCGCGGACGACCGGGCCGAGACGGTGCTCTTGCGCCTGCTGCGGGGCGCGGGGCCGCGTGGGCTCGCCGTCCTGCCGCCGCGCGCCCCGCTCCCGTCCGACGTCGCCGGCGCGGCGTGCGGCGGCGCGGAGCCGGGCTCGGCGGCGAGCATCGAGCTCATCCGCCCCTTGCTCCAGGCCCGCCGCGCCGACGTCCTGGCCCACCTCGGCAGACATCGACTGGCGTCCGCCGAGGATCCCAGCAACCGGGATCCCCGTTTCACCCGCGTCCGCGTCCGCCGCGAGCTCCTCCCGCTCCTCGAGGACCTGTCGCCGGCGATCGTCGACCACCTCTGCGCGCTCTCGGACATGCTCGTTGCCGGGCGAGATCGGCCGCCTGGCGGCGATTCAGACGTCCTCGACGGCAGCGAGCCGCTGTCGATTCCGCTCGGTCGGGCGCAGCGATTCGCGATCGAGCGAGCTCGCAAGCTGGGGCGGCCGCTGCGCGTCCGGGTTCGCGGCGGCGAAGAGATCGCCGTGGGCTTTCCAGAGGAGTCCAGCGTGCTTATCGAGGACGGGTCTGCGCGTCGCGGGACCTGACCGCATGCACCCCACCCGCGGCCCCTGTCGAGTCCCCTTTTTTCGCCGTGTCACCACGGTGGAGACCCGCGGTCGACGACCGAGCTGACGGGTGGCATGCTGACTGGAACACGCGTACAATTTCAGTACACGCCGGCTCGCCGCGCGAGCTTAGAGGGTCCTCGTGAAGCAATCGCACAAGACGCTGCTGCTCTGGGTTCTGCTGATCATGATGTTCTTGGCGATCTGGCAGTTCTTGAGCCCGGATTCCCGGCCCGCCACACAAGTCGCGTTCAGCGAGTTCATGGCCCAGGTCCAGGTCGAGGCCAAGGACAAGGATCCGCACGTCGAGTCGGTCACGATCAAGGACCGCGAGTACACCTTCTGGGTCAAGGACCCGAAGAGCGGGACGAAGACGAAGAAGGTCACGATCGGGCCTGACAACGCCGACGAGATCACGAAGACGATCGTCGACAACAAGGTCGCGGTGTTCTTCGAGAAGGAGGAGACGTCGCCGTTCTGGCCGGGGGCGATCATGTACCTCCTGCCGACGGTCTTCCTGCTCGTGATGTTCTATCTGTTCATGCGCCAGCTCCAGGCCGGCGGCGGCAAGGCGATGAGCTTCGGCAAGTCGCGCGCCCGGCTGCTCAGCGAGGCGCAGAACAAGGTGACGTTCGCCGACGTCGCGGGCATCGACGAGGCGAAGGACGAGCTCGAGGAGATCATCGCGTTCCTCAAGGACCCGAAGAAGTTCCAGAAGCTCGGCGGCCGGATCCCGAAGGGCGTCCTGATGATGGGCCCCCCCGGGACGGGAAAGACGCTGCTCGCGCGCGCGATCGCCGGCGAGGCGGGTGTGCCGTTCTTCTCGATCTCCGGCTCGGATTTCGTCGAGATGTTCGTCGGCGTCGGCGCGAGCCGGGTGCGCGACCTGTTCGAGCAGGGCAAGAAGCACGCGCCGTGCATCATCTTCATCGATGAGATCGACGCGGTCGGCCGCCACCGCGGCGCGGGGCTCGGCGGCGGTCATGACGAGCGCGAGCAGACGTTGAACCAGCTGCTCGTCGAGATGGACGGCTTCGAGTCGAACGAGGGCGTGATCATCGTCGCCGCGACGAACCGCCCCGACGTCCTCGACCCTGCGATCCTGAGGCCTGGCCGCTTCGACCGGCGCATCGTCGTGAACCGCCCCGACGTGCGCGGCCGCGAGGGCATCCTCCGGGTCCACACGAAGAAGGTCCCGCTCGGTCCGGACGTCGACATGGAGATCCTGGCGCGGGGCACGCCCGGGTTCGTCGGCGCCGACATCGAGAACCTTGTCAACGAGGCGGCCCTCCTCGCGGCGCGTCAGGACAAGGATGTCGTCTCGATGGCCGACTTCGAGATGGCCAAGGACAAGGTGCTGATGGGCGCCGAGCGCCGCAGCATGGTCATCAGCGACGAGGAGAAGCGGACCACGGCCTACCACGAGGCCGGGCACGCGCTCGTCGCGAAGCTCCTGGAGAAGCTCTCGGATCCGGTCCACAAGGTGACGATCATCCCGCGCGGCCCGGCGCTCGGCCTCACGCAGCAGCTGCCGAAGGAGGACCGGCTCAGCATGTCGCGCGACTTCGCCAAGGCGCGGCTGTCGGTGCTGATGGGCGGCCGCGTGGCGGAGGAGATCGTGTTCGGCCAGTTCACGACGGGCGCGGGCAACGACATCAAGCAGGCGTCGAACCTCGCGCGGCGCATGGTGACCGAGTTCGGCATGAGCGACGTGATCGGGCCGATCTCGTACGGCGCGGACGAGGAGAGCGTGTTCCTCGGGCGCGATTTCACGAGCCGGCGCCGCGACTACTCGGAGACGATCGCCAACCAGATCGACGACGAGGTGCGGCGGTTCATCCTCGACGCCCACGCCGAGGCGCGGCAGCTCCTCACGGACAACCGCGAGATCCTCGAGCGGCTCGCCACGGCGCTCCTCGAGCGCGAGACGCTGGACGCCGAGGAGGTCGACGCCATCGTCGGGGGCCGCGAGCTGCCGCAGCGCCAGCGCGTCGTGATCCCGAGCTACAGCGATCGCGATCGCGCCGCCAAGGAGAAGCGCCGCGCGGCCAGCATCTTCGGCACCCCGAAGCCCGCCCCGAGCACCTGATCCCGAAGCGCGGGGCGGCGCCCGATGCCTCGGGCGGCCCCCCGCGTACCTGCGGCGCCACGCGGGACGGCGCGGCGTCCCGAGCCCCCTCCATTCCCTTCCCCAGCAGAAAAGCGGCGCGCGCAGCCGGCGCGCTCCCCGGATCGCCTCAGGGGGCGGTCAGCGTTGCCTGCAGGAACGCCCACTGCTGCAGATCCGCCGGGCGCCCGTCGTCGTGCGCGCGGTTCGCCTTCGTGAAGATCGTCTGGGCGCCGTCACCGAAGATGAACAGGCCGTAGCCGAGCGCGAGGCGCAGCGGCTCCCATGGCTGCAAGGCGAGCGAGACGTCGATCTCGTGGCCCAGCGTCCGGCTCTCGTTGTCGCTGGCGGCGCCGACAGGGAGGAGGCGCGCTGTCACCCACCTGCCTGCTGGAGAGGCGAGGCCGACGAACGTGTATCCGGCGGAGACGGTCAGCGGGTCGAAGGGTGAGGCGCGGACGCTTCCGCCCCCCTCGATCACGTTGGACCACGCGTAGAGCCCCATGGGGCCGTGGTTGTTCTGTGCGTCGGGCAGGATCGGATCGAAGCGGCGCTGCGCCTCGCCCACCGCGAGCGCACCATCGTCGCCCGTCGCGTAAGCGGCGCGGGCGCTGAAGGTGAGGTGGGCGGGGAGCGCTGTCTCGAGCTCTGCCCGCGCTGCGGCCGCGAACGCGCCGAGAGCGCGGTCGGCCGCGAACGTGGCCACACGACCGAGCTCGTACGCCCCCTCGATCGCGTAGCGAAAGCCCCGGCGGTCGCCGGAGACGCGCGCGTCGAGGACGACGGTGTCGCCGGGCGTGAGCCAGGTCGGGCGCGGCTCCCGGGTGATGCGCGCGAGGGCCGTGGCCTCGAGGTGGAGCAGGGGAGCGAGCCGCCAGATCGCGTTCAGGCCGTAGAGCTGGGACCCTGTCCCGGCGGCGATGGGCTTGCGCGTCCCCGCCACCTCGGGCGGAGCGCCTCCCGGCGCGGCGAGGAGCACGGCCATCGCCTCGAGGTCGACGTTGCCGAGCTGCAGCCCTGCGCGCACCGCATCGAGCGATCGCCCGGTGAGCGTCTCGTCGTCCGCTCCGACGAGGCGGCCATCCCCCCACGCGATCCGCTGCCGGCCCAGCCGGATGAAGGCGCGGCGCCCCGAGCGCGTGCGCAGATCGATGTACGCCTCGTACGGCGCCGTCTCCGGGAGGGCCGGCTCGCCCGGCCCGACGAAGATCGCGTCGTCGTTCCCCCAGAGCCGCGCGTCCTGCAGCGTGACGACGCCCGTGACGGGGCCGCGCCCGACGGTCAGCCCGAGGCGCGCGCGCTGGGCGAAGAACCACTGCGTCTTGACGACGTTGCCCGTGTCGCTGAGCGGCGGCAGCGCGCCTCCGAAGCCCTCGGCGAGCACCGCGTTCGAGCTGTAGACGTCGCCGCCCGTGTCGACCGGGTACCGGCGGAACTCTCCGCGGAGCCGGAGCTCCACCGAGGGGC
The DNA here is from genome assembly GCF_051530145.1 of Sorangium sp. So ce302. Lineage (GTDB taxonomy): Bacteria > Myxococcota_A > Polyangia > Polyangiales > Polyangiaceae > Sorangium > Sorangium cellulosum_B. The sequence goes on along the minus strand of NZ_CP150326.1, from coordinate 10,707,918 downwards.
GGAACGTGAACCCGCCGACGGCCAAGCCCTCCGACTGCGGCGACGCCTGCGCCGCTGCCCTCCTGGGCGCGAGCGTGAGCGCGAGGAGCGCCGATCCCAGAGCGATGGAGGCGAACGGCAGGGATCGGATCATCAGCGAGGAGGGCCGGAGCGCGGGGGCGTCGAACTGCAGATGTGCGGCCAGGACCGCGGCGTTCAGGCGGGCCGCGCTCCTGGATCGCTCGCGGGAGGATAGGCGTCCCGATGCGCGTCGGACAAGTGGGGAAGCGGCACCGCTCCCCCCCGGCGGCCCCGGCGTCCGGCGGCGTCAGCTCGCGCGCCGCGCGCCATGCGGGCGACGTCAGGGATCGAAATCGTCCTCGCCGTGCGACGTCGGTGGCTTCGGCGGCTTCGGGGCGGCCCCCGTGCTGCTCCCGCGCCGCGGCGGCGCCTTCACGCTCGCGGCGGGTTGCCTCGTCGGCGGTCGGCTCGCCGCGCCCCGCCGCGCCGGAGCGTCGCCCGAATCGACGGCGAGCACCAGATCGAGCGCGAGCTTCGACGCCCTGCCGGCGTGTCGATCCGCGGCCGCGCCCGCCTCCGCGATCACGCGCTCGGCCGCCTCGAGCTCGTGCTTCACCTCGCGACGCTGCGGATCGTCCGCGAGCGCCTCTGCCCACGCGGCCGAGAGCGACGCCCGCTTCTTCTCGAGCTCCGCGGCGCGGTTCGACAGCTCGCCGAGCTGCTTCGACGTCGCGAGGGAGCTCTTCAAGGACGCCTCGAGCGCCGCGATGGTGTCCCTGTCCTTCGCGTCCAGCGAGCGCCCGCCTCGGGCGCTCACGATCCGCGCCTCTGGCACGAGCTCGACCTGGAGCAGCACGCCCGCCGCGCGGAGCTCCGCCGCGCGCGCGCGCGCCGCTTCGAGCGCCGCCTTGCCGTCCGATTTCGGATCGAGCCCGAGCGCGCGCGACAGCTCGGCCGGCGCCGCGTTCGAGAGCTCCTCGGCCTTCAGCGACTCGTCGCGGAGCGCCCGGGTGGCCTCGAAGAACTCGTCGTAGGGCTGCTTGCCCGTGCGCAGGGCCTGTCCCTGATCGAGCAGCGAGACCTGCGCGGTGCACGCGGCGAGCAGGGGTGCGTGCGGCGCGACCAGCAGCAGCGCGAGCGCCGCCATGCGGATCCGGCTCGCGCGGTCCGGCGGCCTCGTCACCCACATTGGAGGATGACCCCCCAGAGCTCGTAGCTCGCGGCAGGCTTCGAGAGGAACACCACGCCCACGTAACCCGAGCGAGACGATACGCCGAGCACGCCTTGCCCGAAGTTCCCGGCCGGCGGCGAGAGCGCGATCGGATCCCCGATCGGGGAGAAGTTGGCGGCCAGGGTCTGCGCGCGCATGGCGCGGCTCCCCGGAGGGCCCTCGGTCCACACGAGGAGCCAGCGTCCATCTCCGAGCCCCGCGATATCCGGCGCGAAGGCGTCTCCCCCGGGGCCGCCGGAAGGGAGCGGGATCACCTGGGTCGACCCGGGGATGGACCCCGGAGCGGCCTGCCCGGCGCGGATCTCCCATCGCCCGTCCGTTGGCCGATCGGCAAAGACGACGGCGAGCGCGCGCTCGTTCCATCCGAGCGATGGCTTGCCGATCGAGCCTCCGGAGCCGGTCACCCGGGTGAGCTCGCCGACGGGCTTGCGCTCGGCGTCGAGCCAGCCTGCCCACACGGCCTTCTCGCGGCGGAACGCGACGGCGTAGCCGCCGGCGCCCGCCGCGAGCGCGCGTGGCGCCTCGAGCGGCTCATCCCCTTGCACCGGCCAGAGCGGGGAGGGGGCGGCGTCGGGAGCATCGGCCGCCACCAGAGCGCCGTCCGCCAGACCGACGACGAACGACCTCGGCCCCGGCACGCTGACGGGAGAGCGGATGGCCTGCTGCGCCGCCGTGAGGACGGTGAACCGCTCCTCGACCGGCGAGATGCTCACGATGTCGGCGGCCTCTCGGTTCGAGAACCGCTCGCTCCGCTCCCCGGTCGCGGGATCGATCTCGAGGCCGACGGCCTCCATGGGGCTCTTCGCGTACCCCACCACGAGCTTGCCGCCCTTCGTCGCCGTGACCTCGAAGGGGATGCTCTTCGCAACGAGCGGCGCCCATGGCTGGGGCTGACGCGCCACCCAGCAAGGCTTCGGCGGGACGGGGATCGCCGAGCGCGCAGCGTCCTGCGCTGCGCCGAGCGTCGTGCGCGCCGTCCCGACCGGCGACTGGCGCGCGGTCGTGACGGAGCGGCGGCCCGCGAAGAAGGCGACCACGCTCATGAGCACCGCCGCTCCGCAGAGGCCGACGAGCGACGAGACCGGCACGGTCACCGCTGCAGAGAGCCCCTTGCCGTCGCCGCGTCGCGCCGCGAGCGCGCGCGGGTTGAGCGCTTGCGGGCCGTTGCCCGATCCCGGGACAGAGCCCCGATCCGAGCGCTGGCCCGAGGCCTGGAGCGCGTCGGCAGCCGTCGCGCTGCGCTGCGGGTTCGACAGCCCCGGCCACGAGCGCATCGCCGGGTGCCCCTGCGACGCGCTTGCTCCGACGCCGACCGACGGGATCGTCGCGTACTCGCGGCGCCCCATCGGCGCCTCGGCGGCCAGAGGAGAGCGCTTCGTCTCGCTGGGCACGGGCGGCGTGGGGAGCTCCGGGCTCTCGCGGCGCAGCACCGTGGTGGAGGGCTCCGGGGCGTCGCTGCGATCGCGGCTCGCCGCGGGATCGCGGCCGTCGGCGGCCGGCGTGTCCTCGGCGCTGCGGGGCGAGGGACCGTCGGTGGACGTCGCTGGGCTCGCAGGGCGAGAGCCAGGCGATGCCATCGCCGTGGGGGCGGCGCCCGTGACAGGCGCAGGTTCGGCCGGCGCAGTGAGGGGCAAGGTCGGGGTCGCCAGCAGGGCCGACGGCGCGGGGGGCGCTGCCATCAAGGGCGTGGCGCGGGGCGCGTCCGCAGGGGGGCGCGGAGGCGGCGCGGGGAGCGCTCCGAGACGGACGAGGGCCTTTGCGCCGGCCGCCGTCTGATCCGACGCGTCAGGCGCGCGCGGGCCTGCAGGCCGCTTCGCGGCGACCGCGGGGAACCGGACCGGAACTGGAGGCGGCGGCACGGAGCGCTTCCCCGTGGGCGCGGGGCGCCTCGTGGCGCGGCCGGGGCTCGACGGCGCCGGTGGCGTCGCCGAGAGCGGCTTGCCGGCGCCCTGATCCGCGCCGGTCGTCGCTCCGCCGCGCCCATCGTTCTGCGGTGCAGCGCCCGCCGGCGCCGCGTCGCGATCGACGGGGAGAGGCGGCGGCCGGGGTGGTCTCGCCTCTGCGCGCGACGTCGCACCGCCCGCGGCTCTCGGCGCAGTTCCCGGGCTGCTGGGCGCGGCCGCGCCCGCCGCGCGCCTCGGCGGCGCCGGCTCATCGCCGTCCGTCGTCGCGCCGGCGCCGCCCGCGGCGCTGCCTGTGTCTGCGGCAGGGCGCTGACCCGCGGAGGTCTCCTCGGGTTCCTCCGCCCCCGAGGGGAGCTTCGGCGCGCGTGGGATCTCGGTCGTCCCCTGGTCGCCGGGCGAGGGGCCGTCGTAACGGGGGAGCTGGGTGATCGCGCGGGCGACCCCCGCATCGAACGTTCCACCCGCGGCTGGAACGACGATCGGCGGGTTCTGTCCGCTGGCCGGCGCGTCTGCCGGCGCCTCGACGCCCGTGAGCGTCGTCATGGACTCTCGCTTGCGCGGCGGCAGGGGAGGCGGCTTCGGTCGCGTGGTCGCCCGGCTCGCGTGCGGCGCCGCGGGCCTCCGCCCGTTCGAGGACCTCTCCGTGGGCGCCGGGCCGATGGGCTGACCGCTGCGGGCGGGCGCCGGGCCCAGATCCTCGATGAGCTCGATCTCCAGCGCCGCGCCGTCCTCGCGAGCGGCCTCTTCAACTGCGGCGGCCGGCCCCTCGGGCGCAGCGGTGCGCGCCTCGGGCTTGCGCCGGAGCTGGGCGGCGTCGGCGAGCTCCGGCTGCCTGGACGCGGGCGCCCAGGCGTCCATGCCCTTGCGCCAGACGAGCGTGGAGCCTGGAATGATCCCGGCAGCCAGCGCGCTGCGCAGCTCGGCGGTGCTCAGGCTCCGCTGGACGCCACGCTCATCCGTCCATCTCCACGCGCTCAACGGGGGCCCCTCCGCCAGCTGGTAGAGCGCCGGAATTTCAGGACGTGAACCACGACGATCGCGATCGTACCGCGCGTCGTTTGCAAAGAGATCTTCTTTCGTGCGCCCACGCAACCGCACGTCCACTCACGACGAAGATCGCGCTGGTAGCTCATGAGCCTTTCCAGCGCCCTCGCCGCCGCAGTCCGCTCCGTGGTCGCCGCCGCTGCGCGCACGCTCAGCCCGCCGGCCTGTGCGGGCTGTGACACCCCGATCGCCGATGCCTCGGTGTTCTGCGCCGATTGCGCGCGGACCTCCGTGCCTTACGCAGAGGGGGCGCCGCGAGGAGGAGCGGGCACGCGCGTCGCGGCGGGAGCACCTCTCGTCGCGTTCGCTCCGTTTGGCGGGGCGGTTGCGGAAGGTATCCGGCGCTTCAAGTACGGAGATCGTCCGGATCTCGCGCGCCCGCTCGGCCGGTTGATGCTCTGCGCGGCGCGCGATGCGGAGGTGCGCGTCGACCTCGTTGTCCCGGTGCCGCTGCATCCGCGTCGTCTCGCCGAGCGCGGGTACAACCAGGCCGCCCTGCTGGCCGCGCACGTCGCTGACGGACTCGCGGTGTCCTTCGCGCCACGGGCCCTCTGCCGTGTCCGTCCCACCGCGCAGCAGGCGCAGCTCCCGCGCGATCTCCGCCTGCAGAACGTGGCAGGTGCGTTTCGCGTGCACGCGCCCGAGCGCGTCCAGCGCCGGAGGGTCGCGCTCATCGATGACGTGGCGACCACGGGGGCCACGCTCGCGGCGTGTCGAGATGCGCTCCTCGGCGCGGGCGCAGCTTCGGTGACCTACCTCGTCCTCGCGACCGCCGAGAGCGGGGCGGACGAGCTCAGAAGCTCACCTCCGTCAGCACACCGCACTTGACGCGGACGGTCCTGCCCTCGGTGAGCCATCGCGTGCCGTCGCGCGTCGGCTCGCCGAGTCGAACGAAAAAGCGCCCGCAACGCACCTCGACGGGTCGCTCGCTGGGCCCCACCGGCACGCCCGTCACGTAGACGGTCGCATTCCGGGAGGAGTTGAGCTTGAGCAGGCCGTGGCCCTTTCGCGGGGTCGGCGGAGTCGTCGCTGCAGCGTCGACGGATGTCTGTTGTTGAAGGGCTGCCGTCTCGGTGGCCGGTGGTGCTGGAGGTGCCGCCGTCTCGGTGGCTGATGGTGCTGGAGGTGCCGCTGTCTCGGCATGCGGCGTCGAGGATGCTGTCGGCGTCGGCTGCGCCGTGGCGTCGGTCGCGCTCGCCGGGGGCGCGGCCGCCAGCTGCACGGAGACGGCCGTCTGCTTTGAAGCCACCGCGGTGATGCTTTCAGGACTGCCGGTGGCCACGATCGCCGGTCGAGACGCTCGGTTGCGCGCCGCCAGTTCGGGCAGGCTCGTCTCGACGGTGTACACCCCCAGCGCAAACAGGATGGTTGCAGTCGCGAGCGCAACTCCAGCGGTGCCGAGCGGCGAGAGCGGCTTCGACAGGGGGGCCTCGGCTGAACCAGGTCCGGGGGAGGGCGGCTTCGACGGGGGGCCCTCGTCCGACCCAGGTTGAGGTACGTCCACGCCCGTCGACCCAGGTTGAGGTACGTCCGCGCCCGTCGACTCAGGTTGAGGTACGTCCGACCCAGGTTGGGGGGCGTCCGGGGGGGCGTCCGTCGAGAACATCGGGCGCCACTTTAGCGGGATCGCTGCCGCGCCGGATTCCCCGGTCGGCGGCCCACCCGCCGGAAGCGCAGGAGCTTCGCCGTCGGAGCCGGTCTCGAGAGCAAGCACGAACGTCGAATGTGTGCTGGAATACATTCGTGTACGTCGTCGCACATCCACTGACGTGGATTCGCAGGAGGTTGCCGCGCGGTCGTCGTGTGCTGGCTGCCGGGGTGCTCGACACCCTCGGGCTCCTGGATCGCTTTCTCTGGCTGCGCGCGAAGCTTCGGCTGCCCGTGCTCTCCGTGTTCACCTACCACCGCATCGCGGACGTCTCGGAGGTGGACGAGCTCGATCCGGGGGTCGCCGAGGTGAGCGCGCGCGAGTTCGAGGAGCAGCTCGCGGTCATCAAGACGCACGGCACCGTGGTGTCCCTCCGGGATGTGCGGCTCCTCGCGAAGGGACGGAAGCTCCCGCCGAACCCCGTCATGGTCGCGTTCGACGACGGCTACCGTGACAACCACGACGTCGCGTTGCCCCTCCTCGAGCGCGCGGGGGTCACGGCCACGTTCTTCATCGCCACCGGGTACCCCGACAGGGGCCGCCTCTTCTGGTGGGATCGCGTCGCGCTCCTCATGCACCGGTGCCGGCGGGCGCGCGTCGAGATCGCCTACCCAGCGACGCTCGTGCTCGAGCCGCTGCGCGACCCGATCGCCGCGGCGATGCTCGTCTGCCAGACCATCAAGCACACCTCCGGGGTCGACATCGGGCGCCTCTGGGACGAGATCGAGCGCGCCACGGGGGTGTCGATCGACCTCGGCGAGGAGCGCGCGCTCGCGACCAGGACGATCATGGACTGGAACGCCATCGGGGCGCTGCGCCGGGCGGGCATGGACGTGCAGTCGCACTCGCACAGCCATCGTGTCCTCCAGACGCTCTCGCCCGAAGAGGCCACTCGCGATCTTGCGCGCTCCCGCCGCGTGCTCTCCGACGCCCTGAACGAGGCCGTGTACGCGGTCGCGTATCCCGTCGGATACAGCCTGTGCGGCGCCTTCCATCGCGCCGTGAAGGACGCCGGCTTCGAGATCGGCTTCACCAACAACTCCGGCCTTTGCATGCTCTCGTCCTTTGACCCCCTGAATTTCCCGCGCATCGCCATGGACCGCGGGCAAATCGGCGCGCTCTTCAAGCTCAAGCTGCTCATCGGCCAGCGGCCCGGCTCTCGGTCTGGCCGCTGATCGAGCAAAGACCGCGCGCCGCTCCGCCGCCGCGCGTCCCGAGCGCCTCCGCTCGCCCGACGCCGCCTCGGCCGGCGCGCGTGTGGCCTGGGCTGTGCACGTGCACGTCGCTGGGCCGGTTCTGCACGCGCGTGGCCTCAATGGGCCAGGAAAGCTGCTGCGCAGCCTGTTCGACGAAGGGGGGCTCCCGTGAAAGGCACAATCCATGAACGCAGCTTCCGCGCCGCCGTCTCCATGCTCGGCGCGGCCTCGCTGATCTCCGCGGCCCTCGCGTCGGGATGCGGCGGTGCGCCGGCGCCCGCCGCCTCCGCGAAGGCGCCCGCGCGACCCGCGCAGGCATCGCCCGACGGGCAGGGCGCGCGGGGCGCGAGCGTCGAGCAGCGCGATCAACGCGAGGCCCAGCGCGCCTGGTGCGTGTACCTCGAGGCGCTCTACCAGCGGGCCACCGAGCAGGCGAAGGGCTGGCCGAAGTTCGAGCAGTGCACGCAGATGACGACGATGGCCTCGCCGAAGATGCTCCGCGCGACCTCGGAGTGCTCGCTGGCAGCGCTGCGGCGCTTCGAGGGCGATCCCTTCACCGCCGCCTATGCGGAGGAGGTGAGCCGCTGCGGCTCCGAGGCCATGACGGCTACCACGCTCCCGCGCGCCGACCTGGCGCCGTACATGGCCGTCCTCTGCGGCCGCCTCGCGGGGTGCGGAGACCTCGACTACGACACCTGCCGGCAGAGCCTGGAGGACGGCCTCGGCCCGCAGCTCGAGCGAGCGATCGGCGCGATGAACAGCCGCGGCCGGCACGAGGTCCGCGCCTGCTTCGGCAAGCTCGCGTGCGGCGCCGATCTCGGCCCCCAGATCTCCGCGTGCCTCGAGCCCATCATGGACGACCTGCTCTGGCTGCCGGGGTGAGCGGCCGCCGCGCCGCGCCCAGGGCGGCGGCGCCGCGCGGCGGTCAGCCGGCGGCGCCCGGCAGGCGGCAGCGCGCGATCAGGGGGACATGATCGGACAGCCCTGCGAACGCGCCCCTGTGCCCGAACGGGTGCGTGCCCGTGAAGTCCAGCCACTGGAGGCGCTCGGACGAGTAGACGTGGTCGAGGTGCATGCGGAGGTTCATGAAGCCGGCCGTCGGGAAGGCGCGCGCCTCGGTCTCGGAGAGGCAGCGGACCTTGGCGAACGCGTCCACGAAGCCGATCTCCTCGCGCAGGAAGCGATCGACCGGCGAGCCTGGCAGCGAGTTGAAGTCGCCGACCACCACGAAGTTGTCGCTCCGGCGCTCGCGCCGGACGAAATCGGCGAGCACCCTCGCCTCCTCGATCTGATTGGGCCCGAACCCCATCCGCGCCTCGCCTGTCCAGAACTCCCGCGAGAACACGCTCGGCAGGCTGAGGTGGGTGTTGAACACATCGAAGCTCTGCCCGCTCTCGTGCTCGAACGACACGTGCGCGCAGATGCGCGTCTGCTTCAGGCTCTTGACCCCCCGCCGATGGGTGATGTCGTGCGGGCGCTCCGCGTTGTGGTGTCCGATGTGGAATGTGTCGCGCGCGAGCACCGCGAGCCCGGTCGTGTAGATGTTCGTCCGCGAGGTAAGCCTGTAGGTGTGCGCGGGGAAGTAGTAGGCGACGTAGCGCTCGCGCCGCTCTGCCTGCGCCAGCGCCGCGTGCAGCTCGGTCATCAGGCGATCGAGCTGGGTCTCCTCCGGGTGCCAGCGCGGGTTCATCGTCGAGGACCTCAGCGACTGGGTCTCGACCTCCTGGAGGCACACGAGATCGGGCAGCGGGGACATCCGCGCGAGCGTCGTCGCGATCCGGGTGATGGCGGCGCTGGTCGAGGCGATGCCCCGCGTCCCGTGCCCGAAGTAGCGGACGTTATAGGTGACGATCCTGAGCGACGTGGCGTCGTCGCGCGGTGTCCCGGGGCCGCGGAGAGCGCCGGACGCCGCGCGTGTCGAGGTCGGGTCCGGTCCTCGCTCCGCCGGTGTTGGGCCGCTCGAACGAGGTGGGAGGCGTCGCTCGGTCATGTATCCTCTCGCCCATGGGCAAGAACATCATCGTTTCCGAGGATACCATTCGTGACCTGCTGGAAGCGCATGCCTCCCTCTCCGCCTGGTATTACGAGCTCTGGTCGGCGCTGCGGGTCGCGAAGGCCTCGGCGAGCGCCCCCGATGATGCGGCCCGTGCGGCGTTTGTCGAGCGGATGGCCATGAGCTTCCCCGAGGTCGCGTCGATCGCCCGCTCGATCCAGGTGCCGAGGATGTTCGTCCCGCCGCCGCCCGCGGTGAGCGTGCCCCCCATCGCGCAGGGCGAGCCGGGAGGAGATGAGGCCCCGACAGCGATCGAGCCCGCGCCCGCTCGGCTGCGGGAGCTCCATGGCCAGCCACCCAAGAGCCAGCCAGGCTCGGGCCCCATTGATGAGCCCGCCCCGGCGCCGTCGCAACCCGCTATCGCTCCTCCACCACTGGTGGTCCCGTCGACCGTGAAATACGACACCTGAGGTCGAGTCCCCGCTCGGCCGGACTCGCGAGCTCTCACCACAAGGCACGCCTCGCGTGCTCACCCTCAGCGCGCCTGGCGCGCTGCTCCTCGATCAGGCCGTCAGCGCGCCGGGCCGCGGGGGGCCTTGCGACGCGCGAGGAGCTGCTCGGCCTCGGCGGCCCCTGTCATGTCGAACCTGGGGTTCAGATCGAGCGCGTCCCGCACGAGCCGCTCGCCTCGCGCCACGTCCCCCAGGGCGATCCGGATCGCCCCGGCGTGGTAGAGCAAGCGCGCGTCCCTCGTGCCGAGCGCCAGCGCCCTGTCGCTGGCCGCGCGCGCTTCGGCCAGCTTGCCCGCGCGGTACAGCGCCCAGGCGTGGGTGTCCTCGGTGTAGACGTCTGCGCGGACGGCGCGCTCCGCGTCGGCGAGGCGGAGCGCCTCGTCGCGCTCAAGGCCCTTGGTCGCGTAGTACAGCGCGAGGGTCCGGCGGTCCGACAGCTGCCCCGCGTCGACCGCGCCGGCGTAAGCCCGCGCTGCGCCGGCGTGGTCGCCTGCAGCCATCCTGGCGTCGCCGAGCAGCCACGCGGTCTCCGCGTCCGGGCTCTGCTGGTGGGCCCGCTCGAGGAGCTCGACGGCGCGGCCCCACGCGCCGCGGGCCAGCGCGACGCGCGCCCTGCCGGCGAGCGCCGGCGGATACCCGGCCTGCGCGGCGAGCGCCCGCTCGAAGCCCAGGTCTGCGCCCTCGTGGTCGCCCTCGTGCCAGAACATCATGGCCGCCTGGGTCAGGGTCCACGCGAGCGCCTCGGGTTCGCCCGGGTCGCCGGCGTCGATCGCGAGGCGGATGATCCGCTTCGCCGTCGCCGCGTCGCCCTGGAGCCACCGCAGGTGTGCGGCCCGCGCGTAGGACGGCAGGCCGGGCCGCTGGTCGACCATCCGCTGCGCCGCGTGCGCCGCGACCTGGAAGGCGCCGAGCGCGAGGGCGGCGTCGCTGAGCGTCCCGAGCGCGAGCGCGTCGCCCTCGTCCCGCGAGAGGACCCGCTCCGCCGCGTCGCGCGCCTCGGTGAACCTGCGCTCGTGGATCAGCACGAGGCCGAGCAGGTTGAGCGACGCGCGATCTCCTGCGGCCAGCGCGAGCCCGACCTCCGCGCACGCGTGAGCTCGGCCGTAGAGCGACGGATCGCCCGAGGCGCGCGCCTTTCGGAGCCACGCGTGGCCGAGCGCGCTCCAGAGATCCGCGCCGCCGGGCGCCGTCGCGAGGCGTCGGGACAGCGCCTCGATCTCGCGATCGACAGCGCTCGCGCCCGCCGGGGCCGCGAGCGCGAGCGCGCGCGCCGCGTCGAGGCTCGAGGGCGCCGGCGCCTCGGCGGCGCGCCCGGTCGATACCGTCGCGGCGGGGACGGCCTCGGCGCGCGGGCGCTCGGTGCAACCGAGGCTTCCGCTCAGGGCAGCGCAGGCGAAGAGGCAACCCGTTCGTCGCAGCATCGGAGCGCTGACCTCCCCTCGCGCTGGAGCTCCGCCCTGGGCGCGCCGCGGCTCACCCGGGGGCGTCACAGGCTCGATCCGATCGCGAAAGAGCTTGCCTCGCCGGCCTGCGCCGGCAAGCTCGCCGCTCCAGCGCATCGTTCGATCGACCAGCAGCGCGCAGCGCGGAGGAGATCGCATTGCCTGTCCAGACGGATGGCCACCGCCTGCAGCGGCTCTGCGCCGCGGCGCTGATCGTGCACCTCTGCGCCGCGTGTGCTCGCCGCACCTCGCCGGAGGCGGGCGCGACCGCGGCGCCCTCGCCGGGGGTGGATGCGGCCGCGGCGCCCTCGCCGGAGGCAGGCGCGATCGCGGCGCCCTCGCCGGGGGCGGATGCGACCGCGGCGCCCTCGCCGGCAGGGCCCGCGGAGAACCTGCCGGGCGACGAGATCACCCCCGTCTACGGGAAGGCCGAGGGCGCGCCGGAGCCGCTCGCGGCCCGGCTATGCGACGCGCTTCATGCGTTGCCCGCGCGGCGCAAGGCGGCGTGCTGCGGCGGCGCCGCGGGCTTCCAGGCCGCCGCCGAGTGCGCGCGCGCGCTGAGCGTCGCGGTGCGCGCGCGGGCGGTGACGCTATCGACCGACGAGGTGGGCCGCTGCGTCGATGCGATGGAACGATCGCTCGATGGGTGCGACTGGGTCTCTCCGCTCGCCGCCCCGGTCCCGCCCGCATGCGAGGGGATCGTGCGGGGCGCGCTCGACGAGGGGGCCCGGTGCCGGTCGTCGCTCGAGTGCGCGGGCGGGCTGCGCTGCGAAGGCGCCGGCCCCACCGACGCGGGCACCTGCCGCGCCCCGCGCGCCGCGGGGCCCTGCGGCCTCTCGGTCGACGCGCTGGCCGCGGTCACCCGGCAGACGCGCTACGCCGAGGCGCACCCCGAGTGCCGCGGCCACTGCGCCGGGCGCGCGTGCGCGGACGACGTCCCGCTCGGCGGCCGCTGCGAGGCCCACGCGGCCTGCGGGAGGGGCCGCCGCTGCGTCGACGCGCGCTGCAGCGAGGCGGCGCTGCCCCCCGCCGGCGCCGCCTGCCTCGGCGGGCTCTGTGCGGCCGGCGCGCGCTGCGTGGACGGGCGCTGCGCGGCGCCGAAGGCCGAGGGCGAGGCCTGCACGCGCGACGGCGAGTGCCGCGCCGCGTGTGTTCGACGAGCGCGCGGGGGCGCCGCACGCGGCGTGTGCGGGATGCGGTGCGCTGCGCCGTGACAGGCGAGCTGCGCGCGCTGCGCCACGCCGGGCGGCTCAGGGCCGGAAATGGCCCTGGGTCGCGCCCTCCCAGGCCGTCGCGAGGTAAGGGAAGGCCGGGAGGAACCGCGCGTCGTTCGCGCCCACGCCGTCGCCCGCCGTCGCGCCGAGCGCGCCGGTCAGGACGAGCGTGAGCAGCGCGTCGGTGACGTCGGTCTGCTCGTGATCCGCGCCGGGGACCAGCGCGCGGCCGTTCGGGAAGCCCGACGGCATGCCCAGATCGATCCGGAGCACGTCGCCGACGGTCTGCAGGCTGTGCCCTCCGAGGCTCGCGGGCTTCAGGTTGAAGGCGTCGATGAGGTCGGTCCGGCTCTGCTTCAGCGCCTCGGGATCGAAGGCCGCGAGCGGCTGGCCTGCCTGGTAGAGCCCGGCGAACTCGGCGTCCCGCACCAGGATTGGGTTCAGGAAGTAGGCTCCGAAGTTGGCGAGATCGTCGCGCGGGTGCGCGCGGTTGTACTTGTCCTTGTCCTGCAGGCCGATGATCCAGGTGTTGATCAGCGGCAGGCCGACACGCGACACCTGGACCCAGGGACCGAGGCCATCTTCCTTGCCGTTCGCGCGCAGGATCCGCACCTTGCGGCGGCTCGCGGAGGCCCAGACGCCGAGCGTCTGCCGGTCGCTCGGCCCCGGCGTCGGCTCCGCGCCGCCGTTGACCGCGGCGAGCGGGAGCTCGAGCGCGAGCGTGTGGACGTTGAAGCCGGCGAGGTTGTCGCGCGCGGTGCACGACGGGTTCGGCGCCGCGAGGAGCGGGCACAGCCCCGCCAGATCGGACGCGCGGCCGAGATCCGCGTAGAACCCGTCGTCGCGCGGCCCGGCCCAGGCGCGCCCCGCGCCGCCCGCCATCTGCTTGAGGAACTTCGAGGACATCGCGAAGGCCGGGTAGCCGCCGCCGGTGATCCGGTAGGCGAGCTGGTTCGTCCTCCTCCCGATGTTCGGCGGCGCGACCGGGGCGTCCCTCAGGAGCACGGTCGACGCGCCGCCCTCGATCCTCGTCACGGTGTACGTCTGCTCCCCGCCGGCGAGCTGCGAGAAGAACTCGTTGCCGCCGCTCGGCGCCGGCGTGAGCCCCGCCGGATCCGCCGCCACGTACGGCCTGGTCGAGAACCGGAACTGATAGGTCAGCGCGTCCTCGAGGCTCGACGGCCCGCGCGCGATGTGCACCTCGTAGAGCACGTCGTCCGAGAAGCCGTAGAAGTTCGGCCCGCTGGAGGGCTCCTCGAGCGGAATGTAGCTCGCGAGGATCACGAGGTTGCCGCCTTCCACCCACGCGTACAGGTCGGTGTTGTCGGCGGCCGGATCCCTCGCGATGGCCGGCGCCTCGCGGTGGCTCGACGCTGCGGCGAGGCTGGGCGCGCTGAGCGCGACGGACGCCGTGAAGACGGCGACGGCGCGCGACGGTCGGTGGATCATGCGTGCGGGTCCTTCCATCGCTCCTCTGCGGCTCATTGCCTGAGCAGGAACACCGAGCCTTGCTCCTGGGCCCTGTGATCGACGAACGCGAAGACGTCGGCGCCCCTCGCCCGGTGCAGCCCCCCGGGCTCGTCGTGGCCAGGCGCGCCAGCGGCCGTCGCCGAGCGCGCTCCGGACGCCACCTCGATCCACACGACCTCGTCGGCGCCTCGGGTCGGGTCGCGCGTGAGCACGAGCAGCGCCGCGTCGTCGCGCGTCAGCGCGATGCCGCACGGAGTGCCGACGTGGAGCCCGGTCGCGAACGGGCTCACGAAGCCGTCCTCGATCCTGAAGATGGTCGCCGTCTTGTCGGGGCTCGTGAGGGTGTCGCACACGAAGACGTCGCCCCGGCCGGCGACCGCGATCCCGCTCGGGTCGACGAGCGGGCTCCCCTTGGCGAGCGCCGACACCTCGCCGCCGCGCGCCGGCAGCGAGAACACGCCGGGCTGGCCATCGTCGCGATCGCGCCCCGAGAAGATGATCCGCTCCTCGTTGTCCGCGCCGCGGGTGACCTCGAGGCCGCGCGCGCGCAGCCCCTTGCCGCCGTCGATCGGGGCGACGGCGCCGCCGGGCAGGTCGATCGCGAAGAGGGCGCCCGCGTCGCCGAGCGCCGGGCCGCCCGCGCCTGGGTCGGCCACGAAGACGCGACCGCCGTCCGCGCTCGTCGCGATCCCGAGCGGCGCGACGAGCGGCGGACCGGCCGCGATCTCGGCGGCGCCCGCGCCGCCTTGCGCGCCGATCCTGAAGACGCCGGCCCTGCCGTCCGCGCCAAGACCGGTGAAGTACACGTAAGCCCCGGCGATATCCGGCGTCGCGTCGAACGCGATCGCCGGGACGAGCGGCAAAGCCGCATAGGGAGCATCACCCCCCGCGCCGCCCCCGCCTCCCGTTCCGCTCGCCGCGGTCGTGCCAGGCGCTCCGCCGGTGGAGACCGCGCTGGTCCGTCCGGGCGGATCCTCCGCGCGGCTGCAGCCCGGGTTGCTCGCGGCGGCCGCGAGCGACGCGACAGCACACAGCACACCGGCGCTTCGCCGGAAGTCCCCCCTGGCTTCCGTCATGCCTGCTCCTCCCGAGGGCGCCGTTCGTGCGCTCGGCTCGCGCGGCGCGCGCTGGCACGCGACGCGAGCCGCACGGCGATCGCGCGGCGCTGGACGCTGCCCGTTCTGCCACGTGCCTCCCGGATCGAGTAGGCCGCGGCCGCGCTGCGCGCGACAAAGCCGCGTGCACCCTGCCTCCCGTGTCCGGGGTCGCCTGCTGGCGCTCAGGCCCATGAGCAGCGCCGCCCTGGGTGTCCGGACGGCGTTCCCCCGTCGACCGGCCGACAGCCCCGTTTTATAACGACGTCATGTTCGATGTCGCTCGGTCACTGTACGTACGGGCGTTGGAGGACATCCGTGCGGCGGGTCTCTACAAGGAAGAGCGGATCCTCGCGACGCCGCAGGGGCCGGTGATCCGGACCGAAGGTGGCGCTGGGGTCCTCAACTTCTGCGCGAACAACTACCTTGGCCTGTCGTCGCACCCGGCGGTCATCGCGGCGGCGAAGGAGGCAATCGACACGCACGGCTTCGGCCTCTCCAGCGTGCGCTTCATCTGCGGCACGCAGGACCTTCACCGGCGGCTGGAGTCCAGGATCGCCCGCTTCTTCGGCACCGAGGACGCCATCCTCTACTCGTCGTGCTTCGACGCGAACGGCGGCCTCTTCGAGACGCTCCTCGGCGAGGAGGACGCCGTCATCTCGGACGCGCTGAACCACGCGTCGATCATCGACGGTATCCGCCTCTGCAAGGCCGAGCGGCACCGCTACGCGAACGGGGACATGGCCGCCCTCGAGGACATCCTCCGCGCGACGGCCGGCAAGCGGCTCCGGCTCATCGCCACCGACGGCGTGTTCTCGATGGACGGGTACCTGGCGAAGCTCGACACCATCTGCGATCTCGCCGACAAGTACCGCGCGATGGTGATGGTCGACGACTCGCACGCGACCGGGTTCATCGGGCCGACGGGGCGCGGGACCGCGGAGCTCTGCGGGGTCATGCACCGCGTCGACGTGATCACCTCCACCCTGGGCAAGGCGCTGGGCGGGGCGAGCGGCGGCTTCACGACCGGCCGGCAGCCGATCGTCGACCTGCTCCGGCAGCGATCGCGGCCGTACCTGTTCTCCAACACGCTCGCCCCGGCGATCGCCGGCGCCTCGATCGCCGTGTTCGACCTCATCGACGCGGAGCCCTCGCTGCGCGCGCGGGTGATGGAGAACGCGCGCCGGTTCCGGCAGGGGATGACGCAGGCCGGCTTCACCATCAAGCCCGGCATCCACCCGATCGTGCCCATCATGCTGGGCGAGGCGCAGCTCGCGAACGAGATGGCGAGGGCGCTGCTCGCCGAGGGCATCTATGTCATCGGCTTCTCGTACCCCGTCGTGCCGAAGGGCGAGGCCCGCATCCGGGTGCAGCTCTCCGCCGCGCACGAGCCCGAGCACGTCGATCAGGCGATCGACGCCTTCCTGCGGGTCGGCCGGCGCCTCGGCGTCGTCGCCTGAGCGGCTCAGTAGCGGAGGATCACCTTCGGGTGGCTCGAGATCGCCTCCTGGAAGGCCGCCGCGTCGTAGCCCTCGAAGTCGAACACCGTCCCCTCGCCCCGGTTCAGGATGACCTCCCAGATGAGGTCGTGGATGTTCGGATCGCGCGACTCGAGCAGGTGGCGCGTGATGTGCCACGTCTCGAAGATGCGCCGGCCGATCACGCTGTGGAGGCTGATGCCGTCCACGATGAGGCGGTCGAAGTTCTCGATCACCGCGTCACCGCTCTTCAGGCCGAAGAGGATCACGTCGCCCCCGCGCCTCGCCGCGTGGATCGCGTTGTTGACGCTGCTGTTCACGCCGCTCATCTCGAGCACGACGTCGACGCCGACGCCGTCGGTGAGCTTCCGGACCCGCTCCGTCAGCTCGGGATCGCTCGCGTGGGGCCGCTCCGGGCTCGCGCGGTGCGGGCGCAGGACCGCGTCGGCGCCCAGGCGGCGGGCCATCTCGGCGTTCCGCTCCGCCGGCTCCACGCCGATGACGTAGATCGCCCCCATCGCGCGGGCGATCGCGATCGCGAACAGGCCGATGGTGCCGCAGCCGAAGATGGCCACGCGCTTGCCGCGGAGGTTCACCTTGGTGCACGCGTGCACGGCGTTGCCGAACGGCTCCTGCACCGCGGCGACCTCGGGCCGGATCCTCGCGATGTCGGTGCGCCAGAGGTTCTTCGCGGGCAGCTTGACGAGCTCGGCGAAGCAGCCATCCTCGCTGATCCCGATGATCTTGTCGTCCGCGCACACGTGGGTGTCGCCGACGCGGCACTGGTAGCAAGCGCCGCAGGCGATGTGGCTCTCGGTCGACACGATGTCGCCGATCTGAAGCCCGAAGGACCGGCGCGCGTCGGTCCCGAGGTCGATCACGCGGCCGAGCAGCTCGTGGCCGATCGTGCGCGTCGCCTTCCGATCGCGATCGAGCGACGAGAGGATCATGTCCTTGAAGGCGCTGCGGAACCAGATGCCGCGATCCGAGCCGCAGAAGCCCGTCATGATCGGCTTGACGAGGACGCTCGCGCGGTCGTGGTAGTCCCTGGCCTCGTCGATCGCCGGACGCTCGACCTGATCTTTGGACAGCCCGACGGTGGACTCCCACGGCTGCTTCTCGCGGTTGTACGTCAGCGCCCACATCGCGTCGCTCATGCACCTGGCTCCTGTTCGGGGTTCGAGGCGCACGCAGCTCACGCAGCTGGCGCACGGGCGCCTCGGGCATGGGAAGCGTGGCGCGTGAACGAGCGACCGCCCATCAGAAAATTGCGCTCGGGCTGCTCCCGTCTCCGGCGTCTCTCCTCGGCCTCTTCGGCTCGATCCCGCGGCGCCCCGGGCGCACCGCCTGCTCCGTCGCCCTGGACCGGATGACTCGCCGCGTCGACCTCGAGGGGACAAGACCGCCCACGCGCTGTCGGGGAGGCTGCGCGCCCACGCGCTGCCGGCGCGGCTTCAGCGGCGCTTCGACTGAGGGCGCGCGGGCGGGGGCGGCGGGGTCGTCTCGGAGACGGGGGGCCGCTCGCGGAGGCATTTCTCGAGGCCGTCGTGCAGGGTCGCCTCGTGGGCGCCGGGGAGCTTCGGGCGCCCCATGACGTTCACGAAGAGGCGATCCTGCGCGATGCCGCCGCCGGGGCCGAAGCTCATCCACACGAACATCGCGCGTCCCTTGATGTGATCGAAGGGCACGCCCGCCCCGAGCCCGCCGCGCCAGCTGCGCGAGTCGTGGCTGTTGTTGCGGTTGTCGCCCATCACCCACGCCTCGTCGGCGGCCACCTTGAAGGGGCCCTGGAGATCGCCGCAGATGCCGCCCCGGCACGAGGAGCCCGGCGTGCAATCGTCGCTCTCCACGCACATCATCCCGTCGGGGTTCTTCTCGTAGAGCGTGAAGTACGACTTGTCTCCGAGGTACTCGACGAACAGCTCCGCTTGCCGGCCCTCGTAGTGGTAGGGGCCGACGTGACAGTGGGGGACGAGCCAGCCGTTGATGACGGGGCGGCCGTTGATCGCCTCCAGCGTGTCGCCGGGGATGGCGATCGTCCGCTTGATGAAGTCCTGCTCCTTGTTCTCGGGGAACTTGAACACCATCACGTCCCCGCGCGACGGCGGCAGGCGAGGGAAGAGGCGCTGGTCGGTCCAGGGGATGAGCGGGCCGTAGGTGAACTTGTTGACGAAGATGTGGTCGCCGACCATGAGGGTCGGGATCATCGAGCCGCTCGGGATCTTGAACGCCTCGACGACGAAGGCGCGCAGGAGGAGCGCGACGGCGACGGCGATGCCGATCGACTCCGCGTACTCGCGCATCTCGCCCTTGCGCCAGCGGCCGAGGTGCTCGCCGACCGCGCGATCGGCGCGGCTGTGGGCGGCGTCGAACTCGTCGGCGTCGAACGTCTCGGCGCTCATCGCGCGCTCGAGGGCCGCGATCGCCTGCATCACCTGCTCGCGCTCGCCGCTCGTCAGCTCGCGCTCGACGTCACGCTTGCGGCCGCGCAGGATCCGGTGGGCCTCCTCGAGGAGCGCCGCGGCGTCCTCGAAGCGAGCGCGCGCCTTCGGGGGGATGTCCCGGCGGCCGCCCACGCCGATCGCCGACGCGAACGGCAGCTCGTGGCGGAACCGCCAGAGGATCATCGCGAAGATCGTGAAGAGCACGATGCCCGCCGGGATCTGCTGCTCGCCGACGAAGACCCGGAGCGGCTGGGAGCTCCCTCCCTCGGCCGGCGGGGTGAGCAGCCAGACGTTCAGGACCGCGAGCGCGAAGGGAACGATGCAGATCCACACGAGGTGGAACAGGAAGCGCAGCGGCGCCCGGCCGTCCCTGCCCCCTGGCGGAGGAGAGCTGCCAGTCGAGCGCGGGTCTGCGCCGCCTGTCGACTTGGCCGCGCTGGCGCGGGGCTCCGAGCTCGCGCTTCCCCTCATCGAGGGTCTGAACTCCGAGCTTGCGGGCCGGCTGGCCGCGACCGACGGGACGCTCTGGGGTTGATCATCGGGGCGCGGCGGCAAGAGAGAGCTTATGTATACGCCGCCCCTCGCCGCGGCAAGTGCGCAGGCGTGGCGGGCGACGCGCGGTCCGTCGGCGTCGTCGCCCGCGTGTCCTCGTTCGCCCTCGTCGCCCTCGTTCGCCCCTCGCTCGCCCCTCGTTCGCCCTCGTCAGGGCGCGTCTCCGACCTCGACGGCGTAGCTCACGAGGGCCGCGCGGTCGTCGCGGGCGTACGTCGTTGGCTGCGTCCGCCCTGCGGCGCTCGTGTTGTCGATGACCAGGTAGTATTGCCCCTTAGGCAGCGGCACCGTTCGCCGCCAGGGGGCGCCGGAGTACACCGGCTCGTCGAGCAGGGCCGCCGCTGCCAGGGGCGCCGGCGCGGGCTGCGTCAGGTACGCCTGGAGCCACGGCTCCCCGGTGCCGCGAGGCACGAGGATGACGTCCACGCCGGGCGCGCCCTCGACGGCGACCGTGAGCGTCAGGGCCTCGTCGCTGCCCGCGATCTCCAGCGGGCCGATGATATCGCGCTGCTCCTGGTGCACCTCGGTGCGCTCGTTTGCCAGGAGCAGCTTGCCGTTGTCGCGGCGCTCGTACGGCGCGTCGGGCCGCTTCCCCTTCTCGATGATGCCGAGCCCGAACTGCACGGCGCCGTCGTCGTCGCGGATGACGGTGAACCCCCGGGCGATCTCGGTCTTCAGGAGCTGGGCGCCGAGCGCGTTCGCGTACGCGCTGCCCTGGGCGAGCGACACGCCGCCGAGCGAGATCGCGGCGGGCTGCTCGATGAGCTTGGTCGTGAAGCTCGCCGCCGTCGTCGAGCGCTGGCGGAAGTACACGTACATCGTGTCGCCATCCATCAGGAAGTCGTGGTCGTACTCGACGGCCGCGCTCGCATCGAAGCTCATGCGCTTCGTCAGGTTCGTCCAGACGACGCCGCTCCCCCCGAACTGGAGGAACAGGTGCCCGTTCGCGAGCTCCTGGGCGACGCACGAGCCCGGGTAGAACCGGCCCGTCACCGGATCCTCGTCGCGGAGGCGCAGCGGCACGCTCCGCTTCCGCATCTCGGTGCAGAGCTGGCTCGTCGCGAAGGCGAGGATGGCCCTGCGGAGGGACAGGTTTCCCGGATCGTTCACGACGCCAGGCATCACGCCGAGCGCGCCTTGGCCGCACGCGCCGCACACCGTTCCGAGCAGCGAGAGGCAGAGCGCGAGGCCGAGCGCGCGCAGCGCGGCGGTGCGGAAGAGCATGGGCGCAGCATAGTCGAAACACCGGCGGGTCGAGCGGCGCGCCGCCGTCGGCCCCCGCGCGCGGGTGGTGATAGGGTCACTGCCATGGCGAACGTCGCAGTCATCGGGGCCGGCGCGTGGGGGACGGCGCTGGCGAAGTTGCTGGCGGACAAGGGCAACCCCACCGCGCTCTGGGCGCACCACGGCGAGCTCGCCGAGCGCATCGGCCGCGAGCGCCAGAACGACCGGTACCTGCCGGGCGTGGAGCTGCCCGCGAGCCTGCGGGCGACGGGCGATCTCGAGGACGCGCTCCGCGGCGCGGAGCTCGCCGTCGTGGTCGTCCCGTCGCACGCGCTGCGCGAGGTCGTCCGGGAGGCAGGGCGCCACATCCCCCGCGACGCGCTCGTGTGCAGCGCGACGAAGGGCATCGAGAACGACTCGCTGATGCTGATGAGCGAGGTGCTGGTCGACGAGCTCGGGCGCGAGGCCGAGCCGCGGCTCTCGTACCTGTCGGGCCCGAGCTTCGCGCGCGAGGTCGCGGCCGGCCAGCCGACCACGGTCGTGGTCGCTGGCAGGAGCGAGCGGGAGACGCACGCGGTGCAGCGCATGTTCGCGACCGACAGGTTCCGGGTCTACTCGTCCGATGACGTCGTGGGCGTCGAGGTCGGCGGCGCCCTCAAGAACGTCATCGCCATCGCCGCCGGCATCTGCGACGGCCTCGGCTTCGGCCACAACGCGCGCGCCGGCCTCATCACGCGCGGCCTCGCGGAGATCGGCCGCGTGGCGGCGGCGAAGGGGGCGAACCCGCTCACCCTCGCGGGCCTCTCCGGGATGGGCGACCTGGTGCTCACGTGCACGGGCGAGCTGTCGCGCAACCGCACCGTCGGGATCGAGATGGGCAGGGGACGGAAGCTCGACGAGATCCTCGCCGGCCTCGGCCATGTCGCCGAGGGCGTGAAGACCGCAAAGAGCGCGCACGACCTCGCGGACAAGCTGGGCGTGAGCGCGCCGATTACGGTCGAGGTGTACCGGATGCTGTACGAGGGAAAGCCGCCGCAGCAGGCCGTCGTGGACCTCATGACCCGCGCCCTCACGAGAGAGTGAGACGCGGGGCCGGCTCGCGGGAAGGCGCTTTCTCGCGCCGCCGCGCGCCTCGCCTCTCGCGAGCGTGTAAAGTGGCGGCGCGATGCACACGCGACCTCTCGTGAGTCTCCTCTCCGCGCTCCTCCTGTCGAGCGTCAGCTCGACGGCCGCTGCCCAGTACGGCGCGCCGCCCTACGGTGGTCAGCAGGGCGGCGCGTACGGCGGTCAGTACGGCGGCGGGTACGGAGGCCAGTACGGCGGCTACGGGTACGCCCCGCAGAAGAAAAGCGAGCCCAAATCGACGCCGCTCGAGGTCGGCTACCTCTACGCCACCTCCGTGGCCTACGGCGTGGGGACCGGCATCTGGATCGACGCGCTCGCCGGCATCGACGATCCCGGCGCGCAGTTCATCGCCCCCGCGCTCCTCGGCGTCGCGGCGCCGGTCGGCGTCTACTTTCTCGACTCGCCGCCGATGCCGCGCGGCATGCCGTCCGCGATCGCCACGGGCATGGTGATCGGCGCGGGCGAGGGGCTCGGCATCGCGTCCTACCAGTACGTCAGCGCCCGGAAGGGCAAGGAGTGGGGCTTCCTCGGGCTCGCGACCGCCGAGGTGATCGGCTCCACCGTCGGCGGCGCGGCGGGCTGGGGTTTCTACTATCTCCTCCGGCCCAAGCCGCAGACCAACATGCTCGTCGCCTCGGGCGCGGTGTGGGGCTCGCTCATCGGCAGCGCGTTCGGGGCCGCCGCCAGCAACGGCGACTGGAGCGAGTCGAACGACAGCATCTCGCTCGGGGGCCTCATCGGGTTCAACGTCGCGACCGCGGGCGCCGTCGGCCTGTCCGTCGCGTGGACGCCCTCGTGGAACCAGCTCGCGTGGATGTGGGGCGGGCTCGGCATCGGCACGGTGGTGTCGTTGCCCATCTACCTCGCGTACATCGGGAGCGATCATGACCCCCGCCGCGGCCTCATCGCCCAGGGCGCGGCGGGCACCCTCGGCCTCGTCGCGGGCGCCTTGTTCCTCGGGAGGCCGGACTCGAGCGCCTCCGTCGCCCTGGACGACCAGGAAGATCGTGGCCGTCCCCCGTTCGCGCGCGTGCTCGGCGGCAGCCTCACGCCCTATCGAGGCGGGCTCGGCGCCGTCGTCGTCGGAGAGCTCTGGTAAGCCGCGGTGTGCCGTCCAACACGGCTGCATGAGGCCGCGGCACGCCTGCTATGCTGCCCTCGATGCCGACCCTGAAGTATTTCGCCTCCGAGGGCGCGCCACGCCTGTACAGCGTCCACAAACCGGTCACGACGATCGGCAAGGCGCTCGGAAACGACGTCGCGGTCGCGGGAGCAGGGGTGCTGGACCATCACGCGCAGATCGTGTTCGACGGACGCGATTTCGTGCTGGAGGAGTGCGAGCGCGACGGGGAGATCGCGATCAACGGCAAGAAGAAGCGGCGCGCCCGCCTGGTGCACGGCGACCGGCTCCAGCTAGGCACGGTCGAGGTCGGCTTCTCGATGTTCGCCGAGGCGCCGACCGTCCAGGAGCGGCTCCTGGCGAGCGACGGCGGGGCGGAGCGGCCCGCGCCGCTGCAGGGCTCGTCGGAGCTCGCCGGCGTCCGCAAGCTGTTCGCCTTCAGCGAGAAGCTCATCAACCGGCGCAGCGTCGACGAGCTCCTCGAGGCGATGCTCGACGACGTCATCGAGCTGACGCACGCCGACAAGGGCTTCCTCCTGCTCCTCGAGGGGGCGGAGGCGGCGGCCGACACGGCGGTCTGCGGCGGCGCTCCGGCCGCGCCGGCCGCGGGCGGCGATCGCAAGCTGGCGGTGCGCGCGTCGCGCAACATCCGGAAGGAGGCCATCACCGACGCGGCCGGGGGGATCTCGGACAGCATCGTGCGTCAGGTCATCGTCTCGGGCCGCCCGGTGATCGTCTCCGACGCGCTCGCCGACACGCAGTTCGGCCGGAGCGACAGCGTCATCGCGATGAAGCTCTCCAGCGTGATGTGCGCGCCGCTCCTGTCGCAGGGCCAGATCATCGGCGCGCTCTACGTCGGCAACGACAAGATCAAGCACCTCTTCGACCGCGCCCAGCTCGACCTGCTCAGCATCTTCGCGTCCCAGGCCTCGCTCATCCTCCAGAACGCGATGCTCCTGAACGCCCTCAGGGCCGACAAGGCCAAGCTCGTCGCCGAGCTGCACGACAAGAAGTTCGGCGAGATCATCGGCGCCTGCCCGTCGATGCTCGAGGTGTTCCGCAAGCTGCAGAAGGTCGCGGCGACGGACATCAGCGTGCTCATCACGGGCGAGACGGGGACCGGGAAGGAGCTCATCGCGCGGGAGCTGCACCGGCGCAGCCCGCGCGATGGCGGCCCCTTCGTCACCATCAACTGCGGCGCGATCCCCGAGAACCTCATCGAGAGCGAGCTCTTCGGCCACGTGAGGGGCGCCTTCACCGGCGCCATCGCCAGCCGCCCGGGCAAGTTCCAGGTCGCCGACAAGGGCACGCTGTTCCTCGACGAGATCGGCGAGCTGCCGCTGAACCTCCAGGTGAAGCTCCTCCGCGCGCTCCAGGAGCGGGTCGTCTTCCGCGTCGGCGACTCGAAGCCCGAGAAGGTCGACATCCGCATCGTCGCCGCCACGAACAGGAACCTCGAGGAGGAGATCCGCGCCGGCAATTTCCGGGAGGATCTCTACTACCGGCTCAACGTCGTGAACCTGTGGCTCCCGCCGCTCCGCGAGCGCGGCGACGACGTGCTCATCATCGCCAAGGTCCTTCTCTCGAAGTACGCCGACGAGCTCGGCAGCGCCGTGCGAGGCTTCAGCCCGGCCGCGCTCTCCGCGATCAAGAAGTACCCCTGGCCGGGCAACATCCGGCAGCTCGAGAACCGCATCAAGAAGGCGCTTGTCCTCTGTGACCAGGCGCTCCTCGCCGTGGAGGACCTCGATCTCGGCCCGGGCGCCGAGACGGCCGTCATGCCGCTGGAGAAGGCCAAGGAGGAGTTCCAGCGGCGGTACGTGCTGGAGGCGCTCGAGCGCAACAACGGCAACCGCACGCAGACGGCCCGCGACCTCGGCGTCGACCCGCGCACCATCTTCCGCTACCTCGAGAAGGAGCAGAACCCGATGCCGAGCGGGGCCGGCGGCGTGGCCCGCGATCCGACCGAAGCGTGATGGACTACAACCCCGAAGGGCCCTTCGCAGATCCCTGTCCCACCAAGACCCGCGCCGACCTGGAGTGGGATCGCGTCCTCGAGGCGCTCGCGGAGCGATGCGCGTCCCGGGGCGGGAAGCGGCTGGCCCGGGCCCTGCCGTTCGCGTCGACGCGCGCCGAGGCCCTCACCGCGCTCGCGGAGGTGCGCGAGGCGGTGGAGCTCTCCCGGGCCGGGGAGCCGGTGCCGGCGCGCGACGTCGCGGAGCTCGAGGACGCGCTCGATCGGGCCCGCATCGGCGCGGCGCTCGCGAACGAGGAGCTGCGCGCCGTGCTCGGCCTCCTCGAGGCCGCGCGGACGTCGCGGCAGTACCTGCAGAACCGGCGTCAGATCGCGCCCGCGCTCCACGCCGCGTGCGCGACCGACCCCGAGCTCGACGCCGTCGCGCGCGAGCTCGCGGCGGCGTTCGATCCGGACGGCACGCTCGCCGATCGCGCGTCGCCTCGCCTGGAGGCGCTTCGCGCGGAGCGGCGCGCGGTGCGCGAGCGGCTCGTCCGGCGCCTCGAGGACCTCATCCAGAAGCACGAGGACATCCTCCAGGACCGCTACTGGACGGAGCGCGACGGGCGCTACGTGCTGCCGGTGCGATCCGACGCGCACGAGCGCTTCCCCGGCATCGTCCACGCGACGAGCGCGAGCGGCGCCACCGTGTTCGTGGAGCCCCGGGTGCTCGTCGAGACGGGCAACCGGATGAAGATGGTCGACGCCGAGGTCGCGCGGGAGGAGCAGGCGATCTACGCGGCGCTCACCGCCCGCGTGGCCGAGGACGTCGAGAGCGTCGCGGCCGCCGCCCGCGCCCTGGCCCACGCCGACGTGCGGGCCGCGGCGGCGCGGCTCGCGGAGGACCTCGACCTCACCTTCCCGGACGTCCCGGAGGACGCCTTCGGGGCCGGGCGGGGCGCCTCGGAGGGCGGATCGAGGCCGACCTCCATCGAGCTCATCGGGGGCCGCCACCCGCTCCTCGCGCTCGACGGCGTGAAGGTGGTCGCGAGCGACCTCGCGATGAGCGCCGGCCGCGCGATGATCGTCTCCGGACCGAACGCCGGGGGCAAGACCGTGGCCCTGAAGACGCTCGGGCTCGCGGCGCTGATGGTGCGCGCGGGCCTGCCGGTCGCGGCCGGGGAGGGCTCTCGCGTCGCGCTCTTCGACGTCGTGCTGACCGACGTCGGCGACGAGCAGAACCTCCACAAGAACCTGTCGACCTTCAGCGCCCACGTGAAAAACCTGGGGCGGATCCTCGGCGAGACGCGCCCCGGCGCGCTCGTCCTGCTCGACGAGCTCGCCGGCGGCACCGATCCGCGCGAGGGCGAGGCGCTCGCCGCGGCCGTGCTCGACGCGCTGTGCGCGCGCGGGGGCACCGTCGCCAGCACCACGCACTACGAGGGCCTCAAGGCGCTCGCGCTCGGGGATCAGCGCTTCGAGAACGCCTCGGTCGGCTTCGATCTCGCCACCATGAGCCCGACCTTTCGGCTCGTCGTCGGCGTGCCCGGCGCATCGAGCGCGCTCGCGGTCGCGCGGCGGTTCGGCATCCCGGGCGCCGTGCTGGAGCGGGCCGAGCGCTTTCTCACGAAGGAGGCGGTCACCTTCGAGCAGATGGTCGAGAAGCTCTCCGCCGAGCGCCGCGCGCTCGAGCTCGCGCGCGAGGACGCCGAGCGGGAGGCGGCCGCCTCCCGCGCGAAGCGGCGGGAGCTCGAGGCAGAGATCGAGCGGCTCCGGGACAAGGAGCGCGGCGTGATCACGCGGGAGGGGGAGGCGCTGCTCGCCAGCCTGCGGCGCGCGCGCGAGGACCTCAAGGCGGCGCAGGCGCGCCTGCGCGGCAAGCCCACCGAGGAGGACGTGCGCGCGGCCGCTCGCGCCATGGACGCGGTGGGGCAGAAGACGTCGATCGGCGGCGAGCTCGAGCTGCGCCCGAAGGACGAGCCGCAGGCGCGGCCGGCGATCGATCCGGCCGCCATCCGCGTCGGCGCCCGCGTCTACGTACCTCGCTTGCGGGCCGAGGCCGAGGTGGTGGAGGTCCTCTCGGGCGGCCAGCTGCGGGTCACCGCCGGCTCGCTCAAGCTCACGACCTCGATCGCCGAGCTGCGCGGCACCGGCGCGCCGCCGGCCGTCGCGGCGCCCCCGCAGCGCCGCGTCGATCTGGACGCCGCCGCCGACCCCGACGTCCCGATCCAGACGGCGGACAACACCGTGGATCTCCGCGGCCTGCGCGCGCACGAGGCGGTCGCGATGGCCGAGCAGTTCCTCGACCGCTCGCTCGGCGCGGGCCGCAAGGTCACGTTCTTCGTCCACGGGCACGGCACGGGCGCCCTGCGCGATGCCGTCCGCGAGGCGCTGCGCGGGAGCCCTTACGTGGCGCGCCTCCGGCCGGGCGGCCCGAGCGAGGGCGGCGACGGCGTGACGGTCGCCTGGCTGAAGTGGTGAGCGAGGCGCGCGCCTGAGCGACAGCGCGCCGTGACGCTCAGCGATCCCGGTCGACGCGGCCGAGGTTCTCGGCGATCCGGTCGAGCACGCCGTTCACGAAGGCGCCGCTCTCCTCGCTGCCGTAGCGCTTGGCGAGCTCGACCGCCTCGTCGAGGATGACCGCGCGCGGCACCTCTGGGCGGTTCATGAGCTCCCACGCGCCGAGCCGGAGGACGTTCCGATCGACGCGCGCCATCCGCTCGAGGCGCCAGTTCGTGCTCGCCTTCCGGATCGCCTCGTCCACGGCCGCGAGATCCTCGGCGACCCCGACCACCACCTCGTCCGCGTAGGCGCGTCCCTCGGGATCGCCCGGCGTCTCGCGCCAGAAGGTCGCGACGACGCGGGGCGCCGAGCTTCCACCAGCTTCCACCGCGAACAGCATCTGCAAGGCCGCTTCGCGGCCGGTAGAGCGCGCACCCATCTCTCAGAACCTTCGTTTAGAGGCCAGCTGTGTCCAGCGCGGCGCCGAGCGCGAGCATCTCGATCGCGCTGACGGCGGCCTCCCACCCCTTATTGCCATGCTTCGTGCCTGCCCGCTCGACCGCTTGCTCGATCGAGTCGGTCGTGAGCACCCCGAACGTGACCGGCACCCCGGTCTGGAGCGACACGGTCGCGATCCCCTTCGTGACCTCGGCCGCCACGTAGTCGAAATGCGGCGTCGAGCCCCGGATCACCGCGCCCAGGGTGATGATCGCGTCGACGCTCTTCTTGTGCGCGAGCCTCCCCACGATGGTGGGCATCTCCCACGCGCCCGGGACGCGCACGATCGACGTCCGACCGAGCGCGCCGCCGTGCCGCGCGATGGCGTCGAGCGCGCCCTCGACCAGGCGGTCGACGATGAAGTGGTTGAAGCGGCTCGTCACGAGCGCGAAGCGCGCCCCCGGCGGGACCACCAGGTTCCCTTCGATCACCCTCGCCTGTGCCTGCCCGACCGCTTGCTCTGCCATCCGCCGTTCCTCTCTCCTGCCGCGCGGGATGCGCGATCGCCGCGATCGCGATCCTGTCCGAGCGTCCTTTTACCAGCGAACGAGCGCGCCCGTCTGTCAGGCTTCGCCCTTCATCGAGACGAGCGGCACCCGCTCGATCACGGTGAGCCCGTACCCGGTGATCCCTGCGATCTTCGGCTGGCTGTTCGTGAGGAGCCGGATCTGGTGCACCCCGAGGTCCGCGAGGACCTGCGCGCCGAGGCCGAACTCCCGCAGCGTCCACGGCTGCTGCGTCTTCACGACGGGGAGCGTCTCGTCGGAGCCCGAGCCCTTCAGCAGATCCAGCTCGCGGCCCAGGTCCCCTCGCGACGGGATGTAGACGACCACCCCGACGCCGGCGCTCTCGATCGCGAGGAGCGCCTCGCGCAGGTTCGAGCCGCCGTCGAGGGGCGTCGAGCTGAAGAGGTCGGCGATGGTCGACCCCGAGTGCACGCGGCACAGGATGGGGTCCGGCGTCGCCACCGCGCCCTTGGTCAGCGCGAGGAACTGCCGCTGCTCGTTGATCACCTCGTAGACGTACACGGTCCACTCCGTGCCCGTCAGGTCGAGCCGCAGCGTCCGCTCGCCCACGCAGCGGACCAGCCGTTCGGTCTGGAGCCGGTACTGGATGAGGTCCGCCACCGTCACGATCAGCAGGCCGTGCTTCGCGGCGAACACCTCGAGATCCCGCATGCGGGCCATGCTGCCGTCGTCGTTCATGATCTCGCAGATCACGCCCGCCGGCCGGAGCCCGGCGAGGCGCGCGAGATCCACGGACCCCTCGGTCTGCCCCGTCCGCACGAGCACGCCCCCGCGGCGCGCCTTCAGCGGAAACACGTGCCCCGGCGTGACGAGATCCTCGGGCGCGGCGTCGCGCGCGATCGCGACCCGGATCGTGTGCGCCCGATCGGCGGCGCTGATCCCCGTCGTCACCCCGGTGCGCGCCTCGATGCTGACGGTGAAGGCGGTGCCGAGAGGCGGTCCGCTCCGCCCTGGCGCGGACATCATCGGCAGCTCGAGGCGCGCGACCTGCTCCTCGTCGAGGGCGAGGCAGATGAGCCCGCGCCCGTGCATCGCCATGAAGTTGATCGCCTCGGGGGTGACCGCCTCCGCAGCCATGCAGAGATCCCCCTCGTTCTCGCGATCCTCGTCGTCGACGAGGATCACCATCTTGCCCGCGCGGATGTGATCGAGCGCGGTGTTCACCCGGTCGAGGACCGCTTTGTCGATGGTCAGCCGATGAGGCATCGGGCCCCCGGAGGTCATGTCCTGGTCGAGCCTGCCGCTCGAGGCGGCTGACACAGCCTCACCAGAATCCCCCCGCGCGCAGCTTTGCGAGGAGTCGTTCGTCGTGATCCGCATGCTCTCCCGTATTTCCGCGCTCTTCGCCGCGCTCGGCGGAGGCATCGCCGCCGCGCGTGTCTTGGCTCGAGAGGCCCTTCACGCTGGCGAGCGATGCGACCTCGAGCGCCCGCGCCACGTAGCGCGCGAGCACGTCAACTTCAAGGTTGACGGCCGCGCCGGGGCGGAGCTCTCCGAGGAGAGTCCGGCCGATGGTGTGCGGCACCAGCATCACGTCGAACCAGATCTCGGCGGCGCCCGCCGTGGACACGGCGTTGAGCGTGAGGCTCGCGCCGTCGACGGCGATCGAGCCCTTGGGAGCGAGGTACGGCGCGAGCTCGGGCGGGGCGCTCACCCGGAGGCGGATCGCGTCGCCGGCCCGCGCGTGCTCGACGACGCGGCCGAGCCCGTCGACGTGGCCCAGCACCACGTGCCCCCCCATCCGCGCGCCGAGCGGCGTCGCGCGCTCGAGGTGGACGCGCGCGCCGACCGGCAGCGCGCCGAGCGTGGTGCGGCCGAGGGTCTCGGCGGACATGTCGCACTCGAAGCCGCCGGGCGCGATGCGATCGACCGTGAGGCAGGCGCCGTTCACGCTCACGGACTCGCCGAGCGTCAGCGGCCCGAGGCTCGCCTCGACGAGCGCGCGGGCCACGGCGCCGCCGCTCCGGCGGCGGAGGACCCCGATCGTCTCGACAAGCCCGGTGAACATCGCCGACGCCCCTCTGCCTAGCCCTTCGAGGTGCGGTGCCCCTGGCTGGTCAGGAGCTTGTCGATGAGCCCCTGCGAGTAGCCCGACAGCTCGGTGAAGACGACCCCCATCCCCTGCGGATCGTCGTGCACGCGCACCACCTCGCCGACGCCCTCGATCGTCTCGATGTCGTCCATGATCACGGTGAACCGCAGGTTCACCTTCGTCCCGACGGCGAGCGGCGTCTTCGAGCGTACGAACACGCCGGTCCGCGAGATGTTCGTCACGTACTCGTTGATGAACGCGTCGTAGGACTCGAACTCCTTGTTGATGGTGACGCGCTCTTCCTTGCGTCCCGTCTTCGCGTCGCTGCTCTCCGGAGAACCCTGATCGTCCGCCATGACGCCTTACCTGCCTTGCAGATCGAACTGCTCGAGGTGGTACTCCTTCCGGGGCACGAGATCGATCCGGCGCTGGAACAGCCGCTCCGCCTCTTGCACGGCGATGCGTTCGTCGTTCTTCAGCAGGTCGATCACGGCCGGGTGCGCGTTGACCACGACCGAGTAGCCGGGCAGGTTCATCCGCTCGCGCCGTATCTGCCGCAGGATCTCGTAGGCGACGGTCTGCTTGGATTGCAGCTGGCCCGTCCCGTCGCAGTAGAAGCACGGCTCGAGGATCGTCCGCCCGAGGCTCTCGCGCGTCCGCTTCCGGGTCATCTCGATGAGGCCCAGATCGGAGATCCGGTTCAGCGTGGTCTTCGCCTTGTCCCTGGAGAGCAGCTCCTCGAGGCGGCGCCGCACCTTTTCCCGGTTCTGGGCGCGCTCCATGTCGATGAGGTCGAGGATGATGAGCCCGCCGATGTTGCGGAACCGGAGCTGGTAGGCGATCTCCTCGACCGCCTCCAGGTTCGTGGTCAGGATCGTCTCCTCGAGATCCTTCGACCCCTTGCCGACGAACCGCCCTGTGTTCACGTCGATCGCGGTGAGCGCCTCGGCCTGGTCGATGATCAGGTGCCCGCCCGAGGGCAGCGGGACCTTCCGCGACAGCGCCCGCTGGATCTCGTCCTCGATCCCGTACGCGTCGAAGATCGGCTCCGTCCCCTCGTAGAGCTCCACCGCGTCGGCGCGCTCGGGCATGAACATCTCGACGAAGCGCCGCAGCCGGATGTACTCCTCGCGGTCGTCGATCACGATCTTCTCGATGTCGTCGGTGAAGAGGTCGCGGGCGGTCTTCAGCACGAGGTCGAGC
The DNA here is from genome assembly GCF_051530145.1 of Sorangium sp. So ce302. GTDB lineage: Bacteria > Myxococcota_A > Polyangia > Polyangiales > Polyangiaceae > Sorangium > Sorangium cellulosum_B. The sequence continues at coordinate 10,676,511 of NZ_CP150326.1, read as the reverse complement.
TCGGTGTAGAGCACTGCAGGCGCCCTCACGCCGCTCTCCCGCTTCTTCGCCACCTCGCCCCAGAGGCGCACGAGGTAGCCGACGTCGGCCTTGAGCTGCTTCTTCGTGAGACCCTCGGCGAGCGTGCGCACGATGAGCCCGCCCTGCGGAGGCTTCATCGCCTCGATGGCGTCCCGCAGCCGGGATCGCTCCTTCTCCGAGCCGATACGCTTGGAGATCCCGATGTGATCGACCGTCGGCAGGTACACGACATAGCGGCCGGGCAGCGAGATGTGGCTCGTGACCCGGGCGCCCTTCGTCCCGATCGGCTCCTTCGAGACCTGGACGATGACCTCCTGCCCTTCGCGGACGACCTCGCGGATCGGCGTCGACTTCGAGATCCGCGGCGGCTCGTTCTGCCAGCTGCGTGAGCTCTGCTGGCCCCGCGCTGCGCTCTTGCCCTTGCCGTCCCGCGACTGCTCGCGCCCGCGCTCTCGCGTCCGCTGCTCGCGCCCGCGTTGCTCGCGATCGCGCCCCTCGCGTCCGCCCTGCTGTCCTTTGGCGCCCCGGTCGCGCCCTTCGCGGCCCTCGCGCGGCGCCTCGCGCCCCTCTCGCGGCGCCTCGCGACCTTCGCGCGGGGCCTGGCGTCCCTCGCGCGGCGCATCGCGGCCTTCGCGCGGGGCCTGGCGTCCCTCGCGCGGCGCCTCGCGCCCCTCTCGACCCTCGCGCGGCGCCTCGCGGCCTTCGCGACCCTCGCGCGGCGCCTCGCGGCCTTCGCGCCCCTCGCGCGGCGCCTCGCGGCCTTCGCGCCCCTCGCGCGCTTCCGCGGGGGCCGCCTCCGCGAGCGCGGCGCCGCCCTCGAGGTTGGCGCGCCGGTCGCGCGTCCGTCCCGATCGGCGCACGCGCGCCTCGCGCCGTCCGCGCGCGCGCCCGCTGCGCGCACGCGCCGCCGGTGGGACGTCATCGCCCGAGGCCGCTGCCGCGGCCTCCGGGACCGGCGGCGCGCTCGCCTCCTGTCCGGCCGGCCAGTCGTCGGCGGCGCCGTGCGCGGCGGGCTCGTCCGACGCGCTCGCCTCCTGCACTTCCGTCTCGCCGCTGTCCGCGGTGTTGCTCAGCGCTTCCGGATGCTCCTCGGCCGCGCTCCACGCGTCCGCGGCATCCTCCGGTGGCGGGGAGGCAGGCTCGACGTCGTAGCCGGGCGCGTCGAGCTCGTCGTCGTCCTCGATGCTCGCTTCGTCGGGGCCGGATTCCTCGTCGCTGGCCTCGTCGGCGTCGCTGTCTCCGCCTGGCGCGACCAGCTCCTCGTCGTCGTCGTCCGCGCCGTCGTGCTCGTGCCCGTCGTCGATCTCCGGCTCCGAGTCGTCGGCCTCGTCGAGCGCCACCATCGTCCCCACGCCGGCGAACGCCTGGCCGGAGGGGCTTCCGAGCACATCGAGCGCCGTGGGCAGCTCGATCGGCACGTCGCTCCCTTCGTCGAGCGAGCCGCCGGCATCGAGCGAGCCGCCGGCATCGAACCCTTCTTCCGCCCCGAAGTCCCCTCCTTCCCGGAGCTCGTGTCGTCCGGGAGTCAGGTCGGGGCTCTCGGGCGCGGCTTCTGCGCCCGATAGCTCATGCACCTCGCTTTCGTCAGGTCTAGGCGCCTCGCTGCCACGCGCGGCGCGGCCTCGCGAGGAGGCGCGCTCTTCCTCAACAGTCCGGCGGTGCCCAGCCAGGTACGCCTCGAAATCGTCGGGCCGGATGAGGTCCTCGACGTGCAGGAAGGCTGCTCGCTCGAGCCCCACGTCGATGAACGCGGCCTGCATTCCGGGCAAAACGCGGCTGACCTTGCCGAGGTAGATGTTTCCGAGCGTCCCCTTGGAGCTCTCCCGCTCGAGATGCAGCTCAGCGATGATCCCGTTTTCGATCAGCGCGACGCGTGTCTCGCGGATGTCCACATTGATGACGAGAAGGTTCTTTCCCATGTCGGATGCCGCACATCGGCGGCGCCGCCAAGCGTTACCACGGGTTGCCCGGCCCATGAAGGCGCAACCCGGAGTATGCTGCGCGATTGGGGCCCGGGACCGGAGGTCGCCGAGGCAGGCCGGCCGCCAGTGCGTGAGCTACCTCGCGTCTCCGCCGCTCTGCCTCGGCGTCGCCTGCCGCCTGGCCTGCGGACCGGCGGCTCCTGCCGCTGGGCCCAAGGCCCTGGCCCGGAGCGCCGGTCGAGGCGTCCGCACGGCGGCGAGGGCGCGCGAGCTGGGGCGACGTCCGTCAGGAGGCGCACCTGGCCCTCGCTCGGGACCGCCCCGTTCCCTCGCCCCCGCTGGCGCGCCGCCGCTTCCGTGCTGCTCCGGAGCCGCCGGCGTCGTGCCCCGCGCCGCCCTCCGCCGGCGGCCGAGCCGCGACGGCTGGCGCGGGCGAGCCGTCCGTCGCGGCTCGGCCCGCATAAAGGCCGAAGGGGGCGGCCATCTGGCGCCCCCTTCGGAGATGCGCTGCTGTTGTCAGAAGCTCACAGGCTACACACCGGCTCTCCGGCGGCATCGCAGCTCTCGGCGCACTCCTCGCAAACAGTGCACGTGATGAGGGCGTCGTAGGCCTCGACCCCGGCCGCGTTGTCCGTGCGGCACGTCTCGATGCACGTGGCCGGGTCTTCCTCCGCGGCGCAGCCATCGATACACACCACCACGTCAATACAATCGCTGCTGCCCACGCAGGCCTGGCGGACCTCTTTGCACGGACCATCGACGGCGCACTTGTAGCAGCCCGTATTCGTGTCGCGGCCGCACGTGTCCTCGGTGTCATCACAGGTCGGGGTACCCGTCGAGGAAGTGCTCGTGGCGCTCGTGCCTCCTTCTCCGCCGGAGCCGCCGTTGCCGCCGTTGCCGCCGTTGCCGCCGGAGCCGCCGTTGCCGCCGCCGCCAGAGCTGCTGCTCCCGCTGCTGCTGGTGGTGCTGGAGCCCGACGACGTGTTGCCGTCGTCACCGCAAGCCACGAGGGCGCAGCCGGAAATCAAAACCGCAGCGAATACCCAAGATTTCATGCTCAATACCTCCACAGAACCCAACCGACCCTTCATTCGTGTACTCGGCGCCCCCCCAACGCTCGGCATGCCTGCCAAACCACCCGTTTTCCTGCGACCGGCCCCCGGGTGCACCTGTGCAGATCGTCGGTCAGAGAGAAGCATCGCGCGTGGAGTTCAAAGAAAAACAGCCACGCAAGTCGTTTCTACACGCTCGGGATCGGCCGCGCAACGGCGTCGCTCGCCCCAGCACCCACCTGCCGTGGCGCTCTAAGCGGTCTGCTCGCTGATCTCTCCCAGAGCACGCCTCTCGCGGGCTGCCAGCTGCCGCAAAATTCTGCTAAAGCGGGATGTTTCCGTGCTTCTTCGGTGGGGTCTTGTCCCGCTTGTCGCGCGGGAGGTCGAGGGCCCGAGCCAGTCGAGTGCGGAGCATGCGCGTGTAGATCATCTCGTCTATGAAGCCGAGCTCGACCGCCTTGTACGAGGCGGCGAATTTCGCCTTGTCGTCGCCGACGAAGCGTGCGCGGGCGACGGCCGGGTCGGCCGCTTGCTGGATCTCGCTGCGATACACGATGCTCTCGGCGCCTTCCGGGCTCATGACCGCGAGCTCGGCCGTCGGGAAGGCGAGGTTGTAATCGATCCCGATGTGCTTGGAGGCGATGACGTCGTAAGCGCCGCCGTAGGCCTTGCGGGTGATCACCCTCGCCTCGGGCACGGTGGCTCCGGCGAACGCATAGAGGAGCTTCGCTCCGTGAGTGATGATCCCGCCCTATTCCTGGTCGAGCCCCGGGAGGAAGCCGGGCACGTCGACGAACGTGACGAGCGGGATAGTGAAGCCGTCGCAGGAGCGAACGAAGCGCGCCGCCTCGACGTCGAGGCAGCCGGCGAACACCTGGGGCGGGTTCGCGACCACCCCGATGGGCGCGCCTCCGATCCGGGCGAGCCCGACCACGATGTTCTGCGCAAAGCGCTCGTGGATCTCGAGGCAGCGGCCGTCGTCGGCCCCGGCGCCCCATCATGCCCCCCGGAGGGATCGAGATCCCGCCGCGCGCGACCGTGCGACGCCATGGCAGGGCGACGATCCCTTGCAGCCTGTACGCCAAGGGAGCGAGGCCGGCGGAACCGTGCGAACCGTGCGAAACATGCGAACCGTGCGAAACATGCGAAACATGTGAAACGCGCGCGACCTGGAGACGCGGGGACGTGCGAGGCGCGCGGGACCTGCGACGAAAAATGACCGCGGTCCTCGAGCGGCTCCGCCCTACTCTCTTGCGCGGGCGAGGGGACACCACGTACGCTGAGCGGCGCTCAGCTGCCGATGGTAAATGCAGGAATTCCCGATACGTAGACCATCTGAAGACCGGGACGCGGGGGCCGCCATCGCCGCTGCGGACCCGCCGCGCCGCGACTTCGAACGGGGCAGCTCGGGCCGGCGTGGCAGCAGAGCGGTCGCCTGCCACGGCAACTGACGTGCGGCGCCTCGTGAGATGCGCACGGAACAGCGTCACCGGCAGCCCTCGATCGTTCGCGGGAGCGCCACGCGCTCCTGGCTCGCGGCGCCTTGCGCTCGACGGCCTCAGCGTGGCCTTCCGCCTCGCGTCGCGGGGTGAGATCGTTTCGGACGAGAGGTCGCTCGAGTGAAGCTCGCTCAGACTCGTGAGGCTCGCGCCCTGGCCGTCGCCGCTGTGGCGCGAGGGCTCATCGAGCCCAACGCCCTTTGGGATATGGCTTGCCGATGGACCCTCGGCGGCGCGTCGACGCCCCAGGAGCTCTTCGAGGGGATCCTCACGCCGGAGCAGCTGGCGGCGCTGCCGGAGCTGCTCGCGCAGGAGGGCCGCAGCCCGCCCGTCGCGCGCGCCCTCTCGCCGCAGAGCGAGGACCAGGACGCGCTGCGCTTCGACACGCAGCGGGAGATCGACCTGCCCGGAGAGGACGTCGGGGCCGATTTCCCGACGCTCGCGACCTCCGCCACGCGCGCCGTGAACTCCGGCGGCACCCGGTACGAGGTGGGCGAGGCGCTCGGGGCCGGGGGCGCCGGGAAGGTGGTGAAGGCGCGCGATCGGGAGATCGGGCGCGTGGTCGCGCTGAAGACCTTGAAGCCGGGGGCCGAGGAGGACTCCGCGGTAGGCAACCGCTTCCGGACCGAGGCGCGGATCACGGCCCAGCTCGAGCACCCGAACATCATCCCGGTCTATGACCTCGGCACGCTGCCGAACGGTCAGCCGTACTACTCCATGCGGGTCGTCAAGCGGCAGAGCCTGCAGAACGTGCTGACGAACCCCGAGCTCCGCAGACAATGGCCGCTCGTCCGGCTCATCGGCGCGTTCGTGCAGATCTCCCGGGCGCTGGCCTACGCGCACCGGCGAGGCGTCGCCCACCGCGACATCAAGCCGGAGAACGTGCTGCTCGGCGACTACGGCGAGGTCTACCTGGGCGACTGGGGCAACGCGAAGCTGCTCGCGAGGGCGGAGGTGAGCGAGCCGATCTCCGTCGATCCGAGCGGGCAGGACTTCGGCCGCAGGCGGCACGAGGCGATCGCGAGCGCGCTCTCGGGCACGCCCGGCTACATCGCGCCCGAGCAGATCCGAGGGGACCACGCGCGGATCGATCACCGCGCGGACATCTTCGCGCTCGGCGTGGTGCTCTACGAGATCCTCACCGGCGAGCACCCGTTCGACGCGCCGACCGTCCTCGCCGTGATCCTCGCGACGCAGACGCGCGACCCCAGGCCGCCGCGCTCGATCGCGCCGAGCTGCCCGCTGCTGCTCGAGGACCTCTGCCTGGCGATGCTCGCGAAGGACCCTGATCAGCGGCCGCCGACCGCCGACCGCGTCGCGGCGGAGGCGGAGGCGTTCCTTGAGGGCGCCAAGGAGCGGATGCGCCGCCGCGAGGAGGCCATCAAGCTCTGCGAGCTCGCCAAGGCTCCGCTCGAGCGTGACCGGCGGCTCGACGGCGAGCGCGAGCGGCTCGTCGAGGAGGCGCGGCGGCTGCTCAAGGACGTGAAGGAGTACGAGGCGATCGAGCGCAAGCGGGCGGGGTGGCAGCTCGAGGACAGGGCCGCCGGGGTCGAGCGCGAGCAGGCGCGCGCCGCGGCGGAGGCGATCGATCTCTATACGAAGGCGCTGGCGTACGATCCGGACCTGGTCGAGGCGCGCGCCGGGCTCGCGGACCTCTACTGGTCGCGCGCGGTGCGGGCGGACCAGGAGCACCAGCACGCGGCGCGCATCTACCACGAGGCGCTCGTGGCGGAGTTCGACGTGGGCCGCTACGCCGCGCTGCTCACCGCCGATTCGGTCCTCTCGTTCGACTCGTCGCCGCCCGGCGCGAGCGTCGTCGCGTACCGTTACGTCGAGAAGGATCGCATCCTCGTGGCGAGCGACGAGCGCTCGCTCGGCCGCACCCCGCTCCGCGAGGTGCACCTCAAGCCGGGCAGCTACCTCTTCATCCTGAAGCGCGCCGGCTGTCGGGACGTGCGCTACCCGCTGCTGCTCAAGCGGGGCACCCACCACCGCGTCGAGGTGAACCTCTACACCGACGCGGAGATCGGCGAGGGGTTCGTGTACATCCCGGGGGGGACCTTCATCGCCGGCGGCGACGCGCAGGCCGACGATCCGCTCCGCCGCGCCGAGCTCCACGTCCCCGACGTCGCGATCGCGAAGTTCCCCGTCACCTTCCGCGAGTATTGCGAGTTCCTGAACGAGCTCGAGACGCGCGATCTCGATCTCGCCCTCAAGCGCGCGCCGCACGGGACGCGCGGCTCCGAGGGCTACGTCGCGCGGCCCGCCAGCAGCGGCGGCTGGGAGCCGTTGCCCAGCGTGGTCGAGGGCGACGCGCAGAAGCGGTTCCCGGCGGAGGAAGGGCACCTCTGGAACCTGCCGGTCATCCTCATCGACTGGTTCGACGCCGTGGCCTACTGCCGTTTCCGGAGCGAGCGCGACGGGATCGAGATCCGACTGCCCACCGAGCTGGAGTGGGAGAAGGCGGCTCGCGGGACCGACGGCCGGTTCTACCCGTGGGGAGATCACTTCGACCCGACGTTCTGTCTGATGCGCTCGTCGCGGCCGTTCCTGGCGCAGCCAGAGCCGGTAGGGACCTTTCCCATCGACACCTCGCCCTACGGCGTGCGCGACATGGCGGGCGGCGTGCGCGAGTGGGTCGCCGATGTGAACGGCGAGAGATCGTGGGCGGAGACGTCGGGTGAGCTCGAATCGACCGCCGACGCTGGCGGAGACGCGCCGCCGTGGCGCATCGCCCGCTCCGGGAGCTGGGCCGCGGACTCGCAGCAGTGCAGGAGCGCGTCGCGCACCCGCTTCTTCGGGATCGCGCGGGCGCTGAACCTGTCGTTCCGGGTCGCGAAGCCGCTCTCGCGGGGCCCGGGTCGCTGAGCGGGCGGCTCAGCCGCCAGGCCCCGCCGGGGGGTCGACGTACTCGACCTCGACGCCGCGGTGCGTGCGGAGGACGGTGCGCCCCGGCCGACGGTCGACGACGTAGTCGGGCCCGATGGGCACCTTGCCCATCCCGCCGGGCGTATCCACGATCAGCTTCGGCAGCGCGATGCCGGTGAGCCGGCCCTGGAGCTGATCCATGAGGGAGACGCCGGTCGCGAGCGGCGTGCGCAGGTGCGCCGTGCCGCGCACGGGGTCCATCTGGAGCAGGTAATAGGGGCGCACCCGCCAGCGCACGAGACCCCGGAAGAGCGTGGCCAGCGTCGTCGCGTCGTCGTTGATGCCGCGCAGCAGCACGGTCTGGTTCATGACGGGGAAGCCGTGATCCGCGAGGCGCTTGCACGCGCGCTCGGCGGCGGGCGTGAGCTCCTTCGGGTGGTTGAAGTGCGTCATCACCCAGAGCGGGTGATACGGCTTGAGCGCGCGCACGAGCTCTGCGGTGATCCGCTGCGGCAGCGTGACCGGCACGCGCGTGGCGATCCGGATCGTCTCCACGCTCTGGATCTGCCGCAGCCGAGCGATGAGCCGCACGACGCGGTCCGTCGAGACGGCGAGGGGATCGCCGCCGCTCACGATGACATCGCGCACTTCCGGGTGCGCCTCGAGGTACGCCATCGCCGGCGCGAGGCGCTCGAGCGCCACCGCGCCGCCGCCGTCGCCGACCATGCGTGATCGGGTGCAGAAGCGGCAGTAGACGGCGCAGCGGTCGGTCGCGAGGAGCAGCGCGCGATCCGGGTACCGCTGCACGAGGTGGGGGGCGACCTCGTGCGCGACCTCGCCGAGGGGGTCGACCAGATCGCCTGGCACCTCGGCGGCCTCGTCGGCGAGCGGCACGCACTGCCGCCGGATCGGGCACGCCGGATCGCCGCTGTCGCAGAGGCTCAGGTAATAGGGGGTGACGCGGATGGGCAGCCCCGCCTTTTCGGCGCGCCTGGCGCCATCGAGCTCCTCCGGCGTCAGCGACAGCGCCCCGTGGAGCTCATCGGCGCTCGAGAGAGCGTGACGCAGCTGCCATGTCCAGTCGCTCTTCCGCGTCTTCACGCGGGCTGGTCGCGCTCCCTGCTGCGCGCTCGCGGCGAGCGGCCCCGGTCGCTCCGGCAGCGCGACGGCGCGGGCGTTCGCGCTTTCCTCGCCGGGTCGCCGGGCGAGCCGCGCGGCGGCGACGAGCTCGCTACTTGCCCGCATCGCTCGACGGCGCCGCGACAGCGCCGGACCGCTCCGGCTGTGGCGTGCGGGGCTTCGCGGGATCGGGCTGCGCCGCGCTCCCGGTCTCCATGAGCTGCTCCGGCAGCTTGACCGAGGAGAGCGCCGCATCGTTGATCTCGACGGGGAACTTCTTCCGCAGCTCGTTCTCGAGAGCGCGCTCCTGGTCCTGCATCTTCTGCTGCATGAGCGCGACCCGGATCGAGCGTTCGGCCTCCGCGAACTCGCGCCGGTGCCCGCTGGTGAGCCCGTTCAGGCGGACGATGAAGAACCGTCCGTCGGCCTCGACGACCTCCTCGCCGACCGCACCCACGCCGCCGATGCGAAAGGCGGCCGCGCGGACCGGCTCTGGGACGCGGGGGTGGGCGCCGCGCGGATCGCCGGGCGGGCTGACGATGCCGAGCTCTCCGGCGAGATCGAGCGGCGAGGCCGTGCTCTTGTCCTTCGGCGCCGTGAGCGAGTGCTTGAGGAAGAGCTCACCCCACGCGCTGCTGCTCCCGGCCTTCTGCGCCTCCTTGAGGACCTTCTCCCCGAGCGCTCGGTCGCCGACGACGATGGCGGCGACGCGCCTGCGCTCGGGCTCGCTGAACTTGTCGGCGTTCGCCTCGTAGTACGCGCGCACCTCGGACGCGGGGATGTCGGCCGGCGCGGGCAGGCCCTTTCGCGCCCGGGCGATCATCGCCTCGCGGAGGATCTGCCGGATCGTGTCCTCGACCGCGGGGTCCTTGTCGAGGCCTCGGCGCCGGGCTTCCAGCGCGAGCAGCTCCGCGTCGATGAGCTCGCTGAGCAGCTCGCGGCGCCGTTCCTTCGTCTGGTACCGGAGCCGATCGAACTGGTCCATTCGCTCCAGCGTCCTGCCGAAGTCGCCCAGCGTGATCACCCTGTCCCCGACCTTCGCGAGCACGCGCGCCGACTGCTCGGCGGTGAGGCCGAAGACCGGATCCCCCGCGTCCGAGGGGACGTGGAGGGCGGGCTCATCGCAGCCCGCGACGAGCGCGACGAGCGAGATGGCGAGCAGGGGTCGGCGCACCGGAGCTCGGGTCATTGCTGGCTCGGGGTCTAGCACGGTTTCCGCGTGGCTCGAGGTCGCAGCGCCTCGTTCGGGCTGGCGCGTCGGCGGACGCCTCGGCTCGTCGCGCGCCCTGATCGCTCGAACGCGCGCTCAGTCGACGATCGTGCCGATCTCTTCGCCCCTGCAGACGCGGAGGATGTTGCCGCGGGTCATGAGCTTGAACACCCGGATGGGCATCTTGTTCTCGCGGCAGAGCGTGACCGCCGTCGAGTCCATGACCCCGATCCTGTCGGCGAGGAAGCGGTCGTAGCTCAGGTGCGCGAACATCTGCGCGCCTTCGTGGCGCACGGGATCGCGGTCGTAGATGCCTTCGACCTTGGTCGCCTTGAACAGCGCCTGCGCCTGGATCTCCATGGCCCGCAGCGCTGCCGCGGTATCGGTCGAGAAGAACGGGTTGCCCGTGCCCGCGGCGAAGATGACGATGCTGCCCTTCTCCAGGTGCCGCATCGCCCTGCGGCGGATGTACGGCTCGGCGACCTGCCGGATCTCGATCGCGGTCATCACGCGCGTCGGCACGCCCGTCTTCTCGAGCGCGTCCTGGAGGGCGAGCGCGTTGATGACGGTGGCGAGCATGCCCATGTAGTCGCTCTGGGAGCGGTCCATCCCCGCGCTCGCGCCCTTCAGCCCGCGGAAGATGTTGCCGCCGCCCACGACGACCCCGATCTGCACCCCCATCCGCTGGAGCTCGGCGACCTCGCCGGCCACGTGGTGGAGCGTCTCGGGACGAATGCCGAACCCCCCTTCCTCGCCGCAGAGCGCTTCGCCGCTCAGCTTGAGCACGATGCGGCGGTACTTCAGCCCGGGGGCCGGACGAGGGGGAGGGGGAAGGAGAGAATCCTGGTCAGCGGCCACGGTGCGACCTCGTAGCCGGGACCTGCGTGGAGGGCAACGAACAACGTGAACCATCGCTCGGGCGAAGCGGCAGCGCGCGCCGCAAAGGAGGAAGAGCGGGAGGCAGAACCAGAGGCAGCAGAGCAAGCACAGGAAGCAGAGAAAGCAGAGGAAACAGAGGCAACAGAGCAGGAAGACCCGCCGGGGCGGCATGTACCTTGCGCTTGCCGGGGCGGGGAGCTAGTCTCGGCCCCCCTATGGCGCGTGTGACTGTGGAAGACTGCCTCGAGCGCGAGGAAAACCGTTTTGCTCTCGTCGTGCTCGCGGCCAACCGGACGCGGCAGCTCATGAAGGGCGTGGACGCTCTCGTGAAGACGAAGAACAAGCCTGCCGTGACCAGCCTCCGAGAGATCGCGGCGGGCAAGGTGCACTTCCACCGGAGCTCCCACGAGGTCGTATCCGAGTGGCTCCAGCAGATGAACGCTGGCGGCCAGCGCTGATGCCGCATCGGATGAGCGCGCGTCCGGTGATGCGCGCCTCCCTAGGGGCTCCGTTTCGCAGCTCGCTCCCTTGACCGTGCCAGCGCTGCGCTTGATCTGTTGCCTCGCATGAGCGGGACGGCCACGAGGCGGCCGGCGCGCGTTTCGGGCTCCGGCCAGCGTCGCGATCCGGAGCTCGAAGCAGGGACGTCGGCCCACTACGAGGATCCGGCGTACTACGCGAAGACGTACGCGCGCCGTAAGGATGACGTCCGCTACTACGTCGACCTCGCCGTTGCGTCTGCGGGGCCGGTGCTCGAGTACGGCTGCGGTAACGGGCGGATCACGCTGCCTGTCGCGAGGGCGGGGGTCCAGATCACCGGCGTGGACCTGTCGGCGCCGATGCTCGGCGATCTGCGCGTGCAGCTTGGACGCGAGCCGCGCGGTGTCTCCTCTCGCGTGAGCCTACGGCGGGGCGACATGCGGGCGCTGCGGCTAGGGCGCCGCTTTCCGCTCGTGATCTGCCCGTTCAACGCCTTCTTGCACCTGTACACGCGCGTGGATGTGGAGCGGTTCCTCGCGCGAGCGCGCGAGCATCTGACGCCGAAGGGCGAGCTCGTCTTCGACGTTTCCATGCCCGAGCCGGCAGAGCTCGCGCGAGATCCGGATCGCGCCTATGCCACGCCGCGGTTCCGGTACCCCACGAAGGATGGCCCTGGCGAGTTCGTCCGGTACACGGAGCGGTTCGACTACGACAAGGTCCGGCAGATCCTGTTCGTCTCCATGGAGTTCTCGCCCGTCGACGGCGGCGAGCGCTGGATGACGCCGCTAGCCCATCGTCAGTTCTACCCGCAGGAGCTCGAAGCCTTGCTCCACTACAACGGCTTCGAGCTCACGGAGCTCCGCAGCGATTTCTCCGCGGAGCCGCCCGACAACCAGACGAGCATGCTGCTCTATCATTGCCGGCCACGCCGTTCTGCCAGGGCTCGCCGCCCTGGACATGACGGGGGCCGCTGAAGGGGCGCGGCACCGGCGCGCGAACGCCCGGCGCCTGCTGCGCTTCGCGCCGCCCTGCGGCATCAGGCCATACGCGACGTGTCCGCGCACGAGCGCGCGTGTGCCCCTCGGTCCTGCCGCACCGAGCGTGCGCCAGGTGCCGCCGTTGCCTGGAGTCTCAGACCCCGATGTAGAGGCGGTGGGCGAAGTTGCGCTCGAGCTTGGCGCGCAGCACCTTCTCGGCCGCTGTCTCGATATCGTACTCGACGCGCTTGAACTCGAAGCGCTTCGTGTCGCTGTCGTAGACCGTGTAGCTCGCGCGGTTGTCGTAGTCCCGCGGCTGTCCCACCGAGCCGACGCTCACGATGTACTTGCGACCCTGCTCAAGCTGGAAATCCACCGCAGGGAGCTCCTCGACGCTGTTCGGTGTGAGCGCGAACACCTTGCAGAGGTGGGAGTGGCCGATCAGCGTGATGTGACCGAGCTCGTTCCACATCGGGAGGCACTCGCGCGCCTGCTCGGGGGCGAAGATGTACTCGAACTCTTCGAGCCGGACGGGCGAGCCATGGCAGAGGTCGACGTTGATGTCCGTCAACTTCTCCTGGTACGTGAGGCTCCGGAGCCAGGCCGCGTTCTCGGAGGACAGCATCGCTGCGTGGGTGTCCAGCGCCTGCCGGGCGGCCTCGTAGTAATACGAGTAATCCATCCGACCCGCGACGGCCGCGTCGTGGTTGCCGAGGATCGTCTTCTTGGCCACCTTGCGGACGAGATCGGCGCACTCGTTCGGCGAGCCGCCGTAGCCGACCGTATCCCCGAGGCAGTAGTAAACGTCGATACGTTCGTGGCGGTAGGACTCGAGCACAGCGCTGAGCGCCTCGTAGTTGGCGTGCGTATCGCTGAAAATCCCGAGTCTCATTTCGACGCGAGGGCGGAGCTTAGCACGAAGGCCTCGACTTCCGTTAGGAATTCAAACCTGGATCCACAGATGGGCCGGTAGGACCGGCACCGAGCTTTGTCGGCTCGTTGGCGTTGTGTCGGCTGGCTCGTCGGTTCCTTTGGCTCCGGCGGCTCCGCTAGCTCCGGCGGTTCCATCGGGTCCGTCAGTTCCATCAGTTCCATCAGTTCCGTCGGTCTCGTCAGCTTTGTTGGCTCCGATGGAGCGTGCTTCCGCTGCGCCCGGGGATCTGCAGAGGACGGTCGAGGGCCGGACACGGTCCTTGCGGAGCTTGCCGAGGCGCTCCCAGCACGACCACGTTGACGAGCGGCCACCCGCACCGGAGAAGAATAGCGTGGAGCCCATGAATACCAAACAGAACGGTGCAGGGACGTCTCCGATTTCTGCGGAGCAGCCGGCCGAGTCTGCGCTGTCCGCTGCAGCTGTCGAACCTGTCGCGCCGCCGCCGTCCAACGTGGAGGATCTCGCCGATGGGTGCGTGCGGTTTGTGGAGCGCGCCCTCGGCGTACGGCTTGACTATCGGCCGGAGACCTTGCCCCTGCTCGACCACTACCTCGAGCAGGCGCGTGGTGCGACGTCGGAGCGGGTCGAAGCGTTGCCGATGATCGCGCACATGGCAGGCGCATACTTCGGCGAGGTGATCCGGCGCCGGCACGCGTCGTGGTGGCGCCTGGATGGCGAAGACCCGACCTACTGGCAGGTGCAGTTCGGCTCGGTTTACCTCGCGTTCAGCCCCGTCCTCTTCGTGCGCGAGGCGCTCACGCGCGGACATCGAGCCGACGCCGTGCTGGACCTTGCAGAGGACTCCCTGAGCGGCGATCCGGCGGCGCTCGAGCTGGAGGAAGGCGATCGCGAGGCGGTCGCGGCCAGGCTCGCGGAGCTGCCGTCGGTCTCGGAAAACGAGTACTACGCCCCCTCGACGCGGCTCGAGGTGATCGACATCGCCGTGGACGCGATCCGTTCGCGTCGGCTCGAGGCCGGCGAGGATACCGACGCCGCGCTCGAGCCGGGCGACTACGAGCGCGGCGGCGGCTGACGCGGGGATCGCGGCGCGCGGGCGCCCACGCTCGCTCGGCGGCGCCGCGTGGACGTGCTCCGGAAGCGGCGACCGGTGGTATCGTCGCTTCCGTGTTGTGGGTCCTCTTCGGGCTGTTGTTCCTCATCTCGTGGGCGGCGTGCTTCACGTTCGACCTGCCCACCGCGATCCCGATCGCGACGAGCGTCGTCATCGCGCTCGCCGCGATCGCGCTCTTCGTGTACCGCCGGATCAACGCGCGCCGCGCCGCGTCTGCGCTTGAGCGGGCCATCGTCCGGCAGGGAGCGCAGCAGGCGCTCAACGCTCGGCCCGAGCGCCGCGCCGAGATCCAGGAGCTCCAGCGGCAGGTCCAGGGCGGCATCAGCGCCCTGAAGAGCTCGAAGCTCGGCAAGGGGAAGGAGCACGGCAACGCCGCGCTCTACTCGCTACCCTGGTACGTCATCATCGGCCCGCCCGGGGCGGGGAAGACGACGGCGTTGAAGCACTCGGGCCTCGTCTTCCCGTACGCGCACCCGAGCAACGGCGGCGGCGTGCGCGGCGTCGGTGGCACCCGCAACTGCGACTGGTGGTTCACCAACGAGGCGATCCTCCTCGACACCGCGGGGCGCTACACGACGGAGCAGGACGACCACGAGGAGTGGATCGCGTTCCTGCAGATGCTCCTCAAGCACCGCGCTCGCCGCCCGCTCAACGGCATCCTGGTCGCCGTGAGCGTGGCGGATCTCATCGACGCGAGCGAGCAGCAAGTCGAGCTGATGGGGAAGAAGCTCCGGGCGCGCATCGACGAGGTGATGACGCAGCTCCACATGGTGCTGCCCGTCTACCTCCTGTTCACGAAATGCGACCTCATCGCGGGCTTCTCGGAGTTCTTCGGCGACATGCGCAAGAGCGACCGCGCGCAGGCGTGGGGAGCGACGCTCAAGCTGAGCGCGGACAAGGCGAACCCAGGGAGGCTCTTCGACGCCGAGTTCGACGCCTTGGCGAAGCAGATCCACGGCCGCTCGCTGAAGCGGCTCGTGATGGAGCGCAGCCGCGAGGCGCGCGAGCGCGTCTACCAGTTCCCGCTCGAGTTCTCGGGTATCCGGCGGAACCTCTCCGATCTGGTCTCGACCGTCTTCATGGTCAACGCGTTCCAGGGGACGCCCATCTTTCGCGGCTTCTACTTCACGAGCGGCACGCAGGAGGGCAGGCCGCTCGACCGGGTCCTCCAGCGCATGGGCCAGGCGATGGGGATCCGCACGCACGAGGCCGCGGCGCAGCAGAACGTGGAGTCGAAGAGCTACTTCCTCCACGACGTCTTCATGAACGTCGTCTTCCCGGACGGGGACATCGCCGCGAGGAGCGCGAGCGAGATCCGGCGTCAGCGGCTCGTTCGCGGCGCGATCAGCGCGGCGGCCGCGGCGCTCGGGGTCATCCTCGCGATCCCCAGCGTGGTGTCGTTCGCCAACAACCGCGCGTTCCTGCGCGACGTGGAGGCGGACGCGCGCACCGTCAGCGCGCTCCGATGGGAGGACACGCGACCCCTCTCGGAGAAGCTCGCCGCGCTGCGGCCTGCGCTGGATCGGCTGAAGGAGATCGACAAGGCGCGCGAGGAGGGGCCGCCGGACGGGAAGGGGTGGACGATGTTCCAGGGCGAGACGGTGTACCCGCCGCTCGTGCACGTCTACGTCGCCAGCCTCCAGAACGGCTTCGTGATCCCGTGCAAGCAGCGGCTCGAGGATCGCCTCAAGCTCGCGAAGGGCGACCACTACCTCCGCGAGCGGAACGACCTCAAGCTGTACCTGATGCTGAGCGACGTCGAGCACCTCGACGTTCCGTGGGCGAAGGACAGGTTCACCTCGCTCTGGGCCGAGGTGCTGCGGGCGACCTCGAACCTCACCGAGAGCGAGCTGAAGAAGCAGCTCGAACGGCACGTCGAGTACTACCTGACGCTCATCAAGGAGAAGCGGGTCACGCCGATCGCGCGCAAGGAGGATCTGGTCGCGAGCGTGCGCGCGACGCTCCAGGCCGTGCCACCGCGGAAGCGGTACTACGACTTCTTCGTCAACGCGATCATCGAGGAGAAGTACGACGAGACGGGTGACAACAGCCGCGCCAACCGCAAGTACCCTCCGCACACGCTCGGCGACATGTTCGCCGACCGCCCCGCCGTGCTGAAGATCATCGGCAGCAAGCTGTACGCGAAGGAGAAGCGCTGGAAGGAGGTGGACGGTCCGTACACCGAGAGGGGGCACTTCGCGGTGCTCGAGAGGCTCGAGAGCGGCGCCGGCAGCTTGATGGCTGAGCGGTGGGTCGTGGACCTCGCGCCCGGCGAGGAAGCCTCGATCAACAAGAACCTGGACGGCCTCGCGGCCGACTACGACGTCAGCTACATCGCGCAGTGGACCGACTGGATGGCGGACCTCACCGTGCGGCTCCCGGCCAACCTGAAGGAGGCGAAGGAGACGTACCAGGCGCTCACCCAGGCGGATTACCCCTACCTCCGTATCATCCGCGCTCTCGAGGACAACACGCAGTGGAAGCGGGATCGCAGCGCGATCGAGGACTCGGCCCTGGCCAAGCGGGGGAAGGAGTACCTCGATCGAAAGATCGAGCAGAAGACGAGGCTGAAGGTCCCCGTCAACGTGAAGCTCATAAGAAACCGGCCGAGCTCGGTGCCGGATGAGTTCAAGCGGACCGTCGAGTTCGGCGTGCCGGCCGCGCCGAGCGGCTCGGCGCCGATCACGGACACGCCCCTGGCGAGGTACATCTCGTTGCTCAGCGCTCTTCGCGACGAGATCCAGCGCCTCGAGGATCTGAACCCCAACGTCGACGCGCGCCTCATGGCCGATCGGTTGGTCGAGGCGACGCGACAGGCCGACGCGCTCCTCCAGCCCTTCGACGAGCGGGCCAAGACGCTGCTCCGGCCGCTGTTGCTCACCCCGATGCAGGTGGTGGCGGCGCGGCTGCCGCCGCTCGCCGCGGTGTCTCGCTTTCCCGCGGCGGCGCCTGCTGCGGGCTCGCGCTGAGCCACGCGGTGCGGTTCAGATCTCGATGCGGATCTCGTCGCGGCCTGGTTGCACCGCGCCGGTCGCTGGATCGAGCGTGAGCACCATCTCGATCGCATCCTCGCCGTTGTCGCTGTAGTACCGAGGGCGTACCCCCATCGCGGTGAAGCCGAGCTTCCGGTAGAGCCGGATCGCTGCCCGGTTCGAGCGGCGCACCTCGAGCAGGATCAGCCGCACTTGCTGCTGCTGCGCATACTCGAGCGATCGATTCATCAACGCCGTCGCGAGCCCGCGCCGCCGCGCGGCCGGGCAGGTGGCCACGTTCAGCACGTGGAGCTCGTCGGCGACGTGCCACGCGATGAGGAAGGCGAGCGCGCGCCGCTCTTCGCGCGCGACCCAGCAGCGCGTCCAGGGGCGGCGCAGCTCTTCTCGCGCGGAGAATTGCGGGACGTCGAAGGCCGCGGACGCGACGGCGTCGATCTCGTCGAGCGCAGCCTCGTCCGCAGCGTCGGCCGTCAGCTGGCTCAGCGAGGCCGAGGGCCTCGTCGCGTCGCGCTTCACCTCGCCACCTCCGTGGGACAGCCGGAGACGATCTGGACTTGCCCCACGCGCCCGCTCTTGAGCTTCGTGCAGGCTTCCCCGAGGAGCTCGACGACCGCGGGCGACTTCCAGCGCCAGCCGTTCTCCGGGTCGTAGGCGACCAGCTCGTCGTCCAGGTAGACGTTCGTCTGTCCCGCCTCGGGAGGCGGGTCGACCAGGTCGAACTCGCAGGAGACGACGATGCTGGCGATCTTCGAGAGGACGTTCCCCAGCGTGTCGAGGTTGTCCACCTTGAAGTAGAACGGGCTCACGAACTGCGCCGTGCCGCCGGCGAGCGCCATCTGGTCGAGGACATCGCCGTAGAACTCGCTCCCCGGGATGCCGACGACGTAGACCTCGATCCCGCTCGCCGCGAGCCGCTCGATCGCGGCGACCGTATCGTCGCGATCGAGGCACCCTTCGGGGCCCGAGGGGCCCAAGGGCGAGCAGCAGTTCTCCTCGGGGTCGGGGCACTGCTGTTCGATGTTGGCGATGCACCCGTCGGCCTCGCATATCGCCGAGCTGTTGCAGTTCGGACCGCCGTCGGTCGCGAGCACGACGATTGTCTTGCCGGGGAGCTCGACGAGCTTCGGCGTCAGCGCCGCGAGGGTCGCCGCGGTAGGCGTGCCGCCGAGGGGCGTGGCCCGCGTCGCCGCGCGGAACCGCGATGTCGTCGTGGAGCCCTCCTGTCCCTCTGCGAAGGGAGCCCCCGGGGTGACAGCGAAGACCTCGCCGCCCGGCCTGCACGGCGCCTCGTCGGTCGCGTCCAGGGGGAACACGGCGGCGCCGACGTTGATCAGCGGGCCCAGGTTGCGCACGAGGTCGACCGCGGCATCATGGACCCGGTCGTATCGGGTCGCGTTCGAGCTCGAGGAGGCGGGGCTGAGCATGCTGCCCGACGCATCGAGGACGAAGTAGATGTTCGGCGCTTCGGTGATCTCGACCTGGTGGATCCGGTTGCCGCAGAGCCCTCCCGCATCTGCGGCCGGTGGTCCGCTCGGCTCTTCGGTGTCCGGATCGAACCCGCCTTCCGGCTCCTGCGCCTCCTGACCGGCGCCGCTGCGCGGACGCTGCTTCGTGACCTCGTCCTCGCATGCGGTCATCGCCGCGCCGCCGAGCGCGAGCGCGGCTCCGATGCAGAGGACCATGCCGCAGGCGCCGGCTCGCTGCTTCACGGCCGTCTTCATGGCGAGCAGCGTATCACGCCCGTTCGAGCCGGCAGCGCCAGCGCGGGCGCCGCCGCGCGCGTTCAGGGCTCGCGGTAGAACCTGGGCACGCGGCGCGAGATGCTGGTCAGCACCTCCCAGGCGATCGTCCCCGTGAGCCCCGCGATCTCTTCAGCGCTGATCGTGCCGCGCCCGAGCGGCCCATCCTGCGTTCCGAGGAACACCACCTCATCGCCCAGGCGTGCTCCCGGTACATCCGTCACGTCGAGCATCGTGAGATCCATCGACACGGCGCCCGCGATCGGCGCGCGTTGACCGCGCACGAGGGCGGCCCCGCGGTTCGAGAGCTGGCGGCTCAGGCCGTCGGCGTACCCCATCGGCACGGTCGCCACGACGCTCTCCCGGGAAGCTTGCCAGGTGTGGCCGTAGCCGATCCTGTCGCCCTTCGCGATCGTGCGCAGCGCGACGATCTCGCTGCGCACCCGGATGACCGGCTTGAGGTCGGGCGCGAGCCCCGCGCACGGCGATATTCCGAAGAGCGCGACCCCCGGACGGACGATGTCGAGCAGCGCCGCAGGGAGGCGCAGCATCGCCGCGCTGTTCGAGGCGTGCCGCACCCGCGGCGTGAGGCCGAAGCTCTTCGCTCGCTGCTCGATCTCCCCGAAGAGGCGCATCTGCTCGATCGTCACGCCGAGATCGTCGGCGTCCGCGCAGGCGAGGTGGGTCATGAGCCCGTCGAGCTTCACCTCCGGGTGCTTGGCGAGCGTCGCGAGCACCGCCTCGATCTCCGAGATCGCGGCCCCGAGCCGTCCCATGCCGGTGTCGACCTTGAGATGGACGCCCACGCGACCGCGCTGCTCGAGCCGCACCACGCTCGCGAGGCGCTCGATCTGGCCAGCGTCGTAGACGACGGGCACGAGATCGCGCGCGATGATCTCCTCGAACCCGTCGCGCCGCGGGCCGTAGTAGCCGCCCATGACGAGGATGGGCAGCCGGATGCCGGCGTCTCGCAGCTCGATGGCCTCCTCGAGCAACGCGACGCACAGGCCGGGGATCCCTGCGCGCTCGAGCGTCCGTGCGACCGCCGGCGCGCCGTGGCCGTACGCATCGGCCTTGAGCACCCCCCAGATTTGCGGCTTCGTCGCGCCGGTCAACCCGCGCTCGAGGACGCGCAGGTTGTGCCGCAGATGCGCGAGGTTCACCTCGGCGCGGGTCGGCCGCACGGCGTCCGCGGGCGCCGCTCGCCGTGGCCGCAGCACCCGCATGGGGCCTGCGCTCGCACCGAGCCCATCGAGGGGCGACGCCGTGCCGTTGCGATCAGGAGTCGTGCTGCTGAGCTCTTTGGGCGCGTGCGAAGCGGACATCGTGTACGCCGATAGCTCTACGCTCGATCGCGGGTCAAGATTCCAGGCCATCTTGGTGTGACAAGGTGAGGCATCTGCGCGGAGAGCAGACGACGTCGATCAGAAGCAGCGACGCATGCACCGCGTGTACTTGCCGGAGCATCCTTTTTCGCAGGCGGCGGATTTGCAGTCGTCCTGGCATTCCTTCCAGTCCGTCTGGCACGACGCGCTGCACTTCGCTCCCGGCGGCGCAACCTCCTCCGCGGTGTTCGACGCCGAGGCCGCAGCGCCGCCGTCGTTCGCGTCTGGGTCTGCATGGGCCTCTTCCGTTGCCGCCGGCGCGGCCACGTCGGCGGTCAGGAGCCTGGGCGGCGGAGCGAGCGCGCTGGTCGGCTCAGGCACGGCAGGGGCTCGGCTGCTCGGCGGAGTCCACTCGCCTTCGTCAAAATCACTGGCATGGCTGAGCTGCCTGGCCCGCAGCGTGGCGTACTCCACACGGTCGCGCGTCTGGCCGAACGTACAGAACTGAAGCCACTCGTCCCAGCACGCGCGCCGCAGGGTCGGCTTGACGTCGGCCAGCGAGTCAAGCGCCATGCAGTGTTCGAAGCGTACGTCCCCCTCGTAGACCGCGTTGATGCTCGCGCCGCATGCGGTCACCGAGGCGGCGGCTAGGCAGAGGAGGGTCCTGAACCGCACGTCGTGGAACACCGATAGCAGAAAAGCTCGGCCCTGGTGCCAGGGCCTGTCCTATCCGCCGCGGGAACCTGCCGGTCGCCCGGTCGAGGTGCTCTCCGGTTGAACTTTGGCCTGTGATGCCGTACGTTGCCGCCCCTTCGCACCGGCGGCGGCGGCACGACGCCTCCGCGCCGGGCGCCTCAACGGAGCCTGTTCATGTTCCTCATGCTGTCGAAAGGTCCTCGGAAGACCACGCGCTCCAAGTCGAAGCGCCACCGGTCCAAGCTGAAGGCGAAGAACCGCAACCGGCGCAACCGCATCTATCAGCGCACCTGATCGTTGCACCGAGCGCGAGCGAGTCCACGGGCTCGCTCGCTGCGCGTTCTTCGATCCAATCTCTGGGGCCGGCCCTTGGAACCTAGGGGCCGCCCTTCTTCAGCTCGGTCAGCACCAGCTTGGCGACCGCCTTGAGCGTGTCGAACACCCCGACGCCGGTCCGCGCGACCCCCTCGAAATCGGGGACGTTCGTCGGGTTCAGCAGCGAGCGGAGCTCCTCGACGGTGCCGATCTCCGGCAGGTCTCGCTTGTTGTACTGGATGACGTACGGGATCTTGTCCAGCGAGTAGCCCTGCTCTGCCAGGTTCGTGCGGAGGTTCTCCACCGACTCCTGGTTCGCCTCGATGCGGCCGAGCTGCGAGTCTGCCACGAAGACCACGCCGTCGACGCCTTTCAGGATGAGCTTGCGGCTCGCGTCGTAGAAGACCTGCCCCGGCACCGTGTACAGGTGGAACCGCGTCTTGAAGCCGCGGATCTCGCCCAGCGCGAGCGGGAGGAAGTCGAAGAAGAGTGTCCGGTCGGTCTCCGTGGCGAGGGAGATCATCTTCCCCTTCGCGTCCGGGTTGGTGCGCTCATAGATGTACTGCAGGTTCGTCGTCTTGCCGCAGAGACCCGGGCCGTAATAGACGATCTTGCAGTTGATCTCGCGCGCCATGTAATTGATGAAGCTCATCGACCGCGCTCCTAGTCGTTGAAGAGGTTGTCGATGTCCTCGTCGGTGATCTCGGCGAACGGCGAGTCGGCGCCCGGCTCCTGCACCTTCTTGAGCAGCGCTTCGAAGATGTGGTTGAGCTCCTCGCTCGCCTTTCGCACCCGGAGCCTCACCAACCCGAGGCTCGACTTTGAGTCGAAGATCACCACGAGGATGACGCGGTTCCCGACCAGCTGGATGTGGATGTTCGCCTTTTCACCCTCGTGGAACTGAGTGGCGAACTCGTTCTCCTTGAGGAGCTTCGCCATCCCGCCCGTGGCGGCGATGTTCCCCGCCGTCAGCGAGGCGAGCGACGTGGTGTCGAGGTTGTCGACGTCTCCGCTCGCGGCGATCAGTTGCCCGTTTTTGTCAACGATGAAGACGACCTTCGCATTGGCGTCCTTGACGAGGCGATCCACCACGCTCTGGATCTGATTGAATTCCTCCTCGTACATCACCATCTGAGGGTTGACCATCGTTCCTCCGCCAGCGCTCTCGCGATGGGGCCCTGGGCATTGCGGGCTCTGTCGCCCTTGTCATCACCGGGCGCCGCACGTGCGGTCCCCGACCATCGTCATCCAACTGGCTTCCCGCTGCGCGGGCTTGCCTTACCACCGGTACCACGTTCGCGGCGTGACGCTCACTGCCTTGGGACTTGCATGGCTGGTTCGCAGCGCGCAGTGCGGCTGCTCATCGACCGTGCACCCGTACATCTTGGGACGTTTCTATCCGAAGCAGGTGCGGCGGAGCAAGGCGGCCCTTTCTGGAAGTTGGAGGATCGCACGGCCGAACCTCGCCGAGCCTTGTCGGGCCCCGACGGAGCTCGCTCCCCCTGCCCCTAGGGGAGGCTTGGTTCCGGACCTTTTCCAGGCGCCCGTCCGCCCAGAAGGCCTGCATGATAAATATCGAGAATTGTTATTGTTTCCTTCGTTGAATGCGGTCGGACGGCGCTGCGTCCTCCTCCGAGGGCGCTGGTGTGGGGCGCGCTGCGTGTGATCGCTCTGTACCCGCAGAAGATCGACGAAATTCGCGGGATCGGCGCGCGCGGCGCGGCGAGCTCATGAAGCGGCCCGATGAACGCGGCCTTGGGGGACGACCTCCTGCCGGCGTGCGTTCCGCCGGCTCGTGGGCAGCACCCCCTTGACCTCGGCCGGTGCGACGCCTCTGCAGCCATGGCTTGTGCTTGACCGATGGCTTCGGCCACGGGATAGCGCCTCGGATGCGTGACGTGCTCAGCCGGGCCGAGCCCCGTGAGATCGAGCTCAACCCGGGGACGACGAGGGGGCGCTCCTTCTGCGCGCTCACCGTGGGGACGGCGGCCTTGGCGTGCGCCATGTCGCTCGGCGCCGACGCGCGCGCGGAGCTCGGCGCGGTTCACCCTGAGGTGCTCTCCGCGCACGTGGCTGTCCGCGCGGCGAGGGGCCCCGAGGTCTACGGCGCGTTACGTGAGCTCTGGCGCACGTGGGACCGCGCGGATCCGACCCAGGTCGAGGAGGCGATCGCGTCGATCGCTGAGGCCGGCGCGACCAGCGCGCCCACCCAGGTCTATGCGGAGCTCCTCTCGGCGTACGCGCGCAGGCGTCGAGGTGATCTCGACGGAGCGGTCGCGAGGATCCAGAAGCTCGGGTTCATCGGCCGCTGGGCGACGATCGGACCGTTCGACAACGAGAACAAGGGGGGCTTCGAGCGGGCGTTCGGGCCCGAGGAAGATCTCGAGCAGCCGGTGGCTGCGGGCAGGACGTACGACGGCAAGGCGCGCGCGGTCCGCTGGCGCGTGCCCCCCGAGGCGCCGCAGTACGGGTGGTTTGATTTCGGCGATTTCATCCGTCCGGTGGAGAGCGTCTGCGGCTACGCGACGACGTTCGTCCGCGCGAAGGCTGGGACGCGCGCTCCTCGGCCGATCTCGATCTGGGTCGGGGCAGACGGGGCGTTCAAGCTGTTCTGGAACGGCGCGAAGGTCCTGGCCGATCCGGGGTACCGCGAGCTCGACATCGATCGGTTCGCCGCGCCGGTGACGCTGCGGCCCGGCTACAACCGCTTGACGATCAAGGTCTGCGGAGGTGCGTCGGCGCCCAAGTTCGCGCTGCGCATCGGCAACGAGAAGGGGGCGCCGGATCTTGATCTGGATGTGACCTCGGACATCGGAACCCAGGTCACGGCGCCTCAGGGGGAAGCGGCTGACGCGAGGCGCGCGGGCGGGGCGCGGGCGCAGGCCGAAGGGTCAACCTCCGGCGCGAAGCTCGCCGCGCGCGCGGCTGCCATCGAGGGGCCGATGCAAGCGTTCGAGCGAGCCGCGGGCGCCGCTCGACCTTCGCCCGCCGTGTTGGAGGCGTTCGCGCGGTACCTCATGCTCACCGGCGGCGACGCCGAGGGGGAGCACAGAGCGCGCGATCTCGCTCGGCGCTCCGCCGAGGCCGAGCCGAGCGTGCGTCGCTACCTGCTCGCGGGTCAGCTCTCCGAGGACAGGAACCAGCAGCGCGCGTGGATCGAGCGCGCCGCCGCGCTCGCGGGCGGTCGTGAGGACATCGACGTCCTGCTCTCGCAGGCTCGGCTCGCGCAGACGAGCCCGAACTGGCGGGAGGCGGCTCCGATCTACGAGCGCATCCTGGCCTCCGATCCCGATCATGTCGCGGCCGTCCTCGGGCTCATGGACCTCTACGTGGAGGCTGGGCTGAAGCGCACCGCGCTCGCCACGCTGGAGCGGGCGCTCGCGCGCCAGCCGAGCAGCGTCTCGCTCCTCCGCGCCTCGGCGGCGCAGCTGCGCGCGCTCGGGCGCGACACGGAGGCCGCCGAGATGGAGGCGCGCTACGCCGCGCTGCGGTTCGACGACTCGAGCTTCCTTCACCAGCAGGTCGAGCTCGCGGTGGCGCGCCGCGACCCTGCCGGCGCGGAGCGCTGGATCGAGCGCTTCCTCCGCAGCGAGCCTGACTCCGTCTGGGCTCGCACGGTCGCGGCGCGCACGTACCGCGCGCTCGGCCAGGGCGATCGCGCCCTCGCGGCCCATCAGCGCGCGCTCGCCATGGCGCCCGAAGACATCGGAACGCTGCGCGCTCTCTCGGACCTCTACGGCGAGGAGGGAAACCGAGAATCGCAGCTGGAGATGCTGCAGCAGATCCTGGCGATCAGCCCTCAGGCGAAGGATGTGCGCGAGTACATCGAGCACATCGAGCCGCCGAAGCCGCGCGCTGATGAGGCCTACGCCTGGGCGCCCGACCGCTTCCTCCCGATGCGGCGCAACGCTGACCGGCAGTATCCCAAGCGCACGCTGCGCAACCTGACGGTCACCACCGTCTTCCCGAACGGCCTGGCGAGCCGATTCCGGCAGGTCGTCTTCCAGCCGCTGACGGACGAGGCTGCGGCGAGCGCCCGGCAGTACGCGTTCGAGTACCAGGCCGATCGCCAGACCGTCAGCCTCCGTGCCGCGAAGGTCTACCGAGCAGACGGCAAGGTCGACGGGGCGATCGAGAGCGGGGAATCGGGGGCGAACAACCCGGCGCTCGCGATGTACACATCGGCGCGCACGTTCTACGTCAGCTTCCCGCGGCTCAACGCCGGCGACGTCGTCGAGCTGCGCTACCGCGTCGATGACGTCAGCCCTCGCAACGAGATCGCCGATCACTTCGGCGAGATCGAGTTCCTCCAGGGGGATGAGCCGATCGCCAGCAGCGAGTATGTGCTGATCACCCCGAAGACGAGGCAGTTCCACCTCTTCGCGTCCGACCTCCCTGGCCTCGTGCGCGAGACCAAGGAGGACGCCGGGCGGCGCATCTTCCGCTTCTCTGCCGCCTCGGTGCCGCCGGTGGCGCCCGAGCCGGCGATGCCCGCGTGGTCCGAGATCCTCGCGCACGTCCACGTCTCGACCTTCAAGACCTGGGACGAGGTCGGCTCCTGGTACTGGGGCCTCGCGCGTGAGCAGTTCGATGTGGATGATGAGGTGCGGAAGCGGGTGCGCGAGATCACGAAGAACCTTGCCGACGATCGGAGCAAGGTCCGCGCGATTTACAAGTACGCGACCGAGACGCGCTACGTGGCGCTCGAGTTCGGCATCGAGGGGATTCGCCCGAGGAGGTGTGCGCAGACGCTCGCTCGTGGCTGGGGCGACTGCAAGGACAAGGCGACGCTGATCGTCACGATGCTCCGCGAGATCGGCATCCCAGCGACGATCGTGCTCGTGCGCACCCGCATGCGAGGCGACATCGGGCCGGAGCCCGCGAGCCTTGCACCGTTCGACCACGCGATCGCGTACGTGCCGTCGCTCGATCTTTACCTCGACGGAACGGCGGAGCACTCGGGCTCGACCGAGCTTCCGATCATGGATCGCGGAGCGATGGCGCTTCAGATCAACGAGGGCAAGCCGAAGCTCGTTCGCCTCCCGGAGCCTGCTCCCGAGGCCTCGGTCGTGCACCGGAACGTCGACATCGCGGTCAGCGCTGACGGATCAGCTCAGCTCGGGGTCGACATCCAGGTGGCCGGTGCGTCCGCGCCGGAGTGGCGGACCCGCTACATGGCGGAGGGGACGCGCCGCGACCGAGCAGCTCGTGACCTCGCCACGGATTTCGGCGCGGTCGAGCTGGCCCCCGGGAAGGCCGGGGTCGAGGTGAACGATCTCGAGGACATCGAGCAGCCGGCGAAGCTGCGGGCTCGAGGAAGAGCCGTCGCGCTCGCTCGAAGGGAGGGCGACAGCCTGTCGGTCCCGGCTGTCCCCACGCAGCGTCTCGCCACCGAGTTCGCCTCCCTCTCGGCGCGCACCCGCGACGTGATCATCCCCGCGCTCACCACGCGCCGGGACGAATGGACCATCCGGATCCCTGCCGGGTGGCGTGTCACCAGGGCGCCTCTGCCCCAGGACGTGGACACCCCCTTCGGCAAGTTCTCGCTCTCGGTCGAGCAGTCCGCGGGGAAGATCGTCGTCCGCAGTCAGATCTCCCTTACGAAGTCCCGGATCAAGCCGTCCGAGTACATGGCCTTCCGAACGTTCTGCGAGACGGCGGACCGCGTCTTCGGTCAGCGGGTGGTGTTCGGAAAGTGAGCGACTGAGCGACGCCCTGACCCCCGGCCCGTCGGCGCGCCGACCGGCCCCTAGCCGCTGCCTGGGCACTTGACAACCCCACGCCGGATCGCCATAAAGCGCCCCCTCTACGCATCCCTGCGGCGCAGAACAGCCTCTCCGGTGGTTCGGAGCGGTGGCCGCCGGGAGCGATAGGCATTCGGATCGAGGGCATCATGCCGAAGATGAAGACCAACCGCGCCGCGGCCAAGCGCTTCAAGGTGACCGGCTCCGGCCGCATTCGCCGCAGCAAGGGCGGGCTCAACCACTGCATGCAGGAGAAGAGCAAGAAGCGTCTGCGTCGTCTCCGCAAGAACGACATGGTCGATTCGGCGATGGAGAAGCGCGTCAAGTTGCTTCTTCCCTACGGCTGACCCTGGAGCAGTGAGGTAAATTACCGATGCCGCGTGTAAAGAGAGGCTTCAAGGCCCGTCGCCGTCGCAACCGTGTCCTCAACCAGACCGAGGGCTACTTCCTCGGCCGAAAGAACCGCTTCCGCCAGGCGGTTGAGGTGCTCCGCCACGCCTGGGAGTACGGCTACATCAGCCGCAAGCTCAAGAAGCGGGATTTCCGTCGCCTCTGGATCACCAGGATCAACGCTGCCGCGCGCCTCAACGGCACGACTTACTCCCGCCTCGTCAGCGGGCTCAAGAAGGCAGGCATCGCCCTCGATCGGAAGATCCTCTCGGAGATCGCGATCCACGATCCTGCGTCGTTCGGCGCCGTGGCGAAGCTCGCTTCGCCCGCAGCGGCGAAGTGACGGCTCCGCGGGGGTGGTCTTGAGCCCGCCGTTCGACCACCCCGATGCGGAACGGTCGAAATTGGCCAAGGCCGCCTCCCGTTCCTTGTCAGTGCCCGATTATCCTAATATTTCGTATATTTGACTCGCCTCCGTTGCGAGCGCTCCCTTGGGTTGCATCGCAGACGTAGAGTTCGGGTGCATCCCTCAGGCGGGGACGTGCGGCTGCCGTCGCTGACGCTGATCAGCATCATCAGTGTGAGGCAATTAGGCACCGAGCAAATGCGCAGCGTGCATTCCGTGCGCACCTGCTATGCACCACCGATGGCACCCTATGATCGTGCGATCAGGGTAAACTCCGACCCAGCCCAGTCCGCTGGCGACTGGCCGACCGTTCGTTGTCTCTCAGGGGCTCTGCGTCCCCAGCCGAGGCCTGACCGACCTAAGGCGTGATCCCGGTCCCCTCCCAGGGGACAGACTTAGCGATAAATTCCGCTGAGGCTAAACAATTTGCCGGAATTTCTAACTTTCCAGGCGGTCTGTCGCGAAAAATAACCTTCTCCGCCTTCGTCCGTCGGGTGAGGGCTCGACATTGCCATCGGGAGGCCCAGGTTCAGGAAACATCGAAGCTCACTGAGAGAACGGCCTCAGCGGCTAGGTGCGGGTTCCTACACGCTGGAAAAGACAGCGAAGTTCCCCTGCCTGTGCTTGCGAGGGCGGACCCACCGAACCGCGGAACGCTGGCGAGCTCGAGGTGTCCCCAAGGAGAACAGGTTGCCGATGTTGTTGCGTCCCCGAAAGCGTACCCAGCCATGCAGTTCGGCTCGGTCGCAGCGAAATGTCTCGCTCGACAGGACATGGACAGCGCCTTCCGCTCTACATAGCGCACCCAGGCCGAGCTCTCAAACAGGAGAAGCGGGAACGCACGCTAAAAAAGGCACTGTTTTTGCTTCTGGAGCTGGGCTGCTACCGGGGACTGGCGCAGGAGCATCATTCTGCAAGAGCAGACCTGCCTCAGGTGAGAAGAGTTCGACCGGAATCAAAAGAAAGCACCAGCGGTTGCCAGTTTCAACAGGGGCTCCTTCGGTCAGCTCCTCCCCTCTGTTTGGCACGAAATCGTCTCGCCTGCCGTCAAAAGGTGGCGAGACATTTCAATCTCGCAAGGTCAGCCGTTTAGAAGTGAACGCCGACACAAAGACCAAGATGAGCACGTCGACCGCCCGCCGTCCAGAAACTGCGCGGAGAAACGCCAAGTCCTCTGTTGTAGGTGCCTCTGCGCGGCTCGCGGCATCCAAGAGCTCGCAGGGGGCCGAGACCGCATCGGCTCCCCGGCGGGGGGCATCGCAGACCACCGAGTTGGAGGTCTCCGAGGTCGAAGATTTCGGGGACAACCAGTCGCCGCGCTCGCACTTTCAAGGAGCTACCACCGTGGAGGGAGCCGCCATGAGGTCGACCAAGAGCAACGCCACTGTAGTGAAGGGCGACCCGCTCGCTCAGGGTGGGACGGCCACGCCGGAAATCGCAGCGCTCGGCCTTCTGGAAGACGACCAGACGGAGGAGACGGCTGTGCGACCCCGCCCGGCCGAGATCCTCGATGAGGAACGGGCGGCTGACTTCATCGATCTGGACCTTGGACCGCTCGATCGGCTGCCTCAGCCCGAGCGCGCGAGGAACCAGGATCGGGAGCTGAAGGATGTCGAGGACGGGGGCGGTGACTCGATGCTCGCCCGCTATTTCCGCGACATGGCGCTCCACCCCGTCATGGGGCCGGACGAGGAGCTCGACACCGCGCGGGCGGTCGAGCGCACGGAGGTGGAGCACTGGGTGGCTCTTCTCTCCTACCTGCCTGCGGCCGAGTACATCCTCACCGCGCTCGAGGAGGATGTCGCCAAGGCGGGTGAGGACGAGGTGAAGGCTCCTCAGATCGCGGAGATGCAGAAGCTCGTTCGCCTGGCGAAGAAGCAGAAGGGAAAGCTGCTCGCCGAGCAGGAGAAGCCGTGGACCCAGCTCTCCGAGGAGCTCGCTGCGGCTGTCCGTCTGCCTGACTCGGATCGCCTCTGGATGGCGCGTGCCTTCAGCATCGCGCGCGATCTCGTGCGCGAGCCCGACTTCGAGGACGACGTGAGCGATCCCGAGGAGACCCGCCCCACGCGGCCGAGGCTCCCGATGTCTGGCTCCTACCGCCGTTACCTCGATCGGGTCGAGCGATCCTTCCAGGCGCAGCACGACGCGAAGAACCGCTTCGTGAAGGCCAACCTGCGGCTCGTCGTGTCGATCGCGCGGCGCTACAACCGCGGGCGCCTGCCGCTCATCGATCTGATCCAGGAAGGCAACATCGGCCTGATGAAGGCGGTGGAGCGCTTCGACCACAGCCGTGGCTACCGCTTCTCGACGTATGCATCGTGGTGGATCAGGCATGCGATCAGCCGCGCCTTGGCCGACAAGGGCCGCGCGGTCCGCATCCCGGTCCACATGCTCGATACGTACAACCGCGTGGCGCGGGCGACGCAGGCGATCATCGCGCGCACGGGGCATGAGCCGACCATCGAGGAGCTCGAGAAGGAGACGGGGGTTCCGCGCGAGAAGCTCGACAAGGTGAAGGACTTCTACGCGGAGACGCCTTTCTCGCTCGATCGTCCGGTCGGTGACGAGGATGGACGCAAGTTCATCGACTTCCTCCAGGAGGAGAACGCGCTGTCGCCGTTCGATCACCTGGCCAACAGGAAGTGGAGCGACGAGGTCCGGCGTCTCCTCACCACGCTCACGCCGATCGAGTCGCGGATCATCCGCTGGCGCTTCGGCCTCGACGACGAGGACGAGCTCACGCTCAAGGAGATCGGCGACAAGTACAACCTGTCGCGCGAGCGCATCCGTCAGCTCCAGGAGCAGGCGCTCGGGAAGATCCGCAAGCAGATGCGCGACTACTGAGCGACGAGCTCAGCACGAGTCGGTGAAGCGGCCGCGCGGCGTCATGCTGCGCGGCCGCTTTGCGTGAGCCGCCCGAACACGCACCTGCGTGGGGGCGCGCCGAGGTGAGCGGGAGCCGGAGCTCACCGCAGCCCAGCGGGCCGACACGAGACAGCCCGCGCTCTCACGGCGTGCGTGCGTCCTTCCAGAGCTCGTCGGCGAGCGACTCGACGAAGTGGTCGATGGTCCTTCGCGCGGGGTCGATCTTCCCTGGGACGTCGGAGGCGAGCACGGCGAAGGCGATCGGGGAACGACCAGGGGGCGCGAGGATGTAGCCAGACAAGGCGACGACCGAGGCGAGCGTTCCCGTCTTGGCACGGATGGCGCGCTCCTTCGACCACCCACGGAAGCGGCTGCGCAAGGTGCCGTCGACACCGCCGATCGCGAGCTGCGCGGTGAAATCTGCGCCGAGCGCCGGATCGAGAAGCGCGGCGCGCAGCAGCCGGACGATGGCCTCCGGCGATGCGCGAGCGGCGTCGAACAAGCCCGAGCCGTTCCTCAAGACGACGTCCTGTCCGAACGCATCGAGCTCCCTGAGGGTCTCGCCGACCACCTCCGCGGCACCCTCGGCTGTGCCGGGGCGCCCGCGCTTCTCTGCGGCGAGCGTCTTGAAGATCGTCTCCGCGTAGAAGTTGTCGCTGTCCTTCCCGAGGGCGGAGAGGAGCTCGCCGAATGGCGCCGAGCGGTGGGCCACGAGGAGCCGCTTCTGGCGCTCACCGCCGAGCCGCACCCCGCCGGAGACGTCGACGCCCACCTCCAGCAGCATCTCCTTGAGCGCATACGCTGCGACCAGGCGGGGATCGTCGACTCGCCTCGCCAGGCTCACCGCGCGGCCGCCCTCTGGGATGTGCCCGCTGAGGTGCGCGACGAGGCGCTCGCCGTTCGGTTCGAGCCGGACCCCGAGCTTCTCTGGTGTGCCGCGCCTCGCGGTGGTCACCGTGCCCTGGAGCAGCGTGAAGCCCGGGGGATCGATCGCGACGGAGGCAGCCTGCCCCGCCTTCGACGGGCGCACCGTGAAGAGCAAGGCGTTCGCGTTCAGCGAGGCTGCCGCGACCGGGGCGCGGAAGGCCGCCCACTCCTCCGGCTGCTGTTCGAAGGCCGGAGGCACGTAGCGCGTGTCAAAGTAGCCCTGGTCGATCGCGATCGCCGCGACCTTCCGGACGCCGGACGCCCTCAAGGAGCGCGCCATCTCCCAGAGATCACGCGTCCTGAGGGAGGGATCGCCCGAACCCCGGAGCACGAGCTCGGCGACGGTTCCGTTCGACGCGTCCCCATAGAGGCCGGTCAGGTAGCGGTAGCTCGGCCCGAGCAGGCGAAGCGCGGCGGCTGCCGTGAAGAGCTTCGCGTTGGATGCAGGGTTGTACAGGCCGCGCTGATCGAAGGCCGCGAGCGCTGCGCCGCTGGCGACGTCGAGGGCGAGCACGCCGACCCGTCCCCCCAGGCGGCGCACGTCGGTAACGAGCGTCTCGACCCGCGCTCGAGCGCGCTCAGGGTCGATTTTTCGAGGTTCGTGCGACGCGAGGGGCGCTGGGGGCGCGCTCGGAGAGACGGGGGCTCCCTGGGTCGGCCTCGCTGTGGGGGTCGAGCGGTCAGCGGGAGCGGCGCCGCTGTCGAGCGGCTGGGAGCCGCCGGGGCGGGCGAGGAGCGACGAGAGCACGAGCGCGACCGCGGAGACTGTACGGCGGGGATGTCGAGGCATGAGATGTCTCCGCCTCTACAACGCCTCCACCGCGGACGCCTCCTCCGGTCGACCGGTCGTCGCAGCCCGGCGTCGCTCATCGGTGCGCGCGTGTGCGCTCGGGGTTGTCCTCGGAAAGGAGAGCTTGCTAGGGTGCGCGCAGACGCTCCTTCACGCTCTGTTCGAAGGGAGGACACCGTGTCCCAGCAGCATTCGACCCGCGCGCTCTTGCCGCTCATCATCCTCGCGGCTGCAGCATGCTCCGGCGCCAAGCCCAAGCAGGCAGGGGAAGACTACAACTTCGATCAGGCACCGTCTGATGTTGCCGCACCCGCTGAGACGGGGAGCTCCGGCGCCGAGGCGGGGAGCTCCGGCTCCGAGGCGGGCGCGTCGGCGGACAGCGGAGGCGGGCTCAACCCCGATCAGAAGAAGCAGATGGAGATCGCCCTGCGACGCGGAGGGGACAAGGCGGCGAACTGCGCCGAGGTTGTGTCCAACGCGCCGACGGGCGAGGGAGAGGTCAAGGTCGTGTTCGACGGCCAGAAGGGACGCGTGACCGACGTGTTGGTCGGGCCGCCCTTCGCAGGGACGCCCGCCGAATCCTGCGTGAAGCGCGCCTTCGTCGGAGAGATCGTGCTGCCGTTCGAGGGTGATCCGCTCGAGGTCCCGTACACCGTGAAGCTGCCGTCCAAGAAGTCGGGCGCCGGAGCTTCCGGAACGAAGACGCCATGAAGTTCGCCTCGATCGCCGTCGTCGCCGCGCTGGGGTTGGCTGCTGCCTCTGCCGGCGCGGAGGAGCCGGCGGCGCCTCCGCGGTACCCGCCGTCCTCGGCACGCGTGAAGGTCATCGTCGGCGGGGTGGCCGTGACGGCGCTCGCCTACGGCGCGGCGTTCCTCGCCGCATCGTCATGGCCGGAGGTCCCTGGGGCGAGCGAGCTGAAGATCCCGATCGCTGGTCCATGGCTCGCGCTCGCCAAGAACGGCTGCGCCGCGGACGATCCGGACTGCGGAGCGACGCTGTACGTTCGCGGGGCTCTCACCGCCATCGGTGGGCTCGCGCAGCTCGCCGGTCTGGGTCTCGTCGGCGAAGGGATCTTCATGACCACGGAGGCGCGCTCGGCGCAGCCTTCGACCCCTGCGGCGCTGACGGTGCGGCCGGCCCCGGTGATCACCGCGACCGGCATGGGCATCGGCGTCGTCGGCACGTTCTGAGCTACCGAGAACCGCGCGGTGATGCGCCGACGCTCGCTCACCGGCGGCGCCATGGCAACAGCGCGGGGCCGCAGACGGGCTTGCCCGTCATCCGTCCGATGCGCTCGATCATCAGCTCGACGCTGGCGCCGTACGGTACGCGCTGATCAGCGCTCCCACCGAAGACGCGGCCCGCTCCGATCACGTCGCCCGCGCGCAGCTCGATGTGGTTGCTGATGTACGCGACGGACTCCGCCAGCGAGAAGGTCCACTCGCCAACGCGCGAACAGGAACGCGTCTCGGCGTCGACGCGGACCTGGGTCCGCAGCGCCTCGACCGAGCCGAGCTCGTCGGGCGTGACGAGGACCGGGCCGAGCTGCGTTGCAAAGTCCTTCGCCTCCGACGGTGGGAGCCCGCGCACCAGCGACCGCGCCTCCAGGCTGCGCGCGGTCCAGTCGTTCAGCACGGTGTAGCCAGCGATCGCGCGCTCCACCTCTTCCGGGGTGGCGCGCCGCAGATCCTCGCCGAGGACCACCGCGAGGTTCAGCTCGTAGTCGGGCCTGTCCTCGAGCGGGGGGAAGGGGATCTCGGCAGCATGTCCAAGCAGCGCGCGGCTGTTGCCGAACCGATACCAGGGGCGCTCGGCGCCGTGCGCGTAGGGGCCGAGCTGGATGTACGCCGCGCGGTCGGTGGCGCAGGGAGGCAGCCACAAGATCGTGGCTGGGTGCAGATGCGTCGACGCGGGACGATCTCCGCTGAGCAGCCGATCATCCAGCGCGTGAAGGCCGGCGCAACGGAGCGCCACCACGCGCGTGTGAAAGTCCGACACGCCGCGGATGTCCGCGAGCTTCGTCCCGAAGTGGCGCTCTAGCTCCGCGACGTCGTAGAGCGCTCCGTCCCGTTCGAGCGCTACGATCGGGGTGGACGTCGCGAGCTGGAGCACGTGCGCGATTCTCATGGCGTGACCAGGCCCGCCGGGAGCCGGCGGAGCGTACCATCCCGGTCCGCCGAAGCTCTCAGGCCGGCGGAGCCCCCAGCACCTACGCCTGCGGCCGGCGGTCGGCGTCCGATCCCGAGGGACTCGACCCTTCTTGGGACATCGGATTGTCCTTTGCATTGACGCGCTGGGAGAGCGGCCTAGAATGCCGGCGGATTCAGAGCGGCATCACGTCGCGCAGGCTTGCCGTGGGTCCCTGCCGGTTGCAGATGGGCTCGTACGGCAGGTCAGGTTCTGTTGCCGGCGCGGGGTTCCCCGTCGCGGGGTTTCCTCCGGCTTCGGTCCTGCTGACGGGGCCGTGCGGCTTGTAAGCCGGGCAAGGTATTTGCCGTGGACAGCCGACCCTCGGCGGCGCTCACCTTGGAGCGCCGCTCGAGGGACTGGTTACAGGCGCGCACACGGCGCAGCGGAGCGATGGGTCATGAGCAAGCGGACCAAATTCGTCTTCGTCACAGGCGGAGTCGTATCGTCGATCGGCAAGGGACTGGCTGCGGCCTCGATCGGGGCGCTGATGGAGTCCCGTGGGTTGAAGGTCACCCACCTCAAGCTGGACCCGTACATCAATGTCGATCCCGGCACGATGTCCCCCTACCAGCACGGCGAGGTCTTCGTCACAGACGATGGGGCGGAGACCGATCTCGATCTCGGGCACTACGAGCGCTTCACGCTCGCCCGGATGAGCCGCCAGAACAACTTCACCACCGGCCGCGTCTACGAGGCGGTCATCTCGAAGGAGCGCCGCGGCGAGTACCTCGGGGCGACGGTGCAGGTGATCCCGCACGTCACGGACGAGATCAAGCTGCGCATCCGTTCTGCTGCGGACGGGGCTGACGTCGCGATCGTCGAGGTCGGCGGTACCGTGGGTGACATCGAGTCGCTTCCGTTCATCGAGGCGATCCGCCAGCTCAAGGTGGAGTCGGGCGCGCAGAACGCGATCTCGGTGCACGTCACGCTGGTGCCGTTCATCGCGACGGCGGGCGAGCTGAAGACGAAGCCCACCCAGCACTCGGTGAAGGAGATGCGCGAGATCGGCATTCAGCCGGACATCCTCCTCTGCCGCTGCGATCGGCCGCTCCCGCGCAGCATGAAGGAGAAGATCTCCCTCTTCTCGAACGTCGCCGTCGACTGCGTGATCGCGGCCGTCGACGTCGACTGCATTTACGAGCTCCCCCTCGTGCTCCATGCCGAGGGGATCGACGAGAAGATCACGGAGCTGCTCAACATCTGGGCGAGGCAGCCGGACCTGTCGCCGTGGCAGCGCATCGTCGAGCGATTCAAGAAGCCGTCCCGCGGCATCGTGAAGATCGGCGTCGTAGGCAAGTACGTGCACCTGCGCGACTCCTACAAGTCGCTGCACGAGGCGCTCGTCCACGGCGGGCTCCACAACGACGTGCGGGTCGAGCTCGAGTACATCGACTCCGAGCAGATCGAGGCGCGCGGCGCGCCCGAGCTGCTGTCGAACCTGGACGCCATCCTCGTGCCCGGCGGCTTCGGCGATCGCGGGACCGAGGGGAAGATCGAAGCCATCCGCTACGCGCGTGAGGAGAAGATCCCGTTCTTCGGGATCTGTCTCGGCATGCAGCTCGCGGTCGTCGAGTACGCGCGCCACGTCTGCGGCATGACGGGAGCCAACTCCGTGGAGTTCGATCGCAACGCGGCCGACCCGGTGATCGATCTGATGCCCGACCAGAAGGGGGTCGTCGAGAAGGGCGGGACGATGCGCCTCGGCGCGTACCCGTGCGTCCTGGACAAGGGCTCGATCGCCGCGGAGGCGTACGGGCAGACGAGCATCAGCGAGCGGCACCGGCATCGGTACGAGGTGTCGAACAAGTACCGCGAGGCGATGGTGCAGAAGGGGCTCGTGCTCTCCGGGACGTCGCCCGACCAGCGCCTCGTCGAGATGATCGAGCTGCGTGAGCACCCGTACTTCGTGGGCTGTCAGTTCCATCCCGAGTTCAAGAGCCGCCCCCATAGCGCGCACCCGCTCTTCGCGCGCTTCGTGCGCGCCGGTCTGGAGCGCCAACGCGAGCGCAACAAGGCCGAGAAGCCGAAGCCCGGCGATTCTGCCGCCGCCCACACCCAGCAAGCTGCCTCGTCCGTCAACTAGAGCGGGGTGCACGGGTTCGTGCGCTACGGGCTCAGTCGCTAGGCGGGCGAGTGAGGCGTACGAAGCTACGCCGCAGCGAGCCGAACGACGCGGATGAGCGCGCAGCGCACGAAGATGCGCCTGCGCTCTAGCGGCCGGCGCCAGAGCTCACGAGGGTCTCTGGCCGCCGCATCGACGGCGAGACGGGCGGCGCTGCGATGGTCGTCGAGGGATTTGTCGCGAGCTCTTGCGGA
This sequence comes from Sorangium sp. So ce302, assembly GCF_051530145.1. Taxonomy (GTDB): domain Bacteria; phylum Myxococcota_A; class Polyangia; order Polyangiales; family Polyangiaceae; genus Sorangium; species Sorangium cellulosum_B. The sequence continues at coordinate 10,639,782 of NZ_CP150326.1, read as the reverse complement.
CGAAGGCGGCCCTGCAGCCTCCGTCCGCAGATCATCGATGACGAACGCCGCGCGCGATCAGACGTCGCCGAGGCTCGGCCGGCCCAGCGGCGGGGCGTCAAGGGGCTCGGCGTTTGCTGCCTGAGGGGCGAGGAGCGGCGAACGCTCACCGACCTCCTTGATCAGGTTCCGCTGCAGCACGTGCGCCGGCGCGGTCCTGAGCTCCCAGATCAGGCCGAGCTTCTCCATCGCGCGCAGGACGTAGAAGCTGACGTCGATCTCCCACCAGAAGAAGCCCTGGTTCGCGCTGCTCATGTAGTGGTGGTGGTTGTTGTGCCAGCCCTCGCCGAGGGTGATCAGCGCGAGCCAGAAGTTGTTGCGGCTCGTGTCGGTCGTTGCGTAGCGCCGCGAGCCAAACACGTGTGCGAGGGAGTTGATCGTGAACGTGCCGTGCATGAGCGCGCACGTCGACACGACATAGCCCCACAGGAACGCGTCGTAGCCGCCCACCGCGAAGAGCAGCGCCATCATGCCGAGCGGCCCGACCACGTGGTAGCGGTCCAGCCAGCGGAGCTCAGGGAAACCCGCGAAGTCAGGGATGCGCTTCAGGTCGAGCTCCTCGTGCTCGCGGCCGAGCCACCAACCCATGTGCGCGTACCAGAACCCCCTGCGGAGCGGGCTGTGGACGTCGCGCTCGGTGTCCGAGTACTTGTGGTGGACGCGGTGCGTCCCCCCCCACCACAGCGGGCCCTTCTGGGTCGCCGTGGTGCCGAACAGCGCAAGCAGGAATTGCAGGCCGCGGCTCGTCTTGTAGCTACGGTGCGAGAAGTACCGGTGGTAGACCGCCGTGATCGCGAACATCCGGACGACGTACGTGGCCGCGGCGAGCGCCGCGAGCTTCCACGTGGCACCTCGGAGGATGGCGACCACGGTGCCCACGTGGATCGCAGTGATCCCCAGCACGTTGAAGATCTGGCCGAGGCTGGGGCCAGGTTTCGGTACGACGACTCGTGTAGGGCTCGATGCAGGCGCTTGCGTCATGGGTTCCAAAGTGGATGGAGCATCGAGCACGCGCGTCACTGGGGCTCACGACGCTGGTCATGATTCCGTCATGCGATGCGGCAGCCGGCTCGCCGACGGATCGGCGCAGGGCGTCGACGAGCGCGCGATCTCAGGGGCGCAGGGAGAGGACGTCGATGGCTGGCCCGGCGGAGACCCGGATCTTGCTCGCTCGGAGGGGATCGCCGTCGAGGATGTAGGGGCCGTCGCCGAGCGAGGTCGCGCGGGCCTCGGCGCCGAACCGGACCGTGAAATCTTGGACGAGGTCGTCGAAGTGGTCCTTGCCGCCGATCCGGCGGCCCGCGAGGACGAGCGGAGCGCGCGGCCCGAGCTCTCGAGGGGGCAGGGCGCTGGCGACGAGGTGAGGGCGATCGAGATCCTCCCCTGCCCGGTAGGTGACCAGCATGTGGATCCCGAGGTCACGCACTGCAGACGAGCAGATGAGCGACCAGGCGCGTGGGGCGAGCTGCCGCCCCTCCACCTCGATCGTGCAGGGCAGCGGGTCGAGGACGCGGCGCGCGTAGGCGCCGCCGTAGAAGGACTCGATGAACACCCGCGCCACGATGCGCGCAGCGGCGCCGTAGCCGTCGCCTCCGCGCTCGTAGTAGACATCGAAGAAGCTGGCCACGAGCCCGGTGCCGAAGATGAAGCCGATGCGCTCCTCGACGCCGCTGCGGGTCGTCGCGCGCACGCGCAGGGTGGGCCGGCGGACGGCGCCATGGATGGCCGCGCCGCTCGGGAGGCCGCGAACCTCGCTGACCGTCCGCGCGAGGAGCACAGCCGGATCGCCGGCCATGCCCCAGTTCCGCGCGACGGTCGCCACGGTGCCGCCTGGCAGCAGGACAAGAGGCGGCAGCGAGCGATCGCCGAAGGCGCGCGCGAGGGCCGTGACGCCGGCCATGAAGCTGCCGTCGCCGCCCGAGAGCGCGACGAGATCCGTGCCTCGCCGGGCGAGTCGCTCGCAGACCTCCGCGAGCTCCCCGACGTTCGAGGTCGGGTGGAGCTCCGCCGCGCCAGCGCACGCGGCCGCCATGCGGTCGATGAGCGACGGCCTCGCCCGGTACCGGCGCGCCGTGGTGTTGACGATGACGTCGATACGCATGGTGCCGGAACGTGACCGCCCTATAAAACGGATTCCCCGGGTGGTCGAGCCGAAGGGGCTTCGAACGTGAACTTCGGCGCGGTAAGAGGCGCGTCATGCGCCGCGTGCTCTCCCGGTCGATCCTCGCCGGCCTCCTCTCGTTCGCCGCCGTCACCGGCTGCGCGAGCTCGGCCTCCCTACGCGCAGCCGAGGCGGGCAGGTTCGACGAGCTGCGCCGCACGTTGAGCGACGAGCTCCGCCGCGGCACGCTGGACAGCGACGACGCACGAGCGATCGCCCGCGCGGTCGCGCAGGGGGAGATCGCGCGCGCGACGCCGCCATCGGGGGCCGATCGGCTGCGCGAGCTCCGGACGTGCGCGCGCGCGCTGGAGGACGCGCTCGCCGAGCGCGCCGCGGGCTCGGACGCGATCGCCACCGCCGCGGCGATGATCCTCCTCGAGGCGGGGCTCACCGACCCGGAGAGCGTGAAGCGGTACGCAAGCGACGCGGCGGCGGGGCGATACCCCGGCAAGGACACGGCGCTCCGCGCGCTGGAGACGCGGGCGCTCATCACAGCCGAGGACGGCGCGATGCGCCGCTCGCGGATGCTCGACGGAGATCAGGAGGTTCGCGTCTCGGCGCTTCGCGCCGCCGTCGCCGCGGCGGACCCGAGCGATCGGGAAGCGCTTCTCGAGGCGGCGCGGCTCGATCCTTACCCGCTCGCGCGGACGCTGGCGATCCGCGCCGCCGGGGCGCTCGGCGGTCAGGACCTCGTGCTGGCGCTGCGCGATGTCTGGACCCTCTCGGATGAACCCGGGCGCGAGGCGATCGCCGAAGCGTGGGCGACGCCGCGCGCGCTGGACGGCGGCGGACGCGCGCAGCTGCGCTGGGCGATCTCCACCCAGCGCGGCGCGCCCGCGATCGCCGCAGCGCGCGCGCTGGTCCGCGCGGGAGGCGAGGGCGCCGGCGAAGCGGTCTCCGTCCTCATCGGCTCCATCCGCTCCAGCCAGAGCCGGGATCGCGTCTACGCCATCCTCTCCGCGCCGCTCCAGGACCCGGCGGTGCGATCTGCGCTCATCGAGGCGCAGGGCGATCCGGATGAGGCCGTGGTCTTCGCCGTCCATAGCCGCCACGTCGACGCCGCGCCGCGGGACGTCGCGGCGCGCGAGCGCTCCGCGGCCGTCGCTTGGCTGATGAAGCTCGCAGCGGGGACGTCGACGCGCGCGGTGCTCGCGCGGGGAGTCCTCGCACGTGCAGGAATCCGCGCGGTCGTGCCGCTGCTGGAGCGCGACGTCCGATCCCGCGAGATCCCGGTGCGCGAGGCGGCGGGGGCGGGCTTGGTCGCGCTCGGCGAGATCCCGCGCGCCGCATCGCTCCTCGCCGACGCCGAGCCCCAGGTCAGGACCTCGGTGGCCTGCGCCATCCTCGAGGCGTTCTGAGCGTTGCCGAGGCGGCGCCCGAGGTGGTCCGGTCGCTCAGAACCTGGAGACGAGCTCGAGACGCGCCCCCTCGAACGGTGGGAAGTTCCGGCACACGCCCGAAACGCAACGTAGCCCCGCGCGCCGCTGCCCGACGAAGAGCTGCACCGTGTCGACGACCTGGTCGAGCGCTGTCTCCCTCGACCCGGCTTTCCACTGAAGTCCCCCGTTGAAGTAATGGCAGAGCTCGCTGCCCTTGCCCGGCGCACACCCAAGCGCGTTCGTGTACTCGTAGCCAAAGATCGCAGCGAGATGGGGCGACCACTGGAGCGCGACGTAGTTGTCCCCTTCGACCCAGGACGATTCGAAATTCTCTGGCCTGTAGCGCCGGCGGCTGTTGCCCTGTGCCTGGAGGGAGAACGCGCCGGCGAGGTGCTTCACGATGTCGTACCGGACGTAACCTTCGCTGTAGAAGACGTCGCCGGTGTCGGCCGCATCGGATTGCCGAACTCCAGCCCAGGCGCGCACGTGCGAGCGGCGGCCATCGAAGTCGATCTCGGTGCCTGCCGCGGTATCCCAGGTATCGGTCCGATTGATATCCGCCGTGTCGCAGTCGATGTTGTCCCGGCGTTCCGAGAAGCTCACATAGCGCCCGAGCCAGGCGTAAATGGCCGCGCTCCGGTTGAAGCGGTAGTCCACGCGGGCGCGGCCGCCGGTCACGCAGACATTGGGGCTCCCGATCGGCTCGACGTAGATGGGCTCCGCCGTCGGAGGCTGGTTGTACGCCACGCCTGCGAACTCCGGCGCATTGAACCCCGGGTTCGACAGCGGAGAGACGTCGATGTTGGCCGAGAGCGGGAAGAACCGCCGGTAGTGCTTCCCTTCGAGGGCGACGGCGAGCGGACCTCCGCGCCCGTTCGCCGCCAGATAGATCGCGTAGCCGGATATGTCCTTCTCCGGGTTTCCATCCCGGTCGGGGCGACCGCTGCGGAGCTGCTGACCGGCCACCTCGACGTAGACGTCCCCGCGCTCCGCGATGGACGGAATGCTCACCGAGCCGCTGAAGGTGCGGATCGTGTTGCGCTGCCGTTCGGGGGCGTTGTTGACGAACTCCGGGAACTCACCAGCGCACAGGCGTTCCTGCTCCCTGCGCGCATCGACGTCCTCAATGAGCTGAGCCGCGGCCATGCATCGGTTGAACTCCTCGGTGTGTGACGTGCGCAGCAGCAGCGCGCCGTTTGCTGCGAGCTCGACGCCCTTCACACCCGCCTCCAGGCGTCCGCCGAACACGGTGTCCTCCAGGTAGTTCGGCCGGGCCCCCTCGACCGCATCGTAAGGCCGGTTGCTTTGGTTGAAGTCGATTGTGGCCAGGTCGCTCGCGCCAGGGAAGGCGAAGAAGAGCGGCGACCCGTCCCCGTGGAGCCGCCTGCCGCTCGCGTCGTCGACGCGCAGGGGGTTCATCTGTCCGGCGAAGGCGGTGGCCTCCAGCCTGAACAGCTGGAAATCCTTGTCGAGCACGAGCCTGCCGCCCCTCACGGTCGTGTCGATGGCCAGCTCGTCCATCTTCCGCACGCTGAAGACGAGGCCGCGTCCGAGCTGTGCGTAGAAGTCGCCGACCGTGGCCTCGATGCCCGGCTGCGTGTAGGTGAGCCAGAGCTTCGCCGGGTAGACCGTCGTCAAATACCGGGAGTGGAGCTCCCGCGCGGCGTCGTCCAGCTTGAACGAGACCTCTTTGTTCAGGACCTTCCGCTGCAGATCGATGTCGGTCGCCGAGGGCCTGGGCACGTAGAAAGAGCCGTTGAGCCGCATACCGAGCTGCAGGCGCCACCAGTTGAGCTGGGCGTCGAGCCGATCGACGATCTCTCCGTAGTTGTCGTCGAGATAGCGCGAAGGATAGCGGCCATCGTCGTTGCGATTGTCGAAGTGGTAGCTGATGGCCGTGGTGTTCACGACATCGAGCGAGATCGGTTCGCCGCCGACGTTCGGGAGATCGACCGCCGCCGCCGGCGAGGCCGCGAGGAGGAGCGTCGCTGTCAGGCAGGAACGGACGAGGCGGAGCGGGCTGCGCACCGCCCGATCTCTACCATGGACCTCGCCGCCGTGGAGCGAGCGAGCCGTCGATCGCGCCGAGAAGGCGCGCCGGACGGCCGCCCCGGCGCTATAGGCCAAGCGCCTTCTCGACCTGCTCGGTGAGCGCCGCCTCGTCGCCGGGCTGGTACCCGCCGCGCTTGTGAAGAATTGAGCCGTCTCGGCCGATGAGCACGGAGAACGGAAGCTCGCGCTTCGGATTGTACCGGGCGGCCACGGTCGTCTCCTCGTCGAGGAGCACAGGGAAGATCATCTCCCTGTCGTGGACCGTGCTGCTCACCTGCGCCCGCGACTCCGGTCCGTCGAGCGACACGGCGAGCACGACGAACCCCTTATCCCTGTGCTTCTTGTAGAGCTCGACGAGGTGGGGCATCTCCGCCAGGCACGGATCGCAGGTGGTCGACCAGAAGTCGATGAGCACCACGCTCTTGCCGGCATAGTCCGAGAGCCTGACCGTCTTGCCGTCGAGGGCGGGGAGCGAGAAGTCCGGGGCCGGGCTCGCCGATGAGCCGCCTGAGGCCGCTCCGCACGAGGCGGCGGCGAGGCCGAGGACAATGAACGCCAGCGAGAGCGCGCAGCGGGTTTTTCGGTTCATTGGGTTTCCGTCGCGAAGGGGCCGGCCTGAGCGGCCGATCGGCATGAGGGCTCAACGTCGCGGGCGCCCCTCTGCGGCGCCCTGGCAGATTCTCCCTACACGCGCGCGCCGACCGGTGGTTCGACGACGCGCCCACGGCGAAGCTCGTTCAGAGCTCGCCGTTCATGATCTTCTCAAAGGTTCGCCAGAAATTGCTGTTTTCCTCGGGCACGCCAGCGACGATCTCCATGATCGTCATGTCCTGCGTCCTGACGATCATGTTCGCCGGGAACGCGTCGGCCTGGAAAAGCGCGCCGAGCTTGTACGAAGGGTCGATCGCCGACGGGTACTGCACGTCGTACCGGGTCGTCCAGCGGTACAGGTCGTTCGGGACCGCCGCCTCGCCCGGGGTCCTTCCGTCTGCGAGCTGAACAAGGAACTCGCCGCCCTGGGGTTGATACTTCTTGTAGAGCTCGGGCAGGACGGACTCTGCCTCGATTTTGCAGGGGCCGCACCATACGGACGAGACGTCGATCAGCAGCACCTTCGGCTTCGGCTCTCCCGCGCCGTAAAGCGAGCCTTCCGGAAAGACCTCCGTCCCGGTCGGGTTGTAGAAATCGGCGAGCTGAATCGGCTGCATCGTGTCGTTGTGTTCGGCGGCGTTGGCGTACCCGACGAACTGATAGTTCGCGATCACCCGGTTGAGGCTCACCCCATACGGCCCAGCCGGATATCGAGCGTTCGCAGCTTGACCCGTCCCCTCGGGAAAGGGAGGCGCAGGAATGGGATCCTCTTCTGCGCAGCCGACGAGCCCTAGAGCCGCCACGACGAAAAGGCCCATCCCACCGAGAACCGCGTCGATTCGCATGATGCCACCGCCTGAAGTATGGTGTAGGAGTGCTCATTCTTCTGGGCGGCACGGGGGGCGTCAAGGGCAACCTTGGCGTCGCCGCTTCGCTCGGGAGCGCGTTTCCGCAATCTCCGGCCAGGCCCGCCGTGCCTGCCCCGATCCGCGGGTGTTTCCCGCGCTGAGGTCCTATGCAGCAGGTTGTCGCTTCTCACAGCGCCCGTCGGCCCCGTCTCCGTAGTATCCACGCCTTCCTGATGCTGTGCTGCCTGGCGAGCGGGGCGGCCATCGCGAGCGGCGCATGCTCGTCGGGCACGCCACAGGACAAATGCTTCGGGGGGGTCATCGTCGACGGCGTCTGCGAGGGCAAATGCCAGCCGGAGCTCTGCCTGGAGGGCAACACCTGCGTCGGCAACCGCTGCGTGCTCAGGTGCAGCAGCCACCGCGAATGTATTCCAGGCATCCAGGACTGTGCGCCGGCCGCGGAGGACGACACGAAGGCCGAGATCCTGGTCTGCACGCAGAAGGAGAAGATGGTGGGCTTCGGTGCGCCCTGTCCATTCGGCACCGAGTGCGGCCAGTTCGGGCGCTGCCCCGACGAGACGCCGTGCGACCCGAGCCAATGCAACGGGAACCCAGGCGACTGCCAGCGCGACACGGAGCGGTGCGGCGACGACCCCGCCTGCTCCGCCGGCAAGTGCAGCGACGGCAGCGCCTGCGTCGTCCCGGCCTGCTCTCCCGACCAGTGCACCTCGCTCGGCCTGGAGTGCCTTGGCAAGGGGCAGGGCGACGCCGAGGCCTACTGCACGATGCCGCACTGCATGGGCGATGCGGACTGCCCCGGCGGCTTCGAGTGCGCCGTGTCCCGCGATCCTCACGCGATCTGCGGCACGGACAAGGGGGATGACGGCTTCTGCGGTGAGACCGACGAGGAGTGCATCGACCCGTCCACGTTCGGGGACGGCAACACCTATGTCGAGGGCCCGGTGTGCCTGCTGCGCAGCACCTGCGTCAAGCGCACCCAGTGCGCGCCGTGCAGCACCGATTTCGACTGCTCGTTCGCCGCAGAGCAGCGCTGCGTCGCGATCGACGGCGAGCGCCGGTGCGCCAGGTCCTGCAGCGCGGACTCCGACTGCGACCTGGACTACCGGTGCGACGAGGGCGCGTGCATCCCGCGGTTCGGCGCCTGCACCGGCAAGGGCAACTTCTGCGAGCCGTGCCGCAACGACACCGACTGCGGCGACGCGGACTCCACGATGGAGTGCACCACCACGCTGCGCGGCGAGCGGGCGTGCCTGGACGCGGCGCTCCCCATCCGGTGCACCGCGGAGAACGCGGCTGAGGTCTGCCCGAAGTCGCCCAGCGGGCTCGTCGGCGCGTGCGTGTGCGTCGAGCAGAACTCGAGCGGGGACTGTGTAGACTCGCGGTGCTACCTGCCGTCGCGCCAGCTCGATCGCGGCGACCCCGATTCCAGCGTCGCTACCTGCTGGTAACGGCGCCGGCCGGGCGCAGGAACGGCCTTTGTCGCGCCGCGCCCGGCCAGGCCAGAGCGAGCGCCCTCGGCGACGCCGCGCTCGCCGGTTGACGGGAATCCCGAGCAGTCCTAACTCCTTCGCCCCATGCCCATCACGAAGGACGCCGCGCTCGCCGCGCTGGCAAAGGTCATCGCGCCGGACCTCCAGCGCCCCATCACCGATCTCGGTCGCGTCCGGGAGCTCTCGGTCGAGGGCGAGGCCGTCTCGCTCACCGTCGAGCTGACCAGCTACTTCAAGCAGCGGCTCGCGGCGGACATCGAGGCGGCTCTGAAGGGCGCCGGCGCGAAGGGCGTCCGGATCGCGTGGGACGTCGGCATCCCCGCGCGCACCATCCTTCAGGACGACCCGTCCCCGGGCGTGCGGAACATCGTCCTCGTGATGAGCGGCAAGGGCGGCGTCGGCAAGAGCACGGTCGCCGCGAACCTCACCCTGGCGCTCAGCCGCGAGGGGGCCAAGGTCGGCCTCCTCGACGCGGACATGTACGGGCCGAGCGTCCCGACCATGCTCGGCGTGATGGGCCGCCCGACGTCGGCCGATGGGCAGAAGTTTCTGCCGCTCGAGCGCTTCGGCGTGAAGCTCATGTCGATCGGCTTCCTGCTGGAAGATCCGAGATCGGCGGTCGTCTGGCGCGGGCCGATGCTCCAGAACGCCCTGATCCAGTTCATGCGCGACGTGGAATGGGGTGAGCTCGACTACCTCGTGCTTGATCTTCCGCCCGGTACCGGCGACATCGCGCTGACGATTTCCCAGAAGATGAGGACCACGGGCGCGATCGTCGTGACAACGCCGCAGGAGGTGGCCCTCCAGGACGTGTACAAATCGGTCTCGATGGCCCAGAAAGTCGGGATCGCCCTGCTCGGCGTGGTCGAGAACGAGAGCTACTTCGTGTGCGACGGGTGCAGCAAGCGGCACGAGCTCTTCGGGGCCGGCGGCGGGCAGAAGATCGCGGAGTTCGCGGAGGCGCCGTTGCTCGGCCAGATCCCGATGGATCCGGCCATCCGGGAGTGGGGCGACGCCGGCACGCCGGTCGTACAGGCTGCCCCGAGCAGCCCGATTGCGCGCGCTTTCGTGGATGTGGCGGAGCGGCTGGCCGGCCAGATCAGCGCCCACAACCTCGCGAGCGGGGGCGGCCTCCGCATCGATCGGAGCGGGGGGACCAACAAGCACCTGCCCATCATGCGGTAGGCTCTCGCGTAAACGTCCCGGATACGATATGGTTCCGGCCCCTTCCCCCATTCAACCGAGGGGGCCGCTGGAGAGAACGCGAGCACGTTTCGCCCCCATCGGCATGCGTTGTCGCGCGAGGCGCGGATGAATACCCACGAAAATACCACCACGCCGGCGGACGCGCCGGGAGCTCCGGCCGACCAGGGCGGCCCGCTCGAGTCGTCGAACGCTGCGCCCGAGCAAGCAGCCCAAGCCCATGAAGGGGGGTCCACCCCCCCAACCGAAGCGAGCCACGAGCCCGGCGGAGAAGCGTCGTCGCAGGCGAGCTCGGCCCAGTCCGAGGCGACACCGGCCGCGGCGGCGAGCGCCGCCCCGGCGCGTGATGCCGACGACGAGTGGGAAGAGCAGCCGGGCGACGACATCGGCAACCGCGTTCCAGGCCTGCCGCGGGATGATATCGGCAACCGCAAGCCGGGGTTCTCGCCCGGCAAACGGACCCCTCCGGCCGCCGCGAAGCCCGCGCCGGCCGCGAAGCCCGCGCCGGCCGGAGAGGCCGGTGCGGCCGCGCAGACCGAGGGTGGCGCTGGAAAGAAGCGCCGTCGCCGCCGTCGCCGCAAGGGCGCGGAGGAGGCCGGCCAGCCCGAGGGCGAGGCAGCTGAGGCGGCCGAGGCCAGCGGCGCGGAGGCGGCCGACGCGGCAGAAGAAGATGAGGGCGCGGAGGAGCAGGCGGCCGACGAGGCGGGCGGGCAGCCGCAGCCCGGTGGCGAGAAGCGCAAGCGGCGCAAGGGGCAGGGCGCGCCGCCGCCGCGCGAGCGCCCGGCCTTCAGCATCGGCGAGGAAGTGTTCGGCAGGGTCAGCAAGACCACCGACCATGCCATCTGGATCGACATCGCCGGGAAGGCGACGGGGCTGTTCGACCGTCGCGAGATCCTCGAGGAAGAGCCGCCCGTCGAGGGAGATCAGTTCATCGCGACGGTGGCGAGCACCGGCGTGCGCGGAGGCATGCTCCTCCTGTCGAGGGCGCCGGTGCAGCTCGATCAGGCGCGCGCGCGCGCCGAGGCTGCGCTCCAGAGCGGCGAGTCGATCGAGGGGTTCGTGACCGGGGCGGTGAAGGGCGGGCTCGAGGTCGACCTCGGCGGCCTCCGCGCCTTCGCGCCGGCGTCGCACGTCGATCTGCGCCACGGCGCCGACCTCAACTACCTCGTGGGCCAGCGGCTCGACTTCGGCGTGACCCAGTTCGCGAAGAAGGGGCGCGACATCGTCGTGTCCCGCCGCAAGATGCTCGAAGAGGAGAGCCGGAAGGCGCGCACCGAGGCGCTCACGTCGATCGAGCCCGGCTCGCTGCACAAGGGCATCGTGCGCAAGGTCGTCGCGTGGGGCGTGTTCGTCGCGCTCCCCGACGCCGGCGGCGTCGAGGGGCTGGTCCACATGAGCGAGGCGAGCCACGACCGCGGCGCCAAGCTGGCCGACCTGTTCAAGCCGGGCGCGGAGATCGACGTGAAGGTCCTCCGCGTCGACGACAAGGGCAAGCTCTGGCTGAGCCGCAAGGCCGCCACGGTCGACCCGTGGGACGCGGTGAAGGAGAAGTACGCGGTCGGCACGCGCCACAAGGGCAAGGTCGCTCGCCTGCAGCCGTTCGGCGCGTTCATCGAGCTCGAGCCGGGCATCGATGGGCTCATTCACACGGCCGACCTCTCGATGAAGCCGATCCAGCACCCGGACGAGGTCGTGAAGGTCGGTGACGACGTCGACGTTGTCGTCGCGACCTGCGACGCCGCGGGCCGGCGCATCGGGCTCCACCCTGCTCCGCCCGAGGGCGAGGAGAGCGAGCCGCGCCAGCGCGTTCAGCAGGGCAAGGCGGTGAAGGTGTCCGTCACGCAGGTGACCGAAGGGGGGCTCGTCGTCCGGGTGCTCGGCACCACGGGGCGAGCGGCTCGCGGCTTCATCCCGGCCGGCCACACCGGTACCCAGCGTGGCACCGACCTCCGGAAGGAGTTCCCCATCGGGACCCAGCTCGACGCGAAGGTCATCGAGGTGGATCCGCGCCGGGGCGAGGCCAAGCTGTCGATCCGCGCCCTCAAGGAGGACGCCGAGAAGCAGGCGTACCAGCAGTACCGCGCGGGGGTCGCGCGCGAGGCCAAGTTCGGCACGTTCGCCGACCTGATGAAGAAGAGCTGATCCCGGGGAGGCGCGCGCCGCCCGTGCGGCGGCGCCTCCGCCTCCCTCCTCCTCCAGCCACCGCCCGCGGTCCGGCGCGCTTCGCGCTACTCGCGCCCTAGCGCGTTCACGGGATCCATGCGCGCGGCCTGCCGCGCCGGGAAGAACCCGAAGACGATCCCGATCGCCGTGCTCACCCCGAGCGCGACCGCGAGCGCAGCCGGCTCGAGCCTCATCGGCCAGTCGAACGCGCGCGAGAACCCGAGGATGACGCCGTACCCGAGCGCGCTGCCGACGATGCCGCCCAGCGTGGCGAGCACGAGCGCCTCGAGCAGGAACTGCAGCAGGATGTCGATCTCCCGGGCGCCGATGGCCATCCGGATGCCGATCTCCCGGGTGCGCTCGGTGACGCTGACCAGCATGATGTTCATGACGCCGATGCCGCCCACGACGAGCGACACCGCCGCGATGCTGACGAGCAACGCCGAGAGCGCCGCGAAGATCGCGTCCTGCATGGCCTGGAACTCCGCCTGGCTCCGGACGGCGAAGTCGTCCTCGTCGTTCTCGCCGATGCGGTGCCGCTGGCGGAGGATCGCCTCGGCCTGCTGCCTGGCGCGCTCCGACGTCTCGGCCGACGTCGAGCTCAGCAAGATGGCATGAACCTCCCCGGGTCGCGTGGCGATGACGTGCGACCGCATCGTGGTGATGGGCATCAGCACGATCTCGTCCTGGCTCTGCCCGAAGGGCGACGCTCCCTTCTCCTCCAGCACGCCGAGCACGCGGTACATCTGGCGGCCGATCCGCACCATCCGGCCGACCGGATCGAGCGATCCGAACAGATCGCGCGCGGTCTGAGCCCCGATCACGACGACCTTCTCGGAGAGGTTCTCCGAGGCGGGGCTCCACGGCTCTCCCTGCGCGACCTTCCAGCTCCGGATCTCGAAGTAGTTCAGGCGCGTCCCGACGAGCGTCGGGCTCGCGTTCTGGCCCTCGTGGATGACCTGGGCGCTCGACCTGAGGAACGGCGCCACGAGCCGGATGCTCGTCGACTCGCGCGCGAGCGCCTGGCCGTCGAGCTCCGAGAGCTTGGCGCCCGCGGTGCTGCGGACGCCCGAGGCGCGGGCGGATCGGGCGAAGACGATGAGCGAGTTGGAGCCGAGGTTCGAGATCTGCGCGTTGACGTTGGCGCGCGCGCCGCTCGCCAGCGCCGTGACGGTGACGACGGCCGCGACGCCGATCGTGATCCCCAGGATCGTGAGCCCGGCGCGGAGCTTGTTCCGGCGGACGGCGCGCAGCGCGATCACGACCGCCGAGAACACCCGGGTGAGCGTGGCGCTCATTCGTGCCTCAGGGCGGCGATGGGATCCTGACGGGCCGCGCGGCGGGCCGGGAAGAACCCGAAGACGATTCCGATCGTCGCGCTCGTCCCCACCGCGACGACGACCGCGCTGGCCGGCAACGTCATGTTCCAGCCGAGCGTGGCGGCGAGGGCCTTGATGACGCCGAGCCCCGCGCCGAGCCCGAGCACGCCCCCGATGAGCGACAGGGTAATGGCCTCGACAAGGAACTGGACGAGGATGTCTCCCTCGGAGGCGCCGATCGCCATGCGGATGCCGATCTCGCGCGTCCGCTCGGTGACGCTGACCAGCATGATGTTCATGACGCCGATCCCGCCGACGAGGAGCGACACCGCGGCGATCGAGGACAGGAGCATCGTCAAGGTGTCCAGGATCCGCTCCTGGGACGCGCGGAACTCCGCCTGCGTGCGGATCACGAAATTCGGCTCGTCGTCCGGCGCGATCTCGTGGCGCTGCCGGAGGATCCTGTCGATCTGCTCCACCGCGCGATCGACGGTCCGCTCGCTCGTGGCGGCGGCGACGAGCATCTGCACCCTGCCCGGCGCGCTCGGCACGATCCGCGACCGGAAGCTGCCGATCGGCATGAGCAGCCGGTCATCCTGGTCCTCGCCGAAGGGCGATTGCCCCTTCTTCGCGAGCACCCCGATCACCCGGAACGGGTGCTTGCCGATCCGGATGTACCGGCCCACGGCCTCGCCCGAGCCGAACAGGTTCTCCCGGACGGTCTCGCCGATCAGGCAGACCTTCGCCTTGAGCTGCTCGTCGGCCTCGGTCCAGCCCTCGCCCATCCCGACGCTGTACGAGAGGATCGAGAGGTAGCTCCGGGTCACGCCCATGACCTGGGTCGCGACGTTGGCCTCTCCGGCCACGACCTGCGTCGACGTCGAGCTGAACGGGCTCAGCGCGGCCACGCTCGTCGACTCCTTCAGGATCGCGATCCCGTCGGCCTCCGACATCCTCGCGTTCTCGCGGCGCTTCAGCCCCGACGCCTGCGTCGACTGCGGGAAGATGTAGATCGAGCTCGCCCCCATGCCCGAGATCTCGCCCAGGACGCGGTTGCGCACGCCCGTCCCGAGCGCCACGACGATCACCACGGCCGAGACCCCGATCAGGATGCCGAGCACCGTCAGGGCGGCGCGGAGCTTCGACCGGACGATGGCGCGCAGCGCGATCCGGACGGCGGCTAAGTAGCCGCTCATGGCGATAGCTCGTCGCTCTCCGCCGCGGAGAGCGGCAGCGCGGCCAGCGCCGCGGCCGCGTCGACGGGGCGATCGTTCCTGAGATCGCTGCGGATCTCGCCGTCGCGCATCGTGATCACGCGGCTCGCGCAGGCGGCGATGTCCGGCTCGTGCGTCACGAGGACGATCGTGATCCCGTCCCGGTTGAGCCGCTGCAGCAGCCCGAGCACCTCGTAGCTCGTGCGCGTGTCGAGGTTGCCCGTGGGCTCGTCGGCGAGGAGCAGCGGCGGCGAGGTGACGAGCGCCCGCGCGATGGCGACGCGCTGTTGCTGTCCGCCCGAGAGCTGGTTCGGCGTGTGGTGCAGGCGCTCGGCCAGCCCCACCGCGCCGAGCGCCTCGAGCGCCCGCTTGCGCCGCTCCGCCGCGCCGACGCCCCGGTAGACCAGCGGCAGCTCGACGTTCTCGAGCGCCGTGGTGCGCGGCAGCAGGTTGAAGCCCTGGAAGACGAACCCGATAAGGCGGTTCCTGACGATCGCGCGCGCGTCGTTGCTGCGCCGGGTGACGTCGAGACCGTCGAGCCGGTACGTGCCATGCGTCGGCCGGTCCAGGCACCCGATGATGTTCATCAGGGTGCTCTTGCCCGAGCCGCTCTGCCCGACGATCGCGACGAAATCGCCGTGCTGGATGGTCAGATCCACGTGCCGGAGCGCCCTTACGATGACGGCCTCGGTCGTGTAGTCCTTGCCGACGCTCGAGAGCTCGATGAGCGGCTCGTCTCGGGGCGCCGCGGCGACGCCTTGGCTCTGGGGCAGCATCACGCCTAGAACAGCCGAGGGCCGCGCCCCCTGCCGCCCGCTGACGGATCGTCGTTCTCGTCGGTGACGACCTTGAGCGGGCCGAGATCGGACCCGAGCGCGGTGAAGATGCCGTCGGTGATCCCGACGTCGACGACGCGCGGCTCGATCTTCTCCGCGCCGGGCGTCGCGTCGGTCAGCACGTAGATTCGGCCCTTCTTCGGCGGGAGCGGATCGAGGGGCGGCGCCTTGATCTCCTTGCCGTCCTTGTCCCGCGCCGGGGCGGGCTTGAACCGGAGCGCCGCGTTCGGCAGCCGCCGCACCCCCCTGGCCTCGGCGGACCGGACGCTCACCGTCGCCGTCATCCCCGGCCGGAGCTTGACGTCGGGGTTGTCGACCTCGACGACCGCCGCGTACGTCACGACGCCGGACTGGCTCAACGGGCTGTAGCGCACCTGGCTCACCGTCCCTCGGAACGTCTCGCCCGGGAACGCATCGACGCTAACGTCCGCCGTCATGCCCTCGCGGAGCCGCCCGACGTCCGCCTCGTCGATGTCGGCGAGCACGCGCATCTTGCGAAGATCCTGGGCGATCACGAAGAGGGTGGGCGCCTGGAAGCTCGCCGCCACCGTCTGCCCGGGGTCGATCGCGCGGCTGATGACGACCCCGTCGATGGGCGAGAAGATGCGCGTGTACTGGAGGTTGGTCGTGGAGGAGCGGAGCACCGCCCTGAGCTGCGCCACCTGCGCCTTCGAGGCCGCGAGGTCGGCGAGCGCGACGTCGTAGGCGCCCTGCGCCGTGTCCAGATCGGCCTGCGAGCCCACCCCCTCCGCGACCATCTTCCTCGCGCGCTCGAGCCGCTGCTTGGCGGTCCCCAGCGACGCCTCCGAGCGCACGACGCTCGCGTTGGCCGCCGCGATCTGCGCCTGGTTCGAGTCGATCTGCGCCCCGAAGAGCGTCGGATCGATCTCGGCCAGCACGTCGCCGGCCTTCACGATGCTGTTGAAGTCCACGTAGACCTTGGTGATTCGCCCCGAGACCTGGGCGCCGATCTGCACCTCGGTGAGCGGCTTGACCTGACCCGTCGACTGGACCACTTCGAGCACGTCGCCCGTGGTGATGTCGCCCGTGACGTAGCGCGGCGGCGGCGGGGGCCTCGTCCGGATCCTCCAGACGACGAGCCCCGCGACGAGCGCTGCGATCGTCGCGAGGACGCCGAGGCGAGCGAGCCAGCGCTTCGTGCCTACCCGGGAGAGCTCCTGCTCCAGGCTCTCTCCCCCGCGTCGAGGA
Organism: Sorangium sp. So ce302; assembly: GCF_051530145.1. Classification (GTDB taxonomy): domain Bacteria; phylum Myxococcota_A; class Polyangia; order Polyangiales; family Polyangiaceae; genus Sorangium; species Sorangium cellulosum_B. The sequence continues at coordinate 10,623,257 of NZ_CP150326.1, read as the reverse complement.
CGCGGTCCGCCCTCGCGCAGGCCCCGGGCTGCCGCGCCGCCGGGGGGCGCCGGCGCGGTCGAGGCCGGTCGCGTCTCGCCCGGCGCCGCCTCTCCGGGACGGAGGCGCTCCGTTTCCGTGGTGGCCTGCGCAGCAGGGGGCGACGCGTCGAGGGGGTCGCGACCGGTCGCCCGAGCCATGGTGTCGGCCATCGGACGTCCTCATAGCATGCTGCCGCGCAAGCGCGCCTCGCTTGAAACCGCGGAACCGCCGTGGCAGACCAACCGCCGCCCATGGAGTCGCTGCCCATCGCAACGGATACGGTCGTCACGCTGTCCTACGTCCTCTTCAACGAAAGCGGAGAGACGGTGGATGAGGCATCGACCGCAGAGCCGCTCGTCTACACGCACGGCTACGCTCAGATCGTGCCTGGGCTGGAGCGCGCGCTGGAAGGTCTGCGCGCCGGTGAGCAGCGCGAGATCACCGTCGAGCCGGAAGATGCGTTCGGCGAGCGCGATGACGCCGGCGTCTTCGAGGTGGACAAGGCGGATTTCCCCGATGGGGGCGCTGTCGAGGTCGGCGACGAATTCGTCGCCCAGGGCCCGGACGGTTCGCCGATCGCGCTCCGGGTCATCGAGATCCTCCCCGAGGGCTTCCGGGTGGATACGAATCACCCTCTGGCAGGCCAGAAGGTGCGCTTTCAGGTTCAGGTCAAGGACGTGCGCGCCGCCAGCGAGGAGGAGATCGCGCAGGCTCAGGCCGAGCTGGAGGAGCGCATCGAGGACTCCGAGGGCGAGGGCTGCTGCGGTCACGACCACGACCACGACCACGACCACGATCACAGCCACCATCACGAGCACGGCGATGGTGGGGTGCTCGTGACGCTCTCGAAGAAGTCGTCATAAGCCCACCGCGAACGGGTGGGTTGTCCGAGGAGATCACATCATGACCGTAGGTGAGAAGGGCAAGCTGACGGAGCTGCAGCTCGATCGCCGGGTGCGCGAGCGCCTCCTGGCGAGCGGGACGCTCAGCGCGGGGACCATCGAGGCGCACCTCGCGGGCTTGCAGGACCTGGAGGAGCACGCCGAGGGGATCGCCGTCGACCAGCCGGCGCTCGGCGCGTCAGCGCAGGGGTCGCGGATCGAGCCCGACCTCGACGACGAAGGGGCAGAGTGAGCGACGCGAAGAATCGGGAAGAGCTCCCTCCGCCAGGGAGCCCCCCGGAGCTGCCGACGCTCGACTTCTCGACCTTCGTGCTGTCGATCATCGGCTCCGCGTACGTGCACCTCGGCGACGCGCCCAGCCCCGACGGCAGGGAAGAGCAGAACCTGATCCTCGCGCATCAGGACATCGATTTGCTGTCGCTCCTCCAGGAGAAGACGAAGGGGAACCTCTCGGGCGACGAGGAGAGGTTGCTCGAGCAGGCGCTCTACGATCTGCGGATGCGCTACCTCGAGGTCTCGAAACGATCGTGACCGTTGGCGCCAGGGCTCTCTTGGGGGTCCTCCTCGCCTCACTGGTCGCCTCGTGCAGCAAGGCCTCTCCGGGCCACTCTTCCGGCGCAAGCAGCTCCACCGTCCCCTCGGGCGCCGTGCCGGTGGCGACCGCGCCGCTGCCTCCGTCCGCGCCGCCTCCTCCTCCGATCGTCCGCTCCGAGGGCATGCCCGGCTCCTTCGCGCCGCTCGCGCGCAGGGCCGATCCAGCGGTCGCGACGGTCAAGGCGCGCGTCGAGCGGCAGCAGCAACCGGGCGGCCGCCGCCGTACGGTCGCCGAGGGGCTCGGGACCGCCTTCGTCTATGATCCAGAGGGCTTCCTGCTGACGAACAACCACGTGATCGAGGGCGCGACCGACATCCTCGTGAGCTTCGTCGACGGCCGCGACATCAAGGCGACCGTCATCGGCCGCGACAAGCACACGGACGTCGCCGTGCTGAAGGTCGAGGAGAGGGGGCTCCCGTCGCTCCCCCTGGGCGACTCGGATACCATCGAGGTCGGCGACTGGGTGGTCGCGATCGGCAACCCCTTCGGCCTCTCCCACACGGTCTCGGCGGGCATCCTCTCCGCCAAGGGCCGCACCCGGGACGACGTGAAGGGGCTCGACCCGAGCGGCTACTTCAACTTCCTCCAGACGGACGCGAGCATCAACCCCGGCAACTCCGGCGGCCCGCTCCTGAACCTCAAGGGCGAGGTGGTCGGCATCAACGCGGCCGTGCGCGCCAACGCGAACAACATCGGGTTTGCGATCCCGATCAACATGGTCCGGCAGCTGCTCCCGATGCTGCTGCGCGACGGCAAGATCCGGCGGAGCCAGGTCGGGGTGATCGTCGACGTCCTCAACTCGATCGAGGCGGGGCGGCTCAAGCGCCCCGATCGAAAGGGGGCGTGGGTGAAGACCGTGGTGGCGGGGGGACCCGCGGACCGGGCTGGCATCGCGCCGGACGATGTGATCGTCGGCTTCGAAGGAAAGACGATTTCCGACCCGAACGAGCTCCGGTGGATGGCGAGCATCGCCGGGGTGAACAAGGTCGTTACGCTCCGCGTCGCGCGGCTGGAGCGGGTCTTCGATGTCCGCCTCACGCTGGGCGAGCTGCCCGAGCTCAGCGACGAGGCCGATGAGCCGTGAGCCGAACGGCCGCTGTCTGCCGCCCGGCACGTCCGCCGGCTGCCGCGCGCCGTGCGTGGCCGCCTGCTCCGCGACCTCCCTCGTCCCCCAGCCTCCTCAGGTAAGCTGACCCCGTGGCCATTGCACCTTCTCACCCGGACGAGCTCGAGCCGGTCGCACCTCCCGGTGATCCCGGCGAGGGCGATGCGGAAGGCGACGACCTGTCCGCGGAGGGCGACCACCCCGAAACGAAGCAGTTCCACCCGCGCCTGAATAGCGCTCCCGCCCGTGCGTCCAATCGCGAGGCGAGACGGCGGGAAGCGGAGGAAGATCGTGAGCTCATCGAGCGAGCGCAGAAGGGGGACCAGGCGGCTTTCCGCTCGCTCGTGGAACGGCACCAGCGCAGGGCGTTCGCGATCGCGATGGGGCTCGTCCGCGACGAGAACGACGCGCGCGAGCTCGTGCAGGACGCCTTCCTCCGGGTCTACAAGGGCCTCGGCTCCTTTCAGGGGGGCTCCTCGTTCTTCACCTGGCTCTACAGGATCGTCACGAATCTGGCGATCGACCTCATGCGGAAGCCGGGACGCCGCGACCTCGAGCTCCAGGAGAACCAGGCGGCGGACGAGCAGTCCGACTTCCCGCTCGTCGCTCGGATCGACGGCGCGGACCCCCTCAACGTCGTCCGGCGCCGGGAGATCGCCGGGCGCATCCAGGCCGCGCTCGACGCGCTGCCGCCCTACCACCGAGGCGTGATCCTGATGCGGGAGGTGGAGGGCATGTCGTACGAGGAGATGGCTCAGGCCATGGGGGTCTCGAAGGGGACGATCATGAGCCGCCTGTTCCACGCCCGTCAGAAGCTTCAGCGCGCCCTCGCCGACTGTTACGCGGAGGAAGAGGGCAAGGCCCCAGCAGAGGACCCGGAGGAGATCGCGTGAGCACCGCCAACAGCAGCAAGGCGAATCACGGGGAAGCGAGCGCCCCGCCGACGGATCTGGAGCTGATGCTCTATGCCGACGGTGAGCTCGATGAGGCTCGCCACCGGCAGGTGGAGGAGTACGTGCTCCACGACCCGCGCTGCCGGGCGAAGGTCGCAGCGCTCGTCACCGCGGCCGACATGGTCCGGGACAGCGCGCTGGCCTCCAGCGCGGCTGACGGCATCGCCGATGCGGTGATGGCGAAGATCCTCGAAGGGCAGGCGGGCGCCGCGCGGGCCGACGGGGGCGGCGCCGCGCGGCCGCTCGCGGCGCCGCCGTCGGGCGAGCCGCCCCGCGCTCGGGCGCGGCTCCAGGGATCGCCGGCGAACGACAACGCGCGCGGGATCTTCGCGCTGACGGCGCTCGCCGTGGCGGCGGCCGCCGCCTTGATGGTCTGGGGCAAGATGGGCGTGGAGACGCCCACCGCGGAGCTGACGACGTCGGCGCCCTCCGCGTTGCTCGCCCCGCCGCCCGAGGCGCCCTCCGCGTTGCTCGCGGCGCCGGCGAAGGAGCCGGACGCCGCGCCGAGCTTCGAGGGGGAGGTCGAGCCCGGCGTCGAGATCGCCGCGGTCGACTTCGGGGCACGCATGGGCACCATCTTTTACGTCCCGCAGGAGGCCGTGGCTTCAGGCCCGACGACCACGGTGGTCTGGCTCTCCGATGACGGTCCGGGAGGACAGTGATGAGATTTCTTGCGAGTGCGATCACCGCGACCATGGTCCTGGCGCTCGGCGTGAGCCCTTCCCCTGCCGTCGCGCAAGAGCAGGCGCCGGCCCCCCCGCAAGCGGCGCCGTCGGACGCCGAGGTCACGTCCGAGATCGTGATCCTCCACGCGACGAACGATGGGAAAGGCATCGACCCGAAGATCGGCAAGATGCCCGAGCTCGGGAAGCCGCCGTTCTCGGCGTACAACAGCTACAAGCTCCTCGAACGGCTGAAGGTCACCCTGCAGAAGGGGAAGCCGACCACGACGAAGCTGCCGAACGGCAGCGTCCTCATGGTGTCGCTGAAGGACGTGGTCGCCGCGAAGAAGAAGGACGAGCCGAGGCGCTTCGTCGTCAGCGCGAGCATCCAGAAGCCAGGTGGCACCACGTTCCTGCCCCTGCTCGAGGTGAACGCCAAGGCCGGCGAGAGCTTCTTCGTCGCGGGTCAGCAGCACATGGGCGGCGTGCTCGTGCTGGGCATCAAGGTCGCGCCCTGAGTCGAGGGGAGCTCGCCCCTGCTCAGCGGCGGGCCGAGGACGGCAGCGCGATCGGCAGATCCAGAGAGAAGACCGTCCCGCGCGGGGCGCGCGCATCCGCGCGGATGCTGCCGCCGTGCGAGGCAACGATGTTCCTTACGATGCTCAGGCCGAGCCCGGTGCCGGTTCCGTCGGTCTTCGTCGTGAAGAAGGGGTCGAAGATCCTCGGCAGGTGCTCGGGCTCGATCCCGTGCCCGTCGTCGCGGATCGTCACCGTGATGTAGCCGTCCTCCGGCGACATCGCGGTGGAGATGCCGAGGCAGCCGCCGCGCTCGTTCATCGCGTGCGCGGCGTTCGTGAACAGGTTCACGAACACCTGCGTCAGCGGATCAATGACGCCGCAAACCGGAGGGATCTCGTCGAAGCGCCGCTCGATGGTGACGCCCGTCTGGTCGAGGAGGTGCTCGCAGAAGACGAGCGCGCGCTCGATGATGTCGTGGAGCGAGACGGCGCCCGGCTTCTCCGTGGACGGCCGCGCGTAGGCCATCAGGTCGCGCGAGAACCGGCGGATGCGATCCGCCGCGTCGTTGATCCTCGCGAGCCGCTCGATGTCCGAGGGGTCGAAGCCGCCGCGCTCGCCCTTGCGGCGCAGGTACTCGGAGTAGGCGAGGATCGAGGTGAGCGGGTTGTTGAGCTCGTGCACGACGCCTGCGGCCATCTTCCCGAGCGAGGCCAGCTTCTCGGCCTGCATGACCTGAGCGCGCAGCGACTCGTGCGCGCGCGCCTCGCGGAGCGACGCACCCAGGGTGAGCACGAGCCGGTCGACCAGCGCCTCTACAGGCGCGCTGTCGAGGTACGCGGCGTCGTCGGCCGCGATGTGCATCGTCGAGCGACCTCCGGGCTCGATCGCCACGACGCGCTCGAAGGCGAACTCCGGGAGGAGCCGCGCCGGATCGTGGCCGTCGTCGCGGCGAGCGCGCGGCGAGACCCGGACGGCCACCTGCGCCCCCGTCGCGCCGGGGATGTAGATGCCGAGCCCGCAGGCCGTGAGCACCTTCGCGGCCGCGCCGAGCAGCGTCGATGCGCGCTGCTCGATGGAGGCCGACGGATCCAGCTCGCTCGACGCGATGAGCAGGCTGTCCACCCACTCGAGCGGGATGTCCCGGGTGAGGGGCTTCCGGAGCGTGACGGGAGCGTCGGACAATGGCTGCTCCCCCAGGCGCTCCGCGGTCTTTCCGCTCACCCGATCACCCTGTTCGGGTCGTCGCCGCTCGATCGGTCGAGATCGATGATCTTCGCGGCGCCGACATAGGATTTCGTCTCATAGCGGGTGATCTTGCCGATCTTGCGGACGATCTCCGCCATCCGCTCGGCTTCGCTGCGGATCGTGGTCGCGGCCCCCTTGATGGGGGACGCGTCGTCGATCCGGCGGCAGATCAGCTCGGCGTAGCCGAGCACGCTGGTGAGCGGCTGGTTCAGCTCGTGCGCGGCCGCGCCCGCGAGCTCGGCGATGATGGCCTGCTTCTCGCGAGCGCGGAGCTCCTCCTGCGCCTCGGTGAGGCGGGCCTCCATCCGCATCCGCTCCCGCAGGTCCGTGAAGATGCCGACGGAGCCGACCGGGACGCCGTTCTCGAAGATCAGCGCCGCGGAGAGGTGCACCGGGATCCGCGACCCATCCCTGGCCAGGACCTCGGTCCGGTAGCCCTCGAGCCGGCCGGGACCGCCGTGCTCCTTCGCGTGGATGAGCCTCATGATGTGCTCGGCGTTGTGGTCGGGGTAGAGCGCGCGGGCGTTCATCACGCCGACGACCTCCTTCGCGTCATACCCGTAGATCCGCTCGGCGGCGCGGTTGAAGAGCAGGACGACGCCCTCCATGTTGGCCGAGACGATCGCGTCGACCGAGCTGTCGATGACGCGCTCCAGGAACTCCTTGGTCTTGGTGAGCTCCGCCTCGGTGGCGCGCTCCGTGGTGACGTCGCGGAAGCTGACCAGGACGGCGCCGCTCTCCTCGCGAAGGACGCTGCTGAAGCTGAAGCTCAGGATGAGCCGCTCGTGCTCGCCCCGCCGCACGGTGAAATCCACCATGTGCGGGAACGATCCCCTGGCGAAGCCGGCGCGGATCTCCTCGAGGAGAGGGTGCTCGCGCGCGTCGACGAGATCGGCCAGGTTCGCCCTCTCGAGGTCCTCCGCCGTGCGCCCGGTGATCGCCTGCGCGCGCGGGTTGGAGAAGAGGATGTGGCCGTCGGGATCGACGACGACGATGCCGTCCGCCGTCGAATAGAAGAAGTCGGCGTAGCGCTGGAGCGCCTTCAGCCGGCGCTCCGCCTCGAACCGCGCGAAGGTGCTCTGCTGCGTCTGGTCGCGGAGCGACTGCAGGATGCGCGCGTTGCGCAGGGCGATCGCGGTGGCGCTCGCGACCGTGCGGGCCAGCGAGAGCTCGTGCGCGTGGGGCGCCACCGGCTGCCGGCCGCGCAAGAAGAGCACGCCGAGCGGCTTGTCCTCGAACAAGATCGGCAGGAGCGCCAGCGAGCGGAACGCGTTCTCCGGGAGCTCCGCGCGTACGATGTCGAACAACGGGTGCGCCTTCGCGTCGTCGATCACGAGCACGTCGCCCGTGCGCATGACGCGCTGGATCTCCGGGTACTTGCCGAGATCGATCGGCAGATCCCGCAGCTCCTTGTCGTCGCTCGCGGCGACCACGTAGCCGACGTCGCCCGCGTCGCGCACGAGGACGATGCTGCAGCGGTCGACGCGCGCCACCTCGGCGATGCGCCGCACGACCGTGAAGAGGATGTTCCGGAAGTCGAGCGTCGAGGAGAGCGCCTGCGTGAGCTCGAGGACCACCTTCGCGTCGTGCTCTTTGCGCGCGAGCGCGTCGACGTAGTCCCGGATCCGGAGCTGCCCGCGGATGCGCGCGATCAGCTCGGCAGGGCGGAACGGCTTGCGGATGAAATCGTCGGCGCCGAGCTCGAAGGCGCGGGCGACGTCCTCGTCCGCGTCGAGCGCGGTCAGCACGACGACGGGGACGTCCTGCGTCCGGGGGGCGTCCCGCACGGCGCTGAGGACCACGTAGCCGTCAGGGGGCGGCATCACCAGGTCGAGCAGCACGAGCGCGGGCACGCTCGCCTTGAGCCAGGCGAGCGCGTCCGCGCCCGAGGTGACCGCGACGGCCTCGATGCCCGCGTCGGCCAGCGCGTGCAGCAGCATCTGCCGGCTGACGGCGTCGTCGTCCACGACGAGCACAGGATCACGGCGAGGCACACGCCAAGCTTAGCGACTCCAGGCTGGAGCGATGAGAGAATTCCGGGTCTTGGCGCGGCGTTGCGCGCGGCGTTGCGCACTGCATTGCGCTGCCCGCGCGGCGCTGGGATCAGGAGAAGAGATCTCCCTGCTTCGTCGCAGGAGCCGCGAGGCCCAGGTGCTCGTAGGCGCGGCGGGTCGCGACCCTGCCGCGCGGCGTGCGGCCGACGAAGCCCTGCTGGAGCAGGAACGGCTCGTACACGTCCTCGATCGTGTCGCGCGGCTCACTGAGCGCCGCGGCCAGCGTGTCGATGCCCACAGGGCCGCCGTCGTAGTGATCGACGATGACGCGCAGCAGCCGGCGATCCATCTCGTCGAGGCCGGCCGCGTCGATCTCGAGCCGCTCCGCGGTCTTCCGCGCGATCTCCATCGTGATCGCGCCGTCGCCCAGCACCTCGGCGAAGTCGCGTACGCGGCGCAGGAGGCGGTTGGCGACGCGCGGCGTCCCCCGCGCGCGCGCCGCGATCTCGCGCGCTCCGCCGGCGTCGATCGGCACATCGAGCAGGCCGGCGCTGCGCTGCACGATGCGCTCGAGCTCCTCGACGGGGTAGAAGTCGAGGCGGACGACGTGGCCGAAGCGCGACAGCAGCGGCGCGGTGAGCAGCCCGGTGCGGGTCGTCGCGCCCACGAGCGTGAAGGGCTTCAGCGCGAGCTGGATCGTCGTCGCGTAGGGGCCGTCACCGGTCATGATGTCGATGTTGAACGACTCGATCGCGGGGTAGAGGCTCTCCTCGACCGCCGGCGTGAGCCGGTGGATCTCGTCGATGAACAGCACGTCGTTGCGCTCCAGCTTCGTCAGCAGGCCGGCCAGCGCGCCCTTGTGCTCGATCGCCGGTCCGCTCGTCACATGGAGGGCGACGCCCATCTCGCGGGCGATGATGTGGGCGAGCGTGGTCTTGCCCAGGCCGGGCGGGCCACAGAACAGCATGTGGTCGAGCGGCTCGCGCCGCCGGCGCGCGGCTTCGACGAAGACCTTGAGGTTCTCCGTGTGCTTGACCTGGCCGACGTACTCGGCGAGCGAGGCAGGCCGGAAGAGGCGGTCGAAGCGATCGTCGTCGCCTGTCTCGGCAGGAGAGAGCGCCCGTTCAGGCATGCCACGGGCGTACCGCGTGCAAGCAGCGAAGGGAAGCGATCCGCGTGGCGGCGTGGGTCGCCGCGGGGCGCTGGTCGAGGTCAGCCGAGCGCAGGGACAGAGGACAGGCGGGGACGCCGGGGGGGCGGGATGCGCGGCAGACGAGCGCGGCAGAGCGGCCGGCCGTCGGGGGCGCCGTCCACCTCGAGAGAGCCGCCGTGGAGCTCGATCACCGATCGCGCGTGGCTGAGGCCCAGCGTCAGGCCGCGCCCGCGCGCCGTGGTCTGCCGGCTGAACAGGGCCTCGAGCTCGTCCGGCGGCACGTCGCGGCTGCCGTACTCGATGTCGATGCGGACCTCGTTGTTGAACTCGCCGGCCATCGTCGCCGTGAGGCGCACGAGGCGGGCCGACGGGTCGGCCGCGCCCGTCCGGAGCGCGTGCGCGACGATGACCGCGATCGCGCGCGTCGCGTAGGCTTGATCGACGGGGATCAGCGGCAGGGTGTCGCCGACCTCGATGACGACCTCGCCGCCGGCGTCGCTCGCGAGCTCGCGCGCCTTGCGCAGCGCGCCCGCGATGAGCCAGCCGACGGACGTCGGCTGAGGCTCGAGCGTGAGCTGCCCGGCCTCGACGCGGGCGGCGTCGAGGATCGACTCGATGAGGCCAAGGAGCTCCCGGCCGCGCGTCGCGATGAGCTCCAGGCTCTCGCGCTGCGCGGGGGTCAGATCCTCCTGGCCCACGAGCTCGGCGAACCCGAGGATGGCGTTCAGCGGGCTCTTGAGATCGTGGCTCACGCTCGCGAACAGGAGGCCGCGCATGCGCTGCGCCGCCTCGCGGGACTCGAGCGCGCGCTCCTGCGCCGCGGCGAAGACGCGGAAGCGCTCGGCGAGGTCCTCGATGGCGTGCCCGAGCCGGGCGACGACGGCGAACCGGGCGGGGCGCGCGATCTGGGTGGCGCCGCGCAGCACGCTGTCCGTGCCGAGCAGGCGCACCTGCTTCGTGGCGTGCACGAGATCGGCCGCGAGGACGCGGCCGAACAGGTTGCCGAGCGCGCCGGCGACCAGCACCGCGAGCAGCGCGACGAGCGCGCCCCAGATCGCGGCAGAGGGCTCGAGGTCGGCGGAGAACCGGGTGTTGACGCAGCCGTAGTCGAGCGGCGTGATCACGGCGATCTGCCCGTCGGCTTCGCGGCCGAAGGAGGGCTCCGAGCCCACGCAGTCGTGCTCCAGGCGCGCGAGGAACCCGAACTCCGCCGCCGAGGCCACGACGTCGTTGCGGCCGGCCGCGTCGATGGCCCCGAGCGACGGGTCGAGCGCCGTGCGCGCGATGAGCCCCGCGGTCGAGCGCCGGCTGCGCTCGATGAACGTCTGGAGGTGCGCGTTCGCGATGAGCACCGCCCCGACGCCGACGAGCAGCACCGGCGTGGCGACGGCCAGGAGCAGCTTGGAGGTGACCCGCCGGCGCGGCGTCTGGTAAAGCTCGGCGGTCTCGAGCAAGGCGCCGATCGCCTCGGCCGGGCTGATCTCGAAGAGGCTGAACGCCGCGGCGCGCGTCAGCACGTAGTGCGGGATCGCGGACGCGCTGAGGATCGTGATCGCGAGGATGAGCAGGCTGACCGCGCGGCCGTCGTCGAGCTTCTCTGGCCTGATCCCGGGGATCATCATGAGGCCCGAGATCGTCGAGCTCGCCAGCACGAAGCGCAGCGCCAGCGAGGTCGGGAGCCCGGCGACCCGCTCGAGCTCCTCGTGATCGATGTCGCGCGAGCCGATCACGAGCGAGCGCAGCAGGTTCTCGTGGGTGCGCAGCCGGAGCAGCGTCAGCAGCGTGGTCGCGCAGATCGCGGCGAGCGCGATCTTGGCGCCGACCGAGAGCACGCTGGCGGCGACGCGCGGCTCCAGGATGAGCAGCTTCGGCGCGAGCGCCGCGATCGCCCCGAACGCGGCGACGCCGACCAGCGCCTGGCGGACGAGCACGCGCCTCGCGAAGTGGATCGCGTCGTCCCTCATGCGCTCCTCGGTCATGCGATCCTCCCCTGGGGGCCGCCGGCGCCGGGGTCGTTCCCCGGCGGCGCCGCCACGTCGGGCGCGGGCGGGGTCGGCGCGAACAGGGGTCGCTGCACGATCCACATCGGCAGGGTGATCGTGAAGGTCGAGCCCCGACCGAGCTCGCTCTCCAGCTGGATCGTCCCGCCGTGCATCAGCACGAGGCGCCGCGCGATCGAGAGCCCGAGCCCCGTCCCGGCCCGGCGCGAGCGCACGTCGCCGGTCTGCCGGTACTCCTCGAAGACCGCCGACGTCTCCTCCGGCGGGATGCCGGGGCCGGTGTCCTGGACGACGATCGCCGCATAGCGGCCGCGCCCCGTGATGTTGACCGTCACCGAGCCGCGCGCCGTGAACTTGACGGCGTTCGAGACGAGGTTGGTGAGGATCTGCCGCACCCTCCGCGGATCGGCGTGCGCGACCAGGGCGTGGTCCCCGGTGACGCGCAGCTGGAGGGGCTTGTCGCGCGCCGCCGCGGACGCCTCGCGCATCACCTGATCGACGAGGGCGCGGAGGTTGACGGCGCGGCGGGAGAGCTGGAGCTTGCCCGTCTCGAGCGCCGAGAGGTCGAGGATGTCGTCGATGAGCGTGCGCAGGTGCTCGCCGCTCTGCCGGATGACCGACAGCGCCTCGCGCGCGTCCTGGCTGAGCGGCCCGTCGACCTCGCTCTCCAGGACGTGGGCGAACCCGAGGATGGCGTTGAGCGGCGTGCGCAGCTCGTGGCTCAGCCCCGCGAGGAACGCCGAGCGCTCGCGGTCCATCGCGGAGGCCTGCTGGAGGTCCGCCCGGTAGGTGCGCTCCGCCGCGGCGAAGCGGGTGATCAGGAGGTTGAAGGCCGCCGTCAGGAGGCCGACCTGGTCGAGCGACCTGATCGGCACGGGCTCGGCCTGGATCACGTCCGTGGGCAGCGCGCTCTGGCCCTGTCCGCGCGCCATCGCCGTGATGCGCTCGCGCAGGTAGTCGACATCGTCGCGCGCCGACTTGGTGAACGAGAGCGCGACCGCGACAGCCACGCCGAGCAGCAGCACCGTGAGCGCCGCGACGGCGTTGCCGAGCGCGATCGAGTCGGGCGGCGGGCTCGGCGCCGAGACGAAGGTGAGCACCGAGAGGTGAGAGAGCGGCGGGTGCAGCGGGCGCGCCGCGAACCGGACGCGGCCGAGCGAGGTCGTCGTCTCGCCCTTGCCCAGCGTGAGCATCTGGACGAGGCCGGCCCTGGCCGGCGCGCTGAAGCTCTCGTTGATCAGCACGTGGCCGCCTTGATCGACGAGCAGGATCTCCGACCCAGCCCGCCGCGCCGCCTCCCTCAGGAGCGCCGCCCGCTCCCCCTCGATGGTCCCGCGGAGCCGCGCCGAGAGCGTCGCGGCCAGCACCTCGGCGCGCAGGCTCGCGGCCTGATCGCTCATCTTCGCGAGCTGGCCGATGCCGATCAGCGCGATCGCCACCGCCGTGGCGATCCCCACGACGATCACGATCGCGGGCGCGAGCGGCACGAGCGGCGTCGTGCCGCGGGGCCAGCGGATGAGGCGACGACGGCGGGCCAAGGCGGAGTCAGGATGCTAGCGCGCTTCGGGCGGCGCACGGGCCACCTCGGTCGCCCGAAGGGAGCGAGCGCGCTCGTGGGCGGCTTTACCTGGGATCGGTCGCCAGGAGCGCGAAGACGGAGTGGTCGAGCCAGCGACCGTCGCACCACTCGGCCTGCCGGGCGATGCCCTCGAAGCGGAAGCCGAGCCGGCCGATGACCGCGAGGGAAGGATGGTTGTCCGTCGCGGCCGCAACCCGCACCCGGTGCGCGCCCATGTGGCCGAACGCGAACCCGAGCGCGGCCCTCGCGGCCTCGGTCATGAGCCCGCGCCCGGTCGCCTCCTTGCGGAGCCAGTAGCCGAGCTCGCAAGAGCGGTGCAGGTGTACGCACGCCTCGAGCCCGACCACCCCGGCGAGCGAGCGGTGCGCGCGCTCGCGGATGACGAAGCGCAGCGCCCTGCCGTGATCCCAGTCGGCGGCGCACGCCTCGGCGAAGCGCACGCTCGCGGCCGGATCCGTGTGGAACTGCACCCAGGGAAGCCAGCGCTGGAGGATTGCGCGCGAGCCGTTGACTGCGAGCCAGAGCTCGGGCCCGTCGGACGGGTCGATCGGCACGAGGATCAGCCGCTCGGTCTCGATGGGACGGGCGCGAACCTCGCTTCGAGGTGGGAGGATGAGCATGGGGTCACCGGCACTGGATGCGAGCGGCGTAGGGCTCGAGATGACCCGCCTCGTAGTCAAGCCAGGCGACATACCACTCTCCGGGCTTCGCGCCGGGGCTCATCGAAGGCGCCGGCTGATCCCCGCTGATGCGGGCGAATTTCGTGGGCGTGCCGATGCCGTCGCGGTTGATCGACGCGGTGAGCATGCGGCCCCCCTCGAACCAGACCAGCTGGGCCTGCCCGCTCGGCGCGATCGCGATCGACGGGCGCGCGCCCGACTTCGAGAACCGCTTGCGCCAGAGCGGCTGGCCCTTGGCCGGATCGATGTAGGCGGCCGATGCGCCCCCGAGCGGCGCCTCGCCGTGCCAGACGACGAAGCAGCCGCCCGCGCCGCAGGCGAGCGAGGGGCTGTCGCTCCGGACCCGATCGCTGTTCACGAGCGACAGGTCGCCGAGCGCGCGGTCGGCGCGCTTGCCGGGGCTGGCCGGCGGGAGCCCCTTGCCGGCGTTCGCGAGCGGGAGGCGCATGTACTGGATGACCCGCGTCGGCTCGCGATCGAAGCGGAAGGCGAGGTGCATCACGTCGTTCGCCACCGCCACCGAGGGGAAGCGGACGCGCGGCTTCGAGGGGCCCGTCGGGGTGACGTCGGTCAGCCGGATGATCTCGCCCGCCGGATCGAGGTTCGGCGAGAGGCGGCGCATGAAGAGGTCCTCGGAGGCGTTGTCGCCGTCGTCCGACCACGTGATCAGGAACCCCTCGGCGGCGCGCGCGAGCGAGGGCCACGAGTTCCCTCCGCGAGGGAAGGGCGCGACCATCACGGCGGGGCCATCGATCCGCCCGTTGGCGTCGAGCCAGCGCACGTGCACGCCGGCCTCCGGCCCCTTGCCGTCCCAGTACGTGAGCACCAGCCGATCGCCTGCGGAGGTCAGCTCGGGGCGCCCGATGGCGCGGCCCTCGGGCGTCACGTCGAGCGCCGGCGACGACGGCCGCATCGCGCCGTCCAGCGTCGTCGTGTAGGCGTGCTCGGTGCCCTCGTGCGAGTCCGTCCAGGTGACCACCGCGCCGCGCGGCCCGAGCGCGATCGAGGGCCGGCTGGCCCCGACGGCGCGGCCGCCCTCGCGCACCAGATCGTGCGTGCGCGGCCTCGCGAGGCCGGTGAGCGCGCAAGGCGCCTTGCCGCTCGCGTCTTTCAGGGCGACCTGCACGTGCTCGATCAGGGTCCGCGGCACGGGGTGGTTGCCCTTGTCCTGAGCGTCCTTCAGCAGCCTGAGCGCGGCCTTGAGATCGCCGGCGGCGACCGCCTCCTGCGCCTGCGCGACGAGCGGCGGCCACGCCAGGGCGGGCGGCTCGACGCGGGCGTCGGTGCGCGCTGGCACGTTGGCCCCGGCGGACGCCGAGGGGGCGCTGATGGCCGGCGGCGCCGCGCTGCTCGACGAGACGGGCGGCAGGGCCGTCGGCTTGAGGAACTGGCGGTAACCCGCGTAGGCGCCGCCCGCGACGAGCGCGAGCACGCCAAACACGACGAGCGCGCGTCCCGCGCCGCCTCGCTTCGGCGTTGATGCGTGCGCCAGCGGATCGGGGACCGAGGTCTCGCCCGAGCCCCCGGAGAACGTGATCTGCTGCCCCGCGCCCTGGCTCATGCGCCCGGCGATCGCGGCGCCGGGCGCGCCCGAGGTGTCCAGCCCGGCGAACGGATCTCCCCCGCGCTCCGCCGGACCCGACGGGACGGTCCGCCGCGATTCGTTGGGGGTCACACGGACGACCCCCGGCGGGTCGAACGACAGGTCGGCCGGCGCGTCGCCGCCCGGCATGACGAGCCCCGCCTGGGACGGCTCCGCGCCGCGCGGCGGCTGCGCGACGCCGAGCGCGACCGACAGCTCGTCGGCGAACTCCTTCGCGGTCTGGAACCGGCGATCGATGGAGCGGTCGAGCGCCTTCTCGAACCACGTGGTGAAGCTCGCCGGGAGGTCGGGGCGGAGCGCCGCGGGCTGCGGCAGGGGCGCGTTGGCGATCTGCGCGAACGTCATCGCGACGCCCTGCTCGGTCTGCCAGACGGTGCGGCCGGTGAGGCACTCGTAGGTGATGCAGCCGAGCGCCCAGAGATCCGCGCGGTGGTCGACCGCTCCCTGGCCGCGCACCTGCTCCGGGCTCATGTACGCCGGCGTTCCGAAGACCGCGCCCTCGCGGGTGAGGCGCGCCTGCGCGTCGCCGCCGTCGACCGGCGCGTAGAACTTCGCGAGGCCGAAATCGAGGATCTTCGCGCAGAGCCGGCCCTCCTCATCCTTCGTGAGGAAGATGTTCTCCGGCTTGAGGTCGCGGTGGACGATGGAGGCGGCGTGCGCCTTGGTGAGCCCTCGACACACCTGGGACACCACCGTCACGGTGGTCTCGGGGTCGAGGTACCTGATGACGGTCATCCGCTCGTACAGCGACTCGCCTTCGAGGAGCTCGAGCACCAGGAAGGGCCGCCCGTCGTCGAGCTTGCCCGAGTCGTAGACGTCGCAGATGAAGGGGCTGCGGATCGACGCGGCGGCCCGGGCCTCTCGGAGAAAGCGCTCGACCACGACGGCTGAGGTCGTCAGCTCCTGGGCGAGCACCTTGATCGCCACGCGTTTGCCGATGTCGATGTGCTCGGCCTCGTACACGGCAGCCATGCCGCCGCGCCCGATCTCGCGTGTGATGCGGTATTTTCCGGCGAGGACCGTGCCTACCGGGATCTTCGCTTTGTTCGGCAAAGCCATCAGGCAGGGCTGTCCCGCGACTGGATTCGCCAGCGCAGCCTATTCGAGCCGCGTCACAAGAACAATGGCGAGCGCAGCATGACCCGTCGGGGAGGGGCCCGACCCTCTCCCTGGCGCCGCGCGAGCGGGCTCAGTGCTTCCACGAGGGCACCGTGAAAGCGGATTCCACCCCGGGCTGGTCATGGACCAGGGCGGGGCCACCGCTCTGGTGGCGCGGTGCGTAGGCAGGTTCCCACCCCCGGCGCCATCGCCGCGCAGGCGAGCTCTGCCTTGCTCAGGTAGAGCTGTGAAAAAAGTAAGCGGGCTCCGATTTTCTGACGCCCGATGCACTTTTCTCACGCTCGCGCGGTGCGCGAAACATTCCGGAAACATGAGCTTGGGTACACCAGCCTGGACCTTCGGTCGCGCGCCAGCGTCCGGGGTGAAGGGTCGCCGATCCGGCTCCGCTGGATGGGTCCCTGAGTCGTTGACAGTGTCGGGCAAGGCTCGGTGGACCGGGCCGCCCCCGTCACGGATCGGAAGCCGGGCGGCGCCCGGCACATCGATGGGAGGCCGCCGGCGGAGGTGTCCCCCCTTTACCAGCTCTGCTCCAGCGGGGCCTTTCGGGTGAGCGCCCGGGTCTTCTACCCTGGCGCGCACCCGGTCACCACAGGCGTGCGCAATGAAAAAGGTCGAGGCGATCATCAAGCCGTTCAAGCTCGACGAGGTCAAGGACGCCCTCGCCGAGGTCGGGATTCAGGGCATGACGGTGACCGAGGTAAAGGGCTTCGGTCGGACCGGCGGCAAGAAAGAGGTCTATCGAGGGTCGGCGTACGTCGTCGACTTCGTGCCGAAGGTGAAGGTCGACATCGTCGTGCCGGACAGCATGGTCAGCGACGTGATCGACGCCATCGAGAAGAGCGCCAAGACGGGTCGGATCGGCGACGGCAAGATCTTCGTCGTCCCCGTCGAGGAGGCCGTGCGGATCCGCACGGGGGAGCGCGGCGAGGACGCCATCTAGGAGGCGCGCCGCCGGCAGAGCGTCACAGGGCATTCGCGGCGGGTCACAGGCTCGAGGAACGATAGATCGATAGATCGATAGATCGACAGATCGATAGATCGACAACCGAGAAGCGAGCACGAGCCCGCACACCGTCGAGTCACATACAGCGAGAGCAGCGAGTCAGCGAGGTAGAGAAGATCATGAAGGCGAAAGATGTCGTCGCGTTTGCGAAGGAAAACGACGTAAAATTTGTCGATCTCAAGTTCATCGATCTGCCCGGCATCTGGCAGCACACGACCATCCCGGCGTCCCGCCTGAACGAGGATCTCTTCGAGGAGGGGATCGGCTTCGACGGCTCGTCGGTGCGCGGATGGCAGCCGATCAACGCGAGCGACATGCTGATGACGCCCGATCCGTCGACGGCGAAGCTCGACCCGTTCCATGCCCAGAAGACGCTGAGCATGATCTGTAAGATCAGCGATCCGGTGACCGGCCAGCCCTACGGCCGCGACCCGCGCTACATCGCCCAGAAGGCCGAGAACCACCTCCGCGCGAGCGGCATCGCCGACACGTCCTACTTCGGGCCCGAGGCCGAGTTCTTCGTCTTCGACTCGGTCCGCTACGAGAGCTCGCAGCGCGGCGCCTTCTACGAGATCGACAGCGACGAAGCGGTCTGGAACTCCGGCAAGGCCGGCCCGAACCTCGGGCACAAGATCCGGTCGAAGGAGGGCTACTTCCCCGTCGCGCCGACCGACACGCTCGGCGATCTGCGCGGGCAGATGATGTCCACGCTGATCGAGACCGGCATCGGGGTCGAGGTCGGCCACCATGAGGTGGCGTCGGCCGGCCAGTGCGAGATCGGCATCAAGTTCTCGACGCTGACGGCGATGGCCGACAACCTCATGTGGTTCAAGTACGTCATCAAGAACGTCGGCCGCAAGAACGGCAAGTCGGTGACGTTCATGCCGAAGCCGCTCTTCGGCGACAACGGCAGCGGCATGCACTGCCACCAGTCGCTCTGGAAGGAGGGCAAGCCGCTCTTCGCCGGCGACGGCTACGCCGGGATGTCCGACACGGGCCTCTGGTACATCGGCGGCATCCTGAAGCACGCGAAGGCGCTCGCGGCGCTCACCAACCCGACGACGAACAGCTATCGCCGGCTCGTCCCGGGCTATGAGGCGCCCGTGAACCTCGCGTACTCGAGCCGCAACCGCTCGGCGTCGATCCGCATCCCGCTGGCCCCGGGCAACAGCCCGAAGGGCCGCCGCATCGAGGTCCGCTTCCCGGACGCGAGCTGCAATCCGTACCTCGCCTTCGCCGCCATGATGATGGCCGGCCTCGACGGCGTCCAGAACCGGATCGATCCGGGCGACCCGCTCGACAAGGACATCTACGCGCTCTCGCCCGAGGAGCTCAAGGAAGTGCCGCACATGCCGGGCTCGCTCGACGAGGCCCTCGGCGCCCTCGAGCGCGACCACGAGTTCCTGCTCCGCGGCGACGTCTTCACCCGCGACATCCTCAAGACCTGGCTCGACTACAAGCGCGAGCGCGAGGTCGACGCGGTCCGGCTCCGCCCGGTCCCGCACGAGTTCTTCCTCTACTACGACGTCTGATCGCCCCCACCCCCGAGGGCAGCGCAGGGGCCGGCGCACAAGAAAATTGCGCTGTGCCCCTCGCTGCCCGGCCTCTTCATCGCTCGCCGTCGTGTCCGGCGAGCGCCGGTGACGCCGAGTCGAAGCGTCGCGGTATCGGAAAATCCCACGGATCTCTGTGCCCGCGGAGGCGGCGAGGCGGGTTGTCGCCCCTCGCGCCGCGAACTTTTGCTTCCTTCTGGAGCGCGCCGCACCGCGGTACCGCTCGTCCATGGCTCGGGTTATCCTCCGGTCCGGCTCCGATGGGGGCGGCGTAAAGCCAGCTCCTCCTCGGTTCCCTGGTCCCGCGGTCCTCCGGTCCGCCTGTTTCTTCGGTTCCCTCAGTTCCTTCGGCTCCCTCAGTTCCCCAGCGACACCTCGGCGCAGCAGTGAACCCCGGCGATCTCATCCAGTCTCGCTACCGGCTCGTGAAGCTCCTGGGCCAAGGCGCCAGCGGGTCGGTGTGGGCCGCGAAGAACGTGCTCATCGACCGCGACGTGGCGCTCAAGGTGATGAGCCCCGAGGTGGCCGGGGACGCCGTCGCGCTCCAGCGCTTCTTCAACGAGGCGAAGGCGAGCGGGCGCCTGCGGAGCCCGAGCATCGTCGAGATCCTCGACCTCGGCCAGGCCGAGGACGGCTCTCCGTTCCTCGTGTTCGAGCTGCTCGTCGGCGAGGGGCTCGACGAGTGGCTGCGGCGCGAGGGCACCATCGAGCCGGAGGTGCTGGTCGAGCTCTTCCTCGGCCTCGCGCGGGCGCTCGACATGGCCCACCAGCAAGGGATCATCCACCGCGATCTGAAGCCCGCGAACATCCATGTGCATCGCAACCACCTGGGCGAGCTCGTGGGGAAGATCCTTGACTTCGGGATCAGCAAGGTCCTGGAGAAGGAGCACAACTTCTCGCTGACCCGCACGGGCTGCGTCGTCGGCTCGCCGGCGTACATGTCGCCCGAGCAGGCCGCGGGGCGCGAGGACGTGGACGCCCGCGCCGACATCTGGTCGCTGGGCGTCGTCATGTACGAGGCGTTGACCGGGACGACCCCGCATCAGGCGCCGAACTACAACGCGCTGATGGTCCGGATCCTGAGCAAGGACTGCGATCCGATCGCCGCGCGCAGGCCAGGGCTCCCGCCGCGCCTCTGCCAGCTCGTCGAAGCGTGCCTCCGCCGCGAGCGCGACGAGCGGATCGCCTCGGCGGACGCGCTCGCGAAGGAGCTCGAGGCCGTTCTCCGCGAGCTGCGCGCCGAGCGCTTCCGGGGACAGAAGGGGCGGCGCGCCTCGGACATCGGCCTCGGCGGCGACGTCGGCCTCGCGCCCGAGAGCGCGGCGGCGCGGAGCGGCGACGCCGCCGGGACGCTGGGACGGCTCGTGCAGCACGGCAGGCGCCTGCCAAAGGCCATGCTCGTCGCGGCGGGCATCGGGGTGGTGCTCTGGGCAATGGCGCTCGTGCTCATCGGCAGGTACTGGATCCGCTGAGCGCCGCGGCGCCGCAGGGCGAGCGAGCGTGGTCGGCTCGCCCACGGCATGCGCGCCAGGTTGCTCCTTGCGGCGGTGCGTGTCGGGGCCCCATGTTGGCCCCACGTCGAGCCGTTACCCGAGCTCGAAGCGAGCATTGATGGAAAGGATGCAAGTCGATGAACGACCACCAGACGCATGAAGCGCACGCCCATGTTCATGGGCAGGGATGTGGACATCAGGCGTTGCGGCATGAAGGCCACGTCGATTACCTGCACGACGGACACCTGCATCACCCGCACGGCGATCACTTCGATGAGCACGTGCTCTCGGTCGGCAACGAGAACCCTGACGCGTGCACGCCGAGCCATGCATGCGCCGATCACGAGAAGGCGCACACGCACGGGGCAGGCTGCGGCCATCAGGCCGTGCCCCACGGCGATCATTCCGATTACCTCGTCGGGGCGCACCTGCACCATCCGCACGGCGATCACTGCGATCACCACGGCTCGGTCCAGCTAGGGTGATCGCCGCGCCGCCCCGCGCCGGAGCTCCGGCGCGTGAGGTGGAGGCCGCGGGACGACGCGCGAGGGAGAGCGGCGAGCGTGAGCTCCTGGAACGACGTTCCGGGGAGCCCGGCGTCACGCGGGCGGCGCGCCGTGGTCGTCCGGTGCGCCGCTCGCGCTGCAGCGATGTGCGTGTGCGCAGGGCGCATGCGGCCCCTCTGACCCGGACGCACCGGTGTCGCCGGCGCCACGCATGCCGCCGAGCCATGCGCGAGGGCCGAGCCTCATGAAGCTCGAGAGCAGGAGCGCGCCGAGCGCGGCCGCGCAGACCCACGCGATGGTGGAGTGCTCCTGCGACGCGAGGTCGTGGAGGCCCGGGATTGCCGAGAGGGGGACGAAGGCGTTCGCGACGAGGCCGAGCGCGACGGCAAAGGTGACGCTGAAGAGCGCGGAGGCGGCGGCGGCGCGCGCTCCGAACGCCCGATGCAGGCCGCCGAGCGCCGCGATGTGGGTCGCCGGCCCCGCCACGAGAAACGCGAGCGCCGCGCCGACCGGGAGCCCCTTGTGGATCATCACCGCGGCGAGCGGCGCCGCGCCTTGCGCGCACACGTGAGCGGGCACCGCGAGGAGCGCGCTCACGAGGACGTCGTCCGGCGCGCCGAGCGCGCGCGCTGCGGCCGGCGCGATGGCCGCCTCGAGGACGGCGGCGAGCACCAGGCCCGCGACGTACCAGGCGGCCATGTGATCGAGCGCTGGACCGACGGCCTCGGCGACGGCGGCGCGGAGCCGCGCGCCCGGCGATGCCACGGTCCCGGCGACGACGGGCGGCGCGCCGCCGGAGGGCGCGGCGCTCGAGCCTTTCGTCCTGGCCACCCTGGCGACGAGGAGCGCGACCAGCACGGCGAGGAGCGCGCCGCCCGCGACGCGCGCCGCGGTGAACGGCAGGCCGAGCATCCGCAGCGAGAGCAGCGCGCCGGCAGGATCGAGCGCCGGCGCGCAGAGGACGACGGCGACGACCGAGGCGACCGGCGCGCTCGCGCGCGGGAGCCGCTGCATGCGCGGCGCAACGCCGCAGGCGCAGAGGGGCAGCGAGAGGGGCAGCGGCGGCCCGGACGCCAGGCTGCGGGCGGCCCCGGGCAGCGCCGCGCCGCCGCGCAGCGAGCCGATCGAGCGATGCAGGACGCTCGGAGAGAGCGCGCGCAGGAGCCCCGCCATGGCGAGCCCGGCGAGCACGGCGGGCGCCGTCTCGATGAACAGCGGGCCGAGCGACTCGGCGAACGACAGCTCGGACGCGTGCGCGCTCGTGAAGGAGCTCTCCGGGCTGGGGAGCGCGAGCGCGACGCAGAGCCCCGAGGCGAAGGCGATCGCGCTCGCCGTCCGCGCGCGCGCCCCCCGAGGCGGCGCCTCGTGCGTGTGGACCACGAGCCGCAGGAGGACGCCGAGGCCGAACGCGATGAACACCTCGAACGACTCGTGGGGGAGGCTCTCCACGGCGCGCTGGCCGAGGAGGGCGCCGAGGACGGTGAGCAGCCCGAGGAGCCCGAGGCGCGCGGCGAGCTGCCGCCAGCCCCAGGCGGGCAGGAAGCGCGCCGCGAGCGACAGCCCCTCGGGCAGCCGGTGCACGAGGACGGCGCTCGCGAAGAGCACCCCGTCCGCGCTGCTGTCGGCCGCGGCCACGGCCAGCGCGAGCCCGGCGCCGTCGAGCAGCCCGTGCACGGCGAGCGCCGAGAACGCGATCTCCCGCCCCAGCACCTCGCCGGTGTCACGCCGCCGGTGCTCCGTGAGCCCGAGCGCCGCGTACCCGAGCGCCGCCCAGAGGAGCGCCTGCGCTCCGATCTCCTCGACGACGTGCGGCAGGTGGCGCGTGAGGACGAGCGCGGGCACGAGGCCGAGCGTCAGCCCGTCGAGCGCCGACGTCGGCAGCGCCTGGCGCCGGCCGAGCGCCACGAGGAGCGGCCCCACGGCGAGGCCGGCGATCGACAGGACGACGACGAGCGCGAGCATGGGCGCGGTGGGCTATGCCCGAGCCACGTAGCCTAATCAATATCAAATTGGTGTTGCAACCAGGATGCGGACAGCCGTCTGTGGTCGCTGAGCGCCGCCGAGCGCCGCGTCATTCACGCGGCTCGGGGCCGCCGGTGGCCGGGGGTCGCCGATGACCGAGGGCTGCTCCGCCGCTCAGGCCTGCACGCACCGATCGCAGCGGCCCTTGAGCTGGATCTGGAGTCCCTTGCGCCGCAACGCGCGCGGCGCGCCGCGCGCCGCCTTGATTTCGATGCTCTCGTCAGGGAGGCAGAGCACATCGCCGCATGTGTCGCACATGAAGTGCGGGTGCTCGTCCGCCGCGTGGGTTCCGGTGGACTCCCGCAGCTCGAACCGCCAGAGGTGGTCGCCCATGTCGGTGCGGCGCACGAGCCCGGCGTTGGTCAAGTCGATCAGGTTCCGGTAGATGGTGGCGCGATCCCACCCTTTCGGGGCGAGCTCAGCAGCGAGCTCCGCGTGGCTGACGGGCGTCCGCGAGCGGCCGAGGCTGTGGAGCACCGCGATGCGCGGCGAGGTGGCCCGCAGGCCGGCCGCCCGGATCTGCTCACGGAGCTCCTCCGCGGACTGACCTGCTTTCGTACGCGCCATGCCAGACATCTACCGTCGCCAGGAGGGTACTGCAATCACGATGCATCGCGCCCGTCGGCCGCGCAGCGCCCGGGTCGGCCGCGTGCCAGTGTGAGCGAGATCGCAGGACCGCCGCCGAGCCCGCCGCGCCACCGCCCGCGAGAACGCAGCGCCTGCCTCGTTCGGACCGCGTGCGCGCGTGCCCGGCGCGGCCCCGACGAGAGGGCCGGCGGCGGCGAGCGCCGACCCGGCTCCGAGAGGATGTGGCAGGCGGAGAGTTTGGATAACGTCGTGCACCTGGCTTCGAGCGTCGCTCGATCTGCACAGACGAGGCGGATGGGCGCGCGGTGCGGCGCTCCTCGGGAAGGCGCCTCGAAATCGGGGTGAGCTCCGCGGGCCCTGATCCCGAAGGCGCGGAGGACATGGAACAGGCGGAACAGCCAGGTCCCCGTCGTCGTCTGATCTCGAGTCGAGGGGCGCTCCCTCGGTCCGCGCCGCTCTCGACGTGTGCTCCATAATGGAGCGATCGATCCAAGTTGGAGCAATCGGCGTGTCCGTTCCACGCGGGTCCACGCGGGCCGCTGCGCCTCGTCATCGCTCTGCATGTCCGGGGGGCCTGTCGGCGTTCGGCGAGAGAGCGCAAGACACGCAAGACGACCAGAACGACCAGAACGACCAAGATATGGAATCTTCCTTGGTCGTCGCGAGTGGAATCAGCCCTTTTGGAATTGAACCGATTGTGATCGCGGATATATATTCATGCTTCCTTTGCGGGGAAATGAACCAAGGAGAGTGTCCATGCGAGCTCGGACGTGTGCGGAAGTATTTGCCTTAGTCTTGATCGCTGCCTTGGGCGTCGCGTGCGGCGCCGACCCCTCGACCCCCGTGGAGGATGCGCCGGCCGTCGTCGACGTCGAGCCCGAGCAGGTCGAGGCGGCGCCGGCGCCCCTGCGGCGCGGCTGCGCGACCGCCGAGCTGAGCGACGTTGAGAAGGAAGCCGTCGAGCAGTTCGTCCGCAGCCAGATGGCGCTCGGGTTCTCGGCGGGCGTGGCGGTCGAGATCCCCGTGCACGTCCACGTCATCAACAAGGGCATCGGCGTGTCGAACGGCGACGTGACGGACGGGATGATCGCGGAGCAGATAGAGGTGCTCAACGAGGCGTACGCCAACACCCGCTTCAGCTTCACGCTGGCCTCCGTCGATCGGACGAGGAACGCGACCTGGTACACCATGTCGTCGGGCTCTTCGGCCGAGCGGCAGGCCAAGGCCGCGCTCCGCATTGGTGGGCCAGACCACCTCAATCTCTACACGGCCAATCCGGGCGGCGGTCTGCTGGGCTGGGCGACGTTCCCCTCGAGCTACGCGGTCCGTCCGACCGACGACGGCGTCGTCTTGCTCCATTCCACGTTACCCGGCGGCAATGCGGCGCCGTACAACGAGGGGGATACGGGTACGCATGAGGTCGGCCACTGGCTCGGCCTCTTCCACACGTTCGAAGGTGGCTGCAACAAGAGCGGTGACGGCGTGGCGGACACGTCGTCCGAGCGCAGCGCCGCGTATGGCTGCCCGCTGAACAGGGACAGCTGCCGGGGAGGTGGGCTCGACCCGGTCCAGAACTTCATGGATTACACCGACGACTCCTGCATGGATGGGTTCACTGCAGGGCAGGCCGATCGCATGTCGGCTCACTGGAATACGTATCGTTGATCGGTGGATGATGTGACGGCGGGCGGCGGGCGACTCCGCCGTTCGCCGGCCGGACAGGCGTCCGGCAGAGCTCGATCACATCGACTTGATCTGGGCCCGGCGCTCGAAGCTCCGGCTCTCGGTGAGGACGCGCGGCGCGGGCTCGGCAGGCGCCGGCCCCGCGCTCGAGTCCCTATCTCCCTGCGCCAGGCGCTGCTGGCGGCGGGTACCGGCCTGTACGCCGAAGTACACGCCGAGGAACGTCACGACGCCCCAGCCGAGCAGGCCGATGGCGATGAGGCCGGTCTGGCGCGACGCATCGCCCCCGAGCTGGCTGATCTCCTCCATAGGCGCCGACAGCTTGCTCACCTCCTTCATCGGCTCGCGCAGCGTCGCGACCTGCTCCATCGGCTGCTTCAGCCCGGCGACGTCGCGCATCGGCGCGTCCAGGGCGGCGACGTCGCGCATCGGCGCGTTCAGGGCGGCGACGTCCGTGAGCGGGCCGCGGATGCCCACGAGGCTCTCGTTCATCGCGGCGATGGTGGCCTCCATCTCGCTCAGCCGATCCATCGACTCCTTGAGGCGCGCGGTCTCCCGCATGCTCTGCTGCATTGCGTCCATCGACCCCTTGAGCTCGGCCAGCCGCTCCATCGCCGCTTGCATCTCGGCGAGCTTCTCCATCGGCTGACGCAGCTCGGCGAGCTGATCGATGCTCTCCTGCGAGCTCCGCAGCGTCTGATTCGAATCCTCGATCGTCGCGCGGGTCCGCCGCATCTCCTCCGTCGTTGCCTGGATGGAGCGCGTGTTCGTGTCGATCATCGTCGCCATGCCGCAGCCCGTCGACACGAGCGCGAGCAGCATCATCGGCGCAATCCGAAGGATCCTTTCGCAGTGCATACCTGATCGTTGGTTCCTCGAAGGCGGCGCGTCAATGTGTGCTTGACGCGGTGCGCTGAAATATGACATAGCCGTGTCCGAGGGGTGAGGCGCTGTGGGAGATCGCGCGCGTTCGCCCGCGATCCGCTGGCGCGGCACGTGCTCTCACGGCGCTGTGAAATGTCGGTGTCGGTCCGGTGGATGTGACGCGCCGAGCGCTGGAAACCGGACGCCGGCGGTGGAAGGGAGAGGCCGAGTGCGCAGCTGCGATGGACGCGGCGCCGCCAGCGCCGATGTCCGGAACTACAACGCGGGTGCGGCGCGCTTCATGCCGGCGCGGCGGCGAGAGCTTCGTGGCGGCCGCGCGGGGCGGGGGCGCTTTACCGTGCTGGACGGTCAGGCTGCAGGGCGCCGGCGCGGAGGGTGAGCGCGGCGAGGATGGCGAGCACGGCCGCGCCGAGCCAGGCAGGCGGGCCGAAGGCCTGCGTGCCCGAAGCGAGGGCGCCGTCGATCCACGTGGCGTCGAGCAGGGCGCCGCGCAGACCAGCGCCCGCGAGCGCGGTGAAGCTCGCGTGGACGGCGACCGCCGCGAACACGCCGCGGCCGCGCAGGAAGAGCGCCGCGGCGAGCGCGCCGAGCGTGGTCGCGAGGGCGAAGCTCGACGGGGACGCGCCCGGCGCGAGCCCGAGCGCGGCGCCGTGCGCGAGGGCGGAGAAGACCAGCGCGGGGCGGGGCGAGAGGCCGGCGCGCGCCGCGGCGGCGAACGGGATGCCGGTGAGCAGGAGCTCGTCGCGGACAGCGAGGGCGATCGCGCGCGCCAGGGCGAAGCCGAGGCTCGCCGAGGGCGCCCCGGCCTCGACGGTCACCCACCCCAGCACCGCGGAGACGCCGAGCGTGATCAGCACGGCGAGCGCGCCCAGCGCAGCGCCGAGCCCGACGCGACGGGCGAGGCGCGCGCGGCGGCCTGGGCCCTCCGGCTCCAGAGGGTCGGTCCACTGCACGCCGGCCCGCGCCGCGACGGCGTCGGCGACGACCGCGCCGGCGAGCGCCGCCGCGAGCGGGCTCGACGACAGGAGCACGGACACGATCTGCAGGGCCGCGGCGAGGCCGATGAGCCAGGCCGCGCCGAGCGCGAGCTCCGTCAGGCGGCGCTGCGGTCCGGCGGGATCGGGCCGAGGAGGGGTCTCCTCCGTGGCGTTCAGTGGAGCGTGTGCCACTGGCCGTTGTGCTCCACCTTCGGGACCTCCGCGTCGCCGTCGACCTCGTTGCGGTGACGCGCGCCCAGGGTGGCGACGAGCTGGACCGTGGACGGGCGCGCGGGCCGGTGGCGTACCTCCGACGCCGCGCGGAGCCGGCGGCGCGGCGCGGGAGGCGGCGGCGACCTCCGGCTGCGGAGCCGCTGCACGGCCAGCCGGCCGGAGACCAGCAGCCCGATCGCCAGCAGCGAGCCGGCCAGCACCGGGACGAAGCCGTAGCGGCGCGCGACGCTGGCGCGCCACGCGAGCTCGATCTCGCGGCCCGTCGAGACATAGGCGGCCCCGAGCGCGGCCTCGAGCGGCACGCCGCCGCGCGCCTGAGCCAGCGCGCGCACGAAGCTCTGCCGCCGCTCGTCATCGACGAGGAAGCGGACGATGTCGGCCGCCTGCGCGTAGGGCAGCGAGCCGGCCGTGTCCTCGGCGCCTGTCAGGTTCGCCTCGAGCTCGTCGAGCGGGAGGAGGCGCCCCCGGAGCGCGGCGACCGAGAGCACCTGCGCGCGACGAGCGCCGCGGTCTCCGGCCACGTGGGCGGCGAACCCCTCGTGGAACCAGCGCGGGACCACGGCGCCGCCCGTCACCTCATCCAGGGCGAGGTGCGCGAGCGCGTGACGGAAGGCGCCCTCGAGATCGGGCGTCTCGGCGCCGAGCCGCGGAGAGGCGCTCAGGACCGCGAGCCGCAGCGCGCCGAACGAGATCGCCGTCACGGGGCCAGCGAGGCCCCCGGGGACGAGATCGTCGAGCTCGGCGGGCACATCCGCGATCCGGACCTTCACGGGGGCGGTCAGCACGTCGCGGCCGAGCAGGGCGCCGAGCTCGGCGCGTAGGTCGCCGGCGCGGGCGATCAGCGGGCGGACACGGTCGCGGGTGGACGGGTGATAGGCGAACTCGATCCAGCCGAGATCCTCGGTGTGGTACGCTGGCGGCGGCGGCGGCACGAGAAAATCGGCGCTGCCGTCGCGCGACGCGGCGGGCGCGTCGTAGACGCGGGGCGCGGCGCCGGCGAGCCGCGCGGGCGCGGCGATGATCGCGACGCAGAGGAGCGCGGCGAGCCTCAGCCCCAACCCCGCTGGGTTGCGCCGGGAGGAGCGCGTCATGGCGCGATCCGGCCCCGGAGGTGCACGGTGTCGCCGTCATCGCCGCCCGTCTGGGCCAGCACCAGCACGACGATCCCGGTCGCGACGACGCCAGCGAGCGGCCCCCAGAACCAGGGGGAGCTCCACGTCGAGCGCCGCTCCGACGGCCCCGACGAGCTGGCGCCGCCGTCCGCGGACCTCGGCGCCGCCTGGGCGACGTCGGCGCGAGGTCCGCGAGGTCCCGAGGAGCCCTGTCGCGATGAGGTGGGCGCGGGCGGCGTCGCGGCGCGACCCGCCGCGCCTCCGCTCCGTTCGTCTCCAGCGAGCAGCGCGCGCACGGCCGCGCCCGCGCCCGGCCAGCCGAAGATCGCCCCGGCGGGGGCGGCCGCGCCGTCGGCGGTCCGCTGGACCGTCGCGCCGAGCTCGAGCGGCGCGTAACTCGCGCCCGCGACCCGGAGCACGCGCGCCACGGGGTGGCCGTGCGCCGTGCTCACCGCGACGACGAGCGCCGCGCCTGCGCCCGCGCCGAGCGACGCGAGCAGCCCGCGCGCGACCGGCTCGGACTCGGCGCGCCCGGCGGAGCTGCGCACCTCCGCGAGCTCCTTCACGGCGGCCGGCGCGTCCGGGCGCGGCGGATCGCCGGCGAGCACCTGCGCTGTCGCCTCGTCGATGGGCGGGCGGAGCGCGGGGTCGCCGTAGATCGCGCGGGCGAGCGAGCGAGCCGCCTCGGCGCTCGCGTCGTCCACCGCCACCACGACGGCGCCGCGCAGGGCCGACCGTGCGGCGGGCGCGTCCGGCGCGCCGCGCGCAGCCGGCGCCGCCGCCGCGCTGCCCGCGTCCGGAGCCGCCGCGGCGGCGCCGTCTCGAAGCGGCTCCTGGGCCTGCGCGGGCGCCGCCGTCAGGCCGAGCGCCATCGCGACGAGGCCCGGGGCAACCGGCGGACAGCGGAACATGCAATTACGGTACGGAGGCCGCGGGCGAGCGTCAAACGGCGCGCGGCGCGGCGTCACGTCACAGCCAGCCGTGCTCGCGGTACCAGGCGACCGCGCGGCGCGTCCCCTCCGCCCAGCTCACCTCGGGCGCCCAGCCGAGCTCCCTGCGGGCGTCGCTCGAGTCGCAGACCCAGTGCGACGCGGAGAGCTCGTTCAGCTTGTCGCGCGTGAGCATCACGGCCTTGCCGGTGAGGCGGCCGAGCCCCTCGCTCGCGAGCGCGGCGCCGCGCACGAGCGAGAACGGGACGCCGAGACGGACGAGCGCCCGCGCGCCGAGCGCCGCCTCCACGTCCGCCAGCATGTCGCGCCACACATACACGCTTCCGTCGTCGATGAAGTAGGCGCGGCCGCTCGGCACGTCGCTCTCGATCGCCCGGATGCACGCGGCGGCCGCATCGGAGGCGTAGATGACGCTGAGCGTGTTCCTGCCGTCGCCGAGCATCGGGAGGAAGCGGCGCGCGACGCTCTGGAAGAACGCGAACGACTCCTGGTCGCGCGGGCCGTAGATCATCGGGGGGCGCATGACGACCACGGGCAACGCGCCCTTCTCGGCGAGGACCAGCCGCTCGGCCTCGAGCTTCGAGCGCCCGTAGCGCGTCACCGGGGCCGGGCGCGCGTCGGCGGCGATGGGGCGCCCGTCAAGGCTCGGGCCGATGGCGGCGAGGCTCGAGACGAACACGAACCGCCGCATCGTCCCCGCCGGCGCCGCCTTCGCCGCGTCGAGCAGGTTCCGCGTGCCGTCGACGTTGATCCGGAAGAACTCCGCCTCGTCGCGCGCCTTGACCAGCCCGGCCGAGTGCACGATCGCGTCGACGCCCGGCGGGCCGACGACCGCGCGGCGGACGCTCTCCGCGTCCTCGACGGCGCCGTACGCGAGCTCGACCCCGCGCAGCGACGACAGGAACCTCGTGTCCGACGAGCGCCGCACCAGGGCGACGACGCTGTGCCCCTGTTGCACGAGCTGCTCGGCGACGTGCGAGCCGAGGAACCCGCTCGCGCCCGTGACCAGCACCCTCATCGATCCGCTCCTCCTTTCCGGTCCCGGCGCGCGCCGGCGGCTCGACGTGGCGCCGGCGCTGGCGCCCACGTCGAGCTGCCGGCGCCCGCGTCGAGCCGCCCGCGCCGCTCGGCGCTGGCGCGCGCGTCCATCACAGCGCCCGCTCGTAGACGCGGTATTTCTTGTGGACCCGGCCGCCCATCAGCCGGATGCCCGCGTTGATGGCGGCGTTGTCCTCCAGCGTCCACCCCAGCTCGCCGCCCTCCATGCCGAGCAGATGCGCCGCGCGGTTCATCTCGACGTAGAGGAAGGCGCTGAGCCCGGCGTAGCGCCGCACGTGGCGCCACTTCTTGCGGATGCCGAGCACGACGAGGCGCCCGCGCTTCGGGCCGCGCACGCGCAGCCGCCACAGCAGCTTGAAGATGCCGCCCGGGAGGAGCTTGCCGTGGAAGTCCTTGATCAGCTGGTTGAGGTCGGGCAGCCCGAGCGACACGGCGGCCGGCTCGCCGTCGATGAACGTGATCTTGGTGAGCTCGGGCATCAGGATGAGCCGCACGTCCTTCGACCACTTGACGAGCTCCTTCTCGGTCATCGGGACGAAGCCCCAGTTGTCGCTCCAGGCGTCGTTGTAGACGTCCATGAGGATCCGGATGTCGCGGAGCAGGTTCTTCGGATCGCCGCAGCGCGTGTGCACCTCCGGCATCGCCAGGACCTCGGCGTGGGCCTTCTGCGCCCGGGCGGGGACCTTGCCGACCTCGTAGCCCCACGCGTAGAGGTCCTTCACCTTCTCGAGCCCCGCCTGCTCGATGAGCCGGCCCTGGTGCGGCCGGTGGTAGGGCATCATCATCACCGGCGGGAGCTCGAAGCCCTCGATGAGGCAGCCGATCTCCTCGTTGGTCGAGAGCGAGTAGGGGCCCCGCATGCGCTTCATCCCGCGCGCGCGCAGCCAGCCCGCGGCCTCGGCGAGCAGCGCCCCGGCCGTCTCGGCGTCGTCGATCGTATCGATGAACCCGAACGAGCCGGTCTCGTCGCGGTGGACCCGGAGGTGCTCGTGATCGACCTGCGCGGTGATCCGACCCGCTGGCCGGCCGTCCTTGTACGCCACCCACGCCGTCCCCTCGGCGTGCTCGAAGAACGGGTTCTTCTTCTTGTCGAGCCGATCGGAGATGTCCAAGTCGAGCGGGCGGATATAGTTGGGCTCACCCTCGTAGACGGTGTCGACCACGTTCAGGAAGTCCTTCAGGACCTTCTTGTCGCCCTTCCGGAGCTCGCGGATCTCGATAGCCATAGGGCTTGAGCCCGTACCTTCCGAGACGCGGCGCTGCAAGGGGCTCGCACCGACGTGGTCTCGGCCCGATCGCGGAGCGCCGCGCCCCGCGCTGATCGCCCGGCGGCGCGCGCCGCGCTGATCGCACGACGCCGCGCGCGCGAAGCCGGTAAGCTCTCGCGGAGGGCCTGTCCGGCCCCCGGCAACTCAGGTGGACGCAGCATGATGACCCCGAAGGAGTTCCAGAGGCAGTTCAAGCGGCTGCTGATGAGCCGTGTGGAGGGCATGGACTGGGAAGACAAGCTCGCCCGGGTCCGCCAGTACCTGCGCCAGCTCGAGGCGCGCCAGAGCCCGGAGGAGGAGTCGGCCGAGCTCTCGCCGTCGCTGGAGCTCATCCCGTTCGAGCCCGGCAAGCGGCCTGTCGACGAGGCGCTCTATCCGGGGCACGGGTGCAGCGAGCGCGTCGGCTGCATCAACACCTCCGGCGACCCGTCGGAGCTCGGCGACGAGGTGTGGCTGCTCTACCGGCTGCGCGATATCTACGCGTTCGTCGCCCCTTTCGAGCGCCCGTTCGAGGTGACCATGTCGGCGTGGTTCCTCCCCGCGAGCCCCGACGGCGGCGAGCCGTGCCCGGTGCCCGGCCTGATGGACGTGCCGCTCAGCCCGCAGATCGTCTCGACCTCGTCCTACCCCGTCCCGAAGCTCGAGCCCGCCCCGTGGAACTCGTTCCACCAGACGGTCTACGTGGCCACCATCGTGCCGGCGCGGCAGCTCGTGCCGCACCCCGCCGGCGAGGAGACCGGCGGCGGCTATTTCTGGGGCGACCTGCCCGAGTCGTTCCGGCGGCGCGTCACCGACGGCTTCGAGCCGTTCACGTTCGCGAGCCTGTTCCGGCAGCAGCTCCGCGTCGAGATCAAGCTCAGCGAGGCGGGCAGGACGGTAGCCTCCGAGGCGACGGACATCGAGATCTTCGACACCGGCCGCTTCGGCTCGCTCTACGCGCGCCTGCTCGACCGGCTCGTCAAGGCGGACACGGAGATCCAGCAGCGGGCGCTCGGGATCGACGAGCTCCACGTCGGCTATCACCCGTGGTTCCCCGTGCTGACCATCGGCATGGACAAGGCGCTCCTGTACCTCCGGGCCATCCATCAGGACCTCGAGCAGCACCGGCGCAACCTCCCCGACCCCCGCTGGCTGCTCCGGGTGGGCCTCTACCTCGAGCTGCTCACGTGCCTCGGCATCTTCGAGGCCGTGAAGCACGACTACCCGGACATGCTCTCGCCGGGGGAGCGCGAGGCCTTCGAGGAGGGCGCGGCGTTCGCGCCGATCCGCGCGTCGATCGACGTCGCGGCGTGGGCGCAGGTCTGGGACATGCGGCACATCGCGCCGCGCGCGGCCGGCTTCTTCGCGGCCGGGCCCGTGAGCCTGACGAACCTGATGCGCAAGCAGAAGGCCACGCTCGCCTTCCTGCACGCCCACCACGCGGACCTGCAGAAGGCGATCGAGCTCGCCGGCCCCAACCTCTGGAACGCGCAGGAGACCTGGCACCGGGTGTTCCGCGACGCGGAGCGGGCCGTGCTCAAGAACAACGTGCTCGCGTTCCCGGAGCTCGCGCACATCGATCCGCGGTGGCGCGACTTCGCGCTCTGGCACCAGCGGGGGGACATGCGGCTGTTCGGGATCAACCTGATGCCCGAGGCGCTGACGGGGCTCTTCGGCGACCAGGACGGCATCTTCCCCGCGGCGTGCCGGCAGTACCGGAAGTCGATGAACGACGTCGCCCGGTGGGCCGCCGAGCGGAACCTCATGGATTACACGGGCGACGAGTGCATCCCGCGGAACGCGAGCCTGCTCGAGGCGTACATGGAGAAGAACCCGTCGCACCTCGCCGCGCTGCAGCGGCGCGACGGCCACGGGGCCGCGCCGTCGATCGAGCTCGAGGAGCCGAGCAAGGCGGCGCGGGAGGCGAGCGCCGAGGACCTCATGATGCTGCTCCGGCGGACGCCGGTCTTCAAGCCGCTGCTCGATCGCGAGCTCCGCAAGCTCGCGACGAAGGCGCGCCGGATCGAGTACGGACCGCTCGATCGGATCGTGCTGCAGGGGCAGCGGGACTCGTCGATGTTCGTCGTCGCGTCCGGCACCGTCGAGGTCCTGGTGCGGCACCCCGACGGGCAGGACGCGACGGTCGCCGCGCTCGAGAAGGGCGCCGTCTTCGGGGAGTTCGCGCTGCTCACGGGCGAGGAGCGCACCGCGACGGTGCGCGCCGTCGACGAGGTGGTGCTCTACCAGATCACGAAGGAGGCCCTGCAGCCGATCATCGAGGCGCGCCCGCAGCTCGTGATCGAGCTGAGCTTGCTCATGGCGTCGCGCCAGGCCCACCTGCGCGACGCGGCCGAGCGCTACCTCGAGGCCGAGGAGAAGGTGCGGAGCCTCGCCGGGCGCATCCGGCGGTTCGTCCTCGGCTGAGCGCGCTCAGCCCTTCGTGGCTGGCCTCGCGCTCGGCCCTTCGTGGCCGGCCGGCGTCGCTCGGCCCCCTCGCGCTCAGCCCTTCAGGAGCCACGCGACGGCGTCGGCCTCCGCGGTGAAGAACGAGTACTCGGGCAGCCCCATGGCGGCCGACAGGCGGGAGATCTGCATCTTCGAGAGCGCGCTGTTCACGAGGTTCGCCGCCTTGCGCATGCCGTGCTCGACGGCGTAGGCCATGGTCTGCTCGACGTACGGGCTCACCTCGGGCTTCTGCGGGGGGAAGTCCGCGATGTCGGCGAGCACGTACCAGGGCTTCCCGAGGTTGAGCAGCGTCGATGCCTTCTGGCGGAACTCGTCGAGGTACGCCTTGCCCTCGTCGATGTCCCAGAACCCCCACACCTTCACGTGGAGGACCCCCGTCGACGTGTCGGGCCTGATGTTGAAGCGCCGCTGCGCGGCGCGCTCGCGCCTCGACGTGAGCTCGGACCTCCTCGACGGCTCGCTCCCGGAGAGGCCCGTCCGGCCCGGCGGGTCCAGGGGGGGCGGCGTCCGGGGTCGGGTCTCCGCGAACTTCGAGGCGGCCGACGGCGCGGGCGGCGCGGAAGAAAACGAGGGAGGGACGGAGCGCGAGGGCGGATTGGGTGCCGACGGCGCAACGGAGCGCGAGGGCGGGCTGGGGTACGAGGCCGGACCGGGGCGTGAGGGAGGCGTCTTCGACGACAGCTCCGGCACCGTGACGGTCGGCACCTCGGCGAAGCCCTTCGCCGTGCCGGGCTTCGAGGGCAGCGTCGGGTCGGTCGGGCTCGGGTTCGCGCTCGGCGCGGGCGCCGCCGGCTCCGGCAGGAGGATGACGCGCGAGGCCCGCGGGAGGGCGACGTCGAGCGCGGCGGCGAGCGCGCTGACCGCGACGGACGCGCGCTCGAAGCGGTCCTCGGCCTTGAGCGCCGTCGCCTTGAGGAACCAGCCGTCGAACTCCTTCGGCAGCGCCGCCGAGGACCGCCGCGCCGCGCGCGCGCTGGGCGCCTCCATCGCGCCGCGCAGGAGCTCC
Source organism: Sorangium sp. So ce302 (assembly GCF_051530145.1). Lineage (GTDB taxonomy): Bacteria > Myxococcota_A > Polyangia > Polyangiales > Polyangiaceae > Sorangium > Sorangium cellulosum_B. Next base: position 10,588,343 of record NZ_CP150326.1, on the reverse strand, counting down.
CCCGCGAGCATGTACGGGGACGCGGTCGCCTCGGCCTCCTGGGCCCAGTACGACTCGCCGACGAGGAGCGCGTACGCGACGTGCCCGAGCGCGTAGATGTCGGCGCGCGGGCCGACGTTGCGCTCGGCGCGGATCTGCTCCGGCGCCATGTACACGGGCGTGCCGAGCATCTGCCGCGTCAGCGTGGAGGCGTTGTGCTGCTCGATGACCTTGGCGATCCCGAAGTCGAGGATCTTCACGCACGGCGAGCCGTCGTCGCGGACCGTGACGAACAGGTTGTCCGGCTTGAGGTCGCGGTGGACGATGCTCGCCGCGTGCGTCTTGTCGAGCGCGAGCGCGGCCTGGAACAGGTAGAGCGCGACGTCCTCGGCGGGGAGGGCGCCGCGCTTCTTGACGAGGCTGCCGAGCTCCTCGCCGCGGAGCAGCTCCATGACGAGGAACGGGGTGCCGGTCTCCTCGTCGACGCCGGCGTCCGAGGTCCTGACGATGTGGTCGCTCTCGATGACGCCGGTGATGCGGGCCTCGAGGGCGAAGCGGGCGCGCAGCTCCTCGCTGTCGAGCAGGCTGGGCAGCATCACCTTGAGCGCGCGGCGTGTCGCGGTGACGTCGTCCATCACCTCGTAGACGGCGCCCATGCCGCCCGCCTTGATGACGCGCAGCACCTGGTAACGGTTGCGAAACCGCGTATTCGGCTGCAACAGGCCGGGCGAGGAGCTCATCCTGCGGCCCTCGGTTCAGGCATGGTTTGCACCACGCTACCAGCGCCGCTTCCCGCGTCGCAAGGCGGTCGGGTGAGGAACGTGCTCAGCGCAGGATCGCGCCTCCGCCGGTAGGCTCACCGCCGGATCGATCGGCGTGGTCGAGGTGCGGCTCCAGCGCGCTCCAGAGCGAGCGGACGTCCTGGAAGCGCTCCTCGGGGGCCACGGCGAGCGCCCGCGCGACCCACGCGTCCACCTCGGGGAGCAGGTCGGGCCGGAAGGCGTGCAAGCTCGGCCGCGGGCCGCGGGCGGCGGCGAGCAGGATGTCGACCCGGCTCGCGCCGGCGAACGGCACGCGCCCCGCGAGCGCGCGGAAGAGCACCGCGCCGAGCGAATAGATGTCGATCCGGTGGTCGATCTCCTGGGGCCGGCCCTTCCATACCTCGGGCGCGATGTAGCTGGGCGAGCCGGGGATCGCGCCCTCGCGGGTGAGGGGGTCGGCCTGCATGACCTTGACAAGGCCGAAATCGAGCAAACGCACGCGCCCCCGCCCCGCCGTGCCGGCGCGGGCCGGCGCGCTCCCGCGGTGCGGGGAGGTGGAGGAAGGAACGCCCGTGTCGTGGTCGAGGACGAAGATGTTCGCGGGCTTCAGATCGCGGTGGACGATGCCGCGCGCGTGCGCGGCGTCGAGGGTGTCGACGATCGGGCGGAACAGCTCGCGGATCTCGTCGAGCGGGAGCCGCTGGTTCCGCGCCTCCAGCTGGCGCAGCGCCGTCTCGAGATCGCTGCCCTTCAGGAACTCCATGACGATGTAGAGGGTGCCGTCGGGCGCCTCGCTGAACGCGAAGACGTGCGTCGCGCTGGTGCCGGCCAGCTCCCCCATGGCGCGGGCCTCGCGCCGCAGGCGGGCTTTCAGGGCGGGATCGCTGGCGAACTCGGGCCGCAGGTACTTGACGGCGACGTGCGCGCCGGTTTCCTGGTCCAGGGCGCGGTAGACCACGCCGTGGCCTCCCTGGCCGACCACCTCGATCAGCGTGTACCGGCCGTCGATCACGTCGTCGATGTCGTGGTCCATCGGCAAGTCCTCGGTGCTTGAGCGCGCTGCGTCAGCGTGCCGCACAGCGAGCCCAGGTTGTAGCCGCTTCGGCGCGCTGGCGGTAGGGACGGTTGGGCGCCGACCTGATTCGCCGGCCGGGGGCGGACCGGAGGCGGAGAGGGGCGGGGAAGCGCGGGCGACCGGGGGACGCGGCCCGCGGGAAGGCGCCTGCGGGGGAAGAGGCCTGTGGCGAGCGAGCCTGCGGGGAGCGAGCGTGCGGCGAAGCGCGCTGGGAGGAAGCGCGACCCTGGTCGGAAGGGCGAACGCGTCGAGGGGGAAAGCGAATGCGACAGGGACGTCACGGATCGGGTTCAGGCGATATCCTAGGAGTGACGGAAATCGCCTGATGATTGATCACACTCATCATGACGCAACGACGAATTTGGTTGGTTTGCCGGCCCTGAGATCCCGTGTAGAGTGGCGCCCATCCTCCTATGAGATCCGTCCGACAGAACAGCGACCTTCCCCGGGTGAACGGCGCGCTGCCGGTCGCGCTCGACGTGCAGCCGGCCAGGCCCGGCGCGCAGGAGCAGGAGCTGGAGGAGGAGTGGACCTATGAGGTCGCTCACCACGACTCGCCGCCGGATCTCACGCATGTTGTCGGGGAGAACCTTCGGCGGTTGAGGACGCGGCGCGGCCTCTCGCTGGAGCGGCTCTCGAAGATCTCCGGCGTGAGCCGTGCGATGCTCGGCCAGGTCGAGCTCGGCCGCAGCGCGCCCACGATCAACGTCGTCTGGAAGATCGCCCGCGCGCTCAGCGTGCCGTTCTCGGCGCTCGTCAGCGCTCGCTCGGCGAGCGGCCCGATGCTGCTGCGCGGGGATCGCGCGAAGCGGCTGACATCGCACGACGGCAAGTTCACCTCGCGCGCGCTCTTCCCGTTCGATGCGCCGCGAACGGTCGAGTTTTACGAGCTCTGCCTGGCCCCGCTCGGCGTGGAGAATGCCGATCCCCACCCGCCCGGGACGACCGAGAACATCGTGGTCTGTCAGGGGACCGTTGAAATCAGCGTCGACGGACAGCGGTTTCTGCTCGCGACGGGCGACGCGCTCGTGTTCCAGGCGGATGTCCCGCACGTCTACCGCAACCCGGCGAACGTCGACTCGCTGATGTACCTGGTGATGACGTATTCGCTGCCGGCGCCCTGAGGCGGGGCGCGTTCCTCGCCGAGGAAAGGGGAAGGGGCGGGGAGGGGCGGAGCAGCGCGAGGACGCCGGTGAGCGCCGACGCTCCGCTGCTCCGAGGAGGTTTGCGGCCGCGCTACTTGGCCATGGCGGGGGTGCACATCATCATGGGCATCCCGCCGCACATCATCATCATGGGCATTCCGGCCGACATCATCTTCGTCATGGCCTCGCAGCGCTCCTTGAGCACGTCCATCGACATGCCCTCGGGCGGCATCATCTTGCAGATCATTCCGTCCTTGGTCATCTCACACGACATCTTGCACATCATGGGCGTGCCCATGCCCATCATGCCGGGCATCATGCCCATCATGCCGGGCATCATGCCCATCATGGGCATCATCGGCATGCCCATGCCCATCATGCCGGGCGTCATTGGCATGTTCATGCCCATCATGCCGGGCATCATGCCCATCATGGGCATCATCGGCATGCCCATGCCCATCATGCCGGGCATCATTGGCATGCCCATCATGCCGGGCATCATGGATGCGCCAGCGGCCATCTCCGGCGTCGACATCATGGGGGACATCGTCTGCGGCATCATGGGCATCTGCGTTGCAGTGGTCATGGGGGCTCCTGTCGTCAGCGCTCGTTGCTTCCGGGGAGCCGTTCTAGCCGGTCGGCGTGCCGTCGCAACGCGTTAACACGGGCGCCTGTCGCTTTGCTCCAGTCTAGCGGAGGCGCGTCCACGGCGTTGGAGGCGCCGGCGCCCTGGGCGGACGAGTCTCCACGATAGCGACGGCCGCTCCGCCAGGAGCGCGCTGGAGCAGCGTCCGGGCGAGGCCGGGTTTGCGGCGGTCATGAGGGTTGAGGTGGCGACCGGCGGGGTCGTGCGAGCGTCAGCACAAAGGGCTCGGCGCTGCTCCGGTACCGATGATGCTGTCTCGTGCATCGACTCGCCTTTGATTTGAATGCAATCCAGCGGACGGGCGGAGTCATGTCGGCGCATAAGAGCCACGGTGACAGGACTGGCAGGCTCGTTCGCTCCGGGAGCGATCGAATCCAGATCGCCTTTCAGGGGTCACGTTGCCGTCGACACGGCCGGCGACATCATGCTTGTCGCCAGGGGCGCAAGCGCCATGGACTTCGGAGCAGACGTGTGGGAGATAGCTCCTCGAACTCAGCAGCGTTGATCAGTTGATCTGCAGGTTCGCGGCCGCCTTACCTTCCTGCCCCGCGCCCGCGGCGCCGCCGCTCGGGGTCGTGCCGCCGGCGCCGCCATACCCGGGGGTGCCGGTCGAGCAGCTGTTGTCTCCGAACGTGAAGCCGACGCTCGCGGCTCGCGCCAGGCAGGCGCTCGGGCCGCCGCCGCCGCCCGCGCCCGGGCCGCCGTCGCCGCCATTGCCACCCCTGCCGCCGACGCCGCCGTTTCCAGCGTCATCGGGACCGGGGCCGCCAGGGCCGCCGTTACCCCCGAGCTGTGGCGCTCCGCCGTTGCCGCCGTTGCCGCCGTTGCCTCCCTTTCCGGTCGTGATCTCGTTGCGGGAGACGACCACCCGTCCGGCCGCCGCGAAGACGCCAAAGCTCCCGCCTCCACCGCGGCCAGCAGTGCCGTTGCGGCCGCCGAGCCCGCCGCATCCGCCGCTGCCGCCGCCTCCACCGCGATCATCAGGGCCTACCTCGCACGAGCCGCCACCGCCGCCGCCCGCGCCTCCACCGCCGCCGCCGTTGATTCCCGGTCGCCCGTTGGTGCCGTTCGCGGGTTGGTAGACGCCCGAGGCGATGCTGCCGAGATTCGCGCCCCCCGTCCCCGGCATCCCCTGCGACCCCGCCATGCCTGGCGTGCCATTTTGTCCTGGCGACCGGGTCCTGAAGCAGCGCAACGGGGCGCCCCCCGCGCCGCCCGTCGCGCCCTGGCTGCCGGGATGGCCCGCCGCTCCGGTGTTCGAGCCATGTCCGCCATATCCAGCTCTCCCGCCAGGCTCGTCGCATGTGGGCGCCGGGCCTGCATTGCCGAGGCCGCTGCAGTCATTGCAGCCCTGCTCTCCCGCATTCCCCGCCGTCGCCGTCCCCTCCATGTGCGCCGCCCCGTTCGTCCCCGCGGCGCCGGCTCGGCCCTCCTCCACGTTGATCTGGTTGAACCGCACGAAGAGGTCCGCCGTCCCCCCGCCGAGGCGCACTCCATAGGTGCTCGCGCCGGCCGACGACGGGCTCAGCGCCTCTATCGAGAGGCCCTCGACGTGCGTCGGCTGCGTGATCGACGGCGCGTGGAACACCGTGCCTGTCGCGCGCACGGTGGTCGTCACCGAGCTCGTCCTCCGGAACTTGAAGTCAGCGTTGGCGTGATCGAACCCACCGTAGATGCTGATGCCGGACACGACCGTGACCGCCTCCTGGTACAGCTCGCCCGACAGGCAGATCGCCGGCACCGCGCCCGCCTGCGCCACCTGGATGGCCTTGGCGATCGTCTCCACCGGCGCGTTGCGCGTCCCGCTGCTGGCGTCGTCCCCCGTGCTCGCCGAGACGTAGATGCACTGCTCCACGAGCCCGTCGCCGCCGTCGCAGTTGTCGTCGATGAACTCGGCGTCGATCGGATCCTCGCCCGCCTCTCCCGCCGCGGTCGGCGTACACACGTATTCACAGCCGCACTCGCCCGTGAGGCGATTGCCGTCCACGTCGTGTGTGCCCGGCAAGCACCCCAGCGCGCACGGATCCGTGACCCCACCGCCGCCCCCGCCCGCCTCTTCGCTGCCCCCCTCTCCACCCGAGCCGCCCTCACCCCCGCCCGAGCCGCCCTCACCCCCGCCCGAGCTGCCCTCGCTCCCGCCCGAGCCGCTCGCGGCGGCGGCGCTGCTCGATGACGCCGTCGTGGTGCTGCTGCTCGCGGAGGACTCGCCGCCCGCGCCCGAGCCGCCTCCCGTGCCCTCGAACGGCCCGATGGGGTCGTCGATCGAGCTGCTCTCCGCGCAGCCGATCGCCGAGAGCAATGCGAGCAGAGATGCCGTCTCGAGGAAGAATTGTGCGCGCATGCTTAATTCTGCACCTTCGCGCGCTTTTCGAAAAGACTTTGTCTTGCTCGTTCCCAATCACAACGGGGCTGTGCGCCACATTGCGGCCGGCATCAACAGCCGTCCGCCCACGCCGTTATGTGCTGCGCCGGCGCGAGCCAGCTCACGATTCCGCGATTCGCCCCTCGCGCCTGTCACCGTCTCCGGTACTCTGTGTCTGCGTACCTTCCCGCTTCCGCGCCGTCCTCGCTGTCCTCTGTTCATCCCATGCGCATCGAATCGCTCCACCCCACCTCGCTCGCTTCCATGGTTGGGCTCGCCGTCGCCATGGGGCTTCATGGCGCGTGTGCACCGGACTCAGGAGCTGGCCTTGTCTCGTCCTCTTCCTCTTCGGACGGAGCTGGCTCGGGCGGGACCTTTGATCCGGATGGCGGGCTGTCGACCGACGCGCCTGTCGAAGTCCTCGATCCGGACGCCGCTTGTGGCCTTGTCACCGAGGAGGCGATCGCGGTCCCGCTCAATCTCTACATCATGATGGACAAGTCGTCCTCGATGGCGGGCAACGACCCCATGGTGGCCGACAAGTGGACCAGCGCGAAGGCCGGCCTGACGGCGTTCGTCAACAGCGCGAGGTTCGCCGGCGTGCGCGTGGCGCTGCGCTTCTTTCCGCGGGTGGCGGACGACGTGCCGGCCTGTGACCACGAGGCGTACAGGGAGCCGCTGGTCCCGTTCGGTCCGCTCCCCGACAACGCGGGCGCCATCGTCGCGGCCATCGAGGCCGAGTCGCCGAACGGAGCGAGCACGCCCGTCTATCCGGCGCTGGGCGGCGCGCTGCTCCAGGGCATCGACGTGGCGAAGAACCACCCCGGCGAGGCCTCGGCGGTGCTGCTCGTCACCGATGGGCAGCCCCAGGGGCCGGCGGCCCAGTGCGCCGGGGTGAACCCGGAAGACCCGGACGCCATCGCGGATCTCGCGGCGGCGGGCGCGCGCTACGGCACCCCCGTGCGCACCTTCGTGATCGGGCTCCCGGGCGTGAACCAGAGCTTCGCCAACCAGGTCGCGGCCGCGGGAGGCACCGACGCCGCCGTCCTCGTCGGGGCGACCAACATCGCCGTCGAGTTCCAGAACGCGCTCGCGAAGGTCACGGGGCAGGCGCTCCCGTGCGAGGTCGAGGTCCCTTCCCAGGTGGCCGGCGGACAGGTCGCGTTCGACGACGTCAACGTCCTCTTCGGGCTCGACGGCGCATCGCAGGAGATCCTGCCGCAGCGCCCCGGCTGCGACGGCCCAGGCTGGCGCTACGACGACCCGGCCTCTCCCGCGGCCCTCGTGCTGTGCCCCGATACCTGCGAGGCCGCCAGGGGCGCCTCCATCGCGAAGATCCAGATCCTCCTCGGCTGCGAGACCGTGATCCTCTGACCGAGCGCAGCAGAAGGACCGCTCGATCTCGAAGGAGAGAGGGCGAACCGCCGATGTCGTGGAGATGACGGCGGGAGCGACGGAGAGGCCCAGGAACATGCGGCGCAGACGCGAAGCGTCATGGGTGAGGCGGCTCACCACGCTGACGGCGTGGAGGCGCGGATCGTGGGGCCGGCACGAAGGCGTCGGACCGGCGCGCGCGGGCGGCGCCCGGCGGCGCCCGGCGCGGTGAGCGCCGCCTTGCAACTCTGCACTGCGCTTTGTGGACTCCGGGCCCCCAGAGCCGTAAGAGGACGGAACCATGACGAAGGAGTCCTCCCTCGCTGCCGCAGGCTCGCCGCGGCACGCCGCCCCCGCCGCGCTCCATCCCGCCCTGGTGCTGAGCGCCTACCTCGAGCCGCTCGTGCGCGGCCGGCGGGTCGCGGTGGTGGGTGACGCCACCATCGGCCTCGCCGACCGGCTGCTCCAGCGCGGAGCCCGCCTCGTCCATGCCTACGATCCGGACGCCGCGCGCGTCGCCGAGAAGCTCGCGCGGACGGCGCCCACCCGGCAGCCGCACCCGAACGTCGCCGTGTTCGACGGCGACCTCGGCGTGCGCGACGGCGCCTTCGACACCCTCGTCATCCCCGATCTCTCCCTCTTCGGCGATCCCGCCGAGGTCGTCCGGCGCGCCCGACGCCTCACCGCCGCGAGCGGCGTCGCCGTCATCGCGTCGCCGAACCCGGAGGCCGCGCGGGGCCTGCTCCCCGCGGGCGCGAGCCGCGGCGCGGCTCCCGGCTACTACGCGCTCTACGACCTCGTGGCGCTCCAGTTCAAGCAGGTGCGGATGGTCGGCCAGGCGCCGTTCGTCGGCTACACGGTCGCGGAGTTCGCGCCGAAGGGCGAGCCCGAGGTCAGCGTGGACACGTCGATCCTCGACGCGTCCGAGGAGCCCGAGTGGTTCATCGCCGTGGCCGGCGAGCGCCTGCCCAGGCTCGACGCGTTCGCCGTGATCGAGCTGCCGTTCGCCGACTTCCCGGGCGCGAGCGCCGGCGCGTCGCCCGAGGCGCTCAGCGAGGCCGAGGGCCGCGCGCAGCGGCTCGGGGGCGAGCTCGCGGAGCTGCGCACCCGGCACCAGCGCGACCGCGAGGACGCCGGGGTCCGCGCCGAGAGCGCGGTCGCCACGGCCGCGCGCCTCGCCGAGGCGGAGGCCGAGATCGAGGCCAGGGCGGCGCGCCTCCGCGACGTCGAGGCCAGGGCGGGCGACGCCCACGTCCGGGCCGAGCGCCTGTCGCACCAGATCCGCGACATGGAGGAGGAGCTCCGCAGCCAGCGCGATCGCGCGACCCGGCTCGCCAAGCAGCTCGACGACGAGAAGCGGGTGCGGACCAAGGTCGAGCTCGAGCTCGGCATGATCCGCAACAAGCCGGAGATCGCCGGCGCCCGCGACCGCCTCGACGCCGTGACCGCCGACCTCGAGGCCGCGCGCGCCCGGATCGCCGAGCTCGAGGCGCGGCCCGCCGTGGCGGCGCCCGACCCGGCGCTCGCGGCGCGCGTGGGGGAGCTCGAGGCCGCCGCCGCGGGGGCGCGGCGGGAGCTCTCGAAGCTCACGTCGGAGCGGGACACGGCGCGCAGGCGCGCGCAGGAGAGCGAGCGCGCGCTGGAGGAGGCGCGGCGCGCAGGGGGCAGGGTCGAGGAGCTGGAGGCAGCCCGCGCCGAGCTCGCGCGCGACCGCGACCGGCAGAAGGAGCGGGCGGACCGGAACGAGCGCGAGAGCCGCGCGCTGGAAGACCAGCGGAGCGCCCTCGACGCGCGCAGGCTGCTGCTCGAGGCGCGGATCGTGGAGCTCGAGCAGACCGTCGTCGCGCTGGAGCAGCGGGCATCGGAGCTCGAGAAGCGCGACGCAGGCGAGGCGGCGGCCGCGGAGATAGCGGGCCTCGAGGAGGCGCTGCGCGACCGGGGCCACGTCATCGCGTCGCTCATGGCGCAGCTGCGCGAGAGCGAGCGGGTGGGCAAGGAGCTCGTCGACGAGCTCGGGACGGTCTTCGCGTCGGCGTCGGCCGACGACGGCGGGCCGGGCCAGGCGGCGGACGGCGGGCAGGGCGGAACGCTCGCGGGGCAGGGCGGGCCGGGCGGCGCGGTGGAGGCGCTGCGGCAGCAGCTCGACGCGCTGGCGCGGAGCGCCGCCTCGAGCGAGGCCGACCTGCGCGCCGCGGGATGGAAGATCGCGCAGCTCGAGCGCGAGCTGACCGAGGCGCGCGACACGTCCGGCTCTCCGCCGGCGCTCCACGAGGCGCTCGAGCAGGCGCTCGTCGCCGCGCAGGCGGAGATCGCGGCGCTGCGCCGGGCGGCGGAGCGGGACGACGTGGCGGTGGCGCCCGAGGACGTGGCGGTGGCGCCCGAGGATGTGGCCGTGGCGCCCGAGGACGTGGCGGTGGCGCGCGAGGACGTGGCTGGCGCGCGCGGGGATGTGGCCGTCGTGCGCGACGATGTCGGCGTGCCGCCGGAGGTGATCGAACAGACGGTGCTCCTCCAGCAGGTCGCCAGCGCTGTCGAAGCGAGCGTGTGAGCCGCGGTCTGGACCGGGGCGGGCGGTGCCCCCGGTCCAGATCCGAAACCGCGGCCTGCGTGCCGCATCGATCCGCGCGCCCGCCGTGACGCCGACGCGTGGTCCCGGGCGCAGCCCGACGCGCGGCGCGCGACGTCACGCCGGGCCGGACAGGTTCGTGCTCTCGGCCGGCGACGCGCTGGCGAGCGGGGAGCGCTTCTCGCCCGCGAAGGCCTTCTCCACGAGGTAGTCGCCCGGCTCGCCGCTGTTGCCCTCCTCGAAGCCGCGGGACTCCAGGAGCGCGGCGGTGTCGGCGAGCATCTCCGAGCTGCCGCAGAGCATCAGCCGGTCGTGCGCGGGGTCGAGCGCGGGCAGCGCCAGATCGGCGAAGATGCGGCCGGACTCGATGAGCGCGGTGATACGGCCCTCGGTCTTGAACGCCTCGCGGGTGACGGACGGGTAGTAGCGGAGCTTGGGCCGCACGATCTCGCCGAGCAGCTCGTCCGCCGCGAGCTCGTGCTCGAGGTAGCGCGCATAGGCGAGGTCCTGCGCGCGACGGCACGTGTGCGTGATGACCACGCGCTCGAAGCGCTCGTACGTCTCGGGGTCCTTGACGACGCTGAGGAACGGCGCGAGGCCGGTCCCGGTCGCCAGGAGCCACAGGGTCCGGCCCGGCCGCAGGTTGCCGATCGTGAGCGTGCCCGTCGCGCGCTTGCCGACGAGGATCGTCTCGCCGACGGCGATGTGCTGCAGGCGCGAGGTCAGCGGGCCGTTCGGCACCTTGATCGAGAAGAACTCGAGCGTCTCCTCGTGGTTTGCGCTCGCGAGGGAGTACGCACGGACGAGCGGCTTGCCCGCGACCACGAGCCCCATCATGCAGAACTGCCCGTTCGCGAAGCGGAAGCTCGGCGAGCGGGTGGTCTTGAGCGTAAAGAGCTTGTCCGTCCAGTGGTGGACCTCAAGCACCGTCTCTTCTGTGTAACCGGGTACCATGTCGTTCATCCTTGTCGGTGCGAAAGCATCGCGGCGAGGTGGTTCGAAAGAGCGCGCTCCCCGATCAAGACAGCGGGGCGGCGCCGCGGTGCGCGAGCGCGCCGAGCTCTACCGCAAGGTCGTCTTCCATGAGTTCGCCGCTTCACATAGCAATGATGCAAATGATAATCAAGATCGCCATCGACCCATGGGGCCGTCCTCGGTGGCTCCGCAGAGCGTGGCCACGTTGTCGCGCACGACCTCGTGGCGCGCCGTCCTCTAGGGGCGACGGCGCTCCTTGACGATGCCCCTGGAGCCGCTGGCCACACGCCGCGGAGACCGCATGCCGCGGGTCGGGCGACGACGGCGGGCCGGGCGGGGCGCTCACGGGCCGGGCGGGCCAGGAGCGCTGCGCCGCGCGGCGTCTCTGTGCGCACGCGGTCGCTCGCGCTAAGGACCGGGCCGATGCGCGCTCCTCGCCCCCTCTCCACGCTCGCCCGGCTCGCCGGCGCCGCCGCCCTGGCCCTCGCGCTCGGCGCCTGCGGCGCGGTCACCGCGCCCGGCGCGAAAGACCCCATCGCCTCGCTCCGCGACGCCGGCGCGCATTCGGCCGACGGCGAGGTCGTCGGCCGCTGGCTCCTCGGAGAGCTCCTGGTCCCGGGCGGCACGCCTGCCGGCGCCAGGGAGGCGCGCAAGCGCCTGGAGGGGATCGGCGCGAAATCGATGCTCGCGTCGCTCGGGCGCGCGATCGACGACCAGGGGCACGGCCGCAACGCGCGCGCGGCGGCGGCCTACCTCGATGCGCTGGACGCCGCCCGGGTGAGCGCGCACCCCGACGCCCCGCTCGTGGGCTGGTTCGCCGCGAACCGCCTGCTCGGCCTGCGCTCCAGCGTCGCGGGCCTCTGGAAGAAGTCCCGCGAGGTCGTCCTTCGCGCCATCGACCACCCGGGCAAGCTGGGCTGGCGCGCGCGCGGAGAGCTCGTCGAGTGGTGGAGCCTCGACGGGCTGCCCGACGAGGCCGCCGCGGCGCGCCCGGACGGCGCCGCCGGGACCGCCGACGACGCCCGCGGCGCCGCACCCGCCGTGCCGCTCATCGACCACGCGGCGCGCCGCTACGGGTGCATCGAGAACGCCCGCTTCGCCGGCCCGTTCGGCCACCTGGCCGCGAGCGACCACCGCGTCCACTACGAGGCGGAGCGCGCCGGCCCCTGGCCGCCCGTGTTCCCGCGCGATCCCCACCGCAGAGGCCCGCCGCGCGTGCTCGGCGCCGAGCGCCGCGGCTGCCAGCTCTCGGCCGTCGCGCCGGAGGGGCCCGGCGAGGGCGGGGCCAGCGGAGGCATCTTCTACGTCGAGACCTTCGTCGACCTGCCCGCCGAGCGCGAGATGCTCATCGCCGTCCAGGGGGCCTACGCCATCCTCGTCGACGACGTCGAGGTGCTGACGCGCGACACGAAGCAGTGGGGGATCTGGCCCCGCTTCGGCGTCCGCCTGCGCCTCGGCCCCGGCCGGCACCGCATCCTCGCCCGCGTCGGGGGCCGCGACACCTCCATCCGCCTGCTCGCGCCCGACGGCACGCCCCTCGGCGTGGCCACGTCCGCCGATCCGGCGCCGCCCTATTCGCTCGTCCCGCCCGAGGTCCTGCCGGATCCCAACCCCATCGAGCCGTTCCTCACGGCGCTCGGCGTGCCGCCGCAGCCCGCGCCGAAGGTGGCGCGCGCGCTCGGCCTGCGCGGCGCGCCCCCCGCCGAGCGCGACGTGGGCGATCCGATCGCCCGGTACCTCGCCGCGACCATCGCGCACCTCGAGGGCCAGGACGACGTGAGCGCCGTGCTGATCGAGCCGCTCGTGGCCGATCCGGCGCGCGCCACCGGCCCCGCGCTCGCGGCCCAGGCGGTCTTCCTCGAGAAGGACCCGATCTTCCCGGCGTCCGACGGGCAAGACCTCGTGAAGGACGTGCGCGCGCGCGCCGCGGAGAAGGACCCGGAGCTCTGGTACCCCCGCCTCTGGCTCGCGCTCGAGGAGGCCGACAAGGTCGGCCTGTCCGAGATGACCCGCACGATCGAGGCCCTCGCCGACCGCTTCCGGGAGGTGCCCGACCTCCTGAAGACGCTCGCCGGGATGTACTCGCGGCTCGGCTGGCGCGTCGAGCACGTCCGCACCGTGAAGGAGGCCGCCGCGCGCTTCCCGGACGACATCGAGGTGCTGGGCGCGCTCCTCCGGATCCACGACGGCGACGGGCACATCGCGCAGGCCGACGCCCTCGCCGCGCGCATCCGGGAGCTCGATCCCGACGCGGAGATCGAGCTGGAGAGGGCGATCGATCGCCGCGACTACGCGGCGGCGATCAAGGAGCTCCAGCGCCTCGGCTCCGCCCGCAAGGACCGCAAGGACATCGCCGCGCGCATCGCCGACCTCCTGACCCGCGCCGGCAAGCGCGCCGAGTCGTTCGAGCAGCTCGAGCGCGCGCTCGCGAAGTCGCCGGACGACGCCGACGCGCGCCTCGCGCTCGCGGACGCGCGCTTCGCGCGGGGAGAGCGCGACGCGCTCCAGAAGGCGCTCATCGAGGCGATCCGCACCGGCGCCGACACCTCGGGCCTGCGCGACGCGATCGAGCTGCTCGACGGCACGACGGAGCTCAGCCCGTACCGGCTGGACTCGAAGAAGGTGATCGCCGAGCACGAGGCCTCGGGCGAGGTCATGCCGGGCACGGCGGCGCGCGTGCTCGACTATGCGGCCATGTGGGTCCACGAGGACGGCTCGGCGCGGATGCTCCAGCACGAGATCATCCGGATCCAGTCGCGGGAGGCCATCCAGGAGCACGCGGAGCAACGCATGCCCGAGGGGCTCGTGCTCAAGCTCCGCACGGTCAAGCGCGACGGGTCGATCCACGAGCCGGAGTTCATCCAGGACAAGCCGACCGTGACGATGCCCCACCTCGAGGTGGGCGACTACATCGAGGTGGAGAACCTGTTCGTGCTGCGCGGCGACGGGCAGGGGGGCCTCACGTTCCAGGGCCCGCGCTGGTTCTTCCGCGAGGAGAAGGTCCCCTACTGGCGGAGCGAGTTCATCGTCGTGTCGCCGAAGAGCCGGCCGCTCGACGTGGAGGCCTCCGGCGCCGTCCCGGCGCCGGAGATCGTCGAGTCCGGCGCGCTCGTCACGCGCCGCTACCGGGTCGACAAGAGCCCCGCGCTCCCGGAGGAGCCGGCGAGCGCGCCGATCTCGGAGTTCCTTCCGAACATCCGCATCGGCTGGGGCATCCGCCTGGACAGCACGATCGCGCGCATGGTCGACGCGGCCGCCGACGAGACGCCGCGCGATCCGCGGCTCGTGCGCATCGCGCGGGCGATCGCGCGTACGCCGCTCGCGCCGCGCTCGCCGGCAGCGGGCGGCGGCGAGCAGGGGAAGGCCGCCGGCGCCGCGGAGGGGGCGCGCGGCGAGGGCGGGGCAGCGGCGCCGTCGAAGGACGAGCAGGCGCGCCGGATCTACCGGTGGGTGCTCGCCAACGTGGAGCCGGGGCGCGAGGACGACGGCCGCCGCGTCGTCATCGGCAAGAGCGGCAACCGGACCGAGGCGTTCCTCTACCTGTGCCGCCTGGTCGGCATCGACGCCGGCTACGGCGTCGTGAGCGACCGGCTCACCGCGCCGCCGCGCGGGCCCATGAGCGAGGCCGAGACGTTCAACGCGCTCGCCGTCCGCCTCGACACCGGGGACAAGCCCGGCGCGGGCGCGGTGCGCTGGATGTTCGTGCGCGACAAGTTCGCGCCGTACGGCTACCTGCCGAGCTCCCTCCGCGGGCAGCCGGCGATCGTGCTGAAGCCGGGGACGCCGCGCGAGGTGACGCCCTCGTCCGGCGCGCACGACGGCGTGGTCACGGAGGGCGTCGCCGAGGTGGCGAGGGACGGCTCGGCCTCGCTGGCGATCGAGCAGCGCTACGAGGGCAAGCTCGCGATCGCGCTGCGCTCGGCGCTGGAGTCGCTCCCGGACGCCCAGCTCAGGGACGCCGTCGAGTCGCGCCTCCTGCCGCAGATGGTGCCGGGGGCGCGGCTCCAGGCGATCGAGATCAAGGAGCTGAGCGAGATCGACCGGCCGCTCACGCTGAAGATGAAGATCGCCGCCGCGAGCTTCGCGCGCGCGCAGGGAGGGGAGCTGGTCATCACGCCGCCCTTCGGCGTGCGCGTGGCCAGCCTCGCCAGCCTGCCGGTCCGCGAGACGCCGCTCTACCTGTCGGAGCAGATCGCGACGCGCTCGGAGGTGCGGCTCCGCGTCAAGCTCCCCGCGGGCGCGCGCGTGGTCACGAACCTCGCTCCGTCGACGGCGGACGACGCGGGGCGCGCCGTGCGGGTGAACGATCGCATGGAGGGCGGCGCGCTGGTCCTCGATCGCTTCCTCGAGCTGCCCGCGGGCCGCGTGCAGCCCGATGCCTATACGAAGTTCCAGCAGTTCGCCCGCGCGGCGGACGGCGCGCTCGACCGGGACATCGTCGTGCAGCTCGACCGCGACGGACGCTGAGCGGGGCGCTCCGTTCGCCCTGCGCCGGGCTTCGGTTGCAGGGGATTCCTGTGTGTCAACCCACGCGGGATGGATTACTCTTTTGTTCCCTACCGTGAGCGATCTGGATTCCCAGTACGCGCAGGATGCTGGCCGCCAGCCCATGGATCCCGTGAAGGCTCGGGTGGCGCGCGCCTTCCGGCTCTCCTCGCTGTTCGCGCAGGTGGATCGCGAGGTACGGGAGGCGGTCACGGACGCGGCGGTGCTCGAGGTGGTGGCGTCCGACGCGGCGATCTTCGAGCAGGGGGCCCCCGCGGACACGCTGGTGGTGCTCGGCCGGGGGCGCGCGCGCGTCGAGCGCGTCAACGAGGCGGGGGCCGCGTTCCCGCTCAGCTACCGCGGCACGGGCGACGTGCTCGGCGAGTCGTGCCTCGGCGGGCTGGAGACGCGGACGGAGCGGGCGATCGCGATGGATGAGGCCGAGGTGGTCCGGGTGCCGCTCGCGCTCGTCCGCGAGCTCTGCGCCCAGCACCCGGGGCTCGGGGGCGCGGTGTTCGCGCTGCTCGTCGCGCGGCAGCGGGAGACCGAGGACCGGATCGAGTCGATGCTCTTCAAGAACGTGGGAGGGCGCCTCGCCGAGTTCCTCCTGCACGCGGCGGAGCGGTGGGGCGTGCCGACGCCGCGTGGGACGCTGATCTCGGCGCCGATCACGCACGCGGAGATTGCCCAGGTGATCGGGTCGACGCGCGAGACGGTGACGCTGACGCTCGGGGCGTTCCGGAAGGAGGGGGTGCTCGACGCGGCGGGGCGGCGCCTCATCGTGAAGGACCGCGAGGCGCTCACGCGTAAGCGCTAGGGGTGGCGTCAGCCCGCGGCGGCGCGCGGCGGCTCCTGGAGCGTGGCGCGCAGCTTGTCCAGCGCGCGAGAGGCGGGATTTGACGGTGCCCACCGGCACCGCGAGGCGCTCGCCGATCTCCACGAGGGAGAGCCCCTCGAAATAGGCGAGCTCGAGCACCGTGCGCTGGTCCTCCTGGAGCGCTGCCACGACGCGCCCCGCGACGGCGGCCTCCGCGTCGGCGAGCCGGCGCGCGCGCCGTTCCCAGTTGACGTGGCGCACGAAGCGTCGATACGCCTTCGCGAGTCGACCCCGCAGGAAAGGACCGCTCATGCCGAAGCTCAGCTCCGGGACAGCCATCGCCGTCGCATTTCTTTTCGGTTGCTCTGCGTCGTACGTCGCGCCGCGCTTCCTGGTGCCACCGGTGCAGGCGGGGACCGATCCGCCCCGGTGGGAGGTTCGGTGCGTGGACGTGGAGACCGCGCGCGTCAGCGACAGTCAGGTGTTCGAGGTGACCACCACGGCCGGATGGAACCCGGTCCTCAAGCGGTTCGGGCAGGAAGGCTGGGAGCCGGTGCAGTTCCTGCGCAGCGAGATGACCGCGAAGATCGAAGCCGTGTGCTTCAAGCGGCCTCTCCTCTGACGTGGCGCACGTGGCGCACGTGGCGCGCAGCCGCCGCGCGCCTTGAGGGCGGTCGCGCCGGGAAGGCCGCCCGCGCCGGGACACGCCGAGACGGCCGCCGCGCGCCGGGAAGGCCGCGGCGAGCGGGCGAGCGTGCCGCCCGGCATTCTTGCGGCGGAAGCCGGCCGGAAGGCGTGCTAGGGGGCGCCGATGGAGTCCGCGATCCAGACGTACCGGATCCGCCTTGACGGCATCCGCTTTCGCGCCAAGCACGGCGTGTCTCGCGCCGAGCGCGACCTGCCCCAGGATTTCGTCGTGTGCCTGGAGGTGGAGCTCCCGATCTCGCTCTTGCCTCGAGCGGACACGCGCGCGCGCGTCTTCGATTACGACAGGCTCGCGAACCTCGTCGTCGAATCGGGCACGAGCGCGTCGTACAAGCTGCTCGAGACGCTCGCCGAGCGCATCATCGAGCGCGTGCTCGACGACACGCCGGCCCTGCTCGTGACCGTTCAGGTCAAGAAGTTCGGCCCCCCGACGTCGGTGTCGGTGGATGCCGCATCCGTGGAGCTCTCGGGCCGCAAGGTCGGATGAGCTCGCTCTTGCAGGCGTCCAGAGCTCTCGCCATGGTCACGTCATGGGGGACGACGCGGGGCGGCGGGCGAGGTCGTTGATCGAGCGCAAGCAGGCGTTCGCCGCGCGGCAGGCGGCGCGCGGCAAGGGCGCCTTCGACGGGCGCGCGCCGATGGGCAGCGGGCCGCCGAACCGGCACGGGATGCCGAGGCTGCCGATCGGTCAGCGCGAGGTGAAGAACTGGCCGGTGCTCGATCTCGGCGATACGCCGGACATCCCGACCGAGCGCTGGCAGCTCGAGATCGACGGGCTCTGCGAGGCGCCGCGGACCTACTCCTGGGAAGAGTTCATGGCGCTGCCGCAGACGCTCGACGTGTCCGACTTCCACTGCGTGACCACCTGGAGCCGCCTGGACAACCACTGGATCGGCGTCCGGTTCGCCGCCCTCGCGGAGCGCGCGCGCCCGCTCGCGGACGCGCGCTTCGTGCTGATCGAGGCGAGCGACATCGCGCCCGGCACGCAGACCCCCTACACGACGAACCTGCCGCTCGAGGAGGCCATGCTGCCCGACGTGCTGCTCGTCCACACCTGGGAGGGCAAGCCGCTGCCGCGCGAGCACGGGGGCCCGGTGCGGATGATCACGCCGCAGCTCTACTCCTGGAAGGGCGCGAAGTGGATCCGGCGGATCACGTTCACCACGGCGGATCAGCCGGGGTTCTGGGAGGTCCGCGGCTACTCGAACACGGCGTATCCGTGGTTCGACGATCGGTACGGCCGCCGCTGAAGCGGGGCGCCGCGCGACGAGGAGGGCGAGCCACCATGCCCGGCGAGGAGAGCGTGAAGCGCACGGAGGCCTACGCGAGGGAGCACCTGGCCAACGAGCGGACGCACCTCGCCTACGTGCGCACGGCGATCGCGCTGCTCAGCTTCGGCATCACGCTCAACCGGGTCAGCCTCTACTTCCTCGAGGTGGGGCCGCCGGCCGCGCCGGGAGGGCCGCGGTCGTTGCTGCGCGAGGTCGTGGGCGTCGGCGCGGGGATGGTCGTGCTCGGGATGGCGCTCATCGCGTGGGCCGCGATGCGTTACCTGCGCGTCGCTCGCGCCATCGATCGGGGGGAGTATCGCCCTGACCGGACGGCGATCCTGATCTTCACGGCGGCGCTCTTCCTGGCCGGCGCGGCGAGCATCGCCTGGCTGTTCGCCTCGTGAGCCGGAGACGAGGCGTCCCGGTGCGACGCGACGCGACCCGGTGAGCAGGGGCGCGCGGCGACGGACGTTCCCTCCTCGCGGCCCGGCGGAGAGCACGGTGTCCGTCAGCGGCTTTCCGTTGACGAGCACCGTTTTTCCTCCCTTCGACCTCGTGCCTGCCCTGCTGGAAGGCCGCCTCGCCAGCGGCGCATTCTGGCGAAAACTTGCGTGACGCCCGTGGGCCCGACGCGGCATAGTGCGCTCCTCGGATGACAGGCAAACGACACCCCGGCGGATTGGGGCCGCCAGGGTGCCGGCGCCTCAGCCTCGTGCCGGAGGACTGGAGCATGGGTAGGCCCATCGCGTCTTGGTTTGTTGGTTCCATTCTTCTCATCGGCCCAGCGACGTTCTTTGCATGTGGTGACGGGTCCTATATAGGCGGAAAGTGCGCGACCACGGATCACTGTCAGTCGGACGTGCAGTACATTCCAGGCACGATCTGCGTCGATGAGCACTGCGTATGCGGCGACCCGGGCAAGGTCATCTGTTGCGCGCGCGGCGAGAAGAAGCCGGGCTGCTTCGAGGAGTGCCGCACCTGCGACGAGTGCGCGGAGGGCACCGCGGAGTGCTCCGGGGTGCCCGTGCCGCCCGGCGGCTGCGAGAGCGACGCGGAGTGCCCCGAGGTGCCCGTGCCGCCCGGCGGCTGCGAGAGCGACGCGGAGTGCCCTGGCCCGCCGGACCCGCGGTGCGGCGCGGGGCGGTGCGTGGACGGCGCGTGCGCGGTGGAGATCCACAAGGGCCCGCTCGAGTCGCAGCTCCGCGGCGACTGCAAGATCGAGGAGTGTACCGCCGACGGCCGCGTGGTCAGCGCGGCGGCCCAGGATGTCTACGATGATGGCAACCAGTGCACCCTCGACGTCTGCGAGGTCGATGAGCCGCAGCACCTCCTGTTGAACGACGTCACGTGTCCCGCATCGGGCGAGGGGCGGTGCCATGAAGGCGCCTGCGTGCAGTGCTTCGATGAAGATCCGACGCTGGACTGTCCCGGTGGGCTCGCGTGCGACGGTGTCTGGTGCGTGCCGGGCCATTGCGTGAACGACGCGCATGACGTTGGCCTTGGGGAGACCGGCTTCAACTGCGGTGGCCCGTGTCGCCCTTGCCAGGCGGGCGATCACTGCCGTGTCGCGACGGACTGCACGAGCCGTGTGTGCACGAACGAGAGCTGCAGCATCCCGAACTGCAGCGACGGGGTGAAGAACGGCCGCGAGTCAGGCATCGATTGCGGCACGACGTCGTGCCCGCGCTGCGAGCCGGGCCGGGGCTGCGAGACCGGCGCGGACTGCAAGAGCGGCGTGTGCTGGGCCGGCGTCTGCGAGGCCCCCACCTGCACGGACGGCGTGAAGAACGGCGACGAGGCCGGCGTCGACTGCGGCGGCGAGGGGTGCGCCGGGCCGTGTCCGGAGTGAGCGTGTCGTCGGCGGCCACCTCGGGGACGGCGACGCCGGGGCTTCCCGGATCACTCCCTGAACCGTGAGCGTTCACCCGCGGGCGTTCAGCAGCACCTCGACTGCATCGGGAAGCGAGCGAGTGGCTGCTCGACAACCTCACCCTTGATAGCCCATCACCGCGGCGGGCCGCTCTCTGACGCCCGCATCGGGAGCTCTCCGCCGTCTGTCTCCGCGGCGAGCGCGTTCCAGGAACCAGCTGCCGTGCTCGACGCCGCGGAGGCGGCGCCGCTGCTTGGCGCCTGAGAGCACTCGCGCCTCGCAGGCCGGCGCGCGACGGGCGCAACCTCTGGACGGTACGACCCACGTCCATCGGGACGTCCCCGCCCGGATCCCGGTTGACGTCCAATTTCACCGTCAGTAGGACGGCTCGCGTCGTCACGTCGCTCGTCCGCTGGGGGAAAGGGGAGGTACCATGGGCACAAGAGGCTGGCAGAAGATCCCATGGGCGGTCGTGGTCGTCCTCCCGCTCCTCGCCGCACCGGCGCGAGCAGGAGCGGCCGAAATCAGCGCCGGTGCGAGCCTCGGGTGGATTCAGATCGGCGCCGATTCTCGCCCCGCGGTGGGTCCACAAGCGGCGATATCCTGGCCCTTCGAGCGAGACTTCTTGTTCACGGTCCACGACCTGTGCACCATCCTCCTGGCGACCCAGGACGGCGGGCTCGGTGTCTACAATCAGACATCACTCGACGTCGGAGTTACGTGGGAGGACGGTCATTTCAGTCTGGGGCCATCGATCGCGCTCTACGACATGCCGTCGTGCGGCGTCGCCTTGTGCGGGCGCGTCGCCGGGGTGGCGATAGGCGGGCATGCGCAGGTCAACTCGTACTTCGCAGGGCCGCTGGGCTGGTCGACGAGCGCCCATGTGCAGTGGCTCGGCGGGGATAGTCCTGTGCTTCCGGGCCACGCGGCCTTCGTCGTCGTCGCTGGTCCCGTGCTTCGATGGATCATCGAATGAACACGAGGAGACCTCTGTCGTTGATGGCGGACGTCATTCATCCTCCGCCGCGCCGCTCGCCAGCACCGTCTCTCCACCATTCTTGCCAAGCTCGATGAGCCGGCAGGGCGTCGCCTTGCGGATCCGCTCCGCCAGCGGGCGGGAGTGCGTCGTGATCCACAGCTGGCTCCGGGATGCCGCGTGCACAAGGAGATCCCCGAGCGGCCCGAGCAGATCCGGATGCAGGCTCGTCTCCGGTTCGTTCAGCGCCATCAGCAGCGGTGGCCTCGGGCTCAGCAGCGCCGCCAGGAGGCAGAGATAGCGCGCCGTGCCGTCCGAGAACTCGCGGGCGTCGAGCGGCCGCGACATCCCTGGCAACCGGAGCTCGACGCGGAACCGCCCCTGCGTCGAGGAGACCTCGAGCGACGCGCCAGGGAACGCGCTGGAGACGGCATCCTTCAAGGCGCTCCTGTCGCCGATATCGAGGATCGTCGCCAGCGCCGCGGCCAGATCGTGGCCATCGGTGCTGAGCACAGGCGTCCGCACCCCGACCTGCTCGACCCGCAACGGCGCGCCGGAGTCGGTGCGGAAGTGGTGATAGAACCGGAAGTTCATCAGCTTTTGCCGCACCACCGAGAGCAACGGAAAGCGGTGCGGCTCCACCACCTGCGCCAGCACCGACTCGGAGCCCCAGAGCGAGAAGGGAAAGGTCACGCGGTGGCCGTCCGCGTCGCGCGCGAAGGCCGAGCCCGCGGCCCGCTCCAGCATCGGCAGGCGGCGGCGCTTGTCGAGCAGCCAGAGGTTCTCTTCCTTGATGTCCGGGTCCAGCTCGAACGGCCCTCCAGGCGGCGGCGTCAGCCCGCACTGAAGCTCGTAGACGAGCTGATCCAGCCGTACCCGCAGCGTCATCCGCACCGGGCCTTTGCTGCGCTGGCCGGCCCAGAGCACCGAGGGCATCCCCCCCTCCTCGGCCAGCGTGCGCGCAAAGGTCCCGCTCGCCGCGGAGCCGAGCAGCACCATGGTGCGATAGAGGTTGGTCTTGCCGACGCCGTTCGGTCCGACGATGACGTTGACCTGCGCGAGGGGGAGGGTCAGCTCGCGGATCGAGCGGTATCCCGCGACGTGGAGCTCCTGGACCGTCATCCCGCCCAGGATAGCCTATCGCGGTGACCGGCCTTGCTACCGCAGGCGGTGCTCGCGGACCACGTCGGCCGGCACCGCCTCGCGCGCGAGCTCGCAGAGCCGCGCGTGGTGCGTGAAGAACAGCACCTGCGTCGTCCCCGCGAGCTCGCCGAGCACCGCGAGGGCGGCCCGGGCGCGGTCGTCGTCGAAGTGGATCAGGATGTCGTCCAGGATGAGCGGCATCGGCTCGCCCGTGCGGGCGTGGTGCTCGAGGCTCGCGAGGCGCAGCGCGAGGTAGAGCTGGTCGCGCGTGCCGTCGCTCAGGCCCGTCACGTCCACCTCGCGCTGCACCGGCGCCCTCGCGGGCTCCGCCGCTGCGTCCGCGGGCGCCTTTGCGGGCTCTGGCGCTGCGTCCGCGAGCGCCTTCGCGGGCTCTGGCGCTGCGTCCGCGAGCGCCTTCGCGGGCTCTGGCGCTGCGTCCGCGAGCGCCTTCGCGGGCTCCGCCGCGCCGTCCGGCGCGGGCGCCCTCGCGGCCGCTGCCCCGCCGACCGCCGCGCCGGACGCCGCCGCGCGGACGCAGCGGAGGATCGCCTGCTCGCTCTCGTCGTAGCCCACCCGGAGGCCGGCGAAGGCGCCCAGCGTCAGGCGGTGGAAGAGCGCGCTCGCGCGCGCCAGGATCGGGCCCTGGTTGCGCTCGCGGTAGCGCTCGATCTCGCGCTCGAGCAGCACCGCGGCGAGGCGCGCCCGCACGTAGCGGCGCACCTCGCCGCGCAGGTGCGAGAGGCAGATCTGCGCCTCCGCGGCGGCCTCCGCGGCGCCCACCGTCGCCCGGAGGTGCTCGCGCTCCTGCTCGAGGCTCCCGAGCGCCCTGTCGATCCGGCGCCGCTCGTCCTCGAGCGCCGCGAGGCGCTCCTCCGCCCGGTCGAGCTCGAGCGCGAGCGCGTCCCGCTCCACCCCGGCGGTCTCCTGCTCGAGCGCGGCGATGCCCGCGCCCTCGCCCGCCTCGAGGAGCTTGCCCTCGTTCTCGACGAGCTCGCGGTCGAGCCGGCGCGCCTCGCGCGAGCGCTCCTCCGCCAGGGAGAGCGCGGCGACGTCGTCGGCGTCGTCACCGCCGCGCGGGACGCCCGCCGCCTCGAAGAGCTTGGCGAGGCGCGCCTCGGCGGCCGCGCGGCGCGCCTCCTGCTGATCCAGCTCGCGGCGCTTGTCGGCGAGGCTCCGCGCGATCTCGCCGCGCTCGCGCAGGTCGGCGCGCGCCTTGTGGTGGCGCTTGATCAGCTGATCGGCGGCCTGATCCGCCGGCAGCGGGGCGAGATCCGGCGCGTGCCGGGACGCGAGCTCCGCGACGTCGGCCCCGAAGGCCCGGGCGTCGCGCTCCATGCCGCGCACCCGGCGGCGCTCGTGGGCGGCGCTGTCCGCCTTGCGGAACAGCGCGCCGAGCTCGTCGAGGATCGCCGTGGCCTCGTCCGCGGAGGCGTCGCCGGGCAGGCCGAGCGGCCGCACGCCCTCGGCCCACTCGGCTCGCCACGCCTCGAGCGCGCGCGCGTGCTGCGCCTGCTCGCGCTCGAGGTCCTCGATCTCGCGCTCGAGCTCCTTGCGCTCCCGCAGGAGCTCCTTGCGCTCCCGGGCCGCGCCCTCGATGGCCGCGAGCTCCTGCTCCGCGGCCTCGACGAGCGCCGGGAGGTGCGCCGGCGCGTCCTCCAGCGCTCCGGCCGCGTCGCCGCGCGAGCCCGCGCCGGCCGCGTCGCCGCGCGAGGCGCCCGGCGCGGCGCGTGCGCCCTGGAGCGCCGCGTGGAGCTCGGCGGCGTGCGCCTGCATCCGGGCCCGCAGCGCCTCGGCCTCGGCCTCCGCGGCGCGCAGCCGGTCGACCGTGGCGGTCAAGGCCGCGTAGCGGCCGAGCCAGCCGCGCATCTCCTCGGGGGAGCGCGGGGCGACGCCCGCGGGCCGCCACAGCTCGAGCCACGCGGCCTCGGCCTCCTCGGCCCGGCGCGCCAGCGCGGCGCGCTCCGCGGCGAGCTGCGCCTGGTCCGCCTGGGCCCGCGCCTCGTCCGCGAGCAGCCGCGCCAGGCGGGCGACCCGGTCGGCCTCGCGGCGCAGCCGATCGGCGAGGGCGTCGGCGGCGCGGACCAGGTCGGCGTAGTCGTCGGGCTTCCCCCGGGCGGCCGGCGGCTCGTCGCGCGCGGCGAGCGACGGCCTGCGCCGCCCCCCGGGCGAGGCGGGCGCGTCCGCGCCGATGTCGAAGAGCGAGGCGGTGTGGATCGACGCGGCCGCCGCGCGGGCGCCCGCCTTCGCCTGGAGGGCGCGCACCAGCGCCTTGAAGGCGGCGTCCCGGCGCTCGCGCGCCTCGGCGAGGTCGGCCTCCGTGGGGACGGCGCCGGCGCGCTGGAGCGCGTCGATCTCGCGGGCGCTCTCGCGGAGGCGCGCCTCGATCTCGGCGGCGCGCTCGCCGAGCCGCTCGCGCTCCCGGGCGAGCGCGCCCCACTGCGCGGCCGCCTGGTCGACCGTCTCGGGGAGCGGGACGGGCAGGGCGCTCGCCTCGGCCGCGGAGAGCGGCCGGCCTTCGGGCGCGCCGCCCGCGTCGAGGCGCGCCCGCCGCGCTGCATCGTCGACGTCGAGGCGCGCCCGCATCGCGGCCGCGTCGCCAACGTCGAGGCGCGCCCGCTTCGCGGCCGCGTCGCCAACGTCAAGGCGCGCCCGCTTCGCGGCCGCGCCGAGGCCGAGCCGATCGCGCTGCACGTCGGCGTCGCGGGCGAGCTGCGCCGCCGCGGCGGCGGCCTCGCGGAGGCGGTGCTCGAGGTCGCCCTGCTTCTGCGCGCGAGAGAGCGCGCCGCGGAGCGGGGCGGGGTCCTCGCCCGGCGGCAGCTCGGCCAGCCTGCGCGCGCAGGCGTCGCGCCGCGCGCGGTGCGCCGAGAGCAGCCGCTCCACCTCGCGCGGCTTGGCCTCGGCGGCGCCGCGCTCGCGGGCGAGCTTCTTGATGCGCGCCTCGGTCGCGACGTCGACGCGCATCGCCTCCAGCCGCTCGGGGTCGTCGCCGCCGGCGAGCGAGGCGTCCCGCCCGAGCCTGCGGAGGATCGCGCGCGCGTCCTCCTCGACGCCGTGGAGCTCCGCCCGGACGCGCGGCAGGTCGACGGCGGCCTTACGGTGGCTGCCGAGCCGGGTCACGAGGCCGTCGATCGCGCTCGCGTCGAGGTCGGCGAGCGACGCGGGGACCTCCAGCGCGGCGTGGCGGGCCTCGAGCTCCGCGATGTCGGCGCGGAGCCGCGAGGCCTGGGCGCTCGCGTCGGCGGCGCGATCCTGGGCGTCCTCGCGGTCGCGCTGCGCGCTCTCGGGCAGCAGGACGACGTGGCCGAGGGCGGCGCGCCGGCCGAGGATCGCGCGCCGCGCCTCCAGCAGCGGGAGCACCCGGAGCGCGCGCCGGAGCCGCTTGTCGGTCGACCGGAGCGCGCGCAGCTCCGCGTCGACGCGCTCCTGCTCGGCCCGCTGCTCGTCGATCTCCTGCCGCTTGCGCGTCCAGTCCGCGGGCGGGTGAGCGGCGCTCCTCGCCCCGTTGCGGGCCGCCTCGAAGGCCTTGATCGCCTCGTTGAGGGGGCGGGTCCTCGCTTGGGGCGTGAAGATCTCGTCCGCCTCCTGGCGCAGCGTGGCGAGCTGCTGCTGCAGCCCCGGCCCGCCGAGCCCCGCGCCGAACAGGCTCTGACCGACGTCGCCCTTGCCCTGGAGCAGGGCCTCGGCGCCCTGGCGGAGCGTCTCGTGGGTGAGCCCGAAGGAGGTCCGGAAGAGCTCCTCCGTCACGCCGCCGAGCACCGGCGCGAGCGCGGCGTCGTCGAGGGGGTTGTCGTCCGGGTCGCGGAGCGTCTTCACGCGCCCCTTGCGGCGGACGAGCGCGAGCGCGGCGTCGCCCCTGCCCGCGAGCCGGCCGCCGACGCGGAGATCGGTGTTGTGGTGCACGTGGGCGTCGGGCGTGATGTGCGGGATGCCGTAGAGCAGGCCGCGGATCGCCCGGAGCGCGGTGCTCTTCCCGGCCTCGTTGGGGCCGTAGACGACGTGGAGGCCCGGCGACGGCGAGGAGAAGTCGAGCCGGAGATCCGTGAAGGGGCCGAACGCGAGGAGGTGGAGCTCTAGGATCTTCACGAGATCGCTTGCCGGGCGCAGGGGGCGGTGCCCTCCCCTGAACGGATAGCAAGTGCGGAACCTCCGGGCGTTGTCAAGCCGCACCGCGCGGCGCCGGCGCGCGTTGCGCGGCGCCCGTCCGTCCGGTGAGGGGAGCGACAGGTCGTGTCGTGCTGGAAGCGGCAGGCGGGCGGGCGGAGGGCACCGAGCGTCCGCTCGGCGGCGCTGCGCCGCCGGATCAGCGGGGCTGCGTCGCCGGCGTGTGGAGGAAGGCGCTCCACGAGCCGCGCCGCGGCGCCTTGCCGAGCAGCACCTCGGCGAGCGCCTCGCTGATCGGGAGCCCGGGGTTCCGCTCCAGCCAGAAGAACTCGCCGGACGGGTTGACCTCGAGGAAGACGTGCCGACCGTCCGGCGTGCGGAGGATATCGATCGCGCCGTAGTTGAGGCCGAGCTGATCCATCAGCCGGAGCACGCCCGTCTCGACGTCGGGCGGGAGCGTGTCCTTGCGCCAGGCGTCGATGAGCTCGAGCCCCTGCCGGCGCCAGTCGACCTCGGCGCCGGGCGCCGCCTGCGAGTCGACCGAGGCCGTGAAGACGCGCTCGCCCACGACCGTGACCCGCAGCTCGCGCGCCTTCGGGATGTTCTCCTGGAAGGTCATCGGGCAGAGCGAGAGCCCCCGCATGTCCGCGAGGTCCTTGGCCTCGAGGGCGTTCGTGAAGACCACCTGCTCCTCGCCGTCGCGGTAGACGGCGAACGACGAGAGCATCTTGGCGATCACCCCGCCCGGGCAGGTCGCGGCGAAGGCCCGCGCCGCCTCGGCGTCGTTGGTCGTGAGCGTGCGCGGCGTGTCGAGGCCGACCTCGCGCGCGATGTCGAGCTGCACCTGCTTGTTCGACGCGAAGCGCACCGCCGGCAAGGGGTCGACCTGCGGGACGCGGAACGCCGCGAGCATGCCCTCCGCTGTCTGCTTCGCCTCGTGGACCGACGCGCTCCGGAGCTGCGGATCCATCGACGAGGGCAGCCTGGCGCCGTAGGCGACCCGGCGATACCAGACGGCGGTCACGTCGCCGAGGTCGAG
Source organism: Sorangium sp. So ce302 (assembly GCF_051530145.1). Lineage (GTDB taxonomy): Bacteria > Myxococcota_A > Polyangia > Polyangiales > Polyangiaceae > Sorangium > Sorangium cellulosum_B. Next base: position 10,561,053 of record NZ_CP150326.1, on the reverse strand, counting down.
GGCGCCGTCCCGGGTGGTCAGCGTGGAGCGGCCCGCCCCGGCCCCCGACGAAAGCGAGAGCCGCGCCCCCGCCGGGAAGGCGTCGGTGTCGAAGCGGAAGGCCCGGCCGCCCAGGCTGGCGATCGCGGCGGCGACGCGGTCGATGCACTCGTTGTCTTCGCTGTGCGTGATGATGAGGACTGTCACCGGTTCTCCGTCGGAGCGAGCAGCGCCTCCGCCAGCGCGTCGGCGATCGGCAGGCCGAGATCCCGCTCCAGCATGCCCCACTCGCCGGCGGGGTTCACTTCGAGAAAGACGTGCTCTCCGTCCGGCGTCCGGATGAGGTCGACGGCCCCGAAGACCAGCCCGAGGGCGCGAAGGAGCGCGCCGAGCTGCGCTTCGACGTCGCGCGGGAGGGCGTCCGGCTCCCACCCGATGCCGATCTCGCTCACGTCCGGGTGGCGCCAGTCGACCGCGACCGACTCGTAGCGGGTCGCGTCGAGCGCGCCCGGGAAGCACCGGCCGTCGACGCAGGCGACGCGGAGCTCGCGCGCCTTGGGGATGCGCTCCTGGAAGATCATGGGGCTCTGGCGCAGCCCGGAGAGGGCGTCGAGATCGGACTCCGCGACGGCGTGCGTGAAGACGAAGGGCGCGCCGCCAGCGAGGCTGGTCGAGAAGGGCGTGAGCATCTTGGCGACAACGTTCCCCCCGAGGCGCGCGAAGAGGCCGCGGACCTCGGCCGGGTCGTTCGTCACCACCGTCTCGGGGACGCGAAGGCCGACCGACGCGGCCGCCGCGAGCTGGCGCAGCTTGTCCTGGGCGCGCTCCTCGGCCGCGGGCTCGTTGATCCAGCGCCGCGCGGGGAGCCCGCGCAGCCAGCCGGTCAGCGCCGCCATCGACTCGCGCACGCACGCGCCGCGGTACTCCTCGGGGATGCCCTCGCCGAGGTCCGGCGCCCAGAGGCGCCGGAGCCAGACCGCGGAGATCTCGTCTCCGCCGATCGCGGCCCCGGCGTCCTCCAGACGGCGGCGCACGCCGCCCGGCCCGAGCGCCGTCGAGAGCGTGATGTCGCGAGGGAACCGGTCGACGTCCAGGCGGACGGGGCGAGCGCCGCGCCTTCGCAGCGCCTCCGCCACACGCCCGATCCCGAAGTCGTCCTGTGAGTGCGAGACCAGGAGGACGCTCGCGCTCGCCATCGTCACGTCAGGGTACCTCTCTCGCACGGGCGCGGGCGGTCCATGCGGTGATCAGGCCTCGTCGCCGTCCGACGGGTACTTCAGCGTGGTGAAGATGGGGTCCTTCCCGCCGCCCCCGCCGTCCTCCTGGTCCGACGGGTACTTCAGCGTCTGGAAGGGCGGCCTGCCGGCCTTGACGCCGGTACGGACGCGCTTCTGATCCTCCAGGAAGCGAGCGAAGAACGGCACCGCCTCGGCGTCGTCCTTCTGCTCCTGCTGCTCGGGCTCACGGTTGTCGATATCGGCCATGGGATACCTCCAGATGGTTGCGTTGCCGCGGCGACGGAGCCGCCGAGGGCAAGAGGGCTAACATAGCGAGCAGCCAGGCGGGGGCGCAAGCCCGAGGGCGATTTTCGGCGCTCTTCAGCGCTTTTCAGCACGATTGCAACGGCTCGACGTCGCAATTCCGCGATCCCGTGATTCTTTGATTCCGCTGCTGCGGCGATCTTTCAATCACGGGCGCTTTACTGTGTTGAATCGTGTTGAGCTTGGTTACGCGTCGTCACGCTTCGTTAAGCGTCGTCACGCGTCGTCACGCGTCGTCACGCGTCGTTGCGGAAGGGACGCGATGTTGCGGGCGATTTCGGTGGGTTCCGCTCGGCCGCGGGCGGTTACCCGCCGCGCGGCGTTCGCGGTTCACTTCACGGCCAGCTCTTCGTCGCCGTCGGAGGGGTACTTCATGGTGACGTTCTCGTCCCGGTCCGACGGGTACTTGAGGGTCTGGTAGATGCCGCCGGCTTTGACGCCGGTCCGGATGCGCTTCTGATCTTCCAGGTAGCGAGCGAAGAAGGGCACCGTCTCCGCCTGCTCCGTTTGCTCGTTCTGCTCGTTCTGCTCGTGATTACGATCGATATCAGCCATGGGGGACCTCCAGATGGAATGGAATGACTATCTCGCGGCGGAGCCGCGGAGGAGAGCATTCATTCAATCGGCCCGCGCTGCACGTGAAGTTTTGCCAGGCTCATCGCCTTCGCCCCGTCGATGGGTGCGACTTCCTGCGCATCCTTCGCTCGTGTACCTTGGCGCGACCCCTCATGCCCGCCGGGTTCTCACGCTCGATCCACGCGATCGCGACCGACGGCCATCGCGGCTCGATCGTCGGCGCCGTGATCGGCGCGCTCCTGCTCGGAGGCTGGCTCGCGTGGTTCTTCCTCGCGCGCGTCGGGCAGTACGAGGCGAGCGTGAGCGCGCGCCTCGAGGTGGGGCAGGCGGCCCACCGCGTCGAGGCGCCCCTCGGCGGGAGGGTCGCCTCGGTCCGCCTCGACCTCCTCGGGGCCGAGGTCGCCGCGGGCGACGTCCTCGTCGAGCTCGACGTGGAGCCGCTCCGCCGCGACATGGACGACAAGCAGGCCCGGCTCTCGGCCATCGCGGGGCAGATGGGGCCGCTCCGGGCCGAGATCGCGGCGCGCTCGCGGGCGCTGCGCGACGGGGCGGAGGCGGCGCGCGCCCGCATCGACGAGGCGAAGGCGCGGCTCAAGGAGGCGGAGGCGGGCGCGCGCTTCCAGGAGCTCGAGGCGGCGCGGGCCGTTCGCCTCCGGCAGGACGGGCTCGTGTCCGAGGCCGAGGCGGCGCGGCTCGCGGCCGAGGCGCTGTCGCGGCGCTCGGCGACCGAGGCGCTCGACCGCGCCGCCGCGCGGGCCGGCGTCGAGCGACGCACCGGGCAGAGCGAGCAGCAGGCCGAGCTCGCGCGGCTCGACCGCGAGGTGGCCTCGCTCGAGGGGGAGCGGCTCGTGCTGGAGGCGACGATCGCGGGGCTGCTCGCCGAGATCGAGCGGCGCAAGATCCGCTCGCCCATCGCCGGGCGGGTCGGTGAAATCACGGTGCTGCGGGCCGGCTCCTTCGTGCGCGAAGGGGACGTCGTGGCCGCCGTCGTCCCGCCCGGCGAGCTCAGGGTGATCGCAGAGTTCCCGCCCTCCTCCGTCGGGCGGATCCGCGCGGGGCAGGCGGGACGCCTGCGCCTCGACGCGTTCCCCTGGACCGAATACGGCACCCTGGCGACCACCGTCGAGCGCGTCGCCAGCGAGGCGCAGGAGGGCCGCATCCGCGTGGAGCTCGGCGTGCGCCCCGATCCCGCGTCGCCGATCCCCATGCAGCACGGGCTCCCCGGCAACGTCGTCATCGAGATGGAGCGCGTCTCGCCGGCGTCGCTCGTGCTGCGGGCAGCAGGGCAGATCGTGAGGGTCCGCGGCGGAGCGGACGGGTGAGCCAGGGCGCCGATCGACGATCTTCGCCACGATCCGCGCCGGAGCGAGCAGCGAGCGCCGATCCCCGCCGCCGGCCGCCGAGCGCGAGGCGGAGGCTCCTCGCGCCGGAGGTCGTGCAGACGTCGGCGATGGATTGCGGGCCAGCCACGCTCAAGTGCGTGCTCGAGGGCTTCGGCGTCGGCGTGAGCTACGGGCGCCTGCGCGAGGCCTGCCAGACCGACGTCGACGGCACCTCCATCGACACCCTCGAAGACCTCGCGGAGCAGCTCGGGCTCGTGGCCCAGCAGATCCTCGTGCCGCCGGAGCACGTGCTCCTCGACGAGGCTCAAGCGCTGCCCGCCCTGGCGATCGTGCGGCAGTCGACAGGGCCGCTCCACATCGTCGTGATCTGGCGCCGGCACGGCGGCCTCGCGCAGATCATGGACCCGGGCACGGGGCGGCGCTGGGTCACGCGACGGCAGCTCGAGGCCGAGCTCTACCGGCACGAGCTGCCCCTGTCCGCGGCGGACTTCCGAGCGTGGGCCGCGAGCGACGGGTTCACGCGGCCGCTCGGGCGCCGGCTCGCGTGGCTCGGCGCAGGGACACGGCCGATCGAGGCAGCGCTGTCGGACCGGGAATGGCGAGCGATCGCCGCGCTCGACGCCGGCGCGCGCCTGGTCACGTCGCTCGTGCGCTCCGGCGGCCTCGGGCGCGGACGCGAGGCCGCGCGCGTGCTGGGCGCGCTGCTCGACCGAGACGCCGAGGCCGACCGGGAGGAGATGATCCCGCCCGGCTTCTGGACGGCGCGTCCGGGGCCGGCCGACCCGTCCGGGGAGGAGATGGTCCTCACGCGGGGCGCCGTGCTCGTGCGGATCCGCGGGCGGCGGCCGCTCGGCTTCGCCCGCGCGCCGGCAGGCCGCGACGGCGCGCCGGGCGCCTCCGCCCCCGAGCCCCCGGTGCACGCCGAGGCGGCCGCTCGCGGTGAGGTGGCTGCTCGCGGTGAGGTGACTGCTGGCGGCGAGACGGCTGCTCGCGGCGAGGCGCGCCTGCCCCCCGACCTCGCAGCTGCCCTCGCGGAGCGCGAGATCCCGCCTGCGCGCGCGCTCCTCCGGATGATCCGCGAGGACGGCCTGCTGACGCCCGCCGTGCTCGCCGGCGCGCTCTTGCTCAGCGTCGCCACGGTGGTGCTGGAGAGCCTCCTCTTCCGGGGCCTGCTCCAGATCTCGAACGATCTCGCGCTGTTCGAGCAGCGCCTCGCCGCCCTCATCGCCCTCGCGGCGTTCCTCGCGGTGGAGCTCGCCCTCGATCTCTCGCTGACCACGGGGATGATCCGGCTCGGGCGCCACCTCGAGGTCCGGCTGCGGATGGCGTTCCTCGCGAAGATCCCGCGCATCGGCGATCGCTACTTCCAGAGCCGCCCGGCCTCGGACATGGCGCAGCGCGGCCACAGCTTGCACGTGCTCCGCGGCCTGCCCGCGTTCGGCGGCCAGATCGCGCGCTCGGCGCTCGACCTCGCGGTGACCACGGCCGCGATCGTCTGGATCGATCCCGGGAGCGCGCGCCTCGCCGTGCCGGGCGCCGCGCTCGCGCTGGCGCTGCCGTTCGCGGGGAACCGCGTCCTCGTCGAGCGAGACCTGCGCGTCCGCACCCACGCCGGCGCGCTCACGAGCTTCTACCTCGACGCGCTCCTCGGCCTCGTGCCGATCCGGGCGCACGCGGCGGAGCGGGCCGTGCGGCGCGAGCACGCGGGCCTGCTCGGGGAGTGGGCGCTCGCCGGCCGCGCCCTCCTCCGCGCCGCCCTCGCCGTCGACGGGGCGCAGGCGCTGATCGGCTTCGCGCTCGCCGCGTGGATCCTCGGCGATTTCCTCGCCCGCGGGGGCGCCCTCTCGCGCGCGCTCCTGCTCTTTTACTGGGCGCTCGCGCTGCCCGCCATCGGGCAGGCGCTCGCGAGCACGCTGCTCCAGTACCCAGGGCACCGCAACACGGCGCTGCGCTTGCTCGAGCCGCTCGGCGCGCCGGAGGAGCTGCGCGCCGGCGCCCCCGTGCGCGCGCCCGCGGCAGCGGCGCCGCTTGCGCAAGGGGCCGCCGGCGGCGCGGGCTGCGCGATCGCCTTCGAGCGCGTGCGCATCCAGGCGGCCGGTCACGTGATCCTCGACGGGGTGGATCTGAAGATCGCGGCGGGCAGCCACGTGGCGATCGTGGGCTCGTCGGGCGCGGGGAAGTCGAGCCTCGTCGGGGTCCTGCTCGGCTGGCACCGGGCGAGCGAGGGCAGGGTGCTCGTCGACGGCCGCCTCCTCGACGGCGAGCGGGTGCGCGCGCTGCGCGAGGAGACCGCGTGGGTCGACCCGGCGGTCCAGATCTGGAACCGATCGTTCCTCGACAACCTCCGCTACGGCGCGCCCGACGACGCGGCCGACTTCGGCGCCGTCGTCGAGGAGGCCGAGCTGCGCGAGGTGCTGGAGCGGCTGCCGGAGGGGCAGAAGACCCTGCTCGGCGAGGGCGGAGGGCTCGTCTCCGGTGGCGAGGGACAGCGGTTGCGCCTGGGCCGGGCGATGCTGCGGAGCGAGGCGCGGCTCGCGATCCTCGACGAGCCGTTCCGCGGACTCGACCGGGAGCGCCGCCGGGCGCTGCTCGCCCGGGCGCGGCGGCGTTTCCGGCGCGCGACGCTCCTGTGCGTCACCCACGACGTCGGCGAGACGCGATCGTTCGAGCGGGTGCTCGTCGTGGACGGCGGGCGCGTGGTCGAGGACGGGGCGCCGTCCGAGCTCGCGGCGCGCCCCGGCTCGCGCTACCGCGCGCTGCTCGAGGCCGAGGCAGCGGTGCAGCGAGGGCTCTGGTCGAGCGGCGGGTGGCGCCGGCTGAAGGTCGCGCGCGGGCGCATCGCCGAGGCGGCAGGGGAGGGCGCCGAGGCGGCAGGGGAGGGCGCCGGAGCGGCAGGGGAGGGCGCCGGAGCGACGGGGGAGGGCGCCGGAGCGGCAGGGGAGGGCCAGCGGAGGTGACCGCCGAGGCGCAACCCGGGTGGGAAGCCCGGCCGGACGGGGCGGAGGCGCAACCTGGGTGGGGGGCGAGGCCGCAACCTGGGTGGGGGGCGCGGCCGGACCACGCGGTCGATTCGCTCGGCGCCCTCGAGTGGCCGGCGGAGCGCCTCGGCGACGCGCTCGAGGCGCTCGCGACGCAGAGCGGCCTCGGCCCGCGCGCTGTCGCGGCGCCCGTCCCGGCCGCCGGGCACCTCCGCAGCGCGGACGCGCTCGGGGCGTGGATCGATCAGGCCGCGGCGTACCTCGGCGTCGAGGCGGAGCCGATCGCGGCGCGCTACGACGAGATCGGCGAGGCGCTCCTCCGCGTCGCGCCCGCGCTCGTGTGGCTGCGTGACGGCGGGGCGCCCCGCTTCCTCGCCGTCGTGGGGCGCAGGGGGCGGGACCTCGCGGCGCTCCGCGCCGACCGCTCCACGGCGCGCGTCCCGGTCGAGGCGATCGCCGGCCGCATCTGCCGCCCGATCGAGGCGCAGGTGCTCCCGGAGATCGAGCGCGTCCTCGCGCGCGCAGCCGTGCGGCCGCGGCGGCGCGCGCGCGCGCGGCGGGCCCTGCTCGACGAGCGCCTCGGGCCCGTGATCGTCGACGGCATCTGGAGCCTGCGCCTGCCGCCGGGCGCGCCGCTCGCGCGGCAGGCCATGGCCGCGCGGATCCCGCGCCGCCTCCTCGGCCTGCTCGCGGCCCACGCGGCGGCCTACACGCTCTGGATCCTGGTGTGGATGACCGTGGGGCGCAGCATCCTCGACGACCACCTCGACGAGGGGTGGCTCGTCGCCGGCGCGCTGCTGCTTGCGACGGTCGTGCCGCTGCGCCAGCTCATGTCGTGGCTGTCGGGCCTCGTCGCGATCGACTCGAGCGCGCTGGTCAAGCAGCGCCTGCTCTCGGGCGCGCTCGCGCTCGACGCCGAGGAGGTGCGCAGCGAGGGCGCGGGCCGCTTCCTCGGCCGCGTGATCGAGTCCGAGGCGATCGAGGGGCTCGCGATGGGCGGCGGCGTCGCGGCGGTCGCGTCGGCGTTCGAGCTCGCGGCGGCGGCGGCCGTGCTCGCCCAGGGCGCGGCGGGCGCGATCCATGCGCTGCTGCTCGTCGCCTGGGCGGCCCTGGTCGTCGCGCTCTGCGTGCGGTTCTACCGGCGGCGCGCGCGCTGGACCGCCGCGCGGCTCGCGATGACGCACGACCTCATCGAGCGCCTGGTCGGCCACCGGACCCGCCTCGCCCAGGAGCGCCACGGCCGCTGGCATCACGGCGAGGACGAGGCGCTCGCCCAGTACCTGCTGCTGTCGCGCGACATCGACCGGAGCCAGATCGAGATCGGCGCGCTGATGCCGCGCGGCTGGCTCATCGCGGGCATCGCCGGCCTCCTGCCGCCGTTCCTCGCGGGCACCGGCTCCGCCGGGGCGTACGCGGTCGCGCTGGGGGGCGTCCTGCTCGCGAGCCGCGCGCTCCAGGGCCTGTCGGGCGGCCTGTCGAGCCTCGCCAGCGCGGCGATCGCGTGGGAGCAGGTCTCCACGCTGTTCCAGGCGGCCGCCCGCGGCGGCCCGCCGCCGCCGCCGCTGCCCCCCGACGCGGGGCGATCGCCGGCCCGCGCGCGCGAGGGGGACGCCGAGGCCCGCGCGGCGGTCCTGGAGGCGCACGAGCTGTCGTTCCGGCACAAGGGACGGGCGCGCCCCGCGGTCGTCGACGTGTCGGTGCGGATCGCGGCGGGCGACCGCATCCTGCTCGAGGGGCCCTCGGGCGGCGGGAAGTCGACGCTGAGCGCGCTGCTCTCGGGGCTGCGCGCGCCCGACGCGGGGCTGCTGCTGCTGAACGGGCTCGACCGCCACATGCTGGGCGCCGCCGCGTGGCGGCGCCGCGTGGCCGCGGCGCCGCAGTTCCACGAGAACCACGTCCTCGCCGGGACGTTCGCGTACAACCTGCTGATGGGCAGGCGCTGGCCGCCGAGGCCCGACGACCTCGCGGAGGCCGAGGAGATCTGCCACGAGCTCGGCCTCGGCGAGCTGCTCGGCCGGATGCCGGGGGGGCTGGAGCAGGTGGTGGGCGAGACGGGCTGGCAGCTCTCGCACGGCGAGCGGAGCCGGCTCTACATGGCGCGCGCGCTGCTCCAGGGCGCCGAGGTCGTCGTGCTCGACGAGAGCTTCGCGGCGCTCGACCCGGAGACGCTGGAGCGAGCGTTGCGCTGCGTGCTCCGGCGCGCGCGCACCCTCGTCGTCATCGCCCACCCGTAGCCGCGGAGAGCGCGCTTCATCGCCTTCTATCGCAAGGTCGTCAAGCCCACTTCATGGCATCTCCCCATCTCGATGGGTCGACTCCTGTCTCGTTCTATCTCCTTCGTGTTCACGAACACATGCCTTGGGCAAGGAGGAAGCCCAGCGGCGCGCGAGCTTCAGAGCGAGCCCACGTCGCGCAATTTCGCCACACAGACACCGCCGACCTCGATGTCGGTTTGCTCCTGAACGCTCTCAGGCAGCTCCGTAAGGCACGTTGCGCTCGACAACTGAGCAGTGGCAGCGGTAGCGTCGTCATGTGCATATCGGCGCTGGACGTCATCTGTGTTGCGCCTAGAATTCATTTCAATGCTGGAGTTCAAGACGGAGAGGCGGTTGCCCATCGGCGCAGAGGTGCTCGTCGGGAAAGGAGTCCACTTCCGTGTCTGGGCGCCGGCCAGGCGCAAGGTCGAGGTCGTCCTGGAGGCCGGGCCGGGGAGCGGCGGGGCCGCCCCGCTGCGGCCCGAGGAGGGCGGTTATTTCGCGGGGCTCGTCGCGTCCGCGGCGAGCGGCACCCGCTACCGGTTCCGGCTCGACGACGGCGAGGCGCTCACTCCCGATCCCGCCTCGCGGTCGCAGCCGGAGGGGCCGCACGGGCCCTCCGAGGTGATCGATCCCGGCGCGTTCTCATGGAGCGACGCGGCATTCCGTGGCGCCCCGCTGAAGGGGCAAGTCGTCTACGAGATGCACATCGGGACCTTCACCCGGGAGGGCACATGGGAGTCCGCCGCCCGCGAGCTGCCGGAGCTCGCGCGGATCGGCGTCTCCCTGATCGAGCTGCTGCCCATCGCCGAGGTCCCCGGCCGCTTCAACTGGGGGTACGACGGCGTGAACCTCTTCGCGCCGACGCGCCTCTACGGCAGCCCGGACGATCTCCGCCGCTTCGTGGACGCGGCGCACCGCGCCGGGATCGCGGTGATCCTCGATGTCGTCTACAACCACCTCGGCCCGGACGGCAACTACCTCGGCCAGTTCTCCGGGGACTACTTCACCGATCGTCACAAGACGGACTGGGGAGCGGCCATCAACTTCGACGGCCCGCGATCCGAGGCGGTGAGGGAGTACGTCATCGCCAACGCCGGCTACTGGATCGACGAGTTCCACCTCGACGGGCTCCGGCTCGACGCGACGCAGAACATCTACGATGGCTCGAAGGACCACATCCTCGCCGCCATCGCGCGCCGCGTGCGGGAGGCGGCGAAGGGCAAGGAGACGTTCCTCGTGGCCGAGAACGAGTCGCAGGAAGAGTGGCTGATCCGCGCCGCCGAGCGGGGCGGCTACGGGCTCGACGCGATCTGGAACGACGATTTTCACCACAGCGCCAAGGTGGCGCTCACCGGCCGGAGCGAGGCCTATTACGGCGATCACGAGGGCTCGCCCCAGGAGCTCCTCTCCGCCCTGAAGCACGGGTTTCTCTTCCAGGGGCAGCGCTATCACTGGCAGAAGCAGCGGCGAGGGACGCCGGCGCTCGGCGTCGATCCGGCCCGCTTCGTCCTCTTCCTGGAGAACCACGATCAGGTCGCCAACACCGCGCGAGGCGAGCGGCTCTGTCGCATCGTGAGCCCGGGCAGGCTCCGGGCGATGTCGGCGGCCCTGCTCCTCGCCCCGGGGACACCCATGCTCTTTCAAGGGCAGGAGTTCGGGTCCTCGGCGCCGTTCCTCTTCTTCGCCGACCACAACCCCGAGCTCGCCCCGCTCGTGCGCAAGGGCAGGGCGGAGTTCCTCGAGCAGTTCCCGTCCTGCTCGTCGCCGGAGGTCCGCGCTCAGCTCGACGATCCGAGCGACCCGCGGACGTTCGAGCGCTGCAAGCTCGATTTCTCCGAGCGCGAGCGGAACGCGGACATCTACGCCCTCCACGAGGACCTCATCGCGCTCCGCCGGCGCGACCCGGTGATCCGGGCCCAGCGCCCGCGCGGCGTCGACGGGGCCGTCCTCTCGGCCCACGCCTTCCTCCTGCGCTACTTCGGCGACGACGGCGACGACCGGCTGCTCCTCGTCAACCTCGGGCGGGACATCCATCGAGGGTCGTTGCCGGAGCCGCTCTTCGCCCCGCCGCCGGGGCGCCGCTGGGAGACGTCGTGGTCCAGCGAGTCTCCCCGCTACGGGGGCCAAGGCAGTCCACCTGTCATCACCGAGGAGGGCGTCCACATCCCGGGCGAGGCGGCGATCCTCCTCCACCCCGTGGTCGGGACGCCGGTGCCCGAGAAGACGAGCGCGAGCCCGCGCCCAGAGGAGCCCAAGAAGCATGTACGCTGACGAGATCTGCCGGAGGATGGTCTGGTCCCGGGGCGCCGCCCCCACCTCGCAGGACGACGCCGAGCGCGGCTCGGACCCGCTCACGCGGGAATGGCTCGTCACGAACGGCCTCGGCGGTTACGCGTCGGGCACCGTCTCCGGCGCGGTGACTCGCCGCTTCCATGGACTGCTGATCTCCGCGCTGCCGGCCCCCCTCGGCCGCACCATGATGCTCAGCGATCTCTCCACGCGGATCTTCACCGCGGAGGACAGGGTGTACCAGGTGGGCGGTCAGGAGCCCTGGCTCGACGACGGCGCCGCGCAGGTCATCGATCTCGCCGAGTTCCGCCTCGAGGCCGGGCTCCCCGTCTGGCGCTACGAGGGCGCGGGGATGGCGATCGAGCGGCGCCTCCTCATGCCCCACGCGCAGAACACGGTCCATGTCACGTACACGCTCGTCGAGGGGACGGGCCCGGTGCGGATCGAGCTCCAGCCGTGGGTGAATTTCCGGCCGCACGAGGGCGCGCTCGATCGGCCGGTGGCGGGTTCCTATGCGCTCACCGTGGTCGAGGATCGCTACGAGCTCGCGTCGCCGGGCGACCTGCCGCCGCTCCGGCTGAAGGTCCAGGGCGCTCGGGCCGAGTTCAGGATCGAGAGCGCCCGCCTGCGCAACGTGCGCTACCGGATCGAGCAGAGCCGCGGATACGACGCCGTCGGCGAGTTCTACAGCCCTGGCCGCTTCAGCCTCGAGCTCCCGGTCTCGGGCAGCGCGACCCTGATCGCGTCCACGGAGCCCTGGGAGACGCTCAACGCCCTCTCCACGGACGAGGTGCAGCGCGCGGAGCGCAAGCGCCGGACACGGCTCCTGCTCGCCGCGGCGCCCGAGGTCCGCACCGGGCCGGCGGCGGAGCTCGTCCTCGGCGCCGATCAGTTCCTCATCAGCCCCGCGGGCCGCGTCGAGGACGCCGCCCGCGCCCGGGCCGCCGGGGACGAGGTGCGCACCGTCATCGCGGGCTATCACTGGTTCACCGACTGGGGCCGGGACACCATGATCAGCCTCGAGGGGCTGACGCTCGTCACCGGGCGCCACACCGAGGCGGGCTACATCCTGCGCACGTTCGCCCATTACGTGAAGGACGGGCTCATCCCCAACATGTTCCCGGAGGGCAAGAACGACGGGCTCTACCACACAGCCGACGCCACCCTCTGGTTCTTCCACGCGCTCGATCGCTACCTGGCGACCACCGGGGATCGCGAGACGCTCCGGCTCATCCTCCCCACGCTGATCGATATCGTCGAGCACCACACCCGCGGGACGCGCTTCGGCATCCGCGCCGACCCGCAGGACGGCCTGATCCGCCAGGGGGAAGAGGGGTACCAGCTGACCTGGATGGACGCGAAGGTCGGCGACTACGTGGTCACGCCACGCCGGGGGAAGGCCGTCGAGATCAACGCGCTCTGGTACAACGCCCTGCGCCTCATCGAGCGCTGGGCGCGCGAGTCCGACGGCGACGGCGCGGCGAATCGCTACGGCGCGGCCGCCGAGCAGGTCAAGGCCTCCTTCAACCGGCGCTTCTGGTCCGAGAAGCACGGCTATCTCTACGACGTGCTCGACGGCGAGCAGGGCGCCGACGACGCCTTCCGGCCGAACCAGCTCCTCGCGATCTCGCTGCCTCACCCCGTCCTCGAGCCCGCGCGCTGGAAGGGGATCGTCGATCAGGTGAAGGAGCGGCTCTGGACGCCCGTGGGCCTCAGGTCGCTCGCGCCGGGGCACCCGGACTACAAACCGAAGTACTTCGGCGACCTCCGCGCGCGGGACATGGCCTATCACCAGGGCACCGTGTGGGGGTGGCTCATGGGCCCGTTCATCGACGCCTGGCTGAAGGTGTATCCCACCGATCTCGGCGGGGCGCGGCGCCTGCTCGAGGGCTTCGCGCCGCACCTCGACGAGGCCTGCGCCGGCTCGATCAGCGAGATCTTCGACGCCGAGCCGCCGTTCACGCCCCGCGGATGCGTCGCCCAGGCGTGGAGCGTGGCCGAGGTGCTGCGCGCCTACGCCCGGACGGCCCCCTCGGGAGGCTGAGCGCGTCCTGCCGGCAGGGAGCGCCTCGGCCTCACCTCAGCGCCGCGCGCAGCGCGTGGACCGCCTGGGTCTGCGTCGGCTGATCGAGGAACCCCGCGAGCCACGCAGGATCGAGCTCGGGAAGGAACGCGCTTCGCGCGCGGGGCTCGTACCGCTCACCCGAGAGCGCGAAGATGCGGAGGCCCTCGTCGCGGTCCCACACCCAGACCTCGGCGACGCCGAGGCCACGGTAGATCTCCAGCTTGTCGAGACCTCCGTGCGTCCAGACGACCTCGAGCGCCAGGTCTGGCACTTCTTTGTTCGTGTCGCCGACGATGTAGCACTCGTCGGGCTCGGCCCCGCGCTCCTTCGGCGCATTGCGGAGCGTCCACGCGCCGTATCCGCTGAGCTCGATGCCGCGCCCATCGCAATAGGCTTCGAGGAGCCGCGCGATGGTTTTCTTGACCCCTTCATGACTGCGGGACGGGCTCATCAGCTCGATCGCTCCGTTCAGGTAGTACATGCGCACGCCGGCCCGGTCCCCACGCACAGCGAGGAGGATCTCGTAGTCCTTCCACGTCATCCCATAGAGGATGACGTGCTGGTCGCTCTCCTCGTGACGGGGCCGCGGTCGCTCGGCCTCGGGTGCGGCGTTCGTCGGGACAGACTGCATGGGCCAGAGGATACCCGATGGTGGAGCCGGCGGCGAGCGCTGGCAGGCGCCGGGCGCTTGCTTCCATCATTGCGTGGCGACTCTGCGGCGACTCTGCGTCACCGCTCTCCTCCCGGCGCGCTGATGGCGGGCCGCTCGCGCTTAAAGGGGATTCTCATCACGAAAGCCGCTGCGGCGCAGCAGACCGAGTGACCTGAAAGATGTCCGACAAGTCGGCGTCCAAGGAGCTTTATGTGCTCCTCAGAACACCACAGGCACCGCCGCCGGGCCGCGGATCATGGGCCATTCGCTCCACACGATGTCGCGCGGCGAGGTGGCGAGCTCGATGCGCGGCAGCCTCCGGAGGAGCGTCGAGAAGGCGATCGCCGCCTCGATCCGCGCGAGCATCGCGCCCAGGCAGAAGTGGATCCCGCTCCCGAAGCCGATGTGCCGGTTCGGCGAGCGGCCGATATCGAAGCGGTCCGGATCCGGAAAGTGCTCCGGATCCCGGTTCGCGGCCAGGAGCCCCGCCGCGACCCCTTCTCCCGCCGGCACGCGGGCGCCGAACAGCTCGATGTCCTCGAGCGACCAGCGGATCGTCGAGAGCTCTGCCGGCCCCTCGCAGCGCAGCACCTCCTCCACCGCGGAGCCGACGAGCCCGGGGTCCTCGTCCAGCCGGCGCCGCTCCGCGGGGTGCGAGAGCAGGAGGAACATGCCGCTCGCGATGAGGTGCACGGTGGTCTCGTGGCCCGCGACGAGCAGCAGGAACACCATGCTCGAGAGCTCCGCCGGGCTCAGCTTGTGCTCCTGCTCCTCGGCGAGCAAGAGGCCGCTGATCAGATCGTCGCGCGGGGCCTTGCGGCGCGCGTCGGCGAGCGCCCGGAAGTACGCCGCGAACTCCTCCACCACGGGCTGGGCGCGCTCCACGAACTCGCGATCTTTCGCGGGCGCGAGGAGGATCTTGGTCCACCGGCGGAACCGGCCGCGATCCTCGAGGGGGAGGCCGAGCAGCTCGGCGATCACCGCGGTGGGGAGCGGAAACGCGAAGTCTGCCACGAGCTCCATCCGGCGCCTGTCGATCACCGCGTCGATGAGCCCGTCCGCGATCGCCTGGATGCGCGGGCGCAGCCCTTCCATCATCCGCGGCGAGAAGGCCCGCTGGACGATGGCCCTGAGCCGCGTGTGATCCGGCGGATCGGCGTCGAGCATGTGCTGATCCATGAAGGTCGTCCGGTCGCTGAGCGGGAAATAACGCCTGCGCACCTCGTCGGGGAGCTTGCGGAAGTCGCGGATCAGGCGCGGATCCTTGAGGAGCTCCACGCAGTCGTCGTAACGCGCGGCCACCCAGATGGGCACGTCGAGGCGGGGGTGAATGAGGCGATGCAGGCGCCCCGCGGCCCGCATGCGCGCGTAGATCGCGTGCGGCTCGGCGCGGCTGCTCGGATGGAACAGCTCCGGAAAAGCGTCCTGGTCGACCATGATTCCCCCGTTTCATGGCGTCCGGACGTTCGAGGTGATGCTCGCGTCACGCCGGATCGCGAGGTGTGCATGGTGGAGAACCGCGCTCCGTCAAGCGGCGGTCGGAGGGCTGCGCGCCGTCAGGTCGCGGCGTCGGATCTCGGGCGCGCCGCGGGAGCGCGCCCGACCTTCAGGGCGCGTCGCTCGCGCCGAGCAGCCGAGAGATCAGCGTGTGCTCCACGTCCTCGAGCGCCTCGCGCAGGAACGCCGGGTCGTCGAGGCGGATCGCGTCGTCCCCCTCGCGCGCCTCGACGGGCAGCTTGTTCCTGAGGCTCGCGAACTCGCGCAGCAGCGAGGACAGGCCCGCCTCGTCGTCGCGCAGCGCGCGCAGCGACCGCGTGAGCTGGCCGATCGCGTCGTCCCGCTCCTCGAGCGCGCCCACCTGGAGCGGCGAGATCGTCCGGGAGAGCACGCGCTCGATCCAGAGCGCGCCGCCGAGATCGTTGGCGATCGCGCGGATCTGCCCCGTCCATCGCTCGAAATCGGCGCGGAGCGCGGCGTGCGCCTTCGTCGCGCCGCACAGGAAGACCCGCGCGGCCAGCGTGCGCCCGTCCGCCTCGGCGAGGCGCCGCTCGAGCTCCTCCCGCGTCAGATCCACGATGTCGTCCGCGCTCGCGGCCGGGGAGAGATCGACCTCGCAGGCGCTCCAGCGCACGACGTCGAGGGGGCGGTGCTCGACCGAGGTGATGCGGCCGTCGTCCACCGCGACGAGGAGGGCGCCCTTCTCGCCGGTCTCGCGGGCGTGGCGGCCCTGGAGGTTGCCGGGGAACGCGATGTACGGATCGCGCGAGAGCACCTCCCGGGTGTGCACGTGGCCGAGCGCCCAGTAATCGTATCGCTTCCCGACGAGGGTGTTCAGGCTGCAAGGAGCGTAGTTGTCGTGGCCCTCGCGGCCGCCCAGGCAGGTGTGGAGCATGCCGATGTTGAAGAGGCCTGCCCGCGCGTCCGGATAACCCGCGGCGAGATCGTCGGTGACGGCCTTGGTCGCGAAGCTCTGTCCGTGGACGGCGACCCCGAGCCGATCGAAGACGATGGATTCGGGGCGGCGGGGATCGAGCCGCCGGGCGTTCTCGGGGAGCTCCAGGTGACGCGTGATGTTGCTCTCGGCGTCGTGATTGCCATAGAGGAGCACGACGTCCACCCGGGCGGCGCGCAGGCGGGAGAGCTGCGCGGCGAAGAACAGGCCCGTGCTGTAGTCCTTCCAGTCGCCGTCATAGATGTCGCCCGCGAGGAGCAGGAGGTCGACCTCCTCGGCGAGGCAGAGGTCCACGAGGTTCTCGAGCGCGCGGCGGGTGGCCCCGCGGATCTGCTCGACAGGGGCGCCCGGGTAACGGTCGAGCCCGCGGAGCGGGCTGTCGATGTGGAGGTCGGCGGCGTGGACGAACTTCATGACTGGCGCGGCCCGAGCTTAGCCGCTCGGCGCCGGGAGCGCTGCTCATCCGATGAGGATCGCGCTCGCCTGAAGCGGCCGAGCCGCGCCCTGGCGAGGAGGCAGGCGGAGCGCGCCCGCGGAGGGCGGCTGACGCGGGCGCTGGGCTAACGGACACACGTGCAGGCGGAGTGCTCGGAATCAGGCGTGTCCTTGCCCTGCTCGCCCGCCCTGTCGACGACCCGGGCGTCCATGCCGAGCTGTTGCAGTAACTCGGTCACGAGCGCGATGGCCTCCTGTTTGTCCGCCTGCGTGCGCGGGGAGGACCACGTGTCGCTCTTCGCGACGAGCCTCCTCACCAGGGCGTCGATCGGCGCGAGGATGGCCTTGGCGCCGTCGAGAGCAGCCGGCGCGCCGGTCGCTTGCGTGGCCGGCGTGTCGCCGATTGCGCCGCCTGACTGGGAGCCCCCGCCGCGCGTCATGGCGGCGGCGGTCGCGATCTGCGGGCCGTCGCTCCTGCCGCTCGCGGCGTCCTGGGGCCGGTACCCCGCGCCCACGTCCGCCGGGTTCGTGCGTGCAGCCGTGGGACCTTCCGGGCCGGGGCTCACCGGAGACGGCGGACCCGAGAAGAGCTCTTCACGGCCGAACTCTCTCCGGATCTGCTCGGCCGACAGGACCTTGCCGCCGATGCTCTGGAAGCCGCCGGGGACCTTCGCGAGCTTGTTCACCTCGCTGGGCAGCGGGAAGATGAACTCCGTGCCCTCGTCGACCCGGATCTTCGTCGTCTTGCGGACCGTCTGCTCGCGCGGGTTGACGGGCGTCATCCTGTCGCGGTTGAGCTCGAGGAAGAGGTTCATCAACGCCGGCGTGAAGGTGAAATTGAACCGCTTGCAGTAGCCGTCGAAGACGAGCGTATACGGCGTGGTGTGCTGCCCCGCGTGCCTGCTGGAAGGCGGCCGCGTCCAGCGCAGCACGGCGCGCGACGTCCCTGGGCTCCCGGCCTGCGCGCCTTGCGAGGCGGCCGCGCCCGCCGCGCTGGGCATCGCGCGCACCCCCCACGTCCCGAGCGATCTCTCCGCCGGACCGGGGTCCCACGACTGGAAAGCCCTCCCGTCGAGCTCCGACAGGTTGAGGGTGGCGACGAGATCCGAGGGCGAAAGCGGCTGCTGGAGCGGCCGGCCTTCGAGCGTCTCCCTGAACAGGCGGCGCGCCACGTCCTCGGGTCCGTGCTCGCCGGCTTCCCTGGGCGCTGCGTCGATGTCGGGGTGATCGTGCAGCCTGGCGATGTGGTCCATGCTCGCATCGGTGAGCGGCATGGCAGCGATCGAGTCGAGATCTCCCAGCGTCGGCAGCGCCAGGCTCAGGTCGCGGCGTGAGCTGAGGATCTTCTCGACCTCGGTCTCGCTCGGCGCGTGGTTGAACTCGCTGGCCAGGGATTCTGCCAGCTGCTCCTCGGTCGTCGGGGGCACGCCGAACCCGCTGAACATCTGCTTGCCGGACGCGCCGGCGCGCCCCAGGTACATCGCGTTCTCGCCGCTCCAGAAGCCCTCCGGGTGGCGCCTGACGTAGAGCTCGTGGTTCTTGATGTAGTACCAGCCGCCGCGCTTCGCGGGGCGGGAGCTCGGCGCGTTGCGCGTGTCCGCCTCGCCGTCGCCGGTCATCTCCGCCCGCTCCTCGTCATCCAGCGTCGCGGCCTCGGGCGCGAAGAAGCGCTGCAGGGGGTTCTGGGCGCTGAAGTCGCGCTGCAGCATCAGGCGGTCCTCGTTCGAGACGCTGGAGCCCTCGCCGCCGAACCTCCGGTCGAAGTCCTCGTCTCCGACCGCGCGCAGGAGGGTGCGGTAGTTGATCGCCTGCATCGTCGTCCCGCACTCGGCGATGGTGAGGTGCTCCTCGGGGTCGAAGAACTCCCGCAGCGCCTTGCTCGCGCTCACGCCGGGCTTCAGGCGCCAGGTGAAGCTGCTCTGCTTCTCGAAATGGTCCGGGTTGAGGAAGCCGGTCCGGGCGTCCGCCAGCTCCTCCTGGACGCCGGCGTTCCGCGCGACCGCCGTGAGCGCGTCCAGGCGCGCGCTGGGCACGTTGAACGAGTAGTGGACCTTGCCCGCATGGTGGAGCTGGTTCATCCCCTGGACGTTGGCGCGCGCCAGCCGCGCCGGCTCGGACATCCCAGCGTCGGAGTCCCCGGACTCCGATCGTTCGGACCCGGCGTCCTCCGGCTCTGACGGATCGCCGTCGAGCTGCGCGCGCGCCCACTGGTTGAACTCGTCCTGCGCGCTCTCCCACGCGTCGAGCTGGTCATGGAGGGCGTGGAGCTGATCCAGGTCGAGCGCTCCAGCGTCGGACGCCTCGCCCTCGCTCCGGGCCTGCTCGACCGCCTCGAGCTCGGACAGGAGCTCCACCTCCATCAGCTCGGTATCGGATGGCTCGGATTCCGAGAGCCTCTCCAGCACCTCATTCAGCCTGCGCGTGTCGTTCATGCGGAAGCGGCCGAGCCGGCGCAGCTCGACGCGCGCTGTCTGTGGATGGTCGTCGTAGAGCCGGAGCAAGAGCCTCGCGGCCTCGGGGGAGAGCACGTCGATGGCCCCGCGCAGATCGTGGGGCTGCCGGATGCGGTGGATCTCGCCGAGCCAGGGGCGCACACCCTCGTTGAAGCGGCGCCAGTCCGCACGGCTGTCGAAGTCCTGCACGCGGGGGGCCATGCCGGTGAGCGCGTCATCGGCGCCGCCCGGGGCCTGCGAATTCACCTCGGCGGAGGCGCCCGTCTGCGGCGTCCGCGACGGGGGATACGTGCCATAAGCGAACGCCGCGAAGAGCTTCGGCATGTCCTGCCTGGCCACCCGCACGGGGAACGCTCGCCCCCAGGACTGGATCGGCACGATGAAGGAATCGCCGTGGACCGTGATCGGCCCGTCGATCGCGACCAGGTGGGGGCTCGAGGCGTCGACCTCGCCGAGCCGCGGGATCGTCTCGGGATCCTGGGGTGCAGAGGCGGCCGCCTCGTGCTTCGCCGCTTGCTCCCAGAGCGCCTTGCCGTTCATCACGGTCGCGAGCGCGAACCCCGCCTGATCGGGCTTCGCCAGGGCCTCGTTGATGCGCGCGACGTCGTAGCCGCCGGGGGAGTCGCTGGTCATGAGCTTCGCGTTCGCTCCGAGCGCATCATTCATGAGGGCCGCGGTCGATCTCGCCGAGACCAGCAGATCGCCTTGCGCCGCGGCGACGCCGGGCTGCTTGGCGCCGTCCGTCTGCTTCTCGAGCACCGCGACGGCCGTCTCCCCGAGCAGCTCGACGAGCCCGCGGGCGAGCAGGTGGTCGAGGAGGTGGCCGTCCAGCTCCTGGGTGGCTGCGCCTTGCCCCTTCAGGCGGTCGCGCTTGGCCTTGGCGGTCTTGAGGCCGTTGAGGAGCGGTCTGTTCGGAGTCGGCTCCTGCGCTGGCAGGACCTCTCCCTTCATCTGGCTCAGGAGGAGCTCCAGGCCGTGGCTGAGCGCCCGAGAGCGCGAGCCTTGCTGTCCGAAGGTGCCGGCGCCGGGCGCGCCTGCGAGCCGGCCGAGCGGCCTGCCGGTGAAGAGCGCGACGACCAGGTGCGATGCCGTGGCGAGGTCGTTCTTGAGCGTCGTGTAAAGGACGCTGTGCAGCGCGCAGTTGGTGAAGGCCGATTGCGACAGCGAGGCAGGGTCCTTGATGAGCGTGCTCAGCCGTTCGACGACCGAGCCCCTCACGCCCTGCGCATGGAGCAGCTGGCTCAGGAGCTGGGCGGCCTCCTCCCTGTGCTCGCCGTCCGCCGGGCGGGGCCATGTGCTGCTCTGCTCCTCGATCGTGCGGATCAGATCCTCGAGGGGGCTCCCCTGGGGCTGCGCGGCTTGCTCGGCGCTGGAAGGGCTGCCGGACGTCGTGGCGGCGGTCGGGGCGGCTGCATGATCGCTGCTGTTCGAGGCGTTGTACCCTGCCAGCATGTCCTCCGGGGCATTCCGTGAGACGCTCGCGGCGGGGTTGAAACCGGTGGTGATGGCGCTCGGGCTCGCTGCGCTCGCTGCAGGCGGGGTGCCGGTCCCCGCGGTCGCCGTATCGGCGCTGCCAGCGGCGGCGTCTGCCGGCGTAGCCTTCTTCTCCTGGAGGTCGATACCGAACCCGCTGTCCGCGGAGACGACCCGCCAGGCGGTACCCGCCTTGTCGCGAACCACGATCTCCTCGGAGTAGGGGAGATCGTCGACGTAACCAAGGATCTCGTCGGCCGCGGTTTCGCCGAATTGCTCGACGATTTTCGGTCGTTGGCCGACTTCGAAGGACACCTCTTTCGGCTTCGCGTTCAGCTTCTCCTTGATGCGCTCGGAGGCTCTTTCGAACACGGCGTCGAGCTCGTGTGGCGGAAGCGCTGTGGGCGTCACCTCGATCTCGCGGAAGCGCTTGCCGTTGTGCTCCCGGTCGGTGACCCTGGTGATGGTCATGCGCGACGGCACCAGGAGGACCTCCTTCTGGTCCTGGTTGTAGGCGATCGGGTCCCCGTCCCGCTGCTGGTCGGGGTAGGAGAACATGACCGTCGGGTAGTGGCTCGTGGTGTTGATCTTCATGACGAGCCCGCCGTCCTTGACCCATTGATTCAAGGCCAGATCGGGGGTCCATGAGGTCGAGCTCGGGAGGATCTCGTCGAGCGTGCCGCCCTCGCTCAACGCGCTGGTGTCGAGATCGTTGATGACCCTGTAGAGGGTGATGTCCTCTTCGTTCAGGTCCTGGGTCGCTGTGAGCAGGTCCTGAGCCACGCGGGAGAAGTCGTCGATCTTGTGGCGAAGGGTGTCCAGCTCGTCCGGGCGCAGAACGGTGCTCAGCTCACCGTCTTCGCCGCGCTTGCTGGTGAACGCCCCTCCGCCAGGGATCCCCCGCATCGTCTGCGCTTCAGGGGTCGTGTTCGACATGTTGCGCATCAAGTCGTGGAGCGCGTCGATGTGCCGGGACGCCAGGAGACCGGTGCCGCTCCTCTCGGGCGCGGGCTGAGACGCCTGCGACGAAGACGAAGAGGAGGGCTGCCCCGAATTCTTCGCTCTCTTGGAGCTCGCTGGGGCGTCTTGCTCGTCGTCACCGAGCGCCTGCGCGGCTTTCCGCTTCGTCGCGCTGTCGGGCGCAGGGGTCTCGTCGGGCAGCATTCCGGTGACGCTCGCGGCCTGGTCCTGGGCTGAACCGGACGTGGCGGGCGCCGTCGCCTGCCCTTGCGCCGTGGCGAACGAGCCGTAGGTAACGACGGTGAAGAGCTTCGGCATGACCTCCTTCTTCACGTCGACGGAGAAGGTCTGCCCCCAGGAATAGATGGGCACGGTGTAGTGCGTGCCGCTGTCCGTGATCTTGCCGTTGATGACGACCTGGTGCGTGCTCGACGCGTCGAATGTACCCGCGTCCTCGAACGGCCTGGACTTCTTCGGATCCTTCGCGAACTCCTTCGCACGTTCGGCGAGCGCCTTGCCGTCGAGGACCGTGGCCAGGGCGAACGGGGCCTGGTCGGGCCGCGAGAGCACGTCGTTGATGCGGCCCACGTCGTAGTCGTTCCCGGCGACCATGGTCTGGGCGTCGCCGCCCAGGATGTCGTTGAAGAGCGTCACCAGCGAGTTCGCCGACAGCAGCAGATCTCCCCGCTTCTTGGACGGGCCGGTGGCGTCCTTGGGCCTCGTGGCTGCCTTGTCGAGGTAGCCGGGGATGGCGCGGGCGGTGTTCTCGGCGTCGGCCTTGTATTGCTCCCGGGCGAGCTTGCTGAGCATCTTGCCCATGCCCCGGGCGAGGAGGTAATCGAGGACGTGCTTGTCGGAGAAGGCGCCCCCCTTGCGCTCGACGTCGGCGCGCTTGGCCCCGGCCTTCTTGATGCCGTTCTGGAGCAGCTTGTTGCCGATCGGGGCCTGCTCCAGCGGGATCTCGCCGCGGATGACACGCTGGATGGGATCGGCGACCTTCGAGCTCGTGGCAGCGCCGTCTTCGCCCTGCGCGGGCAGCGAGAAGTCGGCGAGCAGCTTGCCTTTGCGGTCGAAGAGCTTGCCGGAGAACTCGGCCGCGACCACGCGCGCGAACCCGCTCAGGTCGGAGGTGAGCAGCGCGTGGAGCACGCCGTTCAGCGCGCAGATGGCGAACTGCGACTGGGAGAGGGAGTCGGGGTTTTCAATGAGCTCCTCGAGCCTCTGGATGAGCGACTCATCCACGCCCTGGGCTCGCATGAGCTCGCCGAGCAGGGCCGCGGCCTCCTGCTTGTCCTCGTCCGTCGCCGGATGGGACCATTGGGCGCTCTTCTCGTTCAGCGCCTTGAGCTGCGTGTCGATCGATGCCTTGCCGTCGGTCGTGGGGGTGCTGCCGGTCGCGGCGAGGCCGCCGGCGGCCGTGGAAGCGGCGGTTTTGCCTGGAGCTGCGCTTCCGGTGAGAGCGGCACCCTGATTCGCGGTGCTCGGAGCGCCTCCGAGCTGCTTGGTGGTGGCGGCGCCGTCGACCTGGGGGGGCGCGTGGGTCCAGCTGGGCCCCGGGGCCCCGGTCACCGTATCGGCGCTGCCCGCGGCGGCGTCTGCCGGCGCCGCCTTCTTCTCCTGGAGGTCGATACCGAACCCGCTGTCCGCGGAGACGATCCGCCAGGGGGTACCCGCCTTGTCGCGAACCACGATCTCCTCGGAGTAGGGGAGATTGTCGACGTGACCAAGGATCTCGTCGGCCGCGGTTTCGCCGAATTGCTCGACGATTTTCGGTCGTTGGTCGACTTCGAAGGACACCTCTTTCGGCTTCGCGTTCAGCTTCTCCTTGATGCGCTCGGAGGCTCTTTCGAACACGGCGTCGAGCTCGCGCGGCGGGAGCCGTGTGGGCGTCACCTCGATCTCGCGGAAGCGCTTGCCGTTGTGCTCCCGGTCGGTGACCCTGGTGATGGTCATGCGCGAAGGCACCAGGAGGACCTCTTTCTGCGCCTGATTGTAGGCGATCGGGTCCTCGTCCCGCTGCTCGTCGGGGTAGGAGAACATCACCGTCGGGTAATGGCTCGTGGTGTTGATCTTCATGACGAGCCCGCCGTCCTTGACCCATTGATCCAAGGCGAGCTCGGAGGTCCATGACGTCGAGCTCGGGAGGATCTCGTCGATCGTGCCGCCCTCGCTCAACGAGCTGGTGTCGAGATCGTTGATGACCCTGTAGAGGGTCAGATCTTCTCGGGGTAGGTCCTGGGTCCTTGTGAGCAGGTCCTGAGCGACGCGGGAGAAGTCGTCGACCTTTGGGCGAAGGGTGGCCAGCTCGTCCAGCCGCAGGTCGGCGCGCAGCTCGCCGTCTTCGCCGCGCTTGCTGGTGAACGCCCCTCCGCCGGTGATCCCGCGCATCGTCAGCCCTTCAGGGCTCGTGTCCGACATCTGCATCAAGTCGTGGAGCGCCTTGATGTGCCGGGACGCCAGGAGGCCGGTGCCGCTCCTCTCGGGCGGGGACTGAGCTGCCTGCGACGAAGACGAAGAGGAGGGCTGCCCCGAATTCTTGGCTCTCTTGGAGCTCGCAGGGGCGTCTTGCTCGTCTTCGCTCTGCGCCTGCGCGGCTGTCCGCTTCCTCGCGCTGGAGGGCGCGGGGGGCTGCAGGTCGCCCGCATCGTCCTCGCCGTCCAGAGCTGGATTGTACCCTGTCGGCACGTCCGCCGGCGTCGCCTTCTTCTCCTGAAGGTCGATACCGAACATGCTGTCCGCGGAGACGAGCCGCCAGCGGGTACCGTCCTTGTCGCGAACCACGATCTCCCGCTCGCTGGGGTCGGGGAGCTTGTCGACGTGACGAAGGATCTCGTCGGTCACGATATCGCCGAATTGCGCGGCGATGTCCGATTGTTCGTCGAGCTCGAAGTGCTTCTCCTTCGGCTTGGTGTTCTGCTTCTCCTTGATGCGCTCGGAGGCTCTTTCGAACACGGCGTCGAGCTCGCGCGGCGGGAGCTGTGTGGGCGTCACCTCGACCTCGCGGAAGCGCTTGCCGTTGTGCTCCCGGTCGGTGACCCTGGTGATGGTCATGCGCGACGGCACCAGGAGGACCTCTTTCTGGTCCTGGTTGTAGGCGATCGGTTCTCCGTCCCGCTGCTGGTCGGGGTAGGAGAACATCACCGTCGGGTAATGGCTCGTGGTGTTGATCTTCATGACGAGCCCGCCGTCCCTGACCCATTGATCCAGGGCCAGATCGGGGGTCCACGAGGTCGAGCTCGGGAGGATCTCGTCGATCGTGCCGCCCTCGCTCAACGAGCTGATGTCGAGATCGTTGATGACCCTGTAGAGGGTCAGATCCTCTTGGGGCAGGTCCTGGGTACGAGTGAGCAGGTCCTGAGCGACGCGGGAGAAGTCGTCGATCTTCTGGCGAAGGGTGTCCAGCTCGTCCGGGCGCAGATCGGTGCTCAGCTCGCCGTCTTCGCCGCGCTTGCTGGTGAACGCCCCTCCGCCGGGGATCCCGCGCATCGTCTGCGCTTCCGGGGTCGTATTCGACATGTCGCGCATCAAGCCCTGGAGCGCGTCGATGTGCCGGGACGCCAGGAGACCGGCGCCGCTCCTCTCGGGCGCGGGCTGAGCCGGCTGCGACGACGAGGAGGGCTGCCCCGCATTCTTCGCTCTCTTGGAGCTCGCCGGGGCGTCTTGCTCGTCGTCGCTGTGCGCCTGCGCGGCTGTCCGCTTCCTCGCGCTGGAGGGCGCGGGTGTCTCGTCGGGCGGCATTCCGGTCGCGCTCGCGTCCTGGTCCTGGGCTGAACCGGACGCGGCGGGCGCTGGCGCCTGCATGCCGGTGGTGATGGCCGTGGGGTCCACGGGGCGGCCCGCGGGCGTCGCCTTCTTCTCCTCCAGGTCGATACCGAACATGCTGTCCGCGGAGGCGATCCGCCAGGGGGTGCCATCCTTGTCGCGAACCACGATCTCCCGCTCGCTGCGGTCGGGGAGCTTGTCGACGTGACGAAGGATCTCGTCAGCCACGGCATCGCCGAATTGCCCGGCGATGGCCGCTCGATCATCGGCGTCGAAGCTCTTCACCTTCGGCTTCGCGTTCAGCCGCTCCTCGATGCCCTGGGACGCTCTCTGGAACACGTCGTCGAGCTCGTCCGACTCAAGCTCTCTGGGCGTCACCTCGACCTCGAGGAAGCGCTTGCCGTTGTGCTCCCGCGGGGTGACCTTGGTGATGGTCATGCGCGAGGGCACAAGGAGGACCTCTTTCTGGTCCTGATTGTAGGCGATCGCGTCCCCGGGCCGCTGCGCGTCGGGGTAGGAGAACATGACGGTCGGGTAATGGCTCGTGGTGTTGATCTTCATCACGAGCCCGCCGTCCTGGACCCATTGATTCAGGGCCAGATCGGGAGTCCATGAGGTCGAGCTCGGGAGGAGCTCGTCGAGCGTGCCGCCCTCGACCAGCGAGCTCGTGTCGAGATCGTTGATGACCCTGTAGAAGGTCAGATCCTCTTGAGGCAGGTCCTGGGTGCGTGTGAGCAGGTCCCGAGCGACGCTCGAGAAGTCGTCGACCTTCTGGCGAAGGGTGGTCAGCTCGTCCGGGCGCAGCTCGGTGCTCAGGTCGCCGTCGGTGCCGCGCTTGCTGGTGAACGCGCCGCCTCCGGGGATCCCGCGCATCGTCTGCGCTTGAGGGCTGGTGTTGGACATGTCGCGCATCAGGCCATGGAGCGCGTCCATGTGCCGCGACGCCAGGGCCCTCCCCGGCGCGGGCTGAGCCGTCTGCGACGAAGAGGAAGAGGATGGCTCCCCCGCATTCTTCGCTCTCTTGGAGCTCACCGGGGCGTCTTGCTCGTCGTCGCTCTGCGCCTGCTCGGCTGCGCGCTTCCTCGCGCTGGACGGCGCGGGGGTCTCGTCGGGCAGCATTCCGGCGACGTTCGCGGCCAGGTCCTGGGCTGTACCGGATGCGGCGGGCATCGGCGCCTGGCTCAGCGTGAGGTCGTTCGCGGCCGGCGCTCGCGACGGGAGATAGGTTCCATACGTGAAGACCGGGAAGAGCGACGGCAAGACGTCCTTCTTCACCTTGATGGAGAAGCTCTGCTGCCAGGTGTGGAGCGGCACGACATAATGATCGCCATCCTCGGTGATCTTGCCGTTGATGACGACCTGGTGCGTGCTCGAGGTGTCGATCGCGCGCGCATCCTCGAACGGCCTGGATTTCGTGGGGTCCTTCGCGAACTCCTTGGCACGCTCGGCGAGCGCCTTGCCGTCGAGGATGGTGGCCAGGGCAAACGGCGCCTGGTCGGGCCTCGCGAGGACGTCATTGATCCGGCCCACGTCGTAGTCGGCCCCGGCGACCATGGTCTTGGCGTCGCCGCCGAGGATCTTGTTGAAGAGCGTCACCAGCGAATTGGCTGACAGCAGCAGATCGCCGTGCTTCTTGGACGGGCCGGTGGCGTCCTTGGCCCTCGGCGTCGTCTTGTCGAGGTAGCCGGGGATGACGCCGGCGGCATTCTCGGCATCGTCCTTGTATTGCTCCGGGGCGAGCTTGCTGAGCATCTTGCCCATGCCCCGGGCGAGGAGGTAATCGAGGACGTGCTCGCCGGAGAAGGCGCTGCCCTTGCGCTCGCGGTCGGCGGATCCGGCCTTCGCCTTCTTGATTCCGTTGAGGAGCAGCTTGTTGCCGAACCCGGCGTTCTGCACCGGGAGCTCGCCCCGGAGGACACGGTGGATGGGATCGGCGACCTGCGCGCTGATGGGGGCGCCATTTTCGCCCTGCGCGGGCAGCGAGAAGTCGGCGAGCAGGTCCCCCTGGCGATCGAAGAGCTTGCCCGTGAACTCGGCCGCGACCACGCGCGCGAACCCGCCCAGGTCGGAGGTGAGCAGCGTGTGGAGGGCGCTGTTCAGCGCGCAGATGGCGAACTGGGACTGGGAGAGGGAGCTCGGGTTCTCGATGAGCTCCGCGAGCCGCTCGACGAGCGCCTCATCCACGCCCTGAGAGCGCATGAGGTCGCCAAGGAGCCTTTTGGCCTCCTGCTTGTTCGCGCCCGTGGCTGGATGAGACCATTGGGCGCTCTTCTCGTTCAACGCCTTGATCGCCGCATCGACCGAGGCGTTACCGTCGGCCGCCGGCGGGCTCTGGGTCGCGGCGAGGCCGTCTTTGGTGGTGGAAGCGCGGGGGTCGCCTGGTGCGGGACCGTTCGGCGTCTGGCCTGTCGCCTGCCTGCCGAGCTCTGTCGCTGGGCGCCCGGGCGAGGCTCCGGTCACCGCCTCGGCGCTGCTCCCGGCGACGTCAGCGGGCGTCGCCTTCTTCTCCTGAAGGTCGATACCGAACCGCTCGTCCGCCGAGACGATCCGCCAACGGGTACCCTCCTTGTCGCGAACCACGATCTCCCGCTCGCTGGGGTCGGGGAGATTGCCGACGTAACGAAGGATCTCGTCGGCCACGGCATCGCCGAATTGCTCGACGATCTCCGGTCGTTCGTCGACCTCGAAGGACACCTCTTTCGGCTTCGCGTTCAGCCTCTCGTCGATGCGCTCGGACGCTCTCTGGAACACGTCGTCGAGCTCGTCGGACTCAAGCTCTCTGGGCGTCACCTCGACCTCGAGGAAGCGCTTGCCGTTGTGCTCCCGCGGGGTGACCTTGGTGATGGTCATGCGCGAGGGCACAAGGAGGACCTCTTTCTGGTCCTGGTTGTAGGCGATTGGCTCTCCGTCCCTCTGCTGGTCGGGGTAGGAGAACATGACGGTCGGGTATTTGCTCGTGGTGTTGATCTTCATCACGAGCCCGCCGTCCTGGACCCATTGATTCAGGGCCAGATCGGAGGTCCATGAGGTCGAGCTCGGGAGGAGCTCGTCGAGCGTGCCGCCCTCGACCAGCGAGCTCGTGTCGAGATCGTTGATGACCCTGTAGAAGGTCAGATCCTCTTGAGGCAGGTCCTGGGTGCGTGTGAGCAGGTCCCGAGCGACGCTCGAGAAGTCGTCGACCTTCTGGCGAAGGGTGTCCAGCTCGTCCGGGCGCAGCTCGGTGCTCAGGTCGCCGTCGGTGCCGCGCTTGCTGGTGAACGCGCCGCCTCCGGGGATCCCCCGCATCGTCTGCGCTTGAGGGCTGGTGTTGGACATGTCACGCATCAAGCCCTGGAGCGCGTCCATGTGCCGGGACGCCAGGGCCCTCCCCGGCGCGGGCGGCGCCTGCTGCGGCGACGAGGAAGAGGATGGCTCCCCCGCATTCCTGGCTCTCTTGGAGCTCGCCGGGGCGTCTTGCTCGTCGTCGCTGTGCGCCTGTGCGGCTGTTCGCTTCCTCGCGCTGGCGGGCGCGGGGTCCTGGATGGGCGCCATTCCGGTGACGTTCGCCAGCGCGCCTGCATTGTGCGTGGAGGCGCTGTCGACCTGGGCGTCCGCGTGGACCGCGCTGGGCGCCGGGGCCCCGGTCACCGCCTCGGCGCTGCTCTCGGCGACGTCAGCGGGCGTCGCCTTCTTCTCCTGAAGGTCGATGCCGAACCGCGCGTCCGCCGAGACGATCCGCCAACGGGTACCCTCCTTGTCGCGAACCACGATCTCCCGCTCGCTGGGGTCGGGGAGCTTGTCGACGTAACGAAGGATCTCGTCGGCCACGGCTTCGCCGAACTGCTCGACGATCTCCGGTCGTTCGTCGACCTCGAAGGACACCTCTTTCGGCTTCGCGTTCAGCTTCTCCTCGATGCGCTGGGACGCTCTCTGGAACACGTCGTCGAGCTCGTCCGACTCAAGCTCTCTGGGCGTCACCTCGACCTCGAGGAAGCGCTTGCCGTTGTGCTCCCGCGGGGTGACCTTGGTGATGGTCATGCGCGAGGGCACCAGGAGGACCTCCTTCTGGGCCTGATTGTAGGCGATCGCGTCCCCGGGCCGCTGCGCGTCGGGGTAGGAGAACATCACGGTCGGGTAGCGGCTGTTGGTGTTGATCTTCATCACGAGCCCGCCGTCCTGGACCCATTGATTCAGGGCCAGATCGGGAGTCCATGAGGTCGAGCTCGGGAGGAGCTCGTCGAGCGTGCCGCCCTCGACCAGCGAGCTGGTGTCGAGATCGTTGATGACCCTGTAGAAGGTCAGATCCTCTTGAGGCAGGTCCTGGGTACGTGTGAGCAGGTCCCGAGCAACGCTGGAGAAGTCGTCGACCTTCTGGCGAAGGGTGGTCAGCTCGTCCGGGCGCAGATCGGTGCTCAGCTCGCCGTCGGTGCCGCGCTTGCTGGTAAACGCCCCTCCGCCGGGGATCCCCCGCATCATCTGCGCTTGAGGGCTGGTGTTGGACATGTCACGCATCAAGCCCTGGAGCGCGTCCATGTGCCGGGACGCCAGGGCCCTCCCCGGCGCGGGCGGCGCCTGCTGCGGCGAAGAGGAAGAGGATGGCTCCCCCGCATTCCTGGCTCTCTTGGAGCTCGCCGGGGCGTCTTGCTCGTCGTCGCTGTGCGCCTGCGCGGCTGTTCGCTTCCTCGCGCTGGCGGGCGCGGGGTCCTGGATGGGCGCCATTCCGGTGACGGTCGCCAGCGCGCCTGCATGGTCCGTGGAGGCGCCGTCGCTCTGGGCGGGCGGGCGGGTCGGGCTGGGCGCCGGGGCCCCGGTCACCGTAGCGGCGCTGCTCCCGGCTGCGTCAGCGGGCATTGCCTTCTTCTCTTGAAGGGCGATACCGAAATCCTTGTCCGCGGAGACGATCCGCCAGGGGGTACCGTCCTTATCGCGAACCACGATCTCCCCCTCGCTGGGGTGGGGGAGCTTGCCGACGTAACGAAGGATCTCGTCGGCCACGGTATCACCGAATTGCGCGACGATTTTCGGTCGTTCGTCGACCTCGAAGGACACCTCTTTCGGCTTCGCGTTCAGCTTCTCCTCGATGCGCTGGGACGCTCTTTCGAACACGTCGTCGAGCTCGTTCGACTCAAGCTCTCTGGGCGTCACCTCGACCTCGAGGAAGCGCTTGCCGTTGTGCTCCCGCGGGGTGACCTTGGTGATGGTCATGCGCGAGGGCACAAGGAGAACCTCTTTCTGGTCCTGATTGTAGGCGATTGCGTCCCCGGGCCGCTGCGCGTCGGGGTAGGAGAACATGACGGTCGGGTATTTGCTCGTGGTGTTGATCTTCATCAGGAGCCCGCCGTCCTGGACCCATTGATTCAGGGCCAGATCGGAGGTCCATGAGGTCGAGCTCGGGAGGAGCTCGTCGAGCGTGCCGCCCTCGACCAACGAGCTGGTGTCGAGATCGTTGATGACCCTGTAGAAGGTCAGATCCTCTTGAGGCAGGTCCTGGGTGCCGGTGAGCAGGTCCCGAGCGACGCTCGAGAAGTCGTCGACCTTCTGGCGAAGGGTGGTCAGCTCGTCCGGGCGCAGATCGGTGCTCAGCTCGCCGTCCGTGCCGCGCTTGCTGGTAAACGCGCCGCCTCCGGGGATCCCCCGCATCGTCTGCGCTTGAGGGCTGGTGTTGGACATGTTGCGCATCAAGCGATGGAGCGCGTCCATGTGCCGGGACGCCAGGGCCCTCCCCGGCGCGGGCGGCGCCTGCTGCGACGAAGACGAAGAGGAGGGCTGCCCCGAATTCTTGGCTCTCTTGGAGCTCGCCGGGGCGTCTTGCGCATCGTCGTTGAGCGCCTGCTCGGCTGTCCGCTTCCTCGCGCTAGAGGGTGCGGGGGTCTCGTCGGGCAGCATTCCGGTGGCGCCCGCGGCCTGGTCCTGGGCTGAACCGGACGCGGCGGGCGCCGGCGCCTGCATCCCGGTGGTGACGGCCGTGGGGTCCACGGAGCGCCCCGCGGGCGTCGCCTTCTTCTCCTCCAGGTCGATACCGAACATGCTGTCCGCGGAGGCGATCCGCCAGGGGGTACCCGCCTTGTCGCGAACCACGATCTCCCGCTCGCTGCGGTCGGGGAGCTTGTCGACGTAATCAAGGATCTCGTTGGCCACGGCATCGCCGAATTGCTTGGCGATGGCCGCTCGATCCTTGACTTCGAAGCTCTTCTCCTTCGGCTTGGCGTTCTGCTTCTCCTCGATGCGCTCGGAGGCTCTTTCGAACACGGCGTCGAGCTCGCGCGGCGGGAGCTGAGTGGGTGTCACCTCGACCTCGCGGAAGCGCTTGCCGTTGTGCTCCCGGTCGGTGACCCTGGTGATGGTCATGCGCGACGGCACCAGGAGCACCTCTTTCTGCGCCTGGTTGTAGGCGATCGGCTCTCCGTCTCGCTGCTGGTCGGGGTAGGAGAACATCACCGTCGGGTAATGGCTCGTGGTGTTGATCTTCATCACGAGCCCGCCGTCCTTGACCCATTGATCCAAGGCCAGATCGGGGGTCCATGAGGTCGAGCTCGGGAGGATCTCGTCGAGCGTGTCGCCCTCGCTCAAGGAGCTGGTGTCGAGATCGTTGATGACCCTGTAGAGGGTCAGAGCCTCTTGGGGCAGGTCCTGGGTACGCGTGAGCAGGTCCTGAGCGACGCGGGAGAAGTCGTCGACCTTGTGGCGAAGGGTGGTAAGCTCGTCCGGGCGCAGATCGGTGCTCAGCTCGCCGTCTTCGCCGCGCTTGCTGGTGAACGCCCCTCCGCCGGGGATCCCCCGCATCGTCTGCGCTTCCGGGGTCGTATTCGACATGTCGCGCATCAAGCCCTGGAGCGCGTCGATGTGCCGGGACGCCAGGAGGCCGGTGCCGCTCCTCGCGGGCGCGGGCTGCGCCGCCTGCGACGAAGACGAAGACGAAGACGAAGAGGAGGGCTGCCCCGCGTTCTTCGCTTTCTTGTTCTCGGCGCTCGATCCGGGGCCTTGCTCGTCATCGCTGAGCGCCTGCGCGGCTTTCCGCTTCGTCGCGCTGTCGGGCGCGGGGGTCTCGTCGGGCAGCATTCCGGTGACGCTCGCGGCCTGATCCTGGGCTGTACCGGACGTGGCGGGCGCCTGCGCCTGCCCTGGCGCCGTGGCGAACGAGCCGTAGGTAACGACGGTGAAGAGCTTCGGCATGACCTCCTTCTTCACGTCGATGGAGAAGGTCTGCCCCCAGGAATAGATGGGCACGGTGTAGTGCGTGCCGTTGTCCGTGATCTTGCCGTTGATGACGACCTGGTGCGTGCTCGACGCGTCGAACGTGCCCGCGTCCTCGAACGGCCTGGACTTCTTCGGATCCTTCGCGAACTCCTTCGCACGTTCGGCGAGCGCCTTGCCGTCGAGGACCGTGGCCAGAACGAACGGGGCCTGGTCGGGCCGCGAGAGCACGTCGTTGATGCGGCTCACGTCGTAGCCGTCACCGGCGACCATGGTCCGGGCGTCGCCGCCCAGGATGTCGTTGAAGAGCGTCACCAGCGAATTGGCCGACAGCAGCAGATCTCCCCGCTTCTTGGACGGGCCGGTGGCGTCCTTGGGCCTCGTGGCTGCCTTGTCGAGGTAGCCGGGGATGGCGCGGGCGGTGTTCTCGGCGTCGGCCTTGTATTGCTCCGGGGCGAGCTTGCTGAGCATCTTGCCCATGCCCCGGGCGAGGAGGTAATCGAGGACGTGCTTGTCGGAGAAGGCGCCCCCCTTGCGCTCGACGTCAGCGCGCTTGGCCCCCGCCGTCTTGATGCCGTTCCGGAGCAGTTTGTTGCCGATCGGGGCCTGCTCCAGCGGGATCTCGCCGCGGATGACACGCTGGATGGGATCGGCGACCTTCGAGCTCGTGGCAGCGCCGTCTTCGCCCTGCGCGGGCAGCGAGAAGTCGGCGAGCAGCTTGCCTTTGCGGTCGAAGAGCTTGCCGGAGAACTCGGCCGCGACCACGCGCGCGAACCCGCTCAGGTCGGAGGTGAGCAGCGCGTGGAGCACGCCGTTCAGCGCGCAGATGGCGAACTGCGACTGGGAGAGGGAGTCGGGGTTTTTGATGAGCTCCTCGAGCCTCTGGATGAGCGACTCATCCATGTCCTGAGCTCGCATGAGCTCGCCGAGCAGCGCCGCGGCCTCCTGCTTGTCCTCGTCCGTCGCCGGATGGGACCATCGGGCGCTCTTCTCGTTCAGCGCCTCGAGCGTCGCATCGATCGATGCCTTTCCATCGGTCGTGGGGGTGCTCTGGGTCGCGGCGAGGCCGCCGGTGGTGGTGGTGGAAGCGGCGGTTTTGCCTGGAGCTGCGCTTCCGGTGGCAGCGGCACCCTGGTTCGCGGCGCTCGGAGCGCCTCCGAGCTGCTTGGTGGCGGCGTCGCCTGCCTGGGGCACGGTCGGCGCAGACGTCATCGTGCCGGCGTTCGTCGAGGCGGCGTCGTCCACGTTGCTGGTGGCGGCGCCGTCGCCCTGGGGGGGCGCGTGAAGCCAGCTGGGCGCCGGGGCCCCGGTCACCGTATCGGCGTTGCCCGCGGCGGCGTCTGCCGGCGTCGCCTTCTTCTCCTGAAGGTCGATACCGAACCTGCTGTCCGCGGAGACGATCCGCCAGGGGGTACCGTTCTTGTCGTGAACCACGATCTCCCCGGAGTGGGGGAGGTTATCGACGTGACCAAGGATCTCGTCGGCCACGGTATCGCCGAATTGCTCGGCGATGGCCGCTCGATCCTCGACTTCGAAGCTCTTCTCCTTCGGCTTGGCGTTCTGCTTCTCCTCGATGCGCTGGGACGCTCTCTGAAACACGTCGTCGAGCTCGCCGGACTCAAGCTCTCTGGGCGTCACCTCGACCTCGCGGAAGCGCTTGCCGTTGTGCTCCCGGTCGGTGACCCTGGTGATGGTCATGCGCGAAGGCACCAGGAGGACCTCTTTCTGCGCCTGATTGTAGGCGATCGGGTCCTCGTCCCGCTGCTCGTCGGGGTAGGAGAACATCACCGTCGGGTAATGGCTCGTGGTGTTGATCTTCATCACGAGCCCGCCGTCCTTGACCCATTGATCCAAAGCGAGCTCGGAGGTCCATGAGGTCGAGCTCGGGAGGATCTCGTCGAGCGTGTCGCCCTCGCTCAACGAGCTGGTGTCGAGATCGTTGATGACCCTGTAGAGGGTCAGAGCCTCTTGGGGCAGGTTCTGGGTACGCGTGAGCAGGTCCTGAGCGACGCGGGAGAAGTCGTCGACCTTCTGGCGAAGGGTGTCCAGCTCGTCCGGGCGCAGATCGGTGCTCAGCTCGCCGTCATTGCCGCGCTTGCTCGTGAACGCCCCTCCGCCGGTGATCCCGCGCATCGTCAGCCCTTCAGGGCTCATGTCCGACATCTGCATCAAGTCGTGGAGCGCCTTGATGTGCCGGGACGCCAGGAGGCCGGCGCCGCTCCTCTCGGGCGCGGACTGAGCCGCCTGCGACGAAGACAATGGCTGCCCCGAACTCTTCGCTCTCTTGGAGCTCGCAGGGGCGTCTTGCTCATCGTCGCTCTGCGCCTGCGCGGCTGTCCGCTTCCTCGCGCTGGCGGGCGCGGGGGTCTCATCGGGCGGCATTCCGGTGGCGCTCGCGGCCTGGTCCTGGGCTGAACCGGACGTGGCGGGCGCTGGCGCCTGCATCCCCGTGGTGATGGTCGTGGGGTCCACGGGGCGCCCTGCGGGCAGCTGCGGGGCCGCCTCTGGCCGGGGCTGGCCGGGTCTCTCCGGCGCCTTTTCTTGGGCGCCCTGCGTCGGCAAAGCGCCCGGCTGAGGACTCGAGGCCTCCGGCGCCTTGGCCGTCGTCTGCTCCGGGGCATCACCGGGCAGCTCGCGTGGCTCGTTGTCCTGGGAGGTTTGCTCTGCCCCTCGCGTCGGCTGCTCGGGGGCGCGCTGCTCGGGGTCCTGGGCATCTTCCTTCGGCGACGACGCGCGATCCCCGGGCGGATCGCGGGGCTCGTCGTCCCGCGGCTCCTGATCGGGCCCTCCCGACCGCTGCTCGGAGGCACGCTGCTCGGTGTCCTGGATGTCTTCCGGCGGCAGGGTGCGCGGGCCGACGAGCTCGCCGATCGCGTCTTTGCCCCTTTCCGCCAGGTCATGCTCGAACCTGTCCGCTCGGTCCTTGAGGACCCCGGCCCAGTCGTCGCCGAGCTTGCCCAGGTCGACGGTGCGAGCATTCTTGATCTGGTCGTCACCGATCTTGTCCTGCTTGAGGCCGCCGACGCTGGAGATGGGGTTGGCGGTCTTCTCGGTGGAGCGCCAGTTGTGGATGTAGCCGACGGTGCTGGGCGCGTTGGGCCCTGTCGTCTCGATGCCGATCTGGAGGGCGCCCGGCCTGTCCGACCTGGGCGGCCGGTGGCCGATGAAGATGTGGCCGTGAGCGCCGTCTGGCAGGATGACGTCGCCGTTGAAGTCCTTGAGGCCGAGGCCGCCGATGGCGAGGTTCATGCCGTAGAGCTCGGTGTCATCGAGCTTGGACTTGATGGCGGCGACGTGTCCTCCTTCCTCCTTGAATTTGCCCTTGCCGAGCGCGATGTGGTGCGTCCCGAAGGCGCGCGGGAACACGCCGGCCTTCGGGTTGCCGTGCCCGTCGGTGATGCCGAGGAGCTCGGTCACCGCGTACGGAGGCGTGCCCGCGGGGATCTGGATGTTGACCCGGCCGCCGTGGGAGAGGAGCTTGGCGACGGGGACGTCGCGGAGCGGGACATGGCTCTTTGCGCTGTTGTCGTAGATCTCGGCGCCTTCCTGGAGCAGGTGAAAGACGTTCGTGAGCACCTCGATCGACTGGTTGTACCTGTCGAGGACATCGTCGTTCGAGAGGGTGCCGCTTCCCGTCGGGTTCGGCACGGCGCCTTGCGCGATCGCCTTGGTCGCGTCGTCGTTCGGCGCCGTGTGCTCGAGCGTCTTGGCCCATTCTGCCGCGATGCCCCGATCGATCTCCTGCTTGAGCTCGTCCCGCCTCGCCGGGTCGCTCGCGTGCCTCGCCTCCATCGACAGGGCCACCGCGGCTGGAGGGGTGCCCTCGAAGCGTTGCCCGCCCTCGCCGCTGTTCCTCTGTCGAGAGACGTAGCTCGCGAGGACGACCTTGCTCGGCTTGTGGAGCTGGTGGAAGCCGCGGAATTTCTCGGGATTGTCGTCCTTGTCGTCCGACAGGTACTGCTTGACCTGGTCGAGCGTGAGCATGCCGGAGGCGTTGAGCCAGCGCTGTCCCTGAGGGGTCGAGGAGAGCTGCTCGAAGGCGTTCCACTCGGCTTCGTTGAACAGCGGTCCTTTCGGGAAGCGCTTCCCGAGATCCTTCTTCGCCTGCGCGGGATGGGCGGGGAAGCCGCCGCTGGTCAGCTGGTCGGCGATGCTCGGGAGGCCTCGCTTCGCCTTCTTGCGGCTGCCTCTACCCGTTTGAGTCCTCCATTCGGACTTCTTGACGGCCTTGTCCGCGATCCATGTCACCTTGCCGTCCTGCGCTGGGTCGGCCGTGGTGGACGAGTGTCCCGGCGTCGGTCCCGAGCCGCCGGCCCCCGGCTGCCGGGAGCCCTGCCCCGCGGGCGGTGACTTCGAGGTGGAGGGCTTGGCGGGCGTGGGCTCCGCGGTGGCAGCGGGTTTAGGGGCGGGGGTGCTCTTCGCGCCGGTCTCGCCCGCCTTGGGGGAGGTCTGAGCTGACGTGCTGTCCTTTGCGACGGTCTCCTTCGCGGGTGTCCCTCCGGGCACCTCGCCCCCCTTGGGAGCCGTGCTTCCTGGCTCCGTCGCCTTGGTGTTCCCTTGGGGACCCTTGCCGAGGCCTGGAGATGGCTGGTCGGTAGGCTGGGTGGAGCCCTTGGGGAGGCCGCCATCGGCGGATCGAGGCCTGACGGTGGGCTCGGTGGTCTGAGGCTGGGTGGAGCCCTTGGGGAGGCCGCCATCGGCGGAGCGGGGCCTGACGATGGGCTCGGTGGTCTGAGGCTGTGTGGAGCCCCTGGGGAGGCCGCCATCGGCGGATCGAGGCCTGACGATGGGCTCGGTGGTCTGAGGCTGTGTGGAGCTCCTGGGGAGGCCGCCATCGGCGGAGCGAGGCCTGACGGTGGGCTCGGTGGTCTGAGGCTGGGTGGAGCCCCTGGGGAGGCCGCCATCGGAAGGGGCGGAGCGAGGCCTGACGGTGGGCTCGGTGGTCTGAGGCTGGGTGGAGCCCTTGGGCAGGCCGCCATCGAAAGGGGCGGATCGAGGCCTGACGGTGGGCTCGGTGGTCTGAGGCTGTGTGGAGCCCTTGGGGAGACCGCCATCGGCGGAGCGGGGCCTGACGATGGGCTCGGTGGTCTGAGGCTGTGTGGAGCCCCTGGGGAGGCCGCCATCGGCGGATCGAGGCCTGACGATGGGCTCGGTGGTCTGAGGCTGTGTAGAGCCCCTGGGGAGGCCGCCATCGGAAGCGGCGGATCGAGGCCTGACGGTGGGCTCGGTGGTCTGAGGCTGTGTAGAGCCCCTGGGGAGGCCGCCATCGGAAGCGGCGGATCGAGGCCTGGCCGGATCCTGCAGGTTCCCGGCGTTGGAGAGCGGCGGCCTCGGCGTCGCGGTCGGGGAGCTTGGCGCGCTGGTGGGTGCTCGGCCGACATTGGGGCTGTTGTTGCCGGTCGTCGTGCTCCCGAACTGGCTCCCTGATGGACTGTGCGGCGCGGCCGTCGTCGTGGTCGTCGGGCCGGGCGAGCTCGGTTTGCTGGTGCTCTTCCGCGTGACGGGATCCCAGCCGGAGAAGGGGTCTGGCTTCGGGGTCGGGCTGGGAGCCGCGGCCTGGTTCACGGCGCTGGGCGCGGCCGCGCTGCTCGACGTGCTGCCGGCGTCGGTCAGAGGATGCGCGAAATTGCCCGCGCTCTTTACCTGGGCGCGCAGCCCCGAGCGGACACCTGTGGCTTTCGACGGCGAAGGCGAACGGCTGCGCGAGGAGCTGCGCGAGGAGGGCATGCGCCATGAATGACGCGAAACTCATGCGCTGCCAAGCGCCTCGATCCTCGCCTGGAGGCGGGATATGCCGTGCCATGTCGCCCAGCTCGGCCAGCAGCGAATCTCTCGGGATCCGCCTTGTGGACCGGGAGATCCCGCACCTTCGCGCCATTGTGGCGCTCCGCCGGGACCGAATCCGCGCATGCATCCAGGGCGACGCGGCGACAAGCATCGCGATTGCGGTCGGTCCGCCGAGCAGGTAACCTGGCGCTCCAATTGCACGCACGGATGTGTCAGTTTTACTGAAATGTTCCGTTGTGGGTGAGCGCTCGCTGCCTCTCCGCTCACGCGTCTGGCGCACGGCCGTGCGTCGGCGCGCCCGACGAGGTCGAGGTGCCGCCGAGGCGATTCCATGGTTGAGCCCGCTCGCTGCGCGGTTGCCGCCGGCGCGAGTTGTCTCGCGCGGCGCGCTTGTGTACGAGGTTCTATCTACGGCAGCGCTGGCCCATGAAGCCGTCGCGCAGGGCCAGGAGGACGAGGAGCCATGAGCGTCACGACGATCGACGTTGCCGAGGTCGCGCCTTCGACGGCGCCCCTGCCCGCGTTCGACGAGGAAGCGACGGTGCAGAGCCTGCTCGTCTCGCCCGTCGAGGCCGCCTACCGCCATCGCCTGCCCCTCGTCGGACGCACGGACGTGCACCCGCTCGTCCAGGCGGCCTACATGGCCTATACCCAGCGTTATCCCCTCGTGCTGTCACCCGACGTGGTCTGGTTCTGCCTTGCCCGGGGGTTCACGCTCCACGTCGCCGCGAACGAGGCGCAGCGGCGTCAGGTCCTCCTCGACGACAGCGACTTCGAGCTGAGGATCGATCGGCCGGATTTCACGCTGGGTGAGGTGAACCCGTGGCCCGTCGCGTTCTCGGATTTCTCCACCCTGATCGCCGCGCGGGTCGGCAAGCTGCGGGAGCTCGTGACAGCCAGTTTCTCCACCACGGGACCGGTGGAGCGCGTGGCGTCGGAGCTCACGGTGATGACGCCGTTCGTGCCGCACTTCGAGTGGCAGCCGCCCTTCCCCGCGGACATGAGCTTTCCGGAACGTGGAATCCCGCGCATTTACCTGCTCGGCACGGCGGACGACTGGCGCTGGGTGCGCCACCGCGCGGCGGCGTTCGTCCCCTTCGGGGCGGAGCGCTGGACTGACGTGCTCCTGCCGGTGCTCGACCAGATCGTCGCTGCGGCGGAGGGGCGTCAGGATCCAGCGTTCTGGCGCGCCTTCTTCCGGTACGAGAACTCCGCGGATGAGCTCACCGGGTGGATCCACGTGCTCTTTCCGTACCTGCGCGCCTGGCCGGCCGACCACTTCGTCTGGAATGCGTATCTCGACGGCTGGCTCGATCGCTGGAAGGCCGCGGAGGCCCGGCGCAACCCGCTCTCCGCGCTGGCGGATCCGGAGGGACCCGGGTTCGCGCAGCTCCCGCCGGGGCTGACCAGCGTGCCCTTGCGCTTCATCGATGCGCAGCGCCGGGAGCACCCCCTGGAGTTCGTCAGCGGCCTCATCGGCGTCACGCAGGACCAGCACTCGCTCGCGCTCATTCCGGAGTTCGTGTGGGCCGTCGTGCACGGTGAGCCCGGCCCCGAGGTCGAACAGCCCGCCGGCGCGGGCTGAGGGGCGCAAGGCCGCTCGGCGAGGGCTGCGCCCGCCCCCCTCTCGGCCGGCTACCCGAACCGCACCTCGAGCCCCGCGCCCCCGCCCGCCACCACGACCTCTCGATCCCGGCACCCCGGATCCTCCGCCATGCGCGCCGCGATCGGCGTGATCACCCGCTCCTCGATCACCCGCTTCAGCGGCCGCGCCCCGCGCCTCGGATCGAACCCCGCCTCGGCTAGCCAGGCCCGCGCCTCGGGCAGCACACGGAGCCTCAGGTTGCGCCGCACGAGCCCGGTGCGCGCCTCGGCCTTGGCGAGCTCGAGATCGACGATCCTGAGCACGCTGTCCCGCCCGAGGCCCCGGAACTGCACGACGTGGTCGATCCGGTTCACGAACTCCGGCCGGAAGTGCTCGCGCACGCCCGCCGGCGCCGCGCGCCGCGCGCCCGGGGGCAGGGCGCGCTCGTCGTCGCCTCCGAAGCCGACCGGCGCCCGGTCGGCGACGCCGAGGTTCGAGGTCATCACGATGAGCACCATCCGGAAATCCACGTGGCGCCCGTCCTCGTCTGTCAGCCGCCCCTCGCCGAGGATCGCGAGCAAGAGGTCGAACACCTCGCGGTGCGCCTTCTCGATCTCGTCGAGGAGCACGAGCGACAGCGGCTCTTGCCGCACGCGCTGCGCGAGCGTCGTCGCGTCCGGCCCCGCCGCGAGCAGGCGCGCCGACGACCCCGGGAGCCTGTACTCGCTCATGTCGAGCCGGATCATCCGCCCCTCGTCGCCGAACATCGACCGCGTGAGCTCCTTCGCGAGCTCCGTCTTGCCCACGCCGGTCGGGCCGACGAACAGCAGCGTGCCGCACGGGCGCTCGGGGTCGTTCATCCCGGCCTTGAAGCGCGCCAGCACCCGCGCCGCCGTGTCGCACGCCTCGTCCTGCCCGATCACGCGCCGCTTCAGCCCGCGCGCGATCGTCTCGGCGCTCGCGGGGATCTCGTCGGCGATGAGCTCGATCGGCAGCCCCGAGTGGCGCGCGTAGGCCTCGGACACGTCCCGCGGGTACAGCACGCGCGCCGGCGCCGCTCCGGCCGCCTCCGCCTCGGCGCCGGCCCGGGCGCCGGCCTCCTGCGCGAGCCAGTCGAAGAAGCGGAACGCCTTGCCGGGGAAGAGCACGTCGCGCCGGAACATCGCGAGGTGCTGCACCAGCCGCTTCTTGCCCGCCGGGTGCAGCCGGACGCGCGCGTCCTTCCGCGCCTCGTACTCCGCGAGCAGCGCCGGCACCGCGGCCGGATCCGGCTCGCGCAGCCGGACGATCTGGAAGCACGCAACGAGCGAGGCCGCGCGGCGCTGGCACGCCTCGAGCTCCGGCTCGGTGCACTCCGCGATGAGGCTCACCTCGCCGGTCCGGAGCGCCGGCAGGAACACGTCGCCGATCGACGCGCCGTCCGGCTGCGGCCGGAGCAGCGGCAGGAGCGCGCCCACGTGGAGCAGATCCCCCTCGTGCGACAGCTCGCTCACGAGCCGCAGGCACCTCGCCTGCCACATGCCGAGGTACTTCATCCCGGCGAGCAGCCGATCGGCCGAGGTGCTGAACAGGCCCGGCGAGCTCGCGCGCGCCTTGTCCCTTCGCCACGCCGCGAACCGCCGCGCCAGGCGGTGGACCCAGGTCGTCTTGCCGACGCCCGGGCCGCCCACCAGCAGGATCGACGGCAGCGACGCGGCGTGCGCGGCGCGCGCCACGTCGAACAGCGGCAGCGCCTGCTCCAGCTCCTCGGACTCGCCCACCGCGAGCGGCAGCCGCTGGCGCGCGGCCTTCTCGACGAGATCCTCGGAGACGGCGTGCAGCGTGGGGCGCTCGTCCTCCGGGCGCCGAGCGGTCCGGCCGGCGCGCTCCATCCGGCGCGGCGACCACGGGCGCACGTACTCGTCTCCTTCCCGGCGAAAATCGAAGAGCGACCGCGGGGACTCGCCGAGCAGCGCGCTCGTGACGAGCTGGCGGAGCACGTCGGGCGCGATCGAGAGATCCTCGAGGACCACGGACCAGCCGAAGCGGGGGAGCATCACGCGGACGCCGCCCTCGGCGAGCTTGCTCGCGAGGTACGTGAGCCGCAGCGGGATCTGGCGCCGGCCGACGACGGCGGTCCGCTTGACCGTGGTCTGCGGGTGGACGTCGACGTCCAGCGAGCGGACCTCGAACGACTCGTCCCACAGGTAGCGATCGAGATCGTCCTCGTCCGTGGCGAGCCTCGCGTGGAGCTCGACCTCGATCGCGCGCAGCACCTCGTCCTCGGAGGCGCCATAGGCGGACGGCGCCGGCCGATCGAAGAGGAATGCCCACGTGCGCAGGAGGATCCCGGTGAAGCGGCCGTCGTGGTGGGCGATGAAATAGACGCGGAGCGATTTCTTGGTCATACGGTGGCGGTGGAAACGCGCAGCCTGAGCGCGCGAGCCTAACACACCCGGGCAACACCCCAGGCCGGGAGCGTCGCTGCGTTGATCGGCCGCGCTGTTGGTTGTTTCGTTGCGCGCGCCGTCGTTTCATTGCTCCGCTATTTCATTGCGCCATTGTGGCGATTCCGCCGCAGTCGTTCGCGCAGCGCCCCGAGGAGGCCTGTCCCGGCGCGAAGTGGAGCGGCGCCGGAATACGCTGACGATCGACTCAACGTCAGATCAACTCCATGCGTCGTGGTGACGGCGTGCGTCAAGACGGCTGCGCGCTGCGACGCAGGAACAACCGTGCTGCATAATTCTGGTGGTGTGGAGATGTGTAATCTCATCCACCCTGGTCTCTTCGGGAGGTGTAGAGTGGTGTTCATGCCGCAAACGCCTTATTTCACGACGCCTCGCCGCCGCGCGGCTCGAGCCGCGTTTTCCTTGTTCCTATCGCTTGCCCCGCTCGCCGGGGCCGTGCCCGCGAGCGCTGCTGTGGAGCAGCTGGACGGCACGGACTTGCCCACGCCGGTCCGCGACAACGAGATTGGCCTCGTGACGGGCCGGGGTTTCCCCAGGGATGCCGTCACGCTCGAGGGGCTCTTCGGGTACCGGGGGGAAGACATCGATCCCGTGGCCGACGCGAGCACGGAGCCAGGCGTGTTCTCGCCGCTCTGCGGGTTCTCGGGAGAGCTCGTGCTGCGCGGGGGCGGGTGCAAGGTCGCGTTCGGCTGGTACAACGCGAACGCGAGCGGCACGCGCCCGCCGGACAACCAGATCTATGAGCTGATCCCCGCTGACACGTCGACGGCGTTCCGGTGCGAGGACAACGATTTCTGCCCGCTGGCCACGATGCAGACCACCCAGGCGGGGCAGCACGACTGGACGCCGCGGCAGTTCTCGGCGGCGGACATCCGGAACGATGCGCGGTACCAGGGCGGCCTGGTCGGCTTCGCGCTGATCGGCAAGGAGGGCACCTACTGCACCCAGACGAAGTTCTCGCAGCGCGAGCTGAACACCGTCTGCACGAGCTGCACGCCGAACGAGCCGTGGGTGACGACGCTGATCTACACGTCCACCGCCGAGCCCGACGCGTTCTATGTCGCCTTCGAGGACCTGCCCGTGACCGCGACGAGCTGGAAGGGGAGCCAGGGCGGGTACGAGAACGACGGCGATTTCAACGATTTCGTCTACTACATCACGGGCGTGACCTGCAAAGGCGGCGGCGAGGTCTGCGACACGGGCCTGCAGGGCGCGTGCGCCGTGGGCAGGACGGGCTGCGCGACCGAGGGCGAGGTCGAGTGCCTGCCCGTGCTCGAGCCCGGCGAGCAGAAAGAGACCTGCGACAACATCGACAACGACTGCGACGGCGAGGTCGATAACGGCGAGGGGCTCTGCGACGAGGGCTTCGTGTGCAACCGCGGGTCGTGCGTGCCGTACTGCGGGCGCGGCGAGGTCGTCTGCGACGCCGGGCTCGTCTGCGACGACGGCTTCTGCGTGGAGCAGGCGTGCGTCGGCAAGGAGTGCACCGGCGGCCAGATCTGCGTCGGCGGCAACTGCGTGGGCGGGTGCGACGGCGTCGTCTGCCCCGCGAACCAGGAGTGCCAGCTCGGGCGGTGCGTGGATCTCTGCGCCCACATCGAGTGCGAGGACGGCGCGGTCTGCGAGCGCGGCATCTGCCAGTCCAACTGCGGCTGCCGCACCTGCCCGACCGGCAAGGTGTGCGGGGGGGACGGCCGTTGCGTCGACGCCGGCTGCGACGGCAAGACGTGCGCTGACGGGCAGGTCTGCGTCGCCGGGAGCTGCGCCGACGCGTGCGCGGGCGCCGTCTGCCCCGGCAACGCGCCGTGCGTCAACGGGGTCTGCGGCGAGCCGGTGGTCCACGGCGGCGCCGCCTCCGCCGCGAGCGGAGGGTCGATCGGACCCGACGTGGGGCTCGACGATCCGGTGGATCTGACCACCGGCTCTGGCTCCGGTTCCGGCTCCGGCTCCGGCGGCGCGAGCGGCGGCACGGGCGGCAACAAGCCCGACGCGTCCTGCGCGTGCCGCGCGGGCGCGACCTCGGAGGCCTCGCCGGCCAGGGTCGGCCTGCTCGGGCTCGGTCTCCTGCTGCTCGCCGGCCGCAGGCGCCGCGCGCGCCGCGCCGCGAGCCGCCCGTAGGCCGCGCTCTGGCCCGCCGCGCGCCCGCGTCACCCCGCGGAGCGCGCGGCCATCGCCGCGACGAGGCCCCCCACGACCGCCGCCAGGACCCACGCGAGGCGCGCGCCGTACGGTGACGCGGCCGCGGCGCCGGAGGGCAGCGGGAACACCACCGACCGCACCCGCCGCGACTCCGCGTCGACGAGGAGCACGCCGTCGACGTCGAACGCGACGCGGTACTCGAGCAGCTGCCGCCGCGTCGCGGGCGTGTCGATGCGCGGCGCGAGCCGGCCCGTCTTCACCTCGGCGACATACCGCCTGGGACCGTGCGCCACGAGGTAGTCGGCGCGGAGCCCGACGCTGACCGGCTCGCCGTCGATCTGGACTCCGTACGAGACCGCGACCTGCCGGCCGACGATGGTGTAGCCGAGCTCGCGAAGGAGCGCCTCGGCGCGGGCCTCTCCCGCGGCGCCCTGCTCCCGGCACCGCGAGAGCCGGCGCCGCTGCCATGCGCGCCTCCACGCGAGCCGGAGCGTCTGGACCAGCCCGAAGGAGAGCGCCGCGCCGGCCACGGCCAGGAGGAGCTCGGGCGGCATGTCGCGGAAATCCACGCTGCGC
Source organism: Sorangium sp. So ce302 (assembly GCF_051530145.1). Lineage (GTDB taxonomy): Bacteria > Myxococcota_A > Polyangia > Polyangiales > Polyangiaceae > Sorangium > Sorangium cellulosum_B. The sequence goes on along the minus strand of NZ_CP150326.1, from coordinate 10,516,130 downwards.
GGGTTTGCTCAGGAATCGGGATACCGGGCCAAGTTTTCTGCGCCGGATCGCCTGCGGCTTGGCTGGCGCGCATGTCCACGCGCTCCTATGTGACAGGGCCGCAAGAGGCATACCGCCTGCTCGTGCTCTGGTGGGGTGGCGCCGTGTTTCAAGAGCGTGCCCGGCTGATCTGGTCAGGGATGCACACCCATCGTCCGCGAGAGTACCCTCATGCTGCATCCGAGGGTCGTCTGCCTGTGATCGAAGACGAGGAGAGGCACCGTTCGCAGATCCGCGCGCTGACCGAGGCCAGCCGCGCGCTCGCGTCGGCGTGTTCGGCGCCCGCGATTCAAGAGATCGTCCTCTCCGCGGCGACGCGCCTGAGCGGCTCCGGCAGGGCCGTCCTGATCCTGAACGACGAGGACGAGCGTCCGGTCGTGCGAGCGGCGCTGGGGCTCGATCCGGCGCTGCTCGCCGAGCTCTGCGGCCGCCCGCTCCCGAGCGCCGACGACGGGATAGCGCGAGCGCTGGACGGGGCGGCCCACGTCGCCGCCGCGCCGCTGATCGTCAGCGGCCGTGTCTCTGGCGTGCTCGCGGTCGAGCGGGCCGCCCCGGCCTCCGGCGAGGATGCCTGGCTGATCGAGGCGCTCGCCGATCAGGCCGCGGTCGCGCTCGCAGGCCCCGCCGATGGCGCCGCGCACGCAGGCGCCAGGGAGCCGCGCGCGCGCCTGGAGGCGGACGTACAGGACGAGCGCTATCGCCTCCTCGGTCGAGCGATCAAGGACCCGATCTGGGACTGGGATATCCGGACGGACCGGGTCGAGCGCAACGCGACGTTTCACGAGGTCTTCCGCTACGCGCCCGAGCAGATGGCCCCGACCGGCGCGTGGTGGGTGGACCGCGTGCTGCCCGAGGATCGCGACCGCATTGCGCGCGAGTTCGAGGAGCTCATCCACGGGGACGCCGACACCTGGTCGGCGCAGTACCGCGTCTACCGCGGCGACGGCTCCGTCGCCCGCGTGTTCGATCGCGGCGCGGTGCTCCGCGACGCGAGCGGCAAGGCGATCCGCATGGTCGGCGCGGCGGTCGACCTGACCGAGCGGTTCCGGATCGAGAGCGCGCTCCAGGACCGGGAGGATCGGCTACGGCTGGCCACGTGGGCGGCGGACGTGGGCACGTGGCGCGTCGACCTGGAGACGCGGTACGACACGAGGGACGCGAGCCTGAACCGCATCCTCGGCCTGGACGAGCGCGAGACGACGCAGCCCATGGGCGACTGGCTGAGCCGCGTCCACCCGGAGGATCTCGACGCGGTGATCGCCATGCACGAGCGGAGCATCCGCGAGCGGTGCATCTACGACATCATCCACCGCGTCGTCCGCGCCGACGGGTCGATCCGGTGGGTCCACGATCGCGGGCGCCTCGTCGCCGATCGGGACGGCTCCCCGCTGTTCTTGACGGGCGCCGTCGTCGACATCACCGAGCTGAAGCAGCTCGAGCGCGAGCGCACGGAGCTGCTCCGCCGCGAGCAGCAGGCGCTCGCCCAGTCGGAGAAGGACCGCATCCGGGCCGAGGACGCGAACCGCATGAAGGACGAGTTCCTCGCGACGGTCTCCCACGAGCTGCGGACGCCGCTCACGGCGATCCTGGGCTGGGCGCGGCTGATCAGGGACAAGGGCCTCGCCCCGGAGCGCGTCAAGCAGGGCATGGCGTCGATCGAGCGCAACGCCCACGCGCAGGCGCAGATCGTCGACGATATCCTGACGGTCTCCCGGATCATCACGGGCAAGCTGCGGCTCCGCACGATCGCCGTGGATCTCGCCGCGGTCATCGAGGCCGCCGTGGACACCATCACGCCGACGGCGAAGGCGAAGGAGATCGAGATCCGCGTCGAGCCGGGCGAGGGGCTCAGCCACGTGTGCGGCGACCCCGATCGCCTCCAGCAGGTCATGTGGAATCTGCTCTCCAACGCGGTGAAATTCACCCCGAAGCGAGGGCTGGTCACCGTCCGGGTGGGGCGGAGCGACTCCCAGGTCGCGATCTCGGTCATGGACAACGGCAAGGGCATCGCCACGTCGTTCCTGCCGTATGTGTTCGACCGCTTTCGCCAGGGCGACTCCTCCCCGACGAGGGCTCACGGCGGGCTCGGCCTGGGGCTCGCGATCGTCCGCCACCTCGTCGAGCTGCACGGCGGCACGGCGGAGGCGGAGAGCCCGGGCGAGGGGGGAGGAGCGACGTTCACGGTGACGCTCCCCCTGCCCGCGGCGCCCTCCGCCGCGCACGAGGGGCCGCCGTCCGCGCCGGGGCGCGCCCCGCTGCGGAGCGGGGAGCCGTCGCCGCTCTTCGGCGTTCACGTCCTCGTCGTCGAGGATGAGCCGGACGCCCGGGAGATGCTCGCGTTCTTGCTGGAGGGAGCGGGCGCGCGGGTCACCACGGCCGGCTCGGCGAGCGAGGCCATGAGCGTCCTGGAGCGGCTGAGGCCCGATGTCCTGCTCAGCGACATCGGTATGCCGGGGGAGAGCGGCTATGCGCTGATCCACCAGCTGCGCGCGGCGGGCCGGGACGAGATCCGGCGTATCCCCGCCGTGGCCCTGACCGCCTATGCCCGGATCGAGGACCGGAGGAGGGCGCTGGCGGCCGGCTTCCAGAAGCACGTCGCCAAGCCGATCGACCCTGCCGACCTGGTGCAGGTCGTCGCGGACCTCACGGGCCGCTCGGGCGGCGACGGGGCCCCCGCCCGGTCCCGGCGCGGCGCGCTCCTCGGTTGACCCCGCGCGGCGCGCGCCCGCTCTAGGCCAGCTCGACGCCGAGCAGCCACAGCATGAGTGCCTTCTGCACGTGCAGCCGGTTCTCGGCCTGATCCCACACGCGCGAGCGCGGCCCTTCGAGCGTCTCGTCGTCGATCTCCTCGCCGCGGTGCGCCGGCAGGCAGTGCAGCACGATGGAGTGCTGCGCGGCCTTCGCCATCACCCTGGCGTCCACGGTCCAGCCGGCGAACGCGGCGCGGCGCTTCTCCGCCTCGGCCTCGTGTCCCATGCTCGCCCACACGTCCGTGTTCACCACGTCCGCGCCCGCCGCGCCCTCGCGCGGGTCGTGCACGATCGTGACGTGGCCCGTCTTCCGCGCGCGCTCGACCTCGTCGGCGGGCGGCATGTACCCCTCGGGCCCCGCGAGCACGAGGTGGAAATCGAAGAGCTGCGCCGCCTCGAGCCACGAGCGCGCCATGTTGCTCGCGCAGTCGCCGAGGAACGCGATGCGCCGGCCGGCGATGCCGCTCCTGTCCCCGCTCGCCGCGAGCGCCTCCTGGATCGTGAAGATGTCGCTGAGCACCTGCACCGGGTGGCCGTCGTCCGAGAGCGCGTTGATCACCGGCACGCTCGCCTCCGCCATCTCGAGCAGGCGCGCGGTCGACGACGTGCGGAACGCGATCGCGTCGCAGTACCGGGCGAGCACGCGCGCCGTGTCGCGGATCGGCTCGCCGCGGGCGAGCTGGCTGCCCTGGGTGCTCAGCACGACCGGCTGGGCGCCGAGCTGCGCGATGCCGACCTCGAACGACACGCGCGTGCGCGTGCTCGCCTTCTCCAGGACGACCGCGATGGCCCGGCCGGCGAGCATCGTCGTGCGCCGCCCTTTCGGCTCCTCCTTCAGGCGAGCGGCGAGCCTGAGCACGCGGTGCGCTTCGGCCAGGGTCGTGTCCGTGATCTTGAGGTAATCGCGCTTCGCCATTGTCCCGCCTTCCGCGTCGCCGCCGTCCGGGCGCGCCGTCGTGCCGCGGGCAGCCCGCGACGCAGGGCGCGCCGTACGCCCGTCGTGATGTGGCACAACCGGGACGCCGCCGTCAATCGGCCGTGGATCCGCCGTGGACAGCGCTCAGCGCCAGATCTCGATCTGCCACGCCGCGTCCGAGATCTGCTCGACCGACGCGCGGATCCCGAGGAGATCTCGGAGCAGCCCGAGGTGGGTTGTCGTGTGGGATGACGGGCGTACGGTCCGGAAGGCGCCGCGGCCCGCGAGGGCGATCGGCAAGAGCAGCTGATCGGCCAGGTGCTCGCCCACGGGGACGCCCGCCGCGAGGTAGTCGCGCGCCTCCTCGGCCGCCTTCGTGGCGACGGACTCCGCGCGCACGCCCTTCACCCCGAACCCGGTGAAGACCTCGGTCACGTGCTCGCTCTCGACGGCGATGGTGAGCACGTTGCCTGGGCCGTTCCCGCCCCTCAGCACGCTGGGCTCGAAGCAGCCCGGCTCCCAGCCGAGCACCGCCGCCGCCGCGTCGAGCTCGCGCACCGCGATGGCGCCCGGGAGGTTCGACACCGTCGCGACCGCCCGCCGGGCGCGGATCTCCCCGCGCTCGAGGAGCTCGAGCGGCGCGAGCGCCGGCGCCGGCGCGATCGAGACGCGGGCCAGCCCGCCGCCGGCCGGGTAGAAGCCGGGCGTCACGAGCGTCGCGGTGACGTCCGGCCCCATCCTCCTCACGAGCGGCAGGTAGGCGAGGTCCAGGAAGTCGAACGGCGGCGCCAGCGGGTTGTGCGTGCCGCCCTCGAGCGTGAGCGCCGACGGCGCGGGCGCGCGGAGCAGCGCGGGCAGGACGGTCTGCAGCACGAGCGTCGTGCTCCCCGCGCTCCCGACCTGGAACGTGTGCTCGCCGGGGACGATCGCGGCCGGTCGAAACACGATCTCCTGCGAGCCGAGCGACGCGCCCGACACCTCGGCGCGGCCGATCTGGGCCGCGGCCCGGACCGACGTCAGGTGTTGCCGCATCAGGCCCGGGCGCGCGCGGCCCTTGCGGATCGAGGTGATACGGACGGGCGTCTGCGTGATCAGCGAGAGGCCGAGCGTCGTGCGGAGGATCTGGCCCCCTCCCTCTCCGATGGATCCATCGATGGTCAGCATGGCGGTCGGCTCTCCCCTGGATCAGCGATATCACGGCGCCGGGGCGCGGGGCTCACCCCTTCACGCAGACGACCTGCCGCAGGGTGTGGACGATGTCGACGAGATCCTTCTGCGCCCGCATCACGTCGTCGATCGGCTTGTAGGCCGCCGGCGTCTCGTCGATCACGTCCTCGTCCTTGCGGCACTCGACGCCCGCGGTCGCGGCCTCGTGGTCCGCGACGGAGAAGCGGCGGCGCGCCTCGCCCCGCGACATGACGCGGCCCGCGCCGTGGCTCGAGCTGCAGAAGCTCTCCGGGTTGCCGAGCCCGCGGACGATGAACGAGCGCGCGCCCATGCTGCCCGGGATGATCCCGAGATCACCCGCCTGCGCGCGGACGGCGCCCTTGCGGGTCACGAGCACGTCCTTCCCGTAGTGGTGCTCGCGCGCCACGTAGTTGTGGTGGCAGTTCACCGCCTCCACGGTCGCGTCGAAGGGCGGCAGCTCGCCCGAGCCGCGGAGCGCCTCGACCACCTGCGCCATCATCAGCTCGCGGTTCACCGCCGCGAAGTCCTGCGCCCACGACACGGCCTGCATGTAGTCGTGGAAGTGCCTCGTCCCGTCCGGCAGGTACGCGAGGTCGGCGTCGGGCAGGTTGATGAAGAAGCGCCTCATCTCCTGCTTGGCGAGCTCGATGAAGTAGCTCCCGACCCGGTTGCCGACGCCGCGCGACCCGCTGTGCAGCATGACCCAGACGCGGTCCTCCTCGTCGAGGCAGAGCTCGATGAAGTGGTTGCCGGTCCCGAGCGTGCCGAGGTGCTCGATGGCGTAGCCGCGCCCGATGCGCGGGTGCTTCTCGACGACCTGCCGGTACCGCGGCTCGAGCTCGGCCCACGCCGCGACCTGGGCGGGGGGCGGCGAGCGCCACGCGCCGCGGTCGTTCTTCCCGCCGTTGTCGGTGCGGCCGTGCGGCACGGCGCCCTCGATGGCCGACCGGAGCCCGCGCAGCGCGTCCGGCAGCTGCGACGCGGAGAGGCTCGTGCGCGCCGCCATCATCCCGCAGCCGATGTCGACGCCCACCGCCGCCGGGATGACCGCGCCGCTCGTCGCGACCACGCTCCCCACGGTCGCGCCGATGCCCTGGTGCGCGTCGGGCATCACGGCGATCCACTTGTGGATGAACGGCAGCGCGGCGAGGTTCTTGAGCTGCGACTCCGCGGCGGTCTCGAACGGCACGCCGACCGTCCACGCCTTGATGGGCACGCCCGAGTCCGTGGGGATGACGTTGTAGCTTCGCTCCATGGCAAGATCTCCGGTGAGGGGTCGAGCCGTCCGGCGCGCGCCGCGACGCTCGTTCGCGGCGGGGTCCGTCGGTCTCCGTCGGTCTCCGTCGTTTCCGTCGGTCTGTCGCTCCGTCGGTTCGGCGTTCCTGCGTATCGCACGGCGCGTGCCACTCGAAATCCAGGCGGTCACGGGCCGCTGGCCCTGCGGATTAGACCTGTGTATAAAATGGTTAGATAAACTTCTATGACGCGCAAGACGACCGTGGTCCTCGGCATGCTGGGCCCGACGCTGGACACCGGGAAGACGGCGGAGCGCTGGTCGCGCTGGCGCCCGAGCGTGGCGCTGTGCCAGCACGAGGACCTGATCGTCGACCGGTTCGAGCTGCTCTACCAGCGCCGCTTCGAGGGCCTGGCCGAGACGGTGATGGGCGACGTGCGGCGCGCCTCGCCGGAGACGGACATCCGCGGTCACGTGGTCGAGGTGGACGATCCGTGGGACTTCGAGGCGGTGTACGGCGCGCTCCACGACTTCGCGCGGGCGTACCCGTTCGCGCCGGACCGGGAGGACTACCTCGTCCACATCACGACGGGCACGCACGTCGCGCAGATCTGCCTGTTCTTGCTCACGGAGTCGCGGTACTTCCCGGGTCGGCTCATCCAGACGTCGCCGCCGAAGCGCGACCGTGAGGAGCTCGCGGCCGGGTCGTTCACGATCATCGATCTCGACCTCTCGAAGTACGATCGCATCGCGTCGCGCTTCCAGAAGGAGCAGCGCGAGGGGGTGTCGTTCTTGAAGAGCGGCATCGACACGCGCAACGCGGCGTACAACCGGCTGATCGAGCGGATCGAGCACGTGGCGATCGCGTCGCGCGCGCCCATCCTGCTGATGGGCCCGACGGGGGCGGGCAAATCGCAGCTCGCACGGAAGATCTACGACATCAAGAAGGGGCGCCGGCAGGTGGGCGGCGACTTCGTGGATCTGAACTGCGCGACGATCCGCGGTGACGGGGCGATGTCGGCGCTGTTCGGGCACACGAAGGGGTCGTTCACGGGGGCGCTCCAGGACCGCCCGGGGCTCTTGCGCAAGGCGCACGAGGGGGTGCTCTTCCTCGACGAGATCGGCGAGCTCGGCGCGGACGAGCAGGCGATGCTGCTGCGGGCGATCGAGGAGAAGGCGTTCTTGCCGGTCGGCTCGGACAGGGAGGTGAGGAGCGAGTTCCAGCTGCTCGCCGGCACGAACCGGGATCTCGCGCTGGAGGTTTTGGTGGGGCGCTTCCGGGAGGACCTCCTGGCGAGGATCAACCTGTGGACCTTCCGGCTCCCGGGCCTCAGGGAGCGGGTCGAGGACATCGAGCCGAACCTCGATTACGAGCTCGACGCCTCGGCGCGGCTGCTCGGCGTGCGGATCACGATGAGCCGCGACGCGCGCGCGCGGTTCCTCGAGTTCGCGACGTCGCGAGAGGCGGTGTGGCCGGGCAACTTCCGGGACTTCAACGCGGCCGTGACGCGGATGGCGACGCTCGCGCCCGGGGGGAGGATCGGGGTGCCGATCGTGGAGGAGGAGATCGGGCGGCTGGCGGAGGCCTGGCGGCGAGCGCCGGCGGCGGGCGGGCGAGCGCCCGCCGCGGGCGGCGCGGCGGGGGAGGGGAGCGACGGGGAGGATCTCGTGGTCGCGGCGCTCGGCGCGCGCCGGGCGGCGGCGCTCGACCCGTTCGACCGGGTGCAGCTCGCCGAGGTGCTGCGGGTGCTGAGGAGCGCGCGGTCGCTGTCGGAGGCGGGACGGGTGCTGTTCGCGGCGTCGCGGGCGAAGAAGAAGAGCGTCAACGACGCGGACCGGCTGCGGAAGTACCTGGCGCGGTTCGACATCGACTGGAGCGAGGTGGTGGCGGAGGGCGGGTAGAGGGGGGAACGGCGAAAGGCAGCTCATCTCGGGTGACAGAAGATGCTCTGTGCGGTCCTGCACCCCCGGAAGCGCGACGCCATCCCACCAAGGTATCCATGCACCCAAGGCGCCGCTCTCCCTCGACAGCGTGCGGGCCCGGTTGACGGCGGCGCAAATGGTTTGATATCCATCCACTGGGCCAGCTGGGCGTGCCCCGGCAGCGCGGGGCCGAACGGAGGTCAGATGAAGCTTTACTACTCGCACAACTCAAACCCGCGTCTCGCCGTGGCTGTGGCGCGGCACGTCCAGGCGCCGGTGGAGTTCATCCGCGCGGCCCCGTTCGCGCCGGACCAGATCGAGTTCTTCCGAACGCTCAACCCCAATACGCGCGTTCCGATCCTCGTCGACGACGGCACGCCCCTCTGGGAAGCCGATGCCATTGCCTGTCGCCTGTGTCAGCTGACTGGCTCGGACTTCTGGCCCGCGCCCGCTCGTCTGCCGGAGCTTTTGCGCTGGCTGAGCTGGGCGCACCAGCATTTCAGTCCACCGGCGAGCGCGCTCTACTTCGAATACATCGTCAAGCCCACGTTCACGACCGACCGAGAAGAGCAGTCGGTGATGGACCGGCACCTGAAGGAGTTCCGACAGTTCGCGGAGGTCCTGAACGGTCTGCTGAAGGGCCGCCGCTGGCTGATTGACGACAAGCTGAGCTATGCCGACTTCCGCGTGGCCTTCGTCTTTCCGTATGCAGCGCGTGCGCGGCTGCCCTTGGCGGACTACCCCGAGGTGCAGCGGCTGTCGAACCAGCTGGACGAGATCGAGGCGTGGCGCGAGCCGTTCAAGGGCCTGGAGGGATGAGGTGAGGAGTCCGCGGGCGCGCGCGGCGGGCTGAGCGCGCCTGCGCTGCGAGCTCGAGCCGAGCTACCGAGCGGAGATGGAAATCACTCTGGCCTCGTCGTCTTCAGCACCGCCCACTGGACGTCGCCGAGGCTCACGAGCTGGTCGTGGAGCAACCGCGGGGGGCCATAGACGGCGATGCCGATCTGGGCGTCAAAGTATCGCGACGCGGCGCGCTGCAGCTGCTCGGGGCTGATGGCGCGCACCCGGCGCTCCAGCGTCGCCAGGTGGTCGAGCGGCAGCGCGTTCAGATAGAGGTCCGCGAGCGCCCCGGCCAGACCCGGCGTTGACGACACAGCAGCGGCCGTCTGGCCGAGGAAGCGCATCTTCGCCGCTTCTAGCTCGGCCAGCGTCACCGGAGAGCTCTTGAACCGCCGGATCTCCGCCAGGATCTTCTCCAGGCTCTCACCTGCGCGATCGAGATCGGCGCTGAGCTCGATCAAGAATTGGCCAGCGGTCCTGCGTTGATAGCACGCGGCGTGCACCCCATAACTTATCCCCGTGTCGTGCCGGAGCGTGGCTGCAGAACGCGACACGACGAGCCCGCCGATCAGCATGGCGATGAGATCGAAAGCGAGGGCGTCCGGGTCTGACAAGCCGGCGCATGGCAAAGCGACGACCAGGCTGGCGTCAGACGTGCCACCCGCAATCGCACCGATCCGGATCTCCCGGTCGCCGCGGGGGATGACCGCTGGCGGCGCTGGCTCAGGCGGCACCTGGCCCTGCGCAGGGGACCATGCGCCAAAGTGGCGGCGCGCGAGCGCAAAGATCGCCTCGGCTTGCACGGCGCCCACGGCGATGAGGGCGCTGTCGCGCGGGCCGTATTGCCGCGAGTAAAAGCTCCTCACCTGATGCCCGGAGAAACCCCTGAGATTGCTCCCAAATGCCTTGAATGGCAGCGCCAGAGGGTGATCAGGGCCATACAGCCCCTCGAGGGCGAGCTCGTTCAGCTGGGAAGAGATACCGAGGGAGCGGCTGAACAGCGCCTGGGACTGCGCGCCGCGCGCGCTCTCGAGCGAGTCGGCGTCAAAGACGGGGTGCTGGACGAGTCGCGCCAGGAGCCATGCCGCCTTCTCGGCGCCAGACGCCAGCGTCGTGATCGCGATCGCGGTTCCGGCGGAGCTCACGCTCCACCTGGGGAGCTCACCGCTGATGCGGAGCTGGCGCAGGACCTCGCCGTTCTCCAGCCGCGTCCCCTCGTTCAACATCCGGGCTGTGAGCTCCGCGAGCCCGGCGTGGCTCGGCGCTCCATCGTCGCGGGCCGCGCGATTGACGTAGATCAGCGTCACGAGCGGCAGCTCGGGCCGCTCGACGACGAGCGTCGTCATGCCGTTCTCGAGCTCGGCCGAGCGGACGTCGTGGACTCGCAGCGTCGGCTCAGCCGCGAGCGGCGGCGCGTTCGCGCGGAACTCGGCGTCCGGGGTCGGCGTGAGCGGCGGCAGGGGAGGAGGCAGCTCTACCCGCGAGCCGCAGCCCGCGAGCGCTGCACCGAAGAGCGCCGCCCACCCCATGCTTGCTCGTCTCATGCGGACACCTCAGCGTGGATCGACGGTCAACCTGCCCTCACGGGACGCGAGATCCTCGGGTTCCACGCGGACGAGGCGGGCGACGAGGCGCCGATCCGTCGTGAAGTAGCCGCGCAGGCGCAGCACGTCGTCGGGGGTGACGCCGCGGATCTCAGCGATCCGCCGTGCCACGTCGAAAGGTCGCGACGTGGAGCGCAGCGACTTCAGGTGTCGTAACGCGCGCCCCATCGGCTGATCATGCGACATGAGCTCGCGGACGATCGCGGTCTGTTTCAGCTCCGGTAGCAGGGCGCCCCAGTCCATGCTCCACATCTGGCGGATTTCCCGCTCGATCGCCGCCTCGACGCCGGCGTGGGTCGCGTGCTTCGTCAGGGTCGCCGAGACGGAGAACACCGATCCCAGGTCCCGGTCGTCGATGTCCGCAGCGACGTGCGACAGGGGCCCCTGATCGCCGACGAGGCGCGTCCGGAGCGACTCCCCCAACGCGTGGGCGACGAGCCCCGCCGCGACCCGCTCGCGCGACGAGGCGAGCGGTGCCGCCCAGCACATCTCGATCCGCTCACGATAAACCGCGTTCTCGAAGGTCAGTCGCCGCGCCGCGGCGAAGGCGGCCGGGGCCGTCCGTCGGCGCACGAACGGCGTCTTCGGATTGACCACCGAGCCGAAGTACCGCTCCACGAGGGCGCGGGTCGCCCGTGGATCGATGTCGCCGACCAGGATCAGGCGCGCGTTGCTCGGACGGTAGCCTTGCTGGAAGAACCATTGCGCGTGCCGGAGCTCGATCGCCGCCAGATCGTCGAGAGGGAGCTCTGAGCCCGAGTAAGGGTGGTCCTGCCCGAAGATGGCACGCCAGGTGTGGCGCTGGAACATCTTCTCGATGCCATCGTTCATCAAGAGCTCGTTGCGCACGATCTTCTGCTCGAGCGCGAGCGCCTGTTCGTTGAAGCGCTCGAGCGTGAATGCCATGCGCTCGCTCTCGATCCACAGCGCGAGGGGGAGCGCGGCCGCTGGCGCGAGCGCGTAGTAGGCGGTGTAGTCGGGGCTCGTGACCCCGTTCATGCGGTGCACCCCCGCTCGCTCGAGCAGGCTCAGGGCATCGAACGGCTTCATGTGACGCGAGCCCCGGTACGTCATGTGCTCGACGAGGTGCGCCAGCTCGCTATAGCCCCGCGGATCGTCGCGGCTGCCGATCTCGTACGCGACGACGACGGCGACCGTCGGCTGCCTGTGATCTTCCTCCAGGAGCACCTCGAGGCCGTTGGCCAGGCGGAAGTGGGCGGCGCTCTGAGCCAGGCCCTCGATACCTCCCGCCGCCGAGCGGGCGCCCGGAGCTCCCGAGGGGTCCGCCGCTGCCGCGAGGGGCATGGCGACCGCCAAGAGCCCCGCCACCAGCCCTGCCGCCCTCGATCGTCCCGGCGCGCGCAGTCTCGGCTCTTTCTTGGCGTTCAATGGTTCACCCCTCGCGTGCTGTCTCCTGGCGCATGGACGCTGGAACTGTCGTCCCTGTCAAGCGCGCCGTATGGGGCGGTGTCGCCGGAGCGCCCCCCGACGGCACCGCTCGTCGCTCGTCTGGCGTCGTGCGTGCTGGCTTGTGGGGGAGCGCTCGACGTGGGTACCGTCCGTCGCGAGGACCTGCCGTCCCGCCGGCGCCACGGAGAACATCTCTGGATATTTACCGTTTCAGTTGATAGTTTCTCCCGCCGGCTTATTGTCCTGAGCTGCTGCGAGCCGTGATGCAGCGAACAGGACTTTACCGGTTCACTTCGTCGGCGTGGATCGATGACGGAGGTCGCCTCCGCTGTTGATCGTGGCGCCGAACTGCCCCAGAGTGCCCGGCGCTGGAGGTCAGTTTCGATGGCTTTTCGTTCATTTCACCAGTCACCTTTCCTGGCCCTTACGCTGGGGGCGGTAGTCCTCCTGTCGGCCTGCTCGGACGACGACGGCGGCGGCGCATCAGCGAGCTCCGGGGGCACGGGCGGCTCGTCGGCGAGCTCCGGGGGCTCGGGGAGCACCACCGCGCAGGGCACGGGCGGCGCGGACGGTGGTACGGGCGGCGCCGGGGACACGGGTGGCGGCGGCACGGGCAGCGGCGGCGGCACGGGCGGCGGCGGCGGCACCGGCGGCGGCGGCGGCGGCACCGGCGGCGGTGCGGACGCGCAGGGGATCGTGCCCAATCCCATCATCTCTCGCGGCAAGCCGGCCTTCGCCTCGGCGGGGACGGCGTCGGTGATCAACGACGGCAAGTACAGGTCGGCGGGGACCTGGATCGCGGGCAAGCCCACCTCGGCCGCGCCCGCCTGGGTCGCCATCCAGGTCGGCACCGGGTACGAGCGGCTGCTCCTGAGCTGGACGGCCTCGTACAACTACAACTACACGGACGTGCAATACGGGGCGCCGGGCGCCTACCGCGTGGAGACGTCGAGCGACTCCACGAACGGCTCGGACGGCACCTGGACCCAGGTCGCGGAGGTGACCAACAACCCCGTCCGCACGCGCGCCCACAGCTTCGATTTCGGCGGCAAGAGCTGGGTCCGGCTCGTCGTGACCGCGGCCCCCGCGACGACCGACGACACCGGCGTGCAGCTCGACGAGATCGACGTGCACGACATCTCGAAGGGCGCGGAGGACACGTGGTTCTTCCTCGGCGACAGCATCACGGCGTTCGCCTATGACCGCGACACCCCGGCCACGCAGCCGAGCTTCGCCGAGAACGTGCACGCGGCGCACCCGGCCCACTATCCGGCGATGATCAACGGCGGCATCGGGGGAGAGCTCACCAAGAGCACCGACAAGCCCAGCGCGCTCGATCGCATCGATGACGTGCTGGAGATGAACCCCGACTTCCACTACTTCGCGATCGGCTACGGCACCAACGACTCCTGGGACCAGACCGACCCGAGCACCTTCAAGGCGAACCTGCAGCAGCTCATCGACAGGATCGAGGCAGCGGGCCGCGTCCCGGTGCTCGCGCATATCCCTTTCTCGCCGGACGGCCACCACAACGCCGTCCCGGCGTTCAACCAGGCGATCGACGCGCTGACCGAGGAGAACGGCCTCCCTCCTGGGCCGGATCTGTATGCGTGGTTCGAGGACCATCCCACCCAGTTCACCGACAAGGTGCACCCGGATGCCGCCGGGCGGGTGGCCATGAACAAGCTCTGGGCCGACGCCGTGGACGGCCTCTACCCGGCCCAGCGGTAGCGCGACCCGGCGCCGGGCGACACGCGACCACGCGACCGAGCGCGCTCGCGGCGCCGGCGCGAGCCTTGACTCCACGCGGCCGCGGGGGCTAGCTCGATCGGGCGCACGAACGGCGGCCCGGGGAGCAGTGCCCTCGGGGGATTCGGCCGGCCCGCGCCCTCCAGGGGGTCTCCGATGAAGCTCATTCCCAAGAAGCTCATGGTCCTGGTCGCCGCCCTCGCGGCCCTCTTCACCTTCGCCGCCGCCGCCCCGGTCAGGGCCGACGACTGGGCGCTGACGGGCACCGGCGTCCGCGTCAAGACGATCGCGTTCATCGACATCGACGTCTACGAGATCAGCCATTTCATGAAGCAGACGCCCGCGTCGCGATCGAAGCAGGCGGTGATCGACGCCGACGTCCCGAAGAAGTTCGTCTGGAAGATGCTGCGCGACGTGGACAAGGAGAAGATCCACGACGCGCTGACAGGCGCCTTCGCGATGAACGGGTACACGGATCAGGCGAAGATCAAGGCGTTCGTGGGCGCGTTCCAGGGGGAGCTGAAGGAGGGGGCGCGCATCACCATCCAGTACGATCCGGAGAAGAAGAGCACGACCGTCGCGGTCGGCGGCAGCAGCGCGAGCGTCGCCGGCGTGGACTTCATGAAGGCCGTGTGGAGCATCTGGCTCGGGAAGATCGATCAGCCCAAGCTGGGCGATCAGCTCATCGGCCGGCTGAAGAAATAGCGGGCGCCGGAGTGGAGCCGTGATGGACGACGATCGGGACGAGCGAGAAGAGGAGGACACGAAGCGGGACATCGCTCCCTACGTGCCGCGCCGCCCCGTGATGGCGGTGATCGGCAACGGCCTCGCGGTGGACGCCGCGACCGAGGTTGTGTGCGTCGAGCTCGGGCGGCGCGCCGTGGAGGCGGGGTTCCGGCTGGTCACCGGGGGGCTGGGGGGCGTCATGGCCGCCGTGTCGCGCGGCGGGCGCGAGGCGGCGACGTGGCGCGACGGCGATATCCTGGGGATCCTGCCAGGGTACGAGGCGTCCACGGCCAACCCGTACGTGGACATCGTCGTCCCGACCGGCATGCAGATCGGGCGCAACATCCTGGTCGTCGCCATGGCCGACGTGGTCGTGGTCGTCGGCGGCGGCGCGGGCACGCTGAGCGAGATCGCCGTCGCCTGGCAGCTCGGCAAGCCGGTGCTCGCGCTCGCGACGAGCGGGGGCTGGGCGAGGCAGCTCGCCGGGGGGCGCGTGGACGACCGGCGCTCGGATCGGATCGTTTCGGTCGCGAGCGCGGAAGAGGCGGTGGCGAGGGCGTGGGAGGCGGCGGGCCGCGGTCGCGGCCGGGGGGCGTGACAGGGCGCTGCGCGCGCGGCGCGGCCTCCGCGCGAGCCGGCCGCGCGGCAGCCCGTGCTAGCCTCCGCGCCGATGTCGGAAGCGGAAGAGGACGAGATCCAGCGGCTGAGAGCCCGCGTCGGGACGATCCTCCACGGAAAATGGCGGATTGACGCGCTGATCGGGGCGGGGGGGATGGCGGCCGTCTACGCGGCCACCCATCACGTGGGGCACCGCGTGGCCATCAAGATCCTGCACCCGGAGGGCGCCGTGTCCCGGGAGCTCCGCGCCCGCTTCGAGCAGGAGGCGCTCGCCGCCGCGCGGCTCGGACACCCGGCCGCGGTGCAGGTCCACGACATCGACGTGACCGAGCGAGGAGAGCCGTTCCTGGTCATGGAGCTGCTCGACGGAGAGAGCCTCCGCGAGCGCGTGTTGCGGCTCGGTACGATCGATTCGACCGAGCTCCTCGCCCACATGGACACGCTCCTCGAGGTCATCAAGGCAGCGCACGACGCCGGGATCGTCCATCGGGACATCAAGCCGGACAACCTCTTCGTGACCCGCGATGGGCGGCTCAAGGTGCTCGATTTCGGGATCGCGCGCATGAAGCAGGGCGGCTCGGGGCTGAAGACGCGGACAGGCGCGGTGCTGGGCACGACGAGCTACATGGCGCCCGAGCAGATCCTGGGGAGGAACGTGGACGGGCGGGCCGACCTCTACGCCGTGGGCGCGACGATGTTCACCGTCCTCGCGAACCGTCGAGTCCACGACGACGATGGGCTCACCGAGGGAGAGCTCCTCGTGAAGAGGGGCACGACGCCGGCTCCTCCGCTGTCGACCGTGGCGCCGGGCGTGGATCCGCTGGTCGCGCGCGTCGTGGACCGCGCGCTCGCCTTCCAGGTCGAGCGTCGCTATCCGGACGCGCAAACGATGCTCGCTGACGTGCGCGCGCTGCGACGGGGCGAGGAGCCGCCCTTCGCGACGGGGGAGCTGGCCAAGATGGACGAGCGCACGCGCGCGTACGGCCGGGCCATCCCCGACGGGCCGCCGGTGGGGGCGCAGTTCCCGAGCGCGAGCCCGCCGGGGGGGGTGATGCCGGCGGCGGTGGCCGCCTCGACGGGGGCTCCTCCGGGCCAGCCTTATCCGGGGGCGGGGGCCGCGCCCCGGGGGCGGGGGCCGCGCGCGCCGGGAGCGACGCAGATCGCGGTCGTCGGCGGGGTGGGGGCGCTCCTCTTCTGCGTGGGAGTCGGGATGGTGCTGCTGCTCTGGCCCTCCCGCGACCAGGGCGCCGGCGACGCTGGCGACAGCGGCGCGCCGGTGTCCCTCCCGGATGCCGCGCGGGCCCGGAGCGCTGCGGCGCTCGCGGTCGACCCCGCCGGCTGCCCGCCGGGCGTGCCTTGCACCTGCCCGGGCGGCAGTCCGGGAAACGTGCCGGTGAGCTGCCTGCTGACGTGCGGCGACGCGCCCGGCTGCAGGCCGAGCTGCTCCGATCGAGAGAGCTGCGCGAGCCACTGCGCCGGTGACTGCCAGTCTTCCTGCGCGAGGAGCAAGGGGTGCAGCACGACGTGCGCCGACGGCTGCTCCACCGACTGCCGCAACGCGGAGACGTGCCAGGTCACCTGCGGCGCGGGGTGCTCGATCACCTGCGAGGACGTCAACAAGTGCGCCCACGTCGTGGGCGACAGGAGCGTCGTGAGGTGCAATCGGGTCGGAGGGTGCCAGGTGATGTGCATGGGCTCGTGCGCGGTGGCGTGCTCCAATGCCGGGGGAGGATGCCCGGTGACCTGCGTGGGGCAGGGGCGCGCGGTGAAGTGCGGCGACGGCCGCAACGCGTGCGGGGACGGCTGCTCGCTGCCGCGGTGAGGCCGGGCTGGCCGGGCATGCGCCGCGGGAACGAGCGTGGAGCGGCCCTGGGCCGTCCGGGGATCGGCGCTCCGGCGTGCCCGTGTGCGCACGTCGGTGGACGCGCCTGCGAGCCCTCGCCGCGCCTCAGAGCCGCGCCTTGCGCAGCGCGAGCAGCCAGTCGTCGAGCTCTCCCTGGTTGGGCGGCTCCTCCGGCAGCACGGCGTGGTCGCGGGCCGCCTCGAGGGTCGTGAAGGCGCGGGCGATCTGCTCGGCCCAGCGCTCGGCGACGTCGGGAGCGAGCGGCGCCTGCTCTCCGGCGCGCTTGGCCTCGACCAGCTCGCGCGCGGCGCTGAAGCCGTAGAGGTCGAGGAGCGCGGTGACGTCGGTGACGATCTCGCCCGTCCGGAGGGCGTGGGCGCCGGTCAACGTGGTCCTGAGGACATAGAGGAGCTTCTTCGCCGACGAGCGCCCTCCCGCCTCCCAGGCGCGGAGCTGGCTCGTGGCGAAGCCGATGTAGTGGCGGAAGATCCGGCGCGAGAGCGCGGCGGCGACGAGCGGGCGAAGGGAGGCGAGGTCGGGATCGACGTGGAGCTGGAGGGGGCCGAGGATCCGCTCGATGTAGTTGCCGTTGCCCTGGAGGACGCCAATGAGGACGGGGTGGAGCTCGTTCGACGTGTAGTCGATCTCGACGCCGTCGATGACCTGCATCCGCTCGGGGCTCGCGTTGCTGCGATGGAGGCCGAGCAGCTTCTCGGTCGGCTCGACGTGAACCGACTTGAGGTCGAGGTCGCTGTCCGGCGAGGGGAACCCGTACGCGTGCGCGCCGCTGAGGGCGATGACGAGGTGCGAACGCTTGGCCTCCTCCTCGGCGATTACGCGCGCCGCGACCTCCTGCTGCTTTGCTTCGAGCACCTGGGGGTTCATCCGTCGTCCTTTCTCAACTCGTTGCCGGGCGTGGGGTCGTTGCCGGGCGTGGGGTCGTTGCCGGGCGCGGGGGCCGCGTCTCTGTCGTCCCAGGCCGCGACCGGCGCGGGGGGAGCGTCCTTGCCGAGGGGGCCGGGCTCCGCCGTGAGGTGCCGGCGGGCGATCTCCTCGCGGACCCGCCGGAGGAGCGCGTCGGCGCGGGGCACGTCGGGGTGCGGCGGCAACCTGGTTGCGAGCCGCGCGGCCTCGAGGTCGGGCGTCATCGACTCGGCGAGCTCGATGGTGCGATCGAGCGGCCAGGCGCCGCTCTTGATGGCGAGGAGCGTCTCGCGGAGATCGCCCTGCACGACCAGGTCGACCTCGCCGTCGCGCAGCCAGCGGATGGCGGTCGCGATGAGGCGAACCAGGTTGTAGGCGTTCTTGGGGCGGAGGTCGCGGGAGAGGTCGAGCGACGTCCTGTCCGCCCGGGCGAAGGCCGCGAGCGAGGCGAAGTCGCGCGCGGGCAGCAGGCCCTGGTCGTGGAGCGAGCGGTAGAGCTGCTTGATGTACTCCTTCGCCTGGAGCTCCCTGTCGGCCTCGGTCGGCGCGGCGCGCGGGCTGATGGCGGCGAGCTTCCGGGCGACGTCGTCGAGCGACATCGCGGGGTCGTTCGCGAGCCAGTCGAGCACGCGCTCCCGGTGCTCGGCCAGCCGGTGCGCCTGCGAGAGCCGCTTGAGCTGCGAGAGCGCGTAGCGGCCGAAGCTGCCGTAGATGGCCGAGGAGACGAACGCGTCGCGCGCCTCGAGGATCCAGGCGCCGATGTCGTCGCGCGCCTCGGCGGTGCGGACGAAGAGCAGCTCGAGGGTGTTCGGGTCGGCGCGCAGGGCCTGCCGGATGGCCTTCTCGACCTCCCAGTACGAGGCGCTGCCGTCGGCGCTCACGAGGTCCCGCGGCGGCTCGGCGAGGCCCGTGGTCCAGGGGAAGGGGAGGGCGAAGACGCCACGCCGGTCGGTGTCGGACCCCTCGTTCGCGAGCCCCCACGCGCGCGACCCCACGACGGCCTCGAGGACGACGGCGGGCAGGAGCGCGTCCCAGGCGGCGCTGCGCCGCTCCGCGTGCCGCACCTGGCCGGTCTTGCGCGGGACGAGCTCGTCCCGGCGGTAGCGGACGACGCCCACGCCGACGAGCATCACGTCGAGCTCGGCGCCCGCCGAGCCGACGACGCGCCCGATGGCGCCCTGCAGGACGCGGCGCTCCCCGAGGACGCGGTCGACCCGGGTTGTCACCTCGGTGCCGTGGGGCAGAGGGACGGCGAGCGGATCGAGGTGGGTGAGGCCGCGCAGGCGGAGCTCCATGCGAGGACGCTACCATGACGACCCGACCCAGGTTGGGGGCGACCGACCGACCCGGATCCGACCCAGGTTGGGGTACCGGGGCCGACCCAGGTTGGTGGCGCTCCGGGTTTGACCCAGGTTGGCGGTGGGCCAGGTTGGCAGACCGAGGTTGGCGTCCCGACCTGGGTCGGACTAACCGCAACCCAGGTCGGGCTAGGAGTAGTCGCAACAGCTCCAGCTCAGGTGGCGGACCGCCAGGCGGCCGCCACCCACGAAGCTTGGTCGAGCCGCGAAATGATTGATGGAAATCCCTGGCACGGCGCTTGTCTTATTGCGCCTGTCATGAGCCAGCCCCGCGAGATCGCTGCCGGAGCCACCTACCTCATCACCCGTCGCGTCTTGCGCCGGCACCTGCTCTTCCGCCCGGATGCGGCAATCACCCAGCTCCTGGTCTACGTCCTCGCGGTGTCGACCCGCCGTTACAGCATCGAGGTCCATGCGATCTGCGCCATGTCGACGCATCTGCACCTGGTCGTGACCGACTCGAGGGGCGTCCTGCCGCGGTTCTTGCAATTCTTCCATCGCATCGTCGCGCTCGGCACGAAGGTGCTTCGCGGGTGGGAAGGCCCGGTATGGGACCACGAGGCCACGAGCGTGGTGCGGCTGCTGACGCGCGCTGCGGTGGTGGAGAAGATTGCTTACGTCATGGCGAATCCTGTCGCCGCTGGCCTGGTGCAGCATGCTCGCGAGTGGCCGGGCGCCAAGGTGGATGTGGACGAGCTCGGTCGCGGCGTGCTGCGCGCAGCACGGCCTTCGGTGTATCTCGACCCGGAAAACCCCCAGTGGCCCGAGGAAGCGACGGTCTCGCTCGCGCTGCCGCCGGCCATCGAGCAGGACAGCGCGGAGGGCTTTCGCCAGGACGTCTCTGCCGAGCTCGAGCGACACGAAGCGCGGGCCCGCGCGGAGGTGCAGCGGCGAGGACTTCGCTTCTTGGGCGCCGAGAGAGCCTGCAAGGTGTCCCCTCACGAGCGCGTGACGAGCTTCGAGCCGCTGCGCGACGGCAATCCGACGTTTGCGGTGGGTCGCGAGCAGGGAGATGCGTGGCGAGTCGCAGGTGCCGCTGTGCGTGCGTTTCGAGCGTCGTACCGTGCGGCGCTGGAGCGATGGCGTGCCGGCGTACGCAGCGCTGTATTCCCCGCGGGGACGTGGTGGATGCGCACGTTTCACGGCGCCAGCGTGGCCGACGTCGTGCTCACGGTGTAGAGCCGCAGCGGTGGGGCGCTGCAGGGAGGTGGGCGGGACGGGCGAGGGCATCAGTGCCTTGTCGTGGGGCGCGTCCGTCTGGGACCGGCGGTGTGGGCGGCAGATCGGTGTGCGGCATTGTGCGCAATAGGATATGCTGGTACGATGCCGCTCCGAATGCGTATGAGTGGGTCCGGAGGGGTTGCGATCGGCTCTGCGTGATCGAACGGGGAGCTTCGTGCCGGAAACGAACATAGCGATTAGCCCAGCTTGGCTTTAAGCTCGCCTAGCCGGGGTTCGAGCGTGCCATGAGTAGAGTTCAGCTCGGCTGAAATCGCTGCGTTGCCGGCCGCAGCTCAACCCGGGTCCGGCGGGTAGGCTCGCAACCTGGGTCTGGGCTGGGCTGCCGCAACCTGGGTCGGGTCGCCCGGGTAGGCTCAACCCGGGTAGGCTCAACCTGGGTCGGAGTGGGTTGCCGCAACCTGGGTCGGGTCGTCGCAGCCGTCACCGTTCGATCAGCAGCACCGGGCTGCCCGAGAGGGCGAGCGTCGCCTTGCCGCCGCTCGCGTCGGCGGAGGTCTTCGCGCCGTCCCACGCGTGGACCTCGAACCCCGTTGTCGTCGCGAGCTCGACGCTCGCGGACGCGTCCTCCGTGCTGCTCGCCGTCACGGCCCAGAGGGCGATCCGGCGCTTGCCGTCCTTCGTGAACACGGCGCCCCGAGCGCCCCCCGGCAGCGCGAGTTCCCTGGTCGCGCTGTCATCGTAGGACGCGCCGAAGAGGATCTCGTTGAGAGTGGTATACGCCTTGCCGAGGTCGGTCTTGATCGCCTGATCCACGCTGGCGAGGGCGCCGACGTCGTTGTAGAGACCCATGTGCGCGAACACGTCGTCGCTCCCGTCCTCGCCGTTCGATAGAATGAACCAGTCGACGCCGCCGATGCCGTGCGCCTGCGCCATGGTCATCATCTTGATGAGGTAGTTCCGCGCGTACTCCGGGCTCCCCACCTCCGGGTACTCCGGCGTCGGCGCGAGCGGCGCGCCGTTCTCCGAGACATTCCACCCCTGCACCACCGCCGCGGCGTCGGCGAGCGTCGCGCCGAAAGCGTCCTTCGACGCAAGGAAATCGTCGACGGACGCATCCGAGCTCTTCGGGCTGAAGATCGGGTAATAGTGAAAATCGAGCACGTCGATGTAGGCGCCGCCCTTCTCCGGGTAATCTCGCGTGACCGCCCCCCCGTCGGGGTTGTCGGTGTAGCGCAGGATCGCCGAGAGGAACGAGGGGTATCCGATGCCCCCCGTCGCGATCCGCGCGTCCGGATCCGCCTTGCGCGCGGCCTCCTTCGTGACGCGCAGCATTCGTATATAGTCAAATATCGATCCATTGAACCGGGGGAGATCGGCGGCCTTCGGCGGTTCGGTCCTCCAGGTCTCGGTGACGCGCCAGTCGGCCACCCAATCGGGCTCGTTCCACACGTGCCACAGCTTGACCCAGGGCTTGTAGGTGTCGACGGTCCGATACACGTAAGAGGCCCACGCATTGCCCGGATTCACCGTTCCATCAGCCGAGAAGATCGGCTCGTAAAGGCTCTTCGGGATATAGTACTCGTTCTGCCAGTCCTCCGCGTCGGCCGGCGCCACCGTCAGATCGACCGACTCGGAGCCGATGAGAAATCCGATATGATCCGCCATGCCCAGGGACGCGTACGATTGAATGTCCCCGACCTCGATCTCGTATCCCCACCTCGCGAAATGGGCCGCTGGCAGCTTGATGCGGAGGCTGCGGACGCCCGCTCGCGCCGCGAGCGTGGCCTCCTTGTCGTCGCCCCAGTCCGCGTTGCGGTGGCCGAGGTTGGCGCCATAGCGAAATGCGTGAGGGAGCCCGCCGCTCCCGCCGTTCCCCCCGCTTCCCCCGTCTCCCGCGCTTCCGCCTCCCCCGGAGCTGATGTCGCCGCCGCCCGACGCATCGTACCCCGGCGAGTCGTCCCCCGAACCACATGCAACGACAGCTGAAGCGCACAGCAGAACGGACCATCGAGCCATGAACATTCCTCCTCCACTCAGATCCCGGGAGGCCAGCGTAAGGGAGTTTCGCGTCCAATTTCAGGAAATCTGCGAAGCAGATTGCACTGCGCTCGCCCAGTGGACGTTCGCCCGCTCTACAGCGGCGGGCACGCCGAGGCCGAGTAGGCGCTCTCGCTGTCGGTCTCCGTGGGCGAGGTGCAGGAGCGCGAGGGGCTCGCCCGTCTGGCTCGCGCCGTGGCGCAGGTTGGCGATCCTGGCTGACGCAAGCGCGTCTCCCACCGAGCGCGCAGCGCGCCGGTGGGGCTTTGCTCGATCGCGCAGGAGGTTGCGCGTGCTTGTCTTCCAGCTCGCTCGGTCGGTCCTGCGGTGGCCGAGCGAGAATGCCCGCTCTGCTCTGCGGTTCATGGGTCTCGAGGCGAGACTGGGCACACCTTCGCGGCTGGCACATCGCTTGCCATGGTGCCCAGATGTAACCGATGGCAGAAAGGAATCGAACATGACCGACGACCGATCGAACGATTCCAGGACCTCACGTTGGGGGAGAGCCTCGCCGAGATCCAGCTCGGCGCAGGCACCCTCGATGTCGAGGCTGTCGGCCGAGCCGTCGTTGACGAAGGTGTGTCGAGCAATCGGCGGCTGAAATCTGGCGAAGCAGGAGACGTACCCAAATGTTTGAATGGTTGGTCGATGACCTGATGGACCTCACCGTCGATGAGCATGGCGCCGCGAGGTCCGTCGTCTTTATCGGCATCGCCGCGTGCAGCAGCAGTAGCAGCATCATCTGCATCGGTTGATACGGACGACGCTATCCGACCGGACAGGGCTCCTCGTCAGATGAGGAGCCTCCTCCGGCGCTCCATTGATTCCTGACGGGCTCTGCCCCAGTCATCGTTCTGCGTGCCAGCGCTGGCGGCGTCGTGAGGCCTCGCCGCCAGCTCCGCAGCGCGAAGAAGCTGATGAGCGAGTATGAACAAGCTAGACGACGTCCCTGAGTTCCCCTGTGTCAAGACCTGGTATCGGGTCGCGATCACGGATGATGCGGTGATCTTCCAGCACGGAGAGAGGGCGCTCTGCTTTCAAGGCAAAGCCGCGAGCAAGCTGCTGCCGGTGCTGCTTCCGATCCTCGATGGAACGCGGACGATCGAGCAAGTGATCGAGTACATGGGAAGATCCATCGAGCCCGCCACCGCGAACGCCTTGCGGTTGCTGGCCGAGAAAGGGGTGCTCACGAGCGGTTCTCCGGTCGGGGCCTCGGCGCCGCGGCCCGTCCGGGAATCGGCTCGCTTCCACGCGGCATACCGCGATGACGAGCCGGAATCCCTCACGCAGCAAAGGTTGAGCGACGCCAGCGTGGCGGTCGTCGGTGCCGGCGTTCTTGCCGACGAGATCGCGCGCCAGGTGAGCCTCTCCGGGGTCACGGGCGTGCAGCGGAAGTCGTTCGATGCCGGGGCGGGCGACCTGGCCTCGGCGAACCTCGTCGTGGTCGCTCCGGATCGAGGCGAGCTCGACTGGGTGGCGCACTGGAACACGGAAGCGCTGCGCCGACGTATCCCCTGGATGCAAGTGCTCGCGTACGACAGCAGGTTCTCCGCGGTAGGCCCGCTCTACCTTCCGCGCGCGACCTGCTGCTACGAGTGCTACCGGCTGCGCCTCGCTTCGAACGTCGCGTATCGAGGACAATACTGGGCCCTGGAGCGCAGCACGCCCAGCTTCCCACTGCCGTGCGCCATGCTGGCGATCGTAAGCGGCCTCGCCGCATTGCTCGTGGCCCGCTGGATCGTCTCGCGGGACCCGCTCTTGCCAGGGCGGTTTTACGCGGTCAACCCAGGTCCAACCGTCCGCAGCGACACGCACATGGCGTACCGCGTACCCCGGTGCTCGGCATGCAGCGCCGCCGTCGCCGCGAGCGCCCCCAGCCCCTGGTACGCCCTGCAGGCAGGAACGGAGCCATGAACATGTTCGCTCCGCTCCGCTCCCCAGGCGACGAGCCGGCGCGTGGTCACGTCACGCCGAGGCGCGCGCAACGCACGCCGCTCGCCGAGGTCGCCGGCAGGCTGCGCACCCTCGTGTCTCCCTATACGGGCGTCGTGCGCGACACCGTGGAGCTGCTCCGCGCTCCGGATGACTGCCGCTTCTTCAACTTTGGCGCCCACACGGGCGACATCTCGGATCTGGTCGGCGCGCCGAGCGAGGTCATGTCCAACGCCGTGCATCCCGACCGAGAGGCGGCCTGGGTGGCGGCGGTCGCCGAGGCCGTCGAGCGGTATTCGTCGTTTTACGTGCCTGTGGGGGATCTCGTGTTCTCTTCGTATGAGGAGCTGGACGGGGCAGCGCCGGAGCCGGAGAGCTTCGCCCTGTTTCATCCATCGCAGTACGCGTCGAGCGACTTCCCCTATGTGCCCTTCACCTCCGGCGCCCGGGTCCGGTGGGTGCGTGGCTGGTCCATCCAGGATGGGATGCCCGCGTGGCTGCCGGCCCAGCTGACGTTCATGGGGTCACACCTCGCGCGCGGCGAGCCGCAGATCGCCTACTCGACGAGCAGCGGGACCGCGCTGGGCGGTACGCTGGAAGAGGCTGCGTTCAGCGCGCTGATGGAGGTCATCGAGCGCGACGCGTTCATGCTGGCATGGAACAACCGATTGGAGCTGCCGCTCCTGGATTGGCAGGGAGACGACTCGCTTCGTCATGACGAGCGCGTGGTTCCGGCCCCAGCGGGCATTCACTATGCCGCGCTCGACGCGAGCGTCTTCTTCCGCGTGCCGACGGCCATCGGCGTGACGCGATGCACCCTGGCCGGGCAGCCCGCGCTGACCGTCGGCGCTGCCAGCGCGGCGACCGGTCAGGAGGCTGCACGGAAGGCGCTGCGCGAAGCCTTCCAGACCAGGGTGCTGGCGAAGCAGCTCTTGAGCGCTCTGCCCAGGGGACGGCGCGCGCTGGAGGCGCATCAAGTCCGCACGTTCGACGATCATGCGCTCTACCATGCGCTGCGAGAGAGCTCCGCGTCTTCCGCGTTCCTCGATGCAAGCAGAGTGCGGCGCCACCTCGGCGACGTGCCCCCCCTGGAGGGCACGGACGTGCTCGGTCAGACCGCTTCGGCCGTGCGAGCGCTCGCGCGGCGAGGCGTCGGTGCGTACCTCGTCGACATCACCTCGCCGGATGTGCGCGACGCCGGGCTGTGGGTGGTGCGCGTGATCTGCCCGGAGCTCTGCCGGCTGGACGCGCCCCACACCGCGCGGTTCCTCGGCGGCAAGCGGCTCTATCATGCGGCGTACGAGGCGGGGCTCCGCGCCCGGCCTCTCTCGTTTGAAGACATCAACGTCCATCCGCACCCGTTCCCGTGAGCTCATGCGAGAGAGGGACGAGCGGACGTCATCCACGGCGTCCGTCGTCGAACGAGCTGAAGAGACGGATCGCGCTGGACGGCGGCACGGCGCCGTGGCGCGCTGACCGGGGCAACAGGGGGACATGATGAAATTGAGTCAAGCCGATGCGGCCACGGTCAATGTCGCGGAGCTGGTCTATGGAGACCAGGTGGAGCTCGATGATCCGGCGGAGACATACCATGAGGCTTCCAAGCTCCATCCGGGCATCCTCGGCGAGGAGGCCGCTGGTAGGACGCTCCTGGAGACGAGCGCGCAGCTCCAGCGCTCGACGGCGAGGTCAACCAAGCGGTATGTGCTCGGCGAGGTGATTCGACTGCCAGGACCGGCGCTGCCCGATGTGGGCCTGACGGCGCTCCTTCGGGAGCGCAGATCGATCCGCCAGTTCAGCGGCGCGCGAATCGACGCGCAGGCGCTCTCGAGCCTCGTGTACGCCGGGTACGGCATCACCCACACGGTCCCCGCGAGCCCGATGACCATGCGGACCGTCCCTTCAGGAGGCGCGCTTTACCCCCTGGATCTCTACTGCGCCGTCCTCGGGGTCGACGGGGTTGCCTCTGGCGTGTACCACTACGACCCCTTCCAGCACGCCTTGGAGCAGGTGCGGGCTGGCGACTGCCGGGAGGAGATAGGCGGATCCATGGTCGCTCCCGGGATCGTGAAGGGCGCGTGCGTGGTCCTGCTGATCGCGGCGATGTTCAGGCGAAACCGGTTCAAATACGGCCTCCGAGGGTACCGGTTCGCGCTGATCGAGGCCGGGCATCTTGCGCAGAACGTGCTGCTGGCCTCCCAGTCGCTTCAGCTCGGCGGCGTTCCGCTGGGAGGCTACTATGACCGCGGCATCGACGATCTCCTCGGCATGGATGGGGTGAACGAGTCTGTCGTCTACACGCTCGCCATCGGTGTTCCCGCCTGATCAGGCCTCGACCGGCGCGAGCAGCGCTGCCCGGTGGCGCGCAAGGTAGCTCCGCACGTCCTCCGCGGGCTTGCCGGTGAGCTCCTCCACCGCCCTCGTCGCCACATCCAGCGTTCCGCGGGCGATCGCCTCGTCGAAGGATGCGAGGAGCCCGGCGATCGCCGCGGGCATCCCGGCCTTCTGCATGCCTTGCTCCAGCGCATCGCGCGGCACGGGGACGTAGTCGATCGACTTGCCTGTGACGGACGAGGCGATCTGCGCGAGCTCGCGCTGGGACACGGCCGACGGCCCGGTGATATCGAGCACGCGCTTGCCATCGAAATCGGCCGCCAGCGCCGCGGCCGCGGCGCGGGCGCAGTCCTCGCGCGTGACATACCCGGCCTTGCCGTCGCCGGCCGCAGCGACCAGCTGGCCCGTCGCCAGCGCGCGCCGCAGCGAGGCCACGAGGAAGTCCGTATAGAGGTTGTTGCGCAGCACGGTCGCGCCGAGCCCGCTCTCCGCGAGGGCATCCTCGGTGACCTGGTGGTCGGGCGCGATCGCGATCGGCGAGCCCGGCCCGGGGTTGGTCAGCGACGTGTAGACCACGTGCCCCACGCCCGCCTTCGCCGCGGCCTCGAGCGCGCTCCGGTGCTGCGCGATGCGCCGGCCGGGGCGGTCCAGCGCGTCGGTGCTGATGAGCAACAGGCGCGCCGCGCCGGCGAACGCCTCCGCGAGCGACGCGGGAGCATCGAAATCTGCGCGCCGCACCTCGACGCCGCGGGCGCGGAGCTCGCCGAGCTTCTCCGGGTGCCGGGTCGTGACGATGAGCGGCCCTGCGCCCTGCGCGAGCAAGAGATCGACGACGCGCCGCCCGAGCTGGCCGTTCGCGCCGGTGACGAGGAGAGGCTGAGACATGGTGAGAGCTCCTTGTGACGAGGTTGGGCGGATATTTGCCGCTGTCTCGAATCTGGTGCAACACGCAGAAATTGGCTACTGTGTGCCGGAATAGGAACAATGGATCTGAACCACCTCTCCGTCTTCGCGGCGGTCGCCGAGACGGCGAGCTTCACGGAGGCGGCGCGCCGGCTGGGGGTGCCCAAGTCGACGGTCAGCCGGGGCGTCGCGTCGCTGGAGGCGTCGCTCGGCGTGCGGCTCTTGCAGCGGACGACGCGCAGCGTGGCGCTGACGACGGCCGGGCACGCGCTGGTGGACCGCCTCGGCTCGCGGCTCAAGGCGCTGACGGAGGCGATCGAGGGGCTCCCGGAGCTCGAGGACGAGCCGTCGGGCACGCTGCGCCTCACCGCGACGGCGGACTTCGCCACCGAGGTGCTGGCGGAGATCCTCGCCGCCTTCTGCCGCCGCTACCCGCGCATCACGGTGGAGATGCACCTGTCGACGCAGTCCGTGGATCTGGTGAAAGAGGGGTACGACGCTGCGTTCCGGTTCCTCACGAAGCAGCCGCGAGACTCGACGCTGGTCGCGCGCAAGGTGGGCGAGCTGCACCTCCAGTTCTACGCCTCGCCCGCGTACCTGGCCGCGCGGGGGACGCCGAAGACGCTGGAGGATCTCGCGGGGCACGATGGCGTGGCGCTCATCAAGACGAGCCCGGTCGGGCGAGACGAGGTGTCGCGCGCCCGCGCGCGGCTCCGTGTCCGGTGGCTCGTGAACGACGGGTTCTTCGCGCGCGAGGTGGTGCGCAACGGCGGTGGGATCGGCCTGCTCCCGACCTTCCTCGTCCAGCAGGACGTGCTCGCCGGGGCGCTCGTCCGCGTGCTGCCGCGCTGGACGGCGCCGACGGGCGGCGTCTTCCTCGTGTTCCCGAGCGGCCAGCACTTGCCGAGGAAGACCGTCGCGCTGCGCGATCACGTGGTCGAGGCGCTGCGGATGCAGCTCAAGGCGCGCGCGGGCCGCGCCGGTGAGGGCTAGCGCCCCATCGGGTTGTCGCGAACATTACACACGTATTGGACCCACGGCAGCGCCGCGACGAGATGTGATCCGCGCCTCCACGCGGGCGCCCCTTAAGGCTTGATTTGCCGACAGGTCGTGAGGTTAGGCTGCACAGCCGAGGCCGCCGGCGCATCGCGGGCGGGGCACCTGAACATGAGCGCACACGACACTCTCGCGCGATCGCCGCTCGCGGTGGTCGAATACGGGCTGGATCTGGCGATCACGGCGTGGAACGAGAGCGCCGCGCGACAGCTCGGGTTCTCGAGGCAGGAGGCGATGGGTCGATCCATCGCCGAGCTGCTCGCTGTCCCCGAGGGCGCGGGGTTGTGGCGGCGGCTGCTCGACGAGGACAGCGGGGAGCAGCGCCTGCGTCACGCCCGGAGGGACGGGGGCGACGTGGCCGTCGTGTGGGTTCATCACCGCGTGCTCGGTGCGCGGGGCGAGGCGGCGGGCGTGGTGTGCATCGGCCGCGATGTGACGGCCGAGCTCGAGGCGTCCAGGCGTCAGGCGGAGCACCAGCACATCCTCCGTGCCCTCGTCGAGAACCTCGATGTCGTCGTCTGGGCCTGCGATGCCAGCGGCGTGTTCACCTACTACGACGGCAAGGCGCTCGCGGCGGCCGGCATGAAGCCAGGACAGCTCGTGGGGCTGAACAATTTCGACATCTACAAGGAGCACCAGACCGGGGGGTTGCGGAGGGCACTCCGAGGGGAGCCGATGCACAACGTCATGGAAGCGGACGGAAAGCCCATCGAGAACTGGTTCGTCCCGGTCCGAGGGGAGGGGGGAGGTCGCAGGCCGGACCCAGGTTGAGGTCGCAGGCCGGACCCAGGTTGAGGTCGGACGACCCGACCCAGGTTGAGGTCGGACGACCCGACCCAGGTTGAGGTCGCCGGCCGGACCCAGGTTGAGGTCGCCGGCCGGACCCAGGTTGAGGTCGCCGGCCAGATCCTTCACTCTCGGCACGCGCCTGGCACGGGCCTCGCAAGGATCCTCTCCCGAAGGAGGCCCCTCATGGATTACGACCGCTTCATCGAGGAGGTGCAGCGCCGCGCCGGCTTCGAGGGCCGCGACGAGGCCGAGCGTGCGATCGCGGTGACAGCACGGACGCTCGGCGAGCGGCTGCTCGTGGAGGAGGCGGCCGTGGTCGCCGGTGGGCTGCCGGGTCCCGTCGCCGCCGCGGTGCGCGGCGCCACGTACCAGGGCGACTTCGATCGCGACGAGCTCTACGACCGCATCGCCCGCCGCGAGGGCGCGCCGCGCGGCTTTGGCATGGAGCACGCCCAGGCCGTGTGCCAGGTCATCGGCGAGGCGCTGCCCGAGGCCGAGCGCGTGCGGCTCCAGCGGCACCTGCCGGACTGGGCGGACCTCTTCGCGCCGCGCTCGGCCGGAGCGCCCCCGCCGCGGCCGGCGCACGCCGCATCGCCGCCCGAGACCGGCCAGGGCTCGACGCTCGCGACGGGGCGGCCCGGCAGCCGTCACCCCTTGAGCGAGGCGCGCCCCGAGACGGCCCATGCGCAGTCGGTCGCCCGATCGGACGATCCCCACGCGGATACCAGGCTGTCGAGCAGCCCGGGGCTGACGCAGGAGCGCCTCCGAGAGACGCTGGCTGACGGGCGCCCCGGCCCCGAGCACCCCGTCAGCGAGACGCAGCGCTGAGCCGCGAACCGCAGCGCGGACGGCCCCACCCGGCGCGGGGGCCTCTGGCGCCTGCTTGACAGCGGCCGTGCTCCCGCGAACACTTCGCCTCGCGGGCTGCTCCGGGCCCGGCTCCTCGCTCGCCGCCGGCACGGCTCCGCGAGGGGCGAAGAGGGCGCTGCCCTTCGGCGGTCTTCGCTCGTGATGCTGCCGCTCTTCCGTCGGTGCCGGCCGACAAGGACCGATCTCGGCAGATCACCTGGACAGGGCCGATGGGGAACCGCCACCACCACAAGAAGCTGCGCGCCGACGTCCGCGCCAGGATGGCCCGGACCGGCGAGAGCTACCAGAAGGCGCTCGCGCAGATCCTGGACGAGCGTTCCACGCCGAAGGCGGCGCGAAACATCGATCTCGTGCCGATCGATTACTTCGGCGCGCCGGCCGCGCTCGCGACGTTCGAGATCGCGGGGCGGCTCGCGTGTCTCGTCGTCTCGAGCCGCCATCGCCCGCGGCCGTTCCCTCAAAGCCCCCTCATCGCCCTGGCGATGCGTGGGCCTCGGGCCATCCATTGAGTGATCTCCGCGATCCCGGGTGTCGCGAGGTCATGATGAGCACGTCAACGAGAGATCGAATCGACGCCTTTCGCGCGCAAGGCTTCTTCATCATGCGCGCTTTCCTCGACGTCGCCGAGCGCGCCGAGCTCCGCCGCGCGTGCGACGCCGCGCTCCTCCGCACACGAGCGCTCTCCCGGGAGACGGGTCACTCGACCCCCAGGATCTCGCTCCTCACGGACGGCGCGACCTGCTTTCAGGACGATCCCTGCGCGCTGGAGCTCATCTCCGCGTTCGTCGGCTCCCGGCGCGTCTGCGAGCTGCTCGCCGGCCTCTCGCGCGCGGGAGCGGGAGAGGGAGAGGAAGACGCCCCGCGCCTGAAGGACGCGCATTACTACCACGAGCAGACCAGGCGCGACTGGGACGGGGACTGGCACCGAGACAGCCAGTTCGGCCAATCCGATCCAGAAATCGAGCGCGCCATCGTCGCGACGACGACATCGGTCCACTTCAGGGTGGCCCTGGAAGACGACGATCGGCTCGAGATCGTCCCCGGGTCCCACGCCCGCTGGGACACGCCGGACGAGCTCCGGATCCGCAGGGGCGCCGATCGGACCACGCCGGACATGCCGAACGCCGCGCGCGTCGCTTTGCGCGCCGGAGACGCGTGTATCTTCCACGCGTGGTCCATTCACCGCGCGACTTACCTTCGAGCTCCTCCGCGTCGCACGATCGACGCCCTCTACACCTTTGCTCGTCCGACCGCGCGTCGGTGGACGCTGCCGGCGATCTGAGGTGCCGCCGTCCGTCGCCCGGCCACCGCGGCGCCCGCCCTCTCGCGCATGCTGGTGCCGGCGTGGCCGTCGCGGCGGCCCTCGTCTTTGCGCCGTGCGCCGCGCGCGCGGATCCCACGATGAGCGAGGAAGCGGGATGGCTGATGTTCGCCGCGCTGCCGTCCGAGGTCGGCGGCGACGTGGGGATAGGCCTCCGCGAGATGGGTGGCCCGCGGATGCTCCTCGCGTGGTCCATGCAGCTCCCCATCCTTCCGCCCCCGGCGAGCTTACAGCAGCCGCGCGCGAGGTCGCCTATCCTTGCCGCCCATGGCGCCCCGCCTGCCCCTGCTCCACCGCCTCGCCGGCGGGCTGGAGACCCGCCCCGTCAAGGCCGCGATCTCGCTCCTGATCCTCGTCTCGGTCCTGCCCATCCAGGGCCTCGACGAGCAGCTCCGCCCGTATTTCCTGGCGATCTTCGGCGTCGAGCTCCTCTTCCGGGCCGTCCTCCTCCACCAGCGCGGGGACGGGCGGTCGCGCCTCGACGTGCTCCTCTTCGCCTTCGACATCATCGCCTGGGTCAGCTTCCTGCCGCTCGAGCGGATCCTCGACGCGCACGCCGCCCACGCCCTCCCCATGCTGCGGCTCTCGCGGCTCTTCCTGCTCCTGCGCTTCACGCGCGAGATCGCGATCGACCTCTACGCGATCATGACGCGGCGCGAGCTGCTCGAGCAGTTCGGGCTCGTCACGCTGGCCGTCTGGGGGCTCGCGTTCGGCTCCTCCGTGCTGCTCAGCCACCTCGCGATCACGCACGACTACGATGGCCGCGGCCCGACCCCGGACACCAACTTCATCGACCGGATCTGGTGGTCTTTCCGGCAGATCGAGAGCGCCGACAACCTCGTCGAGAACCTCCGGGTCCACCCCGTCGTGGCCGTCGTCTCGCTCGGCCTCACCATGGTGGGCGTCTTCATCACGTCGTTCATCATCGGCATCGGCGCCAACGTGGTCGACCAGGTCGTGCGCGCGGCGCGGCGGCGGCCGGTCCGCTACGCGGGGCACGCGCTCGTGATCGGCCCGGTGCACGAGGCCGAGATGCTGGTGCAGGAGTTCGTCCGGCTGTACGAGCGCCACCGCGCGCTCCGGAGCATCCGGCTCGCGGAGCTCTGGCAGTGGCTCATCCGCCGCGGGCCCCCGCCGACCCGCCACGCGCTCCCGCGGATGGCGCTCCTCGGCACCGAGGACGACCCGCCCGCCTACCTCTACGCGCCGGGGATGCGCTGGGTGAGCTACCGCCAAGGGGACAGCGCGCAGCCGGAGGCGCTCGAGCTCGTGGGCGCCGCCGAGGCGAAGCGCGCGCTCATCCTCGCGCGGCCCGACGCCGGGCCCGACGCCGACGCCTTGACGGCGATGACGCTCTCCTCGTTCCGGACGCAGAACCCGCACGGCCACGTGTTCGTCGAGGTGCAGGAGAGCAAGAACCGCGATCTCATCCAGGAGGTGGGCGGGCCCGGGACACATCCGCTCGACATGCAGCGGTTCCTCGGCTTCTTCCTCTGCCAGCACCTGCTCACGCCAGGCGTGGAGTCCCTCTACACCGACCTCATGACCGCGGACGGCTCCGAGTTCTACACGCACATCTTCCTGGGCGAGGAGGCGGCCTGCGCCGTCGGCAAGCTCGGCAAGGCGCCGAAGCACGAGCTCTCGTTCTCGGACATGGCGCGCGCTGCCTACGAGAAGCAGGTGATCCTCGCGGGGGTGTTCCTCGGGGACGAGGCGGCGGTGCCGAAGCGCGAGGAGGGCAAGCTCGTGTCGGTCGAGGGGCTCGTGCCGTGGCTGAATCCGCTGCTCGATCCGCCCGAGGGGTCGCCGGCGTGGGCCCTCGGCGCGCGGGCGGGCCGGGTGCCGGCGCAGCGGCTCAGGGGGCTCATCGGCGTATCGGCGACGTATGCGCCGCTCCTGGACTACGGGCGAGAGCTCTACAGGGGCCGGGGGATCGAGCGCGCCGCGGCGTCGGACGGCGCGACGGCGGCGCACGAGTGGGCGGCGAAGCTCTCGCTGCACCTCGGCGAGATCGAGCGGGTGCTGATCGTCGGGTACAGCGCCGCGCTGCCCTCGCTGCTGCACGCGCTCGCGCGGTTCGTGCCGGGCGTCGAGGTGACGCTGGTCCTCGGGGAGCGCGGGGACGAGCGGATGCCGCTCCCCGATCGGCTCGCCTCGCTCGGCGTGACGCCCGGCCCGAGCGGCGCGCCGCCGGGCTCGGACGGGGCGATGCTCTCGCTCCCGCGCGGGGGCAGCGCGACGGTGTACACGCAGCACGGGCACGACCTCGCCTCGCTCGCGGTGCGCTGCGTGGCGCGCGGCGCGCCGCTCTCCGCGGCGGTGTTCCTGAGCGAGCCCGAGGGGCTCGATCGCGACGCCCGCACGGCGATGCGGGTCATCCGCTTCGCGCGGGCGCTGGCGAGCCGGGAGCTCGCGCACGGCAGGGCGCTGCATGTGCTCGCGGAGTTCTCCTCGGTGGCGAAGGGCGAGCACGTCCGGAGCCTCCTTGCCCCTGACAAGTGCGGCTTCGCCGTGCGGGTCAGCCTCGTCAGCACCGAGCGCATCAAGAACTACTTCATGGTCCACAGCGCCTTCGTGCCGGGAGTAACGGCTCTTTACGATGAGCTCCTCGGCGAGGGCGGGCAGGACCTCGTCCGCATCGAGGCGCCGCCGCCCGACGTGGCGGGGCAGGCGGGCGACGAGCTCCGCTTCGACGACATCCGGGCGGCGCTCGAGCCCCGGGGCGCCATCCCCATCGCGCTGGAGGTCGAGGAGCCGAAGGAGGACCAGCCCGGGGGGGCGAGCCCCGTCGCGCAGCGGGGCGAGCCCCGGCGCGCGAGCCATGTCGCGCAGCCGGGCGAGCGCCGGGTCGTGCACCTGAACCCGCCGCCGGAGAAGGCCTTCAAGACGGCGCTCATCCGCGTCGTGTACGCGCTCGCACGGCGCCAGGATCTCGTGATCCAGGGGGCGCAGCGGCCGAGGCGGGGCGACGCAGCGCTCGGCGAGGAGTCCCCGCGGATCAGCGCGTGATCAGCGCGTGATCAGCGCGTGATCAGCGCGCCGCCGCGCCTCTTTTTCGCGCCTCGCCCGAAGTCGCGCGATCTTCGCGGCGAGATCTGTATCCTGGAGGCGTGCCCGAGCGCCCGGACCTGGAGTACGTCGTTCCGATCCTCGCGCGCGAGCTCGCGGGCGCGGCCGTGGCCGCGGCGCGGGCCGAGAACTCGGTGGTGCTGCACGTCCTGCTCCCGGAGCGCCTCGACGCGCTCTTGCCGGGCGCGGAGATCCGGCGCGTGGCGCGGCGGGCGCACGCCGTGGTCTTCGAGCTCGACGGGGCGCGCGCGCTCGATCTCGTGATCTCCCCGATGCTGGCAGGGCGGTTCTCGATCACGCGGCCAGGAGAGACGCGGATTCCAACCGATCTCGCCTTCTCGCTGACCCTCGGGGACGGCCGCGAGCTCAGGGTCCGAGACGACGTGCAGATGAGCAAGGTCCACGTGCTCGCGCGGGGCGATTTCGACAGGATCCCCGGGCTCCAGCGCGTCGGCCTCGACGTCCTCGATCCTCGGGTGTTCACGCAGGAGGCGTTCCGCGCCGCCGCGCGCGGGCGGCGCGACCTCGCCAAGGATTTCCTGATGGACGGGACGGCGCTCGACTCCATGGGAGACGCGTACGCCGACGAGGTGCTCTTCGAGGCAAGGATCCACCCGAAGGCGACGGTCCAGAGCCTCTCCGAGGAGGAGACCGACCGCCTCCACGTGGCGATCGCCCGTGTCCTCGGCGACGCGACCCGGACGATCGCCCGGCGCGCGCCGGCCCTGGACGAGCGGCTGCGCGACTTCCTCAAGGTCCGCGGGCGCCCGGGCCAGCCGTGCCCGCGCTGCGGCGACAAGCTCCGTCGCGCGAGCGTCCACGGGCACGACGCGATCTTCTGCCCGGCCTGCCAGCCGGAGGTGCGGAGGAGCGCAGCGGGGGATCCGCGCCGCGCCAGGCGGGAGCCGGGCTGAGGCGAGGCCGGCGTCACAGCGCTTCCGGCAGCGGCTCCGGCGGCGCGAGCCCCGCGCTCTTCGCCCTGCACGGGACGCTCATGCCCTGACAGCCGCACTGGTTCTGGCCGCCGTCGGTGATCTTGCCCGCCGTGCCGCTCTCCGTCTCGACGTTGAGATCGATGAAGTTGCACTCGATGGTGCTGCGCGCGAGCGCCACCGAGGCGCCGAAGCTCGCGATGGCGGCGCCGTCGCTCGCCTCGATGCGCACGCCGGTCAACGTGGCCTCCGAGTCGCCGGGGTCCTTGACGATCGTGACGCCGTTTCCCTGGAGCCCATCGGCTGAGCTCCGCGTGCCGCGGATCGTGGTCTCCTCGAGGGTGGCCGCAGATCCGAAGAGGGCGAGCCCCGAATCTACGCTCTCCTCGACGAGCGACGACCGGAGCACGAGGCCGCTCCGCCCGTCCTGTGCGCCGAGCGCGTGGACCTCGATCCCCCGGCCGAAACGCCCGTCCGACGCCTGCGGGAGCGTGCGGCGGACCGCGACCCGCTCCAGCGTCGCGTCGGCGCCCTCGATGAAGACACCCGCGGTGCGGCTCCCCTCGACCACGGAGCCGCGCGCGGTGACGTCGCCGCGCAGCGGGCCGCGGGAGGCCACCGCGAGCCCGACGCCGTGTTTCCCGTCCCCGTCGCGCGGCAGGGTGTCGCGCACGAGCACGCCGTCGAGCGAGGCGTCGGAGCTCAGGATCGCGACGCCCACGTAGCGGCTCTGCTCGACGACCACGCGCTGCAGGGTCGCCTCGGAGCGCAGGCCCTCCTCGAGGTCGGCGGCAATATAGACGCCCCACCCCGTCGCCAGCTTGTCCGGGTAAGGCCGCGTGTCGCGCACGACCGTATCCTCGACGACGGCGGACGAGCCCTGGACCCAGATCCCCGCCTCCTCATTGGCCTCGAGGACGCTGCGCCTCAAGGTCACCTGGCTCGGCTGGCCCCGGCTGTTCCGGATGGCCAGCACGCCCATCCCGGCGGCGTTGGTGTCGATTCCGGTGCTGTCGCGGATCACGCTGTCCTCGACGAGCGCCTCGGAGGCGATGAGGTACACGCCGGTTCCGTGGCTCTGCTCGATGATGGATGCGCGTACCGTGATCGAGGCCGGCGTGTTGCCCTCTCCCCTGTTCGCGCCGACGCCCGTCCCCTCGACCTCGCCGGACTCGAGGGTTCCTCGCACGACGGACGACTCGAGGGCGAGCTCGGCGCCCGCGCTGTGCACGCCGACCCGATGGGCCCCTTCGACGAGCGAGCCACGGACGGTGAGCGCCGCCGGGCCTTGCTCGTTGTCCACCTTGATGCCCTGGGCGCCCGCGCCGGCCACCCAGACCTCGTCGATCACGACGCCGCTCGAGCCCGAGACCAGGATACCTTGCCCCGCGCTTCGGATCGCGACGCCCCGTATCTCGGCCGCGTCGGCGCCCGCGCCGACTTCGATGGCCGCGGCCGTGTCCGGCCCCGCCCCGGCGATCTCGACGAGCGCCGGGCACCTCCCCCACAGCCGTACTGGCTTGTCGACGATCACGTCCTCTGGATACGTACCCGCGGCGATCGCGACGACCGCGCCGGGCGCGGCCGCGCGGAGGCCCTCGCCGACGGTCGTCCACGGCCTCTCCGGCGTGCCATCGGAGTCGCCCCCTGCATAGGCGCCGTCGACGTGCTGGGTCTCCTCGTCCAGGGCGATGTCGCCCCATGGCGCCTCACCGCACGGCGCGACCTCGCGACAGGCGGTCTCGCCCGGCACGGCCATCGTCCCCGCAGGGCACGGGGCATCCGGCAGGACAGGCGCGCACGCTCGGTCGCCCGGCGTGAAGCCGGCGCCGCAGGCCTCGGGCGGGATGCCCGCGGGCTCGCACCCAGAATCGGTCGTGCGCTCGCCGGCCGCGCACCCCGGCGCGGCCGCCCCTCCTCCTCCGCCGCCGTCAGGCGTCGCGTCCGGCCGAGGTGGGGGGGCCTCCCTGTCGCAGCCAGCCAGGAGCCACGTCGCCGTGAGCAGCAGGAGCGGAGCCCCGTGTCGGTCCATGAATCCGTCCATGAACCGGACCACGACGTCGAGCAACAGTCTACTTGTCGTCTATCACCGTAAAAAAAACGCCGACCCGTCCGCGCTCACGGTCTTCTCTTTGCTCAAACGCGACCCAGGAGACGCGGAGGCTTCACAGGAGAGAGCAGCGAGCGACCGCCATGCACTCCGCGCCTCTTCTTCTGCGCCTCTGTGGTGCATTTTTCTTCTCACTGCATCGGCGCGCCGGCGCGAGTCGAGCCTTCGTGCGAGGCACGGTGACAGGGAGCGGCGTTCTGAGCTACGCTGAGCGCCCCGCAGGAAACGCAGCATGCTTTGCAAAATTCATCACTCTGCACATCGCCTGGCCGGCGTCGCCGTGCTTCTTCTGTCGCTGCCGGGCTGCGCCCTCGAAACGAAAGGCACAGGCGGGTCAGGTGAATCCGAGGCTCAACCCGGAGGACCTGGCGGCGCTCCCGCTGGAGAACCCGGCGGAGCCATCGCCGGACAGCCTGACGGCGCTCCCGTCGAAGAGCCTGGCGGCGCTCCGGCGGAAGAACCCGGTGGAACGCCGGCGGAAGAACCCGGCGGAACGCCGACGGAAGAACCCGGCGGCGCTCCCGTCGAAGAGCCCGGCGGGGATCCGGTCGAAGAGCCCGGCGGCGCTCCCAAGCCGCTGTGCGGGGCGGCAGCTCCATCGCTGATCGCGTGCTTCGCGTTCGAGGGCAACCCCGACGACGCCTCGCAGCATCACTTCACGCCCGAGCGGGTGCGCAGCCTGCACTACGCGCCTGGCCGTGCCGGCCAGGCGCTCTCGGTGACGATGGGGAGCAAACTCTACTTCCGCCACGACGCCGCATGGACCGCCTCCGCGATGACCATCGATGTCTGGATCAACCCCGCCTCTCTCCCCGACAAGCGGCGATACACCGTGATCGACAGCGGTGGGAAGCCTTCGCTCTTCCTGATGCCGGGCGGACAGATCCGCTGCACCATGGGCGTCGAGCGGAACGTGACTTACCCCATCGTTCCCGGGCAGTGGACGCACGTCGCCTGTCTCTCCGACGGCCAGACGCAGAGCCTCTACGTGAACGGCGTCGAGGTCGACCGGAGCCCCTCTGGCCCGGTGATCGCCTCCGGCGAACAGCCCGTCCACATCGGCTCGGACGAGCCCTCGGGGGAAGACGAGTTCAACGGGCTGCTCGACAGCCTCCGCATCTTCGGCCGGACGCTCACGCCCCAGGAGATCTGCGCGGCTGCCGGCGGCGGCTGCTGAGCTGCGCCGTCGGGCGCGCACCCGACGGGGGGCTCTGGCCCGCGGGGCGGCTCATGACCGTCGCCGCGGGCCGGCTTCATGGCCGTCGCCGCAGACCGACAGGCGAGGCCCGGCGTGACCGGCCAGGGCTGCCCGACGAAGGCGCGCTCTCGGCG
The DNA here is from genome assembly GCF_051530145.1 of Sorangium sp. So ce302. GTDB lineage: Bacteria > Myxococcota_A > Polyangia > Polyangiales > Polyangiaceae > Sorangium > Sorangium cellulosum_B. Next base: position 10,477,141 of record NZ_CP150326.1, on the reverse strand, counting down.
CGCGGAAGGATGAGCGGAGGGAGGGAAGAGAGCGAGAGAGGAGAGGAGCGCCTCAGAAGGGGGCGTCGCGGAGCGTCTCCTTGTACGTCGTCTTGTACAGATCGTGGCAGGTCTTGCAGCTCGCCTTGGCGCCGTCGATGTCGCCCTTCTTGGCCTTGGCGATGCCGTCGTTCGTGATCGCGACCCACTTGTCCATGCCCTTCGGCGGCCGCTTCGCCACGTACTCCAACGCCTCCGCGATCTTCGCGGCGTCGCCGCTCGTGGTCGCCGACTGCATCACCGACTTCATCCAGCCCTGCATCGGACAGGCCTTCTGTCCTTTTGCACCGCAGCCGAAATCCTTCTTTTCGGCGACGGAAGCGGGGAGGTCCGCGGTCCCGCCAGCGGCCCACGCGGCTCCAGCAAAGCCAATGCCGACGGTCATCAACACGGCACTCATCAGCTTCTTGCTCATCGACATCCGACGTCTCCTGTGGGTAAGGGCAAGCGCAGCGAGAGACATTGCAGTTCCGGGCGTGGAAGTCAACAGCCACCTTGGTCGCCGAGCCAGCTCGCGAACGCCGCCAAGGCGGAGACGATGTCGGGGGACAAGATCTTCATCACAAACGCGGCCGAGGCGAAGATAACGTCAGGAGAGAAAAACTTCATTCATGATGTCCGCCCAGCGCCGTCTCCGTCCGCGCTCGCGCCGCGCGGACGTCCCGACTCCACGCGGCGGGCGGAGGTGCCGGCTCGCCGGCGAGCGCGCCTCAGGGCCGCCCTCCGGGCGGGCGCCGCCTCCGCGCCGCTCCAGCGCGCCCACCCTGGGCGTCGTCGGCGGGGCCTCGCGTTCGTCGATGGCGCAGGCGGGTCCCTTCGCCGGCGCAATGACGAGGTTCGCGATGCGCAAGACCCACCCATCGACATGACGCGACTACGTGGCTTATCGACATGGCGAGATGCGCTCCTCGATGGCTTTTCAGATGCCTTGAAGCGCGCCCGCAGAACACGGCACCCGGCGGCGCCCTCTCCGGCGCCGGCGCCGTTCCCCCATCACGGGCGCCCTCGTCGTCGATGATTTACCTGCGCTCGGCGCACCACCCGGACGGCCTGCGCACACGCACGTATCCGTCGAGAACCCCTCGTTCGCGCCGGCGGGCGGCCAGCGCGTGCGCGGAGCCGGTCCTCCCCGAGCGCCCCGGCGTGTTCTTCGTGAGACTCCAGCCCTGACGCGTCGCATCGCGCGTTCGATCCGGTCGCGGTCGCGCTGGAGGTGAGTCGCCCTACCATCCCGGGCCTGTATCCAGACCAGGAGGGCGGCGCGCGTGATATCGCTGGATTCACGGCCGTTGATGCGCGTCGGAGAGATCGTCGACGAGCGGTTCCAGATCGAGGGCCTCGCGGGCTCGGGCGGGATGGGGCACGTCTACCGGGCGCGCGACCGGCGAAGCGGCGACACGGTGGCTCTCAAGGTGCTTCGCCGCGCCGACAAGGGTGAGCTCAGCCGCTTCTCCTGCGAGGTGGAGGTGCTCTCGGCGCTGCGCGTCCCCGGCGTCGTCCGGTACATCGCCCACGGCGTCGCGGCGGGCGGCAAGCCGTATATGGTGATGGAGTGGCTCGCCGGGGAGACGCTCGCCGAGCGCATCGCGCGGCGAGGGCTCACCCCCGCCGAGAGCGTCGACGTCGTCGCGCGGATCGCGGAGACGCTCGGCGCCCTCCACGGGCAGGGCGTCGTGCACCGCGACCTCAAGCCGAGCAACCTGCTCCTCGTCGAGGGGCGGCTCGATCGCGCCATGGTGCTCGACTTCGGGATCGCGCGCTTCCGGATCGACCAGCAGCTCACCCTGCCGGGCACCGTCCTCGGGACCCCGGAGTACATGGCGCCCGAGCAGGCGCGCGGCGAGCGGCGCGTCGACGCCCGCGCCGACGTGTTCGCGCTCGGCTGCGTGCTCTTCAAGTGCCTCACCGGGCGCGCCGCCTTCCAGGGCGCCGGGGCGCTCGCCGTGATGGTCAAGGTGCTGCTCGACGAGCCGCCGCGCCTCCGCGAGGTTCGCCCGGATCTGCCGGGCGAGCTCGACGCCCTCGTCACCAGGATGCTCGCGAAGCAGCCAGACGGGCGGCCCCGCGACGGCGCGGCCGTCGCCGAGGAGCTCCGCGCGATCGACCTCAGCCACGCCGGCGCGGCGGACGGCGCCTACCCTGCCGCGCTGGCGCCCGTCCTGGAGCTCACGAGCAGCGAGCGGCGCGTCACGTGCCTCGTGCTCGCGCACGAGCGCTCGGCGCCCGAGGAGGTGACGCGCTCGCAGGAGGAGGAGCAGGCGCGGGCGACGGGCCGCGCCGACGAGCTCTACGCGCTCGCCGAGCGCTACCAGGGTCAGATCGAGCTCATCGACGCGAGATCGCCGCTGCTCGTGCTGACGAGCGCCGAGGCGGCCACCGATCTCGCCGCGCAGGCCGCGCGCTGCGCGCTCTCGCTGCGCGCGTTGCTCGGCGGCGCGCAGGTCTCGCTCGTGACCGGCCGGGCCGAGCTGACGTCGCGCATCCCGATGGGCGAGCTCATCGACCGGGCGGTCCAGCTCCTGCCGTCGCGCGGCGAGCCGGGCGCGGTCGCCGCGGTCCGCATCGACGAGGTGACGGCGGGGCTCCTGGGCGGCCGGTTCGAGACGAGCTGCGAGGGCGGCGCGCGCTTCCTTCACGGGGCGCGGGACGACCTCAGGGTGACGTCGGCGCCGGCGCTGCTCGGCAAGCCGGTGGCGTGCTTCGGGCGGGAGCGGGAGCTCGCGGTGCTGACCGCGGAGCTCGATCGGAGCACCGAGGAGTCGACCTCCGGCGCGCTGCTGGTGGTCGCGGCGGCCGGCATGGGCAAATCGCGGCTGCGGCAGGAGTTCCTCGAGACGGTGTCGGCGCGCAACGCGCGAGCGGCCGACCGCGCGCGCGGCGGGGGCGGCGCCGACCTGGCGGACGGCGCCCACGTGGAGGTGTGGATCGGCCAGGGGGACCCGATGAGCTCGGGCTCGGCGTTCGGCCTCCTGTCGCGCGCGCTGCGGAGCGCGATGGGCATCGTCGACGGCGAGCCGCTGGAGGAGCGCCGGCGCAAGGTGAGGGCGCGGGTCGAGCGCCATCCGGAGCTCGACGTCGGGCGCGTCAGCGCCTTCCTTGGCGAGCTCCTGGGCGCGCCGTTCCCGGACGACGACATCCGGGTCGGCGCGGCGCGGCGCAACCGGCAGCTGATGGGCGATCAGCTGCGGCTGTCGTGGGAGGAGTTCATCCGGGCCGAGTGCGCGAGGCAGCCCGTGCTGCTGATCCTCGAGGACTTGCAGTGGGGCGACCTGCCCACCCTGACGATGGTGGAGGCGGCGCTCCGGAGCCTGCGGGATCTGCCGTTCCTGGTGCTCGGGCTGGCTCGACCCGAGGTGCACGAGGCCTTTCCGGGGCTGTCTCAGGGGCGCTTCGGCAACCAGATGATGCTGCCGCCGCTCACGCGCCGGGCGAGCGAGCGGCTGGTGCGGGCCGCGCTGGGCGACGAGGCGCGCGCCGAGCTCGTGGCCACGCTGGTGGACCGGGCGGACGGCAACCCGTTCTACCTGGAGGAGCAGGTCCGCGCGGTGGCGGCCGGCCATGGCGCGGACCTGCCGGAGACGGTGCTGGCGATGGTGCAGGCGCGCATCGAGGCGCTCGACGCCGAGGCGCGGCGCGTGCTGCGGGCCGCGAGCGTGTTCGGCCAGGCGTTCTGGCCGAGCGCGGTGAGCGCGCTGCTCGGGGGCGCCGTGGTGACGCGCTGGCTCTCGGAGCTGGAGCGCCGTGAGGTGGTCCACCGGCGCGGCCCCGGGCGGATGCGCGGAGAGGTCGAGTACCGCTTCCGGCACGCGCTGGTGCGCGAGGCGGCGTACGGGATGCTGACGGAGGCCGACCGGCGGCTGGGCCACGCGCTGGCGGGCGCCTGGCTGGAGGGCGCGGGCGAGCCCGACGCGATGGCGCTCGCGGAGCACTTCGAGCGCGGCGCGGTGCCCGCGCGGGCCGCCGCGGCGTACCTGCGCGCGGCGCAGCACGCCCTGGAGGGCAACGATCTCGGCGCCGCGATCGCGCGGGCCGAGCGCGGGCTCGAGTGCGCGCCGGAGCCCGCGGTGGTGGGGGCGCTCCGGCTGGTCCAGGCCGAGGCGCACGTGTGGCGGGGCGACCTCGCGCTGGCCGAGCAGCGGGGGACGGACGCGGCGCGGCACCTCGCGCCCGGCTCGGCGCCATGGTTCGCGGCCGTCACGCAGGCCGTCGCGGCCGCGAGCAAGCTGGGCGGCTTCGACCGCGTGGAGCGGTGGATGGGCGCGGCGGTCGTCGTCACCGCCTCGCAAGGCGCGGAGAGCGCGAGGAGCACCTGTCTCTGCATGGGCGCCTCGACGCTGGCCTTCGCCGGACGGCCTGCGATCGTCGACGGGCTCATCGCGGAGGTGGAGCGCGCCATGGCCGACGGGGCGCCGACCGGCGCCGGCACGGGGGCCGAGGTGGTCGCGGGGCTGCACCAGGCGCGCGCTTTCCGCGCGATGAGCGGGGGCGATCCCGGCGCCTGCGTCACCGGCCTGGAGGCTGCGCTGGTGGCGTTCGAGCAGGTCGGCGACCGGCGCAACGCGTGCATCACCCGCGCGAACCTGGGCTATTCCTACGGCGAGCTCGGCGATTTCGGCGGCGCCGAGGCGGCGCTCCGCTCCGTGCTGGAGGCCACGGAGCGGATGGGTCTGCACGAGGTGGCGGCGGCGGCGCAGGCCAGCCTCGGGCAGGTCCTCGCCTACTGCGGCAGGCTCGCCGAGGCGCGGGCCGTCGAGGAGGCGGCCCTCGCCTCGAGCCAGCGGCTGGGCGACCCGCGCGCCGAGGTGGTGTCGCGCTCGTACCTCGCAAAGATAGCCCTGCTCGCCGGCGATCTCGCGGGCGCTGAGCGCGAGGCGCGCCTCGCCGAGGCGCTGGAGAGCGCGTCGCCGTTCCGCGTCACGGCCATGGCGATCCGCGCCCGGGCGCTGATCGGGCTGGGGCGCGCCGCCGAGGCGCTCGTGGCCGCCGGCGAGGCCCTGGCAGCGCTCGAGTCGCTCGGCGGGATCGAAGAGGGCGAGTCGATGATCCGACTGGTCCACGCGGAGGCGTTCTCCGCGGTCGGCGACGCGGCCAGGGCGGCGGTCGCCATCTCCTCGGCGCGCGACAAGCTGCTCGACCGGGCCGCCGGCGTTCGCGATCCCGAGTGGCGCGGGCGCTTTCTCTCCCACGTTCCGGACAACGCCCGCACCCTGGAGCTCGCATCGCAGTGGGTCGGAGCTGTCGGAGCTGGGCGGAACGGTCGGAACTGAATGTGGCCGAACGTGACTGAACGTGACTGAACGTGGCCGAACGTGACTGAACGTGACTGAACGTGACTGAACGTGACTGAACGTGACTGAACGTGGCCGAACGTGACTGAACGTGACGAAGCGTTGCTGTCCCACGGAGGAATCCGCGGAGGACGTGCAATTTAATAGCTGACAGTCGAAGTGGTTTGCCGTACCCTGGTCGTTGACGTGGAGAGTTCCCGGCTGTCGTTGTGTTGAGCGACGCGCCGGAGGGCGTGCTGTGATCGGGGAGCGTGGGCGCTCCCCTTGGCTCGCTACCTGAGGTCTCATCACGTGAAAACCAGGGCTGTACTTGGGTGCGCAGGCATCCTTTTCGTGGCTACCGGCTGCATCGCGCCCGAGCAGGCGCTCGAAGCGGGGGATGAAACAGAGGAGCTCGGCTCGAGCGCTGGCGAGCTCGCGAGCGGCAATGCGCTGAGCGCGAATGCGCTGAGCGCGAACGCGTTGAGCGCGAATGCGCTGAGCGCCAACGCGCTGAGCGCGAACGCGTTGAGCCCGGTGGCGGCCTCCGCTCTCAGGGATCCTGGCGCGAGGGGCGATCTCTTCCGGTCGCTCGTGAAGTACACGGTCAGCTGCGCGCTCAAGGAGTCCCAGTCGTTCCGTTTCTCCTGGACCGACAGCGCGGGCGCGACCCACAAGGAGGTCTATCCCGGACACCTCGGCCTCGCGCCTCGGTGGGACCGGCGCCCGCTCGACGACGAGGGCAAGCGGATGGTCTCCGCGTGCCTCGCCGCCCACACGAACCGTTATGGAGTCTCGGTCAGCATCTCGATGCGCTCCCGACAGAACCCGCTGCATCACGAGGTCGGGTGCGGCGAGCTCGACGAGTACCCTCATGTCGAAGGGGCCTTCTGGGGGAACCTCTTCACGGAGACGCCGTACCTGCGCGCCTGTTACAACCCGGCGAACGTCGATGTCGCGCGCGCGGCGAAGCGCGACTGCGCCGCGGGCCAGCTCGCCGCGGACGGCGATCTCGAGGGCTGCGGGATGATCGAGATCGTCGGGCATTGCAAGGAGTACTGCGGCAAGCTCAACCGCTCCGGGGAGTATTACAAGGAATGCGATGATCCGGAGTTCGGCGACACGCGCTATGTGATCACCACCGCGCTTCGGTGACCCTCGTCCTCCCGGGGAGAGGGGCCGCCGGTCGTCTTCTCCCTCGGCAGCCCTGATCGGAGCCGAGCGAACGCGCCGCCTCCTTGGCGCGGGCGGCGTCGCCGGGCGAAGATGCGCGGCCATGGAGATGCATCAGGTCCGGTATTTCCTTGCGGTGACCGAGACCCGCAGCTTCACGCGCGCGGCCGAGCGGTGCGCGGTCTCGCAGCCCGCGCTCACGGCCGCCATCAAGAAGCTCGAGGAGGAGCTGGGCGGGCCGCTCGTCCTGCGCGAGCGCGGCGGCGCCAAGCTCACGGCGCTGGGGCAGCGCGTGCTGCCGCGGCTCCAGCGGCTGCGGGACGAGATGCAGGCCGTCCAGGTGATCGCGGACAACCACCGGCGCCTCAAGCAGGTGCCGCTCCGGGTGGGCATCCTCTGCACCATCGGGCCCGCGCGGCTCGCGGGCTCGCTGGCGGCGTTCCGCGCGGAGGCGCCGGGGGTGGAGCTGGAGATCGCGGTGGCCGTGCAGGGAGAGCTCCTGCGGCGGCTGGAGGAGGCCGAGGTCGACGTCATCGTCTCGAACCTCGGCGACGCCGTCCCGGACTGGTGCGTGGTGGCGCCCCTCTACGAGGAGCGCTACGTCGTGGTCCTCCCGCCCGGCCACCACCTGGCCGCGCGCGAGGGCCTGCGGCTCGAGGATCTGGACGGCGAGCCCTACCTCGATCGGCTCGCCTGCGAGATGCGCGAGCAGGTGACGGGCGTGTGCGCCGCGCGGCGCGTGGACCTGTACGCGGCGTACCGCACCGACCGGGAGGACTGGGTCCAGAGCCTGGTGCACGCGGGGCTGGGTTTTGCCTTCATGCCCGAGCACTCGGTGCTCCTGACGGGCGCGTCGCAGCGCCCGCTCGTCGATCCGGCCCTCCGTCGCACCGTCGCGCTGGTGCGCTCGGGCGATCGCACGCCGGCGCCGGGCTTGCAGCTCTTCTGGGACGCGCTGCTCTCACGCGCTGCCCGGGCGCGGCCGGTCAACCCTTCGCGGCGATGATGTCCACGTGCTCGATGACGGGCGGCGCGGCGAGCAGCTCCGGCGCCTTGGCCATGAGCGCTGCCGCGATGCGGCCCGCGAGGTGCTCCTTGCGCCCCACCTCGTCCGCGAAGGTGTCGAAGATGCCGAACGTCGACGGCCCGATGCGCAGCGCGAACCAGTGAACCGTCCGCGGCTCCTCGGCCGCGAGGCCGACGGCGGAGCGGAGGAGCGCCTCGACCTCGGCCTCCTTGCCAGGCTTGGCCTCGATGCGGGCCAGGAGGGAGAGCGTCACGGCGGTCGGGGAAGCAGCGGTCATAAGATCCTCCTCTTCGGCGGCGCACGGCGCGCCGCGCTTCGATGAAGAGAGTTGTAACGACGCCCGTCCGGCCGACCATTCGATGTTCTGGATGGATCCATCAGCGCCGTGGATGGACCTTCCCGTGATCCTGCGCCAGCCACCGCGGGACGGCCGCCGCGTGTGGCGGCTTCGGCAGGGGGATGACGCGCCCTCTCACGGGATAACCCAAGGGGCAGGCGCCGCGGTACGTCCGTGCTTTACACAGAAGGGGGCGGTCAGGTGACCGTGGGCGCTGGCGAGACCGACCTGCCTCGACCGCGCTCTGCAGGCGCGAAGCGCGATCCGTACAGGCCGAGGGTCATGTACGATCGGCCTCGGCTGCGGCGATCTTTGCCGACTCTTGACGGCGTCGCCCAACCCGCCATTGGATCCGACGAGCCCTACGATCGGCCCCCTGCGGGGGCCTCCCTTCGGGCTCGCGGCTCAACGGCCGGCCGTTAGGTGTCGCAACAACTGGAGGTCAACCAGATGAGTAGTGGATGGAGGGAGCCCCGATGAACGTCACGCTGCGACCGGGCAACGCCGAAGACGCGCCGCGCTGTGGTGCGATCTGTTACGATGCCTTCAAGACAATAGCTGAGCAGCACGGCTTCCCACCGGACTTGCCCTCGCCCGAAGCCGCCGCCGCGCTCCTGGCGGGGCTGCTTGCGCACCCCTGCTTCTATGCGGTGGTCGCCGAGCTTGACGGCCGGGTTGTCGGCAGCAACTTCCTCGACGAGCGTTCGACGGTGGCGGGCATCGGCCCGATCACGGTCGATCCCGCGATTCAAAATCGCGCGGTCGGACGCCAGCTGATGCAGCATGTCCTGGATCGGGTGACCCAGCAGCGTTATCCGGGGGTCCGGCTGGTCCAGGCCGCCTACCATAGTCGCTCGCTCTCCCTGTATGCCAGGTTGGGGTTCGTGGCCCGCGAACCGCTGTCCATCATGCAAGGAGCGCCCCTCGCCGTGCAGGTGCCCGGTTACAGCGTGCGCCCAGCCACCGAGCGTGATCTGGACGCCTGCAATCAGGTGTGTGTGCAAGTCCACGGCCATGACCGTCGTGGGGAACTGCTCGATGCGATCAAGCAGGGAACCGCGACCGTCGTCGAGCACGGGGGGCGTATCACCGGCTATGCTACGCCGGTCGCGTTTTTTGGCCATGCCGTCGGCGAGACGAACGACGCGCTGAAAGCGCTCATCGGGGCGGCTTCCGCATTCCCGGGTCCCGGCTTCCTCCTACCAACCCGCAACGGGGAGCTGTTCCGTTGGTGTTTGGACCATGGCTTACGCGTGGTCCAGCCGATGACGCTCATGAGTGTCGGTCTCTACAACGAGCCCGCGGGCGCGTTCCTGCCCTCGATCCTCTACTGAACCGGACAAATATCGCGGACTTCCACGAGTCTCCGGACAGCTGATGCCGACGATCCATCGCTTCAAGGCCACGGCGTGCGGGACTCCCGGCCGCGGCTGGAACCGCCCGCTCCGGCCTGCTGCGGCGCCAGCACGACGAGACATGGGCTGAGGCTCCTTGCCTGTTCCCGCGGCGTGAGGCGTCGACCCATGGGGGAGCGGCTCCTCGCGTCATCGGTTCGCTGGCGCGATGTCGTGACACGGGCATCGATCCGGGCATGATGCCGTCTCGGGCGGAGACGGCCTGATCCTGCGATCCGTTCTCGGAGATTCCGGCTCGACGGCGCGGGGAGCGAGGTTATGGTGCGACCCCGCAGCGCAATCGGGCCGACCCGCGGAGGGGAAGATGAACCAGGAACAGCGGCAGGACGCAGCCACCTATCGCGTCGTCGTCGATCACGAGAAGCAGTACACCGTCTGCCCTGTCGAGCGCGCGATCCCGAGCGGGTCGCGGGAGGCCGGCAAGCAGGGATCCATCATGGAGTGCCTCGCTTACATCGAGCAGGCATGGGAGCGCCTGCGCGCCCCGGAGGAGGGATGCGCCCCGGTGGAGGTCGCCCGAGCGCGCGCGGAGTGGCTCTCCTGACGCCGCCATGAGGCGAGGACGGCGGCGATGACAGGGGCGACGTGGCCATGAAAGCGGAGTCTGCGCCGTCCGTCCGGCAGCCTGGTCAGGCTGGACCGGGAAGGCTGGACCTGGAGCACGCTGGCTGGACGGAGGTCCTTGCGCCATGGGGGGCATGCCAAAGCGTGCCAACCTGGGCCAGAGGGGACCTCTCGCGCTCGACGTAGCTGCATGAAACAAGGCAAGGATCGACGCGGAACGGCGATTGCTGAGGGCAGGCCTGGAGGAGCTGATGCGTCACCTCTCTCTCGTCGGTGTTGCCCTCGTTGTGCCCCTGTTCATTGGCTGTTCCTCGCACGTGGACCTCGACGCTGAGAGCGCTTCAGCGAGTGGGTCCGGAGGCGCGCCGAGCGGGGAAGGCGGCGCGCCGGCTGGGGAAGGCGGCGCGCCGACCGGGGAGACGACGGTTTCGCCCGGGTGCCCGAGCGAGGTGCTTGTCGAGTCGACAGCGTGTCCTGAGATCGGGAAGATCTGCACGTACACGACGGGCGATTGCGTCCTCGTGTTCGAATGCAAACTCAATGAAGGTGATCCCGACGATACTCAGAGCAGCTGCGCAGCGCGGCCGGCAGCCTGGCTCAAGACGGAGCAATCGGCGTGCGGCGGATGCGCCGGGGCCAACGCGATCTGCGTTCCGTGCGAGGGCGCCAGCCCAGGCGAACCGTGCGATGCTGTCGGCTATGCTTGCGAGAACGACTCCGGGGGCGGCAACTGTGGTGGGGCGATGCGCTGCAAGCACGACAAGACATGGGTTGCATCAACGCTCTATCCCTGGTGCTGCATTTAGAGCGACAAACGGGTTGAAACCACGAGAAAAAGCAGGAATTTACAGGGAGGCGGGGAGCGAGAGACGGCAAGAGGGAGAAATTCATTTCTTCTTCCTCCCCGCCTCCCCGCCTCCCTGTGAAAATTCTCCGGGTTTCAACGTGACCGCCGCTCTAGGTAACAAGCGCCGCGATCCCGCCCCGCAGAGGTGGATCCGAGTCACGGTGCGATAAGCGCCATCTGCGTCTCGAGCGGATCGATCCCGCGCAGCACGGCGGCGCCGTGTGGTCCAGCGAGGCGACAGGCTTCCTCGACCGGGAGGCCGTGGGCGAGGTGGTAGGTGAGGGCGCCGGCGAAGCTATCGCCGGCGCCGTACTCGCCGAGGACGCGGTCCGGCGCGGGCGGCGCGTCGACCAGCGCGGCGCTCCCCGGGCGGAGGACGCGGACGGGCCGCGGCCCGTCGGTGAGCACCAGCGCGCCGGGGCAGGGGTCGTACGCGGCGAGCGGGGCGTTCTCGCGCGGATCGGAGGCGCTGCCGATGACCACGTCGGGGGCGATCGCCGCCGCCCGGAGCGCCGCGCCCCTGCGGGCGGTCACCACGAGGCGACGCGCGGCGCGCGCGAGGCGCAGGCTCTCGGGGTCGGCGCCGGTGAAGTAAACGGCGTCGCAGCCGGCGAGGATCGACCACGGGAGCGGGTCGGTCGCGGCGGGCTGGAGCGGGGCCCCGGTGACGAGGATGGTGCGGCGGCCCTCGGCGTCCACGACGACGACCACGCGCGGGTGGTCCACGGCGCGCACCGCCGCATGGACGTGCACGCGCCCCGGCGCGACGCGGATGCGCTCCTCGACGGCGCGCGCCGCCGCGTCGTGCCCTAGCGCGGTGAAGAGGTGGATCTCGGCGTCGCTCCGGCAGAGCTGAGCGAAGGCGAGGCCGCCGCCCCCGCCGGGCAGGAAGCGCGCGTCGAGCAGGTGAACGATGTCGCCCGGCTGGGGGACGCCCTCGGTGCGGCCGAGCGTCACGTGCTCGACATGACCCACGACGGCGATGCGCGGCGCTGCCATGCCGCTCGACATAACACGGCGGCGCCGCGCCGCGCGGGCGCCTCCTGGCCGTCTCCCGGCCGGAGAACGCCCGCGTCCCCGGCCCCCCGCGCTCCCCGCCACGCCCGGCGACGCCCCTCGCCGGGCATGGCCGGCGGCGCGCGCGGGAAAAGAGGATCGGTGCCTGTCAGAAGCCGGACGGCCGCGGCGTAGGAACGGGGGTGGCCGTCGAGCCACACCCGATCCGCGCCCCCGCGCCCTCCTGCGCGCCAGGGCCAGCCGCCGTCGCGCGCTGGTGAGCGGAGACGCACGCGCGTGACGGCCGCGCGACGCGCGACCCGCGGCGGAGCGCTGGCCGGAGGGCCTCGTCTGCTCGGCTTCTCATCAACGATCCATGTCCAGAGGAGATCAACACCGTGCTTCATCACGCATTCAACAGATCCATCCGGTACCCTGCGCCATGCCTCGCCGCCGCGCTCGTCGCGGGCCGCGGGAGGACGGGCGCATCATGAGGCGGCTCTGCAAAGGCGCGCTCCTCGCGGCGCTCGCCGTCGGGAGCCCCATCGCGAGCGCGGGAGACGCGCGGGCTGCAGAGGGCGCCAGCGCCTTCTGGAACAACGCCGTCGAGGTCCAGGTGTCGGGCGGCGCCCTCACCCGGGGCCCGGGCTGGGGCTGGAGCGCCGGCGCGTCGTCGGTCCAGCAGATCGAGGCGGGCGACGGGTTCGTCGAGTTCTCCACGAACGAGGCGAACCGGACCAAGATCGCCGGGTTGAGCCACGGCGATGAGAGCCCATCGTTCTGGGACATCGATCACGGCGTGCTCCTTCGCGCCGACGGGGGCGTGGAGATCCTCGAGCAGGGATACGGGAAGGGCTACTTCGGGACCTACCAGGCCGGCGACGTCTTCCGCGTCGAGGTGTTCGATGGCCAGGTGCGTTATCGCAAGAACGGGGTCGTATTCTATACGAGCGAAACGGAGCCCACCTACCCGCTCGCGCTCGACGCCAGCCTGCACGACGAGGGCGCGACCGTCACCAGCGCCCAGGTCACGAGCTGCGCGGTCGGCGACGAGAGCTGCATGCCGCCGGGGTTCTGGAAGAACGTCCGCTACGCCCCGGCGAACGGGACCTTGCTGACGCGCAGCCCCGGCTGGGGCTGGCACGCGGGGGCCTCGTCGGTCCAGCAGATCGAGGCCGGCGATGGATTCGTGGAGTTCTCCACGAACGAGGCGAGCCTCGAGAAGATGGCGGGCCTCGGCAACGGCGACGCCGATCAGGGCTTCGGGGACATCGACCATGCGGTCTTTCTGCGCGCCGATGGAGGCCTGGAGATCGTCGAGCAGGGGTACGGGAAGGGCTACTTCGGGACGTACCAGCCGGGCGATGTCTTCCGCGTGGAGGCGTTCAACGGCCAGGTGCGTTACCGCAAGAACGGGCTCGTGTTCTACACGAGCGCCACGGCGCCTATCTACCCGCTCGGGCTCGACACAAGCCTGAACCACGAGGGCGCGACCATCACCAGCGCCCAGGTCGCGAGCTGCGCGGCCGGGGACACGAGCTGCATGCCGCCGGGGCTGTGGAGGAACGTCCGATACGTCACCGCCAACGGAGGCTTGCTGACGCGAAGCGCCGGCTGGGGCTGGCACGCCGGGGCCTCGTCTGCCGAGCAGATCGAGGCGGGCGACGGGTTCGTGGAGTTCTCCACGAACGAGGCCAACCTCGAGAAGATGGCGGGCCTCGGCCACGGCGACGCCGATCAGGGCTTCGGGGACATCGACTATGCGGTCTTTCTGCGCGCCGATGGGGGCCTGGAGATCGTCGAGCAGGGGGTTCTACAGGGGTACTTCGGGACGTACCAGCCGGGCGATGTCTTCCGCGTCGAGGTGTTCAACGGTCAGGTGCGTTACCGGCAGAACGGGATGGTGTTCCACACGAGCAACACGGCGCCCACCTACCCGCTCGGGCTGGACACCAGCTTGAACCACGAGGGCGCGACCGTCACCGGCGCCCAGATCATCAGCTGCGCGGCCGGGGACGAGGGCTGCATGCCGCCGCAGGAATGGAAGAACGTCCGCTACGCCACGGCGAACGGAAGCCTGCTGACCCGCGACGCCGGCTGGGGCTGGCACGCCGGGGCCTCGTCGGCCGAGCAGATCGAGGCGGGCGACGGCTACGTGGAGTTCTCCACGAACGAGGCGGACCTCCAGAAGATGGCGGGCCTCGGCCATGGCGACACGGACCAGGACTTTGGAGACATCGATTACGCGATCTACCTGCGCGACGACGGGGGCCTGGAGGTCTACGAGCAGGGCGTTGGACAGGGATACTTCGGGACCTACGAGGTCGGGGACGTCTTCCGCGTCGAGGTGTTCAATGGCCAGGCGCGCTACCGCAAGAACGGGATGGTGTTCCACACGAGCACCACGGCGCCCACCTACCCGCTCGGGCTCGACACCAGCCTGAACCACGAGGGCGCGACCGTCGCCGGCGGCCAGGTCGTGAGCTGCGCGGCCGGGGACACGAGCTGCATGCCCCCCGGGCTATGGCAGAACGTCCGCTATGCCACCGCTAGCGGTGGCTTGCTGACGCGCACCGCCGGCTGGGGCTGGCACGCCGGGGCCTCGTCGGCCGAGCAGATCGAGGCGGGCGACGGCTATGCTGAGTTCTCCACGAACGAGGCGAACCTCGAGAAGATGGCGGGCCTCGGCCACGGCGACGCCGATCAGGGCTTCGGGGACATCGATTATGCGATCTACATGCGCGCCGATGGGGGCCTGGAGATCTACGAGCAAGGGGTTGGACAGGGGTACTTCGGGACCTACCAGGCCGGCGATATCTTCCGTGTCGAGGTGTTCAATGGCCAGGTGCGGTACCGCAAGAACGGGCTGGCGTTCCATACGAGCCTGACGGCGCCCACCTATCCGCTCAGGCTCGATACCAGCCTGAACCACGAGGGCGCGACCGTCACCGGCGCCCAGGTCGTGAGCTGCGCGGCCGGGGACACGAGCTGCATGCCGCCGGGGTTCTGGAAGAACGTCCGCCATGCGCCGGCGAGCGGGGGCTCGCTGACGCGCGCCGCCGGCTGGGGCTGGCATGCCGGGGCCTCGTCGGTCCAGCAGATCGCGTCGGACGACGGCTACGTGGAGTTCTCCACGAACGAGACGAACCGGTACAAGATGGCGGGCCTTGGCCACGGCGACGCCGATCAGGGCTACGGAGACATCGATTACGCGATCTACCTGCGCGGCGACGGGGGGCTGGAGGTCGTGGAGCAAGGCTACGGACAGGGGTACTTCGGGACCTACCAGGCCGGCGACGTCTTCCGCGTCGAGGTGCAGAACGGCCAGGTGAGCTACCTGAAGAACGGGGCCGTGTTCCACACGAGCAGCGCGGCGCCCACGTACCCGCTCGAGCTGGATACCAGCCTGTACGACGACGGCGCGACCATCACGAACGCGTCGGTCTCGGGCGCCGGCGGCGGGGGGGACCCGACCACCGGCTGCGGCGAGGTGGGGCCCGGCGACGAGCTCAGCGACACGAAGGTGCCCACGTTCTGCAATCACCCCACCACGATGCCGAACGGAGATGCGCCGCCCATGGGGCAGTACTTCGGCCATACGTGCACTTCGGTCGTGCTCCAGACCGTCTATTACACGCACACCTCCGGCAACCACAGCGGGCTCGACTTCTCCGTCCCGGCGCGCAGCCCCCTGTACTCGGTCGGCTATGGAAAGGTCATGTGCGCCGGGCCAAACGCCTGCACGGGCAGGTACCCCACCGCCCGGGGCGCGCCTTCCTAGATCGATCTCACGATCCGCTATGGCTCGGTGTACGTCATCTACGGGCACGCCGCGTCGACCCTGGTCGCGGAGGGCGATCTCGTCGTCCCGGGGCAGGAGATCGGCGAGTCGTCGGACTGGCCGGACAACGACCACCTGCACTTCGAGGTCCGCCGCGTCGCCGACAACAAGGCGCCGAACCCGGTGCCCTTCTTCTCGCCGGACATCCGGAGCTATCTCGAGGGCACCGTCACCGACGCGCACTTCTGCACGGGGCACTTCGATGATCAGGCGGACGTGGGGTTCACGTCGACCACCCAGCTCGACGAGCGGCCGTGCACGGACGCGAACGACGGCACGACCGGCCCGATCCGCTGCCAGGAGGTGTGCGACTACAGCCCTGCGGACTGCGAGGTAAAAACCTACCCCAACGGGTACAGGGAGGTGCACGAGTACTGCAGCGTCTTCAGCTGCGGCGGCGGCGCCTTCGCCTGCGGGCTCCGCCGGAACACGGCCGCCCAGGCGTGCCAGTGACACCTGCGCCGTGACGCCGCCCATCATCGGCCAGCGCTGTTGAGCCGAGCTCGCCGGCGCTGCCGCTCCTCACGGGCGCGGCGATCGCCGTGGTCGCCGCGCTCATGGCCGCCTCGGCGACCATGCAGCAGGCCACCGGGATCCTCGGCGACGCGATCGAGAGCGTCCGCCTGGTGCACAGCCTGCAGATCGACCTCCTCCGCGATGCACATCAGATCCACCGCGGCGCCGGGTCCGCCAGCGGCGGGCCGATCTCCACCTTCCACGAGTGGGAGATCGAGCTAAGGGAGGGCCTTTCGCAGGCTCACCGTTACGTGAGCAGCCAGGAAGAGAGCGGCGTGCTCGTCGACGCAGAGCGGCGCGTCGACGAATACCTCGTCGGGCGTCGAGCCGGCGATGCCGGCGGCTCACCCCCCTCGCCGGACGCGCCGGCGCTGGCCACCGATTCGCTCGCTTTCGACGAGGCGTTCGAGGCCCTCGACCGCCTGGTCGAGATCAACCTCCATCAGGCCCGTGCGTCCCAGGCGCTCATAGAGCGTCTGGGCCGGCGCGCGACCACCGCCGGCGTCGCGGCCGTCCTCTTCTTCATGGCGGGCGCGTCCCTGGTCCTCATCAGCGCACGGCGGCTCGTCTACGGCCCCGTCGTCGCGATCCAGGAGGTGATCGGCCGCTACGGCGCGGGGGACCGCGCCGCGCGCGCGCCGCTCGTCGGGCCGCGCAACCACCTTGACGTCGACCGCCACAGGTCCTGTTTGCTCCATGTCCAGCAAGGACGCCGCGAAGTCCTGGGCTGCGGAGTCCATCAAGGCAGGCACGAAATCCCCGAGCCAGATCGCCTCGGAGCGGGCCGAGCGGGCACGCCGGATCGCCGAGCGGCAGCGCGACCGCGACGCGCGGCGCGCGAGCGGCGACGCCTCCGCGAGGTGAGCCCTCTTCGCCCGGCCGCGCCGTCAGGCGCCATTCCCCGCCGCGCGCCGCCATCGGCCCTCGCGGCGCCCGGCCCGCCCCTCGCGCTCCAGCTTGAACGGGTGAATTTTCGAGGCGCATCCGAGCGAGCGGCCACGCCGGCGCTGTGACATGTCATGTGACATGTCACGCTAGGATCGTGACATCCGGCCTTGCCATGTCATGGCGGCCATCCCAGCACGCCTGACCGCCGCAGCGGCTGAGGCCTCAACACGCTCAGTCGCGCGCGGATCGGGCCGACTTGGAGCGGCTCCCACGATGGCGCGGAACGTGCAATGCTGCTCGCGGGGTCCGGTCGTGCAAGCGGAGACGCGTGCACCCTGCGACAAACGATCGAGACTGTGATTTGACCATCGTCGGGCGCGGCGCCCTCCCTGCGGGGGCCATGCGAGCAGCCGGATATGCCTGTCGATGACAGGCGCTTGCCACCTCGAGGGGAGCTCGGCTGAACCAACATCACCTGGTGGGAGGAGCAGAGGTAAGCTCACTGCGAGCTGGTCGCGGCGACGCAGGATAGTCGACGCAGCGGAGCGCGCTCAGCTGTCCGATTGACCAAACGAATCATGGTGTGATTCTCCGTCGATCGCCCAGCTCCGCTTACCGTCTCAAGCAGCCAAACCATCGAGCAAGATACCGTCGCAATGCATGCTTGACCAGATACGCGGCGTCACACAAAACAACAACAGTCCGGCGATGGAGCCGAGTTGAAAAGGGGGGATTGTCCGCTTGATATCGAAGAGATCGTCGTAACGGCTTCCGAGGATGAGACCCAGGGGCGCTCGCTCGCGCAAGGAGCGTTCTGTCCCCTGAGGTGAGCGTGGCGATTCGCCCTTGGCATCCTCCGAATCGTCTTGCTTTGTCTTCCACTCGCACATGGACGCCTGAGCGCCGTCGCTCGGGCATGACACCAACCCAGTACAGTATACAGGAGCAAATATGAACACCGAGATCGCCAACAATGCCGCCGTTCAGCAGACCAACGATGCCTCGCCGGCCCTGAGCCGCATCACGCTCGACAACGTCCTGCAGGCCGTCCGCCGGATCGAGGAGAGCGAGGTGAACAACCGCCTGAGCATCGCGATGTGGCCCGAGACCTGATCCTACAGGTCTGGGCGTAGACCAGGGGAGCGCCAGGGAGGGTCTCGCCGCGGCGCCGCCGTGCGTCGCTCGACCTTCCCTGGCGTTCGCTCCTGTCCTCGTTGTCGACCGACTCCGCGTCACGTGGCCGGGGTCGGCGCATGTAACATGGAATTCGAAAAAATCATGTGACGCAGATGCGAAACAGCGAATTTCAGTCCCTGGTTGACCGCTACGGCTACTACTCGAGCGCGGCGTTGCTGGTCAAGTACGTGCAGTTCCTCGACTGCCTGCAGCAGAACTGGCGCTGCGGAGACGTACGGAAGAACGTGGACGTGATGTCCCGCTACTCGCTGCTCAGGGATCACTACGCCGAAGTATCGACGAGCCTGCTCCCGAGCATCCACGCGGATCACGTCCGCGAGGTCGACCTCGGCGGGCGCTCGTACCTTCAGTACGATCGGGAAGCGTTCATCGCCCAGCGGCCCGGCGGAGCGCCGCTCAGCGGATGTGCGTACCGTCGCCTCGACCCGCGCAGCGTCGCCGACGCTGTATTTTACATCTACTCGATCGACAGGCGGGGCGAGATCATCATCAACCCGGAGCCCATGGCGGTTCACGACATGTTCTTCCGGAAGGACGGCGCGAGGGTCACCCACGCTCACCTGCTGGAGGACCGTGACCTCCTCTCCGCCTGCTCCGGAGAGGCGATATTCGTCAAGGGGGGATCCGACATCGTCTTCGCGCTGATCAACAACTGCTCGGGTCACTTCCTCCCGAGAGAGAAACATCTCCAGTACGCCGTGGGCGTGTTCTCCGCGGCGCTCGGCGTCCCCGCGGAGAGCGTCTTCGCGTTGTGCGTGGGCAGAAGGTAGCTCATGGAATTTGAAGCCTCGTTCATCATCGCCGAGCGCGACTTCCCCGAGCTGCGCGGGATGTACGTCCAGCGCTATCAGGACGCGCTCCAGTACACGCTGCGCCAGTCGCGGGTCTACATCGATTCGGACCAGCTGCTCCTCCATCGGTCGCAACAGTCTGCCTCTTTCGTGACCGAGCCGCGGGGGGCGCACTGCCTGCTGCACAAGAGGAACGTCGCCATCCACGACGGCTACGTCGCGAGAGAAGAACGCAAGCTCAGGTGCAGCGACTATGCGGACGTGCAGGCCATGGTGGACGTGTTTCAGCGCTCGGTCGGCCTCTCGGCGCCGCTCGCGCCCAGGCTCGTTCTCGTGTCGGAGCGGCGGAACGTCGTGGTGCAGACCGTCCCGCAGCCTGTGTTCATCACGTTCGACGTCGTCGATGCGTACGCGACCGACAACACGCATCTGCTGCGGTTTTACGCCGTCGAGTTCGAGTGCAATGGCGAGCGAGCGGACGACCGTTTTCTCCGCGAGGTCGCCGGCTTCAGGGAGCGCGTCTCCGACGCGGTGCTCCTGCACTCGTCGAAATATAGCCACTCGATGAGCTCCCTGTGACCTGACGCCGCGAAGTCGAGCCGCCATGGACCGAGCATTCCGCAGATACGCAGCCATCCAGTCGATCTCGATCCTGTTCAACAACATGCACGTCCTGCTGTTGCCGTACTGGTACTACGAGCTCACCGGATCCAAGCTCCACAGCACCGCGATCTTCGCGGTCGAGGGGGTCTTCGCGCTCGTCGCGGTGCCGTTCGTGGGCGTCCTCGTGGATAACCTCTCGCACCGAAAGCTCACGGTGATCGCCGAGGCGGCGCGCGGCGCGTCGGTGGCGTGCCTGCTGGCGGTGAGCGGAGCGACGCCCGTCGTCGTCATACTCATCCTGGCGGCGATCAACAGCGTCGCGTCCTCGGTCTTCTTTCCGCTCCAGCAGGCGGTCATGAAGAACAACGTCGGACACGAAGGCGTGCTCAAGGCGCAGTCGCTCTTCTCGGCGGTGCAGGGCGCCACGCTCATCCTTGGGCCGGCCTCCGGCGCCTGGTTGGCCGGGGTGGTGGGCTACAAGGCGGTCTTCGCGCTGAACGCCGCGAGCTTCCTCCTCAGCGCGGCGAGCCACGTCTACATCAGGGATCCACAGCCGCGCGGGGAGCGCGTCAGCTTCCACCGCGACATCCGCGACGCCGCCTCGTACCTGTCCAACCGCCCCGCGCTGCGGATGGTGTATTTTGTCCAGTTCGCCACGTACGTCGCCGTCGGCTCGCTGGGCATTCTGTTCATCTATTTCTTCAGGCTGCGATCGATCGGGCTCAACGGCATCTCCATGATGATGGCCGCCCAGGGCGCAGGTGTACTGCTCGGATCGCGCCTCGCGGCCAGGTCCCCGCTGCGCGCGGACAAGCACGCGCCCTGGACTTCTGGGGGAATGGGCCTCGTGCTCTGCGTCCTCGCAGCGGTCCCCTCGCTGGGCCGGCCCCTGATCGGCCTCCTGATCTTCGTGTTCGGATTCCTGTTCGTGAACCTCGGCGTGGCGACGAGAGCGCTGGTCCAGGAGAGCGCCGAGGTGCACATGATCGGGCGGCTGTCGTCGCTCTTGAGGTTGACCATGCTCGGCGGATCCATGCTGTCCACCCTGGCCGTGGTCCTCCTGTCCGAGCGCGTCGAGGCGGACGTTCAGCTGCTCTTGCTGGGGCTGCTGCTGGCGCTCGCGAGCCTCGCCATCCTGGTTGGTCGACGTAGGAGTCAGGTGGTCACATGAAACTGGTGCTGATAGATCTGGCGGACGACGGCTACAACGCTTACCCGTTCGGGCTCTATGCGCTGAAGGCATACTTGAGGCTGCACGTCGCGCGGCTGACCGTCGAGGTCAGGTCGTTCAAGTGCGGCGCGCCCCTGGACGACATCCTGGCGCACATCGAGGGAGATCAGGCGGATATCATCGGCCTCTCGTGCTTCGTGTGGAACGAGCAGAAGAACCTCGAGATCGCGAGGCGTGTGCGCGCCCTGTCGGACTCGAGGTTCATCATCCTGGGCGGCCCCCAAATCGAAAAGGGAGCCGCAGAGGTCGAGCGGCTCCTGATCGACGGCACCGTGAACGCGGCCGTGGTCGGCGAAGGCGAGATCCCCCTGTTGCACATCGTCGAGGGGATCGCTCGTGGTGGAGCGGTCCCGTCAGGTATCGAGAACGTGGGGGTGCTCGCCGCGGGCGTCGTGCGCTGGGGCGGCGAGCCGACGTACGAGAAGTGCATCGACTACCTGCCCAGCCCCTACGCCGATCTCGATGATCTGCGGCAGATAGTCGCCGCCACGGGGGTGGCGTTGTACGAGAGCGCCAGAGGCTGCCCGTACCTGTGCACGTTCTGCGATCAGGGCGCCAAGGCGTTCCGCTCGCACTCGATGGAGCGGATCAAGAAGGACCTCTCGGAGATCTTCGCGCTCGCGCCCAGGAAAATCGTGTTCCTGGACAGCACGTTCAACGTCTCTCCAGCCAGGACGAAGGAGATCCTCAGGTTCATCATAGCGCATGGCCATGAGCTCGAAATCGAGGCGGAGGTCAAGCCGGAGCGCTGTGACCAGGAGATGGTCGAGCTGATGCGAATGGCCGGGATCAAGAGCGTCGAGCTCGGGTTGCAGTCGACGAAGAGTCAAACTCTGGAGTTCATCAAGCGACGCAACAACTTCGAGAGGGTCGCGGCTTCGGTCCAGATGCTGATCGCGTCGGGCATCAACGTGTACATCGATACCATCATCGGCCTGCCCGGGGAGTCGCTCTCCGATTGGCTGGCGACCATCGACTACTGCTTCGGGCTGGGGGACGTCGCGATCTTCTCGAGCACGCTCAAGATCCTGCCCAACGCAGAGCTGAAGCGGGATATCCAGGGCATGGGCTTCACGTACGATACGGCGCGGAGCTGCGTCATCCAGCGGAGCGACGCCATGTCCGCGGAGGACCTCGAGCTGGCGCGGCTGCACCAGAAGATGATCAAGCTGTTCTGGAACCGCAGCTCCGACAGGGCGTGGCTGCGGCAGATGATCGTCGAGAAGCTCCACGGGAGATTGACGCTGTTCACCTCGGAGCTGCTGCAGCTGCTCGGCGCAGGGACCGACCCGGAGCGGCTGAAGTCTCGTCAATTCTGGTTGGACCACGCGCCGGCGACGACGGGTGCAGGACGGTATGTGCCTCCCGCGCCGCGCGGCAGGCACCTCAAGGTCCTCTCCTGAGATCCGCCGTGTCCGGCCTCCGCTCCACCTCATCGCGCAGGAGCGCGCGCGTCGACCACCCCACCTGGGCTTGAGCGCATCACACAAGTCGTCTGTGCACTCGAGGCGCAGCCCTTCACTCGGTCGCCTGCGGGGAATGAGCTCCGCTAATGGCTGATGTGCGATCCGGAAAAATATTGACCAGGGCCCGGGTTCTTCGCTATGCTCGTTCGGCTCAGCCGCTTCGGCACGTCGAGCTATCGCAGGGGCCAGGATGGAAACACGAGCGATTGAAGGCGACGACAGAGTTGAATACGGAACGTTCGAAGCTGCCGTTGAGCGAAGCAGGAAGATCGAGGAAGATCTTCCGAAGAATCCGAAGAAGTACCGCGCACTGACCGGAGACCGGCCGACAGGGAGACTCCATGTAGGTCATCTGTTCGGATCGCTGCAGAACCGGGTCAGGATCCACGAGCTCGGAGTGCCCACGTACGTCGTCATCGCCGATTATCAGGTTCTCACCGACAGGGATACGTTCGAGAACATCTCCGAGAACATGCGCCAGCTCGTCATCGACTATATCTCGGCCGGGCTCGACCCCGAAGCTGGCAATCTTGTGATATTTCCTCACAGTCATGTTCCCGAGCTGAATCAGCTCACGCTTCCATTCCTCACGCTCGTGACGAACGCGGAGCTCGACCGGAACCCCACGGTGAAAGAGGAAATTCAGGCTGCGGGCCTCAAGAGGATCAACGCGGGGATGTACGTGTACCCGGTTCACCAGGCGGCCGATATCCTCTTCTGCAAGGGAAACCTCGTGCCGGTGGGAAAAGACCAGCTCCCTCATCTCGAAATCACAAGGACCATCGCGCGCCGGTTCAATGACCGGTTCGCGAAGAGACAGCCGGTCTTTCCCGAGCCGCAGCCGCTGCTCAGCAAAGCTCCTGTCATCCTCGGGCTCGACGGCTCCCAGAAGATGAGCAAGAGCAGGGGAAACGCCGTGATGCTCAGCTCCACGGAAGACGAGACAGTGGCCCTGATCAAGAAGGCGAAGACCGACTCCGACCGCGTCGTCACGTTTGACCCCGAAAAGAGGCCTGAGGTGTCCAACCTGCTTCTCCTCGTGTCGCTCGCGACCGGGGAAGATCCGCATGCGGTGGCCGCGCGGATCGGCGACGGGGGAGGCGGCAAGCTCAAATCGCTTCTCGCTGAGACGCTCAACGAGCTCCTCCGCCCGATCAGGGCGAAGCGGCGTGAGCTCGAAGCCAATCCCGACTACATTCAGTCGGTTCTCCGCAATGGAATCAGGGACGCGCGCGCGGTGGCTGAACAGACCCTCGGCGAAGTCCGCCGTGTCATGAACATGGAGATATGACTGTCGTGCGCCCGGCCAGAAGCAGGGCGGGCGCGACGCCGCTCGTGTCCTCGTCGCTCCCCGCGGCGTCCGCAGCGCCGCCATGGCGTCGCCACGCATCACCGCGGCGCTTCATCGGCCGGTACGGCGGCGAACGCGTGCGCGACGCCTCCGCGAGGTGATCCCGCTCTGCCCGGCGCGCGGTCAGGCGTCGTTCCCCGCCGCGCGCCGCCATCGGTCCTCGCGGCGCAGGGCCCGCCCCTCGCGCTCCAGCTTGATCAGGTGTGCTTCCAGGCTCAGCCGCGCGAGCGGCCAGACGAGCGGCGCCGTATCCGCGTAGGCGATCGGCAAGAGCGCCTCGATCGACGTGCCGCTCGCGCCGCCCTCGCCGCCCGCGCCGGCCGCCTCGAGCGCCGCGAGCACCAGCCGCTCCCGCCCAAGCCGGTGCGCGATGTAGCGCCGGAACAGCGCCTCCGGCGCGTCGATCGGCCCGCCGTGGGCCGGCAGCGCGACCCGCGCCCCGAGCCCCGCGAGCCGATCGAGCTGCGCGAGGTACTCCGCCATGTCGCCCTCCCGGGGATCGATCAGGATGGTCCCCTCGCCGGCCACCATGTCGCCGCAGACCAGGGCGCCCTGCGCCTCGTCGAGGAAGCAGAGGTGGTCGGGCGCGTGCCCCGGCGTGTGGAGCACCCGCAGCGCCGTCGGCTCCGGCCCGCCGAGCCGCACCACCTCCCCGTCCGCGAGGCGGCGCGCGAGCGGGACGCCCGGGAGGCGCGGGGCCGCCTCGGCGTGCCCCCAGACCGGCAAGCCGAGCTCGGCCGCGAAGAATCGCGCCCCCCCGACGTGGTCGGCGTGGTGGTGGGTCACCGCGATCGCCACGAGCGACCGCCCCTGGGAGGCGAAGCCGCGCGCCCAGGCGAGCCACTCGCGGCGCTCGTCCTCGTACGGCGTGGCCGGCTCGACGAGCAGCACCTCGCCGCCGCCGAGCGCGTAGCTGTTCGTGTGGGTCGCGGGCGGCAGGGTCGGCGTGCGCGCGGGGAAGGCCTCCACGCCGCGCACGCCGGGCCCGACGGGCTGCGGGCGGATCACCGCTCCACGACGACCGCGAGCGCCTCGCCGCCGCCGATGCAGAGCGTGGCCAGGCCGCGCTTCGCGTTCCGGTCCTTCATGGCGAAGAGCAGCGTCGTCAAGATGCGCGCCCCGCTCGCGCCGATCGGGTGGCCGAGCGCGACCGCGCCGCCGCGGACGTTGACCTTCTGGGCGTCGAGCCCGGAGAGCTTGTTCACCGCGAGCGCCACCACCGCGAACGCCTCGTTCACCTCGAAGAGGTCGATCTGGTCCGTCGGGATGCCGAGCTTCTTCGTTGTGTTCGCGATGGCCGCGGCCGGCGCCGTCGTGAACCACTCGGGCGCCTGCGCGGCGCCGCCATAGCCGACGATCCGCGCGAGCGGCGTGAGCTTGTGCTCCTTGACGGCCCGCTCGCTCGCCAGGACGAGCGCGCTCGCGCCGTCGTTGATCGACGACGCGTTGGCCGCGGTGATCGTCCCGTCCTTCTGGAACGCGGGCTTCAGGGACGCGAACTTCTCGGGCTTGCCGGCAGGCGGGCCCTCGTCCTCCTTCACGATCACGGCGTCGCCCTTCTTCTGCGGGACGGAGACGGGCGCGATCTCCGCGGCGAAGAGCCCCTCGCGCTGGGCCGCGACCGCGCGGCGGAAGCTCTCCTTCGCGTACTCGTCCTGCGCCTCCCGCGAGAAGCCGTGCTCCCTGGCGCACGCGTCGCCCGCGGTGCCCATGTGGAAGTTGCCGTACGGATCCCACAGGCCATCGTGGATCATGCCGTCCACGAGCTTGCCGTCGCCCATGCGGTAGCCCGAGCGCGCCTGCGGGAGGTAGTAGGGCACGTTCGACATCGACTCCATGCCGCCGGCGACGACGACCTCCGCGTCGCCGAGCGCCACCGTCTTCGCGCCGAAGAGGACGGCCTGGAGGCCCGAGCCGCAGACCTTGCTCACGGTGGTGGCCGGCACCTTGCTCGGGATGCCGGCGAAGATGGCGGCCTGCCGGGCCGGAGCCTGCCCGATACCGGCGGACAGGACATTGCCGAGGAACACCTCCTCGACGGCCTCCGGAGACAGCTTTGCCCGCTCGAGCGCCGCCCGGATGGCGACCTCACCCAGGCGGGGGGCGGGCAAGGGCGAGAGTGCGCCCTGGAACGCGCCGATCGGCGTCCGGGCCGCTGCGACGATGTACACGGGGACGGGCAGGGTCATGATCTCCTCCAGCAGCGCTGATGCCATTTCATTCGATGACGCCAGCCATGCGCCTTGCGAATGTGCCTTGGGTACCTCGGTTGGCCTGGGGGGGCAAGCCGGCCCCGGGGACGCTCCGCTGTCTGCGGGGTCGCGCGCGCGGTTGCCTGCGCGGTTCGTTCGGTTCGCGGGTTCACATCGATCGCCCTCCTGCCTCGCTCCGCCGGCCGGGCTCTTCGCGACGCTGCTCCTCGCGATTTCCTCGAGATCGTGTGTTCCCACCCAGCCGCCGCGCGCCGTGCCTTGCGGGTCGGGCGCCGCGGCTGTGCGCAGGCGCGCGAAACCGGGAGTGGAGCGCAGTCGTCGTGCGGCCGCTCTCGGACGGAACCAAGCTCCGCCCGAGCCGGATTCGGGCTGGCCCTGAGCGTCCGCGCCCTCCGGCCCGAGGCCCCGTCGACTCGTCGCCTGGGCGCGGCGCGCGGCGCGCGGCGACGCTGGCGCGGGCCGGGGGGCGCTATGTGGTACGCCGGGGACGTCGCGTGATATCGTGCGCGCCGATGGGGAAGGGGGGCTGTCCTCCCTGCGCCCGGGCGGACAAGGAGCGAACGAGCGATGGTGAATGCAGGCGATCGTGCCCCCGATTTCTCTCTCGAAAGCGACAGCGGTAAGACGGTGGGCCTCGCGGATTTCCCGGGCAAGACGGTCGTCCTCTACTTCTATCCAAAGGACGACACCCCCGGCTGCACGCGCGAGGCCCAGGCCTTCTCCGCGGCCCTGCGCGCCTTCGCCGAGGCCGGCGCCGTCGTGCTCGGCGTCTCCCGCGACTCCGTCGAACGCCACCGGAAGTTCAGGGACAAGTACGATCTCGGGGTGACGCTCCTCAGCGATCCGGATCTCGCCGCGCACAACGCCTACGGCGTCTACGGCGAGAAGTCGATGTACGGCAAGAAGGTGATGGGCACCATCCGGAGCACCTTCATCATCGGCCCCGACCGCGCGGTGAAGCACGCCTTCGGCGCCGTGAAGGTCGACGGACACGCGGACGAGGTGCTCGCGCTCGTGCGCGGAGGCGGCGGCCGCGAGGCGCCGCCCGCGCCTGGAGCACGGGCGCCCGCGAAGAGCGCGGCCAAGGCGCCCGCGAAGAGCGCGGCCAAGGCGCCTGCGAAGAGCGCGGCCAAGGCGCCTGCGAAGACGCGATAAAGGACCCCGTGAACCGTCGGACAACGACATAGCCGACTCGCGGCGTGCGGGCTGTCGATCGCCTGATGGATGGCATCGCCAGGGCCTCCGGCGCGGGGGCGGCGGGCTCGCCAAGCTGGACGGGCCCGGCGCTTCATGAAAGAATCTGTGCCGTTGCTTGCAAATCGATGAAACTACCACGACACCAGGGCTCATCTCTCGATCCGCTTCGTGGCAGGTGGAGCGATGAGCGCTGGAGCGAGGGAGCGAGGGAGCTGGATCATGATGTTGAAGCATCCGATGCTACGGACTTTTGCTTTGCTGAGCTGCCTGTCCGCGATCGCCGCGTGCGGCGATGACGAGCCGCCGCCCAAGGTGACCGAGGGCGACGGCGGCGGAGGCAGCGGGGGGGACGGCGGCGGCGGCACCGGCGGCACCGGCGGCGTGCCGGTCGAGACGTGGGATCTCGACCGCAGCAAGCCGCTTTCGGACGTCGCTCCGGAGTTCACGGAGGCGGAGCACCCGCTCGCGCCGGGCGCCGTGCTGGCCGATCTCAAGGCCCCGCTCCCCACGAACGCCACCTGGATGAACTTCGCGCTCGGCCAGGGCGATCAGCGGATCAACGCCGCGCCGTACGACCTCAAGGCGGTCGGACAGGCGCTGTCGATCTCCCGGCCCGGCGTCGTGGTGGAGAGCGCGTCCGTCACCTCGGCGGACCTGACGCAGCTCGCGCTCAGCGCGCGCCAGGCCTTCGCCGGCCACACCGTCAAGTCGGCCGATCTCCTGTCAGTCACCGTGGAGTGGGCGGCGCAGGGCGGCACGATGACGGCGCCCATCGTGTACGGGATGCCGTACGTGACGGCCACGTACGACGGGCTCGCCCCCTCCGTCCGCGCCGGCGACGGCGTGGCGATCACCGAGGTCAACGGCGAGTCGACGAGCCCCACCACGGTCACGGGCGACCGATTCGAGATCACGCTCAACAACGGCCAGACGTGGGTGCTCTATGCGTTCCCCGAGATCAGCCTCGAGTGGGACGCCCTTTCCATGATGGCGGACGAGCCGTACGAGGGCTCGCTCCGCCTCGCGCTCGTCCCCGGGCCGAACGCCGCGGCCGTGCTCGACAAGCACGCCGCCGCCATCCCGGTCGGCGGCGACATCGAGGCCTCGGTCACCGAGGACGAGGCCAGGGTGCGCTTCGTCTGGAAGGCCGAGGGCGAGGGCGATCTCCTGACCATGGCGCTGCCGCACCATCTGGATCACCTCGATATGTTCAAGGCGGCGGACGTCTCGTACCCGACCGTGATTGGCCAGATGAAGGGTATCTCCGGCGCGAGCTGGGAGCTCGAGTACCCGCTCAGCACGATCGGCTGGGACGCGCCGCGCCGCGTCTCGGACGACTGGGGCGATGATATCATCGCGGCCCTCGAGGAGGACAAGGGCTTCATGCCCGACGAGGCGGTCGCCGGGACAGACCCCTATTTCGGTGGCAAGCAGATCGCGAAGCTCGCGCGCCTCGCGCAGATCGCCGAGGTGGTCGGCAAGGCGGATCTCGCGGAGGAGCTCAGGGCGCGGCTCAAGTCGCGCCTCAACCCGTGGCTCAACGGCCAGAACGGCAACCCCCTCGTCTACGACACGACCTGGGGCGGCCTCGTGACGACCAACGGCCTGGCGGACCAGGCCGCCGACTTCGGCCAGGCGTATTACAACGATCACCACTTCCACTACGGCTACTTCCTCTACGCGGCCGCCGTGCTGGCGAAGAGCGATGAGGCGTGGCGCGAGGAGTACGGGGACAAGGCGCTCTGGCTCGTCCGGGACATCGCGAACCCGAGCACCAAGGACACGTATTTCACGCCGTTCCGCAACATGGATTGGTTCAGGGGCCACTCGTGGGCGTCAGGGCTGTTCCCGTTCGCGGACGGCCGTAACCAGGAGTCGACCTCCGAGGCCGTCAACGCCTGGTACAGCATGCAGCTCCTCGGCGAGGCGCTCGAGAACGAGGACGTGAAGAACCTCGGCCGGGTGCTCCTCGCCATGGAGACGGCCTCGGCGCAGACGTACTGGCAGGTGACCGCGGACAGCACCGTCTACCCCGAGCCGTTCAAGAACAACGGCGCCGTCGGCGTGCTCTGGTCCACGAAGGCCGACTTCGGGACGTGGTTCGGCCCCAACCCCGAGTACGTCTATGGGATCCAGCTGCTCCCGATCACGCCGATCTCGGAGTCGCTCATCTCCAAGGACTGGGTCCAGGACACGTGGCCCGTGATTTCGGAGACCACGCAGGACGCGGAGGACCCCTGGAAAGCGTTCCTGATCGCGGCGCACGCGACCGTCGACAAGGAGGCGGCCTGGGAGGACGCGCAGGCGCTCACCACGCTCGACGACGGTCTCAGCCGGACCGCGCTCCTCTACTGGATCGCCACGCGGCCCTGAGCCGGCCGCCCTCTCTCGCCATCGAGCTCACCGCGGCGCTGAGCCGGTCGACCTCTCAGTCGATCGGCTCGACCCGCACGTCGACGGCGAGGCGCTCCGCCCCGCCGCCCACGTAGATCGTGCCCGAGGTCGGCGTCGCGTCCACGTAGTTGCGCCCGACCGCGACGCGGATGTGATCGGTCTGCGTCAGGATCCCGTTCGTCGGGTCGAAGCCCTTCCACCCGATCTCCGGCAGGTACACCTGGACCCAGGCGTGCGACGCCTCGCTCTGCCGCTGGTTCTCGTGCTTCGGCCCCGTGTAGATGTACCCGCACACGTAGCGCGACGGCACGCCGAGCAGCCGCGTCAGGCAGATGAACAGGTTCGTGAAGTCCTGGCACACGCCGCGGCGGTTCGCGTACACGTCGAACGCCGTCGTGAACAGGTTGGTCGACCCCTGCTTGTACTCGTACTCCTCGAAGATCGACGCGTTCAGGTCGAGCAGCGTGTCGAGCAGATCGTAGCCGTTCCGCTCCACGAAGGTCATCGCGTACTCGATGAGCTCCGCGAGCTCGCTCTCGGCCAGCTCCGGCGGCAGGAGGAACGGCTGCAGGACCTGGCGCTGCCACGGCATCCACACGAGCGGGATCGTCGACCGCGCGCGCAGCGGGCGGAAGCTCAGCGGATCGGTGTCGAGCATCTCCACCCGCGACCTCGACTCGATGACGAGATCATGGAACGGCGTGTCGAGCAGCACCCGCCGCGCGCGGTTGCCGAAGACGTCGTCGTACTCGCGCTGCTGGCCCTCGACCGACACCTCGATCTCGTTGTGCAGGAGCGTCTGAAGCCGGTCGTGCGCCGGCGTCAGCCGCAGGAGGTGCGTGCTGCGCTCCACCGCGGTCGCGTAGTGGTACGACGTGCGGTGGACCACCTGGAAGCGGCGGACCGCCGCGTGCACGGGGCGCCGGACCGGCCGCGACGAGAGCGGCGGCGTGGACGACGACGGCTTGCGCCGGTCGGTGCGCGGGGACGCCGTGGCCCGGAGCGCCCCCTGCCGCAGCACCACGAGGTGCCCCGGCGGCACGCGCTTCCAGGACGCCGCCCGCCCGCCCGCGTGGACCTTGAGCTCCTCCGACGAGACGATGACGCCCTTGCGGCTCTTGACCCCCCGGCGCGTCAGGTCGACCTCCAGATCGTCGTCCCCGAACGCGAGGCGCTCGTACGGCGGCAGCACCTCCCACAGGAACGCGTCCCCCTCGCGATCGCGATCCGCGTAGACCACCAGATCGCGGCCGTCGGCCAGGACCGTCGTGAGGGGGCCGTGCTCGTTCATCTCGTCGAACCAGTCGCGCAGCACCGCCGGATCGATGTCGCCGATGCTCCGGAGGTTCTCCGACGCCATCCAGCGCATGAGCTCGCACAGGATGAGCTCCGTGTCCGTCGAGCCGACCGGCTGGAAGAGCGATTTCGGATCGACCTCGATCCGGTCGACGAGGCTGCCGCTGTGCGCGAACAGCCAGTCGCGCCCGCCCCAGCTCCGGCTGAACGGCTGCGTGTTGGCGTCGTTGACGCTGCCCCACGTCGCCGTGCGGATGTGCAGCACGAGCAGCGACGACTCGAGGTGCTCCCACGCCTTCACGAGCTCGCTGCGGATGCTCCCCTGCGGCGGCGCCGGCTCCTTGAGCACCGAGGCGCTCGGCTCGCCGCCGGGGTAGTAACCGATGCCCCAGCCGTCAGGCAGTTTGCGCCCGGGGCGCAGGCAGGTGAGATCGAAACATGGGGCGAGCTCGCCCTCGAACGACATCGCGAGGAGATTCGGCATGGGTGCGTCGGCGACTCTGGCGGCTACTGGCTCGTGACCGTGGGGCTACTGTCGGGCGGCCCGTAACCGAGCAGCTCGCGCCCGATACCGTCGCAGATCATCGCCGTCTCGTCGACCACATGGGTGAGCGCCGCGTGGACCGCCATCGGGTCGAACGCCTCGGTGGCCCTGTCGGCCACCCACTGGTGCAGGAGCTGGAGCCGCTCGAGGCTCTCGCCGCCGGGGAGCGCCACGCTGTCCGGCGGCCGGATCTCGCAGAGGCGCGCGAACGCCGCGTGGACGCAGTGCCGGATCGAGCGCGGGAAGCGCGGCTCGTACAGGAGGAACTGGGCGACAGCCTGCTCGCTCACCTGACCCTGGTTGAGCTTCATGAACGGCTCGAACCCGGAGCAGGCGCGGAGGAGCGAGAGCCAGAGAGCCGTCTCCACGACCCGGTGCTGCCTGCGCAGCGCGCCCTGCGCCTGCGCGCTCATCTCCGACGGCGACGGCGACGGAAGGTTGGTCAGCGCGTGGTGGTGCACGTCGAGCGTGCGCGCGGTCTGCCCGATGCGCTCGAGCAGCACGCCGAGCCAGATGAAATCGAGCGGCGTGTCGTTGAGCATCGTGCTCTGCGTGAGCCCGAGGCAGAGCTGTGTGAGCTGGCGTACTCGCCGGTAGAAGGCGTAGCGGCTCGACCTGAACTCCTCCCGCGCCTCGTCGCTGTTCACCCAGAGGTGGAGCTCGTTGACGGTCTCCCACACCTCGAGGCTGACGACCTCCCGGATCGACCGCGTGTTCCAGCGCGCGGCCGAGATCGAGCTGCGGAGGCTCGTCGGGTTGTCCTCGTCGAAGCTCATGTAGCGCTGCACGAGCTCGCCGTCGGCCGCGGCCTCCTCGCCGTGCTCGGCCCCGAAGTGCGCCTTCTGCCCGGCCACGATGATGACCGGCAGCCAGCACTGGTGCGCCGGGATCTCGGCGTCGAGCGCGAGGTTCTGCGTGACGGCGAGGATGCGGGCCATGTTCTCGGTCCGCTCGAGGTAGCGGCCGAACCAGAAGCAGTGATCGGCGACGCGGGAGATCACGGGGCCTCCGGGGGGGCAGGTCCCGGCGCGGCGCCGGGAGGGTCGTTGTTCGCGGCGGCGGGGCTCGCGTCGGAGCCGCCGATCGAGGGCGTGCGCTGCGCGCTCTCGCCTGGGCCCTTCAGGACCCAGGTGTCCTTCGAGCCCCCGCCCTGGCTCGAGTTGACGACGTAGGAGCCGGCCACCAGGGCGACGCGCGTGAGCCCGCCGGGCAGCACCCACGCGCCGTCGCGGCCCGTCAGCACGTAAGGGCGCAGGTCGAGCCTCCTCGGGACCGCGGTCTTCGCGGTCGGGTCCCAGGTGGGGCTCGTCGAGAGCTCGACCCGGTGCTGGGCGATGTAGCGGCGCGGCGTCGCTTGGATGCGCGCCCGGAACTCGTCGCGCTGGGCGGCGGTCGACTGCGGCCCCATCAGCATGCCGTAGCCGCCGGCCTCGTCGACCGCCTTGACGACCAGCTGGTCGAGGTGGTCGAGCACATAGCGCCGGTCGTCGTCGCGCATGCAGAGGTAGGTGGGGACCTGCTCGAGGACCGGCTCCTCGCCGAGGTAGTAGCGGATCATCTCCGGCACGAAGGGGTACACGGCCTTGTCGTCCGCCACGCCGTTGCCGGGCGCGTTCGCGAGCGCGACGTTGCCGGCGGCGTAGGCGTGCATCAGGCCGCGCACGCCGAGCATGCTGTCAGGGCGGAAGGCCTCGGGGTCGAGGAACGCCTCGTCGATGCGGCGGTAGATGACGTGGACCCGGCGGGGGCCGCGCGTCGTCCGGACGAAGACCTCGTCCTGATCGACGAACAGGTCGGGGGCCTGCACGAGCTCGAGCCCCATCGTGCGCGCGAGGAAGCTGTGCTCGAAATAGGCCGAGTTGTAGGGCCCCGGCGTGAGCACGACGGCGCTCGTGCCGCTCGGGCTCGCGGGCGACACCGAGCGCAGCGTCTCGGCGAGCCGGGCCGGGTAATGGTCGACCCGCTGCACGCGCGCCTTGTCCAGCAGGTGCGGCAGGACGCGCTTGCTGATGAGCCGGTTCTCCAGGACGTAGGAGACGCCGGACGGCGTGCGGAGGTTGTCCTCGAGGACCCGGAAGGTCCCGGCCGGATCGCGGATGATGTCGACGCCCGCGATGTGGATGCGCACGCCGCCCGGGGGCCGCAGGCCGTGGACCTGCTTCAGGTACTGCCCGGAGCCGAGCACGAGGTCCCGGGGGACGCGCTCCTCCTTGAGGATGCGCTGGTCCCCGTAGACGTCGTCGAGGAAGAGGCCGAGCGCGCGGACGCGCTGCTCGAGGCCCCGCTCCATGTGGGCCCAGTCCGCCGCGGAGAGCATCCGGGGGATGAGGCAGAGCGGGAAGATCTTCTCCGCGCCGCGCTGATCCGCGTAGACCGAGAACGTGACGCCCTGGTTGAGCAGGGCGAGCTCCGCGAGGTGCTGCGCGCGCGCGAACTCGTTCGGCGCGAGCGCGCCGAGGAGCGTGGCAGTGCGCAGGAACTCGGGGCGAGGAGCGCCGTCTCGACCAAACAGCTCGTCGTAGGCGCCGGGGAGGGGAGTGTAGCCGGCGAAGAGGCCGGCACCCGGGTTCTCTAACAACACTGGAGTGAAGCTACCGCTGGACGGCCCTGGAGGTCCATGGGCCATTTGCGCTTTCTGCCGCGATGGAGGCAGTGGCGCGGTCGGCTGATCGACTCGGCCTACTCGGCGTCGAGGATTTGCCGCTCTCTTGAGCGCGTGAGCTCGTCGACCGCGGCGAGGAAGGCGTCGTAGTCGATCGGCTTGGGCAGCACCCGAGCGACACCGAGGCTCGTCGCGTCATGTTTTGAAGACGCGGATGAAACAATGACTGGTATACGGGCCGTCTTCTCGTTGTGCCGGAGCGCCGTGAGCAGGCCCCAGCCGTCCATCACCGGCATCATGATGTCGACGACGAGCAGATCCGGCGGCGCGATCTGGTCGAGCAACGCCAGCGCCTCCTCGCCGTTCGAGGCGCAGCGCACCTCGTAGCCGCCCTCGCTCTCCAAGATCATGCTCACGACCTCCTGGATGTTCGGCTCGTCGTCCACGACGACCACGAGCTTGGCGCGGCTGTTCGGCGCGCTCGATCGTGTTCGTACTTCTGCGTTGCGCCGCACCGTCCGACCTCCGAGCGTATCGACAAGCATGCCGTTCTCCCTCGCGCTCTCCGGACCCCGAATTCTCCGGATGAACGAGAGTATTCCCCACGCGCTCCGTTCCGTCGCTGCGTGGAATCCAAGATTGAAAGCTCAGGAGACTCCCGAAAGCGGTGGGGGCCGCACGCTTGCGGCATTACGCCCGAACCACGATCGGGCGCGCGGCGCGACCAGGACATCCACGCGCGCACGCCCATGACACGCGCGTGTCGGCCGCGCGGACGCGCGGGCGCGGGAAAGTTGGCCATTCCCGAATTTCCAGGACGAGCGCGCCCTGCGTCCGCCCTGCGTCGTCGTCGGTCGCCTGTTCCGAGATTCCTACTGTCCCGCGCTCTCGAGCTCCGCCGTCGCGTCGTGGTAGGCGCGCGTGACGTCGGATTCGTCCAGGATGCCGACGATCTTGCCCTCGGCGTCGGTGACCAGGAGCTCTCGCACGCGCAGCTCCAGCAGCACCTGGAGCGCGTGGTGCAGGTCCTCCGCTTCGCTGACCGAGGCGGGGCTCGCCATCATGTCGTGCGCGATCGCGAGCCCCGAGAGCTCGGGGCTCGTCGCGGTGGCGCGCAGGATCTCGGCGTCGATGGTGCCGACGACCTTGCCGTCCTCGGAGAGCACGGGGAAGGTGTCCTGCCACTCGCACGCCGCGATGCGCTCGACGACGATCGAGGCGGGGGTCCGCGTCTCGAACGACACGAACGGGCGGCTGCGGATGACGATGTCGGCGACGCGGATGCTGCGGAGCACGTCGACGATGAGCTCACCCCGGTGCGCCGGGGACTCGCGCTTGGTCGCGACCTGCGCGCGGTACAGGGTGCTGTGCCTGAGCGCCACGAAGGCGATGCCCTCGCAGAGCATGAGCGGCACGAGCAGGTCGTAGCTGCCGGCGAGCTCGCAGACCATGACGAGCGAGGCGATCGGCACGTGCGCGATCCCGCCGTAGAACGTGCCCATCCCGACGAGCGCGAACGCGCCGGGGTCGATGCGCGGGTCGCCGAGGAGGAGCTCCGCCGCGCGCCCGAAGGCCCCGCCCGTGAGCGCGCCGAGCACGAGCGAGGGGCCGAAGTCCCCCGCGCTGCCGCCCGAGCCGACGGTGAGCGAGGTCGCGACGATCTTCGTGGCGAGCAGCACGAGCAGGAGCTGCACCGAGGTCCACCCGCCGGGCAGCCACGGGGCCCCCGTGATCGCGATCTGGGCCGCGCCGTAGCCCGCGCCCAGCATCCCGAACCCCTCCCCCGGCCTGTCGAAGCGCGGCCCGAGGAGCATGAGCAGCGGGGTCACGAGCGCGCCGAGCGCGAGGCCGCCGAGCGCGGGCTTCGCCCAGGGCGGCAGGCGGATCCGGTGCACCGTGTGCTCCACGGCGTGCAGCGTCCGGAGGAAGAGCGTGGCCACGAGCGAGACGACGAGCGCGAGCGCGGCGTAGAGGGGGAGGTGGCTCGGGATGAACGGGTAGCGGGGCGCGTGCGCGAAGAGGGTCGACTCGCCGAAGAAGTAAATGAAGACGGAGTACGAGACGACGCTCGCGAGGATGGAGGGGATGAGCGCGTCGGCCTCGAAGTCGTCGCGGTGCAGCACCTCGACGGCGAGGAGCGCGGCCCCGAGCGGCGTCCGGAACACGGCCGCCATGCCCGCGGCCGCGCCGGCGATGAGCAGGATCCGCCGCTCGCGCGTGTCCACCCGGAGGGCGCGCCCGATGATCGAGCCGATCGCGCCGCCGATCTGCATCGTGGGCCCCTCGCGCCCGCCGGACCCGCCGCAGCCGAGCGTGAAGATGGAGGCGAACGCCTTCACCACAGGGACGCGGCGGCGGATGTGGCCGCCCATGTGGTGGAACGCCCGGATGAAGGCGTCGCCGCCGCCGCCGCGGGTCTCGGGCGCGAGCTTCGTCGTGAGCACCCCGCCGACGAGGGCGCCGAACGCCGGCAGGACGAGGACGAGCCAGGGCCGGAACGCCCCGATGTGCGCGCTCGAGAGCACCGCCTCGCCCTTGGCGCGGAGCGGCTCGTAGCCGGTGACCGCGATGAAGAGCTCGTGCTCGGCGAGCTCGAGGGCGGCGAAGAACAGCGAGCCGGCGATGCCGGCCGTGACGCCGACGAGGATCGCGTGGAGCAGCACCCGACCGACGAGCTGGAACGGGATCAGCCCCCGCGCGCGGGGCATCGGCGTGCGCGCCGCCCCCGTGCGGCTGGGGCGTGATGGGGAGTATTCGCGGGACGACATCATGATCTCGTGGCCCAGGGCCTCCCCCCTCGAGCGATGGGCCTGGCAGGAGCGGTAGCTTCCCTGATCTTCAGCGGGATGCCGCCTGAAATCGCCGCCAGGATCGCCGTCCCCGGAGGGGTCCTCGCGGTGTCGGCCTCCGCTCGGTCTTCGTTCGGCTTCCGTTCGGCTTCCGCTCGGCTTCCGCTCGGGCCTCCCGCGCTCCATGAGCGAGGAAGGAAGCCTGGCGCGGGAGCGGCACCCGGACCCGCCCGAGCCCGGACGAGGTGGAGTCATGACGACCGATCGGAGCACCGTCGAGTACGGCACCCTCATCACCGGAGACGCGAGCGTCACGATGGGCGACGCGGCCGTCCAGACGACGGACGAGAGCGTCCGCACGACCGCCGAGACCGTGGTCACGCCCGTGGTGGCGCTCGAGCTGGCCGCCGAGCTCCTGGCGGGCTCGCTCGGCCCGCTGATCGACGAGGATTACGTGCAGGGCAAGACCCGGTTCCGGGACGTGCTCTGTGACCGGATCGACATCTCGCAGCTCGAGGCGGAGGAGCTAGTCGACGATATGGAGCGGTCGGGGCGGATCCGTTTCATCGGCGTGGCAGAGGGCCGGGGGTGGCACATCCAGCAGGGAGCGGGGGTGCGTTGATCGCCGCTGTCTCGCGCAGAAAAACGGGCTCGCCGGTGGTGCCTGACGAAACAATTCCCTTGCCGGCGTACTCGACTCGTGGCCTACGCTGAGGCGCCTATGGAGGACGGTACGAAGCCGCGCAGGGCCGTGGTCCCGAACGCTCCGCCCGCTCCGCTCGTGATCGTGGCCGGTTGTCCTGCCGAGCTCGTCGCCGTGTGCCGCGAGGCGGGGGCCCGGCTCGGGGTGACGGTGCGCGAGTGCGATCTGCGCTCGCTCCGGGCGACGAGCGCGGCGTCGCATCTGTACGCCGTGATCGTGGGGGAGGAGCTGTACCGGTTCGATCGGGAGGTGTTCGACGCGATCATCCGTCAGGCGCCGGCGTCGCTGGTGCGCGTCGATCGCCGGGAAGCGGACGACGAGTCGGCGCGGCGGCTGCTCGTCGATGCCGTCTTCGAGTCGGCGGCGACCGAGCCGAGCAGCGGGATCCGGTCCATCCTGACGTGAAGCGGCGCGGCGCGACGGCGCACCGCCGCCGCCTGCGTCAGGGCCTGCGCTTCATGCCGGGGAGGGTGGCCTTCTCGGGCGGCGGCTCGAGGTACTCGATCTGCTCCGCGGACAGGATGCCGTACTTCGGGTTGGCCGCCGCGCCGCCGGTCGACTTCGTGAACGTCACGCCGTAGGTGCCGGTGACCTTGACCTTCGCGCCGACGGCCGGGATCGGGTTCGGCAGTTCCTGGCCCCAGAACTCGTCCGTGAGCTTCGCCTCGCCCTCCTTGCCGCGCGGCGCTTTGTCGATCGCCTCGATCATGGTGTAGATCTGCGCGAAGTTCGACGCCCAGCCCATGACGTCGATCATGTCCTTCGTCTCGCCCTTCTCGTCGGCGATCGCGAAGCTCGGGACCGGCGCCTTGCAGTCCGGCGGGTCACCCTTGCCCGTCTTGTGCACGGCACAGGCGGGGGCCTCCGCCAGGTTCGTCTTGACGATGTAGCCGACGATCGAGAGCTTCTTACCGTTCACTTCCTCGAAGTGGACGCGGCTCCGGAGGTCGTGCGTGACGCCCCAGACCGTGTAAGCGTCGCCCTGCTTCTTGTTCTTCGCGGGCAGCGTCGGCACCGCGGGCAGGGTCGCTTTGCGGCCGCTGAAGGCGGGCTTTGCCTGGTAGGGCTGCTCGTCCGTTCCGCACCCTGAAGTGCCCGCGACGAGGAGGATGGCGGCGAGGAGGGTTCGACCGAATCGGGCGTTCATGGCATCTCCAAGGTCAGCGTGACGGGCACCTCCAGCAGGAAAGATCCAGCGCTGGAATAGCCCTCGGACAGCGGTGCGCCGCGTGCGGGTCAGGCGCCTCTCGCATGCGCGCGCGACGGCGGAAACGGCTAACACGGCCGCGAGTCGATCGTAAAGAGAAACGGAGACGTCCCCCTCTCTTCATCGATCCTCGTCGCGCATCGTCGCGCATCGGCGCGCATCGGCGCGCATCGGCGCGCCGCGGCGGAGGGCGGGCGGAGGACGGTAGAGCGCGACGGGCCGCTGCCGGCGCCGCCCGATCGCGGGGCAGGAGGGCGTGAGAGGCGGGCTCGGCAAGGCGCGCGGCGCGACCCGCCCGGGCTCCGCCCGGCGCCGCCAGGCTGGGTTGCGCGGGCCTCCGCGGCGTTCTCCCGGTCCCGAGGTTGCCTCGAATACGCGAAGGACGTGTTTCCGCTCTTCGCGATGGCAACATCGATCGAGTACCCTCTCCGTCCCATGCGCGAGACGACCCTGCGCACCGCTTTCGAAGCCTCGAAGGTTTTGGTGATGATCCTTGCTGGCGGCGAGGGCCGCCGGCTCGGCCCGTTGACGCACGATCGGGCGAAGCCGGCCGTGCCGTTCGGCGGCCGGTACCGGATCATCGACATCGTCCTCTCGAACTTCGTCAACTCCGGGCTGCACCGCATCAAGATCCTCACGCAGTACAAGAGCGCGTCGCTAGACGAGCACATCGCCCGAGCTTGGCGCCTCTCGCCGATGCTCGACAGCTTCATCGAGACCGTCCCTGCGCAGCAGCGCACGGGCAAGAGCTGGTTCAAGGGGTCGGCGGACGCCGTCTACCAGACCCAGCACGTCATCACGGACGAGTCGCCCGAGCACCTCTGCATCTTCGGCGGCGACCACGTCTACAAGATGGACGTGCGCCAGATGCTGCACGATCACCTGTCGCGCGACGCGGAGGTGACCGTCGCCGCCATCCCGGTGACGAAGGAGGAGGCTCGGGCCTTCGGCGTCATCGAGTGCGACGAGTCGGGGCGCATCCTCGCCTTCCACGAGAAGGTGCAGGATCCGCCGAGCATGCCAGGCAGGCCGGGCATGTGCCTCGCGTCGATGGGCAACTACATCTTCAAGACGAAGGCGCTGCTCGACGTCCTCGAGCACGACGCCGCGACCGAGGACAGCGCGCACGATTTCGGGCGCGACATCATCCCGCGCATGGTCCAGAGCGGCAGCCGCGTCTACGTCTACGATTTCCACGAGAACCTCGTCCCCGGCGAGGACGAGGGCGCGGGGTACTGGCGCGACATCGGGACGATCGACGCGTACTGGGCGGCCCAGATGGATCTCGTGAGCATCCAGCCGGCGTTCAATTTCTACAACCCGCGCTGGCCGATCCGGACCGGGATCAGCCACGACCCGCCCGCCAAGTTCGTCTTCCGCGACGAGGCGAACGCGCGCGTCGGCATCGCCACGGACAGCCTGGTGTCGCTCGGGTGCATCATCTCCGGCGGCAGGATCCACCGGAGCGTGCTCTCGAACCGGGTCCGCGTGAACTCCTTCAGCCACATCGAGGAGTGCGTGCTGTTCGAGGACGTCAAGATCGGGCGCCACGTCAAGCTCCGCCGCTGCATCATCGACAAGGACGTCGAGATCCCCGCCGGCGCCGAGATCGGCTTCAACCTCGAGGAGGACCGCAAGAAGTGGTTCGTCAGCGAGGGCGGGATCGTCGTGATCCCGAAGCGCGCCAAGATCGACTCCCCGTAATGCGCCTGACCAGGGCCCAGCGCGGCGCCGCCCGGGTGGCCGGCGCGGAACTCTCCTGAATTACATGTAAAATTCCGATCACGGCGCGTGGCGATCGCGGCGCGCTCGCAGGCGGAGCCGCGCGGTCCTGCCGCGTCCGCGGGGACGGGCCTGGGCGCCCCCCATGGAACGGGCGTCCCTGCTACGTTGGGTGTGCGATGCCGCGCACGATCATCATCGGTGACGTTCACGGCTGCCGGGATGAGCTGGCGCGGCTGATCGAGCACGTGGGCCTCGTATCGGGCGATCGGGTCGTCATGGTCGGCGATCTGATCGTGCGCGGCCCTGATCCGTGCGGAACGCTCGATCTGCTCCGGGAGGTCGGCGCGATCTCGGTGCGGGGCAACCACGAGGATCGGCTGCTCCGCTGGCGTGCCGGGCGGAGCGATCCTCGCGGCGAGCCGCTGGGGGAGCTCTCGAAGGAGACCGCGCAGCAGCTGCGCAAGCGGGACTGGGCGTGGCTCGAGACGCTGCCGTACTGGCTGGATCTGCCGGAGCACGGGCTCCGTGTGGTCCATGCAGGGTTGATCCCCGGGCTGCCGATCGAGCGACAGGATCCGCACACGTTGATGTACGTGCGCTGCCTCGGCCGCTACGGCGAGCCGGTCGAGCGCCGCGGGGGCAAGACGCTGTGGGGCCAGACGTACCAGGGCCCGCCGCACGTGGTGTTCGGCCACAACGCGCGGAGCGAGCCGCAGATGC
This sequence comes from Sorangium sp. So ce302, assembly GCF_051530145.1. Classification (GTDB taxonomy): domain Bacteria; phylum Myxococcota_A; class Polyangia; order Polyangiales; family Polyangiaceae; genus Sorangium; species Sorangium cellulosum_B. The sequence continues at coordinate 10,436,202 of NZ_CP150326.1, read as the reverse complement.
ACGCGTGGGCGACCGGGATCGACACGGGCGCGGTCTACGGGGGGCGCTTGACGGCGATGGTGCTCCACGACGGCGAGCGCGTCCCGCCGCCGGCGTCGCGCAACGAGGTGCTCGTCTCGGTCCCGGCGCGGCGCCGCTACGTGGGGCGTTAAAAATGCTCCGCGTCTTCCAGCGGTTCCGCGCGATCGGCCGCGCCTCTCTGCGGGAATTTCGTTAGGCTCCCGTCCGCGCCGCGGCCGCTCTCCAGGCCGGCGGCCCGTCACGGAGCAAGCCAGGTGGAGCCTCGATACCCGTTCGTTGCAGTCGATGTCCCCGAGCCGGAGGCCGACGAGATCGGCGCCCTGCTCTTCGAGCTGGGCGCCAGCGGCGTCGAGCAGCGCGACGAGCAGACCCTCGTCCGCGGCGCGCGCTCGGGCCAGGTGACGCTCGTCGCCAGCTTCGAGGATCACGGCGAGGCGATGGAGGCCATCGCGGCGCTCGGGGAGCAGTCGCCGCCGCTCGCCGCGCGGCTCGAGGAGGTGGTGGGCGACGCCTGGCGCGACGCGTGGAAGGAGCACTTCGCGCCGTTCGCGCTGACGCCCACGATCACGGTCGTGCCGCCGTGGGCGGAGCGCGCGCCCGAGCGCGAGGGCGAGCGGGTGCTCCTGCTCGAGCCGGGCAGGGCGTTCGGCACGGGGCTCCACGCGACGACGGCGCTCGTGGCGGAGCTCCTCGACGAGCACGCGGCGGAGCTCCGCGGCCGCGAGCTCCTCGACGTGGGCACGGGCAGCGGCATCCTCGCGCTCGTCGCGCTGGTGCTCGGCGCGGAGCGGGCGGTCGCGATCGACAACGACGAGGACGTGATCGAGGTGGTGCTCGAGAACGCGGCGCGCAACGGCCTCGAGGGCCGCATCGAGGCGAGCGCCGGCGTGGTCGAGGGGGTGACGCGGCGGTTCCCGTGGGTCGTCGCGAACATCGAGGCGCGGGTGCTGCGGCCCTTGGCGCCGGAGCTCGCGCGTGTGCTCGATCCGGGCGGCTGGCTGATCCTGTCGGGCATCCTCGAGAGCGAGCGCGACGATCTGATCGCGCGGTACACGTCGCTGCCGCGCCCGCTCGAGCACGTCGCGACCCGGCCGGATCCCGCGTCGCCGGGCGGCGATCGCAGGGCGGGGCGGGGCGACGCGGGCGGCGAGGGCTGGGTGGCGCTCCTGTTCCGCGCGCCGGGCGGCGCGGCGTCCTCGCCGGGATGAGCGGCCCGGGGCTCTTGCGGGTGCCGCTCGGCGCGATCGCGGCCGGCGTGATCGCGCTGCCGCCCGAGGCGGCGAGCTACGTCGTGCGGGTGCACCGCCTCCGCGAGGGGGATCGGTTCGTCGTGTTCGATCCGGAGCTCGGGGTCGAGGCGGAGGCCACGCTCGAGTCGATCGGCCGCCGCGGGGCGGAGGCGCGCATCGACGCGCCCCGCCCGGCCGCGCTGCGGCCAGGCCGGCGCGTGACGTGGATCCAGGCCGTGGGCAAGGGCGACAAGATGGACGCGGTGGTGCGCGACGCGACCGAGCTCGGGGCGACGCGGATCATCCCGGCGATCTCGGCGCGGAGCGTGGCGCGGCCCGCCGAGGAGAGGAGCCAGCGCTGGCGCCGGATCGCGGTCGAGGCGGCGCGGCAGTGCGGCCGCGGGGACGCGCCCCGGGTGGAGGCGCCGATGAGCCTCGCGGCGGCGCTCGCGGAGGCGCAGGCGGCGCCGTCGACCGAGGGCGGCGCGCTGGGGATGTGCCTGGATCCCTACGCGGAGACGCCGCTCGGCGCGCGGCTGGCCGCGCTGTCGCCGGGCATGGAGGCGGCGTTCGCGGTCGGGCCGGAGGGCGGGTTCACGCCGGAGGAGCTCGGCATGTGCGCGGCGCTCGGGTTCGAGCGGGTGCGCCTCGGCGCGCTGACGCTGCGCACGGAGACGGTGTGCGCGGCGGCGCTCGGGGCGCTGATCGCGGTGAGCGACGCGCGCGCGGGGTGATGGGGCGGCGGTCGGCGAGCGGCGCGCTGGCCAGCGCTGGTCGCAGCGCCAGCGGCTCGCCGTCGCGAGGTGCGGCGCGGTGGATCGCGGCGTTGCTCGGCGCGCTCTGCGCGTGCGGCAACACGGCAGACGCTCCGAGGAGCGCGCGCGCGCCGGCGCCCGACGGCGCCGCGCTCGGTCCAGCGGAGCCCGACCCTGTGCCGGCAGCGCCGACCCCGGCCGTCACCGCCGCGACCGCGCCCCCCGAGCCGGCGCCGTGGCCCCGAGCGCGCCCGCCGCGCGTCGAAACGGACTGGTGCATCGATGGCGTCGACGCGCTCGACGAGGAGACCTGCTACGTCCTGCCCGACGCGCCGACCCGGACGCTGCTGCTCTATCTCCACGGCATCGTCCCGCCGGGGAAGGAGAGCCAGCAGAAGACCAACTTCGAGACGGTCGTGTCCCGCGCCGCACGGCGCGCGGGCGTCGCCGCGCTGATGCCGCGCGGCAAGGTCGGCCTCGCGCCGAAGGGGTACGCGAGCTGGTGGGGCTGGCCGACGGGCGGGCGGGCGTACGACGAGCACGCCGCTCCGCTCGTCGCGACGTTCGCGGAGAAGCGGCGGAAGCTCGAGGAGATCGCCGGCGCCCCGTTCTCGCGCGTGTACGTCGCCGGCTCGTCGTCGGGCGCGTACTTCGCCGCGGCGCTCGCGCTGCGCGGCGGGATCGAGGCCGACGGGTTCGGCGCGATGTCCGGCGGGGGAGGTCGCGCGACGCCCGAGCTCTCGACGCTCGCGCCGAGGCCGTTCTACATCGGCTTCGGCGCCCACGACACGGTGGGCGGCTCGGCTCGCGCCCTCGCCGGCGTCCTGCGCGGCGCGGGCTGGCCCGTGCGCGTCGCCGAGCACCCGTTCGGCCACGGCGCGAAGGAGGTGTACCTGGACGAGGCGTTCGCCTTCTGGCGCGAGCACGAGGCGCGCTGATGATGATCTCCGCGTCGTGCTTGACCATCCCGGCGATGCCGTCTCTGACCCCGAGACCTATGTCACGGTCGTGGGCGCCAAGGAGCGCCGCGGCACGGTCGTGCGAGGGAGATCACTCGCCGCGACCGAGGAAGTCCATCAGCCAGGTCATTGCCGGCCGCATCGTGCCGTCCGGGTACAGGAGGCCCGTGCGGTCCCTCCAGGTGGAGCCGACGACGTAGCCCCAGAGGGTGATGCCCTTGACGGCGCTGTGGTTGTAGAACATCGGGAACTGCTCCTCCATCACCCTGCGCTGCTCGTCGTCGTCCGCGAGGTCGATGTCGTACTCGGTGATGTACACGGGCAGGCCCGTGGCGGCGAGCCTGTCGATGTAGCCCTTCACGGTGCTGGTGTCGATCTTGTACGCGTCGTGGGCCTCCGCGCCGAGGCCGTCGATCGGGGCGCCCGCCTCCAGCGCCGCCTTCACGATCTCGACGAAGTGGTTGTGATCGCTCTCGTACTCGATGTTGTTGTAGTCGTTGAGGATCAAGGTCGCGTCCGGGCAGAACTCGCGAGCCCACTTGAAGGAGTTGACGATCCAGTCATAGCCGCTCTCGCCGCCGCCTCCGATGGCGTTCATGAAGGGAGGCAAGGTGTGGGGCGGCGGCTCGTTGACGACGACGATGTACTTCGTGTCGGGGTACCGCTCGCAGAACGCCTGCATCCAGTCCCTCACGGCCTGCCGCTGCTCCTCCGCGGGGAGCCTCGTGAGCCACGCCGCCTGCGTGGCACCCCACACGAAGCTGTGCTGCATGAAGGGGATGTCGTTGTCCTGCGCGTACTCGTAGATCGCGTCGAGCCTGCTCCAGTCTCGAACGCCGCGGCTCGTCTCGACAGAGGGCCACTTGCCCTCGATCTCGGGCGTGATCTGGTTCCAGTGCTGGATGAAGCCGTCGCGCACCTGGCCGTTCGTCGTGATGTTGCCGACGAACTTGCCGGTGCTGCCGCTCGAGCCACCCGACCCGTCGCTGGAACCGCCAGCCCCGGAGCTGCTCGGTCCAGCGCCTCCGGCGCCTCCGCTGCCACCGTCGCCGGAGCCGCCCGTACCAGAGCCCAGAGCGCCCGTGCTGCCCGTGCCGGCTCCGCCGGCGCCCGTTGCGCCGGCGCTGGCGCCATGGCCCCCCGCTCCCGTCGTGCCGCCCGCGCTCGACGAGCCGCTCGGGCCATCGTCAGCCTTGTCCACCTTGCCAGAGCAGCCGGAGAGGGCCGCGATCCCGAGTGCGATCGAGGTTGTGCTGCACAGCCATCGAGAAGAACGGTTCTTGTTCATGCCAACCATCCGCAAGCTGAAGGATCGTGACCGGTGACTCCCGGAGCGGGAAAGCCGAGGGGAGCAGCGCGAGGTAGAGAGCATGCGCCCAGCGCCACGCACGCCGGACAGACCGGCCCCTGGAGTTCCCGTTGCCCCTCGGATCTATCACGACCCGTGCCGTGGAGCGATCCTCCACGGTCACGAGAGCGGGCGAACAGCGTGAGAAGCGACGCGGCGCGCCGCACCCTCGCGGCGCTGGCGCAGGCGCTGGCCTGGTCCTCGGCGCTGCGTCCGCGAAAGTGCTCTTGCGCGCTCCGGCGTAGCCTACACGGGGGCTTCCGTGGGATCGCGCGCTCGGCGTTCTTACATTCGCTCGGGTCTCGCGGTAGAACGCGAGGTCCGTCAGGTAAGACAGCATGATCTACAGCTTCCCAAGCTATGTGCCCGGCATTGCGATCGCCGTCGCGGTGCTTGCCGCGTCGATCGGCGTGCTCCTGCTGTGGAGGCGTCAGCCGCTGGTGGTTGCCTTGATCGCATTCGGGGTTTCTGCGGTAGCGGGTGGCCTCTTCGCGCCGATGCTGGCGATGGATCGGGTCGTCCTCGACGACGAGAAGCTGGAGCAGACCACGGGGTTCTGGTTCGCGCCGACCGTGAAGGGATTTCGTCTCGCTGAGGTCGAGTCCATCGCGATTGGCACCGCCAGGGATAGAAAGAATCGCGAGATTGAGGTGTGGATTGTGAAGGGGAGGGACGGCCAGGTGCAAGAGATCGACCCTGGTGACCTCTGGGAGATGAACGGTCAGGACATCATCCGGCGCCTGAGAGAAAAAGGGATCGACGTCAGGCGATGAGGAGAGGCTTGCTTATCCCGCGCTCGGTGTCGGCGACCGTCGCCGAGGCGCTGAGGTTGCGCGGCGCGCGGCGCCTGAGGCCTCAGCCGAGCCACGCCCCCGCGAGCACCAGCAGCCGCGCGTTCTCGGGGACGTTCTCGAGGAAGCACCGCCGGATCTCCACGTCCGGGATCCGGTCCGCGCGCGCGAGCAGGTCCGCGCGCGCCGCCGCCAGGGCCGCGCGTGCCTCGTCGGTCGACCCCGCTGCGTGGAGCGCCTCGGCGTGCGCCAGCGTGAGCTCGGTCGCCTCCGGGGGCCTGAGCCCGAGCGCTTGCAGGCGCGCCAGGAGGTCCTCTGCGATCGCCGCGGCCTCGGCGGCGCGACCCTGGGCGAGCCTCACCCGCGCGAGCACCGATCTGGCCCAGTCACGGGCCAGCGAGGGCATCGCGAGCTCCTCGATCCCCGCGAGCGCCTCACGCTCGGCCGCGGCGAGGTCGCCGCGCCGGTAGAGCAGGCTCGCGTGCAACAGGCGCGTCAGTCTCTCGAAGTCCCGATTCTGCTGCACCGCGAGGGCGCTGGCGAGGTCGGCGATATCCGTGATCGCCTCGTCGAGCAGGCCGCACGCGCTGCGAAGGACCGCGCGCCACCACCGGGCCATCCGTCCGCTCGCGTCGGCGCGGGAGCTCCCCTCGGGCAGGAGGGCGCGCAGGATCTCCTCGGCGCGGTCGTGGACGCCGAGCTCGACGTAGGCCTGGGCGATGCCCACGCGCGCGTACTCCACCAGCAACCGCATCCCCGCCGCGTCGAACGCGGCCTCGGCTTGGCGCAGGAGCTGGAGCGCCGCCCAGCCGTCACCGCGAACGAGGCGCGCCTCCTCCGCCTGCACCAGGCGCCGGTGGCCGGACACGAGCAGATCTCGGCGGCCGAGCGATTCGTCGAGGCGATCGAGCCGCGCGCGGTAGGCCTCGGCCAGCTCACGTCGCTCCATGAGCATCAGCCGCAACCAGGCAAAATACAGCGCTTGCGCGAAGGCTGCGGCCGCCTCGGGGTCGGGATCCATCGCGAGGATATCTCCAGAGACCAGCTCGATGCTCTCTGCCGAGCCGCACTCCTCCAGCGCGTTCCAGAGCAGCTCGGCCGTCATCGCCAGGCACCACTTTCGGCTCCCTGGTCGGGCGAGCCGCTGCACCTGCTTCGCCAAAGCGCGGGCCCGATCCTTCTCCCCTGCCCAGTAGAGCGCCTCCCACTGCAGAAGCCGCAGCGCCCCGTGGACCTCGCCCTCGGCGCCGCACTGCACGCCGCGCTCCGCGCGCTCGATCGCCCCCGCGGTGTCGCCCCCGCGCAGGAGCAGCTCCGCCGCCTCCAGGTAGCGGGCCCCCGCCTGGGCGCGCTCGCCGCCGCGCTCCAGGTGCTCGGCGAGCACGCCGGGATCGCTCTCGCCCGCCGCGGTGAGCCACGCCGCGGCGAGCTTGTGCCCGAGCGCGCGATCGGCGTCGGTCAGGGTCGCGTACGCGCCCTCACGCAGCAGCGCGTGGCGGAACGTCAGCTCCTCCTCGCCCGGAAAGCGGCTCTCGGCGCGGCGCTCGATCACCTCCCGCGCGACGAGCGACGCCAGCGCTCCGCTCACCGGCGAGGCGGGCTCGCCGCCGGGCAGGAGCGGCGCCTCGTCCACCCAGGCCGCCGCGCCCGTCACGGGCAGGGTCACGTCGTCGCCGCCGGGCGGGGGACCGCCCTGGGCCTGAGGGGCGAGATCGCCGCCGAGCAGGCGCCGCGCCCCGCCGGCCCAGAACACCTCGCCGAAGACGCTGGCCGCGCGCAGCACCCGCCGCTCCGCCGGATCGAGCGCGCTGATCCGCGCGTGCACCATGGCCAGCACGGTCTCGGGCAGCGCCTCGCCCCGCCCCTCGCTGACCGCGCGGATGAGCTCCTCCAGATAGAACGGGTTGCCGGCCGCGCGCTCGACCAGCTCGGCAATCCTGGTCGCGCCCACGGCGTCGCCGAGCGCGTGCCGGGCGAGCCGCTCGGCAGCGCGGCGCGGCAGCGGGGCGAGCCGGATCTCCTGGACGCTGCGCTCGGCCCACAGCCCGGGGAAGCGCTCGTGCACCTCCGGGCGCCCCAGCGCCAGCACGAAGAGCGGCCGATCCTCGAGCCGGCGCAGCGCATCACCCAGGAGCCGCACCGAGGGCAGGTCGCCCCAGTGCAGGTCGTCGAGCGCCAGCAGGATCGGCCGGGCCTCGACCTCGGCGGCCACGAAGTCCTCGAAGGCGCGGCCGATATGCTCCGTCATCGCCGCCGGGTGCTGGCGCGCCGCGCGGAGGGCGGGGCTCTCCTCGTCGGGGAAGGGCGCGCCCGCGATCTCGCCGAGCATCTCCGCGACGCGGCGCTGCTCGGCCTCGGGCACGCGCCGCGCGACCCGCGCGCGGATCCGCGCCTGCCGCTCGCCGAGCGGCGCGCCGGCCAGCGCGCCGCTGGCGCAGCGGATGGCCTCGCCCAGCACCCCGAAGGGCGCGCCCTCGCCCACCACGTCGGCGCGGCCCGTCCAGATCTCCACGTCGGGCCGGAGCGCGCGGATGCGCTGGAGCGCCTCGTCGCAGAGGCGCGACTTGCCGATGCCCGGCGGCCCGGTCACCAGCGCCGCCCGGGCGAGCCCCTCGCCGGCGCACTCCTCGAAGAGGTCCACGAGCGCGCGGATCTCGCGGTCGCGGCCGACGCACGGGCTCTTTCGCCCGAGCAGCATGCGCGCGCCCCCGCCCGCCTCCCGCTCGCCGTGGAGCTCGAAGCCGGCCGGGCCGCGCCGCACCTCGAAGCGGGGGTCGAGCAGCGCCCGGGTCACCTCGTCGATCATCGCGACGCCCGCCGCGGGCGGCGCGCTGGCCACCATGGTGGCGGCGCGATCGATGAGATCCCCGACCGGCGTCTGCCCGGTGAGCTCCGCGCGCCCGGTGACGACCGCGATCCGCGCCGCGCCCCCGCTGTCGTCGAGCAGCGGCCCCAGCACCATCGCGCACCGGGCCGCGCGCGCGGCCTGATCGGTCGCGCTCCCCTTGCTGTGGAGGCTCACCAGCACCCCGCCGCCGGCGAGCTGGTCCACCCGGCCGCCGAGGCGGGAGATCGCGGCCTCGAGGCGCCGCCGCCGCGCCGCCGGCACCTCGGAGGGCAGCGTCTCGCCGGCCGCGCCGGCGGCGCCCGCCGGCACCTCGGAGGGCAGCGTCTCGCCGCCGGCCGCGCAGGCGGCGTCCGCTGGCGCGGCCATGACCAGCGAGAGCACGCGCTGCTCCCCCGCGGTGAGCGCCGCGCCGGGGACCGGCGCCGGCTCGCCGCCCTGCGCCTCGAGCGCGCGCAGCGCCGCGGCGACCTCGGCGGCGCTTGCTGGCCGTGCCGCCGGGTCCTTGGCGAGCAGGCGCGCGACCAGCGCATCGAGCGCCGGCGGCACGTCGGGCCGGAGCTCGCGCACCCGCGGCGCGGGCTCGATCAGCAGCCGCGCCAGCACCGCGAGGACGTCCGCCCCCGCGAAGGCCGGCCGGCCGGTGAGGCACTCGAAGAGCACGGCCCCCAGCGCGAAGACGTCGGCGCGCGCATCGGCGCGCTCGCCGCGTGCCTGCTCCGGGGCCAGGTAGCCCGGGGTGCCCATCACCACGCCGGTCCGGGTGTGCAGGCTCGTCGCGCCGCTGAGGCGCGCGATGCCGAAGTCGATGAGCTTGATGCGGCGCGGGTCGCCGCCGACAAGGAAGATGTTCGAGGGCTTGATGTCGCGGTGGATCACGCCGCGCGCGTGCGCCGCGGCGAGCGCCTCGGCCGCGGCGAGGGCGAGGGCCACGCTGTCGTCCACGCCGAGGCCCGCGCGCGCGATCCGCGCGGCGAGGTCCTCGCCCTCGAGCCACTCCATGGCCAGCCAGCGCTGCCCCGCGTCGGTCACCCCCTGGGCGACGAAGCGCACGATGCCAGCGTGGCTCAGGCCGGCGAGGATGCGGCACTCCGCGGCAAAGCGCTCTTCCTGGCGGTCGCCCTCGCCCGCAAGGAGCTTGAGCGCGACCGGCTCGCCGCGGGCGCGATCGAGGGCGCGGTAGACGAAGCCCATGCCGCCCCGGCCAGCCTGGCGCTCGATCACGAAGCGCTGGGCGAGGAGGTCGCCCGGCTGTGCGCTGGCTGGCGGCAGCATGGCGAGAGGATGGGGCAGGGGTGCAGCGCGGTCGAGGGCGCGGCGCCGCAGCGGAGGTTCCCGGCGCGGCGCCGCTTCGAGCTGGCGGCCTTGGCGCCATGGTGGTTGTCCTGCTGAACCGGGGAAACCTCCCGTAGCAGCGCCTGGAGCGCAGGCGAGATGCCCGGTCGGGCCGTGTTCGCTCAGCCGTCCGGCGTCTGAGCCTTGAGCAGGTACAGGCGCGTGAGGGGCCCCTGGACGACCGTGCTGCGCTCGAGCTCTTCGCTTGCGCGGCTCTCCGCGTTGATATCGTTCAGCGTGAGCAGCAGCCGATCGGACGTCGAAATCCCCAGCGTGTGGATGTGCCGCAGGCCCTGATGGGGTGCGACTGCCACTCTCCGCCATGGCGCCGCCACCCCTGAGCAGGAGCTCTCCTCGCGTGGCCGCCTGGGCGGCGGAGAACATCGACCTCGGCCTGGGCCTCGGAAACGTCGCGCCGCTGGTGCTCGGTCCGGCCGTCGTCCCCGAGATCACCGACCCAGCCGAGGCGGAGAAGGACGCCGAGCTGGCCGTGCTCTCGGCGGTGGCGCACGGCAACGGGCCGAACGGGCTCACCGTGGTCAAGGCCGCGCTCGTTGCGCTGGGCCGGCTCGACCAGGAGCACGCGATGGTCTACTTTCAGGTCATCTGGAGCGGGTTGCGTGAGCCCATGCGGCGGGCTCTGGAGGCGTTGGTCATGGAACGGCAGATCGAAGGCGAGGCGAGGTTTCCGTTCGTGCGGGAGCTCATGGATCGCATCAAACTCGCGGGCCTACGTGAGGGCGAGCTCAAGGGCAAGAGGGACACGCTTCTGCGGCTGCTTGCGCGGGCAGGGATCATGCTCACCGAGAGCGAGAGCGCGCGCGTCCAGGGATGCACGGACATTGCTACGCTCGACCGCTGGCTCGATAACGTCCTTGGGGCGAAGACCGCCGCCGACGTGCTCTCCTGACGGTTGACGGATACGGCCAGATGTTATTCGAACGGCTGCTGCCTATTCCTTCCTCTCGATCGTCTTTTCGATGACGATCTTGTGCTGCCCAGCGCGTTCGAAGGGGGCGCCGCAACTCTGAATGGCAGCTCATGACTGACGAATGCTGCCAAGCTCCCTGTTGAGCGCAGCAGAACGTGTGATTGATGTCGCTCGGATCGGCTTTGAAGCCAGTCTTCGCGGCGAAGGACCACAGGCGGTCCTTGTTGGGTCGGCGATTGTTGGGTCAGGAGACGAATGGCGTGGTTGTTCTCCACGGCTCGGGCTCCTGCTGGTCATGGCGTGGATCTTCTTCGCGGACCGGTGACCATCCGCATCGAAGCCCAGCGTCGCCCAACGAAATGGCGTCTTGGCGCCGGTCGGAGAGCTGCTTGCTTCGCGAGCGCCTCAGCGCCAGCGCGCCAGCTCTTGAACGTTGATGCGATAGACCGGGCTGATCCGCCCCCGCTGCTCGGGATTCGGGCAACGCAGACCGGGGACGTCGTCGGACGAAGCTAGCTTGGGGAACCTGCTTGCCAGCTGTCCCCTGTTCGGGCCGCCCGGTTCGCGGTTGTATTCCTGCAGCAGGAACGCCACGAACTCGGCTTCGGTCCACGCCGGGTCTTGCGAATCGAACGTGCTGAAGCGCGGCTCGCCGCCGACGTTGCCGAGATAGACGGCATTGGCACCCTGCCAGGTGGCGAAGGAGCTGTCGCGGTGGCGCTTCACGTAGCCTGGATGATTGTAGAAATACACCCAATCGCCGGGGCGCAGCTGGTCGACGGAGTCCACCGCCAGCGCCGCCCGCAGCTTGCTCACGCTGCCCTCGTCTCCCGGCGCGACTTGCACGATGTCCTCGGTGACCGCGTCGAGCGCCGCCGTGCCGACCGTCTTCATGAAGGCGCGCAAGAAGCAGATGTGCAGCGCGCTCATGCACTCGATGGCGATGGGATGGGCGTCGCAGGTGAACAGATCCTCGAGGGCGGCGGACGGGCTGAAGTCCTCGGTGTTGGCGAAGTTCATGGTGACCGAGTGGGCGGGGTGGTCGTCGTCGACGGGCGCGTCCGCCATCCACGACCGCTGCGGGAAGCGATAGACACGGCCATTCCATTCGTTGGCGTAGAGGAAGCGTCGATCCTGGCCCGGACGTCGCGCGGTGTTGAGCTCGCGGAGGCTGTCGATCATCCATTGGCCGAACAGAGCCTCTCGGTGCTCGACCACGCAGGTGCGGACAATGTCGACCAGGTCGCGCGCCCGGCCTTGCATGGGCTTCGAGCGGGCGTGGTTTCTGGCCAAGTCCAAGAGCAACCTGCCGCGATAGAGCCGGGCCCGGTCTGCGTACTGGGGCGGGATTTGACCTTGCTCGACCTTGGCCAGGCGCCGGAGCAGGATGCGCCGCTCGTTCTGGAGCTTTCGCGCCTTGTTGAGCACACGGCGGATGTGCTGGCGCTCGGTGGGCCAGTCGGTATTGCCGGGCGGGGCCGTTGTGTGGTCGAGACGGACGAGCTCCTCGTCGATCCGGTCGATGCGCCGCTGGCAGCGCGCGGCTGCCCGCAACAACGCCGCCACGGTCAACGGCACGCGCGCACCCGAACCGCAGCGCCACTTGCCCACGCAGCCGCGATCGGGCGCCGTCGCATCGCTTACCCGATCACCAGCTCGTCCGCGATGGCCTGCGCCTTGGCCTCGCTTGTCACATTCCGGGCGCGGAGCGTGGCGACGAGCGCCGCGTACTCCGGCTGTTCCTCGAACGAGTCGCCGAGCTCGAAGCACAGATCCACATAGCTGGTCACGTGGGCCTCGAGGTGAAGCCCGTGGCCCGCCGCCCGCTGGAGCTGCGCCTTCAGGCGCTCAATCAGCGTCTCGTCGTTCGTGCTCCAGACCTGCTCCGGATACATCACCCGCACGCGTTCGAGCAGGCGCGGCATGAGCTCGGCGTCCGGGCGCCGGGCCAGGAGTCTCATTTGCTCGCGCCGGATGGTCAGCACGCCGCGATTACGACCGCTTCGTCAACCCGTGTCAAGGACGGTAGCGCGAGCAAGGCCGATCCTGCGAGCCCGACCCCGCCGAGCGCGCCTCCCCCTCGCGCCAACGACGGAAGGACCATGCCGTCGAGCCCTCCACGCCCAGCAAGGACCGGAGCGAGGCTCCGCGCCTGGGCGAGCTCCGCGGCGAGCGTTCCCGTGTAACCGTTGGCGCCGTACAACACCCACACCCGCGGCACTGTCGTGGCCAGCAGGAAGCCCGGAAGCTGCTTGTCGGCTCGGAGGGCTGGCACGCCGGTTGCTTATCTGTGGCGTTGGCACACATGGAGTGGATGAAACCCGCGATTCGAGCGTCCTTCGGCCTGGTGCCGCGGCACAACGATCCGGGTTTGGCACACCGGCACACCAGACCCTGTGCCGCCAAAGGAGCAGGAAAATCCGTGCACGCCCAACGAATTCTCTCCACCCTGGTCAGCGTTGGCTTGCTCGCGGCGTGTTCTGGTTCCACCGAACCGGGTGGGCCGGGCCCCGCCGGTCCCGGCGACGAGCGTCCCGCAGAGGTCGGAACCCAGGTACAGCTCGAGCTCAGCTCGGTCGCCGCGACCGAAGTCGAAGCCCAGGTGGCCACCGCCAAACAACACGACGCGGCGTCCCTCCAGGAGGCCTACGCGGTCTCGTTCTCGAACGATCTGGGCTACGGTCTCACGGACGTTCAGAACCTCGATCTGATCCAGAGATCAGAGCTGGGCCTGAATGACGCGGAGCTCGAGGTCCTGGCCGCGAACGGCTTCGTGGTTTCTAGCCGACTTGCCTATCCCAGCTTTCCCTACGCCTACGCTGCCATCTACGTGCACGATTTGCCGGTCTTCGTGAGCGGCGACATGGTGCTCGAAGCCATGCACCGTTCGTACGACGACATCTTGCAGGCCCTGGAACAGGCCGTCTTGATCCCGCGTGTCGCCCGCTTGCTCGACACGATGCGTGCTCGCCTGGCGTCCGGAAACTCCGGGCTCTCGGAGCAGGCAGCAGCCGACGCGGACTTCTACCTGACCGTCGCGCGCAGCCTGCTGATGGGAGCGCCCAGCGAACCCGTGGCGGGAGCCAGCAAAGCCGACGTCGCGTCCTTCCTGGCTCATGCCGAGGCGGCCGACGGAGAACAGCAAAGGTCCATCTTCGGCGTTCCGCGCCGCTTCGACTTCTCGCAATTCAAGCCTCGGGGCCACTACACGGACACGGTGGCGCTCGAGCGCTATTTCCGCGCCATGATGTGGATGGGACGCATCGATTTTCGGCTGATCGAGACCATGCCCGATGGTTCGCGCGTCTTCTGGCGCCGCCAGCTCGAGGCGGCGCTGGCGTTGCGTGACTTGATGGATGCCGCGGCGCTGGAAGACTGGTCGGGCATCGATCGAACCGTCACCGCGTTCGTTGGTGAGCACGACTACATGATCGTGCCCGAGCTGGACGAGCTGTTGCAAGGCCTGGGGGTGTCCGATACGAGCGGGCTTGCTGCCATCGATGACACGACGATCGCTCAGGCGATCATCGACGGGCGCTACGGCGAGCAGCGCATCGCGAGCCACATCATGCGAAAGGATGGCGGCGATTCCACGTTCCCGCTCAATGCGAGCTTTGCGTTCTTCGGGCAGCGCTACGTGATCGATAGTCACGTGTTCTCCAACGTGGTGTACGACCGCACCGCGACGCGCGTGGTCCCGAACCCGCTCGACGCCGCGTTCGCCGCCCTGAAGAACGACCACGCGGTGAGCCTGCTCGCGAGTGAGCTCGAAGAATGGAGCTACGCCGGCGATCTGGCGGCCGTTCGCGTCATCGCCGACGCCCACCCTCCATCGTACTGGGAAGGCAGCCTGTACACGTCCTGGCTCGGGGCGCTGCAGACGCTCTCGGCGAACGCCACGACCCTGGGGCCAGCCGCGGAAGGTCTACCCAGCGTGGCGCGCAGCGAGGCGTGGGGGCGCCGTTTGCTGAACACTCAGCTCGGATCGTGGGCGCAGCTCAGGCACGACACGATCTTGTATGCCAAGCAGTCGTATACCGGCAGCAATGGCTGCGACTTTCCGGATGCGTACGTCGAGCCCTACCCCGAGCTGTTTCAAAGGATCGCCAAATTCGCCGGCCAGGGCCAGGCCTTGGTCGATACCCTCGACTTCAGCTTGAACGGGAACGACACGTTGGCGGAGCAGGTGAGCGCCTACTTCGGCACCCTGTCACGCATCGCGACCACCTTGAGTGAAATGGCGGAAGCGCAGCGGACGGGCATGCCGCACTCGGAGGAGCATCTGACCTTCATCAAGCAGGCAATTCACATCGAGGGCGGTGGCAGCGGTGACCCCTGGCAAACGGGCTGGTACAAAGATCTGTTCTTCGATCCCGTCGACGGTTTGAAGAGCGACCCGACCATCGCCGATGTGCACACGGACATCGGAGGCGACCTGCCGGTCCCGCGATCTCCGTCGGTGTTGCACGTGGGCACCGGCAATCCACGCATGATGGTCATGACGGTCGATACCTGTCAGGGTCCGCGCGCGTACGCGGGCGCGGTGTTCGCCTACCACGAGCACCTGGCAGAGGGCTTCACCCGACTCACCGACCAGGAATGGGCTCGGAAGCTGTATCAGGATCCGCCGGCCGATGTGCCGTGGATGGCGCCGGTGCTGGCGGAGTAGAAACCGGCGCGGCCAGGCCCAGCGCTGTGACAACCTGCGGTTCGACGCCCTCCGTCGACGTCGCTCCTCCTGGCGCCCTAGGTCGAGATGGCCGACGACCTGGCGAGGTCCCGTCGACGAGCCCCCGCCAGGAAGCGCGGAGCCGTCCCGGCGCCCCCCGCCCGGGGCGGGCGACATGCCGCTCGCGCACGTGATGGGGTGGCGAATGCGGCACGCCTCGAGGCTGCTCGAGGACGGGCGCCTGAGCATCCAGGACATCGAAGAACGGTGCCGTCGATTCATGGCGGGCTTGTCGTCCGGCGACGGGGCGCCGGGAACCGGCGAGGCGCCACCGTCATGAGGATGGCCGCCTCGACTCCTTCTCGTGCGCGTCTTCCGGCCTCGCTCCGCTTTCGGGTCCGCGCTGGTACGCCCCCGGGGTGCCGCCGGTCACGCGCCGGAAAGCGCGCGTGAACGAGATGGCCGAGTCGTAGCCGACGCGATGGGCAACCTCGGCGATGGGGACGCCCTCCCGCAGGAGCCCGCGCGCGCGGTCCATCCGGATCCGCGTCAGATACTCGAGCGGCGTCTGGCCCACCGTGCTCCGGAACCTCTCCGCGAAAGCGGAGCGAGACATCCGCGCGCTGCGCGCGAGGTCGTCGATCGTCCAGCCGCGCGCGAGGTCCTCGTGCATGTCGCCGAGCGGGCGCGCGAGCTGCGTGTCCGCGATCGCCGCGAGGACGCCCCTCCTCGGCCCCTCGCCGGTCTGGAGGTAGGCCCGGACCGCCGAGATGAAGAGCGCCTCGGCGAGGCGGCGGATGATCGGGATCGATCCGATCTCCGACGAGCAGACCTCGAGGCGCAACAGCTCGATGAGCGACTGGAGGCCGTGGCTCCGGTTCTGATCGATGCGCAGGTGGATGAAGCGCGGGAGCGCGACGAGGAGAGGCTCGCCCTCCGTCGGATCCACGTCGAAGGCCACGCTCACCAGCGTGGAGCGCGCGCCTCCGCCTCCGTAGCGGATCAGATAGCCGTCTCGGCGATCCTCGAGATCGGTGCAGTCCACGGTCGCGGAGTCCAGCGAATCGGACAGCACGTAGGGCTCGCCATCCAGAACGAGGAAGAGATCGTGTGCGCCGAGCAGCCTCGGCTCCGGGAGCGCGCGCGTTCGCAGCCAGCACGATCCCGCGACGATGAGCACGAACTTGATGGGGCCACGGTGCGCGACGCGGTGTCCCCACGGCGCCGACGCCTCGAAGCGCGTGCACAGGGCGCTCTCGACGTGCAGCGAATGAAAGAGTCGGCTGAGGGCGTCCATCGCCTCGCTCCTCCAGCGCCCGTCAGGCGCCCCATCTGGACGATCGGTTTATTTTTCTGATGTTTCAGGCATAGTAAGTCTACCTGCATGGACGTACGGTGCAACGGCGAACGGGCGGCGAACACGGGCCGCCGTCCCGCCGACGGGCGGCGAGCAGCGCTCGCGCGCCGCCAGCGACCGAAGAGCGCCCGGAGAGAAGAACGATCATGCGGATGATTTCCACGCGGCGAATCGCGTCCATCGCGGCCTCACTCCTGCTGCTCGGAGGCGCTCTCACCCTCCCCGCCGCGTGCGCCGCCCCGGCCCCGCCGAGCGGCAGCGCTCCGAAGAGCCCGGCGGCTCCGGAGCAGCCCGCCGCGACGCCGGCGGCACCGGCGCCGTCTCCGGCGGCGAGCGCGCTGATTCCGTCCGGCGGCGAGAGGCGTCAGGCGGGCTTCTATCACACGCGCGTGGGCGACATCGACGTGACCGTGCTTTCCGACGGCACGTTCGGCCTGGATATCTCGAATGGCCTCGTCCTCAACGCCAAGCCGGGTGAGGTCGACAAGCTCCTCGCGCAATCCTTCCAGAGGTCGCCGATCGACGTGTCCTTCAACACCTTTCTGATCCACAGGAACGGCAGGACGATCCTCGTCGACACCGGGTGCGCAGAGCTCATGGGCCCCACGACCGGGAAGCTCCCCGCGTCGCTCTCTGCGGTGGGTGTGAGCGCCGAGAGCGTCACCGACGTCTTCCTCACGCACGTTCACCCGGATCACTCCGGCGGGCTCGTGATCGGCGGGAAGAGGGCCTTCCCGAACGCCACCGTCCACCTGAACCAGAAGGATCTCGACTACTGGATGGACAAGGCGGCCGCCGCGAAGTCCTCGGGGATGCAAGCCCAGTTCTTCGCCGCGGCGCAAGCCACGTTGCAGCCGTACCTCGACGCCGGGCAAGTGAAGCCGTTCACCGGAGCGGCCGAGTTCTTTCCGGGGTTCCGCGCGGAGCCGGCGTACGGCCACACGCCCGGCCACACGCTGTACGCTCTCGAGAGCGGCGGCCAGAGGCTCCTCCTGTGGGGCGACCTCGTTCACATCATGGCCGTTCAGTTCGACGATCCCTCGGTGGCGGTGGCCTTCGACGTGAACGCGCCGATGGCCGTGGAAACGCGCAAGAAGGCGCTCGCCGACGCGGCCGACAAGGGCTACCTCGTCGCGCACACCCACGCCCCGTTTCCCGGGCTGGGCCATGTCCGGAGAGACGGAGAGTCCTACCGCTGGGTGCCCGCCCCTTACGTCGACGACGCGAAGAGGAAGTAGCGCGACGCCGCGAGGACGCACGGACGGGCTCACCCCCGCGGATGGATAACGCGCATGGGGGAAGGGGGCCGTCCGGGCATCCCCCCTAGTCCCCGGTTTTCTTGGCGCCCTTGACGGCTTGGCGGTTCGCTTCCCGGCCGACTTCCCGCAGTAGAGCTAGTTATTCTGCCTCCTCGATAGAACTTGTGGGTGAGCCATTCGGGCTCCGGCAGGTCCCCGAGCGCGTGGTAGAGGGCGATCTCCGCGTGTTCGTAGGTCCGAACCCCATCCTTCGCGTGGACGCCCTGGAGCGCCCGGCGTCGCGCGGGTATCCTGCGCGCGGACGCGGGGCCGCCAGCACACCCGGAGCGCGGAGGGCGTGGCCTCTGCGCGGTGGGCCCGATCCAGGGCGGCAGGAGCCATGACGAATCGAGCGCGATGGAATCGGTGGGCCGCGCGGCTGCTAAGGACGAAGGCAACGATGCGTCGCCTGCGCCCCCGCACGGCGGCCCTCGCCGGGCTCGCCGCCCTGGGCCTCGGGCACGCCCAGCCCGCCTCGGCGACCCAGCTCCGCTTCACGACGACGGCGCCGGGCGGCATCGTCGCCACCGGGAACACGCTGGGGCTCAGCAAGCAACACAGTGCGAACGGGCCTGGCGCGGAGGACTCGATCGGGACGTTCCTCTCGCTCGACGGCGGCGTCGACGACACGCCGCCGAACGCCGCGAACCCGTGACCCGCGGGGACCACGGCGGACTGGAGGCAGAACGGGTCGGCGGCGGAGCTGGCCCTGCCGGACGAGCTCGACGTTCTCTACGCGGAGCTCATCTGGGGCGGCAGCTACAACTACGGCGACGATGTCACCGCGTTCCTGGGCACCCCCGTGACGCTGAGCACGGGCGGCGCGTCGATGGCCGCGTCGCCGGACGAGGCGACCTCGGTGACGCTCGCCGGGACGAGCGCGAGCGGGTTCTCCGTGAACTACTACCTGCGGTCGGCGAACGTGACAGCGTTCGTGCAGGCCCACGGCGCCGGGGCGTACGAGGTGCGCGGCGTGCCGGGCACGCAAAACGAGACGAACAACGCGCTGAACGCCGCCGGGTGGACGCTCGTCGTGGCGTACCGCGACGGCACGCAGCCCGTGCGCAACCTGTCGGTGCTCGTCGGCGGATCGTTCGTCGACGAGGACACCCAGCAGGACTACGTGGTGAGCGGCTTCTGCGCGCCGCCCTCGGGGCCGATCGAGGGGAAGGGGGGCGCGTTCTCGCTCCGCCCGACATGGGGCTACGAGTTCGTCTCCTGCCAGGGCGAGCCGCCGCTGAGCGAGAGCTACGGCAACTTCGCGACCGTCCGCTTCGAGGGAGAGCCCGGCGGGGGCGGCGGGGGCGGCGGCGAGGGCGTGTCCTCGGGCACGGGCGGCGAGGGCTTGTCCTCGGGCACGGGCGGCGAGGGCTTGTCCTCGGGCACGGGCGGCGAGGCGGGCAGCGCGGGCGAGGGGGGCGCGGGCGCGGCGCCCCCGGGCGACTCCGGGGACGCGGGCTCGGACGGCGGCTGCGGCTGCGCGACGCCCGGGCAGAGCGGGCGCGCCAGCGCGTCGATCGCGGGCGCCGCGCTCCTTGCGCTGGCCGCCGCGACCCGCCGCCGGCGCGCGCGGCGGACTCCGCGCTGACGCGGCTGTTTCCAGGTCCTGGTCTCGGACCTGTGTGACCGCCTCCAGATAGATGCGAAGCGGCTGCTCGACGACGTCGTCCATGTGGCGGTCGACCCACTGCTGCAGCGACGAGACCTGCCGCTCCAGGCGCTGAATCGCTGCCGCCTTCTGTTTCGGGTCGCTCCAGTCCAGGTCGAGCCCGGCCTTGATGCTGGGAGCCAGAACTAGGCTTGCCCTCTGGCAATCGCGGCAGTGGCAGTTGAGAGTCCAGACGGGCGCCGCAGAACACGTGTAACGAACGGCGCCGCACGCACATCCACCCGCCAGCTTCGAGAGCGGGATGTGCGGCCAGATTTGCTGGCGCAGCTGCGGGAGATGCTTCTGCACGCGGCCCGTCTGCTGTGGATCCGAGACCCCACGCTGCCGTTGCCACGATGGCATGCCGGCCTCGAACGCTCGGGCGAGCTCCTCCCACATCCGGTACTTCGCCTGGAGCTCGATGCCGATCTTGCCAGCGTGGTGTAGACAATAATCCACGGCCGAGTGAACTCGTTGGATCTGTTGGTGTTACCCGAGTATCTGGCGAGCAGCGCCTCCAGTTCCCGAAGCCGTGTCTCCAACTGCTGGATGCGGACACGGAGGGCGGCGTTCTCCCGCGTCGAGCTCGTCAGCGCGCTCGACGCGGGCACGGAGAGCAGCGTTCTCCCGCTCCAGTCCGTCGATGCGACCGTCGCGCCAGTCACGTGCCACGATGGGCGAGCTTTAGGCCGACCTCTGCAACCATGCAAGCAAGCGAACATATTGAGGTAGGTCGCGTTGAAGCATGTCGCGGCGCATCAGGCAGTCTGGGCGGTGGACGATTACAGCAAGGATAGCCACGGCCATTGAATCCGCCAAGGCCATTGAAGCCGAGGCCCGGAAGGTGTCGTCGTCAGTCGGATTCGACAGTGTAACCGCGCAGCACGGCCGGAGTGGCGGTGCAGATATCCCCGTCAGCTCCACCCACAGTGATAAACAGATAGCCGGCACCCAAGGGGTAATTCGAGTGCCATGCCGTGAGGTGGGTGCTCAAAATCTGGATGGCGTTTGCACCGGCGTCTTGCCTGGTCAATGAGGTGGCCTCTAAGCTGCACGCCGATCCATAGGTGTTGCTGTTGCGGGCAGCGTAGATAACACAAGCCTTCGCAGACGGCGGAGAGCAATCATACCATGACGCCGGATATGCCATCGTCAGATTGACGAACACCCTGCTGACATCTGCGAGTCCGTCAGGAAACCAGTTTAAAACGGGGCAGGTGTACGTTTGGCCGTACCATGTATATTGTTCTGGCGGCCAGACATACCCCTCGCACTCGAATCCTGAGTACCGATCAGCCTGGAAAGCCGCGGTATTGCTCGAGATGGTGGCGAGGGCGACGAGGACAATGCTGCTTGTGCCAAACATCTTCACGCGCATCGGTGTTGACCTTTCTGTTAGTAAGGATCCCCCGGCAAAGCCGGGGGCTTTCGGAGCAGAGGTGCCCCTCATCGACCCGGCTCTCCGTCTGCTCCGTAAGCGTTCGGAAAACCGAACCGAGGTGGCGGCGCAACTCTCCGTAGAGCACCTTGCGCCGGCACTTTGGGATGAACACGACGTGGTGCTTGCGCTCCCACTTCGTATGGTTGAGACTCTGGTGGTCATCCATCTGGAGCCCCTTTCGTGATGCTTGAGCCGCTCACGAGGGGGGCCGCCTTCAGGATCCCGGAAAATCAATCTTCGGCTGCCTCCCCGGCAGAGCCGGGGGATTTCTCAACGGATTAGGCTTTGACGATTCGGGTTGATAGCTACAGACAATCGGAGAACACGATCGACATCGGAGAGCCCTTGTTCTCGCCAGAGCCGAGCTTGCCCATGACCTGGATATTGCAGTTGACCGAGTACTTCGCTTCGGCGATGCGCTGGTTGTTTCGTATGGCGTCCTCCGCGCTGTCCCATTGGACGTTCGCGACGCACGTCTTCGATTTGCAAGCGAGCGACTCGACCTTGAAACCCTCTCTCTCTGACAGCGTGCCCAGCTCCGAGCGCAGCGCGCCCGCCGCGCGCGGCGCCCAGTCATGCTCCTCGGGCGCCGCTTCGAACGCGCGGAGCTTGGCCTCGAATTGCGCATTCGCGAGCGCGCCCGCCTCCTCGTCGTCCAGCGCCGGAGCCGTTCGCGCCGGCGACCTCGGCGAAGCGCGCTCGGGCCCCGGGGCGGACGCCGGCGGCGATAGGGGCGCGGCGGCCGTCTTGTAGGGGTTGCCGCCCTGCGGCGGCGACGTGTGAGCTCGTGATCCCGGCGCGTCGCGCCTAGAGCCCTGCGCCGCAGGCGTTCTCTCAGCGGACGCATATCCGGCTCTGCTGAGGCCGAGCATCAAGGTGGCACCGAGGATCGCAGCAGCGAGGGCCAACAGGCTGACTTTCAACGTGGACATGGACGTGTACTCCTGGCATCGTTCGGGGGTTCGCCGCGGGCGAGGGTAGACTCTTCTGGGTGCTGGTCCCAGACGGCCTGTGGCGGAACACCACCGCACGCTCCCGGCGGGCGCCGACCTGCGAGATGAATGGACTGGAGCGCCGCGGGCGGCTGCGAGGACCCTGATGCAGCGATCGAGCCAAGGGGCCAGGTCCGAAAAAGCCGCGACTTCCGCGGTGGGGGCCATCTCCAGCGTTCGATATCGTGACATGTCACGTGACATGTCACGTGACATGTCACGCGCAGACGGCCGACACGGCCAGCACTGCCTCGGGCTCCGGTGGGTGCCAAGATAGTTGGCCGTTGATTTGAACACACCCTCATGAGTGCTTTGGCCTCGTGCGTATGGGGGTTGAGGGGCACCGGGCCGATGGGCGTCCAGTTGCGAGCACGGCGGAGCAGGGGAGATCCTCGACGCGATCGCCAAGAACCTGCCGGCGCAGATCCTGGGTGGGGCGAAGGTGGGGAAGTCGTCGCTCTTGCGCTGGGCGGAGCGGCATGTGCCCGCGGGCCGGGCGGTGGCCTGGATCGATCCGGGCGTCGGCTTCTCGCCAGGGATGCTGGTCGCGGCGATCGCGCGGAAGGTGAACAAGCCCGAGGTGGCCGCACGGATCGAGCAGGAGGGGGCGACCCTGCGCGCGGCGGTGGAGCAGTTAGGGAGGCTCGGGCCTTACGCGATCAGGCAGGTTTTCCACGCCTGAAACGCCTGGGATTACCGCGACGTAGCACCAAGCGGAAGGCATCCTACCGTATCGCTGTACCCTGCTGGCTCTACCTGCCCGGCCCCCGTTTTCTGCACACCCCTTGAGTACGCCCGCGCTGACCGGGTTTCACCGAGCATCGTCCACGGCGGCACGCCGGGGATCCATGCTTGACGTCCGCCGCTCTCCTCCCAATGGACGCGTTGCCCAGCGCTCCCTCAAGGAGGTCCTGTTGAGCTCCACATTCGCGGAGGACGCGTACCCTTCACCCGATGAGCGCGCTCGGTTGCGCGAGAGCCTCACACGATCCCCGCCCGAGATCCCGCCCGTCTACTTCTACGACGATCTCGGGAGCGAGCTGTTCGAGCAGATCACCCACCTCGGGGTCTACTACCCGACGCGCACGGAGATCGGCATCCTCGAGCAGCGCGCCGGAGACATCCTGCGCGCCGTCCGGCCGCGGCGCCTCGTCGAGCTGGGCAGCGGCGCGGGCCGCAAGATCCGCATCCTGCTCGACGCCTGGCGGTGGGTGGGCGGCGGCGAGACGTGCACGATGCTGGACGTGAACGGGCTCTTCCTGGAGACGTCGATCAGCCGCCTCCGCACCGACTACCCGGAGTACACGTTCCGCGGCGTGATCGGTGATTTCACCACCGACCTGCCGCGGCTCGGCCGGGGCGGGGGGCGCCTCGTGGTCTTCCTCGCGGGCACCATCGGCAACCTCTACCCCGACGAGCGGCGCGCCTTCTTCCGCGAGGTCGCGCGCGTCATGGAGCCGTCGGACGCGCTCCTCGTCGGCGCCGATCTGGTCAAGGACACGGCCCGGCTGGAGGCCGCGTACGACGATCCGGAGGGCGTGACGGCGGCCTTCAACCGCAACGCGCTCCGCGTGATCAACCGGCGCTTCGGGGCGAATTTCGCGCCCGACGCGTTCGCGCACCGCGCCTTCTACGACGCGGCGCGGGCGTGGATCGAGATGCGCCTCGTGGCCTCGCGGCGGATGCGCGTGCAGATCCCGGCGCTCGATCTGCGGCTCGATCTCGAGCGCGGCGCCGAGATCCGCACCGAGGTGAGCTGCAAGTTCACGCGCGACTCGCTCCAGGCCTCGGCCCGGGCCGGAGGGCTCGTGGTGTCTTCGTGGCACACCGATCCCAACCAGCTCTTCGCGCTGGCCCTGCTCCGGCGGAGCGACGCGTGACGGAGGCCTCGTTCGAGGCGCTCCTCGCCGCCGCGTGGCGCCGCAGCGACGATCTGTTCGCGCTCGTCCCGGAGGCGTCGATGGGGCGTCGGCCCATCGCGCTGCGACACCCCTTCTCGTTCTACCTGGGGCACCTCCCGGCCTTCGCGTGGAACCAGATCGGCCGAGGCGTCCTCGGGCTCGGGCCCATGCGGAGCGATTTCGACGTGCTGTTCGAGCGCGGGATCGATCCGGCCGACGAGGACGGCGCCCGCATCGCGTCGAGGGACGCGTGGCCGGCGATCGCCGAGGTGATCGCGTACCGCGACGAGGTCCGCCGCGCCGTGCTGGCGCGCATCCCCGACGTGCTGGCGCGCGCCGAGGACGTGCTCGGCGCGCGGGGGCGGATCCTCCAGCTCGTGATCGAGCACGAGCGGATGCACCACGAGACCCTGATGTACATGCTCCAGGAGCACGGCGCCGCGCGGCGCCCCGACGGCGCGCCGGCGTTCGTGGGCGGCGGGGGGCGCGCGGCCGAGCCCCGGCACGTCCCGGCGGGCCGCGTGGTGATCGGCGCGGACTTCGAGGCGATCCCGTTCGGCTGGGACAACGAGTTCGGGCGCGCGGAGATCGATGTCCCGGGCTTCACCATCGACTCGTTGCCGGTGCGGAACGGCGATTACCTGGCCTTCCTCGAGGCGATGGAAGACGGCGCGCGGGCCGCGCTCACGCCCCGTACGTTCGTGCGCCGCGGAGGCGGGCTGGCGGTGAAGACGATCTTCGGGCCGGTCTCCTTCGAGGTCGCGTCGGGCTGGCCGGCGCAGGTCTCGGGCGAGCAGGCGCGCGCCTATGCAGTCTGGCGCGGTGGGCGCCTGGCGACCGAGGCCGAGCTGCGCCGCGCCGCGTTCGGCGAGCCGAGCGGCGGTGTGCGCGCGCGTCCGTGGGGGCACGCGCCGGGCGAGCCGCGTCATGGCCAATTCGGCTTTCGCGGATGGTCGCCGGTGCCGACGGGCAGCCACCCGGACGGCGCCAGCGCGTTCGGCGTCGAGGAGCTGGTGGGCAATGGCTGGGAGTGGACGTCCACGCCCTTCGCGCCCTTGCCCGGCTTCGTCGCGTACGCCCGCACGTACCCCGGGTACTCGGCGGATTTCTTCGACGGGGAGCACGACGTCGTCTTCGGCGCCTCGTGGGCGACCGACGAGGGGTTCCTCCGGCCGAGCTTCCGCAACTGGTATCGCCGGGACTATCCCTATGTCTTTTCGAGCTTCCGGGTCGTACGCGAGGAGCCACGCTCTCGGCGGCGATGATCGAGCTCGATCAGGTGACCAAGCGCTACGATGGGATCGCCGCTGTCGACAGCGTCTCCCTGCGCGTCGAGCCGGGCGAGCTGGTGGTCCTGCTGGGCGGGTCGGGGTCGGGGAAGACCACGACGCTGAAGATGACGAACCGGCTCATCGAGCCGAGCTCGGGTCGCATCCGCGTCGAGGGCGAGGACGTGACCACCGTGCCGCCGCACGCGCTCCGGCGCCGCATCGGCTACGTGTTCCAGCGGCTCGGGCTCTTCCCGCACCTGACGGTCGCCGAGAACGTGGGCATCACGCCGGCGCTCCTCGGCTGGGACGCGAGGCGCATCCGTGGTCGGGTGGACACGCTGCTGGAGCTGGTCGAGCTGGATCCAGCCGAGGTCCGCGATCGGCGGCCCGACGCGCTCTCCGGCGGCCAGGCGCAGCGCGTGGCCGTGGCGCGGGCGCTGGCGGCCGAGCCGGGCGTGATCCTGCTCGACGAGCCGTTCGGCGCGCTCGATCCGATCACGCGCGAGCGCCTCCAGCGATCGTTCGCGCGGGTGCGCCGGAGCGTGGGGTTCTCGGCGATCTTCGTCACGCACGACGTCGTCGAGGCGCTGCTCCTCGGCGATCGCGTGGGCGTCATGCGCGGCGGGCGCCTCCTGCAGCTCGCGCCCGGCCGCGAGCTGGTGCGCGCGCCGGCCGACGACTACGTGGCCGATCTGGTGCGCGGCCCGCTCGAGCAGGCGCGCGCCGTCGAGTCGCTGATCGCGGGCGCGCCCGCGCGAACGATCGCGGGAGGCGACGCTTCGTGAAGGAGCAGCTCGCCCTCCTCCCGCGCTACCTCGCCGCCCACCTTGGGCTCACGCTGGTCGCCCTGGCGCTGGGCGTGGCCGTGAGCGTCCCGCTGGGCGTGCTGGTCACGCGATCGCGCCGCCTGGAGGGGCCGGTGCTGGGCGTGGCGAGCGTCGTCCAGACCATCCCGAGCCTGGCGCTCCTGGCCTTCATGGTGCCCGTGCTCGCGGCCCTGGGCGCGCGCAGCATCGGTTACCTGCCGGCGCTGATCGGCCTCTTCCTCTACAGCCTCTTGCCGGTCCTCAGGAACACGGCGGCCGGCCTCTCGGGCCTCGATCCGGCGGTGATCGAGGCCGCGCGCGGCGTGGGGATGACGCCCCGCGAGCAGCTCCGCCGCGTCGAGCTGCCGCTGGCGCTCCCGGTGATCGTGGCCGGCGTGCGCACGGCGGCGGTGCTGACGGTGGGCACCGCCACGCTCTCCACGCCGGTCGGGGCGCCGAGCCTTGGTGACTACATCTTCAGCGGGCTGCAGACGCGCAACACCACGGCCGTGCTGATCGGCTGTGTGGCCTCGGCCGGGCTCGCGCTGGTGCTGGACGGCCTGGTGCGTGGCCTGCTCGCCGGCGTCACGCGCCACAGCCGGCGCCTCGTGCTGCTGTGTCTCGGCGGCTTCGCCGGGCTCGCGGTCTTCGCGGCCACCCCGGTCGTGCGCGCCCTCCTCGCGCGCGATCAGGTGTCCATCACCGTCGGCGCCAAGACCTTCACCGAGCAGTACATCCTCGCCGGCATCGTCGCCGGGAGGATCGAGCGCGTCGCCGGCGTGCCGGCGCGGACGCTGGGATCGCTCGGATCGACGGTGGTGTTCGACGCGCTGAAGAACGGCGAGATCGACGTCTACGTCGACTACTCGGGCACCCTCTGGGCGAACGTCCTGAGACGGAGCACGGAGAGCGCGGACCGCGCGTCGGTACTGGCCACGGTGGAGAGGGAGCTGCTCGATCGGTACAACGTCCACGTGGCCGCCGCGCTCGGGTTCGAGAACACCTACGCGCTCGCCATGCGGCGGGCCGAGGCCGAGCGGCTGGGGATCCGGCGCATCAGCGATCTCGGGGCGCGCGCGCGATCGCTGCGGGTGGGGGGCGACTACGAGATCTTCCAGCGGCCGGAGTGGCGCGCCATCGAGCGCGTGTACGGCCTCGCGTTCCGCGAGGCGCGGAGCATGGATCCGTCGCTGCTCTACGAGGCGCTGCGGGCGGAGCAGGTGGACGTGATCACCGCCTTCTCGACCGACGGGCGGATCATCGCCGACGATCTGGTGCTGCTGGAGGACGATCGCCGGGCCATCCCGCCGTACGACGCGCTCGTGCTGGTGAGCGATCGGCTCGCGCGCACCCGCCCGGAGGTGCTGGAGGCGCTGCGCGGGCTGTCGGGGACGATCGACGCGCAGAAGATGCGCCAGATGAACGCGGCCGTGGACGAGAAGAAGGGCTCGCCGGCCGCGGTGGCCGCCCGTTTCCTCGATGAATTGCGGCGCTGAATTCTTCTGCGCTGGGGCCCCCGCGGGCCGGCCGTTGGGGCTCGCACGTTTGGCGCGGCGCGATCGGCCTTGACGTGGAACGCGCGTTCCAAGGCCGTCGGCCCATGTCGAAGGGTATCGACGTCGTGGGTTGGCGCGGATGCGCCAAGCAGACGGAGCTCGGGGCGGATAGGAAAAGCAAACGCGTTCCGCAAAGCCAAGATTCTCGGAGCCGTTCCTGACTCGTGCAGTCCGACTGCACGAGCTCATTGACAGAACGGGCCTTATGCGATCAGGCAGGCCTTCCACGCCTGAAACGCCTGGGATCACCGCGACGTAGCACCAAGCGGAAGGCATCCTACCGTATAGCTGTACCCTACTGGCTCGGGCGCGCCCCGTAGATGGATCCCCGCGCGCGACCCTAGTCCGCAGCCGAGCTTTGACCAGACGGCACCGCGCCTCCTGGCGCACGAGCGCCTCGATACCTTCCGCGTGAGCGCACCGTTGAACAGTCTCAGAGCGGGCGGGCACTCACCGAAGTAGCACCGACGCCAGGTCGCCGGCCCGTCCGTAGACCTGGGTCGCCGGTGCTCTCACGCGCCAAGTCTCCCGCTGTTCTCGGGAGCTCGCGGCGCGCGTGCTTCTTCCACCCAATTCGACGGCGTTCTTCGGAATCTCGGTCTTCGACCGCCCTTCCGAAAAGCTGCAGATCAGCGCTCGATACCCTCGAACGCCGATTCAGGTCGCACTTTTGCCCGAGGAGCTCGCATGAATCGTAGTCGTTATTTGTTCTCGGCGCTGTCCTTCCTATCCGCTCTCGTGGTCGTCGCGTGCAGCGACGCCGAGAAGGGCAGCAGCGGCTCATCCGGCTCCGGTCCGGAGAACGGCAACGCGGAAGCGCTGCCGTGCGACGTCCACAAGATCCTCTCCACGAAGTGCCAGACCTGTCACGGGGCGTCCCCGAAGTTCGGCGCGCCGTTCCCGCTGGTCGACCGGAGCGATCTGGTCGCGCCCGCGGTGAGCGATCCCAACAAGAAGGTCTACGAGCTCGTCGCCGCACGCGCCCGCGACGCCGCGCGCCCCATGCCTCCGCCCCCAACCGAGCGCCTGACCGCCGCGGAGCTCGCGATCTTCGATCAATGGATCGCCGCCGGCATGCCGGCCGGTAAAGACACGTGCGTCGACCCGGGCGGCGGCGGAACCATCGACCCTCCGACCCTGAGCTGCACACCGGATGTCCTGCTAGCGCCGTCCGCGCCTTACGTCATGCCGAAGGACGTCCAGGACCAGTATATGTGTTATGGGGTCGATGTAGAGATCGGCCAGAAACGACACCTCGTCGGGGTCGTGCCCCGCATCGACAACAGCACCATTGTACATCATATCCTGCTCTTCAAGGCGGATGAGGCGTCTCCCTCGACGCCCACGCCGTGCAATGGGGGCGACATCATGGGGGCTCTTTTGGCCGTCTGGGCGCCCGGCGGCGAGGCCACGGAGCTGCCGCTAGAGGCGGGCTTCCCGCTGGAAGGCACGGCACACTTCACAATCCAGGTGCACTACAGCAACATCAAGGGCCTCGACGGGCAGCAAGACAGCACCGGCTTCGACGTCTGCACGACGACGGAGCTCCGCCCCAACGACGCCGGCATCTTCGCGTTCGGCACAGAAGACATCAACATCCCGCCTCACGGCTCGCTCGACGTGAGCTGCGATTACCAGTTCCCGCGGGATATGGGGGCGATTTCGGTAATCAGTGTTATGCCGCACATGCACATCCTCGGCAAGCACCTGTCGAGCAACACGGTGCCCACGGACGGCAGCGAGCCGAGCAACCTAGGGCTCGCCGATCCGTGGAACTTCGACAACCAGATCTGGTACGATAACGATACCATCCTTCGAGGCGGCGACACCGTGAGGACGCGTTGCGCGTGGGACAACCCGGGCAACCGTGCCGTGGAATTCGGGGAGCGGACGCAGGATGAGATGTGCTATAATTTCGTGATGTACTATCCGTCTCAAGAGATAGAGTTGACTACTCCGACGGACGACGTGTCCTGTGTGACGACAAAATAGACCAGCTCGTGCAAGACGCGCGGCCTGTGCCCAAGCGGAGGCGCGCGCCGTTCGGTGAGAGCGCTCGTAAGCCTGGCGAACAGGAGCACCGCGCGCGCCGCCGGGCGCCTTCGAGGGTCTCTTCGATCCGCGCGCCACCCCGAACGGCCGCGTCGATCGCTTCGCTTTCAGCGAGCGGATAGGACAAGCAAACGCGTTCCGCAAAGTCACGATTCTCGGAGCCGTTCCTGACTCGTGCAGTCCGGCTGTACGAGCTCATTGACAGAACGGGCCTTATGCGATGAGGCAGGTCTTCCACGCCTGAAACGCCTGGGATTACCGCGACGTAGCACCAAGCGGAAGGCATCCTACCGTATAGCTGTACCCTACTGAGCTCGTCCAAACGGCCGCCGTCGCGGTTCGCGGCGCGTCGTGATGGCCGGCGCACGCACCTCAGGGCAGACTTCCCCCCGGCCACGTCGTCGAGCAGCGTCCCTCCCTGTCGGTTTCGTCACGCGGGGTCCGCCGGGTACCGCGCGCGGCACTCCAGCGGCTCGGCGAACAGACCGAGGTGGCTCAAGATCTTCCTCGCCGTCGCCTTATCCGTGATCGCGGCCATGAGGCGCATCCGTCCGCTGCATCGCGGGCACGCGAGAACATCTACGGCGTAAGTCCGCCGCAAAAGCTTCGCCCATTCGACGCGAGGCGACGTCGCCAGAAGGAGCCCATCCAGCAGCCGATCAAGGTGCCGGACCGAGATCCCCTCCGACACGAATCCAACATCAGCCCACGGCAGCACAGCGCCCAGCGCAGTCGACACCCGCTCGCGCTCGACCTCGCCTTGCACCATCGTCAGCAGCGCCCCAACCGCCACGTCCCGAGCGCCTCGCTCCGACACTGCCGACGGTGTAGATGGCCTCGGAGATCCGCAGGAATCTAACCACGCAGATCCGCGGAAACGTGCCGCGCGCGTCCGCAGAAAAATGACCGCGGCGCCCGCGGAAATCTGACCCCGGGCGCCGCGGAAATCTGACCTGGCGTCGGCCGGGTCAGCGCTTCTTCGCTGCCGCGGGCGGCTCGGGGGCCTCCGGCCCCGGCTTGGGTCGCGCCTCGCTCATGGCCAGCGACTCCTTCTGCCGCCACGAGTCGGCGTCGATGTCGAGGATGTGGCAGTGCTGGACGAAGCGGTCGATCAGCGCCGAGACGCACGCTGCGCCCGGAAAGACCGTGCTCCACTGCTTGAACGGCAGATTCGTCGTCAGCACGAGCGAGCGGCTCTCGTGCCTGCGGCTGATGATGTTGTAGAGCAGGTCGGCAGACTGACGGCTGCACGGCAGATAGCCGATCTCGTCCAGAATGAGCAGCGACGGGGCCGTGTATTTCCGCAGCCGTCGTTCGAGGGCCGGCAGCGACTCCTGCTTGAGCAGATCGGCGAGGGCGGCCGACAGCGTCGTGAAGCGCACGGTATAGCCGCGCTGGAGCGCGAGCATGCCGAGGTTCTGGGCGAGCATCGTCTTGCCGACGCCGCTCGGACCCCGGAGCAGGATGTTGTGCCCCTTGGCGATGAAGTCGAGCGTCATGAGCTCCTCGACGAGCTCACGCTGGATCGTGCGCGGGTGGTTCCAGTCGAAGCGATCGAGGGGCTTGAAGGTGCCGATGGTCGCCGCCTTGGCGCGCGCGGCGAGATTGCGCTCGGCGCGCTCGCGGTGGGCGATGGCGGCGAGCTCCTCGAACGTCTGCACCGGCGACAGGCGCGCCGTGGTGGCATGCGCGATGAGCGCGAGCAGCGCCTCGCGCGACACGCGTACGCCGAGGGAGCGAACCAGCTCAGCGACGTCATCGTTGGGCATCGTAGGACTCCAGGTCGTGGGGGATCACGTCGCGATCGGGGACGTGGGCTCCGAGAGCGATGTCGACGGGGACAGGGCCGTTGGCGGCGCGGCGGCGCTCCTCGCAGAGCACGGCGAGGGCACCGGGATCGTGGGTGCCGCGGGCGATGGCCTCGCGCGCCGCAGCGCCGAGGATCTCGACGCCGTACAGGTCGAGAAGGCGCAGGGCCTTGGCCGTCATGAAGCCGACGTTGCGACCGGCCTCCACCCAGCGCTCTTGCAGGATCTCGAAGCCGGGGATCGCGGCGCCGAGCCGATCGCGCCCCTTGGCCTCGCGCGCGGCGCGCTTGTGGTCGAGCAGCTCGGCACGGTGCTCGGGCGCCTCGATGCTCTGGTGTCGTCCCCAGCAGCGCACGTGCCGCGCGACCTCCGTGCCGCCGTCCGAGAGCCGCACGGTCGTGTCATTGGCGACGAGCATCAGCGTCTTGCCGTGGTGGATCGACGGCGCCGAGTAGCGGTTTCCGTCGAAGTGCACGAAGGCGGTTTTGTCGACGGGCACGGGCTCGACGAGGTCCGTCTCCGGCAGCGGATCGGGCAGCGCGAGCAGCCGCGTCCTCTCCTCCGCGAGCACCTGGTCGACGCGCCGCTCAGGCCATCGCGGGTGCGGGCGCACGTTGGCGATCTCGTCGAGGAAGACGAGCAGCTCGGCGTTGCCACGCTCGAGGTCACGAATCGTGCGCGCGGCGAAGAAGCGGTCGCGCAGGAAGCGAATCGCTCGCTCGACCTTGCCCTTTTGCTGCGGTTTGCGCACGGCGCAGAGCCGCGGCGCGACGCAGAGCTGACCGGCGAGCGCGAGCAGGTCCGGGTGGAAGCGCACGGCGTCGCCGTGGCGCTCGAGGACAACGGTCTTGGGATTGTCGAAGAGCCATTGTCTCGTCGCGCCGCCGAAGTAGCAGCACGCGCGCACGAGCGAGCGGCGAAGCGAGCTTGCGGACAGGTCGAGCACGAGCTCACCCCAGATCGCGCGCGAGTACGACAGGACCATGACGAAGGCCCAGAGTTGGCGCGTGCCGCCCGCGACGCGCAGCTTGCCGACGTAAGCCCAGTCGACCTGGGCCTGCTCGGCGATGAGCGGCTCGACGCGGAGGAAGGCCTCGCTCTTCGGCGCCGGGCGCACGAGCCGAACATGCCGTCGCACCGTGCGCACACTGCCCTCGTAGCCGCGCTCCACCAGCATGTCGTACAGGCGCGTGGCGCGGAGCCGAGGATACTGTGTCAGCGTCTCGATGACGAAGGCCTCGTAGCCGCGCAGCGGCAAAGGCACCTCGCTCACCGCGGCATCCGCGTCGCGAACGACGGGCCGCGAGCGCGCCCCCTTGCCGAGGCCGAGCACGCGCTCGACGGCGTCGTGGTGCAGGCCGAGCTGCGTCGCGATGGTGCCGATCTTCCAGTGCTCGGCGAAGTGCAGGCGGCGGATCTCCGCCTCCTTGGCCTCGTCGATCGTCATCGACCGAGGCTCCTGCGAAGGCGATGCTCGCCGCGGAAGTTACCGAGTCCCGGCAGGCGTTGCCCGCGGCGGGGCGGGGCGTCCATGAACAGAGGCTCGACGACGTAGTGCAGCGTCGCGCGCGCGACGCCGAGGCCGTCGCACAAACCCAGCGCGAACAAGATGTCCTCGGACTCCGCAGAAACGACAGCACGGACCCTCTGGTCGTGCCAGAGCGCCATTGACTCGCACAGCATCGGCCCGGCGAACCGATGCGCCGGCGTGGCCACTGACCGCAGCCGGGCCTTCATCACCTCGTCGGGCCCCTGCGTCAGCAGCACCCGCGTCTCCTGCGGCGTCGCGGAGATCGTCATCACCAACTCGTCCATCCCTCGACTCCTGCGGGCCGGCGACGGCCACGTCGTCCTTCGACGTCGGCGCGCCGATCCGCGGGCATACGCTGGCGGATGCGGGCAAGTTGTCGGAACCGATATCCATCACGCGCCGGCCCCGTCGGGCGCGGTAGACACGCTGGCGATCACGGTGATCGAGGCGCCCCTCGTGGGAGCTCTGGTGCCGCAGCCGAGCCGCGCGCTGCGCCCGCTGGCGAGCCGTGTCGCGGCAGCCGCTGCCGCAGTAGAGCTGCCCTCGATCACACCGGCCGCAGACGAAGAAGATCACGGCGCAGAGCCCGCAGCGGGCGAGCCGGAAGCTGTCTTGCACGAGTCCCCGGACCAGGGCGCCGGGAAGTTGCCCTCGGCGGCTGGGTCGTGCGAGACAGGCCGAACATCGGTCTGTCGCCGATCCCCGGAAGGCCCTGGTCGCTACCCAGGGCCTTCTTCTTTCCAGCGCACCGCTTGGGCTCGATCTCTACCGCCGCGCCTCGCGCTGGCGAACTTCCCGGCCGCCCGCGCTCGCCCCAGGCGTCACGAGGTGAGGGGCAGAAATCTGCGGATCGGGGGGACCATCAACAACGGCGCCGCCTCGCTTCGCTCGTCTCCTCTGCGCGACGGTTTCGCCATGCCTCTCGCCCGTCCCTTCTGCGCCTGCCTCGTCGGCATGGGCGTGATGGTCGTCTTCCCCCCGGGGTCGTCGGCAGCTAGATCGTGGCCTCGTCATCCCTCAGAAGCCCATCAATCTTGCTTCGACGCGGAGTCCGGTCAGACCTGGTCAGAGTGGGAGATCGGTACGACAACCGACGGTGAGCCGAGCACCTTCCGTGGCGTGGTGATCTCCACCGCGCGCGACGGCAAGATGGCGTGGAACCGCTTCTACTTGGATGAGGTCGTCGACCGCTGACGGCAGCGCCCGATCTTCTTCCGCGTCCAGGCCGTGTGGCCCATGCGCGCAGGAAGATTTCCTGTATCGACGGAGCTGCTGCCGGATAGCTCGTCGTCGAGGTCAGAAGGTGACGCACGTGACGGTGATGTCGCCGTTGGCGTCCGCGCTGCACTGGAGGACATCGAGGCACTCATTCGACTCGTCGACGCACCCATTGCAGCTGGCACTGTCGCAGCCCTGGGGCAGGTCGCGACACTCGTGCTGGGGGAACCCGCAGCCGTCGGGATGGTTCACGATACATATTTGAGCCGCCTTCTCGCAGAACAGTTCGCCGCACGCGAAGCGCCCTTGGGGCGCGGGCCCACAGTTTCCGAGGCTCGAAGTGCCCACGCCGGCGGAGTCCGCGAGACACGCGTTGTCGTAGACCTTGCCGTCGCAGCCGCAGACAGGTGGACCGCCCAGGCCGCTGCATGAACCGGGCACAGCACAGTAGCCCTCCGTCGGGCAGTGTTCGTCGGGCGGGCTCGTCCCGCACGCATGGTCGCGGAACAGGCAATGCGACCCCGGCTCGCAAGGCCCATTCATCCCGCACGCCTCGCCAGCTGCCTCCGAGCCGGAGCTCCCGCTGGCGCCGGCGGTCGACGTGGAGCTCGGGGTATCCGCAACGGAGCTCCCGCTGGCGCCGGCGGTCGACGTGGAGCTCGGGGTATCCGCAACGGAGCTCCCGCTGGCGCCGGCGGTCGACGTGGAGCTCGGGGTATCCGCAACGGTGACAGAGCCGCACGCCGCAAGCAGTGCGGCCGTCAGCAGCGCGACGGTGACAGCAGCCAATGATCTTCGCATCGATGATTGGTGTGGCATACGTTCGCCCCAGGCAAAGCCCGTGCCAGACACGTCGTGCCCCGATCTCCGTTGGTTCTTCATCTGGCGCGCGAGGCTCGTGTCGACTTGTGCCGAAGTTGGCCATGGCACCCCCCAGTGCCTCCAGAGGGTGTCCACCCCCTTCCGCTCGATTGATCGAGTGCCTCGGAAAGCCCATTTCCCCCTCAGTGCCTCCTGCCCCGGATCGCCCCGTCCCGAGGGATCTGGTGCTCTTTTACTTTTGCTGCGGAATCCTGCCCAAAGGCACCGCCCGCGGTGCGTTCGGCTACGTAGCGACCACGAACTCACCCCGGACTGTCTTGTTCCCCCTCACCGCCCTCCTCCTCGCCCCAAGCCTCGCCGCCTGCTCGAGCGGCGAGACGCCGCTCGACACACCCATCGAGGCGCCCGCCGAGAACTGGACCTGGGTCCCGTTCAGCAACGCCTTCTGCGCCAACGGCGATACGACCGGCATCGGCGTCAACCTGACCAGCAAGAGCAAGCGCGTCGTCGTCTATCTCGAGGGCGGCGGCGCCTGCTGGGACGAGGACACCTATTATACGCTGGGCGCGAGCCAGCACGTCGCTTCGGGCTACGGCGAGGACGAGCTCGCCGCGGATTTCACCGATGATCTCCCCACGTGTCGTCGATCCTCTGGCACCGCTGGATTCTGACGAAGTCCCGCCGGTCTGGGAGCGGCTACCCTCGCGCCGTCGGCGGCTCCAGACGCGCGGTCGTCAGACCGCGCTGGCGGGCAACGCTGCTACACGTGCGGCATCGTGCGCAGCCCCAGGCGTTCGGCCGTCAGCGCGCGGTAACCGCGGCCTGCCCCACAGCGCGCTCCGACGAGCCGCCCGCGCATGGAACGGCCGCGCACGGGCGACGTCGTGCAGCTCCAATCCCGACAGAGAGAGTGCCGACGGCATCCCCAAGGAGGAGGAAGCGATCTGGCGCGCGCTGCGAACCGTCGCGCTCGAGCGTGCTGGCTAGAGCTCGTCACGTCGAAGGGTGGCGGGCATGAACGCGACACCTCGCGCTCGACACGCTACGCGAGTGTCAAGCGACAGTAACTTTGGCTCTCCCGCACTCTTGCTGAAGGTGCTCTGTTGAGCTCGCTTGGAGTTGCGTGGGCCGCGGGAGAGGCGCACCTTGCGCGCTTGCTGGTTCACCGACGTCGCAGGCGACCGAGCATATCGGCGATGGTCGAGCGGACCCCTGAGTTGTTGAAGTGTCCGAGTTCCCGTTTTGTCTTCCTGCCGCAGACCTGATGCTCGAGCGTGTGCACAGTCAGGCGGGAGCACTGGTCGTGGAGTTGCGCGCCACGGGTTCCGAAGCTCTCTGCCCGACCTGCGGACGTGCGGCGCACCGTGGCCAGAGCCGCTACCGGCGCACCCTGGCCGACCTTCCCTGCCAGGGGGTACCGGTGCGCTTGCACGTGCTTGTCCGGCGCTTCCGGTGCGAGCAGACCGACTGCTCCCGGGCCATCTTCTCCGAGCGGTTGCCCACGCTCGCCCCGCCACGCGCACGCACAACGACGCGGGTCCACGAGTTGCTGACGCGCATGGGCGTCGCGCTCGGTGGCGAGGCCGCGGGACGGCTGTTACCAGGGCTCGGCCTAGTCGGGAGCGCCGATACCATCCTTCGGCGTGTGCGCCAGGCGGCGCCCGTGCCTGCGCCGCCCCCGCGTGTCGTGGGGGTTGATGATTGGGTGATCCGGCGCGGGCACCGCTACGGCACCATCCTCGTCGATCTCGAGCGGCGCGCTCCCGTTGACCTGCTTCCCGACCGCACAGCCGATACGCTCGCGCACTGGCTCAGGGAGCACCCCGACGTTGCCGTTGTTACACGGGACCGCGCCGAGACGTATGCGCAGGGCATCCGCGAGGGGGCGCCCAACGCCGTGCAGGTGGGGGACCGGCGGCACCTTCTCAAGAACGTCGGTGATCTGCTCGAGCGGGTGCTTCAGCGATATCGTGGCGCCCTCGACAAAGCCGCTGCGCGCGCCTGCGCTTCGACGTCGGCCTCCGCAGCTCCGCCGACACCCGCAGCGCACTCCGACACGATGGCGGGCGTGGTCCACGAAGCGACCGAGCAAGACGGTGCCGTCGCCGCGGCGGCCGTGCCGCTACGCGCCTCGACCACACCGACGAAGCGGCAGCAGATCTACGCGCAGGTGCACGCGCTGCATGCCCAGGGCCTCTCGGTTTATGCGATGAGCCAGCGGACCAGGCTCTCGCGACCCACGGTGCGCAAGTATCTCCGCGCCGACATATGTCCAGAGCGCGCGAAACGTCGCACCAAGATCGGAACCCGGACCGATCACGACAATTATCTGCGAACGAGATGGAACGATGGCTGCCGTGATGCGGCGGTGCTCTTTCGTGAACTCGTTGAGCAAGATTTCCGAGGCACTCTGCGGACCGTCCAGCGCCACGTCGCCTCGTGGAGACGGGGTGACGATCCGCACGAGCCGGCACATCGCGCGCCGCCGTGCGCCGTAACATCGACAGGGATGCGCGCGCCATCGCCCCGCGAATTGCGTTGGTGGCTGCTGTCGACCGCCGCCGCGGCGAACTCCGATCCGGTGAAGCCCGAGCTGAACCCCGACCAACGTCGCTACATCGATCACCTGCTCGATGATTGCCCCACGATCGCCGCAGGCCAGCGTCTTGCCCAGGAATTCACCCGGCTTGTCCGCGCCCGCAACGCTGCTGCGCTTCTGCCATGGCTGGAGCAAGCCAAGGCGAGCTCGCTGGCCGAGTTTCGCGACTTCGCCTCGAGACTCTGCCGCGACGAGCGTGCCGTTAAGGCCGCGCTTGCCGAGACGTGGAGCAACGGGCAGACCGAGGGACAGGTGACGAAGCTGAAGATGCTTAAGCGCCAGATGTACGGCCGCGCCAGCGTGGGGCTCCTGCGCCAACGATTGCTCCTCGCGGCGTAAGGCGGCATTTGGGGGCCTACGGCCCGCCTGCAGCCAACCCGCGAGGCTCAAGATACGGTCCCCGGAGACCGGGGACGCCAACCGTCGGCGACGGCAGCCGGTCCGTCACGTTCCAAGGAAGACCTCGCTTCCCTCCTTCAGCAAGAGTGCGGGAGAGCCATTTTTACTGACGCTCTACAGGAGTAGACGTCGTATACCGCACGCCGAGGGCGACTACGTCGGGCAAGATGTCCACGGGATGGAGACGAACCCAGATGCGGGTGCCCCTCGAAGCTGCCTGGGCGCGATGCTTGGATGTCGAGTCAGCTCGATTCTACGAGAGGAAGGCTTCGATCTTGTCCTGCTCCGGACGATGCCACACCTCCACGATCTTTCCATCCCTGACCTTGAATACCACGGCTTCAATCATATCCAGCTTCGCCTTGTCACGGCCAGCCGTGACGCGCTGCCAGGAGAAACCGTAATTACCGCTCGCGGCGACGGCGATCGGCTCGACCCGGAAGGCTTCTCCCATCTTCTCCAGGACCTCGCTCATGAACGCCAACGCGGCGTCGCGACCCTGTATGTCTCCGGCGAGCGGACCCTTCCCCGGGAAGTGCCAGACGACATCCGGATGGATGTACTCGTTCAGCGTGTCGATATCACCTTTCGCAAACGCGTTGCGCACAATGCGGTAAATCTCGGAAGTTCCAACCTTCGGCATCGACTCACCCTCCCTCGTGCCTCTTCGGGCTCATGTTGACGATTGCAATTGTGTGGTCCTAGGCCTTGCCTTGCAAGGGATCGTCCGCCAAGCGCTAGCCGCGCTAGGAGCCCTTGCGGACGCCAGGGAATCGAACCATGATTAGCCCATGATGACCGCGGCGGAGGGCCTGGTCGCGCTCCTCGACGAGGACCTGGGGGTGAAGCAGGCATTCGGAGTGATCGGGGGAAATATTGCCTGCTTCTACCGAGCGCTCGCGAAGAGCTCGATCGAGGTGCTGCAATGCCGCCACGAGGCTGGAGCAGCGTTCATGGCGACGGAGGCATCCCTCGCGATCGACAGGCCATCAATAGTATTCAGCACCTCAGGACCTGGCTTGACCAACGCCATGACGGGCGCCCTCGCGGCCCGCTGGGAAGGTGCGCAGGTCATCCTCGTATCGGGAGCGACGTCGCCCGCGCAGCGCGGGCGATGGGCAATCCAGGAGACGGGCGGTAGCGCGATGTGGGATGTCGATCGACTCGGCACGAGACCGTTCTTCGATTATGCGGCGAGCGTCGAACGCTCGTCGGATCTCGCCCAGATCGGAGTGCGTCTCGCGGCCGGGACGCGGTGTCCCTCCGGCTTCGTCGCGCACATCAGCCTTCCCATGGACGTTCAGTCGGCGCCCATCGAACGCCCGCTGTGCCCATTCCTGGCTCCGATGGGGTCATTCTGCGACACCGATGTTGCGACCTTCTGTGGTCGACTTCTGGCAGGCAGCAAGCTCGTGATCTGGATCGGATTCGGGGCCCGCCGCGCCTGGCGCGCTGTCCGTGCTCTGGCCGAGCTCACGGGCGCGCCCGTCATGTGCTCGCCTCGTGCCAAAGGCATCTTCCCGGAGGACCATCCCCAGTTCCTCGGCGTCACGGGGCTCGGGGGGCATTCGTACGTCCAGCAGTTCCTGGGCTCGGAGAGACCGGAGTACGTGCTCGTCCTCGGGTCGCGCATCGGGGAAGCCACCTCTTTCTGGTCGCCGTCCTTCAGCCCGACCCGTGCCTTCGTCCACGTGGATCTCGACCTTCGAGTGTTCGGCGCGGCCTACCCGTGCACCCCGACGATCGCGGTGCAGGCAGAGATCGATGCCTTCGTCAGGACGCTGATCGAGCGCTGGCCTCCCCTCGCTCCTCGCGCCTCGCCGCCGCCTCCGCGCCGCGCGCCGCCGCTCCTCCCTCCGCGCGCGACAGGGATGGTCCGGCCCCGCTACCTGATGGACGCGATCCAGCGCAAGATCGTCCTCGCCACGGACGCGATCGTGATCGCCGAGAGCGGCAATGCCTTCGTGCTCGCGACTCACTGTCTCGAGTTTGCGCGGGCCCGGAGGTATCGAATGAGCTCGGGTTTCGGCTCGATGGGACACGCTGCCGCGGGCGTCGTCGGGGCCGCGCTGGCGACTCGCGCGAAGGCGGTCGCCCTTGTCGGCGATGGCGCGATGCTGATGCAGAATGAGATCTGCACGGCCGTGCGATACGGCGTCCCCGCGGTCTGGGTGGTGCTCAACGACGCGCGCTATGGTATGGTCGAGCAAGGCGCGCGTGCGCTCGGTTGGCCATCATTCGAGACCGCGATCCCGCGCGCCGACTTCGTGATGATCGCCCGCGGGATGGGCGCCGATGGGGTGCGCGTCGAGCGCGAGACCGAGCTCGACGCGGCGCTCGACGTCGCGGTTGCGGCCGGCGGTCCGTTCGTGGTCGACGTGATCGTCGATCCTCGCGAGGAGGCGCCGTCCTACGGACGAAACGACAGCTTGATGAATCAGGGCATGGGCCGCAAGGGGGGACAGGGGTCATGACGTCACCCGTGGGCATCAAGTCACTGGCCGTGAGCTACCCGCACCACGTCAGGACGAATGACTACGTCCGCACGAGATACCCCCGAATTGTCGAG
The DNA here is from genome assembly GCF_051530145.1 of Sorangium sp. So ce302. Lineage (GTDB taxonomy): Bacteria > Myxococcota_A > Polyangia > Polyangiales > Polyangiaceae > Sorangium > Sorangium cellulosum_B. The sequence goes on along the minus strand of NZ_CP150326.1, from coordinate 10,396,051 downwards.
GCGGTCGAGCGCAAGACGCTGCGGACGCCCTGGAGCGCGGCCGCCGACACAGAACCGGCGAACGCGTTCGACAGAGCGCTTTCGCAATATCGAGACGACCCGTTCCGCGGCACCGTGGAGCGCCGAGCCTTGGCCGCGGGAGAGAGCGTCCTCTCGCTCGAGGCGCGCGCGGCACGGGATACGCTGGGTGCCGCGGGCGTGGCTCCGACCGACGTCGACCTCATGATCGTGAGCTCGTTTCTTCCCGATCAGATCGGCGTCGGAAACGCAGCATTCTTGGCTCGCGAGCTGGGAGTGCGCGGCGCGGCATGGAACCTCGAGACGACGTGCTCCGGCGCGCTGGTTGCGCTCGAGAGCGCGTGCGCGCTCGTACAGACTCGGCGGTACGCGACCGCGCTCGTCGTAGTATCGTGCTCGTACTCACGGACGATTGACGAGGCCAGCGTCCTCTCGTGGCCCGCCGGAGACGGCGCGGGCGCGTTCCTGATAACGCACGTGCCGTCCGGCGAGGGGCTGCTTGGCATGAAGACGATCCACACGGCGGAGACGTGCGGCATCTTCTTCTACGAGCTCTCGACCGTCGGCGCGGCGGCCCGGATCCGGATGGGGTGCGACGCGCGCGCCGGGGAGGTGCTTCGCGAAACTTCCGAGGTTTACCTGCGCCGGTGCTGCGAAGGCGCCGCCAAGGAGGCCGGTCTCTCGCTCAGCAATATCGATTTCTTCGTGTTCAACACCCCGACGGCGTGGTTCACCTCCTTTGCCACGGAGGTCCTCGGGATCGCGCCGTCGCGCACCGTCAACGCCTATCCGCGCTACGGCAACATCGGTCCTGCGCTCACGACAGCCAACCTCTACCTCGCCGCCAGCGAGGGACGCTTGAAGCGTGGAGACACGGTTTTGCTCTATTCGATCGGGAGCGTCTCGACAGCGAGCGCAGCGGTGATCCGGTGGGGAGACGTGAGGCTCGGAGCGGCGCCGGAGCCCGGGCTGATTGGCTAGTCGGACGCGCCCGAGATTCTCACGAAATCAGCTCGAGCTTGCGTAGCCGTGCGTTGCGAGCGCGCGTTGCCGGGCCGATCGACGGATGTTATCGTGCGCCGCATGAAGATCGCCATCGTGGGACCTGGCGGTATCGGCAGCACGTTCGCCGTCCAGCTCGCGCGAGCGGGGAACAAGGTAACGGTGATCGCTCGTGGAAAGCGGCTCGAGCAGCTGCAGCGGGACCATGCCATCGTGAGCGCCGCGGGCGATCGCGCCGAGGTCCAGGTGAGCGCCGCCCTCGACACGAGCGCGGCGTGGGACCTCGTGCTCGTGACGGTGCTCGCGCACCAGGTGGACGCGGTCCTGCCCGCGCTGGCCGCCAGCGCAGCGCGGGCGGTGATGTTCACGTTCAACACCTTCGAGTCGCTCGACCGTCTGCGAATCGCGGTCGGCTCGGCGCGCTTCGCCTTCGGCTTCCCCGCGATCCTGGCGACCCTTGATGACGGCAAGCTGACGTCGAAGATCGTCACCCGAGGCATGGTCACCACGGTGACGGACGCTGCCTGGGCGAAGGTCTTCCCCGCAGGCTGTGGCTGTGGAGTGAAGGCGGCGCCTCTGATGCGTGGATAAATGGTTGATATAGCGTCGCTTTTCCCGGAGGTGGTGGATCGCATAAAAGAATGTTCTGTCAGCTACAGCATGGCTGTACGAGACGCGAGCAGCAGCGAGGGCTTGACTTTTCGGAAGCCGTTTGCTTGTCCTAGCCCCATTTCTGCAACGCCCCATAAGTGATTGCACTGAAGCTGAAGCCACTGGCGTCATCCTGGTAAGGCGCCACGGCAAGGGTGACGATGTGTCGCAGACGTGCGTCTGCCACCGCGGCCACGCAGTCGCATCTGGTGAGCGTCAGCTACACGCCTCAACGAGGGTAGGGCGCCGATGCTGCGGCTTCTGCCTTGTCACCGGCGACGCGCCGAACCCGATGCGTGACCCCCTGATGCCAGTCTCGCCCGGATCCCGCTGGCACCCCGCCGCACCCACATCGTCTCACTTTTTTGCTGTCGCCGCCTTACGCCGCGAGGAGCAATTCAGCAAGAGTGCGGGAGAGCCAAAGTTACTGTCGCTCTACAACGCCGCAGGGTTCTCAAGGCGGATGATCAAGGGCGACGGTCGCCTGAGATCCTGCCAGTTTGCAGCCTCATGGGGCCACCTGACGGCGTTTTTTGCAGGGTCATGGGGCCACCCCAATTGCAGGAGGATGGGGCCACCCGCGCGGGGGCGTGACCCAGTTTTTTGCAGGGTCATGGGGCCAGCTTCCGAGGTTTTTTGCAGCCTCATGGGGCCAGCTCGGGACGCCGCGGTCGGGATCTGAAACGGGCTCCTTGCGACGACGGCGCGGGTCGCCGTCGGAAGGAGGCCGATGCCCTACCGAGAGCTGATCATGGTTGACATCAAGGAGATGCTCCGCCGTCGTGCGGCGGGTCAGAGCGCGCGTCACGTGGCGCGCGAGACGGGGTTCGACCGCAAGACGGTCGGCAGGTACTTCGAGGCCGCAGCGACGCTGCCACTGCCGCGCGGCCGCGAGCCGACGGACGAGGAGATCCACGCCATCGCCCAGCGTGTACAGGCGCGCCCGGTGCCCGACGCGAGTGAGGAGTGGCAGCAGATCGGCGCGCATCGCGCGAGCATTGAGGCCTGGCTCACCCAAACTCGGCCGCTGAAGCTGCGGAAGATCCACACGCTGCTCAAGCGCGACCACGGCGTCAGCGCGAGCTACTACACGCTCCGACGCTTCGCCAAGGAGGAGCTCGCGTGGCGCAAAAAGACGCCGACGGTTCGCGTCGCGGACACCGAGCCCGGCGAGGTCGCGCAGGTCGACTTCGGCCTGATGGGCAGGCTGTTCGACCCGACGACGCAGCGGGTTCGCAACCTGTGGGTGCTGGTGGTGACGCTCGCGTACAGCCGCTACCAGTTCGTGTGGCCGTCGTTCGAGCAGACCACAGCGGCGGTGTGCGCGGGCCTGGATGCAGCGTGGAAGTTCTTTGACGCGATGGCACGAGTGATCCTCCCGGACAACATGAAGGCCATCGTGCTGCGCGCCGACGAGCTCGCCCCGGTGCTCGTACCCGCCTTCCTCGACTACGCGCAGACGCGCGGGCTGTTCGTCGATGCCGCGCGCGTCAGGTCGCCCAAAGACAAGGCGCGGGTAGAGAACCAAGTCGCCTACGTGCGGGAGAGCTGGTTCGACGGCGAGTCGTTCACGAGCCTCGACGAGGCGCGCACGTCCGCCGAGCGATGGTGTCGCGACGTCGCCGGCGCGCGCGTCCACGGCACGACACGCGAGGTGCCGCGCGAGGTGTTCGAAGCGCGCGAGAAGAGCGCGATGAAGCCGGCGCCGGCAGAGCCGTTCGACGTGCCGCACTGGACTGACGCGAAGGTGCACCCCGATCATCACGTGCAGGTGCTCCGGTCGCTCTATAGCGTGCCTACGCGCTACGTCGGCAGCACGGTGCGCGTTCGCGCCGACAGCGTGTCGGTGAGGATCTACGCCGGCACGGAGCTCGTGAAGGTGCACGCGCGCGTCGCGCCGGGCAAACGCGCAACCGACCCGAGCGACTACCCCGCGGGCAAGGACGTCGCGGCGGTGCGTGACGTGGCCTCGCTCGTCGCGAGCGCGAAGAAGTGCGGTGCGCACGTCGGCATCTACGCCGAGCGGCTGCTCGACGTGCCGCTCCCCTGGACGCGCATGCGGCTCGTCTACGCGCTGCTGCGGCTGTGCAACAAGTTCGGAAGCGGGCGTGTCGAGGCGATTTGCCAGAGCGCGCTCGCGTTCGATGTCGTCGACGTCCAGCGCGTTGCGCGCATGCTCGAGACGGCGAAGACGCCCGCATCACCGTCGACCGATGAGCGCAAGGTCGTTGCGCTCCCCACGCCGCGGTTCGCGCGCAGCACCGAGCACTTCGCGACACGCACGCCGGCGGCTGCCGCGGCGAAGGAGGAGGCGTGATGAGCTCCAGTGACGTCGACCCTGCGCTCGTCACGGCGCTCAAGTGTTTGCGTCTCGGCCGCATCGCCGCGACGCTACGCGAGCGCCTCCTGCTCGCCGAGAAGCAGTCGATGGGACACGAGGAGATGTTGCTCATGCTGCTGACCGACGAGATCGCGCGCCGCGAGGCGAGCGCGACGGAGAGCCGCGTGCGCGACGCCGGGCTCAATCCCAGCATGCGTCTGGAGCTCTGGGACAAGACCGCGAAGGTCAGCTTCGACAAGCGTCTGCTCGGTGGGTTCACGAGCCTGCGCTTTCTCGAGGAGCACAAGCACATCGTCATTCTCGGCTCGGTCGGCGTGGGTAAGACCTTCCGCGCGAACGCGTTCGGACACCTCGCGTGCCAGCACGGCTACAGCGTGCGCTTCTTGCGCGCGGACGCGATGCTGCGCAGGCTGCGCCAGAGCAGGCTCGACAACTCACGCGACGCCGAGATGGTCGCGCTCACGACCGTCGACCTGCTCATCCTGGACGACTTCGCGCTCGAGGCGATGAACAAGGAAGAGAGCCGCGACGTGTACCAGCTCTTCCTCGAACGTACGGGCAATGCATCGATGATCGTCACGAGCAACCGCGATACAGCCGAGTGGATCGCGATGTTCGACGACGTGCTACTCGCGCAGAGCGCCGTCGATCGGTTCAAGAACGCGGCGTTCGACTTCATCATCGAGGGCGAGTCGTACAGGCCACGGCTCAAGCCGAAGCTCGACGAGACCAACACGGCTCCGCCACTGCCCGCGCGCAGCAAGCCGCCAACCCACCCACGCAGCAAGCGGCGATGACCGCTGCGGCCCCGGCGACGAGGTCACGCCCGGGGCCGCGCCTCTGACCCCTCGCTCCACTCGGCGCGCCTGGCCCACCCTCGTCGACGTGACCGCGGGCGCCGCCGGGGGCGGGGTGGACCTTCCTGCTCGTGAGCGTCGCGGACCCTGCACGGGAGCCTACAGGGGGCCTCGGTGGCCCCATGACCCTGCAAAAAAGAGAGACGTCGCCGGTCGCTTCGCGCCCGGCTCCGAGGACCTCGACACGCTTCGCGGTCTCGGGCATCGTCGAGACCGATCAAGTCGTCTCCCCCTGGCCCCATGACCCTGCAACGTGGTGGCCCCATGACCCTGCAACGTGGCACCCGTGCGGAAAGGGCTCCTCTGTGCCGGCGCAACCGTGCTCAGAGAGGGCTGCGATGAGAATCTTGATAATGCGTCGTGCGCCGCGGCGCTCCGGAGTCGTCCTCCCAGGTTGCGCACGCGGAGCGAGCACTGTCCTTGATGGCCAGCCTCGTTGGGCACAACCCCTCACCATCAAACAGCATGCTCGACGCGATGCGCTGCCGCATCAATGAGAGGGCGCGGTAATAACTGGGCGCGGATGGCGGCCCTAGCGCAGCGGTGGCTCCCTCCCGCCCGTGTGCTGCATCCCTGGCCTGACGAGCGCTTTGACGTCCGTACCCGAGGCAGGAGCCCAGTGCGGTAGCTCTGCTCGCTGGGATCTGTGCGGGGGGCGGCCCGAACCCGACGGAGCGAAGGGCCGTCCCTACCGCGACCGCAAGATCGCGGCCGACCTGGAAGTCCACTTCCCTACCCGTGACGGGATCGCAACACGCCGTGCGCTCTCTACAGTGTCGCCCGAATTTCCAGTTCCACGAATCGCGCCACTCCTGCTTCCTCTATAGAGCAGATTGCCGATCCTTCGATGGGTTGGCACGGAGACGGCTTGCGGTCATCTATTGGTGCCATTATATAAATTCAAAACAGAAGCGATAGCGACCGATTTGAGAGGGGAGGTTCAGATGAACAAGCACTTCAGGCATACAGCGACACTCTCACTGGGATTATGGGTGTTTTTTCTTGCATACTCGGCGCAGGCACAAGGCGACTTTGACTGGTCATGTCGAAACATTGCGATTAATCCAGCCAGAGAACTGCTTGCAAGTTGCAAAACAATTGCCGGAAACTACCAGTTTACGGCCCTTGCCCTAGACGAGTGCATAGCCCACATCGATGGAGATCTATATTGGGTGCATAACGGGAACTTTAGCTGGGAGTGTCCTCATTGCGAGCTGGACTTTGATGGCAACAGGCCATGGATAGAATGCGATTGCCCGGCAGGTGGAGCGGTTAGACACGCCCGCTTGGCGCTATTCCAGGGGATCATCAACCTGAATGGACAACTGCAATGTTTGCCATGACACGATTCTGTTGAACCAGTCGGATCCCAAGATTCGCCCAGCGTCGCGGACGGTGACCTTCCAGCTGTTCTTGCGGCGAGGTCGGTCCGCAGCTGCGTTCCATTGCACGATGCTAGCCAGAAGCTCCGCGAGCGTTGGGATGCGGTTGCGGCCAAGGCACTCCTGGACACGAGGCTGGCTTCGATCTCCGCGGCATTCAGCCAACTCGCGTGCTTCGGCGTGTGGTGAAACTCGAAACGCGAGGCGAGCGTATGGCCCCGCTCGGCCCCGAAGGCATTGATGAGCGATGCAGGGGTGTGAGTATTGAGGTTGTCCAGCACCAGGTGAATCCGACCCGCCCGCGGGTAGGTACAGGCGATGCGCTCGGCGGCGAGCGCGAAGGATGGCCGCGCCCGGTTCTCCGTCACGTGGGTGAGATGGTTCCCGGTCTTCGGCTCCACGATGCACAAAATGTTGTGCCGTTCTCCGACTCACGTACTCGTAGTCGATACGCCGCGACTTTGCGCGGCGCGTCGGATCCTGCGGTGTCGTGCAGGACGATGGGGCGGCGCTAATCGAGCGGTATCCCGGCTACTCTCCGCAAGAATAATTCATAATACATTCCGCGGAGCGGATACCCCGATCGACCCGCACGTCCACCACACCGGCGCACAAAGTTCCTTGATTCTGATGTTCGCGCTCATGTGTAGCGGACGATTCTTTGGCTCAGGTGCTCGCACAGCACACAGCGCCAACATTGACCACCAACCGACGACAACGCTCACACATGGTGCGCTGCTGGACGGCACAGGAGTTGCCATGCAATTCCATTGGCCGCCTGCATGGCTGCCTGCGCCGTCACTATGCGAAAGGAGCATGTTTATGAAACTCACCACAGCGATCTTTGCAGCTGCTCCGCTTCTTGTCTGCTCACATGTCCACGCTGCCCCATGGAACTACGTGTTCTGTGTGACCACTTCAGGGCGCTGGAACTGGCTCGAAGCGAAGAATGTGACCGATGCCATGAAAAACCATGGTGCAAACATCTACAAAGAGACCGCATATTATTACGGCCAATGGGTTGGCGATTCGTTCTGGCCAGTTGACTGGAAAGCTAGCGAAGTGGGTCAACGCTGCGCCGAGGTCGAAGCGGCCTGCAGAGCACAACTCGGAGAGGATATTGTTCGTGCACAGGCTTCGAGCGGCTCGCATAACCAATTCTGGCGTCAGCTCGGCAACTGCAAATATTACAAAGTAGAGTAATGACCAGAGTCTGCAAGCGAGCCTGACGGCGGCGACCCGGGAGCGGCCGGGTGGACGTTTCGCTTGACCACCGCGACGGTGCCATATTGCTCGATGCAGCCACGATCTCCGCACCCCGCAGGCTGTGGAGGCAGTGACGATTGCCAAAGAGAAGGACGCCGGACCCCTGCGCCTCTACCACAGCGAAAAGTGGCCTGTTGGCTTCATCGCCGCCCAGCTCGACCTGCATCACACCGGGGGCCGGCGCGCTCGACGAACGCGTGCCCGAGAGCCACGACACGGTAACTCCGGCGCGATTACGCCACCTATCGAGCGCGCAACGCCTCAATGACTTCAGCTTCGGGTGCTAGGACGACAAACATGTTGAAAATCGTCTAGTTCCGATAGGTTATGCCGCCTCCTGGATGAGCCGCTGGGCGGCCTCGAGATTCTGGATGGCGGCTGCGCGCCGGAGGTCGAACAGGTTTCTCCTGGCGCCGATGTAGCGCGCGCTGTGTCCTTTCCGCGCCGCGATGTGGGCGAGCGCATGCTCCACAGCCGTGCGCTGCCGGAGCACGGCGCGTCCTGGCCCGGTCTGCTGCAGCTTCCGGAACTTGCGCTGCAGCGCTTCGTCCTCGGCGATGGACACGGTTCGGCCTCGTCCCGACGCGGCTTGGGTGCATTTGGATCGGAGAGGGCACGCGCCGCACTCCTCAGGATCGAACTCGACCGTGTCGCCCGGTTCGAACACTTCGACCTGCCCTGCCGGACACGTAATCGTCTTGGTACGCAGGTCAATCTTGAAGTCGCGCTTGCTGAACAAGTCGGGGCTGCGAGCCCGCTGCCCCCAAGGCTTCGAGAACACCCGGCCCTTCGCGCGGATCACGTCATCAACGACGGGACTGTTCACGTAGGCGCGATCGATGTGGAGTTCGACGATGCGCAGCCGCTGACGCTGAATGTCCTTGGCGATCGGCGAGGCTCCCTCTTCTTCGGGCCGATTCGCGGGCGTGACCGCGCAGGCGACAATGATGGGAAGGTCAAGGTCGCGTGCGATGTGCTCCTTGTAGCCGTCGAACCGCTTCGAGCGGCTCTTGCGGCCGTGGCGCATCTCAGCATCTTCGATGGAGACACGGCGGTCAGGCGCAACGCCTTGCCGGATGCGTACGGTCCCATCCTCGACTGTTTCCAGGTCTTGGTCTCGAACCTGGGTGACCGCATCCAGATAGATGCGAAGCGGCTGCTCGACGACGTCGTCCAGGTGGCGGTCGACCCACTGCTGCAGCGACGAGACCTGCCGCTCCAGGATCTGAATCGCCGCCGCCTTCTGTTTCGGGTCGCTCCAGTCCAGGTCGAGCCCGGCCTTGATGCTGGGAGCCAGGAGCAGCGGGATGCCCGCCTTGCGGCAGATCTCCTCGGGCGGACGCTCCGTGATCTTCGACACGACGCGGACGATGCTGCGTGCAGCGTGGCCGAGCACTTCAGCGCTCACCCAAAATGACCCACCCGTGCTCGTCAGAAATGGTCCGGGCGCGGCTCAGCGATCGCTGCGTGGACTGCGAGCGCGGACTTGGAGCACGCGAGGCGTAGCGCGCCGACGTAGGCATCCGACGGTGCTACGCTCGCGCCCACGATGCCCTCCGACCTCATCCCGCCCGAGTACGCCGGCTGGTGGCGAATCACCGAGACCGGCACGTGGGTCAACAAGTACCTGGACGACCTCGGTCCGGCGATGATCTCGTTCACGGGACACGGCGATCGGCTCCGCATGCACTGCCTCCTCGCCTACGTCAGCGCAAGGTTCACGCGGGGCGGGATCTCGTTCACGTGGGAGGGCGCGTGGGAGTACGACCCGATGTCCGGGACCGGCCGCGCACGGCTCGGAAAGGGCGGGCGGCTCACGGGGACGATCAAGATCAAAGACGGCGACGAATCCACGTTCGTCGCCGAGCGGATCGAAGAGCCCGCCGAGCCGATCCCACAGCCGCCGTCCTACCGTGACAAATGGCGTCGGAGATGGTGATGGGATCGGTTCGGAAGCTCGTGCAGCGCGCAGGCGAGGGTGAGCTCGATCTCGGACGCGAGGTGGGAAGCCGCGGAGGACGGCGCTACAACGGGATCTCGTCCGGATCGATGGGACGCGCGGGGCGACGATCACCGTCTGCCCCGGCGAGCAGCTCGCGATAGGCTTCGATGGCGCGGTGCAGCTCGCGGAGCCCATCGAGCAGACGGCGGGCGGCGCGCAGACCGGGCGGCGGATGGAGCACGGTCACCTCGGGCGGCAGGAGCAGCTCCGGGTGCCGCGCGACGAGGACCTGCACCGTGAAGAGGAGCGTCGCGTCGATGAGCGCGAGCGGCTCGGGGACGTGCAGCGAGATGGGATCGGAGCGGAGCATGGGACACCTCCGGACGTGGTGGAAACATCAACTCTGGGGGTCGCGCAGCGACGGGCCGTCGATGCGGACGGTGTGGCACTGGTGACGCAGGCGGCTGAGCAGCGCCTCGACGAGCGACTTGTTGCCCAGGAAGTTCGCCCACTCGGAGTAATCCAAATTGGTCGTGATGATCGTCGGCCGACGTCGATACCTCTCCTCCATCAGCTTGAAGAAGATGTTGGTCTGTTCGGGCCGGAGGTTCAGATAGCCCATCTCGTCGATCACCAAAACATCGACGCGCGCGAGCCTGTTGAGCAGCTTGCGGCTCGATCGGTCCGCCAACGACGCGTACATCTCGTCGAAGAGATCCTGGGCGCGGACGAAGAGACCGCGGTGACCGTTCTGCAGCGCCTTCAGCAACAGCCCCGTGGCCAGGCCCGTCTTGCCGACGCCGGTGGGGCCGATGAAGACGATGTTCTCGGCCTTGGGCACGAAGTCGAGCTCGGCGAAGCCGCGGATCTGGCGCTGCGTGACGCCGGGCTGGCGCTTCCAGGGGAAGGACTCGATCGTCCACGGCTCCGGCATGCAGGCCTGCTTGATCCGATACGTCAGCACGCTCTCCTGCTGGTGATGCCACTGGGCGCGGAGCAGACGCGCCCACATCTCCTGGTGCGACAGGCCGTCCTTGTCCGCACGCGCCAGCTCCTCGTCGAACAACTCGGCGATCTTGCCGAGCCGCAGCGACCGCAACAGTTGCGCGATCTCATCGGTCATCGTCGTCCTCCGATCCGGGGGGGTCGTCGCCCTCGGGCGCGTCTTCGCCGTCGGGCTCGTCATGGTTTTCATCGTCTTCTCTCCCTTCCTCGCCCAGCGGCTCTGGGGTGACCTCGGGCGGCAGCGGGAAGAAGTCGCCGGCGACGTGGCGCAGCACCAGACTCTCGAGCCGATCCATGTCGTCGAGCCCGTAGTGCGTCGCGATCCGCACCGCGGCGAGCAGCGGCTCGCGCGGGTAGTCGCGCACCATGGCCGTCAGCCTGCGGAGCGTGCGCAGCGACCGGCCGCGCCGCTTGAGCAGCGCGACATACGCGATCACCTCGTCGCCGCCGCGCGAAAGCTCGCGCTCCTCGACCGACGGCGCGTCGCGCGCGAAGACCTTCTCGCTGCGCGGTGGCCGGTGCTCGGGCACGGTCACCCGCGCGTCGATGGGCTCGGGGATCCGGTCGTGCGTGGCGACGCGGCGCGGGCCGTCGTACAGCTCGATCCGGTCCTTCGTCTCGCGCACCTCCAGATGCCGCCCGATGAGCCGCCACGGCGCCGAGTAACGATTCCGATGCACGGTGACGTACCCCTCGCAGTCGACGATCCGCTGGTGGAGCTGGTAGACCTCGGGCACGTGGACCGGCAGAGGCGCGAGGTGCGGCCGCTCGACGGCAAAGAGCTCTCGCGGGCTCGCGTGCAAACTACGCTTGACCTTCGCGTTGACCTTGTCGCACCAGGCACGCGCCTCGCGGTTGAGATGCGCCCAGTCCGAAAACTCTCGACCGGCGAGGAAGTTGTTGTCGATGTAATCGAAGGGCCGCTCCACGCGGGCGGACCGGTTGGCGTCGCCCTTCTCGTGCGCCGCGAAGACGGCGCCGAAGCGCGCTGCGAAGGCGGCCATCTCCGGCACCGGCACCATGTCCCTCCCCGTGCCGGACAGCACCACCACGTGCGTGTTGTCGATCATCCACCGCGAGCACGCTCCCTCGAAGTAGAGCGCGGCCTCCGTCAGGAACACCTTGCACTCGAAGCGGGTGAAGCGCGGATAGAGCTGGAAGAAGAGCATCCGCGAGTGACACAGCACCATCGAGGCCGTCTGGGCGCGCCGCTTCTTGCCCCCGATGACCGCCTCGTGCGGCGACGTGTCGTGCTGCGACTCCTCGCCCGGCCCGAAGTGGTAGTGCCCGACCGGCTCGGGCGGCTCATGGCCGATGCCGTGTCGCCGGCAGTACGCCGTCAGCGCCGGATACGAGAGCTTCGCGCCGGCAGCGACGAGCTCCTCGTGCACGCGGACGAGGTTGTTCTTGCACCGCGGCAAAAGCTCCAGGAGCTGCTCGCGGTACGGCTCGGCCTTCTCGGCGCGCGCGATCTCGGGCACATCCGCGGTGCCCGCCGCGAGCACCTCCTTGACCGCGCCGCGCGAGATCCCCAGCGCTCGCGCGATCGGCCGCGTGCCATGGCCCTCCTCATGCAGTCGCAGGATCGCGATTCGCGTGCTCTGGTCGAGCATCGTCGAGCTCCTTTCCGAGCCGCTTGATCAGCCGCTCCACCTCCCGACGCGCCTGCGAGAAGGCATGTCGGATCTCCTCCCGCTCCGGCGCGAGCAATCCACGCACCTCCCCTCGCCGCGTCCGCTGATGGACCCGAGCCGCGATGCCGCCGAGCGCGCCGAGGTCGGAGAGCATCTGCTCGGCCGGCGTCGCCGGGCGCGCCTTCGCTCGCCGTGCCTCCTCGTGCGCCCGCACGACCAGCCCCGGGTCTTTCACGATCAGCGCGCGCCCCTCGGCATTCGCGCCGAGCCACGCCGCGTGCACGATCGCCATCTGCCGCGTCGTCAGCCCGAGCGGCGCCACCGCGTCCGCGAGCCGCTCGCCGTCAGCGCGGTTGGCGCGCGCCAAGGGCACCAGGTATTTCATGGCCGCGTGCGCGCCGATCGCGCCCGCGCGCACGTGCGCGTGCACCGACTCCGGCAGCTCCGCGACCAGCGACAGGCGCCGGCTCACCCAGCTCGGCGTCCGGCCGAATCGCTTGCTCAGCTCCTCGCCGCTGAGGCCGAATCGCTCCCGCAGCTCGCGCAGAAACCATCCCTGCTCCAGCGCGTTGTCCGCATCGCCCGCGCGCATCATCCGCTCGAGCAACATGTTACCGAGCAGGCTGTTTGATGGCCGGAAGATCCGGCTCTGTGATGGCCATCATCGAGCTGGATCTCCGCTCGCCGCGATTGCGGCGAGACGATGCGCCGGGTGACTGCGGCGGTCGCAGAGCGCCAGCGCTCTCAGTCGATGCGGAGGGGGAGGCGGTCATCGCCGTCGAGGACGGCGTGGTAGAGAGCGAGAGCGTCGTCGAGCCGATCGAGGTAGTGGAGCACGACGTCGACGGCGTAGAGGCGAGAGCAAAGCGGATCCGGGTCGCCCGGGTAGCGCGCGGTGAGCGCGTCGCGGGCGAGCGCGAGGGCCGCGACGAGGGCGGCGGCCGCGCTGGCCGCGGCGTCGCCGCGCAGCGCGTCCCCCTCGGCCAGGGGGACGGGGTTCATCCGGCCTCCTCTGCGTCCAGCTGCAGGATGCGGCTCAGGACGTCGCGCTCGACGAGCTTGCGCTTCTTGCGCGCAGCGGCGCGGAGCGCGGCGGTGGCGAGTCGATCGGTGTCGCGCAGGCTGCTAGCGGCCGCCTCGTGCAGCATGGCGATGGCGTCCGAGGTGAAGAGCTCTTTCGTGCAGCCGACTCGGCCGAGACGTACACGCAGATAGTCGGCCGTATCGTCCGGCGTGAGCGGGTCGATGGTCAATCGGTAATGGAGGCGCGAATACAGGGAGCGATTGCGGCGCACGCGGAGCCGCTCGCCGAGCTCGGGCAAGCCAAGCAACACGAGCGAAAGCAATGCGCGGCTATCCCAGGCGTAGTTCGGTGGGCGGCCGGCGCCGTACCCGGCTTGCGCCAGGTCGGTTTCCGGCCGCCCCCGTCCAAACCCGGCGTGCACCTTTCGTTATGCACCGGGCTTTCTCTCCATGTTTGTGGCGAAGTATGGCTCGCGCATCCACCCCAGCTTGTACTGCTCGACGCGCACGGTGGACGTTTCGAAAGGGCTGACCCCTCCATCCGTCCATCGCACGCCTCGCCCCCTCGGTCTGCGCTGTCCGTACCGCAGGATCAAGCGCTTCAGGGAGATGCGGTGCTTCTTACGAAGCCACCGGGCGATCGTCCACCACACGTAATGGTCGAGGAAGTTGAAAACCTTCTTCGCTCCCCACGCGTGCCGGTAGAAGTTCGCCCAGCCCCGCAGGATGGGGTTGAGCCTCTGGAGCTGACCCCGCAGCGAAGAGCCCGTTGATCTCTTCTTGAAGAGCTGCTTGATCTTCTCCCGGAGGCGCTGACTGCGCTCCTTCGGCACGAGGCCCGCGCTCACCTGCCGGCCATGTCCGGGGTGGCGTCGGACTAGGACATGGTGCCCGAGGAAGCTCATCGGCTTCGTGACAGGGGTCACGAGCGTTTTTGCCTCTGCAAGCTCCAGCCCAAGCTCGGCTTTCAGGAAGCTGGCCAGTGCAGCCTTCTCCTCGTTCGCGACTCGCTCAGCTTCCGCATGCTGCTGCGGGCCGGTCGGGGCGGCAACGAGGATGATGAAGTCATCCGCGTACCGGATGGGGACGAGGATCGGGAGGCCGCGCCGCCGGTCGGTGGCGCGTCTCTCGTTTGCTCGTCGAGTGATCCCCGCCGGATCGGTCTGAATCGTCGGAGTGCGGCGTGGCCACACATGACGTTCATACCGCTCCTCGATCGCGCTGAGCGCGATATTCGCCAGCAATGGCGATAGGATCCCACCCTGGGGAGTGCCAGCTTCCGTTCGAGAGAACTGATCCTCAGAAAGGACGCCGGCCTTGAGGAATGCTGCGATCAGTCTCGTCACCTTGGCGTCGCCAATGCGCCGGCGGACCCGGTTCATGAGCGCGTGGTGCCCAATGTGATCGAAGCAACCCTTTATGTCTCCCTCGATGGCCCATTGGTACGGAAGCCGATGCTCGATCCCGCCCTTACGTACGGGTCTCGGTCGCAACAGCACCCGCAGATGCTCGAGAGCGCCGTGGACCCCGCGGCCGGGGCGGAAACCATACGAGACGGGGAAGAAATCCGCCTCAAAGATCGGCTCGAGGATGCTCTTCAACGCTGCTTGCACGACGCGATCCTTGACGGTGGGAATCCCCAGGGCTCGGTACTTCCCTGGTGCACCTGCCTTGGGGATTAGCACCCGTCGGACAGGACTCGGGCGGAAACGGTGAGTTTTGAGCTCCTCGCGCAGTGCCTGCACGAAGGAATCGCTGCCACCGCTCGTTCGTCCGAGCTTGACCACCGTGACGCCGTCGACGCCCGCCGTGCGACTCCCGCGATTACGGGCGACGCGATGGAAGGCGCATCTCAAGGTGCGAGGATCCACAATGAATCCCCACAGCTTGCGAAAGACGTAGTCCAGATCGTCTCTACTTCGCCGGTGAAGCTCGCGCTGGACGCTCCGGAGCCAGTCCTGATCGGACTGAGGCGCCGCATACACGGCTTTCTCCGGCGCCATGCGCGTTTCACCCATGGACTGCCTCCCTTCGCCATGTGCGCGGCTTTCCCGCGCTCCGACTACTACGGAGGCTCCGCCCCCCGGACGAGACCTTGCCAGACCTGGTGGCTTGCTGGCGTTTCCGCCAGCGCTCGGCTCGGGGTTCCCGTGTTCACTGCCCTGACCCGTGGTGCTGTAGGTGGTCGGCTTTGCCCCTGGCAGCGCGGACCGCTCCCCCGTTCGAGGCTGGGGGGCGGCATG
This sequence comes from Sorangium sp. So ce302, assembly GCF_051530145.1. Taxonomy (GTDB): domain Bacteria; phylum Myxococcota_A; class Polyangia; order Polyangiales; family Polyangiaceae; genus Sorangium; species Sorangium cellulosum_B. The sequence goes on along the minus strand of NZ_CP150326.1, from coordinate 10,380,687 downwards.
TCCATACCGGGCATACCCAGATGCTTTCAACTGGCTACCGGGCTCTGGCTGCAAACCCGCACGAGGCGGGGCATACTTCCGTACAGAGGGTCCTAACACCGACTTCGATTTGCCTGGACGACGGTCCATGCGGCTCTCACCTTGGCACCTGTGGTCACCGGCCTCGGTCGCCGAAGCTCCCTTCGCCGGCTGTTTACGCCGCTCGGCTGTTGCAGGCCCCCGTTCCAGTCTCCGGGGACGTTCGCGGCGCCCTTCTTCACCCAGCTCGACCTGGGCGAGGGGGACCCCTTGCGGTCCCCGGTCTTGGCAGCGCCTCACGGCGCACATTAAGGAGTATGTGAAGATGATCGAGTGTGTCCTGATGAAGTAGATGGGCCTCATCGAGGACGAAGACCGGAAATACGCGCTCCTTCGCGAGCTCTTCGACGTGCGTGCTGACCGCGTAGAAGACGTCTCCAGCGGTGCTGCAGCGCGCGAGACCGAGGGCCAGACAGAGCTGGCGATAGAAGTCCCGGCGTCCAAGCGTCACGTTGGCGCAGTAGGTCAAGCGAAACGTCTGCGGCGAAAGGGCATGACGGAGCGCGCGGAGCAGACACGTCTTGCCGACGCCGGGGTCACCGGCGAGCAGCACGCTCTTTCTGGCGTGCACCGCCTCGATGAGCATCTCGAGGAGCATCTGCTTGGACGGGGGGAGCCAGAGCTCGCCGTCTTCGACCTCCTTGGAAAATGGCTCTGCGGTGAAGCTGAAGTAGCTGCAGAAGTCCATGGTCATCCCTCCTCGTCATCGCGGGGCGTTCGTCCGAGAGCCTTGTCCAGGAGGGTCTTCGGCGGGTCAAAGGGGACGCGCGCCTCATGAGCGACATCGAGGTTGCAGGCCGGTCGCGGCCGATGGGCGTTCTTCACCGGATCGACCCGGTGCAGGGCGAAGCGTTTGCCCTCGTGTTCGATCCAGGGCGGCTCGTTCGGCGTGACGAGGCACCTCGACACCGTGACGAGGCGGCCGGCGAGGAAGCCGAGATCGGTCTCCCAGTCCTGCCCATCCATCGAGAGCGTGCTGTCACGCCGCACGCGCCGGCGGGCCTGGGTCGTGAGCGCGTCGCGCAGCTTCCGCTCGTCGAGGTCGTCGGTGACATGGGGATACTCCTCGTAGACCTGCGCGGGGGACTTGCCGAAGAGCGCCGCGTGCGGTGTGCGGTGGTAGTGCTCGTCGACCCATGCGTAGAGCCGGACGTTGAGGTCGTGGAGCGACCCGAGCGCTCCGGTGAAGTCCAGGCACCTCTCGCGCAACGTCCTCCAGAAGCGCTCCATCTTGCCGCGCGCGGGGGCGTCGTACGGGCGGGCGTGGATCAGGGTGGTGCCGAGTCGCTCGCACGCAAGGTGCAAGGTGTGCCCGCGGTAGGTCGAGCCGTTGTCCAGGTAGAGGGCGTCGGGAGCGCCGTGCTTGCGCAGCGCCCGGATGAAGAGCGCCAGCATGTCGACCTCCCGCTCGGCGTTCATCGCCTCGATCGCGAGGACGTACCGCGAGGCGTCGTCGAGCAGCGCGTGAATGCGCACCGGCGCCGGGCTGCCGTTAACGAGGATCGGCGACGCGTGACACACATCGCCGTGCCACAGGGCGCCGGGATGCTCGGCCTGCCAGCGCAGCCGCACCTTGCCGCCCGTGCGATCGCGCAGCGCGACGCGATCGAGGTGGTGTTCGGCATACAGCCGTCGCACCGTGGTGGCGGAGATGGCGCCCTTGTCGATGCGGCCCGCCGCGATCAGGGTGTCGAGGACGAGCGAGACCGAGGCGCTCGGGTGCTCCTCTCGGATTTCGAGCAGCATCTGCCGTTGCTCGGGGGTGAGCTCGCGCGCCCTCCCCTTGTCCTTGCGGGGCTTGGGGCGTAAGCCCTCGAGACCTTCGGTCTTGTACGCGTAATACCAGCGCTCGAGCGTGGGGACGGAGTAGGTGCGCGGGGAATGGGCGCGCGGTGGGCGAAACCGCTGCTTGCTCAGGTCACCGAGCGCTTCGGCGAGCTCTCCGCGGTCGAGCTCGCGGTGCATGAGCGAGCCAATGATCTCGCTGCGATAGAGCGCCACCGCTTCGGCGTGGTCCTTCGGCTGGAGGGGGTCTTGCACGTCGTGTCCTTTCCGCGCCGGTGACACCGCACCGGCCGCACAGCCATCCAAGCGCAAGGCGCTTCGCCGACCGAGGATCCAACCGGGTGGGGTCCGGCATGAGCTCGGCGAGCGGGCCGCTTGCCATCACGCAGCCCGCACGGCGCCCGCCATGACGGCGGCCTCGGGGACCTCGGCCGCAAAAGGCGCCATCGCGACGAGCGTCATCGCGGCCCGCTCGGCCCGTTGACGCAGCGTTGCAGCGAGGGGACTGGGGCGGACCGCCGCAAAGAGGCGCTCCTGGTCGATAGCGCGTAGCCAGCGCCGCACGGTCACCCAGCTGTCAGCATCGAAGCTGGCGGACCAAGGGCTGACGCGCCGCCGCACCTCGATGAGCGCTGCACCGGCGACGCCGACGAGCAGCAGGGCCAGACCGATCGCCGTCGCGGCGAAGTGCCGTCGCGGCGCGACGCCCCGCGGAACGACCGTGATCGCGGCGCTGCAGTGGCGGCATCGATAGCGGCGCGCCTCGATCGTGACGAGCCCGCCGCGCTCGCCGGCAGCCAGCGGCCCGCGCACCTGCCGCGACCGCGTTCCGTGACCCCACAGCCCCAACCCGCCCCCCAGCGGGCACCCCGCCGCGCCGCAACGGGGGCAGCGGGCTGGCCGCGCGCGCTCTACGGTGGGCGGGGAACCGAGCCAGCCTTTGACATCAAGGTCTAAATGGACGATTTGTTGAGGGCTCCGCTCTTTCAAGCGATTCGGAGCACGACGGGAGGGGGCACGCGGCCAAACGAGCTCCTCCCGTCGCCTATTTTGTGGCCGGCGCCGCGCCGATGCTCCGCTCCTGCCGCTGACCTACTCCGTTCGTTACGCCGACGGGCGACGAGTCGTGCTGGTAATTTTCGAGAGGCGAACGGAATGCACGGTCCCTCTTTTCCTGTGCTCCTGGATTCGACCGGCGTGATCGTGCTCAGGACGAGCTACGCTGAGAATTCTATCGGACTCGGCGCAATGCATGGCCGGGGAGCGCCCTGGCAGCTTGCTGCCCTCGGACACCCCCGTCATCGCACCTGATCCGCCTCGGTGATGGTGTTCTCCGGTGGGTCGAGCACCCTGCCATCAAAGAGCTGGATCGACAGGCGCACCATCGGCATCAACGACGGTGCTCAATAACAAGCAACAGCGCCTCTGCCTCGCCCAGATCCCACGCCGTCGCCCGCACCGTGTCCTGCCCGAGGCGACGAAGCAGGCGCACCCGCTTGTACCCGTCGATCACTACGTGCCGCCCCGACGAGACCGGGCTCACCACGACGATCGGCGCTTGCTGTCCGACCTCCGCGAGCGACGAGAGCAGGCGCCGCTCGCGCGCCGGGCTGCGGCCGCGAAGCTCTTCGTAGCGAAGGTCGAGCTGGTGGAACTCCAGATCCATCGGGCACCGGAGCGCCGCGGCTCGGCGGCGCGCGGCCGACGCTCGCACACCCCGGCTCGCGTCTTTTCGGCGACCCCCGGGATGTCCGCCCGTTTCTCATGAAGTATCCAGGACTTGCGCCGGCCTCTGGTCTTGCGTGGCGCCCACCAGGACTCTGCCGAATACCCCAAGGAAATCCGCTCCTTGGACCCCGAACTGGTCTTGCGCGATGTCCCAGGGAAGTCGGTCGAGCGGCGGCGGCACCCGCAGCGGCGCAGGCGGCGGCGGCGCCATCGCCGTCCGCTGCTTCAGCCGCCGCGCTACGAAGTAGTCCGGGTTGCGCTCCCGCCACGACGCCTGCGTCTTCTTCCGCCTCGCCGCCTGGCACGACGGCGACGAGCAGACCTGCTGCCGATCGCCAACGCGAGGATCAGGCTGGAACCACCGACGGCAGACCCGGCACGGTCGTGCTCGACACATCCCCCGAGCGTCGCACCCCGCCGCCCGTCACGATCCACGCGCTCACCAGCGCCTCCACCGCAAACGCGCCGGCGCCGCGCTCGACACGACCACCGTCAGCCGGGGGGTGGACCATTTTTCGCGAGCAGAGGCGGGTCAATTCTCGCGAGCGCTGAAGCCTCACGCCCACCGAAACGAAGGCCCGCCTCAAGAGCCTCGGCCTCTTTGGCCTGCTCGCATGCTGGGAGCAGCTCGCTGACAAGCCCTGGCTTGGCGAGGTGCTCGCCATCGAGGAGCGCGAGCGCCACAAGCGCAGCCTCGAACGCCGCGTCAAAAACTCCCGCGTCGCCGCCTTCAAGCCGATGACCGACTTTGACTGGTCCTGGCCCAAGAAAATCGACCGCGAGGCCGTCGACGACCTCTTCGCCCCCGGCTTCATCGCCACTGGCCACAACGCCGTGCTCGTCGGCCCCAACGGCGTTGGCAAGACCATGATCCTCAAGAACGTCGCCCACCAGGCTGTCGTCCGCGGCCACACGGTCCGCTTCTCGACCGCGAGTGACATGCTCGCCGACCTCGCCGCGCAGGATTCCTCGGCCGCGCTCGCGCGCCGGCTGCACCGCTACACGGTTCCCGCCCTTCTTTGCATCGATGAAGTCGGCTATCTCTCCTACAATAGCCGCTACGCCGACCTGCTCTTCGAGGTCGTCACCCGTCGCTACGACGCACAGAAGCCGATCTTGCTCAGCACGAACAAGGCCTTCGCCGACTGGGGCGAGGTCTTCCCGCATGCTGCCTGCGTCGTCACGCTCGTCGACCGGCTCGTGCACCGCGCCGAGGTGATCGAGATCGAGGCCGAGAGCTACCGGCTCAAGGAAGCCAAGGAGCTGAGCGCCCTCCGCACCAAGCAGCGCCGCACCAAGAAGCACTGAGCGGCCTCTTCACCGGGAAACTTCACCGGCATCGGACGCGGATTTCACCGGTGAACTTCACCGAATTCCCGCGGGTTGTCGAGATCATCTACAGGCGCGATAGATCGCGACGGTCTCGGCGTGGTCGGCGGGGCCGAGGGCCATTCGGACAGGTCCTTTCTGCGCCTTTCTGGCGCGCGGTCCTTGTCCGGGATCGGCGGCGTTTTCGGCAGGGATCCTCTCAGGTGGGCTGTATGATCGGGGCTCGTTGGGGGCAAAGGCCCTCACGCCGCATGCGCGGCGCCGAAGAAGGCGCGCTGCTCGATCGGCAGCGCCCGGGTCGCCGGGTCCGCGCTTGCCGCGAGCGATGTCGCGACGGCGGCTGTGCTCGTTCGGAGCGAGGCGGACGGGCCTGGATCGGGGGCATCCGAAAACAGACGTCGCTGTGCGACGTCGCGCGCCCACCGGCGCAGCGTGGCCCAGCCGGCGACGGCGCTGTCGCCGAAGATCTTCGCCGGGCTCACGCGCCGACGGACCTCCGCCGCCGTCGCGAGCGCCAGGCCCCAGAGCGCGAGGGCGAAGCCGATCGCGGCGGCGCTGTACACGCGAAGGCCGAGCACTCCGCGAGGAACGACGAGCAGCACAGCGCGGCAACCGAGGCAGCGGTAGCGGCGGGCGGTCACCGAGAGCACCTCGGGGGGATGGTCCGGGCTGGCGGGGCCCCAGACCTGCCGCTCGCGCCTGCCGTGGCCTTGGAGCCGGATGGCGCCGCCCAGCGGACAGCTCGCAGCGCCGCAGACGGGGCAGCGCGCAGGCCGCGCTTCGACGACCGTGGGCGGCTGCTGCTGCCAGCACTTGATGTCGATGGCGCTCTGGATAGCACTGCGACCGCTTCGATTCCTGGGCATAAGAACCGGAGCACGACGAGGAGGCTGTCCGCCAAGATCAGGTCTCCTCGTCGCCTATTTTGTGGCCGGCACCGCGCCGCTGCTCCGCTCCTGCGGTCGACCTACCCCGTCGTGAGGCAGGCGTGGGAACGACGAGGAGTGGTAATTTTCGAGCGGTGGACGGAAGGAGGGCACCCGCGTGGGAAGGGCTTCTGTGAGCCGACGCAACCGTGCTCAGAGAGGGCTGCGATGAGAATCCTGAGGGGCCGCACGCAATGCGTGCACCGCGGCGCTCCGGAGTCGTCCTCCCGGGTTGCGCACGCGGAGCGAGCACTCTCCTTGATGGCCAGCCTCTTGGTCGGACCCCCTCACCATCAAGCAGCATGCTCGGTGCGATGCGCTGCGGCATCAATGAGAGGGCGCGGTAATAACCCCCGGACCCCCGCTGCTCGGCTCCGTCTCGCGCGTCCGCGCGCGGCGTCACCGAGCCCAAGGTTTCCGTCCCGACGCTTGCAGGCTCGAGCTGCCGGCGGTCGCGACCACCAGCGGTCGTCGCGGCGTGGAGGTGCATGCTGAACGCCGACAACGTCAGCGGCGGCCGGGCCACGGGCTCGGCCGGCAGGACCAGGTGCGGGCCGGCGAGCCCCAAGGAGATGCCACAAGAGCGGCGCCTCGCATCTGTGCCGTGCCTCGCCCATGGAACGTAGCGGAAAGAAGTTCGTGCTCAGGCCGAGCGGCGGCGCCCGAGCGACCAGACGACTAAGGTCCACCGGCGCCTCGCCGGCCGCGGCGACCCCGAGGTACTCGCTGAGCTGCGAGGATGGTTCCGCTCAAGTGAGATGTTCGAATTCGTCCACCGAAGTGACGGCGCCGCCGTCGGTCACAACCGTAATTCCCGATTCACCCCACGTTCTGTCCGTGGCGGGGACGTACACTTGGGCACTGGTACGCGTGACACTCCCTGGGACGACCTGCGCTTCGAACTCCCGAAATAAAACCCTGAGGTTTGGCGCGTCGAAATACCTGCCATAGAGAGTGACGATATCTCCGACACGTCCCCGAGTGGGAAAAAACTGCGTACCTGGAGCGGCAAACTCTGGACGTGGCGGCACGGATTTAAGGATCACCAAGTCCCGCTGGGCGAGTTGCTCCGATGTCGCTGGCGTTGCGCCGGTTGGAATGGATGCGGGGTCGAACGCAATCTCGGCAATCAGGCGTCCCTGCTGATAGCGCACTAGCTCTTGTAGGGAGAGTCGGTAATGCGCCGGAAATGGACCGTCAGCCGGAAGCGGCTGGCGAGGAAACTGTGGCGCGGATTGATTGATGTCCAGCCAGCATCCGAAGTATGCGATACGCTCGGCTCCGGTCGAATCGGCGGTGAGCGTTCGGACATTCTTCGGATCGGCCTGTTCGCGCAGGGTGTTGACCTGCGAATCGACGCGCGGCGAAGCAAAGAATGGTATTGATACGAGCTGCCCGTCTTGAACCCCCAACAGTGGAATCGCAACGCCAGCCTGGCCTCCGCGCCGGTACGTCGTTGATTGGTCGTATTCCAGAGCGGATGTGAGAAAGAGCCGGAAGAAAACGCGTGCATCATTCGCGGGTAGTGAGAGGTCACGATATCGTACCTTGGCCACGGCGAAATTGAAGACGGGGACAAAAGTATCCGTCGCTGCGATCCAGACCTTGTCTGACAGTTCGAGTTTTGATGCTTGCAAATCGGTCGGAAGGTCACTCTCGAAGGTCTGTCCTGCAGTTGTCCCGCCATTGAGGTTGTCGATGACCTGTTGAATGAAGATTGGCGCATCATTCGATGTCGCACCCATTGCGACGCCAAACTTGCTATCATTCGCCTTGATTTGAAAGACACGGAGATCGGCGCTGAGGTTGGGGATAGGGCCGTCCATGAGATATGGATTGGACCGGTTGCGCAGATACACGTCAGCCTTCGCCGAGACGCGATTGATCGACGCATCCAGTTTTACAGTGGGCTCGTTCAAAAAGGCGTTCGTCCCCGTGAACCTCACCCAATACGTCCATGTGATGCGCTGACGGCGCTTCAGATATGACGGAGCCTCTAGCTTCGGCGGGCCAGAAGACCCCACGTTCATTTCAGGAAAGTGCGGGACTGGTATCACTGTCGGTGTCACAGTTGATGTGGTACTCGTGATGCCCAACTCGTCCGGTGTGCATCCGTCAACGATCACATAGAACGCGGATTCAACGGTTGCCGGACTTCCTTGCCTCAGCAGCGCATTGATTTCTCCCCTACCGAATGTGCTGCGATTGAGAATTAGGTGGCACGTCCGATCGATGATGACGAGGCACTGTTGGGCAGTTCGGCACGGATACGGAGGCGGCCCCGCGCATTTGACTTGTTCGCTGAGCGCCTTGGCCCAATGGGCCAGTTTTTCGTTGGTCTGAGTGTAGGTGCTGTCGGTCATGTCAACGCGTTCGGCCGGAAGATATATGTACTTGTCTGCGTCGCTGTGGTAAACCGTTCCGCGGTTTGCCTGCCTGCGGGTCCACTCGGCCACAGATACCGGCCTTGAGAACAAGGACGGATCAATGACCCACTCATCTTGGCCCTGTGACGTCTGGACCGTCAGGACGGGGGCAACATGCCACGCATATCCAACTTTACAGTAAGGATGATTTGGATGTGGGATATCATTAATGGGCTGGGTATAGTACATCCATATTTTTTCGGGCTCGATGCCTTCGGCTCGTATCAGGCGCGCCATCTCATGCGCTCGTGCAAAACATCCATCATCTACAAACAGGAAGGGGATACAACCTGGAGACGGAGAGCTCGGATCGCATGTGCGAGCACTGACCAGATCGAAGAGATCTTGAGCCCGTTGTGGTGTGACGACGGTGCGTAGGAGAGGTGATACGATACCACGAGGCGGCGCAGTTATCCTTGCTATCGCGGGGGTTGATGTGACATCGATAATTTCGTGTGAGAACGGAGTTTCTGTGACCCATACACCCGTCCCTGCGACACGAGACTCCTGCAATGCGGCAAGAAGATCTTGAAAGTGGGGATTGCCCCCCCGGAGATAATGCCGGGTGTGGGATTCGATCCATCGTACCTCGACGTCACCTGCGATGCCAGGTGCGACAGATGACACGGCGACCGGCATTGGCAGGAGTAGCTCGACGACAATCGTTGTGCTTGGGTCAATTTCGACGTATACCGGATGGTTTTGCTGCTTGCGGGACTCGAGATGCTTGTGCCAGTCGGCTGATTGAGTATTCCTTATGTCGAGGAGGCCATGTCGTCCGTTTTGGAATGTCACGGTTATCATATATGGATCCGTGGGCGACGAAGATAGGCTATCGACGAGTGTCGTAAATGCATTTTGGTTGTGCATTGTGCTTTTCCCGCAGGCTGTGGCTGTGGAGTGAAGGCGGCCCCTTCGATGCATGGATAAGTTATTGATATGGCATCGTTTTTCTAGGAAAGCGCGAATCGCATAGAAGAATGTTCTGTCAGCTACAGCATGGCTGTATGAGACGCGAGCAGCAGTGAGGGCTTGACTTTTCGGAAGCCGTTCGCTTGTCCTAGCCCCCACGGCCCTTCCGCTGCGCCGAGCACCCAGGCCTTCAGGGGCTCACGGTCGTCCCGACGTTCCGATTACCAGGAGCGCCCAAGGGGACCGCCGGGACCCTAGCGGCAGATGAGCGGGATACGGATCGCGTCCAGCTGCGTCGGGTAGGGGCGGCTCCCCAGGTTCAGCCGTAATCAACGTCGTTCTCGGACTGTTGATTTTGATAGTTGCAGGTGCTCCCGGCGCAGGACCGGGGCGCATGCCCTGCAATGATAACAACCTGAGCGCCGCTCCACAGACCGTCGATGACCGTGCCATACCCCGCCTCCGCCATGGCCGCTTCGGGTCCGACGAAGTGGCGGCTCAGGTGCAGGGTGCTCTCGCCACAGTGGATCCATCGGCCCGCTTCCATATGACATGGGTCACCTCATCGGTGACCACATTGTCCGGGGTTCCGGTGGCGCTGCCATGCACCACCGAGTCACCATAGGCGATGTCCGGGTGGGTCGGAGATACACAGGCGAACCGGTGCAATGTGCCATGGACCCCGCCCGGGGACCCGTCGAAGGAGATATTGAGGTCGAGGTGGACCAGGCAGCTGATGAGAAACGTTTCTCCGATGACCGCCGAGGCGGCCTCCGCTATCTGGTGTTGATCCGTGACGAGGATGCCGCTGTCCGCTTCAGCGACGCATCCAGCAGCAAGCGCCAGCACGGGAATAGAAAGTGAAGGTGTCACTCTCATCGTACTTCGCATGGTCTCCTCCCTCTCCCTCTCCCTCTCCCTCTCCCTCTCCCTCTCCCTCTCCACCTGAAGTGTCCCGAGCGCGGCCATGAGCATTGTCCAACCAAGGATATTCGTCAAGTCCCAACCTGTGGTGCAATTGCCCCGGTCGAACACGATTATGCTTCGGTCGATTGGCTGTGAGCACGAGCCGGTCTTTCTCATGGAGGCTTGCCGACAGCACTTTGCCGGAGGCCTCCGGGGCGCTTCGGCACGCATCCACTACGCGCAGGCGATCTCAGAAGAGCCCGCGGGCGCTGGCGAGCGGCAAGGCTCCGGCAGCGAGTCCACGCGAGCGGCGGGCCCGACGTTCGGTCTAAGCTTGCTCACCGCTCCGGTGCCACCGGCAGCCCGACCAGGCGACTGATCGCCTCGTGAACGACCCGAGCCCTCACCTCATCCCCGAGGGCGACGGCGCGGCTCAGGGTGCTGGTGAGTGAGGCGACCACGGCCGCCCGAGGCGACGGATCGGTCACGGCGAGCTCCCCAGGCCCGGGGCTTGACAGTCGGGCCCGGGTTGGGGCCATGCCTCCCGAGGGGGTGCGATCCGTCGATTGCGGTAGGGACGGCCCTTCACCTTGTGGGCTCGGGCCGCCCCCCGCGCGGATCCCAGCGAGCGGCACTACCGCACTGGGCTCTTGTCTCGGGTTCTGACGCGGAAGCGCTCTTCTGGCCAGGGATGCAGAATGCGTACAGGGGGGATCCAGCGCTGCCCGAGTCGCTGCATTCGTGCCCAGGTGGTGCGGTCACGCTGACTTCGGCGGCGGAGCGCGCGATGCCAGTGACGGGTTGTTGACGCTCAGGCTGATTGATGGCGTTGCGCGCCGTCTGGTTGATGGCCATCACGAGCCTGCGCGGGCGAGGTCGAGGAGGGCGATGGCCATCACCCGCCGGCACGGGCCGCGCCGCTGGGCGATGGCCATCTCCGGCGCACGGGGGCGCTCAACGCGCGATGGCCATCGCGTCGGATGACCCGTAGGCGCCGACGGCGCGATGGCTGCCGGCGCCTGCCACGCGTGAGCGTAGACGCCGTTCAGTCGGCGTCACTCCTGACGTCGCCGATCACCCGGGCCATGACGTCCCGCTCGACGAGCTTCTTTTTCCGCCGAGCCGACTCGCGCAGCGCGGCGGTGGCCACGCGGTCGATCTCGCGCAGGCTCGAGCCGGCGGCCTCGTGCAGCGAGGTCAGCGCCTCGGAGGTAAAGAGATCGCGATCGCAGCCGGCACGGCCGAGCCGCAGGCGGACATACTCGCTCGTATCGTCCGCCGTCATCGGTCCGATCGACAGGCGCCGGTCGATCCGCGAGTACAGGGAGCGGTTCTTGCGCAGCTCAAGCCGGTCCTTGAGGTCGGGCAGCCCCACCAGAATCAGACTCAGCAGCGCCCGGCTGTCCCATTCGTAGGTGGGTGGGCGGCCGGCGCCGTGTCTGGCTTGCGCCAGATCGGTCTCCGGCCGCCCCCCTCCGAACCCGGCGTGCACCTTTCGTTATGCACCGGGCTCTCTATCGACGTTTGTAGCGAAGTACGGCGCGTGCATCCACCCCAGCTTGTATTGCTCAACAGTGAGCTGGGAGGTCTCGAAGAGGGTAACCTCTCCGTCCTTCCAGCGCACGCATCGGCCACCTGGCTTTCGCCAGCCGTAGCGTCTGGCGAGGCGCTTCAGGGAGAGCCGATGCTTCTTCGTGAGCCAGCGGGCGACCGTCCACCAGACATAGTGGTCGAGGAAGTTGAACACCTTCTTCGCACCCCAAGCATGCCGGTAGAAGTTCGCCCAGCCTCGCAGCATGGGGTTGAGCTTCCGGAGTTGCTTGCTCAACGACTGGTTCTTCGTGGAGTTCGAGAACAGCCGCTTCACGCGCTCCCGGAAGAGCTTGCTGCGTTCCTTCGGAACGAGGCTGGCGCTCACCATCCGGCGGTGGCCGGGATGTCGCCGTACCAGGATATGGTGGCCCAGGAAGCGCATGGGTCTCGTGACCGGGGTCACGAGCGTTTTCGCTTCCGACAGCTCCAATCCTAACTCGTTCTTCAGGAAGGCGGCCAGCGCAGACTTCTCCTCGTTTGCATATCGCTCGGAGTCCGCTTGTTGCTGCGGGCCGGGCGGTGCGCCGACGAGAAGGATGAAGTCATCCGCATACCGAATAGGGACGAACACCGGGAGACCGCGCCGCCTGTCGGTGGTACGTCTCTCGTTGGCCCGCCGTGTAATCGTCTCCGGATCGGTGCGAAGCGTCGGCGTGCGGCGTGGCCACACGTGTCGCTCGTACCGTTCCTCGATCACGCTGAGCGCGATGTTCGCGAGGAGGGGAGACAGGATCCCACCTTGGGGGGTGCCTGCCTCCATCCGGGAGAATTGCTCCTCGGACAGGACGCCCGCCTTCAGGAAGGCGCTCACCAACCGATTCACCTTGAGATCGCCAATGCGCCGGCGCACCCGGTTCATCAGCGCGTGATGGTTGATGTTGTCGAAGCACCCCTTTATATCTCCCTCAATGGCCCATTGGTATGGAAGCCGATTCACAGCCTTGCCCTGTTCGCGGATAGGCCGGGGACGCAGAAGCATCCGGAGATGCTCCAGCGCTCCATGGACACCGCGCCCAGGGCGGAAGCCGTATGAGACGGGGAAGAAGTCCGCCTCAAAGATCGGCTCGAGGATGCTCTTCAACGCTGCCTGCACGACACGATCCTGGACGGTGGGGATGCCCAGCGGACGGTATTTACCAGGCTGACCTGTCTTCGGGATGAGCACCCGACGCACTGGACTCGGCCGGTAGGTTCGGCACCTCAACTCCTCCCGCAGTTTCTGCGCGAAGAACTCCGCGCCGATGTCCCGGATGAGGCTCCCCATCGTGATTCCGTCTACGCCCGCCGTGCGGCTCCCACGGTTGCGAGCCACGCGGTGAAGGGCGCATCGCAACGTGCGAGGATCGACAATGAACCCCCACAGCTTGCGAAATACGTAATCCGGATCTTCTCTACTTCGCCGGTGTAGCTCACGTTGTACGCTCCGGAGCCAGTCCTGATCGGACTGAGATGCCGCATACACGGCTTTCCCCGGCGCAGCGTGAGCCGTCCCCATCGACTGCCCCCCTTCGCCTTGTACGCGGATTTCCCGCGCTCCGACTACTACGGGGGCTCCGCCCCTCGTCCGAGACATGGCCGGACCTGTCGGCTTGCCAACGCTTGCGGCGCTGGCGCCCGGATCGAGGTTCCCGTGTTCACTGATACAACCCGTGGTGCGGTAGGTGGTCGGCTTTGCCCCTGGCAGCGCGGACCGGTCTCCCGTTCGAGGCTGGGAGCCGGCGTGCCCAGGCTGGGCACACCCAGTCGTTTCCAACTGACAACCAGGCTCTGGCTGCAAACCCGCGCGAGGCGGGGCATCCTTCCGTACAGAGGGTTCCAACACCGACTTCGATTTGCCTGAACGATCGTTCATGCGGCTCTCACCGTGGCACCTTCGGTCACCGGCCTCGGTCGCCAATGGCTCCCTGCGCCGGCTCTTTACGCCGCTCGGCTGTTGCAGGCCTCCGGTCCAGTCCCCGGAGACGTTCGCGGCGCCCTTCTTCACCCAGCTCGACCCAGGTGAGGGGGACCCCTTGTGGTCCCCGGTCGTATCAGCGCCTCACGGCGCACATTTGCCAAGATGTGAAGATGGTCCAACGTGTCCTGATGAAGTAGGTGCGCCTCGTCGAGCAGAAAGACCGGGTGAATCCGTTCTTGTCCGAGGTTCTCGACGTGCGCGCTGATCGCGTAGAAGACGGCGGCCGCGGTCGCAGCAGGGGTCAGGCCGAGGGCCTGGCAGAGCTGCCGGTAGAAGTCGCGGCGTCCGAGCGTGGCGTTGTGGCAGTAGGTCAGGCGGAATCCGGCCTGCGGCAAGCGATGGCGCAGCGCGCGCAGCACGCACGTCTTGCCGGCGCCCGGCTCGCCGACGAGCAGCACCTGGGAGCGCTCGTGGACCGCGTCGCACAGCTCCTCGACGAGCTCATGTTTCGAGGGCGGCAGCCAGAGGTCGCTGTCCGGGATCTCCTTGGAGAAGGGCGACTCGGAGAGCCCGAAGAATCGGATGAAAGACTCGCTCATCGAGCACCTCCCTCGGAGCTGTCGTCGGGATCCGAGGCCTCCGGCCTTTCGCTTCCAGCCCGCAGCAGCGCCCTCGTCGGAGCGAAGTCGGTGGGGCGGCTCGGCCCTTGTGAGAGCGGACCGCCGCGTGGCGGCCGCCGGCGCCGCGCGTTCTTCGCCGGATCGAGGAGGCGGAGCGGCAGGCGCTTGCCCTCGTGCTCGACCCACGGGGTCGCGTCCGGGGCGACGTGACAATGAGCGACCGTGACGAGCTGGCCAGCCAGGTAGCCCTGATCGAGCTCCCACGCTTCGCCGTCGATGGAGATCACATTGTCGCTGGACACGCGCCGCCGGCTGCGTTCTGTCAGCGCGGCGCGCAGCGCCCGCTCCTCGACCGCGCCCTCGCCGGCGGGCTTTTGCGCGTACAGCTTCGAGGGGCTCTTGCCCATCAGCCCGGCGTGCGGTGCCGCGTGATAACGCCGTTCGAGGAAGGCCTTGAGCCGTGCGTCGATGTCCTTGAGCGACGCGACCTCGCCGAGGAAGCTCAGGCACCCCTCGCGCAACGTCCGCCAGAAGCGCTCCATCTTGCCGCGCGCCTGCGGGTCATAGGGCTTCGCATGCAGCAGGGTGATACCGAGTCGCGAGCACGCCGTCCGGAGGACTTCGCCCCGGTAGGTGGAGCCATTGTCCAGGTAAAGGGCATCCGGTTTGCCGTGGCGGCGAAGCGCGTCCACGAGCAGCCCGAGCATGTCGACCTCCCTCTCGGTCGAGTGCGCCTCGAGCGCGACGACGTAGCGAGAGGCATCGTCGAGCAAGCCATGGATGCGGACAGGCACCGTCCGACCGCCCATCTTGCACTGCGGCAGGTGGCAGACGTCACCGTGCCAGAGCGCTCCGGGCCGCTCGGCCTGCCAGCGCAGCCGTGTGCTCGGCTGTTGTTCCGAGCGAGCCGCCCGACGCGACAGACCCGCCGCCGCATACAACCGTCGCACTGTCGGCTCCGAGACCTGGCCCGGATCGATGCGCCCCTCGTCGAC
The DNA here is from genome assembly GCF_051530145.1 of Sorangium sp. So ce302. Classification (GTDB taxonomy): domain Bacteria; phylum Myxococcota_A; class Polyangia; order Polyangiales; family Polyangiaceae; genus Sorangium; species Sorangium cellulosum_B. The sequence continues at coordinate 10,365,492 of NZ_CP150326.1, read as the reverse complement.
GAGGGTGCTCAGGATGAGCGACACCGATGCCGCGGGATGCTCGCGCCGGATGTCGAGCAAGAGCTCGCGCAGCTCGGCGCGCAGCTCCTGCGCGAAGCCGCGATCGGAGCGCGGCTCGGGACGAAGGCCGGCGAGGCCTGTGGCGCGGTACGCGTACAGCCAGCGCTCGAGCGTGGGGACCGAATAGGTGCGCGTGCTGTCGGCGCCCGGCGGCCGGAACCGCTGGGCGCTCAAGGCGCGCAGCTCGGCGGCGAGCCGTCCGCGGCCGAGCTCGCGGTGCATGACGGGGCCGATGACCGAAGCGCGAAAGATCGCGACGGCCTCGGCGTGATCGGCAGGTCCGAGATCCATATCGAAGGGTCCTTTCTGCGCCCTGCGGCGCGGGGCCCTTGTGCGCCACCGAGGCTCGTCGAGGGAGGGATCCTCTCGGGTGGGCCTTGTTCTCTGGGCTCGTCGCTGACAGCCGCCCTCACGCTGCGTGCGCGGCGCCGAGGAACGCTCGGTGCTCCAGCGCTTCGCCCCGGGAGGTCGGATCCGCGTAGGCGGCGAGCGAGGCCGCCGCGCTCGCTGCCACGCGGCGCAGCATCGCGCCGGGATCAGACGACGGCAGTGCGGCAAAGAGGCGTCGATGCGCGACGTCGCGCGTCCAGCGGCGGAGCGTGGCCCAGCCGGTGAAGGCCGTGGCGCCCAGGATCGTCTGCGGGCTGATCCGCCGGCGCACCTCGCGGGCGGTCGCCAGCACGAGCCCGTAGAGCGCAAGAGCGAAGCCGATCGCCGCGGCGCTGTAGTGCCGCCGCGGCAGCAGCTCGCGTGGACCGACGAGGATCACCGCCCCGCAGGGCAGGCAGCGGTAGCGGCGCAGCTGGAGCACGAGAAGAACGGCGGGCGCGTTCGGGCCGGCCGGGCCACGCACCTGCCGCTCGCGAAGGCCATGGCCGTGGAGGCCAAGAGGTCCCCCGACGGGCTGGCTCGCCGCTCCGCACGCAGGGCAGCGAGCGGGGCGCACCGCCTCGACCGTGGGCACCTGCTGCTGCCAGCTCTTGATATCGAGCGCGCTGTGGACGAGACTGTGACCGCTTCGATTCCTCGACACGCGAACCGGAGCACGACGAGGAGGTTGTCCGCCAAGACTGGGCCTCCTCGTCGCCTTTTGTGGCTGGCACCGCGCCGATGCTCCGCTCCCACTCCGCGGCCGCTCCTACACCCGTGGGCGGCGGGAAAAGCGACGATGAGCATGACAATTTCGGTCGGCACGAAGCAATGCCTCTCGGCGTGGCGAGCCCGGGCGGCGACGCGGACGTCCGCGTTCCCCATGATCTGAGAAAAAGCGCAGGGAGGAGCAGACGGCGTGAGAATTTGAGATAGGTCACGGGAATGCATCCGGCGGGCACGAGGAGGCGCCCCTGCACTCACGGTGGACGATGCCTCGTGCGGGGATGCGTACCCTCCTCCATCAAGGAGCTTGAGCGAGATGTCGGCCTGAAGCCTTATTGAGGCTGGGCGCTAACACCAGGGATCGACTGCGAGCCAGGGCTCCACGGGAACAATGGCGCGTTGGGGACGGTCGGTATCCCCGGCGACGGCATCGGGCGCATCCGCGAGACGGGATGGGAGGCCGATTGGGCAGGCGACGGTACCAGAGGCATGCCGGGCCAAGGCGGCGGCGGGGGCGGTGGCCGTCGAGGCGGCCTCGCCGCGTGCGGCGTGGCCTCGAAGGGAGGCGCCGGCGGCGGCTCCGGAGGCGCCGGCGGCTGCGGTGGGCGAGGCGGCCGAGGGGGCGAGAACGGCCACCCGACGATCGGGATCGTCGCGCTCCACGCCAACCTGACGGTGCGCGACACCGTGATCGAGACACTCGCCGCGGGGCCGGGTGGCGACGGCGGGCCACCCGAGCAAGGGGGCAAAGGCGGTCGAGGCGCATCGGGCGGCGCCGTGGGCGACGGCACGTGGTCCTGTCAGGGCGGCAACGGCGGCCGAGGGGGCGACGGCGGCTACGGCGGCCCCGGGCGCGGCGGCGACTCGATCGGCATCGCCTACCTCGACGAGGACCAGCTCACGCTCGAGGGGGTCACCTACACTCTCGGACCGCCTGGTAAGGGCGGCGTGAGCTGGGATTGGTCTGGCGACGAGATCACGGGGGAGGACGGCATCCAGGTCGAGACGCAACGCTTCCCTGAATAGGATCACGGCACATCAGGCGAACCCTGTGAACGGTGTGAGCGGCATACGCCTCGGGCGATCCGCCATAGCGTGATCGCCGTAACATCCGCCGTGGCGACCGAGGCAGCCGCGGAACTCGGCCAGACGGACGCGCGTGTGGGCGCAGGCGTCATTCCTCCTCCTGCGTAGCGCGATCTTAAAGTCGCTGGACGCGCTGGTGAGGTGTGCCGCCGTCCACCACGACCCAAGGAGCCAGCGGATCGTACGCTGTGACACCCCACACCGGCAGCGGCGCTCCTTGAGCGATTTCAGCAAGACCATGCCGCTTTATTTCATCGCCGACAGCCGTCAACCTATAGCGAGCCTCCAGCATAGGTCCTCTGTCCGTCCTATAGGGGACACTCTCCAGCGCGGCCTCGGCCCCTCGGTGCTCGGCCCACTGACGCAGCCGCATGGCGAGAAAGCAATCGCCGATGCGCATCCCCCAACCAGCGCGCAGCTCTTCGCCAGCCGATGAACGGTGCATAAATACGTCCACGGGCGTCAACCAGTCTTGTCCGAGACACGCGAACAGGAGCTCGTCAACCCAAGATAAAGTGAGCGTCCTACCGTCCACTCGAGGGAAGAATGCCGCCTGGTGGGTGCCCAGCTCTGCGAGATCGTTCGGTACTCGATCTGCGCGCCTCCCCTCGATGGACAGGATCGGAGACCGACCGGATACCTTTCGCCACGAGCGCGCCATGTGCTGGACGCGCGTCCGAGATAGAGCGAGTGCGTCGTCCAGACCGCGGCGCGCGTCAGCTGGCTTCACGTGGACGAATCCACGGCCAAACCCATCCTCCGGCGCATCTCCCACGACGATGATGTCGAGATCCGGGTGCTCGGGCCAATCGCCGAGCCTCCACGCGCAGAGCGCCCACAGCATCAGCCTGTCCCTCCACAACCCGGACGTCCACACGACGACTCTCTGTCGCGATTTCAACGCGTTGACAACATCATGAAACCGCGAACAAAATCGTGTCCTTTCCCGCCCTCGAAGTTTCCAATAATCGCTCCGCCTCTCACAATGGACTTCGGGGTCGGACGCGCACGGCCCTTCCAGCACGTTATCGCCCACGAAACGCACAGGAAGGCGAAGCCCGCGCCGGATCGCTCTCCGAATATCCTCATTTGAAGTGACGTGAATCGTCATTGGGGCCTCAGAGCAAACACTTTTTGCAATCTCGCGATGGAGGATCCCCGGACTCGCATCGTCTACTGCAGGTCTTACACTTCGTCTCGCCTGGGTCTCCTGACCCTGGTCTTGCACAAGACCACGGGCCGTGGTTGACGCAATCCTGATACTTCTCATCGCAGCTGCGATTGCTTGCTTGCTCGCAACCGTCTCGACAGTTCTTATATCTAGCGTACGCGCTATCCCGACAAGCTGTCCGCTGCGCCTCGCCCTCGTTCTTTCCACACTGTATATTGTCAGACTCGTAGTCCGTCTCGCATTTCTCCTCACACGGTGTCTGGCTCGCGATGTTGCAGACTGGAGGAGAAGGCGGATCCATGTCCTGCGTCTCCAGCGGTACGGGCCCGATGCCGCCGGCCCCTGTCTGGCCGAACCCGTAGCCGCCCGCCCCTGTCGCGGTGATGATGATCCCGCCGGCGCCGCTTTCGCCCTCACTCCGGAGGTAGCAATCCCCGACATCGAAGTTGCACCCCGCAAGACCGAGAAATCCAACGGCCAACACCTTGTTCATTTCGACTCTCCCCCGAATCTCCAGATAGGCCCAGCGGTCACCATCACGACCCCGCTTCCAGGAAGAACACGGCTGCTCCCGCCGGCCCAGTCCACGTTGAGGCTCGTGGATACCCCCAGACGTCCAGCGAAATACCAGTCGGACTGTGCGCGCCCGCCTGGAGCAAGCCCCATTACGCGGTTACAGAGCACGGCACCGCATACCGGCATCGAGTAGAGCGACAGGGCTGGACCAAGGCTGACGTTGCCCGTCTTCGTGACGTATCCAACGGTAACCGCCGTTCGATCGTAAACTCCTACACGTGCCCCCGGAATGATGCTGAGCATGTTGTGGACTTCGATCCGGAAGTCCCGCTCTTTTCGCCAGAGCCAGCCAGCGAAGGGGCTCACGGCCAGCTTGGGTTCGGTCCCGACCTGGATCCCACCCACGCTCACGCCACCGCTGAACTCGAGTGCCTGCGCCGACGCCGGAACAAGGACGAGCGCGCATGCGCAGAGCAGGCCGACGTTGCCGTGTGCGCACATGGACATGGCGGAAGCCCTGGCCAGCTCGCGACGCGCGCTGTGGGGCACGAACGATTTTCCTGGGCGTGTGGCGCGGGCGTCAACGAGAAACGCTGCGGTGCAACCGCAGTGGATGGGGGTCGACCCGTCCCGGGTGTGCGCCGGTGCGCAAGGCGGCTACGCGGCTGGAGTGTTCGTTAACCGAAATGGTTGGCGAACGGCCCTCGCGGTAAATTCGCAGCGCCGCGACTATTCCGCTTGACTATGGCGGCCGCACCGTGCTGCCCGACATGCGCTTCGACCTCCACGACCGCAGCGGCGGAGAGGAGCCGAGCTCGTGCCCGCGCGCCTCGTCGCTGGTGCCTCTCCTGTACTCGGCCAGATGGAGGACGTCGCCACGCTCGCCCTGTGCCAGCGTCGCTCCTGCACTCGCCAGGTGGAGAGCCACTGCACCGAGCTGGCCGACGTTCACCTCGACATCTGCGACGGCGCTGAGCGTGCCCAAGTGGACGACGGCGGCCCTCCGAGTTCGTGCCCGGGGATCTCGACGTCGGCTAGGCGTGGCGCGGCCCCCCGACCGACGCCCGCGCCGCGGCGAGGGCCTCCCCCCTCGATGCCGCCTGTCCCGTTCCCGTCGAGAGATCCGGAGCGCCCTTCGCGAGCTGCGCGCGGCGTTCGCCCCCCGTCGCTTTTGTGAGCCACCCGGACCCCCTCGCGACCACCTAGTCCAGTTCCCGTGGTCTTGCCCAGCGCAGCCCTCGCCCCCCGGCTTACCCTCGTCCGCCCGAGCCCCCTGGCCGGCCTGGACGACGCCGGCCTCGCCCGCGCGGCTGCCGAGGGCCAGCCAGGCGCCGCCGGCGCCGTCTGGGACCGCTACGGCGCCCTGGTGCACGGCCTGCTCCGCCGCGTGCTCGGGCCGGGGGGCGACGTCGAGGACCACGCCCAGGAGACGTTCCTGCAGTTCTTCCGGGAGGTGAAGAACCTGCGGGATCCCGCGGCGCTGCGGCCGTTCCTCCTCGGCATCGCCGTGCGCGTCGCGCGGTCGGCGCTGCGGCGCCGGCGGCTCCGGCGCTGGTTCTCGCTCACCGACAGCGGCGCGCTGCCGGACGAGCCGGCCGAGGGCGTCGACGAGGGCGCGCGCGAGGCGGTCGCGCGGCTCTACGCGCTGCTCGACAGGCTGGACGACAGGGCGCGGCTCCTCTTCGTGCTGCGCCACATCGAGGGGCTGGAGCTCGCGGAGACCGCGCAGGCGAGCGGGATGTCCCTGGCCACGGCCAAGCGCCACCTGGCCAAGGTGACCGCGCGGGTCCACGCGATGGCCGAGCGGGATCCGCTCCTCGCGGCGTACGTTGAGCCCGCGGAGGAGGCGAGCGATGGCTGATCCGAAGCCCGGAGTTCCGCCGGAGGTCGCCCTGCGGCGGCTTGCGGCGCTGGCGCGCGAGGCGGGGGCGGCCTCGCCGGCGGACCGCGCGCTCGCCCGCGGCCGCGCGCGGCTGATCGACGAGGTCGAGCGCTCCGTGTTGCCGCTCGCGCCGCGGCGGCGCTGGCTCCTGCCAGCGGCGCTGGCGCCGCTGCTCGTGATCCTGGGCCTCTGGGCGCTGCGCCCGGCGGCGCGCCTGTCGTACCAGGTCGACGGTGTCGCGCCGGGAGACCGCGCCGACGGCGCGGCGCTCGCGGACACCTACGTGCGCGGGGGGACCAGCGGGGCGACGGCGCGCTTCAGCGAGGGGACGACCGTCCGCTTCGCGCCGGGGGCTCGCGGGCGCGTCACCGCCGTGACGGCGCGCGGCGCGCAGATCCACATCGAGGGCGGCGCCGCGCACTTCCGGGTCGCGCACCTGCCCGAGGCCGAGTGGGTCGCGGCGGCAGGGCCGTTCACCGTCAGGGTGACGGGCACGGAGTTCGACCTGAGCTGGGAGCGTGAGCGGCTCGAGCTGACCATGCAGAGCGGCTCGGTCGCGGTCCGCGGCCCGCTCGCCTCGGGCGGCGTCGCGCTCCAGGGAGGCCAGCGCCTGGTCGCCGACGTGGTCCGCGGCGAGCTCACGATCGCGGACCTGGGCGCCGCCGGCGCGCGCACGCCGGAAGGCGGCGAGTCGCGCGACGTCGGCGCGCCGGCGAGGACCGACGTGTTGGAGGACGCCGGGGCGCCGGCCCAGATGGGCATGCTGGAGGACGCCGGGGCGCCGGCAGAGACGGGCGGGGCCGCCGCGGCGGGAGCGGCGGCAGCGGCGGGAGCGCCGGCAGCGGCGGGAGCGCCGGTAGCGGCGGGTGCGACGGCCGCGGCGGGTGCGACAGTCACGACCGATCCGATGGCGGCGCTCGCGCCAGCTTCGGCTGCGGTCCGTGTGCCCGCGGCGCCTGCGCCCGCCTCGGGGAGCTGCAGCGAGCATGTCGCCCGCGGCGACTTCGCCGGGGCGATCGCGGTGGCGGAGGCGCGGGGCATCGACGCGACGATCGCGGCGAGCCCGCTCCCGGAGATCGCCGCGCTGGCCGACGCCGCGCGCTACACGGGGCGGAACGACCTCGCGCGGCGCGCGTTGCTCGCCGAGCGCGCGCGCTTCCCCGGCTCGCCCGAGGCGCGCTCGGCGGCGTTCCTCCTCGGTCGCATGGCGGAGGCGGGCTCGCCCGCGGCGGCCATCGACTGGTACGATCGGTACCTCGCCGAGTCGCCGGCCGGCTCGCTGGCCGCCGAGGCGCTCGGGCGGAAGATGATCGTGCTGCGCGCCTCCCAGGGCGACGGCGCGGCCCGGCCGATCGCCGAGCAGTACCTCGCGCGCCACCCGCACGGGGCATTCGCGGCCGCCGCGGCGGAGATCCTGCGCCGCCCATGAGGCGCAGCGGGTTCGGGGTCGTCCTTGCGCTGTGCGCCGCGCTCTTCGTGTCCCGGGGGGCGAGCGCCGCGGCGGAGATCGGCGTGATCGTGGTGCGCGCGCCGCACGCCGGGAAGGTCGTCGAGGAGGCCACGGTGCGCCTCGAGGGCGAGCTGCGCGCCGTGGGCTTCTCGGTACGCTCCCTGGAGGGCGCGCCGGGCGTCGACGGGCGCGCGCAGGTCGAGGGCGCGGGCGGCGTGTTCGCGGCCATCGCCATCCTCGAGACCGACGGCGGGGCCGTCGCCGACGCGTGGATCGCGGATCACGCGACGAAGGAGACGCTGGTCCGCCGCGTGGAGCTCGGCGTCCCCGGCGCCACCAACGCGGCGAGCGATCTCGCCGTGCGGTCGGCGGAGCTGCTCCGGGCCAGCCTGCTCGAGCTGAGCGGCGAGCAGCGGCGCGAGCTGCCCGAGCGGGTGGCGCAATGGATCGCCGACGCGGCCGCGCCGGCGGGGCGCGAGGAGGCCATCGCGCTCGACGCGGCGCCGCTGCAGCCGCGAGCGGCGGTCGCGCCCGCCGAGCGATCCACGGCGGCGCGTGGGCCGGCCGCGCCTCCGGGCGGATCCCGGGCGGCGCGCGGGTCGGCCGCGCCCGGGCGACCGGACCCCGGGAGCGCCGCGCCCCGGGCGCCCACGGCGCCCACGTCCGACGAGCGCCGGCTGAGCGTCGAGGCGGGGCTCGCGGCGCTCGCCGGCGACGTCGGGATCGTCCCCGGGCCCTACTTCCGTGTGGGGTACGATCTGACGGCGAGCGTCTCGCTGCGCGGGACCCTCGTGCCGGTCGTCGTGGCCAGGAACCTCGACGCTCCCGGCGGGCGCGTGGCGCTGCGGCAGACCGCGGCCATGATCGGCCTGGCGTACGCCGCCGGCCCCGAGGCATGGCGGATCCATCCGGTGATCTCGCTCGGCGCGGGCGTCTACCATGTGACGGTCGCCGGCCGGGCGAACCCTCCTTATCGCGACCGGCGTCAGAGCTGGCTCACCGCCGGCGTCTCCGCAGGGGGCGGCGTCGACGTCCGCGTCTTACCGTACCTCGCCGTCCACGCGGCGCTCGACGTCTTCGTGCTCGCAAGAGAGCCTGTCTTCACCATCGCTGGTGCGGAGGTGGGCCGCACGGGGCGCCCGGCGCTGCTCCCGAGCCTCGGCCTGCGGGTGAGCTTCTGAGTCGCCGGATGGTTCTGAATCGTTGATTTTGGTGAGCCACGGAGAGGAGCTCGCGCCCACTTACCAGAGCGAGGCACATCCCGGCTTCGCTTCGAGAGGGAGAGTCATGCGTCATCATCTTCTTTCGCGCTGTCCGCTGCTCGCCGTCGCAGGGCTGTTCTTGATGCAGGCCGCGTGCGAGGTGCGCTTCATCGAAGGGGTCGACTCGCCGGAGGAGAGCTCGAGCACGGGGGCGTGTGTCGAATGTTGCTCCTCCTCGACGGACTGCGCGGCCGGAGGCGGCGCCGTGGGTGGGTCGAGCGCCGTGGGCGGGTCGAGCGCCGTGGGCGGGTCGAGCGCCGTGGGCGGGTCGAGCGCCGTGGGCGGGGCGAGCGCCGGTGCGGTGTGCGGAGACGGCGTGGTGGACCCGGAATGGGAGCAATGCGACGACGGCAACACGGCTGACGGAGATGCATGCTCGAGCGACTGTCAGCTCCGCGCAGCCGGGGGCGCGGGCGGGGCGAGCGCCGGCGCGGTGTGCGGAGATGGCGTGGTGGACCCGGAATGGGAGCAATGCGACGACGGCAACACGGCGGATGGAGACGCGTGCTCGAGCGACTGTCAGCTCCGCGCAGCAGGGGGCGCGGGCGGGGCGAGCGCCGGCGCGGTGTGCGGAGACGGCGTGGTGGAGCCGCCGCGGGAGCAGTGCGACGACGGCAACACGGCTGACGGCGACGGGTGTACGACTGCCTGTCAGCTCGGCCCGGCATAGCGCCGTGAGGATCGTGGGGCGGCGCGCCCCGCCGCCTTCACCCGATCACGGCAGCACCGCGCGCCTCGGGCACTCGCCGTCGCCCTGGAAGTCGCCGAGCGTGCGCGCCTGCGCGACCACGTAGTCGTACGCCGTCTCGATCGGGCCGCCGGACGCGCCGGCGAGGTTGTACTCATCGCCGAACACGTCGGCGGCGTTCACCTGCTTGAGCTCGTCGATCGTCGTCTCACCGTCGCCGTCGAGATCGCTGTCCGCGATGTACTGCGCGTAGCGCTTGGTCAGCTCCACGCCCGCGGTGATGTTGTCGAAGAACCAGTGATCGCCGTGGATGGTCGGCTTCACCGCGACCGTGCCGCTGGTCGGCACGCTGAACCCGTTGAGCCCGTCCTCGGTCGCGCAATCGTCGAACGACGTCCCGGCCGAGAGGCCCCAGCTGAAGCGCACCCGAGCCGCGGGGACGCACGCGTCGCCGGGCGGCGGGCACGACTCGCCGTCCTCCTTCTCGATGGATCCCTCGAAGAACAGCGAATAACCGCCCTCGACCATGAGGTCGACGTCGGCCGCCGTGGTGGGCGGAAGCGTCTTCACCCCCGCCTTCGCGTTCGGGAGATCGAACCCGAAGCGGTCCCAGCGCACCGCGCTCACGTCCTGGAACTCCGCGATCACGTACCTCGTCGCCGGGGCGTTCTTGAGGTCGAGCACGAACACCGAGTCATCGCCGAGCGTCTCCTCGGCATCCGAGCGCGCCGCGCGCACGTTGCCGATCGTCACGAGGAACCTCTCGTACGTGACCTTCCAGCCGTCCGCGATGTTCTCCTCCCCCGTGCCCGGCTCGAGGCCCTCGGGGATGGTGTCCTCCGGCTCCACGAAGATCTGCACGGCGCCGGTCTCGGACGTCGCTCCGCCGTCATCGCTGCACCCGGCGACGAGCGCGAGCGCGCACGCCGTCACCACGAACCCTGTCTCGTTCAGTCTTTGCATGATCAAGCTCCTGAGTCGTCTCGAAATCCCGACGAGCGCGCACGAGCGCGCCCGGCGAGCGCAGGCCCGCGCTCCTCGCGCGCCCAGCGCCCGCATCACCCTCTGGCCTCGTGAGATGCTCAGGCCGTCGGCGGGGAGCTCTTCGGCGCCAGGATCAGCAAGGGGATGGGCCGGACCTCGGGCGAGGGCCGGATCGAGGCGAGGCGGACGACCTCGAGCAGCGTGGCCTCCGCCACGCGGTGCACGGGCGCGCCGAGCTGGCCGCGCAGCGCGAACGCGTCGCAGTGCTCGTCGCCCTCGTGGCGCGGCGCGAGCGCGTCGCACAGGTCGTCACCCCCGCCGGGCCGCGCTCCGGGCGCGCCGGGCTGGTCGCCGGGAGGACGGCGCTCGGCGTGCGCCGTCGCCGCCGCGACAGCGACCGTCGCCGCGTGGACGAGCTCGCCGTGCTCGCAGCGGGCGTGCTGGACGAGCAGCGCGTGCGTCAGGCTGCACAGCTGCGCCGCGAGCGCGAGCGCCACGAGCCAGCGCGCTCGCCACCGGCAGGCGGGGCTCCGGCCAGGCCGCCGCCGGCCAGGCCGCCGCCGCGCTGCGGCCGTCGCGCGGGCCGGACGGGGGCTCACCGAGGCCGCCTCATGGCGACGTCGACCAGAGGAACTGCGGCCGGTGCACCGCGATCATGTCGTAGCGCAGCCGCTGGTGCGCGGGCGACCCCGGCGCGATGGCGACGCTGGTCGCGCCTCCCTCGGCCAGGGCGTCGAAGTCGACGCTCGCGAGCCACTCGTCCACGACGTCGAAGCGGACCACCAGGCGGACCGGCGCCGCGCCGACCCTCGCGGCGACCGCGAGGCTCGGGACCGCGAGCAGCCCCTGGCGCTGCGGCACGGCGTCGACGTCCGCCTCGAAGTCGAGCGCCTCCGCGCCCCGCGTCGCGCGCCCCCGCAGGTGGACGGAGCTGACGCCGGGAGCCTCCGGCGCCGGCGCGGGCGACGACTCGGTCGAGAACCAGTGGATGCCGTAGTTGAACGACACGCTCCGGATCTCGCCCTCGAAGCCGTGGACCAGGCCGAGCGGCTGCGGCGCGGGGTCGAGCAGGTTCACGCGCGTGATCGTGGTCAGCTCGGCGATCGCGGTCTCGCAGAGCGTCGACGCGCCGGATTCCGCGGCGCAGAAGTAGGCCGGGCCGAAGGCGACCGTCGCCTCGTCGAGCGCGATCGTCCACGCGCCCGCGGCGATCTCCCCGGGGACGTCGGCCTCGGCGTGCGCGGCGTACGTGACCTCGGGCTGGCCGGTGCCGGCGCAGGCGGATGCGGACAGCGCGGGCGACCCGAGGAGGACGGCGGCGAGGAGGCGGCGCGCGGCCGGGGCGAGGTTCGGGGCGTTCATAGCGAGAGCGTCACGTTCGCGAGGAGAGAGCGCGGCGGCCCGGCGCTGATGTGCCGGGCCGGCAGCTCCGAGGGGATCGACGGCTGCGACGCGCCCGCGGCGCCCGGCCAGGTCGACTTGAACGAGTACTCGGCGTCGGCGTACTCGGCGTCGAGCAGGTTCTGCGCCTCGACCCCGACCTCGATCCAGGGGCCGCCCTGCGCGGCGTCTCGGCCGACGCGCAGGCTCCGCCGGAGCGAGAGGGACGCGTCCACCACGAAGACCGGCGCGGCGGTCTGTGCGTACGGCAGCGGGCGCGGGGAGAGGAACGTCGCGCCGTAGCCGAGCCGCCCCTCGACGGGCGCGCCGGCGATCGTGAAGACCGGCCGCTTCAGCGCGAGGTCGGCGCGCACCACGACGGGCGGCACGAACGGGAGCTGCTGCCCCTTCACGTACGGCGGCGACGGGTTCTCGGGCGTCGGCGGGGGCGGCTCGTCCAGCGTGGCGTGGACGAACGTCGCGCTCACGCCCGCCGTGAGCGTGGGGCTCGGCGCGGCCTGCAGGTAGGCGACGAGCCCGCGGCGGGTCGTCCTGCCGATGCGCACGAGCGCGCCCTCCGCCGCGTCGAACGCGAGGTCGTAGGAGAGGCGCGTCTCGTAGGCGGCCGCGGTCACGCTGAGGCCACCGCCGGGGCGCAGCGTGGCGCCGGCCTCGTAGCTCTTCACGGTCGCGAACGGCGCGTTGTCCCCGTCCTCGAGCAGCCGCGCCTGCGGCGAGCGGTAGCCGTGCCCGTACGAGGCGGAGACGCGCAGCGAGGGCAGCGGATCGAGCTCCAGCGTCACCCGCGGGCCGGCGGCCAGGCCCGCCGCCGTGCGACGGAACCCCTCGATGTGCGTCTCCTTCTGCGCCGCCGGGATGAAGTTGCCGATGCGGTCGTCCACATCGAAGACGAGCAGGTCGGCGCGCAGGCCCCCGCGGAGGCGCGCGTAGCGCGACAGCTCGAGCAGCGCGTCGGCGTGGGCGCCGACCCCGGTCACCTGGATCGACGCGTCGACGCGCTGATCCCACGTCTCGTTCTGCGGCGGCTGGAGGAGGTTCTGCGCCTGGTCGATGCCGCTCGTCTGCACCTCGGCGCCGACGGCGACCTGTCCGGTGAGCCAGGGCGCGAGCGGGATCCTCGGCGTGCGGTAGGCGAAGCCGCCGCCGAGCGCGGCGTCCTGGTTCGCCTGCTCGATGAGGTCGCCCCTGCCGACCCACTCGGGCCGCCGGCGCGAGCGCTGCGTGTAGCCGGTGAAGTTCATCCGGCTCCGGTACCCGGACGTCGCCGCCCAGAGCCAGGCGCTCTTCTGAGAGCCGTCGTCGTCCGATCGCTCGACGCTCAGCGCGAGCTGTAGCCGCGTCGACGCGGCCGACTGCGCGCGCGCCGCGAGATCCGGGTAGGCGTCGTGGAAGTCGACGCGCCCCGCCTCGACGTCGTCGCGCCGGAGCACGCCCGCGAGGTTCGCGCGGCCGCCGTGGGCCGCCACGTGCAGCAGCGCCGAGTACTCGTCCGGCAGCGGCACGCGGTACTGGCCGACGGCGCCCCCGGAGATCGCCCCGCGCGCGCCGTCGCCGAAGCCGTCGGTCGCGCGCACCACGGCGGCCCCGAACGTGTCCTCCGACTGCGCCTCGGGCGCCCAGACCGCGAGCAGCCGTCGCGTGCCGAACGAGCCGAGCGTGCCCTTGAGCTGGAGCCCGCGCTCCTCGACGCCGAGGTCGAAGTACGCGCTGCCCGCGACCGCGAAGTCGCCCTGCTGCGGGTCGTAGACGCCCTCGACGACGCGGAGCGACCGCACCACCTCCGGGATGATCACGCCGAGGTCCGCGTAGCCCTGGCCGTGCACGTGCGAGCGCTGGTTCAGCGGGATCGGCCCGACACGGAGCTCGACGTCCTGGCCGTGCTCCGCGTCGAAGCCGCGGAGGAAGATGCGCTGCGCGACCGCCTCGCCCTCGGGGTGCGCGACGTGGACGCCGGGCGCCGTGCGGAGCAGATCCGCGGCGGTGGCGTGCGGCGCGGCGGAGAGCGCCGCGCGGCCGATCCGGAAGTCGCTCGCGGCGCGGCGCGGCGGGTTCGGCCGGCCCTGCACGTGGATCTCGATCGGCTTGCCGGGCTCGGCGACGGCGTGCGGGCCGGCGACGCCCCCGGCAAACTCCACCGGCTTCGGCGCCGCCGGCCGGGGCGGCGGGGGCGCCGCCGGGCGATCCGCCGCCTCCGGCGCCTCTGCCTGCGCCGGCGCGGGCTGCTCCTCGTGGGGGCCCGGCGCGAAGTGGAACGGCACCCGGATCCGCGCCCGCAGCGGGGCGCCGCCGCGCATGGCCGGCGAGAAACGCCACCGCCGCACGGCCTTCATGGCCGCGTCATCGAACGCCGCGCCCCCGGACTCGGCCACGACCGCGTCGCTGACCGTGCCGTCCTTCTCGACCGTGACGAACAGCGTGACCGTCGTGTCGATGCCCTCCGCGAGCCGCTCGGGCGGGTACTCTGGATCCACGTGCTCGAGGATCTGCGGCGCCACGGGCGCTTCGGGCCGCGCCTCAGGCTGCCCGAGCGCCAGAGGCGCGGCGAGGGCGGCTGCGGAGAGGCAACAGAAGAAGGACAGCCAGCGCATGAGCAACCGAGCTCAACGCGACTACCACGCCGCACAGCGGCGCCGCAAGCGCCGCACCGCCGCGCAGCGCGCGCAGACGACGGTGACGGAAGCGCGCGACGTCCGCGCGCCTCCTCGGCTCCTCGGCTCCTCGGCTTCTCGGCGACACGTCACGCCGGTGCAGCGGCGGTCTCGCCGCGGGGCGCGGGGCCGTGTATCGTCTCGTCATGCCGAATGAGACGCTCGTCCAGGCGGTCAAGACCATCGTCGCCCTCGCGCGCGGGGGCGACCTCGACGGGGCCTACGGGGGATACCGCGACCTCTTCCAGAAGCCGGAGTTCCTCAAGCAGCGCCCCGAGGATCAGCGCCAGGTGCTGCGGCTCATGATCCTCGCCAAGGGCGTCCCGTCGACGCCGACCGACGCGATGATCGATGCCCACCGCGCGGCGGTCCCCGCGCTGACCGAGCTCGTGTCGATCCACGGCGATCCCGGCGACCACGAGCTCCTCGGGCTCTGCCACGTCGTGCTCGGCAACGTGGAGAGCGCCGACAAGATCTTCCGCGCCGGCCTCAAGATCGAGCGCGAGCGCAACCCCCAGAGCGATCTGTGCGGCACGCTGATGAAGCGGATCTCGCTGCTCTAGTTCGCGCTCGTCAGGGACGGGACTAGTTCTCAGCCGCACCCGTCCTGGTAGGATGGCCCCCGGGCGCCGTGACAGCGCGCCGTCAGGGAGTCCATGCACGTCATCGCGGTCGCGAGCCAGAAGGGCGGCGTCGGAAAGACCACGATTTCCCTCAACCTCGGGCTTGCCCTCGGGCGCGCGGGCAACCGCGCGTTGATCCTGGAGCTCGACGCGCAGGGGAGCCTCGGGCTGTCGCTGGGCCTCGCGGATCGCGCGCGGCCGGGCGTCGCGGAGCTGCTCACGGGCGCCGAGCGGCTCGAGTCGGTGCTGCTCCGGACGCGCGAGCCGCAGCTCCAGGTGCTCACCGTCGGCCGGGTCGATCCCACGACCGTCGCTGGCTTCGAGGACGCGCTCGCCCGCGGGCCCGTGCTCCCGAGCGTGCTCGCGCGGCTCTCGCCGGACTTCGACATCGTGGTCGTCGATTGCCCCGCGGGGCTCGGCAAGGTCACGACGCGGGCGCTCGAGGTGGCGACGCACGCGCTCCTGCCGCTCCAGGCCGAGCCGCTCGCGCTCCGATCGGTCGGCCAGCTGCTCGCGGTGATCGATCGCGTCCGCGCCGAGAAGAACCCGCACCTGTCGCTGCTCGGCATGGTGCTGTCGATGTTCGACCGGCAGGCGTCTGCGTCGCTCGACGTCGCCGAGACGCTCTGGACGAAGTTCCCCGACGGGATCATCCTCGACACGGTCATCCCGCGCGACGAGGCGTTCCTCGAGGCGTCTCTCCGCGGGGCGCCGCTCCTGCTCATGCAGAAGCGCCCTCCGCCGCTCGCGCGCGTCTTCGATCAGCTGGCGAACGACGTGCTGGTTCGCCTGGACCCCACCTCGCCGGACGATGACGATGGCCCGATCTCGCTCCTCCTTTGATGTCGACGGCGCCGTCGTCACCGCGGCGGCGCTGGTCAAGCGGTCGAGGTCGCGGAGGCCGCGGGCGGCGTCGGTCGCGCCCGCGGCCGAGCCGCTCGTGTCGTTCGAGTCCCGGCCGCCGTCCTCGCGGGCGGAGCCGGAGCCGACGTCCTCGTCGCCGCTCTCGCCGTCGTTCGAGGAGCTCGCGCCCTCGAGCGACCTCCTGCCCCTGTCGGGCGCGGGCGTGGGCGGCGAGCTCGGGCTCCGGGGCGCGCTGCCCTCGTCGGCCGACGACGTCGACTCGCGGCGCGGCTCGCCGCTCGACCTGCGGCCTCTGGGCTCACCGCCCCCGTTCGCGGCGGCGCGCGAGCCCCTCGAGGAGCGGCTCGACGGCGCCATCGAGGCGCTCTCGGCGGGCCGCGCGCCGCGCTTCCCGGACCTCGCCGCGGCGGGCGGGCCGGTCGCCCGCTGCGAGCGGGTGATCGAGTGGATCGCCGAGGCGACGGGCGCGACGGACGTGTTCCTCGCGGACGCGGCCGGGCTCCCGTTCGCCGGCGCGATCCGCGACACGGAGGCGAGGCTCGCCGCCTCGGGCCTCATCGCGTCGGCGATCGGCTCGCTCGTCGCGGCGCTGCCCGGCGCCCCGTCGCAGCGCTTCGACCTCTGCGTCGGCGACGGGCCGTTCTTCCAGCTCATCGGGTTCCAGGTGCGCTCCGCCGCGTACATCGTCGGCCTGATGCGCCCGGGCCCGCTCACGCCGCGCGAGGCGCACGCCGTCCGGATCGCGTGCCGGCACGCGATCGACGCCGCGGTCGGGGTCGTCGGGTGAGCGCGGAGCACGGCGAGCCCTCGTTCGGTCGTGGCGTCGCGGCCGGCGCGGGCGCGCTGGACGACGACGACCCGCTCGCGCCGATCGCGCTCGACGGCATCGGCTACGGCGTCGGCGGCCTCGACGCCATCGTCGTGTTCCACCTCGGCGACGCGCGCGTCCACGCCGTGTTCGTCCGCGAGGGCGCGGCCCTCTCTCCGAGCGACGTGGCCGCGGGGCTGCGCGACGCGTACCTCGGGAGCCAGCTCGCCGCGCAGCGGCTCGTCCCGGAGCGGGAGGGCTCGATCCGCCCCGCCCGCAGCCGCGGCGCGCGGTCGTCGAGCAAGCCGCCGCGCTCGCAGGGCCGCTCGGAGGAGCTCCCGGACCCCGTGGTCACGCTCGAGCTGAGCGGCCGGACCGTCCTCCTGCGCCGCGTCCGCGCGTGCGTCGTCGCGAGCCTGTTCGACGGCACGATGCCGCTCGGCATGGCGCGGCTCGTGGCGCAGCGGCTCGCCGCGACGCTCGCGCCCGAGCTGCCGCTCGAGGAGCCGCCCGAGGAGATGCTGAGCGACCCGTCGGGGCTCTTCGAGGAGCCGCTCAGCGCGGACACGGTGGACGATCTCGTGCGGGGCGTCGCGCGATCGGCGCCGCCGAGGGGCTCGTCCAGCATCCCGTCGCGCCGGACGGGCGGGACGCCGCCGCCCGTCGATCCGCCGTCGGCCGAGGTCACGCGGATCCAGCGGCTGCTCGCGCTGCTCGAGGCGCGCGCGCCCGAGCCTCACGTGGCGCGGCTCCGGCTCGCCCTGCGCGCCGGGCTGACGCCGCTCGCGCTCGAGCACCCCGACGGGCTCGGCGCGGAGGCGATGGTGCTCGTCGAGACGGCGGTCGCGGACATCCTCGGCCTGGAGCGCGCCGCGCTGCGGAGGCTGCTGTGACGGCGCTCCGGCACGGCCTGCGGGGCCGCATCGAGGGCCCGCTCGGCGATCTGGTCGGCCCGATCGTCCCGCACGGGCTGCTCCACGTGGCGGATCAGCTGGTGATCACGCACTCCCACCACTTCGCGCTCTTCCTGGAGCAGACGATCTTCGACGCGCTCGGCGGCGAGAGCCGCGGGGTGCGCCGGCAGGCGGCGTTCGAGGCGGCGCACGCGCTGCTCGGGCCGCTGTACGAGGACCGCCACGGGGCGTCGCCGCGGGAGAAGCTCGAGCTCGCGGGCGAGCTGTTCGCCGCGATGGGGCAGGGGCGTCTGCGGTTCGAGGTGAGCGCGGAGGGCGGCGCGGTGCACGCGGACTCGCTCTTCCACGGGACGAGCTTCCTCGCGAAGTACGGCGGTCGGATCCAGAACCGGCTGGCGGTGGACGCGTTCGCCTCCGGCTACTGCGCGGCCGCGGCGAGCCTCGCGTTCCCGTCCGACTGGGGGCGGCTCGACGCCGACGAGGTGACGTGCGTCGCGCGGGGCGACGCGACCTGCACCTTCCTGCTGACGCGGCGGTCGGAGCGGCCGCGCTTCGGCGAGGCGCTGACGCGCAAGCAGATCGAGTCGGCGCGGGTGCGCTGGGAGCCCGAGGGCGGGCCGCTCTCGCGGGCGCAGCGCGTCGAGGGCGCGATGCTCGAGGAGCTCGGGGCGCTGCGGTCCGACGAGCGCGGGCTCATCTCGGCGTACGGGGTGAACCTGGCGCTCTTGCCGGTGGGGTACATCGATCAGAAGACGTTCGACACGGTGCACCTCATCGAGCGGCGGTCTCCCGAGCTGGTCCCGGGGTTCGAGGCGCTCGTGCGGGAGGCGGCGCAGACGGGCGCGTTCCACCTGCTCGGGGGGATGCTCTCGTCCTCGTCGTTCGAGGCGGCGTGCGGTCCGGTGGGCAGGGATCAGCACGAGCGCCTGGAGCAGCTGCTCGGGCTCGCCCGCGCGCTCGGCTGGGGGGCGCTCTCCGCGCCGGAGTTCCAGCCGGGCCGGGCGCTCGTGCTGCGGGCGCCGATCACGCACGAGAGCGCGTATTACGCCATGAAGCACGGGCCCACGGCGCGGGGGCGGCTCCTGTTTCAACAGGGGACGGCGCTCGCGATCATGCAGCTCCTGCACCGCGTCGATTTCGGGACGGTGCGGCCGATCGACGCCGAGACCTATGGCGGGCTGTTCAAGATGGGGACGCGGTTTCGCGTGCAAGAGACGAAGTCGCCGCTCAGGGGCGATGGCGCGTGCGAGGTGCGCGTGGAGGCGGTCGAGGACAGGTGGTGACGATCTCGTTCGCCCGCGAGCAAAACGAAGCCTGAGGTTTTGAACGGCGAGCTCTCCGGGAGGGCCGGCGCACCAGCGGGAGGCCTGCCGATATGCTACTAGGTGCGGCCTATGCCAGGCCTTGTATTCCCCTCAGGCTCGTTTGTCGCTTATCTCTTTGATTGCGACGGGACGATCGCGGACTCCATGCCGGTCCATTACCAGGCGTGGCTCGAGGCGCTCGCCCCGCATGGGTGCGAGTTCTCCGGCGAAGATTTCTACGGCTGGGCGGGGATGCCGACCGACCGGATCGTCGAGCTCCTGAACGGGAAGTACGGGCTGCGGATGCCGGTGGCCGAGGTCTTCGCGGCGAAGGAAGCGGCGTACCACCGCCTGATACCGACGGTGCGAGGCGTGCCTGAGGTCGTCGCCGCGCTGCGCGACGCTCCTCCGCGCGTGAAGCGCGCCGTCGTCTCGGGGAGCCCACGGGCGTCGGTGGAACGGACGCTGGAGTTCCTGGGCCTCCGCGGGTACATCGACGCGGTCGTCGCGGCGGAGGATTACGCGCGGCCCAAGCCGGCGCCCGACCCGTTCCTCGAGGCGGCGAAGCGCCTGGGCGTCGAGCCCGCGCGGTGCCTGGTCTTCGAGGACGCCGCGCTGGGGATCCAGTCCGCGCAGGCGGCGGGCATGCCGTGGGTGTTCGTCGATCCCCGGGCGCTCGCCGCCGAGCGTGGGTGAGTGGGGCGGAGAGGGCCGGCGGGGGATACCTCGCCTGGCTCGCGTGGAGGCCGCGCGTCAGTGGGCCGCCGCGCGCCGCTCGGGCCGCGCGTTCCACACCCGCGTCGCCAGCGCGAAGCCGACGAGCGCGACCGGGAGCATGGCCGCGGGCCATGGCATCCAGTTCCCCGGGTCCTTCGCCGCGTCGCCCGAGGGCAGGATGCTCCCGTAAAGGAACGATTGCGCCGCGGTGCCCAGGTAGACGAAGCCGTCGATGATGCCAGTCGCGACGCCGGCGTTCTTCCTCCCGCCGAAATCCATGCTCGCGGTCCCGGACAGCATGCCGTGGACGCCGATCACGCAGAGGGACATGAACACGACGGTCCACCCGGCGATGGGGAAGCTCAGCGTGAAGAGGACGATGACCGCGCCGAGCACGAGGCCTGCATACAGCACCGAGGCCACCGGGCCCCGGCGCGAATCGAAGACATGATCGGAGATGAAGCCGGCGAACACGCCGCCCAGGATGCCGGCGATGCAGAGGAGCACGCCCCAGTGCGCCGACACGAAGCCCTTGAGCCCGGTCTTGTCGGCGAAGACGAGGTACCACTTCATGACGGCGTTGCGGAGGAAGCCGCTGCAGAACTCGATGGCGACGATGATCCAGATGACCCGCTGCGAGAACATGCGCCGTGCGACCGCGATTGCCCCCAGGCGCCCGCCGGTGTCGCCCGAGGACGCGTCAGCTGTGTCGAAGTCCTGGAACCCCGCCTGGCCCGGCGTGTCGCGGATGAGGAAGACGTCGAGCACCAGAAAGCCGAGCAGCAGCAGGGCGGGGACGTGGAACACCCACGGCATCGGCAGGTGCCTGGCGATGAATCGACTCCAGTCGTAGGCGAAGTAGAGCCCGAGCGAGATCAGGATACCAAAGACGCCGCCGAGCATCCCGCGCTCGCGGACGTGGAACCAGGGCGCGTTGACCTTGACGATGGATACGGCGCCGAAGCTCTGGAAGTACATGTTGGCGGAGAAGAGCACCGTCATCGCGGTGATGGCGGCGCTGTGGTCGAGCCGCCCTTCCTGGGCGAGGCGGACGGCCACGCCCATCAGGACGTTCATGAGCGCGGATCCGCCCGCGGCGATCAGGATGGTAACGCGCCCGCCCCACCGGTCGGTGAGCGGCCCGTTCAGCAGGAAGGCGACCCCGTAAACGGCCGAGCCCCAGCCGTCGATGTTCCCGAACTCGCGCTTGCTGACGAGGTGCAGCGCGTCGAGCTCCGGCGCGTTGGCGGAGAGGTTGTACCGCCCCATGTAGAGGAAGGCGTACGTCAGCCCGAGCGGAAACCAGTTGAAGAACCGCCGGCGCCGGAACTCCTCCGAGTGCCCGAGATCGATCTTCGGAAGCCGCCGCATGACGACCGCGATGGCCGTGAGCAGGAGCAGGATCGGCAGCAGCTGATGGAGCCACACGGGCATGGACGCCCTTCGACGATAACGGCCCCCCGCACGAGCGGCCATGCCTTCGCGCTTCCCCCGCGCGCCCGCTCGCTCGAACTCCGTCCGTGAGGTCGAAGCGCGTGCAGTGACGTGTTGCTGTCCTGAGAGCTACCCGCGAGAGCCGCGGTCAGCTGCCGTGAGGCAGCCCCGGAGATCTCCAGGGGGCCCCTTCCGAGGCCCCTCCAGGATCACCCCCCGCGCCCGCGGAAGATCGCGTGGCGGAAGAAGTTGATCTGGCTCTTGGCGAACTCCTTCGCCGCGTCCAGCCGGTCCCCTTCGCGCGACGAGCTGCGGATCAGCAGCTCCCCGTTCTCGTAGAGCTCCCGCGTCTTGCTCCGCTGGAGCTTCCCGCTCGAGGTCTTCGGCAGGATGCCCGCCCCGACCGCCACCACGTCATCGACGGTGAGCCCCATGGCCTGCTGGACGACGCGGCGCACCTCGCCCTTCAGCGCCTGCTTCTCCTGCTCGTCCGACGCCGGGGTCTCGAAGACGATGACCACGCGCTCGCGGTCGTTGTGCGGCTTCATCGTCCCGAACGCGATCACGTTGCCCTTGCGGACCCCGGAGACGCGGCTCGCCTCCCACTCGAGATCCTGCGGGTAGTAGTTGCGCCCGTTGACGATGATGACCTCCTTCGAGCGCCCGCAGATATAGACCTTGCCCTCCGCGAGGTACCCGAGATCGCCGGTCCGCAGCCAGCCGCCCGCGAACGCCTCCTTCGTGAGATCCGGATCGTTGAAATAGCCGGGCATCACGCTCGGGCCCCGCAGCCGGAGCTCCCCGACCTCGCGATCGCCGAGCGGGCGCGCGCTCTCCGCGTCGTCCGACGCGAAGACCGCGATCTCGTGCCCCTCGAACGCCGACCCGCACTGCACGAGCGACGACGCGCCCTCGCCGTCGGCCGGGACGGGCGTCGCCTTGCCCTCCTTCCAGAGCGTCTCGCCGTCCACCGCGTCGGTCTGCAGCCCGGCCCCGAGCGCGCTGAACGACACCGCCAGCGTGCTCTCGGCCATCCCGTACGAGCAGACGAACGCCTTCTCGTCGAACCCGACCGGCGCGAACTTCTCGGCGAACGCGCGCAGGTTGTCGGCCCGGATCGGCTCGGCGCCGCACCCGGCGACCCGCCACGTCGAGAGATCCAGCCCCGCCATCTCCTGCTCTCGGATCCGCTTCACGCAGAGCGCATAGGCGAAGTTCGGGCCGAACGACACGTTGCCCCGGTGGCGCGTGATCGTCTCCAGCCAGCGCACCGGGCGCTTCAGGAACAGGAGCGGCGGCAGGAACGTGATCGTGTTGACGTAGTAGAGCGGCGCGATCACGAAGCCGATGAGCCCCATGTCGTGGTAGAGCGGCAGCCACGACACGCCCGTGTCGACCGACTCGCGCACCGCCAGGCCGAGATCCACGATCGCCCGCACGTTGGACGCCAGGTTCGCGTGCGTGAGCACCACGCCCTTCGGGCGCGACGTCGAGCCGCTCGTGAACTGGAGGAAGCACACGTCGTCGAGCTCGACCTTGACCGGCTTGAGCTCCTCGCGGGCGCCCCGGAGGCCCTCCACCGCCACGATCTGCTCGAGCGCCGGCGCCTGCGCCTGGATCGTGCCGAGCATCCGCTTGATCTCGGCGCTCGTGAGCAGCACCTTGGCGCCGCTCTTCGCGACGATGTGCAGCGTGTTCTCGAGGTAGCCGGTCAGCTTGCCGAGGCCGGTCGGCGGGTAGATGGGCACCGGGATGACGCCCGCGCGGATCGCGCCCAGGAAGGCGAAGATGAAATCGGCGTTGTCCGGCAGGATCAACGCGACGCGATCGCCCTTCTGGAGCCCGAGCGCCTGGAGCGCGCCGCCGAAGCGCGCGCTGGCCCGCTCGATGCCCCCGTGCGTGAAGAACGGCTCGTTCTCGCTGGACTCCTCGATGAATCGATAGCCCGTCTTCGTGCTTGCCGCTGCGTCCTCGATCGCCTGCGCGACCGTCCGCGGTTTCCAAACAGCCGTCATCCCGAGAGCCTTCCTTCGTTCTTGAGCCGGAGCTCGATGGCCTTGACGACGTCGGCGACCGTGTCGACCTCGCGCAACATGTCGTCGGGGATCGAGAGGTCGAACTTATCCTCCATATCCGCGACGATCTCCATCACTCCCAGCGAGTCGAGGCTGAGGTCGGCGACGAGGTGGCTCGACTCCTCGATCTTTACCTCGCCGGCCGTGTGTCCTTCCAGGAGCTGGATGATCTCTGCCCGCAACGTCTCCCGTGTCCACGTCATCCTACGTTCCTACCCCAACTGCGGCGTGGCGAGGAGGGGCTTGCTCGGCCGCAAGGCCGCGGGAATTCGGCGTCGCACCCCCTGACCCGACGCTCGCGCGTGCATCAGGGACGGGCGGCGTCGACGATCTCGCGCAGCCGACTGAGCCCCTCGAGCGCCCGCGCGCCGTACCACATGAGGTCCTTGCCGTCGCACCTGATCACGTGGCCACGGCGGGCAGCGGGGATGTCGAGGGAGCGAAATATTGCCGCGTCGGCGTCGGTGAAGGCGTGCGGCTCATCGGGCAGCAGGACGAGCTCCGGGGCGCGGGCGATCACCTCGTCGAGGGTCACGCGGGGGTAGCGGAGGTCGCGGCCCTGGACGCGCTCGGGGGGCAGCGGCGGCGCCTTGCCCAGGTCGGCCGCGAGCGGGTAGCGCCGGGGCCGATCCTCGAAGACGTTCTGCGCGCCCACGAGATCGAGCACGTCGGAGAGGAACGTGTCGCCGTGGACGGTCATCAGCGGGTCCATCCAGATCGGGACGAAGGCGCGGATCGGCGGGCGCTCGCGGCGCCGCGCCTCGGCCGCGGCGTGGGCGCGGTAGGCGGCCGCGACCAGCTCGCGCGCCGCGGCCGCCGGCGGCTGGCCCGGGGCGCCGTGCTCCACGTACGCCGAGGGCGCGGGCGCGCCGGGCCTCGCCGCGGCGTGCCCGAGCAGGCGCGCCAGCCGGGCGAGGTGCGCCACGCCGTCGGCGACCCGCTTCGGGAACGAGACGAGCACCCGGAGCCCCGCGGCGTCGAGGCGCTCGATGTCGCGCTTGCTGTTCTCCTCCTGGTTCGCGACGACGACGTCGGGGTCGAGCGCGGCGATGCGGTCGACGTCGGCGTCCTTCGTGCCGCCGACGAGCTCGATGCCCTCGACGTCCCCGGCGGGCGCGACGCAGTAGCGGGTGCGGCCGACGAGCCGATCCCGGGCGCCGAGCCGGAGGAGCGAGTAGGTGTCGCTCGGCACGAGCGAGACGATGCGCTGCGGAGGGGAGCGCCACTCGTGCTTGCGCCCCCGGTCGTCGACGATGCGGATGAACGACCCGGCAAAGGCCGGTCCCCAGCCTGCGCTGAACGCCATGCGCCGGATGTAGCCCGCCGCCGCGCGCGCTGCACGTGAACTGACGTGGACTGACGTGGACTGACGTGAACTGACGTGAACTGACGTGGACTGCGCCGCGCCTGAGCTGCGCGCCCCAGGGCCTGAACAGCGCCGCGTCCACTTAGTTGGCCCGCCCGGGCGAAGTCTGCGACGACGGCTCGTGCAGATCGATCGCCTCGATGTGCGTCGCGGAGGCACGCTCCCGTACCCGCCTTCCGGCCTGCCCGCTCTCCCCCTCGGCGCCGCGCGCGAGGACACTCCCCGCCGCCGCGCGGCGCCCCGCGGGGGGCGGCTGCTGCCGTGCCAGATCGGCCGCTACACGCTGTTCGATCACATCGGCCAGGGAGGGATGGCCGATCTCTACCTGGCCCGGGTGCGCACGGACCTCGGCGCCGCGCGCCTCGTCGCCATCAAGGAGGTCGCCCCGAGGTTCGCGCACGACCCGCGCTTCGTCGAGATGCTCGCGAGCGAGGCCAGGCTCGCGGCGGGGCTGCGCCACGCGTCCATCGTGCAGGTCGAGGACCTCTGCCGCGAGGACGGCTCGCTCTTCATCGCGATGGAGTACGTCGAGGGCCTCGACCTGCGCGAGCTGCTCCGCCGCTGCGCGCGCCAGAAGGTGAAGTTCCCGGTCGCGTTCTCGCTGCTGATCATCGCCGAGGCGCTCCAGGCGCTCGCGTACGCCCACCGGAAGGGCGTCGTGCACCGCGACGTCTCGCCGTCGAACGTGCTCCTGAGCTTCGAGGGCGAGATCAAGCTCTGCGACTTCGGCATCGCCCGCGCGCACGAGCGCTGCGGAGCCATGGACGAGGCGCTGCAGGGCAAGGCCGGCTACATGAGCCCCGAGCAGGCCCGGGGCGAGGCGCTCGACGCGCGATCCGACGTCTTCGCGGCGGGCATCCTGCTCTGGGAGCTGCTCGCCGGCCGGCGGATGTACAGCGCGAGCCCCGGCGCCGCGCTCTCCAAGGAAGCGGCGCGGGGCGATCTGCTCGAGCTCGCGCGGCGCGCGTCGATCCCGCCGCTCGTGGAGCGCGGGCTCCCCGACGAGGCGGCGCTCCACGCGATCGTGGCGCGGGCGCTCGCGGTCGCGCCCGACGAGCGCTACCCGAGCGCGGCGGCGATGCTCCAGGACATCGCCGCCTACGCGGCGGCGGCCGAGCTGACGGCGAGCCCGCTGCGCTTCGGGGCGTGGCTGCGCGACAACTTCGGTGCGGAGCTGGTCGCGCCCCGCCGGGCGCGCGAGCGCGCGGTGCGCGCGCTGGAGCTCGGTCCGCCTGCGGTGATCGAGCCGATCGCGGCCGTGGCCATCGCGCCGAGCGCGAGGGAGGCCATCGCGCCGAGCGCGAGGGAGGCCGTCACGCCGAGCGCGATGGACATCGGCGCGCAGGGCGCGATGGCGATGGCAGCGCCGCCGGTGATGGAGGCCGCCGCGCTGCCCGCGAGGGCGGCCGGCGCGCAGGGCGCAGAGCCCGCCGCGCTGGCCCTGGCCGAGCCGCCGCCCTGGGCCAGGGCGCAGCCTCCGCTCGCTCGACCGCAGCAGCGCCGGCTCGTGCCATGGCTCGTGCACTGCGCGCTGCTGTTCGCCCTCGCCGCGCTCGTCATCGCGGGCTGCTATCTCGCGGCGCGCTAGCGCCCGCTCGGTCGAGGAGAACGTCGTATCTCGCTCCCGTCCGGCGCGCCGGCGCCCGTCGCCGTCAGCCCGCGTCGGCGATCGGCGCTTCGGGCACGGGCACCTGCATCTCCGGCCTCCGCTCGCACGCGTCGTTGCCGATGCCGACGCCGTAGCGGTAGATGAGCTCTCCGCCGAGCCAGCCGCTTGCCCCCGCGAGGCCGAAGCCCGCGGTCGACAGCGCGATCCCGAGCGGCCGCAGCCCGATCGCCCGGGAGGCGAGCGAGGCGCCGTACAGGCCGGCGATCGCGAGGTTCACGGCGCCGTGGACGAAGCCGATCCGCTTCGCGGGGCCGAGGGTGGTGCTCCAGTCGGCGAGCCCGGCGAAGGTGGCCACGAGCGCCCCGCCGAGGCCGATGGCCGCGGTCGCGTCCGCTCCCCGATGGAGACGACGCCGCCTGCGGCCGATGCCGGCGAGATCGAGCACCAGCGCGCAGGACCACGCACCGATGGGGATGGTCACCAGCACCGGGTGCAAGGGGTGCCCGAGGAACTTGCCATGCAGCACCTTGGCGACCGTGGGCGCTCGCCTCAGGACGGATTGGATGCCGCGCTGAAGCGGGTCGGCCATCCGGTCGATCCAGTCCTGCTCCTCGATTCCCCCCAAGACTGCGCTTCCGATCATGTTCCCCCCTTCCGAGGCGCGCTGCGCGGATTTCCAGCGCATGGCGCCCGCCCCGCCGACCGTCCAGTGGTGAACCCCTGACCGGATCCCGAGCAATCGGCGGACCCCGCGGGAGCGGGTCCGGCGTTCCCACCCCCTCCCGCGGCGCGTGCCTCTGTGATGCTCGAGCAGGCCGCTCAGTTCGCTTCTGCAATGGTGCTCTGCCGAAATTTCAGGTTCGAAATCAGCGAGCGCCCCATCTGAAGTGAAATACGTTCGAATCGCGAATCCCGCGGATGGCATGGACGGTGCTCTATGTCCGGCCAGCGCTGCCGGCGCGGCCTTCCCCCCCCCGAGGCCCCGGCGGCGCTTTTTTTTTGGAGTCTTTCCTTTGCGGGCCCGGCGCGGCGCCCGCGCGCACGCCCTGCGTTCCTCGTCCTGGGCGGCGTTCTCTGGTATCTCGCCCGTGCCGCGCCACGCGCGGCCCTCCCGGAGCGATGCCCCTCCTCGCCGATGTCGCGGTGCCCGTCCCGCTCTCGCAGGCCTTCACCTACGAGGTCCCCGCCGCGCTCGCCGGCGAGGTCCGACCGGGGGCGCGCGTCCTCTGCGAGTTCCATCGGCGCAAGCTGCTCGGCGTGGTGCTCGCCGTCAGCGAGCGCAGCGCGGCCATCGATCCGTCCAAGATCAAGCCGCTCGCGGCGCTCGTCGACGCGCGTCCAGCGCTGCCAGCGGAGCTGCTCGCCTTCCTGCAGGAGCTCGCCGCCTACTACTTCGCGCCGATCGGCGAGGTGCTCCGCCTCGCGCTGCCGGCGCTCGAGCGCGAGCAGGTGCGCGCGCTCAAGGCCCAGGGGGAGCTCGACGGCGTCCTCGACCTCGGCCGCGCCAAGCAGGTCGGCGGCCGCAAGGTCGCGTACGCGAGCGCGACCGACGTCGTCGAGGAGCCCGGCACGCTCCGCGGGCAGGCCGCGGCGGTGCTCGCGCTGCTCCGGGCGAACGGCGAGCAGCCGGTCGCGCGGATCGAGGAGCGCTTCGGCAACGCGCGCAGCGCCCTGAAGAAGCTCGCCGAGCGCAACCTCGTCGCCCTGGACGAGCGCGAGCCGCCGCGCGACCCGTTCTTCCGCCGCGCCGAGGAGCGCGACGTGCCTCCCGAGCTCAACGCGGCGCAGGCCGAGGCCGCGGCGCGCATCGACGCGGCGCTCGCGGCGCTGTCCGCGCCGCCCGGGGGAGGGGAGCACCCTGCGATCGCCCAGCAGGAGCCGCGGCCCGCCGGGCAGGAGCCGCGGCCCGCCGGGCAGGAGCCGCGGCCGAGCGCGTTCCTCCTCTTCGGCGTGACCGGCTCCGGCAAGACCGAGGTGTACCTGCGCGCCATCAAGAGCTGCCTCGACCGGGGCCGCGGCGCGCTCGTCATGGTGCCGGAGATCGCCCTCACCCCGCAGCTCGTCGCGCGCTTCCGCGCCCGCTTCGGCGACGAGCTCGCCGTGCTGCACAGCGGGCTGAGCGACGCCGATCGCCACGCGATGTGGGCGAGCCTCCACGTCGGCAAGGTGCGCGTCGCCATCGGGGCGCGCTCCGCGCTGTTCGCGCCGGTGCCGGACCTCGGCCTCATCCTCGTCGATGAGGAGCACGACGGCTCGTTCAAGCAGGAGGAGGGCGTGCGTTACCACGCGCGCGACATGGCGCTGCTCCGCGCCCACCGCGCGGGGGCGGTGTGCGTGCTCGGCTCCGCGACCCCTTCCATCGAGTCCGTCGCGCTGGTGCGCCGCGGCAAGCTCGCCGAGCTGCGCCTGCCGGACCGCGCGCACCGCGAGGCCAGCCTCCCCGAGGTCTCCCTCGTCGATCTCCGCCGCTTCCGCGCCGGCCCCTCGGGCGATCCGCTGATCTCCTTGCCGCTGCACCGCGCGCTCGAGAAGACGCTCGCGGCGAAGGAGCAGGCGATCCTCTTCCTGAACCGCCGCGGCTTCGCGCCGAGCGTCGTCTGCGGCTCGTGCGGGACGCTGACCACGTGCGACGCCTGCTCGGTCGCGCTGACGTACCACCGCGGGCGGCGCCGCGACGCGCGCCCGCCTTCGCCGGGCGGCGCGCCCGCGCCCGCGGCGCCGCTCGACGAGCGGCCGGAGGGGGGGCGGCTGCGCTGCCACTACTGCGACTATGCGGGGCCGCTGCCGGACCGCTGCGGCGCGTGCGGCGCGCGGAACCTGCTGCTCGAGGGGCTCGGCACCGAGCGGCTCGAGGCCACGATCGCCGGCTCGTTCCCGGAGGCGCGCGTGGCGCGCCTCGATCGCGACGTCGCCGGCAAGGATCGCTCGCAGGCGATCCTCGCGAGGATGCGCGAGGGCAAGATCGACATCCTGGTCGGCACGCAGATGGTCACGAAGGGCCATGACCTTCCCAACGTGACGCTGGTCGGCGTGGTGAACGCCGACGCCGCGCTCGGGCTGCCCGACTTCCGCGCGGCCGAGCGCGGCTTCCAGCTGCTCGTGCAGGTGGCCGGGCGCGCGGGGCGGCGCGACCGCCCCGGCCGTGTGCTCATCCAGACGCGCAACCCCGAGCACCCGGCCATCGCGTTCGCCGCGGCGCACGACGTGCCTGGCTTTCTCGAGCGGGAGATCCGCGACCGCGAGGAGGTGGGTTATCCGCCCGCCACGCGCCTCGCGCTGCTCCGGATCGACGCGGTCGACGAGAGCGTGGGGCGCGGCGCCGCGGCGAAGCTCGCGGCCCACGCCCGCACCTGCCCCGAGGGGGTCGCCCGGCGCGTCGAGGTGCTCGGCCCGTCGGCGGCGCCGATCGCGCGCCTGCGCGGCCGCTACCGGTTCCGGGTGCTCCTCCGGGCGCGCGATCGCGGTCCGCTCCGGGGGACGCTCGCGGCGCTGGCCGGGCTGATAAGGGATGGCCTTGACCGGAACGCCCGGGTGATCATCGACGTGGATCCGGTCGCCATGCTGTGACGGGTGATCCCCGGGAGACGGGCGCGCTCGCCGCGCCAGGGGCGCTCTCTATCCAGATCCACGCGCGGTGAGGCCAGGCGCGGTGAGCTCGCCGAGCTCGTCGCGCGACGCGCGCGAGAGCCGCTCGAACTCCGCGCCCAGCCAGTCGAGGAACGCCGCGTCCCACGTCGGCCCTTCCGGGCGGGACGCGACCGCCTCGGCGAGCTCACGGTCCCAGCGGCCGTAGACGTCGCGGAGGAGCGCGTGCGCCCGGCGGCTCTCGGCGGACGCAGGATCCGTCTGGCCGTCCGTGCGCTCGGCGAAGGCGTCCTCGCAGAGGAAGTAATTGCATGTCGCGGCCCGCCGCTCGGCGGGGACGGAGCAGCCGCGCGCGCCGTGATAGACGCACTTCGATTGCCGCGGGGCCGTGCGCTCCTCCCGCTTCCGCACGCGCCGGAGCTCGAGTCCGCGGCTCACGGGGAGCAGGTTGCCTGCGGCGATCTGCTCGAGCAGCCAGCCACGGCCGTCGAGGGAGACGATGCGCCCGATGTCCGTCCAGTCGAGCTCGGGCGGGCTGACGCAGCACCCCGCGGGGCCCTGCGGGCACTGGGCGCACAGCGTCGAGTGCAGCCGGGTGTGCTCTCCTGAAAGCTCCAGACGGATCATCGAACCCCTTGCCGTCCCCCGAAGGGGCCGAGACACGCGCTCGAACCAGCGCACATCCTGCCAGCGAACGCGCCAGGAATGACAGAAGCGCCCTGAGGCTGCAACCGACGCAACCGACGCAACCGACGCAACCGACGCTGACCCCGCGTCGATCCGAGCTGCGGCCAAGCGCCCCTCCTCACCGGCATAGCGATCGAGAGGCGCGAGAACTCGCACTCCCGGGCGCTCTTGGAGGAGCTGAATCAGTTATAGTAAGTAACCGACATCGACGTGCGCCCCCGCGCGAATGCAGGGAGAAACGTGCGATCGTCCTTTTCCGGCTGCGGCGGGAGTTGATAGGCTGCGCCGGCCATGAGCGATGCGCTTCCCAAGGAGGTCGGTCGAGCCATTCGCGTGCTCCGGCAGCTGCACGGGCTCACTTACGCCGAGTTCGCCGAGAAAGCGCGCCTCTCGGCGACCTACCTGCGGCAGGTCGAGCGCGGCGAGCGCGACCTCGGGCTCGGCGCGCTGGCGCTCATCGCACAGGGGCTCAACTGCGATGCTCGGCTCCTCCTGCCCGGCGACGGGAGGAGCCCGGTCTCCGCGGTCGTCGCCGATCGCTTCGATCGCGCGCCCGAGGCTCTCCAGGAGGCGCTCCTCTTCCTGCTGATCGAGCCCGACGACTCGCCGAAGAAGCAGGCCATCCTCGCGCTCATCAACGAGGATCCGGAGCGCGCGCGGCTCCGCTCGCGGCCTCGGTCCGAGGAGCGCGGGTCGCGCGGCTCCGCTCCCTCGTCATCGAGCCGGCGCGGGCGATGAGCCCCTGAGCCGTCACGTCCGCGCGGAGCAGCCCGCGACGCGAGGCGACCCAGCGCCGGACTCCGGCCGGCCGCCGCCCCGCGCCTCTGCGCCGGGCATCGACGCGAGGCGCCGCGTGGCCAGCTGCTGAAACGCGGCGAGCGCCCGGCTCCGCCGCTTGTACGCCGTCGAGAGGGGGACTCCCGCCCGGCTCGCGAAGTCCGCCATGGGGACGCCCTCGATGTCGTGGGCCATGAGGATCGCGCCGAACTCGGCGTCGAGCTCGCGCAGGACCGCGCGCGCGAACAGGCGATCGCACGCCGAGATGATCTGCTCCTCGGCCGAGGGCTCGTCGAGCTCTGCGTCGAAGTCGTCAGGCAACGGCTCCTCCCTCCGGCGCCGCTCGCGCAGCCCGTAGTGGGACGCGGCGTGGACAGCGATCTTGTTCAGCCAGCGGTCGGACGGCCCGAGCTCCGGATCGTAGTTCCCGAAGCTCTCATGCGCCGCGAGCATCACGTTCTGGGCGATGTCCCAGCGATCCCGGCGCGGAACCCCCAGGAGGCGAAGCCATCGCCGCACGAGCACGATCGTTTTCTTGTTGAAGATCCGCCAGTAGGCCCCTTCTCTGTCGTTCGGCGGCCCTGAACCATGGCCTCCACGCCCCGTTCCCGACATCGCGTAACGATCGTTATCACAAGAAACGGAACTTGCAAAAACTGGTCGGGGCGATCACAGGCGAAATTCGATCGAAAAAGTGGTCGGATGTATGTGCATGTGGTTGTCTCCTGCGCCACCCTCCGCATGCGCAACTGCGCGCATGCAGGCCGAATCGCTCGGGAAAGCGCCGCTTGACGATGGTTCTCGGGATGTAACGATCGTTCCTCACCCGAACCGCGCCAGGGGGCCTTCCGGCATCGTCGGCCACGATGGTGCTCCCGCCCGGCTGCTGGGGTGCGATCGACGCACGGGCGGGCTCGGCGGCTGACTGGTGCACCGCGGCGGCGGGCGCCTCCTCGCGCGGGCAGGCGAGACAGGCGAGACAGGCGAGACACGCGAGACGCCGCCGCTTTCCTCGCTGGACGCCGCCGCATCGCGCCGGTAGACAGGCGGCGCTCGATGCACAGCTTCCATCGAAGGATGCCGGTCCCACGGCGGAGCGGCGCGCCCTGCGGGGGGCGTGTCGCGACCGTCCGCGCGGGCGCTGGCGAGGCGCCCGTCGCTCATGTCGGCTGACGCGGGGAAGCCAGGGACGGCGCGCGGCGACGACGCGGCGCCCGCGGCGAGCGACGCGGCAGGGGCCCCGGCGGCGCGCCAGCGGGTCGCCTACTTCGGGCGGCCCGGGACGTTCAGCCACGAGGTCGCGTCCCGGCGCTTCGGCGCGAGCGCGGAGCTCACGCCCCGGCGCACCATCTCGGAGGTGTTCGACGCCGTGGCTGGCGGCGCGGCGACCTACGGCGTCGTGCCGATCGAGAACGCGGTGGGCGGACCGATCTACGACACCGTCGATCAGCTGATCCGCCGCGAGGGCACGGGCGCCGCGCTCGTCGTGTGCGAGGAGCTCTCGCTGCACGTCACGCTGTCGCTCCTCGGCAGAACGGGCGTGGCGCCGAAGCGCATCTATTCGCACTTCGTCCCGCTCAAGCACTGCAGCGACTGGCTGCGCGAGACCTACCCTGACGCGCAGATCCTCGAGGCCGAGAGCACCGCCGAGGCGGTCGAGCGCGCGGCGCAGGACGGCGAGGCCTGCGCGATCGGCAACAAGGGCGCGGCGGCCATCTACAAGCTGGAGATCCTCGTGCCGAAGCTCGGCGCGAAGGGCGAGAACATCACGCGCTTCTTCATCGTCGGGAAGGTCGCGGAGCCGCCGGCCTCGGGGGGGCGGACGCTGCTCCTGTTCGGGCTGGACCACCGCCCGGGCGCCCTGGTCGCGGCGCTCTCCGCGCTCGGGAGACACCACATCAACCTCACGCGCATCGTCTCTCGCGCGCTGCCGGACAGCCCTGAAGAGTACCTCTTCCTCGTCGAGTGCGAGGGCAGCACGGAGGAGCCTGCGTTCAAGGAAGCCCTCGCGTTGCTCGAGCAGCACGCGACGGGCGTACGCTCGCTCGGCTCGTTCCGCGTCAGCCAGAAGTACGAGTAGGCGCCCCGGGCCGACGCGATGACGGGCGCCGCGCGGCGCGGCCGGTGCGTCGGATGACCGCGAGTCCACCGCGGCGGACGCGCGCCAGCCGCTCGTCGCGTGGGCGCCCCCACGCGCGGGGACAACAACGCCGCTGCGAAGCTGGGAATATCTTCGCGCGGGGTATCCCGCGTGACTCCTACGCTCTTTTCAATAACCAGTTACCCCTCGCCTGGGACTAGAACGCTCGACAGGTGCGGTCTCGCACTCCTCACTAGGCAGGGTGGCATGGATCTACATTGGCGATGGCTCTTCGTGGTGGTGCCGGCGCTCATGGGTTCTCTGGAAGCGTGTGATGTGGACCCATGGGATTCGGAGTTGACGGTCGACAGCGAGATGCAGAGCGGCGGGGCGAGCCAGAAGCGCCGCCCCGTCGGCGCGAGCTGCAGCTGCGATGCGGACTGCGACGGCGAGGCGGCCGTCTGCGTGCTCGGCATCTGCATGCAGCGCGCGGAGGGGCTGTGTACGGCGCCGAACAGCGAGCAGGGCTGCGCGCCCGGCTCTCGCTGCTTCAACACGGACATCCTGACCGACTCGGGGGTGTGTTATCCCCTCTATGATCCAGAGACCTGCGATGGCGTGCAGAGCCGTCACGGCCTGTGCTCTCCTCGGCGCGGCGACGGGTGCAACGCGGCCTGCGGCGCGGCGTGCGCGGAGGATACGGTCGGCGCCGGGGAGATCGGCGCGGCCTGCGACGCCGACGAGGCGTGCTCGCTGCGCGGCGCGACCTGCTATCGTGACGAGGATCCCGCGGCGCCGAACGGCTGGGTGGAGGGGTACTGCCTCGCCTTCGACTGCGAGAGCGATGACGAGTGCGGGCCAGGCGCGGGCTGCTTCCCCGCGGCGGAGGGCGGCTCGCCGGTGTGCATGAACACCTGCGGCAGCGATCTCGACTGCCGGCCTGGCTACGTGTGTCACACCGTCGACGGCGAGGGCAGGTCGGCCTGCTTCGCCGGCTGCGACGGCGCGTCGACCTGCCCGGAGGGCACGACCTGCCTCGGGGAGCTCTGCGTATCGGACGATGTCGCGTGCTCACCCGACGTCCCGTCCGGCTGGTGTCCGGAGGGCAGCTCCTGCGATGGCGGCGAGTGCCGCAAGGGCCCCTCCGCCTGCGGCGCCGAGGGCGACGCCCTCGAGCCCAACGACGACCTGGGAGCAGCGGTGACAGCGCCCATGGGCGTCACGAAGGACCTCACCCTCTGCGAGGGGGACGAGGACTGGCTCAAGATCGTGGTGCCGGAGCGGACCATCGTCCGCGTGGGCATCCGGTTCCGTCAGGCCGCCGGGGACATCGATCTGGTGGTCTATGACGGCGTGGGCCGCCTGCTCGGCTCGCGCGACGGCGCGCAGTACCCGTACGCGTACCGCGATCAGGAGACGGACACCGAGTTCTACGGGTTCTACTCCGAGCGGGGTGGCGCCGAGTACTTCGTCCGGGTCGTCGGCCACGACGGCGCGCAGAACGTCTATGGCCTGGACGTGACGTCGACTCCGTATGTCGACGGCCCGAGCTGCGTGGACGCCGGCTTCTCGTTCGACGAGTGCGCCGGCTTCGGCGAGCGCGGCGGCGGGCTCTTGCCGTTCCCGTTCCCCGACCTTGACGACTCGGTGGTCGGGGGCGGCTACATCTGGGAGACGTTCAGCAATTACCGCTTTGCTCGGCGCGAGCTCATCATGCTCGTCCGGGACGCCCTCGCGGAGACGCTGCATGCGTTCCCGGGCACGACGCCGCTCTCGCTGATCGACGTCTGCCAGATCAACGGCGTCACGCCCGGCTACGACGTCGACAGCCCGCGTCACCCCGAGTCGACGCACGACCAGGGTGGCAACATCGACATCGCCTATTTCCAGACGGACGGATCGAACGATGGGGAGATCATCTGCGGAGACGGGTCGAAGCACGAGGACGGGTACTGCTCTTCGGCCGCGAAGCGGAAGCACATCGTCGACCTCGAGCGGGAGGCGTTCTTCATGGCCAGGCTGTTCCGCTCGCCCCGCACGCGCGTCATCGGCGTGGACAAGGTCATCGCGCCGTTCCTGTCGAGGACCGCGGCCAAGCTGAACGCCCTTCCGGCCCGGGATCGGCGGAAGATCACCGACGACGAGCTCGCGAGCTTCTCGGACCGGATGGCGTACGGCGAGGGGTGGCCGTATCACCACCACCACATCCACCTCAGCATGGACTGGTGGCCGAAGAAGACCGCGCCCGGCGGCGGCACGTCGGAGGCGTCGTTCGCGGCGCCGCCCGCCATCCATCGTTCGCCAGCGCTCGCGGCCGAGCAGCGGATGGTGTGGCCACCCCGGCCCGCGATCGTGCGGTGAAAGGTCGCTTGCGCGATTCGCCTCCCTCCTGGAAAAGTGCGCTGTATCCACAACGCACTCATGCATCGAAGGATGCCTCGTCTTACTGCACAGCCGCTGCCTGCGGCGCCCTCTCCCAGGCGACGTGCAACAAGCAACCGATGCCGGCCTGAGCCATGGGATTCCCGGCGTTGATCGAGGCTCTTCGCACGTGGATCCGGGGTGGCGTGCAGGCCCCTGTCACCCTCGATACCTGACGCGCCGATGCGCGTGAAACAGCGGAGGATAACTACATGAAGGCGGGAATGTGGGATCAGCTCGGGTCCCGTCTTCCACGCCCCGCGCCGCCATGCTTTACTGTCGCCGTTCTTGGGAAGATGTTGCCGCCTTTTCGGCGCCTTGTCCGCCGGACGGACAGGTCATCGACCACCTGAGGAGAGCTGCTTTATGAGCAAGGAACGAGATACCGAGACCCAGGGCCCGTTGTTCAAGGTCGTTGACCGGCGGCAGGCGCTCCTGGGGCTGGGAGTGATTGCCGTCACCGTGTCGTGCGGAGACGGCGGCGAGTCGGATGACCCCAGCGGCGCCGGCGGAGGCTCTGCGAGCTCCGGGGGCAGTGGGACCACGGCCTCGGGTAGCGGAGGCGGCGGGGCCGACCCCGCCACCACCACGTCGAGCTCGAGCGGCGCGGGACCGGCCACCTCCACCACGGCAGGCACGGGCGGCTCGGGCGAGGGAGGCTCCGAGCCGGGCGCGGGAGGCGCGGGAGGTAGCGGCGGCAGCGGCGGCGGCGACGGCCTAGAGGCGCCGCCGTTCGACAACGTCCCGATGTGCAGGGCGATCAACAAGACGGACGGCGCCGGTCAGGGCCCCTTCTTCATTCACGAGCTCGAGAAGAACGACGACATCTCCCTGGTCCGACAGGACATTCGTGGTCGCTACAATGAGAGCGCGCCAGAAGGTGTGGAGATGCACCTCCACCTGCGCGTGGTCGACCTGAGCGCGCCCGACTGCGATGGCAAGGGCGTAGGCCTGCCCGACGTGGACGTCTACATCTGGCACACGGACGGGCAGGGGTTCTACAGCGGCTTCGGGACCAGGGGTACTGCCAACGAGCAGAAGCCCGACGCGCCCTACGCGGGCAGGCCGGGTCAGAACGATCTCACCAACACGGACCGTTTCTGTCGCGGCGTGCAGACCACGGACGCGAACGGCGTCGTCTCGTTCAGGAGCATCTTCCCCGGCTGGTACAACGGCCGCGACGTTCACATCCACTTCGTCTGCTTCAAGAAGGGATCGATGTCGAAGGGTCGCACCACGTACCAGGGTGGAGACCACATCTTCACGACGCAATTCTACTTCGATCCCGCCTTCACCGACTCCGTTCATACCAAGTACGAGCCGTACAAGGCGCGCACCACCGGCAACCTGGCGAACTACTACCAGGGCGCCATCAAGGCCGACGAGGCGGGCAACAGCGGCCTTCGTGCCAAGGCCGTGATGGAAGGGGACATCGTGATCGCTCAGATGCAGATCGCGGTGAATCCCGGCTAGGCAGAGCGGGCTCGCTCCCTTCCCACGGCTGCGTCGGCCGACCGGCGGGCGCGTTCGAGCCGCTCTGGCGGGCTCTCCTCGCCGGTCGAGGCTGTCCGTTCGACGAGACCTCGCTCATGAGAGCGTCTCGAGGCCACGGGGATCCCGCACGCGCCTCCTTGAAGTAGCATCACGCGTTCGTCTCCGTGCGCGGGCAGGAAGAGGGACGGCAGGCATGCTAGGGTCGGGGCCATGAGACGTGATGGCCCTGACGCCGCTCCTTCGCCGATGGCCAGCGAAGTCGGCGGCTACTTGATCCGGCAGTTCGAGATAGCCTGGCAGCTCACCAGCTTTCACCTCGACGGGCTCTCCACCGAAGAGTGCTTGTGGCGCCCTGCTGACCAGGGATTGCACGTTCGTCAAACCCCCGATGGCCAGTGGCGCGCCGACTGGCCGGAGCACGAGGGCTACGATCTCGGCCCGCCGAGCATCGCGTGGCTGACGTGGCATCTCGGCTTCTGGTGGTCCATGGTGCTCGACCACGCCTTCGGCGACGGCGCTCTCACCCGCGAGAACGTGACGTGGCCTGGCAACGCCGGCGACGTGCGCGCGTGGCTCGGAGGGCTTCAGGGCCAGTGGCGAGCGGCGATCGAGCAGGTGACCGACGACGACCTGCGCTCGACACGACGGACGCGATGGCCTTTCCAGGACCGCCCGTTCGGCGACGTCGTCGCGTGGGCCAACGTCGAGCTCACGAAGAACGCCGCCGAGATCGGCTATGCACGCTTCCTCTACGCACGAAGGCCGCGCAGCTAGGGGGCGAGCTTTCGCGCCCCTTCAGAGAGCTCCTCGGCCGGAGGGCGTGACCCTGCCGGCGTCCTCCAGCCAG
The DNA here is from genome assembly GCF_051530145.1 of Sorangium sp. So ce302. GTDB lineage: Bacteria > Myxococcota_A > Polyangia > Polyangiales > Polyangiaceae > Sorangium > Sorangium cellulosum_B. The sequence continues at coordinate 10,327,644 of NZ_CP150326.1, read as the reverse complement.
CCGCCGTTCTATCGCGTGAAGTCGAGCGCGGCCGTCAACCTCGGCAGCTCCAGGAAGCCCGATCAGGGCACGACCGTGATCCGGTCGAGCGCGGGCGGGGAGATGGGCGAGCTCGCCGCGAAGTAGTCCCGCAGCGCGTCCAGATCCAGCGCGCCGCCGAGCCGATCGGTGCCGTCCTTGAGCACGGTGAAGCCGTCGCCGCCCGTCGCCAGGAAGCTGTTCACCGTCACCCGGTACGTCCGCGCCGCCTCGATCGGGACGCCGTTGATCTGGATCGAGGCGATGTCGACCTTCGCGCCGATGGGCGCGCTCTGGCTGTAGGTGTACGTGAAGCCGTTCGAGATCTGCAGGATCAGGCTCTGCCGCACGCCCCCCGTGTCCAGCCGGAACTGCTGCTCCAGCAGCGTGTCGATCTGCGCCCCCGTGAGGGTCATCACGACCAGGCTGTTGCCGAAGGGCTGCACCGTGAACACCTCACCGAACGTGACCACCCCGTCGCTGACCTCGGTGGCAGAGGCCGTGTAGGTGAGGTCCGCGCGGATGCCGCCCGGGTTCATGAACGCGATCTCGGCCCCGCCGGTCCTCGCGTCGCGCGTGGCGGCGAGCTGGGCGTCGGCGATCACCGCGCCCATCGTGAACAGCCCGGCGCCCATGGCCGGGACCGCGCGGTCGAGATTCGCGGTGATGGTGCCGACCTGCACGCTGGCCAGCGGCGCCGCGAGATCCTTGTAGCGCGTCACCAGGGTGCTCACGTCCGCGTCGGGCGCTTCGCGCGTCACGATGACGTTGTTCGCCGTCTTCGCCGTGACGTCGCCCGTGCTCTTGCTGATCTCCAGATCGATGTCCGTCACCAGACGGCCGAACGACGCCGCGCTCGTCACGATCTTGTCGCCGAGGATGCAGTTGTACGCCTGATGGGTGTGCCCTGAGACGATCACGTCCACGGCGGGGTCGATGTTCGTGGCGATGTCGATGATGGGGCCAGAGAGGCCCGGGCACTCGTTGAAGAGGCCGGTGGGGAGCCCTCCCTCGTGGAGCAACACGACGATCGCCTCGATGCCCTGCGCCTGGAGCTCCGGGACGATGTCGTTCACCGTGTCGACCTCATCCATGAACGACAGCCCCGCGACGCCGATCGGCGTCACGATGGACGGCGTGTCCTCGAGCGTCATGCCGATGAAAGCGACCTTCACGCCGTCGAACTCGCGGATGTCATAACGCGGGAAGAGCGTCCTGCCGCTCGTCGTGTCCACGACGACGTTGGCGGCGAGGAACTTGAAGTTCGCGCCCGGGAAGAAGGTGCCGTCCGTGCAGCCGTCGGCCGGGCTGCACCCGCCGTACTGCATCCGGAGGAGCTCCGCTGTGCCCTTGTCGAACTCGTGGTTGCCGACGCCGTTGATGTCGAGGCCGAGGAGGTTCATGGCCTCGATCGTGGGCTCATCATGAAAGAGCGCCGACACCAGCGGGCTCGCGCCGATGAGATCGCCGGCCGAGACCACCACGGTGTTCGGATTCGTGGCGCGGAGCGCGGCGACGCGGGACGCCAGGTAAGTGACGCCGCCGGCGTCCACGGTGGTGTTGGTGGGTGTGGCAGGTACGGTGATCCTGCCGCTGCTGCCTGTAGGGGGCTCCAGGTTGCCGTGGAAGTCGTTGAAGGCGATGATCTGCACGCTCACGGTGTCGCCGCCGGAGCCGCCAGCGCCGCCGGTGCCATCCGAGCCGCCGGTGCCACCGGAACCACCGGAGCCAGCCGCGCCAGAGCCGCCTGAGCCGCCGGCACCGGAGCCGCCCGAGCCGGCAGCGCCGCCGCCCGAGCTGGCACCCGTCGCGCCGCCGCTGCCGCTGGACACCGAGGCGGTGGTCGTCGCCTCGTCATCGCCGCAGCCCGCGCTGGCGACCGGTGGCACGCACAGCGCGGCTCCGAGGAGCGTGACCCGCCACGCTCGTGCGCATCGCCCGAGGACCCACGAAGCTCCGCTCGATCTCATCTCTGCTCCTCCACGTCGCAGCGCTCGCCGCTCCATGGTGCCACATGCTGGATTCCCCTGGAAACGGCCATGTGAACGCCGCGCGGCGGGCTCATGGCCGGCCGCGGCCGCGGCTCCAGAACGCGACGACGTCCTCTGGCAGCTCGCGCTCGCGCAGGACCCGGAGGTCGTCGGCGTCGACGCCGAGCACAGCAGGGATGCCGCGGCTGCAGTGGCGGGACCACATGCTCAGCGTGTAAGCCCCCGTGTCGCGGATGAGCACGAGATCGCCGGGCGACAGCTCCGGAAACGCGAGCTCGCGGGCCAGCACGTCGCCGCCGAAACAGAGCGGGCCGCCGAGGGTACACGGCGAGAGCGGCCCCCCCTTGGGTTCGGCCTCGGGATCGAGCGCCATGAAGTCATGGTGCCAGTCGTCCGGGTGATACGCGCGGCGCAGCAGGAAGTCGGCTCCGAGGTGAAGGATCGCGGTGCGCCCGGCCGAGTCCTTCTTCACGTACTCCACCCGCGAGACCGCGAAGCCGCAGCCCGCCTGGATCCAGCGCCCGAACTCGGTGATCAGCGTGGTCCCCTCCTCGAAGAGCGTCGGCACCTCGCGCCGCAGCGCGGCCGCGTAGTCCTCGAGCGCCGGGGGGCGGTCCGTGCTCCGGTAGGCGACCGGCAGACCGCCGCCGATATCCATGGTCCCGGCGGCGAGCGGGCCCATCGCGCGCCGGAGCTCCTGGCGCAGCGCCTCGACGCGGCCGATCCCGTCGATGAGCTGCGAGAGCGCGCACCCCTGCGAGCCGACGTGCACGTGCAGCCCTGCGAGCCACGGGTACCGCGCAAAGGCAGCGCGCACCGCGTCCGCCTGTTCGAGGGGGACCCCGAACTTGGAGCGCCGATCCGCGACGCTGGTCAGGGCGATGCTGGAGGCCCCGACCTGCGGGTTGATGCGCAGCCCGATGCGGCTGGCCGCCCCCCCGTGGCCGACGAGCTCGTCGATGCGTCCGAGCTCGTCGAGGTTGTCGGCGTTGAGCCGCACGCCCAGGCGGAGGGCCTCCGCGATGTCGGCGCGGGACTTCGCGGGAGAGTCGTAGACGATGCGGTCGGGCGGGCAGCCGGCGGCGAGCGCGAGCTTCACCTCCTCGAGCGAGGCCGCCTCGAGCCCAGCGCCGCAGTCGACCGCCGCCCGCAGGACCTCGACGAGGGGGTTCGCCTTGATCGCGACGGTGTGGAGGGCGCCCGGCGGAAACGCCGCGCCGATCCGTCCGATGCGCGCCCGCATGCGCCCGAGGTCGTGGAACAGGACCGCCGGCTCCACATCCATCCCGCGGCGCCGCGCCTCGCGGAACGCGCGCGCCATGCTCCCGGGATCCAGCCGATCCGTGTCGCTCATGGAACCTCCCTACCGCAGTCTGGCGCCCCGGAGGGCGATTGTCCGCCCCGCGCCGGCGCGGCGAACGGCAGAGGTGCCCTGTTTCCTCGAAATTTCGTGACGTTCAACAGGCAGCGGGCAGGCGCGGTCCCGGCTCGCCGAGGGGGGCCCGGGTCGAGCCGAGGGCGTGACGCACTGCCCCCTGGGCGAGACACCCGTGCGCTCAGGCATCGACGATGATGTTGAGAATGCTGGTGATCAGCCCCGAGGTGTACGTGGTCGGCATGACCACCTTGCCAGGCGGCGGATTGAGGCTGGACGCCGGGAGGTTCGCCGAGCGAGCCGCGTAGGCTGGCTCCTTCTGGAAGACCTCCACGCTGAGGTCCGCGTCGAAATAGAGCTGCGTCGTGATCAGCCTTGTCGTGGCTCCGTTGATGCGAGCGACCATGTGGACGTGGACCGGCCGCCCCGCGTCCGACCCGGGATAGATCGACTTGAAGCCCACGATCCCGTTGCGGTCCGAGAGCTGCACGCCGCGGCAGAACCGATCCTGGCTCTCCGGCGTGTGCTCGGCCGCGCCCGTGGACGGCGTGGAGGGGCTCTGATGCTCGAGGCCGCTGGTTTGCCCATCCGCGTCACAGTGCCAGATGTAGACCTCGGCGTCGGGGATGGGCTCGTGGTTGTTCCGGGCGTCGAGCAGGCGGACATAGAGCCGGAGCTCGCAGCCGGGGTGGTTGTCCCGGATGTCGCTGCGAAACAGGCTGATGTCGTTCGGGATCTCGCGGTCGTCGATGAAGAACGGACCCCCGATGTCCGTGGCGGTCACTCGGCAGCTGCCGGCGCCCTTGAAGATCGACGGGTCCAGCGCGTCGGCGCCGCCTGCGCCCACGCCGCCGCCGGCGCTGCTCGAGCTGGTGGCGAAGGGGCCGGCGGTGCAGCTGCCCGAGCTACCAGGGCCGCTCCACGTGCCCTCTCCGCCGCCGGTGCCGCTCCCGCTCAGGTCGCCGCCCCTCTCGTCGTCCTCCCTGCAGGACACGAGTACGGGCTTGGTGATGGCGAACGCCCCGAGCTTGACGAGGGGCTGCCGACGGTTGAAGACCCAGTCGAGCAGCTCTCGCGGCACGGCTCCTTGGCTATTACGCATACAACGGTCTCCTTCGATGAGTCGCTGATCTGACCCGTGCAATCACCCTGGCTTGACCGGACAGGGAGCGGCGTCCCGCCCCGGGGCTGCCCATGCTGGCGCCGTGGCTGACGGTGGGGCCGTGGTCGACGCCGCCAGCGCCGCTGGTCGCCGAGGAGGCGCTCGTCGACGCCGCGTCATCGTCATCGGGCGCGTCATCGCTGTTCCCGGTCTCGGACTGGCGCGCCACCATGACGAGCGACGGGATGAGCGCGCCGAGGATGGGTCGGAGAGCACGGGTACCGAAGCTGCCCGAGGACAGGCTGCCCCACCCGCTGTTCACGGTGAGACAGTGCTTCAAGGACATACGGGCTTGGCCCTCCTAAGCAAGAACCGGGCGACGCGCCGAGGTGCGCGGTAGCGGAGCGACGTACCGCAAATCGTCTCTTTCTCGCCCCGTCCAGCTCTATCGTGGCAGAGCCAGGGCTCTCATCGAAGCAGCTCTGGCGAAGAAGTGCAGTGCGCGCGGAGCGCACAAGGTTTCCTGTGTGACTCAGACGAATTCCCGGAACGCGCCGATGTGATCACGGCACGGGCTCGAGGAGGGGCCAGGCCGGTCCTCGGAGGCCGCCGCGGGGCACCTGACCGGCGCGCAGGCGGGCGTGGAGGGCTCAGGGGCGCCGCCGGGGACGCGCTCTCCTGTCGGAAGGCCGACAAACGCTTCTGATTTTGCCGTTTGTGGTGTACTAGGCGCCCCCTCGAGAGCTCGAGCCGGACCCCCTGCATGACCCGCATCCTCCTCATCGACGACTCCGCCGCGATGCGGACCTACATGCGAGCGGCGCTCGAGGGGGCGCCAGAGCTCGGGCCGGCGGTCGAGGTCGCCGAGACGGCGAGCGGGTTCGAGGCGCTCCGGCGGATGCACGGGGGCGCCTACGACGCGGTGATCATCGACATCCACCTGCCGGACATCGACGGCCTGGAGCTCATCCGTTTCATCCGGCAGAGCCGGCACCATCGCGACGTCGCGGTCGTCATCGTCTCGTCGATGTCCTCGCCGCGCGAGCGGGAGCGGGCGTTCCGGCTCGGCGCCCATGCGTTCGTCGCCAAGCCGTTCGCCCCGGATACGCTGACGTCCGCCGTCCGGCGGGGGCTCGCGTCGAGCCAGCTGGGCCTGCGCGTCGCGACGTAGGCGGGCGCGACGCCTCGCGGCGAAGCTTCCGGCGCACCGCTCCGAGCTGGTAGGGTGCGCGCCATGACGCTCCTGTCCCACCTACGCCGCTTCCGCGTGGCTGCGCCGCTGGCGCTGCTCGTCGCGACCGCCTGCTCTGCCTCGTCTCCAGCGCCCCGCGTCGAGCCGCCGCCCGCGGCCGCACCGGCGCCGGCGTCGTCCGGCGCGCCCGGTGAGGTCGGCCCGACCGGGCTGCTCTCGGAGGAGGACTTCAAGGCCCTCCACCAGCTCAGGGCGGACAAGGCCCCGCCCGCGCGAGGACAGACGGTCGAGGTGGCTGGCACGAAGGCGTACCTGAGCCTGCCGCGGGACGCGAAGCCGCCGATCGCGGGCGTCGTCGTCATCCACGAGTGGTGGGGCCTGAACGAGCACATCAAGCACTGGACCGATCGCCTCGCGGAGGACGGGTATGCGGCGCTCGCCGTGGACCTCTACGGCGGCAAGGTCGCGACCACGCCGGACGACGCGATGGCGGCGATGAAGGCGGTCGACGAGGCGAAGGGGATCGAGGTCGTGCGCGCGGCGCACCGCTTCCTCACGACGGACGCGCGCGTCCTCGCGCCGCGCACGGCCTCGATGGGGTGGTGCTTCGGCGGCGCGTGGTCGCTCAAGCTCGCGCTGAACGAGCCCGAGCTCGACGCGGCCGTGATCTACTACGGCCGGCTCGTCACCGACCCCGCGCAGCTCAAGGCGATCAAGGCGCCCGTGCTCGGCATCTTCGGCAACCAGGACAAGGGCATCCCGCCCGAGGTCGTCAACGACTTCGACAAGGCGCTTCACGACGCGGGCATCGAGCATGAGGTGCTCCGGTACGACGCCGACCACGCCTTCGCGAACCCGTCGGGAGAGCGGTACAACACGAAGGCCGCGGCGGACGCGTGGGAGAAGGCGCGGCGGTTCCTGGCGGCGAAGCTGAAGGGGTAAGGAGCGGCGTGGCTGGCGAGGAGGGCTCAGGCGGCCATCCTCCTCGCCGGCCAGGCGCTCAGCGGGACTTGAGCCGCTCGATCTCCGCGCGCGCCTGCGCCAGCTGCTTCTCTGTCTCCTCGCGCAGGCGCTGCTCCTCCTCGCGCAGGCGCTGCTCCTCCTCGCGCAGGCGCCGCTCCTCCTCGCGCAGGCGCCGCTCCCTGTCGAGCTCTGCGGCCAGCTCCTCGGCGACGCGCTGCGCTTCCTCCTGGTGGGAGATGACCTGATCGAGCATCCCGCCAAGGCGGGCGATCCTCTCATCGGCGTCCTCGAGAAGGGCGTTGCCCGCGAAGAAGCGGAGGCGCGTGCCGTCGAGCAGCAGATCGAGGCCGAGCACCTCGGAGGCGAACCGGCCAGCCTGAGGCACGATGCGCTGGTAGGCGCGCGGGCGTGACGGGTCGCTCTCCTCGGCGGCGGGCAGCCTGTAGGCGTGCAGGCGCAGGCGGGCGCGGTCGAAGAGGAAGTACTCGTGGATGCCGAGCCGGGCGTAGCGGTCGACGTTGAGCTGGTGATCCTTCGTGCGGCTGCCGGCCACGTGGACCTCGATCACGAGATCGAGCCCCTTGCCCTCGTGGTCGACCACCCACCGCATGCGCTCGTGCGGCTCGACGTCGATCACGGCGAGCAGGTCGGGCGCGAACCGCGGCTCGCCGGGGTAGAAGACGGCGAGCTCGGAAGAGAGATAGATCTTGCGGGCGGTGCGGCGGAAGAAGCCGTCCAGGGCGTCGAGCGCGTCGCGCTTCGCCTTGCGGTGCGGGTCTCCCTCGGGAGGCATGAGCTCCAGCGGGACCTCGGCGGGGAGCATATCGACGACGCGCGCGCGCTCGGCCGGGGTCATCCGCGCCCACTGCTCGCTCGTCGGCGCGCGCGGGTCCGCAGGGTCGAAGAGATAGCCGGTAGGGAGGGCCTGAACCACACGCGAAGCCTAGCTCAACCCACCTCGCTCGGGGAGGCTCCCAGGGCGCCGGGCGCCAAGGTGACCCGTTACGGCCAGGCATCGTTTTGCGTGTGATTTTCAGGGGCGGCCGTCGCTCATCGCCTCAGCGGAGCTCGCGCAGCGCTGCGATGAGCTCCGCCAGCGACGTCGCGTCGCTCCGATCGAGCGCCACCGAGCCCGCGGCGAGCGCCTCGGCGAGCGCGCGCGAGCCCCCGGCCTCCGGCGCGGCGGCGGCGACGGCCGACTCGGCGCGCGCTATCTCCGTCACGAGCGCGCCGATCGCCCCCGGGTCGATCGCAGCCGCCCTCGCCGTCGCGGAGAGCGCGCCCGCCGCGCTCTCGACCTGCTCGACAGAGGCGCGCGCCGAAGCGTGGAGCTCCGCCAGGCGCAGCCGCTCGAGCAGCGCGCCGTAGGCCGACTCCATCGCGGCGAGCTCGCGCAACGCGAGCGCCGCCGGGCCCTCCGCTCCCTCTGGGCCGGTCGCGCCGTCTTCGCCGGGCGCACCGGGCGCGCCCGGCGCGCGCCGCTCCGCGATCTCCACGACCTCGGCGCGCGCCGCCCGCACCTCGCCGAGGAACGCCTCGATCGACGCCGCCGCCGGCGCGAGCGCGCCCGCGCCCAGGGTCGCGAGCGCCTGCGTCGCCTCGCGCGGCCGCCGCCGCAGCAGCCGCCGGAGCGGCGCGTTGCACGCGATCCGCAGCGCCGCGGCCTCCGCGGCGGCGAGCACCCGCTGGCCCATCGACAGCTTCAGCGCGGCCTCGTCGCACGCGCGCGCGAGGTCCTCGGCGAGCGCGCTCGCCTCCGGTCGCTCCTCCGATGGCGGCGCGTCCTGCGCGCCGGCGCGCTTCGCCTCGAGCGCGGCGCGCGCGCCGGTCAGCGCGCCCACCGCGGCGCGCAGCCGCGCGACGGCGTCGTCGGCCGCCGCCGTCTCGGCGGCGAGGTCGTCTCCCTCGGCGTACGCGCGCTGGCTCGCCGCGAGCAGCCGGCGCCGCTCGTCGCCGGCCCGCAGCGCCGCGGCGCTCCGGCGGGCCCGCGCCGCCCCGAGCGCAGCCGCGGCGCGGGCGCCGAAGGTCCACGCGCACGCCGCGGTCGCCCCGAGCGCGGCCGCGGCGGCGATCCCCACGGCGGCCGTCGGGACGGCCGCGCCCGCGCCCGCGCCCACGCGCAGCCCGACCATCCCGGCCGCGAGCGCGCACGCCGCCGCGCCCGTGCCGACCGCGCGCGCGCCGCGCTGGCGGGGCGCGGCCTCGAGCGCCGTCACGCCGAGGTAGGCCACCGAGCCGAGCGCCGCGAGCAGCAGGACGAGCGCCAGCGGCGACGTCAGCGTGACGAGGAGCCAGCCGAGCAGCGAGACGTCGATCATGGCAGCGCGCCGCTCGCCAGCGCGACCTCCCGGTCCTTCGCGCCGATCGACCCCGCCGCGCTCGTCACCTGGAACGACGCCCCGTCCCACACGATCGTCGTCACCACGAAGCGCACGTCCCTCCCCGGCGGATCGCTGCGGAACCGGACGCGCCACTCGAGGCGCGCGAGCTCCGAGGCGGGCAGCTGCACCGCCGCGAGCCCGACCGCCGGCGCGAAGGTGCCGTCGCCGAGCGCCGCGTCCACCTGGCCGTCCCGCGCCGCGAGGGCGAGCTCCGCGGCGTAGTCCTCCCAGAGCACGACGCGCAGCGCCCCGGGGCCGCTGAAGAGCTGGAGCTCCTTCAGCTTGCGGGCGAGGCTCTCGGCCTCGGCGCCGGCCGCCGGCGCCGCGCCGCCGCCCCCGGCGAGCAGCCGGCCGATGCGCGCCGCCGACAGGAGCCGCGCCCAGGCGCGCGGATCGTCGGGCCCCGGCGTGCCCTCCGCGGCGGCGACCTTGCGCTGGATGCGGAGCGCCTCGTCGACGCGCCCGCTGCCCGCGGCCGCCGCGGCGAGCCGCAGCCAGCCCTGGGGCTCGGCCGGCGCGAGGTCCGTGAGCGTCGTGTACTGGCGGTACGCCGCCGCGTACCAGCCGTGCCGGAGGTAGACGTCGCCGAGCATCGCGCGCGACGCGGGGCTCGTCGGATCGAACTCGACGACCTCCGAGTACGTGCGCAGCGCGTCCGCCTCGAAGCCGCTCGACGCGAGCACGTCGCCGAGATCGAGCGTGAGCGCCGGGCTCATGAAGCCGCGGTCGCGCAGCCGCCGCCCGTAGGCGAGCGCCTCGTCCTTCCGGCCCGCCTCCGCGAGCAGGCGCACCCGCCGGATCTCCCCCTCCGGATCGTCGGGCCGGTCGGTGAGCGCCTGCCGCACCAGCGCGAGCCGCTCGTCCACCGCCGGGAGCGCCGCGAGCCGCTCGTCGAGGAGCGCCCAGCTGGCCCTGGGATCGACGCCCCCGAAGAGCGTGCGCCGCACCGCCGCGGAGATCGCGGGGTCCACGCTCCGCCTGAGGAGCGCGTGCGCGATGAACCGCTGCGCCTCGGGCTCGCCGGCGAACCGGGCGAGCAGCGCCTCGGCGCCGCCCTCGGTGGACACCCTCGCCTGGAGGAGCGAGAGGAGCGCGGCCCTCGATCGCCAGTCCGGCAGCTCGCAGGTCGTGAGCGCGCCCTCGTAGCGCGCGATGAGCTGCTCCGCCGTCGTGGCGCGGGCGAGGCGCTTCGACCAGACGACGATGCGCTCGGCGAGCGGCCGCCGCGCGGCGTCGCTGCACGGCGCCATCGCGACCTGCGGGCGCCTCGGCGGCGGGGAGGTCCGGGAAGCGGGGCGCACCGCCGCGGGCGCTGTCTTGCGGGCCTTCTCCAGGCGCGGGATGGCGTCGGACGGCGTGATCGCACCGCCGCCGCCCGTCGCGCGCTTGAAGCCGGTCGAGCCGATCGTGGCGAGCTCGGACGGCTTGTCGGCCGCCGGTGCGCTCATGGGCGCAGCCGGTGGGCGGGGGGCGGCCGGCTGGTTCGCCGCGGCCTCCTGCTTCTGCCGCAGGGGCTCTTGCTCCGCCTCCTCGGCCGGGCGCGCCGCCTCGGGCGCAGGGGGCGGGGCCGCCAGCGTGGCGCCGGGCGCGGCGACATCTCCCTTGAGGCTCTGGCCCCGCTCGTTGCCCTGCTCCGCGATCGCCGGCGCCATCGCCGGCGCTGGCGCCGCCGCCTGCGCCCTCGCGCCGTAGCCGCCTTCTTTCGCCGAGCTCTCCTCGTAGGCCGCGCTCGGCTCGCTCCTCGAGCACCCGGCGGCGACGGCCGCGGAGGGCGGCGCGAGCAGCGCCGCGAGCTCGCGCTCTCGCCGGGGCGTGAGCGCCGTCAGCCGCTCGCCCCGGAGCGGCGAGCGCCGCCGCCGGATCCCCTGGTTCACGTAGGCCTGCTCGCTCTCGAGCGCCAGCGTGCTCGTGAACGGCGTGATCAGCCCGTAGTCGAGGCCGAGCTCGACCACCTTGCCCCGGTGCGCCTCGATGTCGTCGCCGTCCGCGAGCAGCCGCCGCATCTTCTCGGCCGCCCAGAAGCGCGGCACCAGCGCCGCGCCGACGCCCCGATCGAGCGCGATGGGGTGCTCGCGGGTGTACTCCTTCCCGGCGAGCCGCCCCTTCACGATCGCCTTCGTGGGCAGCGCGTGGTGCGTGCGCGCGAGCAGCACCACCTCCTCGCCGCGCGACACCTTGCCGCTCGCGGTGAGCATCGGCTCGTCGAGCCCTGCGCCGAGGTCGATCGCGAGATCGGTGATGGTCGGCGTCTTGATCGCGCCGGCGAGGCGCAGCACCTCGGACGTCGAGCCCTCGGCCTCGTCGATCCGGAACGCCTGTCCTCCCCCGGCGCGCGCGAGCTCGCGGAGCAGCGCGTGGTTCGAGTTCTCGCCGACGCCGACGGTGAAGAAGCGCGCGCGCGAGCCCGTGAGCGAGCGCCGGAGCCGCTCCGCGAGGCGCGCGCCCGTCACCTCGCCGCTCGTCGCGAGCCCGTCGCCGATGTAGATGACCGCCGGCTGCTCCTTGCCGTGCACCCGCCCGAGCGCCGACTCGAACAGCGCGCCGAGGTCGGTCGCGCCCCCCGTCGCGTGCTCGGCCAGCCGCGTGAGCGCGGCGGAGATCTCCTTGTCCGACGCCTCGGCCAGCCCGTCCTTCGGGTGCAGGACGGCCGGCGCCGAGTCGAGCGCGATCAGCGCGAAGTGGTCCGACGGCGACATCGCCCGCAGGATCGCCTCGGCGGCCGCCGCCTTCTGCTGCCGCGCCGACTCGTCGGCCGACGCCGACGTGTCCACCACGACGACCAGGTCGGCGGGCAGCTCCGCGAGCTCGGCCCAGTCCACGTCGGGCACGTACCTGGCCATCACGTAGTCCGCGCGGTCCTCGCCCGCGGCGAAGCGCGACACCCGCAGCGGCGACGGCTTCACCTTGACGGAGGCCTCGAGCTGGAAATCCGCGCGCGGCTCGTAGCCGCTCCGCCGCATGCTCACCCGCCGCCCGCCGTCCTCGATCACCGCGTCGGCGAGCGTCGCGATCTGCAGCCCCTGGCCGGCCTGGCCGAGATCCACGGACAGGGAGAACTCGCCGATCTGCACGGGCTCGCTCGCGCGCATCGGATAAACGTAAGCAAGCTTACCTGATGGCGCGCTGAGCATCTCCACGTAGCGCAGCACGACGCGCCGGGAGCCGCTGGCGGGCACGGGGAAGATGCGGGCGCGGTAGCTGTGCCCGTCGACCCACTCGAGCAGGGCCGGCTCGTGGCCGGTCTGCACGGCGGTCTGGTACCGCTGCGCCGCTTCCTTCCGCTCGATGACCTCGCCCTCGACGAGCACGCCGTTGGTCTCCACGGCGAACGAGCTCACGATCGCCCGCTCGGGCACGGTGAACCAGTACCAGCCCTCGACCTGGCGTCCGCCCGGGTTCGAGAAGGTCTGGTCCACCTCGGTCTCGGCGATGCCGTCGCGCAGGACGGCCCGCACGGCTTGCCGGCTGATCTCGAGCGTGCGCGCCTGCGTCCCGGGGGCGCCCTGCAGGTCGACGCCGTAGATCCGGCCGGATCCGCTGCCTTCGCCTGCGAGCGGCCGGTGGTCGCCCATGCCTCCGGTCCAGTCCTCCCAGTAGGCGAGCGGCGCCACCTTGGGCGCGGCGCCGCCGGCGACCGTCGCCTGCTCCCCTGCGTGCACCTCGACGCGCCCGCCGGGGGCCGAGACGACGGCGAGCCCGCGCGCCACGTACACGCTCACGGCGTCGCCCGAGCGCCTCATCGACAGGCCGGCGTCGGCCGCCGAGACGTTGACGTCCCCGAGCGCGTGCGAGAGCCCGCCGCGCCCTTCTGGCGGCGCGTCGAGCCAGACCTCGCCCTGGGCGATCGAGAGCCCCTCTGCGCGGAGCGCGATCTCCGAGTCTGCCCGGAGGAACACCGCCGAGCCGTCGGCGAGCCGGACGAGCGCCCGCGCGCCCTTTCCGGTCGCGAGCTTCGCCCCGACCGGGACCGGGATCCCGGACACCACCGTCGACTTCCTTTCGCCCTGAGCGTTCGCCGCGAGCGTGACCTCCCCCGAGGACAGCTCGAGCCGCGCGCCGATGGCGCTGGTCTTCTCGGGCTTCGTCTCGTGGGTCAAGACGAGCGCTGTCACGCTGGCGGCGAGCGCGAGCGCCCCGAGCGCGAGCCGGAAGCGCAGGCCGCGCCTGCGGCGCGCAAGCTCGGCCCCCGCCCTCGCTGCGCCCTCTTCTGCCGGCGTATCGGCCGGCTCTACCTGTTCGTGCGACGACATCCAAGACCTCCTCGCCGCGGTGGCCCACGCCCCCGGGAGCCCAGCGCGGGGCCGCATGCAGACGTCTCATGCCCCCCCGGCGATCTACCCATGCGATCGCGCTGGTCATCGTAACGGGAAAGCGCGGAGGAAGCGTAGCCCCAAGCCGGAGCGGGACGGCGAGCGGCGCTCATCCGGCTGCCGCCTGGCGTGGGGACGAGCTTCGAGCCGCCCTGACGCCAAGAGAAGAGGAGAGGAGAAGAAGATTGGAACGCCAAGGCGCCAAGACGCCACGAGAAGAGAAAAAAAGTTCGTGAAGGCGCCAGAAGAAGATTTGACCGACAGCGCGCCAACGGAGCGAAGGAGGAAAAACACCAGCTTGACGGACGCGCCCCCGGTGCGACATCGGCAAGCCAAGAGGTCATCCTTTCTACAGGGCCACCTCAAAACCCAGCCGGCACCGTTCCTTCGTCGAGCGTACCAGTTCCTCGAGAACGTCATGAAGTTCTGTACGTGAGGCCTCCGTCACCCGAGGCAGGCCGCGACCGCCGCGGCCAGGTTCGACGCTCGCGGTTCGCCGATCCGGAATGACCAGAGGTTCATGACGTAGCCGAAGCCGACACCGGCATCGGGGTCGGCGAAGCCGACCGATCCGCCGGAGCCGGGGTGGCCGAACGACCCGGGCCCGGCCCAGGGCATCGGCGGGCAGGCCCGCCAGAACCCGAGCGCCATGTAGAAGGAGCGGTCGGCTGGAACGTCCAGTCCTGGCGGCAGTCCGTTCATCTTCGTCTTGTCGGTCTGGACGACGGTCATCTTCTCGACCGTCGCCGGATTCAGTAGCTGCACGCCGTCGACCTTGCTCACCGTGGCCGCATACATCCGCGCCAGCGATCGAGCGTTCGTGAACATGTTCCCAAAGGGGAGCTCAGCAGCGCGGAAGGCACGCGTGTTCATGTAGTCGCTGGCGGGATCGAAGGCGCCGCCGAGCTGGCCGGCGCGGGCTTGCACGGAGTCCGGGCCCCACACGGCGTTCATCCAGGCGATGACCGTGTCCCTATCGAGGCCGGTGGTCTCGATCATCCCGGCGGTCATCTCCTCCAGCGTGAACGGAGCGGCGTACTCGATCCGCGCCACCCGTCCCTCTTGCTCCTCGGGCAGCCCGATCCAGGCGCTCAGTCCGAGCGGGGCAGCGACCTCGTCGGCGAAGAAGGTGCCGAGCGACTTGCCGGTGATCCGCCGCACGACCTCTCCGACCAGGAACCCGAAGGTCATGCTGTGGTAGACGTGCTCCGTGCCCGGCTGCCACAGCGGCTTCTGCGCCTCGAGTGCCCGGATGACCGGATGCCAGGCGCAGGCGTCCTCGAATGTCAGCGGACCATCGACGACCGGCAGACCGGCCTGGTGTGAGAGCAGCCAGCGCACCGGGATATGCTCCTTGCCGGCAGCGCCGAACTCCGGCCAGTACTGGACCACCGGAGCGTCCAGATCGAGCTCGCCGCGCTGTGCCAGCAGATGGGCGCAGATCGCGGTAGCGCCTTTGGTCGTGGAGGCGACCAACGCGATGGTGTCCTCGTCCCACGGACGGTTCGCCTCGCGATCGGCGAGGCCGCCCCACAGGTCGACGACGGGACGGCCGTCCACGTAGACGCAGCACGCCGCGCCGACCTCGCCGGAGCTCCCTTCGAAGTTCCCGCGGAAGGCATCGGCCACCTTCCCCCAGCCGTCCTCGACGTGTCCCTGCACTACTGTCCCGTTTGTCGTGTCCAACATGCTGCACCGCCTTTTCTAGAGGGTCTGAAACGAATCGCATGCGCAGCGCCGCAACGCTTACGGCACTGTGCTTCGCGGGCTGACGTCATAGGTCCGCTGCTGCTCGTATTTCGAGAGAGCGGTGAATCGTGATGTCGCCATAGCCCGTCCGAGCACGGATCTTGACGGCTTCCTCGCTCGGCTCTGGTGCGCTGGCAGCGTGGAGCTCGTTGCGAACGTTCCCGTAGTTCGTGGGAAGCTCCAACCAGGCCGGTACATCCGCAGCCTGCGTGGCGACATCGAAGCCGTTGACGCTGGCAGTCCCGGCGTCGGCCCGCAGCAGCGTGGACAGGATTCTCACGACCGTGGTCTTGCCCGCCCCGTTCGAGCCGAGCAGGGCGAAGATGCTGCCCCGCGCCACGTCGAAGTCCACGCCGCGCAGCACCTCCAGGTCGTTGAACGATTTCTTCAGGCCCTGCACGTGGAGTGCGTGCTGTGTCGTCATCAGACTCCCCTCGCTTCTTCTTCGGCGGCGCGCTCGATGGCGTTGGTCAGCCGTTCCCGCTCCCGGATGATCCACTTACCCTTCGGGTAGTTCCGGACGAACGTCTCGATGAACTCCACGGGGTCTTCCCCGACGATCTGGCGAATCGGAGTCCGGTTCGCCGCGCTCTGTTCGAACAGGTCGACGAGGTCCGCGTAAATCGCAGTCCCGTCGCCCCCCGTCCCGAAGTACATCAGGTACCGCTCCAGCGCATCGACCGCCGTGCGATAGCTCGCGGGAAGTTGTCTCGCGCGCGCCTTGTACTGCCGCCATTGCCCCTTCTCGCCGATCACCTTCGAGATGAACTTTGAGATGAACATGTCATCTGCCTCCTTCATGGAGCTGTTCGAGCCGTTCAGCGAGGAAGCTCCAGGTCCTCCAGAACTCTTCGAGGTATTCCCGCCCCTGAGCGTTGAGCGAGTACACCTTGCGCGGCGGCCCCTTCTCGGACGGGACCTTCTCCACGTCGACGAGGCCGCGCTGCTCGATCCTGACGAGCAGGGCGTAGACGGTGCCCTCGGCGATGTCGGAGAAGCCCTGAGCCCGCAGCCGCGCCGTGATCTCGTAGCCGTACGCGGGCCGCATGGACAGGATCGCGAGGACGATGCCCTCCAGGATTCCCTTAAGCATTTCCGTCATTTGCTTGCCCACGAACAGCTCCTCGAACTACCTAACGTTACTGACTACAAGTACATAGTATCACTGAATAGTGGCGGAGCAAGCCCCAAGTGGTACGCATCCGTCCAAGGCGCTGCTGCCACAAGCTGCACATCACCGCTGATTTGTGGCGCGAGACGCACCCGTTCGACCACGATCACGAGCGCAGGGAGATCCGGTCCGGGGTTGATCGCGCCGACATCCGGCAGCACCTGCTGGTGCGTGCGGGGGCGCGTCCCTGCAGAAGTGAACGACGTCCCTCCAGCCGTTGGCACGGAAAATGCCAACAGGTTTGAGACAGGCCGGACGAGAATCCTATGAGTGGATCGGGTTCCCACGTCGGGTCGCGTGCGGATGCTGCCGTTCGCGGGTGTGAGGGGAGGTTGAGATGAACGAGGATGCGGCGCACCGCCTTTGGGTCCGTGATGGTGGAAAGCGCGCGCATCTTCCGTTCGCATCTCGGGCATCGCAAAGGCGCACGATCGGCGGGCTGCGCGACGTGGAGCCTGCGCGCCGCGCAGCCGAAATGGAGCTCCTCGACGAGCACGACGAGGGTGTGAAGGTGTCGCAGATCCATATCCGAGGAGGATGGTAGACGCGGGCGCCGCGCTCCGGGCCGGCGGACGAGCGCAGGCGACGACGCCGGCGCCGCTCGCGTCGCCCGGGAGGTGCGCGGCCGCTCGCGATGATCGCGCTGAGGACGGTCAGGGGGCGACCGACTCGGATCCTGGCGAGCAGTCCCCCGCGAGGGTGCTGCAGCTGAGCCGGTTCTGCATGAAGCTCACCCGCCGCGGGATCTCGACCTCCTTGACGAAATTCGAGAGGACGCCGGTGCCGTCGGGGCCGGGGGTCGCGAACGGCGCCACATGATAGAAGGTGGCGAGCTGCTGGGTCTCGGCGTTATGGCACCCGTTGCAGGTCTGCCCGGCGAACGCGTGGCGCAGCGGCTCGTCCGCGCCGGGGAAGACCCATTTCGTGGCGGAAGGCACGATGTTGCCCTCCGCCTCGCCGCCGAGGAACGAGGGGTCGAGCGGCGTCGCGCCGGCGATGATCCCGGTGCGGTTCGCGAGCAGGAAGGCATCGAGGCCGGCGTCGCCGTTGAGCTGCTGGTCCGGCGTCTGGGCGGTCTCCACGAGCCGAAGGAAGGCCTGGTAGCCGGTCGGCTCGGGGACGAGGTGGAACTCCCGCCACGACCAGGGAGCGCCCATGAGGTCTTCGCTCGTGCGGAGCTGGGCGAGCGCGCTCGCGTTGGGGTTGCCCATCGTGCTGCGCTCGGCGCCGCGCTGCGTGAAGAGATCCGTGATCTCCTGGAGCTCCTGGTTGTACTGGGCGCCGAAGGCGTGCTGCCCGAGCGCGTGGAAGCGGGCAATCCAGCTGTGCCGGTCCGGCGCGATCGAGTTGGTCGGCAGGCGGTACTCGAAGATCACCGTCATTCCACCGATGAAGTGATTCGGCGGAACGATGCCGAACACGAAGCGCGCCTCGCCGCTGCCGCTCGCGTGCAGGTCGGTCCGGTTGAAGATGCCGAGGAGCCGGAACGGCGCCTGCGCGACGTCGAGCTTGCCGTCCGGCCGCGTCGGCCAGAGGTTCAGTAGCGAGAGCGTCCCCCGGTTCGTCGTGGGATAGCCGTTGATCGTCAGCGGCTGGAAGCCCTCCAGCCACTCCGCCACGAAATCCGCAGGATCGACGCCGCTCGGGGTCATCTGCTCGATCAGGTACCGGAAGCTCCAGGGCCCGCCCGTCGCGTTCGAGGTGCGCGCGTCCTGCGTGACCGACGGATCGACGATCGCGATCTCCTTGTAAGGATCGAGGGCCGGGCCCGCGCCGCAGGCGCCGGCGCAGGTGAAGCTCTGGATCCGATCGGCCGTGACGCTGCCGAGGTTGACCGAGCTCGGCGTGATCGTCGCGCCCGGCTTGGACGGGGTGAGCGTGTACGTGCCCGCGGGCAAGCCGGTGAAGAGGAAGTTGCCGTGGCTGTCGGTGACGGCCTGCGCGCTCGCAGCGCCGCTGAGCTGGACGATGACGCCGCTCATCCCTGCATTCGAGGTGTCGTTGCCGACGTGCCCCGCGATCGCGACGGCGCCGTTCAACGCAGCCTCGGCGATGTCCAAGGATGGCTGCTCCTCGAGCGGCTCGACTCCGCAGGACGAAAGGACAAGGGCAGAGAGCGCGAGCAGGCGAGAGGGCAAGGGGCGTAACCTGGTTTTCATCGACAAGGATCCTTTCACGACAGGTGGAACGGGCGCGCGGCCGTGCTCGCCCGATCTTGGGCCTCTAAGAAGGTCGGAGCCCCGGTCCGTCAAGAGGTTTTACATTACTTCACAGGCTTTCCACGAGGCGGAGCGCCTGCGCGGCGTCTTCTCGGCGCCGGAGCACGTGATTTCCGGCGGACGCGCGCGCCGCGCCGGATAGGAAACGGTAGAACTCTCGCCCGAGTCAAGCCCCGCGGGGACGGCGCCGGGCGAGCCGTCGTTCGCCCATCCGAACACCCGCTTGCCCCGTCGCAGGGCCGGCGCGCCGTGCTCCGGGCGCAGCTGTGCCTCGACGACCGCGGCGAGCGCTCGCCATGACGGGCTCGGGCGGTGTGCCCAGCTATGCGGCGTCGAGCCCGAACGCCATCGGTTCCCACGTTGGGTCGCGTGCGGGTGCTGCCGTTCGCGGGTGTGAGGGGAGGTTGAGATGAACGAGGATGCGGCGCACGGCCTTTGGGTCCGTGATCGTGGAAAGCGCGCGCATCTTCCGTTCGCATCTCGGGCATCGCAAAGCATCGAACCCGAAGGTGCGTTTCATGAGCAAGGCCCACTCGACGTAGCGCGACGTCGCGAACAACTCCCCGTCGAACGGCCGCCCCCAGTGCAAGACCGAGATCAGGGTCGGCTCAACTCGCACCGTGGGCTCGGCATGCGCGAGGCGGCCATCGCCCCCGGGAGCCCAGCGCGGGGCCGCATGCAGACGTCCCATGCCCCCAGGCGACCTACCGAAGCGATCGCGCTGGTCATCGTAACGGGAAAGCGCGCAGGAAGCGTAGCCCCAAGCCGGAGCGGGATGGCGAGCGGCGTTCACCCGGCTGCAGCCTGGCGTGGGGACGAGCTGCGAGCCGCCCAGACGCCAAGAGAAGAGGAGAGGAAGATTTGAACGCCAAGACGCCACGAGAAGAGAAAAGGCTCGTGAAGGCGCCAGAAAAAGACTGAAACGCCAGCGCGCCAAGGGAGCGAAGGAGGAAAATATTCTCTCTTGTCTTTTGGTGTCTTTGCGCCTCTGCGCCTTGGCGTTCAAATATTTCTCTCCATCCGACCGGCGCTTCAGGCCACCTCGCGTCCTGCAGGTCAGGCGCGGCGAGCGCTTTCAGAGGGCCAGGGCCTTCTCTATATCTTCATGAAACAGGCCGCCTGGTCAGGGTCGAAATCCGCGACGTGACTCGCCTCGAACAACCGCGGTTCCGGGTCGCCACAACCTGGGTTGGGTCGGGGGGGCCCTGCGCGGCGGGTCGCGTTGTGCTCCGCATGGAAGCTCTCTATGCTCTGACCATGCAATGGACACATCGATTGCTTGTAATTTCCGTCGTGAGCTGTCTCGGCTGTGAAGCGAGCGACCCGGAGGCAGGCGTCAGCGCCGGCGGCACGGGTGTTCCGGACGTCTCGGGCGGCACTGGAGGCCGGGGCGGCGTCCGGGACCCGGACTTCGGTGGGATCATCGCTTCGGAGGGAGAGTTCGATCCCATCCCGCTCGAGGGCCTCACGCCCTGCGCAGAGCGCCCGGTGTTCTGCGAAGCTGGAGACACCTCCGAAGACGTTGCGACGGAGCACCTGCTGGAGATCGGCGAGGATTGCGTCATCGCCACGAACTTTCCGTGCGGCGCTGGGTTAGCGGTCAAGTTCGATGAAATGGGCTGCGCCGTCGGGACACAGGATCCTGACATCGACGCGAGAGCGGCGTCCTGCGTCATCGAGGCCGTCACGGCGGAGCGATGGGCTTGCGCCACGGGCATGATCGTGCGCGCGGGCGCCTGGACTTGTGAATAACCGGCGCTCGCCTCGACACGCCACGCCACGCCACGCCGGGCCGCCCGCCAACGCCCAGGAGTGGGGTCAAGCTCGTCGATCTGCCACGGTGATCCGGGCGCCTGATCCGGGATGGCTCACCCGCAACGTGGAAATCTTGCTGCGCCACGCCGCTCCGAACGCCGATCGGGCACGCTGCCGCCACGATGGCCGACCGGACGATTCAGAACAGCAGCGCGGCCTTCTTGATATCGCTCGCACTGGCGGCCGTCGCCGCCTGCGGAGACGACGGCAGCGGAGAGGCGAGCGCCTCGACGACATCTTCCGCGAGCTCGAGCACAAGCGCGAGCGCCGGGACCGGCGGCGGCTCGACCGGCGAGGGCGGCGCGACCGACGGCGGTGGCGGCAGCGGCGGCGCAACGGACGGCAGCGGCGGCGCGACAGGTGGCGGCGGCGCGACGGGCGGCGGCGCTGGCGGCGTGGGCGGGTCGGCCGGCGGCGGCGGCGCCGCGGTGGATATCCTGGATCAGCTGCGCGCGCTCGACGTCGCCGAGGTCACGGAAGAGGCGTCCAGGATCCCCGGCTATCGGTTCTTCGTCATCGAGCTCGAACAGCCTGTCGATCACGATGCCCCGGGCGGCGAGCGCTTCCGGCAGCGGCTCGCGCTGCACCACCGCGACTCGAGCGCGCCGCTCGTGCTCGCCGCGACCGGCTACTCGCTGTTTCTCCCCGAGCAGTACATCGAAGAGCCCACTGCGCTCTTGAACGCAAACCAGATCTACATCGAGCACCGGTTCTTCACGCCGTCACGCCCGGAGCCGGCGGATTGGACCAAGATGACGATCGAAGCGGCGGCCGCCGATCACCACCGCGTCGTCGAAGCGTTCCGCACGATCTACACCGGGAGATGGATCTCCACGGGGGCGAGCAAGGGGGGAATGACCTCCGTCTACCATCGTCGTTTCTACCCCGATGACGTCGACGGCACGGTGGCCTACGTAGCTCCGCTCAGCCACGGCGTGGAGGATCCACGCTACATCGATTTCCTGAACCAGGTCGGCGAGGCCGACTGCCGCGAGCGCATCGCCGCGTTCCGGCGCGAGGTGCTGCTCCGGCGCCCGGCCATGCTCGAGCGCGCGGAGACGGAGGCGGACGCGCTGGGCTTGACCTACGACCTGTTCGGCGTGGAGGCGCAGCTCGAGAGCGCTGTGATATGGCTCCCATCCTACTTCTGGCTCTACTCGCTCGAGGCCACCTGCGGCCAGATCCCGGATGTGTCGGCGTCCGACGACGACCTGTGGCTGGCCCTCGGCCTGATCTCTCCCGTGAGCGCCGGCGCCGATGCTGCGTATCTCGCCTTCGAGCCGTACTACTGGCAATGCTACACAGAGCTCGGCGCCCCCCTGCCCGACACCGCTGATATCGCTGACCTGCTCACGTTCGACTGGGGGTCGGTCGACCGCCTGCCGACCATCCCCATCGAGCCGGAGTTCTCGCCTGCCGCGATGGAGGACGTCGCGCGCTGGGTCGCCACCGAAGGCAGCGAGCTCCTGTTCATCTACGGCGAGAACGACCCCTGGTCTGCCGGGGCCTTCGATCTCGGCGCGGCGGTGGACTCGTACCGCTATTTCGCGCCGGGCGCTAACCACGGCGCGCACATCGGCGGCCTCGCCCCGGCCGACAGGGACGCCGCGGTGGCGACGCTCGCCCGGTGGGCGGGTGTGCCACGGTCGCTCGTGACGGCGCAGCCCTTGCGCGCTGCCGTCCCCCGCTCTCCGCGCATGCTGCGCCCGCGATTCGCTCTCTGATCTCTTGTCTTTTTCGATCGCGACGCCGCTCGCGGAGCCGCCGCCCAGCACCGTGATGTCCGCGCCCTCGAAGAACTTGCTCCAGCGCAGGGCGCCGGCTCGGCCGTGCTTCTTCACCACGATGGCTTGGGAGCAGGGGAACCCGGGGCCGTGGCCCTCATGCTGCCAGGCGACCACGACGATGTTGCCGGCGATTGCTGCGGGCGCTGGTGCGGCTGGATGACCCCGGGTTAACCTCGACCGATGATCACCGCGGACCACGGGGAGCACATCCTGGCGATGCGGCTGCAGCAATGAGCGAGGACGCTCCCGGGGCGGCTTCGCCCGAGCGACTCTGCAAGGTCGAGGTGCAGGACGCCCGCCGCGACAAGCGCCTCCTCGGGTCCGTGGTCGTCGCATCGCTCGTCGGCACGTTCGCCGCTCCGTGGGGGCTAGCCGTGCTCGGGATGGAGAAGGCCTCGCTCTTCGCCGCGCTGATCGGCCTTGGCAGCTACTTCGCCAGCGCCCTGTCGTTCGCCGGCGCGGACCGCGGACCGGGCGAGCGCCGCCTCCGCGACGGCAGCGTGACGATCGAGGGCGAGCGGCTGCTGATCGCGGAGGGAGCGAAGGAGAGCAGTCTGCCGCTCGCGCGCCTCGCCGGCGGCTGGACGGAGCGGACGCCGAACGGCCACGCCGCGGTGCTGTCGTTCTCGGATGGGCGCGTCGCCGCCGTCGAGCAAGCCTCGGAGGAGGCGGCGATCGACCTCTTGTCGCGGGCCGGGGCGGGGGCGCAGGCGCGCGCGGTGCGGATGCGCACGTACCGCGAGGACTCCAGCGGTCGCAAGATCGCGGGCTGTCTCCTGGCCTTCTTCGTCCTGATCCTCGCCCCGGGTGCGCTGGCGCTGCTGATCCTGCTGTTCACGGCCATCGCAAAGTGGTCCATCGCGCCCCTCGGTCCGATGGTGGCAATGGGCGGGCTCGCGCCGCTCCTGGGCGTCGCGGCCTGGCTCTGGTCCAAGGTGACGCCGAGCTGGGCGCATATCGGCACCGACGGCGTGATGGTCAAGAGCGCGTTCCGGCGGCGGTTCCTCCCGCACAGGGCCATCGTCCAGGTCGCGCTCACCCGCGGGGGAGTTGGCGGCGCCTATCATTTCGTGAAGATCGGCCTGCGGCACGGCGAGTCGATCACCGTCCCGGCGGCCAGCCCCGCCGAGGCCACGGCGCTGATCGAGCGAATTCAGGCCGCTCAGGCCGCCGTCGCGATGCAGGATCGGGCGCGGCTGCTGGAGGTCATCGCGCGCAATGGCCGGCCGCTCGCCGAGTGGAAGAAAGCGCTGGGGTCGCTGGTGGCCAGGACCGGATACCGGACGGCGGGGAACGACCTCGAAGAGGTGCTGCGCATCGTCGAGGACGGTTCTGCGCCGCCGGAGCAGCGCGTCGCCGCCGCGCTCGCGGCGCGCCCGCACGGGGGCGAGGCGGTGGAGAAACGGATCCGCGTCGCCGCCGAGGCGAGCGCCGAGCCGAAGCTGAGGCTGGCGCTGGAGAAGGTGTCCGCGGGGGAGGACGAGGATGATCTGCTGGAGGAGATCGGCGCCGGCGACGCCCGGAAGGCGGCGGGATGAGCGGTGCTATCTGACCGGCTCGCGGCGACGCCGGTGAGATGAACGAAAAGCTCGTGAAGCCGCCAGAAGAAGATTGGAACGCCAGCATGCCAAGGGAGCGAAGGGGGAAATATTCCCTCTTGCCTTTTGGCGTCTTTGCGCCTTTGCGCCTTTGCGCCTTTGCGTTCAATTCTTCCTCCCCATCCGACCGGCGCTTCAGGCCACCTCGCGCTCCCCGGGTCAGGCGCGGCGAGCGCTTTCATAGGGCCAGGGCCCTCTCTATATCTTCATGGAACAGGCCGCCTGGGCAGGGCGAAAGTCCCTGCGATGTGCGAACGGCGGTTTCTGTGGGGCTATCCATCATAGGAGGGGGCGATGGCAGGATTGCTTCCGGAGTTCCGGAGGTTCATCGACTACGTGTCTCTTGTCTCCCGTAGGCGGGGGCTGCGCCGGGAGCTGCCTGGCGACAGGTTCCTCGCCGAGGTGGTGAGGACGGTCGACGGCGACACGCTCCGCGTGCGCGACGAGCACGGCGTGATCCATCCTGTCCGTATGCTCTCCATCGATACGCCCGAGACGCACTTCCTCGGCGCCTCGCAAGGTTACTGGGCCGAGCTGGCCGCCGAGCGGCTCTCCGAGCTGCTCCCCGACGGCGCCGAGGTCGAGATCCAGACGGACGAACAGCCGTTCGACGCCTACGGCCGCGTCCTCGGATACGTCCTGTCGCGCGGTCGGCTCATCAACCGGCAGATGCTGGAGGAGGGCCTTGCGACGACCTACATCGTCGCCCCGAACCTCCGTCATGCCCGGGAGCTCTCCGAGGCTGCGCGGCGGAGCTTCGCCGAGCGCCGCGGCATGTTCGGCGACGCCAGCGTCCTGCTCCCGTACGAGTTCCGGTGGAGGATGCGAGGCCAGTCGAGCGCGAAGCTCGTCGGCAGCCTGTCCCGAGGCGAGGTGGTCGATCTGGCGGAGCGGGAGCGGGTCCCCGTCTGGGATCGGGTGTTCTTCTTCGACGCGAAGGACGTCAAGGCGCCGTTCTTCCGCGTCGAGCCGGAGCGGGGCGAACAGGGCGGCTGAACGGACCGCCGTGGGGCGCGCGCTCGCGCCGCGCGCGCGCCCCGGTCGCGCACGCGGCGCGACGCGGGCCATGATGCCACGGATCGTGGCAGTTTGCCTCGCGCCGCCCCGCACATCGGCTGGACGGAGCGCGCTCGTGAGCTCCGTGGGCACGGTGACCCGCGATGGCGCGAGGCGTGCTCGTTCGCCGATCCGAGCGAGGAGGCACGATCTCCCGCGCAAATTGCCCCGCTCCGCGCCTGATCAGGAACGGAGCGCACAGCGGGCGCGCCCCTGGCACAGGAGTCGCCTGCGGGCGGAACTGCCCATGGCGCCTCGGCTGTGTGCCCGGCGAGCCGCCCTTCGTGTGCACGGGGCGGGAGCTCCGCGCGCCGGGAGGCGGGGCGCTCGGCCAGCCATTGCTGACGACGTACCCCTCGTGAAGGAGCCGCTCGTATGCCTGTGAAGAGAATGGATATCACGTGCATGGTCGCGTGCACTGCCGCGCTCTCGCTCGGTCTCGTGAACTGCGCCTCGACGCCGGGGGCGGTACCTCTGGAGCCTGACAGCACGCGTGGCGCGCCGCCGGGGACGGCCGAAACGGTCGCGCCGGCGGGCCCGAGGGCGCCCATGAACGCGTATCCGCCGCCCGGCCCCGACACGCCGCGCACGAGCTATCTGCCGGTCGACGAGAAGGAGCCGTTCGCCGCGCTGATGGCCCGGATGAAGGCCGACAAGCCCGCGTTGATGAAGCGCCAGAAGACGCTGCTCGAGGCGCGGTACGACCTCGCCAACCGCCCTGCGCCGGGGGTCACCATGTCGCGCGGAAAGCCCGTTCAGGGCGGCGTCCGGGTGAAGCTCGAGAAGGGGACGACGTGGGAATCGCTGGCCGCGCTCACGCCCGACGCCATCCGGGACCAGGGCCTCTGGCCGCAGGGCTTCCTGCCGCTGCCCCACCCGAACCATCCGGAGGGAGGGATGGTCTTCCCGAAGTTCGAGATCGAGGAGATCAAGCGCCAGGAAGGGCGCGACCTCACGCGCTTCGATCTCGACTTCGACCTGCCGGACCACGTCGTCTCCGAGTTCCCGCCGCCGATCTACCTCACCACGCGGCCTGATCTGGGCGACGTCTCCAGGGGGCAGCTCGTCACCATCGCCAACTTCTACGAGCTCTTCAACGGGATCCTGAACCCGAAGCAGCTCGAGGGGCTCCGCCTCCTCGTCACGCCTTTTCCGCAGCAGCAGTTCAACGCGACCGCGGATCGGCGCTCGGAGAGGGCGAGCCTCGGCGTCGCCTGCTTCGATTGCCACGCCAACGGGCACACGAACAACGCGACCCACCTCGTGGGCGACATCCGACCGCAGGAGTTCCGTCACCGGATCGACACCCCGACCCTGCGCGGCGTGAACATCCAGCGCCTCTTCGGCTCGCAGCGCGCGCTCAAGACCGTCGAGGACTTCACCGAGTTCGAGCAGCGAGGGGCGTACTTCGACGGCGACATCGTCATCGCCGTGAAGAAGGGGATCAACATCCTGGACCGCGGCCACCAGGTCCACGCGATGTCCGAGTTCCAGGAGATCCTCGACTTCCCCCCGGCGCCGAAGCTCGCGTTGAACGGGCGCCTCGACCCCGCGAAGGCCACGCCGGAGGAGCTCCGCGGAGAGCAGATCTTCAACGGCAAGGGCCAGTGCGCGACGTGCCATGCCGCGCCGTACTACACGGACAACCTGATGCACAACCTCCGGGCGGAGCGCTTCTTCAAGCCCGTGCTCATCAACGGACGGATGGCGACCGCGGACGGCCCCATCAAGACGTTCCCGCTGCGCGGCATCAAGGACAGCCCTCCCTACCTGCACGACGGGCGCCTGCTCACGCTGGAGGACACCGTGGAGTTCTTCAACCTCGTGCTCGGCACGAAGCTGACAGCACAGGAGAAGGCCGACCTCACGGCCTTCCTGCGGGTGCTCTAGAAAGGCAGCGGCTATCGCCGCTCGCGACGACCTGCTCCCGCCGCGGCTCCGCAGGAGAGGCGCGCCGCGATGCCGTCGAGCACGCAGTCGAGACCCCTGTCGAACGCGACGTCGGCCGGCGGGTGGGTGGCGTCCTCGACCACCTTGGCGAGCGTCGGGAAACGGCCGGTGGCGATCATCCGGCGGATGTACGCCTCCGACGCCCGCTGCCATTCGGTCTGATCCAGGCCACTGGCGACCTCGGCGCGCAGCTCGTTGGCCTCGGCGCGGATGGCGCCGATCACGTAGGCGTTGACGGTCCCGACCGCCATCATGACGGCGTCGATGTCCTCGAAGCCCGGAGCGCCGCTCAGCGCGGCGAGCGAGGCCTCGAGGTGCACGAGGGCGTTCGGGCCCAGATGGGGACGGCCGCCCAGCAGATCGATGAACCACCCGTGCTCCCTGGCGGCCCGACGGGTGCGGTGGGCAATCGTCCTTAGGGCGTCGCGCCAGCCGCCAGGGATGGGCCCCGCGGACGCCATCTCCCCGTACACCGCGTCCACCATCAGCTCGAGCAGCTCTTCCTTGGTGTCCAGGTAGCCGTAGAGGCGCATCGGGCCGGCGTCGAGCGAAGCCCCGATCTTGCGCAGAGAGACCGCGGCAAGACCTTCCGCGTCGGCCAGCGCGATGGCCGCGCGCACGATCCGGTCTCTGCTCAGCGGCCCGGGAGCGGGACGGAGCGCCGGCTCCGGGCGGTCCCAGATGAGGGAGGCGCCGGTCACGTGCGGTTTTTTCTGCCGTGCGGTCATCGCTCGTCTTGTTCGCATCAGCAGCCGGTTGACAACAAATCCGACGCGATACACTGTATCGTAGTGATACACTGTATCAAAGGACGGTTCTGATGCACGTAGAATCGACGTCGGTGCTCGTGGTCGGGGGCAGCCTGGTCGGCCTGTCGGCCGCGGTGTTCCTGGCCTGGCGAGGTGTGCGCACGGTGCTGATCGAACGGCACGCTGGCAGCTCGCCGCATCCACGCGCGATCGGCTACACGCCGAGGACGCTGGAGCTCTATCGCGCGGTCGGGCTGGGCCAGCTCATCCCGCAGGTGCCGCCCGGCTTCCGGCTGCGCCGGGCTCGGGTCGAGAGCCTGGCCGGGGCGTGGTTCGAGGAGGTCCCGTGGACGCCCGGGGAGCACGTGGCGCCCGCGATCGAGCGCTCGCCGTGCGCGGGCGCCGCGATCGCCCAGGATCGTCTCGAGCCCAGGCTTCGAGACAGGGCGATCGAGCTCGGCGCCGACGTGAGGCTCGAGACCGAGCTGACCCGCTTCGAGCAGGACCCAGGCGGCGTGACCGCCTGGCTGCGCGAGCGCGACGGGCGAGAGGTCGCGCTGCGCGCTTCCTACCTGGTGGCGGCGGACGGCCACCGCAGCGCGATCCGCGAGGCGCTCGGGATCAGCCGCGCCGGGAGAGGGCACATCCGGACGGCGCGCAGCGTCCTCTTCCGGGCTCCGCTCGAGGAGTACCTTCGAACGGGGGTCACGCAGTTCGCGATCGAGCAGCCGGGCTTCGGCGCATTCCTCACCACCTACGGCGATGGCCGCTGGGTGCTGATCTTCTGGGATGACCAGGAGCGCGACGCGGCGACGTTGAGAGCGCTGATCTCCAGGGCGATCGGCAGGGCTGACCTGGAGATCGAGATCGTCACCACCGGGCGCTGGGAGATCAGCGCCCTCGTCGCCGATCGATTCATGTCCGGCAGGGTGTTCCTCGCCGGGGATGCCGCGCACACGCTGCCGCCCAACCGGGGCGGTTACGGCGCGAACACCGGCATCGAGGACGCCCACAACCTCGCGTGGAAGCTCTCTGCGGTCCTCTCCGGCGCGTCGAAGCCCGATCTGCTCGACACGTACGACGCCGAGCGGCGCCCGATCGCGTGGCTCCGGCATCACCAGATCTTCGCCCGCGAAGACTACAAGGCGCACGCGGGCGGGACCGCCGGAGGCGCGCCGATCCTCGACGACGACGCCATGGAGCTCGGGCAGCTGGTCCGATCGACGGCGGTGCTCGGCGCCGGCGACGGGCTCCCGCCGGCGTTGCGGCCCGAGCAATGGGCGGGTCAGCCCGGCACGCGCGCGCCGCACGTGTGGGTGGTGAGGGGCGGCGAGCGGCTGTCGACGCTCGATCTGTTCCAGCGACGCTGGGTGCTGCTCACCGAGGACGCGCGGTGGTGCGCCGCCGCAGCGCAGGTCGGTGAGCAGCTCGGCATCGAGCTCGAATGCGTCCGCATCGGCGCGGATGTACGGTCCTCCGAGGAAGGAGCGTTCTGCAAAGCGTTTGGCCTCGGGGCCGGGGGAGCGTCGCTGGTCCGCCCGGACGGCTACGTGGCGTGGCGCTCGCTCGACCTGCCGGCGGATCCGCGCGGCGCGCTCGCCGATGCCCTCGGGCGGGTGTCGTCCGCCGCGCGCCGCACCGGCGAGCCCGCCGCCCTCACGTAGGTGATCATCGCCAGCCAGGTCGACCGACGATGCTCACGATCGATGGATCCGGAGGACCGGGCACGCAGAGGGCCAACCGCTCACTTCACATAGAAGGCTCGCACCGGCGCAGCTACGCCCTTCAGCCGGAGCTCGCCAGCGGCTTCCAGCGGAACGGCGCCGTCCAGCAGCTTCGCCGTGCTCTCGCCAAGGAGGATACGGCCCGGCTCACTCGCCGTCTCGAGCCGCGCGGCGATGTTCACGGCAGGTCCGATGACGGTGTAGTCCGAGCGCGCCAGCGAGCCGAAATTGCCCACGACGGCGTCACCCGTGTTGATGCCGGCGCGGGCGACGAGGCGAATCCCATCACCCAGGCTCGGCAGCGTGGCCTGAAGGTCGCGCGCGAGCGCGACGCAGCGACGCGCCTGCTCGGCCGGGTCGAGGGGATCGGGGGCTCCGAACACGATCATGACGGCGTCCCCGACGAACTTGTCGACCGTGGCTCCGTGCGCGTGCGCCACGTCGGCCGCCGCCGACAGGTACTGGTTGAGCAGCCGCCCGACGGCCTCGGCGCCGAGCCTCTCCGACAGCGATGTGAACCCCACGAGGTCGGTGAACATCACGGTCACCACCCGCCGCTCGGGCTCGGCGTCCATCCGCAGCTCTCCGTGCGCGGCGCGCTCGACGAGCGACGGCGGCAGGTAGCGTCGGAGGACGGACTCCGTGAGGTAACGGTGGAGCTTGGCGGTTTGATTCACTGCGTAGTTCGACGCAAAGAAAACCAGGAAGATGCCGGCAGCCATGTTGGCCATCACGGTCGCTGCCGCCGCGGGCTCAGCGTAGAAGAGGTGTGGAGAAGGTGGGCTGAACAATGGATGCGGCCGGATCACGCCGGTGAGCTCGAGGGTGCCCACGCCACAGTACAGACAGGAGCCGAGGACCGCAGCGAAGAGGCCGAACCGAAAGTCGAGGAAGATCCGGTACAGCGCGACGAACATGACGATGTACAGCGCCGACGGTGACACCAGCGTTCCGGTGGCATGCATGGCCAGCTGATTCGATGCGAGCTCGGCGGTCAGCGTGACATACGTCAGCGCGCGAGCGATGATCGAGGCGTCCCGCCCCAAGGCCCGCGTGAGCGCCAACAAGGCCCCGTTCGCGACGATGAAGACCGCCAGCATGGCGAACCGTGCTCAGCGCGCCGGGACGGAACGCTCATGATGTCGGGCGATCGCGCCACCGCGCGCTCCGAGCGGGTCGGCGGTCTCTCGATCGGGCTGGCGCCCGGCTCACCTCAGGTAGTCGGAGATCGCGTCGTACCAGCGGCCCGCCATCCGGGCGTAGCCGGCCTTGTTGGGATGGACCCCGTCGCCGAGCTCGGACGTGGGGAAATCCTTGAACTGATCGACGAAGAGGACGTGCGCGCCCTTGCTGGCGCGCGCCTCGACCAGCGCGGGGATCTTGGCGTTGTACGTGCTGACCGCGTTTGCGCCGCTCGGGAAAGGAATGATGTTGCTCACGACGATCAGCGCGTCGGGCGCCTCGGCGATCAGCTCGTCGATGAGCGCGCCCAGGCGGGTGTCGGCGCCGTTCGGCTCTCGATACATGTCGTTGGTGCCGGCGTGGAGCAGCACGATGTGCGGCATCTCCCGGAGCCCCGGGGTCGGTATACGATTGGCGATCTGCTGGATCGTCTCTCCGCTGATGCCCTCGTGATTGCGGGGGAACGGCTTGCCATCGACCATCGCGGGGCCGTTCCCCGGCTGGCTGCCCGTGAAGGTGACCTCGTGGCCGTCCTGCGTGGCGAGGTGGAAGAGCTCGACCCGGTAGCCGCCGTCGGAGCCGAGACCGAAGGTGATCGAGTCCCCGAGGGGCAGGATCTTGCAGGCGCCCGTCGCAGGGCAAGGCTGGAACCCTGCATCCGGAGAGCCCCCGCTCCCGCTCGTTCCTTCCGCTGCGCTGCTGCTGCTGCTCGCGCCCCCAGCCCCTCCGGCGCTGCTCGAGCTGCTGGAAGAAGCCCCGCCGCCCGAGCCGCTGGTCGCCGTCGTGCTGCTCGCTCCGCTCGTTGTCGAGGAGACTCCCGAGCCCTCACCCGCGCTCGTCGTCTGGGCGCTGCCGGAGGAAGAAGCACCTCCTCCGGAGCCGCCCGAGCCGTCGGACGACCCATCGGAGGCGCTGGAGCAAGCCATGGAACCGACCAAGAGAAGGCCCACGAGCGGAATCCCGCGGGCAAAGGTGCCGAATGCGCCATGACGGACGAGCAGCGGAGAGGTCGAGGTAGACATGTGAGCAGCGCTCCCGGTCAGCGACCGAATAAAATTATGTTGTAAGCAGAGAGAGCGGGAGCTCGGCGCAGTGTCACACCACCCGCACAGCCTCTGCGAGGAAGTGAAGGGAAGGGTACGTGGCGCTCGCAGCGAGGTCGTTCAAATTCCCGGCGAAGGTTTTCAGGATCCCGACGCGCGGGATCCGATCCACCCGGCGCCCGCGAGCAGAGGTGTGTGTGCGCTCACATGCCGAGCGCACGAGGGGCTTGACCCCCGTGTTCCTCGACGTCGACGATGCTCCGGGGCGACCCCAGGCATGACCGCGGAGTTCTCAGCAAAGTACGGGGCGGCTCTCACCGGATCGGACTGGGTGGGGCTGCCCCTCCGGATCGGGTACGTGCCCGAGAGCGGCCGGATCGAGGGGCTCTCGGCGGAGAGTGATGCGGTCCTGGTGTGGACGGGAGGCCCCTCGCAGGTCGACATTCACTTCGCGGAGCCGACCTCGGGCGAGGTCCGGGAGCATTCCTTCGAGCGGCTCTCGGGAATGATGGACCTCTTGCCGCGGAGGACAAGGCTGCACAGCGTCGCGTGGCGGGGGCGGCCCTCCGTGTGCACGTCGGTGAACTTCCCCGAAGCATCCATGTTGGCTCTCTGTGCGTCTCCGTCCGCCGTGCTGGTCCCGGAGCGGGAGCCGCGGTTCGGTCTGGTCGACGCCCATGTCGTCGACCTGGTCCGGCGCCTGCAGGCGCAGGCCGAGGGGCAGGAGTACTTCGGGGCCGTCTACGTGCAGTCGCTCTGCCTGGCGCTGGCTTCCTACCTATCGGCGCGGTACGGAGCGGGATCCGGGGCGGAGATCTCGCTGCGCAACGCGAGCCTCTCGAGGAGCCAGCGAACCCAGATCGAAAAATTCGTGGACAGCGAGCTCTCCTCGAACTTCGGGCTCGTCGACCTGGCGGGGCTGGTGGGCTACTCGCCGGACCATTTCTCGCGCCTGTTCAAGAGCGCGTTTCACCAGACTCCCCACCAGTACGTCATTTCGCGCCGCATCGAGAAGGCGATGACCATGCTCCAGGACGAGCGGCTGTCCATCGCGGAGATCGCGCTGGAGTGTGGCTTCGCCAATCAGGGGCACCTCACGACGGCGTTCAAGCGCCGTACGGGGACGACGCCGGGCGCCTATCGAAAGAAGTGAGCGCCCGGCCGGGCTCCTCGGGCGCAGGGGATCCCCTCGCGCCGAGCAGCGCCTGGCGCTCCGGCGCGCGCCGGGGGCCGCGCCGTCCGCGACCTGCATGAGCGGCCGCGCGCGGGTTCCGCGATCACTGGATCGGCGAGCCCTCGGCTTCGTCCTGGGATCCATCGAGCGTCAGGCCCGGATCGACCGGGGCCACCGCGCTTCGCAGGGCGAGTTGCCGCTGCAGTAGCTGCTTGGTCCACGGGACGCCCGACACCGAGCGGATGAGGCTCCGGTGATCCGCGCCGAAGTCGATCCGCGGCACCGAGAACGGCGCGTCCGCGGAGCTACGGAATCCGCTGACCGTCGCATAGTCGTCAGGCCAGTGGGTCACGGCTCCCAGGAAGCCGAGCCGGCGAAGCGTCGCGCACTCGCGAGGACCGAAGTCCGCCCCCACGTGCCCGTTCGGATAACAGAAGATGGGGACCGGGCGCCTGGCCTCGGCGCGCAGGCGCGCCCAGGACACGTGGATCTCGTGCTTCGATTGCGCGTCGCTCGTCCTGGAGAGCACCGGATGGGTGACCGTGTGCGGACCGAACGTGATGCCGCGCGCCTCGCACGCGCGGACGTCATCCCACGACATGGGCGCGTACCGCGCGGGAGGGCGCGCCGGGAGATCGACCTCGGCCGCGGCGGCGAGCCGCTGGATGGCGCGGAGCTTCTCGGTCTCGGGCACACGCTTGCAGCGCTCCATGAAGCGCCGCGCGAGCTGCGCCCGCGGGACGCCGTCGTCCAGGCGGATGACGTGGCGGAGGCCGCCCACCATCACGCTGAGCTCGCGGCGCCGCGTCGTCTCGAACACGTGCTCCACGCGGTGCCACCAGCACCACAGATGGCCGTCCAGATAGCCGCTCACCACGAAGATGGTGGCCGGGCAATCGAACTCCGCGAAGATCGGCGCGGCGACCGTCGCCTGGTCGATCGTGCCGTCATCCATCGTGAAGGCGACGGCCCGGTCGACGGGCGGCTCCTCGCCCGCGAGGCCTCGGAACACCCGCTCGAGCGACACGAGCGGATACCGCTCGCGTCTCAGGAACTGCAGCGCGCGCCGGAGGGCGCGCGGATCGAGGCCCTCGATCCCGCGATCCGGGTCGGCGAGCCGATGCATCACGATGATGGTCGAATGGCCGTGCATCACTGGTGTGAATGGCCGCGTCGCCCACGGTGCGGCCAGGAGATCCGAGAGCCATTGCATTGCGTTCGACATGAGTCGTCCCCCCCTCGAGAGCGCGTGAAAGCAGCAGCGTTCGGCGACGGCGGCGCTCCGCCGCCTGATCAGCTCGCGAGCGGCGCCGGCGAGCGCGACGACGGGTGATCGCCAGGAGCAGCAGCGCGTACAGTTCCATGTAGCGCTCGGCCATCCGGATGGCGGAGTAGCGCCGGAGCGCGAGCATCCGGCCGCTCCGGCCCATCTGCGCGGCGCGGGCGGGATTGGCGTGGAGCTCCGAGAGCCTCGCGGCGAGCGGCGCTACCTCGTCGGACGGCACGAGGAAGCCCGTCTCCCCGTGAACGAGCACGGTGGACACGCCGCCCACGTCGGTCGCAACGACCGGAAGCCCAGCGGCCATCCTTGGGAACACGAGCCTCGATACCGCAATCGGTCCGTACCACCATACCCCTCTCCCCCCATCGAGTAGACTGTCGATCTCTCGACTCGACCGCTCATCGAGCGCCAGGCATGCCTCGCTGTCCTCCCGCCGCGCCTCTCCGGTACGGAACACACCGTCCAGGGCATCGCAAGATGCGAAACCGGGACGGATGGGGCCTCGACCTGGCAGATCGACACGAGCGCTGCAACACGCCGCATGACTACATTGCGGACGGTAGGGGCGCGATTCGAATACACTATACGTCGAATTCGCGAACTGACAAGCACATCGCACAAACGAGAAGACCGGAGTACGGGGGCTGCGCAAGCTCAAAAAGGACATGGGCCGCGGCGCCCAAGCGTGGTGATCCGTCCCAGTCTTCGACTGGCCACGTCCCTCGAGGGCGACACCCGCCCAGGCGCTCGCCGAGAGCCCGCGTGGGCGGCGCGGTCGCTGGCCCACAAAGTCTTTGGTTTTTCGCCAGGTTACAAAAATCGTCGCCGGCCGGTCACGAAAGGCGAGCCGCGTCTGGCTCGCCTGAGCACTGTAGAGGGCGTGCCGCGGCTCGGGCCGGGGGTCGGTCTGGGATGGAGCGTGGCTGGCAGCGGTTCGCCCTGCGGCGGCGCCGCGGGTGACTTCGGATCATCGTCTCCTCACGGAACATGGGACACCGCGATGGATATCGCCGGACGGAGGACACCTCGATACAGATCGCAGACGGCGCAGCTGCGCGCGTCTGGTGGGCTGCGCCGATCGCGACCCGCATCAACGGATGCGCGCCGGTGCTTCTCGGAGGTAATCGAGCAGCCGGGCCTCGTCGCTGCCGATCATCCGATCGATGCCGTCCTCGCGGAAATGGCGCTGGATCTGCAGCGCCCCCGCGGTCGTCCGCACGAGGATGGCGACGCGCCGGAAGCGGCCCATCACGACCGGCCGAATCCGCTGCATCGCCGCCTCGAACTGCGGATCATTGCGCCCCACCGCCGCGCGCAGATCGATGAGCAGACACAGCCGATGGCGGTCGACCCGGTCGAGCGCGCGGCTCACCTCCATCCATAGCTCCTCGAACTGCGTGGCAGACTCGGACGGCAGCGGGCTCCGCGTGACCCGCGCGATCTGCGAGACCGGGTCGACCGTCACGGTGTGGTGCGCGTTGCGGAGGAGCTCGAGCATGGCCAACGACCATGCTACCAGACCCAGAGCAGCCGAGCGAGCGAGCCGAGCACCCCGGGTGAAGCTGCCGAGTTCGCCGGCGATCCTCGGTTGCCCTAACCTCCTCGCCCGGCTACACGGCCGGGCAGGAGCAAGTAGGATCTACCGATGACCGACCCCCCCGTCGCCCTGCGGCCTCTCGATGTCACAGAGCTCGGTGCGTTCGTCGAGCTCGTGATCTCTTCGTACGCGGGCGAGCGCGCGAGCGCCGTGGACGCCGGGACCGCGGACGCGCTGCGCAACGCGCGCTCCCAGGTGGAGGTGCTCCTGCCGCAGGGGCTCGCCACCCCCGACCACCACCTCTATTCGGTGCTGGAAGGGAATGCCGTGGTCGGGCACCTCTGGATCGGGATGACCAGCGTGGACGGGTTTCGAAGCGCCTTCGTCTACGAGCTTCACCTGCGTGAGGACGCCCGCGGCCGGGGCCTCGGGCGCCGGGTCATGGCGCTCGCCGAGGAGGCCGCCCGCGGCCTGGGCGCGCGGGATATCGAGCTCCACGTCTTCGCGCAGAACACGCGGGCGCGGCGGCTCTACGAGTCGCTCGGCTACCGGATCACGAGCCTGAGCATGAGAAAACGCCTCGGTTGACGTCTGCGCGGCGTGGCTGAGAGCGCTTCTGGCGCCCTGAAGCGAGAGCTCGAACCACAGAGGCCCAGAGGACAGTGGCGACATGCGGGCGCGCGCGGCGCCGGCGCGCCGATCCGCTCACCGGATCGCGAGCGGGATGCCCGGTGATCCGGACGCGCCCCGGAGGGGCAGCGGGCTGTAGACGTAGAAGAACTCGTAGGGGCTCTTGTGGCCGTGGGGCCGCTCCTGGAGCTCCGCGGCCAGATCCGCGGCCAGCTCCGAGAGCACCATCACCTCGTGCATGAAGATTCCGCTCTTCACCAGCAGGTGATGGTGCACCGGGAAGATCACCCCCGGCGCCACCGGAGGCTTCGGCGGGAGGACCTCGATGCCGAAGTTGTCCGACCCGACGCAGGCGATCCCCTTCGACGAGAGCCACTTCGCGACCTCGAGCCCGATCCCCGGCTGGGCCAGCCCCACGCCTGGCTGCGTGTAATACCCCTCGGTGCCGAGCTCCCAGTTCTCCTCCCAGCCCGTGAAGATCAGCACGACGTCGCCGGCGCCGATGTCGCGCGCGTCCATCTTCTGCGCGCGCAGCGTCTTCATCACCATGGGCAGCGTGATCTCCTGGCCGAACGCGAGCGTCTCCCCGCCGTTCGCGTAGCGCTTGACGTCGAGGAGCACGCCGCGCGTGACGAGCGGCTTCACGTTCTCGACGCCGAGGTGCGCGAGCCCGTCTTCCGTGAGGATCTCGGCGCCAGTGAACTGGTTGTAGAAGAGCGCGTCGGCGGGGTCCGTGCTCCCGGGCGGGATGTAGCCGAAATGGCCCAGCGCGTCGAACTCCGTCCCCATCTGGCCGAATTCCCCGTGCATCACCTCGGAGTTCGTGACCTGCTGCTGGATGACCGCGGTCGGCCCGGCCTCCACGGAGAGCCCCTGGTTGCCCGGGAACGTCGGCATCCCCGGCTCGTAGACGTGACCCAGACGATAGACCTTGCCCTCCTTGATCAGGCGCTTTCCCTCGAGGACCTTGTCCGGCGTCTGCGTGTTGGAGGCGCCCGCCTCGTCGTCAGGGCCCCACGGCGAGGGACCGGGCATTGGATCGTAACTCTCCAGCATCGGCACGCCGCGGGCCAGCGCTGCCCCCGCGACCAGGCTGACGGCCATGGTCACCACGATCGCGCCACGTAACGGCATCACTCCAGGCTTCATACGCAACCTCCTGGGTCACATCGCACGTTGTACCGACAGCGCCCCGCGCTCCATGATGGGCGCGGGCGCATGTCATCACCAGAGTACACCGTCAGGGGCGCCTGAAACCTGCTCTCCCGAGGTCCTCGCGGGCTTCGCCGATGCCGTGAAGGCCTTGTGCGTATCCGCGTACACCCGGTCGCTCGGTGGGAGCGCGCTTGGTCACCAGCGGAGCCGGCGTCCCAGCGCGTAAGCGATGCCGCTCTCCAGGGTCCCTTTGGTGACGATGCCGCTCAGATCGGCGCCGATCGTGGTGAGCGTCTGCGCGATCTGCGGCTTGATCCCGGTGAGCACGACCCGGGTGCCGAGCAATCCCGCGGCCCGGGCCGCGTCGACGAAGGATTGCGCCACCCGCTCGTCGACGACCTTCACCCCGGTGATGTCGAGGATGGCGATCCTGGCCTGCTGGGCGGCGATCCCTTCAAGCAACGTCGTCAGGATCTGCTCGGCGCGCGCGGGGTCGACGCTCCCGACGATCGGCATCGCGACGACGCCACGCGCCAGCGGCAGGAGCGGCGTGATGAGCTCCTGGATCGTCGCCTGCTGCATCTCGATGAGCCGCCGCTGCATCTCCGCGCGCTCGGCCTCGGCCTGCTTGGCTCGGCTGATGTCCACCGAGATCGTCCCGACCGCGTAGATCTTCCCCTCGGCGTCGCGGATGGGGAACTTGGTCGACAGGTAGGTGCGCGGACCGTTCGGGTAGACGAGCACCTGCTCGGATGCGCCCGGGCGTCCGGCGGCCGCCACCTCTTCATTGGCCTTTCGTATCGAGGCGGCCGCCGGCGCCGGGAGAAGGTCGTAGACGACCCGCCCCAGCAATTCCTCGCGGCTCATCTTGTAGAATGACTCGATTTCGCGGTTCACGAGGAGGAGCCGGCCCGCGGCGTCCACGGCGACCATCATGGACGGCGTGTATTCGAGGAACGCATGGAGCAGGCTCTCACTCCGCTCGAGCATCTGCTCCGTGTGCTTGCGCGCGGTGATGTCGTGCGCCGAGCCCAGCATCCGCCGCCCCGGTCCCTCGCGGCCGAGCGCGACGCCTCGCTCGAGGAACCATCGCCAGCCGCCGTCGCGACCGCGCACGCGGTACTCCACCGTCGCCTGCTCCCCGCTCTCGGAGGCGGCCACGCGAGCCCGGTACTCCTCGATGCGACCGATATCGTCCGGATGGACTATCGGGGACAGGCCGTCGCCGCGGGGCGAGCCCGCCGCGGCTCCGCCGCCCTCTCCGACGAGATCGGTGAGCTCCCGGTTCCGGTAGACGTGCCGCCCCTCATCGAGATCGAGCACGTAAACGAGGCTGGGCAGCGCGTCGAGCAAGCGCTCCGGGAAGCCGCGGCCGGCCTCCTCCAGCTCGGCGACGCGGGAGCGCAGGCGCTGCACTTCCTTCTGCAACGCGTCCAGCTCCGCCTCGAGCGCCACGGTCTTCTGCGCGTCCATCGCCGTCCAGGGCGATGTTATCCCAGCCGCGGGCTGAGGTGGGTCACAATTTTCCTGGGTATCCGGGCTCCAGCACGATCGCGCCGACGCCTCGTCGAGCTCGATGTCGGCGCGGGGGATCTGGCCCGTCAGGCTGTCGAGCCAGCGGGTGATCAGGTGCACCTCCTTGTCGTCCAGCTCCTTCCCGAGCTGGTGTCTCGCCATCCTCCTCACGGCCTCCTCCAGCGAGGAGACCGAGCCGTCATGGATTGTCCCCCTCGAGGAACACGTCCCAGCGGCTCCGCGTGAACAGCGTGGCCTCGAACGCCGCGAGCGCCCGCGCGACGTTGTCGAACGTCACGGTCCGCGGCTGCCCGGGAAACGCCAGCGCGAACGCCTGCCTGTTCCCTCTGGACGAGCAGGCACGGCCGCCCGGGCTCGGCGGCGCGACACGGCCCTGCGGCCGGGAACATGAGCGAGGCGATCCCCACCGGCAAGGGCCCCGCAGCGGGCGAGCTGTGGTGTCAAGCCGGGAGGGCCGTATCCCGGGCCGCCAGCCGCCGGCGGCGCGCATCGCGGAGGCGCCTTGCCGGCAAGACGGCCAGCGCGAGCGCGAAGGCCATGAGGGTGGAAGCGCTGCGCGTCGGCTGACCTGGACCGCCCATGCGGCAGCCGCCATCCCCGCCGGCGTCGGTCCCAGGACTGCCCGTACCGGCTGACGCCGTGCTACTGCCCGCGTTTCCACCGCTGCCCGCCTCACCGCCAGAGCCGCCGCTGCCCGCCTCACCGCCAGAGCCGCCGCTGCCCGCAACACTGCTGCTCGCGCCGCCCGCCTCACCGCCAGAGCCACCGCCGCCCGCAACACTGCTGCTCGCGCCGCCCGCCTCACCGCCAGAGCCACCGCCGCCCGCAACACTGCTGCTCGCGCCGCCCGCCTCACCGCCAGAGCCACCGCCGCCCGCGTCACCGCCAGAGCCGCCGCTGCCCGCCTCACCGCCAGCGCCGCCGCCGCCCGCGCCGCTGCTGCCCCCGGGCGCGCACTGGCCGGCCTCGCAGGAGCCGCTCAGGCAATCGGTGTCCGCCACGCACGCCGCGCCGTCCAGGGACGGCAGCGCGTACACATAGGCCGCGCCGCTTCGGTCCAGAGGGGCGCTGTGGTACGGCGCCCCGACGACCACGCTCCCGCCGGCGTATCCCGCGCTCCACCCGAAAAAATCCAGCGTTTGCCCATCCGACGGCGCGAGCGTTCGCGCCTCCGTCCATGTTCCTTCTCCTCCGTGAAACACGGACACGATCCCCTTGTTGTCAGCCACGCCGACGAACCCGGCGACCACGGCGTTGCCCAGGAGCTGCACCCCTGTCGCCTCGCTCCCTCTCAAGGCGGGCACGAGCTTCGCCTGCTCGGTCCAGGCGCCGTCGCTCCGCGTATAGATGTACACCGCGCTCTTGGCTCCGATCGCCGCGGTGTCCCCCGCGAGATCGACCGAGAAGCCGAAGGACGCGCGGGCGCTCATGTCATGCGGCAGGAGCTTCGCCTGTTGCGTCCAGCTGCCCCCATCCCGCACGAACACGTAGGCCGAGCCGGCGAACGCGCTGCCTTCGGGCGAATCCGCCGCCGCGCCCACGATCGCCGTGTCGCCCGACACAGCGATCGACCAGCCGAATCCCCGAGGGCTGTCCTGAGGCACGAGCTCCACCCGCGGCGACCACGCGTTGCCCGTCCTCGTGAAAGCAAATGCCTTGCCCAGCACGAGGTCGATGTCCTCTCCCACCGTGCTCGCGACGACCGTGTCCCCACCGACGTCGACCGCCATCCTCGAGAAGCTCAACGCCGGATCCTCGGGGACGGTCAGCTTCGCTTGCTCCGACCAGGCGCCGTCGCTCCGGACAAACACATAGACGCGCTCTTCGTACGGCCGCACCTCATAGTTGGCGCTGGCCATGACGGCAGCGGTATCGCCGTCGAGGGCCACCTGACGGCCGAACACCATGCCGTTTTCGCCGTCGCTGGGCGCGAGCGTGGCGTCGAGCGTCGCGGCCCCGTCGGTCACGGTGTAGACGTGCGCGGCGCCGCGGGTCAGGCTGTTCTCGTCCGGCGCTCCGATCAGCGCCGTGTCGCCGCTGCCCGCGGCCGCGAACCCGAACACGCGCTGGAGGGCCGGCGTCTCCTCGGTCAGCTTCTGGTCCTCGGTGACGGTGAGCGCCGCGCGCGCGGCCGCGAGCGGTCCTTCGTCGGGGCCTGGAGCGGCGCACGCCGCAGCGCAGAACGCTGTTGGAATCACGATCATGCGTTCGATTCGCCAAACCTTCATCGGGTGCACCTCGGAGCGCGGAGCGTAGCCGGAGCGCCGCCTCGTGGGAATCGGGGCGGAATCGCAGCGGTCCCGTGCCGGGCGCTGGCGCCAGCGCCTCCTGTGGTCAGCTGGAGGCGAAGACTCGCAGGGTGGGGGGCTCTGCTCCACGTCAGGTGGACGCCGCGCGCGACATGAGTGGTGACCTTCCGCGCCCGACTCCGCCGATGAACCGATGCCGGTAAGGGGTGCGCGAGGAGCCCCATGCG
This sequence comes from Sorangium sp. So ce302, assembly GCF_051530145.1. Taxonomy (GTDB): domain Bacteria; phylum Myxococcota_A; class Polyangia; order Polyangiales; family Polyangiaceae; genus Sorangium; species Sorangium cellulosum_B. The sequence goes on along the minus strand of NZ_CP150326.1, from coordinate 10,286,479 downwards.
GTGGACCTGACGCTTCTCTCCGGGTCGGCGCGGCGCTAGAGGGCAGCATGCAAAGCGTGTTGGAAGCGTTCACGGCGTGCGGGTGGGCGGCGTGGCTCGCCCTCCTGGCCGGCGCGTCGGCACGGAGGAGGCCAATCAGTGCGTGAACATCGGCGCCTCGATGGGCGTCCTGCCGTTCGTGATCGGCGCGGCCGCGGTAGGGATCGGGCTCGCGCTCCGCGACAAGCCGGCTTGATCGATTCAGGGCACCAGGCACGTTGGCTCACGCGCCTGCGCCGGTGGGACTACTCTTCGCTCTCGAAGGGACCGAGATCCGGCGCGGATCCGTTGTACTCCACGCCTACGTCGACGCCCGCATCGCGGAGATCGCTGCCCGGCACCAGCTTCAGATAGTCGACGTCCGGCAAGCTCCCATCGGCCTTGCGGGGGCCCTTGAGCAGGCTGGTGTCGACGCTCACGAAATCGCCGCTCGTGGCCGACAGTCCACCTTGCCAGCTGTTGTTCGTGATGCTCGTGGTCGTCGCCGACAGTGACCCGTTCGTTCCCAGGGAGATCGTGTTTCTGATGGTCAACGAGGCTGCGATGTTCGAGGTGCTGAAGTTGATGTTGCTGCCATTGGCGTGCGCCGCGCTGTTCAGGATCGTGACGCTGCCGCGGTTGCTGTTGTGGTCGAAGCCGTCGTTGACGTTCCCCGCGGCGATGCACCGCGTGTAGATGGCGTTGTGGCTCAGATCTTTGCCGTCGCTGCCGCCGGACTTGAAGCCGTTGCCGTCGCCTGCGCCGGCCGAGCCATTCTTGAGCTTCCCGTTGTCGATGGCCCAGCAGTCGTCGTAGGTCGTGGTGACGTTGTTTGCAGGGCGCAGGTAGCCGTCCCAGCCATCATCGAGGTTGTTCCAGGCGCGGCAGCCCACGAACTTGTTGCCCGTGCCGACGTCGAGCTTGGCCGCGAAGCCGTCGGCGTTCTCCAGGCTGGAATCGGCGTTGAAATACGAATCGCAGTTGAGCACCAGGTTGTCGGCCGCCCCTCCGCCCAGCTGCAGTCCGGTGTCGGCGCATTCGACGAACGTGGAGTATTCGATCACGTTGTGGGAACCGCTGACGAACATGCCGTTGTCGCCGGCTCGGAGAACATCGATGCCGTAGATGTGCCAGTAGTCGCCGGACAGGACGAGCCCGCGATTGCTGGAGCTCTCCGCCATGGCGGAAAAGTCGAGCAAGGGGCGTTCGCTGTCCAGGGGGTAGGCGCGCAGATCGATGGTCGAGCCGCTCATGCCGTCCTTGCTCAGGCTGAGGGTCGTGTTGAGCGCGTAGGTGCCCCCGCGCAGGTAGATGGTGTCACCCGCGTTCGCCCGGAGGAGGGCGGCGGCCAAGGTCATGGGATCACGCATCGTTCCCGACGCGTCCGCCGCGCCATCCGGAGCCGCGAAGAGGGCATCGGGATCGATCGTGGGCGCTCCGCCGCTTCCCGACCCGCCGCCCGCCCCCGTGGTGGCGCCGCCAGCGCCGTCGCCGCCCGTCCCCGTGGTGGCGCCACCGCCGGCGCCGCCAGCTCCGTCGCCGCCCGAGCCGGCGGCGCCCCCGCCGGACGCCGTCGTGCCACCCGTCGCGAAGGTGCCGCCTGCGCCCGAGCTGACGCCGCTCGTCGGAGCCCCGCCGCTTCCTGGATTGTCTGTGTCAGCCGCGCCGCCGTCAGAGCAGGCCGCACTCGCCAACAACACGCTCGGGGCCAACAGGAGGCGCCACAGACGGCCGCGTCGGGTCTGGAGCTGAGGCTTGGAGCTCGGGTTCATGCGATGGAAGCATTGCCACGCCGGCAATAGGCCGTCTAGCGCGCTTCGTACGAAATTGGAGAACGGGGTGAAGGGCTGCGACACGCGAGCCGCGGCAGCGCTCACGCGCTGGCCGGGACTCGGCGCTTCCGGCGCGCTCTGAAGGCCCAAAGCACGAGGTTGAGGAGCACGAGGCTCGCTGCATCCGGCCGGTGGCCGCCAAGCGTGCTGCACGCGCATCCGGCCGAGTCGTCGGCGCTGCTCGTGCTCGGATCGGTGCCATCGCCGCCCGTGCCCAGGGTTCCGCCGCTACCGACGCTCGTCGTGCCGCCGCTGTCTGCGCCGCCGCTTACCGCTCCTCCGCTTGCGCTTGCGCTCGCGCCGCCCGACCCCGTATCCGCGGCACCGCCGCCGCCCGAGCCAGCGCTCGCCGCGCCGCCGGTGCCGGAAGCCCCGGCGGTCTCGGTCTCGGCCAACCCCGTCTCGAAGCAGCCGAAATCCGGAGCGGAGCCTGCGTAGGGCAGCCCGACGTCGACGCCCTTGTCGATGGCGTCGCTGTCCGACGCGAGGCGGAAATTCGTGAGCACGGGCAAGCTGCCGTCCGCCTGTCGCGGAGCGTCCAGCCCCATTTCGGACGGATTCTGAAAGTCCGCGTCCGAGACCGTGACACCCCCCGCCGTCCAGGAGTTGTTCGCGTCGTCGGCGCCGTTGCGGTTCGAGAACAGCGTCCCGCCGAACGCCAGGTTGTTCCGGTAAACCCCGACAGTGATGTCGTTCCCGTTCGAATCCATCCCGAGCATGTTGAAGTCGGGGCGATTGCCGTACGACGTGTTGTTGTAGAAGTAGAGCGTGCTCGGGTGGTGGTTCGCGTAGAACCCTGCCGCCCTGTTGAAGGCGGCGAGACAGTTTTGCACCGTGTGGGCCGCGGGCTCGGCCGGAAATCTCGCCGGATCGGCGCCGTAGCCGCCGCCCTTGAAGCCGTTGCCGTTGCCGATGCCGGTCTGCGTCCCCGGCTTGTAGCCGTTGTACCAGGCCCACGAGCGCTCGACGAGGCAGGCGGCGCCGGAGTTGATGAAATCGTAGCCGTCGTCCGCGTTCCACCAGGCGCGGCAGCCTCGGAATACATTGCCGGTCTCCCGGGCGCCGACGTGACAGCCGAAGCCGTCCGCGCTCTCGCCCGCGCCGTTCGACGTGAGCTCGTCGAAGTTGTCGTGCGAGTCGCAGTTGAGCACGAGGTTGTTGCTGCCGCGCTGGATGAAGATGCCGGCGCCCATGATGTGGTGGACGTCGAGCGCTTCGAAGATGTTGTTGCTGCCCTGATTCCACACGCCCCAGGACTCGTGGTTCAGGTTGTTGTTCTGGCGAACGCCTTTGATCTCGAGTCCCTTGAGGTGAATGTAATTCCCGGAGACGAGGATGCCCTTGATACGGCAAGAATCCCGGATGCCGTCGAAATCGAAGACGGGCTTCTCGCCGGGCGCCGCCCAGTACTTGATCAGGTTGCCGGCGCTCCCGCTCTTGTTCAGCACCACGCCGCTGATGGTCGCCGTCCCGCTCGAGCAGGTGGTGGTGCCCTCCGTGTACGTGTACGTGCCGCCTTTGAAGTAGAAGACGTCGCCGGCCATGGCCACGCTTTGCGCTTTGGCCATCGACGCGAACGGCGCGGCTTCGGTGCCGGCGTTCGCGTCGTCGCCGGCGGGCGCCGGGGCCACGTAGTAGTCCTTGGCCCAGCCGCTCGTCGCAACGAGCAGCGGAGCGCCCAGCGCGGACAGCGAGAGAAGGAGTCGCAGGTTCATTTTTGCACCAGCCCGAGGTCGTCGAGGTTGAAGCCCGCCGAGGCCGGGGGAAAGCACACCCAAGCGTCCTGGAGACGTCAAGCCCAAACTGCAGGACCTCCGGGTTGACAGGTCCAGCGTCTCTGCGATATCGGCCAGAGGTGCGCCGCCGGAGCACATGGAGAGTGGATCCATGCGACGATTCGCGATCTCTCGTTGGCTGATAGCGTGCTTGGCGAGCTGTACGTCGGCGCCGCCGTCCACGCCGGGGGACGGGGTCGTCGAGGGGCCTCCGCCCCCTGCGCCGACGTGCCCGACCCAGAAGCTCGCGTTCACCAGGGAAACGGGGTGCGTGAACGATGGATCCCTGGAGTTTTGCCTGCCGTCGGACGACGCGGCGCTCCTCGCGCGCGTGCGGGGCATCGCGCCCGCGATCCGGGCCGGCTCGTCGAGGGGGCGCGCCAGGTGCGATGTGCCCGCAGAGACCCTGTACTTCTTCCCCACGGGAGACGCCGAGTGCACCGCGCGCCATGGCGCGCTCGAGGACGCGGCATGGGACCAGGTCTGTCGTATTGCCGCGCTGCCCGAGGTGCGGGAGATCGTGCCGACGTGGTACGAGTGAGCGCGGGCGGGCGCTCCTGCGCTGGCTCGCCGGCTGAGCGGCCCGGCCGCGCGGATCGCTGGTAGAACGACGCCGCGGAGAGGGCCGCCGACCATCCCCTGGGCGTGAGGGGGTGAGCAACCCGATCACGGGCACGCGAGGCCGGCCGCTCTGGAGTCACTTGACACCGCTCGGGGGCGGCACCTTGTTCGCCGTGGCCGGACCCCTGCCGTGCCCCGCCCGGCTCATGCGCTCTCGGCGGAGCGCGTGGCGCTCGTTGCGGCGAGCAGGCACGCCGGTGAGGCGCCGGGCTTCCATTTACGTTACGGCGAAACTCCAGCTCCGGGAAGAGGAGGGTACACACATGGCTGATCGCTGGCAGGACTCTGCTCGCACGACGAGCTTCGGATTGCAATTGGTCGAGCCTCATACCTTGCGGGAGAACCGCGGCTCGTTCATCGGGCTCGGCATCGCCCTTCTGGTGCTTGGCGCTCTCGCGATCCTCATGCCCGTGATCGCCTCGCTGGTCACGGCGGTCGCCATCGGGGCCGTGCTGGTGGCGAGCGGCCTCTTCCAGGGCGTCCACGCCATCCAGCACCGGCGATGGGCCAACTCCGGCTGGTCGCTCGCGAGCGCCCTGCTCCAGATCGCCGCGGGCGTCCTGATCGTGGTCTTCCCGTTGACGGGCACGGTCACGCTGACCTTGATCCTCGCGGCCTTCTTCTTCGTGGAAGGCTTCCTCAAGATCGTCCGCGCGCTCCAGCACCGCGAGATGCCCGCCTGGGGCTGGCTCCTGTTCGACGGGCTGCTCGCGCTGGCGCTCGGGGTCCTGATCTGGTGGCGCTGGCCGAGCACCGCGGCGTGGGCGATCGGGCTGATCGTCGGCGTCAACGTCCTCGTCAGCGGCACGTCGATGTTGCTGATCGGGACCAGCGCGCGACAGCGGCCGGTGGCCAGCATGTGACAGGCGCCCCGGGCCGGAGACCGCGCCTGACGCTCGTCCCTCACTGGCGGCCACCGCTCGTGGTGAGCAGCCAGGTCTCCACGGCGTGCGCGAAGCCCTCGTCGGCGTTCGACAGCGTGATGAAGTGGGCTTGCCGCTGCACGACGGCGCGCGCCTGCCCCATGGCGATGCTGAGCCCGCTCTCCCGGAACATGAGCACATGGTCGGGCAGCTCGCCGATCGCGGCCATGGCCGCGCCGGAGAGGCCGAGGCGCGCCGAGAGGGTCCTCGCGACCTCTCCGGAGTTGGCCCGCGGGTGCATCACCTCGATGCAATGGGGCACGGGGCGTGACGCAGAGAAGAACGCGCAGGCCCCCTGGAGGTCCGACTCGCCGCGCTCCAGCACCTCGGCGTCGTCGCTGACGCCGACGATCTTGACCGCGCTGTCCACGACGCCTTCCCAGCGCTCGACGACCCTGGGGACACACTGCGCGACCGCCTGCTCGCGCGCGACGTGCGGCGCGTCGGCGCGGCGCACCAGCCAGTCGTCGCCCTGGTAGACCCAGACCGCGGCGCCGTGTCGCTCCAGGGTCGCGATGACGACCGCGGCCGCGCCGTTGTCGAGCGGGTGCTGCTCGATGACGGAGAGATCCGGCCGCACCAGCATGGCGCCGCCGAACGCGGCGACCGGCGTCGCGATCCTCAGCCGCCCGAGCAGGACGCGCAGGCCGCGCGGCGAGCGCCTGCTCATCAGCGCGAGGTCGATCCCGGCGTCGCGGAGCCGACTCGCCGCCTGCTCCGCTCTGGGGGTGAGCACGCCGTCGGGCGTGAGGAGCGCGCCGTCCACGTCGGCGAGCAGCACGCGAATCGCGGTCATGCGGCTCTCCGCGCCAGCGGGGTGGCCAGGGAGGGCGTACGCCACCCGCCGAGGTCGGCGACGAGGCGGTCGGCTTCGGCTGGGCCCCAGCTGCCCGGCTCATAGGGCGAGAGCGGCGTCGCCTGGTCCAGGACCGGATCGACCACGGCCCATTGCGCCTCCACTTCGGCCTGGCTCGCGAACAGGGTCGGATCGCCGGCGAGCGCATCGCCGAGGAGCCGCTCGTAGGGCCCCAGCGCCTCGGACAGATCGCTCGCCACGAGCAGCTCGGTCGGCTGTCCGGCCATCCGCTCGCCGGGCGCCTTGATCCGCACGCCGACGGCGAGCTCCGGCGACGGGGCGAGCCGGATGCGCACGTAGTCTGGAGCCCCGCGCCCGACATCCTCGAACACGGCGTGCGGAGGCCGCCGCAGCAGGACGAGCACCTCGGTCGCCGTGACGGCGAGGCGCTTGCCAGCGCGGATGCAGAACGGCACGCCCGCCCAGCGCCAGGTGTGGATGCGGAGCCGCGCGGCGCAGAACGTCTCGACCTGCGACCCTGGCGCGACGCCCGGCTCGCCGCGGTACCCGGTGTATTGACCGCGGACGACGTGCGCCGGATCGAGCGGCGTGATGGCCCGCAGCAGCCGGACGCGCTCCGCGCGCACGGCGTCGGCGTCCCCGGACGGGGGGGGATCCATGGCGAGGCACGCGAGCACCTGCAGGAGATGGTTTTGCAGGACGTCGCGGATGCACCCGGTGGCGTCGTAGAACCGGCCGCGGCCCTCGATGCCGAACCGCTCGGCCATGGTGATCTGGACGCTCTCGACATGGTGGGAGTTCCAGACCGGCTCGAGCAGCGCGTTCGCGAAGCGGAAGTAAACGATGTTCTGGACAGGCTCTTTGCCGAGGAAGTGGTCGATCCGGAAGATCTCCTCTTCCGGAAAGACGCTCGCGAGCGTGCGGTAGAGCGCCCGAGCGGACTCCAGATCGTGGCCGAACGGCTTCTCGACGACGAGCCGCCCTCGCCGCACGCACCCGGAGCGGTCGAGCGCCTTGACGACCTCTTCGAACAGGTCGGGCGGCACGGCCATGTAGTGGAGCGGCCGCTGGGCGGTGCCGAGCCGCTCGCGGAGGCGGTGGAACGTCGCCGGATCGGCGTAATCCCCGCTCACGTACGAGAGCCGCGCGCACAGCTCGCGGTACACGCCCGCCTCGAACGCGCCCGCCCGCTCGAGGCTCTCGCGGACGCGGGCGTAGAGCTGATCGAGGCTCCACGGGCTCTTGGCCACGCCGACGATCGGCACCTCCAGCTTGCGGCGGCGGATCAGCCCGGCCAGCGCCGGGAAGATCTTCTTGAAGGCCAGGTCGCCTGTCGCTCCGAAGAGCACGAGCGCGTCGGCGGCGTTCATGCCGCCTGCTCGGCGGCGCCGGACATCACGCGCCGCATGCCCGAGCTCTCCTGGCCTTCAGCTTCCATCCATCCAGTGCGCATGCGCTCGGCTCCTCGCATCTCGCCATGGCCCCGGGGGCCCTGGTCCCGATCCGGCATCGCGTGTGCCACGCTGGATCGGCGCGAGCACGCCTTTCGTCACGCGCGCTGTGACGCCGCGCGCCTGGGCTTGCCTGCCCTGACGGCCCGCCTCTTCAACAGGAGAGGGAGGCTCTCGATCACGTCGACCCGATCCGCGATGAACAGCGCGACCCAGTGGGAGAGCCGGTGATCCGGGACCTTGTAGGCGACGCGACGCAGCGCGCCGCTCGCTCCTCTCGGCGGCAATGCCGTGCTGAACACCGGCGTCGGGCGGGCGCGCCCGGGGTGCCTGAGCAGCGGCCCCTCGATCGGCTGCTGCTCGGGCTCGAGCCAGTGCGCGCTCTCCAGGAGGCGCGGCGGCACCTCCCTCGGGACGCCGGGCCTGTCCTCGAGGCAAATGTCGACTCCCCAGTACGGCAGCTCCCTCGGCAGCACGATCTCGGCTTCCATGATCGCCTCCTCCTCGATGACGGAGCTCACTTGGCCCCCCGCGGAATGAGCACGCATTTGAGGATCCCGTCGGTCCTCGCCGCGAACACCCGGTACATCTCCGCGGCCGCCTCGAGCGGGACGCGGTGGGTGATGAGCGCCCTCGGGTCGATGTTCCCGCTGCGGATGTGCTCGAGCAGGCGGGGCATGTACCGCTTCACGTCGCACTGCCCGGTCTTGATCGTCAGGCCCTTGTTCATGGCCGCGCCCACGTCGATGAGGTTCCACGGCGGCCCGTAGACGCCGACGATCGAGACCCTCCCGCCGCGGCGGACCGACTGGATCGCCCAGTTGAGGGCGACGGGCGACCCGGCCTCGAGCTTGAGCGCCTTGCCCAGCACGTCGTGCAGCGTCGAGCCGTTCGCCTCGAGGCCGACCGCCTCGATGCAGACGTCCGGCCCGCGGCCGTCGGTCATGTCCCGGAGCGCGGACACGACATCCGGGGTCTCGCTGAAATCGAGCGTCTCTGCCTTGTTGTGCCGGCGCGCGAAATCGAGGCGGTAACCGACCGAATCGACGGCGATGACCCGGCGCGCGCCGAGGAGCCATGCGCACCGCTGGGCCACGAGGCCGACGGGCCCGCAGCCGAAGACGGCCACGGTGTCCGCGGGGCCGATGTCCCCCATCTCCGCGGCCTGGTACCCCGTGGGGAGGATATCCGAGAGAAAGAGCGCGTCCTCGTCCGAGAGGTCGTCGGGGATCTTCATGGGGCCGACGTCGGCGAAGGGGACGCGGACGCGCTCGGCCTGGCCGCCCTGGTAGCCGCCGGTGGTGTGCGAATAACCGAAGATCCCGCTGGCGAGCGTGGTGAGCGGGTTCGTGTTCTCGCAGGCGGAGGTGCGCTCTCGCTGGCAGAAGAAGCACGTCCCGCAGGCGATGTTGAAGGGCACCACGACGCGGTCGCCGCGCTTCAGCGTTTGCACCGAGGCCCCCATCTCCTCCACGACGCCGGTGAACTCATGGCCGAAGATGGTCCCCACGCGCGTGTCAGGCACGTAGCCATGATAGAGGTGCAGATCCGAGCCGCAGATCGTGGCGCGACTCACGCGCAGGACCACGTCGTTCGGGTGTTGAACCCGAGGCTCCGGGTTTTCCTCGACGCGGACGTTCTTCGGCCCATGGTATGTGAGCGCCAGCATTCGCACGACCTCCCAGCTTGCTCGACGGGGCAATGCAAGCGGTGAACCAGGCGCGCGCGCTCGTGGGTGCTCCTGGCGTAGGCATCGGCTCTCCGGGCTTCGAGCGCCCAGCCTCGGGACATCGAGGACATCGCTGCTGGCGCCGGCGGCCCGGGCGCCGTTCGCGGTATCAGCGATCGTTCGTCTTCTTCTTCTCTTTGTTCGGCAGCGGCGGCAGCTTCAGCTTCTTCGGATCGTCGAGCGCGCAGGCGCCCCCTTGCCGAGGCGATAGGCCGCCATCTTGCGCTTCAGGGTGTTCCTGTCGATGGCGAGCGCGCGCGCCGCGCGCGAGAGGTTGCCCTTGTGCACCTCGAGCGCGCGCCCGATCGCGGCGCGCTCGGCCGACGCCACGGCCTCCGCGAGCGGCGCGACCTCCTCGCCGCCTGCCTCCGACTCCGGCGCTCGCGCGATCCCGCCTGCGCCGCCGCTCGCGGGCCGCGCCGCCGGCGACGCGATCTCCGGCGCGAGATCGCCCACGTCGACCGTGTGCTCGCAGAACACGCCCCACCGCTGCACCTCCGCGCGCAGCTCGCGCACGTTGCCCGGCCAGGCGTGCTGGTAAAGGCTCCTCAGCGCCTCGCGCGTCACCTCGAGCCCGCGCCCCTTGCGCCGCGACTGCACCTCGTCGAGGAAAGCGCCGACGAGCACCTCGATGTCGCCACCCCGCGCGCGGAGCGGGGGAACCTCGATGATCGCGCCGCGGAGCCGGTAGTACAGATCCTCGCGGAACGTCCCTTCCTCGACCATCGCCGCGAGGTCGCGGTGGGTGGCCGCGAGGACGCGGACGTCCAGCTCGATCTTCGCCTCGCCGCCCACCCGCCGCAGCGTCCCGTCCTGGAGAACGCGCAGCAGCGACGCCTGCACCCGCGGCGACAGCTCGCCGATCTCGTCGAGGAACAGCGTCCCGCCGTGCGCCTGCTCGAAGACGCCGCGCCGCCGCCCCGCGGCCCCGGTGAAGGCCCCCGCCTCGTGGCCGAACAGCTCGCTCGCGAGCACGCCCTCGGCGAAGACGCTGCAGTTCTCCGCGATGAACGGCCCTCTCGCGCGCGGGCTGTGCTCGTGGATCGCCCTGGCCGCGAGCTCCTTTCCGGTCCCGGTCTCGCCGACGATCAGCACCGGCACGTCGGTCGCGGCGACCCGGGCGATGCGGGCGCGGAGGAAGCGCATCGGCTCGCTCTCGCCCACGAGCACCGTGTCGCGCGTGCGCGCCTCGGCCCGCAGGCGCACGACCTCCTCGCGCAGCGCGCGGATCTCCGGGAAACCCTCGATGTCGAGCCGGACCTCGCGCACCGGCCGCGGGTGCGGGTGCGGCACGAACGCCGCCGGGATCACCTGGAGCATGCGCGCCGGCAGGATCCCCGCCTGCACCAGGATGACCCAGAGCGTCTGCGCCTGCGGCGTGCCGGCCGAGAGCAGGACGTCCGTCGCCCACGCCGCGGGTGGAAAGGCGCGCTTGAGCTGCGCCGAGAGCTTCCCGAGCGCCCGGAAGAGCTTCGCGTGGTCCGACGGATCGTCGACGTCCACGACCCGGAGCTCGATCCGCGGCGCGCGGGCCCGCGCCTGCTCGACGAGCGCCCGCGACGGCGCCTCGCCCGCCGGGATGGTGAGGACCACGATCGCGTCGTAGCGGCTCTCTTCCTGGTCGAGGAGCCGCAGCACCGGCCCGCGATCGCCCTCGGGCCGGCGGCCGTGGTGCGCCGGCGCCGGCCCGAGCGTGCCCGCGTCCGACCAGGTGAGGAGGAGGCGATTCACTGGTGCACCGTACACCAGATGTGGTGCACGATGTACCACTTTATCTGGTGCACGGCGCACCATGTAGAGGCGCTCTGCCGGCGTCGCCGCGGGCCGCGCGCTGGCACGGAAGCCGCAAATCTCCTGCGCATTCCCATGGGCATTCCCGTTCCCATCCGCGTTTGCGCCTGCCTTTGCCTCCTGCCCCGGAGATCTCGATGAAAGCCCCCGCCGACAGCGCAGTCCTTCCTGCCCACGCCCGCCTGGTCGCCCGCGACGACGTCTGGCTCGAGGGCAACGCCGTCCAGCAGCTCGCGCGCGTCGCCGCGCTGCCGGGCTGCGTCCGCGCCGTGGGCATGCCGGACCTGCACGCCGGGCGGGGCATCCCCATCGGCGCGGCCTTCGCCTTCGCGGACCGGGTCGTCCCGGAGCTCATCGGCGGCGACGCCGGCTGCGGCGTGCGGCTCGTCGCGACGTCGATCGGTCGCGTGGCGCCGGACGTCCTCGAGCGGCGCGCCCGGCAGGCGATGGACGACGAGCCGCTCGCCGAGTGCGACCCGCGGGCGGTGTTCGAGCGGGTCTGGGAGCGCGGCGCGCGCGGCTTTGCCGAGGTCGACGGCGTGCCCGAGGCGCTCGCGCGGCTCGCGGCGGCGGAGCCGGAGGACGGCCTTCGCCCGAGCGGGGACGCCTCGCCGTACCGCGCGGGCTACGAGGGCGCGCTCGGCTCGGTCGGCGGGGGGAACCACTTCCTCGAGGTCGCCCGGGTCGGCGCGCTGCGGGACCCTGCGGCGGCGAAGGCCCTCGGCCTCTCCGCGGGGGAGCTCGTCGTCGTGGCGCACTCCGGCTCGCGCGGGCTTGGCGGTGCGCTCGGGCAGCGCTGGGGCGGCGCGGTGCTCGAGGGGGACGCTGCCGAGCCGTACCTCGGCGAGCTCGCCGGCGCGTGCCGCTTCGCGCGGGCGAACCGGCTCCTGCTCGCGTACCGGATGCTGCGCGCGCTCGGCGCCTCGCGGGCGTCGACGATCACGGGCGGGCTCGACCTCACCCACAACGACGTCGCGCGCGAGGCCGTGGGCGGCGAGCTGGCCTGGGTGCACCGCAAGGGCGCGGCGCCCGCCCGGGGCAGCGACTTCACCGTGGTGCTCGGGTCGCGCGGCGCGCCGTCGTGGGTGATGCGCTCGTGCGACGCGGAGGCGGGGCTGCGCTCCGTCGCGCACGGCGCGGGCCGCAAGATGGGGCGCAGCGAGGCGCGCGAGAAGATCGCGGCCAGGTACCGGCGGCGCGAGCTCGCCCGCACGGAGCTCGGCGGCCGCGTTGTGTGCGACGATCCGGCGCTGCTGCTCGAGGAGCACCCGGACGCGTACAAGCCGATCGAGCCGGTGATCGAGAGCCTTGTCGAGGCCGGCCTGGCGACGGCTGTCGCGCCGCTCGTGCCGGTGCTCACGGTGAAGCGATGAGCCGGTCGTGGGTGCAGATCAGCGCGGGGCGGGGGCCGGTCGAGGTGCGGCGCTTCGTGGCGCGGCTCGCCGAGCGCATGGAGGCGCTCTGCGAGGAGCGCGGGCTCGCGGTGGTCGACGTCACGCTGCACGGCGACGAGGACGCGCCGGCCTCGGTCGAGATCCTGGTGGAGGGCGACGCGCGGCGCTGCCTGGAGGGCGAGCTCGGGACACACGCGCTGGTCGAGCGGAGCGCGGCGCGGGGGAAGGCGGCGCGCAAGCGGTGGTTCGCGGGGGTGGCGGTCCACGCTGCGGGGGCGGACGCCGGGGCGGGTGAGGGCGAGGGCGTGGATCTCGGTGAGCTCGAGATATCGGCCTGCCGCGCGAGCGGGCCGGGGGGGCAGCACGTGAACAAGACCCTGTCGGCGGTCCGGATCCACCACCGGCCGAGCGGGATCACGGTGCGCGTCGCCGATGAGCGCTCGCAGCGCGCGAACGTCCGCCGCGGGGTGGAGCGCATCGCCGAGCGGCTCGCCGAGCGCGCCGCCCGGCGCACCGCAGAAGGGGAGGCCGCGCGCTGGAGCGAGCACGACCGGATCGTCCGGGGAGAGCCGGTGAGGACGTACCGGGTGGGGCGGAAGAGCGCGCTCGTGGTGGCGGAGGGGCGGTGAGGGGAGCGGCCTCGCGTCTTGTTGGACAGGCGTAGTCTCTCCCGCTCAGACAACCGTCATTTGCGGGTCGCGCGGAGACGTGTGGCGAGCCGTTCCCGAACAACGTCCCAGGGCTCGACGCTTGCCGTGCCGCGGTCGACGTCCTGTAGACGTCGCTCAACCTCGGCGAGCCAGGCCGCCTCGACGTCCTCGTCCGCTGGTCCGTCGAGGCTCGCGATCAAGCGCTTCGCGACGTCTGCTCGCTCCTCCGGCGGAAGTTGCAGCAGACCGGGTCAGGACGCGCCGTCGACAAGCGCGACATCGTGTCGCAGGACCTCGGCGGCGGGTCACGCTAGCCTGTTTTGCAATGATCCAGCGCGACAAGGACGCGTCTGCCAGTGACCCGGTCCATTTCCCTCACCGCGCGCGAAAGGGAAGCGGACCGGTGGGGCTCCGGTCGCCGCAGAGCTCGCGCTGGCGCCGCGTGGCCGCGCTGGCCGTCGCCCTCGCTGGCGTGGCGCTCACCGGCAGCGCCGAACCCGCGCCGCCCAGCCAGGCCGCCTCGGAGCTCGTCGACTCGACCCCTGCGCCTGGCGAGAGGGCGCTCGCGGCGCGTCTGCTCGCGCCTTGTTGCTGGGATCAGACGCTCGATGTCCACGAATCGGAGCTGGCGCGCGATCTTCGTCGCGAGATCCATGCGCGTCTCCGTCGGGGCGAGGTGGCCGACGCCATCGAGCAGGACCTCGTGGCGCGTTACGGCGAGCGCCTCCGCGCGGCGCCCTCGTCAGGCACGCTCGGCCAGGTCGCGCTGGGATTGATGCTGGGCATCGCAGTGACCTTCCTCGGGATCTTCGCCCTGCTGCGCTCGTGGCGGAGCAACGCTGCGCAGGCCGCTCCGTCCGGAGGCACCATTGCGGCTGCGCGCGACGAGTACGACGAGCGCCTCGACGACGAGCTCCGGGAGCGCGACGCATGAGCGCACCCGCCTTCCCGGTTGATTGGAGAGGAGGCTCAGCAGGGACATCTCGTTATGACCGCGGCGCAGTGGCCTCGTAGCTTGAAAGGTTGCCTGATGATTTGTTCAATGGCGCGTATCACGTTCCTCGGCGTGGCCTGTCTTGCGGCTCTGAGCGGATGCGGCGGGAGCGATGAGGACGTCATCTCGAAGACGTTCGCGCTGCGCTTCGCCGCCAAGGTCGGCGACAGGCCGTTCTCCTGCGCTGACACGTTCGATGGAGTCGGCACGACCGGATCGTCGGTCAATGCGCTCGATTTTCGCATGTACGTCTCCGACGTGCGGCTCGTTCACGGCGACGGGTCCGAAGAGCCCCTCTCGCTCGAGCAGGATGGCCAATGGCAGCGCGACAAGATCGCGTTCCTCGACTTCGAGGACGGCACGGGCTCCTGTGAGACCGGCAGCCCGGAGACGAGGACCGAGGTTGTTGGCACCGCGCCCGCCGGCGATTACGTCGGTGTCAGGTTCAACGTGGGTTTGCCCCCGGAGATGAACCACCTGGACGCGGCGACGGCCCCGGCGCCCCTGAACATTCCCGGTATGTGGTGGTCGTGGAAGGGCGGCTACAAGTTCGTGCGCCTCGACCTCATCTCGACGATGAACCCTACCTACTTCTTCCACCTCGGGGGTACGAAGTGCGAGGGTACCGTGAGCGAGGGTTACTCGTGCGCTGCTGACAACCTCGCTGACATACGTATCGACGGGGTCGACCCGGAGTCGAGCACCATCGTCTTCGATATCGCCAGATTCTATGCCGAGTCCGACCTCGACCACCAGGTCGACGGCGAGACGGATCGCACCTCCGGTTGCATGTCGTTCGAGGGCGATCCAGAGTGCCCACCCGTCTTCAACGCGCTTGGAATGGGCTTCGATGGCGTGAACCCGTCCGCTGCGCAGACCGCCTTCCGGGTGGAGTGAGATGTACATCCTCAGAACGGCGACCTGCCTGCTCGCGTCGCTATGGGTCTGTGGGCTTGCCGGCTGCGGTGCCTCCGACGAGGACATGGACGAGCCGAGCGACGCGGAGATCCTCCCGGGCGACCCCCGCTTCGAGCGCGATCCGGCGCTCGACGTGGAGAACATCAGCGCCGCTGTCGAGAAGCGCAGCCACAACATGGGGCAGAACTGCATCGGCTGCCATCAGCCCCACGGGCCTGGCAAGGGGCTCTTCACCACGGCCGGGACGGTGTATGCGCCGTCGGGCACGCCGGTGACAGGCGGAACGGTCGAGCTCCGCACGGCCGGCGGAGGCGAGGGAGATCTCGTGCTCTCGGTCGCCATCGACGGGAACGGGAACTTCTTCACGACCGAGCCGTTGCCCTTCCCGGACCAGGCGCTGTTCTTCTTCCTGCGGTCCCAGGACGGCGAGGGGACGAACGAGATGCCGTTTCCATCCATCTCAGGAGCGTGTAATCTGTGTCACAACGAACAGCGCCGCATTCTGCTGGAGTGATCCGCGCAATCGCGTCGGCGGCGCTCGTCGCGCTCGCGGCGGCGTCGTGTGGGGGCGAGACGGAAGCGACCTTGCCGGCCGACGGTTACGAGCTCGCCTTGCCCGTCGGCTTCCCGAGGCCGTGGGTGCCGCCCGACAACCCGATGACCGAGGCGAAGGTCGCGCTCGGGCGCGCCCTGTTCTTCGACGAGCGCTTGTCGGGCAACGGGACCATGGCGTGCGCCTCGTGTCATGAGCGCGACAGGGGGTTTGCCGACGGCAAGCCCACCCCGACCGGCTCCACAGGGGACACGATCCCGCGCAACGCGATGGGGCTGGCCAATGTCGCCTATTTCCCGCTGCTCACCTGGGGCAACCCCACGCTGTCGTCGCTCGAGGAGCAGGCGCTCGTCCCGATGTTCGGCGAGAACCCGGTCGAGCTCGGGATCACCGGCGCCGAGGACGTCGTTCTCGGCCGGCTCCGCGGCGACGAGGCGTACAAGGCCGCGTTCGTCGCCGCCTTCCCCGGCGAGAGCGAGCCGATCACGTTCGATACCGTCGTGAAGGCGATCGCGACGTTCGAGAGGACGCTCCTCTCCGGGCGCTCCGCGTACGATCGCACCACGTACGGCGGAGAGGCGGGCGCGATGTCCGAGGCGGCGTTGCGCGGCATGGATCTCTTCTTCTCCGAGCGGCTCGAGTGTTATCACTGCCACAGCGGGATCAACTTCACGACCGCCTTCCGGAGCGCCGAGACGAAGCAGGCGGAGATGGATTTCCACAACACCGGCCTCTACAACCTCGGCTCGGACGGGGACTATCCATCCGGCGGAGAGGGGCTGTTCGAGTTCACCGGCGACCCGGCCGACAAGGGGAAGTTCCGCGTTCCTTCGCTGCGCAACGTCGAGCTGACGGCGCCCTATATGCACGACGGGAGCGTGGCCACCCTGGAGGAGGTCGTCGACCACTACGCCGCGGGAGGCAGGACCATCGACGACGGGCCGTTCGCGGGCGTGGGCAGCGAGAACCCGAACAAGAGCACGCTCGTCAGGGCTTTCACCATCACGCCGGAGGAGAAGGCGGATGTCGTGGCCTTCATGAAGAGCTTGACCGATCCGGAGTTCGCAGCCTTGGTGGACGGCGCGCAGGCGCCGTGACCGGTAGGTGTCAGTTGCCTCGGTTACATCGGTCGGCCCCCGCTCGCGCGGACGATCTCCCCCGTGACAGCGGTGTTCGCCGCCGAGCACAGGAAGACGATCGTCGGCGCCACCTCCTCGGGCCGCAGCAGCCGCCCCACGGGATACGCCTTCCCGCGCTGCGCGACGAGCTCCGGTGATGCCTGCGCGCTCACCCTGTCGGTCAGCGTCAAGCCCGGCACCACCACGTTGGTCAATATCCCGTGCGGCCCGAGCTCGCGCGCGAGCACGGACGTGAGCCCGTGGAGCGCCGCCTTGGCGGCGGCATACGGCCCTGCGCCCACCACCCCGTCGAGCGCCACGCCCGAGGAGATATTGACGATCCGCCCCCATCCGCGGGCCCGCATCGAGGGCACCGCGGCCTGGATGGCGGCGAAGGCGCCGTCGATGTTGTCGTGGATGACGCCCCGCCACTCCGCGAGCGGGATGTCCTCGAAGCGCGGCGCTTCCCAGGGCAAGCGCTCGCTCCAGCGGACCGCGTTGTTGACGAGCACATCGATCTGCCCGAAGCGCGCCACGGTGGCCGCGACGGCTGCCTTGACGGACTCGACCGACCCGAGGTCGAGCTCCAGCGCGACCGCCTCGCCGCCTCGCCCCTCGATCTCCCGGACGACCTCTCGGGCCTTCTCCCGCTCGCTCCGGTAGGTGAGCGCCACGCGGGCCCCCTCGGCCGCGAGCTGCAACGCCACCTCCTTGCCGATCCCCTGCGAGCCACCGGTCACCAGCGCGGCCCTCTTCTCCAGCCCCAGCTCCATGCGACACCTCGCTTTCGACAGGAAGGTAAACAAAATGGAAGAAACTTCCAAGATGAAACTGGAAGAATCCTCCAGTTGGGCCGGCTGGCCAGCGATGCGCGGCTGGGGTAGGGGAGGGGCCATGGCCGTGGCTCGACAGAACGGCGTGGCCCGCCGGGAGGCGCTCCTGGACGCGGCGCTCCGCTGCTTCGAGCAGCGGGGCCTCTTGCGCACCGGCATCGAGGACGTCCGCAAGGAGGCGGGCGCGAGCCCTTCGAGCGTGTACCACCTCTTCGAGGACTTCCCGGCGCTCGTGGCGGCGCTGCTGGAGCGGACCTTCGAGCGGCTGGTGGGGCACGTGACCGCGCGCGTGCTCGCCGCCAGGACGGCGCGCTCGGCGGTGCGGACGCTGGTGGAGGCGCACTTGACCTGGGTGTTCGACCACGAGGGCGAGGCGCGCTTCATGTACCAGGCGCTCGCGCTGGAGCTCGACGGGCATCACCGCGCCGCGCTCCGGGAGACCAAGGCGCGGCTCAAGGCGGAGATCATGGCGCACCTCTCCGAGCTCGGCGTCTTCTCCGGGGCGCGCTCCTCCGAGCTGATGGTCGACGTGGTGCTGCTCGGGCCGGCGCACCAGGCCTGCCGCGCCTACCTCTCCGCGCCAGGCGCCGTGGACCCCGCGTGGATGAAGGCGACCCTGCCCGAGCTCGCCTGCGGGGCGATGGGCAAGGTCGACCCGCCGCAACGAGCGCCGCGGACAGGGCAGCGCGCCGCTGGCGTGGAGCCGCGTCGGCAGGGCGGCGGGAGACGGAAAGGCAAGCCGGGCTGAGGAGGTGTCCGCCATCGAGCCCGAGCGGGGCTCGGACCGCTGGTGCGCGCAGCAGCAGGACCGGCCTCGCGCGATCTCACGCCCTGATTACGATCACGACGCATCCTGGCCATTGCGGCGCATGTCTCCTGCACGGTTCCCGCCCGTTGAGACGGGCTTGACACGATCCACACGATGCGTGCTACGGTCCCCCCGAAGCCACCTGACGCTGCGATGGCGGCCCGACCTGCGTCGGTCCGTAGCGCGTCCCTGGTGGCCTGCGCGACCCGAGACCACCGGGACGACCTCCGTGGTCGCCAAGGCTCGGAAAAACATGGCTGAGACGAAGTCGGCATCAACGACGCTGCCCCTCCTCTCGTTCGTTCTCCGCAACTACAAGAATTTCAACGCCCGCGCGACGCGCGACGCGCTCCTCGCGTACTGGGAGCACATCGAGCGCGGGGGGAAGATGTTCTGGGCCGTGGCCGGGGCGATGTCTTCGGCCCAGCTCGGCATCACGCTGGCGCCGGCCATCCGCGCCGGCCTGATCCACGGCATGTCAGTGACCGGCGCCAACCTGGAGGAGTCGCTGTTTCGCCTCGTGGCGCATGATGGCTACCGCGACTTCCCCGATTACCGTTACCTCACCAAGCAGGACGACACGCGGATCCTCGAGAACCGGATGCGGCGCGTGACCGACACCAGCATCCCCGAGGACGAGGCTTTCCGCGCGGTCGAGAAGCACATCGTCCCCATGTGGGAGCGGGCGACGGCGAGCGGCGAGCGCCGCTTCTGGCACGAGTACTTCTACGATCTGATCCGGGCGGTCGAGCCCGCGCTCCACCGCGGACCGCCCGAGGACTGCTGGCTGCTCGCCGCCGCGGAGGCCGGGCTGCCGCTGGTGGTCCCGGGCCACGAGGACTCGACCTTCGGCAACATCTTCGCGTCCTACGTGAGGCGGGGCGAGTGCAGCGCGAGCATCGTGAAGTCGGGCATCGAGTACATGGCCGCGCTGTACGATCAGTACCGCGCGCTCAGCGCAGGCGCGGGCGTGGGGTTCTTCCAGATCGGCGGGGGCATCGCGGGGGACTTCCCCATCTGCGTGGTGCCGTCGCTCAAGTACGACCTCGAAAAGCCGGCACGGCCCTGGGCCTACTTCTGCCAGATCTCCGACTCGACGACGTCCTACGGCTCGTACTCCGGCGCCACGCCCAACGAGAAGATCACCTGGGACAAGCTGACCGAGGACACGCCCATGTTCGTGATCGAGTCGGACGCCACCATCGTGGCGCCGCTCCTGCTCGGAGCGCTGCTCGAGTGCAAGCGCCACCCGGCCGAGGCGCGGGCCATCATCGAGGCGCGCGGCGCGTGAGGGCCGGCGGCTTTCCTTATCCCTGAAGCGAGGTTGCAAGACGATGAGCAAGAAGAAGGTCCTGATCACGGGCGGCGCGGGCTTCCTCGGGATCAATCTGGTGCGGCACCTGCTCGAGCGCGGCTATGACGTCACGTCGCTCGATCTCCTGGACTTCGACTACCCCGAGCGGTCGCGCATCCGCGAGGTGCGCGGGGACATCCGTGACGCGGCGGTCGTCGACGAGGCGGTGAAGGGGCATGACTTCGTCGTGCACACGGCGGCCGCGCTGCCCCTGTACACGGCGGAGGAGATCTACACGACCGACGTGATCGGCACGCGCCTGGTCATGAGCGCCGCGCGCCGCCACGGCGTCGAGCGCGCCGTGCACATCTCCTCCACGGCCGTGTACGGCATCCCCGATCACCACCCGCTCTGCGAGGACGACCGGCTCGACGGCGTGGGCCCGTACGGGCAGGCCAAGATCCAGGCCGAGGTCGTGTGCCTGGAGGAGCGCGGCCGGGGGCTCGTGGTGCCCATCATCCGGCCCAAGTCCTTCATCGGCCCGGAGCGGCTCGGGGTCTTCGCCCTGCTCTACGACTGGGCGCTCGACGGCAAGGGCTTCCCCATGATCGGCGATGGCAAGAACCGCTATCAGCTCCTCGACGTGGCCGATCTCTGCGAGGCGATCACCCTGTGCATGACGAAGGATGCGTCGATCGCCAACGACACCTTCAACATCGGCGCGAAGGACTTCACCACCATGGGGGAGGACTACCAGGCGGTGCTCGACGCGGTGGGCAAGGGCAAGAAGATCGTGCCCTTCCCGGCGGCGCCGGCGGTGCTCGGCCTGCGCGCGCTCGAGGCGATGGGCGTGTCGCCGCTCTACAAGTGGGTCTACGAGACGGCGTCGAAGGACTCGTTCGTGTCGATCGAGAAGGCCGAGCGGGTGCTCGGCTTCACGCCCAGGTACTCGAACAAGGACGCGCTCGTGCGCAACCTCGAGTGGTACCAGGCGCACCGGAGCGAGTTCGAGAGCCGCTCGGGCGTGACCCATCGCGTGCCCTGGAAGCAGGGCGCGATAGGCCTGTTGAAGGCGTTCTTCTGAGGGCGCGCGGCGCGGGGGCGAGCGAGCTCATCACGACCGCTCTCGCGATGCCGTTCGCGTATGCAGCTCGCCGCTTCGACCGCCTCCATCGCGGGCTCGGCGTCGTGTCGGGCCTGCTGAGCCTTGCGTTCGGCGCCTTCCTTGTCTACGAGATCGGCTTCGTGCACGGCCTGTTCACGGGCCACCCGCAGTGGACCCCGGGATGAGCATCGAGGACGACGCCCCCCTGCTGCAGGTGATGAGCCATCTCGGCCTGACCCGGGATGCGCTGCTCGGCATCGGCGGTGAAGCCTGCGTGTTCGCGCTGGGCGGCGAGCGGGTCGTGCGCGTCCACCATCCCGGGACGGTCCGGGAGACGGTCGTTCGACGAGCCCAGCTGCTCGAGGACTTCCACCAGGGCGCGAGCGCGGTGCCGTTCTCGATCCCGCGTGTCCTGGAGATGACCGAGCTGCACGGCCGCCTCATCACCGTCGAGCCGCGGCTCCCCGGGCGGCCCCTCTTGCAGGTGCTCGGCGAGGCGGCCGGCGCCGAGCGGGAACATCTCATCATTCGCTTTCTCGAGACCTCGACGCTCCTGAGAGCCCTGCGCGTGAGCGCTGCGTGGTACGGCGACCTGTGCGAAGCCGAGCCGATCCGTACGCCCTCTTACCGCTCCTACCTCGAGCTGCGCGCAAGGAAGAGCCTGACCTGCGCCGGGAGCGCGTTCGACGGCATCGAGCCGGCGCGTCTGGCCGCCGCGCTGCCCGAGCCGGAGCGACCGAGCTTCGTGCACATGGACTTCTATCCAGGCAATGTGCTGGTCGAAGGCCAGGAGGTGAGCGCCGTGATCGACTTCGGGGGCGTACCCATCGTGGGCGACGCTCGGCTCGATCCGCTGTCTGCCGTCATCTACCTCACGCCGTTCATCACCACGACTGCCACGGATCGCGATCGGCGCCTCGCCCGGGAGTGGCTGCTGGCGCAACACCTCGACGCGCTGTTCGAGCCTGCAGAGCGATGGCTCGCCGCCCGCTGGTCATTCGCGACCGACGACGTGCGCCTGCATCGATGGTGTCGACGCGTGTTGCTCGGACACCCGGGGGATCCGTGAAGCGGACCCTTGGACCCACGCGGCGGGCGGTTGCTCCGGTCGTCACCATGAGGCCGCCCGCTTGCTTTGCCGATCGTCCAGGCGGGGGTGAAAACCACCTGGCGAGTCAGGGTGAGAGCGCTGCACATGAGGCCGACGCGAAGCCCGGTACGCTCCGGCAGTCGCCGCGTCGCTAGAAAGATACGGCGGAGCGCTTCGTCGACGTGGCCCTCGCTACTTTTGGCAACGTGTGAGCCGCTCGCTACTTTTGGTAACATGTGAGCCGCTCGCTACTTTTGGTAACATGTGAGCCATTCGTGCGATGCGTCGACCCGCGTGCGTCGTGCATAATCCTTTGAGCGCCTTCCGGGGGTTTTGTATCCTTACCCGATGCTGAAATCATCGCGATTCTTCCACTTCGAGAATTTTCCTGCGTCATCGTCCTTGGCGCTCGGTGCGATGTTGTTGCTGGGCACGCTGCACGTCAGCGGCTGCAGCGATGACGGGGAGGACACCGCCGGCGGCACCACCGGTGGCCAGCAGACGACGAGCAGCAGCAGCAGCGGCGGCACGCCGGGAAGCTCCTCCTCCAGCGGCGCGGATCCCAGCACGACGTCGGCGTCGGCTGGGGGGGGCGACGGCGGCTCGAACCCCGCCGGCACGGGCGGCGCGGACCCCGCCGGCACGGGCGGCGCGGACCCCGCCGGCACCGGCGGAACGGGTGGCGCAGGAACGGGCGGTGGCGGTGACGGAGGAGCGCTGCCCGATTCCGGCATTCCGCCGGCGCCCGGCGCTGGCAATGTGCCGAAGCCGGCCGGCGCGGCCGGCGGGTTCAAGGTGATCGACTGGGCCGGCTTCGCGGGCGCTGTGACGTACAGCTTCGACGACGTGAACCAGACCCAGATCCAGCACTTCGATGAGATGATGGCGCTCGACGTGCCGTTCACCTTCTACGTCTGGACCGGTAAGCAGGAAGCGAACAACGCGGTCTGGAAACAGGCTCTGACGCGCGGGCACGAGCTCGCCAACCACACGAGGAGCCACTCGAGCAACGACAACGGCTCCGATACGGACGCCGCGACGAAGGACATGAAGGACAAGTACGGCGTCACGCCGTATACGATGGCGGCCCCGAACGGCGCGGGTGTATACGAGGGCATCGCCCGGACGCGCTTCATGATCAATCGCGGCGTGTCCAACGCCCTGATCGGCCCGAACGACAGCAGCAATCCGTTCGTTCTGCCCACCTACATTCCCCCGACCAACGCTTCCAAGGCGCAGATGGACTCGGAGGTCGCGAGCGCGCGAAGCGGCAAGAAGTGGCGCACCTTCTGCATCCACGGCTTCACCGGCGGCAGCGACGGCGCCTATCAGCCGATCCCGTTCCAGGCCTGGGTCGATCACGTCAAGGCCGTCAAGGAATACGGCGACGTGTGGATCGGCACCATGGAGACCATCGGTGCCTACTGGCGTGGCCAGAAGGCGATCACCGACGGCACCAACATGAAGAACGGGAACGACACGACCTACTCGTGGACCCTCCCCGCCAACTTCCCGCCGGGCAAGTACGTGCGCGTGACGGTGACCGGCGGCACGCTCAAGCAGAACGGCGCCACGCTCAGCTGGGATCCGCACGGCTACTACGAAGTGGCGCTCGACGCGAAGTCCGTCACGCTGTCGCCCTGACCCGAGCCGTCCGAAGCCCCGCGCCGCCACCGGCGCGGCTTCGGGCGTAGCCGACCCCGCCCAGGGCAGGTCCCTCGGCTGGGGCTTGACGTCTCCGAAGCGTTTGGGTCTCCTCTCCCCCGGCGAGAGCGCGTCTCATGTCTGACACCAGCGGTAACACCATGGGGAGCTTCGCTCGGTTGCTCCGCGAACCGGTCATTCATTTCCTCTTCATCGGCGCGCTGTTGTTCCTCGGCCACCGGCTTGTCGCCGGCGATCCCAGGGAGATCGTCGTCAGCACGGGCCTGAAGGCGGACCTGGAACGGCAGTTCCGCGACAACATGGGGCGGCCGCCGACGGAGGCCGAGCTGGCGGCGGCGCTCGACGGGTGGAAGCGGGACGAGGTGCTCTACCGTGAGGCGCTGCGGGAGGGGCTCGATCGGCAGGATGCGACGGTGCGGGTCGCGCTGGCCGAGAAGCTGCGGACACGGGCGGCTCAGCCGAGCGCGGCGCGGGCGCCGACGGATGCAGAGCTGGACGCGTGGCTGGCTTCTCACCGGAGCCAGTACGAAACGCCGCTCCGGTACGATTTCGAGATCGTAGCCTTCTCCAAGAGCGACCCGGCCGCAGAGGAGCAGCGGTCGACGTATCGACGTGCGCTGGCCGACGGTGCGGACCCAAGGACGCTCGGTCGTCCGATCGAGGGTGGCAACCTCACCCGCGATTCACTCGCAGCCAAGTTCGGACCCGCGGTCGCCGAGAGCATTGGCAGCTCGCCGCTCTCGACGTGGCAGCCCCTGGAGACCCAGGACAGCCTGCTGCTCGTGCGGGTCAACCAGATAGGCGGGGGGCTGCCCAGCCGCGAGGCGATCCGCGCGACCCTCACCATCGACTGGGCCGCCGCGAGGAAGAAGCAAGCCGTCGACGAGTTCGTCGAGAGCCTCCTCGCGCAGTACAGGTTCAAGGAGAGCCCTTGAATCGTTCGCATCTGCTCCGGCTGGCTCGGTCCCTGCCGTTCTTGCTGGCCCTGCTCCTGGCGCCTGTCCCGGCGGCCGGCCACGCGCTCAACTCAGCGCTTCTTTCGCTGACGGAGGTGGAAGGTCACGACGGGCGGTTCGCCGTACGCTGGGAGGCGAGCTCGTCCGCGCTACAGGCCGACCTCGCGACGCCCGCCGTGTTCCCCGCGGCCTGCAAGCTCGACGGAGCAGTTCTCGACTGCGGTCACGACGGCCTCGTCGGCACCATCGAGCTCCCCTGGCTCGAGGGGACCGAGACCAACGTGATGGTGGTTGTCGAGTGGCGGAATGGAAGCCGGCTTGTCCGGGTGTTGACCGGCAACGACCCGAGCCTTTTGGTCTACGGTATTCCCGCCTCCGCCGGGCTCGGCGCGCTCCGGCCGATCATGGTCGATTACACGTGGCTCGGCGTCGAGCACATCCTGACCGGGTTCGACCATCTCCTCTTCGTCATCGCGCTCACGCTTCTCGTGAGCGGCGGCCGGAAGCTGCTCGGCGCCGTCACGGCCTTCACGGTCGCGCACAGCCTGACGCTGGCCTGCGCCGTGTTTGGCTGGTTGACGCTGCCGGCCCCGCCGGTCGAAGCGGCCATCGCGCTCTCGATCGTGCTGATCTGCGGCGAGTGCATCCGGCCGACCGACTCGCTCACCCGCCGGGCCCCATGGGCCGTCACGTTCGCCTTCGGGCTGCTTCACGGGCTCGGGTTCGCGTCGTCGCTGCTCGACATCGGGCTGCCGGAGAGGCATGTGCCGATTGCGCTCTTGTTCTTCAACGTGGGCGTGGAGATCGGTCAGCTCGGCGTGATCGCGCTGGTGGTCGCGCTGCGCTTCCTTGCCGCGCGCGTCCCCACGCAACCAGCGACGGTGAGGCGCGGCGTGGTGTATGCGATGGGCGCAATGGCAGGCTACTGGTCGATCGAGCGCGTCGTGGCGATGCTGACGGACGCCAGCATGTAGCGGAGCCCGCAGGCGGCGGCGTGGAGGCGGCCCCTTCGCGCTGCGCCGCAGGCCCGACAGACGCCTCGCCGCTCACCGCTTCTCGCCGCTCCCTGGCGCGGCGGGCGCGCCGCCCCCAGGCGTCGCGTCCACCGCGCCCGGCCCGAGCAGCGTGCCGCACATCGTCTTGCACAGGATGTCGGTCGGCTTGCACTCGCACTTGCCCTGCTGCTTGAGCTCGAGCTTCCCGCGCATCTCCTCGACCGTGAACTGCGCCATCCGCTCGACCCGAGCCATGTCCCACCCCTCCTGGACCTGCCGGGGCGTCCGCGGCTCGCTGGCCTTGCCGTCGGGCTCGGCGCAGCAGCGGAAGCTCAGGAAGTAATAATAGAACCCCTCGTCGTGGGTGTAGATCTTCGGCCGGCACTGGTTGCGCACGCCCTTGTACCAGGGGCCGCCGGTGTGGACGCTGTCGAACTTGCCGCGCCAGCCGCCGCTCGTCTCGCTCGCCACCACCTCATCGGTGTTCGCGGGCAGGTCGGCGACGCCATAGTCGCTGATGCATTCGGGCTGCGACCCGCTCCGCACCCCCTTCCAGAGGCGGGCCAGCTCGCCCGGGTCGCGCTTCGCGACCTTCTTCATGTCGGGATCGTCCCAGAGGTGGTCGCCGTTGCACTTCGTCGCGTCGCGCGAGTACCCGTAAGGGAACGGCTTCATCTCGGGGCCTTCGCAGGCGAGCGTCCACTCCGATTCGGTGCAGAGGCGCTTGCCGACGGCGGCGCACTTGACCTGCGCCTGGTGGAAGCGGTTCATCACCTCGGGCCGCTCCCCCTTCCTGTTCGGCCACTCGTACGTGTCGATGCAATAGCGCTTCTTCGTCTTGTCGCCCGTGCAGCGGGCCGGGGCGGGGGCGAACTCCTCGCAGATCGTCTTCTTGTTCGACTTGTCGTACCAGCTGCGGAGGCAGCTGTGCTCGACCTCGCTGCAGTACTCGCCCTCGACGAGCTTCATGTCGGCCGGGCACGCCTGCTCCTCCGCGGCGGCGCTCTCCCCGCCGGCCGTCCCCGCCTGGGCAGCGGGCGCGCCGGCCTCCGGGGCGGCGGGCGCCGCGGCCCCGGCCTCGGCGGGGGACGGCGCGGCCGCGGGCGGGCGGCCGTCGTGCGCGCGCGGGGACGGCGCCGTCTGGGCGGGCTCCGGGGGAGCGCCGGAGCAGGCGGCGGCGAGCGTCAGGGCGGGGAGGGAGAGGGGGAGCAGGAGGCGTCGCATGCCCGGCGTCATAGTCGAGATCGCGGCGAGGGGAACCAGGCTCGCGCCGTTGGATCGACGCCGCGCGCCCTGGCCGGGCCGGAGGCGGTCCGGCGGGGGCGCGCTCCCTCCGGCGGCCGCGCGCCGGGCGCTCTCCGGGAGCCCCGGCTCCCCGCGTCGACGCTGCCGGATCTCGCCCTCTGCTCCGGCAGGCCATCGACGCGCACAGTTCGCCGTTCCCGCCGGAGGCGCGTGATATCGTGCGCCCGAAGGCAGGAGGAGTATCGCTGATGATGCGTACGGCTCGTTTCGGTTCGCTGGTCCTTGCGTTCGTCTTTGCCGCTTCGGCGGCCGCCGTTTCGTGCGGCGACGACGGCGAAGCCCCGTCCAGCGCGGCAAGTGGCAATGGCGGTGAAGGCGGCGGGGGAGCAGCGGGGGGCGGGGGAGCAGCGGGCGGCGGCGCAGGGGGATCGGACCCCGGCGGCGTGGCGATTCCCGATCTCGACGGGGATGTCCGGGCGGTGACCGACGAGCTCGGGGTCCTTCACCTCGAGTGCGCGTCCGACGACGACTGCTTCGCCGCGCTCGGTTACTTCCACGCTCAGAATCGCTTCTTCTTCATGGATTTCATCCGCAACCTCGTCGAGGGGTCGCTCGGCGGGCTGGTGAAGGCGGGCGCGCAGGTGCTCGAGCAGGACTATCAGAACCGCCATTTCTTCACGACGCGCGGCGGCGAGCCGCTCGAGAGGGCGCTCTACGAGCAGGCGAGCCCGAAGGTGAAAGGGCATCTGGACGCGTATGCGCGCGGCGTGAACGCCTGGCTCGCCGACATGCGGAACAAGAGGAACGGCGCGACGCTGACCGTCGAGTACAACCTCGCGCTCATGGTGAAGGACGCGATCCGCGACTGGACGCCGGAAGACAGCACCGCCGTCGGCCTCTACGTGCTCAACGACCTCTCGAACAACAGCGGGGAAGAGCTCGAGCTCGCGGCGCAGATACCGCTGTTCGACGCGGCGCTCGCCGCCGATCTGTTCTCGCCCGCGCCGGTGTTCGACGCGTCCACCGTGCCCGCCGCGCAGACGGCGGACCTCGTGCGGCCCTTCGCGCCGGTGGCCGTGTCGCGGCTCTCGCCGCACCGGGCGCTCCTCACGGGCGCGGCGGAGCGCGCGGCGAAGGTCGGCGACGGCCGGCGCAAGATGGCGGGCGACGCCGGGTCGAACAACTGGGCTGTCGGCCCGGGCCGCACCGAGAGCGGCCACGCCATCCTGGCGAACGATCCGCACCTGTTGCTCGGCAATCCCAGCACCTGGTTCCCTGTCGAGCTCGACGCCAGGAGCAGGGGCGACGGCGAATACCACGTCGCCGGCGCCACGATTCCGGGCATGCCGAGCGTGATCATCGGACAGAACGAGTCCATCGGCTGGGGCGTGACCACCGCGTACTACGACCTGGCCGACGTCTACCTGGAGACGCTCACCGGGGACGGCGCGTCGGTCGATTTCAAGGGGGAAGACGTGGCGATCGTCGAGAAGAAGTTCTCGTTCAAGGACGCGGCTTCCGGCGAGACGATCGAGAAGACCTTCCGCTGGGTCCCGCACCACGGGCCCATCGTGAGCGAGGACGCGGACGCCGGCACCGCCGTGACCATCCGGTGGCGCGGGCACGACGGCGGGACGGACCTCGACGCGCTCTTCGCCCTCGGGCGCGCTGGAAGCGTCGCCGAAGCCAGGAGAGGGCTCGAGGCGGCCAGCTTCGTCAGCCAGAATTTCGTCGTCGTCGACACCGAGGGGAATATCGGCTGGTTCCCGTACAGCAAGGTGCCGGCGCGGCCCTGGGCGTCGCCCGAGGTGCCCGCGTGGCTGCCGCTCCCGGGTGACGGAAGCGCCGAGTGGGGCGACCCGATCCCGTTCGCCGAGCTGCCGCAGCTCCTCAACCCGCCTCGGGCCGCGATCGCGACGGCGAACGGCGACATGACGGGCGCGACCGCCGACGGCGATCCCACGAACGACGGGCAAGGCGCGCTCCAGGCGTGGGGCAAGGCCGACGGGACGCGCGAGCAGCGGATCCTCGATCTGCTCGACGCAGGCGGCGACGCGCATTCGCCCGACACCATGACGGTGATGCAAGGCGACACGTACTCGCTCTATGGCAGCTTCGTCGTGCCTGCCGTGCTCTCGGCGGCGGAGCTGGCGACGTTGACGGACGAGGAGCAGGCCGTCGTCGACGCGCTCGCCGCCTGGGACCACACGTGTCCGACAGGGCTCGACGGGCACGATCCGGTGGACGCGGGCAAGGTGGACGACGCGACGCTCGCCGCCGAGTCGATCGGCTGCACGGCGTTCCACGCGACGTTCTATGCGATCGTGAGCGAGGCGCTGGGCGACGAGGCGGCGGCGGCGGGCCTCGATGAGCCCGGGTTCGGGCTGACCGTCGTGGCGCGCGCGCTGCGCGATCCGGCGCGCCTGAGCTCGGGCCCTCTGCTCTGGGACGACGTGACCACCGACGACGTGGCGGAGACGCAGGACGACATCGTGCTCCGGGCGCTCGCGAAGGCGGCCGCCTCGCTCGCGGTCATCGGCCCGGCGGACGACTGGCGCTGGGGCCGCTTCCACACGCTCACGCTCCGCAGCATCTTCGATAACTTCAACCTCGCCGTGTACAACGACGGGCCTTATGCCGCGCCGGGCGGGCTCTTCACCGTCAACGTCGCCAACCCGAGATCGCGCGCGCTCCCGCCGGACGGCGGAAAGCCCAGCTTCGCCTTCGCCAACGGGCCGTCGATCCGCCTGGTCATCGACGCGGATCCAGCGGGCCCGAAGATGCGCTTCGGGCTCCCCGGCGGGTCGGACCTCCACCGCGAGAGCGCGTTCTACAACAACCTCCTTCCGCAATGGCTCGACAACGAGCCGCTCGAGTTCCACTTCGGGCCGGGCGCAGTGACGGATCCGGCGAGCGTGGTAAACGTCTCGCCGGCGCGCTGACCCCGCGCGATCGCGCGGCGGGCCCCCGGCGGCGCCATGTCGCCGGGCGCCGCCGGCGCGAGCGCGCGGGTCATCGCGGCCGCGGCCCGCGCCGGCGCGTGACCCAGACTCCCAGGATCCCTCGGCTCCGCAGGTTCCTGGGGCACCGATGATTCCATTCGATCGCGCAGAGAAGACCGTTGCGCCTAGGGCTATCCCCTGCTCGTATCCGGCCGCGCCTGGCGCCTTCTCCTGCGCTGCGATGAGGCGCGAATGAGCATTGGCCGTGAAGCGATCCCTGATTCGTGACCTGCGCCGGAGTCTGAATTACTTATCTCCCCATCGCGCGAGACTTTCCGTGTGCCTCGCGCTCACGCTCGTCTCGGGCGGCCTGCCCGCGCTCGAGCCGCTCGCGCACCGCGCGATCTTCGACCAGATCTCGGCGAGCGCTGGTGTCTTTGGCTCCGGGAGCGGGCCGGCCGCGCCCGGGGAGCAGAGCGCCCGGGCCCTCGCCTGCCTGACGCTCGCCCTGTGCGCGCTCGTCGTCCTCCGGCAGATCGCGGAGGGCCTGGGGGCGTTCGCCGTGTGGCGGGTGCGGCTCCGCATCAACCGCGACCTGCTCGACGAGACCACCGCGCGGCTGCACGCGCTGCCCCTCTCGTACCATCAGGAGAGGGGCGTCGGAGAGACGATGACGCGGGTCGATCGCGGCATCACGTCGCTCATGGACTGCCTTGCTTCGGTCGCGTTCCAGCTCTTCCCGGCGCTCGTCTACCTCGTGGTCTCGCTCGGGATCATGCTCCGGCTGAGCCCGCTGCTCGCGCTGGTCGCGGTCGGGTTCATCGTGCCTCCGCTCCTCTTCGGCAGGGCGACGACAGCGCGCCTCGTGGAGCGCGAGCGCGAGGTGCTCGACCGCTGGTGCGGGATCTACAACCGCTTTCAGCAGGTGCTCTCGGGCATCAAGACGGTCAAGGCGTTCGCGCGCGAGGCGGACGAGCACGCCCGGTTCATCCGTTCCGTCGAGGAGGCGCAGGGCGAGGTGCTCCAGAGCATCCGTCTCCAGACGCGGCTCTCCGCGGGCCGGAGCGTCTGCGTCAACATCGGCCGTGTGGCGCTGCTCGGCGTGGGGGGCCTCCTCGTCCTCCGCGGGGAGCTCGGCGTGGGCACGCTTGTCGCGTTCCTCGGCTATGTCGGCGGCCTCTATGGCCCCGCGCAGACGCTCCTCGGCGTCTACGAGACGGCGCGCCGCGCCGAGGTCGGCCTGGCGGCGATCTTCGGCGTGCTCGACGCCGAGGTCGCGGTCGCCGATCCGGAGCGCGCCGTGAGCCCGGAGCACATCCGCGGCGACCTCGAGCTCGACCAGGTGAGCTTCCGCTACCAGCACGCCGCCGGGCGTGCGGTCATCGACGGGGTCTCGCTCTCGATCCGCGCCGGCGAGTTCGTGGCGGTCGTGGGCCCGAGCGGCGCCGGGAAGAGCACGCTCGCCGATCTGCTCCTGCGGCTGCACGATCCGACCTCCGGGACGATCCGCATCGACGGGCTCGACCTCCGGGCGCTGTCGCAGCGCGCGCTCCGGCGGAAGCTCGGCATCGTCACGCAGGAGCCGTTCCTCTTCGAGGACACCATCGAGGCGAACCTCCGGTATGGCTCGCCCGACGCGACGAACGAGGCGCTCCGCGCCGCGGTGAGCGCCGCCTGCGCCGAGGAGTTCATCGAGCGGCTCCCCCTCGGGTATCAGACCCTCGTCGGCCGCGGCGGCGTGGCGCTCTCCGGCGGGGAGCGGCAGCGCCTCGCGATCGCGCGCACGCTGCTCAAGGACCCGTCGGTCGTGATCCTCGACGAGCCCACGAGCAGCCTCGATATCGAGAGCGAGACCGCGGTGCAGCGGGCCATCGAGGGGCTCTCGCGGGGCCGCACCACGCTGCTCATCGCGCACCGGCTCTCCACCACCCTGCGCGCCGACCGCGTCGTCGTCATCGAGGGCGGGCGCGTCGTCGAGCAGGGCCCGCCCGCGGCGCTCCTCCGCCGCGGCGGGGCGTATCGCCGGATGATGGATCTCTGGCGGGCGCACGAGCCCTCCAGCGCGAGAGGCCTCGGCCACCGAGCGGATGCGCTGGAGCCAGCGCTGATCGAGGCCGCGGCGGCGGCCGGCGCGTGAGCGGATCCCGAGGCGCCGGTCAAAGCATGAGCGCGGACCCGGCGTCGCAGTGATTCAGCTCTGACCCGCGGCGAGCAGCCCGAAGATAGCCGAATCGAAACGACCGAACGTCGAACAATCGTGGTTCGGCGACGTCGACGCCAGCCTGCGACCTCGTCATACAGATTGCTTTCTACAAAATGAAAGCAGCCCCGTTCGGCGCGTCGATCGCGCCGCTTGAATCTCGCATTGAACGCCCCGTCAGCGCGTCGATTTGCCGGTGAGCGAGCTTTACTTATCGCATTCGAAAGCTACCCTCCATTCATGCGAATCCTTGGAATCAGCGGAGGCCACGAGCCGGACCATATCGGTTATCCGAGACCAGCATTCAATGCGGCGACGTCGCATGACGGCGCCGCCGTCCTCCTCGAGGACGGAGAGGTCGTCGCGGCGATCGAGCAGGAGCGGCTGAACCGCCTCAAGCACTCGAACAAGGCCCCCTTCCAGGCGGCCCGCTTCTGCCTGGAGGGCCGGGGGCTCCGCGTCGACGAGGTCGACTACCTCTGCTTTTACATCAGCGAAGGCTGGTGCGACGCCCAGGTGAAGCGCGGGCTCTTCTCCGCAGACCCCGAGCTGCGTACGGCGAACGACGTCATGAGGCGCCTCGTGCTCGCCGAGTTCGGCGTCGACGTGAGGCCCGAGCGCATCCAGTTCGTCAAGCATCACACGGCCCACGCGATGAGCGCCCTGATCGGCTCGGGGTACGAGAGCAGCCTCGTCCTGACGCTCGACGGCTGTGGCGACGGCGAGTCGGGCTCCGTCTCCGTCGGCTCCGGCGGAGCGCTTCACTCGCTGAGAGACATCCCGGAGCGGGACTCGCTGGGCAATTTCTACGTCCAGGTGATACGGTTCCTCGGGTTCTCGCTGTTCGACGAGTACAAGGTCATGGGGCTCGCCCCGTACGGCGATCCGAGCAGGTACCGGGCGCTGTTCCAGGCGATGTTCACGCTGCTCCCGGAGGGCGCATGGGCCATCGACTTCGACAAGATCGTCGACCTCCACGGCGCGATCCGGCCGCGCGCGCCGCGGGAGCCGATCACGCAGGACCACAAGGACATCGCCGCCTCGCTCCAGGAGGCGCTCGAGACCATCGTCTTCCATTGCCTGCGGTACTTCCAGCGCGAGACCCGGCAGGTGAGCCTCTGCTTCGCGGGCGGCGTCGCGCACAACTGCACCTTGAACGGGAAGATCCTCCGCTCCGGGCTGTTCGAGCGGGTGTTCGTCCAGCCGGCCGCGCACGACGCCGGCTGCGCGCTCGGCGCCGCCATGGCCGTGCACTCGCGAAAGGCCCCGGCGCGGCGGCCGCCCGCGATAAGCCATCTGTACTGGGGAAGGCACATCGGCGAGCGGGGGGAGGTCCGGAGAGCGCTCGACGCGTGGCGCGATTTCATCCGTGTCGAGGAGCTCGCCGATGCGCCGAAGGCCGCCGCCGAGCTGCTCGCGGCGGGCAGCGTGATCGGGTGGGCCCAGGGGCGGTCCGAGTTCGGCCCCCGCGCGCTCGGCAACCGCAGCATCCTGGCGGATCCCAGGCCGGCGGCGAACAAGGACCTCATCAACGCCATGGTGAAGAAGCGCGAGGAGTTCCGGCCCTTCGCGCCCGCGGTGACGGAGGAGGACGCGCGCGACTATTTCGATCTCGGCGGCGCGGAGGCCATGCCCTTCATGATCTTCACCGTGCCCGTCCACGAACAGAAGCGACAGCAGCTCGGCGCCGTCACGCACGTGGACGGGACCGCGCGGGTCCAGACGGTCTCCAGGCGCACGAACCCGCGCTTCTGGCAGCTCATCCGGGCCTTCGGCGACCTCACCGGCGTGCCGGTGGTGCTCAACACCTCGTTCAACAACAACGCCGAGCCGATCGTCGATTCGGTCGACGATTGCGTGACCTGTTTTCTGACGACGCGGCTCGACAAGCTCATCGTCGGCGACCACCTCGTCCACAAGGAGCCCGCGCCGCTGTCGGCCTATGCGGAGCTCGTCCCCTCGTTTCCGACCTTCGTGAAGCTGCTCTCGCTGCGAGGGCCCACGCCGGGCGGCTACGAGGTCGAGCGCGCGATGGTCACGACCTACAATGATGCCCGGACCCCGGTCTCCGCCGAGACGTTCGATGTCCTGTGGCGGGCCGACGGACGGAAGCGGCTTCGGGAGCTGCTCGACGGCGTGGAGGATCGGGAGGCGGTGATCGCCGAGCTGATCGAGCTCTGGTCGCAGCGCGTGGTGCGACTGCTGCCTGCCACCGGCCATTGACGGCGGAGGAGGGGGGGAGCCGCCGAGCGCCCCGCGGCCGGCGCTCCCCCGCATTCTACCGGTATCCCGCCATGGTGACGATCACGTCCTCGGGGCAGATCTGGTCGGTCTCCACCTCGAACCCGTGATCGCGCAGCATCCGCCGGACGCGCTCGCCTCTCCCGCCGAAGTCGTGCAGCTCGAGGACGACCGCCCGGATCCTCCTCCAGTCGCCGGGGCGAATGCCTTCCAGCACGTCGATCTCGGCCTTCTCGACGTCGATCTTGAGCAGGTCGATCTGCCCGATCTGCTCCCGTTCGATGAGCTCGGACAGCGTCGCGAGCTCGCATTCCACGCGCCTCATGCCGCGCCTCATCCACCAGCCGTGACAGTCAATGAGCAGCGAGTTCACCGCGCGCGGGAGGTGCTTCATGGTTGCCGGCAGATCCGCGTGGTGCTTCTCCCGGATCCGTTCGTCGTAGATGGCTGCGAGCGTGGCTTCTTTGTCGTCGCTCGCCATCATGTCGTACATGCTCGAGATGGCGCCCTGGCGTGGCGCGTAGTGGAACGTCGCGGTGCCCGCGGTCCGGCCCAGACCCGCGCGGTGCAGGCGCACGCGCTCCGATCCGGACGATCTCAGGTTCATCCGGAGGAGCTCGTAGGTCTCGGGGATCGGCTCGAAGCAGTGGATCCGCGCCCGTCCGCCGGTGCGCTTCAGCACCTCGAGCGCGAAGAGGCCGATGTTCGCGCCGACGTCGATCACGGTCACCTCTCCGCTGGCCAGGAGGCTCTGCACGCGAGGCCTGAAGTAGCCCTGCACCTGGAGATGCAGCGTCTTCGCCATGTCGGGGACGCGATCGTGAACGACCCTCTGATCCGGCAACTGGATTGCGTACGTCTTCATATGGGCTCATCCAAACGTGGTGTGTCCATCCATCCCTCGCGCCGCCGCGCGCACGGGCGCGGGCTCCGCTCACCCGCACGCGCGCGCGATCGCACGCAGATCGTCGATGACGGCGCCGGCGACCCGCTGCGCGGTCGCTGGCGCGTGCACGTTCGCGCTGTAGCGCCACCGGAACGTCAGGGCCCCTCCGCGGACGAGGACGTGGCACTCGAACAGGTTGAACCGCAGGTTCGTCGCCGCCTCGTCGTAGCCTGTGGACTCACTCGCCACGCGGAGGATCGAGCCCGGCGCAGGCGGCTCGATGCGCCCCTGGTAATTGAACAGGATCCCCGGTCGCTTCCGGAGCCGTCCGAGCTCCGCGCTGAGCCGGGCGTCGCCTCCCAGGTACTTGAGGAGGTTGTAGCCATGGCCCCCGTTCGGGATGCGATCGATCTGCCGGCTCGCCTCGAGCAGCGCCGCGAGGGGCTCTTGCTGGCTCGGGCGCCGGAGCACGAGCACCCGCTCGGCGCTCAGCCAGCCCACCGTGCGCGACGCGTCGAGCTCCGGGTGATGGGGCATCAGATCACGCCCCGAGTTGAGGACCATGATGTCCTGCCAATCGCGGCCCGTCCAGGCGGTCACGCCGCGGAGGACCGCGGCGATGAGCGCGTGCTCCGTGCTCACCCCGAAGCGCGCCGGCAGGTCCCGCAAGATGACCTGGGACTCCTGCTCTGGCAGCGACGCCCAGTGATCGCGGACCGACTCCACGGTATAGAGATGACGCGTCGCCGGATGGTCCGCCGGGAGGAGATCGATCTCGTCCCAGGGCAGCGAGAGCCAGTAGGCGCGTTCGTTCGGCAGGATCTCATCGCTCACCCACCGCTCCAGCGCGCGCGTCCAGCGGCCGGACGAAACGCCCGTGGGCGGCAGGCGGGGCGTGGCCGTCGTCGCGAGCTGATCGTAGATGGATTGCAGATCGAGCGCGGCGATCATCATCGACATCCAGTCGACGACGAGGTGGTGCGCGTTGAGCCACAACCGGCCTCGCCCCTCCTCGTCCCACCGGAAAAACACGATCCGGAACAGCCGCCCGCGCTCGAGCTCGACCTCGTCCTGCATGCGATCGCAATGCCGCTCGAGCTCGGCCCGGCGCCGATCCTCCGGGACCCTGGACAGATCCACGCAGGCGAACGGCGCCTCGGTCCACGGCACGTCGATCACCTGGCGAACGCCGCTCGGGGCGCGCTCGAAGCGCGCGCGGAGCGCCTCGTGGCGGTTTGCGAGGATCAGCGAAGCGCGCGCGAGCCTGTCGAGATCGAGCGGCGCCACGGCCTCCAGCAGCAGGTTCACGTTCCAGCGCGCCGGGCGGGTGCGCTCGCGGGCCTCCTCCAGATACCAGCGCTGGAGGACGGTGAGCGGCCGCTCCCCATTCTCTGGTTCCACGTCCACCGCCGGGCGGTCCGGGGAGGCGCAAGCGGCCGAAAGGCGCGCGATCGTCTGGTGCTGGAAGAGCTGCCTCGGCGTGACATTGAGCCCCGCCTCCCGCGCCCGCTCGACCAGCGCAATGCCAAGGAGCGAATCCCCTCCGAGCGCGAAGAAATTGTCGTCCACGCCCACCCGATCCAGCTTGAGGACGCCGGCCCAGAGCGCGGCCATCCGGCGCTCTGCCTCCGACGACGGCGCCCGGTAAGCCGCGATGGCCCCCTCGTGGCGCTGCGCGGCGAGCTCGAGGAGCGCCCTCCGATCGACCTTGCCGTTGGCCGTCAGCGGCAGGCGCTCCAGCGCGATCCACGCGCCGGGCACCATGTACTGCGGCAGCCTCGCGGCGACGGCCTCCTCCAGGACGCGAGGCTCGAGCGCGGCGCCCCGCTCCGCCACGTAGCAGGCGACGAGGCGCCTGGCCCCGCTCGGGGTCGACTCCACGCACACCACCGCTTGCTTGACGTCGGGGTGCTGCGCCAGCGCGGCCTCGATCTCCCCGAGCTCGATGCGGTTTCCCTGGATCTTCACCTGGAAGTCTTCCCGTCCGATGAACTCGATGTTCCCGTCCGGAAGGAATCGCCCGAGATCGCCTGTCCAGTAGAGCTGCTCGCCCGTCTCCGGGTGCTCGAGGAAGCGCTCCGCGGTCTGCGCAGGATCCCGGTAGTAGCCGCGGGCGAGGCAGATCCCACCGACGTACATGCGGCCGACGACCCAGTCGGGACACGGCCGCATGCGCTCGTCGAGCACGTGGACACGCTGGTTTGGGAGGGGCTTGCCGTAAGGGATGCTTTGCCAGGTCGAGTCCACCTCTCCGACGGGATAGAAGATCGACCAGATCGACGTCTCCGTCGGCCCTCCTGCCCCGATGACCCGCGCCCCCGGGCAAGCGCGGCGGATCTGATCGGGCAGGGGCACGGGGATCCAGTCGCCGCTCAGGATGACCCAGCGCAGCGAGGGGCACGCCAGAGGACCGCCGCCGAGGTGCTCGACGAACATCTGCATCAGCGCAGGCACCGAGTTCCAGACGGTGACCCGGTGGGTCTCGATGAGCTGCCGCCAGTGCGCCGGATCCCGCGCCGCCTCGGGCGAGGGGAGGACCAGGGCGCCTCCCGCGCCGAGCAGACCGAACACGTCGTACACCGAGAGATCGAAGTGAACGGCGGAGAGCGCGAGGGCGCGATCGGAGGCAGAGACCTGGAAGCGCTCGTTGATCTCGAGGATCGTGTTCAGCGGGCCGCGGTGATCGAGCGCCACGCCCTTGGGCTTCCCCGTCGAGCCCGACGTGAACAGCACATAGGCGAGATCGTCCGGCCCCTGGACCGCCGCGACCGGGCTGTCGTCCTCCGGCGCGGACGCGCCGTCGTCGTCGACCGCGATCAGGCGCAGGGCGTCGGGCCAGGCCAGCGAGGAGGCCAGGCGCTCCTGCGTGAGGACGATCTCCACCTGTCCCTGATCCAGGACCGAGCGGATGCGCTCGATGGGCCACTCCGGATCGACGGGCAGGTACGCCGCCCCCGATTTGAGGGCCGCCAAAATCGCGACGATCTGCGCCCACCCCTTCGCCGCGGCCACCGCGACGAGCGCGTTCGGCCGGGCTCCGAGCGCGCGAAGGCGCCGGGCGAGCGCGCTGCTCCTCCGATCGAGCTCTCCGTAGGTGAGCGTCCTCTCGGGGCTGATGACCGCCGGCGCAGCGGGCTGCAGCGCCGCTTGCCGCATGAACCCGCTGTGCAGGAGATCGCTCGAGACCTCACGGGTGGTGCTGTTGACGCCGGCGCGGACAGCGCGCTGCCGCTCCGGGAGCTCGATGGCCGCCGCGCTGGTCCAGGGCGCACCGTCCCGGGAGAGACGGCTCAGGAGCGCCTCGTAGGCCTCCAGGAGATCCGCCGCGAGGCCTTCAGGGAACAGATCGTCGGCGGCGCCGAAGCTCAGCATGAAGCCACCCTGGTCCTGCTGGATCTCGTGCTCGATGCAGGGAGCCTGCGTGCCTGGTCCTCCTCCCTCGGGTCGGAAGGGCCCAGCGACGTGCAGCCTGACGGCCGTCGCGCCGGGGTGACGCACGGCTTCGTCCGGCGCTCGTGTTCCGGGCGCGGCGAGCGCGATGGCCTCGTCGAAGGCCCGGACGAGGTCGACGAATGGCGCCTCGCCGCCGCGGCTCACCTCGATCTGCCCACTCCCGGCGCCGATGGAGACGGACAGCATTCCGTTCGCCGGCTCGCCCGGCGCGCCGACCACGACGGCCAGCGGCGACGTGCTCCACGCGGCGACCGCCTGCGCGAAGGCGGCGGCGACGGCCGCGCCCGGGGCCGCGCCGAGGAGCGCAGCGCGCGCCTCGAGCCCGCGGACGAGCCCGGCGTCGACGCGCCGGGCGTGGCGGACGAGCCGAGGAGGCTGCCCCGCGAGGTCGCTCCGCACGAACGGGAGAGCGGGCGCCGAGAGCGCCCGGCGCGCGGCCGCCGCTGTCGCGGGTCCGAGCGCCTCGCCGCGGAGGAGCGCCGAGACCCTCTTGTCGGGCTCACGCGCCGCCTCGGCGAGGAGGCGCTGGAGGAGCTCGGCGTGGCGCGCGATCGTCGCCTCGCCGAACAGCGCCGTGTCGTACTCGATATGGCCGCTCAGGGTCGCTCCGTCGTGCTGCATCGACAGGGTGATGTCGTACTGCGACGTCCCCGGATCGAGGTCGATCGGCGTCACCCGCGCCCGCCCCAGCGCGACCGGCGCGGGCACCTTGGGCTGGAAGGCGAACATCACCTGGAACAGCGGAGTCCGGCCGAGGTCTCGCTCCGGTCGAACGGCGTTGACGAGCCGCTCGAAGGGGATGTCGGCGTGCGCGAACACGCGCACCGCCGTGCCGCGCACCCGCGCGAGGAGCGCGCTGAAGGGCGGGTCGTCCCCGAGGTCGCCGCGGAAGACAAGGGTGTTCACGAAGCACCCGATGACGTCCTCGAGCTCGCGGTGATCACGCCCCGCGATCGGCGTCCCGACGAGGAGGTCCGCCTGCCCGCTGAGCCGGTGGAGCAGCCCGAGGAACCCGGCCATCAGGACCATGAACGGCGTCGCGCCGCGCGCGCGGCCGAGCTCCTCGACGGCCTCGGTCAGCGCTCGCGAGAAGCGGACGTGGTGCCGCGCCCCCTGATACCGCTTCTCCGCAGGGCGAGGGTGATCCGTCGGGAGATCGAGCGTTTGACTGGCCCCCGCGAGCTCGGCCTTCCAGAAGGCGATCTCCTCGCCCCGCGCCGCCTCGTCCCAGCGCTGCCGCTCGTGGACCGCGTGGTCGCCGTGCTGGATCGGGAGCGGCTCCCAGCGCGGGCGCTCGCCCGCCGAGATCGCTCCATAGGCGGCGGCGAGCTCGCGCACGAAGATCTCGTGCGACCAGCCGTCCGTCACGATGTGGTGCATCGCGAACGCGAACAGGTACCGCTCGTCGTCGATCTGCGCGAGCTCGGCCCGCACGAGGGGGCCCGTGGCGAGGTCGAACGGGCGCCCGGCCATCCGCCGCAGCCGCGCGAGCGCCGTCGCCTCGCGCGCGTCCCGAGCGAGCGCCCGGTGATCGATCTCCTCGAAGTCGAGCTGCGCTGACGGCTGGACGATCTGGACGGGAGCCCCGTCCACGACGCGGAACACGGTGCGGAGGGCCTCGTGCCGCTCGATGACGGCGTGGATCGCGCGCTCCAGGGAGCGCACGCACAGGGGCCCCGCGATCTCGGCCGCACCTCCGACGTTGTAGGCCCCTGTCCCGGGCGCCAGCCGGTCCAAAAACCAGAGCCGCGTCTGCGCGTAGGACAGCGGGATCACCCCGCCCGGGTCGCGCCGGCGCAGCGCCGGACGCACCGACGGGCGCGCGAGCTGCTCGATCCGTTGAGCCAGATCGGCGAGCGCCGGCGTGTCGAACAGCCACCGGAGCGGCACCTCGGCGCCGGCGCGCTCGCGGATGCGGGAGACGGCGCGCATCGCGAGCAGCGAATGGCCCCCGAGCTCGAAGAAATGGTCGGTCCTGCCCGGCGCGCGCCCGAGGAGCTCTTCCCAGACAGCGGCCACGAGCCTCTCCATCTCGGTCGCCGGCTCCTGCCGATCGCGCGCCGGCGCGCGCTCCAGCGCGTCCAGGCCCGGGAGCGCCTTGCGGTCGATCTTGCCGTTCGGCGTCTGCGGCAGCCGGGGCAGCTCGACGAAGCGCGCCGGGAGCATGGCTTCGGGCAAGAACGCGCGCGCGTGCGCCCTGAGCGCCTCGGGGCTCACAGGCCCCGCCGCGGGCACGTAATAGGTCACGAGCACCGCCTCGCCCACCGCGTCCCGGTGCGCCGCGCAGACGCACTCCCTGACGCCGGGGTGGCGCGCCACGGTCGCCTCGATCTCGCCGAGCTCGACGCGGAAGCCGCGGATCTTCACCTGATGATCGATCCGGCCGAGGAACTCGATCCGCCCGTCGTGCGTGATCCGCGCCAGGTCGCCGGTGCGGTACATCCGCGCGCCCGGCGCCGGCGAGAACGGGTCTTCCACGAACCGCTCCCGGGTCAGGTCAGGCCGGCCGTGATACCCGCGGGCCAGGCCCGCTCCGCCGATGTACAGCTCCCCGGCCACGCCGATCGGGAGCCGCTCGCGCCGCTCGTCCAGGAGGTAGATGCGCGTGTTGGCGATCGGGGATCCCAGGGTGATCCTGTCCGGATCGTCGACGCGCGCCGCGGCGGACCACACGGTCGTCTCCGTCGGGCCATACAGGTTCCAGAGGCAGCCAGCGCGCGCGCTGATCTCCCGGGCGAGCTCCGGCGGCAGCGCCTCCCCGCCTGCCAGCGCGCGGAGGCGCGGGCTGGCCGTCCACCCCGCCGCGAGCAGGAGGCGCCACGTGCTCGGCGTCGCCTGCATGACCGTCGCTCCCGAGCTCTCCAGCGCGCGCAGGAGCGCGGCGCCGTCCCGCGCTTCGGCGGCGGACACGAGGACCGTCCTTCCGCCGACGCTCAGCGGCAAAAACAGCTCCAGGACGGAGATATCGAAGGACGCCGTGGTCACCGACAGCAGCACGTCGCCGGCGTCGAGGCCGGGGCTTTCCCGCATCGCCTCAAGGAAATTCACGACGCTGCGGTGCTCGACCTGCACGCCTTTGGGGTGCCCGGTCGAGCCCGATGTATAGATGATGTAGGCGAGGTTCCGGCTGCAGGGCGGCGCCGCGAGCGGCTCCTCGGCCAGGCCGGAGTCCGCGGTGAGATCCTCGAAGAACGCCGTCCGCTGCGGCTCGCCGGCGAGCGGGAGCCGCAGCGCGCGCTGCGTGAGCAGGACGGCGGCCCCGACGTCGCGCAGGATATAGGCGATGCGCTCGCCCGGCAGCGCGGGATCCAGGGGCACGTAGGCGCCGCCCGATCTCAGGATCGCGAGCAACCCGATGACGAGATCGATCGATCGCTCCATGCAGATCGCCACCGGGACGTCGGGGCCGACGCCCATCGCGCGCAGCCGGCGCGCGAGGCGGGCCGAGGCGCGGTCGAGCTCTCCGTAGGTGATCTCGCCCTCACCGAACGAGAGCGCGACGCGCTCGGGATGGCGCTGCGCCTGCCGCTCGAAGAGCTCGTGGACGCAGAGCTCCTCGGGAAAAGGTCGCTCTGTCCGGTTCCATTGCTCGAGGTGCAGCGCGTCGGCCTCGTGCACGACCGGCAGGTGGAGCACGCGCGTGTCGGGGCGCGCGGCCGCCGCGCGCAGGAGCGCTTCATAGCTCCTGAGCATCCGCTCCGCCGTGTCGCCGCGGAACAGGTCGGTGTCGTACTCCAGATCGAGCCGGAGGCCCTGCGGGCGGTCCCAGGCCTCGACGGTCCAGTCGAACTTCGACGTCGTCACCGGCACCTCGACCGGCTCGAGCGTGAGCCCCGTGAAGGCCGGCAGATCGGCCGCCGCGGTCTGCAGGATGAACAGGGTCTGGAACAGCGCCGCGTGGGACGTGCTCCGCTCGGGCTGCAGCGCCTCCACGAGCAGCTCGAACGGCAGATCGTCGTGCGCGAAGGCGTCGAGCGCGCCGCGCTTCGTGCGGCGGAGCAGCTCGACGAAGCTGGGGTTGTCCGAGAGGTCGGCGCGGAGCGCGATGTTGT
Organism: Sorangium sp. So ce302; assembly: GCF_051530145.1. Lineage (GTDB taxonomy): Bacteria > Myxococcota_A > Polyangia > Polyangiales > Polyangiaceae > Sorangium > Sorangium cellulosum_B. Next base: position 10,244,130 of record NZ_CP150326.1, on the reverse strand, counting down.
TGACGAACATCCCGGCGAGCGGCTCGATCTCTCGCCGCGTCCGCCCGGCGACGGGCGACCCGACGACGACGTCGAGCTTCTGCGTGACGCGACAGAGGAGGATCTGGTACGCGGCGAGGAGCGCCATGAAGAGGGTGACTCCCTCCCGCTGGCACAGCGCCTTCACCGCCGCGGAGAGCCGGGGTGACAGCGTGAGCGACGCCTTCGCCCCCCGGTGGGCCTGCGAGGCCGGGCGCGGCCGGTCCAGCGGAAGCTCGAGGAGCGCCGGCGCGCCGCGCAGCCGCTCCTTCCAGTACGCGAGCGCTCGTTGAAGGCGCTCCTGGCTCCACTGGCTCCGCTGCCAGACGGCGTGATCGCCATACCGGACGGGCAGCTCGGTCAGCCGCGGGGCGCGGCCCGCCGCCAGCTCATTGTAGAGCGCGCCGAGGTCCCGGAGCAGCACGCCCCAGCTCCAGTGGTCGCTGGCGATATGGTGAGTCGCCATGAGCAGGACGTGCTCCTCTGCGGTCAGGCGAAAGAGGGCTGTCCGGAGGAGGTCGCCTCGCTCCAGGACGAAGGGCGCATGGGCGATCTCTGCGCACCGGAGGGCGAGCTCGCGCTCGCGGGCCGCCGGATCCATCGTGGAGAGATCCGTGACCGCCACGGCGACGCCGGACGGCGGTAGCACCTCCTGGTAGGCCTCCTCGGCGTCCTCGCCGAAGCGCGTCCGCAAGATCTCGTGCCGCTCCACGAGCAGCGAGATCGCCCGCTCGAGCGCGGCCGCGTCGAGCGAGCCCCGGAGCCGCGCGGCCCCGTGGAGGTTGTATGCAGGGCTGTCCGGCGCGTACCGGTACAGGAACCAGAGCCGCTGCTGCGCGAACGACAGGGGGAACCTCGACCGCGTCCCGGTCCGCTGCGGCCCCGCCGCCGCGCCGCCTCCGGACGGACGTTGTCCCTTCAGCTTCGCGACGAGCGCCTTGAGCTCCTGGGACGACAGGCCTTTGATCCGCTGCTCTAGCTCGCTCACCTCGACGCTCCTCTCCCAGGTTCCGGCGCGTTCACGGCTCAGGACGGCTCGCCGGGCGCGTCCGCGTCTGTCATCGACTCGAGCACCGCGAGGCGCTCGGCGAGCGCGCTCGTGATCTTCTCGGCGAGCCGGGCGACGGTCGCCCCCTCGAACATGTCCTGCTTCGGCAGATCGACGTCGAACGCGTCCTTGATCCGCGAGAGGATCTGGATCGCCAGGAGCGAGTGGCCGCCGAGGCTGAAGAACTCGTCGTGGATGCCGATCGGCCGCCGGCCGAGCAGCTCCTCCCACTGCGAGCACACCACGCGCTCTATCTCGTCGCGAGGCCGCTCGTCGTCGCCGAGGGGTCGCCGCGGGCTCGCGGAGGGCTCCCGCCGGGCGCGGCGCTGCTGCTCGGCGAGGGCCGGGAAGTCGCGCGGCGAGACCACGATCTGCTCGGGCCCGGTGAGCGCGAGGATCTGCTCGATGGCCTTCATCCCGTCCTCCGGGTCGATGCCGCGCGACATCCTGTGCGACGGCGTGGTGAGGGCGGCTCCGGCGCCGCCGTGGACGCGCTGGAGGACAAAGCGGGTGACGTCGGCGATGACCCGCCCCTGCTCGTCGAGCAGGGTGACGTCCGCGGAGAGAACACGGCCAGGCTCGGTCTCCTCCCGGCGCAGGCGAACATGGCTGAACAGCCGCGCTGGAGTCGGCGCCAGGCAGGCCACGCGGCCGTACCCCGCGGGGAGGTAGATCCCTCGAGGGTCGAGCACGGCGGTCACCGAGGTGGCCACGTCGAGCAGCGCCGGATGCAGACCGTACACGGACAGGTCCTCCGCGAACTCCGGGCGAAGACGGAGCTCGGCGAGCGCCTCGTCCTCCCCGACATGGAGCGATTCGATGCAGTCCCAGCGAGGTCCCCACCGGAGCAAGCCGCTCGCGTTGACGGCCTCGAAGAGCTGCCGCGCGGCCGCAGGGCGGCAGCGCCGCCGGATCGACTCGACCGGCGCGTGCTCGCGCGTCTCGTCGAGCGCGGGTATCCAGGTGCCTGACGCGAGCCGCTCCCTGGTCCCGGCGGGGCCCGGTGCGAAGATCGAGAATTCGGCCCGCGCCCCGCTCCGCTCGCTCTCGAGACAGACGTCCTGCGGCGCCCCGTCCTCCACGCGGCAGGGCGCATGGAAGCGGACCTCGTGCAGCTCGACGGCGCCCATCCCCGCGAGCGTGGCCGCGGCCCGCGCCATCTCGATCAGGGTCGTGCCGGAGACCAGCCCGGCGCGCTGCGTCCGGTGCTCCGCGACAGGCCAGTCGCGCGCCAGGCTGAACCGCTTGTGGAACACCCGCGGCCCGGTCGCCGCGCCGTCGACCCGGTCGATCAGCGGGTGGCGGCCCCGGAGGCTCGACCTAGGCCCAGGCGGCAAGGGCCCTGGCGGGGTGATCCCGGCCCGCGCCGCCATCCCGATCTGCTCCCAGCCGTCCCAGGCGACGGCGAAGCTCGGGTTGCCGGTCGCGCTCTGGTGCGCCCCGGCGAAGGCGTCGAGGTACGCGTTCGCGGCGGCGTAATCCGCCTGTCCAATCGCCCCGAGATGGGAGAACGTCGATGAGAACAGCACGAGGAACGGCTGCTCTCGCTCCTGCCCGAGCTGGTCGGCGAGGTTCCGTGTCCCGGTGGTCTTCGGCGACAGCACCCGGCAGATCTCCTCGTTCGTCCGTGTCTGGAGCGGACCGGCGCCCGGAACCCCGGCGCCGTGGAAGATCCCGTCGACGCGCCCGAAGCGGGCCCTCGCCTCGGCGAAAACGCGCGCCACGTCCTGCGGCTCGGCCACGTCCCCGGCGGCGACGACGAGCTCTGCGCCCTGCGCCTCCATCCGCCCGAGCGCCTCGAGGATCTCGGCGGTCGCGGCCAGCGCCCCGTCGCGCTCCCGGTAGCTCGGCCACTCCGATCGCGGCGGGAGCGGCGTCCTCCCCATCAGCACGAGCTTCGCCGACCAGGCGCGCGCGAGGTGCTCGGCAAGGCGCAGCCCGATCCCGCCGAAGGCGCCCGTGATCAGGTAGACGCCCCCGCGCCGCAGGCGCGACGCTTCCGCGGCCGGCGATGGAGGGATCGCCTGGAACGCGGGCACCCAGCGCTGCTGCGCGCGCAGCAGCACGAGGTCGTGCTCCGGCTCGCCCGCGAGCTCCCGGAAGACGGCCCGTGCCCACGACGTGGTGGTCTCCCCGTCCCGCGGCGGGATCACATCGACGGCGCGACAGCGGACGCCGGCGAGCTCGTTGCCCAGGCTGCGGCAGAGGCCGACGAGCGCGGCATGGTCCGGCGAAGGGGTCGTCTCGCCGGCGATCGCGTGGGCTCCCCCGGTCACGATCGCGAGCTCGATCCCCGCCCCTGGCGGCGCGGCGCCGAGGCTCCGCGAGACGGCGCACACGCTGAGCAAGCCCCTCCGCAGGAGTTCTTCAGCGTCCTCGCCCGGCCTCCCCAGCGCGCTCCACAGGTGGACGATGCGTCGGGGAAAGACGCCTTGCCCGTCGAGGGTCGAGAATAGCGCCCGGAGATCCTCCTCGCTGTCAGGGCGCAGGACGAAACCGAGGTCGCCCGACGCAGCGAACGCCGGCCCGGGGCGGGCGGTGATCACGCGAGCGCCCGAGCCGCGGATGTGCGCCTCGAGCGCGCCCGCGCCCTCGTCTGCGTCGGTGAGGAGCAGCCACGGCGCCTCGTTCGCTGGCTGGGATACCGGGGCGGCCTCGTGGAGACGAGACCAGCGGAGCCGGAACAGCCGCGCTCCTCCGGTGCCCTCCGCGCCCTCGGGAGCCGCGGTCTCCGTCGCGCTCGCGGACGGCTCTGGCAGGCCGTCCTCGACCGCGTGGCGCCTCCGCTCGAAGGGGTAGGTCGGCAACGGGACGCGGCGCGCCCGGGCGTCCGGGAATACCGCCTGCCAGCGCAGGTCGGCGCCGCGCGCCCACAGCTCGCCGGCCGCCTCGAGCAGCACGCGCCGGCCCTTCCCGGCGTCGCCCGGCCCGGGCATCAGCGGAACGGCCGCGCTCTCCGCGTTCCCCCCGAGCCCCGCGCGCACGAGCGAGCACAGCGTCGAGCCGGGCCCGACCTCCACGAACAGATGCGGTCCCTCGCCCTCGAGCGCCGCCTTGACGCCGTCGCCGAAGCGGACCGCGCGCCGCAGGTGGTCAGCCCAGTACTGGGCGCTCCGCGCCATCGAGCCCGTCATCCACCCGCCGGTGACGTTGGAGAGGAGGGGAATCCGGGGCTCCCGCAGCGTGATCCCCGCCATGACCCTGCGGAACTCGTCCAGGATCGGCTCGGTCGCGGCGGAGTGGAAGGCGTGGGAGGTCTGGAGCCGGCGTCCCTTGATCCCGCGCGCGCCGAGCTGCGCCTCGTACCTCGCGATGGCCGCCTCGGGGCCGGAGACGACGCACAGCTCGGGCCCGTTCACCGCGGCGAGCGACAGCGCTTGTGGCAGGCTCTCGAGCGCCGCCCCCTCGGACAGCGGCACCGCGAGCATCGCCCCGCGCGGCAGCGACTGCATCAACCTCGCGCGCACCGCGACCGCCCGGAGCCCGTCCTCGAGCGAGAACACCCCCGCGACGCAGGCCGCCACGAGCTCGCCGACGCTGTGCCCGAGGAGCGCCTCGGCGCGCACGCCCCACGACTCCTCGAGCAGCCGCGCCGCGGCGTACTCGACGGCGAACAACGCCGGCTGAGCGATCTCCGTCTCCCGGAGCTCCTCGGCCGGACCGTTGAACAGCAGCGCTCTCAGATCGCGGCCAAGGAGCGGGCGGAGCCGCTCGGCGCACTCGTCCAGGGTCTCCCGGAAGACGGCGTGCTCCTCGTACAGCGGCCGGCCCATTCCGGGGTGCTGGCTCCCCTGTCCGGTGAACAGCATCACCACGCCGGCGGCGCCCGTCCGCGCCCCTCGCCCCGGTCTGGGCGCGCGCAGCCGCGCGACGGCGTCGGGCGACGACGACGCGACGACGAAATCACGGTGCGAGAACCTCCGCCTCCCCTCGAGCAGCGTGAACGCCGCGTCGCGCAAGGAGATCTCCGGGTGCCCCTCGAGGTGCTCCGCGAGGCGCGATCGCATCGCTGCCAGGGCCGCCTCGCTCCGGGCCGACAGCGCCAGGATCTCGCTCTCTCCGCCGGGGGTCGGGTGATAGGCCGGCCCTTCCTGGAGGACCGCGTGCACGTTCGCCCCCCCGATCCCGAACGAGCTCACGCCGGCTCGCCGAGGGCCGCTGTCCCTCGGCCAGGCGCGGAGCTCCGTGTTCACATAAAAAGGGGAGCTGCCAAAGTCGATCTCCGCGTTGGGCCGCCGGTAGTGGAGCGTGGCCGGGATCTGCGCGTGCCGGAGCGCCAGCACCGTCTTGATGAGCCCGACGATGCCGGCCGCCGTGTTCGAGTGGCCCACGTTCCCTTTCACCGATCCGAGGGCGCACCGGCGGAGCGGGACGGCGGCGCGCCGGAAGGCCTGCTCCAGGGCGCGGACCTCGATGGGGTCGCCCAGCGACGTGCCGGTCCCGTGCGCCTCGACATAATCGATGGTGTCCGCTCGGACGCCGGCCACCTCGTGCGCCATCACGATCACCGAGGCTTGCCCGTCGACGCTCGGGGCGGTGTACCCGACCTTGGCGGAGCCGTCGTTGTTCGTCGCGGACCCGAGGACGATCGCGTGGATGAAATCGCCTTGCTCTATCGCGTCCTCGAGCCGCCTCAGCACGACGACCCCGACCGCGTCGCCGAACACGGTCCCCGCGGCGTCGGCGTCGAAAGGACGGCAGTGGCCATCGGGAGACGTGGGCCCGCCCTTCTCGTAGAAGTACCCGCGCCGCTCCGGGAACATCACCGACGCCGCGCCCGCGATCGCCATGTCGCACTCGACGGCGCGCAGGCTCTGGCATGCTTGATGGACCGCCGCGAGCCCGGTGGAGCAGGCCGTCTGGACGCTGATGCTCGGGCCCTTGAGGTTGAGTTTGTACGCGACGCGCGTCGTCAGATAGTCCTTGTCGCTCGCGATCAGGAGCTGCATCGCCTCGGAGGACTCGAACTTCTGGAGCAGCGCGCGGCGATGCGCGAGGAGATACGAGTTCATCTTGGCGCCGGCGAAGACGCCTATCCAGCCGGGGAACCGCTCGGCGTCGTAACCTGCGTCCTCGAGCGCCTCGTACGCGCACTCGAGGAACAGCCGCTGCTGCGGATCGATCCACTGCGCCTCCCGCTCGCTGTATCCGAAGAAGTCGGCGTCGAACCACTCCGGCCTGTCGAGGCTGGGTCGCGCCTTGACGTAGCCCGGATCCCTCACCTGGGCGCGAGGGACCCCGGCGGCGATCAGCTCCTCTTCCGTGAAGCGGGCGATGGACTCCCTGCCATCGCGCAGGTTCCTCCAGAACGCCTCCGGATCGTTCGCCTGCGGGAACCGCCCGCTCAGCCCGACGATCGCGATGGCGTCGCGCAGATCGTTGAGGTCCTGCATCGCTCACTCCTCCGGCTTGCCCTGGCGCGAGGCCTGCTCCGGCGTGGACGGCGTGGACGGCGTGGACGGCGTGGACGGCGTGGACGGCGCGAGCGCGCGCCGCTCCAGGCCTCGCTCGCGCTGCCGCTGGGCGCGCGCTGCGATGGCGTCGAACCGGCCGCCCTCCGCCGCGCGCGGCGCGGCCCCGACCGCCGCGGCATCCTCGCCTCTCGTCGAGAAGGGCGCGTTCACCCCGAGCGTCCTCAGGTAGGCCGCCTGCTGCGACACCGTTGGATGCTCGAACAGGTGCACCAGCGGAACATCGCGGTCGAAGCGCTCGCGGAGGCTGCGCGCCATGCTGACGAGCAGGAGCGAATCGCCCCCGAGGTCGAAGAAGTTGTCGTCGTGACCGACGCGCGGGCGTCTCAGCACCTCGGCCCAGATGCGGGCGATGGCGCTCTCCAGCCCGTCGCTCGCCACCAAGGCGGGCCTCGCCCTGGCTCGCTCCGCGCGCGGCGGCGCGTCCTCCGGGACTGACCGCTGTGCGCCCTCCGGGACCGACCGCTGCGCGCCCTCCGCCGAGCCAGGGAGCCTGTCGACGACGACCACCCTGACGGGCTCCTCCGTCCAGCGCTCTGCGACGTACGACGAGAGCGCTCGCGCGAGCCCATCACGCGGCCGCTCCGGCCTCGCCAGGGTGGCGCCCTGCGGCGACGCGGCGCGCGTCGCGGCGTCGACCATGGCCGCCAGCGCCGCCGACTCGCGGGCCAGGGCCTCGAGGGTGGTGTCCGAGTCCGAGATGGCCCCACCGACGAGGCCGTGGAGGTATTCGTGGCGCGGGCCGACCTGGAAGAGGTGGGCGACCTGCGCGAAGTCGAGTCCGCCCGTCTGGCAGAGGCCGATCTGGTGATCGGGCGCCGTCGACTCGAGCAGGTGGGCGATGACGCCGGCCTCCATGAGGCACAGATCCCGCGCCCGGCTGCCGTACACCGGCTCGATGGCGCCGAGATCCGCCACCAGGTACACGCTGAACGCCGAGCTGTCGAACGCCTGCCCGTTGGGGCCCCCGTGGACCGACCGGTCGATGTGCGCGCCGGGCTGGATCGTGACCAGCTGCTCCCGCTCGGGGTGGAAGTAGTACGTGCCGCCGGGGACCCGCTCGATCCGATCCGGCTTCACATACAGATACACGTGCACCGGATACAGGTTGCCCGCCGAGGCGTAGAGCTGCTTGGCGAGCGGATAACCTGGCAACCTCACCGGAGACAGCTGCCTCAGGAAGCGCGCCAGGCGTTCGAAGGTGATGGGCTCGCTCCGGAACTGGCGATAGCTGCGCCGCCGCGCGAACGCCGAGAGATCCTCGTCCGTGCGCGCGCGGGCGATGAGGGGGATGGCGGCCCCGGAGAGATCATCGCGCTGCGCCGGCTTGCTCAGCTTGAACTTCAGCCTCGCGATCGGATCCTGCAGCAAGGGGACCTCCGGGTCCGCGGTGCCCCGCGGCGGCGCTTCCACGCCGGACTCGCTCGCTGGATCCGGAAGGGCGCTGCGATCGACCTTGCCGTTGCTGGTGAGGGGGAGGCGGGACGTCTCCACGAAGGCGCCCGGCACCATGTAGTCCGGGAGCTTCGAGGCGATGAACGCCCGCAGCGCGGGCGCCTCGAGCGCCCTGCCCGGGGCCGGAACGACATGGGCGATGAGCCGCTTTCCACCGCTCGCCGTGCTCCCCACCGAGACAGCGGCGCTCGCCACGTCGGGGTGCTGGAGCAGCGCGGCCTCGATCTCCTCGAGCTCGATCCTGTGCCCTTGAATCTTCACCTGGAAGTCTTCGCGTCCCAGGAACTCGATGTTCCCGTCCGGCAGACAGCGTCCCAGGTCGCCGGTCCAGTACAGCCGCTCTCCGGTCTCCGGGTGTGTCACGAAGCGCTCGCGCGTCCGCTCCTCGTCCCGCCAGTAGCCGCGCGCGAGGCCCACGCCGCCGATGTAGAGGCGCCCGGGCACCCCGTCGGGACACGGCTCCATCGCCCCGTCGAGCACGTAAAACCGCTGGTTCGCGAGCGGCTTGCCGTAAGGGATGCTCTTCCAGCTCGGATCCACGCGGGTGATCGGATAGGCGATGGACCAGATCGACGCCTCCGTCGCCCCGCCGAGGCTCAGCACCGACGCGCCCGGGAACGCCTCGCGGATGCGATCGGGCAGGGTCACGGGGATCCAGTCCCCGCTGAGGAGCACGGCGCGCAGGGGCGCGGGGGCGCCCGGGCGCTCCGCCCGGTGCTCGACGAGCATCTGCATGAGCGCCGGGACGGTGTTCCACAACGTCACGCCGTGCCGGGACATCAGCTCCTCCCAGTGGCCGGGATCGCGCAGCCGCGCCGGCTCGGGCAGCACCACCGCGCCCCCCGCTGCCCACAGGCCGAAGAGGTCGTAGACCGACAGATCGAAGGCGAGCGACGAGAGCGACAGGACACGATCGGACGCGTTCACGCCGAGGCGCGCGTTCACGTCCGCGAGGGTGTTCACGGCGCCGCGGTGATCGATCGCCACGCCCTTCGGCGTCCCCGTCGAGCCCGAGGTGAAGATGACGTAGGCCAGATCGTCGGGCCGCTGAACGGCCTCGAGGGGCGACTCGTCCTCTGACGGCCCGCCCGGCGCGTCGAGGGGCACGACGATCGTCCCCGCGGGCCACCGGGCCGGCTCCGCGAACCGCGCCTGGGTGAGGACGATCTGCGCCTCGCCCTGCGCCAAGATCCCCCAGAGCCGCTCCCGGGGCCACGCCGGATCGACGGGAAGGTAGGCCGCCCCGGACTTGAGGACGCCGAGCGCCCCGAGCGCCTGCGTCATGCCCTTCTCGCAGGCGATGGCGACGAGGGTGTTGGGGCGCGCGCCGCGGGCCCGCAAGGCGCGGCCGAGGGCGTTGCTCTGCCGGTCGAGCTCACCGTAGGTGATGCTCCCCCCGGGCGCGATCACCGCGGGCGACCCGCCGCGGGCCGCCGCGCTCCGGAGGAACGCCGCGTGGAGCAGCTCCTCGGGCGCGGCTTGCTGCGTCCGGTTCATCCGGGCGCGCGCCTCCTGCTGCGCGATCGGGAGCGCGACCCTCGCCTGCTGGAGCGCCTCGTCGCCGCGCGCCAGCCGCGCGAGCAGATCCAGATAGGACTCGAGCATCGCTCCGACCATCCCCTCGGGGAAGAGCCCGTCGACGACATCCCAGGAGAACGCGAGCTCCCCCTGGTCCTCGGTCACCTGATGATCGAGCCACACCTGCGGCGTCTGGGTGACCATGAAGACCTCCCGGCCGAGCCAGGAGAACAGCGACTGCGGCTCGGCCCCTCCCTGGCCGAGCAGGCTCGTGAACACCACGGGGACGCTCGGCGCGTGCGCCTGGCGGAGCGCCGGGATCGCCCCCGCGCGCCGGTGCTCGATCGCCCTCCAGATCTGGTCCTGCGTGGCGCGCGCCAGCTCGGAGACCGCTTTGCGCCCGCCCACGTCGAAGCCCACGAGCACCACGGTGGTGAAATCGCCGACGATCTCGGCGACGTCCTCGTGCAGCCGCGGGCGCTCGAACGACGTCAGCGTGAGCGAGAACTCCGGGCGGGCGCTCCACTTCCCGAGCACCTGGGCGAACGCCGCGAGGACAACGGCCGACGGCGTGAGGCGGCTCGCCTTCGCCCGGCTCTTCAGCGATTCCCACGCGGACCGGTCGAGGCGCCCCCTGTGCCGCACGAACCGGGGCGGCGTGACCTCTCGAGGCTTCCTGGCGAGCGGCAGGTCGGGCGCGGGGGGGAGGCTCGCCACGCGCTCGCGCCAGAACGCAAGCGAGCGCTCGTGATCCGGCGTCTGTCGATGGCGCTCCGCATCCACGATGCAGTCCCGGAAGGTCACGCCGAGCGGCGGCAGCTCGAGCTCGGGCTGCTCGTAGAAGCGCTCCAGATCGCGCGAGACGATCCCGCAGCTCCAGGCGTCGAGCGCGAGGAGATCCAGGTTGATGTGCACGCGGCGCCGGCCGTCTGGAAGGAGCGACACGCCGGCGTCGAACAGGGGCCATTCCATGGGCGCGAACACGCGGTGGGACAGCCGATGACGGATGTCATCGAGCGCCCGGCCGGCGTCGGCCGGCGTCATCGCGCGGAGATCCCATATCTTCGGCTCGAAGCGGGGCACCGTCCGCTGCACCCGCTGGAGCCCGTCTCCGGTGAACACGGCCCTGAGCATCTCGTGCCGTGCGATGACCCGATTCCACGCTTGCTCGAAGCGCTCGAGATCCAGCCCCTCGCACTCCCGCTCGATGTAGCCGTGACAGCCGACGCCCCCGAGGTCGAAGGCGCTCTCGCGCCCGACCAGATACGCCCGTTGAACGTCGGTCTGGCGAAAGGGCGCTCCCGGGTCGTCGTCACCTGGGCTGACGGCGGGGACCTCCTCCTCGCGGCCGCCGGGCGAGGGCGGCTCGGCGAGCAGGCGCGACAGCTCGTTCAACGTCATTCCCTCGATCAAGCTCACCGGCGCGATCTGCCTGCCGCTGAACCCGGCGATGCGCTCTGCGAGCTGGATCGCCTTGACCGACTCGAGCCCGACCTCGACGAGCGGCACGTCCCATCGCAGCCGCGCGGCGTCCACCTGAAGGATGTCTCCCACGAGCGCCCCGAGGCGCGCTGTACAGCTCGAGCCGCCGGCCTGCGCGCCTCTCGTCGCGGAGGCCCCGTCCTGGGCCGCGGCTGCGCCGGGCGCTCCATCGCGCGCCGGCGCGCCGTGGAACACGCCGAGGGGCTCCAGCTCACCCCGCAGAAAAGCCGCCTTGCACGCCCTCCGCTGCACTTTCCCGCTCGTGGTCTTGAGGAGGCGGCGCGGGGGGAGGAGCACCACCGCGTGCACCGGCAGCCCGAACTGCTGCGCCACGGCGCCCCGAGCGGCGCGCGCGAGCGCCTCGAGATCGAGCCCGCGCTGCCCGCGCTTGATCTCCTGGCAGACGACGATCGCCTCCGGCTCTTCGACAGGGAAGCTCACCCCGTCCTCGAGGCTCACGGAGAAGGCCGCTCCCCCGTCGGGCGCAAAGGCCTCGTGCGCGGAGCTCACCGCGAGCTCGATGTCCTGTGGATAGTAATTGCGTCCTCGGACGATGATGACGTCCTTGAGCCGCCCTGTGATGAACAGCTCCCCCTCCTGCATGAACCCGAGATCGCCGGTCCGCAGGAAGCGCAGATCGCCTGTCCCGCGCAGCCGCGCGCCGAACGACGCGCTCGTCGCCTCCGGATTCTCCCAGTAGCCGCTCACCACCGCGCTGCTCTCGACCCACACCTCGCCTACCTGCAGATCCGGCGCAGCCTCTCCGCTGGTTGGATCGACGATCGCGACGCGCGTGCCGGGCAGGGGCCGTCCGCAGCTCACGAGCTCCTGTGCGTCGGACTCCGCGGCGGCGCTGGCGCGCGCCCGCCCCTGTTGCAGCTCCGTGGAGCTCACCGTGACGACGCGCGGCGGGCGCCTCGGCGAGGCGCTGACCACCAGCGTCGCCTCGGCCAAGCCATAGGAGGGTCGCAGCGCGTCGGGCCGGAATCCGCTCGGCGCGAAGGCTGCGATGAAGCGCGCGAGGGTCCCCGCGCGGACGGGCTCGGCTCCGTTGATCACCGTCCTCCACGTGGAGAGATCGAGCCTGGCGCGCTGCTCGGCGGTCGAGCTCGTCACGCAGAGATCGAAGGCGAAGTTCGGCGCCGCGCTGTGGTGGCCGCGGTGGCGCGACAGCGCCTCGAGCCAGCGCATGGGCCGGAAGACGAACGACGCCGGAGGCATGCTGGTGCATCTGCCGCCCACGAAGAGCGGCAGCATGATCCCGTGGATCAGCCCCAGATCGTGGAAGTGGGGCAGCCAGCTGACGAAGGTGTCGCCGCGCTCGATCCCGAACCCGTCGGCGATCATGCGGCAGTTCTGCAGCACGTTGCGATGGCTGACCATCACGCCCTTGGGGCTGGAGGTCGAGCCGGAGGTATATTGCAGGTACGCGACGTCGTCTGTCGTGCCGCGCGCGGCGCGCGCGTCCTCCACGCCACGCGCGCCGCCCGCGCGTCCGGCGTCGGCGCCCGAGGAGCACTCCTCCAGCGTGTGAACGGCGAGCCCGGAGCGCGAGGTCGGCGCGCTCCGCTCCCGCGGCGTGGCTCTCGCGACGATCGTGCACGCAGGGGCACAGTCGGCCGTGATGGCGTCGAACCGAGATTCCGCCCGATTCGGCCGCGGGAGCGAGGTGGGAACAGCCACCATGTCCGCCAGCAGACAGCCGAAGAACGCCTCGATGAACTCGAGGCCAGGGCCGAACAGCAGGATGACGCGGCTCTTCGGCGGATAGCGCGCGCGGAGGAAGGCGGCGATCGTTCGAGCACGGGCGTGGAGCGCGGCGAACGAGAGCGCCGCCGTCTCCTCCTCGCCTTCGTGGAGATGCACGTACGCGGGCGCGTCGCCGAGCTCTTCCGCGCGGCGAGCGAGCAGCTCAGGAAGTGACGCTATGGCGCTCCGAGATCCAGACAGATCATCCTGTGCGGCGCCGGGCGTATGCCCAGAAAAAGTCATGCCAAGTGTCACGAACGGTTCCTTTCGATTCAAGCACGCAAGACCACCTGCGCGCGCCCAGGCGTTTCACCCATCGAATCGATGCATGCTTCCCGCAGCGCATCGAAGGCTTCGCGGGGGATGCAGGGTGCGCCAACGGTCGAGGTGATCCACCGGGCTCGGCGCTCGCTCAGCTGCGAGCCCGAGAGGATCGTGGGTTACGGGGAACGCTCGAGCAACGGGCGCAGGTCATGACACGAAGAAGAAGCCCTGTCTAGCCCACCAATCGACGGAGCATGCCGTCCCCTGATGATGCGGAAGAAGCCTGTGGCGCGGTGATATGCGGCGCGCGCTCACTCCATGATCGCCTCGCAGGGATGCGATTGTTAAATAATGTTATTTGTTGTTTAGAACGACGCCGGGCGACGGGCCCGGTCGCATGAAGAGATCCCGAGCTCGATCTGCCGCAAACTGGCGAATGGGTACTCGCGCGCCAGCGCTCACGCATCAGCTCGCCGGGCGGGGGCGCAGGGCGACGCCGCACGCCCGCCCTGAGCCGTTGCGGCGGGGGCCGGCCATCTTAGAGGCTGCCCCATGTCCGTGCACCTCCGCGTCGTTGGAAAGCCCCGCCCGCCGGACCGCCCTGCCGGCGCGCAGCTCACCTCACCCGACATGCTGCGCGGCCTGCACGCTCGGAACCCCGCGGCGGAGCGCCGCCTGCTCGACACCTACGCGGGCCTCGTCGAGCGGATGCTGTTTCGCATCCTGGGCGACGTCCGGAGCCTGGAGGATCTGGTCCAGGACGTGTTCGCCCGGGTGTTCTCCCGCATCGACGACGTGCGCGAGCCCGAGGCGCTGAAGCCCTTCATCACCAGCGTCACCGTGTTCGTCGCGCGCGAGGCGCTCCGCAAGAGGCGCAGGCACCGCTGGCTCGCGTTCTTCGCGAGCGACGAGCTGCCGGAGGTCGCGGCCAGCGCCGATCCGGAGGCCCGGCAGGGCGTGCGCGCCTTCTACCGCGCCCTGGAGACGCTCGACGCCGACGATCGGCTGGCCTTCACGCTGCGCATCGTCGAGGGCCAGGAGCTCGCGGAGGTGGCCGCTGCGTGCAAGGTGTCGCTCGCCACCGTCAAGCGCCGGATCCAGCGCGCGGAGCTCGCGTTCGTCGAGCGCTGCAAGAAGGATGAAGTTCTTTCTTCCTGGCTCGCGGAGGGCGACCGATGGACCTGAGGACCAAAGACGTCGCGGCCGTGGGGCGCCGGGTCGCCGCGCACCAGGATGCCGCGCTCGAGCGGCTGGTGCGGCCGTCGACCACGGATCGACTCGAGGCGATTTACCGCAAGGAGGCCGCGCTCTCGCTGAGCGCCAGGGCGGCTCCCCGCTCGCGGCGGCTCGGCGTCGCGTTCGCTGCGGCGTGCTTCGCCGCTTCGGTCCTCTGGTTCGTGCTGTTCCGGCCGGGCGATCCGTTGACCTACCGGGTCGCGGGGGCGCCGGGGGCCGTCGGCCGGTGGGTGGCGGCGGACGCGTCGCAGGTCGGGCTCGACTTCTCGGACGGGTCGCGCGTGGACCTCGCGCCCGGGACGCGCGCCCGCGTGACCGAGGTCGGCCCCCGGGGCGCGAGCGTCCTCCTCGAGCGCGGCTCGCTGCGCGTGCGTGTCGTGCATCGCGACGACACCCGGTGGGTGGTGGCCGGGGGCCCTTTCGAGGTCCACGTGATCGGCACCGAGTTCGACATCACGTGGAACACGGAAGCCGAGGAGCTCACGGTCTCGATGATCACCGGCCGCGTGCGCATCCTGGGCCCATGCGTCGACCCCTCGGGGCGCGCCCTCGCCGCCCCCGAAGCGACGCGGCTGGCGTGCGCGGCTCCTCGACCCGTCGCGCCGCGGGCGTCGTCGCCGGCGCCTGATCCGGAGGCCATCCCCTCCGCGCAGCCTCCCGCGCTCCTCCCGGGCGCGAGCGCCGCCGCATCCGCTCCCGCGCCCGCCCCCGCGCCACCCTCCCTTGGCGCGCCGCAGCCCCGCGCGGGCGAGCCTCTGGCCGAGGCTCCCGCCGAGCGCTGGCGCGCGCACCTCGCCGCGGGCAAGCTCGGCGAGGCGTTCGCGGACGTGGAGCTCCTGGGCATCGACACGGTGCTCGGGCGCGCCGGCGGCGCGGAGCTCGTCGATCTCGGCTCCGCGGCGCGCCTCTCGCGCAAGCCGGACGTCGCGGCCAGGTTCTACGAGGCGGCGCGGCAGCGGTTTGCCGGGAGCGACGCCGCGGCCGCGGCCGCGTACCACCTCGGTCGCATGGCGTTCGACGGGCGCGGCGCCTGGGCGGAGGCCGAGCGCTGGTTCGCCGTGTACCTCGCCGAGAGGCCGCGGGGCGCGCTCGCGCCGGAGGCGCTCGGCCGCTCGATAGAGTGCGCGAGGAACCTCCAGCTCCGCGCGCGCGCCCGCGAGCTCGCCGCGCGCTACCTCGCGGCGTACCCGAACGGCGCCCACGCCGGGCTCGCGGCGACGCTCGCCCATGGGGCCGATTGAGGGTTCCGTTCGGCAGCCTGCACGCTGGATCGAGCCTCCTCCCGCGGAGGTCGCGGCCGCCGCGCCGGCGCCGCCCGCGCTCGCCGGGAGCGCGCGCCGTGGCGAGCTCGATCGGCTGCGCGCTCGTCGCTTTGCTGGCGTTCGCGGCCTTCGCAGCGCCGTGCTCCGCCGAGGAGGCGCCGCCGATCACGGTCGTCGCCGGCGCGCGCGGGGCGCTGGCGTACCGGCTCTCGCAGGAGCTCGAAGCGGCGGGCCTGCAGGTACACGTCCAGGCGGGCCCCGTGGCGGCTGGTTCCGGCGGGCTGCTCATCGTCATCCCCGAAGGCGAGGAGGGGGCCATCGAGATCTGGTCGGACTCGAGCGGGCGCGCGGACCTGGTCGCGAGCGTGGCGCCCGACGGCCCGCTCGACACCCGGGTGCTCCGCGCGGCGGAGCTGGTGCGGGCGCTCCGGTCGACGGCGTCGACGGCCGGGGCCCCCGCCGGAGCCGTCGGACCAGAGCCTGTGGCCGTCGCGCCGGCTCCGGTCCAGCCCTCTCCCGCCGCGCCACCTGCCGCGTTGCCCGGTGAGGCGTGGCGGAGCCCGCCGCTCCGCGCCTGGGCGCCGCCCTCGCCGCCGTTCGCGGTGCCTGCGGCGTCCAGGGTCCCGCTCGTCGAGGTCGGCGTCGCGATCGCCGTGGGATGGCAGGCGCCTGGCGCCTCGCTGGCGCTCGATGCCTCGCTCCGGATCTGGCCCTCGGCCCGGATCGGCGTCGGGCTCCTGGCGGACCTGCCGGTCATCGGTCCGGAGATCGAGGCGTCGGAAGGCAAGGTTCGCTTTCGCCGCTCGCTCTTCGGCGCCGAGCTCGCCCTCGCGCCCATCGAGAGGAGCCGTCGCTTCGGACTCGTCCTCTCCCCCGGCGTGGGTCTCGGTTACGTGAGCGCGTCCGGCGATGCGAGACCGCCTTATATCGACAGCGACGAGTCCACCTTCACCGCCTTGGTGGTTGGGCGAGGCGAGGCGCGTTTCCGGCTCGTCGACTCCGTGGTTCTCACGGCGGGCGCGCTCGGCGGCGCGGCGATCCCGCCTGTCGACATCCGGTCCGCAGGACGGGTGATCTCGACGTTCAGCCCGCTCGCGTCGTTCTCGCTCGGGATCGTCGTCCAGCGGTGAGCCGCCGCCACGACAGGCGGCCATTCATAGGAGCAAGCCACGCGTACTTCTTCAATCGAGATCGGAGAGGCCTCCTTGAAACAGCTCCTCGTACCTGGATGCACCGTGCTCATGACGCTTGTCGCCGCATGCGACAGGATCCCGCTCGATCCCATACGCGATGATGGCGCCGGAGGTGGCGCGACGGGAGCGGGTGGGGCAGGCGGCAGCGGCGGCGCAGGCGGCAGCGGCAGCGGCGCAGGCGGCAGCGGCGGCGCAGGCGGCAGCGGCGGCGCAGGCGGTAGCGGCGGCGCCGTCGGCAGCGGCGGCGCAGGCGCCGGCGGCGCCGTCGGCAGCGGTGATTCTCTGTGGAGCCGGCACTTCGCCGCGAACCCACGCCAACCCCAAGTCTGGGTGGGCAGCCGTATCGCCGTGGACGAAGCCAGCAACCTCGTCGTCGCGACGGCGGTCGCCGATGGCGTCGACTTCGGCGCCGGTCCGCTTTCGACCGGGGGCGCTCTGGCCTTCGCCCTCGCGAAATTCGACGACGAAGGCGAGAACCTCTGGCACAAGGAATTCTCCGGTTCCGTCTACCCGCATGACGTCGCGGTCAACCAGGCGGGGCTCATTGCCACGACGGGGGTGGTTTACGGGACCGGCGTCGACTTCGGCGGTGGTTTGCTCGTGGGGCAGGAGTCGGGTGGCGACGCCTTCGTGGCTGTCTTCACGGCAGACGGAGAACACGTCTGGTCGGCTCGAATCGGCGTCGACGGCGATCAATGGGCGGACAGCCTCGCCATGGATGCAGCCGGGAACGTCGTCGTGGCAGGGACGTTCATGGGCCAGATCAGCGTCTGCGGCGCCTCGCTGACCAGCGTCGGTGACATGGACTCGTTCATCGCGAAATTCGACCCTACGGGGAATTGCCTCTGGAATAAGCAGCTCGGCTACACGGAGATCCACAACGTCGCTCTCGACGCGTCGGGCAGCGTCGTCCTCGCCGGCAGCTTCGGCGACTATTTCGCCGAGGCGATCGACCTCGGCGGCGGGCCGCTGACCACCGCGGGCAGCGAGGATATCTTCGTGGCGAAGCTCGATGCCGCCGGTGAGCACGTCTGGAGCAAGCGGTTCGGCGACGAGGCGCTCCAGAGGGCGTACGGCGTCGCGGTCGACGGCGCTGGAAACGTCGTCATCAGCGGGACGTTCCTCGGGAGCGTGGATTTCGGCGCAGGTCCGCTGGTGAGCGAGGGAGGGTACGGTCCTCTCGAGCCCGGCTCTGTCACCTGGGGCGGCAACGCCTTCGTGACCAAGCTGAACCCGGCAGGCGAGCTCTTCTGGGCCAGGCGTCTCGGGCAGTATGGGCCGCAGACGGCGCTGGACGTCGCGGCGACCGCGGACGGCGAACTCGCGATCACCGGCTTGATGTATGGCGACGTCGACTTCGGCACGGGCCTGATGGACTGCACCTATGGCGATGCCTTCGTCGCGAAGCTCGATGCGGCGGGCACGGTCCGCTGGGTGAAGCACACCGGCGGCAGGGGGCAACAGTACGGCTATTCCACGGCCATGGACGCGACCGGCCACGTGTACGCCGCCGGCCCGTTCCTCGGCACCATCGACTTTGGCACGGGCCCGCTGGCGGCTCCGGCGTCCACCCGGGCCATTTTCCTCGCGAAGTTCGGCCCCTGAGCCGCGGGCGGCGATCCGCGAGGTGGCCCTCAGCGCAGGCAGGCGCCGAGCCATCGCGCGGCGTTCTGTCCGAGGGCGGGGCCCAGGAGCTCGGGGGGCAGGTGAAGGCCCTGATAGGTGCCGATCGTGCGGGCCGATTGATGATCGGCGGTTTGACGAAAGAAGCGAAACTTGTCCTCTTTCAAGAGACCCATGTTCGACTCCACCTGCAGGTCCCACAGCTCCATGGACATCGGGTCCAGCCCGCTGGTCACAAGGTCGGTCCCGAACAGGAAGCGCTCGGGCCAGCGAGAGAACAGCCTGAGGAGCTGGGCGCGCTCCCGCTCGAGGCTCGCGAACCCCTCTGTCGCCGGGCCGGCGGAGCCATGGCTCGTATCGACGAGGAGGCGCGGAAACGCCTCCATCAGGGACTCCATGCGCGCGAGGTCGGTGCGGCTGCCGCAGAGGTGCGCGCACACGAGCTGCAGGTCGGGGAAGGCGCGCAGGACCGCCTCGAGCTCGCTCCTGTAACGGACGGTGTTGGCATGAAGGAGAACCGGAAGCGCCTGATCCGCGAGCGCCTGCCACATCGCCTGGTGCGCGGGGTCGTCGAGGGGGCGCTCGTGGAAGAGGTTGTGCCCCTGATAAAGCTTCACGCCACAGGCGCCTCGGCGGCGCAGCTCGGCGAGGTACGGGATGTCGGCGTCCCCCAGGTCCAGCGTGACAAAGGGAATGAGCTTTCCACGGTGAGCCGCTGCGGCGTCGAGGACGAGCTCGTTGCCCGCGCGGTAGCCGGAGAGGCCAGAGCCGCCGCGTCCGCTGGTCAGGTCCGGGCTCGCCAGGATGACGGCGCGATCGACGTGATGCTTGGCCATGTGCGCGAGCAATGGTGCCACCGCGCTGGCCTCGGTCAGGTGCACATGGATGTCGATGACCTCCTGACGGGCCGGCGGAGGCGGCGACGAACGGCACCCCAGGACGGCGGCGAGCGCGGCGCCCCACGGGATGCTCCGGAAGCGAGCGCCGCGCTCGGCGCGCGAGTTCATCGAAGGAGGGCGATGAGGACGGCGGCCATCTCGAGAGCGATGAGCGACGATTGGATCCATCGCCGACAAGGATACGCCGTGGCGGGGATGGCGCCATGAGAAAGGAGGGAGTCAGGAAATATGAAAAATGATGTGAGCTGATGATTCGCTTCTGAGCCTGCTTTGTGCGAACGCTCGATGTTCGCGCCTCGAGGACGAAGTTTCGCCCTGGAGGTCGTTGTTCATTTGTGCCCAGTGGAGTTATTTATGTCGCTCATTCGTAGCTCGGTTCGTCTCATGGGGTTCGCAGCGCTCTACGCGTCTTTGTTTGGAACGACATCTTGCTCGCGCTGGCTGGACAATGGCGTGGGCTCAGGCGCCGAAGGAGGTGGCGGTAGCGATGCCAGCGGCAGCGGTGCCAGCGCTAGCGGCGGTACCGGCATCAGCGGGAGCGCCATCAGCGGGAGCGGCGGCAGCGGCGGTAGCGGCGGTAGCGGCGGTAGCGGCGCCACCAGCGGTAGCGGCGGCAGCGGCGGCAGCGGCGTTGGTGGGGCTGGTGTAGGCGGGGCCGCGACCGGGGGCGGCGGAGCGTCTGTTTGTGCAGACGACGCCTACGAGGCGAACGACGCGTCCGCCTCTGCGGCTCCGCTCGCCTATGACCATACCGACGACAGCCTTGGTCCCAGCGCGTGGTTCTCGAAGATCGATTTCGTCCTCTGCCAGGGCAACGAGGACTGGTACCTGCTCGACACCACCTCTCTCGGGATCGAGGAGGTCAACTGGAGCCTTCGCGTACTGGCCTCCGGGGCAGAGCTGTGCGGCGCGGGTTGTGAGCAGTATACTCCGCCCTCCGGCCCGGAGAACACGTTGATCGTGGAGGTCTACAGCGCTGCCACGATGGAGCTCCTCGGGGGTGAGGAGAGCGATCATGGACGGGTATGGCTCGATGGAGGGGGTGCGGGTTCGGCGAACGATCTGCTGCTCCGCATCTATGGGCCGCCCGAGGCGAACTACCCGTACGACATGAGCTTCGTCGCCAAGTCCTATGAAGGGGAGGACGAGTGCGAGTGCTGACCTTCACCTAGCGCCGCGACGCCCGGGCTCTTCTCTGCTTCCGTGTCCCGGGGGGACCGAGCATAGGCATTAACCGAGCTTCCCGCCGCGTTCTCCTACATCCGAACGTTTACGTGGTCGTGGTCGTGAACGTGGTCGTGGTCGTGGTCGTGGTCGTTGTCGTGGTCGTGGTCGTGGTCGTGGTCGTCAACGGTAGGCCGTGAACGACCACGTTCACGTTCACGTTCACGTTCACGTTCACGTAAACATTCACGTGAACGTAAACGTAAACGTTCACGTTGGTGACCGATGGTGGGGTGGAGGGGGGCGGGCTTCGTGCCCTGAGCGTGACCGAACGAGCTTGGCCCCCGTCTTATGGGGCCCGGGAAGCCCGGCGCTGCCCCGCGCGCCGCCGGGCACGAGCTCGGCGCCCGCTCAGCCCTGCTTCGGCGCCTTCATCCGCGCCGGATCCACGCTCACGTCCCGCGCCACCTTGCCGAACGCGATGACGCTCCGGTCTCCGTTCCGCTCCTCGATGACCACGCGCCGCACCGACCACAGCTCCGGCCCCGAGGTCATCTCGAGGCTGCGCACGTGCTTCGCGACCTCCTCGGCCCGCGGCCGCGCCGCCAGCGTGATCCCGTCCGCGCGGCTCGGGATCGACAGATCGTAGCGCGCCCGCAGCTTCCCGAGGTCGCCGCCGAGCAGCACCAGGAGGTCCGACAGCACCGCCCCGAAGCGCCCCGCCGCGCCCCGCCCCGCGCCCGCCGCGCCCTTCGGCGTCGCGAAGCCGAACCCCTCGGGCGTGATCCAGTAGGTGATCGCGTCCGGCGGCTTCAGCTCCCACCGGAGCCGGTCGGGCAGCACCAGCGTCATCTCGCCGTCGCTCTTCACCGCCGTCGCCAGCAGGCCGATGCTCCGCTCCTGCGTGAACGGCGCGACCAGCGTCTTCACCGACGCGCGCGCCCGCGTGATCTCGGCGAGCGCGTCGCCCACCTCGTCCGCGCGCGCGCGGCGCGCGTGGCTGCCGATCGACAGCGCCCCGCCGCACGCCGCGAGCCCCTTCAGGAAAGATCGTCGCTGCATCCTCGCCTCGTCGTCTGACATGGTCATGTCAGACGAGCGGGCCGCGCTCAATCCGCAATGGGCTTCGGCGTGTTGGGCCCGCTCTCCGGCAGGTCCGGCTTCGCGATGTACTCCTTCGGGAGCTCGCCCGTCAGGGACTTGAGCCACACCACGATCTGCTCGACCTGCGCATGGGACAGGTCCTTGCCGAGCTGGTGCTTGCCCATGAGCCGCACCGCCTCCTGCAGCGACGAGACGGACCCGTCGTGGAAGTACGGCGCCGTCATGGCCACGTTGCGGAGCGTCGGCACCCGGAAGACCATGAAATCGGCCTGCTTCTTCGTGATCTCGAAGACGCCGCGGTCCATCGTGTCGGGCCACGACCGCACGAGGCCGAGCTTCTGGAACATCGTCGCCCCGACGTGCGGGCCGAAGTGGCACGTCACGCAGCCGACCTCGACGAACGTGTTGAACCCTTCCTTCTCCGCGTTGTTCAGCGCCTCGGGCTCCCCCTCCAGGAACAGGTCCCACCGCCCGCGCGTGATCAGCTTGCGCTCGAACGCGCCGAGCGCCTTCGCGGTGTTGTTGGCGTTGACGGGCCACGGATCGTTCGGGAACGCCCTGCCGAACGCCTTCACGTACTCGGGGATGGAGCGCAGCGTCGCCTCCAGCCGCACCGGCGTCATCGCCATCTCGCTCGGGTTCATCATCGGCCCGTTGGCCTGGGCCTCGACGTTGTCGAAGCGCCCGTCCCACATGAGCGAGAAGAACCCCGCGGAGTTGTACACGCTCGGCGTGTTGCGGCGGCCGCTCTGGTGCGCGTGCCCGATCGACACCTTGGCGCCGTCCGCGCCGTAGCGGTCGAGCGGGTGGCACGAGTTGCACGAGAGGTCGTGGTTCTTCGAGATCCGCGTCTCGTAGTAGAGCATCCGACCGAGGTTGATCTTCTCGTCCGTGAGCGGGTTGCTCGAGGACGTGATGACCGCCGGCAGCGGGTTGAAGCTCCCGAGCCGCTCCGGATCGATCTGCACGGCCGGCTCGGCAGGCGCCGCGGCGGTCGCGCCCGGCGCCGCGGTGGCCGCGCCTGGCGCCGCGGCGGCCGCCGGCGCGGGCTGCGTCCCGCCGGTCGCCGGGGCGGACGCGGACGCCGTCGTCTTCTGCACCAGCCAGGCGCCGACGCCGGCGCCCGTCGCCGCGACCAGCGCCGCCGCCACCACGAGCGGGGCCGCCTTGCTGCGGGGGCGCACGTGGGCGGTGGGCTGGTCACCCGCCACGATGATCGTCTTGTGGAAGGGCACGGAGGTGCCCGAGACCGTCCTCGATGGCGGCGGGCCGTCCGGGAACCCGCGGATCAGGAGGCCGTGCGGGGTCGCGTGGTGGCCGCTCTGCGTCGCGTGGTGGCCGCTCTGGGTCGCGTGGTGATGGCCGCTCTGGCCGAGCTGCCCGCTGTGCGTGACGTGCTCGGGCCAGCTGCGGGGCGTCCCCACGGGCGTGGGCGGGCGCCGCGTCGAGAAGTCGCCGGGGTCCGGCCAGCTGCGGGACGTGCTCCCGGGCGTCGGCGTGCGGCTGCGGGGCGTCCCCACGGGCGTGGGCGGGCGCCGCGTCGGGGCGTCGGGGTTCGGCGGCCCCTGCGAGGGCGGCGGGATGTCGGCCTGCACCGAGTCGGGGAGGGGCCGCAGCATGCTCTCGTGGATCGAGATGCCGTGCGGCAGGAGCATCCGGCACTCGTCGAGCATCTCCGCCGCGCTCTGGAAGCGCAGGTTCCGGTCGATCTGGAGCGCGCGCTGGACGATCTCGGAGACCTCGTAGGGCACCCAGGGCGCCAGCGACTGGATGGGCGGCGCCGGGGTCGAGCAGATCGCGACGATGAGCTCGCCGAGCCCCCGCGAGTTCCTGTAGGGGGTGCGCCCGGCGAGCATCTTGAAGAGGACGATGCCGAGCGACCAGACGTCGGTCCGGCCGTCGACGTCCCGCATGTTGCGCGCCTGCTCGGGCGACATGTAGATGGGCGAGCCGATCAGGTTGCTCGTGGCCGTGAGCTCCTTCTGCTGCTCGAAGGTGTCGTCCTGGATCTTGGCGACGCCGAAGTCGAGCAGCTTGACCGCGTACTCGCCCCCGTCGCGCCGCGCCAGGAACAGGTTGGCGGGCTTGATGTCGCGGTGGAGGACGCGCGCGTCGTGCGCCTTGATGAGGCCCATGCACGCCTGGGCCACGATGCAGAGCGCGAGCTCGGGCGGCAGGGGGCCGAGCCGCCGGAGCATCTGGTCGACGTCCTCGCCGTTGAGCAGCTCCATCACGAGGAAGGGCAGGCCGGTCGCGCGGTCCCTGCCGCTGTCGAGCACGCTCGCGATGTGCTCGCTGTCGATCGCGCCGGCCGCCCTGGCCTCGCGCTCGAAGCGGGCCATCACCGCCTCGTCCTGCGCGAGCTTGCTCGTGATCACCTTGACGGCGACGCGGCGGCCGGTGCCCAGGTGCCGTGCCTCGTAGACTGCCCCCATCCCGCCTTCCCCGAGCAGCCCGAGGATGACGTACCGTTGATCGAGGGTGGTGTTGATCAGGTTGATGTCCGTCATGGTCTGGTCGACCCAGTCGCCGCTCCGATGCCGCGACCTTGGCGCCCCGAATCGGATTGTCGGACGGAAGCTGCCGCTAGGCAATCTTGCGGTAGGGCTATGCCGGACGAGAGGTGCCCTACCGCCGATGTACGGGCGTGGAAGAGAGGGCGCCCCGAAACCACGCCGAAAACTTGCGATTTCGCGCCGGGTATGTCGCTGCTGCGCTGCGGGGAGGGCCCTCGTAGGCGCGGCGGCGCGGCGCTTTCGTGCTCGCTGTGGGATGAGGCGCATCCCGGGCGCGGGGCTGTCGCGCTCGCTCGCCACGCTCACCACGTCCGCGTCACGGCATGGAGACGGCGCCGCCGCGCTTGCGCGAGGGACGGAGCGGTTATTTAGTTGCGTCTGTTTATTTAAGGATTGTCGTTGCTTATTTAAGGATTGTCGTTGCCGCGCTCCCCGCCTTCGTGGGGGGAGCCGGCGCGCTCCCAGGCGGCGTAGTCGCCGCTCGTGAGCAGCGGATCCTCGGGCATGGCGTCGGGCTCGGCCGTGTCGAGCGCCGGGTCGAACGCGGGGTCGAGCAGCCGGGTGAGATCGAAGCGGAGGAAGCGGCCGGCGAGGTGGGGGCCTTCGCTGACCCAGAGGACGCGCGCCGTGGCGTCCATGACGACGGCGTGGGTGGCGATGAGCGCGTCGATCGCGCGCCGGTCGCCGAGCGGCAGGGGCGCGCCGCCGCGCCCGCGCCGGTCGCGCAGGACGTCGATCGCCGCCTCGATCGTCGCGCCCTCGGGCAGCGCCGCGAGCCGCTCGTCGAGGCGGTCGCGCCGCGGGCGGGTCGAGGTCTCGGCCTGGATGCGGAGGTTGCGCGGATCGCCCGCGAGCGGCCCCTCGAAGTGGTTGGTGAGCGGGACCTTGCCGCGGCCCCGGCGCGCGTGCAGCGGCGCGCCGGGCGCCCGCTCGGCGATCGCCGCCTCGCCGCCCGCGTCGACCAGCATCACGAGGTGCGAGACCATCGGCGCGCGCGCCTCGAGGATCGCGAGCGCCTCGTCGACGCTCCGCGCGCGGCCGAGCACCTCGCGCATCGTGTGGACGACCGGCTCGCCTGCCGCCCGCGGCTCGCCGGCCCGCCCGCCGTGGACGACGAGCGCGAGGCCCGCGGCGTTCATCCCCGTCACCGCGCCGATCAGGCCGGGCCAGGACACCGAGGCGTACGGGATCTTCCCCTGCTCGTGGACGAGGAACACCGCCTTGCCCTCGTCGAAGACGGGCCCGGCCTCGAAGTCGAAGTTGCGGGCGAGCACCGCGTGCCCGCCCGCCGACGCCGTCCCGGTGAGCGCGAAGCTCGTGCAGCCGAGGAGCGGCGAGTGCTCGAACGAGAGCGCGATGTCGTAGAGCGACTGGAGGAAGACGAAGCGGTGGTACGTGGGGAGGACGCCGTCGAACGGGTCGGGCGAGAAGGCGCGGGCCTGCGCGGCGATCTCGCGCCGGACGCCGTCGGTCATGCCCTCGTCGACGCCGCGGAACTCGAGGCGCGACAGGTCCATGATGAGCCACCGGAGCGGGGCGACGGGCACGTAGCGGTGGAACTGCTCGTAGAGGGTCCCCTCGTTCTGGACCATCTCCGGGTAGAAGAGCCGCCCGTGCTGGTGCCCGATCTCCTCCGGCGACCCGGAGAGGCGCGCCTCGAGGATCCGCCCGCGGCGGCGCGCGTAGGCCGGGCCGAGCACGCGCAGCCCTCCCGGCCCTGTCTCGGGCTCGCCGGCGGCCGCGCGGATCGGGGGCGGCTCGATCCGCGTCGCGGCGGCGATGCCGAGGTGCGCGAGGACCGGCGCGGCGAGGAGCGCGGCGGCCGCGAGGAGCTTGCGGCGGTGGCGTGCGAGGCGCGACGGCCGCAAATCAGGGAGGCGCCGTCGCCGGCTGCCGCGGGTGGGGGTCGAGCTCCGCGGCGAGCGCGCTCGCCGCGGCCGGGCGGACCGGGTCGGGGGACAGCAGCGGCGCGGCCGGCACGTGGCGGAGCCCGCGCGTGAGCGCGAGCGTCGCCACCACCCGGCGGATGATCCGCGCCGGATCGCGCACGCTGTCGAAGTGGGTGAGCCGCTCGCCCTCGGGCGGGTAGATGACCCGGATCGGCGCCTCGACCAGGCGGACGCCGGCGGCCACCGCGCGCAGGAGGATCTCCGCCTCGAAGGCGTACCCCTCGTCGCGGGCGCCGAGCGACAGCGTCGTCCGGAGCGGGTAGCGGCGCAGGCCGCACTGGGTGTCCGCGAAGGGGCGGCCGGCGAAGAGGGAGAGGAAGAAGTTCGAGATCCGGTTCGAGATCTGGTTCGCGCGCGGCGCGCCTGCGCCCACGAGATCCCGGATGCCGAGCACCAGCGCCTCGGGGTCGGCGTCGGCCTCGATGAGGCGCCGCGCCTCCTCCGGCGGGTGCTGTCCGTCCGCGTCGATCGTGATCGCGACGTCGAAGCCTGCGGCGAGGGCGAACTCCATCCCGGTGCGCAGGGCGGCGCCCTTGCCCTGGTTTTCCGGGTGGCTCAGCACCGTGGCGCCGGCCGCGCGTGCCCGCTCGGCCGTCCTGTCGCTCGATCCGTCGTCCACCACGATGACGGTGCCGGCCAGGCCCTGGACCCGGAGCGCCTCCCGTGTGACGTCCCCCACGTTGCGCTCGGCCTGGTAGGCGGGAATGATGGCGCAGATCCGCATGAGACAGAGCGCGATTACCATGGTGTGCCCTGGATGAACAGCGGCAGGCGCCCGGAGCGCCGTCCTGGCCTGCTCCGCCGCCGTCCTGCGTTCCGTCGCGTCTGGATGAGCGAGGTCGTCTCGCTGCTGGGCGACTGGATGAGCTTCGTCGCTGTGAGCCTGCTCGCGCTGGGGGGCGAGGGGGGCGGGGTCGTGGCGCTCGCGCTGGTGATGGTGGGGCATCACCTCCCGATCGCGCTGTTCGCGCCGGTGGCGGGGGTGCTCGCGGACCGGCTGGATCGGCGGTGGCTGCTCGTCGCGACGAGCGTGGTGCAGGGCGCGCTCACGGTCGGGATGCTGGGGGCCGCGGTGGTGGGCAGCGTGGTCGGGGTGCAGGTCCTCGTCTTCGTGCGCGCGTCGGTGGGCGCGCTGCGCTTGCCGGCGCAGAGCGCGGTGCTGCGCCATGTGGTCGAGGAGGACGAGCTGCTCGAGGCGAACGCGATCGCGTCGGCGACGTGGAGCGTCATGTTCGCGGTCGGGATGGCGTTCGGCGGCCTGATCGCGGGGCTCGGCCCTGCGGCGGCGCTCGCCCTGGACGCGGCGTCGTTCGGCCTGGCGGCGCTGTTCCTCCGGGGGCTCCCCCCGATGGTGGCGGAGGGGCGGCCGGCGGAGGGCGGCATGCTGTCGGCGCTCGCGTCGGTGCGCCGCGACATGGTCCACGCGTGGCGGCACGCGTGGGAGCGGCCGCCGCTGCTCGACGCGGTGCTCGCGAAGACGCCTGTCCACATGGCGAACGGCGGGGCGCTCCTCTTGCTCAACCTTGTCGCGACGCAGCTCCCCTTCGCCGGCACGGGCGCGCTCACGCTGGGCGTCCTCCAGTGCGTGCGCGGCGCGGGCACGGGGGTCGGCCCGCTCGTCGGCGTCGCGCTGGTCCGCCGCGGCCTGCGGGGCGAGCGCGCGGCGACCGGAGCCGTCTGGGTGACGTTCGGAGCGATCGCTGTGTTCGCGGTGACCCGGCACCCGGCGGCGCTGCTCGCGGTCGTGCTCGTGTGGGGTCTGGGCAGCGGGGCGAACTGGGTGCTGTCGAGCACGGAGATCCAGCGGCTCTCGCCGGATCGTTTCGTCGGCCGGCTCTCGGCCGTCGACAACCTGGCCCTCACGGTGGGCCTGTGCGCCGCGTTGCTCGGCGGGGCGTTCCTGGTGGAGCGCGCCGGCGTGCCCTCGGCTTCCGCCTGGCTCGGCCTCGGCGCCGGCGTCGTCACGTGGCTCGGGGCGCAGTGGATGCTGCGCCGGCGGGCCGCGGCGGTCCCGGCGGTCCCGGCGCCGCCTCCCTTGCCCCCCGAGGTTGCGGCGGTCCCGGCGCCGCATCCCTTGCCCCCCGAGACGGAGCGCAGCTAGGTTCCCGTTCCGATGATCCCGGACGTGTGGGCGCCGCTGCGCGGCCTCTCCGTGCGCCGCTGCGAGGACGAGGGCCTCATCAACGGCACCTGGCTGGCCGGCGACCCTCCGCGGTACGTGGTCCAGCGGGTGAGCCCCATCTTCGCCCCGGAGGTCCACGACGACATCGAGGCGGTGACGGCTCACCTGTCGGCCCGCGGTCTCGCGACGCCGCGGTTGCTGCGCGCCGGCGACGGCGCCTTGTGCGCGCGCGATGCCGAGGGCGCGGTATGGCGGGTGATGGACTTCGTCCCTGGCCGCACGCATCACCGGGTCGGCTCTCCTGTGCTGGCGCGCGCCGCCGGGGAGCTCGCGGCCCGGTTCCACCGGGCGGTGGACGATCTCGAGCACGTGTACCGCCACGTCCGCGTGGGCGCGCACGACACGGCGCTCCACATGGATCGGCTGGACGGCGCGGCCACCGGGGGTGAGGGGCGGCGGCTGGCGGACGCCATCCTCGACGCGTTTCGCACGTGGCGGGGGCGGCTCGACCTGCCGGTCCGGCACTGCCACGGCGACCTCAAGATCTCGAACCTGCGCTTCTCCGAGGCGGGGGAGGGGATCTGCCTGCTCGATCTCGACACGCTGGCGCTGCAGTCGATCGACGTGGAGCTCGGCGACGCGTGGCGGTCGTGGTGCAACCCGGTCGGGGAGGACTCGACCGAGACGCGCTTCGATCTGGAGGTCTTCGCCGCCGCCGTGGCGGGCTACCGCGAGGCGCGGCCGCTCGGGGCGGAGGAGCAGGAGGCGCTCGTCGACGCGGCGGAGCGGATCGCGCTGGAGCTCGCGGCGAGGTTCTGCCGGGATGCGTTCGAGGACCGGTACTTCGGCTGGGACCCGTCGCGCTTCCCGACGCGGGTCGCGCACAACCTGTACCGTGCGGCGGGGCAGCTCTCCCTGGCGCGCTCGGCGCGGCGGCAGCGCGGAGAGATCGCGCGGTTGCTCGCGGGGGGGTGAGCGCGGCGCGCGCGCCCCCGCCGCGCCGAGCACGGTGATGCGCTATCGCCCCTTTGTGCTCGTCAGCGGTCCATCACGGCGTAGGTCATCACCGGCTGCACTCGGCCTTTGACCGTGATCTCGCTGACGGGACGTGTGTTGAAGACGTCCTTCACGAGGAGGTGCGTGTCCTCGCTGAGGAGCACGCTCACGCCGAGCTCCTTGGTCGCGCTCTCCAGGCGCGAGGCGAGGTTCACGGCGTCGCCGATGACGGTGTATTCCATCCGCGCTTCACTGCCGATGTTGCCCGCGACGACCTCGCCGGTGTGGATCCCGACACCGGTCTTCAGCGCCGGGATTCCCCGTTTGGCCAGTCGCTCGTTGAAGCGCTCGAGCGCGGCGCGCATGCGGATGGCCGCGCGCACGGCGCGCACGGCGTCGTTCGGCCTGGGGACGGGCGCGCCGAACACCGCCATGATCGCGTCGCCGATGTACTTGTCGACGACCCCGCCCTCGTCGAGGATGATGGCCACCATCTCGGTGAAATACTCGTTGAGGAGCCCCACGAGCTCATGGGCGTTCATCCTCTCGCTGATGGTCGTGAAGCTCCGGATATCGCAGAAGAGGATAGAGACGGTGAGCGTCTCGCCGCCGAGCTGCACCTTGCCGGCGAGCAGGTGCTCGAGCACGGATTCGGTCATGTACTTGCCGAAGGTGCTGCGGAGCTTGTCGCGCTCCTTCAGGCCGTCCACCATCGAGTTGAAGCCGGTCGCGAGATCCTCCAGCTCGTCGCCGGTCTTCACCGCCTCCACATGCACATACCGCTGTTGCTCGAGGTGCTTGAGGGCGACGTTCACGCGGGAGAGCGCGCGTGACATCGTGGTCGCGAGGCGCGCGCCGAGGATGAGCGAGAAGAGCGCCGCGAGGGTGAGCACGCCGGCCGCGAACATCAGGTTCTGGCGCACGATGTTCCGGACGTCGCTCACGTCGAGCGCCATGACGATCGAAAAATCGCCGGCCTTGCCCCGGAGCGATCGGGGCGCGAAGCGGGAGAGGGCCCACAGCGAGCTCGCGTCCTCGACGATCGTGGGGTGGGTCTCGTCGCCGATGACGGCGCCCTCGAGCAGCTCGGTCGGGAAACGCTCCGTGCCCGTGATCCTCTTGCCCGACGGGTCGACGAGCGCGATATCCACGCCGAGCTTCGTCGCCACCTCGTCGAAGTAGGTGTGATCGATGGGAATGCATGCGAGCAGCGATCCGGCGTCGCTCCTCGCATGCTGGGCGATCATGTACGCAGGCGGCGAGCCTGGCTGTCCATCGCACCCGTGTACGAGCACGTCCCGCAGGTCATCCATCTCCGCGAGGCCCGAGAGGCCTTCGGTGAGCCCGGGGACCTCGTCCGTGCTCGGGGGCGGCGCATCGAGCCCCCTCGCCGCGACCCGATTGCCGAGCTCATCGAAGGCGATGATGGAGACGTTGGGGTGAGCGGCGATGACGGCCTCGAGCGCCGTCCCCACGGCCGACTCGTTCCGCAGCCGGAGCCCCTCGACCAGCTCGCGCGCACGAGACGCCTGGCGTGAGCTCGCCGAGATGGCGCGCTGCTGCTGCCTGAGCTCCAGCCGGAAGTTGCGGATCGCCTGCGGGACGCGCTCGCTGATCTGCGCGAGGAGCTGCCGGTGCATCACCCAGGACAACACGGGGAGGGCCGCGAGGGTCGCGAGCGAGGAGAGCGCGACGAGGACGGTGAGCTTGGCGCGAACGGTGCTGAGGCGGAACATGAAGGCCGTCATCAAAGCAAAGTCGGCTTCCGGTGGACAGCGCGTCGACATGTCGACCTGACGTCGAAGTTCGAGCGCTCCTTGAAGGAGACCGGAAGGGCTTCGGTGTAGACGGCCAAGATGTAGCGGGCATTGGTGGTGAGCGTAGCGGTGCGCGTCAGCACATCTGTGAACGCGCTGCGCGCGCGGCTGTTGGCGGGGGGTGAGCGAGGTGGCGCGGGCGCTGCTGGGCCTTCCGGCGGTATGTCGAACATGGGGAAGTGCCTGCTGGTTGATGCGCCCGAGGATGTCGGACATGGGCGGGTGCCTGCTCGGCGAGGCCCCCAGGCAGGTCGGACATGGGCGGGCGCCTGCTTCGCCACGGCTCCCGGGATGTCGCGACATGGGCGGGTGCCTCGCCGAGCAGGCCGCCGGGCATGTCGGACATGGGCGGGTGCCTCGCCGCTCACGCCCCCGGCATGTCGCCGCGAGCGGTCCGGCTACAGCTCGGGATCGGCGCTCACCGCCGGCGCGGCCGGCGCCACCTCGCTGGGCACCGTCGGCGGGCCGGGGGGCGTGGCCGGGGCCTGCTCGGGCGCCGCGCGCCCGCGCAGGGCCCGCTCGCGATCGGCGTTGAGCTTGTCGACGTAGGCGAACAGCCGCGCCTCGTGGTCGGCCGGCAGCTTGCTGCCCTCTTCCTGGATCTCGTCCCGGAGCGCCTCCCGGAACCGCCCGAGCAGCCCGACGGCGGCGCCGCGGAGCGGGCCGGTGGCCGCGGCGTTCTCGCCCGTCGCGAGGAGCGTGGCGCGCCTGCGCAGCAGGCCATCGATGTCGTCGCCGGCGGCGACGAACGCCTTCACCCAGTCGTGCAGCGTCCCTCCGCCGGGGGTCGCGGCGGCCTTCAGCTCCGCCTTGAGCCGGGTCAGCTCGGGCCGGTTGTCGAGCGCCGCCGACGCCTCGTCCGCGTACGGGGCGCGGAGCACGTCGAGCTTCGGGACGAACGTCTGCTGCGCGGTCGCCGCCGCTTCCTTGAGCGCCGCCGGCAAGGCGGGGTGCGCCTCGACGGCCTTGCACAGGAAGAAGACGGCCGCCCCGAGGCCGTCGTGCCGGGCGTCCGCCTCGGCGAGCTCCCTGGCGAGCGGCGCCTGCGTGCCCGCGGCGTCGGGGATCGCGTCGATCTCCTTCTGCTTCGCCCTGAGCCGCGGCTCATACAGCTTGCCTGTCGCCGACAGGCGCAGCTCATCGGCCTTGTCTGTCAAGAGATCGCGCAGCGCGAGCTTCAGGTCCCCGATCGTGAGATTGCGCAAGGTCACCTCCGTGAATGGCGTGATCGGCCACCCCCACGGCCGCACGGGCGGCCGAGAGGGCGGCCGAGAGGGCGAGCCAAGGAGTGTTGCTGGAGCGTCACAGGATAATGAACTTCTTCGCATCCGGTAGTCCGAATTCGATGGCTCGGAGGCGCAGCGCCTTCGGACGCGCTGAAATCCTGCTGGGAACCGGTCGAATTTGGCGCCTTTCGTGGCGAGACCGCCCCATCTGTTATCGCTTGTAATTGCTATTTACGATGCCGTTTGCTCCCTTCGCGCCCGCGGAGGCAAGCGATGACGTCCGGGTGGATGAGACGGGGTTGGCGGCGGTGCGCGGGTTGCGTTCTCTTGCTCATGGTGGTGAGCGCGCCCCTCGGTGCGTGGGCTCAAGCGTTGACGTTGCGCCGGATAGGCGATCCCTTGCGCGCGCGGCTCACCGGCGCTCGCGGCGGCGCCGAGCTCGCGGCAGCGCTCGCCGGGGACGCCGCCGTGCTCGCGAGCGCGGCAGACCCCGCCGGCGGCCCCGGCGGCCTCGCCGTGGTCCCGATGGTGGCCTTGCCAGCGGACGTTCGCGCCGATGGCGCCGGCCCGGGGGCGGACCCGTGGGTCCTGTTCGACGGCCGCGGCGATACGGGGCTTCGCAGCGAGACCGGGGAGAAGGTGCGGATCCGGGTCTCGTTTCCGCAGCCGACCGCGCTCGAGGCGCTCTCGCTGTACGGGCGCAGCGAGGGCGCGCTCACGGTCCGTGCGGAGGACGGCGCAGAGCTTCAGGCCGTCTCCGGCCTCGTCGACGTGCCGCTCCACGACACGGGCGAGCGCTGGACGCGCCTTCCCATGGCGGTCACGGCCCAGCACGTCGTCGTCGAGTGGCTCCCTTCGGGCGAGCGCGGGCCGCAGGAGATCCTGTTCTGGACCGCCGGCGCGCCCACGCGCGGCCTCTCGGAGGTGGAGCTCGCCGATCGCGTGCTCGCGGGGCGGCTCGCCGGGGCTTACCAGTTCGCTGCGACGTCCGAGCGGGCCACCGTGACGCGCACGGGCGGCGAGCAATCGCTGTCGCTCCACGTGGACACCGATCCACGGGCGCTCGCGCGCGCGTTCCTCGTCTACCAGCTGGAGGGCCGCGGGCACTGGTCGAGCGTGAGCCGGCAGATCAACGGCACGGCGCCGCGCGGCGGCTCCCCGGCGGCAGCGCCGGCGACCGGAGGTCTGCAAGTCGAGGAGATCGCGCCCGCGTGGCTGAGGCGCGGCGAGAACGTGGTGCGGTTCCGGCCCTCCGCGGAGCAGGAGCACGGATTCACCGTGAGCGCGCTCCGGGTGGTCGGGATCCCGCACGCCGGTGTGATCGAGGCGCGCTCCGCTGCCGAGGCGCGCGCCCGGCCGGCCGGCGGCGAGCGCGCGCCTCGCACGGAGGCGCTGAGCCTCGATTTCGGCGCGCGTGTGGCGCCGCACGCGCTCCTCTTCCAGCTGACCAGCGCGGGCGCCGGGGAGCTCCAGATCGCGCCCAGCGAAGGAGCGGAGGGGCTTCGCTTCGACCTGAAAGACCTGCCGCCGGGCTGGCACCGGTTCGATCTACCGGAGTCAGCGACATGGCCGGGGGCGGCCTCCGTGCAGATCGCGCGGGCGAAGGGGAGCCACGCCGAGGTGTCGGACGTGGCCGTGGTGGCGAGCCCCATCCCGTCCCGCGCGCGGCGGATCTCACTGAGCACGCCGCTGCATGGCGAGTGCGCCGAGGGAAGAGCCCATGTGCGCGGGTTCCTCGATCTGGCCGGCGAAGACGCGTCGCGAGCACGGCTGTTCGCCGGCGCGGAGCCGGTTGCGCTGGGCGACGACGGCAGCTTCGAGCTCACGCTCCCGGAGCCCGAGGGGGCGAGTCACCGGACGTGGACGGCGCGCCTCGAGGCGCGGCTCGAGGACGGCACGCGCCTCGGTCGCGAGCTAGAGCTCGGTCCGTGCGCCGCGGGCGCCGCGCCGAGCGGGCTCGTCGTGGACCACGGCGCGCCCTA
Source organism: Sorangium sp. So ce302 (assembly GCF_051530145.1). Lineage (GTDB taxonomy): Bacteria > Myxococcota_A > Polyangia > Polyangiales > Polyangiaceae > Sorangium > Sorangium cellulosum_B. The sequence continues at coordinate 10,210,036 of NZ_CP150326.1, read as the reverse complement.
TGGCGCGGTGGTGAGCCCGGACAAGGGCGCGGTGCTCTCGTTCGCGGGCGCCACGCTCGATATCCCGCCTGACGCGCTGGAAGAGACGACGCGCATCACGATCCGCCCGCTGATGCCCGTCCAGGTGCAGCCGATGGGGCGCGCGATGCGCAATGTGACGCCCGAGGGGCGCGCGTTCCGCTTTGGGCCGCACGGGCTCAAGTTCAGGAAGCCCGTGAAGCTGACGTTGCCTGTCGACGCCGCGGCGATCCCGAGCGGCGCCAGGGCCAGGGAGATCTTCGGCTTCTACTTCGACGAGGCGGTCCAGCGATGGACGAAGCTCGGGCGTGTCGAGGAAGGCGGGGCCCGGGAGCTCACGAGCTTGACGGACCACTTCACCGATTTCGTCAACGCGGCGATCTCCATGCCGGATCAGCCGGGGGCGCAGTCGTTCGATCCCAACGCGATGAAGGGGATCCAGCTCGCGAGCCCGTCCGCGGGCGTGTCGTTCATCGAGCCGCCGGAGGCGAACGGCCAGGGCACGGCGCAGCTGTCGTTCCCGATCGAGGTGCCGCCGGGCAGGCACGGCATCGCGCCGGATCTGGCGGTCACGTACGAGAGCGAGCTGGGCAATGGCTGGCTCGGCGTGGGGTGGGATCTGCGCTTCTCGGCGATCGAGATCGACACGCGGTTCGGCGTGCCGCGGTACACGGGCGACGAGCTCTACACGCTCGACGGCCAGATGCTGCGGGCCATCCCCGATCAGCCGGGCAGGTACGAGCGGCGCGTCGAGGGCGCGTTCGATCGCATCGAGCGCCTCGGGGCCGATCCCGGGAGCTTTCACTGGGTGGTCACCGACAAGGACGGCACCCGGTATACCTACGGCGAGAGCGCGGGCGCGCGCCTTGCGGACCGGTCTGGCGAGGCCGGGATCTTCCGCTGGAACCTGGAGCGGGTGGAAGACACGTTCGGCAACCGGATGCGGATCTCGTACTTCGAGGACGCGCCCGAGGGCGAGGACTGGGTGCAGCTCTATCCGCAGCGGATCGATTACACGGAGCACACGAGCGGCGTCCCCGGAGCGCACTATCACGTGGTCTTCTCCGTGGACGACGGAGCGCAGCGGAGAGACGTCGTGAGCTCGGCGCGCACCGGCTTCGAGGTGCGGACGACGCGGAGGCTCACGCGCGTCGACGTGACCATGGGCCAGGCGCCCGATGCCGAGGAGATCATCCGGAGCTATCATTTCGCGTACGACGCGCCGGACCCGCGGCACCATCACAAGTCGCTGTTGAAGAGCATCGCTGTCCACGGAAACGGCGGTGAGGAGCCGCTCTACGAGCACAGCTTCGAGTACTTCAGCCTCCAGCAAGAGGGCGGCGAGCTCCAGGTGTTCTCGGCGCCGACCGAGTGGAGCCGCCCTGCGGAAGGGCGCGATGGCCTCGGGGCCACGAGCTCGGTCGAAGGGGGGCTCAGCGCGTTCGTCGGCGTGGGGCCGACGGTGTGTGATCCGCACGTTGGGCTGGGGGTCTCCGTCTCGTTCGGGGCGGACGACGAGGACGTCGCGTTCACGGACATCAACGGCGACGGGCTCCCGGATTTCGTGGGCAGCAACGGCGTCTGGCTGAACTCGCTCCCGGATCGGTCGAGCGGAAACGCGTTCTCGCCGGAGAGCGTGGGCAGCACGCACCAGATCACGGCCGGCCTGCAGGGGGCGATGCACCTGTTCCAGGAGCTCGGAGGTCTTGGTCTCAACCGCGCCTGGAGCACCGCGACCGCGCAGAGCCTGCTGCTCGACATCAACGGGGATGGCTTCCCGGAGCTGCTGGATGGGAGCGGGGCGACGCTGAACCCGAACAACGCGCGGCTGGGGCCGGGCGCCCGCGGCGCCGGGTTCACGATCGACGAGGATTTCAGCGATGGCGAGCAGGTCGAGGCGCTCCGCAACGCGTTCTACCGGACCAGCGCGCTGGTGAAATGGACGCCGCCGATCGACGGTATCGTCGTCATCGACGGGGGCGTGTCGCTGGCCGGGGGCGGCGCGGGAGACGGGGTGATGGCGTCGATCACGAAGACGACGCCGGCGCCGCGGGCGAGTGACAAGTTCCACCGCGACCACCAGCCGCTCTGGCAGAGGGACATCGGGCCGAGCGATGCTGCGTGTGTCCCCGAGGGCGACGGGGGGTGCGGGAGCGGCGTCCGCGTCCGCGTCCGTCCGACGGATGCGCTCTTTTTCCGCGTGGACCCGAAGGAGGACATCGAGGGCGACATCACGCGCTGGAACCCGCGCATCCGCTATGCGGAGCTCTGCCTGTCGGACTCCTGCCGGCCGTTGCTTCCGCGCGAAATAGGGCGCCCCGACGCGCTCAGGCGTCCGATGTATACCTATACCTTCGCGGACGACTTCTCCGTGCTCGACCGGAGCGTGCCGGGCTGGGCCGCGGGGGCGGACGGGCAGGTCACGGTGCAGGCGAGCTTCGTCCGGACCGACGCGCTCGATGCGTTCGATGTGCGGCTCGTGCGCCAGGACGTCGACTCGGGGCAGAGCGTCGAGCTCCATCGGACCAGGGTGTCGGGCGCGCAGCTCAGCACCGAGATCGCGTGGCCGGTGTCCGTGCTCCAGGGCGACCTCCTGTTCCTGTATGCCGAGCTCGGCGAGAACGTGGTCCACCCGTCGCGCGTGCAGTACCAGGGGTTTGCCCGGTACACCGAGGTGTGCGGCCACGACGCGGATCCGGGGAGCTGCCGCGCCGTAGGGGAGTGCGCGCCCAGGTCCGGTGCTCCGTCCGGAAAGAGGGTTTGCGGGCTCGAAGCGTTGCCCGGCGACGGCGGGCCGATCTCGGTGCCCGAGGAGTCGATCCTGGCGCCCGTGCAGCTGAGCGACAGCACGACCGGCGGGACGGCGCTCTCGCTGTCGCGGGTGGCCATGCCCGAGAGCGGGCCGGTCAGCCTGCTCGGCTCCGCCTCGAAGCAAGAGACGGAGGGGCCGGTGACCCTGCGGGTGGATCGCGGGAGCGAGCGGCTGTTCCGGGAGCTGCTCGGAGCGGAGGCGATCTCGCCGGCCAGGAGCGTGCCTGGCCCGAGCGATCCGGTGGTGTTCCCGGTGACGGAGGGCGAGGAGCTCGCCTTCACGAAGTTCTTCGAGAGCGCAGCGGACATGGACACATCGCTGTCGGATCCCGGAGCGTCGGTGTCGTGGCTCCCGCAGCTCGTGTTCAACGAGACGGGGACGGTGCTGGACGTGCCCGCGGTGAACGCTCGAGCGATCCCGGATGGGAAGCTGGAAGCCCGCATGGTGGGCGGGTTCCGCGGCTTCAGCTATGGCGAGTGGACGACGGAGTACCCGTTCGACGAGAACCAGCTCCGCCGGAGGCCGGAGGCGAACAGGCCGCCTTACTTCACGCGCGTCGAGCCGCACTGGGAGGGGTACCACGCGAGCTGGTCGCCCGGGGACGCCGGGTTCCCTCTCGTGGGCAGCGTCAGCGGCCCGGTGTTCCGGGGGTCGGGCGCGGACATGTACATCCGGGCCGGGGAGCTCAAGCCGTCGCGCGTCGGCGGCGTCCGGCCGGAGGACGTGGCCAATGTCCCCGGGCTGAGGAAGAGCCACAACGGCTCGGGCTCGGCGGAGCTCGCGCTCATCGGGTCGTTCCAGGTGACGACCGGGACCACCGAGTCGAAGCTGGAGCTCGTCGATGTCAACGGCGATGGGCGGCCCGATGCCGTCACGCAGGGCGGCGTGCGCATCCAGACGTGCGGCAGCGGCGGCCGGTGCGACGGGCAGCAGCCGGGGCAGTATGGCGCCCTGACCGTCGGTGGGCCGGGGGACATCCGGGTCATCGAGACCATGAGCGCGCGGTTCGGGTTCGGCTTCGGATCCGCGGCGTCGGCGGTCGCTGAGAAGATCGAGGCGAGCGCCGAGACCAAGGAGGTGCTCAGCGTGCTGCCCTCGCTCGGCAAGAGCTGGGGCACGTCGCAGACGACGAAGGACCTGCTCGACGTGAACGGCGATGGGCTTCCGGACAAGGTGAGGAGCGCGGGTGGCGTGCTCCATGTGCAGCTGAACCTCGGCTACCGCTTCGGGGACGAGCGCGCCTGGGCGGCGATCGATCCGAGCGGCGATCCGTTCGAGCCGCTGCCGGAGGTCGACGGGGATCCGCTGACCGCGCTGAGCCGGGTCTGGTCTCCGGAGCAGCTCAAGACGGTGCGGGTGCAGGACAACACGACGAACAGCCTGCAGGTGGGTTATGCGGGGATCGGCGGCGGCATCGCGCACACGGTGAGCCGGACGCTCGTCGACTTCGTGGACCTGAACGGCGACAGGCTGCCCGACCGGGTGATCAAGCAGCCTGGACAGGGCTATTACCGGGTCCGGCTCAACCTCGGTGACCGCTTCGGGCCCGAGGAGAGGTGGAGCGCGCCGGCGGTGAGCGGCGGGCTGCCGTGGGGGGTCGTGCTGGAGAAGGAGTTCACGAAGGAGATCAACGGCAGCAATGACGCGCTGTCGTTCTCGGAGACGACGGCGTTCAACGCGGGGTATGGCGTGCCGATCAAGATCCCGACGCCGTACGTGTGCATCGTGCTCGAGATCGCGGCGCAGCTCGGCTTGAGCGACGGGCGGAGCGAGCTCGCATGGGAGGACCTGGACGGCGACGGGACGGCGGATCACGTGCTGAAGCTGGGCGAGGGGATGCTGCGCGAGAGCGACACGGCGCTGCGGGCGCGGCTGAACCTGACGGGCAAGACCAACCGGCTGTCGCGCGTGGTGCGTCCGCTAGGCGGCAGCATCCGGCTGGACTATGCGCGTGAGGGCAACAAGGTGGCGTATGCGAGCAGCCCGGACGAGCTGAGCGTGGACATGCCCCGCAGCAAGTGGGTGCTGTCGCGGGTGGAGGTGGAGGACGGGATGGGCACGCCCGCCTACGTGCACACGTTCGATTACCACCAGAGCGGGTTCTACGACCGGGCGGAGCGCGAGGACTACGGCTTCGCGCAGGTGACGGCGACGCGGGAGGACGGCTCGCAGATCGTGACGCGGTACCACAATCAGGACTATTACCGGCGCGGGCTCGTGGCCGAGGTGATCGAGCAGGACGCCGAGGGGCGGCTGTTCAGCCGGCAAGAGGTGGTGTACCGGGCGCCCGGGGCGCAGCCGGCGCTGACGGGCTCGTTCTTCCCCAGGGAAGAGCTGCGGACGATGTCGTGGTACGAGGGCAAGACGACGGACCCGAGCGCGCCCGGCAAGCAGACGAGCGAGGAGCGGGACTGGGACGACCGCGGCAACCTCATCGAGGTGATCGAGCACGGCGAGCCAGGCACGCCGGAGGACGACGTCACGACCACGATCCATCACGTGACGTACGACGGACCGCACATCGTGCGGGCGGACAGCGTCGAGGTGCGCGACAGCGCGGGGACGCTGCTGCGCGAGCGCACCGCCGGGTACAACGAGGTGACCGGAGCGGTGGAGTGGATCACGAGCACGGTGATCGGCGGCAAGGATCCGGCGACGGGCGCGCCGTACACGGGAGACGCGTCGACGAATCCAAGATGGGAGTTCACGCACGACGCGTACGGCAACCTGGAGCGGGCGATCGAGCCGCGGGGCTTCATGCTGACGTACGAGTACGACGATGTGGCGGAGACGTACCTCTCCCGGGTGGACGACTCGTTCGGTTACTTCTCGGAGACGTGGTCGGACTACCGCTACGGCGCGGTGAGCGCGGTGCGGGACGTCAACGGCCATGAGGTCCACTACGACTTCGACGCGTTCGGGCGGCTGCGGGCGGTGTTCGGTCCGGACGACCCGCTGACGGCGGCGGAGGCGACGATCGCGTTCGAGTATGCGCTCCAGCCGGGGGAGAGCGTCGCCATGCCGGCGTGGGCGCGGACGCGGCACAAGGACGTGCAGCACCCGGGGGATCCGATCGACACGGTGACGTTCGTCGACGGGCTGGACCGGGTGATCCAGACGAAGAAGGACCTGGAGAAGGATTTAGGGACCGGGGGCGCCCCGGTCGTGGGCATGAGCGTGAGCGGCCGGGTGGTGCTGGACGAGCGGGGCCGCGTCTGGCAGCAGGGGCAGCCGGTGTTCGCGACGGGCGAGGCGACGGCGTTCGTGGACGTGGCGCTGAAGCACCCGACGACGTTCGAGTACGACGTGCTCTCGCGCGTCGTCGAGCGAAGGGAGCCGGACGAGGAGGCCGAGGCCGGCGAGGCGGTGACGACGACGAGCTACGATATCGACGAGCTCGATGGCGTGGCGATGTTCGTGGCGACGGAGGTCGACCCGAAGGGGAAGGTGCGCAAGGCGTACCAGGACGTGGACAACGCGATCGTGGCGGTCGAGGAGCGCAATCGGCTGCGCGGGTCGGAGGCGTGGACCACCCTGATGACGCGGTACGGGTACAACGCGGTCGACGAGCTCGTGCGGGTGATGGACACGCGCGGGAACGTGACGACGGCGGCGTACGACACGCTGGGGCGGATGGTGACGCTGACGAGCCCGGACATGGGGCGCACGGAGTGGCGTTACGACCGGTCGGGCAACGTCGGGGCGCGGCAGACGGCGAAGCTCTTGGCGGAAGGCGCGAGCAAGCTGATCCGGTACGAGTACGACTTCAACCGACTCACGCGGGTGAACTACCCGGACTCGACGGATGTGACGTATGTGTACGGCGCGCCGGGCGAGGCGGGCGACGAGCACGGCAACCGGGCCGGGCGGCTGGTGGAGGAGCAGAGCGAGGCGGGGAAGAGGACGTTCTGGTATGACCGGCTGGGGAACGTGGCGAAGCTGACGACGGAGTTCCCGCGGCTGAGGGAGCCGCACCGGGGGCCGTACCAGGCGACGATGGAGTACGACTTCGACGCGTTCGGGCGGCTGCTGTCGCTGAAGTTCCCTGGCTCCGGTGCGGAGGTGGTGACGTATGGCTACGACCGAGGGGGCCTTGTGCGGTCGGCGGTGGGAACGAACACGCAGATCAACCCGCAGCACCCGGACGAGCCGCCGGTGACGCAGTACCTGCTGCACATCGGGTACGACGAGTTCGAGCAGCGGGTGAGGGTGGTGCACGGCAACGGGATCGCGACCACGTACAGGTATTACGAGAAGTCGCGGCGGCTTCAGGAGATCAACGCGGACCACCGCGACAGGTACCTCGTGGAGCGCGGGCGGCCGGCGAGGGCGTTCCAGCGGATGCGGTACGAGTACGACGTGGCGGGCAACCTGGAGCGGGTGCGGAACGAGGTGCCGTACGAGCAGGACATGCCGGGCTCGGTGCTGGTGGGGCCGACGACGCACGACTACGGGTACGACGATCTGTACCAGCTGATCTCGGCGAGCGGGACGTACCAGGACCGGAGAGACTGGCAGTACCGGTACCGGCTGTCGTTCGCGTACGACGAGATTGGCAACATCCTGACGAAGGACCAGGCGAGCTACCGGTACGTGCCGCAAACGTGCCCCACGCCGGGTGGGTGCGACGGATGGCGGGAGGACCATGCGATCCGGGAGCAGACGTACCGGTCGGAGTACCGGTACACGGGGCCGCAGCCGCACGCGCCGAGGCAGATCGACGAGCAGCTCGTGGCGGAGTCGGCCCCGTGGTCGCGGGTGATCAGCTACGACGCGAGCGGCAACCAGACGGGCTGGACGTACCCTGGCTCGGGCACGCGTGCGACGGAGTGGAACGAGGAGAACCGCGTCAGCCGGGTGAGCCAGAACCAGCAGTTGAAGTCGCGGATGCTGTACGACGGCGACGGCGAGCGGCGGGTGCACCTGCACCACGTGAGCGGCGAGGAGGAGACGGCGTACCACGACCAGCACCTGACGCTGCGGGACGGGCGGTTCGTCACCAAGCACATCTACGCGGGGCAGACGCGGATAGCGAGCAAGATGGATCCGGACTGGTTCCGTGACCCGCCGACGCTGTACTACCACCCGGACCACCTGGGCAGCACGAGCTTCGCGTCGAACAACGAGCAGACGCTGACGCAGCGGGACGAGTACTTCCCGAGCGGGGAGCTGTGGATCGACGCGTCGGACTCGCGGTACGAGCTGAGGCGAGCGTACGTGTTCACGGGGAAGGAGCTCGACCAGGCGACGGGGCTGTACTACTTCGGGGCGCGGTACTACGACCCGAGGAGCAGTGTGTGGCTGAGCCCGGATCCGATCCTGGATGAGTACATGGACGGAGGGCCGAGCGGAGGGGTGTTCAACCCGGGGAACCTCGGGCTGTACAGCTACACGCTGAACAACCCGGTGAACCTCGTCGACCCGGATGGGCGGAGCGCGCAAGGGGCGCACCGGAACTTCCCTCCCGGGGCCAATGGTTGCCGGCACCCGAGCTGCTTCAACGGGCCGGCGGGGCAAAAGTTCCATCAGGAGCAGATGCTGCAGCGGATGAACGCTGGCGCTGCGGCGGCGGGTCGCACGTCTCGCGGTATCGGGGACGGCATGCGCCGGCTGCTGTTCAGGTTCGTCATGCAGCAGCAGACTGCTCGGCCGACGGCGCAGCCAGCCGCCGCGCCCGCGCAGCCGCCGCAGGCCGCACAGCCGGCGAAAGCGGCGCAGCCTGCGCCGGCGGCGAAGACGGCGCAATCGACGAAGTCCGCGGGTGCCAGTGCTTCGACGGAATCTCGGCAAGCCTCCAGTGTGAAGCTTGTAGACAAGGCAAGAGCTGCACGTGACGGGAAGGCCGCGCAGGTTGGAGACCTGCGCTCACCTGCCCGGCCGGCGGCAGTCACCGGCGGGTACAATAAAGAAACGGGAAAAGTCGCAGTAGGATGCTCAGGAGGCGGCCTCTGCGCCGAACAGCGTGTTGTCGAGGCACTTGGAAAAGATCCAGGCAAAGTGCAATTCACGGAAGCTGTGCGTCCACGCCCTGGCGGAGCTCCATACAAGCAGGTTCCAGTATGTACAAATTGTGAAGCTCGATATGGTCGCGGCGCGTTTCCACCGGGAACCCAATTCAAGAGTGATCAAGGTAAATGACATGATATGGGAAATCGAGCGCTATGATTGGTCAAATCTACGTGCTGAAGGTAGTGCATCTCAGATGCCGCTTGCCCTGCGAGAGCTTCAGCTTGCCGTCACGGAGTCGGAGGCGCTAGCTGCATACTGGAAGATCGATAACACGATTGTCGTGCAGGGACAGGTCTACCAGGCAGCCCTTGCTGCTGTGCCATGCTTGTTAGGTGTTCTTCTGCGATGCACTGAGGTTGCTCGTCGGCATGTGTTGGAGCTCCTCGTTCAAATCGGTAGCGGAGAAGCAGCGGCGCGCGAGATCGAGCTTGGTGAGGTGGATATTGTGCAACGATGTCAGCGAGAAATCGCTAGGGGCTTGCCGATCTATGTCGATATAATCGAGCGTGCGGTAGATGCTGACGAGTGCGCGTTTTGTGTTGATCTTTTAGGCCTCTCGTGTAGGGCTGATCGTGGCCTTCGAGAGAGGGTATTGTGGTACTTCGAGCGGGTCCGTGTTGCCGCTTCGTTCGAGGGAGTACAGAGACTGCTCTCTAGCTGGCTGGAGGAGCTAAATGCGAAGTGCGTCCATTCTGACTGACTTCGATGTTGGCCGATCGATTGCTCTCCGATGGGCGAGGTGATGACTTCGACGGGTCCGGGCGGCTGCTGTCGCTGAAGTTCCCTGGCTCCGGTGCGGAGGTGGTGACGTACGGCTACGACCGAGGGGGCCTGGCCCGGTCGGCGGTGGGAACGAACACGCAGACGAACCCGCAGCACCCGGACGAGCCTGCGGTGACACAGTACCTGCAGCACATCGGGTACGACGAGCTCGAGCAGCGGGTGAGGGTGGCGCACGGCAACGGGATCGCGCCCACGTACAGGTATTACGAGAAGTCGCGGCGGCTTCGGGAGAGCAACGCGGACCACCGCGACAGGTACCTCGTGGAGCGCGGGCGGCCGTCGAGGGCGTCCCAGCGGATGCGGTACGAGTACGACGTGGCGGGCAACCTGGAGCGCGTGCGGAACGAGGTGCCGTACGAGCAGGACATGCCGGGCTCGGTGCTGGTGGGGCCGACGACGCAGGAGTACGGGTACGACGATCTGTACCAGCTGATCTTGGCGCGCGGGACGTACCAGGACCGGAGAGACTGGCAGTACCGGTACCGGCTGTCGTTCTCGTACGACGAGATTGGCAACATCCTGACCAAGGACCAGGCGAGCTACCGGTACGTGCCGCGAACGTGCCCCGAGCCGGTTCCGGCTGGGTGCGACGGGTGGCGCGAGGATCATGCGATCCAGGAGCAGACGTACCGGTCGGAGTACCGGTACACGGGCCCGCAGCCGCACGCGCCGAGGCGCATTGAGGAGCACCTCGTGGCGGAGTCGATGCCGTGGCCGCGGGTCATCAGTTACGATGCGAGCGGCAACCAGACGGGCTGGGCTTACCCTGGCTCGGGCACGCGTGCGACGGAGTGGAACGAGGAGAACCGCGTCAGCCGGGTGAGCCAGAACCAGCAGTTGAAGTCGCGGATGCTGTACGACGGCGACGGCGAGCGGCGGGTGCACCTGCACCACGTGAGCGGCGAGGAGGAGACGGCGTACCACGACCAGCACCTGACGCTGCGGGACGGGCGGTTCGTCACCAAGCACATCTATGCGGGGCAGACGCGGATAGCGAGCAAGATGGATCCGGACTGGTTCCGTGACCCGCCGACGCTGTACTACCACCCGGACCACCTGGGCAGCACGAGCTTCGCGTCGAACAACGAGCAGACGCTGACGCAGCGGGACGAGTACTTCCCGAGCGGGGAGCTATGGATCGACGCGTCGGACTCGCGGTACGAGCTGAGGCGAGCGTACGTGTTCACGGGGAAGGAGCTCGACCAGGCGACGGGGCTCTACTACTTCGGGGCGCGGTACTACGACCCGAGGAGCAGTGTGTGGCTGAGCCCGGATCCGATCCTGGACGAGTACATGGAGGGAGGGACGAGCGGAGGGGTGTTCAACCCGGGGAACCTGGGGCTGTACAGCTACACCCTGAAGAACCCGGTGAACCTGGTCGACCCGGATGGGAGGAGCGCGCAGGGGGCGCATCGGAACTTCCCTCCGGGGGCCAATGGGTGCCGGCACCCGAGCTGCTTCAACGGGCCGGCGGGGCAAAAGTTCCACCAGGAGCAGATGCTGCAGCGGATGAACGCTGGCGCTGCGGCGGCGGGTCGCACGTCTCGCGGTCTCGGGGACGGAATGCGCCGGCTGCTGTTCAGGTTCGTCATGCAGCAGCAGCAGTCTGCTCGGCCGGCGGCGCAGCCTGCGGCCGCGCCCGCGCAAGCGGCGCAGCCAGCGGCTGCGCCAGCGCAACCTGCGGGAGCTCCTCAGGCCGCGAAGCCGTCGGGCCAGGCGCAGAAGGCACCGTCGGCAAAAACCGATGAATCCGGCGGCAAAGCGGTTGCTTCGACTGCTCCTGCGTCACCGACGGCCGGTGGTGGTGCACGAATACAGAATCTCTCCGCGGCGGTACGTGCACGAATCCAGAACGCCGCGAATAGGACTCGTCAGGAAATTAGCGTTGTGGGGAGTCAAGCGAGCGGCAAGGCAAAACCACGGTCGGACTGGGATTATGTCATGTCGGGCAACGCCGCCCAGAGGCACTCCGCGAGGAGCTCGGTTCCGCGTGGTACTTCTGGTGGGGAGACGACGGCCGGAGGTAACTATTCGGGAATCGATGTGTACAAGGGTGTGCCAGATCCAAATCGTCCACATATTACATTCAGGCCTCAACCCAAGGAGAAGTGATATGGTCTTGAAAGTGTGCTCGGACTGGAGGGATCCTATGGACGAAGGTAAGGAGAGGATACACGGCGCCGAACTGTTTCGCTCGATTGTGAGCGAGAAACGTCCAGCGTGGATCGGCGGAATACTCGAAGCGGTCCTTGTTGCGGCGCGGTGGGACTTCTTGGGGTTCGGGCAGAGAATGCTGACCATCTGTCGTGACAGAAGCGCTTGGGGTACGGCAGAAAACCTTTTTCACGAGCTCAGACAGGCCAGCCTGAATTTCGAGATCGAAGGTTCACCTGTCGAGTGTGCGATCGTTGATCTTCTTGAGATTTCGGCGAAGGTCGTATTTAATGCAAGCGGAGCTCGGCCGGGGTTTGATGCGCATGCTGGAGAGCGTGTCCTTTCTCGTGTTTGGCAGATTATGAGATTCATTGATCGATATCCTGGTCGCGAGGAATTGTTGTGTCGAGTGGAGGAGGCCTTGTGGCGAGGGGCTAAGAAGGTGTGATGGGACTGGTTTGTGAGTTCTGTCTGCCTAGATTGCCGAGTTTGAGGCTATTCGGTGGACGGAATGAGTGCGCCTATCGAGATGCCAAGATCGGGCCAGCGATCCATGTCGACCTCTGGGCCGGACAAGGGATCGTCAGAGCATCGGAATCGGCTTCACTAGCAACCAGACCGGCTGGACGTACCGTGGCTCGGACACGCGGGCAACGGACTGGAACGAGGAGAACCGGGTCAGTCGGGTGACGCAGAACGGTCAGGTGCTGTCGCGGATGCTGTACGACGGCGACGGGGAGCGGCGGGTGCACCTGCACCACGTGAGCGGCGAGGAGGAGACGGCGTACCACGACCAGCACCTGACGCTGCGGGACGGGCGGTTCGTGACGAAGCACATCTATGCGGGGCAGACGCGGATAGCGAACAAGATGGATCCGGACTGGTTCCGTGACCCGCCGACGCTGTACTACCACCCGGACCACCTGGGCAGCACGAGCTTCGCGTCGAACAACGAGCAGACGCTGACGCAGCGGGACGAGTACTTCCCGAGCGGGGAGCTGTGGATAGACGCGTCGGACTCGCGGTACGAGCTCAGGCGAGCGTACGTGTTCACCGGGAAGGAGCTCGACCAGGCGACGGGGCTCTACTACTTCGGGGCGCGGTACTACGACCCGAGGAGCAGTGTGTGGCTGAGCCCGGATCCCGTGCTCGCCCGGTACATGGCAGGGCGCGTCAACGGCGGCGTGTTTCGTCCGGCAAACCTCGGCCTTTATGCATATGCCTGGAATAATCCGGTTGGCATGGTGGACCCGGACGGTCGAGCGCCCGGCGATCCATGGTGGAAGCGCAGTGGATTGCAGGCCCTTGGCGTCGCGTACGGCACCCTTCAGGCAATAACTCCCGTCGGATTCGTGGCGGACATCGCGGGACAGCCGTCCCAGGATCCGGACTTCTTGGCCGGGAAAGCCGCGGGGAACATCGTTACCGGCGCCGTTCAGATGGGGCAAGGGGTCATCCTTGGCGGTGGGGGAGGAGCGGCGGCCGTGGGTACCGGCGGCGCCGCTCTCCTCACGGGGGTACCTGAAGCTGCAATGGTCGCCGGTGGTGTACTGATCGTGCAGGGTTATGGTACTATTCAGGCGGGTGTAGCGTCGTTGAACGCGGCCATGTCCGGATCTGGATCCGGATCGGGTGCTCCGGCTGCCGCACCGGCTCCGGCGAGCCCTGCTCCTACGGGGTGCCTAAGGCTGGCGGTCGGGGAGACGATGCCAAGAAGTTCACGTCGGAACAGCAGGCGCTCGTCGACATGGCCAAGAAAGATAAGGCTGCTGGGGGCATCACACCGGCCGATATGGAAGCATACAAGCAGCTGAAGGCGGAGGCGGGTGCGAAGGGGTTCACGACGCCCGGCGCCGTGCGAGGGCCCGAGGCTCACCCGCTGAGATCGCCGAGTTCCACACCCGGGCCTGGACAAAAGCCGCACGGTCACGTGGGTCCGGTCGACCACATCCCCGTCAAGTGAAGACGATGCAAGGAATGAAAGAAATGGACTGCTACGTTTTTACGGATGAGCCAGGAGGGATCGTGTACGGACAGCTGGTAGAATTTTGTTGTATGATGGCTCCGACGATGCTTCTGGTCGTACGGGATCCGCATCTAGATCCGGGAGATTCTATCAAGAGCCAGCTGGACCTCTTGAGCCCTTTTCTCTTGGGTTCTTCCCGGGAAAAAGAATGGCCTGGGACAGTGCTGTATGCCGACGAGGCTACTGTTTATCGGTACTCCGCTGGCGAGGGACTTCTGGAACGGATGAAGCAACAAGCGGCCAGCCTGTTCAGCTGGATTCATCCCGCCGCACCGGAGGACCCTTGCTTCCTCCGCCGCAACGGAGATGTGTTGCTTGTCACGATTTCGCATGAGCGCGAGGCATATATGTTGCTGTCTGAGGACGAGATCCAGATTGCTCGGCGCGGGTTCCCAGAACTCGCATCCATTCTTCAAAAGGAGTGATGATGTGGAGGCGGCGAGCGGCGGGTGCACCTGCACCACGTGAGCGGCGAGGAGGAGACGGCATACCACGACCAGCACCTGACGCTGCGGGACGGGCGGTTCGTGACGAAGCACATCTATGCGGGGCAGACGCGGATAGCGAGCAAGATGGATCCGGACTGGTTCCGGGGCCCGCCGACGCTGTACTACCACCCGGACCACCTGGGCAGCACGAGCTTCGCGTCGAACAACGAGCAGATGCTGACGCAGCGGGACGAGTACTTCCCGAGCGGGGAGCTGTGGATCGACGCGTCGGACTCGCCGTACGAGCTGAGGCGAGCGTACGTGTTCACGGGGAAGGAGCTCGACCAGGCGACGGGGCTCTACTACTTCGGGGCGCGGTACTACGACCCGCGGAGCAGTGTGTGGCTGAGCCCGGATCCGATCCTGGACGAGTACATGGAGGGAGGGGCGAGCGGAGGGGTGTTCAACCCGGGGAACCTCGGGCTGTACAGCTACACGCTGAACAACCCGGTGAACCTGGTCGACCCGGACGGGAGGAGCGCGCAAGGGGCGCACCGGAACTTCCCTCCCGGGGCCAATGGTTGCCGGCACCCGAGCTGCTTCAACGGGCCGGCGGGGCAAAAGTTCCATCAGGAGCAGATGCTGCAGCGGATGAACGCTGGCGCTGCGGCGGCGGGTCGCACGTCTCGCGGTATCGGGGACGGCATGCGCCGGCTGCTGTTCAGGTTCGTCATGCAGCAGCAGCAGACTGCTCGGCCGCCAGCGCAGCCAGCAGCAGCGCCCGCGCAGCCGCCGCCGGCCGCGCAGCCGGCGAAAGGCCCGCAGTCGGCGCCGGCGGCGAAGCCGCCGCAGGGAGCGGAGGCGGCGAAGGCGCCTGTGAAGCAGGCAGCACCATCTAAAGAAGCTGCAGGGATCGACCAGGCGCGTGCCGCTCGCGATGCGGCTGGGCGACTCCCAGATGGAAGACCTGATCGAAGCAGCGCCGCATACGTAGGAATTGCACGTGACGGGAAAGTGGAGGTAGGACGATCTGGTCCACGTGTTCATGCGGAGGTTGATGCCGACCGGAAGCTCCCAGGGCGAACAATGACCGAGGTGAATGGCTGGCGAAGGAATCAAGCGACAGGGAAGCTAGAGTGGACCGAGATCCCTGTGTGTATTCTGTGTCAACAAAAGTTTCCGTCTGAGAGATTCGTTCCGGGGACGCTGAGAGCTCCTGGCGGTACGTCGGGTTCCAAATGAAAAATATGAACGTCGCGGAGCGTCTCATTGGGTCCATTGACTGGGCTAGCGTTCATGAGGCGGAGGGGACCGGAGAAAGGGTGAGAGATGCGTTGCTCGGCCTACTGAACGCAAAGGGCCCTGAGGAGTCTACGAAGGCTTACTGGGGGATAGAGAATCACGTGGTCGTTCAGGGCGAGTTGTATGAGATCGCGGAGGCGTGTACGTCCGTGCTGGTTGCCTGTCTAGTAGATCCGCGCCCACGATTCGTGAGGATAGCGGTGCTTGATCTTCTGTTTCAGATACTCGGGGGGTACGCATCATCCTCGAGCTTCACTCCGGGTGACATTGTTGAGCGATGCCATCGCGCGGCACGGGAGGGGCTATGGATTCTCATCGACGAAGCCATACACCGTGAAAGAGAGGCCGCTCGAGATGTTCTTAGATTGCTCGGTGAAGAGGAGCGGGTAGACGCGCTTTCGAAATCCGCTCCCTAACCCGGCAGGGGGTCGGGCTCCGGTGAGGGTACCGCATCATGGAAGCGCATTCGATGGTTGAGCAGGTTATGGAAATGGTATGCGAGAACGTGTTTGTGAGGTGTTGATGCTGCTGTCGAGCTTGCAGCTGCAGCGTGTCTACCAGGCGCGGGTTCCTTCTGTGAACGTGACGGAGGAGCTGTTCAATCAATGGGACGATTGGTACAAGCCAGGCAACGCCGAGTTTGACTCTCTATTCTCGGTGGATGAGCTTCGCGCGCTTGGGGAGTTCTCCAAGGTTATTGATGCCATCGCCGAAGAAACCCCTCAGGTGCTTCCTCCGCTGGAGGAATTCATGGTGACGGAGGCGTGGAAGCTGCTCCGCGCCGAAGCACAGAAGGCTTTAGGGGCACTGGCCAACCAGGGGCCGCTGGGCTGAGGCGCTCGCTAGACGGGTGATGCCGCGGAGT
This sequence comes from Sorangium sp. So ce302, assembly GCF_051530145.1. GTDB lineage: Bacteria > Myxococcota_A > Polyangia > Polyangiales > Polyangiaceae > Sorangium > Sorangium cellulosum_B. Next base: position 10,193,639 of record NZ_CP150326.1, on the reverse strand, counting down.
GGGCCGCTTGATGAGAATGAGAGTCGTGGTAGATGTGGATGATTCCTATAGAAGAAGGCAAGGAGCTGCTCCTCGGTGCCGAGCTGTTTCGCTCGGTTGTGAACGAGATGCGTCCAACGTGGATCGGAGGAATTCTCGAGGCGGTCCTTGGTGCGACCCGGTACGACTTCTTGGGGTTTGGGCAGAGGATCGTGGCAATATGCCGCGACAGGAATGCGTGGGGTGTGGCGGAGAGCCTGTTCCGCGAGCTCAGGCGGGTCCGCCTGAATCTTGAGAGCGAAGGGTCGCCAATCGAGTGTGCGATGGTAGATCTTCTCGAGGTTTCCGCCAAGGTCGTATTCAATGCAAGCGGAGCTCAGCCGGGTTTCGATGAGCACGCCGGAGCACGTGTCCTCCCTCTGGTGTGGCACATCATGAGGCTCGTCGAGGAAGAGCCTAGTCGCGAGGAGGCGCTGCGCTGCGTTGAAGGAGCTTTGTGGCGAGGGATGGAACGGAAGTTGCTGACGGGTTTGGGATAGGCCAGACGAGTAACCTATGAGGGGATCGCGCTGAGAGGCGCGTTCCGGCACCGGCCCCCAACCAGTCGATGTCAAGGCGGTCGCGTTACGGCGACGGGCATCAGGCTTCGGCACGGGTCAGGTTCATTCTCCGCCCTATCACCACAGATTTCCAAGGGAAGTCTGTCTCACCCGACGTTGGCACAGAGGGGAAACTATAATCATGGTACTGTAAGTTTGCCATGTTCGAGTTGCGTAATTATTTGGAATGTATATGGAATTGAATCGGGAAAATTGGGGATGGTGTGTTCGTGTCGCTGGGATGGTCTGATGAGTCTGAGGCGCAACTGGTGGCCGCTGGATGGTATAAAGGTCGCCAGAATCCGCGGTGTGTTGCGGAATGGCGAAAGATTCTGGAGAGGCCGAATGGGTTTCAGATGTCGCTGGCGGCTGAAAGAGCGCTGCACGAATTCGGCGGCCTTCGTGTGGACTGCCAAGGTCCAGGTTTTGAATGCGCCCGGGGAAGCTTCGATTTGGATCCGGAACTGGTGAGCGGCGAAGAGGGCCGGTTCGCCTACTTCCGAGATCAAGTCGGTAGCGATCTCTTCCCTCTGGGTGAGGCATTCGATGGTCAAGCGTTTCTTGCGATTGCTGGATCCGGTCGGGTCTACCTCCTGGGTGACAGGGTTCAGCTGCTTGGTGACAGTATCTATAGCGCGCTGGATTCTATATTGATGGGTCGTTTGCCGAAAGAGATTGTTGGGGCATAATGTGAGTGGCAACAGTCGCTCTTGGAGCGCGACCCGACGAGCCGGCTCGCTGCACAAGGCTGGATCCAGGTCACCACGTCTCGAGATAGCTACTGGTACGTGCCGGAGGCGTGCGCCGTGCCGAATGGGTGCGACGGACGGCGCGAGGCCCACGCGATTTGGGAGTAGACGCACCGGTCGGTGTACCGGTACCCGGGCCCCGCAGCCGCACGCGCCGAGGCAGGTCGACGAGCACCGCGTGGCGGAGGCGCACCCGTGGCTGCGTGAGATCCGGTGTGACGAGCGCGCCGCGGGCCCTCCGCCGCTCAGGGCGACGGCTGTGCCGGCACGAAGCCATCGATGACCGCCTTGCGAAGCAGCTTCGGCGGCAGGATGCCCTGGGCGAGCACGAAGTCGTGGAATCGCTGCGCGTCGAAGCGCGGGCCCATCATGGACTCGGTCTCTCGCCGCAGCTCCATCAGCCGGGCGAACCCGTAGAAATACGAGGTCGCCTGCCCCGGTGCGCGGAAGGTGTAACGCTCCACCTCGGATTGCGCGAGGGGCGGCGAGAGGACCACCTCTTTCTCCAGGAAGGTCCGCGCGGCGGCCGGCGTGATCTTGCCCGCCTGGAGCTCCGAGTCCAGGAAGCCGCGGGCGGCCCGGACCAGGCGGTGTTGCAGGGAGACGAGCTGGCCCTCGGGCGGCATGAACGGGAGCAGGATGGCCTCCGAGTAAAGCGCCCACCCCTCCATGTTGGCGCTGTTCTCCGCGAAGACGGCCCGGGCGAGCGAGACGCCCCGCTCGACGAGCGCGGCGAACTGGAGCTCGTGCCCGGGGCGCGCCTCGTGGGCGGTGAGCGTCCATGACGCCGCGGCATAGGTGAAATCGTCGATCCTCCGCAGCTGGTCGGAGGGCCCAGGCAGGCTGAGCGGAAGCACGAACTCCCCCGCTTCTCCCTGGTTGTCGAGCAGCCGCGGCGGCCGCATGCGCGGCGCCGGCATCTCGGCGCTCTCGGCGGCGGTGCCGAGCCGGATGCGCGCCGGCCGCTCCGGCAGCGTGACGAGGCGCTCCTTCCGGATGATCTCTTCGATCTGGGCGAGCCGCTCCTTGTAATGCGGCAAGATCGCCTCGCCCACGAGCTGCTCTTTCTTCAGGGCGCGGATCACGTCCCGGTAGTCCGCGCTCGGCAAGTTGCGTGCTTTCGCGATGGGCAGCGAGAGCTTCTGCATCTGCGCCTTCAGATCGTCGAAGGCGGCGTGGGCCAGCCGAGCGAGCTCGGCGGGCGGGATGTCGACGCCATGCAGCTCGAGCATGTACGCGTAGAGCGGCGGCGGCAGCGCGAAGTCGGTCCGCGCCTTCGGGAGGACGTCCTTGCGCAGCGCCGCGTCGTACGCCTCGAGCTGACGATTCAGCGCAGCCAGCGGCTCTTCGTGGCCGCTGATGCCGTATTTCCGGAAGAGCTCACCGAGTCCCTCCCGCACGCGGGCGTTGGTGGCGAGGTGCCGCTCGATCTCCATCCTGGAGGGCGCCAGCAAGCCGGGCTTCCCGAGCTCCTGGTCGAGCCTCTTCCTCGCCTGCTCGGCGATGGGCGCGTGGCCCGCCTCCAGCCCGGCGTACCGCCGGAGCCGCGCGAGGGCCGTGGCTCGGCGCGGCGGCGGGATGCGGTCGTCGAGCAGGGTCGAGATGCCCTCGAACACGAGCCCCGTGGCGTGCACGTAGGTGACCCGGGTTCTCTCCTCGAGCTCGGACCCGCGGACGGCCCGGTCCGCGGCGTCCAGCAAGATCTGAAGATCCTCGGCGACCGCCGGATCCTTCTCGGCCGCTCGGCGCTTCTCCAGCTCCGCGATGGCCTCGCGGTACGCCGCGCGCAGTCGGGCCTCGACGCCGGGCGACAGATCGGAGACCTCCTGGTCGGCGCGCTCGACCCCCAGCGCGCTGGCGCGCTCCGGCGAGAACCTGGCGAGCACGTCGAGGAGAATCTTCGCATGCTCGTTGCTGCGCTCGACCCACGCCGGCAGTCGCCGCGCCGCGGCGGCCGCGCTCTGGCCCGGCGCCGCGGCGGCCGCGCTCTGGCCCGGCGCCGCGGCCGCGCTCTGGCCCGGCGCGGCGGAGGGCGAGGGAAGGGGAGCCGGCGCGGCGGGCGGCGGCGCCCTGACGGTGCACGCGGCGACGAGCAGGGGCGCGAGGGCGCGGAGCGAGCGCAAGGTCATGAGGCACCTCTCGCACAGGCGCCCTGGAGCGCCAACCGGCAGCAGAGGAGCAACTTACCCGCGCACCGAAGATGCCTCCCGTGGCCTGCGGCGTGAGCGCGGGCCCCCTCGGCGCATGGACAAGTTTGTGAATTGGCACCGCTTTTCAGGGGACGTCGGAGCGCATGGAAAATATTCAGTCAACCCGGGTCAGGTCCCCGCAGCCGGGGCTTGACGTCTTCGGGAACTTTGGATCTCCTTCTCCGCTGGCAGATCTCGGTAGATGAATTCACGATAGTGAAACTGGCCCTGCGGGCCGCGTCGGCCGGCACAGCGCTGAGCCGCATGGGAAAGCGAGCGGTGGAACATGGCAGACATTCGTCATCTGGTCATCGTGATGCTCGAGAACCGCTCCTTCGATCACATGCTGGGTTACCTGCGCGGCACGGGCATGGACGTCGATGGGGTGATCGGCGCGACGAACTCGGACGATAACGGCACGCCGATCACTGGATATCATCTCGAGAGCACGAGAGTCCGGATCCGCCCGCATCACCACCGGAAGGAGGTCGTGCGGCAGATCAACGGCGGCGCGATGGACGGCTTCGTGAAAGGCTACAGCACGAACAGCCACGTCGCCGAGATCATGAGCTGGTACGACCAGCGCGATCTGCTGACGTACGATAGCCTGGCGCGACAGTACGTCGTTTGCGACCGGTGGTTCGCTTCGTTCGCGGGCCCGACGTGGCCGAACCGGTTCTTCGCGCTCTGCGGGACCAGCGGCGGGCGCACGGGCAACCTGCAATGGATCGACCACGCGACGTTCCTCGACTTGTTGCCTGCCGACTCGTGGCGCTACTACTCGCACGACATCGCGTTCTTGCGCACCGTCGAGAAATACAAGGGCCACCGCGGGCTGCCGATCGCGAAGATATCCTCGTTCTACAGGGCCTGCCGTGAAGGCACGCTGCCCAGCGTCTCGTGGATCGACCCGAACTTCACGCTGGTCGACGTGGACGCGCTGCTGAACTGGGCGAATGACGACCATCCCCCGGCCGACGTGGCGCGCGGTCAGAACCTGATCGCGCGCATCTACAACCACCTGATCGCGAGCCCGTCCTGGCCGCACGTGGCGCTGGTCGTGACCTACGACGAGCATGGCGGGTTCTACGACCACGTGCGCCCGCCGCCGTCGCCCGCGAACGAGGCGGCGCCGTTCGATACGCTCGGCGCTCGCGTGCCGGCCCTCGTCGTCTCGCCGTGGGCTCCGCGCGGCGTGCCCTTCCACGGAACACTCGACCATACGTGCATCGCGCGCACCGCGCTCGAGCTGTTCGCGCCCGATCGCGTGAACGCGCTGAGCCCTCGGGTCACCGCGTCTCCAAGCCTGCTCTCCGTGCTCAGCGAGACCAGGCCACGCACCGACCAGCGCAGGCTCGATGGTATCCCGATCCTGGAGACGGCGGTCGCCCCGATCCACATGGGCTCGACCGCCCCTTCCGGCTTTCACTCGATGGAGCTCACCGACGCTCAGCAGGAAATTCTGACGCTGAAGAAGGCCGTGCTCGAGGCCGGCGTGCCCGTCGAGAACCATTGAGCCAGAGCGCGGCCATCCGCGGCCGCGCGCCCCTCCGAACGAACCCGGCGTCGACGCGCCCTGCCTCGACGGAGAGCCCGCTCGCCGGCGAGCCGCGCCAGCTGCGCCGCCCACGCGGTGACCTCTCCGTTTCGCGTTACGCGCCCTTCAGCGCCGCCGTGCAGTGCCCGCAGCGCACCGCCTTGATGGGGATGCTCATCGCGCACTCGGGGCACTCCTTCGTCGTCACCTCCTCCGCGTGCTGTCTGTGAAGCTTCCCCATGAGCCGCACCAGGAGGAAGACGCTGAGAGCGACGATGAAGAAGCTCACCAGGCTGTTGATGACGACCCCGTACTGGAGGAGGACCGCGCCGGCCTTCACCATCTCCTCGGGGGTCGCGTACGGACCGGGCCCGCTCGGCGACTTCAGGACGATGTAGTGCCGGCTGAAATCGATGCCGCCCGTCAGGAGGCCTATCGGCGGCATGATCAGGTGATCCACCAGCGTCTTGACGATGTTGCCGAACGCCGCGCCGATCACGACGCCCACGGCCATGTCGACGACATTGCCACGAACCGCGAACTTCTTGAAATCCTCCCAGAACATCGCTTCCTCCGGCGTCGGGGGCTCCTGCCCTCGCGATCGCACAGCTCCGGTATCGTCTCTCCGCGATCAGGGCGCTACCAGCCGCCTGTGCGGACCGCGCGGCAGCGGCGGTCGCCGCCATCCGCGCAGCCGCCGCCAGCAGCACGAACGGTGCCACCGGGCTCGTCCGTGGGCTCCCCCTGGCGAACCGCTCGCCAACTGCGCTTTCCGCGCGGTCCCTCCCGCGCTCTCGCGCGGTCCCCTCGCTCGTCCGGCGCTCCCTCCCCTCTCTCCGCCCGCTCCGCGCCGCGCCTCGGGCCCCCCGTCTGTCCCGCTCCCCCGCGCTCGCAGCGCGGCCGCTGCCCCGCCCTCCGTGCAAGAGCGCCACATCTGGGGCCAACTGCGCCACCTCACGCCGATTTCGCACATGGCGGTTCCCCGGCCCGGGGCGGCTCTCTAGGATGCGCGCCGGAGGAACCACCGAGCCATGGACCCCGACGCCGAGGCCGCCCTGCGCTACCGCGCCAAAGCCGAGCTGCGGAAGCGCGCTCGGGCCGTCCGCAGCTCCATCCCCCTCGACGCCATCCTCGAGCGATCGCGCCGGATCCAGCGCGCGCTCGCGGAGCTGCCGGCCCTCGCCGCGGCCCGGCGGGTCGCGCTCTTCTACCCGATCGAGGGGCGCAACGAGGTCGACCTCAGGGAGCTCGATCCGCTGCTGCGCGCCCGCGGCGCCCGGGTCGCGTACCCCTCCATCGACCCCGAGTCGCGCGCCATGACCTTCCGCTTCGTCGAGGACCCCGAGGCCATGGAGGAGCGCGGCCTCGGCTTCCGCGAGCCCGACGCGACCGACGAGGAGGCCGCCGCGCTCGACGTCATCGTCGTGCCCGCCCTGCAGATCGACGCCCGAGGGCACCGGATCGGCTACGGCGCCGGCTACTACGACAGCACCCTGCCGCGCTTCTGCCCCCCGGCGCATGCGGTGGGCGTCGTGTTCGACTTCCAGCTCGTCGCCGAGGTGCCGGCGACCCCGGGCGACGTCCCGCTCGGGACCATCGTCACCGACGCCCGCGTGCTCGCCGCCGAACCCGCCTAGGATGCCCAGGGCGCAGGTGGGAGAGGACAGCGCGAGCGACAGGCCCGTCCTCCTCGCGGCCATCGCCTCGGGCGCGATGATCGCCCAGCAGGTCGCCGGCCGGGCGACCCGGGACGCCCTCTTCCTCGCCAGCTTCGGCGCGGCCGACGTCCCCAAGGTCATGGCCGCCGGCGCGGCCCTGTCGTTCGGCGCCGTCGTCCTGCTCTCGCGCGCGCTCCTCCAGCTCTCCCCCGCGCGCGTCGTCCCGGCCACGTTCGCTGCGAGCTCCGTGCTCCTCGCCCTGGAGTGGGCCCTCGCCCGGCGCGCGCCCGGCGCCGCCGCCCTCGTCTTCTACCTGCACATCGCCGTCTTCGGCGCGACGCTCATCTCCGCCTTCTGGTCGCTCGTCAACGAGCGCTTCGACCCCCACACCGCTCGCCAGTCCATCGGGCGCATCGCGGGCGGCGGGACCGTCGGCGGCGTGATCGGCGGCCTGTTCGCCTGGCGCGCCAGCCGCCTCATCGACGCCCCGACGATGCTCCTGGCCCTCTCCGCGGTGAGCGTGCTCACCGCCTGGGCCACCCACCACCTGGGCGCCAGCCTCGCGCGCGCGGCCGCCGCCACCGGCGGGGCGGGGCGCACCGAGGTTGAGGCGGGGCGCACCCAGGTTGAGGCGGGGCGCACCCAGGTTGAGGCGGGGCGCACCCAGGTTGAGGCGGGGCGCACCCAGGTTGAGGCGGGGCGCACCCAGGTTGAGGCGGGGCGCACCGAGGTTGAGGCGGGGCGCACCGAGGTTGAGGCGGGGCGCACCGAGGTTGAGGCGGGGCGCACCGAGGTTGAGGCGGGGCGCACCCAGGTTGGCGCCGGCGGGGCGGGGCTCGCCGCGCTGCGCGACAACAGCCACCTGCGCGACCTCGGCCTGCTCGTCGGGCTCGGCGCCGTGAGCGGCGCGCTGTTCGACGTGGCCCTCAGCGCCGAGGCGGCCGCCGCGATGACCGACCGCAACGCGCTGCTCTCGTTCTTCGCGCTCTTCCACCTCTCGGTGAGCGTGCTCTCGTTCCTCGTGCAGTCGCTCGCCGCCACCTTCTCGCTCGACCGGCTCGGGCTCGCCGCCACCATCGGCATCCTCCCGGCCGCGGTCGTCGCGAGCACCCTCTCCCTCGTGGTCGCGCCGCGGCTCTGGGCCGCCTCCATCGTCCGCGCGACCGAGGCGGTGCTCCGGAACTCGCTGTTCCGGTCGGGCTACGAGCTGCTCTACACGCCCCTGCCCCCGGACCAGAAGCGGTCGATCAAGACGCTCATCGACGTCGGCTTCGACCGCATCGGCACCGCGGCGGGCAGCGGCCTCGCGATGGCCCTCCTCGTGCTCGCCCCGGGCGGGTCGCTCCCGCTGCTGCTCGGCCTCGGCGCGGCGGCCGCGGGCGTCACGCTGCTCTTCACGCCTCGGCTGCACCGGGGTTACGTCGCCGCGCTCGAGGGCAGCCTGCGCTCCGGCGCCGTCTCGCTCGACCCGACGAACGTCGTCGACGCGACCACCCGCCGCACCCTGAGCGGCACCGTCGACGCGCTCAGCCGCGACAGGGTGCTCGTCGAGCTCGCCGCGCTCCGGAACGCCGCGGCGGCGCGGCACGACGCCGGGCGCGCCTCCGCCGACGGCGAGCGCACGTCGCACCCCGGCCCGCCGCTCTCCGGCCGCTCGCCGCTCTCCGGCCGCGCGTCGCTCTCCGGCCCCGCCCCCGGGGACTCGCCGCGGCCTCCGGCGGGTGATCGCAGGGGCGTCGACGGGCCGCTGTCCGCGCGCGCCGCGTCGGCCGCGCTGGCGTCCGATCCGGTGCTCGCCGCCACGGCCGACCTGCGCTCCGGCGATCCCGAGCGGATCCGCCGGGCGCTCGTCCGGGAGCCGGACCCTGCGCTCGTGCCGCACCTCCTCCCCCTCCTCGAGCGCGAGGGGCTCACCTCCGAGGCGATCCGGGCGCTCCGCGCCGTCGCCCCCCGCGCGACCGGCCAGCTCGTCGACGCGCTCCTCGATCCGTCCGTGAGCGTCGCCCTCCGGCGCCGCATCCCGCGGGTGCTCCAGGCCTGTCCCACCCAGCGCGCCGCCGACGGCCTGATCCTGGGCCTCGCCGACGAGCGCTTCGAGGTGCGTTTCCAGTGCGGCGTCGCGCTCGCGCGGCTCCTCCAGCAGCGCGCGCCGATCCACCTGCGGCACGACGACGTGATCGAGGCGGCGATGCGGGAGATCGCGATCGGTCGCCGGGTGTGGGACGCCCAGCCCCCCAACGTCGCGCCCTCGGTCGAGGCGCCGCTGGCCGAGCGATTGCTCGTCGAGCGGACGAGCCGCAGCCTGGAGCACGTGTTCCGTGTCCTCTCGCTCTGTCTCGAGCGCGAGCCGCTCGAGATCGCCTACAGGGCGCTCCACGCCGACGACGCCCATCTCCGCGGGACCGCGCTCGAGTACCTGGAGAACGTCCTGCCGGCGCCCATCCGCGAGAGCCTCTGGCCGTACCTGGGCGCCCGCGCGCCCGCCCCTCCCGAGCCAGGCGTCGCCGAGCCGCGCGCGCCGCGCCTGCCCGAGCACGCGCTCGACGAGCTTCGCCGCTCTGCCGCCAGCATTCCGCGGGCGTCGATCTCCGCTGCGCGCCGACGACGAGAGCCACGCACGTAGCGCGTGCCCCACCGCTCGTCGCTCCAACGAGCGACAAAAAGAAAAAAGCGTCGCCGGGGCCTAGGGGGGGAGAGGCCGCACCAGCAACGCTCGTCCGTGAATTAGCAGCTCACATGCCACCGCGAGAAGACGGAAATAGAGTTAAAATTCGCATAGATGTCCCGGGCACATCCTCCCGGTGTTGCAATCCTGCGATTTCACCCTTGCAGGCGAGCATCGTGTCGGGGACGTCCCCCACCCATCCGTCTCAAGGCGTTCACCCCCGGCCGTCTGCCCCATCTCCAGCGGTTTCCGTCCCCCTCTGCACCATCCAGAGCCGCAGCAGAGCGGCGGTCTCCCGCACAGGAGACGGGCCCAGATCGGCGTTTTCGGCGCGCAAGCGCACTCCGGTGCGCTGAGCACCGAAAACGTCGAGGTGGGCCCGTATCCGAAGCGGGAGACCGTCGCTCTAATGGAGGGGTTCGCGGCGGTGGGCGCGCTGGTCGAGGTGCTCGGCGATGGTGAGCCGGTCGGCGTCGCTCATGACGACGAAGCGGACGGCGAGCAGGTTGTCGCGGTCCCAGACCGGGCGGGCGCGCAGCCGGATGGGGCGCCCGACCCCGAGGTCGAGCTCGAACGGGGTCACGGCAGGCAGCGCCCGGCCTGCCAGCGCGGGCGCGCGCTCGACGACCATCCCCGTGGGGGAGAGATCGATCGCACGACACCGGTGCCGGTGGCCATCGACGAGCGCCGAGACGGGGAAGTCGACCTGCGCGCGCGCGCCCTGCCTCCGATCCATGGGAGCCTCCTTGGTGTCCTCGTGACGCGGCGAGCCTAGGTCGCGGGGCTCGTCCGGGCCAAACATCGGGCGGGCGAGCCGCGCGGTCCGCTCGCGGCGCCGGGGCGCGATCTCGGCGCGCGCGGGATCGGTGCGATATGCTGGCCCGGCGAAAGGAAGGTGTGGCGATGCCCACGTGCCGGGAATGCGATAACGAGGTCGACGAGCTCAAGACGATCAAGGTCGGAAGCAAGAAGAAGAAGGTCTGTGAGGACTGCGCCGACCGCGCGGCGCAGGAGGGCGCGATCGCCGAGGAGAGCGAGGCGGTGGTGCAGCAGATGATGGGCTTCAAGGGGAGGCGCTGACCGCTCGCCCGCTCGCGCGCCCGCCGATTCCCGCCCATCTCCCCCGCGCGGCGAGCAGCGCGATGCCGCGCGGACGCCGCCGATCTCCCCGTCGAACGCCGGCCCGTCGTCCTTCTCCACGATCTCCCGCGAGCCCGTGTCGCGCGCGTCGACCGCGGCAGGCCAGCCGCGACGCGCATAGCGGATCCTCCGCCAAGCGATCGAGCAGGGCTGCGAGCTGTTTTCTTGCTTGCGGTGCAGCGGTGTCGCCGAGGAAGCGCGCGACCTCCCTCGGGTCACAGGCGCCGCGGCCGAGATAGCGAATGCAGGGGTAAGGTAGGTAAAGGTCGTTGACCGACATGGAGAACCCTGTCGCATTGGGGGTTCACCCACATTTTCCGGGGATTTCGTCTGCATTCAAGCGAGCGAGCGACCACTTCTCTATACCTTCCTTACATCAGCGGACGGACTGTGTATTGCAGTTTTGCATCGAAAATTTGCAACCGTGATGTGAAAAACGGCCGAGGTGTGCGACCTAATTGGGTGTTCGTTTCGTTTTCGAAAGCATTTCGTCTTGACCCGTCGTGTTAATCCGGGAATAAGTTGTTTCACGAGAGCGCCGGTATCCACCCCTCTGGTGCTGAATGGTCTGCACCGATGGTTCGCGGCGCGAAGGCACGCAGCGGGAGGCTCCTCTTCTGCCCCCTGATGCTTTCGCCCGTTACGGTCCTGTTCACCACAGGGGTTCGACGACGCCGGGGGAGAAAAAGCCATGCATTCGATTTCTCAAGGCTTTGGGTCGCGGTCGTTTGCCGCCGGTAAGGTCATCGCTTCCCTGATAGCGATGTCTATCGTCGGCTTCGGCTGCGCGCCGCTCGACGAGGACGTGACCGCAGAGGAGCTGGACGCGGAGGAGCAGGCGGCCGGCACGACGTATCAAGTCGGTCCCACGCGCACCTACAAGACCATCGGTGAGGTAGCCAGCAGACTGCAGCCGGGCGACGTGGTGGAGGTCGACGGCAACGCGACGTACTCGGGCAACATCAGGCTCACGAAATGGGGCACGCCCACCTCGAAGATCACGATCCGCGGCGTTCGCGTCGGCGGGAAGCGCCCCGTCCTGAGGGGCGGCACCAACACGATCGAGATCAACGCGAACCACATCGTCTTCGAGGGGTTCGATGTGACGGGCGGCACCTCGAGGTGCATCTTCCAGCACGGGCACGATGTCACGATCCGTGACTCCGTGATCCACGATTGCCCATCGCACGGGATCCTGGGCGCCGACAGCGACTCGGGTACGCTGTTGGTGGAATACGTGGAGGTCTATAAGTGCGGTGCCGGTACGACGAAGCACCCGATCTACATCGCAACGGATGAGACCGCTTACCCGGGTTCCGTGTTCCGGATGCAGCACAGCTATGTCCACGATGCAATCGGTGGCAACGCGGTGAAGACCCGCGCGGAGCGGAACGAGATCTATTACAACTGGATCGAGGGCGGGCTCTACAAGGACCTCGAGCTCATCGGCCCCGACGGGCAGGATCCGGGGCTCGCGCGGGAGGACTCCGATGTGGTCGGCAACGTCTTCCGCAAGACGCATACGCAGTTCGTGATCCGCGTCGGCGGCGACGGCACGGGCGACACCAACGGGCGGTATCGGTTCGTGAACAACACGTTCCTGCTGATGGCGGGGTCGAGCGCGGCGATCCACCTGTTCGATGGCATCGAGAGCATCGAGCTGCACAACAACATCTTCCATCGCGTCGGGGGCGGGAGCGTTCAGGTCTTCCGTGACGACGCGAGCTGGACGACCGGCAGCCCGCTCATCAAGGGCGTCAACAACGCCGTGCCCACGGGCACGACGGTGCCTTCCGGCTTCACGGGGACGCTGATCGTGAGCGATCCCGGCTTCACGAGCATCGGCAACCGCGACGTGACGCTGCTCTCGACGAGCCCGCTGCGGAACGCGGGCGTCAGCTCGACGACGGGGATCTCGGGGCGCACGTTCCCGTCGCCGCTCGCGATGCCGCTGTACCACCCGCCGAAGGCGGGGCTCGCGGCCGTCGGCTCCGCGCAGCGGCGGACGGCCGTGGGCGCGGTCGACATCGGCGCGTTCGAGTTCGGGACGACGACCACGACGCCGACGCCCACGCCGACGACACCGACGCCCACGCCGACGACGCCGACCACGCCCACGGCGCCGGTGTGCTCGGTCGTCAACGCTGGCCAATGGTTCAATTCGCAGCTGCCTTCGACCCAGCGGGGCACCTTCACGGCGACCTGGGACGTGACGCCGAGCGCGTCGAAGATCGACGCCGTGGTCGGCCTCTCGAGCGGCTCCGCGAGCCAGTGGACCCAGCTCGCCGCGATCGTCATCTTCGACGAGGAAGGCAATGTCCGTGTCCGGAACGCCTCGAGATACCAGGCGCTCCGGGTGTTCCCGTACACCGGCGGGACGACCTATACCGTCCGGATGGTGGTCGACGTGGCGGCGAAGCGGTACTCGGTGTACATCCGGCCGAAGAACGGCACCGAGGTGCAGCTCGCGAGCAACTACGCGTTCAGGTCCGAGCAGGCCAGCGTCGCCTCGCTCGCGAACTGGGCGATGACGCAGACGATCGGAACGGCCACGCTGTCGGCCTGCAACTTCAAGATACAGTGATCCCACGGAGGGCCGGCGCGACGAGCGCCGGCGCTTCCTCGGGGCGGTCGTCCGAGGGGGCCCGGCGCGAGGAGACGGTGTTCTTCGCGCGGCGCTGGGACCCCGCCAGGGTACGCGCTCACCCGGTTCCTGATCGGGCGGCTCCGGCCGCGAGCGATGTCGAGAGGCTCCTCGCCAGGCGTCGAAGAGCTCAGCCGTCCTTCCGCGGACCGGCGCATGGGAGCTCGACCGTGAACGCAGCGCCTTCCCCGAGCTGGCTCTCGACGCGGATCGAGCCGCCATGCGCCTGGACGATCGAGCGGGAAATGTAGAGCCCCAGGCCGAGCCCACCATAGTGCCTGGTGGAGACGGCGCGCGCGAAGCGCTCGAAGATGCGCGCCGTCTGGGCCGTCTCAATGCCGATGCCATGATCCCTGACGACGAGCCGCGCGATCCCTGCGTCGTGACCGATGTGGATCTCGATGGGCTTGCTGGCCCCGAATTTGATCGCGTTGGAGAGCAGGTTGGTCACCACCTGATCGAGCCGCGGCCGATCCCAGAAGCCCACCGCGGGCCCCTCGTCGTGGATCGACACCGCGCACCCGGCCCGCGCGAGGTTGAGCTCGAGGCGCGTGACGACCTCGCGGACGACGGCCGCGAGATCGACCTCCGCGAGGTCGAGCGGGAGCTCGTTCGTGTCAATCTGGGAGACCTCGAGGAGCTCGTCGATGAGGCGGTTCAGCCGCTGGCCCTGCGCGTGGGCGAGCTCGATGCGGTTCCGCAGGGTCGAGGACTCGAGGGGCCCTGCGGCGCGACCTGCCTTCAGCATCGCCTGGAGCGCGAGCGTGAGCGACGTCATCGGGGTGCGCAGCTCGTGGGACGCCACCGACAGGAACTCCTCGCGCAGGCGCAGCGCCTCCACGGTCTGGCGGTGGAGGCGCGCGTTGTCGATCGCGATCGCCACGCGGCGCGCGAGCTCCTCCGCGAGGCGGAGGTCCGCGCTCCCATAGCGCCCCGGCCTGGCGGAGCCGAACGTGATCGCCCCGATCGGCTTTCCCCTGGCGATGAGCGGAACGGAGAGCGCGGACTGAATCCCCATCGCGCGGATGAGCCTCGCATGCTCGCCGTCGGCGCAGTTGGCCCGGATCTCGGCGTCCGTGAGCGTCGGCAGGAGCACCGGCTCTCCCGTCCGGATCGCGCGGGCCGCCGGGCTCCGCGAGCCGGGCCGGAGCGGATTGAGCCTCGCGAGCTCCCCAAGGAACACCTGCTCGGCCGGATCGGCGTTCACCCCCGCGATCCGCTTCACCTCGGCCTCTTCGACGACGTCGATCACGAAGGAGTCGGCGAGCTCGCGGACAGACAGCGAGGCGAGCTTTCCCAGGACCTGCTCGTAATCGATCGACCCGTTGAGGAGCACGCTGGCCTCGGCGAGGAGGGCCATACGGCGCTCCGCCTCCTCCGCCGCCGCCCGCGCCGCCTGCTCCTCGGCAAGACACAGGGCGCTGTCCAGCGAGATGGCCGCCTGGGCGGCGAGGAGCTCGAGCACCTCCGTGTGCTCGCTCGTGAAGGCGCCGGTGACGAGGTTGTTCTCGAGATAGAGCATACCGACGAGCTCAGCCTGCCTGAGGATCGGCAAGCACAGAACCGATTTGGGCCGGGTCCGGGCGATGTGCTCGTCCGAAGAGAACGTCGGCGCCTCGGCGGCATTCGCGAGGAGGACGTGCCGCTTTGTCCGCGACACATAGCTGATGATCGAGGCCGGCAAGAGCGGCGAGGGCGTCGCCGGCAGCGAGCGGAGGAGCTTCACGGAGGCCGCCTCTTTCTCGTCGAGGAGGGCCTCGGCTTCGATCGTGAGGCCGCCTTTTCGGCAAAGGATCACGTATCCCTTCTGCGCCCCGGCCTGCTGGATCACGACCTCGACTAGCCTGCTCAAGAGGTCGTCGAGCACGATCTCGCGCGAGATGGCCTGCGACGCCTTGACGACCGACAGCACGTCGAGCCGCTCGGCCCCGACCGCGAGCGTGGCGGTGGGCGCGAGCGACCTCCGCTCGACGAGCCCTGGGTAGAGCCTGTCGAGCTGCCTCACCTTGCCGTCGGCCCCCCAGCGCACGTAGCGGGCGCGGGCCTCGCGCAGGTACCCATCCGCGATCTGGTCGAACCCGCGCGCGCGGTAGAAGCGCGCGGCCGTCTCGTAGGCGATCGCCTCGTTGTTGACGAAGCCGTTGTCACGGGCGGAGCGGATTGCCTGCTCGTACAGGTGCGCCGCCTTCTCCGCCTCGCCGCCGAGGCGCGCCTCTTCTGCGGCGACCAGCGCCGCGTGGCTCCCGAAATTCTCGGGGCAGCTCGAAGCCCAGGCTTCGAGCTGCCGAAGATGAGCGAGCAGCGCTTCGCGGTACGACCGCCGATCGTCAGGCGAAGCCTCGTCATGATGGGCGGCCAGCGCCAGGGCGCGATAGAAATGGTACTCGGCCCTTTCAAGAACGAACCCGGTTATCCATAGGATCGGCTCTGCCACCGCAGCGGCCGCCACGGCGGACGCATAGTCGCCGGCATGGAACCGCGCCTCCAGCTTGCGGATCCAGTACCAGCACTTGGCCATCAGCAGGGACGGGTCGCCGGCGAGGTGCGCCTCGAACTGGTTTTCGTCGAATTGCTCGTCGTTGAACGAGGAGAACGACGGCGAAAGCCCGCGCATGTTGCGGATGAGCCGCTCCTTGCCAACGCCGACGTCGATGAAGAGCCCGAACCTCGCCTTCCGTGTGAGGGCGAGCGATCGCTCGGCTTCCCGTTGCGTCTCATCGAGCGATTCCCCTCCGGCAAGGAGCAGCGTGACCACACACTCGGAGACGGCGCAGGCAACCATCAGGTCGCCGGTCTCCACGGCCGCGCCGAGGGCGCGCCGGAGCCACTCGATGCCGCTGCGGAGCGGTTTTGCCCAGGGATTGATGGCCAGCCCGAAGACGGCGTAAACGGTGGCGCGGAAGCGGAGCTGCCCGCGTTTCTCCAAGAGATCAAGCCCGAGCTTGCCGAAGCGAAACCCCGCCTGATAGTCGCCGAAGAACGGGCCGAGAAGCATGCCGAGATTAACATAAGCGAGGCACGAGCCGTCGCAGTGGCCATGCTCGAGGCTGAGGTTGACCATCCGACAGGCCACGAGGCAGAGGAGCTGTTCGTCGCTGAACGAAGCCGGTCTCACGAGCGCGGTGAGGACTTCCATCGTCGCCTGCCAGCGCGCGTCTGTCACCGGCGGCAGGTCGAGGAGCTCCTCGATCGCGCGACTCCCGAGCTGCCCCTGCATCCACTCATAGTCGTGCCGTACGTCCTCCCTCGTCGGCTGCGCTGGCCACTCGATTCCGATGCGCCGGAGATAGTGCAGGCCGGCGTCGATCGCCCGATCATTCCGAGTCTGTGTCGCGTAGAGAATTATTTGCGCGCAAGCGACGGCGCCCGCGTCGATGAGATCCTTGGCCTTGCGCGCGAGCGTACGGAGCCGCTCTTCCGCCGCCTCGAACGCGCCCGTCAAGTACTCGCACTCGGCCCGGTTGAGCTCCAGCGCGAAGGTGAGCTCGTACCGCCGGTCCCAGCTGTCTCCTGCCAGCAGCGCCGAGCCGGCGGCGAGGTACCTGAGCGCCGAGGCGTAGGCCGTCGACCTCTTGGCGCGTTTGCCGGCAATCAGCTCGAGCTCGGCCGCCCGCTCGCGCTCCTCTCGCGACGTGATCAGCGCGGCGCCGCGGTCGAGCTGGTTCACGATCTCGAAGATCTTCTCCTCGAGCTCCTCCGCCGCCGTCCGCGACAGGAGCAGCCTGCCGATCTCGAGGTGCGCCGCGGCGCGCTCGGCCTTGGGGACGAGCGAATAGGCTGCCTCCTGGACGCGGTCGTGGGGGAATTGGTACGCGCCCTCCAGGCGGAGGATGAGCCCGGCGCGCACGGCCGGCGAGAGATCCTCGTACAGATCCAGCTCCGAGCGGCCGAAGATGCGGGTCAGGATGGAGACCTCCGCGGTGCTCCCCACGCAGGCGAGCTGCATCAGCGCCTTCTGGGTTCGCTCAGGGAGCCGCGCGAGCTTCTCGACCATCAGGTCGATCACGTTGTCGGTGATGCCTTTGGCGTAGATCTTCCGGATGTCCCACCGCCACGCCTCCGCGAGCGCGTCGAGCTCGATCAGGCGCTCGTCGTGGAGCGCGGTGAGGAACTGGATCGCGAAGAAGGGGTTGCCGGCCGTCTTCTCCTCGACGAGGCGCGCGAGCGGCGCGGCGCGCTCGCGGGAGCAATGGAGGGTATCGCTGATGAGCGCGTTGAGGTGCTCGCTGGAGAGCGGGCCGAGCACGATGTCGGCGACACGCGCGCCCTCCTTCCGCACCCCGTCGAGCGCCAGCGTGAGCGGGTGCGAGGGGGGCACTTCGTTGTCACGGTATGCCCCGATAACGAGGAGATGGCGCGCCTCGGCGCGGGTCATCAAATCCTGAAGGAGCTCGAGGCTCGCCGGGTCGGCCCACTGGAGATCGTCGAGAAAGAGCGCGAGCGGGTGCGGCCTCCGGGCGAAGACGCCGATGAAGCGCTGGAACACGCGCTTGAACCGGCTCTGCGCCTCGGCCGGCGGCAGCGAAGGGACGTTCGGCTGCCGGCCGATGATGAGCTCGACCGGCGGGATCACGTCCACGATGAGCTGCCCGTTCGCGCCGAGGGCTGAAAGGAGCCGCTCTTTCCAGGCGGCGATCTTCTCCTCGCTCTCGGCGAGGATCTCGTCAACGACCCCGGTGAACGCCGCGACGATCGTGGCATAGGGGACGTCGCGCTTGTATTGCTCGAACTTCCCCGAGGCGAAGAAGCCCCGCTCGCGGACGATGGGCTTCTCAAGCTCACGCACCAGCGCCGATTTACCGACGCCGGCGTAGCCGGAGACCAGCAAAAGCTCGGGGACTCCATCGCGGACAACGCGCTCGAAGGCGCAGAGCAGCTCGGAAATCTCCCTGTCGCGCCCGTAGAGCTTCTGCGGGATCTGGAAGCGGTCGGATACGTCCCGCTCGCCGAGGGGGAACGGCTCGATCGTGCCGCGGGAGCTCCATGGCTCGAGGCACCTCTCCAGATCGTGCCGGAGCCCGCGAGCGCTCTGATACCTGTCCTCGGCCTCCTTTGCGAGCAGCTTCATGAGAATGGCCGAGACGACGTCCGGCACCCAGGGCGCGCTCTCCGCGGGGGGGATGGGCGAGCGGGCGATGTGGCAATGCACCCACTCCATGGGGTCGGCGGCCTGGAAGGGCAGCTTGCCGGTGAGCATCTGGCAGAACGTCACCCCCAGCGAGTAGAGGTCGCTCCGCTCGTCGGGCGCTCGGTTCATTCGTCCGGTCTGCTCGGGCGACATATAGGGCAGCGAGCCCTCGATCTGCCGGAGGCCAGCGCTCGCCTGCCAATTGCACGGCAGCGTCGAGGCGAGCCCGAAATCGATGAGCTTGACCTCGCCCGTCGTGGGGTGGACGAGGATGTTGTCGGGCTTGATGTCTTTGTGGATGACGTTCCGCTGATGGATATCCGCCACAGCCGAGACGATCCGGATCGCGAGCCGCAGGAACTCCGCGATGTCCATCGGCGGGCCGACCGCTCGATCGAGCGACTCGCCGCCGTAGTCTTCCATGACAAGGGCCGGCCTGCCTTCGTAGGTCTCGAGGGCGATCGGCCTCACGGCGGCCGGGATATTCAGCGCGCTCTGGGTCGAATACTCGTTCTTCAGCCACGTGAGGTGCTGCGAGCGGTGCTGCGGATCGAGGACCTTGAGGACGACCGGCTGCCCGTCTGCGGCGCGGACTCCGCGATAGAGCACAGCTCTCTTGCTCGTGGAGAGGACCTCCTTGATGACGTACGTCGCATCCATCTTTTTCCCCCGCCCGGGAGCCACCTCGGCCGGGATTGCCCCGTGTATCCGTGAGTATCGTCGCGACGCCCTGAGAGCATGTCTAGCAGTAAGTGGCCTGATTTTGCTGTTGAACCCGGCCGGCGGCAACGCTGGCATCGGGCGGGCTGATGGGAGCGGCAGCAGCGGCGGGATGGTGGGTTCAGTGGTGGGCAAGCAGGGCGGATTCCGCCGCCGGCTGGGACAGCCGACGCGCCATCAGCCGCACCATCGTCGCAGAATGCGGCTCTCATCCTCGCGAAACGCGACGTCGAGCACCCAATGGCGCTGGTTCTCGATCGACCAGTGGTCACGGATCAGGGATGCCATCGTTTTTGCACCGGTCCGCGCTCGGGAGCTGATGAAGAAGTGTGCTTGCGCGCGGCTCCGGTAGCGCGTTTCCTGGGGCTGAGGTGTCGGGGAGCCGTGGGGGGGCCGTGAGCGCCTTGGGAGCGGGGCCCGAGGCCCGTGAGGGGCCCGTGGGGGCGTCGTGGAGGACCGCGGCGCCTGGGGGGCCCGGGGTGCCGCCCGAAGGCTCAGGGCCCGCCCAGGGGGCTCAGGCGAGGCCGCTGCGCTGGAGCAGGGCGTCGAGGGTCGGCTCGCGGCCGCGGAAGCTCCTGTAGAGATCCATCGGGTCCTGCGTGTCGCCGAGCGCGAGGATCTGGCTCCGGAACGCGTCGCCCACCTTCCGGCTGAACAGACCCTCTTCCTGGAAGCGGGAGAAGGCGTCGGCGTCCAGCACCTCGGCCCATTTGTACGAGTAATAGCCCGCTGCGTAGCCCACCGGGCTCGAGAAGAGGTGCGAGAAGCCGGCGATCATGGCGTAGCCCTCGGGCAGCGGGACAGGCGAGTAACGCCCGAGGACCTCGCGCGCGAACTCGACGACATCACCCTGCTCTCCGGTCCAGTCCATGTGGAGCGCGAGGTCGATCTCGGCGAAGCCGAGCTGCCGCATCGTCGCGGCGCCCGCGCGGAACGTGCGGGCCGCGCGCATGCGCTGGAGCAGGTCGTCCGGGACGGGCGCGCCCGTCTCGTGGTGGCGCGCGAAGAGGTCGAGCGCCTCCCGCTCCCAGCACCAGTTCTCCATGATCTGCGAGGGGAGCTCGACGAAGTCCCAGGCGACGTTGGTGCCGGCGAGGCTCCGGATCGGCACCCGGCTCGAGGCGTGGTGCATCATGTGGCCGAACTCGTGGAACAGCGTCTCGACCTCGCGGTGGTTGAGCAGCGCGGGGCGGCCGCCGACCGGCGGGGTGAAGCTGCCCGCGAGGACCTCGAGGTGGCGAGCGTCCTCGCCGGCCGCGCGCCCGTCCTCGCTCGGCGCGCCCGTGACGAGCCCGTGCATCCAGGCGCCGTCGCGCTTCTGCTCGCGCGGCACGAAGTCGAGATAGAAAGCGGCGCTCTGGGCGCCGTTCGGCTCGACGAGCTGGTAGGCGCGGACGCTCGGGTGCCACGTGGGGGCGGCCTGCCAGGGCGCGATGCGCACGCCGTAAAGGCGGTGGGCGATCTCGAACAGGCCGGAGACGACGCGATCCAGCGGGAAATACGGGCGGAGCGCCTCGTCGTCGAAATCGTAGCGGGCGCGGCGGAGCTTCTCGGCGTAGTAGGCGACGTCCCACGGCGCGAGCGGCGGCGCGTCCGGGCCCTCGATCTCGCGGCGGAAGGCGGCGAGATCCTCCTTCTCGCGGGCGAAGACCGCCTCGGTGCGCGCCCGCAGCGTGTCGACGAAGCGGCGCGCCGCGGCGCCCGTCTTCGCCATCCGGTCCTCGAGCACGAGATCGGCGAAGCTCGCGTAGCCGAGCAGCCTCGCCTTCTCCCCGCGGAGCTCGAGGATACGGCGGATGAGCGGCCGGTTGTCGTGGTCGCCCTCGGTCGCCCGCGTGTTGAAGGCGCGGTAGAAGCGCTCGCGGATAGCGCCGTCGTCGAGGTGCGTGAGCACGGGGATGTAGCTCGGCGCCTGCAGCGTGAAGCGGTAACCCTCGATGCCCCTGTCCTTCGCGCCCTGACGGGCCGCCTCGACCGCGCTCGGCGGCAGGCCGGCGAGGCGGGCGGCGTCCTCGACAACGAACTCGAAGGCGTTCGTCGCGTCGAGCACGTTCTGCGAGAAGCGCAGGGTGAGCGTGGCGAGCTCGACGTCGATCTCGGAAAGGCGCTTCTTGCCGGCCGGGTCGAGCTCGGCGCCGCTCCTCCGGAAATCGTCGAGGGTCTTCTTCAGGAAGCGGTGCCGTGGGCCCGTCAGCGCCGCGGCCTCGGGCGTGGCCGCGTACGCCCTGAGCGCGCCGTAGACGCCCTCGTTGAGGGCGATGCCGCTCAGGAACTCGCTGACCTCCGGCTGGACGGCGTTGTACGCGGCGCGCAGCGCGGGTGTGGTGGACGTCGATTCGAGGTGCGAGACGACGTTCATGGCGCGGTCGAGCCGCTCGGTGACGGCCTCGAGCGCGGCGAGGGTGTTGTCGTACGTGCGGGGGCCGGGCGCCGCGACGAGCGCGTCGAGCCGGGCGCGGGCGTCCTGGAGCAGCGCGCGCACCGCGGGCTCCACGTGCTCGCTCCGGATGCGATCGAACGGGATCTCGAAGCCGAGAATGAGCAGGGGATTGTCGGTCGCTTCGGTCATATCGTTCCTGGTTGGGCTTGAGGGGTCGGCGGACGGGCGCGGGCCGGCGACCCTCGGCCGGTCCGCGCGGCCCTACCTTGGTAAAGGCGCCGGCGAGGGTTGGCCAGTAGTTCGTCGTCCAAGTTCTTCCATGTTGGATGGGAGGGGGCCGAGCACGCTCCCGGGGCCTGATGTCACGACGAGGGGGAGCTCGGTGAGACGAGGTGAAACGCGGGCGAGCGGCTAGACGCCCAGCCACCGCGCGACGATCGTGGCGAGCACGTCGGACGTCCCCGAATGGATGCCGCCGCCCAGGGCGTCGTCGATGGCGGAGGGGAGGCCGCTCTCCTCGAGGTAGCCAGCGCCGCCGCGGAGGCGGAGGTCGTCGAGCGCGGACGCCACGGCCGAGTCCGCCGTGTGCCACTTCGCGAGCGCGGCCTCGGCCTGGCCGCGCTCGCCCTGGTCCAGCGCCCACGCGGCGCGGTAGGTGAGCAGCCGCGAGGTCTCCAGCCGCAGCTTCATCTGCGCGAGGCGGTGCGCGACGGCCTGGTGGCGGGCGATCGCCTGGCCGCCGATCTCGCGCTCGCGGGCGAAGCGGACGGCCTCGCCGAGGGCGCGCTCCATGGCGCCGAGGCGGAAGGCGAGGATGAGCGCGCGCTCGAAGGTCATCGCGATCTGGAAGACGGCGAGGCCGGCGCCGGCGCGGCCGAGGAGCGCGTCGTGGCCGACCTCGCAGCCGGCGAACGAGACGGGCGCGAGCCGCGCGCCCCGGAGGCCCGCGGTCGCGAGCGGCGCGCCGGGGAGGATGCGCGCGGCGCCCTCGCCCGCGGCGCGGGGGACGAGCAGCGCGGTGAGGCCGCGCGCCGGGGCCCCTCCGGCGCGGCCGCCGCCGTCGCGCGCGATCGCGAGGTACACGTCGGCCCGGTCGGCCCAGGTCACGTACCGCTTGTCGCCGGTGAGCCGGTAGCCGGCGTCCGTGCGGTCGGCCCTGGCCTGCACCGACGCGACGTCCGAGCCCGCGCCGGCCTCGGTCGCGGCGACCGTCGCCATGCACGCGCCGCTCGCCATCCGCGGCAGCCACGCGCGCTGCTGCGCGGGCGTGCCCACCCGCGCGAGCAGGAGCGCCACGCCGAAGAGGTGCGCCCCCGCGGCGAGCAGGACGCCGCCGTCGCGCAGCGTCGCGCCGAGGCCCTCGTAGGCGAGCGCCGTCGTGACGAGGTCGAGGCCCTCGCCGCCGAGATCGCGGGCGATCGGCAGGCCGAGGGCGCCGCCCCGGGCGAGGACGCGCATGCGATCGTCCGGGGCCGCGGCGTCGGCCTCGGCGCCGAGGGCGCGCATGCGGTCGTGGACGGCGCGCTGGGAAGGGGTCCACCCGAAGTCCATCGCCGCTGCGATACCAGAGCCGGCGAGGGGCGGGGAGGAGACGAGGACGGCGCGCGCCGACGACGCGCGCGCGGGCTCAGTAGGGGCGCTCTCCGGCGAAATTGCCGGGAGGATCGTAGTTGCACACCCAGATCTGCCAGGTGCCACCGCCGAACGGCGAGCCGGTCGTGCAATCGGCGACCCCGCAGCCGAGCCGCAGGGAGTCGGCCCATACCACCTGAGTGTAATGGCCGCAGGTGGAGCTGCAGGCATTGCTCGCAAGATCGTAGTTGGCCGCCTCGTCGACCCACGAGGCGACAACATCCTCCGGTGTGGGTGACGAGCCGGCCGACGCGAAGATGTTTTCTCCATAATCGCTCGCGCTATGGCCGAACATGCACTGGGCGGCATAGGCCTGAGCCACCGCGGCGATCTCGGGCGACCACAAGAGAGGGGGCACCGGCTGATCGGCGGGCGGGTCGACGGCGGCGCGCGCGGCATTGTGGGCCGCCGTCATCCCCGTCATCCTGGGCGGCTCGCCGGCGGCCTGGCCGCTCGTCGGGCTCTCGTCGTCGGACGAGGCGCCGCAACCGGCCGTCAGGGCGAGCACGAGAGAGAGCTGCACGAACCGGGGGAGCCGTGGGCCGAGCGTCATCACGGGGCCATTGTCCTACGGCTCGGCCGAGCTCTGCAACGGCGATTCGATGATGGCTGGTTGAACCCACGACGTGCCGTGTCATGGCGCGCCCTCTGCCCTCCCCTGGACGGCCGCGAGCGGGCGTTCTTCCTACCTCTGCCGTCGACATGAACATCAACAGATCTCGTCGTGGATGGCTCCCGTGCTGACGGGCTTCGCCCTAGGGTGACGTCGAGACGAGCAACAATTCCGCAGCATGGGCCTTGTCATGTGGGTCGATCTATGAACTATTGTCGCCCTGCTTCGGAGGCGGCTGCAGGCCGAGCTCGGAGGCGAGCGTGCTCCCTCATGGGGTTTCACCGCTCTCCGTGGCAGTCCCGCACCAGCGGCACGCCCGACAAAGAACGAAGGAGTTTCCCGATGAATATCCGTGTGACGTGGCGAATCGCGGCATTCCCGCTGGCGCTGGCGGGGCTCTCCGTCATCCCGGCGATGGGGTGTGACAAGGTCTCGGAGCTGCAGAGTGACATCTGCTGTCGCGACTTCACGCCGGGCGCCGATCTCGCCACGGTGGAATGGGGTCTCGAGGGCGAGGCAGAGCTCAATTATGGTGCCTTCATGCAGTCCGTGTCGGACTTCACGGGCGCCGCGGGCGCCATCGTGGCGGACGTGACGAGCGCCTGTCAGGCGATCGCGCTGGACCTCGGCGCGGACGTGGCGACGATCACGGCGACGAAGCCGAACGAACGGGCGGAGCAATGGTGTGAGCTCGCCGTCGACGCGCTCGGGGACGCGACGGCCGACCTGTCGATCACCTTCCAGCCGCCGAGCTGCACGGTCGACGCGAGCGTGCAGGCGAACTGCGAGGCGAGGTGCAGCGCCAACGTCGAGTGCCAGCTGACCCCGGCGGAGATCGTCGCGCGCTGCGATCCCGGTCAGCTCTCGGGGCGGTGCGAGGGGAAGTGCACCGGCTCGTGCGAGGGCTCGGCCAACCTGGCGGTCCACTGCGAGGGGACGTGCCAGGGGACGTGCGAGGGCACGTGCGACGGCGATTGCTCCGCGACGACCGCCGGCGGCGACTGCCGCGGCGAGTGCCAGGGCACCTGCACGGGCGAGTGCCGTGGCTCGTGCGCGTTCGCGGCCGAGGCAGAGGTGCAGTGCAACGCCGATTGCTCGGGCTCGTGCGACGTCCAGTTCAAGGCGCCGAAGTGCAGGGCCGAGCTCAAGCCGCCGAGCGCCGAGTGCCAGGGGTCCGCGGAGTGCAGCGGCTCCTGCGAGGCGAGCGCGAGCGCGAAGGCCAGCTGCAAGGAGCCCGCGGTCAACATCGAGGGTGGGGCCGACGTCGAGGCGGCGATCGCGACGCTCAAGGCGAACCTGCCGCGGCTCCTCGTCGTCGCGCACGCGCGCGGCGAGCTGCTCCTCGCCAGCGCCGAGGCGGTGGTCCAGGCGGGCGGCAACCTCGAGGGCGCGGCCACCGGCAGCGTGAAGGCGGGGGCGTGCCTCATCCCGGCCACCAATGCGATCACGCAGGCGGTCGAGAACATCCAGGCGGGCATCACGGGCAGCGGCAGCGTGATGGCGAAGCTGGAGATCGCCCTCCCCGGCCCGTGAGCGCAGGGCCCGTGAGCGCAGGCCCGGCAGCGGCGCAGGCCGCGGCCGGGCGCGCGTGAAGGAACCCGTCAGGCCAGCCGCTGGCGCAGGCCGCTCACTGCGGCGCTGCGCCCCTGGTCCGGGCGCGGAACGCCTCCGGCGTCACGCCGGTCCAGCGCCGGAACGCCCGGTGGAACGCGCTCGGCTCGGAATAGCCGAGCAGATACGCCACCTCGCCGATCGCCATGTCCGCGTCGAGGAGCGCCGCAGCGCGGCCGCGCCGGACCTCGTCGAGCAGGGCGTGGACCGACGTCCCCTCGTCGCCGAGGCGGCGCTGGAGCGTGCGCGGGCTCATCCGCAAGCGCGCCGCGAGCGCGCCCAGGTCGGCCCCCTCGCGCAGCCGCTCGCCGAGGAGCGCGCGCACGCGGTCGGACAGCGCGGGCGGGGCCGCGCCCGGCAGGCGCGCCGCGGCGGCGCTCATGTGGCGCTCGAGGAACGCGGCGAGCGCCTCGTTCGCGTGCGGAAGCGGACGGGCGAGCTCTTCCACCGGCAGGACCAGCTCGGTCGCCGGTGCCCCGAACAGCACCGGCGAGCCGAGCCGCCGCGCCTTCTCCTCCGGATCACCCGCCGGCGCGTGACGAAAGCGCACCGCGAGCGCCTGGATCGGCGCGCCGCACATGCGCCCGGCGTTCACGAGCGCGTCGAACGCGAACATCTCCGCGAGCTGGCCGTGGGCCGGCCGGTCGGGCCCGAAGGGCACGAACCCGAGGTGCGCGCGGCGCCCGCGGATCTCCAGCGTGTAGCGCTCGCCCTCGTTCCAGATCTGCTGGTAGCGGAGCATCCGGCGGAACGACTCTCCGAGCGTCGGGCTGCTCATGGCCAGGAAGCCGAGCGCGTCGAAGTGCTCCGGCTCGAAGCGCGCCGCGAAGTCGAGGCCGAGGTGCGGATCGGCGGACGCCGCCACGGCCGCCTCGATGAGCGCGTAGAACGCCGCGAGCGGCACGCGGGCGTCCGGATCGGCGAGCGCCGCGCCGGCGAGCCCCGCGGCCTCGAGCAGCGCCCGCCGATCCGCCCCGCGCTCCGCGGCGTGGTCCGCGAGCTGCGCGGCGGTGCGGGCCCAGACCGTCGGGGCGGGCGCCTGCGGGGCCTGGCGCCGCATGTCAGCCCTTGTGGCGCGCGCTGTCACTGCTCCCCGGCCGGGCCGGCCCCAGGCTTCCGGGCGATCGGAGGAGCATCATGCGAAAGCACGGCATCGAGGAAGGGCGCGGCGCGTTCGTCGAGGGCGCCTGGTACATCATCGCGGACGCGGCCTGCGTGGGCAAGCGGCCGGTCGCCGTCGAGCGCTTCGGGACGCGGCTCGTGCTGTTCAGGGACGAGCGCGGCGCCCTGGTCGTGGCGCGGGCGCGCTGCCCGCACCGCGGCGCGGACCTCGGCCTAGGGCGGGTCGTGGACGGGGCGATCGAGTGCCCGTACCACGGCTTCCGGTTCGCCTCGGACGGGCGCTGCGTCGCGATCCCGTGCGAGGGGCGCGGCGCGAGCGCGCGCGGCGCGGGGGATGCGCTCGCGCTGACCCGGTACGAGGCGCGGGAGCACCGGGGTTTCGTGTGGCTCTTCTGGGGCGAGCGGCCGGCCGAGCTGCCGCCGGTGCCCTGGTTCGATGGCCTGCCGCCGGACGAGCGGCACGCCCACACGGCGTCGATGGACTGGGACGTGCCGTTCGCGCGCGCGATGGAGGGCATGCTCGACGTCCACCACCTGCCGTTCGCGCACCGCCCCTGGGTCCCCGGCGTCGGCGCGATGCTCGACCCTTGCGAGGTCCGCGTCGAGGGCGACGTCATCCACGCCGAGGCGGTGCTGCGCCACGACGACGGGGAGCCCTGGGACGGTCGTCGGGGGTGGAGGTTCGAGATGGAGGTGCGCTTCCCGGGCGTGCTGCGCCTCTCGTTCGGGAAGCGCGTGGTGGGCATGGCGGGGTGCGCGCCGATCGACGCGGAGCGGACGGCGATCGTGGGGCGGTACTACGTGCCGATCCCGGTGATCGGGCGGCTGCTCGCGTGGCTCGGGTTGCGGACGGAGTTCTGGCTGATCCAGCCGGGCGACGAGCGGATGCTCGCGTCCTCGGAGCCGCGCGACGCGGATCTCGACGCGTGCCGCTTCGTGCGCGCGGACGCGGGGATCCTCGCGTGGCACAAGATGCGGCGGGCGCGGCTGAAGGCGCAGCGCGCGGGGGAGCCGCGCCGGCTGCCGGTCGAGGCGGGGTGAGGCGGCGCCGGGCGACTCACGATCGCACGGATCTGCTCCACGACGATGTTGAAAACCTATCCAACGGTCAACTGGCGCGCTCCTGACAAGGGTTGTGGGTAGGCCAGCTGCTCGTCGATAGGCGCTCCCACCTGCGCGCCATCTCGTGATGTCCGTGATCGCGAGATGCTCCCCAGCAGGGTGCCGGCTCCGATGAGCGCTTTGGTGATCGGCGTCGTGGCAAGTGCCGCGGGCCCATGGGTGTGACCGCGGCGTGGGGCGGCGCGGGTGGCTGCGTGGTGCGTCAGCCGCGCATCGAGACGAGCGTCTGGACCACGAGCCGCAGATCGTCCACGTCGAGCGGCTTGTCGAGCACCGCGTCGGCGCCCAGGCGGTAGGCCTCCGCGTGTGTCTCCGGGTCGCCGAACGCGGTGATGAGGACCACCGGCGTCGTCCAGTCGTCGCGGCGCAGCCCGGCCAGCAGATCGAGTCCGCTCGCGCCTGGCATCCGGATGTCGCTCACCACGACATCGACCGGGCCGCCGTTCCCGGAGACGAGCGCTTCGCCCATCAACTCGAGGAGGTGTTTGGCGTCATGCGCCTCCAAGACCTCGTAGCCGTCGCGGCGGAGGGCGGTGGCGAGGAGCAGCCGCAACTCCCTGTCGTCTTCGGCGAGCAGCACGCGGATGGGGGGCGCGCCGGGGTGGACGCGCGGCACCGGCTCAGGGGGCGTATTCAGGATCGAGGCAAGACCGCGCATCGAGTCGGGGGGCATCGGGCTCTCTCCTTGGTGAGAGGCCTGTATTGCAGGCCGCGTGCCGCCCACCGGCGGCCGTCCCGAACCGACCGGGGTTGGGGTGGCTGGAACCGACCGGGGTTGGGCTGGCTGGAACCGACCGGGGTTGGGGGGCTGGCCGGAACCGACCGGGGTTGGGGTGGCTGGAACCGACCGAGGTTGGGGTGGCTGGAACCGACCGGGGTTGGGGGGCTGGCCGGAACCGACCGGGGTTGGGGTGGCTGGAACCGACCGAGGTTGGGGTGGCTGGAACCGACCGGGGTTGGGGTGGCTGGAACCGACCCGGGTTGGGGTGGCTGGCCGGAACGGCTGGAACCGACCGAGGTTGAGGCCGCAGGCGCCGACCCAGGTTGCGGCGGACGACCCAGGTTGCGGCGGACTGCAGTGGGACTGGCGGCGACCCCCCGCGTGGGCCATCCGGGGTGGGGCGTCGTTCCCCGCCCGGGGTATTCCTCCGCCCCTCGGCGTGGGCTTCGAGCTTCAGGTCGCCCGACCCACCCCGCCCACCCTCTCAGCTCCCCTTCGTCCCCCCGGCGCCTGGCTCCCACCGCTCCAGCTTCCGGTGCAGCGTCTTCCGGTCCAGCCCCAGGATCCTCGCCGCCAGCGTCTTGTTCCCGCCCGCCGCCTCGAGCACCCGCAGGATGTACCGCCGCTCCACCTCCTCGAGCGGCACCAGCTCGGACGGGTCGTCCCCCGCCACGAGCACGTGCGACGGCCGGTGCTCCCGGATCTTCGCCGGCAGGTCCTCCACCGTGATCTCCGGGTACCCCGTGAGCGCCACCGCCCGCTCCATGCAGTTCTGGATCTCCCGCACGTTGCCCGGCCACGTGTACGCGAGCAGCCGCTCGGCGGCCGCCGGTGACAGGCCGACCACCTCCTTGCCCCAGCGCGTGGCGAAGTCCTCGATGAAGCGCTGCGCGAGCAGCAGCACGTCGCTGCCCCGCGCCCGCACGGGCGGCAGCTCCACGTGGAGCACGTTGATCCGGTAGTACAGGTCCTCCCGGAAGCGGCGCGCCTCGACGGCCTCGTCCAGGTCGCGGTTCGTCGCGGCCACGATGCGCGCGTCGAACGGCACCTCCGCGCTCCCGCCCACCGGGCGCACCCGGCGCTCCTGGAGGGCGCGGAGCAGCTTCGGCTGCACCGCGAGCGGCAGCTCCCCGATCTCGTCGAGCAGCAGCGTCCCGCCGTTCGCCTCGACGAACAGCCCGGAGCGCGCCGCGCGCGCGTCGGTGAACGCCCCCCGCACGTGCCCGAAGAGCTCGCTCTCGATCAGCGACTCCGGCACCGCCGCGCAGTTGATCGCCACGAACGGCCCGTCCTTGCGGCGGCTCCGCGCGTGCATCGCCTTCGCGACGACCTCCTTGCCCGTCCCGCTCTCACCCGTGATGAGCACCGTCGCGTCCGCGTCGGCGATGCGCTCGATCAGGTCCTGCACGCCCCGCATCGCGGCGCTCCGGCCGATGAGGTCCGGGAACCCGCCGGGCCCGGCCACGGCGCGGCGCAGCCGCCGCACCTCGGCCTTGAGCGCGTGGTGCGCGATCGCCCGCTCCAGCGCCAGCGCCAGCGCCTCGATGTCGACCGGCTTGGTCACGTAGTCGTACGCACCCGCGCGGATCGCCTGCACCGCGGTCTCGATGCTGCCGAACGCGGTGATCACCATGACCGGCACGTCCGGCCGGATCTCGGCCGCCCGTCCGCAGACCGCGATCCCGTCCATCCCGCGCATGTTCAGATCGGTCAGGATGACGTCGAAGCCCTCGTCTGCCTCGAGCAGCGCGAGCGCCTCCGCCGGTGAGGTCCGGGTCGTCGCCTCGACGCCGCGCGACCGCAGGTCCGCCGAGAGCCACGCGCACATCGCCTCGTCGTCGTCGATGATCAGCGCTCGCCTGCCCATCGTCACCTCGATGGCTCGCCCGCCATCTCTCCTCGATAACTCGCGTAGTACAGCGCCCCGCTCGCGGCCAGCCGCGGCGCGGCGGCCGCCCCGGCCAGCCCGCCCTCGCCCTCGGCCCGCGGCCGCCGGGCTCGCGTCATCCTGCGTCATCCTGGCCGCTCGGCGGGAGGTACACCGTGAACGTCGAGCCCTTGCCGAGCTCGCTCTCCACGTCGATCCAGCCCCCGTGCTCGCGCACGATCCCGTAGGACACGCTCAGCCCGAGGCCCGTGCCCTCGCCGACGTCCTTCGTGGTGAAGAACGGCTCGAAGATGCGGAGGATGTTCTCGGGCGCGACCCCCTCCCCGCCGTCGGTCACCCGGACGGCGACGTGCTCGCCCTCGGCGCCGCCGTGGTCGGCCGGCGGACACACGCGGGCGTGCTCCACCCGCACGGTGAGCTCGCCGCCCCGCTTCATCGACTGCATGCCGTTCATGATGAGGTTCGTGAGCACCTGCTGCATCTGCCCCGAGTCCACCTCGGCGCGCGCCGCCCCGCCGCTCGCCTCGTCGAGGCGGAGCGTCACGCTCCGCTTCCGGGCGAGGGGCTCCAGCAGCGCCAGCGTCTGGCGCGCGATGTGCGCGAGATCGGCCGGCGCCTTCTGCGCAACCCGGCGGCGCGCGAAGTCCAGCAGCTGCCGGATGATCTTCGTCATCCGGTCCGCCTGCTCGGCGATGATGCGCGCGCTCTCCGCCGCCTCCTCCTGCGGCAGGCCGCGCGCGATCATCTTGGCGCGGCCGCCCACCACGTTGAGCGGCGTGCCGAGCTCGTGCGCGAGCCCCGACGCCAGCTTGCCCACGGTGGTGAGCCGATCCGCGTGCCGGAGCTGCTCCAGCGCCGCGATGCGCGCGGTCGTCTCGCGGCCCGCGCGCTCGCGCGCCTCGGCCAGGTGCTCGCACATCGCGTTGATCTCGTGGGCGATCCGCCCGAGCTCGTCGCGCTGCGGCAGGAGCAGCGGCCCGCCGAGGTCGCCCTCCCCGATCCGCCGCGCCTTGTCGACGAGCCGCCGCGTCGGGCGCCCGACGAGGACCTGCCCGAAGGTCATCGCCAGGAGCCCGCTCAGCGCCGCGAGGGTGATGATGGTGGCCACGGTGTTGACCACGCTCGCCTGGACGTACGCTTCTTCCTCCTCGAGCGACTCGGAGATCTCGATGGCGCCGACGCGCTCGGGCTCCACCCCGACGGGCGCGTACGTGTAGAAGCGCCCGCTCCTGTCGCCCTTGCGCTCGATCCGGAACACCTCGGCGCCCCGCGAGAGCTCCTCGATCTCGGCGGCGGGCAGCGCGGGCGCGAAGCGATCCCCGGCCGGCGCGTCGAGCCACACCCAGCGGAACCGCACGCCGTCCTCGCGCTCGCTCATCTCGTCGAGCAGCTGGAGCGCCTCCCCCATCCCGTCCCGGCGCCACGTCTCGACCACCGCCGCGCGGAGCGCGATGCCGATGAGGTGCTCGTCGCGCCGCATGTCCGCCTCGAAGAGCGCCCGCTCGCGCCGGACGGAGAGGTAGCCGTACAGGCTGAGCGCCGCGCACATGACGAGGACGAGGGCGAGGGTGAGCTTGCTGGCGAGTCGCATGAGGTCGCGGGTAGGATGCAGGACGCGTACGCGTTCTCAAGGTGCCCGTCCGCACGCTGACCCGCCCGGGCCCGCCCCGGATCGCCCCGATGGGGCAAAACTCCCCTGGACGGGCCCCCGCGGGCCGCGGCGTCACCCGCGCGCCACGTCCTCCCACGAGCCGGTCGCCGCGAGCTGCGGCGCGGGCACCGGCGCCGACCAGCGCAGCGGCAGCGCGTCCTCCCGGAAGGCGCCCTCGGCCACGTGGAACCGCAGGAGCCGCTGGGCGCCGGCGAAGGCCGAGAGCTCCGGCCCGTCCCAGAGCACCTCGGCCTCGCCGGTCAGCGACAGCACCCCGCCGGAGGCGAAGTCGACGAAGAGCACCCCGGCGCTCGGGCAGAGCGCCAGGTTGCCGAGCGTGTTGAACGCGAAATTGCCCGTGAAATCCGGCGAGGTCAGGACGGTGTGGCCGTCCTCCTCGGTCACGCGCACGAAGCCCGGCTTGCCGCCCCGATGGGACACGTCGGCGCCCTCGATCGCGTCGCCTCCCCGCGCGGCCGGCGCCGCGGTCGCGATGAAGAACGTGTCCGCGCGGCGGATCAGCGCCGCCGCGCCGGCGGACAGCGCCGGCCCTTCCGCGTGCGCCGGGGGCGCGGCGGCCGCCTCCGGCGCCCTCACGAGCTCGGGCTCTCGCGCCTGGATGTACTGCGCGCAGTTGCCGAAGCTCTGCCCGACCTCGACCACGAAGCCTCGCTCGTCGGCCGCGGTGATCGTCCCGTTCATCCGGTTTCGGCGGCGGGTCTCCAGCTGGATGCCGAGGAGGCCGACGGGCGCGCCGGCCACGAGGTGCGGGCCGAGCGCATCGCCGGCTCCCGGGCGAGCGTTCACCGCGAGCGTCCGCGGATCCGGGGACGAGATGAACCCCGGCGGCCCCACGACGATCGAGGCCCACGGCCGGCGCTCTGCGTCGAGTGCCCCGACGAGCAGGAACGGCAGCCGCGCGAACAGCTCGCGGTGCTGGTCGGGCATGAAGTCCCGGATGATCCGGCGCCCGGCCTTCTCGGCGCGCTCGCGCGCCCCGGCCCGCGCCTGCACGGCCATCTCGCCCGGGTGATAGGGCGAGCCCTCCCTGGTCCACCCGGGCAGGGAGGTCACGACAGCGCCTTCTTCATCGGCACGAAGCCGGGCAGCCCCTCCACGCGGGCGAGCCACGCGCGCAGGTTCGCGTACGGATCGAGCGACACGCCGCCCTCCGGCGCGTGCGCCGTGT
The DNA here is from genome assembly GCF_051530145.1 of Sorangium sp. So ce302. GTDB lineage: Bacteria > Myxococcota_A > Polyangia > Polyangiales > Polyangiaceae > Sorangium > Sorangium cellulosum_B. The sequence goes on along the minus strand of NZ_CP150326.1, from coordinate 10,160,702 downwards.
AGGTGTAGATCGCGATGTCCGCGAGGGTCGGCTCGTCGCCGGCCAGGAACCGCTGGTCCGCGAGGTGCTGGTCGATCACCGCGAAGAGCTGGGCGGCGAGCCCCTTGGCCTGCTCGACATCCAGCTTGCGGCCGAACACGCTCGCGGCGCGCGCCGCCGCGGGCCCCGCCACGAGCTGCCCGGCGGCCACGGAGAGCCACCGCTGCACGTGCGCCGCCGCCACCGGATCGCGCGGGAGCCAGCGCCCCGACGGGTCGTACCGCGCAGCCAGGTACACGAGGATCGCGTTGCTGTCGGCCAGCGTCACGTCGCCGTCCTCGATCACGGGCACCTGACCGAACGCGTTCTTGCTCAGGAACTCGGGCGTCTTGTGAGCGCCGCCCTTCAGGTCGACGTCGACCCTCTCGAACGGCAGCCTCAGCAGCGACAGGAACAGCTCCACGCGGTGCGCGTGTCCCGAGAGCGGATAGCGGTAGAGGCGGATGGGGCTGGCAGGGAGGGTCATCGAGGTGTCCTTTCGGCTGTGGATGTCAGCGGGAGCGGCACAGTCCGCGTGGGGCTCCCGCGCTCGCCGAGCCAGGATGCCCATTCCCGCGGCCAAGGGTAATGCTCGTCCTTGACAAGGGACCATTCCGGAAACTGGAATAATCCGATGGACCGCCTCGACTCCATGCGCGTGTTCGTCGCCGTCGCCGAGGAGGAGGGCTTCGCGCCGGCCGCGCGGCGGCTGTCCATGTCGCCGCCGGCGGTGACCCGGGCCCTCTCTGCGCTCGAGGAGCGCATCGGCACGCGGCTCCTGCACCGCACCACGCGCGTCGTCCGCCTGACCGAGGCGGGCGCCCGGTACCTCGCGGACTGCAAGCGGATCCTCGGTGAGATCGAGGAGGCCGAGGCGTCGGCGGCCGGGTCCCATACCGCGTTGCGAGGGCAGATCGGCGTCACGGCGCCGGTCCTGTTCGGGCGGATGTTCGTCGCGCCCGCCCTCTTCGATTTCCTGGCTCTCCATCCGCGCGTGTCGGCGTGGACGCTGCTCGTCGACCGCGTTGTCGACATGGTCGACGAGGGGCTCGACGTCGCCGTCCGGATTGCCCATCTGCCGGACTCGTCGCTCAGCGCGATCCGTGTCGGCTCCGTGCGGCGGGTGGTCTGCGCTTCGGCGGAGTACCTCGCCGCGCGGGGTGAGCCCAAGGCGCCGGCCGATCTGGCGCGTCACGACACCATTGCTTTCTCTTGGACGGGCTCCCCGGTGGAATGGTCGTTCGGGGTGGGCTCGCGGGTCGAGAGGGTCTTTCCGTCATCGCAGCTCCTCGCCAATACGGCCGACGTCGCCATTGCAGCGGCCGTGGCCGGGCGAGGGCTCGCGCGGGTGCTCTCGTATCAGATCGACCCGGAGCTGCGCGCCGGGCGCCTCTCGATCGTGCTCGCTGCGCACGAGCCCCCGCCGGTCCCTATCCACGTCGTCCACCCGGAGGGCCGGCGGGCGGCGGTCAGGGTGCGCGCGTTCGTGGATTTCCTCGTCGATCGGCTCCGGTCCGAGGCGTGGCTGAGCTCGTGATCGCAGACGGGCTCGCGCGTCGAACCTCGGCCGGAGGGCGCTCAGTCCGCCGGCGCGGTGGCGCGGATGAGGTGCTCGAAGGCCCCGAGGGCGGCCTTCGCGCCGTCGCCGAGGGCGACGACGATCTGCTTGAACGGCGTGGTCGTCATGTCGCCGGCGGCGAAGAGGCCGGGCACCGACGTCTGTCCGCGGTCGTTGACGACGACCTCGCCGAGGCCGTTGAGCTCCACCGTCCCCTTGATGAACCCGGTGTTGGGGAGCAGGCCGATCTGCACGAACACGCCCTCGACCCCGATCTGGTGCTGCTCCTTCGTCTCGGTGTGCTCCCAGCGGAGCCCGACGACCTTCTGCCCGTCGCCCACCACCTCGGTCGTGCGCGCGCGCGTGACGATCTCGACGTTGGGCATGCTCTTGAGCTTGCGAACGAGGACCGCGTCGGCGCGGAGGGCGGGGGCGAGCTCGAGCAGGGTGACGTGGCCGACCACGCCCGCGAGATCGATCGCCGCCTCGACGCCGGAGTTGCCGCCGCCGATGACGGCCACTCGCTTGCCCTTGAACAGCGGTCCGTCGCAGTGCGGGCAGTACGTCACGCCCTTGGTCCGGTACTCGGCCTCGCCGGGGACGTTCATGTCGCGCCAGCGGGCGCCCGTCGCCAGGACGACGCTCTTCGCGCGGAGCGTGGCGCCGCTCGCCAGGCGCAGCTCGAACGGTGAGCCGGGGGTGATCGACGCGACGCGCTCGTGCTTGATGAGCTCGACGGGGTACGCGCGCACGTGTTGCTCGAGCGCCGCCGCGAGCTTGGGCCCGTCGGTCTCCACGACCGAGATGAGGTTCTCGATGGCGAGGGTGTCCATCACCTGCCCGCCGAAGCGCTCGGCGACGATGCCGGTGTCGAGGCCCTTGCGCGCCGCGTAGATGGCCGCCGAAGCGCCAGCGGGCCCACCGCCCACGATGAGCATGTCGAACGGCTTGCGCTGGTCGAGCGCCTCGGCGCGCTTCTTCACGGAGGAGCCGTCGTCGAGCTTGGCGAGGATCTGCTCGATCTCCATCCGACCCTGGCCGAAGGGCTCGCCGTTCAGAAAGACGGTCGGCACGGCCATGATCTTCCGCTGCTCGACCTCGCCCTGGAAGAGGGCGCCATCGACGGCGACGTGGCGAACCCTCGGGTTCTTGGCCGCCATCAGGTTCAGCGCCTGCACGACGTCGGGGCAGTTCTGGCACGATTGAGAGAAGTAGGTCTCGAACCGAAGCTCGCCGTCCAGCCGCGCGATCTGCTCGAGCGCCTCCGCGCTCACCCGCGGCGGATGGCCGCCGACGTGCAGGAGCGCGAGGATCAGCGAGGTGAGCTCGTGACCGAGCGGGAGCCCCGCGAAGATCACGCGCGGCTCCTCGCCAGGGGAGTGGATGCCGAACGACGGCGTGCGCCCTTCGCCCTCGCGCCGCTCGTGGAGCTCGACGAGGGACGAGGCGCTCGCGACGTCGCGCAGGAGCGCGCGCATCTCCTCCGACCCCTGCGAGTCGTCGACGAAGGCGGTGACCGCGACGGGACGGGTCAGCCGTCCGAGGACGTCGCGGAGCTGGGTCTTGATGGAGTCTTCGAGCATGGCTGCGTTCCTTCCGGCGAGTACGAGCGGGTCACGAGCGCTGTCGGGCGTCGCCGCGGAACGCGCGGCGACGCCCGAACGCCTCAGATCTTGCCGACGAGATCGAGCGACGGCTTGAGGGTCTTCGCGCCCTCGTCCCACTTCGCCGGGCAGACCTCGCCCGGGTGCGTGGCGACGTACTGGGCCGCCTTGACCTTGCGGAGCATCTCCGCCGCGCTGCGGCCGATGCCGAGGTCGTGGATCTCGTAGACCTTGATGACGCCGTCGGGGTTCACGAGGAACGAGCCGCGGAGCGCGAGGCCCTCCTCCTCGATGAGCACGCCGAAGTTGCGCGAGAGGGTGGCGGTCGGATCGCCGACGAGCGGGTAGTTGACCTTCTTGATCGCCGCGGACGTGTCGTGCCACGCCTTGTGCGCGAAGTGCGTGTCGGTGGAGACGCCGTAGATCTCGACGCCCAGCTTCTTGAACTCGCCGTGGAGGTCCGCGAGGTCCTCGAGCTCGGTCGGGCACACGAAGGTGAAGTCCGCGGGGTAGAACACGAAGAGCGACCACTTGCCGAGGACCGACTCGTGCGAGACGTCCACGAACTTCCCCTGGTGGAACGCGGTGGCCTTGAACGGTTTGATGCGGGTGTTGATGAGCGACATTCTCTCTTCCTCGTTTCGGGGCGGGGGCGTCTCGTGCCTCCGCGCCGTCGAGAGGCAACGTGGTCGTTCTGCGCCGGCGGTGCAAATCGAACGATTTTATGAATCGTTCACTTTTTATGATACTCCTCCGGCCATGGACCTCGAGCAGGTGACGCTCACGCAGCTCCGCTACGCCGTGGCGGTGGAGCAGACCCGCAGCTTCCGCACCGCGGCCGAGCGTTGCCACGTCTCGCAGTCCGGGCTCAGCATGCAGGTCCAGAAGCTCGAGGAGCTCCTGGGTACCGTGCTGTTCGACCGCAGCAAGAAGCCCGTTCTGGTGACCGAGGAGGGGGCGCGCGCCATCGCTCAGATGCGCGAGATCCTCCGGGAGACGGAGCGGCTCGGTCAGATCGTCGCCGGCGACGACGCTCCGGCGGGGCGCTACCGGCTGGGGATCATCCCGACCCTCGCTCCCACCGTGCTGCCCCTGTTCCTCGATCCCTTCGTGAAGGCACACCCGCGCGTCGAGCTGTTCATCGAGGAGCTGAAGACCGAGGAGATCATCGAGCGGCTCGCCGCCGACACCCTCGACGCGGGGCTCGCTGCGACGCCGCTCCACGCTCCGGGGCTGAGCGAGACGCCCCTCGGACACGAGGCGATGGTCGCCTATCTCCCCGAGGGCGACCCGCTGCTCGACCGCAAGTCGGTCACGCAGGCGAACCTCAGCGATCGCGAGCTGTGGGTGCTCCCGGAGGGGCACTGCTTCCGGAGCCAGGTGCTCTCGTATTGCAGGAGCGGCCAGGCGAGGCCCCCGCGCGGCGTTCAGCTCGAGAGCGGCAGCTTCGAGACGTTGATCGGCCTTGTCGACACCGGGCTCGGAGCGACGGTGCTACCCGCGCTCGTGGCGCAAGGGCTGCCCGCCGAGAAGCGCCGCGCCCGCGTGCGGCCCCTCGCCCGGCCGATCCCGCTCCGGGAGATCGGCCTCGTCACGTCGCGGACTCAGCTGCGCAGGCGCGTCACCGAGGCGCTCGCGGCCGCGATCCGCGAGCACCTCGGCCGCGCGCTCGGGCCCTCGCCCCCGGGCGGGAGCGTGCTCGATCCGCTGCTCCCCGAGGGCTGACGAGGCAGGCTCGGAGGTCATCCACGCATCGACGATGAGGCATCCTTCACTGCACGGCGGGCGGAAGCTCGTCCAGAGACGGATGCCAGCGCGCGGAAGGTGTTGACCGGACGCACGACCGCTGGGACGTTCGTGGCCGGATGATCACCCCCGATGCTCCCCGCGGCTCTCTCACGGCGCCCGCGCAGCGCCCGACAGCGGGGCTCGTGCCGCTCGAACGCCCCGGCTTCGGCGCGGGCCTCAAGGCCATGCTGGGCGGCTACGGGTACCTCTTTCGCACGCCGGACCTCTGGCCGCTCGCGCTCGTCCCCACGGGCATCGCGCTGGTGCTCATGGTCGTGCTCTCCATCGTCGGCGTGAAGCTCGCGCCTTCGCTCGTCGAGCTGATCGTGAGGGAGCCGGGGACGGGGTGGCCCTGGACCGTGCTCATGGCCGTGCTGCGGATCCTCTCGCTCGCGGTGGTGCTCGTGGCCGCCCTCGTCATCTCGTTCGGGCTCGCGAAGCCGCTCTCGGGGACCGCGCTGGAGCGGATGGTGCGCAGGGCCGAGGCCGATCTCGGGGCGCCCCCGTGGCCGGAGGTCGGCTTCTTCGCGGACATGTGGCGCGCGCTGCAGTCGTCGCTCGTGGCGCTCGCCTTCACGCTCCCGATCCTCATCGTCCTCGGCGTAGTGGGTCTCCTCTTCGCGCCGGCGAGCGTCGTCGTCGTCCCGCTCCAGCTCGCGGTGACGGCGCTCGCGGGGGCCTGGGACCTCTGCGACTGCCCGCTGTCGATCCGCGGCGTGCCCGTGGCAGAGCGGATCGCTTTCGTACGCCGGAACCTCGCCGCGGTGACGGGCTTCGGCTTCGGCCTCGCGCTGCTCTCGTTCTTGCCTTGCGCGCTGCTCATCGTGCTCCCGGCCGGCGTCCTCGGGGCGGCTCGGCTCGTCGTCGCGCTGGAGCGGTGGGAGGCCACGGAGCGAGCGCCGCGCTGAGCTCGGGCTGCCCGGGGAACCGAACGGCACGGCGGTCTGCTACGTCGCCCAGAGCACCGAAAGATCGAGCTCGACGGCCTCGAAGGGCTCGACTCGCACGCGCGCAGCGTCGCGGTGGACGGCGGCGGGCCCAAAGCCCCGGCCCGAGACGAGCGAGAAGACCTCCAACGTCCGTGCGATCGGGTCGACCAGCCATGCGTGACGCACGCCTTCGCGCGCGTAGATAGGCATCTTCTCGTCACGGTCGACAGACGCGGTCGACGGGCTCAGCACCTCGCAGATCCAGTCCGGAGCGAGCGCGAAGTAGGCCGTCTCCGGCAGCACCGGCATCCGCTCGCGGCGCCAGCCGGCGAGGTCGGGCACGAGCGCGTCGATCTCGCCTGGCGCGTCCGGGTCGGGGTAATGCAACTCCGGCTCGTCCAGGATCCACCAGCCGCCCGGCCCACCATCGCCGAGGCCGAAGGGGCCGCCGATCTTGATCCCCAGGACCGAGCTCGCGTTCGCATGTCGGGGCGCCGGGCGGGGGAGGACGTGGAGCACGCCGCCGATGAGCTCCGCCACCTTGTTCGCCGGGACGGCTTCGAGGTCGGCGTACGTGGCGCGGCGCTGCTTCTCGGCGGGCTGGCCCATGCCCGAAGCCTGCCCGGGGGCGGGCGGCGGGGCAACCGAGCACGATCCGGTCGGCGGGCCCGCGCTCCGGCGCGGGGAGGTCCGTCGCGCCGCCGCTACATCCAGAGCCGCGCCACGATCCCGTACGTCCCTGGACCTGGCACGCCCCCCTGGTTCTCGCCGCAGATCACGACCTTCTGGCCCGGGTAGACCGCGGCCCGCTGGATGCCGCCCGAGTCGCCGACATACAGGGAGAGCACGCCGCCGACTCCGAAGTTGGGATCGAGCCTGCCGTCGCGCAGGTAGCGCGCGAGTACCGGCCCGGGTGTGGCGCCGCCGGTCGCATTGCCCACGACCAGGATCCGGCCGTCGGGGAGCACGATGGCGTCCTGCGCCACGTCGTCGCCGTCGGTGATCGGGAGCGCGACGACGCCCGACGCGCCGAAGCTCGGGTCGGCGGCGCCGTCTTCGAGGAAGCGGCGGACCTCGAAGTCGGCGCTCCCGTCCTTGCCGACGCTGCCGCCCACGAGGATGCGGCCGTCGTCGAGGACAGCGACCGCCGCCGTGCGCTCGCTGCTCGCGGACGTGCCGAAGACCTGCTGGCCGCCGGTCCCGAAGGTGGTGTCGGGCTGCCCGTTGGCCAGGAAGCGGGCGAGGATGCCGTCGGACTGGCCCCCCGTGTCCACCTCGCCCACGACCAGGATCCGGCCCTCGCGGTCGACGACCACGGCCCTCGCGGTGGAGGCGCGGTCGAGCGCCCAGAAGCCGTTCGGCGCGGCGAAGGCGGTGTCGAGCCTCCCATTCGAGGACACGCGCGCCACCATCATGCGCGCGTCGCGAGCGCCGGCGACGAGGATCTTGTCGTTGGCCAGGACGAGCCCATCCACGACCGTCTCTTCGCCGCCCGTGTCGAGCAGCGCCTTGCCGTTGTTGCCGAACTCCGGGTCGGTGGTCGCGCCGTTCGCCCCGACGCGCCAGAGGGCGATGTCACGCGGCTCCGGGATCTCGTGCCAGCCCATCGCGATGATCTTGCCGTCGACCTGGTGCCCCACCGCGAACGACTCGGCCTCGGAGCCCGAGCTGCTCCCGATCCTCGTCGACAGCAAGGCGCCGCCGGCGAAGTCGGGATCCAGCGCGCCGGCGCTGGTCAGGCGCGCTATCTTCATCGAGGAGCCGCCGACGCCGCCGATGCCCCAGCCGGTCGCGACGATCCGCTCGCCGACCACCTCGATATCGGTGAAATAGCCGCCGTCGTCGTTCCCGAAGCGCACCGGCGCGATGCCCGTCGCCACGCCGAACGTGGCGTCCAGTGAGCCCGGGCGGCCGGTCACGAGCGCGTTCGTCACGGCGGCGGTGCTCTCCAGGGCGCCGGAGGTCGCCGCCAGGGTGAAGGAGATCGTGTTGCCCAGGGCGAGCGGCGCCTCGGCGCCTACCACGATCTCGGCCTTCGTCTCCTTGGCGGCGATCGTGATGCGATCGACGACGAGGCCCGCAGGAGGGCTCACCGCCGCCACCGTCACCTCGCCATCGAAGCCGCCAGTGCGGCGTATCTCGATCTCGACAAGGTTCTTTCCCCCGAGAGGCACCGTGACGTTGGGCGTCAGGACGACGAGCGCGAGATCCATGCTGGAAGGCGCATGACCGCCGCCGCCGACCTCGCCGCCTGCCTCGCCGCCGCCGCCGCCAGCCCCGGAGGTCGCGCCCCCGCTCCCTTGAGACGTCTGGCCGTCGGGCCTGCCCGTGTCTGGATCGTCGCTCACGTCATGAATGCCCAGGATCTGCTGGCAGCCCGCGAGAGCGAGCGGGAGCGAGGGCATACACAGAAGCGGGAGCAGGGCGGCGAGCCGCCGGCGAGGGCGCATTGCCGCCATCGTCGCACCCCCCCTCGCGACGTCAATCCAGACCACGAGCTCTCCCGCCGCCCGGAGCTGCTCAGGGCGCGCCGGCCGGCGCTTGCCCAGCCGGCTTTTCCGCGGGCTTCGCGCCCTCGTCGCCGCCCGCGCCCGTCGCCGCCCCGCCAGCCGGCGCCGCCTCACCCCCTGGCGCCGTCTCCTCGAGCAGCTCGGTCAGCTTCTGCTCAGCATCCTTGTCGAGCGCGCTCTTCATGTCGAACGTCAGCATCGGCAGCGGGCCCTGGTTCATCGCCGGCAGGCGCCCGTTCCATCGCTCGAGCGCGCGGTACTGCAGCACCGCCGGCGTCGTCGACAGCCGGATGATCGTGTTCGCCTTGGCCTCGGAGCGCGCGCGGATGAGCAGCGCGTCCGCCTCGCCGCGGGCCCGCTCCCGCGCCGACTCGGCCGCGCCGCGCGCCGTCGCGATCGCCTGGTCGGCCTCCGCCCTCACCTGACGTACCCGGTTCTCGGCCTGGATCGCCTTCTGCGTCGCCTCCATCGCCTGGTTGATCGCCGCGGCCACGTTCTCGGGAAGCCTCAGCGCGCCGTTGATCGTGAGCTGATCGATCCGGATGCCGTCCTTCTCGATCACCAGCTCGAGCTCCTTCGTCACGTCGTGGATGAGCCTCGTCTTGCCCGACCCGTAGATCTCCTGGACGGGCATCTTCGACGCGACCGAGTTGAACGCCTCGCGCACCGCGTTGCGCACGTAGCGATCGGCGAGCCTCATCAGGTCGTTCTCCCGGAAGCGCAGGTACAGGTGGGGCGCTTTCTCCGGGTCGATGTGGAACGACATCCCGATGTCCGCGCCGACGTTGACGCCCTCGGAGGACGAGAATGTGATCGACTCGTCGACCGCTCGGCCCTCGTGCGCCGACGCCGTCCAGACCACGTTCTGCACGCTCGTCGGAAACTGCACGATCTGCTCCGTGAGCGGGTTGTAGAACACCCAGCCGGTCACGACCGGGATGTCGCTCACGCCGCGGTTCGAGCCGGCGAGCTTGACCCGGATGCCCACGTGCGCGGCGTCGATCCGCGTCACCGTGGTGCACGCGACGAACAGCATCGCCACGAGGAGCACGAGGCCGAGCGCGACGCCGCGGACCGCGCCGGCGACGCCGCCGCCGCTCGAGCGCCCGAACTTGATGGAGGGGATCTTCGCCATGGGCGAGGTTCTACCTCAACCCCTGCGCCTTACGAGGAGGTCGAGGGCGCTCGCGCCGGCGGCGCCGCTCACCCGTCGCGCGAATCGCGCGTCCCCTCCGCGTCGTCCGCGCGCTCGCGCCCCGCCCTGCGCTTGCGCCGCCGCTTGACCGACACCCCGCTCGACTGCATCGCGAAGAGGAGCGCCTCCCGGAGGTTCGAGAGCGTCTTGATGTTCGACAGATCGAGCCCCAGCGACACCACCGTCTGCGCCACCTCGGGCCGGATGCCGACGACGATGCCCTGCGCCCCGAGCAGCGCCACGGCGTCGATGAGCCTCAGCACGTGATCGGCCGTGGCCGCGTCCACGGCGCTCACCCCGGTCAGATCGATGATCGCGTGACGGCAGCGGGTCCGCGCCACGGCCTCGAGCAGCACCTCCATCATCTGCTGGGCGCGCTCCTCGTCGAGGACGCCGAGCACCGGCATCGTCAGCACCCCCCTCCAGACCTCGATGATCGGCGTCGACAGCGCCCGGATCGCCTCCTGCTGCTGCTCGATGATCGCGAGCCGCTCGTTCAGCACGGCCTGCTGGCGCTTCTTCTCGGTGATGTCCGTCCCGCCGCCCGCCATCTGGAACGGCACGCCCTTGTCGTCCCACTCGGCCATGCCGCGGGCGAACACGTCGCGGTACTCGCCGTCCTCGCGCCGCAGCCGGTACTCCACCTCGAAGGGCCGCCGCTCCTCGAGGTGAGCCCGCAGCGCGGCCTGCACCGCCCTCTGGTCGTCGGGGTGCACGCGCTCGAAGAAGCTCGCGAACGTCCCGCCCCACGCCTCGCGGCGGACGCCGATCATCTGGAGCATGCGATCGCTCCACTCCACCGTGTCCTCGCGGATGTTCCAGAACCAGACGCCCTCGTTCGACGCCTCCGCGAAGAGCCGGTAGCGCGCCTCGCTCCTCCGGAGGGCGGCCTCGGCGCGGCGCAGCTCGGCCACGTCGGTGGTGCCGCCGATCCACCGGAAGATGTTCCCCGCGGCGTCGCGCTGCGGCAGCGCGCTGACCACGTGCTCCCGGTACGTCTGATCGCTCGCCCGCCGCAGGCGGAACTCCGTGTGGTACGGCTCGCCCGTCGTGAGGCTCCGGGTCCACGCCGCCACCGTCTTCGGGACGTCGTCCGGGTGCAGCACCGCGAGCCAGCCCTCACCGATCATCTGCTCCTCCGTGCGGTCGAAATAGTCGAGGACCGCCCGGTTCACGAAGTTCAGCTGGCCGTCCGGGCGCGCGGTCCACACCTGGAGGGGCATGGCGTTCCCGAAGAACCGGAGCTGCGCGTCCAGGTCGCTGAGCGGCGCGTCCAGCAGCCCAGCCCCGCTCGCCGGGCCGCCGGCCCCGCGCACCCGGCTCGGCGGCGGCGCGTCCCGCCCGTCCGGCTCCTCCACCTCCTCCGGCCCCGCCCAGGAGGCGCCCCCGAGCGCGCGGAGGAGCGGCTCCTCCAGGTCGAGCGTGCGCTCCGCGCGGCTCTCCGCGACCCGCGCGCGCACGAGGCGGAGCAGCTCCCTCCGCACCTCCTCCTCGATCCGGCCGCGCAGGTAGTCCTTCGCGGAGGCCCGCGACTCGGCGAACCTCACCGACTCCGCCGACAGCTCCGCGATGTCCAGGAAGATCCCGAGCGGCGCGCAGGGCCTCGGCGTGATGCGCAGCGCGAGGGTCGCGTCGAGTCGGTGCTCCTCCGCTTCCCCATCCGCGTCGACCCGCACCGTCACGGCGTGCGGGATCGAGACATCGAACGCGCCGCTCATGCTCCGCGTCGCCGCCGGGTCGCCGACCTCGAAGTCCATCGTGAGCCGCGATGGCCTGCCGAGGACCTCGAGCTCCCGCTCCGCGCGGCGCCCGACCGGGAGGAGGGCGATCACCTGGCGGCGTATCACGTCCTCGGTCATCGCGAGATCGACGATGCTCCGACCCAACTCCTCGAGCGTCAGCCCTCCGTCCTTCACCGCGTCTCCTTCCCGATCCCGCTCTCCCCCCGGTGTCCGTTAGCCCTCCTCGCGCCCGGAGGGCAATCGTGTGACGTTAACGCACCGCGCCGCTCGCCGGAAGCCCTCGCGAGGCTCAGCTCGACGCCGATGTGTACCGGCCTATCGCCCGCTTCCACACGCCGCGCGCGACGGCGCCGAAGGTGAGCGCGCCGAGCGCCGCGGCGGCGGCCGTGCGCGGTGCGATGGTGCCGAGCATCGCCTCCGCCGGGTACGTGGTCATCAGCCCGAGCGGGACGATCACGGTGAAGACGACGCGCCAGAAGCCGCTGAAGATCGTGACCGGCCAGCGCGCGAAATCGAAGATGGAGTTGAAGAGGTAGGCCAGGTTGTCGAGGCGCACGACCCAGAACGCGGCGGAGATGACCAGGATGCACATGGAGTAGAGCACCAGCGTCGCCGTCACGAGCAGGCAGAGCGCGAGCGCGACGTGGGCGGGCGCGGGGGCGCGCCCCATCTGGGCGAACGCGTAGGCGAAGATCGCCACCGCGGCCGCGGCGTCCACGACCTTGCGGATCTCGAACCGGGCCGTGGAGACGAGGAACTGCGCGTCGGCCGGCTTGAGCAGCGTGAAGTCGAGCGTGCCCTTCCGGATCTGGTCGACCACGCTGATGAGCGACGGGTTCACGGCCCCCTCGAGGATGCCCTTGAGCAGCGTGAACCACCCGACGACGACGAGCGCCCGCTCGTACGTCCAGCCCTGCACCGGCGGCCGGGCCGCGAGCGCGATGTGGAGCGGGACCAGCCCGACCACCGTCCACACGACGGTCATCACCGCGCCGAGCAGGAAATCCCACCGGTACTGCATCCCGAGCGCGATCGACACGCGCAGCTGCGTCGCGAGCAACCGGAGGTAACGCATGCCGCTCACCCGCCGAACGCCGAGAACCGCCGGATCCCCGCGCGCCACGCGACGAGCGCGGCGGCGGCGGACGCGGCGGCGAAGGCCCACTGCACCGCGAGCTCGGTGAGCGCGCGGCCCGGGTCGAGCAGGCCGGTGATGAGCTCGACAGGGAACGCGAGGCTGTAACGGAACGGCAGGACCCGCGCGAGCTCGGCGAGCCACGAGGGGAACAGCTCGATCGGGACGAGGTAGCCGGCGAAGACCATGAAGGCCGCGAGGTAGACGTCGAACACCGCGGTCGAGCTGTCGATCACGAACGCGAGCGAGCCGATCAGCGCCATCGTGAAGAAGTTGATCGCCCAGGCGCCGGCGAGGGAGAGGACCCAGAGCCCGAGCTCGAGCGCCGTCGGCTGGAACCGCTCGCCCGACGTCGCGACGAGCGCGATGACCGCGATGGGCAGGCAGAGCGCCGCCCGGAGCGGCAGCGCGGCGAGGTTCTCGGCGGCGTACGAGAAGAGCGGGTGGATCGGCCGGAGCAGGCGCTGCGAGAGGGCGCCGCTCTTGATGTCCATGTTCATCTCCCAGACGAGCCACGAGCCGGTCAGCTGCCGGACGATGAGGATGGCCAGGAAGTACGCGGAGAAATCGCGCGCCCCGAAGCGGCCGACCGGCGCGCTCGCGGCCACCGCCGACCAGAGCGCGAGGCTCACGAGCGGCATCGTCGTCGTGAGCATCCAGATCAGCATCTCGGCCCGGTACGCGAGCGCGGCCGCGATCCCGACGCGGAGCAGCGTCGGGAACGCCCGGGCGGCCCGAGCGAGCCCGCTCATGACGCGGCCCCGCCCGTCGAGCCCGACAGCTCGCTTTCCGGCTCCGCCGAAGGCTCCACGCCCGAAAAGAGCTCGCGCATCACCTCCTCCAGGGGAGGATCCTCGACCGTGAGATCCGAGATGTCGGTGTGGCCGAGCAGCCAGGACATGGCCTCGCGCAGCTCCGCCTGCGGCACCTGCAGCACCGCGCAGCCAGGATCGAGCGAGAGGACGGCGCCCACCCGCTCGAGGAGCGCCTGGTCGACCGGGCTCTTGAAGTGCAGCGCGATCCGCTTGTGGGGCCGCATGCTGCGGACGAGCGCCGCGAGGTCGCCGTCGTAGCGCAGCCTGCCCTTGTCGATGACGATGACCCGCGGACAGAGCGCCGCCACGTCGTCCATGTAGTGGGACGTGAGCACGATCGTCGCCCGCCGCCGCTCATTGTAGCGGCGGATGAACTCGCGGACGCCGAGCTGCATCGCCACGTCGAGCCCGATCGTCGGCTCGTCGAGGAACAGGATCTCCGGCCGGTGCAGCAGGGCCGCGGCCAGCTCGCACTTCATGCGCTCGCCGAGCGAGAGCTGCCGCGTCGGCTTCGTCGCGATCTCGGCGATGCCGAGGAGGTCTTCCAGCTCACCGAGGGTCTCCTTGAAATCCGCGTCGTCGATCCCATAGATCGCCCGGTTCACCGCGAAGGTCTCGGCGGGCGGGAGGTCCCAGAGCAGCTGCTGCTTTTGCCCCATCACGAGGGTGATCCGCTTGAGGAAATCGGGCTCACGGTGCCGCGGGACGAAGCCGGCGACCTCGACCTTGCCGCCCGACGGGTGGAGGAGCCCGGAGAGCACCTTCAGCGTCGTCGTCTTCCCGGCGCCGTTCGGGCCGAGGAAGCCGACGCGCTCGCCGGGCGCGATCGAGAACGAGAGGTCCTCGACGGCGTGGACGACCTTGGTGCGGCGCCGGAAGAGCGAGCGCACGGAGGCCGAGAAGCCGGCGGCGCGCTCGTGGACCTGGTACGTCTTGGAGAGCGACTCCACCACGATGGAGCTCGACGCCTCTGCCATGGGCGGCGGAGACTAGCACCTCCGTGCTGGAGCTCCCGCGACGGTCGGCGCTCGACCGGCCGATCCCGTGGGCTAATCTCGTGACGCGGGGGGCAACGGCCGCCGGAATTCCCCTATGCCGCAGAGCTTCAAGGACGACACGATCCACGACCTTCCGCTCGCGGCGAGCGGCGAGCGGCAAGCGGCCGACCCCGCGGACGCCGTCGCGACCGGCCCGCGGCAGGTCCTCGCAGGCCGGTACGAGCTCCTCGGGCTGGTCGGCATCGGCGGGATGGGCAGCGTCTACCGCGCCCGCGACCTGGAGCTCGAGGAGCTCGTCGCGGTCAAGGTGCTGCGCCGGGAGCTCAGCGTCGCGCCGGAGGTGACCGATCGGTTCCGGCGCGAGGTGCGGCTCTCGCGCAAGGTCACGCACCCGAACGTGGCGCGGGTCTTCGACATCGGCGAGCACGAGGGCGACCGGTTCCTGACGATGGAGTTCGTCGACGGCGAGCCGCTCGCCGCGCTGCTCGCGCGCGAGCGGCGGCTCGGCATGAGCCGCGCGCTGGACGTCGTGGAGGGCGTCTGCGCGGGCCTCCATGCCGCGCACCGGGCCGGCGTCATCCACCGTGACCTCAAGCCGGACAACGTGATGCTCGGGCGCGACGGGCGCGTCGTCCTGACCGACTTCGGGATCGCGCGCGCGGTCGCGAGCGGCGAGGCGGGCAAGACGCTGGGCGCGGTCATGGGGACGCCGGCGTACATGGCGCCCGAGCAGGTGCAGGGCGCCGACGACGTCGACGCGCGCGCCGACATCTACGCCCTCGGGGCGATGCTCTTCGAGATGCTCACGGGCGAGCGCGCGTGGCAGGGCGACGCGCCGCTCGCCGTCGCCGCGGCGCGGCTCTTCGCCGACCCGCCGGATCCGCGGCTCCGGCGCGCCGACCTGCCCGACGCGCTCGCGCGCGTGGTGCTCCGCTGCATGGCGCGCGAGCGCGGCGACCGGTATCCGTCCGTCGAGAGCGTCGTGCACGACCTCGCCTCGCTCACCCGCCCGGCCACGGTGACGCCGCCGGCGTTCACGCCGCCGCAGGGGCGGACGGCGGTCTCCGGGGTGACCCCGGGGGCGAGCTCCGGGGTGGCCGAGCACGGCGGCAAGAGCGTCGTGGTCCTGCCGTTCGCGAACCAGGGACCTGCGTCGGACGCGTACCTGGCCGAGGAGCTGACGGACGATCTCGTCGACACCCTCTCCATGACGCCGGGCCTCCGGGTGAGGCCGCGCGGGGCGCTCGGGCGGCGCTCGTCCCCCGAGCTCGATCCGCGCGAGATCGGGCGCGAGCTCGGGGTGCAGGTGGTCGTCGGGGGCTCGGTGCGGCGGCGCGACGGGACGGTGCGGATCAACGCGCGGCTCATCAGCGTCGCCGACGGGTTCCAGCTGTGGGCGAAGCGCTTCGATCGCCCCGAGGCGGAGGTGCTGCGGATCAACGACGAGGTGGCCGAGGCGGTCGCGGAGGCGCTGACGCTCGACGGGGCCGTGCCGAACCGCACGGCGCCGAGCGATCCCGTCGCGCTCGACCTGTTCCTGCGCGGGCGCCACGAGTACCGCAGGTTCTGGCCGGAGCACCAGGAGCGGGCGATCGCGCTGTTCGAGCAGGCGCTCTCGCGCGCGCCCGAGGATCCGATGATCCTGTCGGCCTACGCGCTTGCGCGCTCCCGCTTCTGGTTCTTCACGGACCGCGGCGGGGAGCTCGCCACGGAGGCGGCGTCGCGCGCCGTCGCCGCGGCGCCCGGGCTGCCGGACGCGCGGCTCGCGATGGCGTCGGTGCGGTTCCAGCGCCTCGACGTGGTCGGCGCGATGCGGGAGCTCAAGGCGGCGCTCGCGTGCCGCTCGGGCAACGCCGAGGCGGAGGGCCTCATCGGCCACATCCTGCTCGAGTGCGGCGCCTTCGAGGAGGGCGCGCGGCGCGCCCGGTCCGCGCTGGCGCGCGATCCCGAGGTGGTGCTGGCGGCGCAGGCGCTGGCGCGCGCGTACACGCTGCTGGACAGGTGGTCGGACGCCGACGACGTGATCCGGGCGCATCCGACGGTGGGCAGCGGATCGGGCTACACCGTCCTGCGGATGCGCCGCGTGCTCTGGCAGCGCGATCCGGAGGTGGTCGAGAAGCTCTCTCAGAGGCGCGTGAGCGAGGCCTTCCCGGACCTCCCCACGCCGTTCGCGCAGGTGATCGATGACCTCATCGAGGGGCGGCTCTCGGACGTCCGGCCCGTGCAGGTCGAGGGGGAGCGCCCGGCCGTCACGGCGCTGCGGCGCACGTCGTTCATCCGGCAGCTCCAGGCGGAGTTCGCGGCCTTCCTCGGCCAGCGAGAGCTCGCGCTGGCCGCGCTCGAGCTCTCGCTGGCCGACGGCCTGTTCGACCTGATCTGGCTCGAGCGCTGTCCGGTCCTCGCGCCCCTGCGCGACGAGCCGCGGTATGCGGCCGTCCACGCGGCGGTGCAGCGGCGGGCCTCCGCGGTGGTCGCGGTCTACCGCGAGCGCTGAGGCGCGGCGCTCGGCTCGACACGCGGAAAAGCGTGCAGCTCGGCGCGGAAAAGCGCTCAGCTCGGCGCGCGAAAAAGCGCGAGCACGCCGGTATAGAGGGCGAGCCTGGCCTGGCCCCGGGCCCAGGGGGCGATCTCGAAGCTCGAGTGCATGCCGGCGATCGGGAGGTCGGCGAAGCGCTGGCGCAGGATGCGCGCCTCGACGTCGGGCGTCCCGTACAGGCCCTGGCCGCGCCCGGCGCAGGTCAGGTAGAGCGCGAAGCGGGGGGCCGACCCGAGCGCGCTCCGGGACACCTGCCGAGCGATCCCCTCGAGCCCGGAGCGGCTGGCGGCGGCGTCGCGCACCGCGAAGGCGAGGCGCGCGCCGGGCCTCGCTTCGTCGCCGAGCAGGAGCCCCCGCCGCGATGGATCGATGCCGCGGACCGGCCGCAGCACGTAACGCACGGAGTCGGGCGCCTCCGCCTCGGCGTCGCCGCGGTCGGCGCCCGGCGCGGCCGGTGGATCGAGCGGCGGGTCGGCCAGCGCGGCGAGGATGAGCTGCTGCGCGCTGGGCGGCTCGCCGAGCGTGGCGGTCGCGGTGGAGAGCAGGTCGAGCGCCGGCCGCCCGCCGGCGCGGAGCACGATGCCGCCGCTCGCCTCGTCGATGCGGTGGAAGCCGGAGAGCAGCCTGGCGGCGGGCGAGGCGTCGACGAGCGGCGGGGCGAAGCCGGTGATGGCGAGGCCCGTCGCCGGGCCCTCGATGAGCTCGCCTTGCGACGTCACGCCGATGGCGGAGCCGGAAGCCGTCCCGGCGCCGAAGAGGCACGCGTTCGGCGCGGACAAGGCGAGCGCCTCGAGCCGCTCGGGCGCGAACGCCCCGGGCCGGGCGAAGAGGATCGCCGTCGCGGAGCGCTGGCCGACGGTGCGGGCGAGCGTCTCGCGCAGGAGGCGGCTCGGCTCCTCGGCGCGCTCGGGCAGCGCGAAGGGGGTGACCTGCCCGCCGGACCACAGCACGCCGCTCGCGCCGGTGTCCCCCTCGATCTCGCCGCGCTCGCTGAGCACGCCCGCGGCCGGCACGACGCAGGCGGGGACGCCGCGCCAGGCGCCACGGACGAGCTCGGCGACGCCCGAGGCGCGCTGGGCGAGCTGTCCGGAAACGAAGACGACCCCGCCCGACGGCGACGGGACCGCGCTGCGCAGGTCCGCCAGGTGCTGGAGAAGGCCATCCGGCCCACAGGTCGCGGAGAAGCTTCGTGCCATGGCTGGCTCGCCCATCTTAATCGAGCCTCCGACCACTCGACAGGCCCCGCTGAAGAAGTTTATCGTGCGACAGTCGCGCCGGCGCCTCGGGGATTTCCTCACGGGACGGCGAGCGAAGGACCGGGCAACCTCGATGAGGATCCAATCATTTGGCCGCACCGATGTCGGGCGCCACCGGCGCGCCAATGAGGATGCGTTCTTCCGGGACGACGAGCTCCGGCTCTACATCGTCGCGGACGGCATGGGCGGGCACGCGGCCGGCGAGGTCGCGAGCGCCGAGGCGGTCGAGACGATCTACGGCATGGTGAAGCGGGGCCTGCCCGCCATCGGCGATCCGAACGAGCCGCTGACGCAGCCCAAGGCGCGCGCCGTGCTGCGCATCCTCGAGGGCGCGATCCAGGCGGCGACGTACATGGTCTTCGCGATCGCCGAGCTCGATCGCGACAAGAGCGGCATGGGCACGACGATCAGCGCGGCGCTCATCGTCGGCGGCGCGCTCGTGACCGGCCAGGTGGGCGACAGCCGCATCTACCAGGTCCGCAACGGGACCGCGGTGCAGATGACCGAGGATCACACGCTGATCGCGTGGCAGATCAAGAACGGCCTCATCTCCGTGGACGAGGCCAAGAGCTCGCCCCACCGCAACGTGATCACGCGCGCGGTCGGCAACCGGGACTACGTCGAGGTCGACACCTCGATCGTCGCCGTCGAGGAGGGCGATCGATACCTGCTCTGCTCCGACGGGCTGCACGGGTATCTCCACGCCGAGGAGGAGGTCGCGAGCATCGCCTCGAAGGGCGGCGACGTGGCGGTCGACCTCTTCATCGACCTCGCGAATCGGCGCGGGGGGCGGGACAACATCACGGCGGTGCTGGTCGAGGTGGGCTGACGCGCCCGCGCGAAAATGGCTAGGCTGCCCGCATGGCGCTGAAGGACAGACTGGTCACCGAGGGCATGAGGCTCGCCGCGAACCCGAACGTGGCGAAGCTGATGCAGGACGAGCGGTTCATGCGGCTGTTCATGACGGCGATGAGCGTGCCCGGCCGGGTCTCCTCGTTCACCGCGGAGCAGAAGGAGACGTTCGCCAAGGCGATGGGCCTCTCGACCGTCGAGGAGGTCCGCGACCTCAAGCGGACGGTGGCCTCCCTGGAGCGCGAGGTCGCGACGCTGGAGCGCGAGATCGCGAAGCTCCGGCGGGACGGGGAGCGCGAGCTCGCGAAGGTCAGGCGCGAAGGCTGAGCCTGGGGGGGCGAGCGGCGCGGCGCGCGCTGCCTGGCAGCGCCGCCGCGCCCTCGCGACGGGTCACTTCGTATCGCCGCGCGCGTAGATGCTGGCGACGTAGTCGAGCACGTCGCGCGCCGAGACCTCGTTGTACCCGAAGTACTTGATCATCCGGGTCTTGATGATGTCGATCTTCTCCTGCGTCTCCTTGTCGATGACGCTCGACACGAGGGTCTGGAGCTTGATCGCGTCCTTCTGGTCCTCGAACAGCTTGAGCTCGAGGGCGCGGCGCAGCCGGTCGTTCGTGTGCCACTCGAACTTCTTGCCGTCGACCGCGAGCGCGCCGATGTAGTTCATGATCTCGCGGCGGAAGTCGTCCTTGCGGTTCTCGGGGATGTCGATCTTCTCCTCGATCGAGCGCATCAGCCGCTCGTCGGGCTCGACGTCCTCGCGGGTGAAGCGGTCCTTCACCTTCTCCTTCAGGGTGTAGGCCTTGATCGAGTCGATGTAGTTCGCGGCGAGCTTCTGGATCGCGTCCTCGTCGGCGCTGATCGCCCGCTGCACCTCGTTCTTGACGATCTCCTCGTACTCGCGCTTCACCATCCCGATGCACTCGGTGAAGCGCTTGCGCTGCTCGTCGTTCGTGATGAGCGAGTGGTGCCTGAGGCCCTTCTCGAGCTCGCTCATGACCATGAAGGGGTTGATCGTCCCCTCGCCGAGGTCGTTGACGAGCGCGTTCGAGATCTTGTCCTGCACGTAGCGGGGGCTGATGCCCTCCATGCCCTCGCGCGACGCCTCCTTGCGGAGCTCCTTCACGGTGTCCTGCGTGTAGCCGGGCAGGACCTTGCCGTCGTAGAGCTTCATCTTCTGGACGAGCGAGAGGTTGTGCTTCTTCGGGTCCTCGAGCCGGGTGAGCGCGGCCCACATCGCGGCGACCTCGAGCGTGTGAGGGGCGATGTGCTTGCCGCGGATCTTCTCCTTGTTGAAGTCCTTCTCGTAGATCCGGATCTCCTCCGACACCTTCGTGATGTACGGGATATCGATCTTGATCGTGCGGTCGCGGAGGGCCTCCATGAACTCGTTGTTCAGGAGCTTCTTGTACTCGGCCTCGTTGGTGTGGCCGATGATGACCTCGTCGACGTCCGTCTGGGCGAACTTCTTCGGCTTGATCTTGTGCTCCTGCGACGCGCCGAGCAGGTCGTAGAGGAACGCGACGTCGAGCTTCAGCACCTCGATGAACTCGACGATGCCGCGGTTCGCGATGTTGAACTCGCCGTCGAAGTTGAAGGCGCGCGGGTCCGAGTCCGAGCCGTACTCGGCGATCTTGCGGTAGTTGATGTCGCCGGTGAGCTCGGTCGAGTCCTGGTTCTTCTCGTCCTTCGGCTGGAAGGTGCCGATGCCGACGCGGTCCTTCTCGCTGAGCACGAGGCGGCGCACGCGCACGTGCTGCATCACCTTCGACCAGTCGCCGCCGTACTTGTCCATCAGGCGGTTGAAGATGAAGCGGCACGCGGGGTCGAGGTCGCCCTCGGTGCGGACGTGGTGCTGCGCGCTCGAGAGGCCGAGCTCGCGGAACGCGCGGTCGCGCCACGCCGGCGGGACGAGGCGCAGCGGCTCCTCGTGCATCGGGCACTTGAAGCGGGCGCTCTCCGTCCCGGCCATGCCGACGTCGTCGAGGTTCACCCAGTCGAACGTGTAGAGCGCGCCGTCGGGGGTCGTCGAGTAGTGCTCGATGCCCTTCTTGAGGAGCCGGGCGATCGTCGACTTCGACGAGCCGACCGGGCCGTGCAGCAGGATGACGCGCTTCTCCGGGCCGTACCCCTCGGAGGCCGCCCGGAGCACGTGGACGAGCCGCATCAGCGGGATGTCGAGCCCGTACACGGCGTCGGCGCCGCCGTGCATCTCGTCCTTGAAGAAGTTGTACCGGATGAGCTTCTTCTTGTTGTCCGTGTACTCCTCGATGCCGTAGCGGATGATCATGTCGTACGCCCGCTGGAACGCGTTGCGCGTCACCTGCGGGTTCTGGCGCACGATCTGGAGGTACTCTTCGAACGTGCCCTCCCACGCGAGATCGCGGTAGAGCGCGAAGTCCTGCATCGCCGCGATCTTCTCAACCATCCCTGTCCGCAACTCGCCCATTTCGCACCCTTTTTCTCCAGGGCGACCGCGGGGCGGCCTTGGCCGCCGGAGGTGCGGGGGACAGATCTCGGCTCGCCGAGCTCCGCCCCCGTCTCGCGTCGCGCGCCCAGGGGGAAGACACCAAGCTTAACACCGATCTCGGGGAGGCAAGTCACCGCGCCCCGAGGCGCGCTCCATCCTCCGGAACGGGAGCGCGCGGCGGAGCAGCCGGTCGCGCGGGTGGAGGTGCGAGGTGCGAGGGCGACCGCGGGGAGGCGACGTCAGCGAGGCGCGGCCCCGCCGGAGCGCGCTCCCTGCGCGCTTCCCCAGGAGAGCCCGCCGCTCTCGACGACGCCGGGCCAGGAGTCGACGTATTCCGACGGCTCGCCGGGGCCGGAGATGTCGATCCAGAAGACGCGCCCGGCGCCCGGGCGGCGCACGTCGACATGGACGAACTTGCTGTTCGGGTAGAACCCGCAGCCCACGTCCTCGAGCGTGCGGCAGAACTGAAACAGCGCGGTGTTCGGGACGCCCATCACGAGGATGTCCATGGCGCGCCCCTCGGCGTGCTGGCTGTGGTGCGTGCCGGAGGTCGGCCTGCGCGCGGCCGGCGCGTCGCCCGCCGGCCGCGGCCTGTACCCGCTGAAGATGTGGATCCCGCGGCGCGGGAAGGCGTCGGCGATCTGCTGGAGCAGCCAGAGCAGGCGCGGGTGGACGAGGCGGACCTGGGGCACCCACTCGAGCGCCCGCTGCCAGGTGTCGGCGTCGGGCTCGTCGGGGAGCTCTGCGCCCGGGTCGGGCGCGTCGGGCGGACGGGCCATGATCGACAGGCGATCCAGCGCGCCGGGCGCGACGGAGCCGTCGCAGCGCACCAGCTCGAAGGCGTCGTGCTGGCCGCCGTACCGGGCGAACTGGACCGGGCGTCTGCGGCAACGCCAGTCGAGCGGCTGCTTCTTCGGCGGATCCCAGAGCAGATCGAAGCCGTTCGAGGAGAGGCTCGGCCCCGTGGTCGCGAGCACCGGCGGGCTGAGGATCGGATCGAGCTGGCGGAACCACGCCGGCGCGGCCGGATCGAGGCGGAGGGTGCCGGGCGGCTCGAAGGGGGTGAAGGGGGACCAGGCGCTCGCGAACGCCGTGGAGCCGAGGGCGGGGGAGGCGAGCGCGTGCTCGCCGAGCGCGTCCGCGGCGTCCGGCCGCGCGCCGCCCCAGGCGAGCTGCCACCACGGCTGCTGCCGCCATTTCCCGTAGGCGCTGTTCAGGTAGAGCCGAAACGGTCCGGGGCGCTCGACGGCGGCGTTGTGGAAGGCGCGGAGGAGCGGCAGCTCCGGCGCGACCGTCTCGTTCAGGTTGAAGCTCGCGCGCTTCGGCGGCTCGTCGAGCAGGCTGGCGCCGGCGCGCTGGGGGGCGGCGACGAGCGACGCAGCGAGGCCGAGGGCGGTCGCGAGGCTGTGGACGGCGGCGCGGGACGTTGCCGGCATGGGATCGACGAGGGGCGCGAGTCGAGCGAGGAAGGTAGCTCACCCAGCGGGCGGGCGACCCTGATTTGCCACAAACCGCCAGCTCGGGGGATGAAAACACACCCGTGGGGGGCCCTTAGGCGTCAACCACGCTTCGCGCCGCGTTCTCCTACATCCGAACGTTTACGTGGTCGTGGTCGTGGTCGTGGTCGTGGTCGTGGTCGTTCACGGCGTACCGTTGACGACCACGACCACGACCACGTAAACGACCACGACCACGTTGGTGACCGATGGGCGCGCGGCGCGCGCTCAGGGCGCCGCGGAGGCGCGCGTCAGCCTGTCCCGCACCGCGTCCCACGCAGGATCCTCGGGGACGGCGGCGATGACGATCACGTCGCAGCCGGCATCCTCGAGCCGGTGCAGCGCGGCGTAGAGCGCCGCGGCGTAGCCGGCGGGATCACCGGGGAGGAGCTCGGCGTGCGGCCCGGTCGCGGTGCGGCTGCCGTGCTCGACGGCGCCGGCGCGCGACCCGGCCTGCGCAGCGCGATCGAGCTCGCCGCGGACGGCCTGGGCGGGGACCAGCGCGACCTGCGCGCGGGGGGCGTAATGGCGCGCGTGGGTCCCCGGGGACGGGGCGCGCTCGGCCGGGGCGGTGATCAGCCCGGCGGCCGCCTGGAGCGGCACGAGCGCGGCGATCGCCTCGGCCGTGACGTGCCCCGGGCGGAGCACCCGCGCCGGCGAGCGCGTGACGTCGACGATGGTGGACTCGATGCCCACGGCGGTCGGCCCGCCGTCGAGGATCGCGTCGATGCGCCCGCCGAGGCTCTTCTCGACGTGCTCGGCGGTGGTCGGCGAGATCTCGGTGGATCGGTTGGCGCTCGGCGCGGCGATCGGCAGCCCGACCGCGTCGAGCAGGGCGCGCGCGACCGGGTGGACGGGGATGCGGATCGCGACCGTCGGCCCGCCGGCGGCGACCACGTCGGCGACGCGGTCGGGCCGGCGCGCGACGATCAGGGTGAGGGGCCCTGGCCACATGGCCTGCGCGAGCCGCTCTGCGTCCGGCGGCCAGCCGTCCGCGAGGGCGCGGGCGGACGCGACATCGGGGACGTGGACGATCAGCGGGTTGCCGGGCGGCCTCCCCTTCGCCTCGAAGATGCCGCGCGCCGCGCGCGCGTCGTCGGCGCGCGCGCCGAGGCCGTACACGGTCTCCGTGGGGAAGGCGACGAGCCCTCCGTGGCGGAGGATCTCGGCGGCCCGTGCGATGGATGCCACGTCAGCGGCGAGCCGCTCGGTTCGCATGCGCCGCGGTCCATGTTGCCCGGGCGCGCAGGAGGCAAACGAAAAGCGACGCGCGCGGCGCGGGCCGCTGGGCGCGCTGTGCGGGCGCCGTCGGCGCTTGCGGCTCGGCCGTGCGGCCGGAGGGAGCGGCTGTCGCCGGCATCGATCCAGCGCAGCGCCACGCGAGGTAGCCGGAGCGGCGCGATGGGGAGGCGGCCAGAGCGGCGCCATCGAGCAGGGCGGGTGACGAGGAGCATGGGCGCGAGCTCGGCGCAGCCGTTTCCGACGTTGCGGCCGCCGAGGCCGAGATCGACGAGCGCGTCTGCGAAGCTGGTTCCTCCGCCGTGGTCAAGCAGAATCGTCGCGGCGCCGCGGGGTTCTGCGTGGCGGCTGTTCGCCAACCAAATGGTTGACGAACAGCTAGGCGGAGGGGCGTTCCGCTGCCAACGGATGCGCAGGGCGCACGGCCTACCCCCCTGAGCCCTTCGGCCGCTGCAGCGGGTTGGGCGATTCAACTACCATTGACGGTCTCCAACATGACTCTTGGCCACCACAGATCGGGGCCGTCCTCGTTGGTGAGCTCTCCTTGCTCTTTGATGAAGTCGAGGTGCATGCAGCACGTGAACGATGCCGCGTGGCTGACGCGCTTGCCGGCCCGACTGACCTGACGTACAGTGACCCACATGACCGAGCAGAATGACGGCACGGAAACGCAGGACGACGGCACGTACGAGTTCCCCGAGGGGATCCACCCGGATCTTAGGTTGCTGATCTCGTTGGCGAACGGCGAGAAGATGTCGATGAACAGCCCTGTAACTGTGTGGGTCAAGGGGGTCCAGTTCTCAGGACTGGTCGTTGCGGCTAAAGAGGCTCGGATCTGGTTCATCAAGACGTGGACTGACGGTCTCAGAAATGCCGCGATTGGGAAAGCTGAAGGGATGACCGCTGAGGCTAAGGTTGCCGCGCTTGAGGGCATTCGTGGCGCGGTCGACGATACGGGCACTCACCTGCTTGAACAGGAAGAGAAGGCTCCGCACCCCAAGCGCTTCGGGTTCTTGAGTTTGAAGAACGCTCGTGTGTGGACCATCGGGAGCCGAGAGCCCACTCGCCTCGAAATGGTTCGTATTCGCCTCGATCAGATCGACGCGTTCACGTTGGGCGAGCCTAGCTGAGACGCAACATCGTAACCGCCCAGTTAAGGGCATCGTGACCGTCCGGGCGGCGCCGGTTACCCGTTCCCATCGCGAAGGAGGATGCGATGGCGACGAGGGGTGGAGTGGGCCGAGCGGGTGGAGCGATGGGGCGCGGCGCTTCTGCCCAGGGTAGCCTGGAGCTGGTGGGCGATAAGAAGGGCTTATCGCGCATCAGTCACGCGGCTGCCGCGACGTGCGGCTGGCGTCCACCTGGTCGAGCTGTCGGCGTCGCCCGTGGGCGGTGAGGCGCGACCGGCGGGCGGAGCGCAAAGCGGTGGGTCGAGAGCCGCCCGTCGGAGGGGCGGGAGGATGGGGCGGTGAAGTTTTCCTGGGTCGGATCACGGCTGCCTGCCCTTCACGACGAAGAGGCCGGCGACTCCGAGTGCATAGGTGGTCTTCTTCTCCTTGTCGAAGAAGACTAGCCGGCCCTCGTCAACCTTGACGGAGTTGGTAAGATTTGCGGCGTAGACCGCGAGGGCGAGGTTCTGGTCGCCGAAGAAGAGCCGTACCCGGCTCAGCCAATCCTCGGCACGATCCAGGTCTTTGCGGAAGCGGTCGATGCGCCGTGCGAGGCGACGCGCTTTCTCGGGCTCGGGGTCGGGATCCTCGGCGAGCTCGGCAGCGATCTCGTCGCGCAGCCTGCGCCCGGCTGCGAGCAGGTCGCCAGGAGGCTGCTCCGCCCAGGCATCGAGGCCGAGGAGCGTTAGCTCGTCGACGACGGTCTCCATGAACTTCGTGCCGTCCTCGCGCTCGCGCTCGACCACGCGCGTGACTTGGACGCGACGATCTCCGGAGTCGGCCCGGCGCTGCATCTCGAAGACGATCGCGGGCAGCTTATCAGCGAGCCGGTCGGTGAATGCGAGCACGCGCGCGACCTCGGCGGCGATGGGCTCGGCGCGCGCGGCGAGCTCCTCTGGGCGGCCCCTGGCCTCTACGATGTCCGCCGCGCGCTGCTCCTGCTCGCCCGCGTAGGCGATGATCTGATCGAGGCCGATGACATTGCTCCGGCCGCAGTCCTTGCCGATGTTCACGACGCGCCCGCAGAGCGTCTCGACGATGTAGCCGTTCTTGTGCGGTGTCTTGTCCGGGAAGCTGCACTCGATGAACGTCGTGAGCTTGTACCAGTGCCGGAGGCCCGCCTTGTGCGCGGCGTGGCGCGCGCCGTCGGGCTCCTTGCCGTCGGTCGCTTGACGGACGTCCCCTGGTGCGAAGAGGCCCGACGGCCGGTGCTTCCCCTCGGGCGGTGCAGGCGCGTCGGCGCGCTCCAGGCAAAGCAGACAGGTGGGCCGGCGTGGCTCGTCGACGGGTTGGGACAGGTCGTGATCGTGGTTGGTCATGGCAGAAGTGATCTCCCCTCTCGTGCTCGACGAGTTTAGACCCGCCGCAGATCGGCGAAGTGATATTGGAGCATGATGAGCAACCGGGTGGTACTGGCGAAGGCGGTGCCCGCCGAGGCCCCTGGCGGCTGGTACCTTGGGACTCCGAAGTAGCTCGACCGAGAGGCGCTCGCGGCCAGCTCCCGTACTCGTCCCGGCGCGGAGGGCCACCGGGGCGCTACGCCGGCGCGGCGCCGCGCTCGCGCCGACGCGGGCGGCATCGGCCCGCGGTCCAGGCGGGCACGGGATGGCGCCCAGCGAGGCAGGCTCCGGGACGTGGCCGTCGAGCCGCCGGGGAAGGGCTGCTGGCAGGAGAGGGAGCACGCTCGGGAGATCGAGGCGCGCGCCGGGGCTGGAGCGGAGCCCGCCGTCAGCGACGCAAGTTGAGAGTGCCGACGCGCAGCCGGCGGAGGACGATTCGACGGGGCCGGAGCGGGCCGTCGCGAGGGTGCGGGAAAGGCCGTCCCCCCGCCGGGCGCCGAGGCGGGATGGAGGCGGGCGTGAGCCGTGCCTTGTAGGAGACCCGGCTCACGCTCGGGGCCAGTTACTCCTGCAGATACAGGGCGACGGCGGCGTGGAGGAGCTTCAGCACGGCCGCGACGACAGCCTGTCGGTCGACGGGCCTGCGGTCGGCGTGCCATGCGCGCGCGATGCGGAAGAGCTGGTATGCGGCGGGGAGGCTGCTGGCGATGGCTGCAAGGATGGAGATGAGGGGAAACGACATGCGAGGAGCCGGTCCTGGGCGTAATGGAGGCGCACGGACGCGCTGCCGCCGCGGACGTCGCGGCGTCTTCATCTCCACCCGCCCGTATAGGTGTGGCCGTCGAGGCGGTGAGCTGTGATTCGCGAGGACGACGGCGCGTGGCCGTTTGCCTGCTCGCCGGCGAGCTTCTCGAGCGCGGGCTCGGCGCCATGGCCTGCGGAGCGGCCGCGGGCGTCGAGGTGGACGCCGGCGAGCGCGCGCTCGCGCTGGCGTCGTACATGGTGCCGGAGCAGACTGCGCGGCAGCGGTATCGAGGAGGATGCCGGCGAGCTCGGGGTGGCCGTGCGGGTCGAGGGCGACGTCGGGCGCTGGCCGGGCGGTTACGCCGCGACGACGCGGCCTCGGAGAGGCCACCGAGGTACCAGGACGAGCCGCAGCGGAGCGAGCGCCGCCGGGGCGTCCCGCGGCTTTTCGTTTTGGTGGCCGTCTTGACGCGAGTACGCCGCACGCTGTACGCAGGGTCATGCGGTCTAATGCACGAAGTGCGCTGATGGTCGTCGCGTTGCTCTGCGTAGGCTGCGGGAAGTCCGAACCGGCAACAGGGCAGCCTGCCGCCACCGGGGCCGCCCCATCTGCCTCCTCGATCGCAGCACCTCGCGCAGCGGCGCCCACTGCGTCACCCGCCCCACGACTACCACCGCCAACCCTCCCGCCGCTGGCGAGCGGCGTAACGCTTGACGTCGACATTGCCGATTTCGGCAGGGGCGGAGCGTCTGCCGTCCGTGGGGTGACCAACTTACCAGACAACACCGAGCTTGTTGTGTCCGCAGAAGAACCAGGCGACTTCGGCGAATCATACAGCGTTTTCGACACGGTGCGCAGCGGTCGCTTCGGAGGCGAGAGTGCAAGCGGTGGCGCCACCGTCCCCGAAGGCGTCTACCTCGTCGAGGTGACGATGGTGTCACCAGGGTCTCAGCCGGAAGACGTGCAGAACGTCATCGGGGAATCGGGCGAGCGGCTTACGGGTAAGCTGGTGAAGAAAGACAATCACGGTGCAACCGTGGTTGCGCGAACGAAGGTGCTGGTTGGATCAAAGGCTGTTGCAGAGGCGGCATCCGTGAAGAGGGCCACAGAGCGCCGAGCTGCGCTGCAACGCATACTGACCAGCCTCGACAGGCTTGAGCGTGCCGGCAGAGCGTCGTCTCATGAATTTACGCCAGAGTGCATGGCCCGGATGCGCGCGGATCAGAGCTCGCTGAAGAACATCGCTAGCGAGCTATCTCAGATGGCGCTGCCGCTCCCTGGTGTCTTTGACCTTCGATACGCCGCCTCTATCTTGCAAAGCTGTGTGTCATGTGCGGATGGAGTCATGGACTCGTGCGATGACGGACGGAGCAAGCTGCGCGCGGCGTCGGCTGCCATCGCTGCCGGTAAGCTTCGATAACCGCTACTGCACAAACGTTCTATGCAGCTCGCGCTTCCGGCGATGTCGCCGTACTATCGCGCCGGTCACTCAGACCGGCGCCTGGAACCCCGTCAGCCGACCACCTCGTCCGCCTCGAACGCCGCCACCCGGTCGGCCACGCATACAAGCGTGCGCCCGTCGCTCGCGCGGTCGACGACCTCGCACGGGATCTCGACCACCTCGCCGCGGTATCTCGCCCGGACGATGCCGCCACGCTCCACCGCGTCCCGACTCAGCGCCGGCGAGCTCGGGGCCATCGCGGTCCACCTGGTCGAGCTCGGCCACGTCGCCGGCGAGCTCCTCGAGCGCGGGCTCGGTGGCCGACCGCGGAGCGGCCGCCGGCGTCGAAGAGGACGCCAGTGAGCTCGCGATCGCGCTGGGGCTGTACATGGCGCCGGAGTAGACAGCGCGGGCCGCGGCGTCGAAGAGGACGCCGGCGAGCTCGGGGCCGTTGATGCCTGGCCGAGCGCGGAGCGGCCGCGAAGGTCGAGGGACGCATCGGGCGCTGGTGACTGGCCGTTCGTCCACCAGTTGGTTGACGAACACTCTTGCCGCGTAGCCGAGTACGCACCAGAGGCGCCCAGGACGGCCTTCTCATCGACGAGCCAAAATTCTCAATTTTTCTTTGACGCCCGAATCACACCCGGAAAAACTGTTCGCGTCCCTACACGGCGCATGTTGGGGCTCAGCCGGGGGACCTCCACCATGGCGATGCACTCACACGGCAATGTCTGCCTGCTTTGTGCATATGCGCTCGTCCTTGTTCCGGCGTCGGCGCAGGCACTCGAGTTCAGCAGTGGTGTGAGCGTGGGCGGGATCCAGGTCGGGACCGAACCCAAGCTGGCCGTGAGCCCCTTCGCCGGCTGGCTCTGGCGAAAAGAGAGGGACTTCCGGATCGAAGTTCACAACATGCTCAGCGTCATTCCGGGGACACGCGTAGGGGTCTACGATCGAACGGCGGTTACCGTTGGGTACGTCACAAAGACGGGCAACGTCAGCCTTGGTCCATCCCTGTCGCTCTACTCAATGCCTGTATGCGGTGCCGTGATCTGTGACCGCGTGATGGGGCTTGCTCCAGGCGGTCGCGCACAGTCCGACTGGTACTTCGCTGGGCGTCTGGGGGCATCTACGAGCCTCAACGTGGACTGGGCTGGCGGGAGCAGTCGTGTTCTTCCTGGCAGCGTGGTCGTGATGGTAACTGCTGGGCCTATCTGGAGATTCGGGGGAGATTCTAAATGAACAAGCTGTTGGCTGTTCTATGCTTCGGTCTGGCTGGGTGCAACTTTGATGTCGGTGATTGCTACCTCAGGAGTGAGGGAGAAAGCGGCGCCGGCGGCATCATCATCACCGCAACAGGGGTCGGCGGTTACGGGTTCGGCCCGACAGGTTCGGGAGGCTTCGGGCCTGTATTGGAGCCGCAGGGCATCGAACCACCTCCTCCAGAGTGCAACATCGCGACCCAGAGCCCATGCAACGAGAAGTGCCAGGCGGACCACGATGCGGCTTCTGTTGCGTGTGGCAAATCTGAGAGCGAGGCCCAGCGAAGTGCATGCAGTGATAGCGCTTACGCGAATTACCGTAGCTGTCGGGAGAGCTGTCAGCGCGCGGAAAACAAGGATTGCGACGATAAGTACCAGGATTGTGTCGATAACGGGCCGACGTCGTGCCGAAGGAAGAGCGCCGGCAAGACGGTGTGTCAGCGTTGTTGGGAACGGTGTAACGCCGGAGATTCTCCATCGGATGTATGCCGCGGCTGCAAATTCTGAGGTTCCGAAGATGATTCATATTGCTACATCTGCGGAAATTGGGAAAGCGGTCCGGCGCGGGCTTCGCGTCCCTGTGGCGTTCGTGCCCGACAACTTGCTGGTAGGGCCATGCGCCTCGGATCCCGAGGTCCACTGTCAGCGGCGCTATGATTTCTGGGGATTTCGTGGGCGGGAAGGAACGCGATTTCGTGCATCGTTTCGTGAGATGCTCGGGGCGGTCCAGTCGCGCAAGCGGGTAGTCGCTTGGACGTCGCGGTTGTGGAGCGACGCGGTGGCGCTGTGGGGTCTCTGCGCGTGGAGACTTCACCAGCGGCCCGAGCAACCGGATATAGAGATCGTCATCCTGGGCGACGCGACGGAGGCCGGGTTTGGGTGTGGAAGCATCCGCGTGACGCCGGCCGACGCGCGCCGATGTCAGGACGACGCGCGCGCTCTCTCTCTGACGCGCGCCCAGGATATGGCGCGCTGTTGGCGAAAGGTGTCCGGTCGATCTCCTGTTCTGTCGGCCGTAGGGGGGCGCGCCGGTCGATGGAGTAAGGAGCTCGTGGAGCTGAGCACCTATCAGGCGGGATTCTTTCCTCGGATGGACGGGCGCGCACTGGCTCTATCTCGGTTCGATCAGCTGCTGTTCTCGTGTCTCGACAAACAGTGGTCGACGCCCGTTAACGTGTTTGTTCGACGTTCATCGGCTGGAGACGAGTTGCGTAAGTGGTTAACCCACACCGGCGACGTCTTCCTTGCCATGCGGCTGCGCCAGTGGGCCGGGCACCGTGGGGACAAGGCCGCCCTGGAGAGCGAGCCGTGTCAGCCTGAGAACTTCATGAAAGAGGCCCGCTACAGATTGTCGGACGCTGGCGACGAAATCCAGCGAGCTGGTCTTGCAGAAATTGGCCAAGGAGCACCGCTGCCGGTTTGGGGTGTCACGGCGTACGATCCGCTGGCTCCTTGGGTCGCGGTGGACGACGACACAGATCATCAGCGCATCCAGCTACTTGAAGAGCGCGCCACGCAGGGCGTGGAGTGATGCGCTAGGGCGAGCCTGGCGCGGCCGCCGTCCACCTGGCCGAGCTCGCGAGCCGCGCAGGCGACGCGGAGGATGGGCGCGAGCTCGGCACGGCGCCCTCTGCCGCTGCAGCCATAGCGATCACGGAGCACGCCCGCTAGGACGGTGTCGTCGCCGCCATGGTCAAGTGAAATCGTCGCGGTGCAGCGGATTTCTGGGCGAGGGCTGTTCGCCAACTCCTCGGCTGGCGAACTCCCCAACGGAGGGGAGTTCCGCTTCCAGCGGACACGCCGACGCAGGAATACGCGGCGCCTGCCGGCTCGTGTGGCGAGTTCGATAGGCTACGGCGTCGCCGGTTCATCAACCTTCTCGCCGAACATGCGCTTCACCGCAGGCGGGGCATCTCGACGCAGCCTGATCGACCCGTCCGACTCACGCACGAAGTTGGGCGCCAGGATGATCGTGGACTCGGGACGCCTGAATGCAGCAGGGTCCGACCGCGGTCCGGCATCTGGCCCGGCATACCATCCGATTTGTCCGTTGGGTAACTTGCGACCGATGATCAGTCCATCACCATCGATGGGCCATTCGTCGGGCTTATGATAGCCAATGGTCCCATTCGCATGTTGGACGATCACAGCCTCGGGCAAGCTGTCCAATCGCTCGCGAACGCGCCTGATCTCTGCGGCGATTGGTGACTCGATGTCGGACGATGGATCGGGATCGGATTGCTCAGGAGATTCGGACGTCGGCGTCTCGTCATTCCGGGCGCCAAAGCCCAAGCAGAAAGCCAGTTGCGCCTTGGTCGAGGCGAGCGCGGTGCGTTCAGCCTCGCAGGCCTTGCCAGCGGGCCCGACGGCCGCAGGTGCGGATGACGCGCTCCGAGCCGCTTGGGCGCTTGGGGCATCGCGTGGCACGAAGCGTCCGATAAAGGCGCCGGCGACGCCGATGGCGGCAATGCGCGCGACTGCGATGGGCCGATGAATCGTCATGGATGCATCTCACTGCTGCCGCTTCGTCGGCTCGTCAACCTTTCATCAGGGGTACGATTTATGTCCATGCGCGACCATCGATTGATCTCGGGCACGCAGGTGCAGGCTCGGCGCTGGAAGAGAGCTCATGAGCGTGCGCGAGACACCGTCCAACATCGATCAGCACCTTGAGGGCCGTCGGCCCGAGCTCGTCCCTGGCGCGTTCCCGCGGGGCCGCGCTGCCATGCCGGGCGCGCCACGGAGCTCGCCGCGCTCACGGCTCGGCAGCGCGGCCGAGGGAGCGCCCGTCGCCGTCGGCGTCAATCCGGAGCGGCGCGTGGTGAGGTGGACGCGTTGCTCGCTGGATCGACCGGTGCGTTACCGAGCGTCTCGACCCATCCGGCCGCTCGTTCGGATACCCTCCGCGTGGTCTCGACCCATCGCGAGGCTCCTTTTGAGCCGATGGCCTGGTCGGGACCACGCCGTTTGTATGAAAAGATTCAATTCTTTTGATCGGGACCTATTTCCGGGCCGAAAAGATCCTCCGCGGTCGATCGCGACCTGTCCGCGGCCTCGCAACGAGCGCCGGCGCTGGTCGTGACCTCTGGGACAGCATCTTCTTGACCGGCCGGGTCGGTCTCGCGCCGTCGCAAACCTGCGGGCCGCTTGACGGGCTCTGCCGCTCCGCAATCTCCTGGCCGGACACGCTGTACCCCGGTCAAGGAGGTCTTACGCGATGTTGAAGCACCTGATGATCGAAGAGATGGTCGCGCTCGTGTCCCCGTGGGTCGAGAACGCGCAACGGAAACGGCTGTTCCTCTCGATCCCCGAGATCGCCGGCCTGCACCCGAAGGTGGTCGCGTCCCACGAGGCCGTGCTCGCGGTGCGCCCGAGCAAGGCGGGTCCGTCGGGCGAGATGAACGCCTTGAACGACGAGCTCGCGCGGGTCGACGAGCGCCACGATCACCTCGCCAAGGCCGTGTGCTGGGGCATCGACGCGCACCGCGAGCACTGCCTCGGAGCGGACCCTCCGGACAGGGAGCGCGCCGCGACGTGCGACCAGGTGCAGCCGAAGCTGTTCCCGAACGGGCTCTCCATCATCAAGGCCTCGCCGACCGCGGAGGCGGGCAATACCGCGCGTGTCGCCCGGCTCCTCGACGAGGAGCCGTCGATCGGCGAGTTCCTGAAGGGGATCTCGGCGCCCGGCAAGACGACGTTGCTCCACACGACGCAGCGATGGATCAAGACGGGCAAGGAGCTCGAGGCGATCGAGCACCGGCGGGACGAGCTCGCTGCCAAGGAGAAGGCGGCGCCGGTGACCAGGGCGACGATCGCGGCGGCGCGCAGCCAGTGGTTCCGGGTCGTGTCCGCGGTGCTTTCCAACCTGGAGCTCTCCGACGCGCCGATCGAGGCGATCGAGACGATCCGCGGGCCCGTGCTGAAGGCCTCGGAGCGCGCCGGCAAGCGGTACGGCGGGGCGCCCGCGGGCCAGGGGTCGAGCGGGGAGGCACCGGGGGAGCCGGCGGTGGGTGAAGAAGCTGAACGGGAGGCGGGCGCGAGGGACGGCGAGCTCGTGAGCTGAGCCGACCCCCCGCGAGCGCCGCGCGAGGTCAGCCCCCGGCCAGCTTGTGGCAACCCGTGCTGCCCTCTTCATGCGGGGCTGCGCTGCCGTGCCCGGCGCGCCACGGAGCTCACGGCGCTGCGGCGCGGCCGAGGGAGCGGCCGTCGCCGTCGGCGTCGATCCAGAGCGGCGCCGTCATCGCGAACGGCAGGATCTCGCCCGGATCTCCCGGGAGCACCGGCTCGAGCGGGCGCCGCCCCCGGACGATCGCGACGACGAACGTGTCCTCGGCGACGGAGATCGCGCCGCGCGCGCCCTGCCCGGGCCCGCGGTCGCCGGGCGCCGCGCCGGCGCGGGCGTCGGGTCGCGGCGGCCGCCGCCCGCCGCCGGCCCCGAGGACGACGGGGATCGCGATCTCGTCGAGGAGCGCGCCCGCGGGCGTGGTGCGCGCGCCCTCCAGCGGGATCGGCGCGCCGCTCGCGACGCCGCCGACGAGCACGTGGAGCTCGCGCGCGTCGACCCACGGGGCGCGCTCGACGCGGATCGAGAGCGATAGCGGTCCGCCGCGGGACCCGCGCCGCGCCGAGGCGACGCCGCCCTGGCGCGTGTCGCCGAGGCGCATCGTCACGAACGGCCCGTTCGTGATCACCACGTCGCGACGGCGTCGCAGGCCCGCGACGAGGTCGGCCACGTCGAGCCGGCCCGGATCGTCGTCGGCCACGGCGACGTAGGTGCGCGGGTAACCCGCCTCCGCGCCGCGCAGCCCGTGGCTGTCGCTGGTCGCCGTCGGCGTGACGGGGTGGGACGCGCGGAGCAACACCCAGAGCTCCTCGAGCGCGCGGTCACGCGCGGCCGCGTCGCGCCCGGTCCAGACCTCGACGGCATCGGCGCCGTCCCCGACGATCTGCGCGAGCAGGCTCGGGCCCTGATCCGGCGCGACCTGCGGCGCCCAGGATCCGTGCAGCGGTGAGCCGCCGCCGTGCTGTCGGCTCACCTGGACGACGCGCTCGCCGGGCAGCGCGCGCACCTCGCGGAGGATCTCGCTCGCGGTCTCGTCGACCCACCGCAGCGCGCCCTCCCGGGGCGCGGCCGCCTCGCTGCCGAGCGGGAACACGCTGAGGCTCCCGAGCCCGGCGCCGCTCCGGCCGCTCGTGAGCTCCACGCCCGGGAGCGCGCGCAGCCGCGTCTCGAGCCGCAGGGCGGCGACGTCCCGCTGGAGATCCGAGGCGAGGTTGTGCTCGCTCGCCACCGCGCACTCCACGCCTTCCGCCGCGTTCCAGACGAGCCGCGCGGCCGAGGAGACGCCCGCGTCGGCGCTCCGCGCCGTGTGCTGCCGGAGGTCGCAGGCGATGTAGCCCGACGTGTCGACCACCCGCTCCAGCGTGAGATCGAGCCGCGACGTTCCGCCGTCCGCGATGTCGACCGTCGCCTCGGCGAGCGCGTACTCGGGCCCGCGCGAGGCGACGACCCGGACTCGCCCAGGGGGAAGGGCGACATCGAGCTCGCCCATGAGCGCGAGCCGGGGCGGCGAGAGGGCCTTGCCGGTCGCGGCGTCGAAGAGGCTGACCTTCGCCGGCGCGAGCGGACCGAGGTCCACGGCGGGCGCGGAGGCGCCGCCCTCGCGCACCCCGAGGTAGAGCCTCCCGGCGCCGGAGAGCGTGAGCCGCGCGGGGGCGATCTCGCCGGCGCGGATCCGGATCCGCGCGCTCCCCAGCGCGCGGCGGCCGCTCCCTTCGAAGCCGACGAGGTAGAGGCCGGGCGGCGCCTCGGCGGAGAGCGGCGCGCTGTCGCCGGTTCGCAACCACAGATCGAGCGCGGCGGCGGGCGGCGGCGCGGCGCCGTCCTCGGCGATCGGCGTCAGCGTCGCCTTGCCAGCGAGGAGCGGGAGCGGCCCGCCGCGGCCGTCCACGAGCTCGAGCGCGACGCCGCCGGGCGCGCCGCCGCCGAGAAAGAAGAGCTCCGTCTCGACGGCGAGCGAGTCGCCGCGCGGCGCGATCGCGAGGATCCGCTGGTACGCGGCGCGCCCGCCGGGCGGGAGCGCGGCCTGCCGAGCGAACGTCACGTCGCTGAAGCCTTCGCCGCTCCGCGCGCGGACCGCCGCGCCGTCCACCGGGGCGAGCGCGTACGCGACGCCGGCCCCGACGCCGGCCAGGTACGGCGCCTCGTGCTCGCCGCGGAGCCCCGCCGCCACGCCGGGCGCGACGTGCTCCGTCGCGCCCCAGTGGACGACGTCGCCGAGGTCGAGCGCCTCGAGCGGGCGGTCGCCGTCGTTCCGGAGCGACGTCGTGATCATGACCGCCCGGTCGCGCGGCCCAAGCGTGTAGCGGGTGGTGACGGAGAGCGCGCCGCCGGCGGGATCGCGCCCGCGCACCTCGCCGCGCGCCTCGATCCAGGCGGCGCCGTCCTCGCCGCCGCCCGTCGTGATGTCGCGGTAGATCACCTGCCGCGGCGGCGCGCCGAGCCGCGTGACGATCTGCCCGAGCTCGTCGCGGCGCGCCCGCGCGTCCGCCGCGTCGACGAGGTTGCCGCCGCTCTCGGCGAGGCCAGCCCCGGGGCCGGGCTGATCGACGACCACGGCGATCTCGTCGTTCTCGAGCACGTAGTCGCCGGGCCGCCCCGCCGCGAGCGGACCGGAGAGCGCGTCCGCGGGCCCCGTGATCCGCCGGACGCGCGCTGGCTGCGCGGCGCCGCCGTCCCTCGGGCAGAGATCGCCCTGCTCCGCGCCGCCGCGGCCCCACCGGCAGAGCATGCCGAGGCGCTCGACAGCGCCGGAGGACACGACGACGCTGCCGCCCTGCACGGGCGGCGCGCAGGTCGCGGACGCGAGCGCGAGCGCGAAGAGGCGCGCCGAGCGGAGGGCGCGGCGCGCCGCGCGCCTCGCGGGGCTTCCGGGGGTGCGGGGGCACTCGGGCGAGCGGGTCATCGATCCTCTTCCGACTCCGATGCGCGGCCGCGGCGCGCCTTGGGTCAGGAGCGCTCGGTGGCGAGGACGAGGAGGGCGGCGAGCCCCAGGCCGACGCCGAGCGCCCGGCGAGCGGTGAACACCTCGCCGAAGAGCAGCGGCGCGAAGAGCGCGGCGATCGCGATGCCGCCGGCGAACACGATCGGCCCCGTCGCGGTCACCGGACCGCCGATGCGGAGCGCCATGAAGGTGAGCGTCGCGACGCCGCTGATGCACAGGCCGGCGGCGCAGGCCCAGAGCACCCCCTGGGCCGACGGAGGCGTCTCCGCGCCCGGGCGGATGAGGAAGAAGACGAGGATCCCGACGGCCGCGGTGCCCTCGAGGCACAGCGCGCCAAGGGCGTCTCCGATCCGGCCTGCCGCCGCGCGCAGCATCAGGTAGTGCCCGGCCATGCAGAGCGCGGCGAGGAGGGCAGGGACATACCAGGCGGACATGTCGTGCGTCGCAGCCTACTCGTCGTCCGCCATCTCCGGGTAGTCGCCGGGCGCGAGGTTGTCGAACCGGGTGCACGACGAGGTGAACCGCGTGAGCACCTTGCCCGTCGGCCCGTTGCGCTGCTTGGCGACGATGAGCTCGGCGATGCCTTTGTGGTTGGTCGTCTCCGGGTTGTAGTACTCGTCGCGGTAAATGAAGATGATGTTGTCGGCGTCCTGCTCGATCGCGCCCGACTCGCGGAGGTCCGACAGCTGAGGGCGCTTGTCCTTGGTGGTCCGGGTCTCGACGGCGCGGTTCAGCTGCGAGAGCGCGATGACCGCCACCTTGAGCTCCTTCGCGAGCTGCTTGAGCCCACGGGAGATCTCGCTGATCTCCTGCTCGCGGCTGCTCACGCCGTCCCGCCCCTTCATGAGCTGCAGGTAGTCGATGACGATGAGCCCGATGCGCCGCCCCGAGTTGCCGTCGCTGGGCGGCCGGTCGTACTCGGCCTGGATGCGCCGCACCTTGGCGCGCAGCTCGAGGAGGGAGATGGCCGGCGTGTCGTCGATCCAGATGGGCAGGGTGGACAGGAACGAGGCGGCCTCCGTCAGGCGGCGCCAGTCGTCGGGCTGCAGGAAGCCCTGGCGGAGCTTGCCGACGTCGACGCGGCCCTCGCTGCAGACCATACGTGTCGCGAGCTGCTCGCGGGGCATCTCGAGCGAGAAGACGGCGGCGCCGAAGCCGGGATCGTGCCGCTCGACGCCGTGCCCCGAATGGTCGGGCCCCGGGGAGCTCACGGTGCGCGGCGACGCCACGTTCACGGCGAGG
The DNA here is from genome assembly GCF_051530145.1 of Sorangium sp. So ce302. Taxonomy (GTDB): domain Bacteria; phylum Myxococcota_A; class Polyangia; order Polyangiales; family Polyangiaceae; genus Sorangium; species Sorangium cellulosum_B. Next base: position 10,122,362 of record NZ_CP150326.1, on the reverse strand, counting down.
TTGAGGACGAAGGACGTCTTGCCCATGCCGGGGCGTGCGGCGATGATCGAGAGGTCGCCGTCGTGCAGGCCGGCCGTCTTGGCGTCGAGCTTCTCGTACCCGGTCGAGATGCCGGTGATCCGGTCGCCGCGCTCGGCGGCGGCGGTGATCTGCTCGAACGCGGCCTTGAGCACCTGGGCGATCGGCTGGGTCGCCGTCCCCTGGGGCGTGCGCGCGAGCTGGTAGACCGCCTGCTCGGCGCCGTCGATGTACTCCTGCACCACGCCGACGTCGCCGTACCCCTCGGCCGCGACGCGCTGGCACGTGGCGATGAGCTGCCGCACGCGCCATTTCTCGTAGACGACCCGCGCGTGCGCCGCGACGTGCGCGACCGCGGGGGTCGCGTCCGCGAGCTGGGCGAGGTACGCCGCGCCGCCCACCTGGGCAAGGCGCTCCCGGTCGCGCAGCCACGACGCGACCGAGACGATGTCGATGGGCGTGCCGGCGGCCGCGAGCTCCTGCGCGGCCTCATAGACGCGGCTGTTCGCCTCGCTGTAGAAGTGGTCCGCTTTCAGGATCTCGAGCACCCGATCGAGCGCGTCGCGGTGCAGCAGGATGGCGGAGAGCACCGCCGCTTCGGCGTCGAGGTCGTGCGGCGGCACGCGTCCGGCGACGATGGGAGGCTCGATCCTCTGAGGCCGCTGGCCCCGGCGCTCCATCATTCTCATCATCCGTGCTTCTCCTCCCCACCGATTCCCCCCATCCCGCCCCGAGCTTTTCCACAGGTGCCGAAATGGGCGACGCCCCGGAGGGGAAACGTTCCTCCGGGGCGTCGGGTGCAGGGTCGATTTCCGTCTACCAGAACATGGGCAGCCCTGAGAAGGGTTTCTGTTTGCATTGCAGTGAGCGTTCGTGCGGTCGGCATCCCAATGCGGGTTCCATGTCGAGGGGGCGCTTTTCCATCGTCGGAGGCATGCTCGGAGGCAGGCTCGAAGGCTTGCTCGGACGCTTCCGTGGAGGCCTCCTCGGCGGTCGCTGCCGAGGCTCCTCGTGGCGAGGCGCCGCCGCCGGCGGCGAGGTATGGAAATTGAGCAACCCCGGTCTCATCGCCATTTCTTTTCGCGCTTGACTCAGCTGCGATGACGCTTCGCGCCTCGGCGTGAGCCATCGCGGGGAGCCGCCATTGTGGATCACAAAACACGCCATACAAGGATTGAGCCCGCCGAGGTGGTCTGCGTCGGTGAAACGCTGTGGGATCTCTATGCGCCCGAAGGCATTCCGCTCGAGCAAGCGAAATTGCTGCGCCGTGTGCCGGGGGGCGGGGCGGTGAACACCGCGACGGCGCTCGTCCGGCTCGGGATACGCTCGGGGCTGTGCGCCGCGCTGGGCGATGACGCGATGGGGCGCGGGCTGAGGGACGAGGTCGCGGCGGCCGGCATCGACGTGGGACGGCTCTCGCTGAGCGCGGCGCGCACAGGCCTCATGCTCGTGGCGATCGAGCGCGGCGAGGCGCGCTTCGCCGGGTACAGGCAGGGCGAGAGCGAGGCGCAGGCGCTCGCTGCAGCGCTGCCGGAACGATGGCAGACCCGGGTCGTGCACTTCACCGGGATCGCGCCGGTGCGCGGGGCGAGCGGCGCGCTCGCGCGGGCGGCCGCGAGCGCTCGCCGCGAAGGGTGCGCCGTCGCGGTCGACGTCAACGCGCGCCCGCGGATGTGGCCGCGCGCCGAGCGCGCCGCGTCCGTTCCCGGCGCGGAGGCCGGCGCCGCTTCGGTTTCCGACGCCGGCGCAGGCGTGCGCGGCTGCTTCCGCCTGTTCGGGCAGGCGGACCTCGTGAAGTGCAGCGCCGGCGATCTCGACGTGCTGGGGACGACGGCGCGCGCGCTCCGCGAGCGCCTCCGCCCCGAGGCGACGCTGGTCGTCACCGATGGCGCGCGGGAGACGCTCCTGCTCGGCCCCGGGGGCGAGCGCGCCGTCGCGCCGCGCCCGGTGCGTCCGCACGATCCAACGGGCGCGGGCGACGCCTTCTGCGCCGGGATGCTGGCGAGCCTCGTCTGGGAGGAGCGAGCGCGGTGGGGGGACGCGGCGCTCATGCTGCGCGCAGTGGCGCGGGGGCACGACGTCGCGCGGGCGTGGGTGAGGCGGAAGCGCGGCTGAAGGGGACGCGGGGGCGCGGCCGAAGGGGGCGCGGCCGAAGGGGGCGCGGCCGAAGGAGGCGCGCGGGTGCGGCTGGAGAGGGGAGGGGAAGCGCGGGAGCGCGGGTCGAGCCGCGCTCCCTGGCGCTGCGCTACTTGGCGGCGACCGTGACCTCGACCGACGCCGTGATGGCCGGGGCGAGGCGGATCACGACGGGGTGGGCCCCGAGCGTCTTGATCGTGTCGGTCTCGATGCGGCGCCGGTCGACGCTGAAGCCCTGCGCGGCGAGCGCCTCTTCGATGTCGCGCGCCGTGACCGAGCCGTACAGCTTGTCGCCCTCTCCGACCGGGCGGCTGATCGTGATCTTGACCTGGTTGAGCTTGGACGCGAGCTGCTCCGCCTCGGAGCGCGTCTTGGCGGCGCGCGACTCGGCGACCCGCTTCTCGTGCTCGATGCGGGACACGTTCTCGGCGGTGGCGCCCACCGCGAGGCCGCGCGGGATGAGGTAGTTGCGCGCGAAGCCGGGGCGAACCTTCACGAGCTCGCCGCTCTTGCCGACGTTGTGGAGGTCCTCCGTGAGGACCACATGGATGTGGGTTGCCATGATCGACCTCCTACGCCGTGACGGTGAACGGCAAGAGCGCGATGTTGCGCGCGCGCTTGATCGAGAGGGTCACCTTGCGCTGGTGGCGCGCGCAATTGCCGCTGATGCGGCGCGGGACGACCTTGCCGCGCTCCGAGATGAAGTACTTGAGCGCCTGCGGGTCCTTGTAGTCGATGACCAGCGCCTTGTCCGCGCAGTAGCGGCAGACGCGCTTCCGGCCCGTGCGGCGGCGCCCGGGGGCGTCCGCGTTCAGGTCGGGCGTGCGCCCGAAGTCGCGATCGTCGTAGTCAGCGCCGCCGTTGCGGCCCATGTCGTTGTTGCGGCCGTTCATAGCTCAGCTCTCCTCCTCGTCGGCGGCGCCTTCCGCCTCAGCCTCTTCGGCATCGTCGAGATCGCCCGCCGGGGCCTGCTCGGAGCTCCGGTCGATGCGGCGCTCCGGCTCGAGCAGGCCGAGCTGGCGCTCGCGCGAATCGTCGCGGTCGTCCTCCAGCGGCGCGAGCTCGAGGCGCTCGAACTTCACGTCCTCGTCGGCGATCGTGACGCCCTGGACCTCGACGTCGTTGCGCACGAGCACCGTCTGGTACTTCAGCACGCCGTCGGAAAGGCGCAGGTTGCGCTCGATCTCGGCGACGACCTTCCCGCCCCCGAGGTACTTCAGGTACACGTAAACGCCGCGGCGGTGCTTGGCGATGTCGTACGCGAGGCGGCGGCGCCCCCACGTCTCGACCTTGGTCAGCCGGCCCGACTCGCGGCCGACGACCTCGGCGAGGCGCGACCCGATCCGCTCGGCGCCGTCGGCGTCGATGTCGGGTCGCAGGATGTAGATCGTTTCGTACTCTCTGGCGCGCCCGGGCGCCGTTACCTGTCGGCTCATTCAGTCTTCCCTCTCGGCCAATGGCCCCGGGGCGGTGCCCCGGAGCGAGGAAAGGAACAGCCTGTCGAGCGACGCACCGGCGAGCTCGGCAGGCTGTCCCGTGGAGGATCAGGGCTTCTGCGTCGGGGGGAGGGGACCCTTCCCGTCCTTCGCGGCAGGGGCTGGATCCGTCGACCCATCCCCCTCGCCCTTCTGCCTCTTGCCCGGCTTGGGCCGGGTGTTTCGGACGTTCATCGCGGCATCGAAGCCGCGGGCGGCGACTTCTAGCACACTTTGGACAGCTTGCTTCAAGCAGTCGGGCAGGCTCGCGCGCTCGACGGCGTCGAACCCCGACAGGACGTAATCCGCGACCTCGCCCCGGAAACCCGCCGGCGGACGTCCTACCCCGAGGCGAACGCGCCCGAAGTCGCCCGTCCCGCCGTGCGAGATGATCGAGCGCAGCCCGTTGTGCCCCGCGTGCCCGCCGCCGACCTTGAGGCGAACCGTGCCGAACGGCAGGTCGAGCTCGTCGTGGAGCACGATCAGCTCGGAGGGCGCGACCTTGAAGAAGGCCATCGCCGGCTGCACGCTGCGCCCCGACTCGTTCATGTAGGTCATCGGCTTGAGCAGGATCGCCTGCTGTCCGGCGATCTCTGCCCGCGCGTGGACGCCCGAGAACTTCTCGCGGAACGGATCCGCCCGGACCTCGTCGGCCAGCGCGTCGATGGCCATGAAGCCGACGTTGTGCCGGTGAGCAGCGTATTCCTTGCCGGGGTTCCCCAGGCCGACCACGAGCAGCATGACGAGCTGGTTCTGCTGAGTCCCTGGAATGGGGCAGGTGAGGCAGGCGAGGAGCGGGGTAGGGCGGGCCGCGCGCGCCTCGCGGTGCGGAGGCGCGAGGCGGCCCGCTCCCGGATTACTTCTTGTCCTTCTTGTCGGCCGCGGGGGCCGCGCCCTTCGCGGGGGCGGCCGCGCCAGCGGCCGGCGCAGCGGCCGCGCCAGCGGCCGGCGCGCCAGCGGCGGGCTTCGCCTCTTCCTCGGCGCCTGCCTTCTCGGGCGCGTTGACGACGGCGATCGTCTGGTCGTCCGCGAGGAGCGTCTTCACGCCCTCCGGCAGCTTCAGCCCGCTGGCCTTGTACGAGTCGCCCAGGTCGAGCTCGGTCACGTCGATCTCGACGAACGACGGGATCTTCTCCGGCAGGCAGCGCACGGGGATCGTGCGGAAGATCTGCTGGAGCACGCCGCCGGTGACCACGCCCTTCGGCTTGCCCACGCAGCGGAAGGGGATCTGCACGTCGACGGGCTGGTCGAGCTTCACCTGGATGAAGTCGGCGTGGAGGAGCTCCCGCGAGATGGGGTGGTAGTCGTAGTCGCGCACCATGACGGTGAGCGTCTGGCCGTTCTCGATGGCCAGCTCGACCACGGAGTTCTTGCCGTGATCGGAGCCGAGCACCTGAAGGAGCGCCTTCGGCGAGATGGCGACCGACTGCGGCGCGAGCTCGCGCCCGTAGGCGATGGCGGGAATCTGTCCGGCGCGGCGCAGGCGGCTCGACGCGCTCTTGCCGCTATCCTCGCGCCTCGTGGCGTTGAGCTTGATGATGTCCATGACGACGGCTCCAGAAGTGATCCGGGGGTCCGCGATGCGCGGTTCCACCCCGGCGTAGGGTGCGGCGCTATAGCAGAACGGAGAAGAGGAAGTCGAACCTTCGTCGCCGGAGGGCGCGTTTTGTGTCTTTTGTGAGTTCTTTGGTGTGTTCTGGCGAGGGGGCTCGGGCGACCTGCGTCGCCGGTGCGCCCCGCCGCCGAACGCGCGCGGCCGGTCAGACGAAGAGCGAGCTCACCGAGTCCGAGTGATGGATGCGGCGGATCGCCTCGGCGAGCAGCCGCGCCACCGAGACGACCTTGAATTTACCGGAGGCCCTCGCCTCGTCCGAGAGCGGGATCGAGTTCGTCACCACGACCTCGGTGAGAGGCGAATCCTTGATGCGCTCGACCGCCGGCCCGGACAGGACCGGGTGGGTGGCGCAGGCGGCGACGCTCTTGGCGCCCTGCTTCATCAGGGCGTTGGCCGCGTTCACCAGGGTGCCGGCGGTGTCGATGAGGTCGTCGAGGATGAGGCAGTGCTTGCCGGCCACCTCGCCGATGATGTTCATGACCTCGCTCTCGTTCGCCCGCTCGCGGCGCTTGTCGATGATCGCGAGCGTGCCCTGGAGGCGCTTCGAGTAGGCGCGGGCCCGCTCCACGCCGCCCGCGTCCGGGGAGACGATGACCACGTCCTTGCCGTAATGCTCGCGGAGGTGGTGCTCCAGCAGCGCCGGCATCGCGAACAGGTGGTCGAACGGGATGTTGAAGAACCCCTGGATCTGCCCGGCGTGCAGGTCGAGCGCGACGATCCGGTTCACCCCGGCGGCGACGATGAGGTCGGCGACGAGCTTCGAGGTGATCGGCGTCCGCGGCGCGACCTTCCGGTCCTGCCTGGCATAGCCGTAGTAGGGGATGACCGCCGTGATGGAGCCGGCCGAGGCGCGGCGGAGCGCGTCGACCATGATCAGGAGCTCCATCACGCTGTCGTTGACCGGCGAGCAGGTGGGCTGGACGACGTAGGTGTCGACGCCTCGGACGTTCTCCTGGATGACGCAGAACGTCTCGCCGTCCGAGAAGCGCGACACGCGCGACTTCCCCATCGGTTGCTCCAGGACCTGACATATTTCCTGGGTAAGCGGGAAATTGGCGTTGCCGGAGAAGATACTGACTCTCTTGAACACGGCGCGCCTCCAGCCCATTTCGGGGAGCGCGGCTCTATCAGTCGGCCATGGGCACGTCAAGCGACTCTGTACTGCGATCGCTTGGCTGTACGTGCGTATCGTGACGGGCGGCGCTGCTCTCACCTGCGTTCTCGCCTGCGTCCACCCGCATTTCGTTCGGCGCTGCTTCGGGTTAGGTAGCGGCCGTGGAGTCTTTCGCCGCCGCCGCTTCCGGGCAGGGCGGGCGCGCCGCGGCCGGGCCGCGGGGCAGCCTGGTGATCATCGGCAATTTCGACGGCGTTCATCTGGGGCACCAGGCGCTGCTCGCCGACGCGGCGCTGGACGCGGAGCGGCGGGGGCTCGAGCCGGTGGCGCTCACGTTCGCCCCGCACCCCGCGAGCGTCCTCGGCCGGACCCCGCCGGCGACGCTGACGGCGCTGCCGCGCAAGATCGAGCTCATCCAGCGCGTGCAGCCGGCGATCCGGGTCGACGCGGTGACGTTCGACCGGGCGTTCGCGGCGCAGACGCCGGAGGAGTTCGTGCGGCGCGTGCTGCTCGATCGGCTCGCGGCGCGCGTCGTCCTGGTCGGCGCGAACTTCCGGTTCGGCCGCGGGCGCGCCGGCGACTTCACGACGCTCGGGCGCCTCGGCGAGGATCTCGGCTTCGAGACGCGATCGCACCCGCTCGTCGGCGACGCCGAGGGGGCGTGGTCGAGCACCCGCGTCCGAGCGGCCCTCGCGCGCGGGGATCTCGAGTCGGCCGAGCGGATGCTGTCGCGCCCGCACATGCTGTCCGGCGTCGTCGCGCAGGGGGCGAGGCGGGGCAGGACGATCGGCTTCCCCACCTGCAACATCGACGAGATCGAGGAGGCGCTCCCGCCGTTCGGCGTGTACGCGACGCTCGTCGATCGGGTGACCTCGTCGGGCCGCGCGATCGCGCTCGCGCGCGGCGTGGCCAACCTGGGCGTCCGCCCGACGGTCGAGGCGTCGAGGCAGGCGCGCCCGAACCTCGAGGTGCACCTCTTCGACGTCGACGAGGATCTCTACGGCGCGGCGCTGCGCGTGCACCTGATCGCCCGGCTGCGCGAGGAGCGGCGGTTCTCCGGGCTGCCGGAGCTCAAGGCGCAGATCGCGCGAGACGCCGAGGCGGCGCGCGCGCGGCTCGCGTCGATCAGCGCGGATCCGGCGGCGGAGGGAGCGTTTCGCTGAGCGCTCCGGCGAGGGTGAGCGAGCGTCGGATGTGGTAGCGTCGGCGGCGATGGAGCGCCGGGAGCTCGACGGGCTGACGCGGGAGGAGCTGATAGCGCGCGCCGAGGGGCTCGGGGTGCCCCGGCCGCGCCTGCTCACGAAGGTCGAGCTCATCGACGAGATCGTGGCGCGCACCGCGCAGAGCGAGCCGGAGCGGGCCCGCCTCCGCGGCTTCCTCGGGCGGGCGCGCGATCTGCTCTCGCGCGTGGTCGAGCGGGGCCTGCACATGCCGGAGACCGCGCGCGCGCTGCGCGGCGAGGCGCCGCCGGAGCAGCGGCCGCCGCCAACGCCGCCGCCGCCGCGGTCCACCACGACGCTCGCCGAGATCTATGCGTCCCAGGGGCACACGGACCGCGCCATCGCGATGCTCGACGAGATCCTCGCGCGAGCGCCGGAGGACGAGGACGCGCGGCGGCTCCGGGAGAGGCTGATCGAGAGCGCGGCACGCGGGCAGGGGGCAGGCGTGGAAGCGCGGGACGCGGATGCGGAGGACGCGGAGGACGCGGACGCGGACGCGGACGCGGAGGATGCGGAGAGCGCCGCCGCGGAGGCTTCCCCTGCTCCGTTCGCGCGAGACGATGGCGCGACCGAGCCACGCGGGGCCGCCATCGCGAGCGAGCACCGGGGGGAGCCCGGGCCCGTTGCCGGAGCGCCTGGCGGCCTTCCGGTGCAGCCCCCGCGAGATCCTTCGCCTGCAGGTGCCGGAGCGACGGCGTCGCCCGTCGCCGCAGGGGGGGTGCTGGGTCTTGCGGCGGCCTTGCGCGACGAGCGGGCGGAGCTCCCGGCGCGGTATGACGTCGACGAGATCGTCGGCATCGCGGTCGATCACGAGACGATCTACCTCTACTGGGAAGTGCGTCCCAGGACGCTCGCGCGAGCGCGGGCGCGTCGCCCGGAAGGGCAGCTCGCGATCCGCGTCGTCGCGGTGCTCCCGAGCTGGGAGCGGCCCGTGGTCGAGCAGCGGGATCTCGCCATCGACGCGCTCTTCGGGGACATGTTCGTGCGCGACATCCCGTCCGGCGCGAACCTCCGTATGTGCACGGGCTGGCTCGCCGGCGAGGTGTTCGAGCCTTTCGCGGTCGGCCTCGAGGTCGCTGTGCCACGCGCGTTGCCGGCTTCGCCGAGATCGTCCTCGGAGGAGCCACCGGCCTCTGCGCCAGCGCTGACGGGCGAGACCTCGGAGGAGCCTCCGGCCTCTGCGTCAGCGCTGGCGGGCGAGACCTCGGAGGAGCCTCCGGTCTCTGCGCCGGAACCGACGAGCGAGATCCCGCCGGGCAGCCCCACTGCGGCGATGAACGTCGCCGAGCGGCACCTCGAGGGCGGCGTCGGCGATGCGGCATCGGCGCTGATCGCCGCGGGGACGGCGTCACCGTCGATTCTCGGTGCCAGGGGAGAGCACGGCGAGCCTGTCGTCGTGGTCGGCGCGAGCGGAGGCTCGGTGACCACGGCTCTTCCGGCGTCGAGCGCGCCGGTCGCCAGCGGTGACGCAGATGTCGAGGCGGCTGCGGCGGCGGTCGTCACGAGCAGCGACGTGGCGCCTGCTGCGCCGGCCGCGATCGGCGACGTGGCCGCCGAGGCTGTCCGAGCGGCCGCGCCTCACGGCCTCGAGGCGGTCGCGGCTGGGCGCAGCGCGACGCTCGTCGCGGAGCCGACGCTCGCGTTGCCCGACCAGGCGCCGTGGCGCTTCTCCTCGGGAACGGCGCCGACGCCGGAGGCGATCGCGCAGGCGGTCGCGGCGACCCGCGGCGCGGCGAGCGAGGGACCAGCCCGCTTCCCGTCAGGAACGGCGCCGACGCCGGAGGCGATCGCGCAGGCGGTCGCGGCGACCCGCGGCGGTTCGAGCGAGCTGCTCCGAGGAGGCGGCGGGAGCGCGGGACCTCACGCCAGCGAGGCGCTCCGGCGCACGAGCGCGGAGCGGGGCATCTCCCCGGGCGGCGGGCCGCGCCTTGGCGCCGATCGGGTCCGATCCCTTGGCGGTGGAGCGGAGCTCTGGCGGAGCTTCGCCACCCGGGCGCGCCCGCCTTCCCGGAGCCGCTGAGCGACCTGGTTGACCCGTCGCACGCAACTCGCGACGCGCGGCGGTCGACCCACCTCGCGTGCACCCGAACCACCGATCCATCGCAAGCTCCGCTCTCTTCCTCCTCGGCGCGCTCGCCTGCGCCCTGTTCACCCGGCAGGCGCGCGCCGAGCTCCCCCTCGACGACGAGCCCACGGCGCTCGACCCGCGGGTGGACCGCCTCGACACCGCGCCCCACGAGCTCTGGGCTGCGTCCCCGGGCAGCGCGCAGCCGCTCTGGCTCGCGGTGGAGCTCGGGATCGCTCGGCTCGAAGGGGGCGAGCGCTCCCTCACCGGCATGCTGCTCGCGAGCATCCCCCTCGAGCGGCTATCCGCCCGCCCTGGCGCGCCGTCTCCACCGCCCGCCGTCGCCGAACCTGCTGCGCCTCGGCTGAAGCCTGCCCCGGCGACCCCGAGCCCGCCACGCGCGGCGCCGGAGATCGAGCTCCCGGAGCCGCCTCCGCCCGCGCAGCCAGCCGAGGCCGAGCCGCCGCTCCCGCTGCCGGTCCGGGTCACGCCGGCGATGGCCCGCGCGATCGTCGAGGCGGCGCTGCGGCGATCCCGCCTCCTCGATCCCGAGGCGCGCATCGACGCGATCGCGTCGCGCGCGCGGACGTCATCGCTCTTCCCGGAGCTCCGGCTCCGCGTCTCTCGGCTCGTCGATGAAGCGGAGAGCCTGGCCCCCACGGAGTACGATCCGGCGCGAAGGACGGCGTCCGGCGGCACGAGCCTGTGGCTCGAGGCGCGCGCGACGTGGCGGCTCGACCGGATCGTCTTCGCCGACGAGGAGATCGCGCTGGAGCGCCTCCGCCGCGAGCGCGCCGAGCTGCAAACGAAGCTCACGGCGCGCGTCCTCGAGCTGCTCTTCGCGTGGCAGCGCGCCGTCGCGCTCGCGGCCGATCCGGGCCAGAGCCCCGAGGAGCACCGCGCCGCGACGCTCGCGGCGCTCGAAGCGGAGGCGTCCCTCGACCTGCTCACCGGCGGCTGGATGACGCGGTGGCGCGCTGCGCGCGAGTGAGCCCGCGCGCCTCCGCCTGCGCAGGGCGCCCGCGCGCTGCAGGGCTACAGGATGGTCTGCGAGAGCGTCACCGCGCGCCTGCCGGTACCGGCGTCTCCGTCGGGATCGGCCACCGTCACCTCGACCTCCACGACCTTCCCGAGCAGCTCCTCGATCTTCCGCTCGCCATCCAGCCGGAACCGCAGCCCGGCGAGCTTGCAGAAGCCGCCTTCGTCGGGATCCAGGGTGAAGATGACCTCGAGCGGCTCGATCGCATAGCCGAGCTCGGGCACGATGCCGTTCACCACGGTGAGCGAGCCGGAACGGCGCAGGTTCTTGAGACGGATGGCGACGAAGATGTGGTAGCCGCCTTGAGGTCCAGCCTCCACCTGGACCTCGTCGAGGTCATCGAGCGGGAAGTAGTCGGCCTGCCCCTCCCCGACGATGACGACCGGCTCGCCCCCGGCGGCCGGCTTGCAGACGTCCGGCTCCGCGCCCGCGTTCCACGAGGTGCTGTAGGGCTCGAGCTGCCGGGGATCCACGTCGGGGGCGCTGCAGCCGCCGGCCACGCAGGTCTGCGGCGCCGGGCAAGTGGCCGCCCCGGGCGCGACGACGCACTCCCGCTCGAGGCGCACCCGCAGCAGCAGCGTGCGGCCGCCGATCACCCGGGTCGACGCGGTCCGGGTGAGCAGCGGACCCTCGGCGTCCTCCGCTCCGAACGCCTCCAGGGAGATCTCCACGGCCGTGCCATCCTCGAGATCGCTGAAGAAGAACTCCCGCGGGAAGAACAGCTGCCCGTTCTTCTGCGCCAGCGCGTCCTCGTGGACCACGTCTCCGCCGGCCCGCAGGACGACGCGCAGCAGGTCGATGTCGGCGCCCGCGCGGAGCTCGCTCGTCACCCCGATCACCACGGTCCCGGTGGTGGGCCCCGCAGCACCGCAGCCTGCGACGAGCAGGGCGCAGAGCGCGAGGGCGGCGAGCAGGAAGCTGCGGATGTTCGTGGCGGCCTGGCGGCGATGGGCGCGGCGCCCATCGCTCCCTCCTCGCGGCGTTCGGTCCTCCTGAGCCATGCCGACGGCGTGTGCGGCGCGCTGCTGCCAGGCGCAGCGCGCTACTGGATGCCTTCGAGCGCGGCCAGGAACACGTCCGGGCCGACGAAGTCGTTGAACCGCTTCCGCTCGGCGCCGGTGGAGTCGTACAGCACCACCGTGGGCAGGCCGACGACCTTGTACTTGCCCTTCACCGCGTCGATCTGCGGATCCTCGTCGTCCGTGGCGTCGACCTTCACCGCGACGAAGTGCGCCGCCTTGGCCATGACACGGGGATCCGAGAAGGTCTCCTTCGCGAGCTGCTTGCAGGCGCCGCACCACTCCGCGGTGAAGTCCACGAGCAGCGGGCGCCCTTCCGCCTTCGCCTTGGAGACGGCCACCGGCTCCTCGTGCAGCCACGTGAGCTGCGGCGACACGGCCTCGCCGGCCACCGCCGACGGGACGGGCGAGGCGAGCTTTGGCAGATCCAGGCTCGCGACGAGCAGGAAGCTGCTGGCCACCGTGAGCGCGATCCCGGCCCCCTTGCGGGCCTTCACGCCGGCGCCTCCGTCGTCCCAGGAGAGGTGCACCGCGCCGAGCGCGAGGCCGACCGCGACGAGGCCCGCCATGACGGCCATGAACTGCGGCGTGGGCTGCGCGAGCGACGACAGCGCCGGGAAGGTCGTCTTCAGGAAATAGAGCGCGACGACCATCATCACGATCCCGAAGAACGACTTCACCCCCAGCATCCACTTGCCGCCCTTCGGCAGCGCGAACGCGAAGGCGCCGACGAGCCAGAACGGCAGGCCGAGCCCGAGGGAGAAGGTGGCGCCGACCAGCGCGCCGAGGCCGACGTTCTGGGTCTTCCCGATCCAGAGAATGATGCCCGTGAGGACAGGCCCGGTGCACGGCGCAGCGACGAGGCCGCTCACCAGACCGAGCAGGAAGGCGCCGCCGTAGCCGATGCCCCCGACCTGCGAGAGCCGCTGCATCAGGGTGTCCGGCAGCGTCATCTCGAACGCGCCGAACATGGACAGCGAGAGCGCGATGAACACCGCCGCGATGCCGACGATGACCCACCTGTTCGAGAGCACGCCGCCGAACAGGCTGCCCGTGAGCGCCGCGGCCACGAGCATCGTCGTGAAGAGCACGACGATCCCGAGCACGAAGCTCGTCGAGAGCAGCATCGCCTCGCGCCGGGACTTCGCCTCCCGCGCCCCGAAGATGCTCACCGTGATGGCGATCATCGGGTACACGCAGGGGGTGAGGCACGTGAGCAGCCCGCCCCCGAGCGCGGCGAGCGCGGCGAAGAGCGGGCCAGCCTCCAGACCGCGGGTGAAGAGATCGCGCGGATCATCGGCCAGCGCGAGCGCCGGGGACGCGAGCGTGGCGAGCGCGGCCAGCGCCGGGAGCGCGCGTCCGAGCGCGCCGCGCGCGCCGCGTCGGACACCCGCCGGCGCGGCGCCGGCGCTTGCCTTGAAACGAGTCGAAGCGGTCATCACCAAGGTTCTATAGCAAAGCGATCGGGGTCGTGCGGCGGGCCGCCGTCCGTTCAGGCCGGCATCAGCGTTCCGCGAGGGACGCGAGCGTCCGGCGCGCCGCATCGATCTCCGCGCCGAGCGCGATCGCGACCGCGGCCCTCCCCGAGGTGCTCCGCTGGACGAAGGCTTCCAGGTATTTCTTGGCCTCGTCCCAGCGATGGTCGAAGTAGGCCATCTGCCCGAGCACGAACCGGCCGTAACCCTGGCCTGCCGGCACCTCCGAGAGCCGATCGATCAGCGCGCCGAGCCCCTCCACCGGCTTGCCGCTCTCGCACTGCACGACGGCGAGGTGCCCCTGGTAGAGCGGCTTGTCCCGCGTGCCCCAGCGCGCCGCTCGTGTGAGCGCGCCGATCGCCTCGTCGTACCGGCGCGCCAGGTGATACACGCTGCCCAGCGTCCACCAGTGGAACGCCCTCCGGCTCGCCGGCCCCGTGCGCGCCGCCAGCCGGAGGTGCCCGACGGCCCCATCGATGTCCCCGAGGGCCTGCTTCGCGCGCGCCGCGTCCTGGTGGGCGACGTCGCTCAGCACGCCGAGCGCCAGGACCTGCTCCGCCACCTCGGCTGCCCGCTCGAAGCGGCGTGTCTCGAAATACGCGAGGTAGAGCTGCCGCAGCAGCATGGCCTGCGTCGTCCTGTCGAGCGGCCCCCGGAGCGACAGGCCCCGCCGCGCCCAGATCGCGCGCGATCGCGGGGTCGCCGCGCCCAGCGCGCGCCGCAACATCTCCTCCGCTGTCAGCGCCGCCGCGGGCGCGCGCCGTCGCGGCGCCTTGCTCGGCCGTTTCTCTCGTGGAGCATTGGGGCCAGCGTCATTCCCGCTGCCCGCAACGGACTGCGCCGTCGCTTTCGTGCGTCGCCGCGTACCCCCGGGGCCCGTACGGACGGATCGAGCGCCGCCCACGCTGTCACCGTGCTCGCTCGCCTTGCGCACAGAAAGCAATTCTAACAGACCTGCACACGCGTTCCAGCAATACGCGACGTTTCCATCTTGACTCGGGCCACATGGCTGGCAGGTGGCCGGTCGTGGACGACGGCGGTGTGCCGGCTGGGGTTGGCCGTTCGCCAGTACGGGCTGTCGGCTTCGGCTGGACCTTGTTGCGCCCCACCGAGCGTGGCGCCATCGTCGCGGCCATGCGTCGCCGTCCTGGCTCAACTTCCCTTCAAAGGAGGCGGTATTCCGTCTCCACGGTCTCCGGCAACCTGGGTCGGGTCCTCAACCTGGGTCGGGTCCTCAACCTGGGTCGGGTCCTCAACCTGGGTCGGGTCCTCAACCTGGGTCGGGTCCTCAATCTGGGTCGGGTCCTCAGGCTCGCGCCATGCTTGGCCTTGCTCGCCGGCCTGCCGCTTCTGGCCGGGTGCGGGCACCCGGCCAGCCGCGACGAGTGCGAGGCCATCTTCCGGAGGAGCGCCGAGATCGAGCTCCGGGCGCAGAACGTCGTCGACCCGAAGATCGTCGAGGAGCGCACGGCGGCGGTGCGGGACGCCCGCGGCAAGGAGCTCATCGACAGGTGCGTCGGGCGCCGCATCACCGATGCTGCGATGGTGTGCGTCCGGCAGGCAACGACCCCGGAGCAGGTCGATAAGTGTCTGGAGTGACGCGCCCCGCGACCCGCGCCGACGTCCTGGCAACCCTGGCGATCGTCCTGCTGGTGCTCGGTATCCTTGTGGGGCGCGCCGCGCTCCGCCGCGCCGCTCCACGCCCGTCCGCCGAGGCGTGCGCCGCGCTCCTCGATCGGTACGTCGAGCTCGTCCTGCGCGCGGCCAACCCCGAGCCCGCTGCCTCCCAGGTGGCCGAGAGGACCGCGATGGCGCGCGCGACCGCCGGGGAGCGCGGCTTCGTCCGCTGCGAGGCCGACCTCACGCAGGCGGAGGTGGCGTGCGCCCTCCAGGCGGGAACTGCGGACGACCTGGAGCGCTGTCTGCCCTGACGCGACCAGCGCGCGGTCCGCGGAGGACCAGCCCCGACATGCTCCCCTACCGAGGAGACGGTGAAGGAGCGGCGGAGGACGGGCGGAGGACGGGCGGAGGACGGGCGGAGGACGGGCGGAGGACGGGCGGAGGACGGCAGAAGAACGGCGGAGGAACGTGAAGGGACGCCGGCGCGCTGCGAATCGTTCCGGGCGCGCCGCGCTGTGATAGTCTCGGCCGTGGCGAGCGCTCCCCGCTGGCGCGATCTCCTCACCTCCCCACCCTCGGATTGCCTGTCGTGAAAGCCCCGTCGCCCTTGCTCGGCTTCAACAACAACGTCCGGCACAAGGGGCGGTTGTTCCACATACAGACTGAGGACTCGGGCATTCGCCATCCTCACATCATCACGCACCTCTTCGCCGACGGCGGGCGCATCCTCAAGACCACGAAGACCTCGTACGCGGAGCACGTCGGTCAGGCCTCGCTCGCGGAGACGGTCCGCGGCCTCATGAAGGAGCAGCACAAGGCGATGTTCATCGCCCTGCGCGACGGTCATTTCGACTACCTCTTCGACGACACCGCCGCCCCGCCCGTGTCAGCAGGCGCCGTGTCCGCAGGCGCCGCCCCCGCCCCGTCGCATCCGGAGGCGAGCAAGCCCGCGCGGGCGTCGTCGCCGTCGTCGCCCGAGGTGACGGGCGCGCCGAAGCCGCCCCCGCCGTCCCGGCCCCTCACGCCGCCCGTCATGCCGCCCGTCGTGCCCGATGCGTCGCCGCGCCCGAAGCCGGCAGCCGCGCCGACGCCGGCGCCCAGGCCCGCCGCGCCGCCCGCAAGGCCAGCGGCCGCGCCCCTCGCCACGGCGCCGCGCGCCCCGGCGGCCGAGCCGGCGCCCGCTTCGGCCGGCGGGCGCCCCCGGCTAGAGCTCGATCCCGTCGCGCTCCAGGCGCTCGGCGGCGGGCGCGCGGCCAGCCCGCTCGCCGGCAGGGCCGTACGCCCGGCGTCGCCCGCCGAGATTAAGCCCGAACAACCGTCCATCGATCTCGATCTCGACGCGCTGGAGCGCGCCGCAGCCGAGGCACAGACGCCGTTCTTTCAGCAGATCCAGGACCTCCCGCCGCCGCCAGCGTCGGTGATCGGGCGGCGGGCGGAGTCCGCGGCCTCCGGCGCCGGGGTCTACAGCAATGTCCACCCCGAGCAGCCCGTCGCGCCGCCCGCGCCCCAGGTCGCGGTCGAGCATTTCTCGGGCGGCCCTGGCTCCGGCCGCTACGCGGCCTCGCGCCCGGCCAGCATCTTCGCGACGAACCGGCCGGCGGAGGGCGCCTCGATCTTCGGTGAGGACCTGATCAGCGAGAAATCGCTCGACGAGGTGATCCTCAGCTACCTCGCGGAAGATCTCGACAGCCCCCCGGAGAAGAAATAGCCGGGCTGCCGCCTGGCGTGGCGGACGCGTGGAGCAGGTGCGTGGGGGGCAGCGTGGAGCGGGAGGGCAGGCGGGTCGGCAAGCAGGTCGACCGAGCGGCGGTCACCTGATGAGACCCGATCGGACCGCAGACGACGCCGAACGACAGCGTCGCAGGGGCGCGACCATGGCCCGCATCTGGCTGCGGCCGATGTCGTATCTCCTGGGCGTCAGCGTCGCGACCCTCGCCGTCGTCCACCTGCTCGACGTCGCGCGACACGAGAACGCGCACCTCTCGCTCTGGGAGGTGTTTGCGCGCATGTCGCCGAGCGACGCCGAGCACATCATGGGCGGCATCGGCGAGGTCATCGCCGCCATCCTCGGCATCGTCATCACGGTCGCGTCCATCATCGTGCAGCTCGCCGCGAACCGTTACACGCCGCGGATCACCGAGATGTTCTTCCGCGACCGGACGAACATGCTCGTGATGGGCTTCTTCGTCGTCAGCGCGGTGTTCTCGCTGTGGGTCAACTTCTCGATCCGCGTCGGCGGGGGCGCCCCGACCGAGGACGTCTTCGTCCCCGTCTACGGCGTCCTCGTCACGATGGGGCTGCTCACCGCGAGCCTGCTCATGATGGCGCCCTACTTCGGGTACGTGTTCGACTTCGTCGAGCCCGACAACGTGGTCCGGCGGATCAAGACGAGCGGCGTCGAGCAGGCGCTGCGCCCCGCGGGCGGAGAGGGTGAGGCCGAGGTCGACGAGCGGCGGGTGACGGCGCTCTCGTCGCTGGAGCAGCTCGCCGACGTGGCGCTCAACGCGATCGACCAGAAGGACAAGGGGATCGCGTCGAAGACGATCGACTCGCTGTCGGAGCTCGTCGTCGCGTACCTGCCCCACAAGGCGACGCTGGATCCGCGCTGGTTCCAGATCCGCGATCGCCTCGCGAAGGACACCGACTTCGTGAGCATGAACGCCGAGGCGCTCGGCAAGCTGTCGACCGCGCGGACCTGGCTCGAGTACAAGGCGCTCCGCCAGTTCTTGATGGTCTATCGCGAGGCGCTCACGGCGATGCCCGACCTCATCACGCGCATCGCCATCGACACGCGCTACATCGGGCAGACCGCCATCGCCGCAGGAGACCGGGCGGCCGTCGCGGTCGTCGTGAAGTTCTTCAACACCTACATGCGCAGGTCGCTCAACGCGAAGGACATCGCCGCGGCCTACAACAACCTGAACCAGTACCGCTACCTCGCGGAGGAGCTGCTCAAGGCGGGGTGGGGGGATCAGGTCCTCGAGATCGCGCGTCATTTCAAGTACTACGCGCAGACGGCGCACGCGATGGGGCTCGCGTTCCTCACCGAGACCGTCGCGTTCGATCTCTGCGTGGTCAACGAGCGCGCGTACGACCTGCACGCACCTGCCCGGGACGAGCTGCTCCAGCTCTTCCTCGAGGTGGACAAGGAAGCGGAGCTCGATCAGCAGGAGCCGTCGCTCCGCGGCGTCCGCAAGGCGCAGGTCAAGCTCGCCACGTACTACCTGCAGAAGGGTGAGGAGGCGCTCGCGCGGAAGATCTACCGCGACATGCGCGACGAGCGGCCCGACAGGCTGCGCTCCATCCGCGCGGAGCTCCTGGCCGTGACGAGCAACGAGTTCTGGGAGATCAACGACCGGGGCGCCGTGTTCGAGTACATCGAGCCCGAGCGGCGCCAGCTCATCCACCGCTTCTTCGAGTGGTTCCCGGCGACGACCATGCGGGAGCCGATCCGCGAGGAGCACACGCAGGAGTGAGCGAGGCGTGAGCGGCGCCCTCTCGGTGAGGCGGGCCCCAGTCCATGCAGGCTGGATCTGCGCCGGGCATCGACGCGGTGATTCCTGCGGCGCGCGGGCAGCGGTAGGATCGGGCATGCCTTGCTTGCACCCTCTCCACCCCGAGCAGGAGGGCTAGCCTCGACGGAGTCGAGATCGAGCGCTGCACACCACGAGATGCCCGCCTCCCGCCCGCGTCGCAAGAACGCCGAGTCCGATCCGCCGCCGGAGCTGTTCGCCGGCAAGTACCGGCTCATCCGGATGCTGGGCAAGGGCGGGATGGGGGAGGTGTGGCTCGCCGAGGAGGGGCCTCCCGACCTCCGGCGCCACGTCGCGCTGAAGCGGCTGGTCCCGAGGCCAGGGCTCGGCGAGAGCGCGAGGGAGTCGTTCTTCGCCGAGGCCCTGGTGATCGCGCGGCTCGATCACCCGAACGTCGTCCGGCTGGTCGAGTTCGGGGAATTCGAGGGCTCCGTGTACCTCGCGCTCGACTACATCGACGGCCCTGCCCTCGATCGCGTGCTCAGGAAGGTGGGCGCGTTCTCGCCGCGCGCCGTGGCCTACATCGGCCGGGAGATGGCGAGGGCGCTCGAGGCGGTGCACAGCCTGTGCGAGGACGAAGGGCAGAGCTACGCGGTCGTCCACCGCGACGTCTCGCCGTCCAACATCCTGATCGGGCGGGACGGCCGCGTCTGCCTGACCGACTTCGGCGTCGCGCGGATACCGGGCCTCGCGGACGAGCAGTCCGAGAGCAGCGTGTTCAAGGGGAAGCTCCCGTACATGCCTCCGGAGCAGGCGCGCGGGGAGCCGTTCGACGGGCGCGCGGACGTGTTCTCCCTGGGGATCACGCTCCTGGAGGCGCTGCTCGGCAGCCGCGTGCGCAAGGCCGAGACGCAGAGACAGCTGATCATGGGCGTCGCGTCGCTGCCGATCCCTCGCACGCGCGAGCTCCTGCCCGACCTGAGCGCGCGGCTCTCGGCTGCGCTCGACGCGGCGACCGAGTTCTCCATCGAGAAGCGGACCGCCAGCGCGGGCAGGCTGGCCGGCGATCTGGAGCAAGTGCTCCGCGACATGGGCCACGGCGCCGAGGAAGAGGCCCGGAGCGAGCTGAAGGAGCACGTCGAGGCCTGCATCGCGAGGACGGGCTCGCTGAGCGGCGCCGGTCACCGCGCCTCACCGTCGCTCCCTCCGGAGAGCGCGCCGAGACAGAGCTCGCCGGGCCTCGGGCGAAAGGCGCCGGCGGCCGCGACCACGTCCGCTGACCGTAGGTCGGTCCGCCCGTCGTCGCCCGATGGACGGCACGGCGTTCCTGCGGCGGGCCGCAGCGACGCCCCGCTCCCTCTCGGCGCCGCGACGGGCTCGCTCTCGGTGCAGTACCTCGATTTCGACGGCCCGGACGATGTTCCGCAGCGCCCGCGCCTGCACGCGATGTCGACCACGCCGGAGGGGGAGCTCCAGCGAGGGCTGGCCGCGGTCCAGGCTGCGAACGGCGTCGCTTCCACGGCGAGCACGCCGCCCGTCGCGGGCAGGCCATCCGGGGCGAGCAGGCCGCCCGTCGCGGGCAGGCCGTCCGGAGCGAGCACGCCGCCCGTCGCGGGCAGGCCATCCGGAGCGAGCACGCCGCCCGTCGCGGGCAGGCCGGCTGGAGAGAGCAGGCCGCCGGCAGTTAGCGAGCCGATCGCGGCGCCGGCGGTGCACGCCGGCGGGGAGGCGGCGCCTGGTGAGGAGCCCGCGTCTACCGGGCTCAGCGCCGAGCAGCTGCGGCGCAAACGGACGATCTTCTATGCAGGGCTGTTCGTGCTCGGGACGCTGGCGACGATCCGCCTGATCTTCGTTTCCTACTGCTAGCGCAGCTCGGGCGGCGCCTGCGCGCCTCGAGCGTCTGGGCGCCCCCGCCAGGGCTCGGCTCGGAGCCGCCTCTCGTCAGCCGCTCTGGATCGCGCGGAGCACGGCCGCCTCGTTGAGCGCGTGACGGCCGCCCTGGAGCGAGGCGAAGCCCGCGCGGGCGAGCGCGGTGAGCGCGTGCGCGGCGCGCCGGATCTCGACCTGGCTGCGTGAGCCGCCGCGGGCGGCGAGCTCCTCCGCGGTCAGCGCCGCGCCGCGGGCGAGCAGCTTCGCGGCCAGCGCGACGTGCGCCACGGACCGGGGGGATCGGCGCCGCGCGTGGCTCCTCGCGGCGCTCACCATCTGCTTGACGCCGCGCACCTCGAGCATCGTGGTGGCCGGCATCGCGAGATCCCGGAGCGACGGAGAGGCCGGTTTCGTGATGATCTTCACGGCCGCGCCGCCCGATGCCGCGGCGGGCGCGAGCGCGGGCGCCCCAGCGACGCGGTCCATGGGCGCGCCGAGCGCGGGAGCCGCGGGGGCGCGCGGAGCGGCAGCCGCCGGCGCCTGCGCGACCTCGCCATGGCCAACGCGCGCCACGATCTCGCTCTGGATAACCACCTTGACGACGCCGGCCACCTGAAGCGCGGTGCGCAGCTGCCCGGCCTCGGCCTCGGCGGCTCTGCGCGCCTCGTCGGCCCGGGCGAGCTGCTGCTGGAGCCGGCGGATCTCGGCCCGCAGCGCGGCGCTCGGATCCGGGCCTTGCTGGCTCGCGCTCTCGGCCGCGAGCGCCTCGCGCAGCTCGTCGAGGAGCGTGCTCAGCGTGGCGTCCGCGACGCGCGGCACGCCGCCGGGCTCACCGGTCCAGCTCGGCGCCTCGCCGCCGTGGGCGGTGTGGCGGGCGCGCCAGCGCTCGAATCCCCCGGCGGCGGGCAGGAAGAACTCGCCGGCCGGGAGCGCGCGGAACTCCTCGAACGTGTGCCCGTCGACGAGCGCCCTCACCGCGTCGTAGTCGCGCTCGATCTCGAAGCCGCCGATGGCGGGGAAGTTGAGCTGGCTCATGAGCTCCTTCGAGACCGCCTGCGTGCGCTGGCTGGCGACGACGAGGAGGACGCCGCGCTTGCGGCCCTGCTTCGCGAACCGGTGCAAGATGTCCGAGGTGAGCGACGCGCCCGATTGAGGCGCGAAGATGTGCACCTCCTCGATCACGACGGCCGCCGGGGCGCGGCGCTCCGAGAGGAGGACCCAGAGCCGCTCGAGGAACGGGAGCGCGGCCTCTTGCTGGGAGCGGCTCGTCGGCTGATCCGACAGATCGACGATGAGGCCGAGCCCTTCGTCGAGCACCCTCGCGAGCGCGATCTCCGCCGCGCGCTCGCCGGAGGGCAGCGGCAGGTCCGCGTGGGCGCCCCCGAGGACGAGGACGCGGAACCGCTCGCGCAGCGTGTAGAGCTCCCCCTCGGGATCGATCGCGACGACAGGGATGCCGGCGGCGAGCAGCTCCTCGCAGAGGACCCCGACGCCGAAGCTCTTGCCCCGGCCGGAGGAGGCCCAGATGCCGACCCGCAGCCCGGTGCGCGCGTAGTCGGAGAGGTCGAGCTGGTAGCCGTCGCAGAGGGAGAGGATGGGGCTCACTGGGTCGCTTCGGGCCGGGGGTAGGATCGGCGCGCTCGTGGTGAACTGTAGGCGAGCGCGCGGACGCGCGGGAGGCGGGGGCAGCATCGCGGCGGAGTCAAAGGCCACAGGGCATGTCGCGCCTCTCTGCGATCGGGCGCGGCCCGCGCTACGGGCTCATCCGCGCCGTTCGGCTCGCTGCGGCGTACCTTCCTGCGCCTCATTCGCCTGCCCCTGGCCGAATCCGTACCACACGAACCTGCACCCCGCTTCACGGAGGAACCGAAACCGTCGGATAGGCGACGTGACCAACGCCGACATCGTCCACGGTAGTCGTCTCGAAGGTCCAGATCCCGCCGGGCGGAATGTCGGCGGCCGCGCTGCTCGTCGCCATGCCGAGCGGTCGTCCGACTCGATTCACCGGGAAGACCGTTATCTTGGGATCGCTCACTGCCACATCGAGTCGGTTCTCGAGCGTGCCCATGTAGGCGCTCCCGGCGCCTCTGCCGACGGTCTTCACCTCGCTGACGTTGACGGCATCGACAGGGACCACGCCCACGGTGAAGGCCGGAAACCTGTGTTTCAGATACCCGAGCTCCTCGATCACGAGGTCACCTGGGAGATCCGCTGAGCCCGTCATCGCGATCTCGCCCGGGCCGATGCAGGGGATCATCACGCCAGAGCCGTCGTCCAGCCGATAGAGCCGACCGCTGAGCAAGCTGCCGCCCCAGGTTGTCACGAGCTGTTCGGCCTTGTCGATGAAGTAAAACATCAGGCCGGCGTCGCAGGACGGGGTCTCCCCGTCATTTCTGACCGCGGCGTAGAGCTCCGGGCCCGTCGCCCCCTGCACCAGGGTGAAGGCAACCAGCTTGAGCCCAGCCCCTTCCTCGTCCATGTCGGTGCTGGACAAGCCTTCCGGCACGAAATGAAGGCCCTCGCCAGGGTCCCCGCCCATGCCGCCCCCGCCCGCCTCCGAGCCGCTCGAGCCAGCTCCCGCCTCGCCGCCGCCCCCGCCTCCGCTGCTCGCGGCTCCGCCGACTGGCAGGAGGACTCCACCGCTCCCCGACGAGCCGCCGCTGGCAGTATCCCCGCCGCTGCCGGGTCCGCTCCCGCCGTTGCCCGCCCCATCATCGGGGGGGCTCGCCGAGCATGCGAGAGGGAGGGCAAGAGTGACAGCCCCGATGACGACCAAGGACTTCGATTGCATCGTTGTGCAGAGGGCGCGGGGCAGGGAAGCTGGCTTCCGAGGGCTCACGCTAGCGTCACACCGCCTCTCGGGCAAGCGCCAACCTGCTGAAGCCTGGAGAGCGAGTGTTCAAGTCCAAAAGCCCACGACTCCACGACGACGACACCGAGTCTTCATCCGCGGTAGCCCCCGCGTTCTCAGCGGCCGCCGGGCGAATCTCCTCGACGAGCGCCTCGACGCGCCCGGTCGACACCCGCACATCATCGACCCAACGCCTGGTCGAGCGGGGCCGCGCGCCCGCTCTCGCGAAGGCCGCGGAGGAAGGGGAGGCCGCGCCCTCCCATGAACCGCGTCGACGACGTCGCGAGCAAACCCGGCTTTCCGAGCCAGAAGTGACCGCCCCGACCGCAGATGACCCGATTGGCGTGATGGTCCTCACGTTGGGTGATGCGGCGCGTTGCCCACGAATGACACGAGGTTTGGAATGCCATGGTTGCACATTTGGGGACCTACTGGATTCGTGAGACCCGTGCGCCCGCGCAAGAAGCGCCGGCCTCTCGCGGCCGAGCGAGCTCTCGTCGAGCGCTCCTTAACTGCTGTCGATCGGCCGCTCGAGCCCGGCGACAGATGCTCCGTTCCCATTGGCGCTATCCAGCATGGTTGTATCTCGCGGGCGCACTTTTTAGTTTGAGAACTCGCGCGGATGGAGCTCTATCTAGAGGAAGGTTGAATCGCCCGCGCGCCGCTGGCGCGCGCAGGGCTCGACGTCAACGCCGCGTTGCGGCGTGATCGACGGGCACGGCGAGGGACATCCCCCGACCGTCGACGGCGCCTCGTGCGGTGTCGTGGTCCACGCGTACTCTCCATTCCGCGGCGCTCGAGCTCGACGGGGCGGCCGAGGAGAGCGTTTTTATGGCTCCGATCGCGCCGCCGCGCCGCGTCGCAATGACGCGCTTGGCGGCCCCTGCAGCGGCCCGCGCGCGTCGCTGTTCCGCAGCGAACTCGGCGTCCGCGCGCCAATCGGGCAGTTTCTCGAGGTCGAAGAGGGCATCAGGGCGCCGCTCGTACGCCGGTGTTTCACTATCACGTCTCCAGAGGAAGCGGTCGGCCAGACGCGCGTGATCTCCCGGATGGCGACCCTCGGACTGATTCATAACTTTTGATCCGCTCCCATGATCACTTCGGTGCGGACCGGGAATAGTGAGGTCATGCGAACGTTACGGCAACTATCGTACATTGGTACGACAACATTTTTCACCTCATTGACCTTCCTCGCTGGGTGCACCGGCGAGATAGCGCCCGGCGATGGTGAGATCACCGGCGGCGGGGAGACCTCCGGCAGCGGCAGCGGCAGCGGCAGCACCGGTTCGGGGGGCACGGACGAGCCCGACAACGGTCCCCCCGAGAAGTGCATCCCCGGCATCCCGATCACGAGCCAGATCCCTCGGCTGCTGAACCGGCAGTACGACAATACGGTGCGGGATCTCCTTGGCGTCACCAGCGTCGACAGCAAGCTGCCGTCCGAGCAGCTCGTCGACGACTTCGACGGCCCGATGACCCCTGACGCGTGGCGTCTCTATCAAGAGGTTGCCGAGAAGATCGCCAAGGCGGTGATGGCTGGGTCGAACAAGTCCAAGTTCATCAGCTGCGATCCTGCGGCGGCCGGCTGCTTGGAGCAGACCATCAAGACCTTCGGCCGCAAGGCGTTCCGTCGCCCGCTGACCGATCTGGAGGTGGCGCGGTTCCAGAAGCTGGGCCAGATTACGCCGGCAGGGACGCCCGCCGAGGTCGCCGAGGCAACGCTGGTCGGCTTCCTCGTGTCGCCGTCGTTCCTCATGCTCCCCGAGCTGGCGACCGACGCGGATGCGTCGGGTCAGGGCATCAAGCTGTCCAGCTACGAGGTGGCGACGAAGCTTTCGTACTTGCTCTGGGGCTCCGCTCCGGACGAGGTGCTGAGCGCGGCGGCCGACAGCAACGAGCTCCAGACCAAGGAGCAGATTCTGGCCCAGGCGCAGCGCATGATCGCTGTGCGCGAGAAGACCGGGCCGCTCGTGACGGCATTCCATCGCAACTGGGCGCAGATGAACAATGGAAACGCCCACTGGTGGAAGATGGATCACGACACCGAGACGTATCCGTTGTACTCCGACGCCGCCAAGCCCAGCTGGCAGGCAGAGCTCGACGCCTTCTTCGAAGACATCGCGTTCGAGAACGGTTCGTTCGACGACCTCCTCCTCAGCAATGTCGCCTTCGTCAACAAGGACAACGCGGCGATCTATGGGCTCGATCCTGCGAGCTACGGCACCGAGCTGACCAAGGTGGAGCTGGACGCCAACCAGCGGCCGGGCTTCCTGACGCGCGTCGGGTTCTTGAGCTCCTACGCGGGCTACGACGCCACGAGCCCGATCCTGCGAGGCGCGTTCATCTCGGTGTACCTGCTCGGCGTCAATCCGGGGCCGCCCATCCCCGGCGCCACCATGCAGACCGTTCAGGGCGACTTCGCAACGCAACGCGCGAGGATCGAAAAGCTGACGGAGCCGGCATCCTGCAAAGGCTGCCACTCGGTCATCAATCCTCCGGGATTCGTGATGGAGAACTTCGACGGCATCGGAAAGTGGCAGACGACCGATCCTCTTGGTGGTGCGATCGACGCAAGCGTCACGACGAACACCATCGACTTCGGCGACGGTAACGTGAAGGAGATCTCCTCTCCGCTGGCGCTCATGCAGGAAATCGCTCAGCTTCAGAAGGCCAAGCAGCTTTACGCTGAGTCGTGGGTCTCCTATGCCTTCGGGCGGGATCCGAACGGGAAAGATAAGTGCGTCGTCGATCAGATCGACATGAATCTGTCTGAGGGGGGCTACAGCATCCTCAACCTGCTGGCCGATCTCACTCAAGCGGATTCCTTCCGCGTGCGCGTCCGCGAAACGCCGTGAAAGCTGAGGAAACTTGACCATGAGCAAGCAACTGAACCGCAGAATCTTCCTTCGTGGCCTGGGCGGAGCCGCCCTGGCCGCGCCGTTCCTCAGCTCCGTGTGGGAGCGCGACGCAAAGGCCCAGACCGCTTCGGGTGGGAAAGCGTTCATCGTGATGTTCACCCACTACGGGTGCGTCACGAACAAGTGGTTCCCCACGAAGACCCAGGGTGAGCTCACGGCTGCTGACCTCCAGTCGACGAGCCTCGCGGCCCTCGCTCCCTACGCGAAGAAGCTCCTCATGCCGCGCGGCATCCGCTCGATGAACGAGTGGACCTCCAACATGAAGCGCGGACAGGGGAACGACTCCCACACGCAGATCGTGGGGTCGTTCTTCACCTGCCAGCCGGTCACTCCGAACAGCAACGACCCGTTCAGCTTCAACCAGGCGACGAAGTTCAACGCGAAGCCTGTCGGTCCTTCGCTGGATCACGTCATGGCCCAGCAGCTCAGCCCGCAGGGCACGCCGTTGCTCATCGCCACGGCTGGCCAGAATGACAACTCTCAGTCGGCGATCTCCTACTCCGCCGCCGAGACCATCTTCAGGGGCCTCAACGCGTCGCAGGCCTTCAGCAGCCTCACGGGCCTCTTCCAGACGGGGCAGCCGATGAATCCGGACACCTACGCGGCGCTCCGCGGCAAGAGCATCCTCGACCTCGTGAAGGATGATCTGCAGACGCTCGAGCGGTTCGACATGAGCCAGGCCGACAAGCGTAAGCTCGCGGCCTGGAAGGAGCTCCTCAACCAGACGGGGACCGTGGTGGCTTCCGCGCAGTGCAGCGAGGAGCTCGGCGCGATGCTCGGCGCGACGTCCGCGAACGCCTCCAAGGCGTCGTCGGGCGGCCTGGGCGTCGACGTCCTCACGACCAAGGTCTCCGGCGATCTGGATGGAGCGGACATCAGCTCGGCCATCGCGGCGCTCGCGGCCGCCTGCAACGCCAACCCCGTCATTTTCCTGAAGTACCCGGGAAATTACAACTTCAAGGGGCTCGGCATCACGATGGAGTCGCACTCCCTCTCGCACCGCCTCGACAACGCCGGCATGACCGGCAGCTGCCTGCCCAACGCGCTCGAGTGGCTCGTCAAGGTGGACACCTATTACGCGCAGAAGTTCGCGAAGCTCGTCGGAATGCTCGACAGCATCCCCCAGGGCAATGGGCAGACGGTCCTCGACACCAGCGTCGCTATCTGGTTCAACGAGATGTCGGACGGCAACGCGCACAACCTCAACAACGCGCCGATCATCCAGGCCGGTAGCGGCGGCGGTTACTTCAAGACCGGTCAGATCATCAACGTTGACCCCGCGTCGACGCCGACGAACGGCAACAGCGAGTCGCAGTGCGCCAACGGCAGCGGCCAGGTCAACGGTATCAACCAAGGCACCGGGACCGATTCGAAGGTCGGCAACGCGCCGATCAACAAGTACTTCTGCAACATCATGAACGCCATGGGCGTGAAGGCGGGCGCGGACGGCTTCCCCGCGAAGGGTGGCTCCGCGGAGGTGACCAAGTTCGGCTATTCCGACAAGACGGAAGAGTTCATCGGTGGGAAGGGCGCAGTCGCCGGCGCCTCGATCAAGAATCCGGGCGGGTTCACGGAGCTCAAGGCCTGAGCACTCTCGGCGCCAGGTCCTGAACACCCCGACGAGCTCGGGTCCAAAGACCCCTTCTTACCGAAGGGGTCTTTGCGCTTGTGCACGGTCGGCGACCGCGGGCATCGCGAAGTTGCCGCTCTTCGAGGTGCGCCTCACGGCGCGACTCCGTGCTGTCCAACGATGGCGGGCAGCGATAGGCTGGGCATCTCTTCTCATGTTCATGCTGGCGAAGCGTTTCCTCATCCCTGCTGCTGTGCTCGTCCCGCTGGCCTGCTCGAGCGAGGCGAGCGACGGCGCCGGGGTGGGCGGGGACACTGGTGACGAGGCGCTCATCGTCCCCGAAGACCTCACCATCTTGGCGCTCCCCGGCGGGAACGGCGTGCTCAACGTGATCGCGCTAACTCTCCGCAAAGGACCGACCAACACCGAGCTCTACGCCGCCTTGAGGAACGACGGGGATACCCCGGCCTGCAGCGCTGCCCTCTCCGTCGAGCTCTACAACAAGGCTCAGCAGTCCCTGGCATCCGGGATCAACGGGTTGCTGACTCAGCATTTCTATCGAGTCACGGATGGCTCGGACGCGATCGCTGCGTGCGTGGGTCCAGGTGACGTGACCATGACCTCGGTGACGGATCTGCCCTCGGACATCGTGATCGAAGATGTGGGATACGTCGTCTACCGGTGCCCTTACTTCGCTCTCGACGTCGTTCCCATCGATGGCCTCACCGCCAGCGAAGTGAAGGCCGTGACGGGTGGCGCCGGCACGGTGTACACGGGCACGCTCTTCAACGGGCTCGACGTGGCGGTGAGCGATCCCTCTGTCACGGTCTTCTCAGTCAATCGCGTCGGGCGCCCGCTCGGCGTCGCGATCGCCACCGGCGCAGTCCAGATCCCGCCGGGTGGCAGCTGGGCCTTCGAGACGAACACCGTGGACATGCCCGGAGCTGATCAAGCGGCATATCCGGCAGGCGCGATGGCAAAGCAGTAGACCATCCGACGGGTCGCTCGGCTGTCCCATGACACGATGCGCCCGTGGGGCGCCGCAACCCGTCGGCGGCTACTCGCCAAGCCCGGCTACTCCTGCGCGCCGTCCGCGATCCATTGCGTGAGCGCTTCGATGTAGTCGGGGGGTATGCACTTGGCATCCCCATCGTTGACGCATTCAAGGGGCATTCGCGGAGTTCCGCCGCACGGCCCCTTCAGGATCTTGATGAGCGCGCTCTCTTCCGGATTCTCGGTGTCGACGAGATCTCCGCAATTCTTGGTTACGTGGGAGCTCACCCTCATGTGGAGCTCTCCGTCGACCATCAAGTTCAGGGGGTTCATATCGTCGTTATGGCAACCCGCCCCGAAGCACGCGTTTTGTATAACGAACTGCAACGTCTCGAACGTCGGTGCTTGCCCGCTGCCGCTGCCGGTCGAGCCGCCGTCGCCACCGGTGCTCGCGCTGGTCGAGCCAGCCCCGCCCGAACCGCCGGACCCGACCGCGCTCGAGGCAGACACACTGGCGCTCGTGCTTCCGGCATCCGTGCCGCCGGCGCCTCCAGCGCCGGTATCGTCAGGGTCGTCGGAGCAGCCTGGAAGCGGTGACAGGATGGCGACGAATGCTGCCGCGATGAAGCTTGAGAATCGAAATTTCATGGTTCACGACGAGGATGGTGAGAGAGAAGGTTTAGCTCTCGTTCCCGTGGATCGAAGCAAAAGGCTTCGAGCTTCGGATTGCAGAGGCGACGCGCGAGCCACGTCGCCCCCAGGCAAGAGCTGCGCGAGACGTGGAACGTCCTCTTGTGCGGGTAGAATGAGCAAACGCCACCCGAAAATCAAGCGGTTCGTGGAGGCCATCCTGGCGTACAGCCATGCTGTACGGGTCGATTGGCACTCGTGCCTTGTGCGCTCAAGCCGGTCTCACGTGCGCTGAGCGCCTCTCGAGACCTCCCGTCACCAGGCAGACGGGGGCAGGCGCGTCGCGTCGTTGCTCCTCGTCGCACCATGTCAGCAGGGCTCTTCGCCGCGACAGGCGTCCCGCCCGAGCTCGGTTGCTTGACTTGGTCCGGCACGAACAACGTCGGGAGGGGCGAGGAGCCCCAAGCGCGATCCGAAAGTCAAGCTCCTCGAAGTGGCCCTCCCATCGTACAGCCATGCTGGACGGGCCGGTCGACATGAAAACCGGCTTGCGCTCAGCGCCAGGGCGCAGCCATCCTGCTCAGCGAGATCCCGCACTCTTTCGACAAGGAACTCCCCGTGACCGCCGCTTCGCTCTTCGAACTGGCAGTGCAGTTTCATCGGGCCGGGCAAGTCGATCGCGCAGAGCTCCTCTATCGCGGCGCGCTCGAGCAATCGCCCGGGCATGGCGACGCGCTGCTTCTTCTCAGCGTGATCACCGTCCAATCCGGTCGGCTCGCGGAGGCCGCCGCGCTTCTCGAGCGAGCCGTCCGCGTCGCCCCGAACAACGCCCTCTACCTGTCGCATCTCGGCGACGTGTATCGCTGCCTCGGCCGGAGACCCCAGGCGGTCGCCGTGTTGCTCATGGCCGTCGCGCGGAAGCCCGACTTCGCCGAAGCGGTGTTCAACCTTGCTCTCACGTTCGAGGAGCAAGGGGACCTGGACGCGGCGGCGGCGTGCTACGAGCGCGCTCGCGATCTCGAACCTGGGTTATTGCAGGCTGGCGAGCGCCTCACGAGCCTGAGGGACCAACGGGGTGCTGCCGCCGGGGTCGGTCCGGCGGCGACGCGCAGCCCCGAGTCGAGCTTGAGCGCATCCGATGCCCTGGCGGCCCTCGGCGAGACATTGCGCCTCGGCGGCCGGTCGGACGACGCGGTGGCCTGGTACCGCGTGGCGCTGAAGCTCAATCCGCGGATGGCCAACGCGTACACTGCGCTCGGCGCGATTCACGCGGACGCCGGCCGTTTCGACGAAGCGATCGACGATCTGCGTCGAGCGCTCGAGATCGACCGAAACTTCCATGTCGCTCGGGATTATCTCGCCGCCGCGCTCGGCGAGTCGGGGCTCCTCGACGAGTCCCAGGCGATGTACCGCGAAGCGGTCGCCCTGTGTCCCGACGACCCCGCTGCGCACAGCGCTCTTCTCTTCAACATGCCGTTCTGGCCGAACGTCACCGAGGGCGACATCCTCGCCGAGGCGCGCGCGTGGAATGCCCGGCATGCCCGCCCCCTCTCCGCGCAGGCTCCCCCTCACAAGACCGATCGCTCGTCCGACCGGCGGCTCCGCATCGGTTACGTGTCACCCGACTTCCGAACGCACGTCCAGTCTCTCTTCACGATCCCGCTGTTCCAGAACCATGACCACCGGCAGTTCGAGATCTTCTGCTACTCGAGCACGGACAAGCCGGATAACCTGACGGATCGCATTCGCGGTCATGCCGACGTTTTTCGCGAGGTCGCGGCGCTGGACGACGCTGCCCTGTCCGAGGTCATTCGACGGGATCAGATCGATATCCTGGTCGATCTCACCATGCATATGACTGACCGCCGCGTCCTGGTCTTTGCCCGCCGGCCCGCTCCCCTTCAGGTGTGCTGGCTGGCGTACCCCGGGACGACCGGCCTCGAATCGATGGACTATCGTCTGTCCGATCCCTTCCTGGATCCCCCCGGTGCAAACACGGACGTCTACACGGAGGAGACCCTTCGGCTCCCCGACTCTTTCTGGTGCTACGACCCGCTCACCGACGTGCCCGACGTGAGCGCTCTCCCCGCTCTCGCGGAGGGGAGGGTCAACTTCGGCTGCCTGAACCACTTCCGGAAGGTGAATGAAGGGGTGCTTCATGTCTGGACGAGGGTGCTGGCCGCGGTGCCCAGGTCGCGGCTCACGCTCATGGCGCCTCAGGGAAGGGCGCGGGACCGGGTGCGCTCGATCTTCGAGGAAGGGGGCGTCCAGCTCGATCGGATCGAGTTCGTCGATCGGTGCGGGCGGCTCGACTATCTGCGAAGGTACCGCGAGATCGACATCTGTCTCGATACGTTCCCTTCCAACGGCCACACCACGAGCCTCGACGCGCTGTGGATGGGCGTCCCGGTGGTGACCCTCGCAGGTGAAACCGTGGTCGGCCGCGCCGGCGTCTGCCAGGCGATGAACCTGGGTCTGCCGGAGCTCATCGCGTCGACGCCGGAAGACTACGTTCGGGTCGCCAGCTCGCTCGCCGGGAACCTCGAGCACCTGGGCGAGCTTCGCCGAACGCTGCGCGATCGCATGAAGCAGTCGCCGCTCATGGACGGCCCGCGCTTCGCCCTCAATCTCGAGTCGATCTACCGCGACATCTGGCGCCGCTTCTGCGCTCGAGTCTGAGGCGAGGGCCGCTCGACGAACGCGGCTGGCCGGGCGAAATACAAATACGTTCGCGGGCGGTGGTTCCCGAAGAAGTCGCACGGCCCGCTCACCGCCGCGGACCTCCAGTCGACGACGCTCAAGCACCTGGCGCCTCACGTCGGCAAACTCCTCATGCCCCGAGGCATCCGCGCGATGAACGAGTGGACGGTGAGGATGGAGCGGGGGCAGGGGAACGATCGCCACTTGCAGGTGAACGGGTCGTACTTCACTTGTCACCCGGTCACTCCCAACAGCAACGACCCGTTCAGCTTCGACCAGAAGCCGAAATACAACGCCAGACCGACCGGTCCCTCGCTGGACCACGTCATCGCACGACAGCTCAGCCCGCAAGGCACTCCGCTGCTCTTGAACACGGCTGGTCAGAATGACGGCGCTTTCTCGGCGATCTCCTACTCCGCCGCCGAGACCTCCTTCAAGGGCCTCAACGCGTCGCAAACCTTAACCTTCAGCAGCCTCACGGGCGTCTTCGAGGCGGGGAAGCCGACGTCTCCGGATACCTACGCGGCGATGCGCGGCAAGAGCATCCTCGACATCGTGAAGGACGATCTGCAGAGGCTCGAGCGGCTCGACATGAGCCGCGCCGACAAGCAGAAGCTCGCAGCCTGGAAGGAGATCCTCAACGCGACGGGAAGCGTGGTGGCTTCTTCGCAGTGCGACACGTCCCTCGCCATGGCGCTCGGCGCGACGCAAGAGAACGTCGACCTGGCGAGCACGACTTCGAGCGTCCGATCGTCCAGGCTGGCGGCGCCGGCGGCTATTTCAAGACCGGCTGGGCCGTCAACGTCGAGGACGGCTCGCCCGATCTCACGAGCGGGAACAGCGAGATCACGTGTGCCGACGGCACGTCGGACCAGGTCGACGGGGGCTCCCAAGAAACGGGGACCGATCCGTCGCTCGCCAACGCGCCGATCAACAAGTACTTCTGCAACTTGATGAACGCCCTCGGCGTCAAGGCAGGCACGGATGGTTTCCCGGCACGGGGCGGTTCGGAGCCGGTGACCCACTTTGGCATGTACGACCGGACGGAAGACTTCATCGGTGGCGGGACCAATCCTCCCACCATCCACGATCCAGGCGAGTTCACCGCGCTCAGGGCGAACGCCTGAGCGGTCTCGCTTCCGAGCCTGTCGCGCCCTCGAGTGATGAATGCGCCGCGCGCGCCCGGTGCTCCGCGCCCGTGACATGTTCTTGTAAAGCCATGCGCGAAGATTCCACCGCACGGGCGGCCTCTGCAGCGCCTGCGGGCGCCAGCTCTCCGAGTCGGGGGCTCGCCGGTTGGGCCCGCGTTGGAATCATGCGCAGGGGGATCAGCGCGACGCACGTCGGGGATAGTCACATTATGCGAACGCTGCGGCAACTAGCGTACATTGGTACGGCAACATTTTTGACGTCATCAACCTTTCTCGCTGGTTGCACTGGCGAGATAGCACCCGGTGAACCAGGGGTCTCCTCCGGTGGCGGGGAGACCTCTGGCACCGGTACGGGGGGCGGGCCGGTGGAGCCGGACCCCGGCGACCCGGATGTCTGCACTCCCGGCATCTGGGCGACGTCTCAGGTCCCGCGGCTCTTGAACCGGGAGTACGACGCGGTGGTGAGGGATCTGCTCGGTGTGACGAGCGTGCCGAACGCTCCCACGGGCAACCCGTCCTCTCTCCTCGTGTCCGACTTCGAGGGCAGCATGACGGACATCGCCTGGAACTCCTACCTCGTGGCTGCCGAGAGCATCGCCGCCGAGGTGATGGCTGGGGCGAACAAGTCCAAGTTCATCGCCTGCGATCCGGCGGCGGCCGGGTGCCTCGAGTCGACGATCCGCGATTTCGGCCGCAAGGCCTTCCGCCGCCCGGTGACGGACGAAGAGGTGCAGCGCTACATGCGGTTCAACGCGCTGGAGCCCAAGGGCACGCCCGCGGAGGTCGCCGAGGCCATCCTCTTCGCCATGCTCGCTTCGCCCTCGTTCATCACGGTCCCCGAGCTGACGGACGACACGGAGAACGGCGCCATCAAGCTCTCCAGCCACGAGGTGGCGACGAGGCTCGCGTTCCTGCTCTGGGGCTCCATTCCGGATGACGCCTTGAACACCGCCGCAGACGCGGGTCAGCTCACCACCAGGGAGCAGATCCTCGCGCAGGCGGAGCGGATGGTTCAGGACCGCACCAAGACGGCGCCGATCGTGGCCCTGTTCCATCGTGCTTATGCGGACGTTCGTGAGGGTTCGCACTGGGGACAGGTCGAGCACGACACGACCAAGTTCCCCGACTACTCCCCGGACATCGTCGCTCCGATGCTGGCTGAGATCGACGCCTTCTTCGAGGAGGTGGCGTTCGAGGGGGGGTCGTTCAAGGACATCTTCCTCAGCAACGTCGCTTACGTGAACAAGGACACCGCTCCGATCTATGGGCTCAACGCCGCCGACTATGGCGCGGAGCTGACGCGGGTGGAGCTCGACCCGAACGAGCGGCCGGGGTTCTTGACCCGCGTTGGGTTCCTGAGCTCCTACTCGTCCTTCGGCGCCACGAGCCCGATCCTCCGGGGCGCGTACGTCGCCAACAGGCTGCTCGGGCTCACCCTGAAGCCGACGCCCGGCGCGGACCAGACGCCGCGGCCTCCGGGCCCGTTCTCCACGGAGCGTGAGGCCATCGAGGCGCTGACCTCCCCTGCGGGGTGCGTCGACTGCCACAGCAAGCTCGTCAACCCGCCGGGCTTCGTGCTCGAGAGGTTCGACTCCGTTGGCAAGGTGCAGACGAAGGATCCGCTCGGCGGCGACATCAACGCGACGGGCGACGTCTACTTCAGCGACACCAACACCAAGACGATCACGACTCCCCTCGAGATGATGACCGAGCTCGGTGCTGGTGCGATCGCCAAGCGTCACTATGCCGAGCAGTGGGTCTCCTGGGCCCGCCGGAGGGTGCCGAACACGAACGACGCCTGCACCGTCAACGAGCTCAGCGACAAGCTGTCCAACGACGGCTACACCATCATCAATTTGCTCACGGATCTTACCCAGGCCGATTCGTTCCGCCTGCGGACCATCTTCGGGAATTGAGAAGGAATACGACCATGATGAAGAACCTTAACCGAAGAGTATTCCTCCGAGGCCTGGGTGGAGCCGTCGTCGCTGCACCTTTCTTGGGCTCTGTTGCCGAGCGTGACGCCGAGGCGCAGTCGGCCGGCGGCGGCGCTCCGAAGCGGCTGATCGTGCTCTTCACGCACTATGGCTGCCTGACGAACCGGTGGTTCCCGAAGAAGTCCCATGGCGAATTGACCGCCGCCGATTACGAGGCGACGACGCTCAAGCACCTCGCTCCCTTTGCAAAGAAGCTCCTGATGCCCCGTGGCATCCGGGGGATGAACGAGTGGAGCTTCGGGCGGACCCACGGCCAGAACAACGACCCCCACGGTCAGGTCATGGGGTCGTATTTCACCTGCTACCCGGTGACGCCCGAGAGCGACAAGTTCAACGCGAAGTCGACCGGGCGGTCGCTCGATCACATCGCCGCGGAGCAGGTCAACCCCAACGGCGCCGCTCCCCTCGTGATGCAGATCGGCGGGGTGCGGCAGGACTCGTTCTCCAATTTCTCGTACGACAAGCCCAAGCAGATCTTCCCCGGCATCGGGTCTCCGACGACGATCTACAACAACCTCACGGGCCTCTTCGGTCAGGGCCCCGTGTCGCAGGACACGTACAAGGTGGCCCGCGGCAAGAGCGTGATCGACGTCGTGCGGGAGGACCTGGAGACCCTCGAGAGGGTCAGGATGAGCCAGGCGGACAAGCAGCGGCTCTCCGACTGGAAGGACCTCCTCCACCAGACCACGAACACGGTCAGGGCCCAGTGCAGCGCCGCCCAGGCAGAGGCGCTCGGGTTGACGGCCCAGTCCGTGCAGGCGGCCTCGCAAGGGGGTGGCCTCGGGATCGACCTGTCGAAATCGACGAACGTCATGATGGACCTCGCGGTGCTTTCGGCCATCTGCGACCAGAACCGCGTCATCTTCATGAAGTTCCCCGGGACCCTCACGTTCAAGTGGGACGGCATCAATCATTCGAAGGACTCCCATGGCATCTCCCACCGCGTCGGCGACGCCAACATGGGTGGTGATTGCGTTCCTGGTGTCATCGAGATGATTCAGCAGATCGACGACTGGTACGCGAAGAAGTTCGCTTACCTCGTCGGTCGGCTCGACAGCATCGACGAGGGCGAGGGGAAGCTCCTCGACAACACCGCGACCGTCTGGTTCCAGGAAGACTCCGACGGCAACAGCCACAACCTCAACAACCTGCCGATCCTCCAGGCAGGTAGCTGCGGCGGCTACTTCAAGACGGGTCAGGCGGTGAACGTCGAAGGTGGCAAGGCTGACCTGGCCGTCGGTAACAGCGAGGCTGCCTGCGGACCGGGCCAGACGAAGCTCGAGTTCGGCGAGATCGATGGCACGGGGACTCCGCCGGATGTCGCCACGCAGCCGATCAACAAGTACTTCTGCAACCTGCTGAACGCCATCGGGGTGAAGGCCGGCGCGGACGGCTTCCCGGCGATCGGTGGCTCGGCAGAGGTGACCCACTTCGGCAAGCACGACGACACCAAGCTCTTCGCCAGCGAGAACAATCCAGTGTCCATCAAGGACGCTGGTGAGTTCAAGGCGCTTCGCGCGAACGGCTGATCGTCGCTCGTGCCGGGTCTGCCGGCTTGGGCGAAATGAAAACCAGGCCCCTCCCTCAGGAGGGGCCTTTTGCTTGGCGCTGGGTCGCAGAGGCTGCGATGACCTCGTGCCACCAGCACAACGACGCGGAGCTCCGGGGCGGAGCCCGCGTCGTTGTCATCGGCCGCTCACTGCTGCTGCTGCGCGCCGTTGGCGACCCACTGCTCGATCGCGTCGATGTATGTCTGGGGCAGGCACGTGTATTCCGGGCCGGGCTCACCGACGCATCCATTGGGCATGCGGGCGATATCCCCGCAGGGGCCTTTGAGGATCTTGACGAGGGCGCTCTGTTCTGGCTCGCCGGGGGTGACGAGCGGAATGTCTCCGCAAGCCTCGGAGATGTGCGTCGTCAGGGTCGCGTAGAGGGTGTCGTCGTCGAGCAGCCTCGGTTCCGCCTCGCCGTTGTGGCAGCTCGCATCGGAGCAGCCAGCATTCGCGACGACCGCTCTGACCGTTTCAAAGGTCGGGTCGACCGCTGAGCCGCCACCGCCGGCTGCAGCGGAGGTCGAGCTCGAGGCCGTGGCCCCTCCGGCGCCATCCCCGCCCGAGCCCTGCCCGCCGGACCCGGACGTACTCGAGGTAGTGCTCGTGCCGGCTTCCGAGCTGCCGGTGTCTCCATCATCGGAGCAGCCTGAAAGCGCTGACAGGAGGGTGAGGACCACTGCGGCGGCGAAGTTTGAGAGTCGAAGTTTCATGGATCGTGATTAAAGTGGTTAGAGAGAAAAGTATAGCTCTCTCGCCGGTTGAAACAAAGGGAAAGGCTTCGATTCCGTCGGACGTTCGAGGCGAGGCGTGATCGATGAATGGATCTGGTGAAACCGCACTTTTGTGAGCACGTCGCCCGTGGCGCTGGCGGCTCTCGCTCGGTGAAGCGCTGAGCGAGGCCAGGGGTGTCCTCCGGGGTGGGCAGGTGCTGCGGGGCGGGTAGGGCGAGCAAATGCGTTTGAAAATCAAGCGGTTTGTGGCGGTTATCGTCGCATACAGGCGTGCTGCACGCGCCGATTGACATTCATGCCTGATGCCCCCAGGCCCGATCTCAACTGTCAAAAATGCTTGCAAATACCGTCGCTTCGGGGCGCTCCGTCGAGCGCCGGAGTCGCGTGCGGCTGCCCAGCGCCACCGGGCACAGCCGAGCAGGTCGAGCATGGCGAGGATGCGATGTGGCCCGGCGCGAGCAGGGTGGGTACCCTTCGCCCATGAGCGATCCCTTCCTCGTGCCCGCCGGTCCGCTCGTCGATGTCGCCTGGCTCGCAGCGCACACGGGCGATCCCCGCGTCCGGGTCGTCGATTGCCGCTGGTACCTCGGCGGCCGCCGCGGCGCCGATGAGTACGCCCGCGGGCACATCCCGGGCGCCGTCCACCTCGACGTCGATGCCGATCTCTCCAGCCCGGCGCACGGCGGACCAGGCCGCCACCCGCTGCCCGACGCGGCGGCGTTCGCGCGCGTCCTCGCCCGCAGCGGGGTCATCCCCGGCTCGGTGGTCGTCGGCTACGACGACGCCGGGGGCGCCATCGCCGCCCGTCTCTGGTGGCTGCTGCGCTACTTCGGTCATCCAGGCGGGCGCGTGCTCGACGGGGGACTCCAGGCGTGGACCTCCGCGGGATACCCCCTCTCGACCGCGGCACCCACGATCGCGGAAGCGCCCGCCATGGATCTCGCACCCGGCGGCGCCCCGGTCGCCGACAGGGCGGCTGTCGACAGGCTGCGCCGCGATTCCGCGGCGGTGATCCTCGATGCCCGCGCCCGCGAGCGCTACGAGGGGCAGACCGAGCCCGTCGATGCCCGCCCGGGCCACATCCCCGGCGCCCGCTCCGCCCCCTTCGTCGAGAACCTCAGCGCCCCCGGGGGCGCCTTCCGCGAGCGCGCGGCGCTCGAGCGGCGCTACCGCGACCTCGGCGCGCTCGATGCAGCCACCGTGGTCTGCTACTGCGGCTCCGGCGTCACCGCCTGCCACGACCTGCTCGCCCTGACGACGCTCGGCCGCGAGGACGCGATCCTCTACGAGGGGTCCTGGAGCGATTGGGCCCGCGACGCCGCCCTGCCCGCGGCCACAGGCCCCGAGCCCTGAGCGGCGTCAGGCGAGCGCGCGGCCGACCGTGGCCTCGATCGTCTCGCGCAGGTAGCGCGCCGCCAGCGCGACCGTGCGCGCCGCGCTCTCCGGCGTCGGCTGGAGCGCCGGCGCGACCTCCATGACGTCGCCGCCGATCAGGCCGACCTCGCGCCCGAGCCGGCGGATGAGCGCCACGACGAACTCGGGCGACAGGCCGTCCGGCTCCGGCGTCCCCGTGGCGTCGGCGTACGCGGCGTCCGTGCCGTCGATGTCGTTCGAGAAATACACGCCCTCGACGCCGGTGCTCTTCACGTGGGCCACGATGGCGTCGAGCGCCGCCGCCGGATCGGCGCGGCACTCGGCCGCCCAGAACTGCCGAACGCCGTAGCGGCTCTCCCAGTGCTCGCGCGGCTTCTGTGACGCGCGGACCCCCACCTGCGTCAGCCGGCCGCCCCGCCCGACCAGCTCGTTCGCGTGGTACGACCACGTGGCGAAGCAGTACGCGATCCCGAGCCGCTCCTCGAGGAGATCGGTGTGCGCGTCCGGCTGGACGATGCCCCACGGCCGCTTCCGCGCGCGGGCGAGCGCGCGCGCGACCGGCAAGGCCGTGGAGTGATCGCCGCCGAGCACGATGGGTGCGACGCCCGGGTTGATCGAGAAGACGAGATCGAGCGCGCGCTCCGCGATGGAGAGCGGCGAGACCGGCAGCCGCGACGCCACGGGCTCGGGCACGCCAGGGTAGAGCGCGCGGCGCGAAGCGGCCTTCTGCGCCTCCGAGAGCATGTCGTCGTGCAGGAGCTGCGGCACGACGAACACGTCGCCGATGTCGACGAGCCCGACCTCGCGCGCCCGCTCGGGGAAGTCCGGGAAGGCGTCGAGGAGCGCGGTCCGGATGGCCTGCGGGCCCATGTTGGAGCCGCGGAGGAACCCCGCGCCGACGTCGGAGGGCACGCCGAGCAAGACGGCGCGCGCGCCCGCGATGCGGTCGAACGACGCGCGGAACCGCGCGAGGACCTCCTCCTCGGTCGCGGCGCCGTAGAGCCGCCGCTGGACCTCGAGCTGCTGCGCGCGGCCGGTCGAGACGAGGTAGAGGCCTCCGGCCGCCGGGCGCAGCAGGAGCGCGAGCTCTTCTTGCGGGGTCATGCCCGACGAGGGTACGCGCCCCTCAGGGGTCCGCCAGCAAAAGGGCGGAGGGAGGGAGAGGGAAGCGCTCGGCCGTGAGGTGAGGGACCGGCGCGCTCATCGCCGCGGGCCAGCTGGCGCCGCACGCGACGACCCGGAGCGCGCGCAGCACCCCGGCGTGCGCGACCAGGAGGTGCGGGCGCGCGCGGGACGCGACGTCCGCGCCGTCCGCGCCGCCGATCTCGCGCCAGAACGACCGCACCCTGGACTCGACCTCGAGCGCCGACTCGCCCCCGGGCGGTCCGACGCGCTCCCAGCCGTCGAGCCACGCGGCGTACGCGGCCGGGTCGTCGCGCTCGATGTCCGAGAAGGCGCGCCCCTCCCACGCGCCGTAGGAGATCTCGAGGAGGCGATCGTCGATCGCGCGCGGAACCCCGAGGCGCGCCGCGAGCTCGGCGGCCGGGAGCGCGCAGCGGGAGAGCGGCGACGACCAGACCACGCCGGGGCGGACGCAGAGCTCGTGGAGCGCGCGCTCGATCGCGGCCGCTGCAGCCTCCGGGGGGAGCTCCGCGGCGGCGTCGAGGCGGCCGTAGCAGACGCCGGAGAGCGCGACGGGGGCGTGGCGGAAGGCGATGAGGCCGTGGGTGAGGGGATCCACGCGCGCGCCCGCGGCTCAGCCGCCCCGCACGAGCGCGAGGGCGAGCAGCGCGGCGCACTCGGCGATCTGCTGCGCAGCGCCCAGGAAGTCGCCCGTGAGCCCGCCGGCGCGGGCGTGGAAGCGGAGGCCGCAGAGCGCCGCGGCGGCGGCGGCCGCGACGAGCATGCCCGCCGCCTCGGCCGCCGTGAGGGCCCCGGCGGCGTGCGCCGCGGCGAGCGCGAGCGCCGGCCAGAGCGAGCCGAGCAGCGCCTGCGGGAGCGCCGCCTGCGCCACCGGGCGGCTGCGCGAGCCGCTCTGGGTCACGTAGGGCAGCGCGACCATCAGCCAGATCGGCGGGGTGCGCGAGAGGCACTGCGTCAGCACGAGGGCGACGGGCGCCGCGGCGTCGAGCCGCGCGAGCAGGGCGACGCGCAGCACGAGGACCACGATCAGCGCCGCCGCGCCGAACGCGCCGATGCGGCTGTCCTTGAGGATCTCGAAGATCCGAGCGCGATCGAGCGCGCCGCCGAGCGCGTCGGCCGTGTCCGCGAGGCCGTCCTCGTGGAACGCCCCGGTCAGCAGCAGCCCGAGGGCCACGGTGACGCTCGCCGCGACGAGCGCGCCGCTCCGATCGACGAGCAGCCACACCGCGGCCTGGACGGCGCCGAGCGCGGCGCCCACGAACGGGAACCAGGCAGAGGCCCAGCGCCAGTCCGCCTCGGCGTAGGGGAAGCCGCCGACCGGGACGCGCGTGAGGAAGGTCGCCGCTGCG
Source organism: Sorangium sp. So ce302 (assembly GCF_051530145.1). GTDB lineage: Bacteria > Myxococcota_A > Polyangia > Polyangiales > Polyangiaceae > Sorangium > Sorangium cellulosum_B. Next base: position 10,081,264 of record NZ_CP150326.1, on the reverse strand, counting down.
CGGGCGCCGCGCAGCACCGGCGGCGTCGTCATGGAGTCCCGGGCCGCGCGCGATCCGGCACGCTCGCGCTCGCGAACGTCGCCATGCCGGCGTGGAGGGCGCAGGCCGCGTCGAGGAGAGGCAGCGCGGCCAGCGCCGCGCTCGCCTCGCCGAGCCGCATCCCGAGGTCCAGCAAGGGGCGCGCGTCGAGCGCCGCGAGGACGTGGGCGTGTCCGCGCTCGGCCGAGCGGTGGGCGAAGAGCATGCCCGATCGCGCCTCGGCGCACATCCGGACGAGCGCGAGCGCCGCCGTCGAGACGATGAAGCCGTCGACGAGCACCGCCATGCGCCGCTCGATCGCCCGCGCCATGGCGCCCACCAGCGCGGCGATCTCCTTCCCGCCGACCGCCTGCACGACGCGGTGCGGGTCGGTGCGCTGGACGCCCGAGGCCTCCTGCGCGCGTCGCGTCGCGTCGCGCACGACCTCGATCTTGCGCGACAGCGCGTCGCCGGAGACGCCGGTCCCCGCCCCGACGACGTCCTCCGGCGCGATCCCGAGGAGCAGCGCCGTGATGGCCGCCGCCGCGGTCGTGTTGCCGATGCCCATGTCGCCGAGCAGGACGACGCGCGTGTCGCCGCCGAGCGCGTCGATCTCCGCGGCGCCCGCGCGGAGCGCGCGCTCGTAGACAGCCTCCGAGAGCGCGTCCTCGACCCGCAGGTCGCCGATGGGATCGTCGGCGACCGGATCGCGCCGCAGCCGCGCGCCATCGCCGCCGTCGACGCGCTCGTACGGGTGGGCGACCCCGACGTCCACGACCCGCAGATCGACACCGAGGTTCCGGCAGAGGACGCTGGCGGCGGCGCCGCCGCGCACGAAGTTCGCGACCATCGCCGCCGTGACCTCTGGCGGGTACGCCGACACGCCGTGCCGGGCGACGGGGTGATCGGCGGCGAAGAGCACCGCCGCCGCAGGCCGGCTCGCGGGCGCCCCGCCCTGGATGCCGGCGAGCGCCACGGCGAGGTCCTCGAGCACTCCGAGGCTGCCGCGCGGCTTGGTCAGCGTGTCTTGCCGCGCGCGCGCCGCGCCCACCGCGCTCGCGTCGAGCTCCGGGAAGACCCAGTGAGGCAAGAGAGCCATGTCCGGGTTCTCTACTCCGACACGCCGGCGAGCGGGCACGGCGCTGCGGACTCCTTACAGGAACAGGAGTCCTTCGGTCCTATCGGTGGAGCTGAGGGGGATCGAACCCCTGACCTCATGACTGCCAGTCATGCGCTCTCCCAGCTGAGCTACAGCCCCGGTCGTTGGGAGCGGCATATCTACAGCCTCTCGCGCCGCTTGTCTCTACTTTTTTTCGACCGGCGCGCTTTTGTGTCCGAGGGCGTCGGTTCGCGGCTGTTTGTGCCTGTTTGTGCCCGTTTGCGTGCGTTTGCGCCCGTTGCCGGGTGGGTGCTCCCAGCGGCGAGCTCCGCGCGGCCTGGCGGTGATGCGGCCGCCGGGCCGCGGGGCGCTCAGAAGTTCATCAGCTTTGCCAGGTAGTACTTCATCGTCTCGGTCGTCCCGCCGCCGATGCGAAGGAGCCGCTGATCGCGCCAGGCGCGCGCGATCGGGAAGTCCTCGATGTAGCCCCAGCCTCCGTGGAACTGCAGGCAGGTGTCCACGACGTCGTTCGCCACGTCGCCGGCCAGGATCTTCGCCATCGAGATGAGCTTCACCGTGTCGAAGCTGATCGGCACCTTCCGCACGTACCGCTCGTCGTTGTAGTGGTCGACGCACTTGTAGGCGAACGCGCGCGCCGCCTCGCAGCGCGTATACAGGTCGACGAGCTTGTGCTGCCACGACTCGCGCTTGATGATCGGCTTGCCGAACGCCACCCGCTCGCGCCCGTACTCGACCGTGCCGTCGAGCGTCATGAACGAGCTCGCGATCGCGCTCACCGCAGCGACCAGCCGCTCGGTCTGGAAGTTCTGCATCAGGTACGCGAAGCCCTGATCGGGCTCGCCGAGCAGGTAGCGCCCCGGCACCCGCACGTCCTCCAGGAAGAGCTCCGCGGTGTCCGAGGACTTGTTGCCGATCTTCTTCAGCTTCTTCGCGACGTTGAAGCCGCGGAGCGCCGTCGGCACGAGGAAGAACGAGCAGCCGTGGGCGCCCTTGTCCGGCGACGTCTTGGCGAGCAGCGTCACGAAATCGGCGCGCGTCCCGTTCGTGATGAACGTCTTCTGCCCGTTCAGCACGTAATCATCGCCCTCCTTGCGCGCGATCGTCCGGATCCCGGCCACGTCGCTGCCGGCCGCCGGCTCGGAGACGCCGAGCGCGGCGATCTTGTCGCCCGCGAGCGCCGGCTTGAGGAACTCCTCGATCTGCTCCTTCGTGCCGATGTCGCTGATCACCGGGGTCGCCATGTCGCTCTGCACGAGCAGCCCCATCGAGACGCCCGCCATCGTGCAGCGCACGAGCTCCTCGGCCTTGGCCGCCGAGAACCAGTAGTCGAGCCCGGCGCCGCCGTGCTCCTCCGGGAAGTGCGCGCCCAGGATCCCGAGCTCGCCGGCGCGCTTGAACACCCAGCTGGGAAAGCACTCCGACGACTCCCACTCCTCCACATGAGGAGCGAGCTCCTTCTCTGCGAAGGCCCGCACCGTCTTCCTGAACTGCTGATGTTCTTCCGTGAACGGCTGCCACATCGCGAACCCCTCCTCGCCGGCACGACCGAGATGATTCGTACACGAAACATTTTTCAGCGCAAGCGCTGCACCTCGGCGCTTCTGCCGCGCCTGGTCCGCCGCACGGCCGCGCGGGGAACCCCACGGAGCGCGCGGCGTCCCACGGGGCGGGGGACGCGCAGAAATGCGCGGCGTCCCACGGGGACCGCGCGGAGCCCCATGGAAAACGAGGGCCGATGGCGCGGCGCGCGACCGTGCGGGGCGCGGCGCGAGCGGCGCGAGCGGAACGAGCGGAAGAAGAACCGCCGAAGAGCGAAAAATGAATCGGCACGCGCATCCATCCACGCAGTCTGCCGGCTCTGCTAGCCTCCGGGCCACATGCGACTCCTCGTCCTGTCCCGCAACGCGTCCCTCTATTCGACGAGCCGGATCGTGCTCGCGGGGCGCGCGCGTGGTCACGACGTCAGCGTCATCGATCCGCTCGATTTCCAGATCGTCGTGTCGCGTGGCCGCCCGTCGTTGCTCGTCGGTGGTTCGGCGGTGCCCCGCTTCGACATCGTGATCCCGCGCATCGGCGCCAGCATCACGAACTACGGCCTCGCCGTCGTCCGTCAGTTCGATCTCATGGGCGTCCCCGTCCTGAACGGCGCCGTCTCGATCGCGAGGAGCCGCGACAAGCTGCGCGCGCTCCAGCTGCTCACGCGCCGCAAGCTCAACGTGCCGATCACCGTGTGCGCCCGGAGCCCGGCCGGCGTCGAGGCGGCGCTCTCGCTCGTCGGCGGCTGCCCCGCGATCGTGAAGCTCCAGCAGGGGACCCAGGGCATCGGCACCATGCTCGCCGAGACGCCCCACGCCGTGCACGCGCTGCTCGAGACGTTCTGGGCCATGGGCCAGGACATCGTGCTCCAGGAGTACGTGCGCGAGTCGAAGGGGCGCGACATCCGGGTCATCGTCGTCGGCGGCCGCGTGGTCGCCTCGATGCGCCGCGTCGCCAAGCCGGGGGAGTTCCGCTCGAACCTCCACCGCGGCGGCAAGGGCGATCGCGTGAAGCTGCCGCGCGCCTACCGCAGCGTCGCGATCCGCGCCGCGAAGGCGATGGGCCTCGAGGTCGCCGGCGTCGACATGCTCGAGGCGCGCTCCGGGCCCAAGATCCTCGAGATCAACAGCTCGCCCGGCCTGGAGGGGATCGAGCGCGCGAGCGGCGTCGACGTCGCGGGCGCGATCATCAGCTACGCCGAGCGGTACGCGGCGGAGCAGCGCGGCCTCAGCCGCCGCACGCTCGAGGCGCGGATCGCCGAGGTGATCCACGACGAGCGCATGCCGGCGCCGCGGCGGCTCAGCCGCGCGGCGGCCGAGAACGGGGCGGGCGCGAGCCGCCGGAAGGCCGCGGCGCTCACCGGCGGGAGGGGCGCGCGGAGGGCCCTCTCGTGACCTTGCGGGTCGAGGCGGCCGGCGATGCGGTCGTCCTGACCATCGATCGTCCCGAGCGCAGGAACGCCATCGACAGCGACTTCGCGGGCCGCCTCGGCGAGGCGATCCGGCGCGCCAGCGCCGACCCGCGCGTGCGCGGCGTCGTGCTCACCGCGACGAGCAGCGACGTCTTCGTGGCGGGCGGCGACATCCGCGAGCTCCACGCGCTCGCTGCCGGCGGCGCGGACGGGGGCGAGGTCCTCCGGCTGTTCGAGGGCCTCGCGGCCTTCGAGGAGAGCGAGGTGCCGATCGTCGCCGCCGTGCAGGGCGACGCGCTGGGCGGCGGCTGCGAGCTCTTGCTGCTCTGCGATTTCGTCGTCGTCGAGGAGCACGCCGCGCTCTCGTTCCGGCACGTCAAGATGGGCCTGTCCCCGGCCTGGGGCGGGCTGACGCGGCTCTGCGAGCGGGTGGGGCCGCTCGCGGCGGCGCGGCTGCTCCTGACGGCGGAGAGGATCGACGCCGCCGAGGCGCTCCGCGTCGGCCTCGTGAGCGAGGTCGTCCCCACCGGCGCGGCGCGGCGCCGGGCGATCGCGCAGGTCGGCCGCATCGCCGAGGGCCCGCGCGCGTCGGTCGCGGCCATGAAGCGGTCCCTGCACAAGGTGCGCGAGGCGCTGCGCGCCTCCGCCGCCGAGGTCGAGCGGCGGGCGTTCGCCGAGCAGTGGAACGGCCCGGAGCACCGGCGTGCGATGGATGCGTTCCTGAGCAAGAAGTGACGGTGACGCGGCGTGGAGGGCGCGGAGCGGCAGGACCCTGAGGGCGCCGAGCCCCCGCTGGAGGGCGCGGAGCCCGCGCCGGGGAGCGCCGAGGCCGCGCCTGCGAGCGCGCTGCTCCCGCCCGCGCCGCCGACGATCGAGCACTTCATCGGCCGCCGCCCGCACCTGCGGGCGCTCCAGCGCGCCGCCGAGGCCCTCGTGCTGGAGCGGCCCGTCGCCGTGCTCGTTCACGGCGCCGCGGGCATGGGAAAGAGCGCGCTCATCCACCACTTCTTGATGGGGCTCCGCCGCGACAAGGGTCCGGTCGTCCTGCGGGGGCGCTGCGCGCTCGGGGCGGCCGAGTCCTACAAGGCGTTCGGGGGCGTGATGGAGGCGCTGAGCCGCTTCCTCCGGCGGGTCTCGGACGACGAGGTGGAGCGCCTCCTGCCGCGCGACGTCCGCGCGCTCGCCCGGGTGTTCCCGGTGCTCTCGCGCGTGCAGGCCGTCGCGTCGGCGCCGCGCGCGAGCGAGTCGCCCGACGCGCAGGAGCTGCGGCAGCGCAGCTTCGCCGCGCTCCGCCAGCTGCTCTGGCGGATCGCCGAGCGCAGCCCGCTCGTCGTGGCGATCGAGGACCTGCAGTGGAGCGACATCGACAGCGTGGCGCTCCTGCTCGAGCTCACGCGGCCTCCCGACGCGCCCGCGATGATGTTCCTCGGCAGCTTCCGGGACGAGGACGTCGCCACGAGCGCGCCGCTCCGCGCGCTGCTCGACGGGATGGGCCTCGAGCGCCGGGACGCCGAGGCCGAGACCGCCGGCGCGCGGGGGCGGATCGAGTCGGCGCGCCGGGACGGCGAGCTGCGCGAGATCGCGGTCGGCCCGCTCTCGCCGCTCGAGGCCGAGGAGCTCTCGCTCGCGCTCCTCTTCGCGCGCGACGACGTGACCCGCGCGCGGGCGGACGCGATCGCCCGCGCCTCGCGGGGCAACCCGCGGCTGCTCGGCGAGCTCGCCCGCGACGCGCAGGAGCTCTCGGGCGAGGACGGCGCCCGGGGCGACTCTGCGTGGGGCAGGGCGCTCGACGCGCGGCTCCGCCGCCTGCCGGAGCAGGCGCTCCGGCTGCTGGAGGTGATCGCTGTCGCCGGGGAGCCGATCGACGCGGCGGTCGTGGCGCGGGCGGCGAAGCTCCGCGACGACGAGCGCGCCCCGGCGATGACGCTGCTGCTCATGGAGGACCTGATCGCCGCGCGGCGCGCCGGCGAGGGCGAGCTCGTCGAGGCGTCGCACGACAGGGTGCGCGCGGCCGTGGTCGGCCGGCTCGGCCCGGTGCAGCTCGCGGCGCGGCACCGGCGGCTAGGGCGGGCGCTCGAGGCGCTGGGGACGGCGGACGCGGAGGCGCTCTCGCGGCACTGGCTGGGCGCGGGGGACGCGGCGCGGGCGGGGCGGCTCGCCGAGCGCGCGGCCGAGGAGGCGGCGGAGGCGCTCGCGTTCGAGCGCTCGGCGCGGCTCTACGAGCTCGCGCTCGGCCTGCGCTCGCGCGAGGCGGATGTCCCCGAGGCCGAGCGGCGCGCGCTCGGCGTGCGGTGCGCCGACGCCCTGGTCAACGCGGGCAAGAGCGCCGAGGCGGCGAGGATCTACGCGGCGGCGGCGGAGGGGGCGGGCGGCGCGCTCTCGCTCGAGCTCCGCCGGCGGGCCGCGGAGCAGTACCTGCGGAGCGGGCACATCGACGAGGGGATCGAGCTCGTCCGCGCCGTCCTCCGGGCGGTCGGCCTGTCGTTCCCGGAGACGCCGCGGCGCGCGCTGGTGGCGCTGCTCCTGCACCGGGCGGAGCTGCGCCTCAGGGGCCTCCGGTTCCGCGAGCGGTCCGAGGCGGAGGTGCGGCCGGAGGACCTCGCGCGCATCGACGCCTGCTGGACGGTGACGGTGGGGCTGTCCGGCGTCGACATGGTCCGCTCCGCCGAGTTCTCGGCGCGCGCCCTGCTGCTCGCGCTGCGGGCCGGCGAGCCGTACCGCGTCGGCCGCGCGCTCGCGTTCGAGGCCTCGTCCGCGTGCATGATGGGGGCGCCGGGCCGGGCGCGCGCGGAGGAGCTCGTCGCCGCGGTGCGGGCGCTCTCGGAGCGGCTCGACAGCCCGCACCTGCTCGGCCTGTCGATGATGGTGTCGGGCATGCTCGAGGCGTTCACGGCCGGGCGCTGGAAGGCGGCGTCCGCGTGGTACGAGATCGCCGACGAGCTCCTGCGCGACCGCTGCGCCGGCGTGTCCTGGGAGCTCGCGACGACGCAGCTGATGGCGTCGTGGGCGCGGTACTACCGCGGGCAGATCGACGCGCTCGCGCGGACGACGCCGGCGGTGCTCCGCGCCGCCGAGCAGCGGGGGGATCTCTACGCGGTGGCGATCTTCAGCGCGCAGGCGACGTGGGTGGCGCTCGCGTCGGACGACGTGGCGGGCGCGCGCGGCGCGATCGCGGGGGCGCTGTCGAGGTGGACGACGTCGGGGTTCCACCTCGAGCATTTCGTCGGGCTGCTCGGCGAGACCTACGTCGACCGGTACGCGGGCCGCGCCGGCGCCGCGATGAAGCGCCTCACGGACGCCTGGCCGAGGATCGAGGGCTCGATGCTGCTGATGATGCAGAACAGCCGGGTGATGGCCCACGTCGAGCGCGCGTGCACGGCGCTCGCCGTGGCCGAGGCGGCGCCCGAGCCGGAGCCGCTGATCCAGGCGGCGCTCCGGGACGCCGCGGCGCTCGCCCGGGAGAAGACGGCGTGGTCGGACCCGTTCGTGCCGCTGATCCGCGCGGGCGCAGCCGAGCTGCGCGGCGACAGGGAGGCGGCGATCGCGCAGCTGGAGGCGGCGGCGGCCGGGTTCGACGCGGCGGACATGCCGCTCTATGCGGCGGCGGCGCGGCGCCAGGCGGGCGAGCTGCTCGGCGGGGAGAAGGGGCTCCAGCGGCTCCTCGTGGCGGACGCGGTGATGGCGCGGGAGCGGATCAAGAGCCCGGCGCGGTGGGCGGCGATGCTGGCGCCGGGGTTCGGGCGGGGCGAGCGGGTCGGCTGGGGCTGACCCGTCCGGCGGCGGTCGGGGAGCCGCTAGCCCGAGTCGCCGCCCGGCAGCGGGCCGAACTGCTTCTCGTAGGCCGCGAGCCGGGCGGCGAGACGCTTCGCCTCATCGCCGGCGGCGCGAGCCTGCTCTTCGGCGGCGCGAGCCTGCTCTTCGGCGGCGCGAGCCTGCTCTTCGCCGGTCTGCAGCACGCGCCCATGGGCATCGATCCAGCGCAGCCAGTCGACGGCGAGGCCGCGGTACGTGCCGTGGCGCACCCCGAGGCGCAGGCCGAGGCACGCGCTCACGACGTCGCCGTTCGTCTCGGGCGGCATCGGCAGGTAGGACCGCGTGGCTCGATCGAGCACATAAGCCTCGAGCACGCCCGAGAACGGATCGAACAGGTAGTACTCCGGCACGTGCAGGAGCTTCGCGTAGATCCGCATCTTGTCGCCGCGATCGACGGCCTCGGTGCTCTCGGAGAGCAGCTCGATCACCACGTCGGGCGTCATCCCGTCCTCCTGCCAGACGACCCAGGATTTGCGCTCGCGCCTGTTGGTGTCGAGCACCACGAACACGTCGGGGCCTCGGAAGTCGTTCTTCTTCGCCTGCAACTCGCTGAAATAGATGGCCATGTTGCCGGCGACGTAGACGTCGTCGCGGTCGCGCCAGAACAGCTTCAGCACCTCGATGAGCAGGTCCATCTGCGCGAGGTGGCGCTCGGATTCCATCGGCTCACCATCGTCGTACGGGAGCTCGTCCTCGCCGGGCGGGGGAATCGGGATGAAAGAATTCTCGCTCTGGAAGGGCATACGTCGCTCCAGGCGGAGCGTACCCCATGCCGTGTGCGGGCGCAGCCGGGCGGCTCGTGCCGCTCCATCCGGCGGCTCCGGCACGAGGGCAGGCGACGTCAGGCGTCAGCGCACAGCCAGCACCACCTCGTGGGCCTCGGTCTTCGCCGGGATCTCCCAGCGCTCGATCATCCGGCGGATGACCGCCTCCGGCACCGCCGCCTCCCGCGCCCGGTTCTGCGCGAACAGCGTCGATGCAGGCACCTCCACGTAGACGACGCGGATCCTCGCCCCGTAGTCGGCCGCCATCTGCAGCAGCGGGCCGCGCCGCTGCCGCGAGAGGTTCGTCGCGTTCCACACGAACCGCTCGCCGCGCCGCAGGTATTCCTTCGCTCGCTCGCGCGCGGCCTGGACCACCTGTCCCTGCGTCTCCGCCGGATCGATCTCCAGCTCGCTCCGCAGCGCGTCCAGGGAGACGACCGGCCAGTCGGCGAGGTGGTGGCGAACATAGGTATCCTTCCCGGCGCCCGGGAGCCCGCTCATCACCACGACCTCGGAGCGCGTGTCGTCGTAGACCTCGACGTCCGGGTGGCGCCCGCCGGCGGGATCGGAGCGGAAGTACACGAAGCGCGTGTGAGCCGAGGCGAAGGACCGCGGCGCGGTGTAACACCCCTCCTCGCGACAGAACTCGCGGAAGAGCTCGATGTTGTCGACGACGCGCCCCATGTCCGCGCAGACGCGCCCTCGGATGTCGGCCTCGGCCACGAGCGCGAGCAGGTCGCAGCGGGCCTGGAGGCTGATCTCGGCGGCGACGCGCCGCGCGTCGTCGCGCTCGATGAGATAGAACGGGATCTGGTGATAGCGCACGAGCGCGCACACCTGCTCGCGCAGCGCGAACGGCGCGCCGAGCTCCCAGAGCAGGCGGCGCGCGAGGAGCTCCCCCGCGCGAGAGTGGCCCTTCGCCGTGATCCGCCCGTCGTCCTCGCGGGTGGTCGCCGGCTTCGCCACGTCGTGGAGGAGGCACGCGAGGTACACGACGCGCTGCTCCTCGGCCGGCAGCGCCTGCCACTCGGGCAGCCCGAGGAGCGTCTCCAGCACCATGCGGGTGTGGATCCAGACGTTGCCCTCGGCGTGGTGGATCGGGTCCTGCGGGCAAGCCTCGAGCGCGCGGACCCAGTCGAAGACCTGGAGCTCGTTCCAGGGGACACGCCCCGGATCGGGCGTGAGCAGGTCGAGGAGCGACGACGCGGAGGACATGACGGAGGACCTCTGGCGAGCGCGCGATCGGCTCCGCGTTCGGCGCCGCGCGCGTGAGGGCCGTAGCATGTCCGCTCCGGGACGCCGGTGCTACCCTGGCACCGCCATGTCCGCCAAATACCCTCGCTCGTTCCACCTGCCGTGGTCCCCCGGCGGAACGTCCGACGACAAGAGGATGGCAGACGTGTCGGGGTTGCTCGGCGTCGAGATCGTCATCACCGAGAAGTGCGACGGGAGCAACCTCACGTACACGCGGGCGAGCGTCTTCTCCCGCTCGCACTCGGGCCCTCCGTCCCACCCGAGCTTCGACCTCGCGAAGGCCACGCACGCGAGCATCGCGCACCTGCTCTCGGAGGGCATGTCGCTCTTCTGCGAGTATTGCTATGCGATCCACTCCATCGAGTACGAGGCGCTCCCGGGGTATTCGCTGGTCTTCGGCGTGCGGGACGACGCGCGGGGCCTCTTCTGGGAGTGGGACATGGTCGTGGCCCAGGCGAACGATCTCGGGCTCCCCACGGTGCCTGTCCTGTTCCGGGGCACCGTCGAGGGCGAGCGCGAGCTCGAGGCGCTGACGACCGCGCTCGCGCGCGAGCCCTCCGCGTTCGGCGGCCCGCGCGAGGGCGTGGTGGTGCGGGCCGCCGGCGAGTTCCCGGACGCGGCGTTCCAGCGGCGGCTCGCCAAGTGGGTGCGGCGCGGGCACGTGCAGACGGACGAGCACTGGATGCACCAGGAGATCCGGCCTCAGCGCCTCGCCCCGGGGCCGGCGCCGGCCTTCGCGTCACCGCCGTGAGGCCAGCGCCGCGAGCCGATCGCAGAGGCCCTCGCGGATCGGGCCGTAGGCCCTGCGGTACTCCTCCCAGTCGAGGCGCTCGTCCGCGACGATCTCGCGCCAGTACGGGTTCGCGGCGCCGTAATCGTGGAGGACGCCGGACTCGGCGATCTGCACGGCGAAGAGCGGCACCCGGAGGGCGTGGAAGAGCTTCTTCTTCGAGGCCTCCGGCTCGTCGTCGAAGCGGGCGCCGGCCTTCTTGAAGTCGGACGCGGAGCGGCTCGCGGCCGACGCGGCGAGCTTCTTCCTGTCGAGCTTGAACGGGAAGGGCGGCCTTCCTTCCCTGAGCCGGTGCTCGGGCGGCAGGAACAGGCACTCGAGCGCGAAGACGCTGTGCTCGGCGATGGCGTCGCGAAAGGTGTCGAGGCCGTGGACGACGACGTTGACGCCCGGCGCAAAGGCGAGGTCCTGCCGCGCGTCGCGCCGCGCGAGGACGGCGACGAAATCCTCGTCCGACGTCGCGGACGCGGTGCCGTACACGCGCGACCCGGCGCGGAACACGCTGTGGACCTCGCCGTCTTTGCGGCCGAGGACGCGGAGCACGGTGGAGAGGCTCATGGCAGCGGCCTCGCTCGAGGGACGGCGAGCATCGCGCCGTTCCCACCCCCGCGCAACGGGCGGCGCGCCCTCGACCACCGCGACGCCCGCCCGCTCGCGAGCGCGCGCCGGCCGGAGCGCCGCCGAGGCGCGCGCGGTGCTCCTCTCGGCAGCTTCCACGGCTCGTGGCGAGCGTGAGCTTTCGGCGACCGTGACTCTCCTGTGAAGCTGGTGTTTCCTCGACCATGGTAGTCCCGTGCGCGGCGCCGCCTCGACGGCGCCTCCGCGCTTCCAGGAGGGTTCATGGCCGTCGCTGACTCGCACTCCGCTCGCCCCCAGAAGACCGATCACCTGCCCGAGGCCGTCGAACGGCGCGTGGCGGACGCCCTCGCCGCGCTGTCGCTCGAGCAGAAGGTCCGCCTGCTCACGGGCGCCGACTTCTGGAGCACGCACCCCGAGCCCGCGATCGGCCTGCGCCGCATGGTCGTCTCGGATGGCCCGGTCGGCGTGCGCGGCGAGCGCTGGGACGAGCGCGACCCCTCGGTGTGCCTCCCCTCCTCCACCGCCCTCGCGGCCACATGGGACGAGGCCTTGCTGGAGCGCGTCGGCGCCGCGCTGGCGTCGGAGGCGCGGCGCAAGGGCGTCGACGTCGTCCTGGGGCCGACCGTCAACCTGCACCGCAGCCCGCTCGGCGGCAGGCACTTCGAGTGCTTCTCGGAAGATCCCCTGCTGACCGGCCGGATCGGCGCCGCCTACGTCCGAGGGCTGCAGGACCACGGCGTCGGCGCCACGCCCAAGCACTACGTCGCCAACGACTCGGAGACCGAGCGGTTCACGGTCGACGTCCGGGTCGATGAGCGCACGCTGCGCGAGCTCTACCTCGCGCCCTTCGAGCGGATGATCACCGGCGCGGGCGCGTGGCTCGTGATGGCCTCGTACAACGCCGTCAACGGGGTGACCCTGACGGAGAGCGCGCTGCTCGCGTCGCCGCTCGAGGACGAGTGGGGCTTCGACGGCGTCGTGGTCTCCGACTGGACCGCGACCCGCTCCACCGAGGCCGCGGCGCGCGCGGCGCTGGACCTCGCCATGCCGGGCCCGGGAGGGCCCTGGGGCGCGGCGCTCGTCGCCGCCGTCCGCCGCGGCGCGGTGCCCGAGAAGGCCATCGACGACAAGGTCCGCCGCCTGCTGCGCCTCGCCGCCCGGGTCGGCGCCCTCGAGGGCGTCGCGCCGGCCGCGCCCGCCCCGGCCCCGCTCTCCAGCGCCGCGGCCGGGACGCTCGCCCGCGAGGCCGCCGCGGCCGGCATGGTGCTCGTGCGCAACCAGGGCGACGCGCTCCCGCTCGACGCGACCAGCCTGCGGCGCATCGCCGTGATCGGCCCGAGCGCCGCGGCGGGGCGGATCCAGGGCGGCGGCAGCGCCAGCGTCCACCCGCACTACGCGGTCTCGCCCCTGGACGGGCTGCGCGCCGCGCTCGGCCGGCGCGCCGAGGTGCTCCACGCCGTCGGCACCCGCATCCACGAAGGGCTCGTGCCGGTGGCCGGGGACCAGGTCGTCGACCCCGTGAGCGGCCAGCACGGCGTCCACGTGCGGCTCCTCGACGCGAAGGGCGGCGTCCTGCACGAGGAGCACCGCGACGTCGGGCGCCTCACGTTCATCGGGGATCAGCGCGCGAACGAGGCCGCGACGATCGAGGTGACGGCGCGGTTCCGCGCCGCCGAGGCCGGGCTCTACCGGATCGGCGTGGCCGGCGTGGGCGTCTACCGCCTCACCGCCGGCGGGCAGGTCCTCTTCGACGAGGCGGTCTTGCCGGACAAGGACGACATCGCCGCGGCCCTGCTCGCCCCGCCGCAGCGGGCGGCCGAGCTGTCCCTGGCCGCCGGCCAGGAGATCGATCTCGCCCTGACGCACACCGTCCCCGTGGGCACGCTCGCGGTGGCGTTCTCCCTGGGCGCCGAGGTTCCGGCGCTGTCCGACGAGGAGGAGCTGGCGCGCGCCGTGGAGCTCGCGCGCTCCGCCGACGTCGCGATCGTGGTCGTCGGCACCACCGAGGCGATCGAGAGCGAGGGCTTCGACCGGAGCACGCTCGGGCTCCCCGGCCGCCAGGACGAGCTGATCAGCGCCGTCGCGGCCGTGAGCCCCCGGACGATCGTGCTGGTGAACTCCGGCGGGCCGGTGACCACGCCGTGGCGCGACGAGGTGGCCGCGGTGCTCCTCACGTGGTTCCCGGGCCAGGAGTTCGGCACCGCCGTCGCCGACGTGCTGCTCGGCGCCGTGGAGCCCGGCGGCCGCCTGCCCACGACCTGGCCCGCGCGCGCGGAGGACGTGCCCGTGCTCTCGACGAAGCCCGAGAACGGCAAGCTGGTCTATGCCGAGGGCCTGCACATCGGGTACCGGGCCTGGGCGCGCGCAGGCGTCACCCCGGCCTACCCGTTCGGGCACGGCCTGGGCTACACGCGGTGGGAGATCCTCGACGTGGAAGCGCCGAGCGTCGTCGCCGGCGCGGCGGTCGAGGCGCGGGTGCGCGTGCGCAACGTCGGCACGCGCCGCGGGCGCCACGTGGTCCAGCTCTACCTGTCGCGGCCGGACTCGGAGATCGAGCGCCCCGCGGTCTGGCTGGCCGGCTTCGCGTCCGTCGAGGCCGAGCCCGATCAGACGGTCGACGTCGCCGTCACCATCGAGCCGCGGGCCTTCGCGCACTGGGCGGCAGGCCGATGGCAGGTGGAGCCCGGCGTGTACACGCTGCATGCGGGACACTCGGCCGCCGTCCTGACGAGACAGACCGCGGTGCGCCTGCACGATTGAGAGCGCAGCTGCGCGGCCCCGGGCGCTGCGCGCGCTCGCTGGGATCGATCCGACGATCCCCGGATCGAATCGATGAGGCCAGGAGCGAGGCGTTGCCGAGCATCATGGCGGGCGCCTCGCTCCTCCGCGCAATGCCTTGGTGCAAATTGCCCCAGCGTGACCGATGCGCGCGGCCGATTCCCGGCCGGAAAGGGGAATCCGTGCTCGTCTTGTCGTCTCGTCCCGAGGGCGCGCGGGCGAGCGTCGAGCTCGCCGGACGCTGCGCGCGCGGCAGGACGTGGGCTGGGGGTTCGCGCAGGCGCCCGCGGAGGTGAGGAGACGGCTCCTGGTTCGCCGCTTGCTTTCCAGGAGGGCGACCCATGATGGACGAGCACCATGTCCCCGGCCAGAGCGGATGGCTCGCGCTCGCCGGGAGAGGCGATGAGAGCACGGGCGGCGTCTCGTCGAGCGTCCGTGGATCGCCGCAGAGGGAGCGCGCCGTGGGCGAGGTCCTCGCGGGCAAGTACCAGATCGTGGGCCGGCTGGGCGCGGGGGGCATGGGCACGGTGTGGCGTGCGCGCAGCCTTTGGCTCGACGTCGACGTGGCGATCAAGGTGCTCCACGAGGAGCAGCTCGACGGCCACGCCGCCGAGCGGTTGCTCCGGGAGGCGCGCGCGACGGCGAAGCTCGGCCATCCGGCGATCGTGCGCGTGTTCGATTTCGGCGAGACCGACGCGGGCGAGCCGTTCCTGGTGATGGAGCTGCTCGAGGGCACGCCGCTCTCGAGCTGGCTGGAGGCGAGGGGCCGGGTGCCGGCGGAGCAGGCGGTCCAGATGCTCTTGCCGGTCGCGTGTGCGCTCGCGACGGCCCACGCGCAGCGCATCGTCCATCGCGACGTCAAGCCTGCCAACATCCTCATCGTGCCCGACGGCGCGGGCGGCCACGTCCCGAAGGTCGTCGACTTCGGCATCGCCAAGCTCGCCAACGCGGCGAGCCCTGCGATCACGCAGCGAGGGATGATCGTCGGCAGCCCGGAGTACATGTCGCCGGAGCAGGCCGACGGCCAGCTGGACGTCGGGGAGCAGACCGACGTCTGGGCGTTCAGCGTGGTGATGTACGAGCTGATCACCGGGCGGCGGCCGTTCAGCGGGGAGACGCTGAGCGCGGTGATCGTGGCGATCTTCAGCAAGGAGCCGGCGCCGACGACAGAGCTCGGCGCCGGCGACGAGGCGCTGTGGGCGATCCTCCAGCGCGGGCTGGCCAAATCGCCGGCCGATCGATGGCCCAGCATGCGCGCGCTCGGCCGCGCGCTTGCCGCCTGGGCGGTCGAGCGCGGGGTGACGGCGGACGTGGCGGGCACGTCGCTCGCACACCAGTGGCTCGCGCGAGGGGCCGAGCCGCCGCTCGCGGCGGAGAAGGCGGCTCCGATCGCCGCGCCTGCGGGCGCGGCCTCCGGGGCGGAGATGGCGGCGCAGCGCCCGGCCGGCGCGCGGGAGGCGCCGGGCGCGCTGCCGACGCCGGCGGCCACGCCCGTCGCGCGCCGGGGCGGCACCATCAAGATGGCCGAGGCATGGCGCGGAGCTCGGCTCGGGCTCACGGCCTCGCCGTGGCTCCCGAAGGCGCTCGTGGCCGGGGTCCTCGCCTTCGCCGCGCCTCTGGTGGTCGTCCTGGGGCTGAGCGCGCGGGGTGGGAGCGCGAGCGCGGGCACCGCTCGGCCGGCGGTCATGGCGGTTGCTCCTGCCGTCGCTCTGGGCGCGTCGGAAGCGCTGCGGGGGACGGCGTCCGCTGCGTCCTCCATCGGCGTCGCGCCCCCCGATGCCGGCGCGCGACGCGCGGCTGCTTCCGAGATGGCCGTGAGGGGTGCGGCGGCGGACAGCGCGCCTGCCGAGCGGGACGAGCAGAGCGATCCGTGGGAGGAGCCGAGCGATCCATGGGCTGAGCTCTTGCCAGCGCCTGCGGAGCCGCGCGCTCAGGGGGCCGAGCCGGCCAGCCAACGGATCGCGCCGCGCGCTCAGCGAGCTGCGTCGCCGCGTCCGCGGCCTGTCTCCACGTCCATGCCGCTGCCGGCGGCGCCCGACTTCTGAGGTGGTCATGCGCACTCCCGGGGTGAAGCACCGCTCCCTTCGTGGTTCTGGCGATCTGATGCTCCTCCTGGTCACGCTCGCTGCAGCGGCGCTCGGGCCGGGAGGCTGCTCCGCTCTGATCAGCGAGGAGCTGTCCGACAAGGCCGACGAAACAGAGGGCGCTGGAGGGCTCGAGGACCAGGTGGGCGACGGGCGTGGCGGGGGCGATCTCATCGGGAGCAGCGGCGCGAGCACGAGCAGGACCACCGTGGGCAGCGGTGGCGACGAGAGCGCGACAAGCAGCGGGAGCGGCGCTGGCCCGAGCAGCGGAAGCGGCGCTGGCCCGAGCAGCGGGAGTGGCCCTGGCCCCAGCAGCGGGAGCGGCGCTGGCCCCAGCAGCGGGAGCGGCGCTGGCCCCAGCAGCGGGAGCGGCCCTGACCCCAGCAGCGGGAGCGGCCCTGACCCCAGCAGCGGGAGCGGTCCTGGCGCGAGCGTCGGTGGAGGCGAGGGCAGCGGAAGCGGCGCTGGTGCGAGCGATGGGAGCGGCGCTGGCGCTAGCGGCGGTAGCGGTCCTGGCGCGAGCGTCGGCGGAGGCGACGGCAGCGGAAGCGGCGCTGGTGGGAGCGGCGCGGGAGGCGACGGCAGCGGGAGCGGCGCTGGTGGGAGCGGCGCGGGAGGCGACGGCAGCGGGAGCGGCGCTGGTGGGAGCGGCGCGGGAGGCGACGGCAGCGGAGGCGACGGCAGCGGAGGCGGCGCTGGCGGGAGCGGCGCGGGAGGCGAGGGCGCGAGCGGCTGGAGCGGCGCGGGAGGCGCTGCAGCGAGCAGCGGCGCAGACACCGAGACGACCTGCAATGGCCATTACGCCGATTGCGACGGGGACGCGGCGCATCATTGCGAGACCAACCTGTGGAACAACGACGCTCATTGCGGCGCCTGTGGCAACCGATGCCCCGCTGGTACGAAGTGCCGGCGAGGAGACTGCTCATGAGCGCGCGCCCCGCACCGCGCTCCGCGCGCCTCGGCGTCGCGCTCGCCGCGGCCTTGCTCATGGCCGCAGCCACGCTTCCCGCGTCGGCGCAGGGCGCGGGCGATGTGGAGTCCGCGCGCGTGCTGTTCGTCCAGGGGGCCAAGCTGGCGAAGCAGGGGCGCTGGGAGGAGGCGCGCGCGCTGTATGCCCGATCGCTCCAGATCAAGGCGGCTCCCCTCACGCGCTACAGCCTCGGCGTCGCGCAGAAGGAGATCGGGCACCTCGTCGAGGCGCTCGCCAGCTTTCGCGCATTCCTGGTCGAGCCGCCGACGCCGACGACCTCTCCCTACGTCGTGCCGGCGCGCGAGGCGGTCGCAGCGCTCGAGGGGCGCATCGGCCGAGCGACGATCGCCGTCAGGCCCGCCGAGATCGGCGGGCTGACGCTGACCATGGACGGGAGGCCGCTGAGCGCGGCCCCTGGGCAGGTCATCGAGCTGGACCCGGGCGCTCACGAGATTGCGGCGAGCGCTCCGGGGTTCCGCGCCGCGGTCGCCCGGTTCAGCGTCGGCGCGGGCAGCTCGGTCGAGGTCCCGATCGCCCTGGCGCGAGCCACGACCGAGACGAGGCAAGCCTCGGCTGCCGGGGGCGGTCTGCCTCCCGTGGCCGGCGCTGCCGATGCATCATCGAGCCGGACGCTCCCGCTCGTCGTCCTGGGCGCGGGCGGCGCGCTCTTCGCCGGCGGAGCCATCCTCGGGCTCTCGGGCCTGAAACAGGCAGGGGATGCGCGCTCGAGCACGGGCGCGGACGCGGGCGCTGCGCGGGCCAAGGGGATCGCCGGCGACGTCCTCGGCGTCGCCGGCGTCGCGACCGTGGGCGTCGGGCTCTACCTGCTGCTGAAGGAGCGCGCGCCGAGCACGACCAAGGCGGGCTCCGTGATGCCGTGGTTGAGCGCGTCCGGCGCGGGCGTCGAGGTGCGGCTCTGACGCCGCGCGGCCCGCGCTGAACCCACCGCCGGCGGCGAGCGCTCGACGCCAGGACGCGGGGCAAAGACGCAAACGAGAGGCGGTGAGGGGTATTCCCGGCGGAAGCGCGGACATGGTACTGCGCGCCCATGCGCTCGCTCGTGACGGTGCTGTCCCTGGCCGCGCTCCTGGCCGCGGGCGCATCCGCCTCGGCCAACGGCGACGGGACCAGCTCGCCGCCCCCTGCGGCCGCGCCCGCGGCGAGCGCTCCTTCCGCAGCAGCACCCGCGGCGAGCGCGCCCCCTGCGGCCGCGCCCGCGGCGAGCGCGGCCGCATCCCCGCAGGACCCGGCGGCGGCGCGCTGGTGTGCGCCCGAGCTCGCGTCGCTGCCCGGTGAGGTGTGCGCCTTCCTGCCGGCCAGGCCGGCGCCTGGCCCGCGGGTGCTCGTGATCTTCCTGCACGGCGTCGTCCAGCCCGATTCCGGGTGGCAGTGGGCGCAGCAGCGGGGCGCGGCGCGGGCCGGCGCCCGGCACGGGGCCGCCGTGATGATGCCGCGTGGCCGGCGCGGTATCGGTCCAAAATCGATGCCAAAATCGATGCCAAAATCGATGCCAAAATCGATGCCAAAATCGATGCCAAAATCGATGCCAAAATCGATGGAAGACTGGTGGTGCTGGCCCACCGCCTCCGCCGCGCAGACGGCTCACGAGGACGCCCTGCTCGCCGAGTGGGACGCGGCGCGCGCGGAGCTCGAGCGGCGCGCGGGCGCGCGCTTCGAGCGGGTGCTCGTGTTCGGGTTCTCGAACGGCGCGTACTACGCGACGTCGCTGGCGATGCGCGGGCGGCTGCCGGTCGACGGCTACGCGGCGTTCGCAGGCGGCTCGGGCGCGCGCTACCTGCAGCGAGCGGGCGCGCAGACGAAGCTGCGCGCGCCGGTGTTCGTCGGCTGGGGCGGGAAGGACCCGGCGCACAAGGACCAGGTGGCGCTCGCGAAGATGCTCCGCAGGCTGAAGTGGCCATCGAGGTCGCTCGGCAAGCCGCGCGCTGGGCACGCGATGACCGACGAGCAGGTCGACGAGGCGTTCGCGTTCCTGAGCGGCCGGCGAGGCGGCGACAAGGCGCCCGGCAGAGGGCGAGGAGCGCGAACGCGATGAAGGACGCGCTGACGACCGCGCTCTCCCCCGATTTCCTCGAGCGCGAGGCGGCCCGCCTGGGCGCGCTGCTCGCGGATCACGTGCGCAGGGCGCAGCGCCGGGAAGGGCCGGTGCTGGTGCAGCGATCGATCGAGGAGATCCTCGCCGCGCTCGACTTCGATCGCACGGTCGCGCACGGCGGCGCGGATCTCGCCGCCCTCGTCGCCACCGTCCTCGACAACAGCAACCGGCTGCACCACCCCCGCTACTTCGGTCACCAGGTGGCCGTGCCGATGCTGTCGTCGTCGCTCGCCGACCTCGTGCACGGCGTCCTGAACAACGGCATGGCCGTCTATGAAATGGGGCCTGCCGGGACCGCGATCGAGCGCGGGCTCCTCCGCTGGATGCGGGGCAAGATCGGCTGGGGCGCCGAGGGCGACGGCGTCATCACCCACGGCGGGAGCCTGGGCAACCTGAGCGCGCTGCTCGCGTGCAGGGAGCGCGTCGCCCCGGGGAGCTTCAAGGCGGGCGTCCCGCCCGGCCTCGTCCTGCTCGCCTCGGAGGCGGCGCATTATTCGGTCGCGCGCGCCGCCGCCATCATGGGCCTCGGCGTCGATGCCGTCGTGAAGGTCGCCGTGGACGACGCGCTGCGGATCGTCCCGCGGGCGCTCTCGCGGGCGTACGAGGAGGTGAAGCGGGCGGGCAAGCGTGTGCTCGCCGTGGTGGCCAACGCGGGCGCGACGCCGAACGGGGCCTTCGACCCGCTGCGGGAGATCGGCGCCTTCTGCCGGCGGGAGGGGCTCTGGCTCCACGTCGACGGCGCCCACGGCGCGGCGGCGCGCTTCACCGAGCGCTACCGGGACCTGCTCGACGGCGTCGAGCTCGCCGACTCGCTGGTCTGCGACATGCACAAGATGCTCGGCACATCGACGCTGGCCTGCGCGGTCCTCGTCAGGGATCCCGCCGCGCTCGCCGGCACCTACGAGCAGTACGCGCCGTACCTGCACGGCGACGACGAGCGGCAGGGCGTCGATCTGTCCAAGCTCACGTTCGAGTGCACGAAGGCGCAGCTGTCGCTCAAGCTGTTCTTCAACCTCGCCCTCGTCGGCGAGGCCGGCCTGTCCGCGCACGTCGAGCGCCTCTTCGACGCCGCCCGGCGCTTCCACGGCCTCCTCGCGCGCCGGCCGGCGTTCGAGTGCTTCGGCGCCCCGCAGGCCAACATCCTCTGCTTCCGGATCGGCCGCGACTCGGCGACGCAGGATCGCGTCCGGCGGCAGATCGTGGAGGAGGGGAGCTTCTACATCACGCGAACCACGCTGCGCGGCGAGTCGTGGCTGCGCCTCGTCATCATGAACCCGCACACGACGGACGGGGACATCGAGGCGCTCGCGGCGCGCATCGAGGCGCTCGTCGTCGAGCGCGCGCCGCCGCCCTGACGAACACGCGCCGGGCCGGGTCCGCGGGCGGACGCGAGGCGGTCAGCCGCCGCCTCTGGACCTGGTCGCCGCGGCTGACGGGGGCGCCGGAGCGTCGCCGGTCGGCACCTGGAGCATCGCATAGTTGATCGTGGTCTCGTTGCGGAGCACGGTGAGCACCACCATGTCGCCGGGCACGCGGGCGCGCAGGTAGCCCTCGAGGCCTGCCAGCGAGTGGACCGGCCGCCCGTCGACGGCGAGGATGACGTCGCCCGGCTCCAGGAGCGGGGACGTGAAGCTGCGGATATCCATGCTCGCGATCCTCGCGCCCTCCCCCGTGGTCGGCTGGATGGTGAGCAGCCAGGGCGCCGGGACGGAGGTGGCTGTCGGCGCGCGGCTCGACCGGTTATCGCGTTTCTCTGGCCTTGCGGTCGCCGCCGGGCTCGCCGGCGCGCCGGCGCGTTGCTGCGTGTCCTCGGCGCGCTGCTGCGAGGCCTCGACGCGCTGCTGCGAGGCCTCGACGCGCTGCTGCGAGGCCTCGACGCGCGGGCAGTCGCCGCGGCACGCGCTGACCGCCAGCGGGACGAGCGGCGTGAGCACCCCTGAGAGGCGTCGAGCCCACCCGTACGCGCCGCGCGCACGGAGGGGCTGATCCCGCTGTTGACTGCCATGCATGGCCCCGGCGTCCTCCGCGTGTCCTCTGCGCGTTCGCCACGCGTCCTAACGCGTGCTCACGTCGCTCATGTCGAGAGCTGCAAGATCCCAACCACCGATTCCCAGCCGCTGTCCGGGCCGTTGTTCGGCGGGCGGCGAAGACCGGGGCGAGGCGGGCGCGGAGAGCGTTCTTCTCTCTCTCGCTGCGCCCTCGCAGTTCCGTCTCTCGTGAGCCCGAGCGGCGTCCTCGCGCCTTGAAATCACCGGAAAGCAGGGAGGGTGTCCGTCCCTCGGCGCGCCGTGCTCACGGGCCGGCGGGCCGTGGCGCCGCGCCGAAGTGCGCGGGGAACACCCGCTCGAGGAACTCGTTGCGCAGGAGCCCGTCGGGATCGACGAGCCGCTTCAGGCGGACGAACTCCGGGAGCGCGTGCGCGTACATCGCCCGGAGGTGCTCCGCTGTCGCGTGGACGTTCTTCACCAGGTAGACGCGGCCGCCGAGCTCGAGCGCGCGCGCGCTGAGCTCGCTGAGGCGGAGGCCGATCCGGTGGGCGCTCTCTTCCTCCGAGGCCTCGAACGCGAGCGTCACCGCGAACCCGTCGGTTCCGTGGTTCGCCGAGAGGAGGAACTGGTCGCCCTGGATGTGGAGCACGTCGAGCAGGAGCGGCGGTATGCCGTCTCGGGTAGCGATCTCATCCACCTTGCCCAGGAAATCGACGAGCCGGCGCAGGCTGTCCTCCTGGGCGCCCGGGTCGTAGGGGATCATGAACGCTTGCTGCACCGTGAGCATGGGCATTCCGAGGGTCTGCGCGATGCGCTTCGCGCGGACGTTGCCGTCCATGAAGAACAGGTAGCCCATGAGCTCATCGACGTACGGGCGTGAGACATCGAAGAGGAAGCGGTCGATGAGCGTCCAGAGGCCCCGGCTCACCACGGAGGCGCGCATCAGCCACTCGATCGGGACGCGGAGCACGTGCCGGGGGCGATGGATCAGCAGCGGGCGGAGCTCGTGCGAGGTCCCCGGGACGTACCGCGACCGGAGGACCATGCTCCTGCTCCCCTCCAGGGTGTGGAAGGCGATGGAGAAGAGCGCCTCCGGGATCCACCCGTCCTCGTCTGCGGTGCCGCCCTCGGCGTGCAGGAGCTGCTCCGCGCGTGGGAGGAGCGCCGTCGCGAGCTCCTCGAGCGAGGCGCAGCGCGTCGCCTGGGTGACGACCCGGATCGGCGTCCCTGCCGGGGCGACGCGCGCGACGCGGTAGGTGACATCGATCACTGCGCCGAGGTAGCCGAGCCCGCCGATCACCGCGTGGAACAGCGCGCTCGTCGCCTCATCGCGGCTGAGGGAGAGCAGCTGTCCGTCGAGGGAGAGGAGGGAGAGCCGCTCGACGTAGTGTCCCTCTTTGCTGGCGATGCCCGAGAAGCGCGAGAGACAGTCCCCCGAGACCGTGCCTCCCGCGGTGGCGTGGCTCGTCGATACGACCGTGTAGGGCACGAAGCCGCGGACGGCGAGCGCGCGGGCGATGGCTCCCCAGGTCGCGCCGGCGCCCACGGTCATCCGCGCTCCTTGCGTGTCGATCTCGATGGATCGGAAGTGGTGCATCGAGATCACGATGTCGTCGTTCAGCGCCTGGCCATCGAACGACTGGCCTCCGGCGCGGAACGTGATTCTGCGCCCTGTCCGCTTCGCCATGCGGAACAGCACCCTCAGCTCCTCGACCGACGCCGGGAAGTACACGTCTCCGCACGATCGGTGCAGCCCGCTGTAGCCCTGGAGCGAGCAGAGTGGTCTCCGTCGGATCTCGTCGAGCCGTGGCGTGAGAATCTCGCCCGTCGTCCTGGCCCAATCGAGAGCAGCGCGCATCCCACCAGCTTCGCTCGTGGCGGCTCGGCGGGCCAAATTAGCCGCTGTTTTCGCGTGCCCCCGGGGCCCAGGCGTTAACCGAGCTCGTTCGGTCACGCTCAGGGCACGAAGCCCCGCTTCACCCCACCATCGATCACCAACGTGAACGTTCGGATGTAGGAGAGCGCGGCGCGAAGCTTGGTTAACGCTGGGAGGCCCCCGGGGAGGGGGCTCGTCGCGCGGGGGCGGGGACGGGCAGGTGTCTGAGTGTCGCGCTAAAAGCCGCGGAGCTCGACGTGGATGTTGCGTCGATGCGCCGACTGCTGGAAGCGCCGGAGGAGCTCCGCGACGTCGTGGTCGATGTACGACACCCCCTGGGCGTCCACGACCACGTGGGTGTCGCTCGGCAGTCGCTCGAGCAGCGTGACGAGGTTGCCCTGGGTGAAGAAGTAGGCCGCCTTGTTGAACCGGATGGTCACGCGAGCCCCCTCGTGGATCACGTCGAAGACGCGGGACATATGGGTCCTCAGCACGAAGAGGACGCCGACCGCGAGGCCGATGGCGATGCCCTTCAGGAGATCGGTCAGCACGATGGCCACGATCGTCACCACGAACGGGATGAAGTGGTTCCAGCCGAGCTGGCGCATCTCGGCGAAGATCTTGGGCTTGGCCAGCTTGTAGCCGGTCACGAGCAGGATCGTCGCGAGGCACGCGAGCGGGATGCGCGAGAGCAGCCCCGCCGCGAAGACCACCGCGAGCAGCAGGAGCGCGCCGTGCGCGAAGGCGGAGACCCGCGTCCGCGCGCCGGCGTTCGTGTTGGCGCTGCTGCGGACGATGACCGACGTGACAGGGAGACCGCCGGCGAACCCGGAGAGTATGTTGGCGAGGCCCTGCGCGACGAGCTCCCGGTTCGGCGGCGACTTGCGGTGCCACGGATCGATCCGATCCACGGCCTCCAGGTTGAGCAGCGTCTCGAGGCTGGCCACGATCGCGAGCGTAACGCCCAGCACCCACACCTCGGGCCGCAGGATCGCCGACCAGTCGGGGAGCTGGAGCGCGTTGACCAGGTCGCCCGTGGGCAGCGTCACGAGGTGCTTCTGCTCGAGGGCGAGCGACGGGATCGCCGTCTTGAACAGCTCGTTGCCGAGCGTCGCGACGAGCACGGCGACGAGGGGCGCGGGGAGCCAGGAGATCTTCGCGAGGCGCGACTTCTCCCACCCGACCAGGATGGCGAGGCAGACGGCGCTGAGGAGGAACGCGCCCCACTCGATGGCCTGCGCCGCCTGGCCGAGCATCGTGAAGGTGTTGCCGCCGTCGGCCTTGAACGACTCGGAGGCGAAGTTGTCCTTGTCGAAGCCGACGGCGTGGGGGATCTGCTTCAGGATGAGCAGGACGCCGATGGCCGCGAGCATCCCCTTGATGACCGAGGAGGGGAAGAAATGGCTGATCGCGCCGGCCCTCAGCACGCCGAGCCCGAGCTGAAGGACGCCGCCGATCACCACGGCCATCGCGAAGGCCTGGAAGCTCTGCAGGCTGGTGATGCCCGCGAGCACGATGGCGGCGAGCCCCGCCGCCGGGCCGCTCACGCTGAGCTGAGCGCGGCTCACGAGCGGGATGACGAGCCCGCCCACGATGCCGGCCACGATGCCGGAGAGGAGCGGGGCCCCCGACGCGAGCGCGATGCCCAGGCAGAGCGGCAGGGCGACGAGGAAGACGACGAGGCCGGCGGGGATGTCGTACTTGAGGTTCGCGGTGAGGCGCGGGTCGAGCGGCGGCGCGCTCTCCGCGGGCGGCGACTCCCGGCTCGCACCCGGGCTCTCGGAACTAAGCGTCACGGCGCCGGCGGGACTCACCCCCGCGCCTGCATGGATGGTATTCGGAAGCTGCATCGAACGGGCCCTCTCGATTCGAGTGAAGACGTGGATCGGCGACGAACAGGCGCTCAGACGGCCCGTCGGTAGACCGTCGACTCCGGCAGCGCCGATGGGGGCACAGCGTCACCGATCGGCCCGAACTGGCCGGTCGAAGCTTCGAATTGAAAGACCTGTCCGGTCTCGATCTTGAAGACCCAGGCGTAGAGAGAGAGATCGCCGCGCGCGAGCCGCGCGCGGATCGTCGGGTGCGTCCGGAGGTTCTCGATCTGGGCGAGCACGTTCTCCTCCACCGTGATCGTCAGTCGATCCTCCCCCTCGATGTGCGGGTAGTTCTCCTGCACCAGGCGGCGCGTCAGCTCCGCGTGCTGGAGCCACCCTTTGACCGCCGGCAGCTCGTCGAGGCCCGCAAGATCGAGCAGCCCGCGCATCGCGCCGCAGTGCGTGTGGCCGCAGACGATGATGTGCTTGATCCCGAGGTGCGCGACCGCGAACTCGATCGCGGCGGACTCGCTGCCGTTGCTGGCGCCGTACGGCGGCACGATGTTGCCGACGTTGCGTACGATGAAGACGTCGCCGGGCTGGGTCTGCGTGATGAGGTTCGGATTGATCCGGCTGTCCGAGCACGTGATGAACAGCGCCTCGGGCCGCTGACCCCTCGCCAGGTTGCGAAAGAGGTCTTGATGTGTGGCGCACACCTCGGCATGGAACTTGTGCAACCCGTCAGCGAGCTTCTGCATGGAATAAACCCTCTCGTTGACCGCGCCGATACGGCGCGGCGATCGTCATGAACACCTCCGATCCCAGCGACTCCGAGCCGGACCGCGAGCGGCCTCGGCCACGGAGCTAGCCTGTCAGTTCAGGAAGCGTGGTGGAGGACGACGGAGGGGAGGGTGGGGGACGGGGGACGGGACGCGGACAGGCCGCAGATCGGCGACGAGAACGGCGCGCGGCCGCGCCGCGCCCGCGCGCGGCGCCGGTCGCGAGGCGACCGAACGATGCGCTCCGTCGCGGAACTGCGGCTGCAAGGCCTCGAGGGCCCCCGCGTCGTTCTCGCTGGCCCCGGTACGAAACGATCCCGAAACATCGGAGTTGCCGGCTTCGATGATGCTGATATTCGCCCGTCCCAGCGCAGCCGGGGCGAGGATCAGCATGAAGAGCAGCGCGATCCGAGGGAAAAATGACCGGAGAGCCAGCATCGTTCGAGGAGTGAGAGGCTGTCGGCCCCGGGAACCAGGGAAGCGCCCTGTCTATTCCCTAACCTGGCAGCGGTCTCGGTTCGTCGCAAGACACAACGAGGTGCAGACCGTGTGTGGCAGAATGTCCCGATCTGGGACGGACGTCTCGCGCCTGAGCCAGCACGGCGCCACGTCCAAATACCCGTACCAGCGACAGAATTCAACCCGCAGCCAATGCCGTCACGATGGCGTCGCGAAGGCCGCACATCTCGTGCTCACCCGCATATTTATAACGAGGCCAGAAGAAGCCCTTGAGACCGTCCCTCTGACGGCGCGGGACCACGTGGATGTGCACGTGGGGGACGCTCTGACTGACGCGGTTGTTGATGGCGACGAAGAAGCCCTCAGCAGAGCACGCGGACTCGACGGCGCGCGCGAGGCGCTGCGCGGTCGCGAAGAGCGGACCGACGAGCGACGCCGGAACGTCGGTGAGCACCTCGTGATGGGCGCGCGGGATGAGCAGGCAGTGGCCGGGGAAGAGCGGGCGGTGATCCAGGAACGCCATGACGTCCGGCTCGTCGAGCACGACGTGGGCCGGCGTTTCGCCCCGGGCGATGCTGCAGAATACGCAGGGGCGGGGCGGCATGGCGGGCCTCGCGCTCTTCGATGCCGCGCCACCTGCCTGGCGTCAATGCCGGGTCAATGCCGGGGGCGCGGGCAGCGGAGCGCGTCCGCGGTCACGCTGGGAGCGCGCGACCGCGGCCACACAGGGCGGGCGCGGCTGCGCAGGGGGCGCGCGATCAGTGGCTCGCGAGGATGTCGTCGATCGAGCCGTAGGGGGCAGGCTCCCGCGTCCAGTAGTCGAGGAGAAGGCCGCCGGCCGTCATCCACGCTCGGTCGAAGCGGCCGTCCTGCGACGTGACGCGCACGACGTGGTCGCCGCCGTGGAAGGCCCAGTGGCGGCCCGTGTGGTCGAAGTGGTCGATGAGCGCGCCCTGCCGCGTCTTGACGTGGAGCGCGTCGGAGGGATCGTCCCACGAGGTGTCGATGATGAGCTCGTAGACCTGCCAGATGTTGCCGGACGGGAGCACTCCCCAGTCCATCTGGACCCCGGAGTCGTTCGGGAGCCCGAAGACGAAGCAGCGGGGCATGCGCCGCGCCGCGTGCCAGAGATCGCCGTTGCGGCTCGGCTCGTGGTGGAGCGTGACCAGCGTGTCGCGCGCGAGGCCGAACGCGTCGTTGTCGCCGGGGCTGTCCCACACCCGGCGGAAGAGGTGCTGGCAGAGCTGGTCGGCCCCGGCGGAGAACCCGACGGTGAGCAGGCCCCGCTGCCGGCGCTCGTGCAGGAGGCGCCCGAACTTGCCGGGCTCTCCGTCGAACATCGCGCCGAGTTGCTTGTAGCGCCAGAGCCCTGTCGTGCTGTAGCCGCCGCCGAGGATCACCACCTCGGACGACGCGAGGTAGTGCCAGAGGACGTCGACGTCCTCCCTGCGCAGGTTGCTGCTCCAGTAGAACGGCACGTGCTCGAGGCCGAAGCGCTCGTAGAACCGGAAGAACCAGCTGAAGTTGCCGTACGCGAACTCCTGCCGCTCGCGCTCGTTGCCGTCGCGGGGCGCCTCGGACATCGGCAGGAACAGGATGCGCTTGTTGTCCCGCCCCGAGAGCGCCCGCTGCGCGATGTAGTGGTCGTGGATGAAGTTGCAGCGGTTATGGGAGCTGTAGAGCAGCGCGGTTCCTCTCATGAGGGCGCGCATCTGAGCCGCTCGCCGCGCCGCGCGTCAAGGGGCCGCTCTCGGCGGGCGGGCTCGGCGCGCCGACGGCGAGGCGCGGCGCTGGTCGGCCTCGGCCGCTCGTCGGTCGACCACGCGCCGCGCGTCAGCCGCGCCGCACCTGCTGCATCTTGCGAGGGATGGCGCCCGAGCGCATCAGCATCTCGAACGCTTCCTTCTCGAGCATCGGATGGACGCCGCGCGGCGGGACGCCCATGGGGCTCTTCTTCTTCGTGACGAAGCCGCTCAGGTACTGCGGGTTGAGCGCGCTCAGGCTCCGCAGCGTGGTCTTCATCTGCTTCGTGTTGTTCGCCCACGCGTAGGCGAACGCGCGCGAGCGGAGCAGCTGCGGCTTGAGCTCGGCGAACGCCTCGTCGTTCGGATCGAAGGTCTCGAGCAGCTCGACCGCCTTCCCGGCCTGGCCGGTCCGGGCCCACGCCTCGCCGACGATGGCGGCCATCATGGCGCGGATCCTCGGCTCCTTGTGGCGGGTCATGTCGATCCTGTCGACGAGCGCCCGCGCCTCGTCCGTCTCGCTCAGGATGAGGTGGATCATGCCGCGCTGGGCGCGCGCCTCGTCGGCCATCGGGGCCATCACCTTGTCGAGGTTGATGGTCTCCAGCGTCCGGAGCGCGGCCCGCGGGTCCTCCTGCATCTGGAGCTGCGCCTTCGCGAAGGTCGCGGCCGTGTCGTCCTTCTTGAACTCCGTGTCGAGCTTGGCGATCGCGTCCTTGCGGGCCTCGGCGGAGTCGGCTGTCTGCACGATCTGCGCGACGGCGCGCGTCCGGGTCGCGAAGCGCAGCGCCCACACGATGACGCCGCCGACGATGACCGTCAGGACGCCGGCGACCGCCTTCGGCCAGACCCCCGGGATGGCCAGGGCGATGGCCCAGACGATGAGCGCCGGGATGCCGACGCGGATGGCGAGCGAGCGCGGGTTCAGCTGGGAGAGCGGGTCGGCGGGGGGCTTTCCGCTGCTGCGGAGGGCGGCGATGGCCTGCTCGCGCTGCTGCTTGGGGCTCTGCTTCTTCGGGGTGGGTTTGCCGGGGGTCTTCATCGAGGTCGTGGAGCTGATTTCCTGCGCGGGGCGCGGGGTCTCATAGCCGGCTTGCGGGGGAGCGGCCAGCGGAGGCGGACAGACGAGCTGACCGGCCCGGGGAAGGGCTCGGGCGATGGGGCCTAGCTCGCGGCCGTGTCGGGGTCGTTGCCGCGGGCGCTGGGCTCGCCCTCGGGCTCGGGGGCGGGGACCGGCGTGGAGGCCGGGCGGGCGGATTCGAAGCCGCGCAGCGGCGGGAGCGGCTCGATCGCGGGGGCGATGATCGGGACGCCGCGCTGCGGCGGGATCGTGGCCGTCGGATCGGCGAGGCCCAGCGTCGACTCGCGGAAGTGGAGGAAGATCGTCTGCGCGAGCGAGAGGCAGGGCACCGCGAAGAGCGCGCCGGTGATCTGGAAGAAGTGCTCGCCGACGAGCAGCGCGAGCACCACGAGGACCGGGTGGATCTTCGCCGCGTCGCCGATGATCTTCGGGTTCAGGAAGTTCGCCTCGAGCTGGTGGATGCCCACGATCCACGCGAGCACGCCGACCGCCGTGCCGAACGACTGCGTGAGGCCGATGAGGACCGCGGGGATCGAGCTCAGGATCGAGCCGAAGATCGGGATGAGCGACATCACCGCCGCGAGGACGGAGAGGATCGGCCAGTACTTGAGGTCGAAGAGCCAGAAGCCGATCGCGGAGAGGACGCCGTTGACGAGGCAGATCAGGAGCTGCCCGCGGACGACGCCGGAGAGCCCGCGGTCGAGCCGGCGCAGGAACCGATCGAACGAGTCGCGCGAGGTCGGGTGCCAGAGCTCGCGGAAGAAGCGCAGGATCTTCTCGTGCGTCAGGATGATGTAGCCGGCGAGCATCAACGTCATGAAGAGGTTGAAGATGCCGCGCGAGATGGCCGTCGCGATGGCCTGCCCGATCCGGAGGACCGCGAGCGAGTTCTCCTTCAGGTAGGTGGCCCCCTTCTCGTAGCCCTCCTGGAGCATGTTCGCGCTGGAGAGCCCGCGGTGCCTCGGGCGCGCCTGCGCGATCTGCCAGACGCCGTCGCGCGTCTCGCGGACCTCGACGTCGTCGGCGATCTGCACGTCGAACGAGCCGTCCGGCCCGGGCAAGATGCGGATCGGCGGGCGCTCGACGCCCTCGTCTCCTCCAGGGGCCGCGATGGCGTCAGGCGGACGCGCGGCCTGATCGGGCTCCTGGGCGGGCGCGATCGCCGGCGGCGGCGCCTCGGGCTCGCGGCCCGACCAGCGGTTGAGCCGCGCGTCGAGCGCGGGCAGGTACTCCTCGCGCAGGCGCGCGGCGAGGCGCGGGGCCTCGGCGGTGAGCGCCTTCCCCTCGGCGATGAGGCGCGGGACGCTGAGGGCGAAGAAGCCCGCGATCCCGGAGAGCACGAGCGCGTAGACGACGAGGATCGCCGCCCACCGCGGGACGCGCGCGCGCTCGAGCCGGAGGACCGCCGGCGTGAGCACGTAAGCGACCACGAGCGCGAGCACGAACGGGAGCAGCACCGCGTGGGAGACGATGAGCAGCGCCGCCGTGAGGACGGCGCTGACCGTCAGGAACACGGTGCGCTGCGAGGGGCCTTCGCTCACAGCGCCTCGCCGCGCGCGGCCCGGCCGTGGGTGCCCTCGTCGACGAGCGGCGCAGGGAGGTCGGCGAAGAAGCCGAGCAGGTGGTCACGCGTCGCCTCGAGCGCCTGCGGGACGACGCGGACGTCGGCGAGCACCGGCATGAAGTTGGTGTCGCCTGGCCAGCGCGGGACGATGTGGACGTGCAGGTGCTCGGCGATGCCGGCGCCCGCCGCGGTGCCAAGGTTGATCCCGACGTTCATGCCCTCGCACTTGAGCGCGGCGCGCAGGCGGGTCGTCGACTCGCGCACGAGGCGGAAGAGGG
Source organism: Sorangium sp. So ce302 (assembly GCF_051530145.1). Classification (GTDB taxonomy): domain Bacteria; phylum Myxococcota_A; class Polyangia; order Polyangiales; family Polyangiaceae; genus Sorangium; species Sorangium cellulosum_B. The sequence goes on along the minus strand of NZ_CP150326.1, from coordinate 10,050,453 downwards.
CCTCGTGATCGGCCGGATCGAGCGCGTCGAGCGAGGCGACGTGCGCGTGCGGGACGATGAGGAGGTGGCCCGACGCGAACGGGTAGCGGTTGAGCATGACGAACGCACGGCGGGTCGTCGCCACGACCAGCCGGTCGCGCTGTTCTTGCTCGGATGCGCGGGGGATGCCGCAGAAGATGCAGTCGGCCTGGCCCTTCGGCGCAAGGATGTACTCGATGCGCCAGGGCGCCCACAGGGGGTTACCCATGTCGCGGAGACGCTAGCACGGCGGCAACGCGCGCGGGACCACCGCTCGCTCGTCACCACGCCGCTCTCGGCAGGGGCCGCGCAGGGGCGCGCCTCGCGTTCCGCCGCTCCGCCGCAGCGCCGTCGATGTGGATCAGAACTGGATCGGCGTGGCCGCGAGATCGAACCAGAGCGAGAGGCCAAGCCCGGCGGAGGTGCCGAGCGCATCCCAGACCACGTCGCGGACCGAGGGGGTGCCGTGCCCGGCGGCATCGTAGACCTCCTTCGCCAGCCCAGCGCCGAGCGCGACCGCGGCCCCCAGCGCCAGCCGCTGGCGGAGGTCGCTGGTCGCGAGCGCGCCGAGCGCATACCCGCCGCCGGCAAGGGCGATTGACGCGCAGAAATGGCGCATCTTGTCATCGCCGAACCACGGGTCGGCAGCGCGGAGCGGGGCATAGGCGCGCGCCAGGGGCTGCGCCGGGAACCCCGCCCAGGGAGCTGCCGAGGCGCGGGGGCCATCGGCGCGGGCAGCGGGAGCGGCCGTGATGCGGGGGCCGCCGGCGCGGGCAGCGGCAGCGGCCGAGGCGTGGGGGCCGTCGGCGCGGGCGGGGACAGCGCCGAGCGCCAGGGCGGCGAGGACGGGCGCACCGAGGGCGGAGCGCGCAAGGAGGCCTCTCATCGCGGCATCGTCCGCGGCCTCGCGGAAAAAGCAAGAGGCGAGGCCCTGGGAAGGGCCTCGCCTCTCATCGACATCGGGTCCACACGGCGAGCCGGGGGCACCGGGGCGCACTCGGCCCGCCGCACCTGACGTGCGGCGGGTGAGCGCCTGGCGCGCGGCCGCGTCAGCGACGCCGCGCGCCGGGCAGCGTCACTTCAGGTCGAGCTTGGTGCCGAACTTCTCCTTGATGAGATCACCGATCGTCCCGGCCGCCGGCTTGTCGTCGTCGTCCTTGCGCTTCTGCTGCTGGCGCTGGACGGGCGCGGGGCGCTCCATGCCGATGTTCTTCATCGTCAGGAAGAGCCGGCGATCGACCGTGTCGAGCGATGAGATCTCGGCCTTCACCTTGTCGCCGACCTTGAGCTTGCCTTCCTCGGGCTCCTGCACGTCGCCCTGGGAGATCAGGCCCTCGACGCCCTCGCGCAGCCGCACGAACACGCCGTAGTCGACGATGCTCACCACCTGGGCGTCGTCGAGGACGCGGCCGGGCGGGTACTCCGTCAGCATGCTCGGCCACGGGTCGTCCCAGAGCTGCTTGATGCCGAGGGAGACCTTCTTCTCGTCGTGGTTGATCGAGAGGATGATCGCCTCGACGTCATCGCCCTTGTGGTAGAGGTCGCTCGGGTTGTTGACGCGCACCGACCACGAGAGATCGCTCTTGTGGACCATGCCGTCGACGCCCTCCTCGATCCCGACGAAGACGCCGTAGTCGGTGAGCGACCGGACCTTGCCCGCGATCTTGTCGCCGGGGTGGTACTTGTCCGTGAACAGCATCCACGGATCGGGCTCCAGCTGCTTCAGACCGAGGCTGATGCGCTTCGCGCGCGCGTCCACCTCGAGCACCTGGCACTCGAGCTCCTGGCCCACCTCGAGCAGCTTCGACGGGTGCTTGACCTTCTTGGTCCAGCTCATCTCGCTGACGTGGATGAGGCCCTCGACGCCCGGCTCCAGCTCGACGAACGCGCCGTAGTCGGTGATCGACATGACCTTGCCGCGGACCTTCTTGCCCGCCGGATACGCCTCCTCGGCGTGGTTCCAGGGGTCCTCCTGGGTCTGCTTGAGGCCCAGGGAGACGCGCTCGGTGTCGGCGTTGTACTTGAGGACCTTCACGAGGACCTCGTCGCCGACCTGGAACACCTCGCTCGGGTGGTTCACGCGGCCCCACGACATGTCCGTGATGTGCAGGAGGCCATCGATCCCGCCGAGGTCGACGAACGCGCCGTACTCGGTGATGTTCTTGATGGTCCCCTTGACGGTCATCCCTTCCGTCAACGTCTCGAGCGTCTTGGCCTTCATCTCGTCGCGCTCGCGCTCCAGGAGCACGCGCCGCGAGAGCACGATGTTGCCGCGCTTCTTGTTGAACTTGATGACCTTGAACTTGTAGGTCTGGCCGATCAGCTTGTCCAAGTTGCGGATCGGGCGGAGATCGACCTGAGAGCCCGGGAGGAAGGCCTTCACGCCGCCGCGGATGGTGACCGAGAGGCCGCCCTTCACGCGCTGGCTGATCGTGCCCTCGATGAGCTCGTCCGCCTCGCAGGCGTTCGAGATCTCATCCCAGACCTTCATCTTGTCGGCCTTCTCCTTCGACAAGGTCACGAGGCCGTCGTCGTTCTCGCGGCTCTCGATGTAGACGTCGACCTTGTCGCCCGCCTTGACGGCGCTCTGGCCCGCGGCGTCCGCGAACTCGCGGAGCGCGATCACGCCCTCGCTCTTGCCGCCGATGTCGACCACGACGGAGTCGCGGTTCACTGCGACCACGGTGCCGGAGATGATCTCTCCTTCACGCGCGAAATCGCCCCCCTCCACGCTCTGTTCGAAGAGCGCGGCAAAGCTCTCCATGCTCGCCCCGGACGAGCCAGCCTCCATATGGATGTTACTAGTCATGTTGTTCGTTCTTGTTTCCTTTCCTTCCCTGGGATTCGCCGCGCGGGCGCAGGCGTGGACCCTAGGTGCCACGCACGAGCGGCGGAGGGGCAGGCACACACGTACCGATGCACCCGGGCCCCTCGGGAGAGGCGAGCCTGTAGTCTGAGGAGGGGCCTCTGTCAATGCAACGACCGAGCCACTGGAGGTTTTTGTGGGTCCGGTCCGTTTTGCTGGGAAGGATGTGCCCGCCCGCTCAAAGCAGCGCGATCTCAGGGCGCGCCGCCCAGCGCGCTCCCTCCGGCGTCGAGCGCGTCGCGCGCGGCTCGGGCGCGGTGTGCGATCTCTGCGCAGGCGCGATCGAGGCCCTCGTGGGGCCATTTCGTCCGGATCTCGACGAGCTCTCCCTGCGCGAGGGCCTGGGCTCCCTCGAGCGCGGCGCCCGCGCCGGCGACGTCGGGGAGCAGCGCGAGCGCGAGCTTGAGGCTGCCGAGGAACGCCTGGGTGTCCGGGGCGAGCGCCGCGGCGGCCTCGCCCGCAGCGGGCGCGAGGCGCATCGAGAGCTCGGGCTCCGCGCCGAGGGTGAGCGCGCCCGAGGCGTGGTCGACGCGGCGGAACAGCGCTCCGGCCCGCGGCAGCACGCCGGAGACCGCGGCGGCGGCGCCGGACCACGCGGCGCTGGTGAGCGCGAAGGTGACGGCGCCCTGCTCGGGCAGATCGAGGCGCCGCCACTCGTCTGCGTCGGGCGACGCGGGCAGCGCGGCCTTCACGATCTCGACGTCCGTGCCGAGGACGAGCGTGCCGTCGTCGGCCTGGCCGAGCACGGCGCGCGGCCCGACGAGCAGGAGCTCGCCCTCGCGGCGGACGCCGGTCCAGCCCTCGTCGCGGGCGACCTTCTCCATGCCGGCGACGAAGCGGCCTTTCGGGATGCGCCCGCCCGCGAGCGCGACCCAGCTCGTGGCGTCGGTCGACGCGACGACGATCTCGCGCAGATCCGACGGGAAATCGAGGCCGGTGGCCGCCTCGATGCGCGCCTTCCGCGACGCGGTCTGGGGCGCGTCGTCGAGCAGCGGGAGGAAGTGCCGGCGCACGGGGCCGAAGAGCGCGAGGTCGGCGGTCTCGAGGCGGACCACGATGTTCGCGTCGCCCGGGATGTGCTGCCGGGCCGTCGGCACATAGCGCCAGAACAAGAGGTAGACGCCGAGCGCCGCGCCGGCGAGCAACGCGGCGAGCGCGATCGCGACAACGAGGCACGCGGCCCCACGAGGGCGGCCCGGGCGCTGCGGGGCGGCGGGGGCGCCCTCGCCGGGCGGCGCGGGGAGCGCGTCTGCGGGGGCGGCCCCCGGCGCCGGCGCGGGGTCGCCCTCGGGCGCGGGCGCGGCGAGGTCGTCGGTCACTGTCGGTCGGATCGGTTCTTCGATCAGGGTGTCAGGCATCGGCTTAGCCCGGGGAGCGCCCGGACAGCAGGGCGAGCACGAGGGGCGCAGGGAAGAGCCAGCGGAGCCGCACGGTGCTCTCCACCTGCTCGATCGAGAGCTCCTTCATGAGATCTGCGTAACGTACATCCTCGACGTTGTCGCGGAACACCTCGATGAACCGGCGGGCGCGCTCCGCGCCGGCCGCGTCGACGCCGACGAGCTCCACGTCGAGGCGCACCCCTTCGTCGTGGAGGGACGCCACGGCGCGGACCCGCGCGACGCCCGCGACGAGCGCGCCGATCGACGGGAAGCGCCGCGCGAGGTAGGGGGGGAGCCGGCGCGCGCGCAGATCGAGGCTCACGAGCCCCTCGGCGGCCGGGTCGCCGCGGCGCGCGTCGGGGCCGTCACGGAGGAGGCGCGCGACGCTGCTCACCTCGACCGCCGACACGAGCGCGACCGCGCGATCGCCGAGCGCGATGATCCGCGCCGTGTCGGCGCGCGATCCAACGACGCCGCCGCGGCGGTCGAAGACGGCGACGCCGTCCTGCGCCGCCGGCGCCGGCTCCCAGCGGCCGGGATCGGGCGTGAGCCCGGCCATCCGGCCCTCGAGGACGACCACGCGATCGCCCTCCTCGAGATCGGCGAGCCGCAGGCCGAGCCAGACGACGTCGGCGCGCTGGAGGGCGCTCTCCAGCGCCTCGTCGGGCACCTCGTCGAGCGCGCGCCGGGCGAGCTCGTCCGAGGCCGCCTGGCCCAGCCCGTCGCGCATGCGGGCGACGTCGACGCGAACGACGAGATCGAGATCGGCCGGGAGCAGATCGGCCGGCTCGATGCGCCGGACGACGCGCGGGCCTGCGGGGCTCGCCGCGCGCGCGGGGTGGCCGCCGCCCGCGAGCCGCGGCGCGGCGTCCCCGCAGGCCGGGAGCCCGAGCGCCATCAGGGCGGCGGCGGCGACGGCGGCGGCGCGGACCTCAGCCGCCGCGCGCACGGATCTCCACGAGGGTCGCCATCTCGTCGATGATCTCCTGCGGGCTCCTGTGCCCGGAGTCGACGAGGATCGCGTCGTCGGCCTTGCGGAGCGGCGCGACGGCGCGCTCGCTGTCGGCCTTGTCGCGGCGGAGCACGTCGGAGAGCGTCGCCTCGAAGCTGACGGGCATGCCGCGCGCGACGAGCTCGTCGTACCGCCGCTTCGCGCGGATCTCGGCCGGCGCCGTCAGGAAGAACTTCACCTCGGCGTCCGGGAACACCACGGTGCCGATGTCGCGCCCCTCGAGCACCACGCCGCCGCCAGCGCCGGCCTGCCGCTGCATCGCGAGCAGCGCCTTGCGCACGGCGGGGATGGCCGAGACCCGGCTCGCCCCGAGGCTGATCTCGGGCGCGCGGATCGCGCTGGAGACGTCCTCGCCGTCGAGCAGCACGCGCATGCCGCTGCCCCCCAGGCTCGACTGGGCCGGGGCGTTCGCGGGCGGGGGGGCGGAGGAGTCGGGCGGCATGCCGTGCGGGCTCCGCTCCAGCGCGATGCGCCCGCCGCGCGCGAGATCCTCGGCGAGCGCGCCGATCTCGCCCTCCTCTTCCCACGTGAGGCTCGCGCGGCGGGCCGCGAGCGCGACGGCGCGGTAGATCGCGCCGGTGTCGACGAGCAGGTAGCCGAGCCGCTCGGCGAGCCCTCGCGCGACCGTGCCCTTGCCGGCGCCGGCCGGTCCGTCGATCGCGACGCGCAGCCGCCGGGGCTCGCCCCGGGCCGGGAGGTGGTGCGCGTCGTCCTGTCGTTGTCGTTCGGTCACCTGCGCTCCTCCTCCTCTCTCTTCCTCACGGGATCGCCTCACCGATCGCGCGCTCACGCGGCGCGGGCGCCCTCGACCTCGATGCGCGCGCCCAGGGCGCGCAGCGTCCCGACGAAGAGGGGAAAGCTGGTCGCGATGCAGCCCGCGTCGCGGACGCGCGTGGGCCCGCTCGCGGCGAGCCCGAGCACGGCGGCCGTCATCGCGATGCGGTGATCGCCGCGGCTGTCGACGTCGGCCGCGTCGAGCGGCCGGTCGGGCCTGCCCTCGACGAGGAGCCCGTCGGTGCGCTCCTCGCAGCGCAGGCCGAAGGCGCCGAGCACGGACGCCATCGCCGCGATGCGGTCGGTCTCCTGCGCGCGCAGCTCCCGCGCGTCGAACACCTCGGTGAGGCCGCGCGCCCGCGCGCCGAGGCCGAGCAGGATCGGCAGCTCGTCCATGGCGCGCGACGCGAGCTCGCCGCCCGCGCGCCCGGCGCGGAGGCCGCCGCCGGAGGAGGCGGACGCGACGTGGACGTCGCCGGTGGGCTCGCCGAGGGCCTCGCCCTTGATCTCGACGGCGACGCTGCCATCCATGTCATCCATGTCGCGCAGCACCTCGAGCAGGCCGGTGCGCGTCGGGTTGAGGCCCACGCGCCGCGCGGTCACGCGGCTCCCCGGCACGATCTGCGCGGCGGCGACGAGGAACGCGGCCGCGGAGAGGTCGCCGGGCACGTCGAGCTCGAACGCCGGCAGCGCGCCGGAGAAGCGGGCCGCGTCGAGGCAGACCATCGCGCCGACCGAGTCGATCGGCACGCCGAGCGCGGTGAGCATGCGCTCGGTGTGATCGCGCGAGACGATCGGCTCGCGCACGAACGTGGGGCCGTCGGCGTAGAGGCCGGAGAGGAGGAGGGCGCTCTTCACCTGGTCGCACGGGACGGGGAGCTCGTGCTCGATCGACGAGAGCACGTGCGGCTCGGGGAGCGGCCCGACGTCGAGCGGCGCCGTGATCTCGCCGATCTTGCGCGGATCGAGCTGCCCCTCGATGCGCCCGCCGCGGAGCCGGAGCGGCTTCGCGACGCGATCCATGGGGCGGCGCGAGAGCGACGGGTCGCCGACGAGCCGCGCGGCGAAGCGCTGGGCGACGAGGATGCCCGCGAGGAGGCGCATCGTGGTGCCGGAGTTGCCGCAGTCGATGGGGCCGCCGGGGGCGCGGAGGCCGGAGAGCCCGGCGCCGTGGACGACGAGGTCGCCCGGCGACGGCTCCTCGACGCGGACGCCCATGGCGCGCAGCGCGCCCACGGTCGAGAGGACGTCGCCGCCGAGCGTCCCGCCCCGGATGCGGCTCTGCCCGGTGGCGAGCGCGGCGAGGAGGAGCGCTCGGTGGGCGATGCTCTTGTCCGCAGGGACCGGCACGCTCCCGATGAGCGGCCGCTCCGCCGGGTGGACGATGAGGTCGGGCACGGGTTGCCGTGTAGCAGAACGGCGGGCGCAGGCACAGCGGGCGGGGCGCCGAGGGCGGCGGGACGGCGCGGGCGCCTCGATGTTAGGGTCGCCGCGTCGCAGTGGGGATCGACAGGAGGCGGCATGGACGAGGCACTGGACGTGGCGGCGCGCGTGGCGGCTCGGCTCGGCGCGATCCCGGGCGTGGTCGCGGTCGTGCTGGGCGGATCGCGCGCTCGCGGCGCGGGCCACCCGGACTCGGACGTCGATCTGGGCATCTATTACGAGCCCGAGAGCCCGCCCGACCTCGCTGCGCTGCGCGCGCTCGCGCGGGAGCTCTGCGCGGGCGGCGCCGAGGGCGAAGTGGCGGCGCTCGCGCGGGAGCTCCACGCGAGCGCCGCCGAGGACGTCGTCACGCCGCCCGGCGCGTGGGGGCCCTGGATCAACGGCGGCGCGTGGCTGGAGATCGAGGGACACCGGGTCGACTGGCTCTACCGGGATCTCGCGCGTGTGCGGCGCGTGATCGGGGAGTGCCGGGCGGGGCAGGTGGCGTGCGACTACCAGCTCGGTCACCCGCACGGCTTCCTCAGCGCCAACTACCTGGCCGATATCCACGACTGCCGGCCCCTCTTCGATCCGGAGGGCGCGCTGGCCCCGCTGAAGGCGCTCGTGACGCCGTATCCGCCGGCCCTGCGGAGGGCGCTCCTCGAGAGGTTCCTGTGGGAGGCCGGCTTCGCCATCGACACCGCGAAGAAGGCCGGGCGGCGCGGCGACGTGTTCTACGTGAGCGGCTGCCTGTTCCGCGCCGCTGCCTGCCTGGTGCAGGCGCTGTTCGCGATGAACGAGCGCTACCTTTCGAACGAGAAGGGCGCCCTGCCGAGGACGCGGGCGCTCTCGCGGTGCCCTCAGGGCTTTGCCGGCAGGGTGGAGGCGACGCTCGCCGCGCCCGGCGAGGGCGCGGAGGCGCTGCTCGCGAGCCTCGGGCGCATGGAGGCGATCGCGCGCGAGGTGCGCGAGCTGTGCCGCGGCGACGAGCCGAGCTGCTAACATCCGCCACGACGATCGCCGAGGGCGCCGCGGGGGCGGGCCAGGCGGCGGCGCATGAAGCCAGGACGAGGAGCCATGGAGTCGATCAAGCTGGAGCACGGTCCGTCGGAGGAGCAGCTGGCGAAGCTCGGGGCGCGCGGCTGGCCCATCTGGACGAAGGAGGTGTCGACCTTCTCGTGGCACTACGACGAGCGGGAGATCTGCTACCTGCTCGAGGGCGACGTGATCGTGACGCCCGCGGAGGGCGGCGCGCCGGTGCGGATCCAGGCGGGGGATCTGGTGACGTTCCCCGCGGGGCTGAGCTGCACCTGGGAGGTGCGCTCGCCGGTGCGCAAGCACTACCGGTTCGGCTGAGCGGCGGTTTCACGGCGCCGAGGCTCCCCCGCGCGCTCTCTCAGGGCACCAGATGCGGCACCGGCTCGTATTTTTGTTTATTTGGAAGAAGGGCTTGCGCCGATGCTTCGACATTATTAGAAGTAAGGCGTGCCGTCGACGCTCGACCGCCACGCCGAACAGCTCGCCGCGCTGGGTCACCCCGTGCGCCTGGCTGTCCTGCGCTTCGTGGTGCAGGCCGGCATGGAGGGCGCCTCCGCCGGCGACATCCAGGCGCACGTCGGACTGGCCGCTTCGACGCTGAGCCATCACCTGAAGCGGCTCGTCGATGCCGGCGTCCTGAGAACGCGGGGGGAAGGGACGTTTCACTACTACAGCGCCGACTACGAGGCGCTCCGAGCCCTCACAGCGTATCTGTGGGAGGACTGCTGCAAGCGCGGCAAGGCGTGCTGCTGAACAGCGTACCTGTGGGAGGACTGCTGCAAGCGCGGCAAGGCGTGCTGCTGATTTTTTTTGCCCCTCTATTTCGATATTTTTGGAAGGAGAATGCGCGATGAATGTCCTGAAGCCTCATGTTTCGCTCAACGTCTCCAACATCGACGCCTCGGTTGCGTTCTACGAGAAGGCCTTCGGCGTATGCGCCTCGAAGCGTCGTCCCGGCTACGCGAAGTTCGATCTCGCGTCGCCTTCCTTGAACCTCACGATGCAGGAGGCGCCGCGTACTGGCGTGAACGCGAGCCACTTCGGCGTGCAGGTGGCGAGCACCGAGGATGTGCTCGAGGCCAGGAGCCGCTTCGAGGCCGCGGAGCTCAAGACCTTCACGGAGGAGGACACGGCTTGCTGCTACGCGGTGCAGGACAAGGTCTGGATCGAGGACCCCGACGGCAACTCGTGGGAGGTGTTCGTGGTGAAGGGCGACGCGGCCGTGATGGGGAGCCAGCCCGCGATGCCCTCGAAGAGCGATGCCGCGTGCTGCGCGCCTGGGTGCTGCGTCCCATCCAAGCTCGACGATGCCGCCGCGCGCTGATCTCGCCCGCAGGGCCGTCGCTGAGGCGCTCGGGACGGCCCTGTTGCTCGCGACCGTGGTCGGGTCCGGGATCATGGCCGAGCGTCTTGCTGGCGGGAACGTGGCGATTGCCCTGCTCGCGAACACGATTGCGACGGGGGGCGCCCTGGTGGCGCTCATCCTGACCTTCGGGTCGATCTCCGGCGCGCACTTCAACCCAGCCGTCACGCTCGCCGACGCGAGCCAGGGCGGGCTCTCCTGGCGCGAGGTGCCCGCCTACGTCCTGGCCCAGGTCGCCGGCGCCTTCGCGGGCGTCGCCGTGGCTCACGTCATGTTCGGCGAGGCCCTCTTCTCGGCGTCTCAGCACGAGCGCTCGGGGCTCGCCCAGATGGTGAGCGAGTTCGTCGCGACCTTCGGGTTGCTCGCCGTCATCTGGGGCAGCGTCCGGAGGCGGGCCGAGTCGGTCCCGTTCGCCGTCGGCGCGTACATCACGGCGGCCTACTGGTTCACCTCGTCCACATCGTTCGCCAACCCGGCCGTGACGCTCGCCAGGGCGGCGAGCGACACGTTCGCCGGCATTCGGCCGACCGACGCGCCGGGGTTCATCGTCGCACAACTTGCAGGGGCAGCGGCGGCGACGCTGGCGTTTCGCTGGCTCGTTCCCGCCCTGCCCGAGGTCGCCGAGCGCGTCGTCGATCGCGCGCTTCCGGAGGATGTTCCATGAAGACCGTGCTCTTTGCCTGCGTTCACAACGCGGGCCGCTCCCAGATGGCCGCGGCGTGGTTCAACGCCCTGTCCGACCCGTCCAAGGCGCGCGCCATCTCGGCCGGTACGGAGCCCGGCCCGCGCGTCCATCCCGAAGTGCTCGCCGCGATGGCGGAGGAGGGGATCGATCTCTCGGCCGTGAAGCCCCAGCGGCTGACTGACGCGCTGGCGAGCCAGGCGGCGCTGCTCGTCACCATGGGATGCGGGGAGGTGTGCCCCGTGGTTCCAGGGCTTCGCCGTGAGGACTGGCCCCTCGAAGACCCCAAGGGCAAGCCGGTGGAGCGCGTGCGAGAGATCCGCGACGAGGTCCGCGTGCGCGTGTCCGAGCTCGTGTCTCGCGAGGGGTGGGCCGCTGCGCCTACGGCCGAGGAAGGCCGAGGATGAGCTGCGAGCCGGCGGGCGCAGCGGAGCACCGGCGATCGCCGCCGGGCAGCCGATGCGGATCCAGGCGTTGCGGGCGTTCACTACTTCCCGCGGCGTGGCGCCGTCGCTGTTCGACGGGGCGTTCAGCGCGAGCTGCTCGCGCTGCGCCTCCACCTTCTCGATCTCGAGCGCGGCCGCGACCCAGGCGTCCACCACCTGCGCGAGCGGCCCCTCGGGCGTCTTCAGCTTCTTGAGCAGCTTCTCCGACGCGTCGTCGAGCCGCGACGGGAGCAGCTTGGCGTCGCCCGCCTGGTCGCCGTAGCTGCGCGAGACGGCCTTGAGCCCCGCCGGCGCGAGCCGGTCGCGCAGATCGAGGACCGCCGCCGCGAACGCGGGGTCGTCGGTCATCTCGGCGAGCGCGCCGAGGTAGTTGTACGCCCCGCGGAGCTTGCGATCGTGCGTGGCGTCGAGCGCGACGGCCTTCTCCATGAGCGCCTTCGCCTGCTGCTGAAGGCTGGAGCCGAGCCGCTGTGTGGTGAGGATCCGGCCGTGCGCCTCCTCGACCGCGGGCAGGAGCGGCGCGAGCAGCGGCAGCGACGTGAAGACCCTCCGATCCTGCTCCGGATCGAGCCAGGGGCCCGAGATGTTGACCATCGCTTGCGGGGTGAGATTGCGATAACCCATGAGATACCCTCCTTGGTCAGGGGCGTCCCGAATCTCGGTCCGGGTTGGCTGGATGCAACGCCCCGCGCGCTCAGGCAGCCGTCGCGATCTTGCTCCGTGGCCGGAGGCTCGCTGGTTGCGCTCGGTCCGCTTCGGGCGGCCCGGATGGGCGGCCAGGGCATGTGCTCAGCTCCTGAGAGAGGCCCTCTCCTTTCCAAGAGAGGCCCTCTTCCTCACCAGAGGCGCGCTCCGTGCCGGTGCACCCCGACCGCCCAGGAGTGCGATTTGGTGAGAATTTGGGAGCGCGATTTGCAATGCGTTGGCGAGAGCAAATTCGGCCTGTGGGGGATTCAAAGCGCGGGCAGACCTATGTTAGTCCACGTCTGCCCGAGGGATGGACGCCGCTCCGGCCGAGGCTGAGCTGAAAAGGCGGTACCGCGCCGGATTGGGCCGGCGCGGCATCCGGTCCCCTTCGTAGGGCCGAGGTGCGCTTTGCTGCGTTCTGCGCTGGTCATCTGTTGGTCGCACGTGGCGGCCGTCGCGATGTTCCTCCTCGCGCTCGAGCCAGCGTTCGCCGCGCAGCCGCCGCCACGGTCGCCGCGCGTGACAGCCTTGATCAGAGAGGCGGAGGCCGCCTTGGAGCGGCTCGACATCGCGCGCGCTCGCGACCTGTGGGCGCAGATCTACGATATCGAGCGATCCACGGTGGGGATCTGCCAGCTCGGGCAGCTCGACCGCCGGCTCGGGCGCTGGGTGGACGCCGTGGTGGAGCTCACGCGGTGTGTGCAGGACATGCGCCCGCCGGCCACGCCCAGGGAGCGGCGGCTCCACGAGACGCGGCATGCGGACCTGGCGGCGGCGCGGCTCGAGGTGGCGCAGCTCCACGTGTTCGCGCCCGCCGGGGCGGCGCCCGTGCTCGTGGACGGGCGCCTCGTGGACGAAAGCGGTCAGAGCTACGTCGCGCCCGGGCAGCACGAGGTGACGGCGATGTTGTCGGATGGGCGCAAGGTACGCTCCATGGTGCACGTCACCGCGGGAGAATCGCGGGTTGTCCTCCTGAGCGCCGAACCGGCGAGCGTGCGCTCGGTCGCTCCGCTGAAGGCGACGCCGGCGGGCGCGCCGGCTCAGCCGGAACCCGGTCCGGCGCCGTGGCTTCTCTATACGGGCTCCGCAGCGTCGGGCGCGTTCCTGGTCTCAGGAATCGTGCTGCACATCGTGGCATCGATCGAGGACACCGCCTTGAGGGACGAGATGTGCAAGCCCCACTCGGACATGGAGACTGCGGGCGTCTTTCGAAGAGAGCAGCAGGCCGTCGAGGTAAAACAGCACCTCAGCACGGCAGCGCTTGTTGCCGGGACCGCCCTCGGGGCCGCAACACTCGCGGTTGCGGTGCTGCCGAATGGCACTCAGATCCGCGCGCGTAGGGCTGGCGCGGAGGTGCGGTTCTCGTGGTAGAGCCTGGTATCGTCTGGGAAGGTCACCGGATCCTCGGTGAGGTTCACGATGGCATGGTCCGCACGTTCCTCGCCCGGCAAGTAGGCGAGGAGGGAGCGACGGTCTGGTTGCACGTTCGTGAGGGCCAGGCCTTGGACAGGAAGGCCTTCACGTCCGAGCTGAAGCGGCTGCAGGATATCTCGCGAGCGGTGCCGCAGATCGAGCCCGTTCTCTACGGCGACGCAAGCGGCCTATCTGCCTGGGTCGCGTGTCGGCGGAGCGACGGCATCGGCGTCAAGGACGCAATCTCCGGGGCCGATCTCGGGGCGACCGCGCTGCGGATGGTGATCGAGATCGCCCGCACGATCGAGCGCTGCCACGCGCTGGGCTGGTGCCATGGGGCGCTGAGTCCGGAGCGCGTGTTCATCACGTCGCAGCGCGACTACTGCATTCGCCTGTTCGGCCTGGTCAGGTTGTTCCGGATCGAGCCGCACGAAGCCGCACGAGAGCCGCTGGTGGCGCCGGAGCTGCTGAGCGGCGAACGTGTCGGCCCACGGGCAGATGTCTATGGCCTTGGAGCCCTGCTGTACGAGCTCGTGTGCCGTCGCTCGCTGGACGTCGGCCAGACGGGTGAGCTTGGGGCGCGGCGTACGACCCCGGTCATCCCGAACGACACCCCGCGCGCTGTCGCCGCCGCGATCGAGATGGCCCTGGCTGAGGATCCGCGTCGCAGATACAGGAACGTCAACCACTTCATCACCGTGCTCGAAGACCTCGTGGACGCATGGCCTACGTTGGACCAGGCGCCGAGCTGCCGTGATGATCGGGCTTCGAGCGCTGGCGCAGCGCCGTCAACGCTGCGCAGCTCGCACATGGAAGGGCCACGGTCGCGAGCATCGGTGATGGAAGGCCCGGATACTTGCCCGTCCGAGGTCGCGCCCGGGGCTGTGCCATCGGGGGTTGCGCCGTCGAACGAGGACGAGCCTCCGCTGCCGCAGGTTCCCCCGCTCGATGTGCCCTCGTCGACGGCCTCCACCCCGGAGGAGCCGGTTTTGCCACCGCCACCGTCGTTGATCCGGCAACCGGATCGAGAGCTCCTGGCCGCCCGGCGCACGCCTCCCGGAATGTCGCCCCGGTCACTCCCCCTACGCATCGCTGCTTCGCTCGCTGCGTTGGCTGCGATAGGCGCCGGGGTGCTCTGCCTGATCCACCCGGCTCGGATCATGCTCCGCGCGGAGAAGCATGGAGCGACCCTGGTGGATATGATCTCTCCGCCACGAGAGGTACGGCGCTCGACGCGAACGCTGGGCTCGACGTCGACCGCATTGAGGGAAGCGGACAACCGGCCGCGCACCGCGCTTTCGCGGAAAATGAGCGTGGCGACAAGAGCCGAGCTGCGCCGGGCGTACTGCGAGGCCGGCGATGTGAGCTGTGGTCCTGCGACGTACTAGGAGGGCTTCTGTCGATGCGATGTGTTCTTCTGTTCATCGGCGCTGCGGCCGCGGTAGGTTGTGTCCCCGACCGCGACTGCCCTGGCACAGGGCCCCACGAGGGCGATCGTGCCGTGTGGCTCTGGAAGGGCACGCAGAACGAGGTGCAAGGCTGTGCGGAAGAGACGGAGGTCCTCTGGGATGGCTGGCGGGAAGATACCTCCACCTCACCCGAGTCGCCGTCGTTCGCACGTGCTTGCGCAGGCGTCGTTCGCGATGACCTCCCGGACGGGTACACCCTTTGCGTGATCCCGACCGAGGACGAGGAGATCTGCTACGAGGGATACGAGGATCGCGCGGTGTATGTCGAGGAGAATGGAAAAGAGCACGTGATGTGCTGCACGCCCGCGGGGCACCCGCCGACGGTGATCCCTCTAAGCTTCGGCGAATGCACGACATGAGCGAGCCGATGGCAAATTCTCTCGCACGTGCGCTCTCGCCGCTGTTCTGGGTTGTCGTGTGGAGCTCGGGTGGAGGATGCCTCGCTCAAGCCGAGCCCGAGGTCTCGGGCAAGGCGGTTGTGACGCGCGCCGGCGAGGAGCTGGTGATCGACACCGGCGGTAACGGAACGAAACTTGTGGGCCTGGACGACGATCCGACAGGGCTGTGCGTGGTGCGGAACTCGGGCGGCCTCAGCGTGGTGGTGGAGAAGGGGGATGGTGCCCGGCTTTCCTTCATCAACGTCATGGACGGGGGCGGCCTGCCTCATGTATCTGCGACGATCGACGGAGATCTCTACCAGGGTCCTTGTGAGATTATTGTCCAGGAGCAGCCAACGGACCCGTACGAGGCCGACGTGACGGCGGGGCCGTGTGACATCATCCGGCTCTTCGACGGGGCAACGGCGCGCGTGGAGACGGCGGTCTTTCACGTCTCGGACTGCAGCGGGGCCGATTAGGCGGACGGGCTCTCCTGAGGCTATCGCGCCCTCTCGGGCGGACTGTCGTCGGCCTGCGCCTTGGCTCGAGCGGCGCGGACCGCGGCGAGCCAGTGCGCTTGGTCCGGATCGCTGTCCCACGGCGGGGCCTCCCGGTAGAGCGTGTCCCAGTACTCGCGCGCTGCGGCCTCGGCCGTCTCGATCTCGCTCTCTCCGTCGGGCGCGTCGTCGACGCGGTCCACGAAGGCACGCCAGGGTTCCGAGGCGTGATGGCTCAGATTCGGCCACGGCCGGCCGGGTGCCCTGTCGAAGACCCCACCGCTGCTCTGGAGATAGCTCTCGTAGGCGCTCTGAGCGATGGCGTCGCGCCGGCGGCGGTTGACATGCCTCGTGCAACAATCACGAACCGCTTGGGCCCACTCGCGGTCCTCCTCCGGCACGTCGTCCCGCCATGCGCTCGCATAGAGAGCGCGCAGCTCCTGCTGGCGTGTCAGCCACCCCTGTCGATCGCCGGGTACTGGCGGAGCCTGGAGGGCCTGGTCGCGCTCGGCACGGAGGGCTCGCTCGCGCGCGGCGCTCGGTCCGGGGTACTCCGGCAGCCCGGCGCCCCAGTACCACGGTGGTTCCAGCATCGGAGGGATGGGCCTCTTCATCGAGCTCGGGGCGCCGCGGAGAGCGAGCCGAAAACCCCGCTGGAAGGCGCGGAGCATCCCGGGCCGGTGCTGCTCGGCCGTGTCGTCGGAAGCAAGGGTCCGCCAGAGGTAGGTACGCTGAAGGCGCGAGGCTGCCGCGGCCGGGGCCTGTTCACCGTCGCTGGCAGGCGTCTCGTCGAACGCATTGACGAAGGCGAGGAACGCGCTCTCGACGGCGGCGAGCAGCATCGGCCACGGCGGGGTGAACGTCCGGGGAATGTGCCCCTGGCTGCCCCGGAGAGCGCTTTCGCTGGCTCCCGGCTCTGTGCCGTTCGGTCCCTGATCGTCGACCCACTTCCTGAAGCTCTCGCGGTGCGCCGCCGCCCATGCGCGGTCCCTCTCGGGCAGATCGTCGTACCACACTTCGGCGCACAGCTTGCCCAGATCCTCCGAGCGCGACCTCCATCGTTCGGGATCCTTGGTCGAGAACAGCGCGTGTCCGAGCGCCGCCTCGCGCACGACTCGAGTCACGAAGGGCTTCGTCTCCCCCAGCGAAGGGTTCATGAGCAATCTCCGGGTCGACCGCACGTGGGGTCGGTGGGCTCTACGCCCGTCAAGGTCATACCTACCAGAAGATCCGACCTGCCGCTGCTGGCTCCACGCTGACACCAGACCACGCGAGCGTGCGGATGAAGCGGACACCGCACGTCGCCACGATCGCCACATGCTGCGTCGACAGATAGGCCGCGCCGGCCTCCATGGCCGGGAAGAATCCAAGATGCCGCAGGCACAACCCCCATGCGTTGCACACAGGGATGCGCCCGAAGTCGAGCCGCGCCGCGAGCTCGAAGGACACCGGCGCACGGAACGGCCTGCCCCGGACGGCCGCGGTGGGGCCGGTCAGCACGCCGAGCCAGCGCGCGTCGCCGCCCAGACCGAAGAGGCCCACGTCGGCGCCGATGCCGATGTCCACGGCGTTGCGGACGGGCCATCGGCGCAAGCCGGTGACCGACGGCATGATGCCGCCCGTCGCGCGCGTGGCACGCGACCCCAGCACGACGTAGGTCGCCTTGACGTCGATCTCCCAGCGCGGCGGCGCGCTCTCTTCCGCCCGCGCTACCGCGGGCAGGAGCGACAGCGCGACGAGCCCGGCGCGCGACCCCCTCCGAGCGCTACCTGTCCATCGCCGGCGGACCATCGTCGGCCTGCGCCTTCCTTCGAGCGGCGCGGACCGCTGCGAGCCAGTGCGATTGGTCGGGGTCGCTGTCCCATGGGGGGGCCTCCTGGTAGAGCGTGTCCCAGTATTCCCATACGGCCGCCTCGGTCGTCGCCTGCTCGCTCTCGCCTTCGGGCGCCTCCTCGACGCGGTCCACGAACGAACGCCATGGTTCCGAGGCGAGGTGCCACAGGCTCGGCCACGGCCGAGCAGGCTCCCCACCGAAGCGTCCATCGCTGCTCCGGAGATAGCCTTCGTAGGCGCTTTGCGCGAGGGCGTTTCGCCGGGGACTGTTGACCGACATCGTGCACGCGTTGCGGAACGCTGCGGCCCAGATGCGGTCCTCCTCCGGCACATCGTCTCTCCATGCGGTCGCATACAGCGTGCGCAGTTCCTCCTCGCGCGCCGTAAGCTCCTCCCGAGTCGCCGGAAACGGCAGTGCCTGGATTGCGCGCTCGCGCGCGGCGGTCGGTCCGGGGAACTCAGGAAATCCGGGTCCGCCCCAGTAACGAGGTGACGTCAGCATCGGCGGGATGGGCCGCGTCAACGTCCTCGGTTTTCCGCGGCGGCCGATCCGAAATCCCCTCCGAAAGGCGCGGAGCGCCTGGGCCCGGATCTCCGCGGCCGTATCGTCGGACGTCAGCGTTCGCCAGAAATAGGTCCCGTGGAGGCGAGAGGTGGGATCAATCGGAGCGAGCTCGCTTGTGTCCCCGTGCTCTTCCTTGAAGGCCTCGAGCATGAAAAAGAATGCGCTCTGGACGGCTTCCAGCAGCATCGGCCAAGGTGGAGCCGGATGTCCGTCGAAGCGTCCGTGGCGGCTCGGGAGAGCGCCTGCGTTCCCTTGGCCAACGCCCGGGGGGCGCGAATCGTCAATCCACTGTCTGAACTTCTTGCGGTGCCGCTCTGCCCATATGCGGTCCTCCTCCAGCAAGTCGTCTCGCCACGCTTCGGCGCAATGCCTGCCCAGATTCTCGAGGTCCCAGTTCCATGACTTGGGGTCTTTGGTTGTAAAGAGGCCGTGTCCGAAGACTGCTTCGCGCAGTTGAACCCCTCCCGGTGGGAAGTTCGACCACCACTTCACGGCCAATCTCCGGATTGGCCGCCCGTCCGATCGAATGGCATTGTCGCGATCCGGTCTCTCAGCTCGTCGCGATCGCTGGGACCCACGATGGAGCAGCCGCAGGCAAACACGACGAGCAGAACGCCGCGCCGATGGTTCATCGGTTTTCCCCTGATTCACCGATCCACGTACCCGCAGACGGTGGCCGACCTTACCAGCGGTCGCCGCCGCCGGTCAAGCCGCGACGGACCACCTGGAGGACGGTGACCGGCGCCCAAGCGGCGCCACTGGCCGGGGCTTCGCCTTCGAAGAAGTGGCAGTGACGGTGCCGAACAATTGGCCGAACATCGCCGGGTCGGGGACGCCCGCCCGAGCCGCCCTTCACCAGCAGCGCAGAGTTGCGCCGCTCCTTCGAGCGCGGCTCCGCGAACGCTCGCGCCGCTCGACCTGGGTTGAGAGGGCACCACGCACTCGGCGCCGTCCACCGCGGAACTCCGGCTCCCTCCGCCCCGGGTCTCGACTAAAATATGACCCCACAGGCATTTTTCATCCCACCGACCTCTGGTGATATCGTCCCAGGCGTCAGTGTCGGGTTTGGGGCGGTGGCGCCGCTCTGGCGCGGGGATGAAGCGCGGTCCTCTCTCGCGCCCGTGCGAACTCGCTCAGGAACAGCGACGCCCCCAGGTACGCATCGGGAAGGCACGGCGCGGGGACTGGGTGCGCGGATGGCTTGATGCTCACCGCCTGTCCATGGAATCCTGCGCGCATGAAGCTGCTCCTGAAGGCCATGGCGGCCGCCGCGGTCACCGTGATCGCCCTTGGCTGCTCGATCGTGGATCCCGACGATCGCGACGAGCTGAGACGACGGATCTCGACGCTTCCGGCCGCGACGCTATCGCGCTTGCAGAAAACGAAAATGAACACCAATGCGCTGAGCTGGCTGCTGACCTACAAGGACGAACACGATCAGGTGGGCAAGCTCCAGTGCCGGTTGAAGGCCGGCGGCACCTGGAGCGGCTGGAACGACCAGGAGCCGACGTACACCGTCGAGGACTTGATCCAGTGTCTCCTTGAAGGAGGAAATATCCCCGTGACCTACACGATGTGTGCCGACGAATTTCAAGGCAGGGGCAATGCGGCCATGAATCTCAAGATCCTGCACGAGGAGCAGGTGCCGGGCGTGACGCACGTCGAGTGCAGGTTCGTGTGGGATTTTCGTTACGAGCCGGAGAAGGTGCCGTCCAACCTGACGAACCCCAGATCGATCACACTCGACGAGCTGATCGACTGGCTGATCTCGCTCCCGGCGCCGCCTCCGGGATTTGCTGCCCCTCAGCTCGTCCCGCTCCTCTGTCCGCTCGGCGCGGGGCCAGGCTGGGGGTGCCCACCTCGGCCGACGGACCTTCCGGGCGAGCAACCCACCGACCCGACGGGCGGTGAGCCAGGGGATCATCCATGAAGCTCAAAACGTCGCGCGTGCGGTACCTCATGCGGCGCATCGAGGTCGAGGCGGGCACGGCGAGTCACCTATTTTCGCCCCAGGATGCCCTGGGTCGGAACATGGACCTCGAGACCCTGGGCAGGCTGTGCGCCGAAGCATGGCACGACGACCTGCCCGAGGCGGACCGCGCATGGGCCGAGGCGCATCGCGAGAAATTCGGGAGGTGGGTCGACGATTCGCGGCCCGAGGCCATCCGCCCGAGGGTGGACGCGGGCTCTCCCCAGAGCCTCACGGGCAGGTTCGACAAGGAGCCCGCTCCGCCGTGGCCGATGCTGCTCGAAGCCGTCAAGAGCGCGTTTTTTACCTTCGTCGTGGACTTCGAGCAGACGGTCGCGGGCGAGGGCGAGGGCGCGACGGGCGATCCGACAGCGCGCCTCCACCGGACGTCCGTCTGGCGGGCGCTGACGGTCGACGACGCCCCCGAGGTGGACCGGCCCTCGGCGCTCCGCGCCTTTCGGAGGGGGTTTCGGCGTGGGCGCCGCGGGCTCCCGAGCTCCATGACGAGGCCCATCCGCCCGATGGTGGATGTTGCGCGCTCCTGGACGTTTAGGGTGCCTCCTCTCCCCGGACCGAGCGCGGCGCGCAACCGAGCCCTCGCGGACGCGTTGCGTCACACGACGGTTCTCAAGGAGTCGGCGGTGCTCCTGCAGGAGCTGCGCGAGCTCTATGCGAGCGCCTGGCGAGAGGACGTGCCGGAGGAGGACCGCGAATGGGCCGAGTCCTACCGCCACTCCTGCGTGAACGAGGTCAACCGTCGCCGGCGAGACGCCGTGGCCCAGAGCGCGTACGAGGGCTATCTCCAGAGCAGCGATGGGCTCTTCGACGGAGAGCCCGCAAGGCCGTGGCCGAACCTGAGAGGCTACGACTCGGACCCATGGCGTGCTCTCGTGGATGCCGTCGAGGACGCGCCCGAAGGCGAGAGCGAGCTCGCGACCGCCGAGGCGGCAGCGCGCGAATTCTGGGACTCGCTCTACCGGGAAGCCCCGCCGTGGGACAGCGACCCGGCCAAGGTGCACTGGCTCGCGGCGGTCCGAGCCGCGCGACGAAAGGGGCTGTCCGGCGATGTTCCGCCGGACGGGGGGGCGTAGCGCTCACGGACTCCCATTTGCTCATGGCACGGAACTGCCGCTCCCTCCGCCCCGGGTCTCGACTAAAATAAGACCCCATGCGCTTTTTTCATCGCTCCGGTGGGATCGTTTTCTCCATGAAGAGCGCTCGCGCGCTCGCGCGCGCCGCCGGGGTGCTCGGCGCCGTGCTCTGCGCGGGGTGCGCGGCAGACCCGGAGGCCCCGCCGCCCGAGATCTCGGTCGGCACGGTCGACGGCACGGACGCCGTGCTCGCCCTCGTGCGCGGCGAGGGCACGGTCACGCTCTACGTCTGCGGCGGCGTGAGCAGCTACGCGATCATGACCCGGTGGTTCGAGGGAGCCGAGGACCCGAGCGGCGCGTTCTCGCTCGAGAGCGACGGGTGGATGGCCACCGCCGATCCGGGCGGCGAGTCCGGCCGGCTGCGCACGCCGGAGGGCGCGGAGCTCGCCTTTCGCGCGCGCCCCGCGGCGCTCGACCGCATCGAGGGCCTCTACGCGGCGGTCGACGGCGGCTGCCGCACCGGCGCCGTCGTCTTCACGCCCGACGACACCGACGCGCCCGCGCTCCAGGGCACCTGGTGCGGCGCCGGCGATCTCTATGCCCAGGTGACGCCGATCCGCCCGCTGTCGGTGCTCGATCGGCGCGGGATCGAGGTGCAGGTCGAGCTCAGCGGCGCACGGAAGAAGCTGCTCGTGACCCCGCTCGTGCGACCCTGAGCCCCCGCCGCATCTCCGCCGTCCCGCCCTATCTCCGCCGTCGCGCCGCATCTCCGCCGCCCCACCGCGTCTCCGCCGTCCCACCGCGCCCGTCCCGCCGCAGCCCCGCCGTCCGCCCGCTCCGGCGTTGAATCCAGCCCCCGTCCGATCGAAGGTCGGCGCATGGCGGACGCAGCTCGGCCGCGGAGGCGGCACCTTGCCCTGCCCGCGTCGCGCTTCATCGGCCGGGACGGCGAGCTCGTCGCGATCGCCGAGCTGCTCCGGCGCGGCGAACGGCTCGTCACCCTCTGGGGCCCGGCCGGCATGGGCAAGACACGCCTCGCCCTGGAGCTCGCCAGCCGGTGGGCCGAGGCGCAGGCCGGCGAGGCCGTGTGGCTCTGCGAGCTCACCGCCTGCCGCGACCTGCGCGCCGTCTGCGGCGCGGTCGCGCGCGCGATCGGAGCGCAGGTCGCGGCAGGGCGCCGGGAAGCGACGCTCGTCGAGCGGATCGGCCGCGCCCTCGCGACCGAGGGGCCGGCGCTGCTCGTGCTCGACAACCTGGAGCACGTGCTCGAGCAGGCCGCGCCGGCCCTCGACGCGTGGGTGCGCGCGGCGCCCGAGCTCCGCTTCCTCGCGACGTCGCGCGAGCGCACCCGCCTGGCAGGGGAGATCAGCTACGAGCTCGGCCCTCTCGGCCTCCCCGCGGAGGGCTCGACCGAGCGCAGCGCGGCCGTGGCGCTCTTCCTCGATCGCGCCGCGGCCCACCGCGCTGCCGCACCGCCGCCGCCGCCCGGCGACGAGCACCTCGCCGACGTCGCCGCGCTGGTGCGGCGGCTCGAGGGCATCCCGCTCGCGATCGAGCTCGCGGCGGCGCGCGAGGGCGTGCTCGGCGTGCGCGGCCTGCTCGCGCGGCTCGGGAGCCGGCTCGATCTGCTGGCGGGCGCGGCGCGCGGCAGGGAGGCGCGGCAGGCGACGCTGCGCGGCGCGATCGAGTGGTCGTGGGACCTCCTCGACGACCGCGAGCGACGGGCGCTCGCCTGCTGCTCCGCCTTCCACGGGCCGTTCACGCTCGCGGCGGCCGCCGCCGTCCTCGCGGAGCCTGACGCCGCCGCGATCGATCGGATCGAGGCGCTGCGCGACAAGTCGCTGCTCCGCGCGGCGCCCCCGAGGAGCGACGGGGCGACGCGCTTCGCGCTCTACGAGGTGGTGCGAGAGCTCGCCGCCGAGAAGCTCGCCGAGCGCGGGGAGCGCGAGGCCGCGATCGAGCGGCACGCGGCGTTCTACCTGGCCGCGGGCGAGGCGGCGGCCGCGGACTTCGAGCGGCGCGGCGCGCTCGACGCGCTCAACCGCATCGCCGGCGATCTGGAGGAGCTGCTCGCCGTCGCCGAGGGCGCGCTCGCCCTGGCGACGGCGCCTCGCGCCGGCTCCGAGGCGGCGGCCGAGCGCGCGCTGCGGGCGCTCTGCGCCATCGAGCCCGTGCTCAGCACCCGCGGGCCGTTCGGGGCGCAGCTCGAGCTGCTCGACCGCGCGCTCGCGGCGGCCGAGGCGCTCGCGGCCGATCCGCGCGTGGTGGCCCGCGCGCTCGCGGCGCGGGGGCGCGCGCGGCGGCTCCGAGGGCAGGCGGAGGCCGCGCTCGAGGACCTCGAGCGCGCCCGCGCGCAGGCGGCGGCGCTCGGCGCAGAGGCGCTCCTCTCGGGGATCCTCGCGGACCTCGGCGTGCTCCACCACGGCCGGCGCGACATGGAGCGCGCGCGCGACCACTACGCGCAGGCGCTCGCGCTCCACCGCGCCCTCGGCGACCGCCGCGCCGAGGGGCGGGTGCTCGGCAACCTCGGCGCGCTCCACCACGACGAGCGCCGCGAGGGCGAGGCCGCCGCCTACTACGAGCAGGCGATCGCGATCGCGGCGGAGATCGGCGACGGCCGGATGGAGGGCATCTTCTCGACGAACGCCGGCCTGCTCGAGCAGGAGCGCGGGGCGCCCGCGCAGGCGCGGCGGCGCTACGAGCGCGCCGCCGCGATCCTCGGCGAGGTGGGCGATCTCCGGCTGCTCGCGATCACGCTCGGCAACCTCGGCGCGCTCCACCACGAGGAGGGGCGCCTCGCCGATGCGCGCGCGTGCCACGGCCGCGCGGTGGGGCTGCTCCGCGAGGTCGGGGACCGCCGCTCCGAGGGGATCGCCCTCTGCCGCCTCGGGGCGGCGCTCGCGTCGGTCGGCGAGGTGGAGGAGGCGCGGCGCGCGATCGAGCCCGCGGAGCGGCTGCTCGCGCAGCTCGGGGACGAGCCCGACGTGGAGCTCGCGCGGGTGGCGTCCGGCTTCGTCGACCTCGCGCTCGCCCAGGCGGCGCGCCGCGCGGGGCGGGGGGAGGAGGCGGCGGCGCACGCGGGCGCGGCGCGGCGCAGGATCGGGCGCGCCCGGGAGGGATCGCCGTCGAGCGCGAGCCGATCCGACGACGTGCGGCTGCTGCTCCGGATCCTGGAGCGCAGCCTGGCGGCGCTGGGCGGCCTGCCCGAGGCGCGGGCGGAGGGCGAGCTCCTCCTGACCGAGGGGGCGCGCTTCGTCCGCCCGCCGGGCGGCGGCTGGCACGACCTGCGCGAGCGCCACGCGGCGCGGCGCCTGCTGCACGCGCTGGCCGAGCAGCAGCGGTCTGCGCCCGGCCGAGGGCTCTCCCTGGCCGCGCTGAAGGAGGCGGGGTGGCCCGGCGAGCGGATCTTGCCGGGCGCGGCGGCGAACCGGATCTACGTGGCGATGAACCAGCTGCGGAAGCTCGGGATGAAGCCGTGGCTCCGGAGAGACGCAGAGGGGTACTCGCTGGATCCGGCGCTGCCGGTCCACTACGTCGCGGTGGAGCCGGCCGCGGGGGGAGGGGGCGATCCGCGCACGGGGGAGACGGACGAGGGGGACGGCGGGGGCGGGGGGAAGCGGCGGTAGGGGGCTGCTCGCCAGCCGCCTGCGGAATGGCTGGGAGAGCGAGGGCGGGGGCGCCGCGGGAGGGCGCGCGAGTCGGTTTAAGAGGGGATTAAGGGGTGGTCCTGCGGCGGGGACCTAGCCTGTGAGGCGGAGGTCACGCCATGCGCATCATTGCTTCTGCTCTGCTGATCCTTGTCCCTGCCATTCCCCTCGCCGGATGCAGTGAGCCCGAGCCGGCCGCCGCATCGAGCAGCGCTACCAGCGCGGGATCAGGAGGTTTCGGCGGCGATGGAGTGGGGGCCGGCAGCACGGGTGAGGGCGGTGGCCCCGGTTGGGGCGGCAGCACGGGTGAGGGCGGCGGCCCCGGTTGGGGCGGCAGCACGGGTGAGGGCGGCGGCCCAGGTGAGGGCGGCGGCCCAGGTGAGGGCGGCGGCCCAGGTGAGGGCGGCGGCCCAGGTGAGGGCGGCGGCCCAGGTGAGGGCGGCAGCACGGGTGAGGGCGGCGCCCCGGACGGCGGCTGGGGATCGCTGCCAGCAGACGCCTGGTATCGGCAGATCTCGAGCCCCGATGGCGAGTGGGCCATGGCCCTCGCGATCGATAGCGAAGCAAACGTCGTCCTGGCTGGCAGCTCGATGGGAACGGCCGACTTCGGCGCGGGCGCCACGCCGCTCGTCGGCTTCGAGGACCCCTTCGTCGCCACGTATGCAGACGACGGCGCCCTGCGCTGGGTCCGGCGCTTCCGCGGCTACCAGGCGATGGTCACGGGGGTCGCCGTCGACCGAAACGACGGCATCGCCGTCGTCGGCCACTACGCGGAGGGTCCTCTCGAAGCCGGTGACCTCGTCCTGGAAGCGCCGGATGTAGACGACCCGGAGGTCGCGGGGGTCCCCTCGTCCGACATCTTCGTCCTCGCGCTCGATCGGGACGGCAGCCCGCGCTGGATGCACCGCCTGGGCGGCGGCGGCATCGACCAGGGAGGCCGCGTGACCGTCGGTCCCGGAAACGACGTCTTCGTGGCCGCCCAGTCCGCGGGCCGCCTCACCCTCGCCAGGTTCTCCGCCGACGGGACGACCCGCTTCACGACGGACGTGGGACACCTGTCTGGACTCGCCCCGTTGTGGGCCCCGATCGGCGGGCTGGCCGTGGACCTCCACGGCGACATCTTCGTCGCCGGCGACTTCACCGGCGACGCCGACCTCGGCGGGGGCGCCACCCTCGGGCTGAAAGGCAATCAGGCCTGGGTGGCGAAGTACTCTGGGGAGGACGGCGCCCACCTCTGGTCGAGGCACTTCGGCAAACCCAGGGACCTGGGTTCTAGCGGCGGCGATATGGCGAAGGCGCTGATCGTAGACGAGCACGGCGACGTGCTGGTCGCCGGTCAGTTCGCGCAGGGCGTCGACCTCGGCGAGGGATCCATCGACGATGTCTTACGCGGCGCGTTCGTCATGAAGCTCGCCGGCGAGGACGGCGCGATCCGGTGGGCAAGGGCGTTCCCGACGTTCGGGGTCCGCTCGGCAAGCCTCTCGTTCGCGCCCGACGGCCGGGTCGCGCTCATCGTCGCCTCGTTCGGCGCGCCCCCCGACCTCGGCGGCGGCGCGTTGGACGAGCTGGGAACCTACGCCGCCACCTACGAGCCAGACACCGGCGCGCTCGTCGCGCAGCGGCGGCTCGTCTCGCTCGGCAGCGAGAACACGGAGGCTGTCGACCCCGTCTTCGTGCTCGACGCGAAAGGACACCTGTCGATGGTGGCGAACTTCTACCGCGAGCTACAGACCGGCTTCGGCACCCTGAAGAGCAAAGGCTGGACCGACATCCTCCTCGCGCACCTGCCGCTCTGAGACGGACGGCTCTCCCCGAGCGTCATCGTCCATCTCCGCCTCCTCTCGTCCGGCCGCGGCAGGGAGCGCGCGAGTCGGTTTAAGAGGGGATTAAGGGGCGGTCCTCGGGCGGCGACCTAGCCTGTTCGGCGGAGGTCACGCCATGCGCATCATCGCTTCTGCTCTGTTGATCCTTGTCCCTACCATCCCCCTCGCCGGATGCGGTGAGAGCCGTGTGCCCGAGCCGGCCGCCGCATCGAGCAGCGCTAGCAGCGCGGGATCCGGAGGATCCGGCGGCGACGGCGTGGCGGGCGGAGGCGCCGGGGGCGCTGGCCCCGGCGAGGGCGGCGGAGGCGCCGGGGGCACTGGCCCCGGCGGGGGCGCCGGATACGGCGGGGGCGCCGAGGGTGGCGGGGGCGCTGGCCCCGGCTGGGGCGCCGAGGGCGGCGGAGGCGCTGGCCCCGGCGAGGGCGGTGGAGGTGCTGGTCCCGGCGAGGGAGGCGGAGGCGCTGGCCCCGGCTGGGGCGCCGATGGCGGTGGCGGCGCCGATGGCGGCGAGGGAGGCGGAGGCGCTGGCCCCGGCTGGGGCGCCGATGGCGGTGGCGGCGCCGATGGCGGCGAGGGCGCCGGGGGATCGCTGCCAGCGGGGGCCTGGTACCGGCAAATCATTGGACCCCGTAGTCTGTCTGCCGCGGCCCTCGCGCTCGATGGCGGGGCAAACGTCGTCCTGGCTGGCAGCGCCCTGGGAGGGGTCGACTTCGGCGCGGGCCCCACGCCGCTCATCGGGTTCAAGGACCTCTTCGTCGTCAAGTATGCAGACGACGGCGCCCTGCGCTGGGCCCGGCGCTTCGGCGGCAAGCTGATGACGGCCACGGGGGTCGCGATCGACGGAAACGACGGCATCGCCGTCGTCGGCGACTACTCGGGAGGTCCGTTCGACGCCGGAGACTTCGGCCAGGAAGATCCGGAACCACACGACCCGGACGTCGCCTCATCCGGCATGTTCGTCCTCGCGCTCGATCGGGACGGCGCCACGCGCTGGGTGCATCGCCCGGGCGACAGCGGCTCCTCCCACGGAGGCTTCGTGGCCGTCGGTCCCGAAAACGCCGTCGTCGTCGCCGCCGAATCCGAAAACCGCCTCACCCTCGTCAAGCTCGCCGCCGACGGGACGACCCGCTTCGCCACGGACGCGGGAAACCTGCATCACGCCGCCAAGATTGTGGTCCCGCCCCCGATCGGCGGGGTGGCCGTGGACGTCCGCGGCGATATCCTCGTCGCAGGGACTTACTCCGACGACGATATCACCGGCGGGACTTCTGACGGGGTGACGGGCGGTCTGGTCTGGGTGGCGAAGTACTCGGGGAAGGACGGCGCCCACCTCTGGTTGAGGCGCGTCAGTGCATCCCAGGACATCGGGTCGGGCAGCGGCAACCTGGCGCAGGCGCTGAGCGTGGACGAGCACGGCGACGTTCTGATCGCCGGCCAGCTCGCACAGGGCGCCGCCCCCGGCGGGCGCCCGCCGAGCCACGGCACGGCCGGCGCCTTCCTCACGAAGCTCGCCGGCGAGGACGGCGCGATCCGGTGGGCGAAGGCGTTTCCGGCTCCGGCCAACGAGGTCGGCTCGACCAGCCTCTCGTTCGCGCCCGACGGCCGGCTCGCGCTCATCGCCTCGTTCAGCGCGCCCACCGATCTCGGCGGCGGCTCGCTGGACGAGCCGGGAACCTACGTCGCCACCTACGAGCCAGGCACCGGGGCGTTCGTCGCGCGGCGGCGGCTCGTCGAGCTCGGCACAATGGACGCGTCCTTCGGCCGCGCCGCCTCCGCGCTCGACGCGAAAGGAGACTTGTCGATCGTGAGTAACTTCAACAACAGCGACGCCCCACAGACCGCCTTCGGCACCCACAAGGCCCTAGGCTTGAACAGCATCCTCCTCGTGCGCCTGCCGCTCTGAGACGGACAGCTCGCCCCGAGCCTCATCCATCCCCCGCCCCCTCCTCTCCTCCGGCCCCCGTCGCCCGCCGCTCCCGGTCTGAAGTGTTACCAGGGCTCCGCTCATACACTGCGCGGCCCCGCCGCCCCTCCTGTGCCGCCTCAGCGCCCTCCTCAACGCTTCCCCCTCGTGCGCCTGCCTCCGTGGGATCCATGGTGCGCCTTCGCGACGGGAGCACCGCGATCTCCCCTCTGGCCAGAGAGCCCAGGGGGGACCGATACTTGTCGATCATCCGCCCTTCTGTCCGGAGGGGCGCATACCCCGACAAGGAGGCAATGTTTCCGAACTCGACGGAGACATCGGCCCATCCCCCACCCCTCCCCGCGAACACCCTCTCCGCGGGCCTGCGAAATGGATGAGAGAGCAAGGGCGATGGCGCCGCGCGAAGGAGCGCGCGAATCGCTTTAAGATGGGATTAAGGGGCGATCCTCGGGCGGGGACGTAGCCTGCTGCGCGGAGGTCACGCCATGCGCATTATCGCTTCTGTCCTGTTGATCCTTGCCCCTGCCATCATCCTCGCCGGATGCGGTGAGAGCCGTGAGGCCGATCCGGCCGTCAATTCGAGCGGCGCTTATGGCGCTGGATCGGGCGGATCCGGCGGTGACGGCGTGGGGGGTTGGGGCGGCGGCCCGGGGCAGGGCGGCGGTCCAGGGCAGGGCGGTGGTCCAGGGCAGGGCGGCGGTCCAGGGCAGGGCGGTGGTCCAGGGCAGGGCGGCGGTCCAGGGCAGGGCGGCGGTCCAGGGCAGGGCGGCGGTCCAGGGCAGGGCGGCGGCTCGGATGGCGGCGGTGGAGGAGAGCCGTCCGGCGAGCCGGTGGATTGCGCGAACCTACCCCACTTCGCGGCCGGCAAGCAGCCGGTGGTGTTCCTCCACGTGGCGCCCGGCGGGACGGACGCCGCGGGGTGCGGGACGGAGGAGGCACCGTGCTCGACCCTCGCCGCGGCCGTGAGCGCGGCGACTCCGGGGACGGCGGTGCGGATCCACGCCGGCACGTACGAGCCCGAGCAGATCAGCGACGTCGCCGGCACCGCCGAGGCGCCGATCTGGATCGGCGGTGCACCGGGGGAGGAGCGGCCGGTATTCGTCGGTGGGGACCCGGTCCTGCACTTCTCGCGGCTGCGCCACGTGGTGATGCACGACCTCGAGATCACCCAGACCTTGCCCACCAGAGATGTCCCCGCGCTCATCGTCGATGACGGCGAGGCATACGCCGATCCGACAGCGACGCAATTCGTCGCTGTCGAGCGCGTGTCCGTACGCGGCATCTACACGTATTCCGCCAAGGCTGTGCGCTTGGCCGGACTCCACGACTTCTGGCTGCTGGACAGCGAGTTCATGGACCTGGACAAGACTGAAGGGCTCGAGATCATGGGTTCGCACCGCGGCGTGGTCGCCGGCAATGCGCTCGGCAAGGGCGTCGTGATCGGGGGCGGCAGCTCGGACGTCGAGATCCGCAACAATCGCATCTTCGATATCGTCGGGGCCTACGGGGTCCGGCTCGGCACGATCGTGTCGCCCGAGGCGTTTCGCCCGCCGGTCGCGCCGGGGGCCGACATCATCGAGGTGCAGGACGTACGCGTGCTCGGAAACCTGATCGTGGCGCCCGGCGTGGCGGTCTCTTTCAACGGCTGTGTGGGGTGCCTGGTCGCCAACAACACCATCGTGTTCCCGAACCACAGCCTGCTGTCGTACTTTCCCGGGTCGGGAGGCGTGGGCGGAAACCCCAGGGTTCGGGCGACGGCGGACAATCGCTTCGTCAACAACATCACGTACTATCGCCGCAGCGACGTCGGGGCGACGGAGTATTATCCCCCGTCGTTCCCGACGCTGGCGACGAATTCATTGCACACGAACCTGTGGTACGCGGCCGACGATCCGGAGGCGTCGAGTCCGGTCGGGTTGCCGCTCACGGACGACGGCTCGATGGCAGGGATCGATCCGGGGTTCGTCGACGTCGCCGGTGGGGATTATCACCTCAAGCCGGACAGCCCCGCCGTGAGCAGCGGGACGCCGCTCGCGGCGCTGTCGACCGATCTCGACGGAGCTTGCTTCGACGACCCGCCCTCGCGCGGCGCGCTTCAATAGCAGCAAGGGCGAACCTCGCCCGCAGACGATCGAGAGCCCCCGGAAACGACGGGAGGCGCGGTTCCCGGGAGGCGCCGGGTACTGACGCGACAGGACACCTGATGACCGTGATGAGCCTCACCGAGGCACAGAAGAGTGAGGGCTGGCTCGGCTTCCTCCTCGCGCGCCTGCCGCTCTGAGACGGACGGCTCGCCCCGAGCGTCATCCGTCCCCCAACTCCTCTCCTCCACCCTCCGCCTGCCCCTTCTCGGCCGCCTCGCGCGCGAGCGCACCCGCATGGAGCGCCCGCACCTCATCCATCGTGCTGACCTCCCCTGCAGCCTTGTCAGGCCGGTACCTCTTCACCCGCGCAGACCGCAGCGCGACCCCCCCGGGGTACCGCGGACTCGCCTGCACGCCGTCAAAGGCGACCTCGACGACGACCACCGGCCGCACGTACACCGTGTCTGCGTCGCGGCCGATCTCGAGCTCCAGCAGCCGCTGCGTCTGCCGCGCGAGCACCTCGTCGGTCATGCCCTTGAACGTCTTGCCGAGCAGGACGAAGCCTCCCGCGCCGGGATCGCGCGCCCCGAGGTGCAGGTTGCTGAGCAGCCCCCGGCGCCGGCCGGTTCCCCAGTCGGCCGCGAGCACCACCAGGTCGAGGGTGCGCGCCCGCTTCACCTTGAGCCATGAGCCGCGGCGCCGCCCCGCCTCGTAGGGCGCGGCGAGCGACTTGGCGATCACGCCCTCATGGCCGCGGGCGAGCGCGTCGGCGAAGAACGCCTCGGCCTCGGCCGCCGTCGGCAGCTCGATGCGCGGGACACGCAGCGACCGGTCGAGCACCTGCCGGAGCGCGGCCGTGCGCTCGCTGCCGGGCCGGTCGAGCAGATCCTCGCCGTCGAGGTGCAGCACGTCGAAGAACAGGGCGCGCAGCGGCAGCTCGGCGCGCAGCGCGGCCGCGTCGTGCGCGCGGCCGAAGCGGCGCATCGTGACCTGGAACGGGTGCAGCGCGCCGTCCGGGCGAAAGGCGAGCGCCTCGCCGTCGAGCACGACCGAGCGGACCGGGAGCGCCCGGACGATCTCGACAATCTCGGGGACCGCCTTCGTGACCGGGCCGAGGCCGCGGCTGAAGACGCGCACCTCGTCGCCGGCCTTGTGCGCCTGCACGCGCACGCCGTCGAGCTTCCACTCCAGCGCCATCGCGCGGAGCTCGCTCAGCGCCGTCGCGACGTCATCGGCCGACTGCGCCAGCATCGGCTGCACGGGGCGGAGCAGCTGCAGCGAGAAGCGCTGGAGGCCGAGCGCCCCCTCGAGGAGCGCGGCCTTGGCCACGTCCGCCGCGTCGCCGGCGAGCATCACCGCGCGCCGCAGCGAGGCCGGCGGCACCCGCGCCGCGCGCGCCACCGCGTCGACCATGACCGGCTCGAGCCTCTCCTGGCGGAGCTCGCCGGCGAGGAGCCGCGCGAAGAAGTCGCGCTCGAGATCGGTGGCGCGCGCGAACAGCCCCGCCAGCGCCGCGCGGCGCTCCCCCCCGGCCGCCGGCCCCGAGGCGCGCGCGATCTCCGTGAAGACCGCGTCGGCGTCCCCCAGGGTGAGCGCAGGCTGGGCGACAGAAGGAGAGGCCCGGCGGGCCTCTGCGAACACCGAAGGCCCGAGGCCGAGCCGCCCCTGGCGCACCCGACCGGTGAGCCAGTCGACGCCGATCTGTACCTCCGCGGGCGAGAGGCGGCGCAGGAGCGCGGCGAGCGCGCCGATCTTCTCGACACGGCGAGAGAGCGCGGCGACACGCTCGGAGGTGGCGACAAGGTCGGAAACGAGCACGCGGGCAACCCTACCCTGGCACCTCGAGAGCTCACGCTCGACGGGTCTTTTGACGAGGCCGCTGCAGGGTGTCCTCCGCAACCGAGCCGGGGAACTCCGCAGGATCGAACCTGGCCCATGGGCGCCAAGTGTTCTCCGCATGGGCCGAGAGAGCCTACCAAAGGGTGTGAGGCCGCGGAGCAGAAAAGCGCTCTCCCGCGCCGGAATGAGGGTCACTTCCGCTTGCAACCACTTGCGGGGAGGGGCGAAGAATTATCATGTCATCTGCAGGCGAGTGCCTCGCTCGGCCGCCGCCGGCGCCGCGAGCAGGCGAGAGCGCGATCGCCTTTCAGAGGATCTCGTGTGCCGGATCTCGGGTGCTGCGCGCCATCGATTCGCGAGGTGCGAAGCGCCCGACGCGCCTGCACCACCCCGCACGGGAGGGCGCGCGGAGCTGCCCCGCCGTGGCCGCAGACTCCCGAATACGCCGCGAGATGGCCCCAGCTGCGCCCGTCTCCCTCGACGGCGCGATCGCTCCGTTTAGTTGACCTCCGCCGCGGGCCTTGATACCGGGTTGGCGGTCGGCACGCCGTGGGCAGGTGAACACGGCGGGCGGGCGCGGTTTTCCTCAACCACAGCTCAGGAATAGCGCCCTCCGCTGACAAGGCCGCGGATTTTGGCCTTGGGAGCAGCTGGCTTGGTTTTTGCGCAGCACCTCTCCGGCAGCTGGACTGTACTGGAAGGAGCTGACGTGGTGTTGGTGTCCGCACGGGAAGGCGACGGAGGTTCTTCGATGGTGGAACGGCAAGTCCGGAAGCGGGTGGGCGTCGTGATGGGCGGCTCGTCGGGTGAGCGCGACGTGTCCCTGCGCTCGGGAGCGGCCGTCGCCGAGGCGCTCGAGGCCCGCGGGCACGATGTCGTGCGGATCACACTCGGGGACAGGTTCGGCGCGGAGCTCTGCGCGACGCTGCAGCGCGCGCGGCTCGACGCGGCGTTCCTGGCACTGCACGGACGTCTCGGTGAGGACGGGTGTGTGCAAGGCGTCCTGGAGCTCGCCCAGGTTCCGTACACGGGGTCGAGCGTGCTCGCGAGCGCCCTCGCGATGGACAAGCTGAAGGCCAAGGAGATGTTCCGGCTGCACAACGTGCCGACGCCTCCCTACTACACTGTGGGCGCGAATCAGGACCTCGAGGAGCTCGATGCCGTCCATGGCTCGTTCGGGTTCCCCGTCATCGTCAAGCCGCGCGGCGAGGGGTCGAGCCTCGGCGTGACCAAGGTCGGATCGCTCGAGGAGCTGAAGTCGGCGCTCGCGCTGGCGTTCGAGTTCGACGACGCCGCCATCGTGGAGCGGTTCGTGGCGGGGACCGAGGTCAACGTGGGGATCCTGGACGGGAAGGTCCTTGGTGCGATCGAGATCGTCCCGAAGAAGGGGCTCTATGACTACGAGGCCAAGTACACGCCGGGCATGACCGAGTACCACATGCCGGCGCGCCTCCCGCCGACCCGCTACCGCGGCGTCCTGAACCTGGCGGAGCGGGCGGCCCAGGCGCTCGGGTGCACGGGCGCGGTGCGGGTGGATCTGCTCGTGACCGGCGGAGAGAACGAGTACGTGCTCGAGGTGAACACGCTGCCGGGCATGACCCAGACAAGCCTCCTGCCGAAGATCGCGGAGGCCGCAGGCTACGAGTTCGGCGACCTGTGCGAGGCCATCCTGGCGAGCGCCAGGCTGCACCAGCCGGTGCGGCGCCGCGCGCCCGCCGCCTCGGAGCTGCGGCTCGGCGAGCGGGGACAGGCCGAGAAGCGGCTGCGCCTCGTGAAGTCGGCGATCTGAAGCGAAGGCGAGCGCGGCTCCGGGGCCCCTGCCGGAGCCGGGGCGCGGCGCCATAGCGCCGCTGCGAGACGTCGGCTCGGATCGGCCAAGACGTCGCCGTATCGGCGCGCGTCATGGCTTTGGCACCGAGCACCCAAGGTGCAGGAGCTCCACCCCCCTCTTGCTCTTGTGCGTGTGGATCGTAACGAACGCTCCCGCGATCGCGTGCCCCTGGCTGGGTGCGGTTTGCTCCAGCGGCTCCTCCACATCCATCCGCTCTCGCAGCTTGGCGAGCTTCTGGTACATTCCTGCTCCGTTGAAGAAATCTAAGCAAAAGACTCGCCGCTCACGGCCGGTGCAGTACCCGAGCACCTGCTTGCATCCGTCGATGTGGTACCGGTAGCTCTTGTGGATTTTGCACTCGCCCAGGTATTTCCATCGTCGACCAAACGCGTGCTCGATCACGACGTCGACATGCCCGTTGACGTACCGCTCGGCGGTCGCCTGATAACCGGACTTGTTCAGGAAATCAGTTAGCAGCAACGACAGCCCGCGCTCGCCGAGCTTGGAGTACTGCTTGGCGCCGCTCTCGATAGTGCGTATCGCGCTGTCAATGGCTCCTTCGGTCGCCTCGATGAACTCGCCCTCCGTTTTCGCTCGCAGGAGAGCGAGGAGGTTCGGGTTGTGCGTCTCGAGCAGACCGAAGAGGCGTTCCAGGGAGCTGTCGAAGGCAACTCGCGACTTCATGCCGCACCTCCATCGCGCAGGACATCTTGCTCGGCAGCAGCCCAAATGACCTCGATCTGCGAGGCCCACGCGGCGCGGGCGGCCCTGTCTTCACTGGAAGCCAAGAACAGTCGCCGCACTTCATCGGGTGGTACCAGGCGTGGCTGCGACCCGGATCGGTCGACGTAGAAGCGGCGGAGCCCCGCGGACTGCGGGCGGGCCAGGCGCTCGACGGCGGCGACACCGTCCGCTTCGGTCAGCCCGCGAGCGACAGCCGTTCGGAGCGTGTCGGCCAAGCTGATGCGGCCCTCTCGCTCCAGCACGGCCAGGAGCTCGGCTCCCAGCCGATCGCAGGCGTCGGCCGACAACGCCAGGCGCTCGGCGAGCTGCCTGTGTGCCCCTCCAGCTCCGTGAGGACGCGGCGACGTCGGCGGCGTGTCGTCGGACCTCTCCGATATCAACCGGTAGACCAGATCCGTCACGAAGCGCTTGAAGGACGGGTTCTGGACGAACTGCTTGTAGGCTTCCGTCTCGTCCTTGAGCAGGCCGAGCATCTCCCTGCCGAGCGCCTTGTCGAGCTCGAGCAGCGCGGTCTCTGGCGTATTCCGCCTGGCGTTCTGGTACGCGGCATCGGCCGCCACCTTTGGCGCGACGTCGTTGACGAGGCGCTGGAAGAGGCGATCGGCGTCGCCGAAAAAGGTGCCGAACTGCTCGTTGAAGCTCTTGAGGATGTTCGACAGCCGATCCATCTGCGCTTCGGGCCGGTGGCCTCCGCC
This sequence comes from Sorangium sp. So ce302, assembly GCF_051530145.1. GTDB lineage: Bacteria > Myxococcota_A > Polyangia > Polyangiales > Polyangiaceae > Sorangium > Sorangium cellulosum_B. Next base: position 10,014,965 of record NZ_CP150326.1, on the reverse strand, counting down.
GGCCACGGGCACGGGACCGACGACCCCCTCCTCGTCGGGCAAGGCAAGCTTCTGCGCGGCCCGCTTCTCCACGCGATAGCTGTCCATGTCGATGGATTCGAGGATCCCCCGAGACAGGTCCTCCTCCTTCGGCGCCGGCAGCTTCGGGATGAGAAAGTTCAGGAGAATGGAGAGCTTCTCCCACGCCGCGTTCGAGTATGGCAGCACGGAGGCGAGGAACTCGTAGGTCCGGACGAACGCCTTCGCCTTGCCTTTGAAGTCAACCTGCCCGTCCTCGTCGAGACGTTCGAGATAGACCGCCACGCAGGCGTCGAGGATGGGATCGAGCTTGTCCCGCTCCGCGCCGCTCAGGAAGAGCGTGACCACCTCCTCGACCTGCTCCGGCGCGTAGACCTGCCAGGCGTCGAGCGCCGCCTTCAGATCGTGGAGCTTGTTGGGGTCCGTCTCCTCGCTCAGGATCGTGGTCCGGTAATAGTCGGCGAAGGCCTTGGTGATGGTCTCGACGTCGTTCTGGAAGTCGAGGACGAAGACGTCGTGTTTGTCGGGGTGCGCGCGGTTGAGGCGTGAGAGCGTCTGGACGGCCTTGATGCCCGACAGCGGCTTGTCCACGTACATGGTGTGGAGGAGAGGCTCGTCGTAGCCGGTCTGGAACTTGTCGGCGCAGATCAAGAATCGATACGGGTCCTCCTGGATCCGGTCGACGATCTCCGAGCTGGGAAAACCGTTCAGCTTCGTCTCGGTGACCTTGCCATCCCCGAAATCGTGCTCGCCGGAGAACGCCACGATGGCGCGGTAGGGGCGGTTGCGTTCGAGGAGGTAGGCCTGGAACGCGTGGAAGTACTGTACGGCCCGCTCGATCCCGCTGGTGACCACCATGGCCCGCGCCCGGCCGTTGATCTTGCGGAGCGCGATCACATGCTCGTGAAAGTGGTCGGCCATGATCTCGGCCTTGAGGCGGATCGCGGTGTCGTGGCTCTCCACGTATCGGCGCAGCTTCTTCCGCGCCTTGTTGACGTCGAACTCGGGGTCGCCCTCGATGGTCTTGACCAGCTTGTAGTAGCTGTTGACCGGCGTGTAGCTCGCGAGGACGTCGAGGATGAAGCCCTCAGCCACGGCCTGCTTCATCGTGTAGCTGTGGAAGGGCCGATGCCGGATCTTGCCCTCGGCGTCGGGCGGGAGCGCTTCGCCGAACATCTCCAGGGTCTTGTTCTTGGGCGTCGCCGTGAACGCGAAGTAGCTCGCGTTCGTGAGCAGCTTGCGCGCGGCCATACGCCGCTGGAGCTCGTCGTTGACCACGTCCTCCGGGTCCTCGGCGACGTCGGCCAGCGCCTCGCTCATCGCCGTCGCCGTCTTGCCTCCCTGGCTCGAATGGGCCTCGTCGATGATGATCGCGAACCGCCCGCCGCGGTGAGCGTCATCGATCTCCTTCAGCAGGAAGGGGAAGGTCTGGACGGTGGTGATGATGATCTTCTTGCCGGACGCGAGGAATTTCGAGAGCTGCTGCGTCTTCGAGCCCCCCGCGCCGGTGACGGCGCCGACCACGGCGCTCACCTGGGCGAACTGCTTGATATTCTGCTGGATCTGCTCGTCGAGGATGCGGCGGTCCGTGACCACGATGATCGAGTCGAAAGCGTCCTTGTCGCCTCTCTTCACCGCGATGAGCTGGTGGGCGAGCCACGCGATCGAGTTGGACTTGCCGCTGCCCGCCGAGTGCTGGACCAGGTAACGCCTGCCGACCCCGTGCTCGTGGACGTCGGCGAGCAGCTTCCGCACGACATCGAGCTGGTGATAGCGAGGGAAGATCTGCTGGCGCTTCTTCTTGCCGGTGCGTCGATCCGGATCCTCGACGATCTGCGCGTAATTCTCGAGAATGTCCGTGAGTCCCGCGGGGGTGAGCACGCGCTCCCAGAGGTAGGCGGTCTTCAAGCCGTCCGGGTTGGGCGGGTTCCCGGCCCCCCCGTTGGTTCCCTGGTTGAAGGGCAAGAACCACGAACCCTTGCCCTTGAGCTCGGTGCAGAACCGCACCTCGGCGTCGTCCACGGCGAAGTGGGCGACGCAGCGGCTCAAGGCGAAGAGCGGCTCTCTGGGGTTGCGGTCCTCGCAATACTGCTGGACAGCATCGGCCACAGTCTGCTTGGTGAGGCTGTTCTTGAGCTCGAAGGTGGCGACGGGTAGGCCGTTGACGAACAGGGCGAGATCGAGCGCGCGGCGCGTCTCGTCGTCGCTGTACGCCAGCTGGCGCGTGGCGCTGAAGCGGTTGCGGGAAAAGCGCTCCTCGGCCCTTCGATTGCCCGGGGAGGGAGTGCCGTAGAAGAGATCGATATGATGCGGGCCGTGGTCGATGCCCTTGCGCAGCACGTCGACGACCCCGCGCTTGCCGATCTCCTTCTCCAGGCGCGCGAGGAACAGGCGGCGCGTCGGCGTGTCCGAACCGAGCGAGAGGGGCTCGTCGAGCCTCGGCTGGGTGGCGAGGAGGAACCCGCGCAGCTGGACGACGTCGACGCAGGCTACGCGGTTGTAGTGCTTCGGATCGCCGAGGAGCCAGCCGGTTCCGCCCGCAACGGGGGTGGAGGGTTCGGCGGCAAGGTAGGTCGGCGAGACGATGTCGATCCGCCCGGTCATGGCGCGGACGATGAGCGATTCGAAGCCCTTCTCGCTGGTGTCGGTGGTCACGCGGTCTCCTCCTCGGCTCAGGTCGACGGTTCACCCCCGCTCGTGATCGGCCGCGGTGCGGCGCCGAGCTGCGTGCGCGCGTGGGTGATTGCCTCCAGGAGCTTCTTCTCGAGGAGCGCGCGCGGGGGCAGCTCCGTCAGGTAGCTCGCCACGCGGATCGAACCCTCGCTGAGCTGGAGCAGCTCGATCTGCTCCTCGTTCTTGTCGGCGCAGAGGATGAGGCCGAGCGGCTGGTTTTCGTGGGGCTGGCGCTCATGCTTGTCGAGCCAGCGCAGGTAGAGCTCCATCTGCCCCTTGTCGCGGGCGTCGAAGCGGCCGAGCTTGAGCTCGACGGCCACGAGGGCTCGCAGCGGACGGTGGAAGAAGAGCAGGTCGAGGTAGAAATCCTCGGCGCCGATGCTCATCCGCTTCTGACGCGCGATGAAGCTGAAGCCCTGTCCCAGTTCAAGGAGGAAACCCTCCAGGTCCCGCAGGATGGCGGCCTCCAGCTCGCGCTCGCCGAAAGAGGCGGGCAGGCCGAGGAAGTCGAGGACGTACGGATCGCGGAAGACGAGGTCGGGCGTCATCCGGCCGCCCTCGCCGAGCGCGGACAGCGCTTCTTGAACGACGGCCTCCGGGCGCTTCGCGATGGCGGTGCGCTCGAAGAGCATGCCGGCGATCTTCTCCTGCAGTGTCCGGGTACTCCAGCCTTCGAGGCGGCAGAGCTCGACGTAGAAGCGGCGCTGGAGGGGGTCGTCGAGGGCGATGATCTCCCGGAGGTGGGTCCAGCTCAACTGTGCACGCAGCGCGTGCACAATGTCCGGGTCGGGGAAAACCTCGGCGAAGCGCAGCATGTGGTGGAGGTTGCGCTTGCCGAAGCCGCGGCCGTACTCGGCCGAGAGGGCGGCGGCCACGTCGGCGACGACCTGCTCGCCGTACGCAGCCCGCCCCTCGCCGACGACGTGCTCGCGAAGGCGGCGGCCGACCTGCCAGTAGAGCCAGACGAGCTCGCTGTTGATGGATCGGGCGGCGGCGGCGCGGCTCTGGTCGATGAGGCGGCGCAGCTCGTCGACGAGGACGGCAGGGATGGGGGCGAGCGGGGCGGTCATTCGGGCTCGTCCTCGTCGAGGTCGTCGTCGGTGGCGTCGTCTTCGAGATCGGTGGGGGCAGGTTCGTCTGGGTCGGAGGCAGGGAGGCGGGCGGCCGCGGCGCGGACGTCGAGCTGGCCGGTGACGACGTCGGCGATGAGGCGGGTGCGGTATTCGCGAATCAGTGAGATCTCTCGCTCTGCCTGCGAAAGAGCATAGTGCAGTTCCGTGAGCTCGCCTTCCAGATGCTCGACGATCGCCCGTTGCTCCTCGAGAGGGGGAACCGGGACGCCGATGTCGTAGAAGTCGTCCGTGTAGAGGCGCCAGAACCCTTGAACGATACCCTTCGCCTTCTGTCGGAGAACAACTCGACATGCCGGGGTGCGGTAGACCGCCTCGAAGTACCGGGGTTCAATCGTCCGAACAGGGCGAAATACCGTGTAGTCTGGGCTGATCACTCCGGCCTCGGGAGCTAGTGCAAAGACGCCCAGATGGGCTTTGAGGCGATTCAGGACGAGATCATCTCTCTCACAAAGCTTTCCGCCGGCGTAGGTCTTCGACATAAGCCGTCTCTCAGAGAGACTGGAACTGGGAACCAGCCCCATCTTCTGACTCATAGAAAGATGCGTCTCCTCTCCGCGTGCGGAACGCTTGTCGATCTCTCGAAAGACGTACTTCGAGCGCAATGCGTCCCAATGCGCGGGAATCTCCGCCAGCCACGGAACCCCCGAGTCCTTCATCGGAACGTGTGGCGCAAGGCCACGGCTAACGGCGCGGTGGATGATGACCTGCTTCTGCTCGTTCAGGAGCGCGATCAACTTCCGCTTCGCCCGGATGAAACGGTCGAAGCGGCGGTTTGCATGGTCGAGGAAGCGGCCCATGGTAAACTGCTCGGCGAGCGGTGGCAACGGAAGATCGATACGAGCGAAGTTGCTGAAATTTAGGTCCTGGCCGTCTCGGATGAAAGAGGCCGTTGACTGGAGCGCGCGGATGTAACCGGCGGACTTGAAGAGGTGGGCGAAGTAGCCAATGTCGACCCCAGACTCCGACTTCAAGACGACGTAAGAGGAGCGAATTGCGCCTGATGCCCATGCGCGCTCCAGGCCGCCCTGAAAGCTCCTCATGCTGATGACGAAGTCGTCTTTTTCAACGTGACGACGCTTCTCCAAGTGCATGGAGATCCTCACGACACGCCGGCCGACTCTCTCCTCGAATTCCGACTGCGGAATTACCCCATACGCCTGCGTCGCCGAAAGCTGCACGTCTTCCGGCAACGCGAGTTCCTTGCGCGCGGAGAACAGTCTTTTGCTGCGCGAGATTTCCCAATGGGCGGGGATCCGCGAGAGCCACAGGATTCCAGAGCTCTTGTATTCGGGATACGGCTTGAGATCCTCGATCATGCGGCGCCCCGCTTCACGAGCCCTTCGAGCAACCCCTCGGCCGCTTTCTCGATCGCGCGGATGTCCGCTGCAATCTCGTCCAGTGATCGGAGCGGCGCTGGTTTGTAGAACGTGCGAGCGAAGCTTACTTCATACCCGATCTGCGTCTTGCTCTCGTCGAGCCACGCGTCCGGCGCATAAGGCAGCACCTCCCGCCGCAAGAACGCCTCGACGCCCCCCTCCTCCAGCAGCGGCACCTGCTCCGTGTCACGGAGGTCGGTGTCCGGCTCGTACTCGACGACGCACCTCTTGCCCTCGACCGACGCCTCATATAGCCCCCGCAGCGGGTCCGCCGCCTTTCCTGGTTTATGAATCTTGGCGATCACCGGCGGCGCCGTCTCCTCCCGGAAGCTCACCGCGCGCAGCAGCAGCTTCAGGTCGGACGCACCGAACCTCCTGTCCAGCTTATCGAGCGCCGCATCCACCTTCCGCCGGAACTCGTTATGATCCTCGAACACCCCGCCCCCGAGCGTCTTCCGTAGCGCCGTCGCTGTCTCCACCAGCCGCCCGTCGCGCTCCCACGTCTTCGGGTCGAGCAGCTTCTTCTTCTTCTTTTCCGGAAGACCCTTCTTCGGTGCGTCCTCCTCGCCCTCGTCGTCGCTGTCCCCGTCGCCCCAGGCCGCCAGCCGCTTCTCGAGCGCCACCTTCACCTTGCCGAAGTCCTCGAAGAGCGCATCCCCGAGCTCGTCATACAAGACGCTCCGGATGTCCTCGTCCCCCGACGCGAACCGCAGCCCCTCGATCGCCTTGGTCGTCAACTGGCTGTGGAGCCGCAACGGCCGCTCCACCGTCACCTTCCAGTACCCGAACGCCTCGTTGTCGAACACCCGCGACTGCTTGCTCTCGGTGAACGCTTCGTAGGCCGCCATCACCCGCGCGATGTCCTCCTCGGACAGCTCGCAGTTCTTCTTCCCCAGGTTCTTCCGCAGCGGCTTGAACCAGCCGCTTGCATCGATGAGCTGCACCTTGCCCTTCCGTCGGGCCTCTTTCCGGTTGCTCAACAGCCACACGTAGGTCGCGATCCCGGTGTTGTAAAACATGTTGAGCGGCAGCGCGACGATGGCCTCCACCCAGTCGTTTTCGAACAGCCAGCGCCGGATGTTGCTCTCGCCCTGCCCGGCGTCGCCGGTGAACAGCGACGAGCCGTTGTGGACCTCGGCGATACGGCTGCCCAGCGCCGATTTGTGGTTCATCTTCGAGGCCATGTTGGCGAGGAAGAGGAGCTGCCCGTCGCTCGATCGGGTGACCAGCGACAGCTCCTCGCCCTTGTGCATCACCTTGAAGCGCGGGTCGCGCATCTTGTCCTTGCCGCCCAAGAGCTCCAGGTCCTTTTTCCAGCTCTTCCCGTAGGGTGGGTTGGCGAGCATGAAGTCGAACACCTCGGCCGGGAAGGCATCGTGCGAGAGCGTCGAGTGCTCGGCGCCGCCGATGATGTGCTCGGCCTGATCTCCCTCGCCCTTCATGAGCAGGTCGGCCCTGCAGATCGCGTAAGTCTCGGGGTTGATCTCCTGGCCGTAGAGGTGCGTCTTCACCGCCTGGCGGTGCTCGGCGGCGATGCGCTGGAGCGTCTCCTCGGCGACGGTGAGCATCCCCCCCGTGCCGCAGGCACAGTCGTAGAGCTTGTAGGAGCCAGACTTCACCCGGTCGGCGATGGGACGGAACATGAGCGTGGTCATGAGCCGCACCGCGTCCCTGGGCGTCCAGTGCTCTCCGGCCTCCTCGTTGTTCTCCTCGTTGAACTTGCGGATCAGTTCCTCGAACACGGTACCCATGGAGTGGTTGTCCATGGCCGGGAGCCGCACGGTGCGGTCGGCGTTCAGCACCGGGAACGGGCTGAGGTTCGTCTCGAAGTCGAAGAACTTCTCGATCAGGGTGCCAAGCGCGTCGTTCTTCGACAGACGAGCGAGGACGTTGCGAAACTCGAAGTTGAGCAGGATCTCCTGCACGTTCTGCGAGAAGCCGTCGAGGTAGTCCTCGAAGTCGGCCTTGAGCTGCTGCGGGTTGCCGCGGCCTTTCAGATCGCGCAGGCTGAACCGGGAGGTGTTGTAAAAGGCCTGGCCGGAGGCGGCCGTGAGCGCAGCGCTCTGTTCGGTGATACGTGCCTTGTCGAGCAGCGCCTTGGTCTCCCAGACCTGCTTGCGGGTCGGCTCCAGCACCGCGTCGAGGCGGCGCAGGACGCACATGGGGAGGATGACGTCGCGATACTTTCCGCGGACGAAGACGTCGCGGAGCACGTCGTCGGCGATACCCCAGATGAAGGAGATGATGCGGTTGTGCGTGGCCTGGTCCATGTTCGACAGCGTTCCGCGGGGAGGCGGGCGGGGAGAAGGTGAGACCGTGGCGCCGCGGGAGGACGGCGCGAAGGAGAGCGCCTGCTGCGACGACCCAACGAGGCGGGTGATCAGGGGCGCCTTGGCGCGCCCCCCACCGTCGAAGCCAAGCAGGCGACAGAGCTCCGCGAGGCGGTCGCGGGAGAGGCCGACAAGCAGCTCGGGCATGGGGGGCCCGGTCATCTCGATCTGGTCGGCGATGTGCGCCTTCACCCGCCGGTCGCCGATGATCAGGCGGTGCGCGTCGGCGAGGGCGAGCAGCTCGTTGCGGGAGAGGAGGTTGAGGACTTGGCGCGGCGTCGGCATGCGCGGAGCAAGACGGTAGGTCGGGGCGGCGAGGGATCGCAACGGAAAGATCGCGGCCGGTCTTTCAGCATCTCGCGCGCCTTGATGGGCCCGGGGGGAGGAGCGGGCAGCTTACCGGAAGCGCACACCAGGGAGAACCCGGCGAGCGACGGTGAATCAGTCTGCCTGGTCGTGGATCAGCCTGCCTTGCGGAAACCCCTGGACCGCGCGGCGAGCAGCGCGGCGAGGAGGAGCCAGGGCACGGACGAGCCGCCCGCGTCAGGGCCAGCGCCGCGCGCCACGGCGCAGCCGTTGCCGTGCGCGCGCGGCGAGGCGCTCCCCTCCGGTGCAGGCGCCGGAGGCGCGCCGCCGGCATCGCCGGCATCGCCGGCATCGCCGCCGGAGCCATTCGCGGCGGCGTCGCCGCCCTGGCCCCCGCCGCCCTGGCCCCCACCGCCCTGGTCCCCGCCGCCGCCGCCCTCTCCGCCCTGGCCCTCGCCACCCGCGCCGCCTCCGGAGCCGCTGGCGGCCTCCGCGAGCAAGCAGCCGCCGGCGATGCACTCGCCGCCCGGACAGGGCGCCCCGTCGAGCTTGTAGCGCCTCTGGCAGGTGCCGGTGGCCGGCGCACAGACGGCGCGCCTGCAGGTGGAGGTGTCGGGCTGCGGGCACACGAAGGGATCGGCGCCGACGCAGGCGCCGTTCTGGCAGGTATCGGTCTGCGTGCAGGCATTGCCGTCGTCGCAGGGGCTGCCGTCGGGCTTGCGCGGATTGTCGCAATCGCACGCGTCGCCGACCCCATCGCGGTTGACGTCGGCCTGGTCGGGGTTCGCGACGAGGGGGCAGTTGTCCGCCGTATCGCCGTCGCCGTCGGCGTCGTCGTCCTCGTCGCAGGCGTCGCCGAGGAGATCGCCCGCCGGCAGGTCACCATCGGTGTTGGCCTGGAGCGTGTTCGGGACAGCAGGGCAGTTGTCCTCGCTGTCGGCGATGCCGTCCTCGTCGCTGTCGAGCTCGCAGGCTCCGGCCCTGCACTGCCCGCTGAGGCACTCCTTCGGGAGGGCGCACGGGGCGCCGACGGGCTTCTTCGGCAGGCAGTCGCCGCCGGTCGCCGCGCAGTAGGCCGCGTCGGCGCACTGGGTGTCGAAGGTGCAGCCCGTGAGGCAGGCGCCCGTGACGCAACGGTACTCGGCGCAAGATCGCGTGTCGCCCTCGGCGCAGACACCGAGCCCGTCGCAGAGCAGGGCCTCGACGAGCTCGGAGGCGCCCTTGCACGAGGCCGCGCCGCAGGGGGCGCCCTGCGCCCGCAGCTGGCAGGCGCCGCGGCCGTCGCAGAGGCCGGTGGTGCCGCAGGAGGAGGCCGGCTCCGCGGCGCAGTCGTCGTCCGGATCGGCGCCGGCCTGGATGGGGCCGCACGCGCCGTCGGGGCCGGCGCCCTTCCTCGCGGCGGAGCAGGCCATGCATGCGCCCGCGCAAGGGACGTCGCAGCAGACGCCGTCGACGCAGGAGGCGCCGGCGCAGTCCGCGTCGGTGTTGCAAGGGTTGCCTGAGAAAGCCGCGGTATAGAGGTCGGCGCTGGCGATATAGATGCCGGGGCCGATGCCGCCGGTGATCAGGACCTTGCCACCGCGCAGCAGGGTTGCCGCGTGCTGAGATCGCTCGGAGTACATCGTCCCTGCCGGAGACCAGCTGTCCGCGGCCAGGTCGTACACCTCCGCGCTCGCGCTGCCATGGTTATCGACAGGGGTATTGCCCGCGACCAGGACGCGCCCGTCCAGGAGCCGCGTCGCCGTGTGGCTCTGGCGCGCGGCGCTCATGGGAGCTCGTGTCGTCCAGCGATCGGTCGCCGGATCGTACAGCTCCGCGCTCGCGAGCTCGAAAAGTTGGGAGCCGCCCACGACCAGGACCCGCCCATCGTCCAGCAGCGTCGCCGTGTGCGCCCGGCGCGCGGCGATCATCGGCCCTGCCGCTGTCCAGCCGCGCGCGTCGGGGCTCCAGATCTCCGCGCTCGGGGCGTCACCGCGGGGATCGTAGCCGCCCGCGATAACGACCCGCCCGTCGCCCAGCCGCGTGGCCGTGTGCCCCTGGCGCGCGGCGATCATCGCCACCGCCTCGGTCCAGGTGCCTTCCACCGGATCGTAGATCTCCGCGCTCGCGAGGTTGACGTAGTCGGCCCCGGCGCCGCCTGTGACCAGGACCCGCCCGTCGGCTAGCAGCGTGGCCGTGTGCCCCTGGCGCGCCTCGAGCATCGGCGCTGCCGCTGTCCAGCTGCGCGTCATGGGGTTGAAGAGCTCCGCGGTCGCGAGCGCGCCCTCGGCGCTGCTCCCGTAGCCGCCCGTGACCAGGACCCGCCCGTCGTCCAGCAGCGTCGCCGTATGCGCAAAGCGCGCGTCGCGCATCTCCTTCACCCCGATCCAGGTGCCTTCCTCCGGGTCGTAGATCTCCCCGGTATTGAGGTCGATGTTGTCGGCACCGTAGCCGCCCGCGACCAGGACCCGCCCATCGTCCAGCAGCGTCGCGCTGTGCGCGCAGCGCGCGTCGCGCATCGGCGCGGTCTCCGACCACGGGCTCGTGCCCGTCGGGTCGTAGACCTCGGCGTTCGTCTCGACGCCTTCATTGCCGCCCATCACGAGCACGCCGCCGCGTGGGAGCAGCGTCGCCGTATGAGCGCTGCGGCCGACGGCCATCGCCGGCGCGTTCGACCAGGAGCCATCCACGGGGTCAAACAGCTCCGCGCTCGCGATGAACGCGTCGTAGCGCGTCGTGCCGCCCGTGACCAGGACCCGCCCGCCGTCGAGCAGCGTCGCCGTGTGGTCGAAGCGCCCGAAGCTCATCGGCGCCGCCGGTGCCCAGCTGCCGTTCACCGGGTCGAACAGCTCCGCGCTCGCGACGAACGTGCCGTCGCTCGTCAAGCCGCCCGTGACGAGGACCTGCCCGTCGTCGAGCAGCGTGGCCTTGTGCCCTCGGCGCGCGGTGTTCATCGATCGCGCCGGGGTCCAGGTGTTCGTCGCCGGATCGTACACCTCATCGGTCGGGACGACCTCGCCCTCCGGCCCGAAGCCGCCGGCGACCAGGACCCGCCCGTCGGCCAGCAGCGTCACCGTGTACCCACCACGCCGGGTGCTCATCGGCGCCGTCGCGGTCCAGATGCCCTCTCGCGGGTCGAACAGCTCCGCGCTCGTGTGGTAGGTGCCGTCGCTCACGCCGCCCACGACGAGGATCCGTCCGCCGTCCAGCCGTGTCGCCGTGAGGCCCCCGCGCGCGACGTTCATCGACCGCGCCGGCGTCCAGCGGTCCTCCGCCGGGTCATACAGCTCCGCGCTCGCCATCGGGCCCGAGCCGTCGGAGCCGTCGGAGCCGCCCACGACGAGGACTTGCCCGGTGTCCAGCAGCACGGCGGCGTGATGGGCGCGCCGGGTGCTCATCGACCGCGCCGGCGTCCAGCTGTCGTCCGCCGGGTTGTACAGCTCCGCGCTCGCGACATGGCTGTCGCCAAACCTGCCGCCCGTGACCAGGACCCGCCCGTCGTCGCCGCCCAGCAGCGTGGCCGTATGCCCGAGGTCCCGCCTCGTGGCCATCGACCCGACGGCGCGCCACAGCGGATCCACGAGCAGCAGCTCCCCCGACGCCTCGACAAGCAGCGCGATCTCCGCCCCGCGCGCCTCAAGGCGCGCCGCGATCGGCCGCCCGCCTTCCGCGAACGCTCGCGGCGCGGTGACGCGCAGCCGCGGTGTCCCCGCCGCGTCCAGCACCTCGACGGCCTCGCCGCGCTGCCGCAGCGCCGCGCCGTCCACCTCCCAGACCGCCGCGGGCTCACCCGCCGGCGCGGCGCCCGGCGCCACGGTGAGCCATTCCTCGACGCCCCCGGCGGCCGCCCGCCAGAACGACGCGCCGCCCGCGCGGCCGTAGATCACCGCGCCGTCGACCACCGCCCCCGGGCCGGACGCGCCGGCCTCGCGCACCCGCACCTCGAAGCCGCCAGCGCCCGAGAGCCGCATCCAGCCACCGCCGTCGCGCGGCAGCTCGGCCTGGAGCCGCGGCCGTCCGTCGCCCGGGCCGGCTGCCCCGAGGGCGAAGCCGATGTCGGTGAGCGCCGGCGCGCCGAGAGCACCGCTGCCCAGCACCTCGGCGGCCTGAGCGGGAAACCGGCGCTGCACGAGCGCCGCTGCGCCCGCAGCGCCGTCGCCCCCGGCCGCGCAGCTGAGCGCGCCCATCCATCCCAGAGCGGCCAGCACCACGGCGATGACGGCCAGCAGGCGAGAGTCCAACGAAGCTCGCATGCCGGCGAATGTCTCACGCGGTTAAGTCCGCAACAACAGCGCCGCGAGCGCGGCTCACACGAGCGATGTGCAGATCCCGATGCGGGGATGATAGACCCCGACTCGGCGCTTGCCGCTCCGCGTCTCGGGCGTCACGAGGACCACCACGCTCCTGTCGAGCGGCGCGTTCGCGCGAATCCGCACGTGCTGGCCGGCGACGACGACGTGCCAGATGTTCACCGTCCCGTACCTCGTCACGACGGCCCCCTCGTAGATGTGCGCCGCCGACGGCGCGCCGCGGAGCGCCAGGCGGCACGCGGCATAACTGCCCAGCACCTGAACCAGGAGCACGACCGGCATCACGGCGAACGAGAAGGCGAGGAGCATCGCGATGAAATCGATGTCTCAGCTCACGCCTCGAGATCGCCCGGCGCGAGCCTCGCTCCGAGCTGGCGCCCCGGGCCGCCCACGGCCCGCGCGAGCGCCTGCTCGCGCAGGTGCCGTCGCTCCTCGGGCAGGCGGGCGTGCAGGCGTGCCTGTACCCCCGCGAGCTCGCTCTCTGGGTACGAGCGCTCGATCAGCGCCTCGAGGGCGTTCTTCTGAGTCTCGAGGCAGCCCAACAGGCAACGGCGACGGGGAGCACCAGCAGGGTCGTCGCTTTTCCAGGGCGGGCCGGATCCCATCGAAGTCGCCGCTGGGCCGGGGAGGCCGGCCCTTTCAAGGTGACTTTCCCCTGGATTCTGCGAGCCATCGAGCGGGCGTGGAGTTCGATCCGAACGTGACGAAGGCGGAGGCGTCGAAGCGCATCGACGAGCTGCAGGCGAAGACCGGTCGCGGGCAGCAGCAGCGGGAGTGATCGGAGGGGCGCTCCAGCGCGAGGCTCTCCTCGAGCCGGACCGAGGCTCTTCCGCGGCTCCCCGCGAACGGCGCAGCGCTCGCCCGTTCTGTTCGAGGATCCGTCCTGGGGTGTCCAGCGCGCCGAGCTGAGCCCCTGCGACACTTCCACACGATGCCTGAGCGGCATCGCCGGACCGCAGCGCTGCACATCTCAGCGGACGGTTGACGCGCGAGGGGACCGTGCCATCTCATGAAGGGATGCCCTGGTGTCTTCGCTGTCTCGCGCTCGTCGCTCTGCCCGCCGCGACGGCCGGGCTGAGCGTGGGGTGCAGCTTCCCCGACGCCGTCTTCACCGGCCAGACGAGCTCTGGCGGCGGAGGTGCGGGCGCCACCCCGTCGTCGGACGCGGCGGGCGGCGACAAGGGCGCGACCTCGTCAGGCGGCGGCGAGGCGACGTCGCGCTCGGGTGGCGGCAGCGGCGGGGCGACGTCCAGCTCGGGCGGCGGCGGCGAGGTGACCTCGGGCTCGGGCGGCAGCGGCGGCGGGATCCTCGACTGCGACGCGGATGGCGACGGGTATCTGTCGACCGCCTGCGAGGGCGGCACCGATTGCGACGACGGCCAGGCAGAGGTCCACCCCGACCAGCCCAATACGTTCCATGACACGCCCATCCGCCCCGGAGGCAGCTTCGATTACGACTGCAGCGGCCATGACGAGCCGCAGATCTCCGCGGTCCATTGCGAGTCTGGCGGGCTCTGCCCGGACGCGTCGAACGTGTACCTGCTCGACGTCGGGTGCGGCGAGCCAGGCCCGTTCGGGAGCTGCAATATCCTCTGCCAGCAAGACGTCACGTACAGCGGGCTCAAGCGGGCCTGCCATTGAGGCTGCCAGCGCACGTTCCGAGGAGCAGCTCCGCCGCCCGCGTGCGCTCCAGCTTGTGATGATAAAGGTAGGAAACGACAAGGATACCGAAGAACGTCCAGTGCGGCAGGATGAGCCAGCGACTGTCGCCGCTGGAGAGATGGGCGATATCCGCGGAGACGAAGGTGAGGCCGAAGCCGAAGTAGGCAAAGTCTTTGACCTTGCTCGGTACCACAGGGATCAAGAGGGCCAGCGCGCCCAGCCCCTTTGCGACGGTCAGCTCCACCCTGAACCAGTCCGGGAGGCCGAGGTGCCGGAAAGCGTCTCTCTGCTCTTCGTTGAAAGCAAAGTTGTACGAGCTCCACAGCATGAGAGCTGCGATGAGCCCCGTCGTCGCCCAGTAAATGTATCTGTCTTTCTTCATGGCCATCATCTCTTTAAAAAAATGAGCGCCGGCATCGGCGCGCTTCCTGGAGAGCACCCGGCGGATCCGTCGGCTGACTCGGCAGCTGGTCACCCAGGCGGGCGAGGGCTCGACGTGGCCGACCGCCGCCCGAGGTAGCGGAGCCGATCGAGGTCGGCGTGGAAGAACACGCGCTGGATCTTCCCGTCGGCCACCGCGAGGAGCAGCGCCGCGAACGGTCGGTCGCCGGTCCAGAACACGATCGCGGGTTGCCCGTTGAGCTCGTGCTCTTCGATCTGGAGCTGGCCGGCATTGCGCGCCGTGGCCGCGACGATGAACGCGGCAATGCGCGCGGCGCCGTGCAGCGGCTGAGGGAGGTTGCGCTGGCGCTCGACCACGCGGCCTCGGGGCCCCCCGTCGGTGATCATGATCGCGTCGTCGGCGAGGAGATTCACGAGCACGCGAATGTCGCCCGCCAGGGTGGCGCTCAGGAAGGCCTGGAGCAGGCGGTGATGGTCGTCCGCTCGTGCTACGAGCATGCGCCGCTCGACGGCGAGGTGCTGGCGCGCGCGCTCGAGCAGCTTGCGACACGCAGGCGCGTTGTTGCCGACGAGCTCGGCGATCTCCCGGTGGTCGAAGTCGAAGACGTCGTGGAGCAGGAGGACCGCTCGCTCCGCGGGCGTCAACCGCTGGAGCACGACGAGGAACGCCATCGAGACTTGCTCGAGCTTCTCGAGGCTGGACATCCCCCCTTCGTCGAGATCCACCGGCTCCGGCAGGCGATCGGCGCGGCTCTCCTCGCGGCGCGCCCTGGCGGAGTCGAGCTCGCTGAGGCAAAGGCGCGTGACGATCGTCACCAGATACGCTTTCGGGGAGTGCACGTCCCCCGCGTGACTTTCCCAGCGCAGCCACGCCTCTTGCACCATGTCCTCGGCCCGCCCGAGATCACCGAGCATGCGATACGCCAGAGCGATGAGGTCCTGCCGGCACGACTCGAAGGCAGCCACGCGGCGCGCTGAAGAAGGAGCAGTCATTGGAAGGGTCTGGCCTCCACGAGCAAAACGATCACCATCGGAGGGAGCGAGATTGTCGCACGTGCAGGCTCACGCGTCATCGCGCCGCGCCGGCGAGCCCGACGATCTCCCGCGAGTGAGTGCCTTGCTCCACACAATCGAGCAGGAACGTCGCTACCGCACGGAAGGACATTTCCCAGGCGCCTGCGGGGAGCGCATCGCGCTCGCTCCGGTACGTCTCCGCCGACGTCTTGATCAACCGCGGCGGTCTGGCGATCGTCCAGTCGAAGTTGGTCGCCCGAACCACGGCCTCCATCGCGACGAGGTCGCGGATGTGGTGCTGGAGCAGCCAGCGAAAGACGACGAACCGCAGCGCTTTTTCGGGGAACAGCAGCGCCGCGGAGACGCTGCCGAGCCGCCCCACGCCGGCCGTCTTCATCGCCGCGACCGTGGTGGCCGCGCACTCGGCGAGCAGGGTGCTCCGCCGGAACGCCTCGCGCCCACTCGGGCCGAGCGCCGAGAGAACGGCGTCGTGTCCCCGAAGCGCGGGAGCGAGCTTTTCGACACGCAGCGGGTCGCCCTCGATGACGGTGAGCGCTTTGTCCCGGCGGGCAATCTTCCGGGGCGAGCGGACGAACGCCGTCACCTGGTGACCTCGCGCCAGGGCGAGATCCACGATCTGCGTTCCGGTGCTGCCGGTCGCGCCGAGCACGAACAATCGCATGGTCATGACCTGAAGACCGGGCAGCTCGCGAAAGCGTGACGAGATGCCAGACGAAGCGTCACGAATGCAACATGGCTCACCGGCGCATGATGGATCCGCGGCCCTCGGTGCTCGTTGTTTGCCCGATCGCAGTGAGGCTCAGGCCGAAGCTTGCGCCGGTTCTGCCCCTGGTCCCCGCAGGTCCCGCTGCTTCAGCAATTTCCCCGTATTTAAGAGCAAGGCGCGCCTCGGTTGACAGATTCCGGGCGGCGGGGCATCGAGAGCTCGGGGGCGGGCGCCAGGGCGCCCCGCCCCTCCGACGCAGGCACGGGCGGCGTGGCGGTGACCCGAGAACTCGTTCTTCAGCTCGGCGCGGCGGGTCAGGGGCCGCTCTTTCTGCAGATCGCGCGGGCCATCGTCGAGGACATCGAACGGGGCCGCCTGCGCCCCGGCGAGCGGCTGCCCTCCAGCCGCAAGCTCGCCATCCAGCTCGGCGTGCACCGCAAGACCGTGATCGCCGCGTTCCTCGAGCTCGCGCGCCAAGGTTGGATAACGAGCGCGCCCGCCTCCGGCACCTACGTATCGAGCGACCTGCCCGCCAAGCTGCCCCCCTTCCGCCGACGAGCCCTCGCCGACCGGGCCGGGTTCGACCTGCCCGGACGCCCCTTGCCGGCCCCGTCCTCGACCCCGCGCGCCGGCCTGCTCCTGCTCGGCGGGGTGCCCGAGCTCGGCTTCGTGCCGAGGCTGGAGCTGTGCCGCGCCTACCGCCGCGCGCTGCTCGGCGCCGGGGCGCGCGCGCTGATGGACTACGGCGACCCCCGGGGCGAGCCGCGCCTGCGCCGGGCGGTCGTCGAGCTGCTGACCCGGGCGAGGGGCGTGCGGGCGAGCGTCGAGTCGGTCAACATCGTGCGCGGCAGCCAGCAGGGCCTCTACCTCGCGGCGCGCGCGCTGCTCGAGCCGGGCGACTGCGTGGCGATCGAGGCGTACAGCCACCCCGCCGCCCGCGGCGCGCTCGAGCTCTCGGGCGTGGAGCTCGTGCCCGTGCCGCTCGACGGCGAGGGGCTCGACGTCGCCGCGCTCGAGGCCCTCTGCGCGGCCAGGCGGGTCAAGGCGGTCTACACGACGCCCCACCACCAGCTACCCACGACCGTCACCTTGACCGCGCCGAGGCGCGTGCGCCTGCTCGAGCTGGCGCGGCGCCGGCGCCTGCTCGTGCTCGAAGACGATTACGACCACGAGTTCCGCTACGAGGGGCGGCCGGTGCTGCCCCTCTCGTCCGCCGACCGCCACGGGGTGGTCGTCTACCTGGGCACCCTGTCGAAGATCCTGGCGCCGGGGCTGCGGCTCGGCTTCGTCGTCTCCACCCCCGACGTCGCCGAGCGGATCGCGGCCTACCGGGCCTTCGTCGACCACGAGGGCGACCACGCGATCGAGCGCGCCGTCGCCGAGCTGCTCGAAGACGGCGAGATCGATCGGCACACGCAGCGGGTCCGGCGCGCCTACCGCGCCCGCCGCGACGCGCTCTGCGAGGCGCTCGCGCGCCACCTGCCCGGGCTCGAGTTCGACCCCCCCAGCGGGGGCATGGCCCTCTGGGCGCGGGCCCCCGGCGTCGACATCGACGCGTGGGCCCGGCGCGCGCACGCGGCGGGCGTCTCCTTCCAGCCCGCGAGTCACTTCGCGCTCGGTCGCTGGCCGCTCGACTTCGCCCGCTTCGGCTTCGCCGCGTGCGACGAGGCCCAGCTCGCGGACGCGGCGCGGCGGCTCGCGCAGACCTTGCCGAAGGCCCGGTCGAGGCCCGCGGGTGATCGCCCCTGACGCGCGCCTCGCTCCCCGCGGCGCGCGGGCGACTGGACTACTCGACATCGACGATCTGGCCCCAACGTAGGGTGCCTGCGTGGGCTAGGGTCTGACCGAATAGGAGACCCGAACATGGTCAAAGCTTTCTTCGCCAGCGTGACATTCGGCGCAGCATTGCTCGGCTGCGCCCGGACCGAGGCGCCGAACCCGCCCCCCGCGGAGGGGGAATCGGAGAGCCAGGCATCACTCACGACGTCCGCGAAATGGCTGGTGCAGCCGGGCGCGCGCCAGGTCTTGCTCGGCGTCACCAGCGACAATCACGCCCTCTACCAGGAGGGAGAGATCGTGTACGCGACCGCGCTCGAGCCGGGCGCGACGAGGCAGCGAGTCGCCCAGGTGCCCTTCGGGAACACGGCGTTCGTCTACACCGTCGGCAAGGTCGCGTTCTGCTGGACCCACCCCGACCGGACCTTGCCCGGCTTCGGGGTCAGCCCCCTCGTCGTGTGGAGCGCGGCCTCCGGCCCGCACGAGGCGTCCGCCGCCTCGCCCATCGGGACCTTCGCGACCTCGGCGAGCGCCGACGGCCGCTCGGTGCTCTTCCCCACCCATGGCAACGCCGACGGCAGCGTCGGCGACGTCGAGCTCGCCTCGACCGACATGAGCGAGCGCACGACGCTGCTCGGCGCCGTGCCGATGGGCTTCCCCCTGGGGTATTGTCGGCCCTTCGCCGCGTTCGTGGGCCGCCACGGCCGCTCGCACCCGGTCGCGCTGCACTGCGAGGGCGCCACGAGCTCTGCCACCTTGTCGAGCTGGGAGCGGGGCGAGAGGGTCGACCTGTTCAGCGGTGTCGCGACGCCCCCCTTCTTCAGCGCCGACGCCGACGGCGGGTCGTTCTTCACGACGCTGGCGGGCTCGGGGCACCCCGTCGTCGTCTCCGACGACGGCGAGGTGAGCGCGCTCGACGAGGTGCGCTCGAGGATAGGCTTCTTCACCAAAGGCAGCTTCGTCGTGTACACCGCGCAAACGGAGGCCGGCCTCGAGCTGCGCCGCGCCACGCCGGGCGACTGTCCGTCGATCGAGACCATCGCCGACGAGGTCGGGGGCATTCTCACCGTCCTGGCCGGGTCGAAGGTCATCACCGACGCGTGGGCGTCGCCGGACGGCAGCAAGGTGCCCTTCTTCACCCAGCGCGACCCGGCGACCGGCCTCTCCGACGTGGCGCTCGCCGACGCCCGCGGCGGTACCCCGCCCCTGTCGGTCGACCCGCAGCCGCGGAACGTGCTCGGCGGCCCGCCCTTCAGCGCCGACTCGAAGCACGTTCTGTTCGCCCGCATCGTCGACCTGACGGCCGGCACCGCCCCCCTCTTCGCCTCGGCCGAGGGCGGCGTGCGGCAGTTCAGCGACGACGGGGGCTGGAGCTACCTGCCGGCCGTTCGCGGCCTCGTGTCGTTCAACGACAACACCCACTTCGACGGGGAAGACTTCGCGAGATCGACGGCCGACCTGAAGGTCGTCGACCTGTCGCGCAAGCCCCTGAAGCCTCGGCTCATCGCGCCGGGGGCGAACCTGACCTACTTCAGCAGCCACGGCGGCCGCCGCCTCGCCTTCACGACGGACGTCCCCGGTACGACGGCTGGCCTCTATTCAGCCGGGGTCGGCGAGTAGGCGCGCCGAATCGGCGAGTCGGGCCCGGCCAGCGCGGGCGCTCGTGCGACCGCGGCGGCCCGAGGCGACGGGTCGGCCGTCGCGACCACGGCAAGCTCAGGCGCAGTCCCGCAAACGCCTATTCGTTGGGCCCGCGTTGGGTCCATCGCTTCCGAGGGGTTGCGATCGGCCGTCACGTTCCCCCAAAGCTGCCGCAAAAGCTCCGGCTCGCGACGGTTCGCCGCCGCAAGTTCGTCGCCCAAGAACGAAATTGCGGTGGCGAACCCGTGCGATCAGTGGGATCCGCCGGGTTTTGGGAGGGGCGTGGCGACGGATCGCAACCCCTCGGAAGGCGTGGGCCCAACGCGGGCCCAATGAATAGGCGTTTGCGGGACTGCGCCCGAGCAGCAGCGGCGGCGAGGTCCCGGCGCAGTCCCGTAAACGTCGGGTTGGACCGGGCCGGTTCGCGGCCGGGCGAGGCGGTCGCGAGGCCTATGGAGATCCTGCCCGAGAAGGCCGCAGAAGGCGGGCGCGGCGGGGCTCGCACGCGTGGTGCATCCCGCCGCCACGACGTTGGGCGCAGACGCGCCGAGGCAGAGCACGGCGCCGACGGAGGCCCAGCAGCACGCAGGCCGCCGACGTGGACGGCGCAGAAGGCGGATCGATGCCTGACCGCCGCGCAACGGAGGTGGTGCTGTCGCTTCTGCCCAGGCCAGCGATGCTCATGACGTGTCCGGAGGAGCAGCGGAGGAGGCGATGACGCACGACGGCAGCGGGCGGCGAGCCATCGCAGCCTGACCGCAGCGAGGACAGATGGACAGGTCGACCCCCGTGAGCGCGGCGAGCAGCGTACACCAGTCGACCTTGACGACGTGGCGCGGAGAGGGCTCGTGAGAGCTGCCTTCCCGGTGCTCATCTCCCCCGACAGCGCGCTGCCCTGCGTCTCGCGCCGCCATGATCCTCGTGCGTGCCACCTCGAGCGTGGTGGTGGCGTGACACGCAGCCATCAAGCCGAAGTGTCGGATCTTCACGAAGCGATGAGGCAGCACGTGCATCAGGAAGCGACGCAGAAACTCCTCTGCGGAGAGCGTCACGGTCTTGTCTCCGCGGGTCCGGAAGCACACGCCGCGCTCATCCATCCACCGCAGCCGGTGATTGGACAGCCCGACACGGTGGGTATAGCGACCGAGGTAAGCAAAGACCTGCTCGGGCCCAGCGAAGGGCGGCTTGGCGTACACCACCCAGGGCTTGCGGTAGAGCGTCTTGAGCAGCGCAGCGAAGGCAGCGGGGTTGGCCAGCGCGGCGGCCCCGCCGGTCAGGTCGAGCTCTCCGGCGTCATAGGCCTGCCGAAGCGCGGCGAGCAACTTGCCGCGGAAGAGCTTGCCGAGGACCTGCACAGGGAAGAGGTAGCCGCTCCGCCCCTCGATCCAGCGCGAGCCGTCGAGCGAGAGCCCACCGCCCGTGACGATGCAGTGCAGGTGCGGATGGAAGCTGAGATTGCGGCTCCAGGTGTGCAGCACGGCGGTGACACCGATGTCGGCGCCGAGCCGCCTGGGATCGCGGCCGAGGGTGAGCAGGGTCTGCGAGCCGCACTGGAAGAGCAGATCGAAGACCGTCTGCGGGTTGACGAGCGCCAGCGGGCGCAGCTCGGCCGGGAGCGTGAAGACGACGTGGAAGTAGTGCGTCGGCAGGATGCGCTGCTGCCGCTCGGCGATCCACCTGGCCTGGCTGAGGCTCTGGCACTTGGGACAGTGGCGGTTGCGGCAGGAGTTGTACGAGGGCTGCTCGTGGCCGCAGCCCGTGCACACGTCGACATGGCCGCCCAGCACCGCGGTCCTGCACGCGGCGATGTCGCGCAGGACCTTGCGCTGGGCGGTGGAGACGGCGTGGGCGCGCAGGTAGGCCTCGCCGTGGGCGCGGACGATATCCGCGACCTCGAGACGAGGCCTACCCGTCGCCGCGGGCCGCGGCGCCAGGCGATGCGGGTGCACGCGACCTCAGCCGAGCTTCTTCTTGGCCTCCTGGGTGCCGAGCACCTCGACCGGGCTGCGGGTGCGACCGACGTGAGCCTGGCTGACGCGGACGTAGCGGACGGTGGTGCGGATGGAGCGATGGCCGAGCAGGGCCTGGATGACGCGGATGTCGGTGCCGAGCTCGAGCAGGTGGGTGGCGAAGCTGTGCCGCAGCACGTGCGGGGTGACGCGCTTGTGCAGCTTGCAGCGCCTCGCCGCCTCGCGCAGCGCGTTGCGCACCGCCTCGTGCGAGATGACCGAGCCCTGCTTGCGACCCGGGAACAGCTCCGGTCCAGCGGGTCTCTCCGCCCGCCAGTAGATGCGCAGCGCGGTCAGCACGGGGGCGCTGAGCATCACGTACCGATCACGCCCGAGCTTGCCATTGCGGACGTGGATGAGGTTGCGCTTGCTGTCGACGTCCTCGACCCGCAGCGAGCAGACCTCATCGATCCGCAGACCGGCGCCGTACGCCGTCAGGACGATCGTGCGCTGCTTGACCGAGCCGATCGCGTTGAGCAGCGCCTCGACCTCGGTGCCGCTGAGGACCGGCGGCAGCTTCTGGGGTACCTTCGGCCAGGGGATCGCGACGGCGACCTCCGGACGCCCGAGCGTGGTGGCGTAGAGGAACTTGATCGCCGCCACGTACTGGTGCTGCGTCGCCTCCGCGATCTTTCGCTGCTCGGCGAGGTAGAGCAAAAACGCGCGCACCTCGTCGAGACCCATCTGCTGCGGCGGCTTGCGGTGGTAGGCTACGAAGGCCCGTGCGCAGCGGAGGTAATTGTCGCATGTCGACGGCTTGTATCGCCGCAGCTTCAGGTCTTCGGCCATTCGATCGCGGAGCTGTCCCATCGCTGCCCTCCTGGTGAACGCGGCGCCCGGGCAGGGGCGTCGCGAACGGCAGGGTGGGCAGGGAATGAGGCGGCGGGCGGCGAGTCCTGCGCGGCGCCGGGCGCTTTTTTTCGCAGTGAATACCGGCAAAAGTCGCGCTGCGGCAGCAATGACCGCCGTGACAACCGCAGCGAAGACAAGGATCCGAGCCGCGGCAGGAAACCTCGGCTCGGTATCCGCAATGCTTAACGGAGCAGGGCCCGCAGCAGCTTCTTGAGCCTCACGCCGAGCTCCTGCACCTCGTCCGCATCGCGCTAGCTCGCGGCCCCGAGCGCCGCCACCAGGTCCATGGCTCCCAAGGTCTCGTGGAGGCTACGCGGGGCGCGAGGGCGGTGTCGTCTCGCGATCGCGGTCGTCGTCGCGGTCGACCTCAGCAGGGACAGGAGCTGCCGCGAAGCGGCTTGGTCCAACCGGCGAGCTCGGGATCCGGGGAGCTCGCGCCGGCCGACCCATCGCCTCGCGCCGTCGTGCTCGCAGCGCTCGCCAACGCCCTCAGCTGCGCCGTCGCCCTCGGGGACCACGTTGCGGCTCGGGTCGTTCACAAGGCGATCGGTCGGCTGTTTGGCATGGCGCCAGCACCGGAGGGGCGAGCAAGGTCGCGCCGACCGTAGCAGGCCGCATTGAAGAGCCGTCCGGATAGGACAGACGCGGTAGACTCGGGGGAGCGGGGCCGCGGGGCACGATCGGGCTGGTGAGAGTCCGCGGTGCCGGAGAGCTACCAGGGTCCAGCCGTTGCGTGCGCGATTCCAAGCACTTGCTCGAACACCGGGCCGAGGAATGTGAAGGCCAGGGGGGGCAGTAGGTCTGCCTCGTGATCGAACACTGTGTCCCCGTTTGTCCAGATCACGTGGTGCATACTTTTTGCAACGAAGCGCCAGCCCTGGCGCGGTGGCCAGTATGCGACGAGGAGGATAAGATGGCCAAGTCCAATTATCACCTTGTACGAGCTCCGGACCAACTCCTTAATCACTTCGAGGTTGACGAGGGCTGGGTTGCAGCGACAGTCTGGCCAGTCCCTGGTTACTTTCCATCCCAAGTGTCTCTCGATGTCGCGATTTGTTCCGAACACGGCGACGCCTTCGGGCAGCCCGTTTGCTTTTAGCCTGACCGCTCGCGCATGTTCTTGCGGCAAGTAACGGACAAACGGGTCCACCGAATCGAGGACGAGAGCAGTCTTGAGAGCCCAACGAGCGACAAGCGCGGCGGCTTCTGAGTCGAGGTCGGTGACATCGCGAGTGGCGTCAACCAAGGGAATCAAGTGAGGGGCAACAGCCCTCTCGAGACCGCTCATCCACCCGTTGTTGCATGAGCCGCATACGTCTTCCTGCCGCAGAACCGACAGAGGCTTTTCTTTCTCGGCGTACTCCTCTCTTGTAGGCGGTTGTAAAACGTGCACGAACTCTTCGTCAAATCCGGCTCGCCTCGGCCGAATTGGGTAATTTTTGAACTTCAAGTGAGACTGCAACCAGTCTGGAATTGCATGCTCCCTGGCCACATTACCGTCACGTCGCCGGTCCAGCGGACAATCACAAAAATAGCAGAAATTCATCGCGCAAAGTGTAGCACCCCGACCAGAGCGTCCGCGAGATGCGGCGCTCAGCTCGGCGAAGCCGGAACGGTTGTAGACGCGGCAGGAAGGGACGGGGCCGCCTGGACGCCTACCGAGCACCTCGATCTCGGCCAGGGAGGCCCGCGACCACGACCTTGGCCCAGGGGTGATGCCTGCTAGCCGGCGCCGAGCTCCGCGGGCTCCACCGACATCGGCGTCACCTGACCGGGACCATCGGTCACCTGGTGCGGCGTGACTGCGCGCTTCTTCTGCGCCATACCCCTATACGTCAGGGAAGTTGTCTGAACAGCTCTTCGCGCTCCGCGGCGAGCCGCCCTCGCGGGAACTGTCGCGCGTGGGCCTCGAGCAGCCGGCGAGCCTCGACGTCGGCCATGACGTCGTTGGCCTCGATGGCCCTCCGAGCCTGGTTGACCAGGCTCCTCTCGATCTCCCCGACGGTCGGTCGAACGGCGCTCGCCGGAGGCGCGGCCCGGTGACTTGTCGTCTTCGCGTTCGAGGGAGCGGGCGTGCCGATCGCCATCGCTACGCCGTGCGCGCTTCCGTGTTTCGTGCGCGACGAAATCTCGTGGGCGATCGCCGCGGCGGGCGCCGCTGCATCGGGCGCCCCGTCTCCGCCGGCGGGACCCGCGGCGCTGTGGGCACCACCTCGCCCGGGGGGCGCCACGGCGTCCCGCTCCGCGGGCGCGGTGGCAGGGGCGCAAACCGCCGCCGCCCCGGGCCACGATTCCAGGCCGGGCAAGGGCGGCACCGCGGAGACGAGCGCGCCCGTCAGCAGGACGAGCGCGGCCTGAACGAGGATCCTCATGCCGAAACGGCGCAGGGAGGCCACCCACGACGCGCGGCGGCCGAACCCCAACGCGACCGGCACGCAGGCGCTGTCGTCCCATCCATGAGAGCGCTGCCGCGCCCGCCGCCGTCCGCCCTGCACCTCGAGTTCCTCGAGCGCCCGCCGGTGTCGCGTCTTCACCGTGTCGAGCGGGATCCCCTGCTCGGCGGCGATCTGGGCGAGCGGGATGTCCTCGAGGTCGTGCTTGATCACGAGATCCCGGTACTTGGGCTCGAGTTGGTCAATCAGCTCCCGGGCGAGCTTTTCCCGCTGCCGTCTCCGGAGCAACTCTTCCGGCGTGAGGCACTCATCTCGGATCTCGCACTCATCGAAAGACGTCAGCACCTCGCCGCGGCAGCGCGCGTCACGGACGTGATTGCGCGCATGGTTGACGGCGATCGTGACGCGGTACGGCCCCGGGTCGCCGCCCGGTTCGATCCGCTTGTCGGCGTCCAACCCCCGCAGCAGCGCTTCCTGGGCGACATCCTCGGCGTCTCGCGCCGGGACACCGTGGCGCCTGGCCAGGCGTCGGAAGAGCTCGAAGGCGAGGGAGACGGTCGCTGGCTTGGCCACGGTAAGCAGCACACCTGAGGCGGCCCAAAGGGTTCAGAAAATTGAGTGGAGGAGCAACTTCGGTCGGACAGTGTACCCATTTGTGGCTGCATGGAGCACATCTGGCCGGGCCTGGCGGATGGATGAACGCATTCCGTCATCCGACCGCCAATTCTCGCCAAAACCGCCGAGACGTGGCGGTTTCCTGCCGGTTGACGCCGAGCAGCCGGCGTCAGTACCGTCGCTGGATGCGTTCCACTGCGCATTCGCTCTCGATTCTTCTCACGCTCGGGGCCGCAACAGCCTTCACGAACTCGTCCAGCGCGGACGATATCCATTCGAAGGCGGGACCGAGCGACGGGTCGACGGTGAAAGAGCATGTTCGCCGTGGTCGGAGAGCGCGCAAGGCCGGGCTGTGGACCGAGGCATATGCTGCCTACAAGGCGGCTTTCGAGGCCGCAGACGCGGCGACCAGCACCGAGGTGGAGCGCGCGGAGCTCGCCGGCGAGCTCGGCCTTTGCGAGCTCGCGCTGCACAAGTACCGTGATGCGGCCGAGCACCTGGCCAGGAGCCTCGAACAGCGCGAAGCGTTGCCAGAAGCGCTCCAGCAGCGATTCGAGGCAGGGCAGCGCAACGCAGCGCCGCACGTCGCGCGGCTCGTGCTCGGCGTCGATCCGCCCGACGCCGAGGTGCTCATCGACGGTAAGCGCATCGGCCGGACCGCGCGGACCTACACGCTGTTCTTCGAGCCAGGTCAACACATGGTGCGCGGCCGTGCACCGGGCTGCAAGGACGCGCTTCATTCGTTGCGCGCCGTGGCGGGCGCGGAGCACGAGTTCACGATGCCGTTGCTGTGTGCGGCGGCGAGCGGCACCAAGGAGGCGAGCGGCGCCAAGGGGACCGCGACCGCGACGCCGACTCCCGTGCGCGCTTTGCCCCCTCCGCGCGCGCAGGCCCCCAGCCCGTGGGCTTCCTGGCCAGGGACGCTGCGTGTCGTGGGAATCTCGCTCGCGACGGGCACCGTATCGGCAGGCGCCATCCTCATGATCAGCGCCAGCAAGCTCGATCAGGACATGAGCGCGCGGCGTGACCAGCTCGAGAGCGACCCGAGATCGAGCTCGTCCATGTGCTGGCAAGCGCCGGAGCGCTCGCCGTGCGGCGAGCTGCGGCGCCTGCGCGACGCGCGCAACCTGTCCGACCGGGTGGGCATGGCCCTGGTCGTCACGGGCAGTGTGATCGGCGCGGCCACCGCCGCGTCCTTCTTCACGGACTTCTCTTTCGTGGGCCGCACGCCAGCTCAGGATCGGGTCCAGATATCGCCCGTCGTGACCGGGCACGAGACGGGCGTGAGCATCGAGGGGGTGTGGTGACCATGCCGAGTACCGAGCGGATGCGGCCACAGGCAGACCGAAGAGCGTTGGCCGCCGCCGTTGCTGTCGTGGTCTGTGCGTGGGGAGCGAGCAGCACGCTGATAGCTTGCACTTCGTACCGCGACGATTGCTGGGAAGTGATGGAGTGCGCCCCTGCGCCCGAGCCGACTCTCTGTGACGGCGACCCAGCGACGACAATGGCGCTCGACGAGTGCGGCGTATTCGTCAGCCCGTTGTCGGGTGACGACAGGAGCCCTGGCACGAAGGACGCACCGGTGAAGACCCTGCAACATGCGATCGGGCTCGCCACGCATGGGCGAGGCCACGGCGAGGAGCCGACCCGGCGCGTGTACGCATGCGGCGGGTCGTTCGAGGAGAAGATCACGCTTCCCTCGGGGGTTGACGTCTGGGGCGGGCGCCGGTGTGACGGCGGGGATTGGTCGTATGAGGGGTCATTCGGCGGGCCGGATCACCCGACGATCATCGCTCCGCCGTGGGGGATCCCGCTCCGGGTCCTCGGGGAGGAGGGTATGGCGCTCGCGGGGGACGACGCGACGTCCGTGATCGCCGGCGTACGCGTCGTGGCGGCGGACGCATCGGCGCCGGATGGAAAGTCGTCGATCGCGGTGATTTTGAGCACGGGGGCCACGGCGATCGTGCAGGACAGCGTGATTGTCGCCGGCAACGGCAAGGACGGGGAGCCGGGAGAGGACGCGGACACCGAGCGGGCGCCGGACGGCATGGTGGGGAACGACGGCGTGGACGCCTGCACCACGGACTCCCCGACGGGCGCCCTCCCGGTCGTGACCGTGTGTGACGAGGGCATCGAGTCCATCGGTGGATATGGGGGCGACGGCGGGCTCGGGTCAGGAAGCGACGGTGCTCCGGGGCAGCCGGCGCCGGGGGAGAATCCGGAGGACTACGGTCGCGCAGGGGCCGGTGCAGACGTCACGTTATGCGCGGACGGGCGCAGGGGCGCACACGGCGCCGACGCCGGTCGCGCGGACGGCGCGCTGGGGGTGGGCCACCTTGGCAAGGACGGATGGATCGGCGTTCGGGGCAAGGACGGGAAGCCCGGCGGCATCGGCCAGGGGGGCGGCGGCGGTGGCGGCAGCAAGTCGCGTGGGGAGATGGTCGCGTGTCGGGCAGGCCTGCCCCAGGGGGGCGCCGCCGGCGGCTCGGGAGGGAGCGGCGGCTGTGGCGGTCGCGGCGGCTATGGCGGCGGCTATGGCGGTGCCAGCATCGGAATCGTCGCGCTCGACGGCACGGATCTGACGATCGGGGCCAGCGACGTGATCACGGGCAAAGGGGGCCGCGGCGGCGTGGGCGGGAGGGGCCAACTGGGCGGCATAGGTAAGCCTGCTGGCCAAGGGGGCTTAGGTTCTGGTGGTGGGATGTGGCATGCGTGCAAGGGCGGCGATGGGGGCAACGGCGGTCGCGGAGGCGATGCCGGCGGCGGGCTCGGAGGCGCAACCATCGGCATCGCCTACGTGGCGCCCAACTTCGCCATTCGACCCGGGACCTACATTCAGGTCGGAGACGCCGGTCATGGCGGCCCCGCGGGGAACGCCGGTGCCGGTGACGAGGTGGGCGAAGGGCAGCTAGGCCCCACGGGTGAAATTCATGCGTTCAGCGTGGGGAACGAGCCGCCCCATTGACTCGTGCCTTGCGAGACGTCGCCAACGAGGGATGCACATGAGCTTGAATTCCGCGATCCTCCTGCTCTTCGTTCTTCCGCTCGCCGCGGCCGGTTGCGGGACCGCGCCGGGGGTGGACGGCCCTGGCGGCGCGCCGCCGTGTGACGGTCCATCGACGTGTGCGAGCGATCCCGTCCCCGAGTCGGTCTGCCTGGAGCATCTTGCGGCGCGTCGGGCGATGGACGGCTGCGGTGTGTTCGTCATCCATCCGTTTTTCGGCGGTGACGACGCGAATCCGGGCACGAAGGACAGGCCGGTTCGTTCCATCCGGCGCGCGATCGAGCTCGCGCGCACCGGGCGCGGTCGCGTGTTTCTTACCGACGACGCGTATCAGGAGACCGTCACGCTCCCCTCCGGCGTGGATATCTATGGAGGCTTCGAAACGGCCATCGGATGGGAACGCCTCAGAGGCCTGGAAAATCCGGTGCACATGATGACCAAGCTCGTCGTCGGCGCTCCCGGGCTCACCGCGCTGACCGTCGAGCCGGCGCGCGCCGGCGACACCGGGGCTGCGGATGGGGTCTCGATCATCGACCACGTGCTCATCAAGAGCTCGACGCATGTCGGGATGGTCGTTCGGTCGGGCGCCGCGGTGGAGATCATCGGAAGCTGGATCGAAGCCACGGCGGGATTGAGGGGCGACCATGGGGAGGAATGGCCCTGGCCGTACCAGGCAGCGACGGGACCGGATGGGCAGTACGGGGAAGACGCGTGCTCCGCCGCCACGGTCCCGGGCGGGGCTCGCGCGGTGAACCTGTGCGAAGGAGGAATCCCGAGCTTCGGCGGCGCAGGCGGTGAGGGGCTTCCCGACGGGGCGCGCGACGGCGAGGACGGGCAGCCGCGCGTGGCGTCAGACCCGACGGCCGGACGGGGGGGCGATGGGGACGCGCCAGGCGTCCCTTGCCAACCAGGTCAGGTGGCGCTCCACGGCGATCCAGGCATCTCCGGTGAACCGGGAAAGGGCCGCGGTCGGATCGATGAGACCGGATGGCACCCTGACAGGGCCGGCGACGGCACCCGGGGGACGCCCGGGCAAGGCGGCGGCGGGGGCGGGGGCCGCCGGGGCGGGCTCGCGGTGTGCGGCGTGGCCTCCAAGGGAGGCGCCGGCGGCGGCTCCGGAGGTGGCGGCGGCTGCGGCGGTCGAGGCGGCCGAGGGGGCGAGAACGGCCAGCCGAGCATCGGTATCCTGGCGCTCCACGCCAAGGTGACGGTGCGCGACAGCACCATCACCACGCGCGACGGTGGCCCCGGCGGCGATGGCGGGGGGCCGGAGGATGGCGGCAAGGGCGGCAGGGGCCTGCCAGGCGGCGCCGTGGGGGACGGCACGTGGTCCTGCGGCGGTGCCGATGGCGGCGACGGAGGCCCTGGCGGCCGTGGCGGCCCCGGGCGCGGCGGCGACTCGATCGGCGTCGCCTACCTTGACGAGGACCAGCTCACGCTGGAGGCGGTCACCTTCGAGCTGGGGCTGCCGGGCCCAGGCGGCACGAGCTGGAATTGGTCTGGCGACGAGATCACGGGGGAGGACGGCATCCAGGTCAAGACGCTTCGATTCCCCGAGTCGCAGGAATGATGCCCATTGTCCTCGGCGCTGTTCACCACCTGCATGGATCACGCCGTCGGTATCCCCCCTGAGTGGATCGCGTGCTATGGCGCCGCTGGTTGCGCGTCCATCAGAAGATTCTCCCCTGGAGAAAGCTCTTCATCCCTACGAAGGACCCGGGGCGCGCTGGTTCCCGGCACGAAACGGAACTTGCACCACATTCGCGAATCATGGCATCGGCCGTGCTCGAAGAGAACCGTATAATCGCCCGGCTCCAGTTCCATCACGACGGTTCCGGTAAGGGTGCCTATCTCGACATCAACGCCGACCGGAACATGAAATGGCACCTGGATAGCTCTTGTTGCTGAGAGCGAAACATCAAGTATTGCTCCCTTCTCCACGATGACCGATGCTAGCCCCTCTGCATCGAGAGTACGGAAAGACACGCTGCCCGGTCTCCATGAGAATCCCTGCGCGACGTGCATGTTGGTCCAGTCGTTGAAGGGATCTCTTAGGCACGACTGAAAAACAGAGATCTGTGAATATGCAACTTCCAAACTGAACGGGTCCATGTCCTACTCCACGATGATCCTGATGCGTGTACTGTCGGGCATCCCTCGGTACTGGTTCCCTGTGGCCGACGACTGTGCCCGGGCCGCCAGCGCCGGCGTGCTCGGGCGAGACTGAGCAGCGCCAAGAAGATGGGGGCCCCCGGGCGTCCTCCTGAGCGCGTTCTTTGAGGGGCGACAAACGAAGCCCCCTCAGAAAACTTGTCGAGGTCCTCCGAGGGGGCTCGCCTCCGAGTTGCCAGAAACGGAGGAGCCCATGTTCGATCAATTCACGCTCAAGGGCGAGTTCTTCGCGACGTTGGAGGCCCTGGACCGGGCGATCGCGCGGCGGGTTGCGGCGAGCCGGTGCCCGGCGTGCGGGGGGCCGCTGCACGCGGGCAACTACACCCGCAAGCCGCGGGGCGCGCTCATCGCGCCGGAGGGCGAAGCGTTCGTCGTCCGCTTCAGCTTCTGCTGCGGCCGCGAGGGGTGCCGGCGGCGCGCGACGCCCCCGTCGCTTCGATTCCTCGGCCCACGCGTGTACCTCGGCGTCGTCGTGATCGTGGCGAGCCTCGCCGCGCAGGCGCTCGGCACCGCCGGCGCGCAGCCGACCGGCGTTCCGCGGAGGACGACGCGCCGATGGCTCGCCTGGTGGCGCGGCCCCTTCCTCGCGAAGGAGGTCCTGCTCGCGATCCGCACCCGGCTCGTCGGCGTCGATATCGGCGGGATCCCAAGGTCGATCATCGAACGGCTTCCCGGCACGGCCGACGAGCAGATGGGCACGATGCTCCACCTGCTCGCGCCGCTCACGACGGGCTCGGTCCTCGATGGATCACGTTTTTTGAGGGACATCGCATGACCACGGCGCCACGCAGAAGATGTCATTCGGCGTGGATTCCGCGGTGAGATAGGGTTTCCCCGCCCGGTAGGTCCGTTCGCCGACCGCGCAGGAGACCTCATGAGCCACGAGCACCGGACGCGCGCGCGCCCGCCAAGGGCCCGTCTGCGCCTTTCGATCCGGAGGAGGAATCGATGAGCCACGACGACCAGGCGCCCATGCGCCTGCGCTGGGCGCGGATGCGCTTCTCCATCATCAGCCACCTGCTCGCCTCTCCGCCGGAGCCCGGCGAGCTCGCGAGTCGGATCGCCGAGCTCGCCGCGAAGTCCTGGCGACACCCGACCAAGGGCTCGGTGATCCGGCTCTCGCCCAAGACCATCGAGCGCATGTACTACGCGGCGCGCAGCGCGGATGACCCGATCAGCGTGCTCGCGCGCAAGGTCCCGAAGCACGCCGGCTCGCAGCCGAGAATCACGACAGCGGTCGCGTCCGCGATCGAGAGTCAGTATCGCGATCACCCGCGCTGGACCTGGCAGCTCCACCACGACAACCTCGTCGCGCTCGCAAAGACAACCCCCGCGCTCGACCCGGTGCCCAGCTACACCACAGTGCGCCGTTTCATGAAGGCCCACGGCATGTATCGCATCCAGAGGAGGCGCCAAGGCAGGGCGGTCGAATCGGAGATCGTGCCGCGCGAGACGCGCTCGTACGAGCTGGCCTATGTCAACGCGCTCTGGCACTACGACTTCCACGAGGGCAAGCGAAAGGTCATCACGGCCAGCGGGGAGCTGAAGACACCCTATCTCTTCGGCCTGCTCGACGACTGCTCGCGGGTGTGCTGCCACGCGCAGTGGTACCTCGACTGCGAGAACACCGAGAACCTCGTGCACGGCTTCAGCCAGGGGATCCAGAAGCGGGGGCTGCCGCGCGGCGCCTACAGCGATCGTGGAGGTGCCATGAAGGCCGCCGAGATGCGAGAGGGGCTCGAGCGGCTCGGCATCGCGCAATATCTCACGCTGCCGAACAGCCCTCATCAGAACGGCAAGCAAGAGCACTTCTGGACGCTCGTCGAAGGGCGGCTCATGCCGATGCTCGAGGGCGAACCGAACCTCACGCTCGACTTGCTCAACACCGCGACCCAGGCGTGGGTCGAGCAGGAGTATCACCGCACCGTCCACGGCGAGCTCAAGAAGACTCCGCTCGAACGCTACCTCGAAGGCCCCGACGTGAGCCGCCCGAGCCCCGACTCCGAGGCGCTGCGCCGGGCCTTCCGCATGGAGATCTCGCGCCACCAGCGCCGGAGCGACGGGACGGTCACGATCGAGGGCGTGCGCTTCGAGGTTCCCTCGGCCTACCGAGTGCTCGAACGTCCACGGATTCGTGTCGCGCGCTGGGATCTCTCCAGCGCAGAGCTCGTCGACCCGCGCTCGGGCGCGCACCTCGCCACGCTCTTTCCGCTCGACAAGGAGAGGAACGCGGACCGCGCGCGTCGCGCGCTCACCGAGATCACCGCGCCGCTGGCTCCGTCGAGGAAGCCCCCCGGTATCGCGCCGCTCCTGCGCCAGCTGATGGCCGAGTACGCGGCCACGGGCCTGCCGCCCGCCTACCTGCCCAAGAACACGGAGGAGGATTGACCATGATGAGTCGACTCCTGTCTCTCTACAGTTTGAAGTACATTCCCTTCCGCGCCGATGTACCCGCGGAGGCCCTCTACGTCTCGCCGCCCGTCGACACCTTCCTTCGTCGCGTCGAGCTCGGTTTGGCCCACGGCGGCTTCGCCATGCTCACCGGCGATCCCGGCACGGGCAAGAGCATCGCTTTGCGCCTGCTCGCTGCGCGGCTCGGCGCCCTGACCGACGTGGTGGTCGGCACCATCGAGCATCCCCAGAGCAGGGCCGGCGACTTCTACCGCGAGCTCGGTGATCTCTTCGGAGTCCCGCTCTCGTCCAGCAACCGCTGGGCAGGCTTCAAGGCGCTTCGCGCGCGCTGGGCCGAGCACTTCGCCACGACGCTTCGCCGGCCCGTGCTGATCCTCGATGAGGCGCAGGAGGCGAGCACGCCCGTGCTCAACGAGCTGCGCATCCTCTCCAGCAAGGACTTCGATTCGAGGCAACTGCTCTGCGTGGTCTTCGCCGGCGACTCCCGTCTCCCCGAGCGTCTCCGCACCGCCGAGCTCTTGCCGCTCGGCTCGCGCATCCGTCGCCGGCTCGTCCTCGACTACGCCTCTCGCGACGAGCTGCTCGCTTGCCTCGACCACGTGCTCGCCGCTGCGGGCAACCCCTCCTTGATGACCGCGGAGCTCAAGGCCACGCTCGCCGACCACTCCGCCGGAAACTACCGCGTGCTCATGAACCTCGCCGACGAACTGCTCGCTGCCGCCGCCGAGCGCGAGCTGCCGCGGCTCGACGAGAAGCTCTTTCTCGAGGTCTTCGGCGCGGCCCCGAAGCCCAAGTCCGCGAACCGCAAACGGTGAACCCGGAGGCCCCCATGCCACGCACCACCAACGTCACGCTGCCGATCCCCGAGCCCCTCGCGCTGCTCGACGCGACGCTGCTTTTCCTCATCCAGGTCCTGCTCGCGCAGCACCCCGATCTGCTCGCGCCCCCCGAGGCGCCCGCGCCCCGCAATCCGGGCCTGCGCGCCGCCAGCCGCATCTTCGAGGCCGTCCGCGAGCTCCACGCCGCGCTCGACAGCTACCGCGCCTTCCTCCCTGCCGATCACTCGCGGGCGCTCGGCGACGAGCAGCCCGGCGACGACATCCCGTTTTGAGGCGACCCCGCCCGCGCACGGCTCATCACGCCGTGCGTCCCTCGATCTTCGCGCTCAAAGGCCCTCAAACTTCGTGCTCGTGTCCGTCCTGGCGTCGCGGCCCGGCCATGCCCAACGCCGCGACCGCCATGACGCCGCGCGTCCCTCAATCTTCGTGCTCGGCACCCCCTCAAACTTCGCGAGCACGCTCAAGACAGTCACCGGCTGCGGCACGTAGCCCGACGCGGTTCCGGTCGTGCCCACGTCGCTCGTGTGCCCTTACGACGACACGACTAGGTTGGACTCACGTTGTGCTCGGGTCCGGAAGGCGAGCAAGGCAGTCCGATCGCCTGGCGCGATCTGGCTTGCTTCTTCGAGATCCCGCCGCTGTCGCAAGAGCTCCTGTTGCATCAGTGGATGTGCGAGAATTTTGTGCTCCAGAAGGGGATCCCGAGGGTCCATGGCCTCGCGCTCCTGAACGATCAAGTCAACCGAATCGATGGAGAATCGGGCAGCGCTGACCACACGAGCCACATCCCCATCGAGAAGGAAGTCCAGCAGAGAACAGATCGCGAAGACGGCATCTTGAGCTGACGAGGTGTAGAGCGAGGTGAAGTTCTCCGAGTTCGGCGCGCACTCCTCGCACTTGGAAAGCATTTTCCCAAATTGGGCATCCGTAACGCGTTCAGACTCACAGGCGACCCACACCGTGTCGAGCGCTTCCCGCAGCGGGGCAACGTCTCCCCAGCCCACCTCCCGCATGAAGGTTTGGTAGTTCGGCAGCATTCGCTCACAGCATACGGCACCAAAGGCGAGTTGTTGGTGAGGCGCCATCCTCGACATCATTTCGAGAATTCGTTCGTCGCTGAATGCGGCTTCCATCGCTTCTATCCTCCAGCTTATCTCAGCGGACTCAGCGGAACTACCCCCTGCTGCTCCAGGGACGTTGCGCACTCCGGGCAAATGGGCCTGCTAGCTCCCTCACCGGTCGGTGTGAGTCCCATCTGCCTGGCAGCGTTGACTCCTGTGATCTCGGCGTGCCCGATTCCCACACCTTCGACTTCGCCAGGTCTGAGTGTAGCCCTTTGGGCGGGTGTTAGTCGCCTCTCACTGGAGGAGACGACCCTCGTACCCTCGGCGGTTTCGGTGACGGCAGTCGTGCGTGCGCGTGCCGCCCGTGAATCAAGGACACTGTGAATCTCCCTCGCTCGGGTAGCTGCACCCCTTGCGGCGCCCGCCGCCGCCGTCGACCCCTCCGCGAGCGCTCCCAGCCCTCTGCCCGCACCGTACACCGTTGCCGCGCCGAGGAGGATCGCCTTCACCCCCGCCGAGCCCGCGGCTCGGTAATCGCCCCGATCGATGGCGAGCGCCGTGTCGGCCCCGTTGCGCCCAATCTGGTAGAGCGGGTTGACCGCGTTGAGCGCGCCGACGAGGCCGTCTTCGTCGTAGCCGTCCCACATCGCGCTGGCGAACTCGTAGCCGCTGTACATCCCGAGCGTCAGCGCATTCAGCACGAGCATCCGCCCGATCCCTGCTCCGAGGTCGCGCGTCCCCTCCGCGGCGCCCAGCAAGGTCTGACCGACGACGGTGGCTGGGCCGCCGACGCCCGAGTGCTCCGGCGATACGGTCAACGGCTGCGGCACGTACCCGGATGAGCTTCCGGTCGTGCCCACGTCGATAGGCGCCGTCGTGGCGCCGACCTCCACGGCCTCGCGCGGCCCTTCTTCAGGCTGGTTTGCTTTCGGCGGCGAGTAGAAGATCTCTACAGCGTATTGTTCCGGGCGCACCACCGAGTAGACCGGCAGGATCGGCGCCTCCACCGGCTCTTCCTGGAACCCGCTCGGATCCACGTGATTGAGCGGGCTGTTGCGCACGTAGCTGTACGGATTCCAGCTCTGCCCGAAGGACGGAATCGAAACGATCGGGTCCGTCGTCAAGAACCGCCCGATCCTTGAATCATAGAGCCGGCCCTTCATGTTCACGAGCCCGAGCTCGTCGTCGCTCTCGTGCCCGGTGAACCCCTGCGTCGTCTCGCTCGGGAAGGACGCCGGCGGGCGCTCCCCCCACACGGGGTTCCTGCGCTGCCCGAACGGGTCGTAGCTCCGCCGTTCGATCACGTCGCCGTCCTCGTCGGTGAGCGCATCGATCGAGCCGAGGTGATCGACATGCACGTAGCGCGTGCCGTCGTCCGAGCCTCCCCGGGTCACGATCGCCACCACGCGCTCCGGCGAGTGGACGTGGTACCGGTGCTCCACGGCGCCCGACGCCGCCTCGGTGACCCGCTCGTACAGATCGCCGAAGTAGAGCGTCTCCTTTTCCGGCGTGGTCTTGCGGATCCGCTGCTGGTCGCCGTCGTAGCCGAACGTGATGGTGCTCGCGCCCTGGGTGATCTGCTCCGGCAGGTCGAACGGCGTATAGCGCACCGTCGTGCCGCCGGGCCGCGCCGTCTGATTACCGACGGCGTCATGCGCGAAGGTGTCCGTACCCGCGCCGGTGATCGCATGCGGGTGCAGCGGGTCGTCATACGAGAGGTCACCGACGTCCGACTTGAAGGTGAGATTGCCGTTCGGGTGGTAGTCGTAGCGGAGCGCGCATGGTGCCGTCGCGCTCTCGAGATCGCCGAAGTACGCGCAGGTCAGCCGATGGATCGGATCATACCGGAAGCGCTCCGTCGTGTTCTCTGGCTGGAGCGCGTCGGTGCGGCGCGTGAGATTCAGGAGATCGTCGAACCCATAGTCCAGGCCTTGCACCTCCCCCGCGCCGCTCTGCGTCGTCAAGTGCCTCAGGCGCTGCTTGTCGGCGAAGTAGCTCCGCTCCGTGACGGCGCCGTTGCCGAACACCTCCTCCCGGAAGCGCCCTGCGCTGTCCACGTCCGCCAAGCGCCAGTAGGCGAAGTTCGTTCCGCTGTCGCGCACGGCGATCACATGGCCGTGCGCGTCGCGGTCGTGGGCCACGACGAACGGCGCCGCGCCCGCCGGCGCCGGGTAAGTGACCGTCTCGACGCGGCCGAGATCGTCATAACCCAGCTCGGCCTCCAGCGCGGTGCGCTCGCAGTCGATGCGAAGCGAGATCGTGTCGAGCTGACCGCGGTCGGTATAGCCATACGTCTTCTCCCCATCGGGGCTTGTGAGCGTGTGGAGCTTGCCGATCCCGTGCGCGGCGGTGTCCCACGTCCACGTGGTCGTCCGGCGCTCGCCGCCGTCCTGGTCCACGCGCGTGCGCGGTCGACCGGCCGCGTCGCTGGTAAAGGCAGTCGTGCCCCGATCACGGTGTGCGATCCACCGCGCGTGCCGCACCTCGTCGGAGCGCTGAACGGGCGGTTCAGCTGGTCCGTCCACGATAGGGCACGCCGATTGGACGGCTTCGAAGTCGCGCGGTCATCGGAGTCTTGGTGAACGGATTGATTCCTGAACGCTCCTCAAATGTGAACAGCCTCTCCGCGAGTGAAACGCCATTGACCCAGTCAGCCATCCAGTCATGAAGCGATATCTGCGTGTCGGTGAGGCCTGTTTCGTCCAACATTAGCACATGTCCAGTGTCTTCGTCGACGCACGACCATGTGCCGCTGCCCCAATCGCAGAGAGGGACTACCTGCGCAGGTACACCAGCACCCGTAGGATCTGCGAAGAGCTGCTCGCGGAGCTCTACGACCGATCGACCGTCGTCATCAACTTTGCCTCCCGGTAAGCCAATGAGCCCGTTCGCTGGACCGAATCCACCATTTCCGACCTCTTGGAGCAGCCTTCGGTGCAATGGGTGGAGCTTACACTTCAATGCCTGCTCGGCTCGCTCCACCTGCTCCAGTGTGGCGCACGGAGCTAGCTCAGGCGTGTCTCGGTCCGGCCAATCCGTGCGGGTCGTCGGATCTGTTGCTCGTCTGATGATCGCGCCAATGAGGGTGTCTTCTTTCATGATTAGAACTCGAATGTGTGCTTTCCGGTGACGCGGCCTCCGAGGCCTTCGATAAACTCAGTGCATCCACCGGGGCCTGTGCAAATGGTGCTGGTGGTTACGCCGCGCGTAGGTGTCAGGCCGAGCTTTCCGGCTCCGAAAATTGCGGTTGGCTCAGCATGAACTCCTGGCATCGGTGGTGCTGGAGTCAGCCCGAGCCTCTGAGCCGCAGCGATTTGAGCGGCGGATAGATCGCTCGCGCCTCCAGCAACTAGCGTCGGTCCTTCGGCCGTTTCGACGAGCACAACCGTTCGTCTGAAGTTCATCGGCACACGTTCGACGTTGGCAATATGCTGAGCGAGCTCGCGAGTGGCTCCTGCCCCTCGTGCCGCCCCCGCCGCCCCCGCCGATCCCTCTGCTGCCCCGAGCCCCCTTCCCATCCCGAAGACGGTGGCCGCGGCGAGGACCATCGTCTTGGTCCCCGCCGCGCCCGCTGTCCGATAGTCATCCCGATCGATGGCGAGGGCCGTGTCCGCCGCGCCGCGGCCGATGTGGTAGAGCGGATTCACGGCGTTGAGCGCGCCGACGAGGCCGTCTTCGTCGTAGCCGTCCCACATCGCGCTGGCGAACTCGTAGCCGCTGTACATCCCGAGCGTCAGCGCATTCAGCACGAGCATCCGCCCGATCCCTGCTCCGAGGTCGCGCGTCCCCTCCGCGGCGCCCAGCAAGGTCTGGCCGACGACGGTGCCGGGACCGCCGACGCCCGAGTGCTCCGGCGAGACGGTCACCGGCTGCGGCACGTACCCGGACGAGCTTCCGGTCGTGCCCACGTCGATAGGCGCCGTCGTGGCGCCGACCTCCACGGCCTCGCGCGGCCCTTCTTCAGGCTGGTTTGCTTTCGGCGGCGAGTAGAAGATCTCTACGGCGTATTGTTCCGGGCGCACCACCGAGTAGACCGGCAGGATCGGCGCCTCCACCGGCTCTTCCTGGAACCCGCTCGGATCCACGTGATTGAGCGGGCTGTTGCGCACATAGCTGTACGGATTCCAGCTCTGCCCGAAGGACGGAATCGAAACGATCGGGTCGGTCGTCAAGAACCGCCCGATCCTTGGATCGTAGATCCTGCCCTTCATGTTCACGAGCCCGAGCTCGTCGTCGCTCTCGTGCCCGGTGAACCCCTGCGTCATCTCGCTCGGGAACGACGCCGGCGGGCGCTCCCCCCACACGGGGTTCCTGCGCTGCCCGAACGGGTCGTAGCTCCGCCGCTCGATCACGTCGCCGTCCTCGTCGGTGAGCGCATCGATCGAGCCGAGGTGATCGACATGCACGTAGCGCGTGCCGTCGTCCGAGCCTCCCCGAGTCACGATCGCCACCACGCGCTCCGGCGAGTGGACGTGGTACCGGTGCTCCACCGTGCCCGATGACGCCTCGGTGACCCGCTCGTACAGATCGCCGAAGTAGAGCGTCTCCTTTTCCGGCGTGGTCTTGCGGATCCGCTGCCGGTCGCCGTCGTAGCCGAACGTGATGGTGCTCGCGCCCTGCGTGATGCGCTCCGGCAGGTCGAACGGCGTATAGCGCACCGTCGTACCACCTGGCCGCGCCGTCTGATTACCGACAGCGTCATGCGCGAAGGTGTCCGTACCCGCGCCGGTGATCGCATGCGGGTGCAGCGGGTCGTCATACGAGAGGTCACCGACGTCCGACTTGAAGGTGAGATTGCCGTTCGGGTGGTAGTCGTAGCGGAGCGCGCAGGGCGCCGTCGCGCTCTCGAGATCGCCGAAGTACGCGCAGGTCAGCCGATGGATCGGGTCGTACCGGAAGCGCTCCGTCGTGTTCTCTGGCTGGAGCGCGTCGGTGCGGCGCGTGAGATTCAGGAGGTCGTCGAACCCATAGTCCAGGTCTTGCACCTCCCCCGCGCCGCTCTGCGTCGCCATGTGCCTCAGGCGCTGCTTGTCGGCGAAGTAGCTCCGCTCCGTGACGGCGCCGTTGCCGAACACCTCCTCCCGGAAGCGTCCTGCGCTGTCCACGTCCGCCAAGCGCCAGTAGGCGAAGCTCGTTCCGCTGTCGCGTACAGCGATCACATGGCCGTGCGCGTCGCGGTCGTGGGCCACGACGAACGGCGCCGCGCCGGCCGGCGCCGGGTACGTGACCGTCTCGACGCGGCCGAGCTCGTCGTAACCCAGCCTGACCGCCAGCGGAGCGCGCTCTCCATCGATGCGGAGCGAGATCGTGTCGAGCTGCCCGCGGCCGGTGTACCCGTACGTCTTCTCCCCGTCGGGGCTCGCGAGCGTGTGCAGCTTGCCGACGCCGTGCGCCGCGGTGTCCCAGGTCCACGTGGTCGTCAGGCTCTCCGCGCCGTGCTGGTCCACGCGCGAGCGGGGTCGACCGAGCGCGTCGTACGCCCACGTGGTCTCTCGCCCGAGTGCATCGCTCTGCGAGATCTGCTCGCCGAAACCATCATGCACCGAGACCGTCGTGCCCCGATCGGGGTCGTCTAGCTGCCGGACACGGCCGAACGCGTCGCGCGTCGTGCGCGTCACCGCCTCGCCCGGATCGGTGACCGTGTGCAGCAGGCCAAATGGGCCGTACGCGTAACGGGTGATCCCGTCGGCCGCGTCGGTGATGGTCTTGATGCGCCCCAGCGGGTCCTGCTCGGTCACTGTCGCGTGATCGAGCGGGTCGGTGACGCGCACCCGCAGGCCATCGTACTCCGTCGTCGTGGCCGCGTTCCAAGGCGTCGTATGGCGCACCTCGCGGCCTACTGCATCGTACTCATAGCGATCGTACAGGATCCCGCTCTCGGGCGTGTCCTCGCTGACCGGCACCGAGCGCCGCGCGACGTGCTCGCCCAGTGCGTCGTACACGACTTCCTGCATGATGCGCTTCGCATTGCCCGAGCCCTCCGACGGTTCCGGTTCGGGCCCATACCCTAGCCATCGGATCGGGCGGCCGAGGCTGTCGAACTCCACCGTATCGTCTGCCCTGCCGGTCGTGATGCTCTGCCGCCTCACCCGCCACGCATCCTGCTCCGGGCCACCGTCCTTGGTTCGGGAGAGCACCACCGTCGTCGTCGTGCCGTCCGGGCGCGTCTCGATGCCGAGTCGCCCGAAGCCGTCGTGCGCCCACGTCGTCACGAGCTGATTCGGATCGACCCGCTTGAGGAGCACGCCGAGCGCGTCGTCGAACTCCACGAGCGTGGTGTGCCCGGCCGCGTTCACGTGCTTCTCGGGGAAGATGCCCTCCTCGTCGAAGTCCACGCTGGATGTGCGCTTGTGCCCGAAGGCGTCCTCCGCCGTGACGCTGGTGATGTTCCCGAAGTCGTCGCGCGCATAGGTGAGCTTCAGCTTCGTGTCCGGCAGGCCGTCGTCGCTCTCGGTGGACTCGGTCTCCACCTCGCCGTGGATCGTGTTCGTTCGCGTGAGGGTCCTGCACTGCGACATCCCCGCCGCTGCGCTGCACTCCTTCAGCGTCTCCAGCTGGCCGAGGACCCAGCGCCCTGTGTCGTTCTTGAACGACCGCGTGACCTTGAGCGTCAGGTCGACGCCTTCCGTCGAGACCTCCTCGGCGCGCACGTTGCCGAACGTGTCGAAGTCCGTCACCTTCGATACCGAGTCCCGCAGCAGCGTCGCGCCGTCGCCGCCGCGCTCGATTTCCCGCACGTACGCCTCGATCGCGGTCGCGTCACCGCTCGGGAGCGGATAGACCCCTTGCGCTCGCCTCACCCGGCGCTCGGTGGGCAGCGTGAAGTACGTGGCGCCGTCGTTGGTCGGCACGAGCGTCCGCGTCACGTCGCTGAACGAGAGCTCGATCTGCTCCGGCCTGGGCTGGCTCGCGAGCCCCGGAGCCCCGCGCAGCGTCCGCTGGACGCTCCCCGTGAAGGGAAAGACCTGGAGCTCGTCGTCGAAGGTGACGTGGTCGTAGACGTCGATCGTCACGGCACCCGTATCCAGGTCGGTGACGATCCGCTCGCCGAACCCGAGAAATCCGCGGCCCAGCCGGTGGTAGCGTCCGTCGCGATAGCCGACCTCGAAGCGCCTCGCTCGATCCGCGCCGTTGTTGAGCGCGTACGCGCTGACCACCCGGCGAGGGCCCACGACGCAGCGCCGCGGATAGCCGCAGTCGTCCGCCGCGCCGGAACGCGCGACGTAGAGCGCGCTCCTCCGCTCTGGATCCTCCGCGCCTCCGTTCGTGACCGGCGCATCGGTCAGGTGGCCGTACGAGATGCTCACGTTGGGCACGAAGCCCGGCTCGGTCGGCTCGTGCGCGTTCATCCCGTCAGAGACTGCGACCAGGAGATCCTGGTCGGCCGAGAGGTTCTGGAAGACGTTGAACACACCGCCGAGCGGCAGGATCACGTCCTGGGCGCCGTCCCCGTTGAGATCGCCGGTGCGCGGCCCGCGCGGATCGGCGAGCGTGATCGCGTCACCGAGCTTGGCCTCGAAAGGAACCCCTGCGTCGACGAGCTTGAACGGCGGCCCTGCCAGGTCGCCCGTCGCTTGCAGGACGGCCCAGGAGGGGAGGACATCGGAGCCACCCAGCAGCATGCCTGGTGGGACGGGCATGAGGAGATCCTGCCGTCCATCGCCGTTGAAGTCGAGCGGCACCGCGAGGCGGAAAAGGGCGTCCTGATCCGGGGCCCCCAGCAGATCGCCGAAGCTGAACGCGTCGACGGTCCGGAACGGCGACATCACGAACGTCGGCCCCGTGTTGAGGTAGGTGTAGAGCTGGTGGCTATGGACATCCGATTCGACGGCATCGGGCAGGCCGTCGCCGTTGACGTCGAGAAAGACGACGCGGCCCCCGGGCCACACGACAGGGAGCTTGGTGTCGATGACCCCCCAGCGTCCCTCGCCCCGGCGCATGATCGCCTCATAGCTATCTCCAATGAGGGCCGTCCCGTCACCAAACAACCTCACGGAGGGCACGATGAGATCGATCTTGCTGTCAGCGTCGATGTCGAGCGTGTGGAGCTCCATTGCGCAGGGATAGCCGGTGAGCAGCTCGATCGATTCGCCAGTGGGGTCGAATCCCGCGGGCGTCGCGCCGCGCGCGGGCCTCCAGAGGTGGACGGTCCACACGGCGGAGAGC
This sequence comes from Sorangium sp. So ce302, assembly GCF_051530145.1. Taxonomy (GTDB): domain Bacteria; phylum Myxococcota_A; class Polyangia; order Polyangiales; family Polyangiaceae; genus Sorangium; species Sorangium cellulosum_B. Next base: position 9,972,092 of record NZ_CP150326.1, on the reverse strand, counting down.
GGGTTCGGTACCAGCTCCTCGGCGTGGTCCTGGCACTGGATCAGATCCGGCACCGAGTCGCCGTCGAGATCGGCGAGGTGCACCGAGGCGCCGGGGCGTCTCAGGCTCGGCGGCGCAGGCGTGACCCCGAGCGGGAACGGCCGGCGGATCCCCGTGTCGTGAAGTGCGAAGGTCCGGTCCGGCTGGGACAGGAGCACGTGCCATGTGGTCTTGGTGTCGAAGACGTCGTGGAGAAAGACGTCCATCTGCCCATCGTCGTTGTAATCGAGCACCGTCCCGAGCTCCGGCTGAAGAAGGGCCGGGTCGGACGGTCCATCCGGATCGGCGACGAACAGCCAATCCTGGAGGAAGGCGAGCTCCGGCGCCGCGAGGAAGGACGGCGAGGCGCGGGGCCCGAGGTTGCGCGCCACCCCCCACGCGGTGATCGGATGCGACGGCGTGCTGGACCCCGCGACGATGTCCGGAATCACGAGATCGTCGAGGCCGTCGGCGTCGATGTCGAACACCATCGGGCTCGCCTTCTCGGAGACCGGCTTGTCGATGTCCGTCGTGAGCCGCTCGAATCCGGGCTTTCCCCGGCTGTATTGAAACCGTGTCGGAGGCTTGCACACGCCGTCGCTCGCGCACTCCTCGACCTGGGTGAGGAGCGTCCGGCTCGTCGTCGGGCTCAGCTCGTAGCGGAAACCGTAGCTCCGGACCAGCGCGTCGCCCGGACCGAGCATCTGGATCTCCTCCAGGCGAAGCGAGCGCTGGAGCGCCATGCCGCCCGAGTAGCCCATGCGAACCGCGGCCGAGTCCTTGGTCCCGTACACGAAGCGCACCGCCCGGGAAGGCTCGAGCGACGGCGTGCCCTCGAAGCTCGTGAAGCGGATCTCGTCCACCGCGTATTCGGCCGCATGGCCGTCCTCGGCCTCTGCGAGGCAATACGCGTACGTCATAGCGTTGCCGCGGCCGTCGCGGGCCTCGTTCGCGAGCCACGCGCGCGGGACGCCGCCTCGCGCGAGCGGCTTGCTGCCGTCGGCGCGCCCGTACTCCACGACGCGGCCGGAGGGCAGATTCGCCTCGAAGAAGAGCGCCTCGGTGGGCGCGCCGCGTTCCGGAGGGTAGTGACCGACCACCTTGACGAAGGTATCCGGGAACGTGCGGTACTCGATGGTTCCCGGCCCCTCTCCCACGGGGACGAGGCGCTGGCCGTCGAGGCAGAGCGCGTCGTCTCCGTCGTACCGCACGCCGCGGATCTCCCCGTCTTGCGCGAGGCTCTTCGGACATCGTGTGATCGCGGACAGCCCGGCGAGGGAGAAGCCGTTGCCGAGCACGCCGTCGCCGCCGTCGCTGCGATAGACGATCTGGAGCCCAGGACCCATGCCCGCGCGCGAGGGCGGGGAGGCCAGATCCATGGTGTACACGGCCTCACCGGTGCTCGTGATGGAAAACGCTCCGGGGATGGTGCCGGCGGCGACGTTCTCGACCTCCGGCGCGGGGCGGGACGTGGCAGGGCCATGCGCGCGCTGCGTCCGGCAGGCGACGAGGCCAGGTGGCTCCGGAAGCGGCTCACCGAAGGCGCACTGGCACCCGCCCGACGCGAGCACGCAAGCCAGAAACATCCAGAGCGGGATCAATGCCCGGAGCACACAACGCGGAACTGGCGACATCGCAGCCTCCCCGGCGAACAGCCGTGCCACGGCGCTGCATCGCGCGTCAAGCGCTGCGCTCATGCAAAACCGCCCCATCCATGCCAATGTCGAGGCATTCGTGACTGCATCAGTGCCGGGTCGGTGTGCGCGCGGCGGGCGCCACAGTTGCCCTCATCGAGGTGCGATTGGCCGTCCATGATGAAGTCGCGGCGAGGAGAGAGCGGGCCGGGTGGGCGAGCGCTCGGCTCGGGCGGCGTGCGCAGCGCCTCGACGACCCTGAGCGCGGAGTTCGGCTGAGCCTGGTACAGACCGATTTTGAGTGGATTGAGCCGGTACGGGAGGTCAGCACGCACGACGGCGTGATCGGCACGCGCCACGGCAGCCCAGGCGCGGCGGCGACCCGATCGGCATTGGTTACCTCGACGAGGACCAGCGCACGCTGGAGGGGTACCTACGCTCCGGAACCGCCGGGCAAGGGCGGCATCGGTTGGAGCCACCATGGCCGTCGGGGTTTGGTCGGGACGGCGACCGCGTCGAGACGAGTCGCTCCCCCACAGGAGTAGCACACATCAGGCGAAGAGGTGCTCGTAGTGGCCGACGAGGCGCCGGTTGGTGCCGGGGCTCCTCAGCCGGACGCTCCTCCTCGGGGCGCCGTCGCGGCCCGACGCCGCAGCCGGTCCCGGCGCCCCCCTCGGTGTCACCTCCGCGCGCGGCGCCGAGGGGCCGCGCAGAACTACCAAATCGCGCCCTTCGTTTTCCCCGGTTTTCGGCCCCTCAGCGGCGCTTCCGGGAACACCTAACCCCGCGACATGGCTTGATGTTCTTTCCGAGCGCGTACCCCGGTAGTTCGTCGCGAACTACCGGGAGCGCAGAACTACCGTTTCGGGCACCTTCCGGCAGCGTCGGTCACGGTTGCGAACGAACCCAACACGGATGGAGGTATATCATGACACGAGCGGCTCTCGCCCGTGTATCGGCACCCCTTGCGCTTCGTCAGGCGGACAACGGCACGCGCATGGTCGAGAGGACATTCCCGGACGTGCCCGCCCGAGGATCGTGGCCCCCGAGGGGGCGACGGCGGCTACGGCGGCCCCGGGCGCGGCGGCGACTCGATCGGCATCGCCTACCTCGACGAGGACCAGCTCACGCTGGAGGGCGTGACCTACGGGCTCGGTCCGCCGGGCAAGGGCGGCGTGAGCTGGGACTGGTCGGGCGAGACGATCACGGGGGAGGATGGCATTCAGGTCGAGACGCTGCGCTTTCCTGAATAACTGGATTGAAGCTTACCGCAGCGAGCTATCCGGCTCGATAGAACCGGGCGCGAAGGCCGAAGGTCATGTCGGCGAGCTCGGCCCGCTCTGGACGGTTCGAGCCCGGTCCGCTGCGCTTCATGCTCTTCCAGATCGCTTGGGGTGTCGGTGAGTGTCGAGGTTGAGAGCATCACCGGCTTACCATGCGTCTGAAAATAGGCAATCGTATAGCCTGGCCTCTCCCAAACGTCGTAGATTGGTCGCCACGTCCGGCACGACCACGTTGCCGACCTCCGGCGGCATGCGCTCGTATCCCCATGTCGCTTCGATCTCTTGGGCGATCCCCGCAGCGTACGGCCGCTCATCCGGCGATAGCTCAAAGGAGATGACCTGCCGCGTGGGTTTATCTTCCATCGAAGGTGGTTCAACAAGCTCGGGCTTGACCAGCTTGATCAGCTTGCCAACCCAGGCGGGCAGGATGTAGGCCGTATCATGGACAAAGATCGTGACGGCACGAGGTGGCGTCGCGCGGAGCGATTTCTTCCTCTCGATCTCCTCGAGATCCTCAACGAGGCGCGAGCTGTAGACGATGTAATAAGGAACCAGGAAGCTCACCCTCAATTCGATTGCATGTCGGTGTTCTCCGGTGGCCTTCGGAAGATAGAGAGAACCGGAATAACAGCCGTCGTGACTTCCCATCGCGAGATGAGCTGAGAAATTGTCGACCTCGTTCTCGGGGAACTGTTCACGCAGACGTCGCAACATTCCAAGCCACCGTTCGCAATCGGCGCCGGCTCGGCGACGGGCGTCCACCAGCCGTCGACCCTCTTCTGTTTGCAAGCGACCAAGATCCTCGTACGGAACCCGCCGAGGGTAGTGGCGATATACGACGTTGAATAACTCCTCGACCCCGTGCTTCATGGCTGTGTGACTCTGGACCCGGCCACGCGCTTGCGGAGGCTAATGTCCATCTCGTCCTTTAACCTGGCGCAGTAGATCCCCTGCGGAATAGTGGGGTTTGCCCTCATTGTTTTACGCGAAGCGTTGGTCGCTACATCGGCACTGATGCGCGCGGCCTCGGCCGGTGGAATCTGCCCCTGAGCTTTGTTTCGCAGTGGCATCCCGAACGTCATCTGTGGACATTCCCAGAACTCCGGGTATATCTCGACCCACCGCTTGACCTTCAGACGAACGGAGGCTGTCTGCCAGCCTCCCGATTCGCCTGTTCCGTCGTCGGGGATCGTCGTGGCGAAATTGAAGATGGTTGGCGAGAAGCCGTTCACTTCGGCCGGCGGACACTTCGAACTGCAGGTGTCGCTACAGAATACGTAAGTCTGGCCGTCTCCGGCTATGTCACCGGGGCCTGAGCATGTGCCGTTTGTCGGACTCTCCGCGCTGTCTCGCGGGCGCTCTTCTTCCTCTTCGTCTGAGCTATCCGTCTTGTTGCACTGGATCTTTTGCTCGCCGGCGCCTTGCCGTTCTCCCGATGGCGCATCACCGAAGTCACCGGCTGCGCTGGAGCTGAAGACCGGAACGGGCTCCGAACCTGGCCCCGCACCTGCGCCCGAGGTCCATTCCTCGCGAGGGTAGCAGTCGCCCACCGTCCAGTTACATGCCGCCAACGCCCAGATCGCGATAGCTACGATGAAAAGCAGGCTCGTTCTTGAGCTCATTTGACGCTCCATCGCATCACGGGGCCGGCAGCAACAACGACGGACGCGTGGCCTGGAAGAACAAGACTTCTTCCGCCGATCCAATCCACATTAGCGCTCGCCGATATGCCCAGCGGCCCCACAACGTACGCGCTGGCTTGCGCGTGTCCGCCTACCGCCATCCCGGCAACCTGTCCACACAAGGTGTTTCCGCACGCTGGCATGAAGTAGAGCGCAACCGATGGGCCTACGCCGATGTCGCCATCCCTCCAGCTATACCCAAGGGCAACGGAGGTGTGATTGTAAACACCGGGACCGCCTATCCGCCTATCTGGATTGGAGGCACGACGCTGCACAGATCATGAACCTTCAACAGGAGGTTCTTCTTAAGGTGCCACGATATCCCAGCATGCGGGCCTACCGCGAGGCGTGGAGCAGTGCCAGCCTGGATCCAGCCGAGACTTACACCGGCGCTCAGCTCCGATGCCTCTACCTGCGTCGAAGCGACACCGAGCACGAGAGCGAACATCGCCGCCGATGCGACCCGTCCGCATTTCGTTCTCATCGGTTACTTCCCCCTTTGGCACCGCCCGGAGAACGTGGCGATACAACCAATTCTTCTGATGACAGGATTGGGCGTCAAATGCAACCTAGAGGAGGGCATCCCAATGGCCATGGGTCGTACCGTCCAGAGCGTGGACCACTGGCAGCTGTCCGCAGCGCCAGTGTTCGTCAGGCTGCTGTCACTGGCGGTCTGTCCGCGTGGCCGTGAGAGCGCACGGACGGCGGTGCGCCCTGGGCTGCACGACGTCGCCCGCGTGCCAGCGCCACGAGCGAGCGCGACCCGCCGCGACGCCCTGGGCGGGCCGCCGCCGCGGTTGACGGCGCGCCGGCGGTCGCGCTCTGAGTTGCACGACATCGCCCGTGCGCCCGAACGTGGGGGCACACGACAGCGTCTCGTTCCCGAAGCGCGCACAGAAGAGTCCCCGCAGCGCTGCGGGAGCACGTCTCGCCCGCGCCCCTGGCAGTCCAGCAGGAGAAAAGCGCGCCAACGGCGCCGGCTCCGTCCGGCTGCGCGGTGTTGACGCTCACGCTGGCTGATGGTCCGTCGAGCAGGCCGGTTGATGGCCATTGCGGGCGCGCGCGGTTGCGGTCAAGGCGCGCGATGGCCATCGCTGGGGCACGCGTTGCAGGCCGCCTCGTGATGGCCTTCCGAACGTCCGCCGGCACCAGGGAAGAAGCCCAAGTTCGTCCCTGGTTGCGCGTGAGCGAGGCATGACCGAACCGCCCGGGAGCGTGTCGGAAGGGCACGACCAGCGAGAACTCGGCGAACGGCGGTAAATCAGCCTGCCTTGCGGAAACCCCTGGACCGCGCGGCGAGCAGCGCGGCGAGGAGGAGCCCGGGCACGGACGAGCCGCCCGGGTCAGGACCGGCGCCGCGCGCCAGAGCGCAGCCGTTGCCGTGCGCGCGCGGCGAGGCGCTCCCCTCCGGTGCAGGCGCCGGAGGCGCGCCGCCGGCATCGCCGCCGGAGCCGCCGGAGCCATTCGCGGCGGCGTCGCCGCCCTGGCCCTCGCCGCCCTGGCCCCCACCGCCCTGGTCCCCGCCGCCGCCGCCCTCTCCGCCCTGGCCCTCGCCACCCGCGCCGCCTCCGGAGCCGCTGGCGGCCTCCGCGAGCAGGCAGCCGCCGGCGATGCACTCGCCGCCTGGACAGGGCGCCCCGTCGAGCTTGTAGCGCCTGTCGCAGGCGCCGGTGGCCGGCGCGCAGACGGCGCGCCTGCAGGTGGAGGTGTCGGGCTGCGGGCACACGAAGGGATCGCCGCCGACGCAGGCGCCGTTCTGGCAGGTATCGGTCTGCGTGCAGGCGTTGCCGTCGTCGCAGGGCCTGCCGTCAGGCTTGCGCGGGTTGTCGCAATCGCAGGCGTCGCCGACCCCATCGCCGTTGACGTCGGCCTGGTCGGGGTTCGCGACGAGGGGGCAGTTGTCCGCCGTATCGGCGACGCCATCGGCGTCGTCGTCCTCGTCGCAGGCGTCGCCGAGGAGATCGCCCGCCGGCAGGCCACCATCGGTGTTGGCCTGGAGCGTGTTCGGGACCGCAGGGCAGTTGTCCTCGCTGTCGGCGATGCCGTCCTCGTCGGTGTCGAGCTCGCAGGCTCCGGCCCTGCACTGCCCGCTGAGGCACTCCTTCGGGAGCGAGCACGCGGCGCCGACGGGCTTCTTCGGCAGGCAGTCGCCGCCGGTCGCCGCGCAGTAGGCCGAGTCGGCGCACTGGGTGTCGAAGGTGCAGCCCGTGAGGCAGGCGCCCGCGACGCAGCGGTACTCGGCGCAAGAGCGCGTGTCGCCCTCGGCGCAGGCCCCGAGGCCGTCGCAGAGCGGGGCCTCGACGAGCTCGGAGGCGTCCTTGCACGAGGCCGCGCCGCAGGGGGCGCCCTGCGCCCGCAGCTGGCAGCCGCCGCGGCCGTCGCAGAGGCCGGTGGTGCCGCAGGAGGAGGCAGGTTCCGCGGCGCAGTCGTCGTCCGGATCGGCGCCGGCCTGGATGGGGCCGCATGCGCCGTCGGGGCCGGCTCCCTTCTTCGCGGCGGAGCACGCCATGCACGCGCCCGCGCAAGGGACGTCGCAGCAGACGCCGTCGACGCAGGAAACGCCGGCGCAGTCCGCATCGGTCTCGCAGGGAGCGCCGGGGAAGGCAGGGGTGTAGATCTCGGCGCTGGCGATATTGAGCTCGGCGCTGGAGATGTAGATGCCGAGGTTCACGCCGCCGGTGACCAGGACCTTGCCATGGCGCAGCAGGGTCGCCGCGTGTTGAGATCGCTCGATGTACATCGTCCCTGCCGGAGACCAGCTGTCCGTGGCCAGGTCGTACACTTCCGCGCTCGCGCTGCGATGGCCATTGACAGGGGCATTGCCCGCGACCAGGACCCGCCCGGCCAGGAGCCGCGTCGCCGTGTGGTTCTGGCGCGCGGTGCTCATGGGCGCTCGCATCGTCCAGCGATCCGTCGCCGGGTCGTACAGCTCCGCGCTCGCGAGCCCGCTGATTCCCTCCACGTCCGGGGAGCCGCCCACGACCAGGACCCGCCCATCGTCCAGCAGCGTCGCCGTGTGCGCCCGGCGCGCGGCGATCATCGGTGCTGCCGCTGTCCAGCCGCGCTCGCCGGGGCTCCAGATCTCTGCGCTCGGGGCGTCACCGCGGGGATCGTAGCCGCCTGTGACCAGGACCCGCCCGTCGCCCAGCAGCGTGGCCGTGTGCCCCTGGCGCGCGGCGAGCATCGCCACCGCTGCGGTCCAGGTGCCTTCCGCCGGGTCGTAGATCTCCGCGCTCGCGAGGTTGACGTAGTCGGCCCCGAGGCCGCCTGTGACCAGGACCCGGCCGTCGTCCAGCAGCGTGGCCGTGTGGGCCTGGCGCGCGGCGATCATCGGCGCTGCCGCTGTCCAGCTGCTCGTCATGGGGTCGAAGATCTCCACGGTCGCGAGCGCGCGCTCCTCGTTGCTCCCGTAGCCACCCGCGACCAGGACCCGCCCGTCGTCCAGCAGCGTCGCGGTATGGCTATAGCGCGCGTCGCGCATCTCCTTGGCCGCGGTCCAGGTGCCGTCGGCCGGGTCGTAGATCTCCGTGGTCCTGGGGTCGATGAATTCGGCCCAGCCGCCCGCGACCACGACTCGCCCATCGTCCAGCAGCGTCGCCGTGTGCGCGTAGCGCGCGTCGCGCATCGGCGCGGTCTCCGACCACGGGCTCGTGCCTGGCGGGTCGTAGACCTCGGCGTTCGTCTCGACGCCTTCATTGCCGCCCGTCACGAGCACGCCGCCGCGCGGGAGCAGCGTCGCCGTATGAGAGCCGCGGCCGACGGCCATCGCGGGCGCGTTCGACCAGCCGCCATCCACCGGGTCAAACATCTCCGCACTCGCGAGGAACGCGCCGGGATGCGTCAATCCGCCCGTGACCAGGACCCGCCCGTCGTCCAGCAGCGTCGCCGTGTGGTCAAAGCGCCTGAAGCTCATCGGCGCCGTCGCGGTCCAGATGCCCTCCACCGGGTCGAACAGCTCCGCGCTCACGATGGACGTGCTTTCGTCGTCGTTCGTCATCCCGCCCGTGACCAGGACCTGCCCGCCGTCGAGCAGCGTGGCCGTGTGCCCTCGGCGCGCGGCGTTCATCGATCGCGCCGGGGTCCAGGCGTTCGTCGACGGATCGTACACCTCCACGGTCGCGATCTCGCCCTCCCCCCCGAAGCCGCCGGCGACCAGGACCCGCCCGTCGGCCAGCAGCGTCGCGGTGTGCCCGTATCGCCCGGTGCTCATCGGCGCCGTCGCGGTCCAGATGCCCTCGCGCGGGTCGAACAGCTCCGCGCTCTCGAGGAACTTGCCGTCGTTCCAGCCGCCCACGACGAGGATCCGCCCGCCGTCCAGCCGCGTCGCCGTGGGGCCCTGGCGCGCGACGTTCATCGGCCGCGCTGGCGTCCAGCGGTCCTCCGCCGGGTCGTACAGCTCCGTGCTCGCCACCGCTCTCGATCCATCGGAGCCGCCCACGACGAGGATCTGCCCGCTGTCCATCAGCAAGGCGGCGTGATCTTGGCGCGGCGCGCTCATCGGCTGCGCTGGCGCCCAGCTGTCGTCCGCCTGGTTGTACAGCTCCGCGCTCGCGAGATAGCCTTCGCCGCCATAGCCGCCCACGACCAGGAGCCGCCCGTCGTCGCCGCCGAGCAGCGTGGCCGTATGCCCGGCGTCCCGCCTCGTGGCCATCGCCCCGACGGCGCGCCACAGCGGATCCACGAGCAGGAGCTCCCCCGACGCCTCGACAAGCAGCGCGATCTCCGCCCCGCGCGCCTCGAGGCGCGCCGCGATCGGCCGCCCGCTTTCCGCGAACGCTCGCGGCGCGGTGACGCGCAGCCGCGGCGTCCCCGCCGCGTCCACCACCTCGACGGCCTCGCCGCGCTGCCGCAGCGCCGCGCCGTCCACCTCCCAGACGGCCGCGGGCTCACCCGCCGGCACGGCGCCCGGCGCCACGGTGAGCCATTCCTCGATGCCCCCGGCGGCCGCCCGCCAGAACGACGCGCCGCCCGCGCGGCCGTAGATCACCGCGCCGTCGACCACCGCCCCCGGGCCGGACGCGCCGGCCTCGCGCACCCGCACCTCGAAGCCGCCAGCGCCCGAGAGCCGCATCCAGCCGCCGCCGTCGCGCGGCAGCTCGGCCTGGAGCCGCGGCCCGCGCCCCGCCAGGCCAGGCGCGCCCAGCGCGAAGCCGCCGCCGGTCGCCACAGGCGCGCCGGGAGCGCCGCTGCCCAGCACCTCGGCGGCCTGCGCCGGGAACCGGCGCTGTACGAGCGCCGCCGCCGCCGCGCCGTCGTGCCCCGCCGCGCACCCGAGCGCGCCCATCCACCCCACAACGGCCAGCACCAGGACGGCCATGACCAGCACGCGGAGACCCGACCCAGCTCGCATGCCGGCGAATGTCTCACGCGGTCACGCCCGCAACAACAGCGCCGCGAGCGCGGTTCACACGAGCGATGTGCAGATCCCGATCCGGGGATGATAGACCCCGACTCGGCGCTTGCCGCTCCGCGTCTCACGACGAAGTCGATGTCTCAGCTCACGCCTCGAGATCGCCCGGTGCGAGCCTTGCTCCGAGCTGTCGCCCCGGGCCGCCCACGGCCCGCGCGAGCGCCTGCTCGCGCAGGTGCCGTCGCTCCTCGGGCAGGCGGGCGTGCAGGCGCGCCTGCACGCCCGCGAGCTCGCTCTCTGGGTACGAGCGCTCAATCAGCGCCACGAGGGAGCGCCCGGCGGCGGCGTGGCGCACCTCGTCGCGCAGCAACGACTCGAAGACCCGCCGGATCGACGGCTCCTCGGCCGCGCGAACGTGGGCGCGGAGCGTCCTCACCGACTCCTCCTCGACGAGCACGAGCTCGCGGGCGGCGATCTCGAGCGCCCTGGCCGCCGGAGGATCGTCGGTGCGGGGCATGCGCTGCCCCCCGAGGTCGAGGTGGAGCGACTCCCATCCCCCGAGCCATCCGACGACCTCCGCGCACAGGCGGCTGTGGCGGAGCTCGTCCCCGATGATCCGGTGGACGGCGGCGAGCGCCGGGTACGGCGCCTCGGCTTCGACGAGGGCAGCGAGCAGCTCGGTGTAGATCACCACCCCGCGGTACTCGCCCAGGACACGGTGGCTCCAGGCGAGCTGGGCGTGCTCGATGTCCTCCGCGGAGAAGCGCTCGAGATCAGGCCTCACGCCAAGCCCATCGTCGACGCCGATCGATGCTTGTGCGTTGAGATCGCGAGCGAAGCGGGCGAGGATCGGATCGTCCGTGTCGAGCGCGATCATCTCTTCTCGATCCGGCTGGAGACGCTCAGCGTGAAGAACGCGCCCATGTACTTGAAGTGAGGCCTGAGCTGCACCCCGAGCTTGTACCAATCGCCCTCGTGCTCGGTGTCCAGGACGAGCACTTTCACCTTGCGCAGCGGCCTCCGGGCGCGCGACGCCGCGGTCACCACCTCCCGGTCCGCGACGTACTGAGACACCCAGTCGTTCAGCTCTTTCTCGGCTTCTTGCGGCGTCTCGAAGGCGTGCTGGTAAGAGCGGTAGATGACCTTGAGATAATGAACGATGCGGGCGAGGACGAAGAGCCAGGGAAGCTGGGTCCCAAGCCTGTAATTCATCTCGGCGGCCCTGCCCTCGTCCGTGTCGCCGAAGGACCGCGGCGCTTGCAGGGAGTTCGCCGAGAAAAAGCATGCCTGCCCGGGAGCGACCGCGAGGAGCGGGATCAATCCGCGCTCCGCGATCTCGGCTTCCTGGGGAAAGGACAGCGCCACCTCGGTGGGTGTCTCGATCATGCCCTCTCCCTCGGGCCGCGGTAGCCCCTCGATCAGCCCGCCGCCGCCGGGACGGATGATGTTGGGACACCACCGGTAACGCGCGAAGCTGTCGGTGAGCCGGGTCGCGAAGGCGAAGCTCGCGTTGCCCCAGCAGTAGCTCTCGTGGTCTTCGGTGCTCTCCTCGTAGGCGAAGCTCGCCTCGGCGCGCTCGCCGCGACCGAACGGCGCGCGCAGCAGAAAACGCGGCAGGACCAGCCCGAGCGCGCGTGAGCACTCCTCCGCGCGCAGCTGCTGCAGCGCCTCGGAGTCCTGGGCTCGGTCCGCAGCCCCGAGCGCGTGGTAGCTCTCCACCCCGAGGAGGCGCGGCGAGGCCCCCGCCACGAAGGGCGCCTGGGCCAGGAGCGCCACCGTCGCGCATCGCTGGAGCAGGGCTGCGTCGTCCGGCTCCGGGCCGAACTCGAGGTTCGCGAGGATGGCGCCGTACGGCTCGTGCCCGCGCCCGATCGCGCGCGCATAGACGATGGCGTGGAGCCCGCTCTTGTCGGTCGCACCTGCGGATGCGAAGTCGTCCCGCAGGTCGTCCTTCGAGCAATTGAGCAGCTCGAGCCGGATGTTCTCGTCGAAGCTCGTCCTCTCGACCACGAACCAGAGCCCGCGCCAGGCCCGCTCGAGACGCTGAAAGAGCGGGTGGTGGAGGATCTCGTCCAGCTGCGCGCCGATGCGTCGATCGATGCCCGCGATCAGCTCGTCGAGCCGCTCTCGGATCAGCTGGACGAGCCGCTCGTCGTCGACCGGTAGGCGAAGTGTCGTGGTCATGGTGAACGAGTAGAGGCGCAGCCGTCGCGAGCCGCAAGAGCGTCCGGCTCCCGGGGAGGGCTGACGCCGGTGTCGGAGCGTACGGGTGTGTGGCCCAGAGGTCCCCGGGGGCTGCGCGTCGCGCGCTTATCGCCCGCGCTTCGAGTCCTGGACGAGGCCCAAGTTGGTCCCTGGCTGTGCGTGAGCGAGGCATGACCGAACCGCCCGGGAGCCTGTCGGAAGGGCACGACCAGCGAGAACTCGGCGAGCGGTGGTGGATCAGGCTGAGTCGCGGAACCCCCTGGAGCGCGCGGCGAGCAAGGCGGCGAGGAGGAGCCAGGGCAGGGACGAGCCGCCCGGGTCAGGGCCAGCGCCGCGCGCCAGGGCGCAGCCGTTGCCGTGCGCGCGCGGCGGGGCGCTCCGCTCCGGAGCAGGCGCCGGAGCCGCGCCACCGGCGTTGCCGCCGGACCCGCCGGAGCCAGTCGCGGCGGCATCGCCGCCCTGGCCGCCGCCGCCCTGGCCGCCGCCGCCCTGGCCGCCGCCGCCCTGGCCGCCGCCGCCGTCGCCCTCTCCGCCCTGGCCCTCGCCACCCGCGCCGCCTCCAGAGCCGCTGGCGGCCTCCGCGAGCAAGCAGCCCCCGGCGATGCACTCGCCGCCTGGACAGGGCGCGCCGTCGAGCTTGTAGCGCCTCTGGCAGGCGCCGGTGGCCGGCGCGCAGACGGCGCGCCTGCAGGTGGAGGCGTCGGGCTGCGGGCACACGAAGGGATCGCCGCCGACGCAGGCGCCGTTCTGGCAGGTATCGGTCTGCGTGCAGGCGTTGCCGTCGTCGCAGGGGCTGCCGTCGGGCTTGCGCGGGTTGTCGCAATCGCAGGCGTCGCCGACCCCATCGCCGTTGACGTCGGCCTGGTCGGGGTTCGCGACGAGGGGGCAGTTGTCCACCGTGTCGCCGTCGTCGTCGGCGTCGTCGTCCTCGTCGCAGGCGTCGCCGAGGAGATCGCCCGCCGACAGGCCACCATCGGTGTTGGCCTGAAGCGTGTTCGGGACCGCAGGGCAGTTGTCCTCGCTGTCGGCGATGCCGTCCTCGTCGGCGTCGAGCTCGCAGGCTCCAGCCCTGCACTGCCCGCTGAGGCACTCCTTCGGGAGCGAGCACGCGGCGCCGACGGGCTTCTTCGGCAGGCAGTCGCCGCCGGTCGCCGCGCAGTAGGCCGAGTCGGCGCACTGGGTGTCGAAGGTGCAGCCCGTGAGACAGGCGCCCGCGACGCAGCGGTACTCGGCGCAAGATCGCGTGTCGCCCTCGGTACAGACCCCGAGGCCGTCACAGAGGGGGGCCTCGACGAGCTCGGAGGCGTCCTTGCACGAGGCCGCGCCGCAGGGGGCGCCCTGCGCCCGCAGCTGGCAGCCGCCGCGGCCGTCGCAGAGGCCGGTGGTGCCGCAGGAGGAGGCAGGCTCCGCGGCGCAGTCGTCGTCCGGATCGGCGCCGGCCTGGATGGGGCCGCATGCGCCGTCGGGGCCGGCGCCCTTCTTCGCGGCGGAGCACGCCATGCACGCGCCCGCGCAAGGGACGTCGCAGCAGACGCCGTCGACGCAGGAGGCGCCGGCGCAGTCCGCATCGGTCTCGCAAGGATCGCCGGGGAGGGCAGGGATGAAGAGCTCGCCGTCGGCGAGGATGCCGCCGGGCCCGTCGCCGCCGGTGACCAGGACCTTGCCATCGCTCAGCAGCGTCGCCGCATGGTAGGATCGCTGGACGTACATCGTCTCTGCCGGAGCCCAGCTGTCGGTGGCCTGGTCGTACACCTCCGCGGTCGCGCTACCCTCATAGCCGTAAGCGCCGGCAATGCCCGCCGCGATGAGAACCCGCCCGTCCAGGAGCGACGTGGCTGTGTGGTTCTGGCGCGCGGCGCTCATGGGAGCCCGTGCCGTCCAGCGATCGGTCGCCGGATCATACGCCTCCGCGGCCGCGAGGTTGGCGTTGTCGGCCCCGTAACCGCCTACGACGAGGACCTGGCCGTCATCAAGCAGCGTGGCCGTGTGGCTCTGGCGCGCGGCGTTCATCGGCGCTGTCGCCGACCAGGTGCCCGTGTCGGCGTCGAAGATCTCCGCGCTCGAGAGGTTGGTATAGTCGGCCCCATAACCGCCCGCGACGAGGACCCGCCCGTCCCTCAGCGACGTCGCCGTGTGACCCTGGCGCGCGGTGCTCATCGGCGCTGTCGCCGACCAGGCGTCCGTGTCGGGGTCGAAGATCTCCGCGCTCGAGAGGTTGGTATAATCGGCCCCATAACCGCCCGCGACGAGGACCCGCCCGTCCCTCAGCGACGTCGCCGTGTGAAGCTGGCGCGCCGTGATCATCGGCTTTACCGCTTTCCAGCCGCGCGTGTCGGGGTCGAAGATCTCCGCGCCCGAGAGGCTGACATAGTCGATCCCTTGGCCGCCCGCGACGAGGACCCGCCCATCGTTCAGCCGCGTCGCCGTGTGCGCGCTGCGCGAGCCGCTCATCGCCTCCGCCGCGGTCCAGGTTCCCTCCGCCGGGTCGAAGATCTCCGCGCCCGAGAGGCTGACATGGGCGGTTCCGTAGCCCCCCGCGATGAGGACCCGCCCGTCGCTCAGCAACGTCGCCGTGTGGTCGTAGCGCGCGTCGAGCATCGGTGCTGCTTCCGACCACGGGCTTGCGCCCGCCAGGTCGTAGATCTCTGCGCTCGCCTCGAAGTCCTGGTTGCCGCCCGTCACGAGCACGCCGCCGCCCGGGAGCAGCGTCGCGGTATGAGCGCTGCGGCCCGCGGCCATCGCCGGCACGTTCGACCACGAGCCTGCCGCCGGATCGTAGATCTCCGCGCCCGCCAGGGACCCGGACTCGGACGACGCGGACCCGCCCGTGACGAGGACCCATCCGCCGTCCAGCAGCGTCGCCGTGTGGCGAGTGCGCCCGACGCTCATCGGCGCCGTGAGCGCCCAGCCGTCGCTCGCCGGGTCGTAGATCTCCGCGCTCGCGAACTCTTCCTCCTCCTCCTCGCCCTCGCCGTACCGGTCGCTCGTCGAGCGGCCCGTGACGAGGACGCGTCCGTCGTTCAGACGCGTCGCCGCGTGCTCGTGGCGCGCGTTGCGCATCGGCGCCGCGGCGGTCCAGGTGTTCTCGGCCGGGTCGTAGATCTCCGCGCTGTTCAGCGCGCCCTGCAGCTCGAGTCCGCCTGTGACGAGGACCCGCCCGTCGCCGAGCGGCGTCGCCGTGTGCTGGTAACGACGAACGCTCATCGGCGCCGCGGCGGTCCAGAGGTTCTCGGTCGGGTCATAGATCTCCGCGCTGTCCAGCGCGAGCTCACCGTCGAGGCCGCCCGTGACGAGGACCCGCCCGTCGCCGAGCGGCGTCGCCGTGTGCCCTTCGCGCGGAGCACGCATCGGTCGCGTCGGCGTCCAGCGGTCCTCCGCCGGGTCGTACAGCTCTGCGCTCGTCAACAAGCCCTCGCTGCCCCGGCCACCCACGACCAACACCTGCCCGCTGGCCAGCCGCAGGGCGGCGTGCTGGCCGCGCGCCTCGCTCATCGGCTGCGCCGGCGCCCAGCTGTCGTCCGCCGGGTCGTACAGCTCCGCGCTCGCGAGATAGCCTTCGCCGCCATAGCCACCCGCGACCAGGACCCGCCCGTCGTCGCCGCCCAGCAGCGTGGCCGTGTGCCCGGCGTCGCGCCTCGTGGCCATCGCCCCGACGGCGCGCCACAGCGGATCCACGAGCAGGAGCTCCCCCGACGCCTCGACAAGCAGCGCGATCTCCGCCCCGCGCGCCTCGAGGCGCGCCGCGATCGGCCGCCCGCCTTCCGCGAACGCTCGCGGCGCGGTGACGCGCAGCCGCGGCGTCCCCGCCGCGTCCACCACCTCGACGGCCTCGCCGCGCTGCCGCAGCGCCGCGCCGTCCACCTCCCAGACGGCCGCGGGCTCGCCCGCCGGCACGGCGCCCGGCGCCACGGTGAGCCATTCCTCGATGCCCCCGGCGACCGCCCGCCAGAACGACGCGCCGCCCGCGCGGCCGTAGATCACCGCGCCGTCGAACACCGCCCCCGGGCCGGACGCGCCGGCCTCCCGCACCCGCACCTCGAAGCCGCCAGCGCCCGAGAGCCGCATCCAGCTGCCGCCGTCGCGCGGCAGCTCGGCCTGGAGCCGCGGCCCGCGCCCCGCCAGGCCAGGCGCGCCCAGCGCGAAGCCGCCGCCGGTCGCCACAGGCGCGCCGGGAGCACCGCTGCCCAGCACCTCGGCGGCCTGCGCCGGGAACCGGCGCTGTACGAGCGCCGCCGCTGCCGCGCCGTCGTGCCCCGCCGCGCACCCGAGCGCGCCCATCCACCCCACAACGGCCAGCACCAGGACGGCCATGACCAGCACGCGAAGACCCGACCCAGCTCGCATGCTGGCGAATGTCTCACGCGGTCAAGTCCGCAACAACAGCGCCGCGAGCGCGGCTCACACGAGCGATGTGCAGATCCCGATCCGGGGATGATAGACCCCGACTCGGCGCTTGCCGCCCCGCGTCTCGGGCGTCACGAGGACCACCACGCTCCTGTCGAGCGGCGCGTTCGCGCGAATCCGCACGTGCTGGCCGGCGACGACGACGTGCCAGATGTTCACCGTCCCGTACCTCGTCACGACGGCCCCCTCGTAGATGTGCGCCGCCGACGGCGCGCCGCGGAGCGCCAGGCGGCAGGCGGTGTAGCTACCCAGCACCTGATACAGGAGCACGAACGGCATGACGCCGAACGAGACCGTGAGGAGCATCGCGACGAAATCGATGTGCCGGTAGAAGGCGCCGACCCCGAGCAGCCCCGCCCAGAAGAGCAGCGAGTACCCCACGCCGGCCAGCTGATGCCGGACATGCCGCAAGGTCGCCCAGGGGCGCGGGGGCGGCGCGCGGAGCTCCTCGGGCAACTGGCTCGCGTTGGGTGGCTGCATGTCGTACCGCTCCGACATACCCGGGGCGGCTGCGGAGCTCAATCGGACAGCGCGCGAGTTGCCGCGTCCTTCCGCGCTCCTCCAGCCGCTTCGCCGCCTCCGCTGGGCCTGCGCTCGCCGCCGGAGCCCGCTCCCGCCGGCCTGCCAGCGATCACGGCGCGAAGATCACCGCCGCGCCCGGCGGGACGCTCATCGAGAGCACGCCGGTCGCGGAGACGACCTCGCTCGCGCCGCCGAGCGCATCCCTGAGCTCGGTGCCGGGCGGGAGGCCGAGCGCCTGGGCGACCTCGACCGAGATGCGCTGCTCGGTCCCCGCGCGCGTCAGCGCCACCACGGCGGACTCCCCCCGGCCGTGCCGGCGGCCGAAGACCAGCGTGTCCTCCGTGGCGGTGAGGTTCACGTAGGCGCCGCGGCGGAGCGCGGGGATGTCCCGGCGCGCGGTCCCGAGCGCGCGCACGAAATCGAGCGTCTCCAGCTCGTCCGCCGTGAGATCCTCCTCCGGACGCCACACGCCGCGGTTGTTCGGGTCGGCGCCGCCCCACGCGCCGTACTCGTCGCCGTAATAGAGCAGCGGCGCGCCCGGGAGGCCCAGGAGCCACGCCATCGCGAGGCGCGCCCGCGCGTACACCTCGGGCGACTCGGGCGCTCCCGCGGTGTCCGACCACTGGCGGCCCGGGACCTCCCGGCCGCGAGGCCCCGCCTCGTCGCGGTAGTCGGCGAGCGTCGCGAACCGGGCCGTGTCGTGGCTGCCGATGTACGGCGTCATGATCGCGCCCTCCGGCCACCGCCGCTGCCCGTGCTCGACCCAGTACGCGGCGTGCAGCATGCCCTCCTCGCCCCAGCCGAACGTCCGGTAAGAGACCCCGTGATAGAGGACGAAATCGAGCTGGCCGTCGAGCCCCTGAGGGCCGATGTACCTCGCGATCGTCCCGTAGTTCTCGTCGTTGCACGGGTCGGCGCAGTCGCTCCAGCCCATCGCGGTCTCGCCCATCAGGAAATAACGTGTGCCGGCCGGCTCGAACGCCTCCCGGACCTCCGCGGCGAGGTTGCGCGTCGCGATCTCCTCCACGTGCTTCACGGCGTCCACACGGAGCCCGTCGAGATCGAACGCGTCCAGCCAGTGGATCGCGTCCGCCACGAACGCGGCGTTGGCCTCGGGCACCGTGTGGTCCACGTCGGGGAGGTAGCTCGCGAACATGCAATCGAGCGCGTGCGACGTCCAGTCGCACCCGTCCGTCCCGCAGACACACCCCGTCCTGAACCAATCCGGGTGAGACGAGACGTACTCGTGATCTTCGTGGACGTGGTTCACCACGAAGTCCTGGAGGACGCGGATCCCGTGGCGGTGCGCCTCGGCCACCACCGCGCGGAGCGCCCCGGCGCCGCCGAGCCGCGGATCCACCTCGCGCGCCTTGATGGGCCAGTAACCGTGATATCCGGTGACCTGGTGGACTCCATCGCTCGCCAGGTAGGCGCCGGCAGGGTTCTCCTGGAACGGCGTGAGCCAGATGGCCCGCACGCCCAGCGCGTCGAGCGTGCCGTCCTCGATCGCCTGCCGCAGCCCCTCGAGATCCCCGCCGGCCCAGTCGCCCCGCGGATCGGCGCCCGGCGTGGCGGGCGGGTTCAAGGCCGGATCGCCGTCGCGGTAACGATCGGTGACGACCATGTAGATGAGCGCGTCCTCCCAGGAGAACGGCTCGGCCTCGACCCAGAACACCAGCCGGAGCGGCTCACCGGCGCGGCCGCTCCGGGTCGCCCCGCGGAGGGTGACGCGGTATTTGCCGTCGCCGAGGCCTCCCAGCTGGATCCGCACGTCGCCGCGCGCGTCGACCGAGAGCTCCTGATCCGTGAGCGGGCGCGCCTCGCCGTCCTGGCCCTGTAGAACCGCCTCGAACGAGGCCGCCTCCGGGCCCGCGCCCTCGATGCCGTCCCGGTAGACGAGCCGGGCCTGGAAGGCGCCCTGTCCGGCGGCAGGCCGCGTCGCCTGGCTGGACGCGACCGAGAACGACGGGAGGCGGCAGTCAGGGACCTTGACGGCCGAGTTCTCGACCCCGTCGACGTACTTGCGGCGCCCCTCCGCCGGGTCGAGCACCCACGAGACCTCGCCGCCGGACCGATAGGCGATCTTGTAGCCGTGAAGCCCCGGCGGCAGGTCGACGGTGGCCACGAGCCGGCCCTGCGTACCGCCCTGCAGCTGCGGGGCGGCGCCGAGATCAAAGCCGTTCCACTCGCCAGGGACGCGCACATCCGTGGCCCCGGGAGGCGCATTGAACGTGAACGAGGTCGGACAGAGCACGTTCCCGTACTGCGCGCCGCCGCCAGCCCCGCCAGCGCCTGCGGCCTCGCCGCCTGCGCCGCCTATTCCAGCCGCCTCGCCGCCAGCAGCACTGGCGCCTGCCGTCCCGGCGCCGCTCGTGCCCTTCCCCTGGCCCGCGTCGAGCTCGCGATCGCCTCCGCACGCGAGCGGGACGGCAGGGAGCATGATGGCGGAGACAGCGGCGATAATGACGGCAGAACGGCGGCGCGACATGGCCTCGAGCAGTATCCGATCCCGAGAGGCATGTCAGCGCGCGCGTCGCCCTGAACCACCGCAGCCGCTGCGGAGAACAGCGATGCTCCGCCCATGCTGTCGCGTCGCTAACAGGCGCGCGCAGGTTCCGTCGGGGCTCCGCCCCGCACCCAGGCGTTCGCTTCGCGCTTTGTCGGGCCGAACCGCGTGAGCTCACGCGCTCGGAGCGGCCTGGTCTCGCGACCCGATCAAGGCGTGTACCGATAGAGCTCGATCCAATCGTACGTCGCGCTCGCCTTGCCCGTCTCGGCGGTCACGGCCCCGGCCCAGGACGCGCTCGACGACGCCCAGATCGTCATGAGCACGTTCTGCGGCAGCACCATGAGGTCGATGCGCTCCGTCCACTCGTGTCGGAGCACGTCGTCGACTGAAAAGCGGGCGCCGGACGGCGTCCATTCGATCTGGTACGTGTGAAAGTCCTCGCTCGGATCGAAGCCGAGGTCCACCTTCTGCGGATGCTGAGTCGGACTGACGGATTGCGTCACCGGGGGCCGTACCGGAGCGCCAGTGTACACCATGGCGTTGAACTGCACGTCATTCGGCTCGGCCCCTAGGCACTCGATGTCGAGCTCGTTCCAGTTGTCCGCTGGCCAGGGGGTGTAGATCGTGACCAGGGACGAGATGACCGCCGAGCCTCGGGCCAGCTTGACGCGAGCGCGCACGCGCCCGTACGTGAGCGAGTCGACGGAGCGAACCTCGGCACCCAGGAAGGTCTTGGCGGCTCCGGAGCTGTCGGCGGTGCCCTGGGGGGCCGGCGTGAGCCGGAGCACCAGCTGGCCACGTTCGATGGTAGCGGCGGATTGCGAGAACAGCGCCAGATTCTCGGTCCAGGAATGTGTCATCAGCTGCCAGCGAGCTGCGTCCAGCTGATCGAAATCGTCGCGGAAGAGCAGCGTGAAGGCCTCTTCGGCCGGGGGAGGGCCGCCCGCAGAGCCGCCGTTACCCGTGGCGCCTGCCGCTGCTGTGCCACCCGCCGTTCCGCCTGCGCCGCCTGCGCCGGCTCCGGCGCTGGAGGCGCCACCCGCAGCCCCAGTCCCCGCCATGGAGCTGCCCGTTTCGGCGCTGGAACCACCACCAGCACCCGCGCCGGTGCCGTCCCCGCCAGCCCCGGTCGCCGAGCCCGGGCGCTGGCTGGAGTCGTCACAGGCCAGCGCGGTGAATGCGGAGAACAGAAGCGAAGCGACCGTGCAGCGCGTCGAAGACATCATGGGCTCCACTTGGCGCACCGGGCGCAAGAGCGCTTCGCATTTTTTGCTTTCTGTCCGCGTCCCCGCTGCCGCACACTGACCTGGCCTTGAGCGCTCGGCCCGCGTTGTTCCAGCCCTTTCCGATGCTCGCCGGCCGGCGCGCCCAGGTCTTCCGTCACCAGCCGCAGTACCGTCGGCCCCGGCATTTCCACGAGGAGCCGGAGATCAACCTCGTCGCCCGCGGCACGGGCATCATGGGCATAGGGAAGCGCGTGGTGCCGCTCGTGGCGGGCACGCTGCTCTATTTCGCGCCTGGGCAAGATCACGCGCTCCTCGAGGAGAGCAGCGATTTCGTTCTGTACGTCGCGGCGCTCCGCCCCGAGCTGGGGGCTCGCGTCGCCGGGGCCGCGTCGAAGGTCGCGCTCGACGCTGTGCAGCTCACGCCGGCCGTGCTTGCCGAGGAACTCGCGCTCCTCGGCGCGCTCGACCGAGCGCGCGACATCTCGGTCGTGGAGCATCGCCTCGCGGAGCTCTTCGAGCGGTCGCTGTCGAACGTGCCGCTCCCCCACGTGGTAAGCCGCCGCATCTTCGAGCTCTTGCGGCTCGATCCGAATCTCCCCGGGGCGGCCCTCGCGGCGCGCCTGCACACGGGCGAGAGCGGGATCAGCCGGCGTTTTCGCAAGGACGTGGGCGTGAACGTCGTCGAGTACCGCGCGCGGCTCAAGCTGATGCAGTTCGTCGCCGAGGTGGATCGCGGCGCGAGCTTCGCGCGCGCGGCGTACGCCGTCGGTTTCGGGAGTTATGCGCAATGCCACCGCGTCTTCACGCGCGCCCTCGGCTGCGCGCCCCAGGACTATTTCGGCGGCCAGCGCGCGGTGCTGACCGAAATGACCGTGCCGATGCGCGGAGGGTAACCGTGATTGAACTCCGGTGAACTGGCGGACTCCGTCGCTCGCCAGGTAGGCGCCGGCAGGGTTCTCCTGGAACGGCGTGAGCCGGACGGCCCGCACGCCCAGGGCGTCGAGCGCGCCGTCCTCGATCGCCTGAGGCGCGTTGAACGTAGCGGCTCTCGGCCGAGGCAGCCTGGCGACGGCGCCTCGGGCCCGCGCGTGGCCGAGCCCGCCGGCTGACGCGAATCCGCGCCGGATCGTCCCCAACGCTGGCCATGATGCGGGGGCGGGGAATGGTATACCTTCTCGGGGAAGGGGCTCCTGCTGCCACTGCCGAGGCTGCCTCGCCCATCGCCTGCATGACGAGCCCGTCCCCTCCCTTTCCGTACACGATCTGCGAGACCATTCACGAGGGCCGCGGCACCGCCGTGTACCGCGCTGTTCGAAACGCCGACGGCCATCCGGTGGTCCTCAAGGTGCTCGACCCGAGGAGCTGCCGGCCGCAGGACCTCGCCCGGCTCAAGAGGGAGTACGAGACGGGCAAGATGCTCGACGTGGCAGCCGTCGTCAGGCCCCTCGCCCTCGAGATGTACGATGGGGCGCTCGCCCTCGTCATGGAAGACTCGGGCGCTGAGCCGCTCGATCGACTGCTCGGCGCGCCGATGGCGATCGGCAGGTTCCTCGAGCTCGCCGCCCGCATCGCGGATGCCGTCTCCGACATCCATCAGCGAGGCGTCGTTCACAGAGACCTCAAGCCCGCAAATATCCTGGTCATTCCCGCCACGGGCGAGGTGAAGATCGCCGATCTCGCGCTCGCCTCACGGCTCTCCCGCGAACAGCACGCCCTGGAGCCAGCGCGCCTCATCGAGGGGTCCCTCCCTTACATGTCGCCCGAGCAGACAGGGCGGATGAACCGTGGGGTCGACAGCCGCAGCGATCTGTACTCCCTGGGGGTCACGTTCTACCAGATGCTCACGGGGAAGCTCCCCTTCGACGCCCGCGACCCGCTCGAATGGATCCATTGTCACGTCGCCCGCGCGTTCGCGGCGCCGTCTAAGGTGGTCCCCGACGTGCCGGAGGTGGCCGAGCGCATCGTGATCAAGCTGCTCGCGAAGATGCCCGAGGAGCGCTACCAGACGGCCCGCGGCCTTGGCCATGATCTGAAACGGTGCTTCGACTCATGGCGCTGCGACGGCAACGTCGCGCCGTTCCCGCTGGGCGAGCAGGACGCGTCGGGCCGCCTGCGCATCCCGCAGAAGCTCTATGGGCGCGACGAGGCGATCGCGGTGCTGCTGCGCGCCTTCGAGCGCGTTGTCGACACCGGATCTCCACAGCTCGTGCTCCTCTCGGGCTACTCCGGCATCGGCAAGTCGACGCTGGTCCACGAGCTGGACAGGGCCGTCGCGGGCGAGCGGGGGTTCTCCGCCTCGGGAAAATTCGATCAGCACAAGCGCGAGATCCCTTATTCCACCATCGTGCAGGCCGTTCAGGAGATCGTGCTCGAGCTCCTCGCCGACAGCGAGAGGATCGCGGCCTGGAAGCAGCGGTTGCTCGAGGTCCTCACGGTCAACGCGCAGCTCATCGTGGACTTGATCCCGCAGCTCGAGCTGGTCATCGGCCCGCAGCCGCCGGCTCCCGAGCTGCCGCCGGTCGAGGCGCAGAACCGGTTCCGCACCGTCTTCCGGCACTTCATCGGCGTGTTCGCCCGGAAGGAGCACCCCCTCGTCCTCTTCCTCGACGATCTCCAGTGGGCCGACTCGGCGAGCCTCGCGCTCTTGCAGGATCTGGTGACGCACCTCGACATGGGCCATCTCCTCGTCATCGGCGCGTACCGCGACAACGAGGTGACCCCCTCGCACCCGCTCATGACGGCGCTGGACGGCATGAGGAGGGAGGGCGCGCGCGTCCGGGAGTTCGTGCTCGGCCCGCTCTCCCGCGAGCACCTGTCCATGCTCGTCAGCGATATGCTTCAGTGCCGCCCCGAGGACGCCGCGCCGCTCTCGGCCTTGGTCCACGAGAAGACGGCCGGCAACCCCTTCTTTGCGATCCAGTTTCTCCTCGCCCTCCACGAAGAGCAGCTGATCGAGCTCGACCCGCACGCGGGCGCCTTCCGGTGGGACATGGCGAAGATCCGCGCCAAGGGCTTCACCGACAACGTGGTCGATCTGATGGTCGACAAGCTCGCGCGGCTCCCCGCTGGCACCCAGGAGGCGCTGAAGCAGCTCGCCTGCCTCGGGAGCGCCGCGGAGGTCGGCATCTTGACGATAGCGTGCGACCGCTCGGAGGAGGCGCTGCACGCGGAGGTCTGGCAGGCCATCCTCGCGGGGCTCGTCCTCTGCCACGAAGGCACCTACAAGTTCCTCCACGACCGCGTCCAGGAGGCGGCCTATTCGCTCATCCCGGAGGCCCGGCGGGCCGCTGTGCACCTCGAGATCGGCCGGCGCCTCGTGTCTCGTCTGCCCGGCGGGGCGGTCGAGGAGCGGGCTTTCGACGTCGCGACCCAGCTCAATCACGGCGCCCACCTCATCACCGATCCACGCGAGAGGGAGGCGCTCTGCCGGCTCAACCTCCTGGCAGGGATCAAGGCGAAGGCCTCGGTCGCCTACGCCTCCGCGCGCAGCTACCTGGCGCAGGCGACGTCCCTCTTGCCGCAGGACGCCTGGAGCGCGCGGTACGAGGACACGTTCAGGCTCCACCTGGAGCTCGCCGAATGCGAGTCCATCGCCGGCAATTTCCAGCCGGCCGACGAGCTGTTCGATCTGATCCTCCAGAACGCCCGCTCCAGGCCCGACCGGGCCAGGGCCCACCGGCTGCGCATGCGGCTCTACCAGATCGCTGGACGGCACCGCGACGCCATGACGGTCATGATCGAAGGCCTGCGGCTCTACGGGGCGACGCTCCCGGAGGCCGACGAGGAGATCCACGCCGCCGTGGAGGCCGAGATCCGGCAGGTCCCGATCTCCCTGCGCGGGCGCCGCATCGCCGATCTCGTCGACGCGCCCGTGGCGACCGACGAAGACGTGCGGGCGTTCATCAGCCTGGTCGCCGAGTCGGCCCCACTCGTGTTCTCCGTGCGACCGGCGCTCTGGCCGCTGCTCACCGCCAAGGGGGTGAACGCGTCCCTGCAGCACGGACACGCCGAGGAGTCCTCGTTCGTTTATAGCTGTTACGCCGCGGTCATGGTGTCCATCCTCGGCGACGTCCCCTGCGCGTTCGAGTTCTCCGAGATGGCGCTCAGGCTGAACGAGAAATTCAAGAGCGTCACGGCCATGCTGAAGGGGAGGCTGCTCTTCCACCACGCGGGCGTCATCAGCATCTGGCACAGGCACTACGCGACGAGCATCCCGCTCATGGACAAGGCATTCCTCGATTGCCTCGACGTCGGAGACTTCATCTTCGCCGGCTACTTGACGTACAACATGGTGTGGGTCGTCTTCGAGAACGGCGATCCGCTCGACCGCGTCATCGAGGTCGCGCGGAAATACACCGCCTTCGCCCGGCAGACCCACAACGACGTGGTGTACCACGTGGTCCGGCTCGAAGAGCAGCTCGCGGCGAGCCTGAAGGGAGCGACGCGGGGGCCCACGAGCTTCGACGGCGGCGACTTCGACGAGGCGAGCTCCCTCGCGATCCTCCAGAAGGCGGGCTTCGGCCTTGGAATCGCGATGGTTCATATCATGAAGCAGATCGCCGCGTTCACGCACGAGCGTCACGCCGAAGCGCTGGAGTCCGCGGCCACCGCCGCGCTGATGCAGGGGCAGGCGGCGTCTCTGGCCATGGAAGCGACGCACCACTTCTACCACGCGCTCACGGTGACGGCCCTCCACGCCGAGGCGCCGGCCGAGCAGCGGCAGCGGTTCGCTCAGGCGCTCGAGAGCGCGCTCCAGAAGCTGAGGCGCTGGGCCGAAGGCTGCCCCGAGAACTTCCGGAGCCGCTACGCCCTGGTGTCCGCCGAGGTCGCCCGCATCGAGGGCCGGGACCTCGACGCGATGCGCCTCTATGAAGAGGCCATCCGCGCGGCGCGCGAGAGCGGCTTCGTCCACATCGAGGCGCTCGCCTACGAGCTCGCGTCTCGGTTCTATCGAGCGCGAGGGTTCGAGCGCTTCTCCGATACGTACCTGCGCGAGGCCCGCTCGTGCTACGTGCGCTGGGGGGCCGACGGCAAGGTGAAGCAGCTCGAGCAGCGCCATTCGCAGCTCCTCGAGCGGCGGCCGATCGAGCCGACCGCCACCTTCGCGGCCCGCACGGAGCTGCTCGACGTGCTCGCGGTCGTCAAGGCGTCGCAGACGATCTCGGGCGAGATCCTCTTCGAGAAGCTCCTGCGAACCCTGCTCGAGTTCGTCCTCGAGCAGGGAGGTGCCCAGAAGGGCTGCCTCATCCTGGTGCGGGACGGCGGCCTGACGATCGAGGCGGAGGCCGCGATCGAGGAGCGACAGGGGACCGTGACCAGGGTTCTCCAGTCGTTGCCGGTGTCGTCCTCTCCGCTCCTCCCTGCCTCGCTCCTCCACTACGTGCGGCTCACCAAGGAGCGCGTGCTCCTCGATGACGCCGCCGCGAAGGCGGGCAGGTTCTCGGGGGACGAGTACATCGTCCGGCACAATCCGAGGTCGGTCCTCTGCGTTCCCATCTTGCGGCAGGCCGAGGTGCTCGGCCTGCTGTACCTCGAGAACAACGTCACCACGCACGCGTTCACGCCCGAGCGGCTCCTCGCCCTCGAGCTGCTCGCCACGCAAGCGGCCATCTCCCTCGAGAACGCGCTCTTGCTCGCCAGGGAGCGCGAGGCGCGGGCGGCGGCGGAGGCCGCGGAGCGGCGCACGGCGTTCCTCGCCCACGAGCTGAAGACGCCGCTGACAGGCCTCCATCTGAAGCTCGACGCGCTCGCGCGATCGATCAAGCAGCGAGAGACGGTCTCCTCGTCCTGGCTCTCGTCGTCCCTCACGTCGTTCAAGCGCCAGCTCGGCCGGCTCAACCTGCTGATCGACAGCCTGCTCGACCTCTCGCGCGTCCAGAAGGGGCGGCTCGCCCTGACGCGTGAGCCGGTGGACCTGGCGGCCCTCGTGCGGGACGTCGTCGGGCGGCTGAGCGAGCAGGCCGAGCTGGCTGGATGTGCGCTCCACGTGCAGGCGGAGCGCGCCGTCGTGGGCCAGTGGGATCGGCTGCGGCTCGAGCAGGTCGCGACGAACCTGCTCACGAACGCCATGAAGTACGGCGCCGGAAAGCCGGTGCGGATCGTCACCGACGGGGACGGGGCCGTCGCTCGCCTCTCGGTCTCCGATCAGGGCATCGGGATCTCCGAGGCCGACCAGCGGCGCGTGTTCGAGGCGTTCGAGCGCGCGACGGCGCTTCATCAAGCGCAGAGCCTCGGGCTCGGGCTGTACCTCGTTCGGGAGATCGTAAGAGCGCATGGAGGGCGCGTGGATCTGCGCAGTCGGCTGGGCTCAGGGACCATGTTCCTCGTCGAGCTGCCCGTCGAGCCGGAGGGAGAGCTCGGCCTCGCGCAGCCGTCCTGAGGAGAGGGGCGCGCGGGCCGCCTGGTGCCGACTGGGCCTCTCGAGTCGCGAGGGCACGCCAGCTCGCGTCGTGTGAGCGTTCACCAGGTCGCTCCAGGCGGGATCCCTGACGCGC
The DNA here is from genome assembly GCF_051530145.1 of Sorangium sp. So ce302. Classification (GTDB taxonomy): domain Bacteria; phylum Myxococcota_A; class Polyangia; order Polyangiales; family Polyangiaceae; genus Sorangium; species Sorangium cellulosum_B. The sequence goes on along the minus strand of NZ_CP150326.1, from coordinate 9,944,765 downwards.
GGCCCTAGCGATCGCTCAGCGGCTCCTTGTCGCGCGCGTCCGCGGCGAGGTACTGGCGCAGGTGCCGGCGGAGGGAGACCCGCGTGATCCCGAGCGCGCTCGCCGTGCGGGTCACGTTGCCGTTCTGGGCCGCGTAGACCGCGAGGATGTGGCGGCGCACGGCCTCCCCGAGCGACGCGCTGCCGCGCGCGGGCGGCGATGGCCGCAGCGCGCCCGGCGGACCCGAGCGCGGCGGCGCCGGCGGACGCTTGGCCGCGCCGATCTCCGGCGGCAGGTGCTCCAGATCGAGCGGCGCGCCGTGGGCCCGGAGGAACGCGCGCTCGACGACGCCCCGGAGCTCGCGGACGTTCCCCGGCCAGGGGTACGCCTCGAGCTGCGCGAGCGCGCGCGGGGTGACCCCGGCGCTCGCGAGCCCCGTCGCGCCGCTCTGGCGCTGGAGGAAGTGCTCGACCAGCCCGCGCACGTCGCCGTCGCGCTCGCGCAGCGGGGGGAGCGAGAGCGCGAGCCCGCCGACGCGCCGGTGGAGCGCCTCGTGGAACGACCGCCCGAGGACGCGCGCGGCGAGATCCTGGCTCGTCGCGGCGATGATCCGCACGTCCGCGACCAGCGCCTCCCCGCTGCCGATCCGGCAGAGCGGCTCCCCGTCGAGCACGGCCAGGAGCCGCGGCTGGAGCTCGAGCGGGAGCGCGCCGATCTCGTCGAGGAACAGCGTGCCCCCCCGCGCCAGCTCGAGCAGCCCGGGGCGCGCCGCGGGCCGCCCGTCCGCCCCGGCCGCCAGGCCGAAGAGCTCCTCCCGGAGGCGCTCGGCCGGCAGCCGCGCCGCGCTCACCGCAACGAAGGGGCCGCCCGCGCGCGGGCTCGCCGCGTGAAGGCGCCGCGCGCAGAGCTCCTTGCCCGTGCCAGGCTCGCCCGTGATGAGCAGCGGCGCGCGCTCGTGCTCCGCCAGCCGGCGCAGCTGCTCCATCGCGCCCGCCCAGCGCTCCGAGGCGCCGATGAGCCGCACCTCGCTGTCGTCCTCGACCCAGACGACGCGCGTCATCCCGCCGCCGGACGAGCAGAGGTGTTCCGTGCGCCGGGAAGGGGCCGCGCTTTCTTCCACATCGCATCTCCTCGATTCATGGGCAGACGGCGAGCGACGCGCCTGCCGTTTTTCTGGATTACCGAGCTGTCCTCGGCGCAGGCGGCGACCAGGGATGGGCCGCCGTGAGCGAGAACTGGAACGACGGTGGGAACGACAGATGGACGTTAGACGGACGACGGCGGATGAACGTCGGTCACGAGGTGGCGACGAACAACGAGGGATGGTGGCTGACACATGCCGGGTGATCTCACCCGGTCAGCGACATCGACTCTACCGCGAATCACGGTCTCTTGGAAGGGAGATCCCGACCGGCGGCGGGGGGGCGCCGAGAAACTACGTGCTCAAAATTTGTGCGTACGCGCGGACCTGGGTTAGTCGACCCGTGTACCCGAAAGGAGAGACGACGAGATGAGCTCGAAGCGCAAGACCCCGGCCCGCACGAAGACCACCCGGGCCACGAGCCCGGTCGCCTCGGCGCAGCCCGAGAGCGCGGTCTCTGCCCCCGCCGCCGTCGAGATGCCCTCTGCGGCCGTGGAGCGCGCCGCCGAGCGCGCGAGCGCCGGTGCCCCGAAGGCCGCGCCTCCGCGCCCGCGGCCGTCGCGCGAGGAGCGCCACGGCCTGATCGCCAAGGTGGCCTATGGATATGCCGAGAGGGCCGGCTTCCGGAACAACCCCGTTGAAGACTGGCTGAACGCCGAGCGCGAGGTCGACGCGCGGCTCGAGCGCCTCGCCAGCTGAGGTCTCCGCCGCGGCGGCGCAGGCGGCGCTAGGCCGCGCGTACGCCCATGCGCGCCCGACAGGCGCGCTGGCGTGGACGTGAGCGGCCCCGTCGACCGGCGAGGGCGGGCCGCGGTCGCGCTCCCGCCGCTCCCGCCGCTCCCGCCGCTCCCGCCGGCCCGGCGGCTGCGCCCGCGGGCCTTCGAGGCTCGTCGCCGCGCCGCGAGATGAGTATCCTCGCGCTCCGCGTGGGCGGTGGGCCCACGGTTCGCGGTCCACGCGCGCCCCGGCCGCCTGGACCGCGGAGGTCTGCACACCGATACTTGCGCCATGCATTCAGGTCACGTCCTCGCCAACCGCTTCCAGCTGGAACGCCTCGCGGGCTCCGGCGGGATGGGCGCGGTGTGGCGGGCGCTCGACCGGCAGAGCGGCCACGTGGTCGCGCTCAAGGTGATCTTCAACCAGGGCAGGGAGCACGTCGTGCGCTTCCAGCGGGAGGCGCGCCTGCTCGCCGAGCTCGAGCACCCCGTCGTCGCCCGCTACATCGACCACGGCGTCACGGCGGACGGCCTCTACTACCTCGCCATGGAGTGGCTCGAGGGCGAGGACCTCGGCGCGCGGCTGTCGCGCGGGCCGCTCGGGATCGAGCACAGCCTGATGCTCGTCGGCCGCGTCGCCGAGGCGCTCGCCGCCGTCCACGCGCGCGGCATCGTGCACCGCGACCTCAAGCCGACCAACGTGTTCCTGCCCGGCGGCGACATCGGGAGCGCGAAGCTCATCGACTTCGGCATCGCGCGCCAGGCCGACGCGACGTACGAGCTCACCCTCACCGGATCGGCGATCGGCACGCCGGCCTACATGGCGCCGGAGCGCGTCCGCGGCGACGTCGACGTCGACGCGCGCGCCGACCTCTACTCGATCGGGTGCCTGCTGTTCGAGTGCCTCACCGGGCGGGCGCCGTTCGTCGCCCAGCACCCGCTGTCCGTCCTCGCCAAGGTGCTCTTCGAGGCCGCGCCGCGCCCGAGCACCTTCTGCCCGAACATCCCGCCGTCGCTCGACCTGCTCGTGGCCCGGCTGCTCGCGAAGAACCCCGCGGAGCGCCCCGCGGACGCGGGCGAGGTCGCCGCCGAGCTCCGGATGCTGAGCGTCGTGGAGGGCAACATGTCCACGGGCAACGGCCTGCCGACGCCCGCGCTGACGAAGAGCGAGCGCCGGCTCGTCAGCGTCGTGCTCGCCGCCGAGATGAGCGCCGGCAGGCGCGGCCCCCCGTCGGCCCGCCCGCAGGCGATCGCGGGCCCCGAGCGGGCGAGCGACACGATGCTGTCGGGGCACCACGCGACCGTCGTCTCCGGCAGCAAGGACGCGCTGCCCGAGGGCCTGCTCGCGCCGGCGCCGCAGGTCAGGCCCCGGCCCGCCCCGCCGCCGACCACGCCGTTCCACGAGGTCCGGCAGGCCGCGCAGGCGCACGGCGCGGTCCTGGAGGTGCTCGCCGACGGCTCGGTCGCCGCGGTCGTCGCCGGCGCGGGCTCGCCGACGGACCTCGCCGGCAAGGCCGCCCGCTGCGCGCTCTCGATCCACGCGCTCCTGCCCGGGGCGTGGGTGGCGCTGGCGACGGGCTGGGACGTCATCGCCGGGACGCAGGCGGTGGGGCAGGTCATCGACCGCGCGGGCGCGCTGCTCGACGCGCGGGTCCGCCACGCCGCCGAGGATCCGTCCTCGGGCCGGCCGGTGCTCATCGATCAGATGACGGCCGCGCTGCTCGGCGATCGCTTCGAGATCGCGGCGGGCAGCCAGGGCCCCACGCTGCTCGGCGCGCGCGAGCCGCAGGACGGCGGGCGCAAGGTGCTCGGGAAGCTCACGACCTGCGTGGGGCGCGAGCGGGAGCTCCGGGCGCTGGAGGACGTGCTCGACGAGTGCGCGGCCGAGGGGGTGGCGCGCGTGGTGCTGGTCACGGCGGGGGCGGGCGTCGGCAAGTCGCGCCTCGCGCACGAGCTGCTCCGGCGGGTCGAGGCGCGCAGCGAGCCGGTCACGGTGTGGCGCGCGCACGGCGATCCGATGTGCGGCGGGGCGCCGCTCGGGCTGCTCGCGCAGACGGTGCGGCGCGCGGCGGGCCTGCTCGACGACGAGCCCGTCGAGGCGCGGCGGGAGAAGCTGGCGGCGCGCGTCGCGCGGCACGTCGGCGAGGCCGCGCGGGAGCGGGTGACGGAGCTGCTGGGCGAGCTGGTCGGGACGCCGTTCCCGGAGAGCCCGGCGCTGCGCGCGGCGCGGCAGGACCGCGCGGTGATGGAGGAGCAGGCGCGGCGCGCGTGGCTCGATTTCCTGCGGGCCGAGTGCGACGCGCGGCCGGTGCTGATCGTGCTGGACGACCTGCACTTCTGCGATCGCGCGACGGTGGACACGCTGGACGCGGCGCTCCGGTTCCTGCGGCACCAGCCGCTCATGGTGCTGGCGCTGGCGCGCCCCGGGGTGCGCGAGGCGTTCCCGGGCCTGTGGGAGGATCGCGAGGCGACGGAGATGCGGCTCGGGGAGCTGTCGCGCCGCGCGTGCGAGCGGATCGTGCGGGAGGTCCTCGGCGACGCGCCGCCGGAGGCCGAGCTCGCGGCGCTCGTCGACCGGTCGGCGGGGAACGCGTTCTTCCTCGAGGAGCTCGTGCGCGCGACGGCGGACAGGCGGGCGGGGGAGGTGCCGGAGACGGTGCTCGCGATGATGCAGTCGCGGATCGCGGCGCTCGAGCCCGAGGCGCGCCGGGTGCTCCGGGCCGGGGCGGTGATGGGCGAGGTGTTCTGGCGGGGCGGTCTGGAGGCGATGCTCGGCGGGGGCGGGCAGGTGCCGCAGCTCGAGTCGTGGCTCTTGACGCTCGAGAAGCGGGAGCTCCTCGAGCCGCGGCCGGAGTCGATGTTCCGCGGGGAGCCGGAGTTCGCGTTCCGCCACGCGCTCGTGCGGGACGCGGCCTACGAGATGCTGACGGACGCGGATCGGGCGCTCGGCCACTGGCTCGCGGCCGAGTGGCTGGAGCGCGTGGGCGGGGACGATCCGGCGGTGCTCGCGCTTGTCGACTGCCACCTCGGCCGCGCCGTGGACGGGGCGCTCTCGCTCGGGAACGCGGACGGCGCGGCGGGGCACCTGGCGCGCGCGGCGGGGGTCCGGGTGCGCCGCGGCGAGTTCGACGCGGCGATCGCGGCGATGACGCGGGCGTTCGAGCTCTCGGACGTCGCGCGGCGCGATCCCGACGAGCTCGCCCGGTGGGTGGCGATCCTCTCGAAGGCGGTCGGCCACGCGCGCCGCGCGCCGTCGCTGCCGGCGGCGTCGGACCGCATCCTCGCGCGCGTCGATGCGGTCGGCTCGCTGGAGCTCCGGGTGAAGCTGCGCATCGAGCTCGCGCGCGCGCTCGGGGCGACCAACCTGTTCCGGCTGTCGCACGACCTGCTCGACGACGTTGTCGAGATGGCGGTAGGGCGCCGCGAGCTCCTGCAGGAGGCGCTGACGGTCGACGTGGAGGTCTCGTGCCTTCAGGGGCAGTTCGCGCGCGCGCGGCGGGCCGCGCTCGACCTCGCCGCGCTCGGGCCGACGGACGATCCGCGGGCGCTCCAGTCGGTCGCGCTGGCGCGGGCGACCTCGGGGGATCGGCCCGGGGCGCTGGAGGCGCTGTCGCGCTGGGAGGCGGCCGCCCCGGGCGATCGGGTCGCGGAGGCGGTGCGGGCGAAGCTGGTCGTGACGATCGAGCTCTACGCGGGGGATTTCCGGGCCGCGGCGGCGGCGTGCGAGCGCGCGATCGCGCTGGACCGGGCGCTAGGGCTGCGGTTTGACGGAGTTGTGAACCTTCACAACCTGGCGTACGCGTGCGTGCGGCTGGGCGAGCACGAGCGGGCGCGGTCGCTCTTCGCGGAGTCGCTGGAGCGGGCGGACGAGGCGGGGTACGACCGGGTGGCCGCCTCGAACCGGATGTACCTCGCGTACCTGGACGGGGTGGCTGGGGCGGGGGACGCGCGGGAGCGGCTGCAGGCGCTCATCGCGCGGGCGGAGGAGCAGGGCTACTGGCACGACGTGCTGCACGGCCGCTGGGCGGCGGCCATGCTGCTGAAGAACGCGCGCAATGACGCGCTGGCGCGGCGGGAGTTCGAAGACCTCTTGGAGCTGTCGGTGCGGCTCGGGGATCCGCTGCTGGAGAAGGACGCGCGCGCCTGGCTCGACCGCGTGGAGCGGTGAGGGGAGGAGAGGCGCGGCATTGGTGTTAACCAAGCGCGTTCAGGCCCCCAAGCCGCGCCCCCAGCAGTCACCAACGCCGTCGTGGTCGTGCTCGTGGTCGTGGTCGTGGTCGTCAACGGCTAAATCGTGAACGTGAACGTCTCGCTCCGGCGTTCCCCTGCCCTCCGCGATGTTAAGCCGAACGGAAAGCGCCGCTCGACGCAGCTGAGCAGCCAGCTCCCTCTGCACGCGAGGGGCTCGATGCCGCGACAATCGTCGACCATGGTACCGGCGGAACGTTCACGTCTACGATCGTGTCGTCGACGACCACGACCACGACCACGACCACGACCACGTTCACGTTCACGACCACGTTCACGTTGGTTACCGTCTTCGGTGCGACATCGGGAGAACCGGACAGCCTCGTATCTCTCCTCCCCGTCTCCCTGTGTATTCTCGCTTTCTCCGTGGTGCTAGCCGCCACTCCCGCCGCATGCAGAGCCGGTGGCGACCCACTGCCCCTGTACGCAGTCATAGAACTGGTAGTCGGCGCCGCAGACGCTCTGCCCGCACGAGGCTGATACGGGGTTGCCGAGGTAGTCGGTGCCGCCCGTACACTGACACGATCCTGCGCACCCGACGCCGGCGGCGACCCACTGCCCCTGTACACAGTCATAGAACTGGTAGTCGGCGCCGCAGACGCTCTGGCCGCACGAGGCCGTCACGGGGTTGCCGAGGTAGTTCGTGCCGCCCGTACACTGGCACGATCCTCCGCACGCGGCGCCGGTGGCGGCCCACTGCCCCTGTGAGCAATCATAGAACTGGTGGTCGGCGCCGCAGATGTTCTCGCCGCACGTGGCCGATACGGGGTTGCCGAGGTAGTCCGTGCCTCCCGTGCATTCACATGGGCCCGGGCACGCGGATTCAGTCGGACACGGCGGCGGCCATGTCCCCGTTTGCTGGAGGTAATAGCAGGCCTCGCGCGGCGTGGCACGAGGTGCGTGCACGTCGATCGCTGCCAGTGGGGTCACGAAGCACAGAGGGCCGTGATCGTTGAGGTAGCCGCTCATCAAGCAATCCATGTATTGCTTGTTCTTGCACAGGCTGTATTCGTTCATGGGCAGGTTCAATCTGTTGCAGCTCCGGCAAGTATCAAGGGCTCTTTTGAACCCGAAGCACGCGTAGCCTCCAGTGGGCTCGCGGTCCTTGTCCCAGTCGATGCTCTGGCAGCTGATCGGGTCGACGGGCTCGTTGCAGTCGCCGAACGCTGGATCCAAATATTCGCTGCACTCCTCCTCCGTGAGCGCATCCGCCGACGCGGATACATGCTCGCTGAGGCTGGCGTTCTCGACGGTCGTGCAGCCCGCGGCGAAGAGGAGCGTTGCGGCGATTCCCAGTAGCGGATTTCTCATTCTCATTCCTTTGGGTGGCGTTCAGGCGTTCGACGTCGCGCGCCCAGGCTAACAGATCTTGTGTGACGAATGAGTTCATGAAAAATGGCGGTGCCACTTCATGATGACAGGTGCACGGATGGGGCCGCGCTTCGAGCCTCCCCCCTGTCACCTCCAGCAGGCCCACGCGCACAACCAGCCAGGAGTGCCGACACGCCGGCGCCTTCCGCGCGCAGCGGCAAGGCGACGGTGAGCCCCGCGGCCCCTTGGCTGCGAAGGCCGAGCTCCGCCCCAGGATTCGACGCGGATCGCGGTCCGGGGGCGTCCCGGCGATTTGTGACGGCTGGCGGGGGCGCAGCGCAACCTGAGGGAAAGACGCTTGGCTTCCATCACCCGCAGAGGAACCATGACCCACGCGTATCGACTCGCCTCCTTCTCGATTCTCGGCTTGCTGATCGCTTGCAGCTCGACGGACCCCGACGTCACGCCCGGCGGCGGCGCGGGCTCTGGAGGAACCTCGGGCGCGGGGCAGACGACCGGCGGCGGTGGCGTGACGACCACGGGCGTTTCCGGTACCACCACGGGCGGAACAGGCGGCGCCGGAGCCACCACCGGCGCAACGGGCGGCGTCACCGGGGGTGCGGCCGGCACGGGTGGAGCGGGCGCTGGTGGAGGGGACACGGGTGGAGCGGACACGGGTGGAGCGGGCACTGGTGGCGGGGGCACCGGCGGGTCGACCCCGGTTGGGGACCTCCGTATCACGGATGCGGTTCCGGGCTTCGCGAGCGTCGCCGGCGGCACGACCGGCGGCGGCACGGATCTGAGCTCGGCCATCACGGTGGACTCGATGAGAGAGCTCCAGGACGCGGCGAAGGGCTCGACCCCGGCGATCATCCTCGTGAAGCCCGGGAACTACAGCGGGACGCTCGCGCCGGGCGCCAACAAGACGATCATCGGCATCGGGCCCGGGGTGACGATCACGGGCAACATCCGGATGAGCGGCGACGACGTGCACAACATCATCATCCGCAACCTCGCCGTGCGGGGCGCGCGCTGCGCCAGCTACGACGAGTGCAAGGCCGGCGCAGACGCCGTCTACACGGGGAACGGCGCCCACCACGTCTGGCTGGACCACCTGGATATCTCCGACGGCCAGGACGGCAACTGCGACATCACCCAGGGAGCCGACTACGTCACCGTCTCCTGGTCGCGCTTCTACTATACGTACGACAAGGAGCACCGCTTCTCGAACCTGATCGCCGGCAGCGACGACGAGCCGGCGAGCCAGGGCAAGCTGCGCATCACGTACATGAACAGCCACTGGGGCGAGCGCGTCGATTCACGTCAGCCCCGCGGGCGGTACGGCAATGTCCACATGCTCAACAACTATCACAACACCGCTGGCGGCCAGATCCACGGCGTGGGCAAGGACATGGCGCTCATCGCCGAGAACTGCGTCTACGATGAGGACAGGTCGATCTGGACGGACATGGGCAGTCCAAGGGGTTGGAAGGGGATCGGCAACCAGGGGACCGGCGACGACCTGAACGACTCGAGGGGCACCGTCTTCGCGATTCCGTACCGCTACACGCCGATGCCGGCGTCCCAGGTCGTCGCGGCGGTCACCTCTGAAGAGTGCGGAGCCGGCAACACCTGCACGCTTGCTTACTGAGAGCTCCCCCCGGCTGGCAGCCCGGAGAGGGCCTCATCGATTCGTCGAAAAGAGCGATGCCCTCGGTCTGAAATATCCATGCAACAAAGGGCGGCCGCCTCGGCCCGGCCGCACTCTCCACGCGGGGCGAGCTCGGCCGTGAAGCGCGGGGAGGCAGGCGTCCAGGTGAAAAGCAGCCAAAATAATTGCGCATGAGCACGCTGCATGCGCGATTTTTTTGTCATGATTCCCTCAGGAAGGGGATGACCATGGATAGCATTGGCGAAATCCTCAACAGGAAGGGTCGGAACGTCTACACCATCTCGCCGGATGCAACCGTCTTCGAGGCTGTGCAGTCGATGTGCGTGCGGCGCGTGGGCGCGCTGCTCGTGAGCATCGACGGGGCCCCGAGCGGGATCATCAGCGAGAGGGACGTGATGACGCGGGTGATCCTGGCCCGACGCGATCCGGCGGACACGCCCGTCGCGGAGGTGATGAGCTCCGGGGTCGTCTGCGTCGAGCCGAGCACGTCGGCGCGGCAGGCCATGGCGGTCATGACCGAGCGACGCTGCCGTCACCTGCCCGTGGTCCAGGACGGGCGGGTGGTCGGGATGATCTCGATCGGCGACCTCGTGCACTGGGTGAGCCGCGAGCAAGAGGCCGAGATCAAGATGCTGACCGAGTACGTGCAGGGGGTCTACAGCTGAGCGCCCGGCAAGCGGCCGCCTCTCCTCCGGGCTGCCTGTCCCATCGTCCCGCTGGATGGCCCCGGACGGAAAAAAAGATACGCTGTCCGCATGCGCCAGCTTGCTTCGTCCCTCGCCGCCCTCTCCCTCCTGCTCTCGTTCACCCCGCCAGCCCTCGCCGAGGAAACCGTCACGGAAGCGCAGTGGGCGAAGTCCTACGGCTTCCGTCTCGGCGTGGAGGCGGACGTGCTCACCAGCACCATCGAGGCGAACCTCCCCGACTGGGAAACCGTGAGCAGCGACGGGACGAGCGGCGCGTGGGAGGGGAACTCCTTCGTGGCGTCCTTCGCGGCGGTCGCCCAGATCAAGCTGATCGGGGGGCTCCACCTCGACGCCGAGCTGCCGTTTGCGTACGGGAGCAGCAAGGCGAGCGAGCCCGGCGCGGGGGAGCACGACGCGGCGACGGTCGCGCCGGAGCTCGAGGGGTTCTTCTTCGGCAATCCCTCGATAGGACTTCACTACGCCGGGAACATTTCTCCCATGCTGATGCTCGTCGGCGGGCTCTCGGCCTCCATCCCCATCACGCAGGATCCGTCCGACGACACGAAAGCGGCCGCGGCGGCGGCGCTGGCCGTGCGGGGGTACTTCGACACGCAGCGAGCGCTCCTGGAGCACGTCCCGCTGCGGGCCCGCGGCGGCATCGAGCTGCGCCCGATCGAGGCGCTCTATGTGCGGAGCGATCTCGTGGCGATGTTCGCCATCCCCACGGGCGGCGGCGACACGGAGTTCTTCATCGAGCAGAGCAACGAGGCGGAGCTGCGCAGCGTGGGCGGGTTCGGGGTCGGCGCGCGGCTCCAGGCCGCGTTCCCGCTCACACAGACCGACAAGCTGCAGCTCGCGGCCGAGCCCTTCGTCGGGGTGGAGCCACCCGCGTCGGGCCTGTACTTCCGGGCCGGGCTGCTCGTGGCGCTGGACGAGCCGCTCGGGTTCGGCCTGGAGCAGGGCAAGCTCGCGACGCTCCGTGTCGCGGTGGGGGCCAGATTCTGAGCTGGCCGCGGCCGCGTGGCGTGAAGGGACAGGGCCTGCGGGACGGACCTGTGCTGGCACGGGGGGGTCTGCTAAATTTCCCTGTGAATGAAGCGACGGACAGCAGAGCTCAGCGCCGATGATCTGCAGACGCTCGCGCGCTCCCCCGACGAAGGTCTTCGCGTCAAGGCGGCGCTGCACCCGCACACGCCGCTCGCGACGCTGCTCTCACTCGCCACCGACCAGGCCATTGGCGTTCGTCGCGCCCTCGCCCGCCGCATGGGCGCTCCTCGCGAGGTCCTCGCGCAGCTCGCGCGTGACCCCACGCGCCCCGTCCGGTGCGCTGTCGCCGCCCATCCAGGCTGTGACGAGGCGCTCCGCCGCCTGCTCTGGACCGACAGCGACGGCGACGTGCGCGCGGTCGCACGACGCGCCGCAGCGATTCCTCATCACTTCAGCGAAGACCTCGCGCGAATCTTGCGCAACGAGCCGGTGCCCGCTTCGCTGCTCGTCGAGTTTGCCGAGCTCGGAGGCCAGGCACGCCGCGCCGTCGCTTCGCATCGCGAGTGTCCGCGCGACTGGCTCGAACGCTTCCGTCACGACGCCGACGCAGCCGTGCGGCTCGTCGCCGAGACGCGCATGGGTCTCTCGCTCGACACACTGCGTGCCTTCGCGAAACACCGACTGGCTTCTTATCGCGTGACCGCCGCCGCGTCGCTGCCGTGGGACGACGCGAGGATGCCCGAGCTGTTCGCTGATCGGAATGAACGCGTCTTGCTCGCGCTCTTGCGGCGGCCGGACTTCCCCGCCGCGTTTTACGCCCAGATCACAGACAGTCCGCCGCCCGCCGTGCGTCTGCTGCTCGCAACCCACGAAGCGCTCGACGCCGCGCACCTGCAAGGCCTGCTGCGCGACCCGCTCGCGGATGTTCGTCGACGCCTGGCGCGGCGCCGCGCGCTGAGCGCCGAGCAGTTCGAAGTGCTCGCGAACGACGACGACACCTGGGTGAAGCTCGAGCTCGTGAAGCGCCCCGATTGTCCCGAAGCGTGCCTGCGCCGATGGAGCCGTGCCCCGCGCGAATTGTTGCGTCGCGCCGTGTTCGCGCATCCAGGCGTGACGCCGGACATCCTCGCCACCGCGAGCGCCCTGCGCGACAACCATTGCGAGATCGCAAAGCACCCGCTCACACCGGAGCGGATACTCGTCCAGCTGGCCGACTCCGCCGACGTCTTCGTCCGTGGCGCCGTCGCGCAGAATCCGAGCACGAGCGAGCGCATGCTGTCGCAGCTCGCGCGCGACCCCGATTCGTATGTGCGCTTGCTCGTTGGCAGAAACGAGACCTGTCCACTGTCCCTGCTGCTCGACCTCGAACACGACCCGGACTTCGTCGTGCGCCGTCACATCGTATGGCGCGCGGACTGTCCGCTCGATATCCTGGAGCGGCGCGCCACCGACGAGGACGCGAATGTCCGCTACGCCGTCGCGGACCACCCGCGAGCCACCGCCGCCGTGCTGTCGGTGCTGGCGCGTGACGGAGAGATGTTCGTGAGTGCGCGCGCCAAGAAGCGTCTCAGCGGCCCCTGACGACGCGGCTGGAGCGGGGGTGGGAGCGCCGTGCCGCCCTGCTGGCCGCGCGCGCCCGTCCGGTGTGACTGCGCTCCCGGGAGCCTCCTCCCTCGCCCTCCGGGAGAGGATCGGGGTGCGGGGCTGGTCGTGAGCCCCCGCGATCCCCTTGAGCCCGGCGACGCTCGCCTCCACGCTCATGCCCACACCGCGCGGCCGCTGAGCGCAGCCGCTTTGCTCGGAGATGACCATGCCCCTCGAACGCCCTGCCCTGAACCCCAGCGATCTCGAGCCCCGCACCACCTCGACGTACCCCGAGCCGCTTCGCGCGCGCGTCACGCCGCGCGAGAAGCGCGCGCTCGGCGACGCGCTCGGCCTGACGAAGATCGGCGTCAACCTCACCACGCTCTTCCCGGGCAAGGAATCGGCGCTGCGGCACTACCACTCTCACGAGGACGAGCTCGTCTTCGTGCTGGAGGGCGAGGTGGTGCTGCGCACGGACGACGGCGAGCAGGTGCTCACGGCGGGTCAGTGCGCGGGCTTTCCGGCCGGCGCGCGCGACGGGCATCACTTCGTCAACCGCAGCGCCGCGCCAGCGCGTTACCTCGAGATCAGCAACCGCGATCCCGAGGACAGCGCGGAGTATCCCGACGAGGATCTCGCCGTCCGCAAGATGGGCGGCAAGTACGTCTACACGCGCAAGGACGGAACACCTTACTGAGTGGATGAGGTGGTGAATGACCGCCGCGAGAGGTGGGCTCGGGTCCACGCGGCGCCGGGACGCAGCGCAGAGCAGGTCCGCCGCGCGCCGGGCGACGGCGCCGGAGGGCCATGAGGCCGAGCAAGGCGAGCGCGGCGCCGCCGGCGCCCCGGCGCGGGTTGTCTAGATCTCCAGCTGCGGTCCGTCGTCGAGGACCAACAGGTCGAGATCGCGGAGCTGCTCGCGGTCGCCCACGACGTCGATCCGGGCGATTTTCCCTTGCTCGAGGGTGAAGCGGAGCACCCGGAAGAGCCGCCCCTGCGGGGCCACGACGATGCCCACCGTGCCGTCCACGAGGGCAGGGCGAGCGAACCTGGCGCCGCGCGCGGCGGGGATCGCCTGCTTGGCCCAGGCGCGCGCGCCGCGGACCTCGCCCCCGGCCGGGGGCTCGGCCGTGGCGTCGGCGTGGATCACGACGTCCGGATCGAGGATCGCCACGAGCGCGTCGAAGTCGCCGCCGCGCATGGCCGCGATGAAGGCGTCGACGACCTCGCGCTGGCGGCCGACGTCGGCGTCCGGAGACGGGGGCGCGCCCTGCACGCGGCGGCGGGCGCGGCTCGCGAGCTGCCTCGCCGCGGCCGGGGAGCGGCCCACGATGGCGGCGATCTCCTCGAAGGGCACCGCGAACAGGTCGTGCAGCACGAAGGCGAGCCGCTCGGCGGGGGTCAGCGTGTCGAGCACCACGAGCAGCGCGAGGCCGACCGAGTCGGCCAGCACCGCCTCGCGCTCGGGGTCGGTCCCGGCCTCGCGGTCCGCGGCGGGGTCGGGCGCGGCCATCGGGTCCTCGCGCCGCGCCTTTCTGGAGCGCAGCATGTCGAGGCACACCCGCGCCACGACCGTCGTCAGCCACCCGCCCAGGTTCTCGACGCCGCTCGTGTCGGCGCGGCTCAGGTGGAGCCAGGACTCCTGCACGGCGTCCTCCGCCTCGCTCAGGGAGCCGAGCATCCGGTACGCCACGGCCTGCAGATGGGCCCGGTGGGCCTCGAACCGCTCCGCCAGCCAAATATTTTCATCCATCGGTCACACTCCCTCGTCGTGCTTCGTCATGGCTGTGACGGACGAACCCTAGCCGATGTGACGACGCGAACGGACGTTCAGCGCCCCGTCATGGTTGGCGAGCACACCCGAACGCCTCGGAAGGAGCACGAACATGCTGAAAGCACGGATGAAGAACCCCGCGATGGTCATCCCCGACGTCATGCAGCCCATCTACGCCCTGTTCGGCGCGGTGAAGAAGAGCGGCGTGCCGGCGCGGACGCTCGAGCTCGTCCACCTGCGGGCGAGCCAGATCAACGGGTGCGGCCCCTGCGTCGACATGGGCGCGCGCGAGATGAAGAAGGCGGGCGAGACCGACGAGCGCCTGTTCGCCGTGGCGGCCTGGCGCGAGGCGCCCTATTTCACCGACGCAGAGCGCGCCGCGCTGGCGCTCGCCGAGGCCGCGACGAGGCTCAGCGATCGCGCGGACGCGGTGCCCGACGACGTGTGGGAGGAGGCCGCGAGGCATTACGACGAGCCGGCGCTCGCGGCGCTGACCCTGCACATCGCGCTGACCAACTTCGCCAATCGCATCAACGTCACCACCAGGCAGATCGCCGGCTCGGTGAAGTGGGAGGGGCGCGCGGACAACCGCTGAGGCGGAGGCTAGCCCAGGAGGGGGCGCTGCGCGCTGACGCGCATCGTCGTGGGCAGCGTAGAGCGGTTCCACAGCGAGCACGCCGTGCGCCGCAGCGCGCGCGGAGCCGCCAAGACCGGCTCCGTGACGGTCGTGCAACGCACGTCCAGCGACCTCCGATTGAATCCACACCTGCACGTTCTCTTTCTCGACGGCACCTATCACGAAGACGGCGCAGATCTGGTGTGGAACGAGCTCGTACTGGACGAGCACCGTCCTGCGCCGTAAGACGCTCGGGGACGCCGCGTAGCCTACCGAAAGAGCACCGCGGGCCAGAGACCCGCCTGTCAGGGCGACGTGTGCCTGCGGCCCGCCCATGCGCCGCTTTTCGCGCTCAGCGCCGCGCCCGAATGCGCTCCAGAGCCCCCACGACCTCGCCATCTGACGCCCACGATGCCGCCCGATCCATTCGCCGCGCACGGGATGCCGAGGATCGCCTCGAGATCGTCGCTCACGGCCGTGAGCGTCACTCCGCTCCCCTCGCCCAGGCGGATGCCGGTGCCGTTCTCCGGGCCAACGTTGGCCCCCCCTGCAGGGCGCGCTGCTGCGCTGGTTGCGCTGCTCTCGCCCCCTTTGCGCAGTTCTTCCGGGACCTGGTCCTCCCACAAGATGCGAGATCCATAGAGCCTCGGCGCGCGAAGCCTGCTTCTCATGGGCACGGCTCAGCTGCATGAACGCAGGTGAGCCCACGGCGCACCCGGTGCTCGAGGGGCGTCGCTGTCAGGAGGAACCATGGACAATCGCCCTTCGGAGAGAATACCTGAGCCGGACGAAGAGCGCATGCCCCCTCCCGCCGCCGCCCCGGCCTCTGCTTCCGCTTCCACGCGCGACGCCGAGGGCGTGCGTCCCGGCGCGAACCCTCCGCCCCAGAGGCGTCGAATCGACTTCGTGCTCGAGGGCGGCGGCGTGAAGGGAATCGCGCTTGCCGGAGCGATCAGCGCCATCCACAATCAGCTCGAGCAACGGAAGGAGTACGGGGACCAGTTCACGCTCGAGGGCAGCCGCGCCGCCGGCACCTCGGCGGGGGCCGCGATCGCCGCGCTCCTGGTCGCCGGCTACACGCCCGCCGAGATCCGGCGCATCATCGCTGGCCCGGAAATCGCGCGGCTGGTCGACACGACTTGGCTCAGCCGGATCCCCGTCATCGGCAAGCCGCTGGACATCACCGTCGGGCTGCTGACGGAGCTCGGCGCCTACAGGGGAGACTACTTCCTTCAATACCTACAGGGCCTGCTGCTCGACAAGGGGATCAGCACCTTCAAGGACATCATCGTCAAGGGGAGAGAGCGTGAGACGAATCCGCTGCTGCGCTATCGGGCGCACTTCGTCGCCTCGGACATCACGCGGGGCACCGTGCTCGTCCTACCCGGCGACATCGACGCCGAGCGCTATGGGGTCGAGCCGGATGATCTCGAAGTGGCCCTCGCGGTGCGCATGAGCATGAGCGTGCCGTTCTTCTTCCGCCCGGTCCGGCTCCGCGGGACCAACGGGGTCAACAGCTACATCGTGGACGGGGGGCTGCTGAGCAATTTCCCCGTCGAGGTCTTCGACGAACTCCACTGGGCCGCGGCGAGCCGAGTATCGCGCACGGCGGTGGCGTATCTATGCCTCGCGGCTGCCTGCGCACATGAGCTTTCGAGCGAGGCGCCCTCTCCGCTTGATGAGCCTCAGCCAGTTGTCACGGAGCGGTACATCGGCATGGGACCGCATCGGCTCCTACCCAATTGGGCAGACTGGTGCGAGGCCGCGCACAGCGAGTGCAAAGATAGGCGGCGCATCACCGGGTTCTACACCGGCGGGCGCGCGAATGGAGGTTACGATCTCATTTGCATCGCCGCCGGAGCTGATGTGCACGAAGTCACCCCAGAGGATCTCAGCGCTGCGGACGCAGTGCTCGAAGGCACTGACATCAATAGAGTGCATTGGGTCAACGCCGCCGAGGCTGCGCAGAAGATGTGCATGAGCATGGGCCGTCTCGCTGGCCGTTTCACTGGCCGACAGTTTCGGAATAAGTATGAGCTCGTCTGCCTGGGGTTGAACGTACAGCGGTTCAACATCGACCGAAGCGAGGTCGGCGACCTGCGCACCCTTGCATGGGATGAAGCCGGACAGATGGCAGACGAGTTATGCCGCGCAAGGGGGAGCGGCAGCGGCTTCTTCAGCGGCCGCAGATTGAACGCAACCTACGAGCTGATCTGCTTGCCATGAGCACGCGCTCGGCCACGTCTCCAACGCCGAGACCCCGCGCGGTGAGCTCGACGAGCCGCAGCCTCACGGCGTCGCCTGTCGACTCGAGGCGAGCGTCGGTTCAGCGCGGTCGAGGATGTTGACGGCCCGGCGTTCGTCGAGCGGGGGGGCCTCGTCATGCTAGATTTCTCAAAGGAGGCTCCGGCGATGCGACACCCGTTCGAGCTCGTTCCGGAAGAACGACGTATACCGATCCTGTGGTCGCTGCTGGGCCTGGCCGTCGCGAGCGGCGCGGCGGCGGCCGTCGCGGACAGGCGCCTGCGGACGGAGGCCGCTCCGTGGGGGATCGTCTCGTTCGAGCTGGCGGGCACCTGGGCGCGCGCCCGCCGCATCGTCGAGTCCTGGGATGATGCTGCGCGCGTCAGCGCTGCGTTCAGCCTGGGAGTCGACTACCTCCTCCTGGCGGCCTATGCCAACGGCCTCGCGCTGGCCTGTGTGATGGGAGCCGACGCCTTGAAGAAGCGCGGCCTGCCGGGAGCGAGCCTGGGTGCGCCGCTGGCCTGGGGACAGTGGCTCGCCGGCCTGCTGGACGCGACGGAGAACGCCGCCTTGCTCGAGGTCTTGCGCGGATCCGACGAAGCGCTCTGGCCTCCCCTCGCGCGCCGGTGCGCGCAGGCCAAGTTTTGCCTGGTGGGCGCCGGGATAGCGTATGGACTCCTCGGCTATCTTGCGCACCGTCGAAGCAAAGGGCGTTGAGATCCACGCGGCTCACTCCTCCGGTGCAGCTCGATCGCCTCCCGGAGAGCCAGCGGCCCCAGCGCGGCCGGCGGTGGCCCACCGAGGTCCTCCGCTTCGGACCGGGTGGAGAGGTGGCCTACGAGGACTGGGAGACAGGGCGCAAGGCGTGGTCGCCCGAGCACGGCGACGGCCTCGTCGCGGCGAACGACGAGGTGCCCTGGGGCACGACCGCGGAGTTCACGAGCGATGGGCAATTCCTGATGTTCACCCCGGTCGACTTCGACGACCTGCTCGGCGTCTACGCCTGGAACCTCGTCGAGGACACGCTCGCCGCGCTGAAGCTCGGCCAGCCGATGCTCGACTCGTTCGTGCTGGAGCCCGAGCAGGGCGTCGTGCTCGTGCCGGGGCGCCGTTCATGCGACACCACCTCGACGGCAGCGGGGAAGGCGAAGCCCTCCTCGAGGAGAGCGGCGCTCTGCTGCGCAGCGAGAGCGCGGCGACGCTCGCGATCGCAGGCCGGCGCGGCGGAGAGGAGGGCATCTACGCGCTGCCCGTGAAGGACGGTGAAGCCCTCCCGACGCTCATCGAGGCGGGGCGTATCGTCTCCGTGTCCGGCAGCCACGTCTATTTCGTGGCTCCGGACGGCCTGTGCGCGGGCCCCTTGTAGAACACCACCAACTCACGATTCGACGGCTTACCCCCATGCTCCGTGTGGCAGAACACGTCGCGAGCGGGGCTCAAGGCGCGAGCCCTGTCCGCGCTGCACGGGATATCGTATAAGGTCTTCCATGACGAGCACGAGATCACAAGGAACGTCCGGGGCTACCGCGATGTCGGCGGACTGGTATGCGACCGTCTTGCAGCGAGCGCCGCTTGGGATCATCGTGCTCTCCCGCGACCTCGACGTCGTCGCCTGGAACGACGCCGCGGAGCGCCTGCTGGGCTTCCCGTCGGGGGAGGCCATCGGCCAGAAGATCGACGCGCTGGTGGCCGCGCGGGGCGACGCCGAGGCGTGGCGGCGGCTGCTCCAGGAGGACGCCGGCGCGCCCCGGATCTGGGCCCATGCCCGGAAGGACGGGGGCGACGTGCATTGCGAGTGGCTCCACGAGCGCATCGTCGACGAGCACGGCGGGGTGACCGGCCTCGTGTGCTTCGGGCGGGACGTGACGGCGCGGATCGAGAAAGAGGCGCGCCATGTGCTCGAGGAGCACCTGCTCCGCGCCATCGTGGAGAACCTCCCGATCGCGTGCTGGGCAGTCGACCTGGAGGGCACCTTCCTGTACTTCGATGGCGCGGCGCTGAGGGCGCTCGGCTTGACGCCGGGGTGTGCCATCGGGAAGAGCGTATTCGAGCTCTACGCCAAGCAGGACATGACTGCGCTGAGGCGAGCCCTGGGCGGTGAGGCGTCACACAACTCCGCCGAGGCGGCCGGCCGCATCTGGGAGACCTGGTTCATGCCCGTCCGCTCCGGCGGCGCGACGGCCATCGCGGCCGCGTGCGTCACGATGGACATCACCGAGAGCCGCGGCCGGGAGCAGGAGCTCCGGAGCAAGCTGGAGCTCATCGAGCGGCAGCAGTGCGTCATTCGCGAGCTGTCGACGCCCATCATCCAGGTCTGGGACGGGGTGCTGGCGCTGCCGATGATCGGGGTCATCGACAGCGCGAGGACCGCAGAGGTGATGGACAGTTTGCTCGATGCGGTCGTCCGCACGCAAGCGCGCTGCACCATCCTGGATCTCACCGGCGTCGAGACCGTGGACACCCAGACGGCGAGCTACATCATCAAGCTCATCCGGGCCATCCAGCTGCTCGGCGCCGAGGGCGTCATCACCGGGATCCGGCCGACCGTCGCCCAGACGGTCGTGAACCTCGGGCTCGATCTGGCCAACATCACCACGCTGTCGAACCTCCAGGCCGGGCTCAAACACTTCATCCTGCGCCAGCAGCGAAGCGCCCCGCAGGCAAGCGCGCCGGCGCCGTCCACGAGGCCGGGGGAGACGGAAGTCCAAATGTTTCGGAAACGTCAAGCCTCAACTGCGGGACCTGCCCCGGGTTGACAGAGCATTCTTCTATGCGATCCGACACCGCCCTGGAAAAGCGGCGCTAGTTCAACAGCTTATCCGTGCATCCAAGGGGCCGCCTTCACTCGACAGCCTGCGGGGCACGACGTGCCTGATCGGTAGACCCGCGACACGCGGGCGTCGTTCGGATCGCGCCGGCGGACCCCGAGGCCGGCCTTCTCGAGGCGGCCCAGCGCCTTGGTGACCGTCGGCGGCTCGACGCCGAGGCGCTCGATGAGCGCCGACTGCGAGAGGCCGTCGCTCTGCCAGAGCTGGCGCAGCAGCACGTCCTGCCCGGGCTGCAGGCCGTGGAGGGCGGCGACGCCCTCGTTGTCTTCTTCGAGCTTGCGTCGGACGAATCGATCCACGCCGCAACGCGGGCCGCGCTCGAGCGCTGGGGGCGCATCGAGTTCCTGGTCAACAACGCTGTTGAGTGGGGCGCGGGCTCTCCGGGGAATCCTCCCCTCTTCGAAGCGCGGCCGAGCGACGAGTGGCGCAAGGTGCTCCGCGCCAACATCGAGGGCGCCTATGCTGCCATTCAAGCGGTCGTCCCCTCGATGCGCGAGCGGCACTGGGGCCGCATCGTCAACGTGTCCTCCGGCCTGGCGGTGAACGGCATCCCCGGCTCGGCCGCCTACTCGGCGGCGAAGTCGGCGCTCCACGGCATCACGCGCTCGCTCTTCGAGGAGCTGGCGCCGGCGGGCATCTTGACGAACGTCGTCAGGGCTAGCGGTCACACTCCCTCGTCGTGCTTCGTCATTGCTGTGACGGACGAACCCTAGCCGATGTGACGACGCGAACGGACGTTCAGCGCCCGGTCACGGTTGGCGAGCACACCCGAACGCCTCGGAAGGAGCACGAACATGCTGAAAGCACGGATGAAGAACCCCGCGATGGTCATCCCCGACGTCATGCAGCCCATCTACGCCCTGTTCGGCGCGGTGAAGAAGAGCGGCGTGCCGGCGCGGACGCTCGAGCTCGTCCACCTGCGGGCGAGCCAGATCAACGGGTGCGGCCCCTGCGTCGACATGGGCGCGCGCGAGATGAAGAAGGCGGGCGAGACCGACGAGCGCCTGTTCGCCGTGGCGGCCTGGCGCGAGGCGCCCTATTTCACCGACGCAGAGCGCGCCGCGCTGGCGCTCGCCGAGGCCGCGACGAGGCTCAGCGATCGCGCGGACGCGGTGCCCGACGACGTGTGGGAGGAGGCCGCGAGGCATTACGACGAGCCGGCGCTCGCGGCGCTGACCCTGCACATCGCGCTGACCAACTTCGCCAATCGCATCAACGTGACCACCAGGCAGATCGCCGGCTCGGTGAAGTGGGAGGGGCGCGCGGACAACCGCTGAGGGAGCGTGACGCCCGGTCCTGGAGAGCGGCCGCCGGGAGGCGTGCTCGCTTGACGATCTCACGATGATCGAGCGCGTCGTCAGCTCACCGCCTCGAGATCGAGGAGCTGCGCAAAACTCGTCGCCAGGGGCTGCACGGCGGCGCCGCCGAACAGGGACAGGGCGAAGGCACGATCGTCGGGCTGCATCGCGACGATGACCGTGTCCTCCCAGGTGACCGCACAGGCGATTGCATTGGAGAACCAGAGATCGCCGAACGCGCGGCGCCGCGCCTCGTCACGGAAGCGCGCCAGCGTGTCCGGGCGCTGCGTGCGTTCGGCGAGCACGCTGTGGATGGGCAAGACGTGGCGCGAACGATCTGCGAGCGCCGAGACGCAGAGGAGCTGGGACAGCGAGCCGGCCAGCACCTCGCCCTCGTCCGGCGCGATGTTCGCGAACGAGTATCCGGTGCGCGTGTTGATGAGCTCGAGGCGCGCCTCCGCCCCTTCGGACTCCACCAGGTAGAGATCCTCGAACGGATCGTCCCGGCCGAGGGCGAAGAGCGTGAATCCTTCGGGTGGCGCGTCGCGGGTCGCGGCCAGCGCTTCGTCGAGGCTCGCGGCGCTCGCGTCGAACGGGCCAAGGGTGAGCCACGCTGCGTCTGCGCCGAGCAGCTCGAGGAACCGGCGATGAACCGGCAGCAGCGCACGCCCCATGCGCGATTCGATCCTGCGGAGCGTCGCGGCGTCGGCGCCGCGGACGGCGCCGGGGAACGACGCGTCCAGCGCGGCGCAAAAGGTCACGACGCGGTCGATGTCATCCATGGCTGCGGCTCAGAATCCTTGGTTGGGCGGAAGCACCGAGTTGGTGTTGAACGGCGCGCCGCGCTGCTGCCCTCCCTGCGTGCACAGGAGGTGGCCCAGGTAACGGCGACAGCTAGGACAGGACGCCTGGAGCTGGCCGTCTTGCCGCCCGTGCGCCGTGGGCCCCACCCATATCTCCGCCATCGAGGTCACGCGCAGGCCGAAGTCGAGCGCGTGCGCGAGCAGCGCGCTGGCTGCGCAGCGTCCGAAGGTGGGGCCGACGGCGGCTGGAGCGTAGTCGCGGAACCCGCGCGAGGCGCTGAAGATGCGGTATCGATTGTTCGAGTGCCGAGACCAGTAGCCGTTCGGAGGGGCGCCCAGGCCCGCGAAGTTGCCCGAGACAGCGCGCAGGCGCACCTGCGTGCCGTTCATGCGGGTGGCGCGCAGGACGCCGATCATCTTTCCGGCCGTGCCCAACCCTCCGGCAGGGTTCAGCGAATCCACCGGGACATTGGCCAGCCAGGCGAAGTTGAGCGGGCTCGCTGCGCGGAGCGGAGCGGCGACCGCGCGGAGGGCGTGTATCTGGTTGCGCAGCGCGATCACGTCCAGCACGGCGTCATTCTGCGCCAGATCGGGGTCCAGCCAGTGCTCCACGTTTCGACCGTTCACCTGGCAGCCGGCGCACAACCCTCCATGATGGTGATTCGCCGTCGGCGCGACCGTGGCGACCCCGCCGGGCGCATGGGGCCGCTGGCGGGCGCCGACGGCCGGTCCGTGGAGACACGCAGCGGCCGCGACGGGGGTCACGTACGCGCCGCCGGCGGGTGCCAGGTCCACGCGGGAGCATGCCTCGCGCCGGACCTCGACGTTGGTCACGGCCGTCGCGTGGACGCCGTTGACCGTATAGCGCACGGTCACTTGCTCGGTGCCGTCGTCGTCCGCGATGAGGCGGATGCGGTCGAACCCGACGCCATGATTGCCCGGCTGATTGGGATCGATGGCGAGCACGTTCGCCCCGCCGAGCGTCCACAAGAACGTTCCTCCGGGCGGCGCGAAGGCGGCGGTGAGCACCACGCGATGCCGCGGGTAGCCCTGGGGGCGCACGATGGGCGCGGGCGCGGGCGCGATCTGCACCGCGACGACGGATGCGCGGACGATGGCCATCGCCGTGTGCGCGCCGACGGTATACCGGACCCGCACGCGCTCGGTCCCCGGCGCGGCGCCCTCGATGGTGGCGGCGGCGTTGTTGCCCGGCGCGACGCCGCCCGGGAACTGGACGACATTCGTCGCGTCCGGCAAGTCCCAGGCGTAGGTGCCGCCGCCGGGAGCGCCCGCCGCCTGCAGCGCCATCGTCGGAGCCGGAACGGCGTGCGCCATGGTCGGCGTCAGCGGCAGGAGCTGCACGGCGACGACGGCCACCTGCGCGTCGGCGTGCGGAGTCTGACCGGCGAACGCGTACGTCACGCGCACGGCCTCCACGCCGCCGGTGAGCCCCACGATCGTTGCGTTGGGGCTGTTGATCGGCGCGGCGCCGCCCTGGAACTGCACGACGCCCGCCGCGTTCGGCAACGTCCACGTATACGTGCCTCCCGCTGGAGCCCCGACGGCCTGCAACACCTGCACCGGCGCCGCGCCCTGATCGCGCGTGAGCACGACCGGCGTCGGCTGCACCGTGACGGTCACGACGACCGGCGCGGTTCGAACGCACGGCTGGCTGACGAGGCGCACCTCCTTGGAGGGAAACGCCGCGGAGGCGCGATCCGTCGACTCGAAGGACACGACCGGATCACGTTTGCGCTTCCCGGGGACGCCCTGCGTCATGGCTGCGACGCACGCTCGTTCGAGAGCAAGGCGCAAATCAGGTCCAGCCGCTGCGCTGCGGGCGTCCCCTGCCGGTCGAGGATGTCGCGTACCCAGACGAACGCGGGGTCGGCGTCGAAGTCGTGGCCGAGCAGATACATGACGTTGATCACGCGGAGGACCTCGCGCTCGGTCGTGACGCCGTATCGCGCTGCCTTGTCGATGCCCTTCAGGATCGCCGCGCGCACGCTCTCCTCGCCCATCGCCTCGCATTCCCAGGGCCAGTTGTCCCGGAGACATCGGCTCACGCGCGCGACGAAGTCGGACTCCGCCCGGGCGGCCAGCGCCGCGAGCTGCTCGTCGCGAATGACCAGCGCCACGGGCTCGATCCTAGCGCAAGCGGCGTCGTTTGCCTATGGTCGTGCTGGGGCCGCACCGCCCCACAGGCGCGCGGCAAGATTCCGCTCGTGGGGTTCGAGGCGGGGGCGTCGATTCGATCACCAGGTGATTCGAGATTGAAGAGGTGCTCGCGCGGATCAGGACGCACCTGAGCTTGCGCGCACGAGGGCGGGTATGAGCTGATCCAGAAGGTGCGGCAATTGCCGGAAGAGCGCGGGGGGAGCGTGCCGGCGCTGGCGTCGACCGCATTTGCGCGCGCCGGTGAGACTCCTCGCGGCATTCACGCAGCGCCATCCCGCCGTGGAGATCGAGATCGTCGCCTTGGACCGTCGCGTGAACGTGATCGAAGACGGCTTTGACGTGGCGCTGCATGAGGCCGTTCGCGCTGGCGCCGGGATCGCGCCCGTGCCCAGCATTCTCTGCGCAGAGGACGTGCGCAGGGGGCGCCTGGTCCGCGTGCTCGCCGACGGGGCATTACGACGAGCCGGCGCTCGCGGCGCTGACACTGCATATCGCGCTGACCAACCTCTTCAATCGGGTCAACGTCACCACGAGGCAGATCGCCGGCTCGGTGAAGTGGGAGGCGCGCGCGGACAACCGCTGAGGGGGAAGACGGGGAAGACAGGGAAGACGATGTGGGATTTGCGTCCTAAGAGCGACCAGAAGCGGCGCTCATGCCCCGGCGCCCGGTGAGCCATGCGGTCCTGGCAGCGGCCAGAAGCGCGGCGGCGCCGAGGACATAGAGCCGGCGCAGGGCGACCCCCGTCTTGTCGGGATCGAAATCGGTGAGCGAGCACCGCGCGCCGCGCGGCAATACCCAGGCGTCGCTCCCGCCGCCGATCGCGCGCAGCGCGCGCCCGAGCGTCTTCTCGGGCGCCATCCGGCTCTGAACGTACAGGATCCAGCGGCCCAGCGGCGTATGCCCCTTCGGCTTCTGCTCCATCGACGTGACGACGCGGCGGAGCTCGGCGGCCGTCTCGGCCGCGCTCCCCTCGCCCGGCAGGCGGGCCCATTCCCCGTGACCCGGCAACACCCACGCGAACCTCATCCAGCCGGCCTCGGCCGCCGCGAGCAGATACCGCACCGAGCGGATCTGGCGCTCCCAATCTTCCCAGCATTGCAATCGATGCGCCACGAGTTGACCCAGGAAGCGCGAGTAGCTCAGGTGATCGCCGGTGAACAGGAAGCGGCCTCGGTACAGGAGGCATAACGAGCCCGGCGTGTGCCCGGGCTGCGGCAATAGCATGATCTCGGCCTCTTTGGCCGCCTCTCTCGAGAGCGGCTCCCCCTCGAGCGAGAGCGGGCCGAGCTCGTTCCCGAGCTTGATCTCCACGTCGCCGGTCGAGGGCATGTACTTGTTCTCACGGAGGTTCACGTCCGCGGCGCCGATGATGCGGCGGCAACCCGGGAAGCGGCTGGCGAACTCGGCGTGGTGGTTCGTGTGGTCCCGGTGCGTCAGAAAGAGCCATCGCACGCCGCCGTGCTCCGCGAGCCAGCGGAAGACCTCCTCGCTCGGCTTCGGGGGATCGATCAGCACCCCGCCTCCGTCGCGCTCGATGAAATAGGAAAGAGCGCCGAAGTTCTTGATGGATGGCTGTCCGATGATCCAGACATGATCCTCGATGGGCCGCGGAAAACCGCGCCAAGGTGACCCAAGATCGCCCCGGCGAACCTGCGCCGGGCCCGGCTTGAGCGTGATGGCGCCGAACGGGCACGCCGCGACCGCCGTCCGCGCCGCCATCAGATCTTCCTTGCTCCGCGGCTGCCGCAGCACACCGGTGAAGGCGCCCTCCTCGTAGGAGCCCGGCAGCACCGAGAGGCGGCGGCCTGCCCGGAGGTCGCCGGCCGGCACCACCTCGCCCAGGAGCTCCGGCGCGTAGTTCCGGCACGTGGCGGCGCCGCAGCACTTGCGCGTAACGAATAGCTCTCCCCACTCCTCAACCTGCATTTCGTCTTGCATCGCGGTCCCTCGTGGATGGCAATCGCTGGTAGAGCATCTCTCAGCCGAGCTCGGAGTTCTCCATTTCTTCGCTGCCAGTCGTGGCAGTGTCAAGACGACGGTAGCTTCTCCCGCTGCGCTTGACCAGGTGGCGGCGGGCGAATAGCCTGTTCGACCAGGCTGCACAATGTTCGATTTCGACGCGATGGCGACGTTCGTGGAGGTGGTGCAGCTCGGGAGCTTCAGCGCGGCGGCGAAGGCGCTGCGGCTGCCGCGTTCGACGGTCAGCCAGCGTGTGGCCCGCCTCGAGGCGTCGCTCGGCGTGCGACTCCTCGAGCGCACGACGCGCGTGGTGCGACCGACGAGCGCCGGCGCCGCGTATCACGAGCGCTGCGCGCGCATCCTGTCCGAGATGGAAGAGGCCAACGCCGCGGTGAAGGACCTCGAGTCCTCCCCACGCGGCGTGTTGCGGGTGGCAACGCCGCTCCTGTTCGGCCAATCGTTCCTCGCCAGCGTGGCAGCCGCATTCACGCAGAGCCACCCCGCCGTGGAGATCGAGATCGTCGCCTCGGAGCGTCGCGTGAACCCGATCGAAGACGGCTTCGACGTGGCCATCCTGCTCTTCGCTTCCGACGACGAATCGAGCCTGATCGCGCAGCGGTTGAAGGGAGGTGACCTGTGGCTGTGCGCGACGCCGTCGTGGGGCGAGAGTAGCCGTGTGGCCTGAGCGCGACCGAACGCGCTTGGTGAACACCGATGCCCTCGGCCGTCTGGCTCGGTCCGGTTTGGTTCAGCGCTCATGGTGCCTGACAAGCTGACTGGTGCGGGGGGACAGCTCGCGAAGGAACCCGCTCGGTCGCCGATTGGCGCAGGGACGACCACGGCCTTGTCGTGCAGCAGAGGTCGCCCGAAAAAATCCCCGGAGGGAGGATCGCCGGTCGCATTCCGTCCTGCTCGACACTACGATGATCCTCCGACAGCAGCGCCCCTGAAGGATGCGAGGGGGGCAATGATGGAGCTGCGGGATTACACGCTGGAAAAGGTAATCTACGACGGCAACGAGACACGGGTATGGCGCGCGGTCCATGTCCCCTCGGGGGCGCGCGTGGCGATCAAGATCCCCGTGGCCGAGGTGGCCAGTCCGCGCGTGATGGGGCGGCTGATCCACGAGCACCAGGTGCTCATGCAGCTCGCCGAGGTGCCCGGGGTGGCGCGCGCGCGGGCGCTGGAGCAGCGGGGCGGCACGGCGGCGCTGGTGCTGGAGGATCCCGGCCTCGGGTCGCTCGATCGCTTGCTCGCCAAGCAGGGGCGCGTGCCGCTCGGGGCGGCGCTGCGGCTCGGCCGGCTCCTGTCACGGGTGCTCGAGGGGGTGCACGCCGCCGGCGTGATGCACAAGGACATCAAGCCGCAAAACGTGCTGGTGGACGAGGCGTGCGAGAGGGCCACGCTGCTCGACTTCGGCATCGCCTCGCTGCTGTCCCAGGAGGCGACCGAGGCGAGCATCCCCGAGGCGCTGGAGGGGACGCTGGTCTATATTTCCCCGGAGCAGACGGGGCGCACAGCGCGCGCGCTCGATACGCGCACCGACCTCTACTCGCTGGGGGTGACGCTCTTCGAGGTGATGTCGGGGCGGCTTCCGTTCACGGAGCGCGATCCGCTCTCGCTGGTGCACGCGCACCTGGCCAAGGACCCGCCTCCGCTCGACGCCGTCGCCCCGGAGGTGCCGAGGGCCGTGGCAGCCATCGTGGCGAAGCTCCTGGCCAAGGATCCCGAGCGGCGCTACCAGACGGCCCGCGGCGCGGCGGAGGATCTGGAGGAGGCCCTCCGTCAATGGGACGAGCGGGGCACGGTGGAGCCGTTCGGCCTGGGAAGAAAGGACTTCTCGCGCAAGCTCCGGTTGCCGCAGGTGCTCGTGGGGCGGGAGCGCGATGTCGAGCGGGTGGGCGAGTCCTTTGCGCGCGCCGCGCAGGGCATGACGGAGCTCCTGCTCGTCGGCGGCCCCTCGGGCATCGGCAAGACGGCGCTGGTGCGCACGGTCTACAGGGATATCGCGCAGGCGGGGCGCGGGCTCCTGATCGCGGGAAAGCACGATCAGCTCGCGCGGTCGACGCCCTATGCGGCGCTGGCGCAAGCGTTCGGGGCGCTGATGCGCCAATGGCTCTCCAGCTCGGAAGCGGTGCTCGAGGCCTGGCAGGAGCGGATCCGGCGCGAGGTCGGGGACAACGCGCGGCTCATCGCGGACGTCGTGCCGGAGCTCGACCTGGTCATGGGCAAGCTGCCGCCGGTGCCGCCGGTGGAGGGCGAGCAGGTGCTCAACCGGCAGAAGCTCACGTGGCTGAATTTCGTGCGAGCCGTCACGGCGCCGAACCCGCCGCTGGTGATGTTCCTGGACGACATGCAATGGGCCGACAGCGCCACGCTGATCATCCTGCAGACATTGCTGACGGACGTGGAGCGCAAATCGCTGCTGGTGATCGCGGCGTACCGCGACAACGAGACGCCGCCCGAGCACCCGCTGTGGAAGCTCGTGGAGGCGGTGGAAAAGAGCGATGCCAACGTCTCGCGGATGACGGTGGGCCCGCTGTCGGCAGAGCAGGTGCAAAAGTGGTGCTCGCGGACGCTGGAGAGCGAGCCCGCGCGGGTGGAGCCGCTGGCGCGCGTGCTTTCGCGAAAGACCCGCGGAAACCCCTTCTTCCTGGAGCAGCTGCTGCTCTCCCTGCACCGGCAGAAGCAGGTGGTGAGGGACCCGGAGACCGGGGCGTGGCGGTGGGAGCAATCGTCGCTGGAGAAGGCGGGCGTCACCGACAACGTGGTGGCGCTCCTGACGGACAAGGTCCGTGAGATGCCCGAGCCGACGCAGCAGCTCCTGGGGCTCGCGGCCTGCGCAGGCCACACGTTCCACCTGCACGACCTGGAGCGGCTCAGCGGGTGGGAGCGCGCCCGCGTGACGGGGGCGTTATGGCCGGCGCTTGACGCGGAGCTGGTGGTGCCGGTCGATGGGGCCTACCGCCCCGCGCAGGCGCTCGGGGTCATCGGCGCGGCGGCGATGGACGCGGCCTACCGGTTCCTGCACGACCGCGTGCAGCAGGCGAGTTATGAGCGGATCTCGCCGGAGCAGCGGGTGCTCGCGCACCTCGAGATCGGCCGTCGGCTAGAGGCGCGTTATCGGGCCGAGGGGGGGACGGCCCAGCAGTTCCTGGAGCTCGTGCGGCACCTGAACCTGGGCGCGGCGCGGCTAGAGTCCGTGGAGGAGCGCAAGGAGCTCGCGCGGCTGAACCTGGAGGCCGCGCGCGCCGCGAAGGCGGCGAGCTCGTACCGGTTGATGACCAACCTGCTGAACAGCGCCCAGGCGCTCCTCGGCGAACGGGCCTGGGAGCAGGAGCGCGCGCTGTCGGTGAAGATCGGGCTCGAGCGCCTGGAGGCCGCCTATCTGCTGCGGGAGTTCGACGACGTCGAGGCGCGGGCGCTCGCCTTGCTGGACAGGCCTCTGCCGGAGGTCGCCTGGCTCTCGGCGCAGGAGATCCGCACGCGCTGCTGCGTCGCCACGGGCGAGTACACGCGGGGAATCGGGCTCGGGATGGCCGCCCTCGCGAAGCAGGGCATCACGTTCCCCGACACGGATGAGGCGTGCCAGGTCGCGCTCCTGCGAGAGTCCACCGCGCTGGATCACTGGCTCGATCACGAGCCGGACGGGTTTGAACGAATGCCGGTCGATCCGTCGCTGGAGCACCGGCTCATCGATGCCCTGATGACGCAGGCGCAGCTCTGCGCGATCTACGGTGGCCGGCCGATGCTGTATTCGCTCGTCATCGCCCGCATCGTGTC
The DNA here is from genome assembly GCF_051530145.1 of Sorangium sp. So ce302. Classification (GTDB taxonomy): domain Bacteria; phylum Myxococcota_A; class Polyangia; order Polyangiales; family Polyangiaceae; genus Sorangium; species Sorangium cellulosum_B. The sequence continues at coordinate 9,914,957 of NZ_CP150326.1, read as the reverse complement.
CGAGGCGATACGGCGGGACGCGCTCACGCCCGCCGCCACCCTCATGATCTGCAGCTTCGCCAACGCGTGGTCGGTGGCGACGGGCATGTATCGCCGCACCATGCGCTGGCTCACGCCCGGGGTGCGCGCCGCAGAGCGGGTGGGCTCCGCGATGCTCCCCGAGTGCCTCGCGCTCAAGGGGATCTACCTGGGCCACTCGAGGCCCATCGATGAAGCGTCCCCCGTCTATGAGCAAGCCATCGCAGCCGGCCTGAAGATCGGGTCGTTTCAAGGCACGAGCTGGGGGCTCCTGTGCGACTTGCTCTACTACCGGCTGTGGCGCGGCCTGCCGCTCGGCCAGGTCGATGCGCAGCACAAGGCGCGCTGGGAGCTGGTGCAGCGCGCAGGGGACGCCGTCGGACGACACCACTTCGAGCTGGTCGCGTCCTTTTGCGATGTCTTGATGTCTCCTGACGGCGCCGAGCGCCTCCTGGAGGAGGAGCCGTTGCCGCGAGGCTCTCGCTCCCTCCTTGCCGACGGGGACAGGTACACCGGAGGGTTCGCTCGTACCCTGGAAGGGTATCTGTTCTGCGCCGTCGGCAAGTGGGAGCGGGCGCTGTCGAGGATGCGGGAGGCGGAGCAATTCCAGGCAGACCTCCTCGGGATTCCGATGGTGACAGACATCGCGCTCTTTCTCGCGCTCGCAGCAGCGAAGCGCTGGCCCGACGCCGTCACGGACGAGGAACGGGCGCGGCTGCGGCAGCACATCGAGCACAGCCTCGCCCGATTGCGCTACTTCACCGAAGGCTGCGAGGCCAATTTCCTCCACAAGCTGCGCCTCGGCGAGGCGGAATACGCCCGCGTCCTGGGCAAGCCCGAGGAGGCAGCGGCCAGATACGACGAGGCCATCGAGCTGGCCCGCGAGCACCGCTTCCTGCACATCGAGGCCCTGGCAGCCCAGCTCGCCGCCGAGTCTCGGCTGGAGGAGGGCAAGAGCCACGTCGGGGCGATGTACCTGCGCGAGGCGCGCGACGCCTACGCGCGCTGGGGTGCTGACGCGGTGGTCGCCCATCTGGGCGCGAGGTATCCCGCCGTGCTCAAGGCGTCCATGCACGAGTCGGCCTCCGAGCGCACGACCGTGACGGCGACCACCACGACAACGGGCGGGTCCACGGGCGCGAGTTTCGACGTGAAAACCGCGGTGCGCGCGGCGCAGGCGCTCTCGGGCGAGCTCGACCCGGGGCGCGTGGTGGGCCGGCTGATGGAGCTCACGCTGGAGAACGCGGGGGCGCAGCGCGGCGCCCTGGTGCTCAGCGAAGGGGAGGCGCTCTCGGTCGTCGCTCGGCTCTGGGTGGAGGGGACCCGCATCGAGGCGGGCCTGTCGGAGCCTCTCGGGCAGAGCCACGACGTGCCGGTTTCGGTGGTGCAATATGCGGCCCGCACGGGCGAGCCGGTGGTGACAGGCGACGCGAGGTCCGACGCGCGCTTCGCCGGCGACCCGTACCTGGCATTGTACGCGGTGCTCTCGCTGCTGGCGCTGCCCTTGACGCATCGGGGCCACGTGGTGGGCGTGCTGTACCTGGAGCACCGCGACGTGCCGTCGGCGTTCCCTCCGGCGCGCGTGGAGCTCTTGTCAGTGCTCGCCTCGCAGGCGGCGATCGCCGTCGAGAACGCCGTGCTGTACCGGGACCAGGAGGTCAAGATCCAGGAGCGGACGGCGGAGCTGCGGATCGCCAAGGAGGCGGCCGACCGCGCCAATCGAGCGAAGAGCGATTTCCTCTCGAGCATGAGCCATGAGCTGCGCACGCCCCTCAATGGCATCCTGGGCTACGCTCAGTTCCTCATGCGAGCGCCCGAGCTCTCGCCGAAGAGCCGCGAAGGGGTGCAGATCGTGAAGAGATCGGGCGAGCACCTGCTGGCGTTGCTCAATGACCTCCTGGACCTCGCGAAGATCGAGGCCGGCAAGATGGAGCTCGTCCCCCGGAGGTTCGACTTTCCCTCCTTCGTGCACAACGTGGTGGATCTCTGCGGCGTGCGCGCCGAACAGAGGGGCATCGCCTTCACCCACGAGGTGCGGGGCCCGGCGCTCGCCGCCGTGCACGCGGACGAGAAGCGCTTGACGCAGGTGCTCCTGAACCTGCTCGGCAACGCCATCAAGTTCACCGAACGCGGCGCGGTCACCCTGCTCGTCGACGTACTGGACGAGGGCGGAGATGGGCAGCGCGACGTGCGCTTCCGGATCGAGGACACGGGCGCCGGCATCGCCCCGGAGCACCTCGCGCGCATCTTCGAGCCCTTCGTGCAGGTGGGAGACCAGAGGGCGAAGAGCGAGGGCACCGGGCTCGGCCTCGCCATCAGCAAGAGGATCATCGAGCATATGGGCGGGACCATCCATGTCGAGAGCGAGCTCGGCAAAGGCAGCGCGTTCATCGTGACGCTCACGCTCGCCGAGGCGCTCTCTTCCGCGGCCGCCGACGAGGCCCCGGCGTGGGCCACGATCACCGGGTATCGCGGCGAGCGCCGCAAGATCCTCGTCGTGGACGACAACCCCGGCAACCGCTCTTTGTTCTGCGATCTGCTGGTCCCCATCGGCTTCGACCTCGTCGAGGCCGACGGCGGCGAAGCCGCGCTGCGGCTGGCCCTGGAGCACAGGCCGGCGCTGATCCTGATGGACCTGGCCATGCCAGGCCTGGACGGCTATGAGACCACGCGCCGCCTTCGGCAGATGCCCGAGCTCGGCGGGGTGGTGATCCTGGCCTCGTCGGCGAACGTCACCGCCGCCGAACAGCCGAAGGGGGCTCACGCCGGCTGGGACGACTTCTTGCCGAAGCCGGTGCATGCCAGCCTGCTCTTCGAGAAGATCGCGCGTTTCCTGCGCGTGGAATGGACGCATGAACCGGTGAACGCCGCCGCCCCCACGGCGGTGAAGGGGGATAGCGCGCTGGTGCCGCCCTCGGCCGAACAGCTCTCGCTGCTGTCGCGGCTGGTGGCGTCGGGCCGTATCCGGAAGGTGCTGGCGGAGGCGGAGCGGATGCAGCAAAACGAGCCGCGACTCGGCCCCTGGCTCGATCAGCTCCAGACGCTGGCGCGGACGTACCAGATGCGAAAGCTGCAGGAGTTCGTCGAGGAGCACGCCGCGGCAGGCCAGGTGGTGGCCGACGGTCAACGATCATGAGCAGAGCCTCTGCGCCCGGCGCTCGTGAGCCCACGATCCTCATCGTGGACGACATGCCCGCCAACCTGGCCCTGCTCGTGGATCATCTGGAATCCGCGGGTCATCAGGCGCTCGCCGCCGAGGACGCGGAGGCGGCCCTGAAGCGGGCCAGCCTCATGAAACCCGACCTGATCCTGCTGGACGTTGTGATGCCCGGGATCGACGGGTTCGAGACATGCCGGCGCCTGAAGGCGGCCGAGAGCACCCGGGACATTCCGGTGATCTTCATGACCTGCCTCGGAGAGGTGGCGGACAAGCTCGTGGGGTTCGAGGCGGGGGGCGTCGATTACATCACCAAGCCGTTCGAGATCGAAGAGGTGCTCGCGCGGATCAGGACGCACCTGAGCTTGCGCGAGGCGCAGAAGGAGCTCGAGGCGAAGAACGCGCAGCTCCTGCGTGCCCACCAGGAGCTCGAGCAACGGGTGCGAGAGCGCACGGCCGAGCTGGCGAGCTCGAACGCCGCTCTCGAGGCGGAGAACGCCGAGCGCCGGCGCGCGGAGGTCGCTTTGCGCGAGAGCCAGCACCTGCTTCAGGCCATCATCGACAACTCCACGGCGGTCATCTACGTCAAGGACCTCGAAGGACGCTTTTTGATGGTCAACCGCCGCTACGAAGAGTTGTTTCATGTGACCGCGCGGTCGATCGCCGGCAAGACCGAGTATGATTTGTTCCCCGCGGAGTGCGCCGACGCATTTCGCGCTTTCGACAAGCGGGTGGCGGCGGCCGGGGGGCCGCTGGAGATGGAAGAGATCGTGCCCCAGGACGATGGGCTCCACACGTACATCTCGATCAAGTGTCCGCTCTTCGACGAGTCGGGCCGGTCGTATGCGGTTTGCGGGATCTCCACGGACATCAGCGATCGAAAGCGGACCGAGGCGGAGCGGGAGATGCTCCTCTCCCGCGAACAGGCGGCGCGGGCGGAGCTCGAGCGTACGGGGCGGCTGAAGGATGAGTTCCTGGCGCTGCTGAGCCACGAGCTGCGGACGCCGCTCACCGCGATCCTCGGCTGGTCGCAGCTGCTCCGCATGCGCGGCCCATCGGACGAGATCCTGGGCCGGGCGCTCGGGACGATCGAGCGGAACGCGCGGGCGCAATCCAAGCTCGTCGACGATCTCCTGGACATGTCGCGCATCGTCGGCGGGCGGCTGAGCCTCGACGTGGAGGTGGTCGATCTGGCCGAGATGCTCGAAACGCTGCTGGAATCGGCGGAGCCGGCGGCGAAGGCGAAGGGGATCCGCCTGGAGCTCAGCGTCGAGTCGGCCGGGGAACAGGTCATGGGGGACCCGAATCGCCTCCAGCAGATCGTGTGGAATCTGGTCAGCAACGCGATGAAGTTCACGCGGCAAGGCGGGCAGGTGAAGGTATCGCTGCGCCGCGAGGGGACGTACGCGCGCCTCGCGGTGAGCGACACGGGGATCGGCATCGCGCCGGAGTTCTTGCCGTACGTGTTCGAGCAATTCCGGCAAGCAGACGCCTCGACCACGCGCGAGTACGGCGGGCTGGGTCTGGGTCTCTCGATCGTGCAGCACCTGGTGGAGCTGCACGGGGGGACGGTGGAGGCGGCCAGCGCGGGGAAGGATCAGGGGGCGAGCTTCACGGTGAAGCTGCCGCTTTTGGCCAAGCACGTTGAGGCGCTGGCCGGAGGAGAGCCGCCGCCGATGCCGCAGCGCCGGCCGTCATGGCACCGCGCCGGGGAGCTCTTGAGCCTGAAGGGGGTGCGGGTGCTGGTGGTGGACGACGAGCCGGACACGCGAGAGCTGCTCCTGCGGATACTGGCGGAGTGCCAGGCGGAGGTGCGGACGGCGGGTTCGGTCGTGGAGGCTCTGGCGGAGATGGAGCGGGACCAGCCGACGGTCCTGGTGAGCGACATCGGTATGCCGCACGAGGGCGGGTATGAGCTGATCCAGAAGGTGCGGCAGTTGCCGGAAGAGCGCGGGGGGAGCGTGCCGGCGCTGGCGTTGACCGCATTTGCGCGCGCCGAGGACCGCGCGCGGGCGCTCATGGCCGGATACCAGATGCATCTGGCCAAGCCGGTGAAGCCACCGGATCTGGTGGCGCACGTGGCGACCTTGGCCGGGCGAATCCATGGCGGGGCGAGATGAGGATCGACGCCGCCTGCTCCGATCCGTTCGCCGCGCACGCTGGGCCCGGCGCGCTCCGAGACCAACTTCATGCCCGCACATTGTGGACTGGTGCACCCGGGTTGGAGAGCACGGCGGCGCCGGGGTAGATTTCCCTCGAATGGCCGTGCGGACCGCTTGATGCAGCGCACAGAAGCGCTCTACAACTGGTCCATGATCGGTATCCCCGGGTACACCCTGACAGGCCTCATCCACGAATCCGCTGCGTCGACCGTGTACCGAGGATACCGCAACGAGGACCGGGCCCCTGTCGCGGTCAAGCGCCTCAGGAACGAGCGCCCAGCGCCGGCCGAGGTCGCGAGGCTTCGCTACGAGTACGCCATCGCCAAGGAGCTCGCGCTGCCAGGCGTGGTTCACGTCCTGGGCATCGTGAAGATCGGGGCGAGCCTGGCGCTCATCATGGAAGACGCCGGGGGCTGCACGCTCCATGAGCTCATCACGGCACGCTCCCTCACGCTCAAGGACGCGCTCCGGATCGCGATATCCATCGCGAGCACGCTCGAATCCATTCATCGGGGCGGGGCCGTTCACATGGACATCAAGCCGCAGAACATCATCGTCGAAGCGTCCACGTGGAACGCCAAGATCATGGACTTCGGCAGCGCCACCCGCCTCTCCCAGGAGGCACAGCGGCCGAGGAGCCCCGCCGCCTTCGAGGGCACCCTGGCGTATATGTCGCCGGAGCAGACCGGGCGGATGAACCGCGTTATCGACCTGCGCACGGACCTCTACTCCCTGGGGGTCACTTTGTACGAGATGGTGACGGGCAAGCTCCCTTTCCCGACGAAGGACCTCCTGGAGCTCGTGCACTGCCACATCGCCAGGCTCCCGCCGCCGCCGGCGCGGGTCTCGCCCGACGTACCGCGCTCCGTCTCTGACATCATCATGAAGCTCCTGGCGAAGAGCCCCGATGATCGATACCAGGGCGCCTACGGGCTCCGGATGGATCTCGCCGAGTGCCTCGCGCAGCTCGAGGCGGCGTCGGCGATCGAGCCGTTCGCGCTCGGGCGCCACGATTACGTGGACGCGCTCCGGATCCCGCAGAAGGCCTACGGCCGCGAGGCGGAGCTCGCGGTCCTCGAAGGCGCGTGGCGGCGCGTCAGCCAGGGCGCGAGCGAGCTGCTCCTCGTGTCCGGCCACGCCGGTATCGGCAAGTCGCTCCTCGTCGGCGAGATCCAGAAATCCATCGCGCAGGGCAAGGGGTACATCGTCGCTGGCAAGTTCGACCAGCTCAACCGGACCGTCCCCTATGCGGCCGTGGCGCATGTCTTCCGGGAGCTCGTCCGAGCCCTCTTGACCGAGCCCGCGGAGGCGCTCGCGCTGTGGAAGGAGCGAATCGCGAACGCCGTCGGGCAGAACGGCCAGCACCTCGTCGACCTCATCCCCGAGCTCGAGCTCCTCCTCGGCCCCCAGCCCGGCGTCGAGCCGCTCGGACCGACCGAGGCGCAGGCCCGCTTCCACCTCGCGTTCAGGAAGTTCTGCAGCGCCATCCCCGCACAGGAGCACCCCCTCGTCGTCTTCCTCGATGACCTGCAATGGGCGGATCCGGCCTCGCTCAAGCTCCTCGAGCAGCTCCTGACCGAGCCGGAGATCAAGCATTTCCTCGTGATCGGCGCGTACCGCCACAACGAGGTCGACGAGAGCCACCTGTTCTCGATCACCCTGGGGGAGCTGCGCAAGGCCGGGGTAGCTGTCGGCGACATCGACCTCAAGCCGCTCGAGCTTCCCGTCGTGACGCGGCTCCTCGCCGACACGCTCTCCTGCGACCCCGAGCGGGCCGAGCCGCTCGCGCGCCATGTGATGAGCAAGACCCACGGCAACCCGTTCTTCATGAACCAGTTCATGAGGGCGCTGCACACGGAGAAGCTCGTCTCCTTCGATCCGGCCCGGCGCGAGTGGACCTGGGATCTGCCGCGCATCCAGCGGATGAAGGTCACGGACAACGTCGTTGACTTCATGGCGGGCAGGCTCCTGGAGCTCGATGGACGCGCGCAGCGCACCCTCACGCTCGCCGCGTGCATCGGCTATCGCTTCGACCTGAAGACGCTGGCGAGGGTGGCCGGCAGGCCGCGCCGCGAGGTCGCAGGCGAGCTGTCGGCGGCGCTCCGCGAGGGGCTGATCCTCGCCGTCGGCGCGGACTCCAGGTTCTTCGACGCGGCCCTGAGCGGCGCGATGACCGGCGAGGCGGACGAGCCGGAGCTCGCGCTCGACGCCGCCTACCGGTTCTTGCACGACCGGGTCCAGCAAGCGGCCTACCGGCTCCTCGACGAGCCCCGCAAGCAGGAGATCCACCTCCAGATCGGGCGGCTCCTGCTCGCGGACAGCGACCCTGGCGACATGGAGGGTGAGGTCTTCGAGGTCGCGACCCACATGAACCTCGGCGTGCCGCGGATCACCGATCCGGAAGAGCGCGTCGCGCTGGCGCGCTTGAACCTCGAGGCGGGCAGGAGGGCGAAGTCCGGCGCGGCGTACGAGGCGGCCGCGGGCTACTTCGAGGCCGGCACGAGCGCGCTCGGCCCGGAGCGCTGGGACGAGCGGCACGATCTCACCTTCGCGCTGACCACCGGGCTCGCGGAGTGCCTCTGCCTGACAGGCCAGTTCGACGCCGGCGAGCGGCTGTTCGACGCGCTCCTCGAGCGCGCGAGATCCCCGCTGGACGGCGCGCAGGTCCGCAACCTGCGCATGTCGTTCCACCTGATGCGCGGCGACCTCTCCGAGGTCGTGCGGTGCGGCCTCGAGGCGCTCGCGCTGCTCGGGGTCGACATCCCCGCGGCGGCCGAGGAGCAGCGCGCGCTGCTCGGCAGAGAGCTCGAGGCGATGCAGGCCCACCTCGCGAGCCGCCCGATCTCCGCTCTCCTGGGGCTGCCCACCGTCGCCGATCCAGAGAAGCAGACCATCCTCCGTCTCCTCGCCGACATGACGCAGCCCGCCTCCGCGCTCGGGCTGCCGGTGCTCGGTCCGCTCACGCTCATCATGCAGATCAACCTCGCGGTGGAGTGCGGCACCTCGAGCACCACGGCGTACGCGTGCGTGCTCTATGCGGCGCTCCTGATCGACGGCGTCTTCGAGCCGAGGACCACCGACGACCGGTACAAGGAAGCCTACCAGTTCGCCAGGGTCGGTATCGAGCTGAACGAGCGGATCCCCAACCAGCGCATCACGTGCATGCTCCTCCTGACCTTCGCGTGCATTCTCCATTTCTTCGAGCCGCTCCGGGACACGGTGAAGCTCCTGGCCCGCTCCCGGCAGGCCGGCCTCGAGTCGGGAGATCTGGCGTACGCGTCGTACTGCTGCATTCACATGATCTCGGCGAGCCTGAGCCTCGGCGACGATCTCGGCGCGGTGGCCGGCGAGATCGAGCAGGATCTCGCGCTCATGCGGAAGACGAACGACAAGCTCACGACGCTCATCCTCTCGTGCGCAAGGCAGGTCGTCGCGAACCTCACGGGGGGCACCGCCGGGACGCACACCCTGAGCGACAACACCTTCGACGAGGCCGCCTTCGCCAGCACGGTCTCGGTCCCGGAGCTCAGCTATGTGGCCGCGTGGTACCACACGCAAAAGGTCCAGCTGGCCTATCTCCACGGCGATTACGGCGCCGCGCGCGCGCTCATGGCCGCCGCGGAGAAGATGACCGCCGGCTGCGTGAACAACTTCTGGGCGACCGAGCTCGTCTTCTATTCGTGCCTGACCCTCGCCGCCTCGTGCGACGGCGCGCCGGCCTCCGAGAAGGAGCGGCTCGTGGCGGCGCTGTCGGCGCACCGGGAGAAGCTCGCCCGCTGGGCCGAGCTCTGCCCCCGGAGCTACGCGCACAAACATCTCCTCGCCGAGGCGGAGATCGCGCGCGTTTCGGGCGGCGACCGGCACGCCGTGGCGCAGCTCTATGACAGGGCGATCGAGGGCGCCGAGGAGGCCGGGTTCACGCGCGATCAGGCGCTGGCGAGCGAGCTCGCCGGGAAGTTCCACCACGCGAACGGCCTCACGCGGAGCGCGCGCGCCCACATGACCGACGCCCACCACGGCTACATGCAGTGGGGAGCGACCGCCAAGGCGGACCGCCTGGCGGCCGAGGCGCCGCAGCTCGTGCAGAAGGTCGCGCTCACGTCGGCGCCGCCTGGCATGCTGGAGCACGCCCGGGCCGCGGTCCAGACCACCTCGACGACGAGGCTCAGCACCAGCGTGCTCGACGTCGAGGCGGTCATCCGGGCCGCTCAGGCCATCGCCGGCGAGGTCGTCCTCGACAGCGTGGTCAGCCGGCTGCTCGACATCGCGATCCAGAACGCCGGCGCGAAGAAGGGGGTCCTCGTCCTGGAGCGCGATCACCAGCTGATGATCGAGGCGTCGATCACCGTGGATCCGAACGCGGTGAGGGTCGGCCTGCTGCTCCCCGTCGAGGGCAGCGCCGAGGTCCCCGCCTCGATCGTGCAGTACGTCGCGAGGACGATGCAGCCGGTGGTCCTAGCGGACGCGAGCCACGAGCCTCGCTTCGCCGCGGATGCATACGTCGCCGCGCACAACCCGAGATCGATCCTCTGCCTGGCGATGGTGCACCAGGGGCGCACGAACGGCGTTCTCTATCTGGAGAACGACACCGCGACCAACGTGTTCACGCCGGCCCGGCTGGAGCTCTCGAAGCTCCTGCTGGCGCAGGCGGCGACCGCGGTGGAGAACGCCGTGCTCTACGCGAACCTGCACAGGCGCACGGAGTCGCTCCGCCTCGCCGAGGAGCAGCTCAGGGTCGAGTTCTCGGCGCGGGAGCGGAGCGAGCACGCGCGCGTCGAGCTCCAGGAGGAGATCATCCGCGTGCAGAGCGCCCGCCTGGCGGAGCTCTCCACGCCCATCATCCCGATCACCGACCGGATCATGGTCATGCCGCTCATCGGGATGATGGACCGGCAGCGAGCGGAGCAGGTCCTGAGCACGGCGCTCCAGGGGGTCGAATCGAGCGGCGCCGAGGTCGTGATCATCGATATCACCGGCGTGAGGACGGTCGACGGCGACGTCGCGAGCACCCTGATGAACGCCGCCGTCGCGCTCCGGCTGCTCGGGGCGCAGGCGGTGATCACGGGCATCCGCCCCGACGTCGCACAGACGCTCATTCGCTTGCAGATCGACCTCGGCGCGGTGGTCACGCAGGGGACGCTCCAGAGCGGCATCGCCTATGCCCTGCAGCGGGTGGGGGGCCGCGGCGCGCCCCTCGGCGCGCGCCCGCGGTGAGGAGCGGCCGGGGCGCTCTCAGTGTGACGGCGGGCCGCTCTCGGGCCCGCTCTCCGCGCCGAGCGGCCTGGCCATCGATCTCCGGAGCGCCCGCCCCTCCAGCGGGTCGGCGAGCGCGGGCCTCACCGCGGCCGCGATGCGCTGCTGGATCGCGCGGGCGACGTGCGCGACGTGGGGCGGATCCATCATCGTGAAATGGTTGCCAGGCACCACCTGGAGCGCAAACTCCCCTCGCGCGAGGTCCATCCAGGCATGGACGGCGACCGCGTCTTCCGGGCTGATCTGCTCCCGCGCGCGCAGGAACAGGACGCTGGCGTCCGTCGGCTGCGGCGCGTAGCTCGCGAGCGCCTGCCACGTGCTCGTGACCTCGGCGCGGAGCCGCGCGTCGTCCTCCATGGCAGCCATGAAGCCGCGGTATCTCTGCGACGCGATCGCCTGGATCTTCGCCATCTCGTGGGCCAGGGCGCTCGCCGGAGAGCGGTCGCTCGTTCCCTGTACGCTGCCCGTGTCCAGCAGCAGCAGCAAAGGCACCTTGCGCCCCAGCGCGAGCAGCTGCTGCGTCATCTCGTACGCGACGACGCCGCCGGCCGAATGCCCGCCCAGGAGGTACGGACCCTCGGGCCTGACGCTCAGGATCTCCTCCACGTACCGGGCCGCGATCGCGGGGACGGACATGGCGCTCATGAGGCTCGGCTCGCTCGGATCCGCCCCGGTGGGTTGAATCCCGTAGACGGGCTGCTCGCTGCCCAGGCGCGGCACCAGGGGGCGATAGAGGTGGACCGTGCCTCCGAGCGGCGGGATCAGGAACAGCGGCGTGGCGTTCGGCGCCCCCGCCTGCAGCGAGACGAGGAGCTGTCCGGCAGCGCGCCTGGCCGTGAGGACCGCGGCGCTCCCGCTCCGCTGCGTCATCGCGGGGCTCAGGGGCGCCGGCGAGCTCGGAGGCAGCGCTTCCCGGACGCGCTCGGTGAGCACCGCGACCGAGGGAGGACCGGACGACGCCGGCGGACTCCAGATCTTCGGCGGCAGGGATCGCACCGTGGCCGGGCCCACGGTGCAGGGGGTGTCGAGCACGTGGGCGGTGCGCTCGAACGGGTACGTGGGGAGCGGCACGCGCCTCCGGCGCTCGTCCCGGGAGAACGCGGCCCAGTCCACGTCGACGCCGGCGCACCAGAGCCGGCCCACCGCGGCGAGCAACGCCTCGAGGTCGCCGGCGCCCTCGCCCGGGCCCGCCAGGGTGGTCGCGACCCGTCGCTCCGCGTCCGGGTGCCGCGACGCCACGGAGGCCAGGGTGGAGCCGGGCCCGACCTCGAGGAGGGCGCGATCGGCCGACGCGAGCAGCGCGGCGATGCGATCCTCGGGGCGAGTTGATCCCGTGGCCTCCTCCTCCGCGCGCCCGCGCAGCGCGACCAGCGCGACCGCGTCGTCGAGCGAGAGCGTGCCGGCGACGCACGCGGCGGCGACCTCGCCCACGCCGTGCCCGAACAGCGCGGCCGGGCGGATCCCCCACGACATCAGGAGCTGCGCCAAGGCGTACTCGGTCGAGAAGAGGGCGGCCGCGGCTGCGCTGAAGCGCGGAGCGCCGATCTCCGCGTCGCCGCGGCCGCGCTCCTGCTCCTCGGGGAAGAGCTGGTGGCGGAGGTCGACCGACAGCTCGCGGCGGAAGCGGTCGGCGCATTGGTCCATGCTCTCGCGGTAGGCGCGCTCCTGCAGGTAGAGCTCGCGCCCCATGCCGGCATGCTCCGCGCCCGCGCCGGGGAACATGAAGACGACCTCCGGAGGCCGCCTGCCGGCGACCTGCGTGAAGATGCGGGCGGGGTCGCGCCGATCGAGGCAGGCCGCGCCCGAGGCCGGATCCGCGCACACCACCGCGCGGCGGTGCGCGAAAGGCACCCTGCCGCGCTGCAGGGTGAACGCGACGTCGGCAAGCGGGCTCTCCGGCGCGCGCCGCAGGTGCTCGGCAAGCCGATCGGTGCTCCTCTCGAGCGCGGCGCGCGTCTTCGCGGAGACGACGAGCAGCTGGCAGCGCCTGGACGGGCCCGACGGCGCCCTCTCCGGCGCCTCCTCGAGCACGGCGTGCGCGTTCGTGCCGCCGATGCCGAAGGCGCTCACCGCGGCGCGGCGCGGGGCTCCGCCGCGCTTCCACGCGCGCGGCGCGGAGCTGACGAAGAACGGGCTGCTCGCGAGATCGATCTCGGGGCTGGGCCGGCGGAAATGGAGCGTCCCAGGGATGAGCTCGCGCTCCAGCGAGAGCGTCGCCTTGATGAGGCCGGTCACCCCGTTCGCCGCGCGGAGGTGGCCGAGGTTGCTCTTCACCGAGCCGAGCGCGCAGAAGCCGACCCTATCGGTCGCCTTCCGGAACACCCGCGCCAGCGCGGCCACCTCGATCGAGTCGCCGAGCCGCGTGCCCGCGCCGTGCGTCTCCACGTACGTGATGCTCTCCGGGCTCACGCCGGCAGCGGCGTGGGCCCGCGCGAGGGTCTCGACCTGCCCCTCCAGGCTCGGCGCCGTGTAACCCACCTTGAGCGCGCCGTCGTTGGTGACGGCGGATCCGCGGATCACGGCGTGGATCGTGTCGCCGTCGTCCAGCGCGTCCTTCAGCCGCTTGAGGACGACGAGGCCGACACCGCTGCTCGCAACGATGCCGCTCGGCTCGGCGTCGAAGGGCCGGCAATGGCCGTCGGGCGAGGTGACCCGGCCTTCCTCGTAGAGGTAGCCGATCCTCTTCGGCGTGAGGATGCCGACGCCTCCCGCGAGGACCATGTCGCTCTCCCTGGTGAGGAGGCTCTGGCAGCCGAGGTGCACGGCGACGAGCGACGTCGAACAGGCCGTCATGACGCTCACCGCGGGCCCCCGGAGCCCCAGCTTGTAGGCCACGCGCGTGGTCAGGGAGTCGGTCACGTTCCCGGTATAGATCCGGTGGTGCTCCGAGTTCGGCGCGGCCGGAAGCGGCCCGACGTGCTCGATCCAGTAGCTCGGCGCGTCGCTCCCGGCGAATACGCCGATCGGCTTCGGGTAGGCGAGCGGGTCGTAGCCGGCGCTCTCCATCGCTTCCCAGGCGCATTCGAGGAAGACGCGCTGCTGCGGGTCCATGAGCACGGCGTCCTGCGCGCTGTAGCCGAAGAACGCCGCGTCGAAGCACATGACGTCCTCGATCACGCCGGCCGCCGGAATGAACCCGGGCGACCGGTAGAGCTCCGACTCCACGCCGAGCGCCTTCAGCTCCTCGGGTGAAAGGAAGGAGATCCCCTCGCCCCCGCCCTCGAGCATCGACCACAGCGCGTCGACGCTGCGCGCCTTCGGGAAGCGACCCGCCATTCCGATGATGGCGATGGCGTGCTCGGGGAGCGCCTCCCGCGCGGGCGCTTCGGTGGCGGGGGCCGCGGCGCCGCGCTCGCGCCCGGAGGCCGCGCTCTCTGCCGGGGCGGCCGCCCGAGAGCCCCTCTTCAGACGTGCAGAGAGGCTGCGGATCGTCGGGTACTGGAACAGATCCATGATGGGCACGTCCTCGCCGAGCCGCGCCCGGATCCCCGCGCGGACCCGGGCGAGGAGCAGCGAGTGACCGCCGATCTCGAAGAAAGGATCGTCGAGGCCGACCTCGTCGATGCCGAGCACCTGGCGCCAGATCTCGGAGACGATCACCTCGATGTTCGAGGCGGGCGCGGGTGGCTCCGCCCGCGGCTCGGGTCTCGCGCGATCGTCGGCCGGAAGGGCCGCGATATCGACCTTCCCGTTCGCGGTGAGCGGCAGCGCGTCGAGCTTCACGAAGGCGGCCGGAACCATGTAATCGGGGAGCTTCGCCGCGGCGAGCTCGCGCAGGCCTTCAGGCATGACGCGCGCCTTCTGCCTCCGGAGAGGGCTGTTCGCGAGCGACCGGGCCGGCGAGATCTCCCCGGGCCGCGCCTGGACCCAGGCGCGCGGCCGCGGCGCGCCGCCCTCCGAGCGTTCGACCGAGCGTTCGACCGAGCGTTCGACCGAGCGCTCGAAGACCACGTCCATGCAGCCTGGACCCGAGGTCCTCGACGCGGTGATCCGGACAGAGCAGCCGAGGCGCGCGCCGAGCGCCCACAGCGCCTCCGGCTCGATCGCGGCCGCCGCGCTCCGAGCAGCGATGACGGCGCGGTCCAGCTCGGCGCCGCCCCCTTCCCGCAGCCGGCTCGCGGCGACCACGTCGGCGTACACGCGCGCGTTCGGGATCCCCAGGACCAGAAGCGCGCCGGAGCCCCCCTCGCGCAGCGCTCGCTCGACGCCCGCGAGACCCTCCGAGGCAGCCCAGTCCAAGGATCGGCCGATGGCGATGGGCTCGGGCGCCACGCCCACGCGCAGGACCACGTCATAGCGGAAGCGCGTCATCTCGTCGGCGTACGAACCCCGCTTGAGCCAGCACTCCACGTGCTCCACGCCCGGGACCTGGCCGGGCAGCGCGTGAAAGAACTCGGGCGCGAGGACGAGCTCTTCCTCGCCAAGGGCCGCCCGCCGCACCCGGGCAAAGAGCTCGGCCGAGGTCTCGCTCGCGGGCGCGCGGTGAAGCTGCACCGAGGTGTGAAACGCCTCGAGCAGGGGAAGGCTCCTGACGTCGCCAAGGAACACGACGCCACCGGGCGCCGCCGCGCGCACGGCGCCCTCGATCACCGAGCGCAGGTAATCGGCGCTGGGGAAATACTGGACGATCGAGTTCAAGACGATCACGTCGAAGCTGCCCGGCTCGACGCCGCTGAAGTCGTTCGCCTCCCGGCGCTGCAGCGACACATGCGAGAGCGTGCCGCGCGCGAGCTCGGGGCGGAGCAGCGAGATCGCCTTCTCCGAGAAATCGGTCCCCAGGTAGGCGGCGCACTGCGGGGCCAGCTGCAGGAGCAGGAGCCCCGTCCCACAGCCGATCTCCCATGCCCGGCGCGGCTGGAACGAGAGGATCCGCTCGACCGTGTGATCCCGCCATGCGCGCATCGCTCCGGCGTCGATGGGCTCTCCGGTGTAGCTGCTGTTCCAGCCCGTGATGTTGAAGTCCGGATCCACGCCGGCGCCGGCCTTCCCGTAGGTGCCGTCGTACAGCGCCTGCCACGCCGAGACGTGCTCCGCTTGCAGGGCCGGGGCCTGATCCGCGGCGCCCCCGTCATCGAGGCGAGGGATGACGTAGGCGACGAGCCGCTTGTTGCCCGGCGCATCTTCCCG
This sequence comes from Sorangium sp. So ce302, assembly GCF_051530145.1. Taxonomy (GTDB): domain Bacteria; phylum Myxococcota_A; class Polyangia; order Polyangiales; family Polyangiaceae; genus Sorangium; species Sorangium cellulosum_B. The sequence continues at coordinate 9,899,240 of NZ_CP150326.1, read as the reverse complement.
CGCCACCACGACGGCCTCTTTCACGGCGGGGTGCTCTCGCAGCACGGCCTCGATCTCGCCGAGCTCGATACGGTAGCCGCGGATCTTCACCTGGTTGTCGACCCGCCCCAGGAACTCGATGTTTCCGTCAGCGAGCCACCGGGCGCGATCGCCGGTGCGGTACATGCGCGCGCCCGGCTCGTCCGTGAACCGGTCGGGGAGGAACCTCGCTTCGTTGAGCTCGGGCCGGTTCAGGTACCCGCGGGCGACGCCGGCGCCTCCCAGGTAAAGCTCGCCGGGGACGCCCACCGGGACGAGCTCACCGCGCGGATCGAGGAGGTAAACCCGCATGTTGTCGATGGGGCGGCCGATCGACGGGTCGGGGGTCGCAGCCCCGCTGCTCGGCCGCGCCCTCGGCACGACACATGAGGTCGCGACGACGGTCCCCTCGGTCGGACCGTAGTTGTTCACGACCTCGAAGGGGAGCCCTGCGCCTGGCCAGACGCGGAGCTTGTCTCCTCCGGTGAGCAGGTACCGGAGCGCGACGGAAGCAGGCCAGTCGAGGCGCAGGAGCTCCTCGGCCACCGGCGTCGGCAAGAACGAGACGGTGATCCCTCGCGCGAGGAGCCACGCCTTCAGCTCGTCCGGGGAGCGGCGGAGCGGCTCCCCGGGGATGAACAGGCACGCTCCCGCGCACAGATACGGCCAGAGCTCCCATACCGACGCGTCGAAGCCAGGGCTCGCGACGAGGGTCGCTCGATCCGCGGAGGTGACGGCGAAGCGCCGCACGTGCCACGCTACCAGGTTCATGAGGCTCCGGTGCTCCACGAGCACGCCCTTCGGGCGGCCGGTCGAGCCCGACGTGTAGATGGCATAGGCCAGATCCCGGGGGCCCGCGCACACCGGAGGGGGCGACCCGTCGCGCGCCGCCATCTCCGGCCAGTCGGCGTCGAGGCGGATCACCGCGCCCGCGAACGGCGGGAGGCGATCGGCGAGGCGCTCCTGCGTGAGGAGCACCGGCGCCCCGGAGTCCTCGAGGAGGAACGCCAGCCGCTCTCTCGCGATCTCCGCGTCCACAGGGAGATACGCCGCGCCCGCCTTGAGGACTCCGAGGATCCCGACCACCATCTCCAGCGAGCGCTCCGCGCAGATCGCGACCAGGGTATCGGGCGCGACGCCCAGCTCGAGCAGGCGGCGCGCGAGCTGGTTCGCCCGGCGATCGAGCTCCCCGTACGTGAGCGAGCCGCGATCGGACACGACCGCGGCGGCGTGCGGCGCGCGCGCCGCCTGCTCCTCGAACAGATCCAGGACGCGCCGATCGCGAGGGAAATCGGCGCCGGTGTCGTTCCAATCGACGAGCAGCCGGCGCCGTTCGCGCTCCGGGAGCAGCGGCATCGACGAGACGGAGCGCGCGGGGTCCGAGGTCGCGGCGGCGAGGAGCGTGAAGAGGTGACTCAACATCCGCTCCATCGTCGCCCGCTCGAAGAGGTCGGTGCTGTACTCCAGCATCCCGGCGACGCCGCCGGCGCTCTCCCAGGCATAGAGCGAGACGTCGAAGATCGTCTTCCTCGTGTCCGTGGCGATGGCGCGCGCCTCGATCCCGCCGAGGTGGAGCTCGCGCTCCGCGGGCGGCTGCGGCGCGAACACGATCTGCACGAGAGGGCTGTAGCTCGGGTCGCGCTCCGGCTGGAGCTCCTGGACGAGCCGCTCGAACGGGAGCCCGTCGTGCGCGTAGGCGTCCAGGCACACGCCCCTCACGCGGCGGAGCAGCTCCTCGAACGACGGCCCACCGGAGACGTCGATCCGGATGGGGACCACGTTGACGAAGAAGCCGATCGCCGCCTCGAGATCGGCGTGATCCCGGCCCGCGCTCGGCAGGCCGACCAGGAGGTCGTCGCGTTGCGTGGTGCGGTGGAGCAGGACGGCGAACACGGCCAGGAGGACCATGTTCACGGTCACGTTGTTTCGCGCGCTGAGGTCCCGGACCGCCCTTCCGACCTCCAGATCGAGCTGGAACGGGAGGGTCGCGCCGCGGAAGGTCTGGACCGCCGGCCGGACGTGATCGCTCGGCAGCTCGAGCAAGGGCGGCACGTCGAGGAGCCTCTGCTTCCAGCCGGCGAGCAGCTCCGACAGGACCTCTTCGGTCATCTGCTCGCGCTGCCACGAGGCGAAATCGGCGTACTGGAGCGGCGCGTCCGGCAGCGCCGCCGGAGCCCCCCGGCAGAAGGCATCGTAGATCGCCGCGATCTCACGGTAAGCGACCTCGAGCGACCAACCGTCGACGGCGATGTGGTGGATGTGCAACCAGAGGACGTGATCCCGAGGCCCGAGCCGGAGCAGCCCTGCGCGGAAGACGGGGCCGCGCTTCAGATCGAAGATCCTCTGGGCCTCCGACGAGAGGTGCTGCTCCGCCTGGGCCTCTCGCTCCTCCCCGGAGAGGTGCTGGAGATCCGCGACCTCGAGCCGGAAGGAGGCGTCCTCGGCGACGATCTGGACGGGCTGGCCGTCGAGCTCCGTATAGACCGTGCGCAGGATCTCGTGCCTGCGGACGAGCTCACGGAGGCTCCTGTCGAGCTCCGTGACGTGGATGTCTCCGGCGAGGCGGAAGGGACAGAGGCAATTGTAGGCCCTGCTCTCCGGCGCGAGCCGGTGGAGGAACCACATGCGCTCCTGCGCGAACGACAGGGGGATCGATCCCGTTCGGGCGCCTCTCGGAATGGCCTGATCGCTCCGAGCCGCGGCGCGCTCCTTTCCACTGATCAGCGCCGCGAGCGCGGCGATGGTCGGGTGGGCGAAGAGCTGCTGGAAGGTGACGTCGATCCCGAAGGCACCGCGCAAGCGGGAAAACAGCCGGAGCGCGTGCAGCGAGTCGCCGCCCAGCGCGAAGAAGCTGTCGTGCACGCCGACGTGATCGACGCGCAGGAGCTCCTTCCAGAGGTGCGCCAGCTCTTCTTCCAGCTCGGAGCGCGGCGCCGGGAGCGCCCGCCGGAGCTCCGGACGAGCGCCGCTCGGCGCGGGCAGCGCCTTGCGGTCGAGTTTCCCGTTCAGCGTGGTGGGGAACGACGCGAGCAGCACGATCGCGGACGGGACCATGAAGCTCGGCAAATTGCTCTCAAGAAAGGCGAGGAGCGCCGGAGCCAACACGCGCTCGTCGCTGGCCGGGTCGCCCTGGCTCGTCCGGTGAGGGACCGCGTAGGCAACGAGCGTCTTTTCCCCGGGCGCGTCTTCGCGCGGCACCACGACGGCCTCGCGTACCTCGGGGTGTTGGGCCAGCACCGACGCGATCTCGCCCACCTCGATGCGGTGGCCGCGGATCTTCGCCTGGTCGTCGACCCGACCGAGGTACTCGAGGTCTCCCGACGGGAGATAGCTCGCGAGATCACCTGTCCTGTACAGGCGAGCGCCTGGGTCGTCGTTGAACGGGTGCTCGATGAACCGCTCCTGCGTGAGCTCGGGCCGGTGGAGGTAGCCGCGCGCGAGGCCCGCGCCGCCGACGTGAATCTCTCCGGGGACGCCGACCGGGACGAGCGCGCGGTTGCGATCGAGGAGGAGCACCTGCGTATCGGGGACCGCGCGGCCGATCATGCTCGACCAGGGCCGCTCGAGATCGGACAGGCCGACAGGGCGGTAGGTGACGAACATGGTGGTCTCGGTGGGTCCGTAGAGGTTGAGGATCGCGGGCACCCTGTCGCCGTGGCGCTCCCACCACGGCTTCAGCGCGGTCACGTCGAGGGCCTCACCGCCGCAGATCACGAGCCGGAGCGCGAGTCGCTCTCTGGCCTCCGGCTCGATCGTCTCCTCGGCGTGAACGAGCAGGCGGAACGCCGACGGCGTCTGGGTGAGCACCGTTACGCCCTCCTCGCCGAGGAGCCTGTAGAACAGCTGCGGCGCGTGGATCACCGGCCGTGGCACGACGACGAGGCGACTGCCGTGGAGGAGCGCGCCCCAGATCTCGAAGACGGAGATGTCGAAGGCGAACGAGTGGAACGTCGTCCACACGTCCTGATCGCCGAAGCGGAACCATCCGGCGGTGGTGTCGAACAGGCGAAGGACGTTGGCGTGGCTGACCATCACGCCCTTGGGCTTCCCGGTCGATCCCGAGGTGTAAATGATGTACGCGAGGTTCTCCGGGCCCTCGTTCGGCGCGGGCCCTACCTTGTCCTCGGGCTGCCGCTCGACCATGGCCCGATCCGCGTCGAGGCACACCACCCTCGCGCTCCCGCTCCGGAGCCGGGAGGCGAAGCGCTCCTCGGTGAGGATCACGGGCACGCCGGCGTCTTCCAGCAGGAAGGCGAGCCGGTCCGCCGGGTAAGAGGGGTCGAGCGGGACATAGGCGCCGCCGGACTTGAGGACGCCGAGCAGCGCCACGATCACCTCGAGCGATCGTTCCAGGCAGACGCCGATCGGGACCTCGGGCCCCGCGCCGCTCTCCCGGAGGAGGTGGGCTATCTGGTTGCTCCTTCGATCGAGCTCGGCATAGGTGAGACGCTGTCCCTCGAACACCACCGCCACCGCGGACGGGGTGCGCCGGGCGTGCGCCTCGACCCGCTCGTGCAGCCGATCGCGCGGCGGATCGAACACCTCGCCGCGGTTCCACGCGAGCAGCGCGCGGCGCTCCTCCTCGGTCAGGACCGGCAGCTCCGAGACGCGCTGCTCCGGGTCGCCCGCCGCCCCGCGGAGCAGCACCGCCCAGTGCCCGAGCAGCCGCTCGACCGTCGCGCGCTCGAAGAGGTCTCGATTGTAATCGACGCGCGCAAAAAGGACCGTGTCGGTCTCCTCGACACGGACGGCGAGCTCGAAGGCCACCTCGGTCGCCTCGAGCGCCACCTCCGTCAGCGTGAGCAGAGGGCCTCGCTTCGGCTCCAGCGTGCTCGGCTCGCTGGAGAAGGTGGCCTGGACGAGCGGTGCGCGGCTTGGATCCCGCGGCAGTGAGAGCTGCTCGACCAGAGAGGTGAAGGAGAGATCCCCGTGCTCGCTCCCCTCCTGCAGGGAGCGGCGCACCTGGCGCAGGAGCGCGCGAAAGCTCGGATCCGCGCCCAGCCTGCCCCGTACGGTCACGAGATTTCCGAATGCCCCGATGAGGCCTTGGGTCTCCTCGTCTCGTCCGGACAGCGGAACGCCGATGAGGACGTCTTCCTGGCCGGTATGGCGATGGAGCACGGCGTGCATTCCCGCGAGCAGGACCGCGGACAGCGCCACGTCCTCCTCCCGGGCCAGCGCGCGGAGCCCTCGCACGAGCTCCTGATCGAGCGCGCACTCCACCGAACCTCCGGCGAAGGTCCGCACCGCGGGCCGCGGCCGATCCGTCCGGATCTCCAGCGCCTCCGGTGCCCCCGAGAGCTCGCGGCGCCAGTGCGCGAGCTGCTCGTCGAGGAGCTCGGCGGTCCTGTGCTCCCGCTGCCGCCGTGCGTGGTCCTGGTAGTGTATCGGCGGCGCCTGCAGCTCGACGCCATGATAGCCGTCGAATAGCTCCGAAAAGAACAGCGCAACGCTCGGTTTGCCATCCGAGAGGAGGGGGTGCATGGAGAGCGCGATGAGGCGGCGCCCTGGATGCACCCGGATGAGGCTCACGCGCCAGAGGGGGCCGCGCTCCAGATCGAGGGGCCGAGCGATCTCCCGGCGGGCCATCGCGAGCGCGGCTCCATCCGAGGCGGGCTGCCCTTCGGCGCCGAGATCCACCTCGAGGAAGTCGATGTCTGCCCGCGGCGAGACGACCTGCACCGGCTGCCCCTCGCGCTCTGCGAAGGATGTCCTCAGGATCGCCTGGCGCGCCGTGAGCCTCTCGATAGCATGGACCAGCCTGGGCACGTCCAGCTCGCCGTCCAGCCACGCCGCGCCCCCTTCGTTCAAGCCTGGCGCGGCGCCTCGACTCCGGGCGAGCACCCAAGCACGTTCTTGCTCCAGTGAGAGCGGGGAATAGGAAATTTCGTTCATCGCGGATGACCTCCTTGTTGCTGATAGGGGTCGGTCGCATCGATGCGCGTGGAGCAACCGCGCGCCGCGTCGAGACGTTCGACGCGCGCACACCTGCGCGCACACCGTGCTTGCTGATCTGTCGTACGCTCCTCAGACATCAGGGCCGGCTGTCACCTGGGCAGGAGAAGCAGGCGCCAAGCTGGGCCAAAGCTTGTAAAAGCGTGCAAAATCGATGTCGTCCGCATCGCGATGCGGCCGCTACGCAGTATGAAGTATGGACACCACGACGCCAGTGTGTATTTGGGAGGAGGCAGGTGCTGGCGATTGATGGGCCTTGTCTGAATTCGGGGATCTCGATCTCGCGCCTGCTCTTGTGGTCCGATAGACAAATCCGGCTGCCGCCTCACCCTGAGTTGGTCTCCTTCCCCACCTTCCGGGGTGCTTCCAGCGCATCACGTCAGAATCGTGCTCGCGGCAGCCGTCGACACGCTCGGTCCTTCGCTGCACCGTTGCCCTCAGGGAACCGGGGACGGACATGACTGGACGAGTCGCGGGCGACAGGCAGGGCGCAATCCAGTCATCCGGCACCGTGCAGGTCTGTCATGCCTCCGACCCGCCGATGCTCGCAGCCTGGCGGGATCGGCCCCCGTCAAGGGTAGCGGAACGCCTTGCCCGCCTTGAACAGGTTCACGCTCCACGCACCGATGCCCGTGAAGCCGTAGCTCGTGGCCGTGTTCCACTCCGTGGTTGAGGTGGCCGAACCCGCCGGAATGGCCCGCCGGCTGCTCCGCGCGCACGTGCAGCTCCAGCGCTGGCAGCAGCTCGACGCGCGACCGATCGCTACCTTGCCGTTGAGCCCTCCGGAGCGGTTCTCAGCGGGGGAACCCCACATGGCGCTTGCTGGTCGGCTTGACCGGCTTACTAATACGACAGCAAGGCACCGCAGCGAGGCCAGGACGAGCGGTGGGTCGGCCAGATGCTTGAGAGCGGCGTTCCGAACCTCGATCGGCTCCTCGGCGGCGGCGTCCCCGAGGGCGACGTCATCCTCGTCATGGGGCCGCCCGGGTCGGGAAAGACGACGCTCTCGTTGCAGATCGCCTTTCGCGCCGCGTCCTCGAACAAGAACGTCGCGTACGTCTCCACGCTCTCGGAGCCTCCCGCCCGGCTCGCCCGGCACCTCCGGTCCTTCTCGTTCTTCGACGAGAGCAGGATAGGAAAGCAACTCTTCCTCTTGCACGTTTATCCGATCGTCAAGGAAGGGCTCGACCGGACGCTCGACGCGCTCATCGCGGCGGTGAAGGACCATCGGGCGAGCCTCCTCGTCATCGACGGCCTCGACACGATCCGCGACCTCCATGCCGGGACGGCTCAGATCCGAACGTTCATCTACGAGCTCGCCGTGGCGCTCGCGGGGCTCGAATGCACCACGATCATCACCAGCACCGGCAGCGGCCGGCTCGAGCCGGGCGCGGGGATGCCGCCGGAGCTCACGATGAGCGACTGCATCATCCTCCTGGCCCAGATGAACGTCGGCACCCAGGCCATACGCACCGTCCAGGTCCAGAAGGTGCGAGGGCGCTCTCCGATGCTCGGCGTCCACACGATGCGGCTCGGTCCCGACGGCGTGAGCATCTTTCCACGCATCGAGGCCCTCACGGTGCCTTCCGACAGCGGCCTCCACCAGGAGCGGCTGCCGCTCGGGCAGGTCGAGCTCGACAAGATGCTGTCGGGAGGGCTGCCCCGCGGCAGCGTGACGCTCCTCGCGGGCGCCCCCGGGACGGGCAAGACGCTCGTGGGGTTGCAGTACATCCTCGACGGCGCCCGACGAGGTGAAAAGGGCCTCATCGTCGGCTATCGAGAGTCGCCGAGCCTCCTCGTCGACAAGGTGCGCGCCTTCGGCATGGATCTGGCGACGCCTATCGAGCAGGGCCTCGTCCGCGTCCTCCATCGCGTCCCGATCGACACCGGCGCGGACGAGCTGCTCTGCGAGATGCTGCGGGAAATCGAGGACTTCGGCCCCAAGCGGCTCGCGCTGGACAGCATCGCCGAGATCGAGCAAGCAGTGCCCGACGAGCGGCGCCGGCGCAGCGTCCTCACCTGCTTCGCGGAGGTGCTTCGAACCCGTGACGTGACGGCGCTCGTCACGCGGGAGATCCGCCAGGTCACCGGCCCGGAGCTCGACTTCTCCGACTCTCCGCTGGCGAGCCTGGGCGAGAACTTGATCCTCCTCCGATACGTGGAGTTCCGCAGTGAGCTCTACCGCATCCTTTCCATCCTCAAGATGCGCGACACCGCGCACGACCGCACGATCCGGCAGTACGAGATCTCGAACGACGGCCTCCGCGTGCTCGCCGCCATGGAGAGCGGCGAAGAGGTCCTCTCGGGGATCGCTCGCATGCCCTCGGAGCTGCGGGTGAAGCGCTCGGCGCCCTCTTCCATGGGAGGGCCCCCGTGATGAGCCCGAGCCCCGATGCGCTCGACGTGGCGCGCAGGATCATGCAGCACGAGCTCGGGGAGCGCGAGGCTCCCGAGGAGATCGCGCGGGGCGTCGAGCGCTGCTTTCAGCGCCTCCACGAAGCGCTGCGGAACCTCGTCGGCGTGGCGGGGGTCGAGGCGCTCGTCGGGCGCGCGGTCCGCCTGGCGCAGCCGGAGCACGGCTGGATCGAGACCGCCGTCGTTCCGGCTAGGTCGAACGTGGTCTTCGAGGGTCTGGCCGGGCGCGTCGAGCGCGAGGGCGCGCCGGCCGTGATCGACGGCATGACAGCCTTGCTGGCGCACCTCATCGGACTGCTCTTCACGTTCATCGGCGAGGAGCTCGCGCTGCGGATCGTCCAGCGGATCTGGACGGAGGTGCCGCGACCTGCAGAGAGCCGTGGAGCCTCCACCACGGGGGGCAAGTAGATGAGCACGACCGGAGATACGCCGTTCTCGCGTCTGTCGACCGGGGTCCCGGGCCTCGACGAGGTGCTCGGCGGGGGGTTGCCCGAGTACTCGTTCAACCTGATCGCGGGCGAGCCGGGGTCGGGGAAGACGACGCTGGCGCATCAGATCATGTTCGGCAGCGCGACGGCCGAGAGGAGAGCCCTCTACTTCACCGTCCTCGGCGAGCCGGCCCTCAAGATGCTGCGCTACCTGCGGCAGATGTCGTTCTTCGACGCCAAGAAGGTGGGAGATCCCATCCGCTTCGTGGATCTGAGCCAGGAGGTGCTCGAGCAGGACCTCGGCAAGGTGTTCGACAGGATCGTGCAGATCGTGAAGGAGACGGAGCCCGCCATCGTGGTGGTGGACTCCTTCCGCACCGTCGTTCACGCGCGGGCGCTGCGCGAGGCGGGCGAGATGGAGCTGCAATCGTTCCTGCAGCGCCTCGCGCTTCATCTCACGAGCTGGCAGGCGACGACCTTCCTCGTCGGCGAGTACCTCGAGGCGGAGATGCAGGACAACCCGATCTTCACCGTCGCGGACAGCATCTTCTGGCTCAGCCAGAGCAGGGAGCGGAACTCCATCGTCCGCAAGCTCCAGGTCATGAAGCTCCGCGGCCAGGCGTCCATGCCTGGGCTCCACACCTTCCGGATCGACCGAGGCGGCCTCCACATCTTCCCGCGCGCCCTGAAGAGGATGGCGGAGAGCGAGAGGGCCCACCCGAGCCACCGCATCTCGAGCGGCGTCCCCGGGCTGGACGGGCCGATGGGCGGCGGGATCCCCCTCGGGGACACCATGCTCGTCGCGGGGCCCTCGGGCTGCGGCAAGACGTGCCTCGGCACCCACTTCATCTCGGGCGCGACCCCGGAGGAGCCCGGTGTCCTCGTGGTCTTCGAGGAGCACCCCAAGGACTACCTCGCCCGCGCGGGGGAGATGGGCTTCGACCTCGACGGCATGGTGAAGAGCGGTGCGCTCAGGATCATCTCGCTCCGGCCCCTCGACCTCTCGGTCGACGAGACGCTCCAGGAATTGCAGCAGGCGGTCATGGAGATGCACGCCAAGCGGCTCGTGATCGATTCGCTCACGGGGTTCGAGGTGGCCCTGGCGCCGGCCTTCCGCGAGGACTTCCGGGAGTCGCTCTATCGCATGATGGGGGCCTTGACGGGCGCGGGCGTCACCATGCTCATGACCGTCGAGGTCACCGAGTCGTTCCACGAGCTGCGCTTCAGCCCCCACGCCGTCTCGTTCTTGACCGAGAACATCGTCATCCTGCGCTACGCCGAGATCGACGGCGCGCTGAAGAAGGTGTTATCGATCGTCAAGATGCGGAAAAGCCAGCACTCGGCCGAGCTGTACGAGTTCGCGATCACCTCGAAGGGGATGGTGATCAAGGAGCCGCTCACGCAGTACCAGGGCATCTTGACCGGGGAGCCGAAGCTGCGCGCGCAGCGCGAGCGCGCGGCGTATCCAGGGCTCACCGAAGAGGAGGACACGCTGCTGCAGCTCCTCCTGGAGGAGAAGGAGGCCACGCAGGAGGAGATCGCCGCCGCGCTCGACTGGAGGGGCGCAGAGCTCGGCTGTGCGCTCGATCGGCTCGTCAAGCTGAGCTACGCCATCAGGGTCGTCGAGGAGGGCAAGACGATCTATCGGCCGCTGGCGCGCGCGCTCGGCCGAGAGTAGAGGAGGGGCGAGGCTGGGGAGATGAATCCGCCGCGGAAGGCAAGGAGACCGTCCGAGCGGAGGTCCGCGCCGCCGGGCACCGAGGCCCTCCTGCGCCGCGCCGCGGAATCCTCGCCCCTGCCGACCGCGTTCACCGGGGGGCCGAAGCACGTCGTGCGCTACGCGAACCAGGCGCTCTGCCGGCTCATGCAGAGATCGCCCGAAGAGATGAAGGGCGAGCCGCTCGTCACGCTCCTCCAGGACGCCGGCACGCTCGCCGAGATCGAGGACCGCGTCCATCGAAGCGGGACCACCGAGCTCGCGAGCGATCTCGTCTATGCCTCCGCGGGCGGACGGACGGGCCATTGCCTCGCCGTCGTGTCCCCCGTCCTCGACGGGCGGGCACGCTCATGGGGCCTCTGCGTGCGCCTCATCGACACGACGGTGCAGGTGACGGCGGGCATCGAGCTGGCCCAGATGGCCGCCGAGGTGCGACAGGCCAACGAGGCGCTCGTCCTCGCCGGGCTCCGCGAGCAGCAGCTCGCCGAGCGCGCGACGCAGCTCTACCAGGAGGCCCAGAGCGCCACGCGCGCCCGAGAGGACGTCCTCGCCATCGTCTCCCACGACCTCAGGGCCCCTCTGAGCGCGATGATCATGAGCATCGAGCTTCTGATGAGCGGGGGGCCGGACTCCAGTGGAAGGTCGCGCGAGCGACTCGACATCATCAAGCGATCCGCCGAGCGGATGAGCCGCCTCATCCGGGACCTGCTCGATGCCGCGGCCATGGAGGCCGGACGTCTCTCGGTCGAGCGGCGCCCGGTTCCGCTCGCGCCGCTCGTGGGCGACGCGGTCGACGCCATCCGGCCGCTCGCGGCGGCCAAGCTCCTGCGTCTCACGAACGAGCTCGCGGCCGACCTCCCCGCCGTCTCCGCCGATCCGGCGCGGCTGCAGCAAGTCCTCTCGAACCTCCTGGAGAACGCCGTCAAGTTCACGCCGGCGCGCGGGGAGATCACCGTCCGGGCACGATCCCTCGGCGACGAGGTGATGCTCTCCGTGACGGACACCGGGCTCGGGATCGCGCAAGGGGACATCCCGCTGATCTTCGATCGTTTCTGGCAGGCGCGCCCCACCGCCCGCGCGGGCACCGGGCTCGGGCTCTCCATCGTGAAGGGGATCGTCGACGCTCACGACGGCCGGATCTGGGTCGAGTCCAGCGTCGGACGGGGCAGCGCGTTCTTCGTCGCGCTGCCGGTCGCGGAGGCCCCTGCCAGCGGCGGCGGCTGATCAGCGCCCAGGCGCTCCTCCCACCGCATGACCCACAACGAGCTCTACTACAGCGAGCACGCCGCGCGCCGCGGCGCGCGCGGAGCCGCCAAGACCGGCTCCGTGACGGTCGTGCCACGTACGTCCAGCGACTCCGATTGAATCCATAGCTGCACGTTCTCGACGGCGCCTATCACGAAGACGGTGCAGAGCTGGTGTGGAAGGAGCTCGGTGATCTGCAGACGCGCGAGGTCGGTGAGGTGCTCCAGATGGCAAGTGCCCCGCGGACCAGCGAACCGCCTGTCAAGGGTGAAGTGTGCCCGCGGCCCGCCGATGCGCCGTTTTGCGCGCTGCGTCGCGCTCGAATGCGCTCCACAGTCCCCGCGACCTCGCTCTCCGGCGCCAGCGGTGCCGCACGATCCGCTCGTCGCGCACACCTCATCGCGCAGCGAGCCGGCTTCTTCTACTTACGCGCTGCGCCGCGCTTCGGCAGCGGCTCTGCCACGGCCCGCCGCTCGTGCATCCGGCGGGCCAGGTCGGCGGCGCCTCGGCCCGGAGCCAGGGGCTTGCGCAAATTCCGGTGCCAGGCATTGTGCCGGTGCGACGGGCCCTTGGCACCGGGCGAAACCTTTCCAACAATCCCGACCCGTTCAACCCTCGAGAAAACAGTGGAAACGCAAAATTCTACCATCATTTACACGAAGACGGACGAGGCGCCGGCCTTGGCCACCTATTCGCTCCTCCCGATCGTCGAGGCGTTCACGAAGGCCGCCGGGGTTCGAGTCGAGACGCGCGACATCTCCCTGGCGGGCCGCATCCTCGCCAACTTCCCCGAGCGCCTGACGGACAGCCAGAAGCTAGGCGACCACCTGGCGGAGCTCGGTGAGCTGGCCAAGACGCCGAACGCCAACATCATCAAGCTACCCAACATCAGCGCCTCCATCCCGCAGCTCGTGGCCGCCATCAAGGAGCTGCAGCAGCAGGGCTACGCCGTGCCGGACTATCCCTCCGAGCCGAAGACGGAGGAGGAGAAGGCGATCAAGGCGCGTTACGCCAAGGTGCTCGGCAGCGCCGTGAACCCCGTCCTGCGCGAGGGCAACAGCGATCGCCGCGCCTCGCCGGCCGTCAAGGACTACGCCAAGAAGCACCCGCACTCGATGGGCGCGTGGAGCCGCGACTCGAAGAGCCACGTCGCGCATATGTCGGGCGGTGACTTCTACGGCAGCGAGAAGTCGGTCGTGGTGGACAAGGCGCAGGAGCTGAAGATCGAGCTCGTCGCCGGCGGCAAGACGACCGTGCTCAAGGCGAGCGTCAAGGTGCAGGCGGGCGAGGTCGTTGACGCCAGCGTGATGAGCGCCAAGGCCCTGCGCGCGTTCTATGCCGAGCAGGTGGCGGACGCGAAGAAGCAGGGAGTGCTGTTCTCCCTGCACCTCAAGGCCACGATGATGAAGGTCAGCGACCCGATCCTGTTCGGGCACGCCGTCAGCGTGTTTTATGCCGAGGCGCTCGAGAAGCACGCGGCCACGCTGGCCAAGGTCGGCTTCGACCCGAACAACGGCATCGGCGACCTGTACACCAAGATCCAGAGCTTGCCGGCAGACGAGAAGGCGGCGATCGAGGCGGACATCAAGGCCGTCTACGAGCAACGCCCGACGCTGGCCATGGTCGACTCCGACCGCGGCATCACCAACCTGCACGTGCCCTCGGACGTGATCATCGACGCCTCGATGCCGGCGGCCATCCGCTCCAGCGGCAAGATGTACGGCACGGATGGCAAGCTCTACGACGCCAAGTTCACGATCCCCGATCGCTCCTACGCCGGCATCTACCAGGCGACGATCGAGTTCCACAAGCAGCACGGGGCGTTCGACCCGCGCACGATGGGCACCTCGCCGAACGTGGGGCTCATGGCGCAGGCCGCGGAGGAGTACGGCTCACACGACAAGACCTTCAAGATCGCCGAGAGCGGCACGGTGCGCGTCGTCGACGCCTCCGGAAACGCCCTGCTGGAGCAGGAGGTCGAAGCCGGCGACGTCTTCCGTGCTTGCCAGACGAAGGACATCGCGATCAAGGATTGGGTCAAGCTGGCCGTCTCCCGCGCGCGCGCCACGGGCGCCCCGGCGGTGTTCTGGCTCGACGAGAACCGCGCCCACGACAAGAACCTGATCGCCAAGGTCAAGGCCTACCTGGCCGAGCACGACACCAAGGGCCTGGAGCTCCCGATCAAGAGCCCGGTGGAGGCGATCCAGTTCACGCTCGGCCGCATGAAGGAGGGCAAGGACACCATCAGCGTCACCGGCAACGTGCTGCGCGACTACCTGACGGACCTGTTCCCGATCCTGGAGCTGGGCACCAGCGCCAAGATGCTCTCCATCGTGCCGCTGCTGGCCGGCGGTGGCCTGTACGAGACCGGCGCCGGCGGCTCGGCGCCGAAGCACGTCCAGCAGCTGCAGAAGGAGAACTACCTGCGCTGGGACTCGCTCGGTGAGTTCCTGGCGCTGCAGGTCTCGATCGAGGACCTCGCCAACAAGACCAACAACGCCAAGGCGAAGGTGCTCGCCAAGGCGCTGGACACGGCGGTCGGCCTGTTCCTCGAGAACAACAAGAGCCCGGCGCGCAAGGTCGGCGAGATCGACAACCGCGGCAGCCACTTCTACCTCGCGCTCTACTGGGCGCAGTCCCTCGCCAAGCAGACCGAGGACAAGGAGCTGGCGGCCAGGTTCGGCAAGCTCGCCCAGACCCTGACGGACAACGAGTCCAAGATCGACGGCGAGCTGATCGGCGCGCAGGGTAAGCCCGTCGACCTCGGCGGCTACTACCACTTCGACGACAAGAAGACGTTCGCCGCGATGCGGCCCAGCGCCACGCTGAACGCGGCCATCGACGGCCTCTCCTGAGCCGCGCGGGATCCCCGCCGAGCGCGCGCGTGGAGACAGGCGACGCGCTCGGCGGCCACGGCCGTTCAACCACCGTACGACCGAGTCACGCGCCGGGTGAGCGCCTTGACGCCCACCACCAGACGATGACACCCTGTCTGAAATCGTTGGGTGGACTGGAGCAGGGAATGGCCGGACGAGGACGATCGATCAGCGGAGATAAGCCCAAGCCCGGCGCTGGCGGCGGTGGAGAAATCTCTCCAGGGAAGCAGGATCCGTTCGAAGGGAAGGACTCCTTCGACGGGGAGACGTTCGATGGGCTCACCCTGGAACGAGCGGACCTGAGCGGCCGAGATTTTTGCGGTTGTGTGTTCCGGCGTTCGAAGCTCGGCGAGAGCCGCTGGACGCGCGCTCGTCTCGAGAGCTGTGTCTTCGAGAGCTGTGATTTGACCAAGGCCGACCTCACCATGCTCTCGCTGCGCGGCGTGGCGTTCAACTCCTGCAAGCTGATGGGCGTCGACTGGACGAACATCGCGAAATACCCCGACGTGTCGTTCGAGGATTGCGACTTGCGGTATGTCATCATGGATTCGCTCGCGCTGCGCAAGACGCGCTTCGAGCGGTGCGCGATCACCGAGTCGGTCTTCGCCGCGACGGACCTCGCCGGGGCGGTGTTCGAGGAGTGCCGCTTCGCGGGGACGCGCTTCGAGGACTGCGACCTTCGAAACGCGCAGTTCCCTCGAGCCCAGGATCTGTTCATCGATCCGGCGAAGAACAACGTGAAGGGCGCCCGCATCCCGCTCGAGGCGGCGATCCTCCTCGCGGCCTCGTTCGGCATGCACGTGCTCGGATTCACGGAGAAGGACGGCAGATAACGGCCCGAGTCGCCGTGCGCCGCGGCGCGCGCGGAGCGGCCAAGACCGGCTTCGTGACGGTGGTGCAACGCACGTCCAGCGACCGCGGATTGAATCCATAGCTGCACGTGCTCTTTCTCGAGACGTGCTCGAGTGCCCGACCTGCAAGGGGAGGAGCCGAGCAGCATCGCCCGCTTCCTCACCTGCGCGTGCGTGCGGCTGGGCGAGCACGAGCGGGCGCGCTCGCTGTTCGCGGAGTCGCTGGAGCGGGCGGACGAGGCGGGATACGACCGGTGGCCGCCTCGAACCGGATGTACATCGCGTACCTCGACGGGCTGGCGGGGGCGGGGGACGCGCGGGAGCGGCTGCAGGCGCTCATCGCGCGGGCGCAGGAGCAGGGCTACTGGCACGACGTGCTGCAGGGCCGCTGGGCGGCGGCGATGCTGCTGAAGAACACGCGCAACGAATCGCTCGCGCGGCGGGAGTTCGAGGACCTCTTGGAGCTGTCGGTGCGGCTCGGGGATCCGCTGCTGGAGAAGGACGCGCGCGCGTGGCTCGACGTGGAGCGGTGAGAGCGCGGCGGCGCTCGGGGCGTGGGCGCGCGTGGTCGAGCGACGCGGAGAAGAAGACCACCAGGGATTCTGGATGCGCGGAACCAGGGCGGCCGCGAAGGCCGGTACGCGTGTCGGGACGCCTGTCATGGCCGCGGCGTCCCGGCACCGGACGGAGTGACACTACGTGTGCCCGGACGTTTACAGGAAAGCATCCAAAATGACACTACGTGTGCCCGAGCGTTTACAGGAGAGCATCCAAAATGACACTACGTGTGCCCGAACGTTTACAGGAGAGCATCCAAAATGACACTACGTGACCCTACGCGCTCACAGCGCGGGGTGCTGGTGAACCCGCGCGCCTGATCCGCGAGGTGCGGAGCCTTCCTGCCGAGGACGCCTGCGCTGCTTTCTTGCTTTCGGCGACGGCCGGTCCACGCCGAGGTTCACGGCCGAGCTCGGCTGCGCGTACAACGTCAGGATGGCCAAAGCCAAGACCAACAACAAAGACACGGGGAAGGCGCTTGCGTCGCCTCCCACGGGGAAGCACTCCTACCGCGCTTGCTACAAGCGCTTCGCCCCGGAGGCCCTCGCGCTTCCGGACCGGGACGTCGAGCTCTGTCGCGCCGACGTCCGGATCGCCTTCGCCAACGTGAAGCAGGGCGTCGCGGCGGCCTGCGCCGATCCGGCGCGGGTCCGCAGGGCGCTGCCCGAGCTGCCGCTCGATGACGTGCTCTCGCTGCCGGACCTCGGCCGGGCGCTCGTGTTCGCCTCGACCCGCGTCACCGCCAGGCCGGCCAGCAGCCGCGAGGTCGAGGCGAAGCTCAAGGTCGTGGCCGAGCTGCGGGAGCCGATGCTCTCGCTCGCCGAGACCCTCGCCAGGCGAGGCCTCCTGCCGCGGGACGTCGTGGCGGAGATCCGCGCCGGCAGCGGCAAGTACGACATGGCCAGCGACGGCATGGCCCTGGCCCACCTGTACGAGGAACACGCCGACGCGCTCCGCGGAAAACACCCCTTCACCCGGGAGGAGTTCGAGCTCTTGCGGGAAGCGAGCGAGTGGCTGCTCGACAACCTGACCCCCGACGGCGCCCGCCGGCCCGCCGCGAAGCAACGCGGCGAGGCCGAGGCGATGCGCGACCGGCTCTGGACGCTCCTGGTCCGGCGCCACGCGGACCTGCGGAAGATTGGCTATTACCTCCACGGCGATGCCTTCGAGGACGTCACTCCGAAGCTCCAGTCGCGGGTCGTCAAGGCCGCGGCGACGGAAGAGGTCGACGAGGAGGAAGTCGACGAGGAGGAGGCCGACGAGGACGAGGCTGGCGAGGAGGAGGCCGACGAGGAGCCCGCGGAAGCGTCGCCGTGAACGGCCCGCGACCTGAGGTCAGGGTTCCTTCCGCCTGATGGCCCACCGAGGCGGGCCGCGCTCCGCCGCCCGCCTCGGGATCTCGCCGCCGCCTGCCTCGGCCGCGAGCGCCTTCCAAGAATCAGCTGCTCTGCTCGACGCTGAGGAGCGTGGCACCGCTGCCAGGAGACCGACAAACGCCCGCGCCTCGCAGGCCGGTGCGCGATGGCGCACGCTCTGGACGTTACGACCCGCGTCCGTGGTCGTGTTCTCGTCTGGATTCCGTTTGACGCCGAATCCTAGCATCAGAAGGATGGCCCGTCGCCACGTTGCTCGTCCGTTGAGGAGAGGGGAGAAGGGGACGATGGGCACAGGAAGCCGGCGGATCCCATGGGTGGTCCTGGTCGTCCCCCCGCTCGTCGTACCGGCGCAAGGAGAGGCGTCCGAGCTGAGCGCCGGTGTGAGCCTCGGGTGGCTCCAGGCCGGTACCATTCCGCGCCTCGCGGTGGGGCCGCACGCGGGCATATCGTGGCCCATCCAGCGAGACATCCTGTTCACGGTGCACGACCTGTGCACGATCCTACCCCCGATCCAGGAGGATGGGCTCGGGATCTACAACCAGACCTCGGTTGATATCGGGTACGCGTGGAAGGACGGCAACATCAGCGCGGGGCCGTCTGTCGCGTTCTACCTCATGCCGGCGTGCGGCGTCACCTTGTGCGGCCGCGTCGGTGGCTTGGCCGTGGGCGGCCACGCGCAGACCAACGCGTACGTCGCCGGACCGCTGGGGGTGTCGGTGAGCGTCAACGTGGATTGGGTCGGTCGGGGCAGCCTGGTGCTCCCGGGCTATGTGTCCGCCGTCGTTGTCGCCGGTCCTGTGCTTCGATGGAGTGAGAAATGAACGTGAGAACAGCTCTATTATTGATCTTGATCATCGCGGTTTGGGCGCTGGCGGCGTGCAACATGACGTTCGGCGACTGCTATCCTGTCGGGGAAAGAACTTCGGGTGCAGGTGCCGGTCCGGGCTCCGAGCCACGCCCCGTCTTCACCTCCTCCGCATCCGGTGACTTCGGGGCCGACCCGCAAGGTGGCGGCGAGCGCAAGATCGCGTGCAACGAGTGGGAACTCGAAGAAGAGGAAGAAGAGGAGCGCCCGAGCGACAGCGACAGCACGGAGAGGCCGGCCGCGAGCCCGACGAGCCCGCCGGATCCCTGCCAGCAGAGCGGCGCTCCGACCATGGGGTGCACAGGTAAAAAACTGATCGACCCGCGGGCTTTCGATTTTGTTACCATCGTTGCCTACGATGGGGCCAGCGTTGCAGGTGGCTGGCAGGAGGCAAAGGCCGATTTGGCTTTCGGCCATAATAATGAGGGCGACGATGCATGCATGGTTCACATCGGGATGCCACTGCGAAGCGAAGAGTGGGGGACGATCTCGTCGGACAGGGCAGCCAGCATTAGCGCCGATGTGGCGAATCTGTCGGCGGATGACGTGTACAAGAAGGACAATGGCGAGGATCTCCCGCCTGGTATATTCTGCAAGACCTTCAAGTCTAGAATGATAAAACGTTTTGAGTCTGATTTTTACAAAGGTATTGGCGCGAGGGTCCAGAATCCATGAAACACAGCCTCGACGAACTACTGGACATCGTCTACCGATACTACCCCCGTGGCGTTGGAATCACCGATGATGTCGACGAAGAGCTCATCCGCCAGACCGAAGAGCACGCCCGGCTCGTGGCCGCCCGGATCCAGGCATCAAAGGACGAGCGATGGCATTCCATGCTGCGTCGCATCGAAGGCCGATTTCCCCGTATGCTGAGAAACCATTCGCTGCACCTCACTACCGGTGGCTGCGATGGCTGCTATTCATTCACGATCGATCTTCGAAAATCCACCAGTGACCCACTGTGGTTTCAAATAAGTTTCTTGGCTCCGTACTACGTTGTTCACAGGCCGTGCACGGTCGAGTTCGTGAAACAGGCGAGCGACTTGTTCTCGGTCGCATTTCGAAGCTTGCGTTTTATTGTTCGTCGAAGCCCATTCGATCCAGCTTTCGTGTCACGGCCGGACGATAGTCTCAGGTTCGTCAACATCAGGGAACGCTACGTCACCTTCGACTTGTTGCCCGAAGAACAGCCATGTGCGGAGTGGATTTCCCGAGATATCGAAATGGCCTTCGGTTGCGAATGCATGCCGCCGGAGATCGGGACCGTGCTCGTGCCGGATGTGACAACAAGCGTGCGCCTTCCCGGTGAGGTCAGACTCTACGACTGTTTGTTTTCGGACCAGCGTGCATGGGTGAAGCCATCGCCGTCTGAAGTATCGGGGGGCGGGGTGGACGTCGAAGCGAGCAACCTGACAGATTCGCTCATCGCGGTACTAAGCGTCCTTGCGGCAATCTATCACATCTTGTGGACTCTGATGTCAGATGTGCAGAGCGGTTCTTCTTACCGGGTGGTGACGACAGATGGGGTACTGCACAGAGAGGAGGTCCTGGCGGCACTTGCGAAGATTCACCTGCTCCTTGAGGCGCCGAAGACTGCGCGCGGCGTCGCTTTCAAGCGCGAGCTCGAAGCTGCCAAGCGCGAGCTCGAAGCGCTGGTCGCTTCGTGGGACGGTCACGGCGAGCCGCCAGCCTCCATGGTCGCTTGGGCCTCCAGCTTTCTGGCGAGTTGGCTCGTGGACTCGGACCCCAAAGCCTCCTCATAGCCGTCGCCGAGATTCGCGCCGATCTCCCATGACGTGACTTCGGCTATTGAGGAAACCGCAGCGTCTTGTGAGCCTCGCCGCTCTCTCCCACCGTCGTGCTGCCATCGTGGTTCCAGCTGGTGCCGCCCTTGCCCGGCTGCCCGGTCTCGATCGTAACGCCCTCGAGCGTGAGCTGGTCCTCGTCGAGGTAGGCGATGCCGATCGAGTCGCCGCCGCGTCCCGGGCCGCCGTAGCCGCCTGGCCCTCCGTCGCCGCCCTGGCCGCCGTAACAGGCAGCGAAATCGTCCCCCAGCGTTCCGCCCGGTGCGCCTCGGCCGCCTATGGCGCCGCGCTGGGGTTCCCCGCCGTTGCCGCCATTGCCGCCAAAGTCCGCCGTGATCTTGGTGTCGCGCACGGTCACCCGGGCGTGAAGCGCGAGGACGCCGATGGACGGCTGACCGTTCCCTCCCCCGCGGCCTCCTCGGCCTCCGCAACCGCCGGCCCCTCCCGAGCCTCCTCCTGGGCCACCCTTCGAGGCCACGCCGCACACGGCAAGCCCGCCCCGACGACCGCCGCCGCCGCCGCCGCCCTGGCCCGGCGTGCCCCAGGTTCCCTCGCCCCCCGTGTCGCCCTCCCATCCGGTCTCGGTGAGGCGCCCGATGCCCTTGCCGGGCACGCCCTGCGTGCCCGAAGCCCCCGGGCCCCCCTCGGATCCGCTGCTGCAACTGAGGTTGTCCCGCTCCCCGATACCACCGCGGGCGGGAGGCAAAAGGTTGGCGGGCTCCCCCTCGCCTCCATCCTCGGCGCTGTCGGGCAGCCCATCCCCTCCCTTGCCGCCAACGCTCGTGAGCCCGCTCTCGCACTGGTTCACCACTGCAGGCCCGCCGGCGACGATGGCCGCCGAGCACGCGTCCCCACCGAACATGCCATCCGGTCCGTCCGGTTGCTTGGTCGGCCACCTCTCGCCGTGTCCGTTTCCATCCCCTCCGCTGGCGGAGATCTCGCTCCGAAGGATCTCCACCGCCGTGTTGGACTGAGCGAGCACACCGACCGGGCCCCAGCTCGGGACGTGGAGATCGGCGAGCGTCGAGACCCCGTCTGCGGCCCCCGTGTCCCCTGGGGCCGAGGGCTCGACGATCACCAAGGGGCCGAAGACCCGCTCGGGATTGAACAGGGTCCACGGGCGCAGGGGGTCGCGCTCCCATTTCCGGCAGTGGAAGCCCCCGAGGAGATCCACGCCGGAGGGCACCCTGATCTGATCCACGATGAATCCGTCGTTGCAGAGGAACACGCGCCCTCTTCCAGTGCGCGCGAGCTCGACGGCGCGCGCGACGGTGAACACCGGCTTCGCCTTCGTGCCGGGGTTCCTGTCGTCGCCAAAACCGTAGGCTCCGGCGACGAACACGCCGCAGCCGTCGTCGAGGATACCGGCGGCGACGTGCTCGACGCAGACCGACTCCGGAGGCGGCTCGTCCTCGCACGAGGTGCCTTCACAAGGCGTCACGCCAGGGTCGTTCACGCCGGGAGCGGTTCCGCAGCCGGTCGCCCACGGCGACAATAGAAGGACGAAGGCAGCAGCGGTGGTCTTCCTCATAGGCGTCTCCTGACGTACGCCGCCAGCACAGGGCGTTTCATTGAGGCGGCTCCGGGTCTGGCGCATCGAACGGGTACCAGAACTGCGCAGTCCCGCCTTGCCCCTGGCCGAGCGGGCGTTCCGGGGTTGAATTGGCGCCGAGCCCCCCGATGCCGGCTTGTCCTGGCAAGACCGTCGCCGTCTCCAAGATGGCCACGGAGGCGCCTACGGAGCCGATGCCGAGCGAGTGGCCCCCGAGACCGCCGCCGGCGTCGCCCCCGCGACCGCCGTGGCCGCCACCGCCGCCGCGGCACCCGCGCGTGGACGTGTCGGTCACAGAACCGACCCCGCCGTTGCCTCCCTCCCAGCCAAGGCCACCCCACTGGCCCGTTCCGCCGACCCCGCCGTTGCCGCCCTTGGCCCCGAGGACCGTGCTGGCATCGACCGTGAGGTTGCTCCCCTGCAAGGCCACGATCCCGATGCTCGCGCCGCCGTAGCCGCCCCCCTTGCCCCCCTTGCCCCCGCAGCCGCCGCTGCCGCCCGATCCGCCGGCCGCACCGCGCTGGGCCCGACCCGCCGGACAGGCGTTCATGTCGTCGCGCCCTTTGCCGCCCCCACCTCCGCCGCCGCCCTGGCCGACGCCGCCCGGCTTCCCGTGCTCCCCGCGGACGCCGACCCATCCATCGACGCCCAGGAGGCCAGCGCCCGACGCTCCGGCAGCGCGCTCTGCATCGGCGCCGTTTCCTCCGTTCTCTCCCGGCTTGCACGCCATGCTGGACGCGCCCTCGCCAGCCAGGCCGCGGTTCTCCGGAGTCCCGACCGGCTCTGGCAGTCCTGACGTCCCGTCGCCGCCCGTCTCGAGGCCTCCGTCGCCTCCCTGGCCACTCGTCGACTCGATGCCGTCGCCGCACACGGTCACGACCGGAAGGGCGCCCCGCGCGGCGTCCGCGGTGCAGGCGTCCGCGCCGTTGTTCCCAACCACGCCGGCCTTCGCGCGGAAGCTCGGCGCGTCCTCGCCCGGCTCTCCGTCCTTGCCGTCGCCTGGGAGGATCACGCTCGACTGCACGATCGCACTGGCCCCATGCTCCAGGAGCATCGCGATCGACGACTTGCCATCCCTTGCGGAGGCGTCGGCCGCCTCGACGCGCACGCCGAAGATCACCGACGTCGCATTCTCCTCCGCGATGACCGCATCGTCGTCCCCCCCGAGGACCCGCACCGGGATCCCCACGGGCGGCGCGATGACGGTCAACGCGTTCTGCTCGTCGAGCGGCCCTCCATAGGACCAGTCGCCGCCGGCACACAGACGGCCGCCCCAGATGTCGACACCCTGGGGGAGCGAGATGGCCTCCTCGAACAACCCGCCGCACGCGTACACGCGCCGGGTCGGCGCCTGGCCGTCGCGTCGAACGTGCGCTGCGAGCCCGATCGCGTGCTGCAACGTCCTCACCGGCGCGTCCTTCGTGCCGGGGCTGTTGTCGTCGCCCTGCTCGCTGACGAACACGCCGCACATGTCGAGCGCCGTCGCCGTCTTCGGATCCCCGTCACAAGGAGATGGCTCCGGCTCGCACATGAAGGAGTTGGCGCAGCTGTCCGAGTAGCACCCCGTATTGCCGGCCGCTCCGGCCAGACCGAGCGCGACGGACGCCAGCGAGCGGAGGACACCTCGACTGCGACCCACGGATCTAGAACGCATGACCTAGCCCCCTCCTCACCATGCTCCCTCGAGGAGCACCCCCGCCTGTTCGCTCGTTGCCATGGGTACGGCGCGGATACCAGTGGACCTCGGCCCGGCACCGAAGACGGCCATCTCGGTGAAAAACGAGGCCGCTGTCGCCACGCCGAACACGGCGCTGGTCACCAGCGACACCTTGCCGAGGGTGGCGAACAGGTCCCGCTCGTTCACCTGGTCGTGAACGTCGGCGCACGCCGCGGGGGCGCTCGCTTCCCGGCAGGTGTGCGACGTCCAGCCCTGCGCGCGGCGCGCGAGGTTTCCCTCGCGCAGGTCGCCGTGGGCGACGTGAGCGCGCAGGAGGAAGACCGCACCGGCCGCCGCCGTGGCCGTCGTCACCGCGATGCCGCCGATCCGCGCCGTCCCCGGCCAGGAAGCCCATGGGCTGGGAGGCCGCGCCTGCGCAGCCGCCGGAGAGCGCGGGGCGCGCGGCGTTTCGCTCGGTGAGACCGGCGCGCCCTCCTTGGCGCTGCTCACCGACGCGCGCGATACATGCAGAGAGATCTCGTGCTCCGCTTTCGCCACGGCGCGCACGGAGTGAAACGCATCTTCGCCGCCCGGCGCTCGGGCCCGCACCGTGTGCAGCCCCGGCTCGACGAACAGCGTATAGACGCGCGCGATGCGGCCGACGGCTTTGCCGTCGACGAACACCTCGGCGTCCGGCGGGTCGACGGAGACACGGAGCTTCGCGACGTGCGGTGTTGCCTTGCGCTGCCCTTCCTCGAATCGCTTCTGCAGCGCAGCCGGCAGCGCCTCGCGCTGCTCGAGGCTCCAGGCGAGGTGTTCGGCCGCGTCGCGGTATTTGCCCAACGCGAGCTCGCAGAGGCCGAGCTCCCCAGCAAGCTCCGCGCGCTCACGCTCCGTGCTCGACGCTGCGTCTGCGGCCTCGAAGGCCGCCTTGTAGGCGGCATATGCCTCGGTCCACTGCCC
The DNA here is from genome assembly GCF_051530145.1 of Sorangium sp. So ce302. Lineage (GTDB taxonomy): Bacteria > Myxococcota_A > Polyangia > Polyangiales > Polyangiaceae > Sorangium > Sorangium cellulosum_B. Next base: position 9,874,956 of record NZ_CP150326.1, on the reverse strand, counting down.
CGCCGCGCGCGCCCTCTGGCCACGGCGAACATGGTCCTTCACCGTCGAGTGGCCTCCCGACCTTGTCGTTACTGAGCTGCCCTGGGCGCGTGCTGCGCTCGTTAGGCATGTTGATGCCCCGAGCGCAAGGAGAATCGAGAGCAACTGTGGAGCGCAACGCATGCCATGACGGTACTTGCGCCATCCGCTCGGCGTCAATGACGGGTGAAATCGCCATGCGCTTGCGTTTGTCGCGAGAAATTTCAGCGCGAGCTAGCAATGTTGTCATCTCTCCTGGGCGCCGGGTGCTGTGCGAGTGCGCAGGTGGCGCACGGGGACACATTGTCCTACCAAAATGACCCGGACCGTTCACTTTTCTGACCCCGGGAGGGCCGCTCAGACGTGCTACCGGCATGGGCAAGCCAGCAGGGACCTTCAGCAGCTTCGAGCTCTTCCGGCGCCTGGCGAGGCGCTTCGGGGTCCCGGCGCGCGATGCCGAGGACGTCGCGCAGGACGCGCTGCTGCGCGGGCTCGACGCGGAGGGACGGATCGAGGCCGGCGGGGACCCGACCCCGTACCGGATCGCGATCGCAGCCAACCAGGCGCGCGACTATGTTCGAAGCGCGCGCCGCCGGCGAGAGGTGCTGACGCCGTCGGACGACCCCGAGCTCCACGACGAACACCCCACGCCGGAAGAGCTGCTCAGGTGGCGCGAGCGGGAAGCCGTGTTGCGGGAGCTCATCGACGGTGTCGAGCCGAAGTACCGGGACATCTTGATCAAGCATGACCTGGAGGAGATCCCGCTGGCCCAGATCGCGGTGGAGCTCGGGCTTCACCCTGACGCCGTGAAGACGCTGCACCGTCGAGCCCGCGAGCTGCTGGAGGAGGCGGCGCAACGCCGGAGGGCGAAGCAACGCTCGCGCGGATTGGACGAGACCGCGTGCGTCGTTCCGTTCGGGCTCACTCCACGCCAGGGGTGGATGGCGTCCCTGCTCCGCTGGAGTTGGAGGTTTCTGTTGCAGGGTGCGACCGTCGTGCTCATGAGCGCCATCGTCACTGCTGTGACCTCCTCGTCCAGGCTGCAGTCGTGGGTCCGGTCGGCTCTCGATGGCCGTTGGACCGAGCTGACGGGCCAGGCAGCTGCGCCGCTCCCCGCGGAGCGCCGCGCCGGCCCGGCCGGGACGTCATCCGCATCGGCCACAGAGCAGGCCCCTGCGCTCCCGGCGGAGCGCCGCGGCGGACAGGCCGGCGCAGAAGCGAGCACGACGCCCACTCCGCCGGTGGCGACTGGCCCTCGCGCCTCGTCCTCGGCGACGCCCGCGCAGCCGGCGATCAGCGCGCGCGAGTTGAGCCTGATCAACCAGGCCCGGAAGGCCATCGAGGCTCGCGGCCCAGAGGCGGATCTCGAGGCGCACCGGCTGCTCGAGGCACATGCGGAGGAGTTCCCGCGCGGTCGGCTCGCCGCGGAGCGCGAAGAGATGCTCAGGCAGCTTCGCTGACGGGTCGGCTGTCCATCAACAGCCAAGCCAGCGGTGCGGTCGGTGCTGTCGTCGGGCAGCACAAAGCCGGGTTCCGCCATGCGTCGGACAAAAATGCTCACGGTTCAGGAGGGAAGATGGAGGACATGCTGGGTGCGATGTGGCTCGTCTCGCCGCTCGGGCTCGCGATGATCGCCTGCGTCGCGATCGGGTTCGCGGTCACCGCGCGCGAAGCCCTGGGACGCGAGCGCGGGCTTCGTGAGGCGCGCGAGCACGCGCATGAGGACGAGGTGTCAGCCCTCACCGAGGCGAAGGAGAAGGCGGAGCGGGAGCGGGACCGCTACCGTCGCCTGCTCGGTGAGCCCACCACCCGGCGCGAGGGCCCGGCGCGTCCGGCGGCGCCGTCCGCGCCGACCTCGGTACCGCCGAGTCCGCTCGCGATACCCCCTCGCGCATTCGATGTTCCTCCGCCTGTGGTGCCATCTCCTGAGCGCGCTGCCGGGAGCCCGCGGGCCAAGCTCCCGCCGCCTCCACAGCCGCGGCTGCGATCGCCGCTCCCCGCTCGCGCCGGGGCGGGGGCCGAGCCCGCGCGTCGCGCTGCCGACCTGACGAGCTTCCCGCTACAGCACGAAGATGGTGGCGAAAGCCCTGCACGCGGATCCGATTGGGAGGACGTCGAGCGTTCACCGCTGAACACGACCCTGCCGGGCGTAGGAAGCGGGGGATGAGTGGAATCCGAGGGCCAAAGATCGAAGCTAAAACCATTGATTCAACGAATGGAATGGCGTGTTGTCCCGTTGAGCAAGGGGCACGTGCAGGCGCTCATCGAAGAAGGATTCAATGCCTACCACAGCGATCCAGCGGGTAAAGTGGCGACGGCGCTCCTCTCGTTCGCTCGATCGGTCCTGGACGAGGCGACTCCTGGATGGCAGAGCGAGCCTGAAGCTCCCGAAGACCGTGCGCCGATCTGCCGCATCTCACCGCTCGAGGAAGCGATGAACCGTTGGGCCTGTGGCGACGAAGAAGGGCGACGGCGGGTACTCGCAATCCTCGACGCGATGGGCGCGAAGGACCCCGCCGCCCGCGATGCGCACGCGGTCCTGGCCTGGGCCGCGCAAGTGTACGAGCTCGCGACGAGAGCGGGCGTACACGGTTAGCCTGCGCCGGTGCTCTGGTGAGGGCACCGCTCGGCTGGTCGGCTCAGGGCGCCGCGCGCGCCGGTCAGCGGGTCACGCTGCTGTCCGGCCCGGCGCCCTTGGGGGGCTCGTAAGGCTCGGGGCTCTTTCCGACGGTCCTGAGGTTCACGAGCTTGTTGAGCAGATCGAACCAGAACGGCGCGCCGAGGGAGGCAGCGACCGCGGTGATGAGGATGCCGGGGGTCAGGAGCCTGTCGAGCACCCCGCGGATCCAGCCGACGATGCCCTGGCCGAGGATCGCCGCGATCGCGTTCCAGAGCTTCGGAACGCTCGTGTGCTCGGGGGCCTTCACGCCCCAGGTGATCTCGATGTCGAGCCCGGTGAGCCGGGAGCGCGCGCCGCTTCCCTCGGCGATCGCGGCCATGATGTCCTCGTTCTGGTCGATGCCGCCGGCCTGGGGCGCGGCGCGGGGCGGCGACTTCGCGATCTCCTGCGCCGCCGCGATCAGCCGGGCGCGCACCACCGCGTCGCGCGAGAGGGCGCCCGCGAGGCGGATGCTGTCGGCGTTGAACCCGACGCAGAGGACGAGCGCCGTCGCGCTGATGATCAGCTGCGCGCGGCGCTTGTACCGGCCGGCGGCCCGGTCCATGGCGTCATTGAACCAGCGCTCCAGCCGGATGTTGGCCTCGCGCATGTCCTTGACCGTGGAGTCGACGATCGTGGCGAGGGCGCGCCGGAGATCGCTCTTCGGCGGCATGCTCCGGATGATGTGCTTCAGCTCGTCGAGCGGGTCCTCGTCGCGGCTCGGCGCCGCCGCGATCTCGCCCGGCGCAGGCGCGGCGGCGCTCGCCTGCGCCGGGGGGACGCCGTCGCTCGCCTGCTGCGGGGGCGCGGAAGCGGCGTCGCCCGCCGGCGCAGGCGCGGCGCCGGTCTGCGAAGGTGCGGCGCCGGCCTGCGGGGGCAGCGCCGCGGCGCCGTCGGGCCAGGGGACCTGCCGCAGGGTGTCGATGAGCGCGGCCACGAACGCGTGCGACGGGATGTAGGACGGCCCTACCCAGCCGTACTTGAGATCCTTGATCAGCGGGTGCTCGCGGAGCTTCGCCGCGAGCGGGCTCGGGAGCGGTCCCGGCATCACCCGGGTGCGCACCAATTCGACAGCGCGCCGCGCCGCGCGCCTCATGACCTGCTCCAGCGGGGAGCTCTTGGGGGCGGCGGTGTCGGCGGCGCCGGGCGACTGCTTCACGTGCGCGTCGAGCTCGCTGTCGGCCAGCATGATCTCGATGCTCTGCGCCAGGTTGAGCGCGCGCAGCCGGAGCACGCCGGCGAGCGCCTCGTGGATGGCCGAGCAGAGGACGCTGAGCAGGAAGAAGACGCTGACGAGGCCGATCGCGATGTCGAGGGTCGTTCCCATGGGCATCCGGAAGGGCAGGGCGCGCGGCGGCGCGAGGCGCAGGCCGGCGCGCGTCGCGCGCTGCCCCGGCCAGCAGGAACAGGGAGGAAGAGGCGGCCCTGCGAGCGCCCGTTCCCCGCCGCGGCCCGACCAGCAACTCCCCTCCGCGGCCCGATCAGCATACGCCACCCGGCGCCGCGGAGCGAGCGGGAGAGCGCGCTCGCTCTCGCGTATCATCCCGCGTCATCCCGCGCTCGATGCCACGCGATCTTGGTCTACCATCACGCCCCCGTGACGAGCACCACCTTACCCCCCGAGTCGCGGCGCAGCAGCGCGCCGCAGTCGCGCGCCTCCTGGGTCCAGGAGAGGGCCGACCCCGACCGGACGACGATGCGGCCCAGGCGCGCCCGGCTCGTGCACGAGCCGCCGCCGGCGTCGCCGCCCGGAACGCTCGTCATCGAGGAGACGCAGCGGCCGAAGATCTTCGTCATCGACTACGACGCCGAGGTCGTGTCCGAGAAGGAGATCCAGAGCGTCGACGAGTGCATCCCCTACCTCACGGACGACCGGCCCTCCATCACGTGGGTCGATGTCCGGGGGCTCGGGCACAAGGGGACCTTCGAGCGGCTGGGCGAGATCTTCCGTGTCCACCCGCTCGCGCTGGAGGACATGGTCAACGTGCCCCAGCGGCCGAAGGCGGACGTCTACGGGGGCGAGCACGTCCTCATCATCGCGCGGATGGCGCAGGTCAACGAGCGCTGCGTGCTGCGCACCGAGCAGCTGGCCATCCTGGTCGGCAAATCGTTCGTCCTGACGGTGCAGGAAGAGGCCGACTGGGACGTCATGGAGGCCGTGCGGGAGCGAATCCGCACCGGCCGGGGCACGATCCGGGAGCGGGGCGCCGATTACCTGGCGTACGCGCTGCTCGACGCGGTGGTCGACGGCTTCTTCCCGGTGCTCGAGCGGCTCGGCGAGCACATCGAGGACCTGGAGGTCGAGGTGATCGACGCCAAGCGCCGGATGTCGAAGCCGATCCACGACCTGAAGCGGGATCTGCTCACGCTCCGGCGCGCCATCTGGCCGCAGCGCGATCTCGTCAACGCGCTGCTCCGCGAGGACAACCCGATGATCTCCAAGGACACGCGGCTCTACCTGCGCGACACGTACGATCACGCGGTGCAGCTGATGGACATGGTCGAGACCTACCGCGAGCTGAGCTCCGGCCTCATGGATCTCCACCTCTCCGGGATATCGAACAAGATGAACGAGATCATGAAGGTGCTCACGATCATCTCGACCATCTTCCTCCCGGTCACCGCCATTGCGGGCATCTACGGGATGAACTTCCACCACGAGAGCTCGCCGTACAACATGCCGGAGCTCGACTGGTATTACGGCTATCCGCTCGTATGGTGCCTGATGCTGGCGAGCGTCGTCGGGCTGCTCACATACTATCGCCGCAAGGGCTGGATCAGGAAGGACGACGACGGCGCCTGAGCGGCGGCGAGCGCGGCGCGTCAGCGCTTCTTCGCGGGCGCGTAGAACGCGAGGTTCCCGAGCAGGCGCGGATCGCCGGGGCGGCGCGCGAGGGCCTTGCGCAGCGCCGCCTCGCCGGCGGCGAGCTCGCCGACGTGGAACGCGCTGGTGGCGACGAGGTCGAGCAGCTTGTGCTCGTAGACCTCGGCGTCCACGAAGAGGGTGGCCTGGGCGGGGAAGGGGAGGGCGGCGCCGCGGGAGGCGAAGAGGTAGGTGAGCGGCCAGCACCGCTGCCCGTACCAGTGCCAGGCGACGGCGAAGAGCGGCTCGGCGCGGTGCGGGCTGTGGGCGTGGGCGTCGAGGTAGCGCTGCTGCACCTCCGGCCAGGGGCGCCCGAGCGCGGCGGCGGTGCGCGCCATGCGGAACAGCGATTCGTAGACCTCCTCCTGCCAGCCGCCGAGCGCGGCGCGCCGCTCGTAGGCCTCGAACGCCTCCGCGTGCCGGCCGAGGCACTCCAGCGTCTGCGCGAGGTAGAAGGCGGCGCGGCCGTCGCGGGGGGATCGGGCCAGCGCGGCGGAGAGCAGCTCCAGGTCGCGCTGCCACCTCCGGGTCTGGGCGGCGGCGTCGCGGCGAGAGAGGTCGTGGACGATGTGGGCGTCGGGGACGCGGATCGAGGGGGGCGGCTCGCCCTCCTTGGAGAGCACCTCGTGGGTGGCGCCGACGTAGCGCCACCCGGCCGAGGCGCGGGCGAGCCGGGCGGAGTCGTAGACGGAATCGCCGTAGTGCACGCGGACGTGGTAGGCGCCGTGCCCCGGGCCCGACGCGTCGCGGCGCTCCTCGCAGAAGCGACGGAGCGCGTCACCCGCGACGAGGCGCTCGTCGCCGCTCAGCATGAGGGTGAACACGGCCGCGTCGCCCGCGAGGTCGAGGGCGCGGCTGCGCGTCGCGCCGAAGTCGACGAAGGGCTCCTCGACGAGATCGCCGGGGACGCCCGCCATGACGGAGCGCGCGAGGGCCTGTGTGCCGTCGGTGGAGCCGGTGTCGAGGAGGGTGAACCGGTCGACGTGGGGCCTGGCCGAGGCGAGGGTCTCACGGATGGAGGGGGCTTCGTCCTTGACGATCATGACGAGCGCGAGGAGGGGGGGCGTCACGGGCGCAGTATGCCGCCGGACGCCGGTGCACCGGGGTAATTAAAATTTGAAGAGGAGGCGGGCGCGCGCACGCGCGCACCACCTCGCGCGCGCCGGAGAGCGGGAGAGATAACGCGCGGCGGCGGAAGCGCGGGCGCGCTCTCTGCGAATTGGCCGCGGCCCTGGCGTTCTGTATACTCTCCTTTTCATCGCAATGAACATGCGCGGACGCTGGAGTGCTCTCCTGTTCATCGGCGCAGCGGCGCTCCTCGCGCTCGCCGGCAGGGCGGAGCGCGCCTCGCTCGTCTCGCGCTCTGCTCACGGAGGGGAAGGACCGCCGGGCCGCCCGCGCTTCGAGAGGGCGCTCGACGTGGAGGTGTTCCAGCGCGGGAACATCCACACCCACACGTCCCTGAGCGATGGGGACAGCGAGCCGCGCGACGTCGTCCGCTGGTACCGCGAGAACGGGTATTCCTTCGTGGCGCTGACAGACCACAACCAGCGCGTCGATCCTGCGATGTTCCAGGACCCGTCGTCGGCGTCGAATTTCGCCGTGATCCCCGGCGAAGAGGTCACGATGTGGGCAGAGGGGAAGCCCGTGCACGTGAACGCGCTCTGCACGCGGGCGACGATCGGCGGGGGCGCCTTCCTGACCAAGGGGGAGGCGCTGAAGTGGGCGATCGGGCGTGTGCGGGCGGAGGGGGGCGTGGCGCTCATCAATCATCCGAATTTCGACTGGTCGTTATCCGCCGGCGACCTCCTGGCGGCGCCTGCGGCGGAGCTCCTGGAGATCCACAGCGGGCACCCGTACGTGTACACGGACGGCGACGCGACGCGCCCGTCGCACGAGGCGCTATGGGATGCGGTGCTGACGGTGCGCGGCGCCGCGGGAGGGGGGATCGTCGGCGTCGCGGTGGACGATCTGCACCAGCTCATGGCCGGGTCGGGCGCGCCGCCCGCGGGGCCCGGCCGCGGGTTCATCGAGGTCTTCTCGCGGGAGGCGTCGCGCGCCGCGATCTGCAGCGCGCTCGCCGGGGGACGGCTCTATGCGTCGTCCGGGGCGAGGCTGCGGAGGATCGCGATCGCCGGGGACGCCTTCTCGGTCTGGCCTGTGGCGGCGGGCGCGGTTGTCGAGTTCGTCGGGCGGAGCGGGCGCGTGCTGGAGCGGCAGCAGCCCACGGCGGGGCGGGCGACCTACCGGCTCCGCGGCGGGGAGCGCTACGTGCGGGCGCGGATCACGCGGCCGGACGGGAAGCGGGCGTGGACGCCGGCGTACGCGACGGTGGAGTAGGAGTAGGGGCGGCGAGGGCAAGCGCTCGGCGGCGCTCGCGCGGCCGTGTGCAGCGCGCAGACGCATCGGGCCTCGCGGCTGCTCCGTCAAAGAACGTCGAGTTTGGCGGCTCGCGGTTCCCATCCCTGCAGCGAGCGGCTCACGATGGCGGCTCTCGCCAGTTCTGGAGGATGAGCGGGTAGCCCAGCTCCTGGACGCGGGCGTAATGCCGCGTGTTTCCGGTCGCGACGCCAACGCGGTGGCAGAGGGCAATTGCGGCGTTCTGGGCGTCACCAACGTCGATCCCGCGACCGGTCCGTTGGAGCTCGCCGTAGATGACCCCCGCAAGGTCGGCGGATCGCTGATCGAGCTCGAGCACCTCGATGTCCTCGAGCATCTCGCGGAACGCGTCGATCCGGCTCGCGCGCTGCACGTGCTGCAGGCCCTGGATGACCTCGAAGACCGTCACGGCCGTCAACGTGTAGCGCCCGTGCTGCGAGAGGTAGTCGCCCGCCCTGGCGAGGACCGTCGCGTTCTTCCCCTTGAAGATCTCGGACCAGATGTCCGTGTCAACGAGGGTTCTCATCGTCGAGCCCCCTCGCCCGACCCCGAGCGCGTGCATCCGCCGTGAGCTTCTCCAGCTCGTCGGCGAGCTCGGGATCGTCGGCGAGCCAGCCGAGAGGCGAGACCTTCGGGCGGGGCAGCGATGCCTCCCGCAGGTCCGCCGAAGCGTTCGCGATCTCGTGGACGATCCGCTCCACGAGCCGCAAGCGATCCGCTACAGGGAAGCTCCGGACTTCTTCGACGAGCTCGTCCACCGTTCGCATTGGAGACCTCCAGGCGTCGGAGGGCAGTGTACGCGGTCGAGGTGAGCCGGGCAGCGAAACTCCGCAGCGGCTCACGCCCCCCCGCGCTTCCCGTCCAGCCGCGCCAGCACCGCCCTCGGCGACATCGTCGCCCGGTAGACATAGATCTCCCCGGCCTCGTCGTCGCCCAGCACCTCCTCGCTCACGCGGAGCTGCTTGCCGACCGCGAGCAGGATCCTCGCCGGAAACCCCTTCCGGATCAGCTCGACGCGCCGCCACACCGCGTCCCGGCTCCAGAACCCGAACGCCTCGAGGTACACCTCCTCCCCGGTCTCCGCGTTCAGGAACACAAGGTCAGGGACGCACACCACCTCTCCGGGCAGCGCGAACAGCCGCTCGTTCGGCGACACGGTCCAGGGCGACCCGAGCTTCCTGAACCCCTCGCAGAACGCGTCCAGCTCGGGCGTCGTCTCCGCGAGCTCGCGCCCGTGGTACAGGAGGCCGTCCGCCGGGCCGATCTCGACAGCGAGCGGCTCCTTGTCGCGCCCCCAGCGCAGGTCGGCGCGCAGCCGGAACGAGGCGCACGAGAGCACCGACGGCAGGAACATCGCGAGCCGCAAGCCATACCGCTGCACCGCGTCGAACAGGCTGAACGGGCCGTCGAGCGCGATCGTGTAGCCGGAGACCGGATCGCCCTGGACCACGTGGATGAGCCCGTGAAAGCGCGCCGCCCGGAAGATCCGCCGGTAGCGCTGGGCGCTCTCCCCTTCGATGCGGATCGTCACCTGCGTCGCCCGGAGGATGATCGACTGCGCCAGCGCCAGGTTGTACCGATCCAGCACGATCTCGGGCGCGTCCGCGGCCGCGCGCCGGAGGATCTCGGCGCCGCGCAGGTCGGCGTAGAGGCCCGCCTCGATCGCGGCGGGCGTCGTGCCGAGCCGGGCGGCCACCTCGTCGAGCACGGCGGCCCGGTCGAAGCGGGCGCGGACGTCGAGGGCGCGGTGCGCCGCCGCCGCCGCGTGGAACAGCTCGCGCCGGAGCGCCTCGGGATCGACGCCCTCCTGCACCTCGTACTCGCAGCCGTCCTCGAGCACCTTCCTCAGGCCGAGCGAGGCCACGCGATCCCGCGCGGGCACCTCGATGGCGTCGAGCGCGGCCTCGACGTCGTCGCGGCGCTCGCCGACGCGCTGCGAGAGGATGTCGAGGTACGCCCGCGCGACCGGCAGCAGGCGCTCGGCGGCCGCCCCGCGGAGGTACTGCGGCACGACCATCCCGCCCCGGCGGCGGACGCGGACGAGGTCACTGGTAAGCAATGTGCTCCCGGCGCTTGTCGCTCACCCGCTGCTCGCTCGTGCCGAGGGCCACGAGCTCGTAGAGGATCGCCGTCTTGTTCTCGCTCCGGCGCAGGATGCGGCCGAGCCGCTGGACGTGCTCCCGTACCGAGCCGCTGCCCGACAGGACGATCGCCACGTTCGCCTCGGGCACGTTGACCCCCTCGTTCAGCACCTTCGAGGTGACCACCGCGGACAGCGCGCCGCGGTTGAAGGCGTCGAGGATGGCGCTGCGCTCCTTCACCTTGGTCTGGTGGGTGATGGCCGGCAGCAGGAACTGCCGCGAGATCTGGTAGACCGTGGCGTTGTCCTCGGTGAAGACCAGGGTGCGATCGGCGCGGTGGGCGTGGAGCAGCCGGGCGAGGACGTCGATCTTGCCGGGCGCGCACAGCGCGAGGCTGCGCTGGCGGCGGTACGCCTCGAAGGCGCGGCGGCCGGCGTCGGACTGCGAGCTCAGCAGGATGAACTGGCCCCACCCCTCGGGCATGCGAATGCCGTTCGCGCGCAGAAAGCCGATGTACACGGCGCGCGCCGCCTCGTACGCGGCGCGCTCGTCGTCCGAGAGCGGCACCTCGAGCCGGACGACGTCGTAGGCCGCGAGGTACTGCCCGGAGAGCTCGGTGATCTCCCGGCGGAAGACGATCGGGCCGATGAGGTCGTCGTAGCCCCGTCCGTCGGCGCGCTCGGGCGTGGCGGTGAGGCCGAGGCGGAAGGGCGCGAGGCACATCTTCGCGGCGAGCGCGTACGACGGGCTCGGCAGGTGGTGGCACTCGTCGAAGATCACGAGGCCGAACCGGGCGCCGAGCCTGTCCATGTGGGCGTGCGCGGAGTCGTACGTGGTCACCGTCAGGTCGAGGACGTCGTGGTAACCGCCGCCGAGCAGGCCGATCGGGACGCCGAACGCGGCGGAGAGCCCGTCGTACCACTGGTTCAGGAGATCCAGGGTAGGGACGACCACGAGCGCGCTGCGCTGCCGCGCGGCGATCGCGAGCGTCGCGACGAACGTCTTGCCCGCGCCCGTCGGGAGCACGACAACGCCCCGGCTGCGCCGCCCGGCCCAGGCGTCGAGCGCCTCGCGCTGGTAGGGGAACGGGTCGTGCTTGGCGAGCGGCGCGAGCGGGAGCGCCTCGTACTTGCGGGCGGCGTCGGTGAACGGGACGCCGCGGGCGCGGAGCCTCAGGACGAGCTCGGCGTAGTCGATCGCCGGCACGCGGTAGACGCGCTCCCGCGCGTCCCAGCGGCAGGACGCGGGCAGGCACGCGGGGTCGAGCGGCGCGCCCTCGGCGGGATCGCCGGCGTCGCCGCCGTCGGGCTCGTCCGCGCGCTCGCCCGCGTTCGATGGCAGCGCGCTGCTGTCGAGCGCAGGCGCCGCCTCGAGCGCCGGGCGCGGGGCGAGGCCTTCGATGCGGAGGGTGCCGCCCTGGAAGCTCAGGACGATCGGCGCTGTGCGGACCGGCTCGGTCATCGGCGCGCTCTTTTGCCGCGGGCAGGGCCGCGTGCCAAGCGGAGACGGCCGGCGCTCAGGCCAGCTCGGTCGGCATGACCGAGGCGCCCCGGAGCGGCGCGCGGTAGCGCACCCAGACGAGGGGGGACTCGTTCAGCGTGATCGTGAGGGCGCTGCCGGCGCTCACCGGGAGCTTGCGGCCGAGCTCGCGGTGGATGTAGCGCGCGATGAGCTCCGGCGTCGAGCGCTTGCCCTCGAACGCGGGGTGCTCGTCGAGGTTCCGGTAGTCGATCTCGGCGAGCACGGCGCGCAGGCTGTCCCGCAGCGCGCTCGTCTCGACCACCTGGCCGAGGGGCGAGAGCTCCTCGCGCTCCACCTCCACGCTGACCGTGTACGTCGCGCCGTGCAGGCGCTGCGCAGGGCCGAACTGCACGCCCTTGAGGCTGTGGGCCACCATGATGTGATCGCGGACGCCGACGGTGTACATGGCGCCACTATACCCGCCTCGCCGGCGCTGGAGGGAGATCCCAATCGCCTGTCACGGCACACGGGAGTAAGGTGGGGGCGACTCCCCGTCCAGCCCCCGCCGCGGCGGACGGGTTCGTGCGGGACGCAGTGACCGGTTGACCGTTGCGAGGGAGGATCGCCGATGAACAGCGAAGCGAGCGTGCTGGCCCCAGGGTTCCTCATCGCGTCGCCGCCGCTCGGTGATCCGAACTTCGACCGGACGGTCGTGCTCCTCGCGGTGCACAGCGAGGGCGGGGCGCTGGGGTTCGTGGTGAACAGGCCGGCGCCGATGACGCTGGGGGAGCTCCTGTCGTTCGCGGGTTATGGCAACGACCTGAAGGACCCGGCGCCGGTTTACCTCGGCGGGCCGGTCCAGCCGAGCTCGGGGTGGATCCTGTGCCTCGATCCGGCGCTCGGGGCCGAGGAGACGGGCGTGATCCCGGTGGGCTCCCGGGTGCGGGTCACGTCGTCCCGCAGCGCGTTCGACACGCTCGCGGCCGACGCGGTGCGCGGCACGGCCGCCGCCGACCCGCGGCGCAGGACGGTGCTCCTCGGTTACAGCGGCTGGGGGCCCGGCCAGCTCGAGCGAGAGATCGCCGCGGGCGCGTGGCTGCCCGTGGCGCTCGACGAGCGGATCCTGTTCGACGTGGCGGCGGACCAGCGCTGGGAGCAATCGTATGCGCTGCTCGGCCTGCGCCCGATCGATGTGATGTCGATGCGCAGCATCGGCGAAGCCTAGGTGGGGGGCAGACCCGCTTCGGATACGGGCCCACCTCGACGTTTTCGGTGCTCGGCGTACAAGAGTACGCCTGTGCGCCGAAAACGCCGATCTGGGCCCGTCTCCTGTGCGGGTCTGCCCCGCTGGCGTCCTCCTAGGGGAAGAGAGCAGGGGACGAACCGATTGACGCGGCGGTCGCGAGGACGAACGTTGGCGGCCCGCTACGACCGGGTTCGGAGGGCGCCGCACGGAGGGCGCTCCCGGCGCCGGATTCGGCCCATCGAACGAAGGGCACACGAACTACGAGAGGAGACATGATGGAGATCAATATCGGAATCGACGCCAAGAACCGCGAGCTGATCGGCGCGGGGCTGGGACGCGTCCTCGCTGACACGTACACGCTCTATCTGAAGACCCACAACTTCCACTGGAACGTCACGGGGCCCATGTTCCAGACGCTCCACCTCATGTTCGAACAGCAGTACAACGAGCTGGCGCTCGCCGTGGACCTGGTCGCCGAGCGCATCCGGGCCCTCGGCCTCCCCGCGCCGGGGACCTACAAGCAGTTCGTCGCGCTCTCGACCATCAAGGAGGACGACGGCGTCCCCAAGGCCACGGACATGATCAAGCGCCTCGTCGAGGGCCACGAGACGGTCGCGCGCACGGCGCGTGAGCTCTTCCCCGTGGCCGAGAACGCCAACGATCAGCCCACCTGCGATCTGATCACCCAGCGCCTGCAGGTCCACGAGAAGACCGCCTGGATGCTGCGCAGCCTGCTCGAGTAGCCCTCGCGTCGCGGCCGCCGGCCGAGCTGCGGCGAGGGGATCCCTCGACGCAGGCGGCCGGCCGGGAGCGGCTTGACAGCGGTGAACGAAGGGGGTGACGCTGTCGGGTCATGGGTGGAACCTGGGCGAAAGCTGGTTGGATCGGCGGGGTGGGAGCGCTCGTCGCCGCCGGATGCTCGGACCTCATCGGCGCGGACTGGGAGCGGTACAAGCCCGGCGGCGGTGAGGGCGCGGCGTCCGGGAGCGGCGGCGGCGCGGCGGCCGGGAGCAGTGGTGAGGGTGCAGCGTCCGGGAGCGGCGGAGAGGGCGCGGCGGCCGGGAGCGGCGGTGAGGCGGGGGGATGCGGGCTGAACGGCGACGGCGGCAGCGGCGCGGGCGCAGGGGGCGGCCCAATCTCGTCGATGGCCCCGAAAGTGCACCCCTCCCGATCGCGACACGTGCAGCGCTCTCGGGGCGCGCTGCTCGACGTGGAGCGACACGGTTGAATCGGATGACGACGAGCGCCGCCCCATGAACTGCATCACCTGGCACGAGGCGATGGCCTTCTGTGTATGGGACGGCGGGCGATTGCCGACAGAGGCCGAGTGGAGCTACGCGGCGGTGGGCGGCGACGAGGAGCGAAGCTATCCGTGGGGCGATACGGCCGACGAGGACCGTGCGGTCTTCGGCTGCTACGGGTACACGGAAGCGTCGGGCCGCCCCTGCACGATCGCCGATCTCCTGCCAGTCGGGTCCAGATCGATCGGTGACGAGGCGACCTCCGGGGATGGAAAGTGGGGGCAGGCGGACCTGGCAGGGAGCCTGTGGGAGTGGACGCTGGACGGGTACAGCGACGAGTACCCGATCTCATCGCAGCGCTGCGACCTCTGCGACAACTGCGCGAACCTGACCGCCGGCTCCGAGCGCGTCATGCGCGGCGGGGGCTTCGACGACGATATCGAGAACCTCACGACATCCCATCGCCTCCCCGGCAAACCCGCCGAGCGCTATTACGGTCTTGGCGCCCGGTGCGCGAGGGATCGGTAGCCGTCGCCCGCGCGCGGCGTCCGCCGCGGGGCGCCGCGTCTCCATTCCGCTTCCGTCTTCCGCCCGGCTCAGCGCGCGTTCTTGACGAGGAACCCCTCGCCGTCGATCGCCACGGCGCGCTCCTTCAGCAGGCGGCCCACGGCCCGCTTGAACGCCTTCTTGCTCAGGCCGAAGAGCGCCCGGATCTCCTCCGGGCTCGAGCGATCGCCGACCCTCGGCGCGCCCGGGCGCGAGAGCCGCGCGAGGATCTCCTGCGCGTCGCTCTCGACCTCCTCGTGCGCGTGACCGCGGAGCGAGAGCTCGATCCTCCCGTCGGGCAGCACGCTCGTCACGCGGAACCGCGCCGCCTGGCCGCGGGAGAGCGCGTGCGGCTCGTCGGCGGGGAGCAGGCCGACGAACCTGCGCTCGACGATGACGAAGAGGCCGATCCCCGGCTCGTTGCGCCACGCCTCACCCTCGACCCACTCGTCGAGATCGAACTCGCCCTGGTCGCGCAGCATCTCGCTCACGCGCATCGTCCCCGCGAGGCGGCCGGTCCTGTCCACGAGCAGCCCCACCGGGTGCCGCTGGCCGACCAGCGGGTCGCGGGTCTGCTCCGCGCAGGGGACGAGCAGCTCCTTGGGCAGGCCCCAGTCGACGAAGGCGCCGAAGGGCGCGACGTCGGTGACCGCCAGGAAGGCGACCTCGCCCAGCATGACCTTCGGCCGGCGCGTGGTGGCGATGGGGCGATCCTCCGAGTCGAGGTACACGAAGACCTCGAGCTCGTCCCCCTCCCTGGCGCCCTCGGGCACCTCGCTGCGTGGCAAGAGGAGCACCGGCGCGTCCGGGCGAAGGTCGTCTGGATCGGCCGAAAGGAAGGCGCCCGGCGGGCCGAACCGCCGTACCGGCAGGGTCACCACGCGCCCGAGGAGATGGTCGTACGGCATCGGCGCGCAGTCTTGCACAGGGCGGGGGCGCGCGGTCGGTCGGTCGCGTCTCTTGGGGCGCGATGACCTCCCGATCCCACAAATCGGTTGATACTGCCTGAAAGACGCCGAATGGTGAGCTGCCGAGGCACCAGAACGCCAGAAGTTGGAACTCCTCTTGGCGCGCTTGATGGTTCGTTTCTCCCTTGAACGACGTGATCGATCTTCCAGGAGGCCGGCCGGGGTGAAGCTCCTCCAGGTCCTTCGGGGCGCGCCGCCCGCTGTGGCTCCGCGAGCGACGAGCGCGTCCCGTCGGGCGTGGAAGCGACTCGCGGTCGCCGCCGGTCTCCTGCTCGTCGCGCCCCTCGTCGTGGCGCACGGCCGCGTCTGGCTCGACGGCGCGGCGCCGTCCGAGAGCGCTGGCAGTCCCGCGCGCGGCCGGCTGCTGCACGGGCACCCGCTCCGCCCCTCGGGGCCTGGCCATGTGACCTACTCCTACCTGGGCGCCAGCCTCGGGCGCCAGTACGTGCACGGCGCGGTTCGCGACGCGCTGGAAGAGGCGTTCGCCGCGTGCGCGGCCGCCAGGCCAGGGCGGCGCTTCGTCGTGGGGGAGACGGGCCACCGCGATGGCGGCCCGTTCTGGCCGCACCGCACGCACCAGAACGGGCTCAGCGTCGATATCTTCGTCCCGCTGCGCGACGGCGCGGGGCGGCCCGCGGATGTGTCGACCTATCCCTGGAACAAGCTCGGTTATGGCCTCGAGTTCGACGCACAGGGCCGCTGGGGCGAGCTGACGATCGATTTCGACGATCTCGCGCGGCTCCTGTCGGCGCTGGACGAGAAGGCCAGGCCAAGGAAGCTCCGGATCCAGCGGATCATCCTCGCGCCGGAGTACGTGCCGCTGCTGCTCGCGAGCCCCGCAGGCCGCAAGCTGGGCTCGCTCGCAGGGGCGATTCCCCGCGGCCCGGTGTGGTGGCGGCACGACGAGCACGTGCACATCGATTTTGCGTTCGCGGCCGGCGGCCCGCGCTGAGCGAAGTTATCGACGGCGATGGCGCCGGAGCCGCTCGCGCTGCCGCCCCCAGCCACGACCGAGTCAGGCCCGTCGCTCCCCTGCACGCACGAGGCCGATGGCTTGACGAGCCGGTTCCATGACGTTACCGCTGGGAAGGCCCGCGAGCGGCGCGGGTCGCGCGTCGCGCAGCGGTGAGGCGTGGAGCCCGCCATGGACGACAGCTCCGGATACCGCATGTACGTGTTCCGCAGCGGCCGCCGCGACGTCCCGGGGCGGCGGCTCGTCGACGAGCTCGCGGGTGACCTCCGGGCGATCGCCGGCCCCGGAGGCGCGGAGCGCCCTCGCGACGTCGTGCTCAGCGCCTTGATCCGCGCTGGCGAGCTCGAGTCTCTCCTCGCCGACGCCGGCGCGGAGGGCGCCTCGGCGCTGGCGCAGCTCACCGACGATCTCGCCGCCGCGCTGATCCGCGGTGACGGCGCGGGCGCGCTCGCGATCGCGGGCGGCCGGACATCTGGCCACGGACAGCAAGACGTCTGGCCACGGACGGCCAGACGTCTGGCCACGCCCGAGGCCCTCACGGCCGTCGAGGTCCCGGCGATCGTCTCGACGTCGCCGCCCGAGGGGTTCTCGTTCTACGCGCTCCACCCGCTCGATTTCGCCCGGCTGGCCGAGCGGCTCGCGTCCCCGCCGGCGCCGGTCCGGGTCGTCGGTATCCGCAGCATCGGCACGACGCTGAGCGCGGTGACGGCCGCGGCGCTCCGCGGGCAGGGGATCCGGGCCGGCCGCACCACCGTGCGTCCGTCAGGTCATCCCTACGACCGCCGCGTCGAGCTCGACACCGGGCAGATCCGCTGGGTCGAGGACGGCATCGCCGAGGGAGCGCGGTTCTGGGTCGTCGACGAGGGGCCGGGCCTCAGCGGCTCCTCGTTCCTCGCCGCCGGAGACGCCCTGGTCCGCGCGGGCGTCCCGCGCGCCAGCATCGTTTTCCTCGGCTCCCGCGCGCCCGATCCCGACGCGCTCGTCGCGCCGGAAGGCGCGCGCCGCTGGCGGTCCTTCCGCTCGGAGCGCGCCGAGGGCGGGGCGCAGCTCCCCGGCGACGCGGGCGAGCCCATCGGCGCCGGGGCGTGGCGCCGCCGCTGCTATGAGGACGAATCGCGCTGGCCGCCCTCCTGGACGTCCATGGAGCGCCTCAAATACCTTTCCCGGGACGAACGCCGGATCCTCAAGTTCGAAGGGATGGGCCGCTACGGGGCGGAGTGTCTGGAGCGGGCTCAAGGCGTCTTCCGGGCCGGCTTTGGGCCAGAGCCGCGCGACGAGGGCCAGGGATTCTGCTCGTATCCATGGCTCCCTGGCCGCCCGCTCCAGGCCGATGACCTGTCCGCAGCGGAGCTCGAGCGCCTCGCCGACTACTGCGCCTTTCGCGCCTCGGCCTTCCCGGTGCCGGGCCCTGCGGCCGACGAGCTCATTGCCATGGCACGCACCAATTTCTCGCTGGAGATGCGGAGGGAGCTCCCGGGTGAGCTCCACCTGGAGCTCGCGCGTCCGGTGATCGTCGATGGCAGGATGGATCCCCACGAGTGGCGCAGGTCCGCCGCGGGCGAGCTGGTCAAGGTGGACGCTTGCGGGCACGGCGACGATCACTTCCTCCCTGGCCCCACGGACATCGCCTGGGATCTCGCCGGCGCCATCGTCGAGTGGCGGATGCCGCGAGGCGCCCGGCGCGCCTTCCTGGAGCGGTACCGGCGCCGCTCCGGCGATGATCCGGAGCGGCGCCTGCCGGCGTATCTCCTCGCCTACACGCTCCTGCGTCTGGGTCACGCAGCGATGGCCGCGGCGTCGCTCGCGGACGAGGGCGAGGCGCTGCGCCTCTCCGCGGCGCGACACCGCTATCGCGTGGCCCTGATCGAGGGCCTCCGCCCCGCGGCCGCCTCGCTGGCGCTCGGCTAGCGCCGCGTGTCAGAAATCCCGCCAGAAAAACCGGTCGAGACGAGCGGTCGCCGGAAACAGTAGAGATTTTCATGGTTTTCGCCTGTTTCGCCGCCGACGGCGACTCCGGTGTGGCCCAACGGGGCGCCCTCTGCCGTCGCGTCGCCCGCGGTGAAGGGCCCGCGGCATCACCGATCGGGGTCGGCGCCTGGCCAGGCGGCGCAGCGCCGAGGGATTCTCCTTCGCTCGCCGCCCTGTTGCCGGGCCCTTCGATGCGCTGCCGCCTGTTTCGGGATCGTGCCTGCGTCTCCGCACTCTTCCGGCCCAACGACTGGAGTTATGGGGTGTAGAGCGTCAGTAAAAGTTACTGTTGCTTGACAACCGTTTCCGCTACCGGCTCACCCTTCGCCGCGCCGCTTTCCTTGGCACCTTCGCCGACTCCTCGCTCTGTCGCCGCTGACGCAGAGAGCGATGTGTCGCCAAAGATCGCCGATGGCGTGGAGGTCGACTTCAACATCATCACGGTGCACCACTGGGATCGGCTCTTCGGTGGGGTGTTGCTCGCGAAGTCAGGGCGCCTCCCGTGGGCTACACTTCTGCGCCGAACGTTCGAAATCGATGTAACTCGGTGCCGAAAGTGCCACGCGCGGATCCGCATCCTCTGTGCGATCACCGAGCGCGCCACGATCACAAAGATCCTCGAGCACCTCGGCATGCCGGTGGATCCTCCACCGGTGCTATTGGGCGTCAATTATTACAGGGAGATCGCGGAGCGAATCCCGCGAGGCTGGCTCCGCGATCTCGCGGATCTCGAGTCCCTGCGCCCCACGTGCGGGAGCCCGTGCGCCGACGACCGCATGTGCCGGCCTCGGCGGCCTGGCGACGAGTGGTCTTGAGAGGCGCTCTCAATTCACTTCGATGTGAGACCAGCCGAAGTCGCCGTCCAGACGCAGATAGTATCCGCCGTCGCAGGTGGGGGGGTAATTCGAGGACGCGACCCACGTGTTCAGGAAGCTGACCCCGTTGAGCTCGACGGTCGTCATGTTCCAGGAGTTCAGGTTCGAGCCCGGGCCCGTGAAGAACACGCACGAATCGACAGAACCGTTGATCACATAAGGAAGCGTCACCTGCGTGGAAGCCTCGCAGCCCGAGGGCACGCAGGTCGAGCACGGGCCGCAGTCCACTTCACACGACTGGCAGCTTTCGAACGCCGAACAGACGTTGTCGCCGCAGCTCCCGGGATCGGCCGCCAGCGACGCCGCCGCGGCGACATCCGGGAGCGGGCCCATCTCGCGGCTCAGCTCGCCTTGCTGCGGCTTTCCGCTATTCACGAGCAGATCGCGGAGCTGCTGCGGCGTGAGCGGCCCCGCCGCCTGCTGCGCGACGCTCTGCACCACGGCCACCGCGCCGCTCACGACCGCCGAGGCGCTCGACGTCCCGGAGAAGCCCGCGGTATAGGTGTCCCGCGCGCCCAGCGTTCCGCTGTAGAGCTCACCGGCGCCTCCGGTCGTGACCACGTTCTCTCCCCAGGCATGGACGTCCACGCGGTCGCCGGTGTTGCTGTAACACGTCGGGCTGCGCGAGGTCGAGAGGCTCGCGCCCACCATCAAGGCGCCGGAGTCCCGGACGGACCGGTCGAAGACACCTCCGTACGTCGGGTCATCCAGATCCACCGAGCCGTTGCCGGCCGCCTCGACCACGATGATCCCGTTGGCCGTCGCTGTCTGGATCGCGTCGAACTCGGCCGAGAAGAACTCCATGGGAACGTAGTTGCACTGGCCGTGGTTGCAGCTGCAGCTGACCGTGGTCGGGCCGGACGCGTGCACCTCGATGAGCACGACGTCGCCAGGGTCGAGCTGCGCGGCGGCGAGCGCGATCGCCGGCCCGACCCCGATGTCCACCCAGCTCGCGTAACCGACGCCCGACAGCGGCGCGACGCCGGTCACGCCGAAGCCGTTCTCCTGCCCTACCATGACGCCTGCCACGGCGGTGCCGTGGGTCGCGTTGCCGGGATTCGCCGCGGGTGCGTAGAAGAACGGCGCCGGAAGATCCTCGTGATCGGGGACCCAGTGTTGCTCGACGTCGATGATCTGGACGTTCTCGCCGCGGCCGCCTGGGAGCGAGCGAGCCACGGTCACCCCCATGCCGTTCGCGTCGTTGGCCACGTAGCCCTGCAGGGACGTGAAATCCGGCGTGTTCGCGTCGAGGGCCACGAGATCGGCGCTCGCCTCCGGCGGCGCGGCCGCGAGCTCGGGCTTCGGCTGCGCGTAGGCGATCTCCACGCTGGGGTGGGCGTTCAGCGCCTCCACCAGCTCGACCAGCTCGCTCCGCGAGCCCCCCGACCACGGGGCGTCGAAGTAGAGCGCGAGCTCCGGGAGCCGGCGCGAGGTCCGCCGCTCGCCGGCGCTCTTGAGCGACGCGAGCCGCGCCTCGGACAGAGAAAACAGCGGCTTGAGCTTGACCGATCGACCCGCGAGCAACGTGGTGATGCTGGCCAGATCCCGCCGCAGCGCGTCGGCGTTCACGGCGCTGGAGCGCGCGCCGACACCATCGCTGTTGAGCTGCGCGCCGCGCAGCCGGACCCCTGTCCCCTCGTGGAACTTGATCACGATGCGGACGTCGGAGACGTCGCTCGGAACCCACGAGGGCGCCTTCGACTTGTCCAGAGCCGCCCGCAGGCCCTGAGCGGGCGAGCTGGCCAGATCGCCGGCGATCACGGGCTCCGATATCTGATCGACCGGCTCTGCGGGCGGCGCTGTGTCGCCGCAGCCCAGGGCGCTGGCCGACAACCCCAGCAGCAGGGCATGCAAGGCGCGACGCAAGGAAACATGGCGTGACACGATGTTGGAACGATTGTCTTGATGGGTTGGCATGGTGGTATCAAAAGCAAGAGTGAACGATGCCCGAGGACGAACAGCGGACCTCCGCTGCGGTCCTCGGCAACGCTGAGTCTCGGGTTCCAGGGGCCTTCGAACGCGGAAACAGCAAGGGCCGGGCGCGGCTTGCCATCACGCCGTCATCACGTTGCCATCACAAGGACCTGCGCAACGTCCTGCTGAGTGCCGCCGAGGCGCTCATAACGTTCCGGGCAGGCTTGTCATGGCGATCGAGCGCTGTCAAGCGACCGCATGCGAGCATTTCCTTCACTCTTCTTGACAATCGGCAGATCCTCTCATCGGATGCCCGATTTCGGGGATCCACGTGCGGCAGGCGCGTCGCTCCCACCGACTGCATGCGTGGGATGAGCACCCACACAAAGGCATTCACCTCTGAGCTCGAGGTGAGCGCGCGACGGGGCGCGCTCCACACCGGCAATCGCGTCATGGCGGTGTTCCCATCGAACATCGCGCCACAGGTGATCGTCGCAAAATCGCAGCGCTACTCGCGCGTCTGGGACCAGAAGACCTCGAGGTGGTCGTGGTCGACGTGCTGACCGCCGTCGGGCACCCCGAAAGCGGCATCGATGCGCCGGTCGAACCAGGAGGCCTCCGACCAGTAGAAGTCGCCGTTCGCCCACTTGACGCCCGCCTTTTCGACGATCAGGACGCCGTCGAGCCAGACGCACCCGACGCCGTCCTCCTGGTCCGGCGTGTTCGCGACGAAGTAGGCCTCGATCTGGTGCCAGGTCCCGCGCGCGAGCTCCGGCCCGGACGTCTGCGGATACGAAGGACCGTTTGGCGTAAGGACGCCGAGAGAGAAGCGCATCGGGACCGACAGGGCCTCGTCGAGGTTTGTCGGCTTCTGCGCCGCCAGGAGGCCAATCGTGCTCTGGCCGAGCGTGCCGCCGGTTACCTCGCGCACGGTCATCAGGAAGAACCCCTCGAGTCCCGTGCTCGCGGCGTAGGGGGAGCTCAGAGCGAACATCGTGCGGAAGTAGAGCCGCCGCAGCTCGCCGCTGCCGGGGGCGACGAGCGACCAGACCGCCCCTTCAAGGGGGCTATCCCCCGTCGGGAAGAGCGCACGCCCTACGCCAGGACCGCTCACGGGCGCGCTCGGGTTCGACGCGTTCTCGCGCATGCCGGCGACGATGATCGGTCCCGGGCCCGCGAAATCCGTGTTCGTGAAGTCCCACGTCGCGGACTGGTCGAGGCCGATTGCTGCCGCGTCGAGCGCGAAGGGCGCATTGCGGGCCCAGAATACGACCTGACGCGACCTCCCCCGTGTCCTTGAGCGGCGTCGGGCCGGCGAGCAGCGACGCGCGAATAACGCCCTTCTGCTACTGGCCGCCCTCGCAGAAATCGTAGGAGTATTTCTGCTGCGTACTGCAAAGAAAGTCGTGGTCCCGACAGCACCCGATGCATGCGGGGCTCGCCTTCCGCTTGTAGCACCTGTCGAAGCAGTCCAACGTCTGCACGGTGCACTCTTCCCGTTCAGGAGGCACCCCACCATCCCAGCCGTTGAGGCCTTTGGGCTTCTCTTCTGAACGGCAACCCGCCCCTGCGGCCATGCAAAGCCCCATGACAGCGACCGCGAGAACGGGGATCGTCTTCATCGGCAACTCGCGCCTGTACGGAGCCTCGCTCGATGAGCGCACCATGCCAACGGCTGCTTGGGCCGCGAGCCTCCCCGATCCGCCGACGCGGCCCCTCGCCGGCACGCCACCGCCCGTCCGAGGCACGCCCCCTCCTCTCTGAGGCACACTCGCCCCCTGCGCATGCACCCCACCGCGTGCTGGAGGACAGCGGGGACGAGGACGCCGCGCGCATGGTCGAGGCGGCCCTCGGTCGCACGAGCGTGTTGCCAGCGTGGTGTAGGCAATATTAAACAATCGAGTAAACTCGTTGGATCTGTTGGTTTTTTTGTAGGCGGATCAGTGGATCGTACTTTTTGTACGTTATGTCAACTGCTGGTCGTTGGCGGGGAATTCTTGACAGGTCGGAATGGCTTTGCGCGGGCTATCCTCTCATCGTATGGCTCGCTTTCGGCCTGCTGGCGCTGGTTCTCGCCTGCTCCGGTCCTGTGCCACCTCGGCCGCCATCTCCGACAGTGCCGGCCAAGGGCAAGACGGTTCGCTCTCCGCGGATCTCCGCACCTGTCCTATCCGGGCGCGTCGTCAATGCGGCTTGCTACCGTCGGCGCGACCTTTCTCTCCTCTCCGGTGCTGGCACCAGGCCGAGCAGCCGACCGATCGCCTCGTGAACGATCCGCGCCGCCTCCTCATCCCCGAGGGCGACGGCGCGGTTCAGGGTGCCGGCGAGCGAGGCGACCACGACGAGCCGAGGCGACGCGTCGGCCGACGCGAGCTTCCCAGGATCGAGGCTCGCCGGTTGGACCAAGCCGCTTCGCGGCAGCTCCTGTCCCTGCTGAGGTCGACCGCGACGACGACCGCGATCGCGAGACGACACCGCCCTCGCGCCCCGCGTAGCCTCCACGAGACCTTGGGAGCCATGGACCTGGTGGCGGCGCTCGGGGCCGCGAGCTAGCGCGATGCGGACGAGGTGCAGGAGCTCGGCGTGAGGCTCAAGAAGCTGCTGCGGGCCCTGCTCCGTTAAGCATTGCGGATACCGAGCCGAGGTTTCCTGCCGCGGCTCGGATCCTTGTCTTCGCTGCGGTTGTCACGGCGGTCATTGCTGCCGCAGCGCGACTTTTGCCGGTATTCACTGCGAAAAAAAGCGCCCGGCGCCGCGCAGGACTCGCCGCCCGCCGCCTCATTCCCTGCCCACCCTGCCGTTCGCGACGCCCCTGCCCGGGCGCCGCGTTCACCAGGAGGGCAGCGATGGGACAGCTCCGCGATCGAATGGCCGAAGACCTGAAGCTGCGGCGATACAAGCCGTCGACATGCGACAATTACCTCCGCTGCGCACGGGCCTTCGTAGCCTACCACCGCAAGCCGCCGCAGCAGATGGGTCTCGACGAGGTGCGCGCGTTTTTGCTCTACCTCGCCGAGCAGCGAAAGATCGCGGAGGCGACGCAGCACCAGTACGTGGCGGCGATCAAGTTCCTCTACGCCACCACGCTCGGGCGTCCGGAGGTCGCCGTCGCGATCCCCTGGCCGAAGGTACCCCAGAAGCTGCCGCCGGTCCTCAGCGGCACCGAGGTCGAGGCGCTGCTCAACGCGATCGGCTCGGTCAAGCAGCGCACGATCGTCCTGACGGCGTACGGCGCCGGTCTGCGGATCGATGAGGTCTGCTCGCTGCGGGTCGAGGACGTCGACAGCAAGCGCAACCTCATCCACGTCCGCAATGGCAAGCTCGGGCGTGATCGGTACGTGATGCTCAGCGCCCCCGTGCTGACCGCGCTGCGCATCTACTGGCGGGCGGAGAGACCCGCTGGACCGGAGCTGTTCCCGGGTCGCAAGCAGGGCTCGGTCATCTCGCACGAGGCGGTGCGCAACGCGCTGCGCGAGGCGGCGAGGCGCTGCAAGCTGCACAAGCGCGTCACCCCGCACGTGCTGCGGCACAGCTTCGCCACCCACCTGCTCGAGCTCGGCACCGACATCCGCGTCATCCAGGCCCTGCTCGGCCATCGCTCCATCCGCACCACCGTCCGCTACGTCCGCGTCAGCCAGGCTCACGTCGGTCGCACCCGCAGCCCGGTCGAGGTGCTCGGCACCCAGGAGGCCAAGAAGAAGCTCGGCTGAGGTCGCGTGCACCCGCATCGCCTGGCGCCGCGGCCCGCGGCGACGGGTAGGCCTCGTCTCGAGGTCGCGGATATCGTCCGCGCCCACGGCGAGGCCTACCTGCGCGCCCACGCCGTCTCCACCGCCCAGCGCAAGGTCCTGCGCGACATCGCCGCGTGCAGGACCGCGGTGCTGGGCGGCCATGTCGACGTGTGCACGGGCTGCGGCCACGAGCAGCCCTCGTACAACTCCTGCCGCAACCGCCACTGTCCCAAGTGCCAGAGCCTCAGCCAGGCCAGGTGGATCGCCGAGCGGCAGCAGCGCATCCTGCCGACGCACTACTTCCACGTCGTCTTCACGCTCCCGGCCGAGCTGCGCCCGCTGGCGCTCGTCAACCCGCAGACGGTCTTCGATCTGCTCTTCCAGTGCGGCTCGCAGACCCTGCTCACCCTCGGCCGCGATCCCAGGCGGCTCGGCGCCGACATCGGTGTCACCGCCGTGCTGCACACCTGGAGCCGCAATCTCAGCTTCCATCCGCACCTGCACTGCATCGTCACGGGCGGTGGGCTCTCGCTCGACGGCTCGCGCTGGATCGAGGGGCGGAGCGGCTACCTCTTCCCTGTGCAGGTCCTCGGCAAGCTCTTCCGCGGCAAGTTGCTCGCCGCGCTTCGGCAGGCCTATGACGCCGGAGAGCTCGACCTGACCGGCGGGGCCGCCGCGCTGGCCAACCCCGCTGCCTTCGCTGCGCTGCTCAAGACGCTCTACCGCAAGCCCTGGGTGGTGTACGCCAAGCCGCCCTTCGCTGGGCCCGAGCAGGTCTTTGCTTACCTCGGTCGCTATACCCACCGTGTCGGGCTGTCCAATCACCGGCTGCGGTGGATGGATGAGCGCGGCGTGTGCTTCCGGACCCGCGGAGACAAGACCGTGACGCTCTCCGCAGAGGAGTTTCTGCGTCGCTTCCTGATGCACGTGCTGCCTCATCGCTTCGTGAAGATCCGACACTTCGGCTTGATGGCTGCGTGTCACGCCACCACCACGCTCGAGGTGGCACGCACGAGGATCATGGCGGCGCGAGACGCAGGGCAGCGCGCTGTCGGGGGAGATGAGCACCGGGAAGGCAGCTCTCACGAGCCCTCTCCGCGCCACGTCGTCAAGGTCGACTGGTGTACGCTGCTCGCCGCGCTCACGGGGGTCGACCTGTCCATCTGTCCTCGCTGCGGTCAGGCTGCGATGGCTCGCCGCCCGCTGCCGTCGTGCGTCATCGCCTCCTCCGCTGCTCCTCCGGACACGTCATGAGCATCGCTGGCCTGGGCAGAAGCGACAGCACCACCTCCGTTGCGCGGCGGTCAGGCATCGATCCGCCTTCTGCGCCGTCCACGTCGGCGGCCTGCGTGCTGCTGGGCCTCCGTCGGCGCCGTGCTCTGCCTCGGCGCGTCTGCGCCCAACGTCGTGGCGGCGGGATGCACCACGCGTGCGAGCCCCGCCGCGCCCGCCTTCTGCGGCCTTCTCGGGCAGGATCTCCATAGGCCTCGCGACCGCCTCGCCCGGCCGCGAACCGGCCCGGTCCAACCCGACGTTTACGGGACTGCGCCGGGACCTCGCCGCCGCTGCTGCTCGGGCGCAGTCCCGCAAACGCCTATTCATTGGGCCCGGGTTGGGCCCACCCCCACCGACGGGCTGCGATCCGTCGTCACGCCTCCCTGAAATCCCGGGCAAAGCACCGGATCGCGACGGTTCGCCCCCACGGATTCGTCCCGCCAGAAAAACCGGTTGATAACGATCGGCCGCCGGAAACAGTAGCGATTTCCATGGTTTTCGCCTGTTTCGCCATCGACGAGACGCACGCGCTCATCCGTGACCGCCTGCTCTCGCCGTACGAGGAAGGAAGTTGCGCGTGCCGCCCTCGGGGTTGAAGCCCACCGACACGGCCAGCGCCTCCAGCACGGTCGACTTGCCGGAGCCGTTCTCGCCGATGAAGAAGGTGACCTTGGGGTGCAGCTTCAGGGGATCGGCCAGGTCACGGACCGCCGGCAGGGTGAAGGGGTACGCCGCCCACGTGGCGGGGTCGAGGTCGGGCTTGAGGCCCAGGCGGGTGACGTACTGGGTGTCGATCATGCGTGCGTGGCGACTGCCATGAAGCGTTCACCCGATGGTGGCGAAGGCCACTGCACGGTGCTCAGCCAAGCTGCTCGGCAAGCGCCACGATGATCCCCTCGGGCCCGCGGATGTAGGCGAGCCGGTAAGAGGCACCGTACCGCATCTCGCCGATGACCTCCGCCCCGTGCGCACGCAACCGCGCAAGCATGGCGTCGATGTCGTCGACGGCGAACATGATGCGACGCAGGCCGAACGCGTTCACGGGTGCATCCACGGGCCCGAACCGGATCGCGGCGGGTGTGTGGAACTTGTCTAGTTCGACGCCTTGCCCATCGGGGGTCCGCAGCATGGCGAGGGTGGCGCGCACGTCCTGGAGCCCGATCAATCGCCCGATATCGGGCCCTTCGACCGTCGTCTCGCCCTCGAACTCCAGCCCCAGTGCAATGAAGAACGCCTTGGTGGCCTCGAGGTCGTCGACAACGATGAGCACGTTGTCCATCCGCTTGAGCGTCATGTCCGTTCCTTCCCTTGTTCGATCGGCATCGCGCCTGGTGGCGCGCTCACAGCCTTTTCCTCATGACCGCCAGGTAGTAGTCGTCCAGCCGTGCCGCCTCCCGGTAGCCATTTTTCGCATAGAACGCCGGCGCCTGCCGCTCGAAGGTCTCCAGCGCCGCGTTCCGTGCGCCGAGCTCGCGGCCCGCTTGTTCGGCCTCCGCCAGCAGCCGGGAGCCGATGCGCTGGCCGCGCAGGTCTTCCCGGATCCAGAGCACCTCGATCCGCAGCCAATACAGGGCGACGACCGCCCGCAGGCCTCCTCGGGAAACGCTGTGT
Source organism: Sorangium sp. So ce302 (assembly GCF_051530145.1). GTDB lineage: Bacteria > Myxococcota_A > Polyangia > Polyangiales > Polyangiaceae > Sorangium > Sorangium cellulosum_B. Next base: position 9,847,147 of record NZ_CP150326.1, on the reverse strand, counting down.
CATGGAGGGCAGAGGGACGCGAGGTCGACCGGGCACTCCAGGGTGCGCAGCCACTCCGTGATCAGCGCATCGACCACATCGGCCCCGGCGCTGTCTGTGGCTGCCTTGATGGCGTCGAGGAGGTCCTGCATGCGCGCGCCCTTCCCCACGTTGGCGGTGTAGAAGGCGCCGAGCGTCCGGTCGAGCACGTCGACGCCGATCACCTCCGCGACCTCGCGGAAGAAGAAAGCCCCCTTCATGTAGGGCACTTGCGACCAGAGCGGGTCGTTCAGGATGTCGATCTCATTGCAGGTGCCCGGCAGCGCGATGGTGTTACGGCCGGCCTCCGGATCGCAGACCGACCTGACGAGCACTCATACGAGGCCCACGCGTCCACCCCGAGCTCCTCGAGCGCGCGGGCCGCCATGTACGTGGCGGTGCCCTCGGACAGGATGAAGTCCTCCCAGCAGGCGATGCGCACGCCGTTGCCGAACCAGCCGTGCGCGGCCTCGTGCGCGTTGACCTCCTCGCTGTCGAGAGAGCCGCTCGAGAGGTGCCAGAACGGGTGGTGCTCCATGCCGCCAAGGTCTCCGCCGCCCCAGTTGGCCGAGACCGTCCCGACGCTGTCGCCGAAGGGGTAGGGGCCGTACGTGGTCTCCAGGAAATCGAACACCCCGACGAGGTGCTCGGTGCCCGCCGCCGCGTCGGCCTCCTGGCCGGGAAGGTGCCACACGCTCACGCGGGTGCCGCCGGTGGTGGTGCCGAGCTCCAGCCGCGTGAGCTCGGCGACCGCGATCGCGGGCATGTAGGAAGGCGCGTCGGTGGGGATGCTCTCGGGGTAGACCGCGGTCATGCCCTCCGGCACCCCGGTCACGGGCATCGTGAACCGCACGCCGTCCGCGGGATCGGACTTGCACGGGAAGAGGTTGCCGCAGAAATAAGGCCAGAGAAACGAGACACCCGAGCCGGGCATCCACCCATCGAAGTCCTCGTGTGGCTTGAAGGTGTAATCGATGATGATCGTGGCGTCGCTCCCGGTCGACGGCACCCCGACGTCGAGCCTGCCGGAGCTCACCTCGTGATCGAGGGCGCCCGACCCATCCGCGACCGACGCGATGTCGAGGTCGCCGATCTCGAACGACGCGGCCGTGCTGTCCGACGCGGCGAGCACGATCGTCGCCCTGCCGGTGAGGCTGGCGAGGTCGAGCTCGAGCGCGGTCGAGAGGATATCGCGCGTCCAGTCCTCGCCGGCCGGCGGCGTCGTGTGCCCGCCGCCCGCGCCGCCGGTGCCGTCGCCGCCCGAGCCGCCGGCGCCGTCGCCGTCGCCGTCGCCGCCCGAGCCGCCGGCGCCGTCGCCCGCGGACCCCGAGCTGCTGGTCGCGCCTGAGCCCCCATCGCCACCTGAGCCGCCCGCGGCGCTCGAGCTGCTGGTCGCGTCGGCGCCGCCGCTGCCCGCGCCGTCGTCATCGCCGCAGGCCACCGTCGCCAGCGTCGCCGAGGTCAAGATCGATAACCAGAGGGTGGTGCGTCGCATCCGTTCGCTCCAGCAAGAGGGAGGCGCAGGTTAGGCGATGCTCGGACCACGCTCGAAGAAAGGTGCGCCGAGGCTCTCGCTTCCTCGCGGAGCCGCGGCCTGCTCTTCCGGGGCCGACGGCCGCTCCACCCGCGGTCACGCGGCCGCTACGGCTCCCGCGCGCACCGGACCCCGATGCCAGCCGCGCGGTTCGTCGAGACGCGGTCCGCCCCTGCGCCGACTTCCCGCAGTAGAGCTACTACGACGAGCTGAAGACGGACATGCTCGACCGACGCGAGAGAATCCGCAGCAAGACGCCGGCGATGGTGCGTCAGGAGATTTGGGGTTGGGCCGGGATCTGAGGCGCTTCATCCTACCCCCACGCCGCACTGAGCGATCGTACCCTCGCGCCGTGAAGGTCAAGACGAGCAACGACTCGCGAAAGCGGCCGATCTGAAGCTGCGGGAGCTTGACTGACCGACATTGGATCTAGGCCGACGCTCCGCGTCCCACCAAGGGGATCAATTGGGCCAATTGTAATCGTCCACGTACAACAATTGGTAGATGGGATCGCCCGTGGTGACGCATGGCTTGAGGACCACATTGGTCGGGGTAGCGCTCCCGTTGACGTCGAGGCATTGACCATTGGTCGCGTTCTGCAGTTTGAACGTGCTCGAGCCGGTGGCGGCGCCGACGAGGGACCACATGAATTCGTTGCCGGTCCCGCAGGCCTTGACCCGCACGTTGGAAGTCGTACCGTCGCGGTAGGCGCATTCCGTGCCCCCGTCGGGGTTCCCGTTCCGCAGCCGGAAGACGCCCGTGCCGAAGGCTTCGAGGTGCCAGCGGGTCGCCGGTTGATCGGCGGCGGAATAGGCGGCTTGCAACTGGGGGTCCGTTCCGGCGGGGCGGCTCAGGATGGCGGGATTCCCGCCGCGCGAAAAGAACACCGCATTGGATGTATACCAGCCGTGGATATGGCCGAACACCAAGGTGGAGCCGAAGGTTTGCCCCGATCCCCCCGTGCCGTCATCCCTGCTGCGCACGGTGAACCCTTTCGCGGTTCCGTTGAAGGGGATGAGATCGGCGAGGAAGCGCGCGCCCGAGCTCGTGGTGGGGGCATAGCCGCCCACGCTCGAGCCCACCCAGGAGGGGCTGATGGTGTAGGTCGCGGTGCCGTAGCCGGTGGTCGCCGCCGCGGTGATTTCCTTGATCATGGGATAGGTGAAGCAGCTGTCCCACTGGGGAGGGCAGGCTTTCACCCCGATCGCGTACGACTTGAGCGGATTGTCATGGGCCGGAGAGCTTCGGGCCCGGGCGCTGGCGCGCCAGGCCCTTCCGTTCGGGCCGTCCACCGGCCGCGATTCCACCAGGTACGCATCGGTGGCGGCGGTGATGCTGTCGGCCGGGTTGGTGCTGAGGACGTGCGCGCCTCCGCCGATCAGGAAGTAATCGTCAAGAAGCCAGGACTCCGGGGTCTCGACGGTGTAATTGGACGGGGGATTGACGGCGCTTGTCACGTAGTCCACGCCTTGGGTGACCGCGGGCGTGAAGGCGGTACCGGCGGCATCGACGAGCTGCATTTGGATGACATAGGCCTGCAATTGATGGGTCGCGCCGGAGGCCCTCACCACCCAGGTCGATTTGTCATCGATCCCGAGGCGCGGGGGCGAATGGCCCGCCGGGCCCGTGCAGCCGAAGGAGTTGGCGGCCGTGAAGAAGTTCGGGCTGGGAAAGGATGCCTGCAGCATGGCGCCGGGGTTGTTCTCCCCCAGGATCTGCGCGCCGCCCCCGATGCGGACCCAGCCATCGTCGGCGATGCAATAGGCGCAATTGGTCGTCGCAGCCGCGGTGGGATCGCAGGTCTTCACCCGGATGCGGATTCTTCCGCTGCCGTCGGTGAAGTCCGTGCTCGTAATGGCGGCCGCGGTAACGAGGGTGTCCTCGGGTCCGGCGGGGGAGCCGTTTTCATCGGTGACTTGGCATCCGGTCAGCAGCCCGCCGGCCAGCAACGAGCCGGAAAGGGCGATGCGGATCCCGCGGCGCCCGGCTAAGGTCATAGAATGCAGCATGATCATAACTCCTTGGAAGATTTTACCTTATGTTAATGCGGTGTTGGTGACGTCCGCGGGATCGGAAGCCTCGCATGGTGGAGGCGCGGCCAACGGAGGCCGCTCACGCCTCGGTGCGAAAAATTGTTGAGAACTCGGAATGGCTTTGCGCGGACTATCCTCAAGACGCTGCGGCTCGTCTGGCATTTGCCATTCGAGGGGGAGCCTGTCATGCAGCTCCAGGTGTTCCCGGCGTGCGCGTAGGATACCTTGGCGCTCACGTTCCCCGACAGCGCCGATCCGAGCTCGTCGTCAAAGCAGTTTGGTGATATCGCTTCGGTCAATGTGTTTGGGTTCCGCTCCGGTGCTCGTGGCACGCAGATCGACACACGGGTTCTGTTGCCGATGCCCGTGAGCCAAACGATCGGCGCGGCTCGGGCTCGTGGCAGCCGTGTCGCCTGCGCGCTGGCTGCCAGGTCTGCCGGGGCGCTCGTCGTCCGGAGGCCCCATGCCCGATGCCTCGCGGCTGTCGTGAACGACGGTCCTCCTCGGCCGCTGCCCGGAGGTCCTCGCACGCCTCGTGCCAGGTTCAGCAATGGCCTGGGTCGTCCGGCCATCACGCTCCGTGCGGAAAAGGCACGGCCGAGCTGGAAATGCGGACCGATGCGCCGCTACCTGTCACGGGTTGTACCGTGACAAGTCACGGGTTGCACCGTGACAAGTCACGGGCGTTTCGCGAGGTGCGTCTGGAACCCGGCGAGCAGCGCTCTCGTGCGCCTGCTTTTTCGGTCGTCTCCAACTCTGCTCGAAGTGGTAGCCGAGGAAATCAAGACCTCCACGGCGGCGAACATGCGTCACCCGGGTCTTGTCGTGGTGAAGCGTGAGGCCGCGTCCGACCAGCTCCTCGCGCAACCGGGCGAGTGCCGCGTGGGCCTCTTGCTCGGTTTTGCACTGGATGACCAGGTCGTCGGCGTAGCGAGTAACCTCGTAGCCCTCGCGCACCAGCACCGCATCGACTCGGTGAAGGTACACATTCGCTGGATGCGGAGGCGACACCCCGGCAAGGGCCTCTCGTGGCTTCAGAAGCGGTATTTCCGAAGCTCTGGAGGCCGGCGCTGGGTCATCACCGCCCCGACCTGGAGTGCGGACGGCTCGACGAGCTACTCCGATCTCTTCCAGGCCAGCGGCCTGCCCATCCGCCGGCACGTCAAGGTGCAGGCGGCGGCTACCGCGTTCGACCCGGCCTTCCGGGACTACTTCCGGCAGCTCAGGAAGTCCCGGAGCCGGGCCACCGCCACGGAGCGCGCAGGCTCCTACGCTCCTACCGACCATCCTCTCGTCCTCGGCGGCCTCGGCCGCCTCAGCCGGGCTTCCGGGCGGCGATCTGCACTTGCCAGCAGCAGGAGCCGGGCGTCGGAGCGGACGCTGGCGCCGGCCGTGGTTGCCCATCGCGAGCATGCGTCCACACGCGATTTTCTCGTTGCTCTGTGAAATCAAACTTTTTGCCCCGCAACGCGTCGGAGCGGACTGTGCTCTACCCCTATGACGACGACGCCTGTAACACCCGACGTGACGACCCCTACAGCAACCTCGCCGAGCTCACTCGCAACGCCAAGGAGTTTCGACGGCAGATCCGCGATGGCGACCCGACTAGGCGCGTCCGCCATGGGATCGCAGGCATCATGCTCCTCCCGCTCGTGACAGTGATCGGCTGCACTGATTCACCCGTTCACGACTTCTCCGTCAACGACTTCCATGACGCCATCCTTGGCGCGCTCTGTGCGGACCTCACCGCATGCTGCGGCGTGACGGTTCCTGCAGACGCGTGTGTGGACCGGCTCCGATCCTCGATGGGCGCGCACCCCGCGCTCCAGGCGGAAGCTGTCGCGGCAGGGCGGCTCGAGTTCCGCGAGGGTCCGGCGCGCGCTTGCATCGATCATCTGCAAGCGCTGTCGTGCGCCGACTTCGAGGCAATGGGAGCCTCCGGGGCGTGGCGCGCATGCGACGGCGCGTTCGTCGCGAAGGTCGCGACGGGGGGCGACTGCGCGTTGTCCGCGGAATGCGCAGACGCGGACACCTACTGCGAGGTCGCGCTCTTTGCGCACCTCGGTACGTGCGTGGTGAAGCCGGGGTCCGGCGATCCATGCACGCGCGAATGTGGCGATGGCCTTGTGTGCCCGAGCAAACGTGGCTCTTTTTGCGTCGCGGCGAAGTCCAACGGCCAGGCATGTGAGAGCGACCGCGCGTGCCTGAGCGGCTACTGCAACGACTCGGGTGGTGAGACCATCTGCAGCGACCCCGAGGCCAACGGGCAGCCGTGCGCCAATGACAGTCAGTGCAAAGAGGGCAACTGCGACACCTCGAGCGACCCACCCGTCTGTGCGCCGAAGAGGCCGAACGGCGCGACATGCACCACGGGCGACGAATGCGCGAATGGCGCGTGCGTGGACCATCAAGGTTCGGGCGTGTACACGTGCGCTTCGGCGGCGTCCGGATGCTCCATCTCCCTCTGATCGGCATGACAGTTTCGCGGGGCGGACATGCCGCAGATTTCTCGCCTGCGTCGACCCAAACTACCCGAGTGGGTCGCAAGCTCCTCGGGATGAAGAGCGCCGCGCGTAGGTAAAAGAAGCGGGCCCTTTTTCGCTCGCGCTGGTTGATGGCCATCGGGTGCCCGGAGCCCCCGCCGAGGCTCCGTTCGCCCATCGCCCGCACGGGACGGTCGCCGGAGCGCGGAGGGCGGGTCAAGGGCGGCGTAGTCGCCGCGCCCCGGCGCGGGCACCCTTGACGCGCCTGAGCACTCCGGCAGCCACGGCCGCGGGATGGGCCGACCATCACGGCCGTGACCGGGGGCGCTCACCCCCGCGATGGCCATCGAACAGCCTGCGCGATCGAGCAACAACCAGCGTCCGCAGTTCCGCCATGGCGTCGCCATGCAGCATCGCGGCGAGAGGGTCGTCGCCTGCGCACGCCGCCGCGCTTGCCTCCCGGCACAGGCCTGCTGCCTGCCGGCATCACTCTCCGGTCCTATGATGCCTCATCCCATCCAGGGGGGCCGCTTTCACTCCACAGCCTGCGGGGTATACGGCGAACGGAATGAGCAGGCTGGCCAGGATCTGAATCGCTGGCTCCTCCCCGGTGGGTTTGAGCAGCAGGTGGTTGAGCTTGCAGATCAACCATGGGACGGCCACGCCGATAACGACGCCGCCGCCGGCGACGACGAAGCTCAAGCGACTTGTCGAGGCAGCGCCGCCACGTTCTCGGCGGCGCTCTTCAGCCTACCCGCGCGGCTTGAGCGGTGGAACGCGCTGGCGAAGAGCAGGAAGCCCACGCCGAGGGCAGTCGAGGAGCCCCACGTCCACACCCAGAGCAAGCCCGTTTGGGCCGGCGTCTTCTGGCCGTTTGGCTGGTAGCAGTAGTGGGTGCGGTGCTGTTTGCGGTAGCCGGGTCCCGCCGAGTAGATGCCGCCGTCGGGGCAGGCGATCTCGTTCGCGCCCAGCGTGAACGTGGCGCGCTCGGTCGCGTCTTGGAACGTCATGCTGCTGCTGGCGGCGGATATGACGAGGGTCAACATCATGATGGGGACGAAGGCGAGGCCCGTGACGAGGGCGTGGGTCGCGCCGCTCCGGCCGACGGGGACGGGCACGGCGGGCGTGGTGACCGAGCGGTGGGCGACGTTGGCCCGGAGCTGATCGGCCACTGAGATGGCGGCGGCGAGGCCGTCGGCCGAGGTGGGCGCGAAGGCGAGCCGGGCATGGCCGTCGCGCACGTGGAGCGCGACGAAGGATAAACGATCGAGGTTCGCGAGCACGGCCGGCGTGGCCCACGCGAGGAGATGGCCAGCCTGGTCGCGGTAGCTCGGCGACCCGGACGCGGAGGACGACGGCGCGGGAAACACGCCGAAGCGCGCGTCGAAGCGCGCATCGCTGGTGAACGCCGGGTGCGGCGGGAACGCCCCGAACACCGGCTGCGCGAGGGCGCGATCGCAGACGACCTGATCGGGCACCGCGAGCGGAGCGCTCACGACGACGGCACGAAAGAGCATCGGGGCGGTGAGGAGCGTGGTGCCGCCGATGGCGAGATCGGCCGGCGTCTGCGCGGACACGCCGTCGGAGCGTGTCAAGGAGAGCGCGACGAGGTGATTCTGCGACGGCGGCAAATCGAGCTCGCCGGCAACGGCGAGGCCGCGGGCGCGGAGCGCGTCCCCTAGCTTCTGTTTGCTCCGCCGGAGCTGGGCGCAGGCCCTCGAAAAAGAAAATAGGCTGACGATGAAGACGAGGGCAGCAAGAGTGGGGAGGACCAGGGCGAGCACCGGTTAACCTTAGCACTCGGCGTGGCTCAGGGAGCGCGCGTCGACCGCTTCGCGAGACGTCTGCCCGAGGGCGCGGCGAGCTCGTCGAGGCGACGACGCTGGGCCTCGCGTGCTTGTGAAGATGCAGTCGACGAGCGCGTGACCGTGGTGCTATTCGTCGGGGGGCTTCTCCCATGCCCCGCCTCTCCCGGCGCCTGCTCCTCGCCGCCACGCTCCTGGCCTTCGCCGTGCTCGCGCACGCGTCTCCGCCGCTTCCCCTCCCCCCGCAGGCTCTGGAGTGAAGGGTGCCTCATCGTCGATGCATGGATAAGCTGTTGATAGAGCGTCGCTTCTCCAGGGGGTGTCGGATCGCATAGCATGCGTTATGTCGACTGCTGGTCGTTGGCGGGGGTACCCCGGACACGAGCGAGATCCGACGCACGTCTGGTTTCGAGGGCTCCTGCAGCACGCGGCGCGCGCATGCGGGCTCCGGCCGCTGTAGGTCCGGGCGACTCCTCGTTCCACGCCTCGAACGCGGCCGTTCCAGATCGCCGCCTGGCGCCGCTCGGGGTAGCGTAACATACTCTGGCCGCGATTCTTGAGCCGTCGCGGGCGGATTTCGTACGCCCGACTCCGGGCCTGCCGCTCCGGCTGTCCCTTCACCGGTTTCAGCCCGGTGCTCCCATGGGTCTGCTCGGAGACGCCGTCGCCGAGCCTGGCGCGCCGCAGTCACAGGCCCCGTCACGTTGATTGCTGACGAACGCTGGCTCCTGGCGGAGGCGGACTCCGTCGGCGCGAACGATCGTCTGAACAGAATCATGAGTGGAGGCAGAATGAAGAAGAGAGAACTTGGTCATCAGCTTGGTCTCGCGGTGTGCGCGGGCGCCGCGCTCGGCCTCTCCACGGGCTGCTCGATTGATGGCGCGCCGGACGAGCCGCGCGAGGCGCTCGGGTCGCATTCGTCCGCGATCGTCGGCGGCGAGCTCGCCGAGGCGAGCCCCTGGGCCGTCCAGGTCTTCGACGTGCGCGGGAGCACCGGCGACTTCTTCCAGTGCACCGGCACCCTCGTCGCGGCGCGCTGGGTGCTCACCGCGCAGCACTGCGTCGCGGACGAGGGCGAGACGTCGGCCGTGCGCGTCGGCAGCAACACGTACCTCGCGGGCCAGCGCATCGCGGTCGACGCCGTCGAGGTGCCCTCGGCCGTCGCCGACATCGCGCTGCTCCACCTGACCGAGGCCGCCAGTGGCCCGGTCGTCCAGCTGGCCGAGGCGACGTCGGTCGCGATCGGCAGCGACGCGACGGCTTACGGCTGGGGGAGCGAGGGCACGCCGCTGGTGATGGCGCCGTCGCTCAAGAAGGCGACCCTCCACATCGACAGCTGGTACTCCGCCGAGGAGCTCCTGGCGACGGGCGTGACGGGCTCGGGCTGGAACGGCGACTCCGGCGGCCCGTGGTTCGTCGATGGGCGTCAGGTCGCCGTGTTCTCGGGCGTGAACGGGCAGGACGGCACGAACCTGCACGCGAGGCAGCTCGGCGTCGACGTCGCGCGCCACCGCGCGTGGATCGACGCCACGATCGCCGGCGGCCCCACCGTCCACCCCAGCGGCCAGGTGGTGCTCCACGATCTCTCGAACTTCTCCGGCATCTCGCAGGGCTTCGGGATCGGCCGCTACGACCTCCCGGACATGACGATCATCGGAGACAACCGCGCGAGCGCCATCAGGGTCCCCGCCGGGCTCCGGGTCACGGCCTTCATCCACGCCAACTTCGGGGGCGAGGCGCGCGTCTTCACCTCGGACACGGATCTCGTGGCCGCGGGCTTCAGCGACGGGATCTCGAGCATCATCGTCTCGCAGGCCTCGGACCCGCAGCTGGACGTGGTCACCTTGTACGAGAACGCCAGCTTCTCGGGCAGCTCGGTCGTGTACGGCGTCGGCTCCTCCCTCTTTTACAGCACCCCATGGGACCTGAGGGTCAGCTCCGTCCGCGTCCCCTCCGGCTTGAAGCTGACGCTCTACGACGGGCTCTGGCGCTACTCGGCCGAGTCGCGCGTCCTCACGACAGACGCGAACCTCGCCCCCCACAACTTCGACAACAAGACCCGGAGCTTCCTCATCGAGCGCTTGTAGGAGCGAGCGCGCGGAGCGGCCAGCGCTCCTCGCGCCGCGAGGCGAGCGCCGAATCCTCCCCACGCCGGCCGCGCGAGGCATGCGGCGCGCGGGGAGGCGCTGCGCGAACGGCATCCCGAACCGAGTTACACGCTGGGCCGCCAGGTGCCGTGGAACCCGAATGGCACGCGGTGCGGCAAGCGGGCGACAGCGACGGGCCCAGCGGGAAGGCCCATGGCATCGAACACCAGCAAATCGCTGCGCTTCTCCCGTTCTCGCCAGGCCACGGCGAGCAGCCAGCCGTCGCCCTCGGCCGCGTCGTCCGCGCGCGGCACGAACACCGGCTCGGACACCACGTCGCCGTGCGGCAGCGTGTGAATGCTGCGTTCGCCGGTGTCGAAGTCGAATCGGGCAAGGCTGTTGTAGAGCACGCTCTCCGAGTCGCCTCGTGCGCGCGAGGTCGCATGGCAGGTGGTGAAGCCGTAGCGGTTGCGCCGCCCCGTGTAGCGCTCGTCGATCCGTGGAAACTCCGCAGCGAGATCGTCGAGGTAGTCACGCCGGAACCCGGTGCCTGCATCCGCCAGGTGGAAGGTCCAGCGGCACAGGCGCGCGGCCATCGCCTCGGGGGCGCCGGGGCGGCCCTCGGCATCGGGCAGGCCGGGCGCAGTCTCGGACTGCATGACGTAGGCCACGATGGTGTCGCCGTCGTCCCAGGCATTCATCACATGGAACATGTGGCACGCGTCGGTCTGGAACCAGCGAAGCGTGTCGGCCGCGCTCCCGCGCTGCATCACGCCGACGTGGGTCCGCAAGCTTGCATCCCAGGCCAGCAGCGGCTTGCCGCGCATGGCGCGTTCCACGCTGAGCGTCAGCGGCGTGACGGGAAAGAGCACATGCCCGCGCGTCACCATGAAGTCGTGCACCATGCTGGCATACGGCGCTGTGAACGACTGGAGCTGCGTGACCTCGCAGCGCGTGTCCATCACGCCATAGAGCATGCTCGGCGAGCAGGGACCGTCGGGCGAGTACGCGAAGAAGTGCAGCTCGCCGCTCTCGGGGTCGATCTTGGGGTGCGCGGTGCAGCGCGAGGTCACGCGGCCGCCGAAGCTCTGGTGCCCCATGGAAGCCAGCGTGCAGGGGTCGAGTTCGAAGGGCTGATGCGACTCTTCGAGCGCGAACAGCCGATCTTCCCTCTCGAGCTGAAGGCATCCTAGACCCTCCCGCTGCGAGAGGGTCAAGCGGGTTTCTCTGGGGTGGGCGCTCGTTGTTGTTCAGGCCCACGACCCGACCAGCACGCGCTGCCTGCTGGCGAAGCGCGCAGCCTCGATGGCCCGGCCCCGGATCGGCGCCGAACGGATGATTCTCGGGGTGAGGTGGCTCACTCCTCCCCGAACAATCCCTTCATCACGTACGGCCACGCTGCGCGCGCTGGTTGACCTAGAGAACCTTACATGACCGCCTCAGTCGGCGGAATCGCACCGGCCCAGCACGGACGGACGCGCGCGGCCGAGGCGCGGGCCGTGGGTAGCTCGGCCGCGGCGGGATCCAGCCCCGTGGAATCAACCGTTCTCTGGCCACCCAACGTCCCGGCGCGCCGCCGCACGGCGCCGTTGCGCTCCATGAACCCGCTCGGTACCCTCGGGGGGGAAAATGACGTCCACCGCGCCGCAGGGCTGCTGCGAGAGGAGCCATGTCGACCGTTCGGCTCCCCCTCTGACCAGAGCCCTGCCTCCCGCCGCCGCTCCCTCCGGTCCGATGAACAAACGGCGCGGCGCCCCGTCCGCCCTCCGAGGCATGTCGCGCTCAGCGGTGCGCACCGACATGCGAATCAAGCACCACGCCAGGGCCGAACGCCGTGGCTTCGCAGACCGATGAAAGGAGTTCTGACGACATGAAGAGGTTCTTGGCTCTTTTTGCCGCCCTGGGTTGCTCCCTCGCCACCTCGCTCGCGCTCGCGGATCCTCTCCCTGTGACCGGCCAGTGGCGGACGATCGATGAGCAGGGGGTCGAGCAGTCGGTGGTCGAGATTTACGAGAGGGGCGGGAAGATCTTCGGCAAGATCGTGAGCCTGAAGCAGCCGCTCGACGAGAAGGGGAAGCCGAAGATCTGCACCGCCTGTGAGGGGGCCGACAAGAACAAGCCCGTTCTGGGGCTCGTCATCATCAAGAACATGGTCCGCGATGACGACGAGTACGATGACGGTACGATCCTGGATCCGAACAACGGCGAGACCTATAGCTGCAAGCTCGAGGCGATCGAGGGCGGGAAGAAGCTGAAGGTGCGCGGCTTCTTGGGCATCTCCCTCCTCGGCAGGACCCAGACCTGGGTGAAGAAGTAAAATCTTCTCAGCAACCAGTCGTCGGCCGCGACGTGCAGCGGCCGCCGCGCGACGTGCTACACCGCGGGCTCACGCTGGCCCTCCGGGGCGATCGCCCCCCGAGCATCGGTATGACTCAGCCCCAGCCCGACAATCCTCTTCACGGTGTCACGCTCCAGATGATCCTCGAGCACCTGGTCGCGCAGCATGGCTGGGAGCAGCTCGGACGCATGATCGACATTCGCTGCTTCAAGTACGATCCCAGCATCAAATCGAGCCTGCACTTCCTGCGACGGACCCCGTGGGCCCGGCAGCAGGTGGAGGCCCTCTACCTGCGGGACAAAGCCAAGCCCAGCCCGTGACCGGCGCGCTCGATCGCACGCCGAGCACCGGGATCCGGGAGCGGCGCGGTGTCGTGATCACCGCGAGCGCCTGCTCACCAGCCCCTGTCATGCATCGCCCTGGGACGAGAGGCCCCGCGCTCGATGCCGCGGGGGCGCACTTCCTCCAACGCTGGGGTCAGACGCCCGGGGCGCGCACGAACTGCTCGTAGACAACGAGCGTGACCGGCTTGTCGGCGGCGACCTTGACGAGGACGCTCTTGACGCGCAGCCATTCGAGGCCGGTCTTGCCGGCGCCCACGCGCGGTACGCCGATCCGCGCGATCCCCGCCCCGGCGGCGTGCGTCACCATCGCGGCGAGCGAGCGCTCGAGCGCGGCGAGCGAGGGCCTCTTCGTCGCGTTCTCCTGGATCGCGAGGGTGTACACCGTGTCGCCGCCCTCGCTCCAGACGAAGGCCTCCCCGAGCTGGAGCTTCCGCTCGGCGCTCCGCTGCTCGAACGCCGGGAGCAGGCCCGGCCAGCGCTTCTTGAAGGTCACGGAGATCCCCGTGTCCATCGTGCCCACGCAGCTCACGCCGTGCGCGTACGCGTGGAGATCCGGGGTGTTGAGGAGATCGCCCTTGGTGAAGATCGTCGGCACGGGGGGCACCCTAGCACTGCCGCGGTCAGCTTCGTAGCTCGCCTCCATCCTGGATGACGCCGTCGCCGTCGCGGTCGAGCGCGAGCCGGGGCGTCGCCGGACGCCTGGCCGGAGCACGACGGTAGCCCCGGCTCACCGCTTCCTTGAACGCGAGAGGCCCTGGGCGATGGAACCCACGAGGGTGATGCCCGTCCCGTCAAAGCCCGATGCCACCAGGGCGCGGGCCAGCGCGGGCTGGATGCCCGTGATCATGGCGGACGCGCCGAGCAGCCGGATGGCGCGTACCATCTCGATCAGGTGCCTGGCGCCGGCGTCGTCGAGCGCCGCGGCGCCGGTCATGTCGAGTATCACGCGGTCGACCCCGCTGCCGGCGATCGCAGGCAGGAGCCGCGCCGCGATCTCCGCGCTCCGCTCTCGGTTCAGCGCCCCGATGATCGGCAGCGCCAGCGCGCGCTCGCCCACGTCCAGGATGGGCGCGGAGAGGGCGAGGATCTCACCGCGCTGCTGCTCGACGAGCGCCAGCGACGCGTTCAGCTCGTCCAGCAGGCGGCCGCGCTCCTCGGCGGAGCGCTCCGCGCCTATCCGCGCCGTCTCGTCCGTGTGGTGGAACAAGACCCCCAGGACGCCCGTCACGGGATCACGCACCGCTCGCCCCTCGATCGCGTGCAGGCGCTCCCCATCCACGGTGCGGACGAGCATCTCTCGCGTCACGATGTCGCCGTCCAGCGCCGCCCTGAGCATCGCGTCCGCCTCGCCGGGCTCACCCAGCCAGGCGCTCCACGTCCTGGTGCGGCCGAACGCTCGCAGCGCCGCTGGGTTCTGCATCAGGAGGTCTCCGCTCGGGTCGACGAACGCGATCATCACGGAGGTGTGGCGCAGCGCCTCGATGCCTCGGACGAGCTCCGGCTCAGGCGCTCCGTCGGTGGGAAGCGCCTGGCTCAAGATCGCGAATCGCCCATCGTCGAGCGCGACGCTCGAGGAGTGGAGCGTCACCGTCACTGGCACCCCGCGCGGGTAGAAGGTCCAGCTCTCGCGCACGACGCCCCCCTCGCCGCGCAGCTGCGCGGCGAGGGCCTGGAAGCGCGTCCGGATCGGCGGCGGCACCGTCGAGTAATCGCGCGCGAACAGCTCGTCGCGATCCTGCGCCCGCCACAGGTCCAGGCCGGCCTCGTTCACCCAGCAGACCCGAGAGCGGTCCACGTCGAGGACCCACACGGGGATGGCCGACAGCTCAAGCCCGGCCAGGCGCTGCGCAAGGTGCATCGGCGTCACACTCGCTTACCGGGCTGCGGCGCGCAATGGGCGCCGGTCCGCCGTGTGATGCTTCTCATAAATTCGGCCTGCGTGTTCGTGCGCAAGAAGGGGCAGACGGCAGTGAGCGGGAGATGCGGTATCAGGGGCGCTGGGCCACGCCCGGGCGACCCCAGGCGGCGCGCGCACAGCACAGGCGGACCAAGTACGGCCCTCCTCCCAGGGCGGCCGCGGAGCTGACGCCGGGGCTCGGGGCGGAGCGTCGAGGGGAGATAGCCGCGGCTGGCGCGGCTACGGCGATCCCACGTCTCGCGCTCATTTCTTTCCCGACGTTGCTCTACGGAATTTCCGCGATGGTGCGGTGAGGACCACGGCGATAGGTTCCTCACCTGTGATCCCGGTTCGTCCGCGGCAGCCGCGCGCGGCAGCTGTGTCGAGCTCCATCCCGGTGGCTGACCGGAGAGCGCACGCTCATGCTCAAGCGCCTCATCCTCATCGACGGCCCCTCTTCGAGCAGCGATGGACCCTCGATCTGCGGGACGCCGCTCCTCTCCCCGTCCGACAGGGCGGCGCTCTCCAGGGAGTTCCCTGGCGTGGAGGTGGAGAGCGGCGCGCCCGGCCCGTCCGGGGGGGCGCTCCACGCTGTCGTCGACGCCCGCGCGTGGCGCTCGTCGGCGCTCGATCTGTGGGCGCTCGACACCCACCTGCACGCGCTCGACGCCGGTGGCCTCTTCGACCTCCGGATCGAGGGGCTCGAGCGAGCGGGCGCCGCGCGCGCCGCCTACGAGGTCCTCACACGGTGCCAGCGCTTCATCCGCAGGAGGAATCTCGCCTCCGCGACGGCGGTCTTCGCCCGGGTCCTCGGGCGGCACCGGGAGCTCCACGATCTCGACAGGCCGCTCGTCCGCGCCGACCACGATCATGCGATCGACGTCTGGCAATGGATGCTCCGCCTCGATCCGCGCGCCGGCGTCGCCGTCCAGGTGGCGGCGCTCTTCCACGACGTGGAGCGGCTCGTCTCCGAGGCGGACGTCCGGAGAGAGCACCGCGCCCCGGACTACCAGGCGTTCAAGGACGAGCACGCGCGGCGCGGGGCCGCCCTGACGCGCGCCGCGCTCGCCGGCGTCGGGCTCGCGCCGGAGGTCCTCGACCGGATCGGCGCCCTGGTGGCGTCGCACGAGCGGCCGGGGGACGACGCCGAGCTCGCCTTGCTCAACGACGCTGACGCGCTCTCGTTCTTCTCGCTGAACAGCGCCGGGTTCCTCGACTGCTACGGGCCCGAGCACACCCGCGCCAAGGTAGCGTACACGCTCCGCCGCCTCCGGCCCGAGGCAAGGGCGCTCTTGCCGCGGATCCGCTGCCGCCCCGAGGTGGAAGCGATGATCCCCGGCGAGCCGCGCAGGCTGCCGGCGCCGGCGACGCAGGCATCGAGGAGGTCCGCTCCGCCATGAGGCTCGTCATCTTCGGTCTGACGATCAGCTCGTCCTGGGGCAACGGCCACGCCACGCTGTGGCGCGGCGTCGTCTCCGCCCTCGGGCGGGCCGGGCACCGCGTCACCTTCTTCGAGCGCGACGTCCCGTATTACGCCGCGCACCGGGATCTGACCGCGCTCTCGCACGGCAACACGCTCCGGCTCTACACCTCGTTCGAGGACGTCCTCCCCGAGGCCAGGCGCGCCGTCCGCGAGGCCGACGCGGCGATGATCACGTCGTATTGCCCCGACGGCGGCCCCGCGACCGACGTGGTCCTCGAGTCCGGCGCGCTCAAGGTCTTCTACGATCTCGACACGCCGGTGACGCTGGATCGCATCCAGGCCGGACAGCCGGTCGGCTACATCGGCCCTCGAGGCCTCGCCGATTTCGACTGCGTGCTCAGCTACACCGGCGGCGCGGCGCTCGATCGGCTCAGGACGCAGCTCGGCGCCCGGCGCGTGTTCCCGCTCTACGGCAGCGCGGACCCTGCGGTGCACCGCCCGGTCCCGCCGCGGGACGGCTTCCGCGGGGATCTCTCGTACCTCGGCACGTACGCCGCCGACCGGCAGGCGGCGCTCTCCCGCCTCTTCCTCGAGGCGGCCAGGAGGCTGCCCGAGCGGCGGTTCGTCATCGGGGGCTCGCTCTACCCCGAGGACTTCCCGTGGGCGCAGAACGGCGACAACGTCCATTACCATCGTCACGTGGCGCCGCCGGATCACCCGGCGTTCTATTGCTCCTCGCGGCTGACGCTCAACGTGACGCGGGGGGCGATGGCGGCGATGGGCTACTGCCCTTCCGGGAGGCTCTTCGAGGCCGCCGCCTGCGGGACGCCGATCCTGAGCGACGGGTGGGAGGGGCTCGACCGGTTCTTCACGCCGGGGAGGGAGATCCTCGTGGCGGCGACCACGGACGAGGCGGTCGCGGCGCTCTCGCTCCCGGAGGGCGAGATCGCGGCCATCGCCCGCGCGGCGCGGGAGCGGGTGCTCGCGGAGCACAGCGCCGCGCGCCGCGCGGCGGAGCTCGTGGCCATTCTCGAGTCGGTCTCGGCTCATTGAACGGAGTCGAGATCAGCTCATTGAACGGAGGGACGGAGCGATGTGGGGAGTGATTCCGGCGGCGGGCCTGGGCAGCAGGATCCAGCCGCTCGCGTTCTCGAAGGAGCTGCTCCCGGTGGGGACGCGCAGGGATGGCGACGTGGAGCGGCCGCGCGCGGTCAGCGAGTACCTCATCGACCGGATGGTGCTCGCCGGCGCGACCCGGCTCTGCATGGTGATCTCGCCGGGCAAGTCGGATATCGTCGAGTACTACGGCGCGAGCGTCGGCCCGGCGCACATCTGTTATGTGGTGCAGCCGGCCGCCGCCGGGCTCTGCGACGCCATCTTCCGGTCGCTCCCCTGGATCCGGCCGGAGGAGGACGTGCTCGTGGGGCTCCCCGACACGGTGTGGTTCCCGGAGCACGGGCTCTGCTCGCTCGGCGGCGGGGGGCTCTCGTTCCTGCTCTTTCCGGTCGAGCATCCGGAGCTCTTCGACGCGGTCGTCACCGACGAGGAGGGCCGGGTGCTCGAGATCCAGGTCAAGCAGCGCAACGCGCGCTCGCGGTGGGTCTGGGGCGCCTTCAGGCTCACGGGGGCGGTGATGCAGGAGCTCCACGACCTCTGGCGCGAGCGAGGGCGGGAGGACCCGTACATCGGGACGCTTGTGAACGAGTACCTCGCCCGCGGCGGCAGCGCGCGCGCCGTGCGGGCCGGAGAGGCCTATGTCGACGTGGGGACGCTGCACGGCTACCACGAGGCCATCCAGCTCCTCAGCCGCGCCGCCGCGTGAAGGGAGGGGCCATGGAGAGGTGCGTCGAGGGAGCGGCGAAGTGGACGCGGGAGCAGATCCAGGAGCGCGTGCGCGGGCTCGGGCCGTGGTTCCATAACCTCGATCTCCGCGGGGTGAAGACGGCGCCCGACCATTTCCTGGGGGATTACCCCGCGTTCAAATGGAGGGGCTTCGCCGACGCCGTCCCGGCGGATCTCACGGGCAAGACGGTCCTCGACATCGGCTGCAACGCCGGCTTCTACTCGCTCGAGATGAAGCGGCGCGGGGCGGCGCGCGTCCTCGGGATCGACAGCGATGAGGACTACCTGGCGCAGGCGCGCTTCGCCGCGGAGGTCTCCGGGGCAGACATCGAGTTCCGGAACCTCTCCGTGTACGACGTCGGCAGCCTCGGAGAGCGCTTCGATCTCGTGCTCTTCCTGGGCGTCCTGTACCACCTCCGCCACCCGCTCCTGGCGCTCGATCTGCTCCACGAGCACGTGGTCGGACACACGCTGATCTTCCAGAGCATGCAGCGCGGCAGCGCGGAGGTGGCGCCGCTGGAGGAAGATTTCCCCTTCTCCGAGGAGGAGATCTTCGACGAGGCCGGTTATCCCAGGCTTCACTTCGTCGAGCACAGCTATGCGCACGACCCGACCAACTGGTGGGTGCCCAACCGGGCTTGCGCCGAGGCGATGCTGCGGAGCGCCGGCTTCGAGATCGTGAACCACCCCGAGCCCGAGGTCTACCTCTGCCGCCGGCGCGAGAGGGCCGCCGGTCGTCCGCCTGGCGCCGTCTACCCGGCGAGGCGAGCTTTCGTGAAGGGAGAGCAGGCGTGATCGAGGCGGTGATGCTCTGGAACGAGCCCAACAACAAGTCGCACTGGGATTTCGAGATCGATCCCGAGTGGACGACGTATGGAACCATGGTGAAGCTCGCCGCGGACGCGATCCGGAGCGAGCGCCACTGGCTGCTGCGCGTGCTGGGCGGCATCTCGCCGATCGATCCGGGGTTCATCGCCAACATGGGGCGGCAGGGCGTGCTCGAGCACGTCGACGTGGTCGCGGTGCACGGCTTCCCTCTCGACTGGAATCACTGGCAGATCCAGGAGTGGCCCGCCAAGCTCGAGGAGATCCGCGTGGTGACCGACAGGCCGCTCTGGATCACGGAGATCGGCGTCTCCACGTTCGGCGCCGAGGAGGTGCAGGAGTTCGGTCTCCGGCGGAGCGCCGAGCTGCTCCGCGGCAAGGTCGAGCGGATCCACTGGTACAGCCTCTATGATCTGCCGCGCGCGTGGCCGGCGACGACCCGGCACCGCGAGGCCGAGGGCTCGTCGTATTACCGGCATTTCTACATGGGCCTGCTCCGCGAGGACGGGACGCCCAAGCGCGCGCTCCGGCTCTTCCCGGAATACACCCCTGAATTCGGTCTGTGCCAGTGGTTCCACTTCGAGGACCACCGGCTCGACGACGCGGTGGCGTGGCTGAAGGAGCTCGGGGTGCGCCACCTCCGCACGGGCCTCAGCTGGGCCGACAGCTTCCGCCCCGGCGCGGAGGCCTGGTTCGACCGGCAGATGAAGGCGCTCGAGCCGTTCGAGGTGACCCTGACCTACTGCTTCACCCCGGAGCACGCCGGCCTCCGGCCCCACCACACGAGCCCTCCGCAGCGGATCGAGGAGTTCGCCGACTTCTGCGCCCGGATGACGCGGCGCTACGCATGAGACGACGCCGTGCGTAACGTGCGCAAAGAGTGCAAAGAGGCGAGGGGCGGGTACGCGTCTCCTCGTCTATCCGCGCTTTACGCGCCGTCTGGCGCGCCGCGTCGCCGTTTGGTAGTGTGGAGATCGCTGCGTTTTGCGCCAGGACGACCTGACCGCATGCGCTCCAGGTGGCTCATGTCCCACATCGCGAGCACGCCGAAGCGAAAGACGAGACCCGAAGAGCACCGCGGCACCCCAGGGGGGCGACCGGAGCCGCGGGCCGAGCTGCGCCGCGGGCGCGCGGAGGTGCCGTCGTGAACCTCGCCGTTCTCCGCCGTCAGGGCCCCTCCGCCCAGGAGCTCGCGTGGCCGCCGTTCTCGTGGCTCTCGTCGGGCCGGGCGCCGCGCTGTCTCGTCGTGCTCGCCCATCCGGACGACGAGACCATCGGGCTCGGCGCGCGGATCGGCCGGCTCAGCCCGATCGAGGTGGTCCACGTGACCGACGGGGCGCCGCGCGACGAGCGCTTCGTGCCGGCGGGCCTCGCCGGCATCGGGCGCGAGCGCTACGCCGCGCTCCGGCGCGAGGAGGTGACCCGCGCCATGTCGGCCGGCAACGTGCCCGCGGGGCGGCTCAGGTGCCTCGGCGCGGTCGACCAGGAGGCGATCGAGGAGGCGCCGAGCCTCACCCGGCGGCTCGTCGAGCTGTTCGCCCGGACGCGGCCCGAGGTGGTGTTCACCCACCCCTACGAGGGCGGCCACCCCGATCACGACGCGGCGGCGCTCGCCGTCCACGCGGCGGCGGTGCTCGCCCTCTGGAACGGCGTCACCGCGCCGCTGATCTTCGAGGCGGCGTCGTACCACGCCGCGCGCGGCCGCCTCCTCACCGGCGAGTTCATCGCGCACCCCGGCGTCCCCGAGATCGCGCTCCGGCTCTCGGACATCGAGGCGTCGCGGAAGCGCGCCATGCTGGCCTGCTTCGCCAGCCAGCGGGAGGTGCTCGCCCCTGTCGGCGCGGCGGTCGAGCGCTTCCGGCCGGCGCCCGCGTACGATTTCCGCCGGCCGCCGCACGATGGCCCGCTCCACTACGAGCGCCTCGGCTTCCCGATCGACGGCGCGCGCTGGCGGCGGCTCGCGGCGAAGACGCTCACGCTGCTCGGCCTCGAGCGTGAGCTGTGCCTCTGACGGTCCTGCTCGTCGGTTATCCGCTCGCGCCCGTGGGTCCGGACGCCGTCGGCGGCGCCGAGCAGGTCCTCTCGATGCTCGACGAGGCGCTCTCGCGCGGCGGCCACCGGTCGATCGTGGTCGCCCCGGAGGGCTCCGCGTGCGCGGGGACGCTGGTGGCCACGCCGGCGCCCCCGCCCGGCGCCGTCCTCGACGAGGCGGCCAGGGAGCGGGCCTTTTGCCACCACCGGAGCGCCGTCGCCCGGGCCCTGGACACGTATCCGATCGACCTCGTCCACCTGCACGGCGTCGATTTCGATCGCTATCTGCCCGAGCCGGGCGTGCCGGTGCTCGCGACCCTCCATCTCCCGCCGAGCTTCTATTCGCCCGCGGTGTTCCGTCTCGAGCGGCCGAGGACGTTCCTCCACTGCGTGTCCACGACGCAGCGGCGCGCCTGTCCGCCGGAGGCGCGGCTCCTGCCCGAGATCCCGAACGGCGTCCGGCTGGAGCACTATCGGCCGAGGCGGTACAAGCGCGGCTTCGCCCTCGCGCTGGGCCGGATCTGCCCGGAGAAGGGCTATCACGTCGCCGTCGAGGCCTCGGTCCGCGCCGGCGTGCCGCTGGTCATCGCCGGCCAGGCGTTCGGGTACGAGGAGCACACGCGGTATCTCCAGGAGGTCCTGCTGCCGATGCTGCGCGGCCCCGGCCCTGTGCGGCGCTTCCTTGGCCCGGTGGGCCTCGCCCGGAAGCGCCGCCTGCTCGCGGCGGCGCGGTGCGTGCTCGTCCCCAGCCTTGTGCAGGAGACCAGCTCGCTCGTGGCCCTGGAGGCGCTGGCCTCGGGAACGCCGGTGATCGCGCTGCGCGGCGCCGGCGCGCTGCCGGAGATCGTCGAGCACGGCCGGACGGGGTTCCTGGTGGACGATGCCGCGGAGATGGCCGACGCGATGGCGAGGGTCGACCGGCTCGACCCGGCGGCGTGCCGTCGCGCGGCCGAGGAGCGCTTCTCGGCGGCAGCGACGGCGGCGGCGTACCTCGAGACGTACCGCCGGATCCTGCGCGAAGGGTGAAGCGCCGGGTCGCCGTGCTGGAGGATGGAGGGCGACGCTCTCGGCCTGCGGCCGCGCCGCAGGCATCGCAAAAGCCTCTCAGCGAGCGTTGCAGGCGAAGACGTGCTCGATGGCGTCCACGCACATCTGCTCCGCGACCTCTCGGGTGACCCGAGCCAGCACCCGGAACCGCGTGAGCTCGGTCAGGGTCTGGTAGACGTTGACCTCGGCGATCACCTCTCCGTCGCCCGCGGCCTCGGCGCTGTAGAAGAGGCGGATCAGGTTGTTCGCCTTCGCCGGCACGCCCCGGAGCAGGAGGTGAAACTCGATGCTGGGGGTCTTCTCGCCCACGTCCTGCTCGATCCGGTAAGCGTGCCCTGACGAGGCGAGCTCACGGCCGATGGCCTCGAACGTGGGAACGAAGATGTCGGCCAGGATCCGCCGGAATTCATCAATGAACACCTGGCGCCGGTCCGGCGGGTTGGAGCCGTTCGTGCTCCGGGCCAGGCGATCGCCGTATTTCTTTTGAATGATCCCCAGGCGGATGCGGGTAGTTTCGTCGATGGCCACGTGGGTGTCCCTCAGCGGTCAGAGCAGGGCGGGATCTCGGGGCGCTCTCGCGGGCGGCTCTCGCGGGCGGCTCTCGCGGATGACCGAGCGGACGTCACTTGAGAATCAGGACCTTGGTCTGACTCGGGACGATGGTCGTCGAGTTCGTATTGATCTGGTTCCCGAGGCCGTTGGCACTGAGCACCACCGCCGGTTTCCCCTGCCACAACGTGTTGCGAGAGAACCGGAGACGCCTCGCGGGGCCCATGTTGCGGCCGGAGATCACGCCGCCAAGGAGCCCGGGGTTGTCGCCGGAGGTGAGCGGAATGGTCGTCGCCAGGGTATGGACGGGAGCGGGCCCGATGCGCACTTTGTACGCGGGGGACGTCCCCATGGGCTTCGCCGCAAAGTTTGGAAACGGGACGGGGATGGTCGTCGGAAGACGGCAGACGTCCGGGATGCCAAAGTCCATTCCACCGCGCGATGTGATTGCAAACATGTTCGGTCACCCTACTTGGATCTGATCGGCGTCGATCTTCACGACGTGGCACGCGGTGATCTTGGCGTTCTCGCTGTGGATGACGAGGTTGCCCTTGGCCGCGTAGTCGATGCGCTCGGCGCGCACATGGTCAGCCTCTTCCACGATGCGGTAGGAGCGCTTCACCCTCTGCGACAGCCGTTCGAGCGCCGAGTCGAGGCTGCGGCCGATCAGCTTGGCCCGGTCGACCTCCCCGCGGGCCATCTTGCTGAGGAACGTGAACAGCTCCAGCGCGACGTGCCCCTCCTTGGCCTGGACACGGAAGGTCGATGCGGCCATCGAGAGGTCCTTGCCGGCTGCCACGTGTACACCTTCGGGCGCCGCGAGGCCCAGCGAGCCGCGCCGCAGACGAATCTGGAGATCTCCTTCGGAGACGAGGTGCGAGGGCGCGCCTTCCTCCCGCTCGAGAACGGCGAGGATGTAATGCGCGCCGTTCACGGCGGTGAGGAGCACCAGGTCTCCGGCGGCGGGCTCCAGCAGGCAGCTCGTCGCGCGCTTCGCGCGGACCTCGCCGCTCTCGGTCTCGACGATGTACGCGGAGCCATCGACGCGGAGCACGGCGCCGTGTTCGACGTGGGCTTCCCGCTGGGTTTGTCTCGCTCTTGCTGCGCTCTGCATGGTTTCCTCATGAGTGAGGGGTGCGTTGACTGCCGGCAGGCCTCCCAAGGACGTTGGCCTGCCAGTCTTCTGCTTCCTTGAGCTCCTGGTCGTCTCCGTGCGCCAGCGCCTTGCTCGGCGGCCAGATCGTGCCCTTGTCCGTCACGCGGTGCAGCCGCGCGCGCGACAGCGTCGCGTCGGAGAAGTCGGCGAACGACACGTCGGCGTGGGAGAAGTCCGCATGGCTCAGGTCTGCCCGGCAGAAGCGGGCGCCCGGGCAGCTCGCCCGGTGCCAGACGCTCATCTCGAGCCGCGCGCCCGAGAGGTTCGTGGCGCCCGCGCGCGCGTCGACGAAGAGCGCCTGGCTCAGGTCGGCCTGGGTGAGGCTCGCGTTCATCAGGGTCGCTTCGACGAAGTCGGCCCGCTGGGCGACGGCGCCGTCCAGCCGAGCCCCGGTCAAGTCGGCGCCCTTGAAGCCGCATTGCGTCAGCGTGGCCCCTGAAAAGTCGCAGCCGCGCAGGTCGGCGCTCGTAAATTGCGTTCTGCTGAGGTCCATCCGCCGGAAGTCCTTGGGCCCCATCCGCACCTCGACCAGGATCGCTTCCACGAGGGTGATCCCCGTGAGAATGGCCTGGGACAGGTCCTGACGGAACAGGACGGCCCTGGTCAGGTTGGCCTGAGAGAAGTCCGTGCCCTCGAGCGTGACGCCAAACAGGGTGCCGTCGGTCAGGTCGGCCCGGACCAGTCGGGCGTTCTTGAGCTGGGCATGGTCGATGGTGGCCGACGAGAGGTCGGCGCCGGTCAGATCGGCCGATTCGAGGTCCACGGCCGAGACGCTCGCTCCAACCAGCGAGGCGCCGGCGAGCACGGCCCCCGCGAGCGTACAGTCCATGGCCGTGCCAAGGTGAAAATCCAGCCCCTTCAGGTTGGCTCCCGCGAGGTCACAGCGGTGAAAGATCGCCTCGCGCACCTTGACGCCGGTGAGGTTGGCGTTGGTGAAGCGGACATCTTCGAAGATCCCGCCGGAGAGGTCGAGCCCCGACAGGTCGAAGCCCGACAGGTCCAGCTCCGAAACGACCTCTTCTTGTTCGATCAGCTTGCACAGCGCTTCCCTGTCCATGCTCCCTCTAGGCCGGTATTACCCTGAGTCGCTTGAGGTTGGCGCCGGCAAAGCTCGTGTCGTCATCTCCAACCATTCGATCGGCGCATGCGCTGAACAGGTTGGCTTTCTCGAAGTTGGCCCCCTCGACGCACGCGCCGTTCATGATGCTCTGCCTCAGGTCGGCGGCGTAGAGCGACGCCCTGGTGAGGTTGGCGCGGGTCAGCATGGCCTCGGCGAGGTTCGCGCGATCGAGGCTCGCCTCCGTCAGGTCGGCCTCGTTGAGCAGCGCGCCGCGCAGGTCGGCGTCGGAGAGGTCGCTGCCGGCGAGGCTCGTCCCCATCAGGTTCGCGCCGGCGAGCGTCGCGCCGGAGAAGTCTGCGCCGGCGAAGGACGAGCCCATCACGCTCGTGAGGTCCTTTGCCATCACGTTCCGGAAGATGGCGCGGTCGCCCTGGGCGGCGATGAAGGTGGCGGAGCTCAGGTCGACGCCGGTGAAATCGACCTCGGTCACGTTCACCTCGTTGAAGGTGCACCCCGAGAGCCGCGCGCCCACGAGGCGCGCTCCCGTGAGGTCCACCTGCTGGAACATCGCCTCTTCCGCAACGACGTTCTCCAGGTTGGTGTCGCAGAAATTGGCCTCGGAGAGGTCGGCGCGCGAGAGATTGGCGCCGGACAGATCCGCTCCCCAGAGGTCCGCCTTGACGAGCACGGCCTCGCCGAAATCGACGCCTCCCGTGGCCTTCACGTCCCGCAGGCACGCCGAACCAAAGTTGGCGCCGTTGAGCCTGGCCTCCGAGAGATCCGCGGCCTCCAGGTTGGCTCGCGCCAGGACGGCTCCTGTGAGCTTCGCCTTTCGCAGGACGCTCCCGGTGAGAAAGGCCGACTCGAGCATGGCGCCCTCGAGGTCGATCCCCTCGAGGTCGAGGTGAGAGAGGTCGGCGCCCGTGAGGTCGCACCCTGCGAAGCTCCGCCCCTCCTTGTGCCCGGCCTCCACTTCGCGGCGAAGTCGCAGCGATTCTTCGCTGTCGAGGAGCGCGGGGGCCGCCAGGAGATGCGCGAGCCGCGGCCCGTCTTCGCCCAGCTCGGCGAAAGACGAAGCCCTGTCGTCCAGATCCTCCGCAGACGCGAAGCCCTCGTCGTCCGCAGGCTCACCGCCCCAGGCCTCGTCCTCGGGCAGGGCGTGGGCAGCCTCGGGCGCCTCGTCGGGGAGGTGGAATGTGTCGTCGAGGTCCTCGTCAGCGGCGGCCTGGGTCTCGTCCTCGAAGGCTTGCCAATCCAGCGACGACACCAGCTCTTCGGTCTTCTCCGGCGTGAAGCCCTCGCTCGTCAGCGACCGCCGCATGCGCTCGCGGACCTCCGACATCCTGATCTCGCTCGGACGCTCGGCGTCGTTCTGACGCGCCTTCGCCAACAAGGCACCGACGTCGACCCCGTGCGCCGTCAGCCCGCTGCCGAGCTTGCCCTCGACCAGGCGGACCACGGCCTCTTCGGATCCTTCCGGGTCATCGAGGGACTCGAGGTCGTCGGAGGGCTCTTCCTGGGCGAGGTGCGCATCAGGATCGATGCCATGGTCTCGCAGCTGCTTCTTGCCCCATTCCGTGAGCGCTTCCTGCGCGCGAAGCGCTTCGGCCTCCTCGGGGTCGTCTTCCAGGGCGGGCGTCGTCGCCGAGGCTGCAAACGCGAGCGCCTCCGTGTCCGCCTCGTGGTTCACCCCTGTGTCCGCCTGGGACCACGCGGGGCTCTCCTCTTCCTCCGTCTCCGTGCCCTCCGGGAAGTCCGTGGCTGGCTCCGCCTCGTCCTCGTCGGCCGCGGCGACGAGGTGCTCGGCGTCAGTCCCCGCCTCGGCGAGCTCGGCCTCGGTCGCCTCGACGTCCTGGTCCCCCTCGAACTCGGCCTCGGCCGCTTCGACGTCGGGGTCCTCCGCTGCTCCCGCCTCGTGGACACCGGCGGTGACGACACCGGCGCCGGCCGCGGCTCTGGCCGCGCGCTTGACGGATCGAGCCGGAGTGCCTCCCAGAAACCCCTCCCGCCTGAGCTTCGACGCGAGTCCGGAGAGCGTGTCATCGGGCAGCGGCGGCGCCTCCGGATCTTCGGGCTCGGGCATGAGCACGTCGTCCTGGTCATCCGGGAGATCGTTGCTCGGAAGGCCAAGCCGGGGGATCAGGTAATCGTGGTAATAGGCGACGGGCCTGGGCGCATCCATGGCTTCGCAGGCAACCAGCACCGCCACCACGTCGTCCGCGTCGTCCTCGGAGATCTCGATGCCGCCGCGGAAGAGGACGACCCCGCGCTCGCGGTGCGGGAACAGACGCACCGTGTCGAGCTTCATCGCGGGCTCGTGGATCTCCACACCGTCGCTCGTCTTGAGGACGACGAAGCATCGACTTGCAACCCCGGGGAGGGCGCCTTCGATCCGGGGCTTGTCGGGGT
Source organism: Sorangium sp. So ce302 (assembly GCF_051530145.1). Lineage (GTDB taxonomy): Bacteria > Myxococcota_A > Polyangia > Polyangiales > Polyangiaceae > Sorangium > Sorangium cellulosum_B. Next base: position 9,820,266 of record NZ_CP150326.1, on the reverse strand, counting down.
GCATGTTCTCGACCACGAAGGCCTCGTCGCCCCGGAAAACCCCGTCGATCTGCTGATCTTCCGGGGCCATGTTGAACAGCGTCGGGTCCAGATCCCGCGCAAGACCAGGGAAGCACTCGTCGCGCCACGCCGCGTCGTAGGTGCCGATCTTGGAGAACCGCTGGGGCCACGTCAGGTCGTAGCCGTCGAGGCCGGCGGGCGTCGGGCAGTCGCTGCGCGCGTGGATGAGGTGCTTGGGCGACTCGATGTTGGGGAGCGCCGCGCTCTTGTCGCCGTGGCCTTTGCCCAGCGGGTTCCTGGCGAAATCCTTCCCGCCAAAGGCGTTTCGCCAGGTGACGGGCATCTCGGTGAAGGGCGCCGGGTCCGACATGCCGAGCATCCCCCACGTCCGGTCGCCGATGACGTAGAGGCTCTTGTTGATGGGTCCGAGCTGGACGCGGACCGAGCTCGCGGGGCGGGCGACGCGCCCCGGCGGATAGCAGCGGCCCGTGACGAGGAGCTCGCCCCGGGTCTTGGGGTTGAACTCGTCGAGGAGGCCGTCCTCGCCGAGCTCCTCCATGGCCATCTTCCAGACCGTGGGCTCATAGAGCAGCCGGGCCGGCCGGTCGTAGGAGAAGCCGACGAAGGTGGTGACCACGAGGTGCGGGGTGCGCTGGTGCATGAAGACCCTCGGCACCACCCCGAGGCGCATGGGCTTGACGATTTTCATCCGACGGACTCCAGGGGGCGGGCTCGATGGGTCGTTCGGCTCGGCGCTCAGCGCGAGCCTGTTCCGCAAGCAGCAGGTGAATTACTGGATGAGGTGCAGCTGCCCCTTGTGGAAGCCGAGCTGGTATTGAATGCGATACAGCTCGACGCTATGCTTGAGCCCCTTCGCGTTGACCTCCGCGAACGTCACTTTCTTTATTTCTTTGGGGGCATATTTGTACGCCAGCCCGTTGATTCTCTCGGTCTTGGTCCCCTTGATGATCTCGATGCGCGACCCGATGGTGGTTTTGTAGAGCCCGGTGATGGTGCTCTCGGCGGGGCCATTGACAGTGCTTTGCTTCGGCCCGTGAAGTGTGAGTTTGACTGGGCCAAAGACCTCGGCGGTGGTACCACCCCTGATCGTCTTCCTGATTCCCCCCGCGTGAACGTGGGTCGTTCGCCCTGCGTAAAAGTTGCCGGTGGCGTGACCCCGGATGTCGGCACGTCGCGGGCCGTTGATATCGACCTCGCTGGTGCCGTTGACCGTCGTCTGGCTCGACACGTGGATCGTCGTCTCTCGCCCGTTGAAGAAAGTGCTCTTGTCGCTGCCCTGGATATGGGTGTTACGCCTCCCAAAGACGCGCAAGCTGCTGTTGCCCCTGATGGTCGCGACGCGATCGCCCACGAGCATGAACGTGTCGTCGCCCCCGATCCTCGTGGTACGATCCTTCGTGATGGTGGTCTTTCGGTTGCCGCGGAGGATCGTCTTCTCATTGCCGAGGATGGTCGTGTGGCGATAGCCCAAGATCACGTTCTGTGCGTATCCAGCGATGAAGCTCCCGGCGTACCCCCCGACGGCGCTCAAGCTGAAGCCCCCGATCACGCTCTCGGAGATGCCCACGGTGATCGCCGTTCGGTTGCCAGTCACGATGTTCTCGGAGCTGCCTCCGATCCACACATAAGCGTGGCCTTGCGACTTGACCTCATACGACGCGCCGCCGTTGGGCGCCCCCATCCGGAGGTAGGTGTTGTCATAAGGCGTCGACAGCGTGACCCGCTCTTGCCCGGCCTGGTCTTCGAGCTCGAGCCGGTTCCGCCCGCCCGTCTGGATCACGTTCCGCGTGTTGTTCCCCGACGTGACCGGGCTCGGCGTGAGCGCGTTGGGCGCGACGCCGACGATGGCCGGCCGGTCGGGATCGCCCCCCTCGAAGGCGCACATGACCTCGACGCCGGCGCGCAGCGGGAAGTGGAAGCCCTCGATGCCGCCGCCATGGGGCTGGAGCATCCGGACCCAGGTCGACGCCTTCCCACCGCTCAGGTCGCTCTCGTCGAAGAGGAACTTGATCCGGTAGCGACCATGGCTGTCGATCTGCGCGTACTCGCTGACCGCCGCGCCCTCGACGACCGCGATCTCGGTGCCGTAGATGCGCGGCCACTCGGTGACCTGCGGCGCGCGGAACTGCGTCGTCACGGGGATGGCCCTGGCCTCCATGCGGTAGTTCTCGGTCCACGTCGCGAAGTCGCGGAGCTCGGGCATGTCCGGGGCCTGGTTGGACCAGTGCTCGACCTCGATGGTCAGGTACTTCGTGTTGAACGCGGCCCGCGGGTGGTCCTCGATCTCGAAGGTGAACCCGGGGACCACCGTCGCCGCCTTGCCCATCGCCTGGTAGACGACGCCGGTCGCGGCGAGGCTCTCGGCCTTGATCCGCGCCAGCCGCGCCCCGTCGCCCGACGAGAAGAACCGCGCGCCGTACAGGCTGACCTCGCCGAAGCCATTGGGGCTGACCGACGCCTGCCCGGTGACCGGTACGGCCGGCGTGGCGTAGTTGTAGTCCTTGAGGCGGACCGTGCCGGGCATGGCGTCATGCCGGCAGGTGAAGGCGTGGAACGTGTCCTTCGCGGTGTTGGCGCCGCCTGGCTGCGGGAAATAACGAATGGGCTTGCCGCCATGGGGCTGATGGGCCGACTTGTCATCGACCAGCACCAGCGTCTCGCCGCCCTCCCCGTGCTCGAAGTGATAATAGATGCCTTCGCGCTCCATCCACCGGGCGACGAAGGCATAGTCGGTCTCGCGGTACTGACAGACGTGCTCTTCGGCGGTGTAGGAGCCCTGGAGCTGGAGCGCGCAGTCCGTGACGCCGCCCTTCTGAAGGACGGCTTGAAGGATCGCAGGGATGGCCTGCGCGGTGAAGACACGGCTGTGAAACGACATGGCGAGCAGGGCGAGGCGCGGGACCATGGTGGCCCGGAAGACGGACCGGCCGGCGAATTCGTTGATGAGCTCGATGCTGCCGAGGACGCCGCTCCGAAGGAAGGGCTCGCCGCCGTCGCTCCGCTCCAGGGAGATGCTCACCGGCTGCCCCACGGCCGCCGCCATATCGAAGCTCTGGCCGACGTCGTTCGTCATCACCAGGTAGAGCTCGAAGCGATAGGGCCTCGAGATGCCCTCGGTGCCGTGAAAAGCTACGAGCTTGGTGGAAGAGGGCAGGGCGCTTGATTGGACGACGAAATTGTCAGGCATGGCGAGCCTCGCGGGTGGGAAACAGCGGCAGGCGCAGACGCGCTGGAGAGCCTAGACGGAATTTGTGTCAGTTGTGTGGCGTGGCGCCTGCTTGTTGTTGTCCGTCGGTGACGATGAAGTGACGGATTCATTGCAGGCGCCGTCGTCCGGTCGATGACGTCCCGCTCGCGCCCATCGTTATGCGCCATCGTCGGCGGTCCGCGCCGGCTCGCCTCTTTGACCCCAGCCGCGCAGGATCGCCGTCCGCTCGGCGCGCTACATCCGGATCAGCGGTCGCCCTGCGAGGGCCGTCAGGAAGAGCGCCAGCGCGACGGCGCCGTAGCCGATGCCGAACGCGACCACCCATCCCACTGCCCGCCGCGTGCGCGGCCCCGACCCCGGCGCCCGCGCCGACAGCCAGTACCCGACCAGCGGGACGGCTTGCAGCGCGTGCATCCCGAAGAAGTGGGCTATGCGCAGGTCGCCTCCTCGCGTGCTCCAGTTGACGGCGGGGAGCCCGGGCCCGCCGTCGGCGACGCCGACGCTGTGCGCGTTGTACGTCGACATGAAGCCGCCTTCCGCGCAGGCCAGCAGGAACAGCAGGAGACCCAGCCGGATGCCCCAGAGATACGGGGCCGGCAGCGGAGGTCGCGTCGCCCAGAACCTGGTCGCGAGGTACGCCGCGAGCGCCGTGTTCACCAGGATGGCGATGCCCATGAGCGCGAACACCGCCCCGTCGAACAGCGTCGATTGATTGAAGTGCGACGCCACGCCCCGCGCCGCCTGTGCGGTGATCGCGATCATCTCGAAGCTCACCATCGCCACCGTGCCCCAGACGACGGCCCTCCGGCCTCGCGGCGGCAGCGCGACATCGCCGACGAGCCAGTTGATCGTCAGGAGGTAGATGGCGATCGAGGCGGCGAATTTCGCGGGCTTGATCCACGGGTTCACCCCCATCACGAGGCGCGCGTCGAGCGGGGCGGCGGCGAGCAGCACGACGAGCAGCGCGACGTGGGCGGCCGCCGCCATGAACAGGACGGGGCTTCGCCGGAGGAGCTCCTCGATCGAGCGAGGCAGCGAGAGCGAGGGGCTCAGCGAGCGGGCGCTCATGTCAGGCCTCCCCGGCGCGGCGCGGAGCCGCGGTCGTGACGACGGCGCGCGGCGATCGAGCGACGATCGCGCGGACGGCGAGGTAGAGCGAGAACCCCATCGGCCCGAGCATCAGCGTCAGATAGAGCACCGGCGCCATGAGCCACGGCGAGATGTCGCGATCGCGGCTGTCGAGGTACACCCACCGGCCCACGAAGAGATCGAAGGCGAGGAAGTGAACCCAGCCGATCGTGGCGCCCGCGGGCGAGCCGAGCAGCGGGGCGACCGCCGCGAGGCTCGGCTGGTTGACGATCGGGAACACCTCGCGGATGACCGGCAGGACGAGCGCCGTGTAGAGCAGCGCGGGCGCTGCGACCACGAGCGGCGACTCCATGATCCGCCGCGTCCATCGAGAGCGGGGCAGAAAAACCATCAGGAACCAGAACGGCATCACGAGGAAGCCGCTCAGTCCAAAGACCCTATCCATCATACCCTCCACCGGCTGCTGGTTGTAACGACGAAACTATTCGTAACAGTGTTAACTTTGCGGGAAAAAAAGAGAGCGATCAGGGGCGCAGGCCTCGGACCATCATCTTCATGGCGATCTCCAGGGTCCGGTCGACGTCGTCGGCCGTGAAGCGGCCGCGATCGGCCAGGCCGAGGGCGGTGATCCCGTGGACCAGGGCCCAGACCACCTGGCTGTGGCGCTCCACGTCGCCGCGCTGCATCGCGCCGGCGTCCATCGCGGACGCGACCGCGTCTTGCAGCACGTTGAACGAATCGATCATCGGCTGTTGCCGCGCTTTCCGCTGGTCGAAGACGAAGTCGAAGCGCTGCATGAACATCAGCCGGTAGTGCACCGGGTTGTCCATGCCGAAGCGAACGTACGCGGCGCCGAGCGCCACGAGCCGCTCGATCGGGTCCGCCGTGCTCTCGGCGGCGGCGACGAGCGCCCGCTGGAACTCGGTGAAGCCGTCGTGAACGATGGCGAACAGGAGATCGTCCTTGTCCTCGTAATAGCGGTAGATCGTCGTCGCCGAGTAGCCGATGCGCTCGGCCACCTGGCGCATCGAGAACGCCTCGTAACCCTGCTCCAGAAACAGCTCGCCCGCCGCCGCCAGGATGGCGCCCCGCAGGTTCTCCTTCTGCTGCTCGCGGCGCTGCTGGCTCGACGCCTGCAGGCGCTCCGCCTGGGTCGTGCCGCTGGTCTTCGTGGTCTTCGGGCGCGCGCTCGCCATGTCCGTGTCGCCTGGCCTCCGGGCGGCGCAGCCGCCGCCATCGTCGTACGTAACGGTGTTACTTTTTATAACGATGGCATCGTCTGCCGTCAAGGATCTCTTCATCGAGCGCGTTGCGGTGGTCTCCCGGGCCTCTCGGGCCCGCCGTCATCCCCTGCCAGCCCTCATGCCTCGCGCCTCGCCGAGGCGCGGCGGAGGCATGCGCGCGCCTGGTGGGAGCAGCGGCGGGCCGCCCTCGCGGTACACCCCTTGCGGCAGGCGTGATAGGCTCTGTTCATGGTCCAGGCCGCGGCTCGTTCACCCGCACCCGCGTCAGGCCGGCGGATGTCGCTCGTCGAGTGGGCGGCCCTGCCCGAGGATGAGCCGGGCGAGCTCGTGGACGGGTTGCTCGTGGAGGAAGAGGTGTCCGGCTACGTTCACGAGGTCGTGGTCGGCTGGTTGATCCACATGCTCCGCGCCTGGATCACCCCCCGCGGCGGGCTGGTGGGCGGCTCGGACGCGAAATTCGCGGTGAAGCCGCAGCGGGGCCGGAAGCCGGACGTGACCGTCTTTTTCCCCGGGAACCGGAGGCCACCAGCGCGGGGGCTCGTGCGTATCCCGCCCGATATCGCCGTCGAGGTCGTCTCTCCCACGCCGAGCGACGGGCGCCGCGATCGTGTCGAGAAGCTCCGCGAATATGCCGCCTTCGGGGTGCGCTGGTACTGGATCGTCGATCCGCAGCTCCGGAGCATCGAGGTCCTCGAGCTCGGGGCGGATGGGCGCTACGCGCACGCGCTCGACGCGACCGATGGGAGCATCGATGTGCCTGGATGCGAAGGGCTCCGGCTGGATCTCGATGCGTTGTGGGGGGAAGTCGATTTGCTCGGCGCCGAGGAGGGCGAAGCGCCGGAGGAAGACCAGGAGAGCTTGCCGCGGTAGCCTGCCGGCGGCGCCTCACGGCGCCGCCCTACGTCAGCTCGCCTCGCCGGTGCGGTCAGTTGATGGGCACGAACTCCACACACGCCTCTTCGATCGCCGCGAAGGCGTTCGTGAGGCCGTCCTCGAGGTGCCCTTCGCACAGATCCCAGAAGAAGCCACGGCCGTCGGCGGCGAACAGGTCCACGAGCTCCTGCATGTCCTCGGCCTCTTGCGCGCTCCCATATTCGCCCTCGCACTCCCGCCTCCCGGCGATGCCGAGGAACACCACGTTCTTCGCGTCGCCCTTCGCGGCGACCAGCCGATCGTGGATCTGCTGCGGCGTCTGGCGCGGGACGGGCTGCTCGTCCTCGTCGGTGATCGCCACCACCACGAGCAGGGCGTCGTTGCGGAGGAACCCCGCGTTCTCGGCGGTCGAGAACGGCGGCTCCAGCGCGGCGGCGACGGAGGACGCGGGCTGCTCGTCGTCGCTGTCGCCGGTGCACTCGACGTCGTCCCCATAGAGATCTGCAGCGCACTGGAACTCGCTCGTGAGCGCGGTGCTCGTGCTCTCCATCCACGCCTTGCCGCTCTGGAACGAGCACTCGCCCGCGGCGCCGCGCGTGTGGAAGGTGGCGGGAAGGGGGCAGGCGTCCATCACGGCCGCGCGGAAGTCGAGGATGCTATCGATATTGAGCAACGCCTGCGCGAACGCCGGGAACACGACGTCGCGCATCGTTGCCTTCTCCTCATCCATGCTCGAGGAGTTGTCGAGCGCGAACACGACATCGACGTGCTCGCACCCCGAGGAGGCCGCGCCGCTGCCTCCTCCCCCGCTGGTCCCGCTGCCGGACCCGCTGCCGGACCCGACCCCCTCGCCGAAGGAACCCCCTTGGCCGCTCGAGCCACTCCCCTGCCCGCTGCCCGCGCCCGAGCCCGAGCCGCCCGGCGAACCGCTGGTATCGCTCGTGCCCGAGTCCCCGCCGCAGCCCACGAGACCCACCGTCGCCGCGCAGAGCGCCGCGCACCATGCCCTGAGATCCATGCCGCTCTCCTTCGCTCTAAGTTAAGGGCGCAGTGCCCCTGCCGTTCGCCGCACGGCCCTGTGCGACAATCGGGCGTCAGAGAGCTGACGGTATCACGAGCGCCGCACCGACTCCACGGTCGGCTCGGCTCAGCCGTTCGCCGCACGGGGCAACGGTGCGTCATCGTCCGACACCGGGAGCCCCGGTGCGCGATGGCCCAGCCCGAGCGCGCTCCGGAAACCCTCGATCGTGCGGCGCAGACCCGTGCGCAACGGCACCTTCGGCTCGAACCCGAGCACCCGCCGCGCGCGGTCGATCACCGGCTGCCGCTGCCTCGGATCGTCCTCGGGCAGCGGACGGAACACCACCCGACCCCGGCTCCCGGTCAGGTGGAGCACCTCCTCGGCGAGTTCAAGCACCGTGAACTCCTCGGGATTGCCCAGGTTCACCGGGCCCGTCTCGGCCGGGTGCTCCATCAGCCGGACGATCCCGTCGATGAGGTCCTCCACGTAGCAGAAGCTCCGTGTCTGGGAGCCATCGCCGTACACTGTGAGATCCTCACCCCGGAGCGCCTGCACGATGAAGTTCGACACCACCCGACCGTCATCGAGCGCCATCCGCGGACCGTACGTGTTGAAGATCCGCGCCAGGCGTACTTCGACCCCGCGACGGCGGTGGAAGTCCATCATCAGCGACTCGGCGCAGCGCTTCCCCTCGTCATAACAGGAGCGGATCCCGATCGGGTTCACCGCGCCCCGGTAGCCCTCCGGCTGCGGGTGGACCTCGGGATCGCCGTAGACCTCGCTGGTCGACGCCTGGAAGACCCGCGCCCCGCAGCCCTCGGCGAGCTCCAGCGCGTGGAGCGCGCCGAGCACGTTGACCATCGTGGTCCGGACCGGATCGCGCTGGTAATGCGGCGGGCTCGCCGGCGAGGCGAGGTTGTAGATGCGGTCGACCTCCCGCTCGTACGGCTGCATGACGTCGTGCTCCACCAGCCGGAAGCGCCGGTAAGAGAGGAGATGGGCGACGTTGTCCCGGGAGCCCGTCGAGAGATCGTCGAGCGCGACGACCTCGTGGCCCTCCCGGATCAGCCGATCACACAGGTGGGAGCCGACGAATCCGGCGCCCCCGGTCACCAGGATGCGGAGCGCTGCGCTCATGTCTCTCTGACCTCCTCTCCAGGTCGACTCCCCACGTCGACGTCATCGTCCCCGGTCTCCCGGGCGCTCCGGCGCTCCGGCGCGCCCTGCTCGTCGAGCAGCTCCCGGGTGTATCTCTCCAGCGCCTCGGCGCGGTGCGCCGCGGTGTGTCGGGCGAGCACGCGCTCGCGCGCCCGCTGGCCGATCGCGATCCGCTCCCGCTCGGGGAGCTCGCGGATCAGGTGGAGGACCTCCTCCGGGGAGCGGGCGACCAGGATCTCCTTGCCCGGCTCGAAGAGCTCGTCGAGGCCCGGCCAGTCATCGCTGATCACCGGCACGCCGCAGGCCGCCGCCTCGAAGAGGCGCACGCTCGGCGAGTACCCCGCCTCGATCATGTCCCGGCGGGTGACGTTGAGCGTGAAGCGCTGCGCGCCGTAAAAGCCGCGGTGCGCGCCCGGCGGGACGTGATCCGTGCGCTCGACGTTGGTGGGCCAGCCGATGTCCGCCGGGTACTGCGGGCCGGCGACCACGAAGCGACCGCGCCCCCAGCGGCGCGCCGGCGCGACCAGGAGCCGGTCCAGCGTGGGCTGGCGATCGGCGCTGTACGTGCCGAGGTAGCCGAGATCCCACCGGGGCGGCGCGCGCTCCGGGAAATACTCGTCCGGATCCACCGCGCAGTAGAGCGGTCGCGCGCGCTTCGCGCCGTGGCGGCGCTCGAGCCGCTCGAGCGTCGGGCCGCCGGTGAACGAGAGGTACAGGTCGTACCGCGGGATCAGCGCCGGAGACAGGTACCCGGCGCCGCCCCGCTCGATCTGCTTGAGCGTCACCGGCGTGTCGATGTCGTAGAACGCGGTCTTCCCGCGCGCCGTCTCCGTCACCCAGGCGCCGACCTCGGCGCCGTCGGGCACGTAGGACCCGACGACCACCAGGTCCGCGTCGCGCACCGCGCCCCCGAAGCGCGCGCGGAGATCGTCGAGATCCCGGTAGAGCTCGGTCCGGCCGTAGGGCGGGCTCGGGAGATCGCGGTTCTCGGCGTAAAACGAGAGGTCCCGCTCCAGGAACAGCACGCTGTGCCCCCGCTGGGCCAGCCGCCTGAGCAGCCCGCGGTACGTCGTCGCGTGGCCGTTGCCCCACGACGAGGTGATCGACAGGCCCAGGAAGACGAAGGAGATGGGCTTCACGGCGGCGCGATCGCGGTGAGGGTTGCGCCGTCGGGGCGGGCCAGCAGGGCCTCGACCTGCCTCGCGCGCTCGGCGTAGGTGTGCCCCGCGAGCACGCGCTGCTTCGCCGCCCTGCCGATGGCGCGGGCCCGCTCGTGCGTGAGCGCCCGGAGGATCTCCACGACGTCGTCGCCGCTCCTGGCGACCAGCACCTCGCGCCCGGGCTCGAGGAAGAGCTCGATCCCCTCCCACGCGTCCGTGACGAGGCACGCGGCCGCGCCCGCGGCCTCGAAGACCCGGGTCGCCGGGGAGAAGCCGACCGACGCCATGCTGTCGCGGGCCACGTTCAGCACCGCGCGGGCGCTGGCGTTGAAGGCGTTGTGATCCGCCGTGTAGACGTGCCCGACGTACCGGACGTTCGGGGGCATCCCCTTGTCCTGCCAGCCGCTGCCGCCAAGGAGGAACCGGAGCCCGGGGAGCGCGGCCGCGGGCCGCAGGAAGAACTCCTCCACGCGCCGCTCCCGGTCCGGCAGGCGGTTGGCGAGCAGCGCAAAATCGCAATGAAATCGAGGGTCTGGCGCGACCTCGAAGTGGGTCTCGGGGTCGAGCGCGTTGTAGATCGGCGCGCAGCGCCGCGCGCCGAGCGCCTCGTAGCCGCGCACCACCGGGTCGCCGCCGCCGTAGGTGAAGACCAGGTTGTAGCGCGGGATCTGCGCGCGGAAGGGATCCGACGGCGCGGCGCGGACCCGCTCCAGCGTGGCCGGGGCGTCGACGTCCCAGAAGATCGTGGTGAGCCCCGGCCGATCGAGCGCGGCGACCTCGGCCTCGAGCAGCTCGTCGAAGACGCCGACGCCGCTGGCCTTGACGACCACGTCGGCGCTCCGGGCCTGCTCGACGAGCCGCCTGGGCTCCGCGGGGTCGGCGCCGGAATAGACGACGACGCGGGCCCACGGCGGGTCCTCGATGTCGCGGTGCTTCTGGCGATCGTAGGCGTCCGGCTCGTGGAAGGTGATGCGGTGCCCTCGCGCCGCGAGCGCGCGGAGGATGCCGCGGTAGTAGGTGGCGGCTCCGTTCCAGTAGGCGGAGACGAGGCTCGATCCGAAGAAGGCGATGTCGAGCGATCGGCTCGGGGTCGGGCGTGGGTTGCGTCGGTTCATGACGTGGCTCGCTGGGGTGTGGCGGCGGGCGCGGGGCGGTCGACCTCGACGCCGAGCTCGGCGGCGATGGCGAGGAGCTCGTCGACCCGGTGGGCGCACGTGTGGCGCGCGAGGATCGTCGCGCGCCCCCGCTCCGCCAGCTCGGCGGCCAGGGCGGGCTCGGCGAGGAGGGCCGCGAGGCGCTGCTTCATCTCGTCGCCGTCCCGGGCGACGAGGTAGTCGCGGCCGGGCGAGAACAGCCCCTCCGCGTCGCTCCACGGCGAGCAGACGAGCGGGATGGCGCAGGCCATGGCCTCGAACGGCCGGATGGTCGGGATCCCCGGGAGCGAGGCGACGTAGGGCCTCCTCGGGACGTGGACTGTCACCCTTGCCCGCGCGAACGCCTCGGGAGCGCGGTAGTTGGGGAGCCAGCCCCGGTGCTCGATCCCGGCCGCGTCGAGCGCGGCGCGGGCGTGGTCGGGGTAACGCACCCCGTGCACGCGGGCGGAGAGGCCGAGATCGCGCGCCGGGCCGATCAGGAACGCGTCGAGCTCGCGGGTGCGCTCCTCGTCGCCCCAGTTGCCGATCCACACGAGATCGCGCTCCGGCCGGGCCCCGCGGCGCGGGCGGAACACGCGGACGTCCGCGGCCTCGTGCCAGACGAAGGCCCGGCGGGCCCAGCGGCGCGCGAGGTAGAGGTCGCGGATCACCCGGCCGAAGGCGAGGACGCCGTCGTAGCGGGTGAGGTCGTAGCGGGCCATGGCCCCGGGATCCGTGACCGACCGGTGGTGTGTGTCGTGGAAGAGCAGCCGGTACGACGCGCGTGCCGCGCGTGTCCGATGCGCGCCGACGCGGGCGACCAGCTCGGGCTCGCTCCACTCGTGGACGATGACGAGCGAGGTGCCCTCGAGCGCCTCGTCCAGGTCGAGCGAGGCAAGGTCGTACCGGATCGGATCGACGCGCGGGTAGACCTCCCTCACCTCGCGCAGGGGCGCCTCGCCGTGATCGGCGACGAGGTTCTGGAGGCTCCAGGCGTCCCTCGGCTCGAAGGCGCGGACCTCGTGCCCGCGCTCGGCGAGCTCGGTGACCACGCCGCGGAGGAAGTGCGCGTTCCCGTGGTTCCAGTCGGAGAGCAGGGAGTGGCAGAACAGGGCTATGCGCATGGCGCGCTCGCCTTCTTCACGGGGGGCGCGGCCGCCATGCCCGAGGTTTCGCGCAGCTCGAGCCTCTCGGCCGCCCCGCGCGCCGCGTGCTCCCTCCTCCACGGCGAGCGCTCTTCTTCGCTGGGCCCGCGACCGAGGAGCTCGCCGTAGAGGCGCAGGTAGCCCCGGGCCATCCGCCGCGGCGAGAAGCCGAGGGCGCGGGCGCGGGCGCGCGTGGCCATCTCGCGCCGCGCGCCGGGCGCGTCGATGAGCGCCCGGAGCGCGCGCCGGAGGGCCTCCGTGTCGCCGGGATCCACGTAGAGGGCCGCGTCCTCCCAGACCTCGCGCAGGCTGGGGATGTCGCCCAGGACGAGGGCGCACCCGGAGAGCGCCGCCTCCAGGACCGACAGGCCGAACGGCTCGTAGCGGGCCGGGTGAGCGTAGATCGACGCGCGGCCGAGCGCGGCGGCGACGGCGGACGGCGAGAGCACGCCGAGGTGTCCGAGCGAGGGGAGGGGCGAGGGGAGGGGTGTCGCGCCCGCGCCCCCGCCGGGGCGGACGTCGCTCCCGGCCACCTGGATCGGCCAGGGCAGGTGAGGGGCCACCTCGCCGAGCGCCTCGATGTTCTTGGCCTGGTCCCAGAGCCGCCCCACGGCGAGGACGAGCTCCTCCTTGGGGCGCGGGGCGAACCGCGCGGGGTCGGCGGCGTTGGGGATCACCTCCGCCCGCGCGCCCCCGGGGAGCGGGCCGTGGTGGCGCAGGAGGGCGTCGAGCATCGCCCGGGTCGGGGCCACCACAGCCGACGCGGCGGCGAGCCCCCGGGCCACCTCGCGCCGGTAGCGATCGTACCGCGGCGGCGCCTCCCCGCCGAGGACCGCGGCCCACCAGGAGAGGACGCACGAGTGGGCCACAACGAGCTTCGGGGCGCGGAAGCCGAGGGCGCCGTGCGCATAGCCGTTGAGGTGGATGAGCGCCGGGCGGACGCGCTCCTCGAGCTCGAGGAGCCAGTCCCCGGCGCGCGCGACGTCGTCCCAGGGGTCCTCCATCCACTCGAGCCGGAAGGAGCTCTCGAAGACGGCGAGCCCGGGGACGCGGCCCGCGGCCTCGCGCTGGGGCGCGGAGAGCGGCCCGCCCAGGGTGGCGAGCGACGTCCGGACCCCGCGCGCCGCGAGCGCGCGCGCGAGCTCGATCGCGTAGGAGAAGACGCCCCCCACCGTGTCGGCGGTCATCAGGACGGAGCCGGGGGCGCGCGCGGCGTCAGCCATGGCCGGGGGGCGCGATCTCCAGCGCGGAGAGCGGGAGAGGGCGGCTGTCCTGGAGGTCGCTGAAGCGATCGAACCGATCGAGGTAGTGCGCGACCGAGCGCTCCCATGCCTCGTCGTCGGGGGCGCCCCAGCGCATCGTGTACTCGGGCGAGCCCGGGTAAGGGAACATCGGCACCGGCTCGTTCGCCCACACGCCGTGCTGCTGGAGCCGCTCCCGGAAGGCGGCGACGTCCGCGGGATCGTCGGTCGGCGACTGGATCAGGTTCGCCTGGACGAAGGGGACGCTCTTCTTGGCGTGGATCAGGAGATCGCCGAGCTGCTCGGTCGAGAGCCTGCAGCGCTTGGCCAGGAGGCTCCTTCCCTCCCGGGTGATGCTCTCCACCCCTGCCTCGATCGAGACGCACCCCGCTCTCCCGAGCAGATCGAGCATCTCCCGGCTCCAGTTGTCGACGCGCATCTGGACGCCGAACGACACCGGGCGATCGACGAGCGCCTCGAGCAGCGGGCGATCCGGCAGGAAGATCTCGTCGATGAAATAGACGTAACGAACCCCCTGGGCGACGAGCCCGTCGATCTCGTCGAGGAGCACCTCGAGGGGGCGCTTGCGGTAGCCGTCGCGGAAGTTGTCCTTCGCGCAGAAGGTGCAGTGGTAGGGGCACCCTCTCGACGCCTCGACCTCGGCGCCGGGGCCGATCGGCGTGGTGTCGAAGCGGTGGTGGTGGTGGGCGTGGCGCGCCACCGTGGCCTCGTCCCAGCGGAGGGCCGGCAGCCGGGCCATGTCCGACGCGCGCGGGCCGCCCTGCACGCGCGCCTCGTCGCCTTCCAGCCAGGCGATCGCGTCGATCTCGCCCCAGCGCGATCGCGGGCGATCGGCGAGCTCCACCAGCACGTCCTCGCACTCGCCCATCACCACGGCGTCGACGCCGAGCTTGCGCAGGGTGGCGCGGGGGGTGGTGGAGGCGTGGGGGCCCACCGCGAGCCGGAGCCCTGGCAGCCCGTGGAGCGCGTGGAGCGCCTGCTGCGGGACGCGGAGCTCGGGCGGGGCGCAGCGCCAGAAGAGGTAGCTCGGCGCGGTGGTCACCACGATCGCGTCGGCGCGGAGCGCGGCCACCTCGTCGCGGAGGGCGCCGTCGGCGAGGCCCCGGGCCTGGGCGTCGACGAGGGTCGCCTCGTGCCCCGCGGCCTCGAGCAGCGCCCTGGCGTAGCCGTATTCGAGGGGCAGGTGAGGCTCGCGGCAGCCGAAATAGATGCTCCCCTCGAAGCTCCAGGCCGGGTTGACGAGCGCGAACCTCACCGGACGCCCCCCGCGCACGGCTCCTTCGCGGGCTGGCCGACGCCGGCGGCCTTCGCGGCGCCGGTCGCCTCCGTCATCTCCCGCAGCCAGCCGTGCAGCCTGCGCACCCCCTCGCGGACCCGGACGCGCGGCCACCACCCCGTGGCCGCGGAGAGCCGGCGGCAGTCGGAGACGTAGTACCGCTGATCGCCCGGCCGCCACCCCTCGAAGCCGATCAGGGGGCGCTTGCCGTCGAGCTCCTCGATGAGATCGAGCAGCTCGAGCAGGCTGAGGGTGTTCTCCGGGCCCCCGCCGACGTTGAACGCCGACGCCGAGATCTGCCGGATGTCCCTGCGGGCGAGGAGGAGCGCGTCGACGAGGTCGTCGATGAAGAGCACGTCCCGGACCTGCATCCCGTCGCCATAAAGGGTGATCGGCTCCCGCCGGAGCGCCTGGAGGAGGAAATGCGCGACCCACCCCTGGTCCTCGGTCCCGAACTGGCGAGGACCGTAGATACAGCTCATCCGGAACACCGCCGCGGGGAGCCCGAAGGTGCGGGCATAATCGATGACGTACTGGTCCGCCGCGCCCTTGGAGCAGCCGTAGGGGCTGTGGAAATCGAGCGGGCGGGCCTCGGAGACGCCGGAGGCCCGGAGCTCCGGATCCGCGGGCTCGTAGCGCCGGCCGCTGCACGAGAGCGGGACGTCGGGGAGGCCGCCGTACACCTTGTTGGTGGACGTGAGCAGGAGCGGCGGCGGGGCGCTCTCGGCGCGGATCGCCTCGAGCACATTGAGCGTCCCGCGGGCGTTGATCTCGAAGTCTTCCACCGGCTGGACGAGGCTCGTCGTCACGGCCACCTGGGCGGCGAAGTGGAAGACGCTGGAGGCGCGCCGGACGGCGGCCACGACAGCGCGGGCGTCCCTCACGTCGCCGGTGATCAGCGTGACGCGGTCGCCGTGGGTGCGCCTCAACCACTCGACGTTGCGCGCCACCGAGGGGCGGGAGAGGTTGTCGAAGAGGATCACCGTCTCTCCCGCCTGGAGCAGGCGGTGGGCCAGGTTGGCCCCGATGAAGCCGGCGCCGCCGGTGATCAGCGCCGGGCGCCCCGGCGCTGCGGTCGCGCCGCCCGGGCCATCCGCCGCGGCGCTCATACCGTCAGCCCCCTGGATTCCAGCTCGGCGCGGGCCTGGGCGACAGCGTCCTTCGCCACCTGCCCCTCGAGCCAGTCGGCGAGATCGCGGAGCCCCTCCTCGAGCGAGACCCGGGGCGCATA
This sequence comes from Sorangium sp. So ce302, assembly GCF_051530145.1. GTDB lineage: Bacteria > Myxococcota_A > Polyangia > Polyangiales > Polyangiaceae > Sorangium > Sorangium cellulosum_B. Next base: position 9,804,445 of record NZ_CP150326.1, on the reverse strand, counting down.
CCCGATCTTCTGCTGCGCCGCGCCGATGTCGGCGAAGCAGTGCCGGACGTCGCCCAGCCGGGATTTCCCGACGATCTCGGGCTCGATACCGCTCTTCCCCATCACCTCGCGGACGCGCTCGGCGACCTCGCGCACGGTGTACGACCGCCCGCTGCCGATGTTGAGCACCTGGCCCACCGCGGCGTCGGCGCCGAGGGCCCGGACGCAGGCGCGGGCGACGTCGGTGACGCTCACGAGATCGCGCCGCTGCAGCCCGTCCTCGAAGATCACGGGCGGACGGTCGTTGAGGAGCCTCGCGGCGAAGATGGCGAGGACGCCGGTGTACGGGTTGGAGAGGGCCTGGCGGCGGCCGTAGACGTTGAAGAAGCGGAGGGCGACGGTCGGGATCTGGTACGCGCGCCCGATCATCAGGCAGAGCCGCTCCTGGTCGTACTTGGAGAGCGCATAGACCGACTCGAGCGACGGGGGCTTGGACTCGGGCGTCGGGATGGGCACGAGCGCCTCGCCCGCCTCGCTCCGGACCTCCCAGTCGCCGCGCTTGAGCTGCTCGAGCGGCCGGCTCGCGCCGGGGACCACCGCGCCGGAGGCCGCCCGGTACAGCCCCTCGCCATACACGCTCATGCTGGAGGCGACGAGCAGCCTCGAGACCGGCTTCGCGGCGAGCTCCTCGAGGAGCACGGCGGTGCCGACGTTGTTGATCGAGGTGTACTCCGCGATCTTGTACATGCTCTGTCCGACACCGACCGCGGACGCGAAGTGGACAACCGCGTCCACGCCGCGGAGCGCCGATTTCACCGCGTCCCGGTCGCGGACATCGCCGACGATGAGCTCGACCTCCGGGTCGAGGTAGGCCGGGCGGCCGCGGTCGGGGCCGTGCACCTGAGGGACCAGGCTGTCGAGCGCCCGGACGCGGACCCCCTGGCGCAGGAGCTCGTCGGCCACGTGGGATCCGATGAACCCCGCTCCACCGGTGATGAGGACGTGATTCGTCATATCCCTCTGGTTCGATGATCAGCGCGCGGCGGAGGCGCCGCGAGCCCGGGCGGAACAGGCGAAGCGAGCGAAGCCAGATGAGGCCGGAGGACGAGGTTCCCTTGTGATGACATCGTGCTCCGGCGGATCGCTGCGCGTCGTGTTCGGCTCCGTTCGTTGCAAACAGGGCATGATCGTTGCCCCGGACGCCATCCGAGTACCATGCGACTCACGATCACGCAACACGGTTTGTGAGGTATTCAACAAGGGCCCGCTCCGTGCGATTCTCCGTGCTCCGCTGAGGAATGCTCGAGTCTGGCGAGCCCATAAGGGCTTTCCCGTCTGTCTTCCGGGCCAGTCTGTACCGTTCGAGTGCGAGAGATCCGCTGACGTCGGAGCGGTTAGGGTGAATCCGTAGCGATGGTTCTGATCGGTTGCGTGTCGCCAGCGGCATTGCGTTGAGCTCCGAGGGATTCTCAGGCATTCTGCCGGCGTGCGAGCGGCGCCAGCGCGGGAGCGCGCGAGCGGCGCCAGCGCCGCGCGGCCCCGGCCGGGCACAGGCGCTGCCAAGCTTGCCGCCGCCCGCAGGCCTCCCGTACGATCGAGAAGCAAGAAGCAAGAAGGAGAGGAGCGATGATCGTCGTTACCAACCGCATCCCCGTCGCCGAGGGCCACGAGGCCGATTTCGAGGATCGCTTCAAGAACAGGGTCCACCTGGTCGATCAGGCGCCCGGCTTCATCCGGAACGAGGTCCACAGGCCGAAGCCGATGAAGCTGGACCACGCGACCGGCGCGTGGAGCCCGGACCCGGACGCGCAGGGGTTCTACGAGGTGAAGACCTGGTGGCGGTCCATGGACGATTTCATCGCCTGGACGAGGAGCCCCGCGTTCGCGGAGGCGCACCGGAACCGCGCGCCGAAGGAGATGTTCGCGGGCCCGAGCAAGCTCGATATCCACGAGGTGTTCCTCAGCACCGATCTGCCGGGGTAGGCTCGGAGCGCGCCGGTCCTCGCCGGCGGCGCCCGGAACAACACGCGAACGCCCAGAACCAAGGAGACGCAGCGCATGCGGTTTCGTCCGGATCCCACCTTTTACCCGTCGCCGCGCCTGGCGATGGAGGCGCCGCCCGAGCGGCTGGCCTACGTGACCGCGCTCGACGCGGGCGCCGCGCTGAAGCGCCCGGGCGAGCTGCGCCATGACGCGCTCACGGTCGTCGATCTCGATCCGAGGTCGCCGGCGTATGGCACCCTGGTCTCGGTCAACGAGCTGCCGACCTACGGCGACGAGCTGCACCATTCCGGCTGGAACGCGTGCAGCGCCGCCCTGTGCCCCTACGCGCCGCACCCCCACGTCGAGCGCCGCTTCCTCCTGCTGCCGGCGCTCCGCTCATCGAACATCTTCGTCTTCGACGTCAAGCCGGACCCGCGCCGCCCCGAGCTCGTCCACACGGTGCGCGCCGAGGAGATCGCGAAGCGGGCCGGCTACTCTCGCCCGCACACGCTGCACTGCGGCCCCGACGGCATCTACGTGAGCGCGCTCGGCGGCCCTGACGGCGACGGGCCCGGGGGCATCTTCGTGCTCGACTGCGAGAGCTTCGATGTGCTCGGCCGATGGGAGATCGATCGCGGGCCGCAGTTCCTCCACTACGACTTCTGGTGGCACCTCGGCCACGACACCCTCCTCACGAGCGAGTGGGGGACGCCGAAGATGATCGAGGACGGCGTGAATCCGGAGCTCCTGCTCGGCAAGAAGTACGGTCACCGCGTTCATGTATGGGACCTGCGGAAACGCAAGCACCTCCAGGCGCTGGATCTGGGCGATGAGCACCAGATGGCGTTGGAGCTCCGCCCCGCCCACGACCCGACCAAGGCCTATGGCTTCGTCGGCGTCGTCGTGAGCGTCAAGGATCTCTCCGCCTCGATCTGGCTCTGGCATCGCGACGGCGACCGGTGGGCGATCCGCAAGGTGATCGAGGTGCCGGCCGAGCCCGCGGATCCCGACCTCTTGCCGCCGCTGCTCAAGGGCTTCAAGGCGGTGCCGCCGCTGATCACCGACATCAACCTCTCCCTCGACGACCGGTTCCTTTACGTGTCGTGCTGGGGCACGGGCGAGCTCCGCCAGTACGATGTATCGGACCCGTTCCACCCGAAGCTGGTTGGCTCAGTGCACCTCGGCGGCATCGTGCGACGGGCGGCGCATCCCCGCTCCGGGCCGCTGCGGGGCGCGCCGCAGATGGTCGAGGTGAGCCGCGACGGCCGGCGCGTCTACTTCACCAACTCGCTTTATGCGTCGTGGGACGAGCAGTTCTATCCCGAGGGAGTCGGCGGCTGGATGGCCAAGGTCGATGTGGCGGCGGGCGGGGGCATCTCGGTCGATCCCGAGTTCTTCGTCGATTTTGGCTCGCTGCGCCCTCACCAGGTGCGGCTCGAGGGGGGCGACGCGTCGTCCGACTCGTTCTGCTATCCCTAGCCGGCCATGATGCCCTGGCTCACGCTGGCGCTCCTCGGCGCCTATCACGGCATCAACCCTGGCATGGGCTGGCTGTTCGCGGTCGCCCTGGGCCTGCAGGAGAAGAGCAGCGGCGCGGTGCGGCGGGCGCTCGTCCCGATCGCGCTCGGCCACGCGGCGTCGATCGGCCTCACGGTCGCGCTGCTCGGGGTCGGGCTCGCGAGCGTCCCCGCCGCGGCGCTCCGCTGGCTCACGGCGGCCGCGCTTGTCGCGTTCGGCGTGCTCAAGCTGGTGAGGCCGCGCCACCCGAGGTGGGTCGGGATGCGCGTCGGCTTCCTCGACCTGACCTGGTGGTCCTTCCTGATGGCCACCGCGCACGGCGCGGGGCTCATGCTGCTCCCGGTCTTCCTGCTCGGCGCCGAAAGCCCCGCTCCGTGCCACGGTGGCGGGTGCCACAACGCGGCTGGCCTGTCGCTCGCGAGCCCGCTGGGCTACCTCGCCGCGGTCCTCGTCCACACGGCCGCCATGATGGGGGCGGCGGCCGCGGTCGCGCTTGTTGTCTATCACAAGCTCGGCGTCGCCATCCTTCGCACCGCCTGGTTCAACCTCGATCGGGCCTGGGCCGTCGCGCTCATCGGGGCCGGCGTCATCGCGGTGCTGCTCTGACGTCCAGGCCGTTGTGACGGGCGGCGGCCTGGCTGCCGAGCTCGCCCGCAGCCACCTCGACACCCCGAGGGTCGACGGCGGTCCGCCTGCGCACCGCTGCGCCGCCGAGCGGCCTGCCGCTTGAACGCGAGCCGCCTCGTGTACTACGAGGCCGGCCGGGCGCGCTCATCGGTCAGCGGCCTTCAGCCGCGGCGCCCCTATCCCGCGGGATCGCCACCATGTCAGAACATCCTCCAGCAGCGTGGGACACCGGCGTCGGGCCGTGGTGTCCCGCGGGCCCGGGGCAGGCGACGAGCGCGCGCCCCGAGCGCCCTCGCGGCGAGGTGGCGCTGGAGCGGCCGCGGCCCGCGCCAAGGCGGGCCCTGTACCTCCTTCCCAACCTGATCACGCTGTCCTCGGTCTTCTGCGGCTTCGACGCGATACGGCTCTCGGCCTCCGCGCGGTCCGACGGCGACCTCCGGCGCGCCGCGCTCCTCATCCTCGTCGCGATGCTCGCCGACACGCTCGACGGCCGCGTCGCGCGGATGACCCGGACCGAGAGCGCGTTCGGGGTCCAGCTCGACTCGCTGGCCGATCTCGTCTCCTTCGGCGTGGCCCCGGCGCTGCTCGTGTATCAGGGGTCGCTCCACCGCCTCGGTCTCGCCGGCGTGCTCGGCGGGTCCGTGTTCGCCGCGTGCGGCGCGATCCGGCTCGCCCGCTTCAACGTCCTCTCCATGGGCGAGGCGGGCGGGCCGCCGTCGCCCGCGAGGTACATCGTGGGCCTCCCTGTCACGGGCGCCGCGGGGATCCTGATAGCCATCGTCATGACCCGCCACGGCGCGGGCGGGCAACTGGGAGGCGCCGGCGTCGCGCCGGCGGTCCTCGCGACGACGCTGCTCCTCTCGATGCTGATGGTGTCGACCCTCCGGTTCCGCTCGTTCAAGGATCTCCGGCCGGGCCCCCGCACGCTGCTGGCCATCGCGCTCGCGCTCGGATCGAGCGCGCTCCTCTCCGTCCGCTGGGGGCCCGCGCTCGTCCTCGCCGGGGGGCTCGGCGTCTATGTCCTGCTCGGCGTCGTCGAGTCGCTCTGGCGGCTCCCGGCGCTGCGGCGCGGCGCTCCGGCTGCGCTCGAGGCGCGCGCCGCGCGCGCCGGGGGAGGCGAGGAGCGGCCGTAGCGCGGCCCGCCGATCACGGCCTCCCCGACTGCCAGTACCCGTTCCCCTGCTGCTTCCACCACTTCACCTCGGCGCTCGGGGACCCCGGCCACGCGCGATAGGTGTAGATCCCGTCGTCCAGGAGACAGATCGGGTCCTGGTGCTCGTGGCTCAAGCAGACCTTCCCGGGCCCTCTGTCGTACTCGAGGTAGTAATCCACCTGTTCGGGGTCCTGTAGCCCATCATTCCAGATATTTTTCGTTCGTGCCTCCCATCTGCCCATCGACACATAGGTGAACGTTCGATGGGTGGTCCCGGTGACCCCTCCGGCCCTGGTGGTCGGCCCGGAATACGCATAGATCATCATCTGCGCATAGGCGGCCGCCGACGTGAGCGACACGACGGCCAGGGTAGCGAGACCGCGGCGTAGCCTGCTCATGGATCACCCCTCCTGCCATTGAGAGAACGATGCTCGTCTCGAACGATCGGCTGTACGTCAGGCCTCTCTCCGGCCTTGACGCGGTTCACCCTCTAGAGCCCTGGCGCTGACCGTCAACCCTGTGTACCGGCCTCCGGGGTATACCCCTCGCGCGGCCGCGAGCAGGCTCGTGCTGGCGGCGCACGCGGCGCTTCAGCGCTCGACCTCGATGGGCTGTCGCGGAGATCTGGAGCGAAGGAGCTGGTTGGCCGCTCGGCGGGACCAGCCCGATCGACTCCTCTGCAAACGCTGGTTCAGGGGCGGCCGTGGGTCACGACGACCTGGGGCCAGCGGGGCAATCCCCGCTCGTCCGGGCGGCGCCTCAGAACGCCGATCCGTTCGCGCGACGGCCCGGAGAGGCGCTCGCGCCAAGGGTGCTGTGCAGGGCGAAGGGCGCTCCCGGGGAGGCGTCGGGGCTGCGGTTCATCGAGACGCCGTCCTGCGCCGCGAGCCCGCTCGCGTAGGTGACGGTGTCCACGGTCGCGCCCGAGGCGTTTCGCAGCCTGACCGTGTCCCCGCTGTTGCCGAAGTTCAACGACCCCGTGGACGCCGCGACGGCCCCGCTGCCGCTCGGCACGGCGGAGGCGCCGCCATACACCACGATGGCCGTCGAGGGCGCGAGCGACGCGCCGGTCGGGAAGGTATGGCGCGTCGACGTGCCGTCTGAGAGCGTCCAGCCGGCGATCGCCGCCGCCGCCGTGCCGACATTGACGATCTCCACGAACTCGCCGGTCGTGTTGCTGCCCGGCTCGTTCGCGAGGACCTCGTTGATGATCACGGCGGCGGTGCCCGTGCCCCCGCCGCCGCCGGCCCCGCCGCTGCCGCCGGCCCCGCCGCTGCCGCCGGCCCCGCCGCTGCCGCCGGCCCCGCCGCTGCCGCCGGCCCCGCCGCCGCCGTCGGGGACCAGGAAGTCGCGCACGACGCCCATGTGCTGCATGTTCGAGGCGCCGCTGTCCGACGAGAGCGCGGGGCTGATCTCGGAGAGCGGCGAGTAGACGCGCGTGTCCGCCACCAGGCCGTTCGCGAAGCTGCTCCCGCCGATCACGACGGCCGTCTCGTACGCCTCCAGGTCGCCGTCGACGAGCACCCAGTCGTAGGGCTTCGTCCTGCCGGCGTTGGTGTTCGCGTTCCCGTTCCGGTCGGCGGGATAGGGCCCGGCCGTGACGACGACGTCCGAGAGGCTCGAGACGCACGCCTCGGTCCGGCTCCCCGTGTTGAAGTCGCCGCCGATCACCAGGTAATCGCCCTGGGCCACGTTCGCCTCGATGAACGAGACGAGGTTCTGCGCCTCCGTGTCGCGCGCCGCCGCGCTGGACGTCAGGAGGTGGACGCTGATCGCGAACACGTGGCCAGGGCCGGGGATATCGATGCGCGCCCACGCGAAGTCCCGGTTGCTCACCGACGTGTCGTCCCACTCGCCGGACGCCACGATCGGCCACCGGCTCACGATCCCGTTCGGGATCTGCGCCCCGCTCTCGCGGTAGTAGCTGAACCCGGCGCCGAACGTCGCGTCGACGAAGGCGCGGAGCTCGGAGGTGGTGTTGCCGCCGTAGTTGAACTCTTGCAGCAGGGCGATATCTGGCTTGATTCCCTGCAGGATGCGCTTGCCGTGCCCGGGATCGTAGCTCTGGTTGTTGCCGCTCGTGATGTTGGCGGCCATGAGCCGGACGCGCGTCGACAGCGCATCGCTGTGCTCGCCGAGGAGCTCCGCCTCCGCGCCCTCGTCCACGTCGAGCGGCGGATAGGCCGCGCACGCGGCCATGGCGAGCGCCGAGGCGAGCAGAGGCAGCCGAACCCATAAGCATCGCTTCAAGAGGGAAGACGTCGATCGCATGGCGCTGCACCGGACCTTTCTGGGGATCGTCTCCTGAAGCATCCCCTCGAATTTCCCGCGAAGATTCACAGGGAGTCGGGGAGACGGGGAGTGAAATACCACCGATCTCCCCGTCTCCCCGCCTCCCTGTTGAATTCTTCTCTGAAAACGCCAGCAAAACGAGGGGTTTGTCAGGAGCGCCTCATTACAGCACGGAACGAGGGCGCGGCGGTGTCGCGTTCGTCCCTGTTCCATGCAGTGATGATGCCGTTCCGGTCACGGACGGACGACACCCGACGTCGGGCGCGCTGGTCGGCTCAGCGGCTCAGCGGCTCGCCATCGCGAACGCGATCCCGCTCTGGAGGGAGCTCTTCACCGCGCAGCGGCCCATGTCCGCGCCGCGCTCGGCGAGGCGCTGGGCGACCTCGGGGCGGATCCCCGTGAGGACCACCCGCGCGCCGAGGAGGCCCGCGACCCGCACCGCCTCGAGCAGCGCCTCCATCGCCGGCGGATCGATCTCGTCCACGCCGGTCAGGTCGATGATGGCGATCCGCGTGCGGCGGTTCGCGATGCCGCGCGACAGCGTCTCGATCATGCGGCGCACCCGCCCGGCCTCGAGCGGGCCGATGAGCGGCACGACCACCACGTCGTCGCGGATGGGGATGAGCGGCACGGACAGCTTCGCCAGCGCGGCGTCCTGGGCCTTGATCACCTCCTCCTGCAGCCGCGCGCGCTCCTCCTCGGCGCGCTTGCGCTCCGTCAGATCGATGCCGGTCATGATGACGAACCGGACCCTCTCGTCCCTGCCGCGCAGGACGGCGCCCGACCACGCCGTCACCCGGCGGGCGCCGTCTGCAGCCGTCCACGGCACCTCCACCTGCTTCTTCGACCCGCCCGCGCCGAGCTGCTCGAAGAGGCCTTTGAGCTGCGCCGACGCGTGCGGATCGGGCGTGAGATCCCAGAGGAACCGGGCCTCCCGGAGCCCCCGCGCGCTCCCCAGCGCCTGCTCGGCGGCGCTGTTCATGCGGACGATGCGGCCCCGCGCGTCGAGCACCACGATGAGGCCGTCGACGAGATCCATGACGGCCGCCATGAAGTCCCGCTCCCTGCTCAGCATCTCCTGCCCGTGCTTGCGCTCGAAGATGCGGCCGAGCTGCCGCGCGATGCGGCCGATGGTCGCCGTGAACTTCCCGTCGTCCGCGTGCTCGGCGTCGGAGAAGAACTCCAGCACGGCCACGACGTCCGCGCCGACCACCACGGGGAACGCGAACCCCGTCTTCACGCCCAGGTTCCTCGCGAGCCTGGCGCGCGGGAAATTGGCGTCCATCGTGACGTTGCGCACCCACGCCGGCTGCTTCGAGGCGAGCACCCTCCCGGGGAGACCGAGCCCCGCGGTGAACTGTGTCGCTTCCGTGACAGCCTTGAACGTCGCGAACTTTGCTTCATCGTTCAGGTGCCAGAGCGCCGTGGGAAGGAGCAGAGACGGATCGTCCGCGGCCGGCACGTACGCATGCCCGACCGGCCAGCCGAGGTGATTGCAGATGTGCGTGATGGTGCGATGCAGCGCCTCTTCGACGCTCGCTGCCTCGTGGACGTCGACGGTGACCACCCGGAGCAGGTCCACGAGCGACGGCTCATCCGTCAGGACATTGTCGAGCCTCAATCGAGCTCGCGCCGCCAGTTCATCCGAGCGTTTGAGGGGGCAAGTCATGCATGAAGCCGTACCATGCGCCATGTATCGAATCCGTTTCGACGCGGCGTCGTCGGCGGTCCGCTCGTTTCGCTCGTTCGCCATGGACCGGCGCGGCGCGCGCGGCCCCTGGCCAGCGCCGCGGCGCCGCGGTGACCTCGCCGGGCGGGCGGCGGGCGCGCCGGGGATGCTGGGAGATCACGGCGCTCGCCATCCGAGTCGTCCGAGTCGTCGCTGGACGGTGGTGCGCTCTTCCCCTTAAGGTGTCGGCCGCCGCGGCGAGGCGGCGCGCGCGGGCGCGCGGGGCCGTGAAGCAGGCGACGGCCATGGCGCCCTCTCCGGCTTCTACTCCGGTTTCTGACCGCTTCTGACCGCTTCTGACCGCTTCTGACCGCTTCTGACCGCTTCTGACGGACAAGGATGATGATGCTCTCGAACTGTCTTCGCCGGTGTGCGTTCGTTGTGACGTTGCTGGCTGGCGTGCCGGCGCTCGGGGCGCCTCCGCCGGACGGCGCCGCGGCCGAGGCGCAGCAGGCCGCCCGGACCAAGGCGCACGAGGGGCTCAAGCTGTACGGCGCGGACCGCTGGCAGGAGGCGTTCGACGTCTTCCAGGAGGCGGATCGCCTCTTTCATGCGCCGACGCTGGTGCTCTACATGGCGCGGTGCCAGCGCAAGCTCGGCCGCCTGGAGGCCGCGCGCGACCTGTACGAGCAGGTCCTCGGCGAGCCGCTCCCGGAGGATCCGCCGACGGCGTTTCTCGAGGCGCGGAAGGACGCCGAGACCGAGCTCGCGGGCGTGCGCGCCGCGCTGGACGCGGCCGCGGTGAAGGCGCCCCCTCGCGCCGAGCCCGCGGCGCCGGCCGGGGCGGAGGGCGGCGGCTCGCTGGTCCCCGCCGGCGTCGCGTTCGGGCTCGGGGCGGTGGGCATCGGCGTCGGCGCCGTGACCGGCCTCATGTCGCTGTCGCAGGTCTCGGACATCAGGTCGCGCTGCGAGGGCCGGCGCTGCCCGGCCGAGCTGCAAGGCGACGCGGATGCAGCGGCCACGCTGGGCCATGTGTCCACCGTGGGCTTCGCCGTGGGCGCGGCGGCGGCCGCGGCAGGGGTCGTGCTGCTCGTGGTCCGGCCCGGCGGCGGCAGCGCGTCCGAGGCCGCGGGCGCGCCTGCGGCTGCGGGCGCGCCGCCGCGAGCGCCGCGCGGCGTGGTCTGGAGCGCCGGGGTGGGCCTCGGGCGGATCGAGCTCCAGGGGACGTTCTGATGCGAGCGCTGGCGCCAGGCGCGAGGAGGGCGTGGATCGGGGGAGCGCTCGCGGCCTTGGCGCTCTCCGGCGGCGGCGCGTGTACGAGCCTCTCCGGGGTCGGCGATCTCGTGTTCGGCGCCGGCCAGGGCGGGGGAGGCGCAGGTCAGGGAGGCGTCGGCCAGGGAGGCGTCGGCCAGGGAGGCGCAGTCGGGAGCGGCGCCGGCAGCACAGGCGGGGGCGGCGCAAGCGAGGGAGGCGCTGGCGCCGGCGAGGGAGGCGCTGGCGAGGGCGGCACAGGCGGGGGAGGCGACGGGGGCAGCGGCGGCGCCGGCGAGGGTGGCGCCGGCGAGGGCGGAGCCGGCGGGGGTCAGGCGCCGGGCCCTCCGACGGCGGCGGAGCTGCTCGCGCTCACGGCGTCATGCCGCCCGGCCTCGTCGGGGCTCTTCAGGAACGCGTTCGACGGTAACGCGGAGCCCGGCATCCCTGTCTGCGGGCTGAACGGGGCGTACTTCTGGCAAGCCGGGATGGGGATCGACTGCGACGGTCTATCCCATGAGTCCTCCGAGTGTCCCTCGTCGACTGCTCACACGGCGCTGGCCGACTCGCAGGGAAACGCGCTCGACTCGGTCCATCTCCCGTTCGTCGTCGCCCCCAACAGCTGGCCCGACGAATGCGACGCGGTGGCGTGGAACCACAGAGACGCCGGTGTCGAGCTGGGGGCCGTGGTGGCGGTCATCCGCGGCGACACGGTCGCCTATGGCATCCTCGGCGATACCGGGGAGTGCGATACGATCGGGATGGGATCGTACGCGATGGCGCAGGCCGTAGGCATCGAGCGGCCGGGCGCCGGGGTGGAGAGCGGCGTCACCTACATCGCGTTCGCGGGGCCGCGGGCGGTCGTGGATCCTGTCGAGGACCACGCGAAGGCCGAGGAGCTGGGGATCCAGCTCGCGGCCGAGCTCCTCGCGGCTCCCTGAGCGAGCGGCACGGGAGCGGGAGGATCGCCGCGGGGTGGCGCAGGGCCGCCCCGCGGCGCCTGTCATCGCGACGTCAGTTGCACGTCGCGGTCTGGCAGGCCTCCATCTCTGCGGCGCACGCCTCGCCCACGCACGTGCTGCAGGCCTCCGCGTCCTCGCCGCTGCACGCCTCGTTGCAGGCGCCGTTCCCCCCCGTCATCTGGCAGGCGAGCGCCGCCGAGAGCTGGGGCCCGACGCTCTCGCAGCTGTTCACCACGCAGCCGTAGACCGCGGCGTCATCCTGGGCGTTGCCGAGGCACTCGAACGCCTCGGCGCACGTGGTCTTCCCGTCGCCGAACCACGTCGCGGCGACCATGCCCTCCTCGGTGTCGCAGTTCTCGTAGGCCGGGGAGCGCGGGAAGTACGGCCCGATCAGCATGCACATCTCGTCGCGGCTGGTCAGGCCCTGCGCGATGTTGCGATCCTCGACGTTGTTGAACTCGCAGCGGTAGTCCAGGGACTCTCCCGCCTTGACCTCGAGGAACGGCGTGAACTCCTCGGACGGGACCCCCTCCCACCTGTCGTGGGCATAGAGCTCCGTCATCGTGCCGTCGAGATCGACCTTGTGCGCGACGTAGCCGACGCCGCGGCGGTGCATGTGCGACTGGATCCTCACCACCGAGATGTCGTTCTCGGTGACGCAACGCATGCGCGCCGTGGACTTTCCGTGCGCTGGCACGCTGATGAAGGGGTTGTAATGGAAGAGCATGCCCGCCTCGACCTTCACCTCGTCGTCCGCGATCGTGTAGAGGTTGATGCGCGCGTCGGTCTCGATGGCCTCGGGCGACGCGTTCACGTAATGGGTGTTCATGAGGAGCACCGTGCCCGGCGCGACCTTGAGCGCCACGCCCTCCGGGAGCTCGCCCAGGAACGAGTTGCCGTCGGGCGACTGGGAGCCGGCGACCACGCCGGTGGCTTCCCAGTCGGCCTGGGGGCCGTCGTTGCAGTCGTGGACCTGGCTCGCGTCCAGGGCGACGCCCCGGCGCGTCTCGGTCGGGATCGACGTGTAGGGCGTCGCGTACAGGAGCACATGGTGGCTCCCGCCGGAGTACCGCACCATCTCCCGGTTGACGTTGAGCCCCTCCGGCGGCGCGACGAAGAGCTGGCAGCGCTCGATCTCCTGCCCCGGCTCGAGCGTGGAGACCATCCGATACTGCACGCCGGTGCCCTCGGCCGGCGGCGCCAGCAGCTCGTCCTCGGAGGGTTGAGGGCCGGAGTCCGAGGAAGAACAGCCGAAGAGCGCGGCTGCGCCGAGGAGAGCAATGAGTGAGGTCGTTGTTCGCATGCGTTGATCCCTGCCGTGTGTTGGTATCGCATCTCGCGCGCGCCGGTCGTGTCGCGCGCACATGGCTCCCGGGGGCTCGCGGAGGGGCGCGCACCCGGGGAAATCGATCGACGCCGGCTGGTCCGCGCCGGCACGTCCGCGGCCGGCCTCATCCCATCGAGGGCGGAGGCGGACGGATAATGAAGTCATCTCCAGGATCGAGGGCGGCCGCGCCCGCTCGGCCGGTCCCGCGAGCCCCATCTCGGAGAGCGGCCGAGCAGCGTGTCGATGGCGAACCGCACCTCGAGGCGAGCCAGCGTCGCCCCGATGCAATAGTGATTGCCGCCGCCGAAAGCAATGTCCTTGTCGGCGCCCCGCCGCAGATCAAACGTGGACGCGCGGGGGTAGATGATCGTACCGCTCACCATGTCGACACGTACGCTCGGCGCCGCGCCGAACTCCCCACTGTCCTCGCTGCCATCCGCCGCGGCGAGGGGCGCATGTGGCGACTTGGCGGTTCCCTCATGCCGGCAGGATGGGGGAATCCCCCCACCACCCACACGTGAGTCTGTCGCGAGAGCGAGGACAGGCTGTGCTCGTCCAGCCGCTCGCAGCTCGCGGTTCAAGGCGCGCTGCGGGTCATTCGCTGTGAGCTCCCACGCTGAACGATCGGTCGTCAGGCGGCCATCGCGCAGCAAGGATGCGACGTCCTCAGCGCCGGAGGACGAGCCACGCGCCCCGCGCTCGTCCTCGTGACATGGCACATCGAACGCCTCGGCCGACAGTGCGTACATCCTTTCGCTTCGCTGTGAGCTGTGGCCAGGGCGCGCTCGACCGCGGTTGAGTCCGGCGTCGAGCATCGCTGGATGCCATACGGACGAGCGCCTGTCGAGCCTCGATCCCGGCCCCGATGGGTCCGCCGGAGCGGCGTTGGAGGGCCGTTTTGTAGCTGTTTTCGCGGCGGTGCCGGTCAGATCATGTGTTGAGTGAAGAACTGTAAAGACGTTTTGATAAGCGTGATGTCGCGAGCGCGGCGCAAGGTAGCGAGGTAGGGGCGCGCGCCGGCGCGCCGCTCTTCCGGCGGGGCGAGGGCGATCCGGGCGCTCACCGCCGCTCGGGCGCCTGCGCCGCTCGGGTCGCTGTGAGCGCACCTTGGCCGCGCTCTCTGGTAGCGTGGGCCCGTGCAGCCTCGCGTCACTGCCTGCCGCGTCCTTCCTGCGCTCGTCCTCGGAGCGGCCGTCGCCCTCCTCGCCCCGGCCTCGGCGCGGGCCGCGGATCCGGCGCCCGCCCTCGCGATCGACCTCGGGGGGGTGCAGCTGGAGCTCGTGCTGGTGAAGGCGGGGCGCTTCCGCCAGGGCTCGCCGCCCGCGGAGGCCGGGCGCGGCGACGACGAGGCGGTCCGGGACGTGACCCTCGGCCGCGACTTCTACCTGGGGAAGTTTCCGGTCACGGTCGGGCAGTTCGCGCGCTTCGCCGCGGAGACCGGCTACCGCACGGAAGCCGAGGCCGGCGCCTCCGGCGGGTTCGGGTTCGACGGCAAGGGCCTCTCGCAGCGCAAGGAGTTCACCTGGAGGACTCCCGGCTTCCCGCAGACCGACGTGCACCCGGTGACGCTCGTGACCTTCAAGGACGCGGGCGAGTTCACCCGCTGGCTGACGCAGAAGACCGGCCGCGCCTTCGACCTGCCGACCGAGGCGCAATGGGAGTACGCCGACCGCGCGGGGACCCAGACGCGGTTCTATGCGGGGGACAACGACAGCGCCGCGGCCGCCATCGGGTGGTTCAAGGGCAACGCGGGGAGCGGGACGAGGCCTGTCGGGCAGAAGCAGCCGAACGCCTTCGGCCTGCACGACATGAGCGGCAATGTCTACGAGTGGTGTCGCGACTGGTACGGCCCCTATGCGCCCGGCCCGGCGGTCGACCCCGAGCAGACGGCGCCCCCGGCCGGCGACAAGCCCCGGCGCGTGCTGCGCGGCGGATCGTGGCTCAAGGACGCGAAGCACCTGCGCGCCGCGGCGCGGTACCGCAACGACCCTGGCAGCCGCAACGCGGACAACGGCTTCCGCGTGGTCGCCGCGCTCTCGGCGAGCGCCCCTGCCACGGCGCCTGGGCCGACCCCGCCGCCGGCGGCGACCGCGCAGGCGCCGCGCTCGAGCTCCTGGTCGACCGCGGCGACGGTGGGGTTCATCGGCGGCGGCGTCGTCCTGGCCAGCGCCGTCATCGGCCTCATCGGCCTGCTCGTGCGCCGCGCGGTCGGCCGCAGGCCCATGGCCGGGGCGCCGCCCGGCGTGACGTTCCGGCCGCAGGGCGACGGCTTCTGGCTGCACGCGCCCCCGCACCTGCACGGGTCGATGCTCCACTACCGCTGCCTCGTGAAGGGCGCGATGCGGCGCGCGTCGGTCCCGATCGAGCCGGGCCCGCGCGGGCAGTTCGTCTACACGGGCGGCGTCCCATCCGCCGTGGAGGTGGAGCAGATCGGCGCGGCCGCGTGGGCCGCTCCGCGCGCGGCCGGGTGGGCCGCGGCGCCGTCCGCCGCGCCGCGCGCGGCCGCCGCGGGGCACAGGGCGCGGGACCGGATCTCGAGCGCGCCGGACGTGGCCGCTGCCGCGCCGTTCCGCGGCTATCCATCGGCCTACTGAGCCGCGCCGCTCGATCTCACATGGTTCGCATGTTCCGCAGCTCCCGCATGCGCCGCCCGCTCTGCGCCGTCTTCGCCGAAGCGCCCGCGCACCGCGCCCGCGCCGGCCGCACGCTGCGCGCGCTCCGGCTCGCCGGGCTCGCGCCGGTCGATCTCACGGCGGCGCCGCTCGCGGCCGCGGCGGAGGCGCTCGCGGCGGGGCCGGTGTGGCTCGTGCGCGGGGGCGCCTGGCCTGCGCCCTCCGCGGCGATCGAGCCGGACCCGTTCCCGCCGCCGAGCGACACCGGGCTGCCGCTCTGCGCGCTCGGCGCCGTCCTTGCGCCGATCGACCTCGCCGCGCCCTCCGTGCCCGAGCCGGACGCCACGGCGTGGGCCGAGCTGCTGCGCGCCACGGGCGGCGAGCTGAGCCGCGCCGCGCGCGCCCGCCGCGCTCCGGGGCTGCCCCGCGCGGCGAGCGTGTACCTCGACGGGGCGCTCGCCGCGGGCGTCGCGGCGCGGCTCGGCGCGGGCGAGCCGCTCGACGCCGCGCTCCAGGGCGAGCTCGGGGCGCGGCGTGCGCGCGTGGTGCGGCACGCGCCGCTCGACGTGTGCGACGGCGCGGCGCTGCGGGTCGCGCAGGTGGTGACCAGCCTGCAGCAGGGGGGCGCCGAGCGGATCGCGATCGACCTCGCGAGGGAGCTGCCGCGGCGCGGCGTGCGCTCGCTCGTCTGCGCGGTGTACCGGCCGACCCGCGCCACGTTCGCCGCGCCGCCGGAGGCGCTCGATCTGTCCGATGCGCGCGGAGACCGGGAGGCGCGCTTCGACGTGCTCGCCCGCGGGCTCGCCGCGTGGGGCGCGGATCTCGCGCACGCGCACCTGTTCGACGCCGAGGACCTCGCGCGGCTGTCCGCGCGCGGGTATCGCCCGCTCGTCACGGTGCACAACGTGGCTGCAGGCTGGCCGGCGGGGCTCGATCGCCTCGCTCCGGACGACGCGGCGCTGCTCGTTGCGTGCGCGCGCGCGGTCGAGGCGGAGCTCGCGGAGCGCGCGCTGCCGATCCCGGCGCGCACGGTCTGGAACGGCATCGACCTCGCGCCTGCAGAGACAGCTCGCCGGGCCGAGGCGACGGACGCGCCCGGATCGGGGGAGGCGGTGCGCCGATCCAGGTCGGCGGAGGCCGCGGCGTGGCGGAGGCGCCTCGAGATCGCGCCGGACGACCTCGTGCTGCTCGCCGTGGCGAACCCGCGGCCGCAGAAGCGGCTGCACCTGCTGCCTGGAATCCTCGCGGCCACGCGGGCCGCGCTGGCGGCGGCCGGCGACCCGCGGGCGGCTCGGCTCGTCATCGCCGGGAGCGCATCGCCGGGCAGCGAGCAGGCGCTGGCCGCGGAAGCGGAGATCCGGCGCGAGGTCGACCGGCTCGGCCTGCGCGCCGAGGTGCGCTTCGCCGGGGCGGTCGGCGACGTCGCCGGGCTGCTCGCGGCGGCCGACGTCCTCGTGTCGCCGAGCGCCCACGAGGGGCTGAGCCTCGCGCACCTGGAGGCGCTCGCGGCGGGCCTCCCGGTCGTCGCGACCGGCGCCGGCGGCACCGCGGAGATCGCGGCCGAGACGCCGGCGATGGTCCACCTGCCGCTCGACGCCGCGCCCGAGCGGTTCGCCGGGGCGATCGTGGCGGCGGCGCGCACCGGCGCCGCGGGCGACGCGCGCGGCGGGTCGACGAGCGGCCGGGAGGCCGTGGCGGAGGCGCGCGCCGGCGTAGGGCCGTCGAGCGGCCGGGAGGTCGTGGCGCGGCACTTCAGCCTCGCGCGGATGGCCGAGGGGTATGCGCGGCTCTACCCGCGGGCGATCGCGCGGAACCGCGGTGTGCACCGGGGCGACGGGCTGCTCCTCGTCACGAACAACTTCTCGATGGGCGGGGCCCAGTCCAGCGCGCGCCGGCTGCTGCTCGGCCTCGCGGCGGCCGGCGTGCGCGGCCGGGCGGCCGTGATCGAGGAGCAGCCGGAGTACCCGACGCCGGGGCGCCGCGCGCTCGCGGCCGCGGGCATTCCGGTGCTGGCGGTGCCGCCGCCGGCCGACATCGAGCCGGCCGAGGCGGTGGAGCGCCTGCTGCGCGCGATGGAGGAGGACCCGCCGGAGGCCGTGCTGATGTGGAACGTGATCGCCGAGCACAAGGTGCTCCTGGCCGACGGGCTGCTCGACGTCCCGCTCTTCGACGTCAGCCCGGGCGAGATGTACTTCGCCTCGCTGCGCCGGTATTTCGCGTCGCCGCGCCGCGGGCTGCCGTACCGCGCGCCGCGCGACTATGGAGCTCGTCTTGCGGGGGTGATCGTCAAGTACGGAGCCGAGGCGGCGCTCGCCGCCGAGGTGCTCGGGGCGCCGGCGCACGTGGTGCCGAACGGCGTGGCGCTCGGCCCGCGCCCGTCTGCGGCGCTGCGCGCGCCGGCGCCCGAGCAGCGCGCGTCCGGCGGCGGGCACGGGCGGCTCGCGATCGGGACGGCGGCGCGCATCCACCCGCACAAGAAGCTCGACGAGCTCCTCGCCGCGCTGCGCCTCGCGGCGCCGCGCTTGCCGCCGCACGTGCTGCGCATCGCAGGCGGCGTGGAGCGCGGCGCCGAGGCGCACGCCGAGGAGCTGCGGCGGATGGCGGCGGGGCTGTCGGTCGAGTGGGTCGGCGAGCTCGCCGACACGCGCGCGTTCCTGCGCGAGCTCGACGTGTTCGCGCTGATCGCCGAGCCCGCCGGGTGCCCGAACGCGTCGCTGGAGGCGATGGCCGAGGGGCTGCCGGTGGTGGCCACGGCGGTCGGCGGCATGGCCGAGCAGGTGGACGACGGCGTGACGGGCCGGCTGGTGCCGCCGGGCGACGCCGAGGCGCTCGCCGCGGCGCTCGTGGAGCTGGGCGCCGATCCGGCGCGGCGGGCGCGCGTGGGGGCGGCGGGGTGGGAGCGCGCGCGGGAGCGGTTCTCGCTGGAGAGGATGGTCGCCGATTACGTGGGCGTGTGCCTGGGCGGGCGGGACGTGCGTAGAGACTAGCCACTACAGCGTTGCCCAAGGACGAATTTGCGGTGGCGAACCGCCGCGATCCGGGCGAAGCGGACGCGATGGCCCCGCGGGCGTCAGGGGGTGTAGATCTCGACGCTCCCGTCGTAATTGCCCACGTTGATCACCCTGCCGTCCGCGAGCAGGAGCATCATGCTGTCCAACGTATAGGGCTGGTCCATCGGCCCCGTCGTGGTCCACGTGTTCGACACCGGGCTGTAGACCTGGGTGCTCCGGAGCATGCCGGCGCCGTTTCGCCCCCCCGCGATGAGCACCCTGCCGTCGTTGAGCCGCGTCGCGCCGTGCATGGAGCGGGCGATGATCGCAGGACCGGCTGACCAGGCGTTCGACGCCGGATGATATATCTCGGTGGTCGACAGATAACTCGAGGCATCGCGCCCTCCGACGACCAGCACGTCACCGCTGGCGAGCAGCGTGGCGCTATGTTCTCCGCGAGCGGCAATCATGTCGCTCGCAGCCGCCCACGCGTCGGCCGTCGGATCGTAAATTTCGGCGGTCTTGGTATAGCTATCGTTGCTATTGCGCCGGCCTCCGGTGACCAGCACCTTGCCGTTCTGGAGCAGCGTCGCGGTGTGAACCCAACGGGGAACGACCATGGGCCCGGCCGGCGACCAGATGTTGGTCGACGGGTTGAAGAGCGCGGTGGGCGCCTGACCGTTGACACTATTGGGATCTCCCCCGGCGACCAGCACCTTGCCGCTCTGAAGCAACGTCGCGGTATGGGAGGTCCGGGCGAAATCGAAGCCCGTGGGTCCCATCGATGACCACGTGTTGGTGGCGGGCGTGTAGAGCGCGGCGCTCTCCAGCGCAGAGACGTCCTCAAAGCCCCCCACGACCAGCACCTTGCCGTTCCCGAGCAGCGTCATCGTGTGCCATGTTCGGTCCACTGGCATGTCGGGCGCGGACGTCCAGGTGTTGGTCGTCGGGTTGTACAGCTCGGCGGTATTCTCGGGGTCCTCGTCGCCATCGTCGTCGTATCCGCCCGTCACGAGCACCCTGCCGTCCTGGAGCCGCACCGCGGCACCGGCGGGGTGGGCCATGGCCATCGGCGCGACGAACTTCCATGTCTCGGCGTCGAGGTCGTAGAGCTCGGCGCTCGCCAGGTACCCGGTCGTGAGGCCGTCGTGCCTGAAGCCGCCCGTGATGAGCACCTTGCTGAGGCCCAGCAGCGTCGCGGTGTGCTGGGTGCGCTTGCTGCCCATTGGCTTGATGGCGATCCAGGTGTTGGTCGCCGGGTCGTACATCTGCGCGCTGTCGGTCTCCGTGCTACTCGCGGTGGTTCCGCCCGTGACGAGCACCTTGCCGCTCAGGAATCGAGTCGCCGTGTGGGACATGCGGGGGGTGGCCATCGACGCGGCCGGGGTCCAGGTGGGCGGCGTCCCCGGGGTGTAGATCTCGGCGCTCGAGAGCTCGTGAGAGTTCGAGTCGGCGCCGCCCACCATCAGCACCCTGCCGTCCGGAAGCAGCGTCGCCGTGTGCTTGTTGCGGGCAACGCCCATCGATCCCGCCGTCGACCATGTGTTGTTGCCCGGGTCGTAGAGCGCCGCGCTCGTCAGGTAGGCGCCATTGCGCCCGCCCGCGACGAGCACCTTGCCGTCGAGGAGCCGCGTCGCCGTGTGCCCGCTGCGGCTCGTGGTCATGGGCGCGGCGGGCGACCAGCTATTGGACCCGGGAGTGTAGAGCTCGGTGCTCGCCAAGTAGGTGGAGCTGTCGCTCTGGCCGCCGGTCACGAGCACCTTGCCGTCCTCGACCGACGTCGCGGTGTGCCCGGAGCGCGCCACGGTCAGGCTCCCGGCCGATGACCAGCTGTTCGTGTTCGGGTCATAGAGCTCCGCGCTCGCGAGGGACACGTTGGAGGCGTTGCTGCCGCCCGCGATGAGCACCCAGCCGTTGCTCAGCCGCGTCGCCGTGTGGTAGCGGCGGGCGGTGGTCAGCGACCCGGCCGGCGACCAGCTATTCGTGTCCCGGTCATAGAGCTCCGCGCTCGCAACCACAGCGCCGTTGTAGCCGCCCACGATGAGCACGTCGCCGCTCGAGAGCACCGTCGCGGTATGCCCGCTGCGCGCCGTGCTCATCGCGGGCGCCCACGTCCAGACCGGGTCGACCAGCGCCGGCTCTCCACCCGCGTCGGCCCACAGCTCGATCGTCGCCCCGCGCACCGCGAGGCGCACGGCGATCGGCCGCCCGCCGCGCGCGTACGCCGCCGGCGCCGTCACGCGCAGCCGCGCCGCGCCGGCCTCGTCGACCACCTCGACCGCGTCGCGCTGCTGCCGGAGCGTCGCGCCCTCGACCTGCCACACCGCCGCGGGCGCATCCGCGCGCGCCACGCCCGCGTCGAGCAGCAGCCACTCCTCGTAGCCCGCGTCGATCGCCGACCAGAACGACGTGCCGCCCTTGCGCGGATACGCCACCGCGCGCTCGGCGAGCTCGCCCTCGCCCTCGGCGTCGAGCTCGCGCACGCGCGCCTCGAACCCGCCGGGCAGATGAAACCGGATCTCGCCCTCGCCGCGGGCCGGCAGGGCGGCGTGCAGCCCGCCGCGGCGCAGCAACGCTGCCTCGATGTCGAGCTCGCGGCTCGGATCGCCGAGCGAGGCGAGCGAGAAACCGCCGTTGACCGCGACGAACGCCTCGCTGGCCTCGAGGACCTGCGCTGCCTGATCGGGGAACTGCTGCCGCAGCTTGACGCCTGCGGGCGCTTCGGGGCCGCAGCCGGCGCCGCCGGCCAGCAGCGCCCCACCGAACAACCATGTCGATAAGATGAATAGCCACCGTTGAAATGGTGATTGAAAATGCATCGCTGATCTCCTCTTGAACCACCGGCGCCTAGAGACGGCAGGCCCCCATGTGCGCGTGCGCGTGCGCGTGCGCGTGCGCGTGCGCGTGCGCGTGCGTGAATGCAGAAGGCGTACCAGCCGATTCACGTGGAGAGGCGCGCCGATCTCTCGCCATCCCGCGCTACAATGCTCGTCGGCGCGGTCGCGTGGCCCGTCGCAGGCTGCTGCCCGCTGCCGTCACGTGGCTGGCGCGCGCCCGCGCGCAGCGCCGCCCCCTCGGGCCGGCGCTGCCGCCTCCAGGGCCTCCACGTGACATGTCACGCCGCGATCGTGACATGTCACGTGACATGTCACGCTGCCCTGGCGGTCGGTGAAGCACCTCGCTCGCAGGCTGCCGAGCGAACACGGCCCCTTCGAGCCATGGATAAGTCGTTGCGCTCGTTCAGCTCCCGGCCGTGCGGGCGAGCCCGTTCTGGGTCGCGTAAGCGATCCCGGACTTAGCGTGTGCTGCGCATGACGAGGTTGCCCCAGGTGATGTCGAGCCCGACGAGCGGAGGCTCTCGTTCAACATGGAACGAACCGGTCGGACTCGGCTCCGCAAGCTCATCACCGGAGCAAAAGCGCTTGCCACGGGCGTCATCGCCTTCGCGGCGTTGGCCATGATCTGGTTTGTCGTGAACGCGGCGCGCAAGAAGCACGAGCCGCCCAGCCGGCGTCACTTCAGGCGCAGGTAGAACTCCGCCGCGTCGAGGCGGTTCATCGAGCCGGCCGGGCCGGTGATGACCGTGTGTTGACCGGCGACCAGCAGACCGGGCGTGGAGAGCGCCGTCATGCCGCCTTCGACCTGCTTTACCGTGGCCCCGGACGCGGACAGATCGATGCCGTCGAGTGGACCGCTCAGGTTGGTGTTCAGGCTATGCTCGGAGAAGGAGGGGCAGGGATACGTCACGCACACGATCCCGGCGCTGTCGACCCGAGAAAAGTGGCCCTTCGGCGCATTGCCCGTCGCCCCGAGCCAGATTTCGCTGGCGACGAGGACGTCAGCCGGCCGCGACCGCAGGTCGCCGAGCTGGACCTGCTTCAGGCCGCCGCGGACCAGCGCCTGCCCGGCACCGAACGCCTCTCTGGCTTTGGCCTCGGTCGAGCGATCGAGCCCGAGCCCGGACAGATCCAGCTCGAACATGTGGCATTCTTCTTGCCAAGTTCCATCGGCGCAGCGGGTCACGCTCGTGTTGACGCGGGCGACGAAATGGCCGCCGCACATCGGCGCGGCGCATCTGCGGTAGTCAGGACGGGTCGCGATGAAATAGTCCGCCACGGCGACCTCGGCCGAGGCCAGCGCGCCGACATCGTCCTCGACGTCGAGCTCGGCCTGGGCGAGGTCCCCTGCGACACCGCCCTCGCGCGGGGCTTCGCAGGCGAGCGCTGGCGCGGTCAGCACGCCGAGCAGGGCGAGCAGCGAGAGGCGATGATGGGTGAGGTTGAACATCGATGTTCTCCAGGAGCGGACACGGGTCAACGTGGATGCGAGCGCCTCGGCCGGTCCGCAGGCTCGAGGCGCCTTCATGGGCTTCCACGCGTCGAGGGGGCGAGCTGTCGCGAGCACGTACGCCCCTGCCGCCCTGCCACCTGCTCGCCGTGCTTCGCCCGGAGGCGATCGCCACCAACGAATGAATGTAGTGTGCTACCAGACCTGCCGAGTGAAAAGCTGGCCGGAGCAAGAATTCGACGAGCAACGAGGCGTCGCGAAATCGTCCTGAAGTGACGTGGATTGCGCGAGACTGTCCCCCAAGCTCATCGGTGCTTTACGGAGAGCTTGACGAACTATGCTGGCACGGGATCGCGCCGACTCCGGCCGCGGTTCTGACTCGGATTTTGCCGCTATTGTTGCTCGCGCATCCCCGTCCCCAGGGGCCGAGTGCCGCGGGGAGCATCCGATCTCGGATCGGAGCCAGGGTTGGCTGGTCGCATGAGGGTCGGTCGCAGCGAGCTGCGCGTCATCCCGGCTTTTTCGCCACGAGGAACGCAACCATCTTCCCGCCACCGACCTCCCGCTCCTCGATCTCGACGAACCCTGCCTCGCGCATCTCGCGGAGGATCGCCTCGCGATCGTAGGTGTGGGCGACCGGCGCCTTCCCGAACCAGCGCAGCACCGTGATGATCGCGCCGTAAGGTACCCAGGTGTCGCCGAGGCAGACGTTGGACGAGATGAACGAGCCGCCGGGCTTGAGGAGGTCGAAGATCGTCTTGAGGGTGCGCCGCCGATCGGGGACGAGGTGGAGGATGGAGTAAGCCCAGGCGCTGTCGAAGTGCTCGGGCTCGTACGGGGTAGGTCCGTCCAGCGTGCCCTGGCGAAAGGTGACGTTGGTCGCGCCTTGGGCCTGCTTCTTCTGGTTGGCGATGCGGATCATCTCGCCCGAGACGTCCATCGCGTGGATGTGGCCGGCGAACGGCGACATCTCCAGGGCGAGCGAGCCGGTGCCGCAGCCGATCTCGAGGACCGTCGCGCCCGGGCGCAGGCGCTCGCGGGTGATGGCCTTCTTGCGCTCGAAGGCGGTGACGTTCTCCACCGGCTTGGCGGCGTACTTCTCGGCGATGTCGTCCCAGAACTTGGCGTCGGTGGTCATCGTGGTCGAAGAATCTACGCACGCGGCGCGTCCGCGCCCGGTGCAAGTTCGTGACGCAGGGGCGCAGTTTCGCGCCACCCCTCGGCCTCGCCGCGAAACAGCGCCGCGCGCTCCGTCATCGCCGCGGTGATGCCCTCGCGCGCGGCCCGCAGGCGCGCGTTGTCCCGGAGATCGCGGTGGCTGAGGAGCCAGAAATCGGCGACGTGGCGCAGGTCCGGCTTGGCGAGGCGCTGCAGCCCGGGCTCCGGATCGCCGGCGTACGTGGGTAACATCACGAAGCCGAGGCCCGCGTGTGCGGCCTCCATCATGATCGCCAGCGACTCGAACGTGCCCCAGATGGGAACCTCGGGATAGCTCGACGACGCGACGAGCTCCTTGACGATCCTGAGCACGCTGGATCCGAGCCAGCGCGCGGGGCGCGCGCCGCGCTCGGGGTCGAGCTGGGCAGCGTGCGCGGTCGCGACGTAGTTGCAGAGGGTGATGGGGGCGAGCCGCCGCCCGATCAGGTGCTCCGGCGGGGACGCGCCGGGCAAGAGCGCGCGCACCGCGACGTCGGCCTCGCGCTTCGACAGATCCAGGTTCTTGGCGTCGGCATCCAGATCGAGCTCGATGCCGGGATGCTGCTCGCAGAGGCCGGCCAGGGCGCGGAGGAGGAGCTTCGCGATGAACGGGTCGGTGCAGGTCACCCGCACGGGCCCCTCGAGCCGCGCGTCTTGCCCGGCGAGGCCGCGCTCCAGCGCGGCCATCTCCCGCTCGACGCGCTCCGCCCCCGAGACCATCTCGTTGCCCGCGTCCGTCAGCTGGTACCCGTCGCGGTGCCGGTCGAACAGCTTCACGCAGAGCCGCGCCTCGAGGGCCTCGACCCGCCGCGCCACGGTCGAGTGGCTCACGCCGAGCATCGAGCCCGCCGCGCGGACGGAGCCCGTTCGAGCGAGCGCGAGAAAATGGCGCACGTCATCCCAGTCCACGACGCCCGCCAGCATACCCCTCGCGGGCGCGCCCGATAGATGCAGATGCGAGCCGCCGTGACCGAGGGCGCCGAGGCGCCGCGGGTCGACGTGACGGCCGAGGCGCGCGTCAGGAGGTCTGCGAGGAAGAGGGCCGAACGACCGGGGGCTCGCAGGAGCGGGAGGCGAGCGCGCTCTTCGGCATGAGGAGGACCAGCATGAACGGCCGGTGGCCATCGCGCTCCTCCCCGGTGAAGCGCACCAGGGCGTCACCGCCGCGAGCCCGGAGGCTCGCGCGCACGATGTCGAGCCCGACACCTCGACCGGCTACTTGACCGATCGTCTCTGCGGTCGAGACGCCGGACAGGAAGATCTGGTCGGCCAGGGCTTCCTCGGGCAGCGCATGAACGCCCTCCCGCCGACGCAGCTTCTCGAGTGAAAGTCCGCTGCCATCGTCGAATATCTGCAGCTCGAGCCCGCCCGGTCCGCTCCGCACGCGAACCTCGATGCGGCCCTGCGCCGGCTTGCCGGCGAGCTCTCGCACGTCGGGCCTCTCGATGCCGTGATAGAGGGAGTTGCGAAAGCACTGAACCAGGATGTCTTTCACGAGTCCCGTCCAGTCGCTGGCCAGCTGCGCCTCGGCCTGCTCCGTGAGCACCGCCGGCGCGGGCTTCCCGAGCTCCGCGGCCAAGCTCGGCAACATCTCGCGCGTCTCGTCGACCACGCGCGCCACCGATGTAGGGTCGAGGCGCGCGAGGACTCCACGCAGCTTGCGCACCAGCTCCTCGGCCGCGTCGGTGGAAGCGGCCGTCGCGACCAGGCCCTGGATGTCGTGAAGGACACCCTCGCTCCGTTCATCCAGCCCCTTGCTCACGGCCGTCAGCCTCTCCTGGCAAACCGACTCGTATTCCGCGATCGTTCGCTCGACGGCGTCCAATTGTTCCAGCAGTTCGCGCCTGTCGACGGGCTGCTCTGGCTCCCGGCGCAACGCCTGGCAGGCGTGCTCCGCGGAGTGCAGGCAGTCCACCAGGTGCGTGAAGCCGTGCAGGCGAGCGTTGCCTTTCAGGGTGTGCAGGTCGCGCAAGGCGGCATCACAGAGCTGCTCGGAGCTCTCGACGTCCGGCCCGAGCGCCGCGCGATTTGCGGCTAGCAGCTCGCGACAGTTGACGCAGAACGCTCGCGTGGCCTCGACGCCGCAATCGAGCGCCTGCACGATGATGTCGACCTCGCGCTCCTTGTTGCGCGCCGCTTGCCGCAAGATACGCAGCAAGGTCACGTCGCGAACCGTGACCAGCAGGCGCTCCACCTGGCCCGCTTCCGACTCGATGAAGTTCCAAGTGATCTCCAAGAACTGGGGTTTGCCGCCGGGACCCGTACGCTCCACTTCACGGATCAGGTGGTGGGTATTCAGCGCCGCCAGCCACGGCTCTTGATCGAAGGCGCAGCTGAGCGCTGCCTCTGCCGCGCTCCGCGCGTCCGGTCGCACGCTGGAGCCATCGAACAGCAGCGCGAGGCAGTCGCGACCGACCAGCTCTGCACCGCCGAGGATCTCCGCCAATCGTCGAGAGTATCCCGGTTCGACGCGGCGGTTCCGGTCGATGGTGAAGACGCCCTCGTCCAGATTGTCGAGCATCGAAGCGATTTGACGGTTCTTGAGCGCCAGCTCCTCGGTGCGCTGGGCCACTCGTCGCTCCAGGCTCTCGTAGAGCTGTGCGTTGTAGATCGAGATCGCCGCCTGGCTGGCAATCACCTGCAACGCAGCCAATCGATCGAGCGTGAAAGCATACGCGCTGACGTTGTTCTCCACGTACAGCGCGCCCAGGACGTCGCCCTTGCGCATGATGGGAGCGCACAGCACCGAACGTACGCTCCGCCTTCGAATCTGCGGGTCCGCCTGGAAGGCGCCGGCCTTCGATGCGTCGTCCAGCGTGACGGCCTCTCCCGTGCGCAGCACGTAGCTGACGACGGTGGGGCACAAAAACTCGGCTTCCGAGTACTCCACGCGCTGCGAAAGGCTCGTGATCGGGCGCTCCACGTGGGCGCGCGCCTCCACGTAGTACGTGCGATCGGTGTCGTCTTGCAAGACGAGGCAGCCGTGCTCCGCCCCGGCGTTCTCGATCAACGTGGCCATCAGCGCGGCGAACAGCCGCTCGGTCTCGACCTCGACGAAGATGCTCTGCGTTGCCTTGAGCAGGGACGCGCTGTCGAAACCCTGGCCGGCCGCCATCGCGCCGCGCGGCGTCGCGATGTCTCCTCTGGCGGCATCCGCGAGCAAAGCGGGGTGCTCACGCGCCAGCAATTCGAGCTTCGCCGTGGCGCCCCAGTCAGCGTAGAGCCGGTAAGCCGTCTCCAGGCATGTCCTGGCGTGAAGGGGCTCGTCCAGCGATAGCCACATCTCAGCCTGGTGCTCGTGGACGAGCGCCCGCAAATGGATGAACCCGTCTCCGGCCGTTCTGATCGCGTCGCGGTAGCGGGCGAGCACGGCTTGCAGCGGCTGCCCCGTCAGGCGCGCGTGCTCGGCGGCCAGGAAGTGGGCCTTGTGAGCGAAGTTCTCCGAGCACAGACGGGACCAAGCCTCGAGCTGCTTCAGGTTCTCCTCGATGACAGCGAGCAGGGCCTCCCGCGCCTCCGGGCCTCCTTCGCGGCACGCCCTCGCCGCCAGCAGCCCTTCGAAGAGCTTGTAATCGGGAAGCGAGAACTGCCCCGACGCGATGATCAAGAACTCCCGGGTGAACTCCGTCCACTGACGCGCCGAAGCGAAGTCGCCCAGGATGAAGCTCGTCATCATCTGGGCTTGCCCGTAGGCGTAGCAGTACTGGGTGCTCTTCTCGGCAACCACCACGGCGGTCGCCTCGTGGTCGGCCACGGCGACGGCCTGCCTCTCCGATTCGCGCGCCGTCAATCGAGCGACGGCTCGCTCGACGACCAGCGCATTGACCAGCTGACCTGCCGCCGAAATGTGCGTCAAATACCGCCGCAGCTCCGCTACCTGCTCGCGACAGGCCCGCAGCCGCGCGCCGACCAAGAACGAGCGCTGGGCGCGATCGCTCTTGGCGTAGGCGACGTGCTGTAGGTCGCCGAGCATGAGCCCGCTCTTCTCCCCTCGGTCGTAAACCGCGAACAGATCTCGGTAAGTCCCCTTCCAGTGCGCAAGAAAGCCCACGAACACGAAGCACACGCCCGATTCGACCGGGGTCGGCGAGAAGCGCTTCAAGAGCTCGAAGGCAGCCAGGCCGATGCGATAGGCGGCATCGTAGTCGCCCAGCATCGCGAGGAGGATGATGCCGCAGTCAGCGAAGTTCTTGCACGAGACCGCGTCGACGCCGCGGTTTAGCGCCAGGTCGAACATGATGAGCTCCGCCAGGAAGAACAAGGGCGGATAGGTTTGAAACGCCGGAGGAATCACCTGCGCCAGCAACTCGAGGACCAGGCGCGCCTCTGCGTCCTCTGCCATCGGAAGCGCCGGCAGGCCCTCGATCGTCACGCGCGCCAGGTGCGCCTGCAGCTTGCCGATACCCTCACCGATGCCCTGGTTGATCTCGTCGGGCGCTTCCGGCAAGCGCACGCCGAACTCGGTCAGCGCCGCGCGCACCTGGACCACGGCGTCCAGCATTCGCCCGCCGTGCTCGAGGATCCGGGTCTTCAAGACATGAACTCGGCCGCGCGCCAGGCGGTCGGGGGCGAGCCTGAACGCCTCCTCGCAGAACGCTTCGACATGCGGGTCAGCCAGCACGAACGCTGTCTCGGCGCGCGCGAAGATCGCTCGAAAGGCCAGATCCGACGAACGTTCGCCCTCGCAGCTGGCCAGCAGCTCGACGGCGATCTCGGCGTGGGTCCCCGCGATGCTCCACGCGCCGCTCTGAAGCGCCTGGTGACTCGCGGTCAGGTTGAGCTCCACGAGGTCGAGGCGCTCTTCTCGGTCATGGATCGCGCGGCGGGCGGCGTTCAGATGATGAAGCACCTCGAAGATCCGACTCGGCGCGCGATCGCCCCGCAGGCGCTCGCGCAGGATCCGTCCGATGCGACCATGAGCTGCGACGCGCTCCGCGTCGCTGGCGCGTGAGAGCGCCGCCTGCTGCACACGCGAGTGTTCGAAGGCGTACGATGCAGGCTCGTGGCTCCGGCCAGGCGCTGACGGCTCCGCTCGAGCCTCGACGGAGACCTCGGACAGGAGACGATGGGCCAGCCCCTCGCGAACGAGCTCGAGACAGGCCGCGAGCGGTCTGTCCACGGCCTCCGACAGGGTCTGCAGATCGAAGCGCATGCCGAAGCACGCTGCGGCAGACAGCAGCCTCGCCGCCTCGGGAGAGAGGTTCTCGAGGCGCTCCGCCATCAACGCGCCGACATTGTCGCAAGCGGGGTGCGCCTCCGCGCGCTGCAGGTCAGCGGACCATCGGCCGCGCTCGACCTCCAGGCGCAGGATGCCCTGTCGATGCAAGGAAACGAGCAGCTGACCGATGAAGAACGGGTTACCGTCGGTCTTGCGCCTCACGATCTCCGCGAGCCCGCGGGCTTCAGCGACAGGCGCGCGCAGCGAGCGAGCCACGATCGCCGCGACCGCCTCGGAGGACAGCGGCCCGAGCGGCAACGTCAGCACGACCTCCTTCGCCCGGTGCAACGTTCTCTGCAGGCTCAGGAGCGTCGGCGCGTCACTGACATCACCGCCGCGGAGCGCCGCCAGCACCATCACGTGACTCGAGTCGGGATTCGTCAGGATGGCAGACAGCACCTCGGCAGAGGCGGCGTCGAGCCACTGAGAATCGTCGAGCACGAAGGCGAGGGGACGCTCCGGCGTGGCGAAGATACGGATGAAGGAGAGGAAGACATGCTGCAACCGGCGCCGCGCCTCGATGGGGTTCAACGCGACGATGGACGTGGAGGGACCGGTGACGCAGTGGAGCGCCGGCACCAGCTCGGTCATGATGCCTGCGTTGTGCCCCAGAGCTGCGGTCACGCGCTGCCGCAGCTCCGTCAGCTCGGCTTCGGAGAGCGACAGCAGGTCCCCTGCCAGGCGTCGTAGCACCTGCGCCAAACCAGACAGCGGCACTGTCTGAGCTCGCTCTTCGAACGCCGTCGACAAGAGGCGCGCCGGCGCTCCGCTGTGCTGTTGCAGGAACTCCGCGAGTACGGCGGACTTTCCGGCGCCCGCGGCTCCTGGCATGAGGACGAGCAGCCTCTTGCCGGAGCTCACGTCGTGGAGGGCGCCTGCCAGCGCGGACAGCTCGGCGTCGCGTCCTTGGACGTCTCGACTGACGATGAATTGACTGGAAACGTCATTCTCCCCCAGGACCACGGCAGGGAGGGTCTGCGTTCGCCGGAAGCTCTCACAGAGCGTGGTCAGGTCGCTCAGCAGCCCGTGATCACTCTGGTAGCGCTCGTCAGGATTCTTCGCGAGCAGCTTGGACACGAGCTGTGCGAGGAGCGGAGGTATGTCGGGCGACAGCTCGGTGACGAGCGGAGCGCGCTTGGACACGTGCGCGTGAGCCCAGCCGATGGCGTCGGTCGCCGCGAACGGCAGCTGGCCCGTCAGCATTTGGAAGAGCGTGACGCCCAGAGAATAGTAGTCTGCTCGATGATCGGGGCGACGGTTGAGGCGGCCCGTCCGCTCTGGCGCGATGTGGGCGAGTGAGGGCGCGGATTCGCAAGCGGCGCCGCCTGCCGCGTCCTCGGAGACTGCCAGGAGATCGGCAAACTCGACACGTCGAGTCTCGAGATTGACCAGAAAGCTGCCATGGCTCATGTCCTCATGAAGCAGCCCCTGCTCGTGCGAGCGATGCAGCAAGCGAGACATGCCGAGCGCGAGCTCCAGGCACGTTCCGACCTCCAGACCCTTCGCGGGAATCTCGAGCGGTGCGCCTCCGAAGTCCTCCATGATGAGCGAAAGCTCGCCGTCTACCTCGCGCACGTCGCCGTCGATCGCGAGCGTGCCGATTCGACGCCACATCTGCAGCTCGAGCTCCAGGACCCGGCGCGGCTGAGCGACCTCGTTCCGGAGCGAGTGCAGCAGCACGCTCGCGCCGGAGGTCGCGCGGCGCGCGCGCCGCCAGATGCTGCGCGGCAACACGGCCACGGTCTCCGTGACCTGATAAGCGTCGTCACCGAGGTGCGCTTGACTGTTTCGGTTCATTGATCTGCGTCCCGCTCGCTTTCGTCAGCCGACGCTGGTTCTGCCGTGTGCTCGAGAACGGCGCTCCCCCTGATGGCTGAAGGAGACACAGCGCCTCGCGACCCCCCTGCCGGGAGCCGCTCACCCGCTGCGCCCCCGTCGCCTCCCGCTCTCCTCCTGGGCGCCCGGTGCCGGCCCTGGCGCCTCCCGTGGGAGCAGGGTCGGCGGCGCGCTCTGGCCTAACGACGAGAAATCGACGAACCAACGCAGAGAGAAGGAAATCCAAAGCCTTCCGAAACGTCAAGCCCCAACTGCGGGACCTTGCCCCGGTCGGCAGCGCATTCGTCGCTGCGAGCTGGCACACTCCCATGAAAAAAGCGACGCTATATCAACGACTTGACCCATGCGTCGAAGGACGCCGCCGTCACTCCACAGCCTGCGGGAGCTCGTGCCTGCCGTGCGCTCGGGCTCAGCGCACGCACGGTGGCCCGCTGGTGCGACGGGCGGGCGCCCTGGGATCGCGACGGGCTCAGCGCCAGGGGATACGTGCCACGGTGATCGTGAAACGGGGCCCTCGGGAGCGCCACGAACCTGCTCCCCGCTTCAGAAGTCCCGGTAGTCGACCTTCATCTGATCATAAGGCGCGATCATGCTCTCGATGACATCTCCGTTCGGCGAGAAGATGCGCTCGTGCCACTCGGTCGGCTCCCAGATGAAGGTGCCGAGCCCGCGCTTGTCCGGGATGTTGAACATCAGGTCGTTGGCCGCGCGCTTCTCCCACGAGTACTCAGCCACCACGAACTTCAGGTCGGGATAGCGCTTCACGAGATCATCGAAGTTCGCCTTCCACCCCGAGGGCGGCCCCTGGTACTCGGTGTAACAGGACTGGCCGAGCACATCGAACTCGACGCCCTGCCCGAGCACCCCGTCGACCCACCAGCGCGTCGCCGCGTTGTCGTCGCAGCGGTCGAGGTGCAGCATGACGGTGATCGTGTCGTCGGCGTCCTTGACGCCCTGGATCCCGGCCTTCAGGAGCGAGCCCAGCCCCTGGAACGCCTGCCCGGTGACGAAGCCGTCAGGCCACAGCAGCCCCTGCGGGATCTCGTTGCCGATCTGGACCATGTCCGGTCGCGCGCCGGCGGCGCTCAGCTGCTCGATCGCGTCCCGCGTGAACTCGCGCATGGCGCTCGCCAGCGCGCCGCCCTCGAGATCGGTCCAGGCGACGGGCTTGTGTTGATCGTCGGGGTCGGCCCATACGTCGCTGTAGTGAAAGTCGAGCAGGAACCCCATGTTCGCTCGCTTCACGCGCCGCGCCATCTCGATCGTGTGCTCGAGATCGCAGAAGCCCTCGCGCGAGTAGGGATCGTCGTCGACGGCCGCGTCGGCGTACACCGCGGTCGGGTCGTTGAACAGGCGCAAGCGGATCCAGTTGAACCCGTGCGCGTTCAAGATCTCGAGGATGTCCTTCTCGACGAGCTCACCCGTCCGCGGATCGATGTCGCGGAACACCTTGCCTCCGGCCTCACGCTCCTGCACCCAGGAGATGTCCGCGCCGAGGATGAAGCCCTGGGGCGCGCCCGGCGTCCCGTCGCCTCCGCTCCCGCCCGTGCCCGCGCCGCCCGCGCTCGCGGACGTTCCACCCGCGCCGCCGGTGCTCGCGGACGTTCCACCCGCGCCGGCTCCGCTGCCGCTCGTGCTGCCGCTCGCGCCGCCCGCGCCGCTCCCCGTGGACGCCTCGGCGCCCGTCGACGCGGCCTGACCGGCGCCGCCCCCGCCGGCCCCCGAGCTCTCACCGCACGCGGCGAGCGCCGGAAGCAGCGCCACCACACCCATCCATACCAGCGTCTGTCGCAGCATCCCTGATCCCGGCGAGGATCCTACCATTGGCCATTCGCGCGATCACGGCGCACGAAGAGGGCGCGTCCACGATCGCGGCGCCGCCGGTAGAAAGATCCGCTGTCGATAGGCGCCGGGGCGCATACGGGGGCGCATAAATGACGAGAGCCCGCCGCACAGCGTGTGCGCGGCGGGCCCTCGGACTGCTCACAGACGATGGTTTACTGCTGCTCCGGCCCCTTGCCCATCCAGTAGCTCTCGGGCGGGCCCAGGAGGCTCTCCTTCACGCCACCGGCGTCCACCACGATCTTCTGGACGATCACGCCAGGATGGACCATCCACACCTTCAGCGTGTGGTCACCCGCCGCGGCGATCGTGTGCTTGGTGCGCATGATGTTGGCGTTGTCCGAGGTGTGCCGCTCCCAGATCTTGTTGCCGTTGCCGTTGAGCTCGACGGCGTGGCTCGTGTTGACCTTCTGGATCGGACCGTCGTCGAGCGACACGGCGTACTGCAGGCCCTCGGTCCAGTTCTGGAAGTTGTTCCTCGGCGACACGTAGACATACACGTTCACCGGGCCGCTGCTCGTGAGGTGCATGTCGTACTCGAGGCGAGGCGACGCGCCGCCGGGCTCCTGGGCCTCGGCCGTCACAGGGAACGGCGTCACGCCCGACCCGGTGCGCCCGATGTCCGGGAGCAGCTTCCACTCGACGTCATCCGTGCTGACCGCGCGGCTGTAGTGATCGGCTTCCATCGAGACATAGCCGTTCGCCTCGATGAAGCGGTTCGGCTTCCACGCGACCTGCCGCGGGTCCTCGACGCGGGCCGTGACCACCACCGAGCTCCCGTCCGAGCCCGTGACCGTGATCGGGACATCGACCGGGAACGTCTGGTTCGTGGGGATCATGACCCAGTCGACCCTCACCGTCGCGCGCACCTCCTTGTCGACGACACCGTGGCTCGGATAGACGTTCAGCCACGGCGGGCAGGGCGTGTTCGCGGCCCAGCCGGCGGGGCACTCGACCGGGAGAGCGGCGTCGATCGTGTACTCGAGCGGCTCGCTGCCGCGGTTGAACACCTCGATGTACTGCTCGGGCTGCGTCTGATACCGGCTGAACGCGGGCAGCACGGGGGTCGCGGTGCTCCCGTCGCCTGCCCCGGCGCCCGTCCAGAAGTTGCTCGATCCGTCGATCGCCACACCGAGCTCCGCCGCTTCGGGGACCTCGATCGAGACGAGCTCAGGCCAGATGAACTCCTGGATGTTGTTGTACTGGTGCTCCGGCTGCTGCCAGGACGGGTTCCCCGGCGCGCCGTAGCCGATGTGAGGCTGCGTCTGGAAGCCTTCCCACTTCCCGTCGGCGAGATCGTGATTGTAGTAGTAGGAGAGCGCCAGATCGTCCTGGAGCCGCGCCTCCGCGATGGCCGCCAGGTCGTTCGTGGCCGCGCGCCCCTGCGCCGCGTAGAGCTTGTTCTTGAACCCAGCCAGGCGCAGCGCGTACAGGTTGGCGGTCGCCTTCACCTGGTAGAGCACGAGCTGGAAGTAGGCATCCTGCACCTCCTCCGGCAGGAGCCTGGCCGCGAACTCCGCCTGCGAGGCCAGCGCCTCCCACTCCTCCGTGACGCTCTCGAGCTCGCGGTAGTTCGTGAGGCTG
This sequence comes from Sorangium sp. So ce302, assembly GCF_051530145.1. Taxonomy (GTDB): domain Bacteria; phylum Myxococcota_A; class Polyangia; order Polyangiales; family Polyangiaceae; genus Sorangium; species Sorangium cellulosum_B. The sequence continues at coordinate 9,770,118 of NZ_CP150326.1, read as the reverse complement.
AACGGGCTCGCCCCGTCGTCGTACGTGATCGCGGCCGTGTCGGGATCCGGGACGTCGGTCGTGGGCGCGCTGACCATGAGATCGTAATCGACGGTGATCTTCCGGTTGGTCAGCTCCGGCTTGCGATCCGACTGCAGCAGCGCGTAGCTGTGCAGGATGTCGGCGATGATGTCCGCGTGCTCGGAGCCGAACTGCTGCTCGGTCCACCGCCGCTCCCAGTCGCCGATGCGCTCGACCGGCCAGCGGTCCGGGTTCCACGCGTAGTCGAGGAAGAACTGGAGCGGGAGCTCCTCGTTCTTGAAGTCTCCGACGTTGACGACCCAGAGCCGATCCACGCCGTAGTTGTAGGCGAGGTGGAGCTGCTCCCAGACGTTGGGCAGGAGGATCGTGTCGACCCACTTGTAGTTACGGCCGCCGCCGACGTAATCGAAGTGGTAGTAGAGGCCGAAGCCGCCGGCCCGCTCCGTGCCGAGCTCCGGCAGGCGCTTCATGTTGGACCAGTTGTCGTCGCAATAGACCACCGTGACGTCGTCCGGCACGCGGATGCCGGCGTCCCAGTAACCCTGGATCTCCTTGTACAGCGTCCAGATCTGGGGGATGGTCGTCAGGTCCTGCCCCGTCACGTCCTCGAGGATCTTCCGCTGGGAGTCGACGATGCTCTCCATGAGCGGGATGCCGTCCGCCGGGGGCAGGCTGACGTCGCCGGGGCCGCGCATGCCGAGCGTGACGACGCCCTCGATCTTCTCGTCGACCATCCGCTGGATGCCCTTGGTCCAGTGCTTCTTCAGCGCGTCGGAGTTCACCGAGAAGCGCCAGTCGCCCGTGCCGCCGTACGGATCGGTCTTCGGCTTGGTGACGGTGCCGGCAGCGTCCTTCACCTCCGGGATCACGTGGCGATTCCACTCCTCGATACCCTGCATCATCGGGGCCTCGTGCGAGGTCCCCATCACGACGCCGTACCGCGTGGCCGTCGCGTGGTTCTCCGGGTCATCCTCGCCGAACGCCCGGCCCCAGACGGCCGGCCAGATGTAGTTCGCCTTCATGCGGAGCGCGACCTCGAAGATCTTCTCCCAGTAAAGGTGGTTGAGCCCTCCGGGGAAGCCCTCCGCCTTGCCCGGCCCGAACATCTTGGCCGCCCAGTTGCCCGTCGCGGGGTTCTCGTCGTTGATGAAGAACCCGCGGTACTTCACCTTCGGCTCGCCCTGGGTGTGCTGCCCGGGGAGCACGAACAGCGCCTGCTTCTTCTGGGCCGGGACGTCGTCCCACCAGTACAGGGGCGACACGCCGATCTGCGAGGAGAGGTCGTACGCGCCGAAGATGGTGCCGCGCTGGTCGCTGCCGGCGATGACGAGCGCTCGGTCCACGCCCTCCACCGGCTGCTCGACGATCTGCGTGACGAACGTCTCCCACTTCCCCGTCAAGCCGGAGACGTCGAGCCGCTCGTCCGCCACCAGCTGATCGATGATCGGGCTATTGCCCACCGTCCCGACGAGGACCACTTCCTTCGCCGACGCCGGGATCTCGTGGTTGACGGCCGCGGCAGTGCCGGTCACCCGCTGGATGTCCGCCGCGAGGTCGTCCACGACGCGGTTCACGCCCGCATAATCGCTCTCGCTGACGACCAGCGGAGCGACCTTGCCGCTCACGGCGAGGGGGAAGCGATCCGCTCCACCTTCGGTTGAAACGTACTTCTCCAGGGAGCCCGTCACCGGGTCGACCGGCGACACCGGCGTCTCGCCGGGCGGGCCCTCGGGCCCCGGCTCGCCGGGCGCGCCCGGCTCTCCCGGATCGCCCTTCGCTCCATCCGACCCGCAGGCGGTCAACGAAGCGAGCGACATGGGGAGCAGCAAGCAGAGTAGCGAGGATCCGATTCGACCCTTCCTGATGACCATGCGTGCGTAACTCATAACGGTGTTTCCCTCGTTGATGCGGCTGACCGGCGTCGTCGACGCGCCCGCGCTGGACACGGGCCGTGACCTCCGGCGCTGAGGCCGGGCGCTCCTATGCAATCGTCCAAATCCCTGCGGCGATCCGCGCGATCGTGATCGTGATCACGAGGCGCTGTTCCGAGCGAACACGCCGTGGCGATCCCGGTGATCACCACGGCGTGACATGCACACCGACGGTCCCGAGGCCCGCAGGCTCGACCCGCACCGGCCGCGCCGGACAGGACGCGCCCGCTTCGGGCCGCCGGAGGCGCGTGGAAGCGAGGCGCCCTTGACGCGCGGACACGGTCCGGCGCGGAAGGCCCCTCGCTGCACGCCGCGTTGCCTGCGGTCGGGCTGGGTTCCGTGGTCGATAGTTGTTGACAGATGAAGCTCGGAGGCAGAGTACGCCTTCTCTGCACAAGCTGGCTGGGTGTGACCCAGGTTGCACCTCGCTGGTGTGGCCCGGGAGAATTCCCGCAGCAAGCCGATCTGATCACGAATCGCCTCGATTTTTCGGGTCGGCATCCGTTTTGGTGATCGTGGCGCACGGGGGGATGCCGCCATGCGTCGAGGTGGCTGTGGCCTGGTGCGCGCGTTTCTTGGCTTACCGCAGCGGTGATGAGTGACAGTGCTTATGAAGTTCCGCTCGTCGATGGGGAAGAAGGCGTTGTCCTGGTAAACGATGTTTCCCTGAGCATCTGCAACCGTCGAGAGCGACGCCGCAACGACATTCAAAACACCAAGATGCCGCGTCAGTCACGTGCCTCGAAGCGAACGAGGATAAGTAAGACTAATTACAAATGAACCAAGAGAGGGGTACAGGCAGGCTGGCCCGTTCCGCCGCGATACTGCTTCGAGAACAGCGCCATTGCAAGAGGAGGCTTTGGGGCGCTCCAACAGAGCTTCGAGGCATGGGGTTGCGTCATTGTGTGCCGGGTGGTGAGTTCGATGGCCGGTTTGTGCCATCGTGGGTCAGCGGCAAGCGTTGAAGGCGGCGCGTCAATTCGCGGCGCTTCGGGTTGCGACGTCGCCCCCGCGCTGTCCGCCTGCGGATGGAGGCTGGAGCCGCGGAGCGCAACGGCGCCGCCGCGATGTGAGGACGGTGTGGCGCGCCGCTTGCTGTGCGCCATGCCTGGCACAACCTCCACAGGCTCGTTAAGAAAGGGCAACACCATGAGAGCACATCGCATCATCCAGGGAGCGCTCCTGCTGGCAGCGGCGCAGCTTCCTTTCGTCATCGCTTGCGCGCGCGTCGTCGAGGGCTCGGACGGCGCCGAGTCCGAGGCGGAGCCGGACAGGGGCGACGACGCGGATCCCGGACCGGAGTCGTCGGACACCACGTCGGGCGGCGGCGCGGACGCGCCCGATCCGGCGGCTCTCGATCTGTTCGCTTGCGACTTCGAGCCGAGCTGTCAGCCGGTCACCATGCACGCCTATCCGAGCCCGCCAGAGGCGCTCTCGTGCGCGGCCAAGCTGGTGACCGGAGGCGGCACGGGCGTCCTCAGCTCGCTGCTCACGCCTGGCCCGTACATCGACGAGACCGAATCGCTGATCTTCGTGCTGGGCGACGGCACCGCGCTGGTGCAGACCCGCGAGAGGCACTGCGGGCGCGAAGGGATGGAGTGCGGGCCGACGCTCGTGTGGGAGGCGCCGTCGCCGCATCAGATCTGCGACCTCGTCGTCTCCCCGGACCTCGAAGCGGCGTGCGAGGAGGACGCCGAGGGGTGCGGCTGGTGGCCGTGGGCTGACGTGGCGAACTGCCGGGCCGTCGAGGAGCACTCCTGCGAGGACGTCACCGCCCTGCTCGCGGCCATGTGATCGCGGCGGGGCGCGCCGGCCGCGAGCGGCCAGATCTCCCCTCAGAAAGGCCAGATCGTCTGTTCCAGCTCGGGCAGCGAGGAGACCTGGGACTCCCATCCTTCGAGCCTGAGCTGGAACCTGAGATTGCTGTACCTGTGCAGCAGCGCGAGGGCCATCAGCTTGCGGCTCAGCGCTGGGCCCAGGTCGGCAGGCGGGTATCCGTAGGCGCCGAGAAAGGCGCGCTGGAGGTCCGCGCTGCCGGCCGACAGGAAGAGGCACGGGCCCAGGAGATCGTACTCGGGTGCTCCGAGGCACGCGTCCGCGAAGTCGATCATGCCGGTGACGCTCCACCTCCCGCCCGCTCGGGTCACGAGGAGGTTCTCCGGCGTGTACTCGCCGGTCAGCAGGACCGGGACGACGGACGTCGGCAGGAGAGCGCGGGCAGACTCGAGGTAAGCCGGGATCTGCGAGACGAGGCGCTCGGGCAGGCCCATCCGCCGGTGCCGGCCCTCGCATCCGGCGATCTGGCGCTCCAGGAACGCAGCCCAGCCGAGATCGATGCTCTCCAGTCCAGAGGTGGGCAGCGCGTGGGCGGCCCTCATGATCTCGCCGATGCGGGCGAGCGCCTCGGCGCGCTCCGCGCCGCTCATCGCGGGCCAGGCCTCTTCGAGCGTGCGCCCCGGGAGGCGCGATATCACGAGATAGGGCCAGTTTTCGAGCTCCGCTTGCCAGAGGAGCTCCGGCGTGGCCACGGGGACGTTCCCGTGGAAGCGCCCCAGCGAGAGGCGCTCGGCCTCGAACTGGTGCCGGAGGAAGGGCGGGAACAGCTTGATGATCTGGCCTGCGTCGTTCGAGACGACCACGTTGGTCCCGTGCGCGAAGGCGGAGAGCCCGCCCGACGAGAGCCCGTGGCGCTCGCACACCGCGCGGATGGCCGGGAGAAAGGCGGGGAGGTCGGCGCGGATCCGGTCGAAGCCGCCGGGGCCGTCGAACGACGGGAACAGGGATCGATCGCCGGGGGGCGCGCTGGGATCGGGCGGCATCGAGGCGGCGGGTACCGTAACCCGCGCGCGCCGGCGCGGCCATCGACATGCAGCGCTATTGCCTCATCGAGCCGCAGACCGGCGCGGCCGTCGCGTGCTGGGTGCAACGGGGCGGCGCGCCGGCCGCGCCGTCGTTCGTTTACGACACGCTCCAGGCTTGCTACCCCTGGTACCGGGCCTGCATCGCCGCGGGGGACTCGCGCGATCCTCCGGGCGTGCTCTACGCGACCTCGAACGACTACCGCTACAGCCGCTGTTCGCCGCTCGCGAAGCCGGAGTGACGGCGCGGCAGGGATCGCAAGCGGGCAGGCTCAGCACGTAGGCCGCGTTCGCGGCGCTGGCGGCTTGACCGAGGTCGGGGCCCGCGGCGCTGGCCGCTCGACCCAGGTCAAGTATGCTCCCGGGCCGCCCGTGAGACCCTGGCCGCCGTCATGCCGCTGATCGTCGTCGAGGACCTGCGCAAGGCGTACCGGGTGGCCGAGCGCCGGCCGGGCGCCCTGGGCGCGCTCGCCGGGCTCGTGCGCCCGCGCTACCGCGCCGTCGACGCGCTCGCGGGCGTCTCGTTCTCGCTCGATCGGGGCGAGCTCGTCGGGTACATCGGGCCGAACGGCGCCGGCAAGTCGACGACGGTCAAGATCCTGGCGGGCATCCTCGTGCCGGACTCGGGGCGATGCGAGGTGGCCGGCCGCGTCCCGTGGCGCGAGCGCGTCGCGCACGTGGGGCGCCTCGGCGTCGTGTTCGGCCAGCGCACCCAGCTCCTGTGGGATCTGCCGGTGATCGACTCGTTCGAGCTCCTCCGGGACATCTACCGCGTCGCCGCGGCCGATCACGCCCGCGCGCGCGACGAGCTCGTCGCGATGCTCGATCTCGGGCCGCTGCTCGACACGCCGGTGCGGCAGCTCAGCCTCGGCCAGCGCATGCGGTGCGATCTCGCGGCCGCGCTGCTCCACGCGCCCGACCTGCTCTTCCTCGACGAGCCCACGATAGGCCTCGACGCCGTCTCGAAGCTCGCGGTGCGGCGCTTCGTGCAGCGGCTCAACCGCGAGCGCGGCGTCACGGTGATCCTGACGACGCACGACATGGACGACATCGAGGCCCTCTGCTCGCGGGTCATCCTCATCGCCGGGGGGCGGGTGCTCTCGGACGGCTCGCTCGAGGCGCTGCGCGCGCAGGTCACCGCGGAGCGCTGGCTCATCGTGGACCTGGCGGACCCGGCGGCGGAGATCGCCGAGCCACGCGCCGAGGTGATCCGCCGCGAGGGCGCCCGCGTGACGCTGCGCTTCGACCCCGCCGCGATCTCGACGGCGGAGCTGGTCGGGCGCGTGACGGCCCGCACCCCGGTGCGCGACCTCCTGGTGCAGAACCCGCCCATCGACGAGATCGTGGCGCGGCTCTACGGCGAGGGCGGCGAGGCGGGGGCGCCGCCGTGAGCGCGCCGTTCGAACGCTTTGCGGCCAATTTCGCCGCCTGTGCCGCCGTGTTCCGGGCGCGCTGCCGCGCGCTCCTGCAGTACCGCGCCGCGGCCGCGGCCGGGTTCGGCACGCAGCTGTTCTGGGGGTTCATCAAGGTCATGGTGCTCGAGGCGTTCTACGGGAACGCCCTGTCGGGCGCGCCGCCGCCGATGGCGCTCGGGCAGGCGATCACGTACACGTGGCTCGGACAGGCGTTCTTCCAGCTGCTGCCGTTCTCGACGAACCCCGACCCCGAGGTGCGCGAGCTGATCCGCACCGGCGCGGTGGGCTACGAGCTGGCGCGCCCGCTCGATCTGCACGCGCTCTGGCTCGCCCGCGCGCTCGCCGCGCGCGTCGCGCCGACGCTGCTGCGCGCGGTCCCGATGTTCGCGGTCGCGGTGCCGCTCCTCGGGATGGGGCTGCCGCCGTCGCTGGCCGCCGCGGGCGCGTGGGCGGCGGCGATGGTCGGCGCGGCGGCGCTCGTGGGCGCGTTCGCGACGGCGGTGACGTCGACGATGCTGTGGACGACGTCCGGCGACGGCATCGCGCGGATCGTGCCGTCGCTCGTCCTCGTCGCCTCCGGCATGATCGTGCCGCTGCCGCTGTTTCCGGCGTGGATGCTCCCGTGGCTCGACGCGCTGCCGTTCCGCGGCATGGTCGACGCGCCGTTCCGGCTCTACCTCGGGCACCTGCCCGCGGGGGCGCTCCCGGGCGTGCTGCTGCACCAGGCGCTGTGGACCGCCGCGTTCGTGGCGCTCGGCAGGGCGATGGTCGCGCGCGGCCTGCGCCGGCTCGTGGTGCAGGGCGGCTGAGGGACGAGGAACGGGCGAGGAGACGAGGAACAGGCGAGATGTCGCTCGATGCAACGAGGCTTTACCTCCGGCTCGCCGCCGCGTCGCTGCGGGCGCAGATGCAGTATCGCGCGTCGTTCGTGATGTGGTCTGTGGGGCAGTTCATCACGGTGGGCATCGAGCTGCTCGGGGCGTGGGCGCTGTTCGACCGGTTCGGCGCGGTCCGGGGGTGGCGCTTCGCGGAGGTGGCGCTGCTGTTCGGCCTCGTCAACGTCTCGTTCGCGCTCGCCGAGTCGTTCGGCCGCGGGTTCGACACCTTCTCCGCGATGGTGAGATCGGGCGATTTCGACCGGCTCCTCCTGCGCCCGCGCTCCACGGCGTTCCAGGTCGCCACCGGGGACTTCCAGTTCCTGCGCGCAGGGCGGCTCGCGGTCGGCCTCGTCATGCTCCTGTGGGCCGGGAGCGCGCTCGGCGTCGGGTGGACGGCGGCCAAGCTTGCGTTGCTCGTCGGCGCGATCGTCGGCGGCGCCTGCGTGTTCTACGGGCTCCTCGTGCTCCAGGCGACGCTGTGCTTCTGGACGATCGAGTCGCTGGAGATCATGAACGCGTTGACGTACGGCGGCACGGAGGCCGCGCAGTACCCGCTGACCCTGTACCGCGACTGGTTCCGGCGCTTCTTCACGTTCGTCGTGCCGCTCGCGTTCGTGAGCTACATCCCCGCGGGCGCGCTGCTCGATCGCCCCACGGTCCCCGCGCTGCCCGAGGCCGCGCGCTGGGCGTCGCCGCTCGTGGGGGTGGCGTTCTTGCTCGTGTCGCTGCGCATCTGGCGCTTCGGGGAGCGGCGGTACCAGTCCACCGGGTCCTAAAATACCGGTCACGTTGTTCAAGCGAGAATGAACCGCCTGGACGCCACAAGACGCCATGAGAATAACAAAATGTCTTGGCGTATTATGGCGTCCAGGCGGTTCGAAATTCTGCGCTTCTCAGGTGATTTCAATCTATTTGTCGCTCTGGCGCCGCTGCGGGAAGTCGCCCCGGTTCAGTAGCAAAAAACGGGCTGCCACGGGACGCTCGCCTCTTGCTGCACCAGCGAATATCACAGATCGTGTTCTGTGGGCGCCCCTTCTCTGCGCAAGAAGTACAGAACGGTGGCGCCCTCGTCTCGGGTGTCCACCTGGATCTCCATCGTTGCGAGCGATCCGCGGCTCAATGTAAGCTGGATGAACTTGTCACTGGGAATGCGCGGCCATTGGGGGTGGGTCAGCTTCGCGCGGCAAAGGCTGGAGGAACAGACAACGTCGTCGACGCTGACCTGTGGACCCAGCTGCTCGGAGATCACCCGTGTGATCACCGGCTCTGTCTCACGACGCCATGCTGGGTCGGGCGGCTCGGTGTCGAATCGAGCGCTCAAGCCGTCCCAGAACGCGATTCGCGCCTCGTGCACCGAGCGCTCCTCTTCCTCGGGATCGAGCGGCTCGCGCACGTCCGCACCGTCGAGCTCTTCGCCGTCCTGCTCGCCGCCGGCGCGAAGCCGGCCGGAGTCGAAGGTCTCGGCCGCGCCGTCGTCGGCCGAGCCATGCTGCGAAGGGATGGTAGCCTTGAATGTCGGAGCTCGCGACCGACGAGCTTCGCGTTCCAAGGACGCGAGTCGCTGACCGTCCTTCCAGCTCGGGACGCCCGCGCGTTCGCTTGCCGAGGGGGCCGAAACGCGCCCGAGAGCGTATGCACCCGCGAGCGCTGCAATGCCGGCTAGCAGAATGAACAGCCGGTGCGGTCGTCGTTCAATCACTGGTCACCACGTGGACGCCCCGAGCTCATGGCCTGCATGGCTCGACTCGGACCATTCGACTCAAGCTAGAAGACGCGCGCGGTAAATAGGCCAGACGTACCGCCTCCTGGGATCACGCAGCTGACGGAGTACATGTGTGAGGCGCTCTGCGGCGAAACGGTGAGTGTGGCGGTCCTTATTACGGTCCCGGTGAAGGTCCCCGTCCCTGACACCATGGCCGAAGTCGAACCAAGATCGTTGCCGTCCTGGTCGTTCGCTAAGCCAACGCACGTGGTGTTCATGCCATCCGAGTCGTTGCCGTCAGACATCCGGACCCGAAAGGTCACCGTGCCTCCGAGTTGGTGGTCTATCGGAATCGCGCAGTGGATGGTGATCGGGTTACTCGATTGGTTCATTATGGCGTTGGATGCGCGCAGCACATCGATGCCGTTGACCAGGTGACACGCGGCGCCGTTCATCGTCGCCCCGGCCGACACGTCGCCCGAGCTCAATACGAGGCCCAATGCGGGGAGGATTGCAAACGTTGCGAGCTTCTTCATGTGTCCGTTCCACTTTCCCAGGATTGACCAACGATCGGCTTTCCCGAACGCTTGGTGCGTATGCTCCAGTACGACGGGCTCGTGGCCAGCACTCTGCGAGGCAGTTTCGGCCCGCGGATTTGTTGATCCTGCAAGGCTCGGCGCATACGCGACGTTGCTCCGCGTTGTTGCGCATGCGCTTCATGTTCGCTCGTCTGGGCGCAATTGCATGTCACGTGCCACATTCGGGAATCGCCAGAATTCTCTGTAAGCCGCGCCCCCGCACGCCGGTCATCATGAGACTCCTGGCGCGACATGCGCCCCGATCTTGTGTGACATGTCACGGCTCTCGGCGTGACATGTCACGGTTCTCGGCGTGACATGTCACGATTCCCAGCACATCGGCTCGCGCGCCGTGGAGTGGAGGCGCCCTGTCGATGCATAGATAGATTGTCGATATGGCGTCGCTGTTTCGGGGCGGCCGGAACGCATGGGAGCATCCTGTCCACTGTCATCGGCGGCCACGATAACCTTGATGGTCGAAGCCGTTTGGACGCTCTGTCCTCTCAAGAGATTCTTCTGGCCTGGCGCCGGCGTGGCCAGCAACAGGGCACAGAGGGCACCCCTTTCAAGGTCATCACACGACCTCGGTCCCGGCGAGCACACGAGCTGTAGCCGGCCCTGATACCCCCACCGTTCTACCCGACCATCACCTACCACGGCGTCTTGGCTGCCCGCTCGACCTTTCGCCCCCTCGTGACGCCGAAGCCCCCCCCAGGCGGCACGCCGCTCGCGAAGAACAAGGCGTGTGACGACGCAAAGGCGGGCGAGAAAGCGCCGGAGCGCGAGCACACCAAGGCGCCAAAGCAGACGGAGAACGAAGCTCCGGCGCCGCCCGCAGCGTCTCGGCTTTCGCCGACGTCCGACGTCGTGATGCCCACGAGCATCACCGTCGCGCATTGGGGGCACTTGCTCTCGGTGCTGGAGCTCGCACTCGAGCATGGGCTCGACCTTCTTGTGAAGTAGCGTCTTCCGAGCCACGTCCGTCGGCGTGCCGTTGATGTGATCCGGACGCTCGAACAAGCCAACGCCGAGGCACCTGACCCGCTCGCGATGGAGCGCCTCAAGAGCCTCCTGTCCGAGCGCGCCACCCAGTACGAGACTGCGCACTACACGGTCGACACGTCGGACTGCGACGTCGCCGAGGTCGTGGAGCGCACCTTGGCCATCGTGCGCGGCGCGTGAACGTGATAGCGTCCGCGCCCGATGAGCACCAACCAGAAAACGCTTGAAAACAAGGTCGCAATCGTCACCGGAGGCGCCTCCGGCATCGGCCGCGCGCTCGGTGAAGAGCTCGCCCATCGAGGGTGCGAGGTCGTGCTGGCGGATCGCCAGCACAGCGTCGCCGCGGAGGTCGCCAAAGGCATCACCGACCGCGGAGGTCGCGCGACCGCCGCCGAGCTCGACGTGCGCAGCCTGCCGGCCTTCAAGGCCATCGCAAAAGACACGCTGCAGCGCTCAGGCCGCATCGACTACTTGTTCAACAACGCCGGCATCGTCGTCGGGGGCGAGATGGCCAGTCACGTGCAAGAGGACTGGGACGACGTCATCGACGTCAACCTGCGCGGCGTCGTTTACGGCATCCAGGCAGTCTACCCGATCATGGTGAAGCAGGGTTCAGGACACATTTTGAATACAGCCTCCGTCGCAGGCCTCGTCGCGGGCTTTAACGAGGGCGCCTACACCGCCACCAAGCACGCCGTCGTCGCCGTCACCAAGGCCCTCCGCGTGGAGGCAGAGCGCTACGGCGTCCGCGCCTCCGTCCTGTGCCCCGGCGCCATCCGCACACCCATCGTCACCGGCGGTGTGTACGGCCGTATCAACGTGGAGAACGTCTCCAAAGAGACCATCATGCGCATGTCGGAGCGCCTGCACCCAATCCCCCCCGAAGAGCTCGCGCGCCGCACGCTCGACGCCGTCGCCCGCAACGAGGCGATCATCGTCCTGCCCAAATGGTGGAAGGCATTCTGGTACCTCGATCGCCTGTCTCCGGCGCTCAGCCTCAAGCTAGCCAGCTACAGGCACAAGCGCATGCGCGAGGAGATGCTGGCCGCCGGCGCCAAGCCCAAGAGCATTGACGCCGACGCGTGAGCGGGATCCGTGAGCATATCGAGAGGGTCCGGCTCGTGAGGGATAGCACTGCCTTGAAAATTGGTTCCCGGTAGGGGCAGCCCTTTCAAGGCGACTTTTTCCTGGATTCTGCGAGCAATCGAGCAGTCGACACGTGAGTTTCATTCGCGAATCGGGTTCTCTTCGGCACGGGCTTCTTCACACCGCGTGGATGGCGCTTGAGCTTCCCGAGCTGCACGTGAGCTGCCCAGCTGAGCATCTCCTTGGCGAGCGCGGTCGGAGTCATCGTCTGAAACGCTTTCCAGGTGATAGGCTCGACAGCGATCCCCATCCCTGATGCCGTCGCACGTACTTCGTTCGCGATATAGTAGCCGGAAACTTCGTCCTGGACCTTTTCGGCTCCGAACTTTGCTCGGAGAGCGGCCTGCACCGTGGACAGGCTGTTGTATGCGGCGAGGGCGATTCTGAATCCGAATAGCGCAGCGCGAGGATAGCCGAGGGTGGCAACCTCGCCCTGAAGCGTCGCTGTGAGCGATTGGAACATGGTCTCCAGTGTCCATCTCTTTCGGTACAGTTCTGTTACCACCACTGCGCTAGCTGCTGTTGGGGGCAGGTTCGTGAGGATTGCCATCTCGATGTCGCCGTCTCGCGTTGGCTTGTCCAGGCGGATTATGATCCGACGCGTCTTCGTCACCTCATTATCAGAGTTCTTGATCGTGACACCCTGCTCATAGACCTCCCCAGTGTCTGTTCGACCACGCTTCCTCAACGTGCCGGCGGACACGATTGTCATACTCGCGTGTTGGCGAATGATGTAGAAAGCTTCCCGTTTGGTGATGCCCGACAGCAATGTGCTCGTGCAGAAATTCCGGTCAGCAATCCAGAGATCGTTTGCGGCGACGAGATCGAGGATCTCCGGGGAAAGCGACCGTTCCTGAGCATGCCCATCTTCACAAGGGATCATGTCCGTCGCGAGCATCAACGCCGGGTCGAGGACAACGAGCGCGTGTCCGGGCAGCGGTCCGGCCTTGCTCTGACGCAGTACCTGAAGACGCCGTTCGGTCGCGGCCAGGTGATTGCCATCCAGGATTCGCACCCGGTATCCGGGGAGAAGTGCCGGCATCTGTCCCCCCATGGTGTCGATGACTGGCGCCAGACGCTCCGCCGTGTGGCGCACCAGCGCGCTGGTGACAGCGGGCTCCAAGTTGTTGAGCTTGTTGTAGATCGACGCAAGGGATACCGGCAGCGTTTCGGCCACCGCTTGATACGCCGCGTGAACCGAGGGCGCGACCTTGCTGACGACCACGCCCATGAGGTCGACCATCGATGAGAAGAGGAGTTCCCGCGTGTACTGCTTGTCCGCATGCTCTTCGAACAGCTCATCGAGCGCCTCGGGCGCGAGGGCGTGTTCCATTGCGGCGCGGGCCATCACGCTCGCCGGGGTCTTCTCAATGAATCGATCGAGTACCTTGGACAGGAGCATGCGCACCTGAATGCCTCGTTCCCGGTGCCGTGCGCAATAGCTTCGGGCTCTTCGCTGGAAAACAGATCCTACAGAGTGCGCTATGGATCGGATGGACTTACATGGTTTGTGACCTTGAAAGGGCTGGGCACAGAGGGTGACGGGACGGAACAGAAATGAAAATGGCAACGGCCGCGAGATCGCGGTACCCAAAGTCGTGACCGCTTGACGCTCGTGCCCGGTGCCTCTATAGCCGCCAAACCCTCGCCGCCCAAGGATCTCAGCGTGTCGATCAAGGACTATCTCTCCATCTCGCCCGAGGTCAGGAAAGCGCTCGCTGGCGGCCGGCCGGTGGTCGCGCTGGAATCGACCATCATCACGCACGGCATGCCGTATCCGCAGAACCTCGAGATGGTGCAGCGCGTGGAGGCGGTAGTCCGCCGGAACGGCGCCGTGCCGGCGACGATCGCGATCATGGACGGCAAGCTCAAGGTGGGTATGAAGGGGGAAGATCTCGAGCGGCTGGCCAGGGCGGGCGGCAAGGCGGCCAAGGCCTCGCGGCGCGACGTGGCGGCGCTCCTGGTCCTGGGCGGGCTGGCCGGGACGACCGTGGCGACCACGATGATGGCGGCGGCCTGGGCCGGTATCCAGGTGTTCGCCACCGGGGGCATCGGCGGCGTGCATCGCGGGGCGGAGACGACCTTCGACATCTCCGCCGATCTCGAGGAGCTGAGTCAGACGCAGGTGGCGGTGGTCTGCGCGGGGGCCAAGTCGATCCTCGATATCCCCAAGACGCTGGAGACGCTGGAGACCCATGGCGTGCCGGTCCTGGGCTACAAGACAGAGGATTTCCCGGCCTTCTGGGCGCGGCAGAGCGGGCAAAAGGTGGACCACAGGATCGACAGCGCCGAGGAAGCGGCCAGGGTCATCGCGCTGCAGTTCGAGCTCGGCATGGGCGGGGTCCTGGTGGCCAACCCGATCCCCGAGAGCCATGCCATGGACCCCAGGGCGATCGAGGCGAGGATCGAGGAGGCGATCCGGTGCGCCGAGGCAGAGGGGGTGAGCCGCAAGGACCTGACGCCGTTCCTCTTGAAGCGCATCTTCGAGCTCACCGAGGGCAAGAGCCTCGTCGCCAACATCGCGCTGGTCGAGAACAACGCGGCCGTGGCGGCGGAGATCGCGGCGGCGATGAGCGAGCTCGGGGCCAGGCCCAAGTCGAAGTCGAAGCCGAAGGCCAAGGCCAAAGCATGAGCGCGGCCGACCGCGTGCTCGTGGTGGGCGACGTGATGACGGACGTGATCGTCCGCCCGGAGGGGCCGCTGGTGCGCGGCTCGGACCGGCGCGCCAAGATCGAGAGCCGGCCGGGAGGCTCGGGGGCCAACCAGGCGGTGTGGCTCGGCTCGATGGGAGCGAAGGTGTCGTTCGTCGCCCGGGTAGGAGCCAGGGACAAGCCGCATCTCGAAGCCTATTTCAGGAGCTTCCATGTCGACCCGATCCTCGTGGCCGACCCGCAGAATCCATCGGGCGTGCTGGTCATCCTCGTCGACGCCGACGGGGAGCGGAGCTTCCTTACCGACCGTGGGGCGAACCTCGCGCTCGAGCCTTCGGACATGCCGGTGGGGCTCCTGGACGAGACGCGGCTGGTGCTCGTCTCCGGGTATTCGCTCTTCGCCGAAGGGCCTCGGCGGGCCGTGCTGCGGCTCGCCGAAGAGGCGCGGCGCCGCGGCGTCCCGATCGCCCTCGACGCCGCGTCCGTGGGCTTTCTGCGGGAGGTGGGGGTCGGGGACTTCCTTGAGTGGACACGAGGGATGTCGACGCTGCTCGCCAACGCCGACGAGGCAGAGGCGCTCTCGGGCACGGGTGACCTCACCGCGCAGATGATCGCGCTGGGCGCCTATTTCGAGCGGGTGATCATCAAGCGTGGCGCGCGGGGCGCGGCGGTGGGCGGACGGCAGGGCGTGCGCCTCGACGAGCCGGCGCCTCAGGTCGAGGTGGTGGACACGACCGGGGCCGGCGATGCGTTCGCGGCCGGGTTCATCACCGCGGAGCTCCAGGGCGCGCGCGAGGCGGAGTGCCTGCGGCGCGGGATCGAGGCGGGATCGAGGGCGGTGAAGCAGCTGGGTGGGCAGCCGGAGTAGACGGCAGCCCGGGCGGCGATCAGCTCGCCTGCGCCTCCGCTGCGGCCGCGGCCTCGTGCGCCGCGGCGAGCTCTGCGTCCTTCGCCGCGATCCGCGCGAACGCCGGCCGGCTGCACACCCGCGCGACGTAGTCCTTCACCTCCGGCAGCTCGGGAACGAGCTTGAACGTCACCATCCACTCCAGCGCCTTGCCCCAGAGGACGTCGGCCGCCGAGAACCGATCGCCGAGCAGATACGGCCCCTTCCGCAGCGCCTCCGCCACCACGCCGAACATCGTATCGAAATCTCCGTACGGAGACGTCGCGGCCGGGGCCGGATCGCGCTTCATCGCCCGATCGACGACGGCCGGCTCGAAGCACGACCCGTAGTACGCGATCCACCGGAGGTACGGCCCGCGCAGCGGATCCCCGATGGCCGGGGTCAGGCCGGCCTCCGGGAACAGATCGGCGAGGTAAATGACGATCGCGACCTGCTCGGTGACGAGCGCGCCGTCGTGCAGGATCGCGGGCACCTTCCCGAGCGGGTTCACGGCGAGGTAAGGGGCCTTCCGCTGCTCCCCGGCCTTCATGTTCAGCACGCGGAGCTCGTGGGGCGCGCCCAGCTCCTCGAGCAGGATGCGCGTGCCCATCGAGCGCGAGTTCGGAGAATGGAACAAGACGAGGTTGCCCCTCGGGATCGTGGTCGAATCAGCCATGTTGCTGCCTCCGGGGCGGACGTTACTGCCCGGGCGAGGCGCGGTATTGTAAAAGAGCGCCACGCGCGATCATGAGCCGGAGCATCACCCCCGAGGACCCCACCCGCGGCATCCTGAACCCCGCCGCGGGTCTCCAGCGCTTTTTCGCGCTGCACCGCCACGCGCCCGCGCCGGACCTGGCCAGGCTCGTCGACTGGCACTGGGTCGTCCGCTGGTCGCTCACCGCGCCGTTCGAGCAGGAGCTCTTGCCGCACCCCTGCGTCAACCTGGCCATCGAGGCGCCGGGCTCGGCGGTGCACGGCATCGGGACCCGCCGCGAGGTCGTCCGGATCGAGGGCACGGGGCGCGTCGTCGCGACGAAGTTCAAGCCGGGCGGCTTCTTCCCGTTCGCGCCCGTCCCCATGCGCCGGCTGGTCGACAGCGTCGTCCCCCTCGTCGAGATCTTCGGCGGCGCGGCCGGGCCGCTCGAGCGCGCCGTGCTCGACCAGCCGGACGACGCCACCGCGATCCGCGCCGTGGAGGAGCTCCTGCGCGCGCGCAGGGGCCCGGAGGACGCCGGGCTCGGCGAGGCGATGGCGCTCGCCGCCCGCGCGCAGGACGATCGCGACATCCACCGCGCCGAGGATCTCGCCCGGATCGCGGGCGTCTCGGTCCGCACGCTGCACCGCGCGTTCGAGCGGTACATCGGCGTCGGGCCCAAGTGGATCATCCGGCGGTCACGCGTGCAGGAGGCCGCGGAGCGCGTGGCCACGGGCGCGCCCGTCGCGTGGGCGGCGCTCGCGCAGGAGCTCGGGTATCATGATCAAGCGCACCTGATCCGGGAATTCAAGACCCAGGTCGGCTTCACGCCGGCCGTCTATGCAGAGCGGTGCGCGACAGCGAGGTCGAAAGGCGGCCCGCCCGGCGTGAAGGGGTGAGCTGCGGGTTTACGGCCATTCACAGCGCGAGAAGGCTCCATGATGCGCAAGGTCTTGGTTCAATTTTCGCGGACTGGAAGAACCCGAAGCGGCTTGCGCCCAAGTTCCTGTGTCGATAGCATCCGCGCGCCAATCGCGCGCCATCGTCGGCGACGCCAGCTTTAGAGGTAATCGAACATGCGTCGATTTCAGAATCGCGTTTTCGTGGTCGCGTCGTTCTCTTTGGGTCTGTTCGCGGCCATGCCGGTGTACGCGGCCTCCGTGCAGGCGGTGAGCCAGGCGACGTGGGGAGCGAGCGGCGTCCCGAGCTACGTCAACATGAACATCTACGTCCCGGACAAGCTGGCCGAGAATCCGCCCATCGTGGTGGGCTGCCACTCGTGCAGCACGCCGGTGAGCTCGTTCTTCAACAGCATCTCGGGTGTCAAGGCGGGCGCCGACAAGAACGGCTTCATCATCATCCTTCCGGAGGCCACCGGCCGGAACTGCTGGGACGTGGGCACGACGAAATCGCTGACCCACGACGGCGGCGGCGACACGCAGGCCGTCGCTCAGATGGTGAAGTACACGCTCGAGAAGTACAAAGGCGACCCGAAGCGCGTCTACGTGATGGGCGGCTCGTCCGGAGCGATGATGACGCAAGCCATGCTGGCGGTGTACCCGGACATCTTCCGGGCCGGCGCGGCGAGGGCGGGGGTGGCGGCCGGGTGCTGGGCGGACGGCTTCGACGGGGGCCAGCAATGGAGCAACAACTGCGCGGGCGGCAGGACGAGCAAGTCAGCGCAGCAATGGGGAGATCAGGTTCGGGGGATGTTCCCTGGGTATACGGGGCATCGCCCCCGCCTTCAGATCTTCCACGGCACGGCGGACGCGACGATCAACTACAAGAACCAGGCCGAGGCGATCAAGGAATGGACGAACGTCCTCGAGCTGAGCGAGACCCCGACCTCGACCGACATGATCACATCGGGCGGGACCACCTATGATCGCCAGTTCTGGAAGAACGAGTGTGGCTACACGGTGTTCGAGGCCTGGTCAGGAAGAAACGGCGCGCACTCCATGCCGTACGAGGCCGATGCGATCCTCGCGTTCTTCGGTCTGGACAAGGCCGGTGGGGCCGATCCGGAGACCGACTGTTCCGAGGCTGCCGGCAGCGGCGGCACGGGTGGCTCGGGCGACGGCTCCGGGGGTGATCAGAACGTCGGCGGCGCCGGGCCTGCTGCGGGGAGCGGCGGCGCCTCGGGGGACGGCGGAAGCGCGGGCGAGGGCGTGACCGTCGGCTCTGGCGGGCAGCCCGCTGGCGGCGGCGAGGTCACCACGACGGGCGGCAGCGACCCGAGCGGCACGAGCGGTACGAGCGGTACGAGCGGCGCTGCGGACAGCGCCACCACCGGCGCGGGCTCGGAGTCTGCAGGTGAATCGGGTGAAACGGGTGGGTGCGCCGTCGTCGGTGGCGATGCCAAGCCGAAGAGGTCGTACGCAGCGGTCGTCGCCATGGGCCTTGCGCTGTTGACGCTCCGTCGCCGGCAGCGAAACGCCCGGAGCTGACACGCCGGCTCGTCGGTGAGCTGAAGCAACCCCTCGGCCTTTTCGAGAAAATTCACAGGGGGGCGGGGAGACGGGGAGTGAAATCCCACCAATCTCCCCGTCTCCCCGTCTCCCTGTTCAATCTTCTGCTAAAAATAAGGGGTCTCCGCGCTAGAAGGGCACCTCCGGAATCGGTGCTCGGTCGAGCCCCGGCGCGGTCGTTGGCGGGATCGGCGGCCTCCTGGAAGGAGAGGGGACACCCGTGTGTGGTGTCCTGGGCGTGGCGCTCGACGGCGGGCGTGCTGCCGTGGTGGACGTCGAGGGCGCTGGTGGCGCCGCGGTCTCGCCGGCGGCGTCCGCTGCCGAGCCCGTCGCTTCTGCAACGGGCGTCGCGGGCGTCACGCTCTCCAGCGGCTCCGGGGAGGGCTCGACCTCTGCTGACGCGCTGGCGGCGATCTCCTCCGACGCCGGCGCGCCGGCCGAGGCGGCCTTCGCATCGCCCCCGCCGCTCGCTCCGCCCCGACCGAGCGCGATGGTGACGCTGGCGCCGACGAGCATCGCCATCGCGATGCCGATCACCAGCCTCGCGCGCTGAGGCCTCTGAAGTCGGGCCTCCTGCGCCGTCGATCCGGCGCCGGTCAGGGTGCCTGGCCTCGCCGAGCGGGGCGTGGCCGCCGGCTCGTCGAGCTTGGCGACGTCGAGCGCTATCGTCCCGCTGAGCCTCGGCCGAGCGGTGCTCGGCACGCCGGAGCACGGGGATTGCAGATCCGGAATCGATGGAGACGCCATGCCCGCGACACGGCGGAGCTCGCCCATCATCTCTCCGACCGACTGGAAGCGCTCCGCCCGCTCGCGGGCCAGCGCCCGCGCGAAGAAGGCATCGATCTCCGGCGGCAGGTCGGGCGCGATCAGGGACGCGCTGGGCACCGGACCGACCAGGATGTTGGCGATCACCGCGCCGAGCTGGGCCCCCTGAAAGGGCAGCTCGCCTGTGACGCCATAGAAGAGGATGACCCCGAGCGACCAGAGATCGCTGCGCTGATCGATGTCCTTTTCGCCCCGGACCTGCTCCGGGCTCATGTAGTGGGGCGAGCCGAGCAGCTCGCCGGTGCGGGTCACCTCTTCCGTCAGCGCCGCGCCAGTGTCCTTGACGATGCCGAAGTCGAGGATCTTGACGACCTCGTCCTGCTCTCCCTCCACGCGCACGAGGAACAGGTTGGCAGGCTTGAGATCGCGATGGACGAGGCCGGCGTCGTGCGCGCGACGGATGGCCTTGCCGGCCTGCACCAGGATCAGGGTGGCGTCCACGAGAGAGAGCCGGCCGACGCGCAAGAGGCGCGTGCCCAGGTCCTCGCCCTGAAGCAGCTCCATCACGAGGTACGGAGTTTCGTCGTCGACGCCAAAGTCCTGGACGTAGACGACGTGTGGGCTCTGGAGGCTCGCCGCGATCCTGGCTTCACGCTCGAAGCGGGCGAGGAACGTCGACGACGCAGCATAGGTCGGGTCCATGAACTTGACCGCGACGAGAGAGCCCAAGTTGACGTGTCGCGCCACCCACACCGAGCCCATCCCGCCGTGCGAGAGAGGTCGTTCGAGACGATACTTCCCACCTACGACGGAATCCGGAGCGAACTGCATGGTGATGGCTTCCTCCTGATAGCCGAGGGAGGCGAGGGGAGCGTACAGGATAGGAAAGGCGCCGGCCACGACGAGGCGGGAGATGTCAGATGGATTATCCTTCTGTGCGCCACGTTCCGGGCGTCTCGGGCTCGACACGGCCACGAGATGGCTCCCCGGATCGCCGTGGCAGGCCCGGGTCCGACGCGGGCGTCGAGAGCGCTATCGGTGCGTGACGTTCCTGACAGCGGCGGTGTTCGGCGAGGGGGACGCGCTCGGGACGACGGCGAGCGCGGACGCTGCGCGCGCCGACGCTGCGCGTCCGCGCGCGGCGCACCAGGGGCCTTGCTTGCGCAGCGCAGCACGCCGGGCCTCCGCGGCGGTCCGCCGGAGCCCGCGCCGGCGCCGGCGCCGGCGCCGCAAGAAACCACGACGCCCCCGCCTCCGAACCCCCGCGCGGCAGCACGAGACCGCTCGCGAGAGCTATTGCGATCCCCTTGCCTCCGTCTAGAATCCACACTGCAATGAACAAATTATTTTGCAATTCAACTATCATCGCTGCTGGTCTCTCCCTCGCTCTCGGCGCGCTGGCCTGCGGAGAAGACGACAGCCCGGCAGACCAGAGTGGAACGGGCGGCGGGGCGACCGCCGGGTCGGGCGGCGGGGCGACCACGGCGGGGTCGGGCGGCGGGGCGACCAGCGGGTCGACCGCGGGGTCGGGCGGCGCGTCGACGTCGGCGTCGGCGTCGAGCGGCGGGGTGACGACGGCGTCCGGCGGCGATCCCAATCCCGATCCCGCGAACGCGCGGACCTTCGACCACCGGCACGCGAGCCTGGACGGTATCCCGGCGAGCTGCGCCGAGGCGCTCAGGTCGGGGGACTTCGTCTTCCACTACGCCCACCGCTCGCACGGCTTCCAGATCATCGTCGGCGCCGAGAGCATCGAGGCGAAGACCCCTACCTACGCCTTCGAGACGGAGTATTGCGACGTCCCGCAGCAGGAAGGCGCCTTCCTGATGTGGGACGGGATGATCGACACCGACCTCATTCCGGGCGAGGAGTACTGGGCGACCGAGGCCGGGATCAACGACGTGCGCACCATCCTCGGAGGGCACCCGGAAATCCGGTACTCGATGTGGGCGTGGTCCTCGGAGATCTCCGAGCAGACCGAGGAGGACGTGCAGCGGTACCTCGACGTGCTCGACGCGCTCGGGCAGGAGTTCCCGGAGGTGACCTTCATCTACATGACGGGGCCCGGTGACGAGGAGTACAACGGCGTGAACCGCACGGAGCGCAACCAGCAGATCCGCGATTTCTGCCGGGAGCATGGGAAGATCCTCTATGACTTCGAGGACCTCGACGTCCACGCGGACGGCGAGCGGCACACAACGACGGTGGACGGCGTCGAGATCCCGATGCAGCACCCGCGTTACGACGTGGAGACGTCCGGCAACGCGGAATACGAGCATACCCACACGACCCAGGGCGCCTGCGAGAACAAGGCCATGGCGTTCTGGCGCATGATGGCCGAGCTCGAGGGGTGCGCGCAGTAGCCCCCGAGAGCCCCCGAGGTCGGCGGGCGCGCGGGCTGGCGCTCGGCCGCGGCGACGCCGCGAGCCGCTGTCTTTCCTGTCGGTTAAGTCCCGGTTTCCGGCGGAAAACTCCGCCGGATCGCGTCGCTCACGTCTTGCGGGCCGCCTTGCGCCCATGCTACTCGGCTGTCGCACGGGCATGCTCCCCCGCGCGCCTCCCGCGCAGGGGCGCCGCCTGGCAGCCGATCGGAGGCGGGCCATGGAAAGCGCGATACCGCTCGGGAAGAAGCAGATCATCGACGGTCAGCTGCGGGTCTACTACTACGGTTACTGGATCAAGGCCTACGAGGCGCCGGCCGACACGCTGCTCGCGAAGAAGCGCCTCATCGAGGCGCTGACGCGGCGCCTGTTCAACCACGTCGAGCACGGCATCAACGTCCCAGGGAAACGGCTGGACGAGGCGCGGCTCGCCTTCGAGTCGGAGACCGATCCGCAGCGGAAGCGCGTCAAGGCCGCCATGCTCGCGGGCGCGATCTTCAATCGAGCGACGGATATCTTCACCAAGCTCGTCGAGATCCAGGAGCTCGGCGTCACCATCGAGCCCGACAACGCCCTGATGCGCGAGTGCGGAGAGCACCTCCTCGAGGCGCTGACGCTCGGGAAGATGGTGCTCCACCGCAGCGGCGAGGAGGGGCTCGACGAGCTCTGGGGCGAGCCCTTCAAGGCGTTCTCGTTCCCGATCGAGGCGTTCTACAACAGCCGGTATGTCAAGATCGCCCAGAGCATGAGGGCGATCGACGGCATTCGCGACGCGATGATCGCCACCTTCGCTGGCTCGCCGATGTTCGCCGGGCTGGACCGCCTGGCCCGCGAGTTCGCGCACGCGGCCAAGATCAAGTGCGAGACGCTGCGCACCGACGACGACATCTTCGAGGTCTGGACGTCGTTCGTCGTGTCGGCGGAGAAGCTCGCCGGCTTCCAGCCGCTGCTCGGCGCGGACGCCTCGCCCCATGAGCGGGAGCAGGCCGCCCGGGGCGTCGAGCTGATCGTCCGTGGCAAGAACGTGATCTCGTACATCACGCGCGCGCGCGTGCCGATGCCCAAGACCACGGGCGAGCTCCTCGAGCGGTACGAGCGCTGTCGCGCCGCGTACGGCGCCGCGCCCGCGTCCGGGCCCGCGCGCAGCGTCGCCTGAGCGCCCGGGTCGCGGCCGCCGCGAGCGCAGAGGCTTTCACGCTCATGAGCGTCAACGGAGCGGTGTTGTAGGCGGGCGCCCGACATTTCGCCTGTCTGCTGTCACGGAATGTTTCCGTTGACGCTGGGGCGCGCGTCTCTGTATCACCAGGTGATGAAATACGCTTTGATCCTTTCGGGAGCGCTCTTCATCGGCCTCTCGTCGCTCCCCGCGAGCGCGCTGGTCACGCAGCCGAACGGCAGCGTCATGCCGCAGGACTCGAGGAACAACGAGGTCCAGCTCTACACCCTGTTCGACAACCGGGAGGAGGCGCTCGACTACCAGGCCGATGGGAACACCGAGCCGTCCACGTTCTCGCCGCTCTGCGGCTTCACGGCGGAGCTGGTGCTCCGGCAGACAGGCTCTCGCCTCGGGGTCGGCTGGTACAACGTCGACCCCGCTGCCACGGCGCCGCCGGCGATCGACGACATCCACGAGATCGTCCCCGCCGGCTCCTCGGTCGGCACCGTCATCACCGCCGCGGATATCCGGAGCAATCCAGCCTATGCGGGCGGGCAGATCGGCTTCGCCCTCATCGGCGCGCAGACCCACTACTCCGAGCAGCGTTGGAATCAGGTGTGCACGGGCTGCACCACGCCCGGACCCTGGGTCACCGCAGTCATCTATGCTTCGGCGGTGACGCCGAACGCGTTTTACGTCGCGTTCGAGGATGGCGACGTCGGCCGGAACCCTGGCGACTTCAACAACGATGGCGACTACAACGATTATGTCTACTTCTTCAGCGGACTCACCTGCACCGGCGGCGGCGAGCCGTGCGATACCGGGCTGCCCGGCGTGTGCGCGCCAGGGGTGACCCAGTGCTCGGCGGATGGGCTCACCTGCCAGGGGCTCGTGCCGTCGTCGCAGGAGACCTGCGATGGGCTCGACAATGACTGCAACGGCACCGCCGACGAAGGCGACCTCTGCCCGCCGGAGCACGTCTGCGACCGGGGCGTGTGCGTGCAGGCGTGCGGCAGGGGCGAGTTCGTGTGCCCCTCGGACAAGGCATGTAATGCCGCGGGGTTCTGTGTCGAGCCCGCCTGCGCCGAGGTCGCCTGCGACGCGGGCGAGGTGTGCGTCGGCGGGCGGTGCCGCGCGCCTTGTGATGGAGTGCAGTGCCCCTCCCCGACGGTGTGCCGGGTCGGGGTGTGCGTCGACCCGTGCAGCACCGTGACGTGCGAGGAGGGCACGGTCTGCGACGGCGGCGTGTGCAAGCCGGAGTGCCCGTGCACGCCGTGCTCGAGCGGGCGCACGTGCGAGGAGGCGAGCGGGCTTTGCAGAGAGTCGGCCTGCGTTGGCGTCGCGTGCTCGCCTGGCCAGCGCTGCGACGCGGGCACGTGCGTGGACGCGTGCGCTGGAGCGGTGTGCCCGAGCGGGCAGACCTGCGCCGGCGGCGCCTGCGTGGAGGACACGAGCACGACAGCGGCCAGCGGGACCGGTGGCTCGACGGGAACGAGCCTGGACTCCGGCGCGGGCGGCGGCCTCACGGATCCGGCCGGCAGCGGCGTCACGGGAGGCAGCGGCGGCGGCGGCGGGTCAGGCGGCGGTTCGGGCGAGGCCGCCGCGGGCGGGGCCGCCGCGGGCGGCTCCGGCGCGGACAGCGGCTGCGGCTGCACCGTGGCCGGCGCGCACGGCTCGCCCGGAGCGCCGCTCGCGGCGATCGCGCTGGCGCTGGCTGGAGCGATTTGCCGGCGGAAGCGCGGCATTGCTTCCGCAAGGGGCCGGGCGTTTCGGAGATCGACAGGAGCATGACACCGCCCTGGCCGCTCCTCTCCGGCGAGCGGTCATGGCATAGTCCGTTCATGAGACATGAACTCCTTGGCTCCGTGTTGTGTGGCCTCCTCCTCGCCGCCTGCAGCGACGACGAAAACGTGTCGCCGATCGGAGCAGGCGGCGCGGGCGGCATGGGCGGCGCGGGCGGCAGCACGACCGGCGACGGCGGAGGCGGAAGTGGAGGCGCAGCGCCGGTCGCCTGCGGAGGGAGCGCGGGAGCGGTCTGCGGCGAGACGGAGTACTGCGCGACGCCCGACGTGGCGTGCGACGCAGACGCGCAGGGCGAATGCACGCCGAGGCCGAGGGTAGGGGAATGTCCGGACGAATGTCAGGGGGTCTGCGGGTGCGATCAGCGCACCTATTGCAATGCGTGCATGGCGCACGCGGCCGGGGTGAACGCGTCGAGGGATACGGTCTGCGCAAGCGCAGATTACGTGATCGCCGATCACGACCGCGTCTACGTGCACCACGCCGACCTGCGAGAGGATCGGTGTCTGGCGATCTCGATCGCGGCGTTCGCCGATAGCGATCCGCTCTATGCCGGGGTCGAGCTGGAGGACCTCTGGGGCGTGCTGGACGTGGCCCTCACCGACAAGATGGGCGATTGCACTGACACGGGCATGCCGCCCGCCGACGAGCGCACGTATACCGTGACCGGGGCCACCGGGACGATGTCGTGGGAGGCTGAGCCGAACACCGGCATACCGTGCATCATCGACATGGATATCACCGTCACGCTCGACGGGGAGCCCGGGACCCTGCGCTTCCAGGAGACCGGCGTGGTCGTCGACAACACGTGCCTGTAGCCAGCTGCTTGCCGGCAACCGGATCCGGTCGCGAGGGTGTCGAGCTGCCTGCCCGTGATCGGGTCCGGTTTCGCGAGGCTGCTCTTTCTTTCGCTCAGCTCCACGGGATCCGTGATGACCTCGTTCCGCCGAGAAGCCTTCGCGTGGTAACGCGCAGCCAGGTTCACCGCCAGGCCGTTCAGCCACCGCGCGATCGGGCCGCGCGAGGGGTCATAGTTGCCGAAGCTCATGACAGCCGCCAGGAAGACGTCCTGGCTCAGGTCGTGCCGATCGCGCTCGGGCACACGGAGCCGCGCGAGCCACCGGCGAACGCGCCGAATCGTTTCTGCTTGAAAGAGGCATTGAAACGCATGAGCCCGAGACGGGCTCGCGGCAGGCTTCACCTCGTTCTTCCGAGGTCCCGGCTGCGCCGCTATCCGTTGCGCGGTGCGAGGCGTGCCCGATGCGCTCGAACGAGCCGTCCTGTCGTGCCGCGCCGGAGGAGCCCGCTCCTCGGCGAAGACGTGTGTTCTGATGGAATGCATCATCGGCCCTCGCGAGGGCAGCGCCAGAAGCTCCATGGCTCGCCTCCATGTGAAACGTGAATGCTCCGCGCGAACGCTCGTCGGCGAGCGGACACGATCGCTCCTCGATGGGCGTCGCTCGGCGCGCGACGCCCGCTCAGGAGGCGCTCAATCCCCTGCGACGAAGGCCGCGAACCACGGTGGTTTAGCTCCGCCTCCATGACGAAGGCCACGTCGTTCGCGTCGATGTTTACTGCGCGGTCATCACCTGAGCCCGGCCAGCTTGGCCTCGCGTTCACCCGCCAGGCGACCGCGCGGGAATCTCCGCCCGTGCTCCTCCAGCAGGCGTCGCGCCTCGACGAGCGACACGACATCACCGGCCGCCATGGCCGTCCGTGCGCGGGCGATCAGCTCCTGCTCGCGGGAGCTGATCCTCGAGCGGCGCTGCGCGGCTGGCCAGCCCGTCGGCATGGCGGGGACGGCAGGGGCCGTCACCGCCCCATCCAGCGCCGGAGGGGCCATCACCGCCCCGTCCAGCGCACCGCTCACGCGCGCCGGCCCGGCAGGGTCCCGCGCGGCCTGCCCGGTCTCCGGCTCGGTCGTCCTCCTGGAGAGCAGGGTGGCCATGCAGGGGCGGAGAGGCGCGACGGGCTCCATCGGGCCCACGGCCAGCACACCGAGCGCCGCCGCACAAGCGATGACGAAGCCTCGCGCCATCCAGCGCGCGGGACTACGTCGCCGCCAGGAACACCGCTCCAGGAGCCAGGGCGGGAACAGCGCGGCGCGCAGCCGGCGAGCGCCGCGGCCTCGTTGCCTCGCTTCCCAGCGGGCCGCCGCCTCTTCGAACTCCTCCCAGGCCCGGCGCAGGCGACTTCGTGCCGTCTCCAGCGGGATCTCCTGCTCTCGGGCGACGTCGGCGATCGGCCGCTCCAGGAGCTCGCACGCGATGAACACCCCGCGGCGCCGCTCGCCGATCTCCTCGATGAGCTGCCGCACCAGCGCTGCCTCCTGGCGAGCGATGGCGTGATCCTCGGGGCTCTCTCGCTCATCGCAGAGCGCCGCCTCGTCGAGGCCCGTGAGCGCCTCCTCGCGCCTGCGCGACGCTCGCCGGTGATCGCGGGCCGTGTTCAGGACGACGCTGTCGCACCACGCGCTCGGGTTCCTCGCCGATCGGGCCTGCTCCCGCCGCTCCCAGAGCCGCGCCATCGCGTCTTGAGCGACGTCGTCGCGGTCCCTCTCGGGCACGCCAACGTAGCTGATGAGCGCTCTCACGCGGGCGGGTACAGGGCAGGTCGGCGTTGCTCGGTCCACGGTCCAGCAGACGATCCGAGCCCGGCCCGACGGTCAAAAAATCGAAAAAATCGACCGAGTCCTCGCAAGAGGCGCTGCGAGTGGCTCTACGGTGGGCGAGCCCGAAGAGAGGAGCAGCGCCTCGGTGAGGTTTCCGCCTCCGCCGCCACACCTCTGCCGGCTGCGGATCTCGACGGGGGCCCAGCAGCCGTCGTGGGTGCGGTGCTCGTTCCGTCCTCAAAGGCCCTCCGGAGCGGAGTCACGCATTGCATCATCATTGCTGAAATTCTCATGTATCCGGTAGCTTGAGGACGATTTCCGACCATCGTGAGCTCACTGGACCACGAGGCGGATATACGAGGAGGCTCGGCGGTCGCGGGACGGTGCGCGTTGACATGGGCTTGCGTGCAGGAGTATCCACCGTGGCGTGCGCCATGCGGTCCCCTCCGTCTTGCCGTGCGTCTTTCTCGGCGTCGTCGCGGTGCTGGAGGGCGTGGCGAGCGCGCAGGATCTCCATGCGATCGCGGGGACCCACGAGCCATCGACCGCGGAGGATCTGCTGCGCCGTGCTCGGCAGGCGCGCGATGCCAGGCGATGGGCCGAGGCCGAGGCGGCGTACGAAGCGGCGCTGAAGGCGGCCGACGCGGCGTGGACGACCGACGCGGAGCGCGCCGAGATCGCCGCGGAGCTCGGCCTGTGCGAGCTCGCGCTGGGCAGCTATCGAGACGCGGCAGACCACCTGGCGCAGAGCTTGAGACACCGCGGCGCGCTCCGCAGCCTGCTGGCGGAGCGGGCCGAAGAAGGATTGTTGAAGGCCGAGAGCCGGGTGGTGACGCTCTACCTGGGTGTGAGTCCACCGGACGCCGAGGTCTTCGTCGACGGCAAGGCGCTGGGTCGCCGGGCGCCGACGTACGAGCTGTTCCTGGAGCCGGGGCAGCACACCGTGCGGGCGCGGTTGGACGGCCACAGCGAGGCGGTAGGCGCGTTCGACGGGCAGGCGGGCAAGGCCAGCTCGCTGACCCTGAAGCTGCCTCGCGCGCCGGAGCGCGCCGCGCCGGGGGTGGCCGGCGCTGGCCCGGCGCGGCCGGCGGCCCCGCCGCCACCTCCGGCGGCGCGGCGGGCGCTTCCCCTGACGGAGCTGCGGATCGGGGGCGCGGCGCTCGCGACGGCGGCGCTGGCGGCTGGCACGGTGTTCCTGCTGCGGGCCGATGTGATCGACGGCAACCTGGCCGAGCGGGACGTGGTGCTCCGCCAGCGCGGCTGGACGTCGACGACGTGTTGGTGGACGAACGCGCCCTCGGCGTGCGCGGAGATCCGCAAAGAGGCGACCGAGCGGGGTCGGTTCGCCACGCTCGGCAACGTGGCACTGGCAACGGGGGCCGTGTTCGGGATCGCGACGGCGGCATCGTTCCTCGCGGAGGGATGGCTCCTCGGCGGCACGCCGGCCCGTGAAGGCGTCCATGTAGTCCCGAGCGCGACGGGAGCGCAGGCCGGGCTCGTTCTTCAGGGCGTGTGGTGAGACGACGAGGGGTGATGGGGACGCGCGGGAGGCAGGGTCGAGGAACGCTGCGTTCGATCGCGGCGATCGCGCTCGGCTGCGGGAGCGCCGCGGGGGGCGCAGGGTGTTCCTATGCCGAGGACTGCACGACGACGTACAGCTGCGAGCCGCTCCCCGGCGAGACGCCGCCGGCGCTGCCGGCGTCTCCGTGTGACGGCGATCCCGTGACGAGCCCGGCAAAGGACGGGTGCGGGGTGTTCGTCGCGCTGCGCGGGGACGACGCGAGCGACGGGACGAGGGAAGCGCCCGTCAGGACGCTGCGGCGTGCGGTGGAGAAGGCGTCGGAGCCCGGGGGGCCACGGCGGGTGTACGCCTGCGCGGAGGACTTCGAGGAGGCGGTCACGCTGCCGTCGGGCGTCGCGATCTGGGGCGGGCGGGACTGCGCGACGGAGGCGTGGGCCTGGGGTGGCAAGGACCGCTTCACCGAGATTGCGCCGGGGCCGGAGTTGGTGCCGCTCGTCGTGGAGGCTCGACAGGCGAGCATGACGTCGGCGGTGTTCGGCGTGCGGCTCGTGGCGGCGGATGCGGTGCGGCCGAGCGAGTCGTCCATCGCGATGATCGTGCGCGAGGGCGCCGCGGTGGATGTGGTGTCGAGCGAGATCCTGGCGGGGAACGGCGCGGATGGGGCGAACGGGGAGAGCGCTCCGCAGGCATGGCGGGCGCTGGATGGGGCGCCTGGCCACCCGGGCGCGCCCGGGTGCCTAGCGGACTGGACCGAGGGCGCTCCGCCGGCGATGACTGTGTGCGAGGACGGCACGACGTCCATTGGCGGCGCGGGCGGTGATGGCGCCGTCACCGCGGGCGGCGACGGCGGGCCGGGCGCGCCGGCCCCGGGGCCGGGCTCGATGGAGGACGGCGAAGGGGGAACGGGCGGGCCGATGACCTGCACCGCCGGCGAGAGGGGCGGCGCTGGGGAGGCCGGCGCGCACGGGGTCGGCGGCGGGACGGGCGTGGACGACCGGCTCAAGTACGGAAGCATCAGCGCGCGTGGCTGGCAGGGTTTCTCGGGGCGGGACGGCCAGAACGGCGGGATCGGCCAGGGGGGCGGCGGCGCGGGCGGCGTCGGAACGAACGGGCAGTGCCGCCCTGTGGATCCGCAAGGCGGACCATCCGGCGGCTCGGGCGGGGGCGGCGGCTGCGGGGGGCGCGGTGGCCGAGGCGGCGGCTATGGGGGTGGCAGCTTCGGGATCATCGCCCTGCATGCTCACGTCATGGTGGACAAGACAGAGATCATCACGGGGGACGGCGGTCGCGGCGGCAACGGAGGGCAGGGGCAAGAGGGTGGTTGGGGCGGGGGGGAAGGTGCCCGTGGAACTATCCCAGGCACGGGCTACCGTGCATGCGAGGGTGGGGTGGGCGGCGATGGCGGCAAAGGCGGCGATGGCGGCGGAGGGCTCGGGGGCGTCTCCATAGCCGTCGCGCGCGTGGACAGCAGCGTTCACCTCACGGAGAGCGCTTTCGGGCGCACCGGAGCCCCCGGCACCGGGGGACTCGGAGGCAACCCAACCGAGGACACAGCCAGCGGGGAGAGCGGCAAGGCCGCAACGCTCTGGGATTTCCCCGAGCTGATCGTGCCGCCCGGATGATGGATTTCGCACGGGGATGGGCAGAGAGAAGATCATGAAGATCACAGCCGTTGCATGGGTCCTCGTGCTGTCTTCTCCGGCCGCCCTGGGGTGCGGAGCGGAGCCGTACGCCCCACCGTGCGCCGAGGGGGGCACCTGCGACCCAGAGCCCTCGGCCGCGCCCTCGGAGGAGGAATGTCTCCAGGGCCTCGCCGCGCTGCGCGTGCAGGCCGGCTGCGGGGTGTTCGCCAGCCGGGCGTGGGGAGACGACAGCAATCCCGGCACGATGGACAAGCCGGTGAAGACGCTCACCCGGGCGCTCGCGCTTGCGCCGCACGCGCGCGGGCGGGTGTTCGCCTGCACCGACGCTTACACCGAGGCCATCACGTTGCCCTCCGGCATCGATCTGTGGGGCGGCTTCGTTTGCTGGTCGAGATGGAGACACTACACGGAAGGGGCGACCAACAAGCCGGCGAACCTCGCTTCACCGGACGCTGGAGGTCCCCCGATCACCGTGGTGGCAGCACTGGGCGACGGCGAAGGGGCCACCGACGGCGTATCCACGATCGTGGACATGCATGTGCAGCACGAGCGCAGACTGCATTCGGATCGCTCTTCCATCGCGATGAGGCTCCAGCCGGGCGCGGTCGTGGAGGTGCTTCGGAGCGTGATTGAGGCGGACAGGGGCGGGTCGGGCGAGGCCGGCCAGGATGCGGTCTATGTTGATCCGCAGCCAGCGTACGGAGAGATCGGAGCGATCGGCAGGGACGCTTGCTCGGCAGCGACCGTGGCCGGCGCGCCCGCGGTGACGACCGTATGCGGTGACATGGTGTCGACGGGCGGCAAAGGGGGCGACGGGGCCCCGGACCGCGGTGGAGATGCCGAGGACGGCAAGCCGCTGACGGTCCCGAATCCCAGGGAAGCGGGCCTGGGTGGCGCGGGCGCGAAGGACGGCGCCCCGTGCGCGGACGGCCGTCGTGGGGATGACGGCGCGCCGGGCGAGCCCGGCGCAGCCGGCCATGGTGGACGCCTCACCGAGGCTGGGTGGGAGGGCGTGCCCGGCCGCCAGGGCGGCACGGGAGCGCCCGGCCAGGGGGGCGGCGGGGGCGGCGGCGCATCGGGCGGCCGGAGCGCCTGCGGCAACGCGGCGCTGGGCGGGGGCGGCGCGTCGGGCGGCTCGGGCGGCGGCGGCGGCTGCGGCGGCACGGGCGGCCGCGGCGGCGGCGCGGGCGGCGCGAGCATCGCGATCTTCGCCCTTTCAGGCAGCAAGCTGACCCTGCGGGAGACCCGGGTCATCACGGGCCGGGGCGGCTACGGCGGCCGGGGGGGCGAAGGCCAAACGGGCGGGCAAGGCGTGCAAGGAGGCCCGCCGGGGCTGGGTTCGCCCATGCTCGGCGTACACGCCTGCCGAGGCGGCTATGGCGGCACGGGCGGCAAGGGCGGCTATGGCGGCGGGGGCGCTGGCGGGCCCTCGATCGGCATCGCGTATGCCGATGACGAGCAGCTCACCCTGGATCGCGTCACGTTCGAGATCGGCGAAGGGGGCCCGGGCGGCATCGCGGATGTGTTCGACGAGACGCGCGACAAGGCGAACCGAGGCAGCGACGGCTTCTCCGCCGAGACGATGCGCTTCGCGCGGTAGGTTCGCGCGCGGGAGCGCCGCGACCGGTTCCCCTGACCGGTCGGGAACAGGGTAGGACGAGCGCCTCGCCCCAGGACCAGCCGCTGTGTTGACGGCCGCTCCCATGTCGCCGTCTGCGCCGGGAACTTCCATCGCGCCTCGTCTGCTCCCGTCACGTGCAGCGCCGCCGGCGAGCAGGCCTTATGCGTTGTCGTTGCTTGGTCCTTCCAGCGGCCCCTCGGGCGCGTCCCACCCGCCGGGAGGCTCTTCAATTCCCAGTGCGGCGAGGAGCTCGCGGGCGGCCTTCGAGATGTCGGCGGGGATCTCGGGCCCCGGTTCCCAGGCCGAGAGCTGCGCGCGAAGCCTCCGAGCGGGCGCGGCGAATTTCTGTTGATCGAGCTCCGTTCCGAAGGCGGACAGGAGCTGGTCCATATGCTCGACCAGATGCTCTCGCGACGGCCACGACGTCGCCTTGGCCCACAGCGAGGGCGAGGCGAGCAGCTCAGCGACGTTCACTGCGCCCGCGAGTGCCTGGGCCAGCTGGGCCGCCTTCTTCGACGCATCGCCGTAGCTCCGCGGCGCGGCCGCGGCCTCCGCTTCGGGCGGCGGCTCCGCGTCGTCTGTGTCGCGATCCATCGCCCGGACCTGGTAGCCGTCGTCGTTCTCCCAGCCGCAGGCGGGCACCCTTATGCCGAGCGAAAGACAGAAACGCCGGGCCGCCTCGTACACTGCCTGCGGGACCTCCTCGCCCTCTCTCCAGGTAAGAACCGCCTCCCGGAGCTCTCGCGCTCGCTCGCGGGGCTCATCGAGCGGGAAATACGCGATGTAGTCGTCGGCCGCCAGGAGGACTTCCGCGCGCGTCGGTCGTCTCACGAGGGTCGACAGCCTGCGGGCCGAGGTCATCTCACGCAACAGGTCGAAGGCGTTGTTGAGGGCCTCGCCCTCCTTGTCGTCAGGGTCCGATCTTCGACGGATGGTGCGCGGCTCTCGCGGTTGGGTAGGCTTCACGGTATCGTCCCTCCTGCTCACAGATACGGCATACAGACGGGTCCGAAGTAGATGTTCCTGAGTGCCGAGATGGCGCCGGCACCGACGGCGACGACCTCGGGCGGCGAGGTCCCGGTCTTGACGCAAACATAGGAGCACCACGCTCTTATCACGATGTTCTGCAGGAGCTCGTTCACGAAGTCCGGGCACGTGGGGCACTTCGCCTTCCCGCAGTCGTTGATGATGCAACGATGACTCACGGCAGGTATGTAGCCCTGCTGGCATCGTGGCAGAGATTCGCAGCCGTAGTCTCCCTCGCATTCGTACTTTGGTATCACCCTGTATGCGAGCATCGACGGGTCGGTGCCCGAGAGCCACGCCCGCGCCTGCTCCATCGCTCCCGGCGCGTACTGCTCCAGGAGCGCCCTCAGCGTCTCGTCGTCGAGCGTGGCCGGATCGATCTGCGTGGCCTCGACCGCGCCGGCCATGGCGCACGTCATGTTCCCGGCCAGGGCTGAGGCGAACGCCAGCTCCTCCGGGTCGAGCTGAGCATAGGCTTCCTCAGCCAGCCGTTGCTCCTCCGGGCTGACGCCCGTGCCGTCGTCGACGGTGCTGCTGCCGCCGTGCCGTCGTCGACGGTGCTGCCGCCCGCGCCTCCCTCGGGGGGCTGTCCCCCG
Source organism: Sorangium sp. So ce302 (assembly GCF_051530145.1). Classification (GTDB taxonomy): domain Bacteria; phylum Myxococcota_A; class Polyangia; order Polyangiales; family Polyangiaceae; genus Sorangium; species Sorangium cellulosum_B. Next base: position 9,736,767 of record NZ_CP150326.1, on the reverse strand, counting down.
TCGTTGGAGCTATGCCACGCTCCATCCTCATCTCCCGGACCCACCCGGATGACGCATCCGGGAACCACCGCATACCCGGCCAGCCCCATGAACACGACCGCCGCCGCCCCTTGAGCTGCTCGCTTCGCCATCTCGACCACCTCCGCCCCCTAAGTCGCTCGCTTCGCCGTCGCACCCGCTCTGAAACATGGCGGGTCCCATTCGGCCACACTGCCAAGCGTCCAGCCGCGTAGCACGCGCGCTCTCCCACCACAAGCGAGCGGCGGACGAGCTGCCGGCAAGCGGCGCAGCGCCGTTCGGTTCTGAATGTGGAGAAAGCGGGACGGCGACGACTCGCACGCACTTCCATTGCACGTGGAGATCGGCGCGATCGGGAAGGACGCCTGCTCCGCAGCCACCGTGACCGGCGCGCCCGCCGTGACGAGCGTGTGCGGCGACCAAGTATCGACGCGCGGCAAAGGCGCGACGGGACCCGAATCGCGGCGGCGATGAAGAGGACGGGGAGCCGCTGCCGACCCCGAACCCCAGCAACGTAGGCCCGGGCGGCACAGGCGCGAAGGACGGCGCCCCGTGCGAGCTCGGCCGCGATGGGGAAGACAGCGCGCTGGGCGCGCCCGGCGCCGGCGGCAGGGGTGGACACCTCACCGAGGCCGGGTGGGAAGACGTGCCCGGTGGCCAAGGCGGCACGGGAGCGCCCGGCCAGGGGGGCGGCGGCGGTGGCGCGCCGGGCGGCCGGAGCGCCCGTGGCAACGCGGCGCTGGGCGGTGCGTCGGGCGGCTCGGGCGGCGGCGGCGGGCCCTTGATCGGCATCGCCTATGCCGACGACGAGCAGCTCACCCTGGATCGCGTCACGTTCGAGGTCGGCCCAGGGGGCCCGGGCGGCATCGCGGATGTATTCGACGGGACCCGCGACAAGGCGAACCGGGGCAGCGACGCCTTCGCCGCCGAGGCGATGCGCTTTTCGCGGTAGATTTGCGCGCGGGATCGCCGCGACCGGTTCCCCTGCCCGATTGGGAGCAGGGTAGGACGAGCGACTCGGGTTTGAGCTTTTTGTGCGCGACTTGGTACTACGGTTGCACGTAGTGGCGAAGCGCTCGACGTCGGCCGCGATTTCTGCGGAAAGTTGGGGAATTTTACTGGCTGGCCGCCTGGTCAGATCCTCACGCTCGGCGCTTATGCAACTGTGGTGCTACAAACCGAGAATGCAAAATCCGAACTTAGAGATCTTGATTTGGAAGAGCTCGCTCCACAAGCGCGATGCGCTCCAGCAGTTCGGGTGAGGAGGATTGGCCAAGCATCTCTAGGATTTGGAGCATTCTGTGAAGGATGATGGATGTTTTGGGCGCAAATGCATGAGGCACGTCTAGAAAACAGGGCCAGATTGTGTCGAGTGCCTCTTGGGTGGAAGCGAGCGCCGCTTCCCGCTGCCCCAGTGCGCTCTGCCGATTGCCTAGGTTGTTGAGGCTCATGGCGAGGTCGGGCAGGAACGCATCGGGCCGTTGCTCGGCCAGCGTGCGGCGGATGGTGACGGCCTCTTGGGTGGAAGCGAGTGCCGCTTCCAGCTGCCCCAGCTCGCTCTGCCGATTGCCCAGGTTGTTCAACAAACGCGCTCGCTCGGCCAGCCGCTCCAGCTCAGCGCCCTCCGGAAGGTGTTCCAGGCGCTTCTGCTCTGCCCACAGCGTGACCTCGCGAAGCGATACGGTGCGCTCCGGCAGCCCTGCCCGCGCCATCTGCTCCGCAAGATCAATCGTCCCCTCCCGCTCCAGGGCCTTCGCGAGCACGCTTCCGAGCCGCGCATGCGCCGTGCGCTCGCCGAGAGCCTTGGCCGCTTCAAATGCCGCCATCGCTCGGCTCACAACGTCGCGCCCGAGCACGTGCGTGATCCACTGTTCTCCATCCTCGGGCTGATCCTCGGACAGCCGCCCGAGTACCGTGAAAGCGGTCCCCAACGCATCGTCGCCAGCAAGGCACTCGAGCACGCGGTCCAGGTACGAACCGGCTTCGCCGCCCTCCAGCGACAGTGTCCGGTGCACCATGGCCTCGCCCAGCAGATCGGGCTCGAGTCCGCCGAGGTAGTCACCTGCGCGAGAGGCACGGCCTTGCCCGGGATAAAGGTCGCGCAGGAAGCGGAGGTACCGATCCACGAGCTGCTCGTCACGCTCGTCCATGATCCTGGCCACGAGCGCGGCCGCCTCACCGCGGCTCGGCGCGCCACCTCGCAGCGTGAGCGCGGTGACGGCCCGTCGCATCTGCTCGATGAATCGCCGCGCATCGAAGGAGTCAGAGCGCGGGAAGCGCGAGCTCCAGAAACGCTGCTCGTGATCGAGCGTGCTGGCCATCAGCGTCTCTGCGGTAAACTCCCGCCCCTCGACCGTCGCGAGCGCCGCCATGTGAAGGTAGAGCACCCGATCGTAGCGCCGATCGTTGAGCGGCGGCGTCGCACCTGGAACGGCTTTCCTGAGAACGTGTGCAAACGATGCCGCCGCCTCCCGGAAGGCCCCTATCCGCTGGGGGCTCGCGGCGACCCCGGGTGGAAGCTCTCGCGGCGCGTGATCGCCAAGCAATGCTCCCAGCTCGGCATCGGAGCCCTGCAGGAACGTCCACCAGTCGCCGGCGTTGCGGGCGAGGAGCACGAGCCGCAGCCGACCCCGGCCCTTCCGGGCGCGAGCGCGTCCAGCTGGCTCGAGGAGGGCGCGCAGGTCGGGGCGGCTCTCGGCGTAGTCGACGACCGCGAACGTGGGACGCTCCGCCGCCATGAGCGCTTCGACCTGCCGCTCGTCGACGCCTCCTGGGATGAAGCCCGCTCGCCAGCCCTCGCGACGCAGCTGAGCGCAGGCCTCGATGAAGAGCCTCGTCTTCCCTATGCCGCCAGGACCGTAGAAGAGGCGTGCGCGTACGGGGGCTGTAGCACCGCACCAGGCATGGATCTCCTTGAGCACATCGGCGCGGCCGAAGAACGGCACGACCTGGTAGCGAGCGTTCAAGAGCGCGGCGGGGCTCGCCTCGACCGGTGGCTCCGACGTCCCCGGGACGAGGAGGTCGTCGAGCGGGTCGTTCGGCGCTTCCGGTGGGAGGTTGTCGCGCAGGAACGCGATCAAGCACTCGGCCGAGGCGCGAGCGGCGTACTCCTTGAAGTGGTCGTCGCGCCCGTGATTGGCAAAGTCCATGACGCCCTTCATCACCAGCGCGTCGAGCCTCGCGTCGCGCTGGGCATGCGCGAGCGCGCCAAGGGCCGCGGCTTCCATCTCGAGGCCGAGCGTCTTGCGCATGTGCTCCGACACGAAGCTCCAGTACGCTTGGTCCTCGACGACCTTGTTGCCGCTGCCCATCGGCGCGACATGCACCTTGAAAGGGAGCAGCGCGCCCGCAGGAGAAAGATCCGGGAACCGGCCTCGCTGCTGGATCAGGATTCGCACGATCCGTTCGCGTCCCTCCTCGGTGAGCGCGAGCGTGCCATCGTGTAGATGGCCGGACTTCCACAACGACGCGATGACGTCCGCCCATCGTGGGCACATCTCGTCGCACTCCGGCGGCGCGCCAGGATCCGCGACGCCCTCGTGCAGCTTCGCGAGGACCCAGTTCTCCTGCCATTCGCAGGGGATGGGGCGCGCCTTCCACCAGGAGGCGTTCTTGAAGCGCGCGCTGAAGTCTGTGTGCTCCAGCGCAACCTTCCAGTCATCGCGCAGGTTGTATGTCCTCAGGTCCTGTTGCACCCCGTCTGGCAGAGCCTTGCCTGTGTCATGCAGAAACAACCGTTCGGCGGCGACGACATCGCCCAGCTTGGTCTTGCCCGGCCGCCCCGCGCACACGCCGCACATCGCGACGCACCGCGGCCGAACCTCCTGCACGAGCGGCAGCAGCGCGTTCGTCGCAGCGACGGCCCCCATGTCGCCCGCCTGCGCCAGCGCGATGTGCAGCGGCCTGCCACCGGCTCCCTGGAAGCTCCTGAACGCGACGGGCAGGCCGTTGGGACCTTCCTCCTGCTCCCACCGGCTCTCTGGCAAAGCGCCTTCCTCGACCTGAAGGGCAGCCTTGTACTCCAGCGTGATCGCGGCGAGGATCACCACGTCGACCCTACGTTGGTTCCCGCCGCCCGTGGACATCCGGCGAAGTATACGCGCGCGGGCACGCGGGCGGTCCTGGCCGACGAATGAATTGCGCCCGCCCGCCGCGTCACGGCGGAGGCTTTTGGCCGCCCGCCGGTGGTGCAGGGGCCTCGGCCGCGGCGGCCACGCCGGCCGCGGCGGCCACGCCGGCGACGATGCCGTCCCAGTGGCTGCCCTTCCACAGGACCTTGCCGCATCGATCGCACCGCCAGAACTCGTCGTGGCGATCCGCCACCACCGCCGGCACCGCCTCCCGGACGCTGTCCTTCGAGGCGGCCGTGAGCGCGCCGCCGCACGCCATGCAGCGGGGGTCCCGCACGGGCAGCCCGAGCTCCCGCAGCACGAAGCCGGCCTGCTCCGTCGGGCGCAGCCCGCGGGGCACGTAGAGCCCGCGCACAGCCGCGGTGCGCAGGGAGCGCCGCTCGAATACGCCGGCGTCGGAGCTCAGCAGCACCCGGCCGGTCTGCTGCGCGAGGCGCACGAGATCGCCGTCGTCGATGCCATGCTCGAACATGGCGTCGTAGCCCGCGCCGCGCAGCCAGCGCGACAGGCCGCCCAGCATCGCGTCGCACAGGAAGCTCGGCGCCGCTGCGCCGCCTTGCGCCGGGGCCGCGCTGCCCTGCGCCGCCGCGCCCCCCTGCGCCGGAGCCGCGCCGCCCTGCGCCGGATCGGCTCTGCCGCCCGCCTCACCCACGAGCATGCCCCATCACCTCAGGATGGCGGAAGGCCAGCGGGGGGCAAGGGCGCCGCTGGCGAAATCCCCACGCGCCGGCCGCGCGCTGCTACCGTCGCTGTAGGGTCAACCGATCGTGGAGGAGTCGATGGCGATGAAGCGTGCATGGTGCTCCTGCGTGGCGGCCGCGCTCGCCGTGCTGGCGAGCGCGCAGCAGGCGTCGGCCTACTGCCGCTCGAACACCTGCAAGAGGTCGGAGCTCTGCCTGCAGGACGACCAGCCCGTCGGCGAATGCAAGCCGCTCCGCTGGGCGGGCGATTGCATCGGCTTCAGCATCCAGGAGGACGCGTCCAGCGAGATCTCCTACCAGGAGATCTCCGACGTGCTCGAGGCCGCGTTCGATACGTGGATGCAGGCGCCCTGCGACGGGGGAACGCCGGGGCTCCGCGTCCAGAACCTCGGGCCCGTCGCCTGCGGAGCGGTGGAGCTCAACGCCAGGGATGGCAAGACCAGGATCGTCGATGGCCTCGTGCCGGGCAACGCCAACGTGGTCGTCTTCCGCGATCTGGAGTGGCTCGCGGCCGCGGGACACAACACCGAGATGCTCGCGCTCACGACGGTGCAGTTCGACAGGAAGACCGGTAATCTCTGGGGGGCCGACATGGAGATCAACACCGATCTCTACGATTTCACCGTCGCGGACGACTCCGCCGCGCCGAGGGAAGATCTGCTCGCCATCGTCACGCACGAGGCTGGCCATTTCCTGGGCCTCGACCACACCATGGCCGGGCCCGAGGCGACCATGCACTCCAGGTACGACAGGGCGGACCCGATGAACTTCCGGACGCTGCACGACGACGACATCGCGGGCGTCTGCCAGATCTACCCCCCTCGGGATCTCTCCGCGTCGACCTGCAATCCCATCCCGCCGCACGGGTTCTCGCCCGAGTGCGCCGACGACCAGCTGGTCCGCTGCAGCGCGGCGCCGCGGGCCGCCGGAGGCCCAGGATGGAGCGCCCCGCTGGCCGCCGTCGCGATTGGCGCGGTCGCCTGGCTGCGCGCCGTCAGGCGTCCTCGCCGCGAAGGATGGCCCCGATCGAGCTGTCGCGTCTGCGTCAGCCGTCGCTCCGCGAACAGGTGACCACCACCCCAGGGACGAACTTGCCCTACCGCGGCGTCTCTGGCTCCTCGAGGCCGAGGACGCTCTCCAGGCTAGGGTAGGCGGCTTCCTTCTTGTCGATGTTCAGGTCCTTCCAGGGAATTACCTCCTGCAGGAGACCGTAGTCGAAGGCCCAGAGATACTCTGGGCTCCCGGGCTCGAGCAGGGTGCAGCAGTAGTCGGTCCATGTTCCAAACCCATCCACCACGACCGCCTCGCTGCAATTGCATGGGATATCGTCCTCCACCACCCTCCAGGGTATAACCTCCTCGAGCCGAAGCCGGCGCGCCTTGGGTTCACCCGCGCGAACGAAGCGGATCCCACGGAGGGTGTGCTCGTTGCTCATCGTGAGCTCCAGCTCCAGATCTGGCCACACGGGGAGAGAGTAGAACATCTTCATGGCGTTCGGCGCCTGGCCTCTCGCCGCCGGCTCGACGCGCTGCGGCGCTCCAAGGAACCGACGATACGAGTCGGCATGGCACTCGTCCGCGGTGCCTGGGTCTTCATGATCCAGGCGTGCGCGCGCCAGCATCTCCTTGGCCGCATCGAACGCCGCCTCATCGACGCCTAAACGCCTCAGGCCTCCTGCGACACCCTCCTTGTTCCGCATGCGTGACATGAGATAAATTTGAAGCGCGCTGATAAAATCCATGACTGCTCCGCTCCGAGATTCCACAAGCGGTCGCCTCTCGTCTGTCATCACGACCCTTCCTTCTTCACTTTGATCTGGTCGAGTAGCTCCTGAAGTTTATCCACGGGCATCGGTTTCGCCGGGACGATCTCGACGTGAGTCCGGCGCTTGTCACGCTGGATAATTCCAGCCCCGGAGGGAGACGCTCGGCCTGGTACGCGCCCGAATCGCTCCACCTCCGCCGCCGCTCCAGCACGACATCGAACCGGCGATCTGATAGGTTGGACGAATGCACCTGCGTCGCGCGATCCCATACCTCTGTCCGTTGGCCCTGCTCGCCGCGTGCACGGACGAGCAGCGCTCTGACGCGGGCACAGGCGGAGGCACCGGGACCTCCGAGAGCAGCGGGAGCACGAGCGGAGTGACCGGGACCAGCGCAGGCAGCGGCGGCACGGGCGGCGATGGCGGCGGTGGCGGCAGTGGCAGCACGGGGGGCAGCGGCGGCAGCGGCGACGAGCCGCTCCAGGAACCCGAGGAGGTCCCGGTGCTGGAGGACATCACGTTCTACGACGGCTACGCCGAGACCGTCGACGAACCGATCCCGGCCGGCGTGATCCGCCACAACAACTCGCTGGTTGCAACCAGGTTGACCGACGAGCTGCTCGCCAAGATCCAGACCACCCTGAAGGTCCGCGTGGTCGTGGGAGCGCTGTGCGACAACTACGACCGACTCGGCTCGGTCAACCTGGCGCTGGTCCCCAAGGGCGCCCAGACCTACGTTCCCGGGAAGGTCGACCGGATCGAGATCGCACGGTTCGTCACGCCGTTCATGGACATGAACAAGCAGCCGAAGACGGTCCCCTATGAATGGGAGGCCAGCAACCTCGTGCCGATCTTGAAAGACCCCGACCTCCTGGCCGAACGCGATCTCTGGTTCGAATTGGGCATCTTCGGCGTGCCCTACGCCGCGAACGACGAGGTCCCCGGTTGCGCTGGTCGCAATGACACGCAGCTCGGATCGCTGCTGCTGTACACCGACAGCACGCGGGCGGCCCAGGACTTCAGCGTCCTGTTGCCGCTGGCGATCAGCGAAGAATTCAACAACTACGCCACGGGCGCCAGCGACAAGGTCGGCACGACCCGCAAGACCGTCAGCTTCGAATTGCCGGCGGATACACAGGATGCACAGCTCGTGCTCATCACGTCGAATCACGGCGCCAACCAGGGCGGCGAGGAGTATGTTCGCCGCGACCATCACGTGTACGTCGACGGCGAGCTGGCCTTGCAGTACAAGCCCGGGCGCACGTCGTGCGAGCCGTTTCGCAAGTACAACACCCAGGGCAACGGCATCTACGGGGCGTCCCCGCGGTCGGACAAAGAGTGGCAGTCGTTCAGCAACTGGTGCCCTGGCGACGTGATCGACACCCGGATCGTCCCGTGGGGCGCCGCGAGCGCCGGCACGCACGAGTTCGTGATCGACGTCCCCGACGCGACCTTCGTGGGCGGGGAGGGCAATATCCCGTTCTCGCTCTACGTGCAGGCGCGTTAGGAGCTCCAAACGCGAGCACCCGACGCGGGAACGGCTCGGGCCGTCACCGCGCTCCCGGCGCCTCTGCGCGCCGGCGTCCGTGGCGTCGCGCGCGCAGGAGCGCGCCGCCGGCCGCGGCGAGGCAGCTCAGCGGCGCCCCGGCGCGCCCCCCGCCCGACGCCCCGCAGGAGCAGCCGCCGCCGGCGCTCGGCTCGGCTGCGCCCGCGCCGGGCTCGCCCCCGCCGGCGCTCGCCTCGCCCCCGCCGGCGCTCGCCTCGCCCCCGCCCGCGCCCGTGGCGCCGCCCGAGCCGGCGCCGGCCTCGCACGAGCCCGCGGCGCCGATGAAGCGCGCTGTCGCCCGCCAGAGCCCGGGGCAGGTCCGGCCGGTCGAGCTGTCGCCCCCGCAGGCCTCCGGCGGGCCGCAGAGCCGGTCGAGCGTCATGAGCGGCGAGAACGTCCTGCCCCCGTCCGTGGAAACGGCGGCGGAGAAGCCGTCCACGGGCTCGTCGGCGCAGGCGAAGAGGCCCCGCGGGGTCCAGGTCAGGCAGCGGACGCCGAGCTGCCCAACCTGGGTGAACTCCAGGGTATCCGTCGGCGCCACCCACAGGCCGTCCAGATCGCTGCCGGCCGCGATCTCGGTCCCGTCGGGCGAGAGGGCGAGGCCGAGCAGGCTCGCCGCCTGGAACACCTCGCGCCACGTGGCGCCCCCGTCTTGCGAGACCAGCAGGGCGTCCGCGTGTTAATGGCCACCCCGATCCGCAGATTTCTGCCCCTCACATCGTGACGCCTGGGGGCGGGCGCGGGCGGCCGGGAAGTTCGCCCCGGCGAGGCGCGGCGGTAGAGATCACGCCCAAGCGGCGCGCCGGAAAGAAGAAGGCCCTGGGTAGCGACCAGGGCCTTCCGGGGATCGGCGACAGACCGATGTTCGGCCTGTCTCGCACGACCCAGCCGCCAAGGGCAACTTCCCGGCGCGCTGGCCCGGGGACTCGTGCAAGACAGCTTCCGGCTCGCCCGCTGTGGGTGCTGCGCCGAGATGTTCTTCGTCTGCGGCCGATGTGATCGAGGGCAGGTCTACTGCGGCAGCGGCTGCCGCGCCGCGGCTCGCCAGCGGGCTCTGCGCGCGGCTCGGCTGCGTCACCAGCGCTCCGCTGAGGGGCGGCTCGATCACCGGGATCACCAGCGTGCCTACCGCGTCCGACGGGGCCGGCGCGTGATGGATACGGGTTCCGACAACTTGCCCGCATCCGCCAGCGTGTGCCCGCGGACCGGCGCGCCGACGTCGACAGACGACGTGGCCGCCGCCGGCCCGCGGGAGTCAAGGAATGGACGAACTCGTGATGACGATCTCCGCGACAGCGCGGGAGACGCGGGTGCTGCTGACGCAGGGGCCCGACGAGGTGATGAAGGCCCGGCTGCGGTCGGTGGCCACACCGGCGCATCGGTTCGCCGGGCCGATGCTGTGCGAATCGATGGCGCTCTGGCACGACCAGAGGGTCCGTGCTGTCGTTTCTGCGGAGTCCGAGGACATCTTGTTCGCGCTGGGTTTGTGCGACGGCCTCGGCGTCGCGCGCGCGACGCTGCACTACATCGTCGAGCCTCTCTTCATGGACGCCCCGCCCCGCCGCGGGCAACGCCTGCCGGGACTCGGTAACTTCCGTGGCGAGCATCGCCTTCGCAGGAGCCTCGGTCGATGACGATCGACCAGGCCAAGGAGGCGGAGGTTCGCCGCCTACACTTCGCCGAGCACTGGAAGGTCGGCACCATCGCGACGCAGCTCGGTCTGCACCACGACACCGTCGAGCGCGTGCTCGGCCTCGGCAAGGGGGCGCGCTCGCGGCCCGTCGTTCGCGACGCGGATGCCGCGGTGAGCGAGGTGCCTTTGCCGCTGCGCGGCTACGAGGCCTTCGTGATCGAGACGCTGACACAGTATCCCCGGCTCCGCGCCACGCGCCTGTACGACATGCTGGTCGAGCGCGGCTACGAGGGCAGTATGCGCACGGTGCGACGGCATGTCCGGCTCGTGCGCCCGGCGCCCAAGAGCGAGGCGTTCCTCCGCGTCGAGCCGCTCATCGCCGAGCAGGCCCAGATCGACTGGGCCTACGTCGGCAAGCTGCGCGTCGCGGGCGGCACGCGCCAGCTCTGGGCCTTCGTCATGGTCCTGTCGTACTCGCGCGCGATCTGGGGCGAGCTCGTGCTCGACCTGTCCGCGAGCTCGCTCCGCCGCTCGCTCGTGCGCGCGTGCCGCTACTTCGGCGGCGCTACGAGACAATGGCTGTTCGACAACCCCAAGACCGTCGTCCTCGAGCGCCACGGCGACGCCGTGCGCTTCCACCCGGACCTGCTCGCGGTCGCCGGTCAGCTCCGCGTCGCGCCGCGGCTCTGCGCCGTGCGGAAACCGCAGCACAAGGGCAAGGTCGAGCGGGCGATTCGCTTCCTGCGCGACCGCTTCTTCGCCGCGCGCACGATGCGTGATCTCGATCGCGGCAACGCCGAGCTGCTCGTCTTCCTCGACGAGATTGCCAACGTGCGCTCGCACCCCCGATGGCCTGAGCGGCGCATCGACCAGGTGCTCGCGGAGGAGAGGACGAGGCTGCTCGCGTTGCCCGACCCGCTGCCGGAGACGGATCTCGTCCAGCCCGTGCCCGTCGACAAGACCGCCTTCGTCCACTTCGACGGAAACCGCTACTCGGCGCCGTCGCTCCACCACGGCAAGACGCTGACGCTCGTGGCCAGTGACACGACCGTGCAGCTGTTGGACGGCGGCACCGAGGTTGCGCGGCACGTGCGCTGCTGGGGACGACGCCAGGTCATCGAGGCGCCCGAGCACCGTGCCGAGCTGCTCGACCACAAGCGCGCCGCGCGCGAGGCCAAGGGGCGCGAGCGGCTCGGTGCCGCGATCCCCGGCTTCGAGATCCTGCAAGAGCGCTGGGTGGAGGCCGGTCGCAACGTCGGCTTCATGACCGCCAAGGCCCTGCGCCTTCTGGACCTGTACGGCGTCGAGATCCTCGGCGCTGCGGCGCGCGAGGCCATCGCCCGCGGCACCCACGATCCCGGTGCCCTCGCCGTGCTCTGCGAGGAGCGTCGCCGCGCCGCCGAGGGCCCTGTCCCCATCGACATCGATCTCGGAGCCCACGTCCCCGATCGCGACGTGATTCCCCACGACCTGGAGTCCTACGATGCCCAACGATGACGTCGCAGATCTGATTCACTCCCTCGGCGTACGCGTGTCGCGCGAGGCGCTGCTCGCGCTCATCGCGCATGCGACCACGGCGCGCTTGTCGCCGGTGCAGACGTTCGAGGAGCTCGCCGCCATCGCCCGCCGCGAGCGCGCCGAGCGCAACCTCGCCGCGCGCGCCAAGGCGGCGACCCTCGGCACCTTCAAGCCCCTCGAGCGCTTCGACTGGAACCACCCGCGCACGATCCAGCGTGAGCTCGTCGAGGAGCTGATGACCCTCGACTTCGTCGCCAAGGGGCACAACGTCCTGCTCCGAGGTCCGAGCGGCGTCGGCAAGACCATGCTCGCCCAAAACCTCGGCATGGTCGCCCTCCAGCGCGGCTACACCGTGCGCTTTACGACGCTGTCGGCCGCGCTCGCGGATCTGCTCAAGCAGGAGTCGCTGCCGGCCCTCGAGCGACGGCTGCGAAAGTACACTGCCCCGTCGCTGCTGATCCTGGACGAAATCGGCTACCTGCCGTGCAGCCGTCAGTCCGCCGATCTGCTCTACAACCTCATCAGCCGCAGGCACGAGAGCCGATCGCTCGTGCTGACGACGAACCTGCCATTCAAGCAGTGGAGCACGGTCTTTCCGGGCGCGGCGTGCGTCTCGGCGCTGATCGACCGCTTCGTCCAGCACTGCCACATCCTCGACATCGATGCTGACTCGTGGCGGCAGAAGGAGTCGTTGGCCATGAGCGAGGCGCGCTCCAAGCCGACGGCAGAGGCCGCCGCGCCGCCTGCCCCGGCGGCAGCGAAGAGGCGCTGACCCGGGCGACGCCGGGTGCGATTTCCGCGGCGCCCGGGGGTCAGATTTCCGCGGGCGCCACGGTCACTTTTCTGCGGACGTGAGGGTCACGATTCCGCGGATCCTCGTGGCCAGATTCCTGCGGATCTCCGAGGCCATCTACAGTCCGCGCCGTCGCCGTCGCGGCGCACGTACACCACGTCAGGGTCTTTCGGGTCCACGGCGCCGAGGTACGGCAGGTTGCGATCGTCGCTGCCAGGGACGTCGAACTCCTCCCACGTCGCGCCGCGATCGTCCGAGCGCCGCACGATCCCCTCGAACGTGGGGCCGTTGCGGCGCCCGCTCACGTAGATGCGCCGCGGATCGCTGGGCGCGCTGTCCAGGGTCACGCCGAGGAACGTGCTCGGGAAGTCGACCCCGGCCTGAGTCCAGGTCCGTCCGTCGTCCTTCGATTCCCAGACCTGCGTCAAGATCGCGTCGCTGGCCATGACGCTGGAGCCGAGCAGGAGGACGCTCGCGGGATCCGCGCGATCGATCGACAGATCGACGATGTTGCGCTGGGCGAGCGCGCCCTCGGCGATGTGCCAGTCGCAGCCGCGGTCGTGCGTCGCGCTGAGCCCGTCGAAGAGCCCGGCGAGGATCGAGCCGTCGGCGGTGACGACGAGCATCGGGTCCTCGAAGCCGCTGTAGCCGATGGCCGCTTCACAGATCCACGACCAGCGCTCGCCGCCGTCATGGGTGGTGAGGACGCCGTAGGTCGCGCGGACGACGATGTGCTCGGGATCGGCGGGATCGACGAGGATCTGGCCGGCGGTTGGGTATCGGCCGTTGGCGCGCGCGGGCGTGGCGGCGGAGAGGGCGAGGCCCGCCGCGGCGGCGGCGAGCCCGAGAGCGACGCGGTTCATCGATGCGAGGTTCGCTACTGCCGCCGGAACTGCTGGTTCGTCCCGTTGTTGCACGTGTACTGGGCGATCCTGGCGCCGTCGGCGGTGCTGGCGCTGTAGACGTCCACGCACTTTGCGCTGTTGACCGAGCGCAGCGAGACGGCGCCGTTGCCGCGATCGATGAGATCCCACTTCTGGCTGTTCCTGCCGCTGTTGCAGTCCGCCTGCGTGATGTTCGCCCCGTTGTTCCGGCTGGCCCCCTGCACGTCGAGGCACTTTCCGCTGTTCACGTTCTTCACGGTCGCCGTGGTGCCGCTGAGGATCTCGACTTGCCATTGCTGGTCGCCCGCCCCGGTGCACGGCCGCTGGACGACGGTGGCGCCGTTGTCCAGGCTCGCCGCGTTGACGCTCATGCATTTGCCGGAATGGAGGGCCGCCAGGCTCTGGCCGGTGGTGCCGCCGGTGCCGCCGCCCGGATCGCCGCCGCCGGTGCCGCCTCCGGGGTCGGTCGTGCCGCCGCCCAGGCCGGAGATCTGGACCTGCGCGCCCGTGGCCGACACGGAGAGGAGCTTCAGCGTCGCGTTCGTCCCGAAGAGCTGATGAGAAGCGCCGACGGCGAGCGGCGAGTCCCTGAAGTTCCCGCCAGGGATCATGTCGAGCAGGTGCGCCCGGCCGCTCTCTCGCGACTGCGTGAAGAACGCATGGATGAGCACGCCCTTCGTGGAGAGGTTGCGCGAGTCGACGACGTTCGTCGCCGCCGGCTGGCGGAACTCGATCTGGTACATGACGTCGTTCGGGCCCTTGACGCGGAGGAGCTGGGTCCCGGTGCTCGCCTCGGTCATCGGGGCGAGCGTATACGTCCCGTCGGCGGTGACCGTCTGGGCCTGCGACGACGGGATCCACCCGAGGTTCACCTTGTAGTTGGCGTTGAAGTGCTGCTTCCCGCCGTTGCCCATCGGGTCGAACGGATCACCGTACTCGTCGAAGGTGCAGTCGTTGCTCATCGTCACCGTCGCCCCGGCGTTGCGGCACGTCCGCGAGGAGGCGTGCCACAGGCCGAAGTTGTGGCCGAGCTCGTGCACGACGACCTCGGGCCAGAGGCCGGCGATCCAGGTGGCGTTGCCGGGCTGCGCGCCCATGCCGGCGTACCCGCAATCCATCTTCCCCATGATCATGTAGTGCTGGTACGCGTTCAGATCGAAGCCGGCGTTCCTCGCCGCGGTCCTGGCCTCGTTCTGCCATCGGTTGTAGTCGTCGCACTTGCCGAAGCTGATGTTGAACGGGCCGGCGACGTCGTACTCGAGCTGCATCTTGCCGAACGACGAGCCCGCCAGGTGGGTCGCCGCGCCGGCCATGGTGTTGCGCACGTCCTGCTCCGTGCCCAGCGTCTGGCCGCCGTCGAACTGCACGCGCAGCACCAGGACGCGCTTGGTCCCGGTCGTGACGAGCGCGTTCGTCAGCTCGCCGATCCCCTCGGCAGGCCGCATCGTGGCGACCATGATCGTGCCGTCGCCGGTCTCGGTGCCGAACACGTCCACGGGGGAGCCGCTCGCCGTGCGCCAGTCGATCGACGGCTCGGCGCCCGGCGCCGTATCCGTCATCGAGCCCAGGTCGAGGCGCACGAACACCCCATCTTCCCGCTCCAGCATGTACCGCGCCTCGCCATTGGCGACGGCGACAGTCAGCGTCCCCGAGGCGGTCGGGGCCGGCCCCGCGCCCTCGTCACCGGCGTCGAGGATCAGGCAGCCGGGCGCGAACGCGCATGCTGCGGTGAGGGCAGCCGTGGTGAGGTGTGACTTGAAGCGCTTCATTGGATCTTCCTTTCCTGGCTCGGTCCGATGCGCCCATCTCCCCCGATGTCGGAGAGCGCCGCACCATCCCCCTCAGGAGCCAGGGCGCGGCGCGACGGAGCGCTGCCAAGGAGAGGCCGCAAGCGCCGCCAGCCTCTCCGCTGCTGATGTAACTTGACGGCCAATCCGCTCACGGACCCGCGCGACGATCGCTCGCGATCGCCGCGCCGTGCCGCCGTCCACGCACCCTCGCGAGTGCCTTTGCCGTCAGAGCAAATCCGCGGCCACAGTCGTGCTACCGGCTTGACACGGGCGGCGCGCCTCTCTGGGTGAAACAATCACGTGAGGACGGCCCATGATCCAATCCGATATGATGTTTGCGCGACTGGCATGGATCGCGAGGGATCCTGAATGGACATGAAAACACCACCCCAGTGAGACCACGTGAGTTGGTGGATGAGCTCTTGTGCTCGGTCGATTGAGCGAGCTCGGCCGGCGTTCTGCACGATTTGATGCGAGGGTGGCAATCCGTGGTCGCGGGTGAGCGCGTGAGTTCTCCAGTGAGGGCGCGGGCGGCGATGTGGGTGGATTGGCGCGCTCGCTGCGCGCCCAGCCGGCGGTCACTTCGTCCGGAGCGCCGCGGGGCGCGGGGTACTGGTCAAATCTGGACAGGGAGGCGGGGAGGCAGGGAGAAAAATTCCAGTAAATCTCCCTGTCTCCCCGTCTCCCTGTGATCTCTCTCGGGCAAAGTCGACCACCACTTAAACACGCGCATCGGGCTTCACGCGGGGACGATCAGCTCGGCGAGCGGGAGCAAAGCGTAATCGGCGGCCGCGGTAAACCGCATCTCCCCATCGATCAGGTAGAGGTCGGTCGCTCCGGGTCGATCGTCCAGGATCCCGAGGTCGTATGTGACGACGTCGCCGTCGACGCGCAGCGTGCGGATCCCTCCGATCTCCTTCCGGTGCGCTGCCGCCGTGAGCCAGTCGTGACCGAGCTCCGCCTTGCACTTCCTGTGACCGGTGTGACCGGCGACCTGCCGCAGGCCGCGCGGGAGCGAACGCGGCTCGAAGCGCCGCGGCCGTGCCGGATCGAGCTCCCATGCCGGATCGCCACCCACGCGATCGACGCACGCAGGTCGATGGTAGAGGAGGCCGCCACCCTCGTTGCCCGCGGCGCCTGCGATGTGGAGAGGCTCGAGCGAAAGTGGCGTGCGCGCGCCGCTCTGCCATTCCGTGCGCCGCGCGTCGATCGCGGCGCGCAACTGTCGCTCGAGGGCCGCCGCCAGCCGATGCGGGTCGCGCTCGTCCGGCATGCCCAGTATCGCGAGCTCGCGCGTGGTCACGCCCGCGTGGGTCAGCAACACCGCGCGGCCGTCGGGCAGCACGCCTGAGAGCGCGAGATGAAAGCGGCCGCAGAGCAGCAGCTCGATGACGAGCTCGCGCTGGGACTCGCTGAACGACGCGTAATCGCGCGCCGCGAGCCCCGGGGTCGCCACATCGGGAAACTGCGCTGCAAACTCGTCGCGTTGGCGCCGGGCGGTGGCCTCGGCGCCTTCACGCCGCCTGGTCTCCTTGATCGAGCGCCCGAGCGCGCGCGCCGCAGCGAACCGCACGTCGTCGAGGCCGGCGAGCTCCATGACCCGCGCCGCGTCATGGTTGCCGAACAGGAGCCGCACCTGCGCGGGATCGTGGCTGGCCAGCCAGCGCAGCGTGCGGAACCCCTCCGCGCCCGCGCCCACCGGATCATCGAGGTCATAGTCGAAGTGATCGCCGATCGACACGAGCAAAACGTCGTCGGCCAGCCGGCCGTCCGCGCCGAGCAACGCGTGCGACGCGAGCACGGCCATCACCTTGGCCATCGGCGCCTGCGGGTCGCCCATCACGAAGATGCGCCGTGGTGTCACCGTTGGCTGAGGCGCGGCCATGGCGCGTATTTTAGCATGTCCTCGAATTCGGGCAAACGCTTGTCAATTGTCACGCTGTACCGCCGCCTTCCGCCGCTGGTCTTGAGCATCCGGCGCTCAGCCCCCTCGGCCATGGCCTGAGTGAGGAGCCGCTCGTGCAGCGCCCGGCGCTCGGGCGTCGAGCATGACGAGGCAGGGGATGAGCCCTCCGAGCCGGGATGGGATCGAACGAAGGGAGAGCGCCATCCTGCCATCACTTGCATGCGTCGCAGGCCGCAGCGCCCCCTTCTCCACCGTACTGCTTCCAAAGAGGCCCGGCTTCGGGACCGGGCTTGGAAGGATCTTCCGTGCCGTGGAGGACGTCGCTCCGCGGACAGGTGACCGCCACCACAGAGATGGACTTGCCCTACCGCGGCGTCTATGGCTTCCCGAGGATGCTCTCCAGGGTAGGGTAGGCGGCTTCCTTCTTGTCGATGTTCAGGTCCTTCCAGGGAATTACCTTCTGCAGGAGACCGTAGTCAAAGGCCCAGAGATACTCTGGGCTCCCGGGCTCGAGCAGGGTGCAGCAGTAGTCGGTCCATGTTCCAAACCCATCGACCACGACCGCCTCGCTGCAATTGCATGGGATATCGTCCTCCACCACCCTCCAGGGGTTAACCTCCTCGAGCCGAAGCCGGCGCGCCTTGGGCTCACCCGCGCGAACGAAGCGGATCCCACGGAGGGTGTGCTCGTTGCTCATCCTGAGCTCCAGCTCCAGATTTGGCCACACGGGGAGAGAGTAGAACATCGTCATGGCGTTCGGCGCGTGGCTTCTCGGAGCCGGCTCGACGCGCTGCGGCGCTCCAAGGAACCGACGATACAAGTCGGCACTGCACTCGTCCGCCATGTCTGGGTCTTCATGATCCAGGCGTGCGCGCGCCAGCATCTCCTTGGCCGCATCGAACGCCGCCCTATCGACGCCTAAACGCTTCAGGCCTCCTGCGACACCCTCCTTGTTCCGCATACGTGACATGAGATAAAGCTGAAGCGCGTTGATAGGATTCATGACTACTCCGCTCCGAGGTTCCATGACATCAGTCGATGTATTTGAGGCCTTTAAACAGGTACGTCGATCCGTTCATCGTCAAGTCAGTCAGCGCCGCTCTTATCACGCCGTTTGGTGCCACCACAAGCACCTTTACACCAGGGCCTTCCATCGCGACCGGGGTAAGTATGGTATGATTGCCGTACGGTACCACACGCGTGCCCATATATTGCTCAGGTACGGATTCGAG
Organism: Sorangium sp. So ce302; assembly: GCF_051530145.1. Taxonomy (GTDB): domain Bacteria; phylum Myxococcota_A; class Polyangia; order Polyangiales; family Polyangiaceae; genus Sorangium; species Sorangium cellulosum_B. The sequence continues at coordinate 9,718,854 of NZ_CP150326.1, read as the reverse complement.
TGCAGCCCGGATCGCAACGATGGCCTCATCCTTCGGGAGGCCGCGCGCGTTGACCCGTCGCACGGCCTCGGCGACCCTCCCACTCTCCAGCGTGATGCTGCTGCCGATTCTCTCACCCTTGATACGTGCTGAGTTCAGTTGGGCGGAGCCTTGCGGCTGACCAGAGACTCGATGAGATTTTTCCTTTAGGACGGTCCCCGTCAGCGTAACGGTACCTTCGCCCGCTGCCGCCGTGCCTCCCTTCGCTCCTGTCGAGCCTGCCTCGGGCTGACGCGCCGGCTCTGCCTTCGGGGGCTCGGGAGGTTTCTTGCCGTCGCCGCCCTTCCCCCCGCTGCCGGTCGTCAAGGCCAGCAGCGCAGCCCCGGTGGGTGCGACCCCGACCGCGCCGCCGCCTACCTCCGCGACCGCTACGGCCGCGCCCGGGGCGGTGAGCCGGAGGCCGGGGGTGATGGCTCCGCCACCTGCGGCTGCCCGCAGAACCATAGCGAACGGCAGGAGCGCCCTGGCCCGCTCCGTGGTAGCGCCCTGACTGTCCCCCGCCTGCTCGAGCTTCTCTGCCTGCTGGAGATGGCGTTGCATCACCACCGCGGGGTTTCTCTCCCTGGTCGCGTGGTAGAAGCCCTCCTCCTTTACATCGCTATAGAAGCTCTGCGCGATGGCGATGGGATCGATGTGGACCACGGAATCGATCGCCTCCGTGACCGCCGTGCTCGTGCCGATCAGGCTCTCTTTGACAGCCTTTTCGGCTTTTCGGATCCCGGGGGTCGACGCGTACATGGCCCAGGCAAGCAGCTTGGCCTGTTCCCAGGTGCCAAACTCTTCACCTTCGTTCCCGCTCGGATCATGTAGCCGAACCGGATTCCCCATTACATAGTTATACAATCCTGGACCATCCACCATCCCCGCCGGATCTGCGCTCGTCCACCTCCCGAGCCAAGGCGCGTAGTACCGCGCCCCATGGTAGTAGAGCCCCGTTTCCTCGTCTTTCTCCTTCCCCGTGTACCGATACCGCCGCTGCGATACTTCGATGCCTGACGCCGCCGACCAGTAAGCTGTCGTCCCGTACGGGTGGTACTCCTCGTAGCCGATCACGAGCCCTGCCCCGTCCACCTCCAGCGACGCCGATCCGAGGTGGTTGTCGAGCTGGTAGCGCACCCGCGGCGTCACCGTGAACGGCCCCGTGGTGTCGACCGTCTTGGTCTCGACCATGGCCACCCGCCGCGCGCTATCCATCACGTGCAGCGTCTGTCGCTCGAGCACGAGCCCCGTCGCGTCGCGCTTGCGGTAGACCTCGTAGCCGCCGATGTAGATGCGCTCCTCGACGAGCCCGCTGTGCTCCCAGACCTTGCGAACGCGCTGCCCGGCGGCGTCGTAGGCGTAATACACGACTCCGCCGCCGTCGAGATCGGTGCTTCGCAGCTGGTCGTTCTCATCCCACGTGAGCGCTTGGATGTGGGGCATGGCCGTCATGTTGCCGTGGGCATCATGGGCATACATCGGGCTCGACGGCTCGTCCTCAGGATCCCCGAACGTGCTCACGAGCCGGTTGCTCGTCATCTCGTAGGAATACCGCCGGATCCAGGTCCCCGCGCCGGCCAGATGCTCCACTCGCTGGATGTTGCCGACGGCGTCGTAAAAGTACTGCTCGGTATAGTTCCTGAGCGCCTGCGGGTCGTTCGGGTGGGGCAGCGCCTGGATCGGCAGGTCGTTCTGGTCGCGCTGCACGTCGGCGAGCCCGCCCGCGTGCTCTCGTCCCGTCGCCTCGATCAGGCGATAGACCGCGTCGTAGGCGTACTGAGCGTTCGGTGACACCACGGCGTTGTTGAAGAACACCGTCTGCTGCGCGCTGTCCTTGATCTCGACGATGTTCCCGACGGGGTCGTACGTGTACGTCAGGTTCTGGAGAACGGCGCCGTCCGAGCTGCGCGTCGTCCGGAGGCGCGCGAGCCGGGAGGTCAGCGGATCGTACGTGTATTCCGTGGACGTGCCGTTGCCGTAGTCGATCCGCTCTCGCTGGCCCTTCGCGTCGTAGTCGATGTTGTCAACGAACGTCGTCCATGCCGCCGCGCCCGGAATCCACACCTCGATGCGTTCGAGCAGGCCCGCCTCGTTGTACGTGGGCTTGATCTCGCTCGCATCCGGCGCGATCTGGCTCGTCGGCCGGTTCAGCGCGTCGTACTCCGTCTGCATCTCGAAGCTCTCGGCCTCGAGCAGCGGGGCGGCCGCGGCGGCGATGGCCGACACGTCCGTGAGCGCCGAGAGCACCGACCAGTCGGCGCCAGCATGCACCTCGCTGCGCAGCCGGCGCGACGCCTGCAGCAAGTTGCCCTTGAAGTCGTACGCCTGGCTGGTCACCACACCCGCACCATCATACACCTGGAACGCCCGCCCGCGAAGGTTGCGTTGCAGTGCTTCCGGATGCGCTTCGCCATAGACCACGCGCCTGACGAGGCGCTCGGGCTCGCCGTCGAGGAACAACCACGTGCGTGTCAGGCGTTGTAGGGTATCGTAGGTGTGACGGCGATTCTGCCTCCTGCCGTTATAACTGCGCACCGCCTTGTTGCCGATATCAACGACGTCCAGGTGAGCTCCACCGTCCGGGCTCGCCGTGGAAAAACGCCGCCCAAGGACGTCGAACTGCTCGGTAACCGCCTCGACGCCGCGCGCGTCGATCACACGGAGCACATGGCCTTGCACATCGAGCTTCCTGCGCGTCTCGTGGGAGGGGGCATTCACCCCGTGGATCCTGTTGGGGATCACGGTCCAGAAGGCACGTCCGAGCGCGTCGAGGTACGTGGCCGACGGCGTGTCCGCGTGCTCGAGCGCGAGCGTCGCGGCCCGCTGCTCTGCAGCGCTCGCCGAGCCCGACTGCCGTTCGGCCAGCCAGGGCGTGCCGATGACGGCGTCGTTCTGATCGAACGTCCGTGTGAGCCAGGCATCGAACTCCGCGCGGGATTCGGCTCCGTCGGGAAACTCCGTGCGGATGACGCGATCGAGCGGGTCGTAGTGCACGATAGGAGTGACGCCCCATTCCACCAGGTCCGACTCGCCCTCGTATTCCGCGGTGGAGCTGAAGAACGGCTCGAACTGCTTGACCGGATTGCCCTTGTTGTTGAAGACGGTGCGGCCCGTCCCGACCCAGCGGGCCGTCACGGGCCCGATGACGAGCGCGCCATTCCCGTCGCGCACGAGGACACCTTGGCCGTCGCGGAGCGGCGCGTCGCCGGGCTCGGCCTGAACCTTCTGCATCACCACGCGACCGAAGCCGTCGCAGTAGGCGAGGCTCTCTCGAAACGGCGTGGTTGGGCTGTCGGCATGGTGCACCTCGCGCGTGAACGTGTGCACGAAGGTCGGCTTCTGCTCGACCTGCCAGCGAAGAATGTCGTATTCGATGCGCGACGTCGGGTTGTCGAGCGTATCGCCCTCGTTCGCGCTGACTTTGCCCATCACGGCGCTACGGACGACCTCGCCGAGCGCGTCGAAGGCGACGGCGGAGCGGTTGAGGTTCGGGTCGGTGACGTGCCATGGGGCAAGGACGCGGTAGTCGTTCTCGGCCTGGACCTGATTGTTCAGCGGATCCGTCGTGGTCTCGATGAGCAGCGCAAAGTCGTCGTAGGTGACGAAGGAGTGCTCGCCGAACGGGTCGACCGCTTCAACGGGGAGGTAGAAGCGCGCGGGATCGAAGACGAGGTGGCCGCTGGCCGTCCAGTACCCCCCGTCGCGCTGGACATAGCGCCCCTCGGACAACAACACCGCAGGGTCGAACGCCGTCGCGCTGAACTGCCCTGAATCCTGGACGATCTCGCTCACGAGCCCCGGTGTCAGCGCGAGCTCGTAACGCTTGTACGGAAGCGCCAGGGATTCGACCTCACCGAGCGGCAAAGGCCCGGTAAGGTCGTCCTTGTAAAAGACCTGCTGCGTTCGCTGGATCAGGCGGCGCTGGGGTGCAAGGCCGGTCGACTCGCCCTCGTAGGGCAAATCGTCCTCCGGATCGAGCATATCGAGGACGCCCGTCCCCTGGTCATCGTGCAGCGCGGAGCGAGCCAGCAAGCCCTGTCCAGCCGCCGGCAGCGTGAGCCCGGTGAGCTCGAAGTGCCGCTCTTCGCATCGCAGGCCAACCCTGTACCACGTGTCTTCCGCTGGCTTGTTGATGAAATCGGCCTCCGATACCGTCGCCCACGCGCGCCGCTGCTCCGGCTCTCCCGTGGCGCGTGCATACGCGAGCGACACCCTGCGCTCGATGTTACCGAAATCGTCGACGTCAATCACGAGCTCGTGGACGACGCGCGGATCGTCGGCCTTACGCTCGCTGTGAATGAGGACACGCTCTCGCTCATGCACCATGAAGACGCCGTGCCGCGTGCCTTCGCTCGTCTTGATGCGCCTGACGCTGAAGCTCTGCTCGGTCGTGACATACGGGATGTTCTCCTTGTCTGTGCCGTCCAGAGCATAGACCTCTTGACGCAGCAGGCGCCCGCGCAGCGCTCGCGCCGCCTCGCGCTCGTCCTGAATGGACATGCCCTGCGGGAGCACGGTGTCCTTCAAGAGCAGGGCGGCCGGCCCCTTCTGGAAGTACTCCTCCGCCAGCTCCCGTTCGAGCCGCTCTTTCTCGAGCCAGGCGCCCGTGTGATACCAGCTCACCGTACGTGCCGGCGCCTGGAAGAGCTCGGTCCCCGAGGCTCCAACCGTGAACTCCTCCGCGTCGCGCTGCTCGACGCGGGCGAACCCACGAAACTCGCGCTCCACGCCGTCGAAGAACCCATGCCGATAGCGATACGTCGTCACGAACCGGCTCTTCGAGATTGCGTCGACCCGCTCGACATGATCGACCACGTGCACGGGGAAGGGGAGGCGCGTGAGCCATTGGATGCCGGCGGCCTTGTCCTCGAGGTAAAACTTCGTCGACGGCGCGTAGCTGACCGTCGTCTCCACGCCGAGGTTGTTGACGACCGAGCGGAGCAGGTGCGGCTTCGCGCCCGCCATCAGATCTACGTAGAAGATGGAACGCGCGGTGGGGAGAGGGGACGACCAGACCAGGCACGCGGTACCCTGGCCGAGCAGATCGACGATGCCAAGCCGTGCAACACTGTCCACCGGCGGCAGCGAGCGAATGGGCACCGGCGCAGCGAGGCGATTGCCGGACTCGTTCAGGTAGAGGGCGACGCTATCACTCCCCAGATACAAGATGTCGCTGGTGCCGGAGCCGTCGACGTCGCCGAAGCGGACGCGCCGCGCGTCGAACTCGTCCATGGCCGCGAAGACGGGGCCATTCTCCAGCGTGACCTTCTTGCCGAAGCGCCCATAGCCGAGGTTGGGCCAGTAGCACACCTCGCCGTTGCGCACGCGGACGATGTCGACGAGCCCGTCGCCGCTCATGTCGGCGAGCTGGATGCTCTGCTCCGGATCCGCGAACACGACCGCCGGCCCGCGCTCGTCGTCGTCCGTATAGAAGACGCGCTGGGCTTCGCCAAAGCCCTGCTTCGCCTTCGAGCGGTACCAGACGAACGCGTGGTCCTCGGTGATCAGCAGATCCGCGAGGCCGTCGCCATCGAGGTCGATGAAGCGCAAGTTCGGATCCATCCAGTCGATGTTCGGAAGGGACTCGAACGTCCGGAGCGCTTCGAAGCCACCCTCTGGCGTGCTCGAGAAGTAGCCGGAGAGCGGGGCGCCGTAGGCGACCAGATCGAGCTGGCCATCCCCACCGAGGTCCTCCAGCTGCTGGATGCCCCCCACGAGCGTGCTCGGCGCAGGCAAGGCGGAGAGGGTGCGGGGCGCCTCCAGCTTTCCTTGCCCGCGGTTCGCCTTGTAGTACCAGGTCGACCCTTCGTCGATGAGCACCCCGGGGATGCCCTCGCCGTTGAGATCGATCCACTGCTTGGCCGCTCCGTCCACGCCGCCCTCGATCCCCACGAGGCTGTCGCGCGGGAGCACGCTCAGCGTGTCGTTGATGACGGGCCGCACGTAGTCGAGGCGCAGCGTGGGGAGCACCTGGCGCTGCCAGGTGCTCGTGACCGTGTCGAACAGATAACCCGCCTGCGTGACACCCACGAGATAGGTGAACGCTCCGTTGGCATCATACTCGAAGTCCGTCGACCTGACGAGCACCGGCGTGCCATTGGCGGGGAAGCAGTGAAACATGAGCACGCGGCGGCAAAGCCGGTACGTGCGCACCTCGAACGTGGCCCTGTGGCTCGAGAACGGGTCCTGGCGGACCGTCCAGGGCGCGGACCCCGGTCCGGAGTCCGCCGGTGTGGGTACGGCGGTGGTGGTCGTCTCGGCGGGCGCGTGCTCGCCGTAGTCGAACACCATCTCCATCATGAAGTCGCTCGCGACGAACGGGACCGCATTGCAGTATCGGACACGCTTCAGGTAACGCTGGGCAGTGGCAAGAAAGACAAAGTCCCCTCCCTGGCGCTCGAAGCGGCTCTTCTCGCTCAAGTCCGAAGGGTCGACGCCGTCGCCATCCTCGGCCTTGTACTCGTAACGAAGGATGTTGCCCGTATCGTCGTGGCTCTCTTCGAGCAGCCACCTGAAGATGCGCGCATCGCGGCCCACCTCCGGGCCTCTGGGGTCCGTGATGCGCGTCTCGGGCGTCTGGCCATAGACGTGGGTTGTATTGTCCTTGGTGGTCACACGCCAATGCACGTCGCCGTCGTCCTTTCGGATCCAGCGCTCGACGCGCGCAAAGAGGCCTTCCACCCGCGGCCTGTAGGTGCGCGCGACATGGGTACCGCGATCGAGCTCAGGCGCGCCGGTCTGGCTGAGCGTGGGGACCAGATCCTCGGCGCCCGAGAGGATATAGTCGTCAGAATCGATGTCGTCCAGGTAGCGCGGCAGGCCCTTGTCGGTCTTCCGGGAGATGCTGGCGACCGAGAGAGCGAATCCGAGGCCGAAGGCGCCATTGCCGCCCCCGCTGTCGTACGCGAGCTCGAGCTGGGGGCCGAACCCGCCCCGCCCGGGCGACGCGGGGAGCGGAACGGCGAGCGACGAGGTGCCCGTCGCCGCGTTGACCGAGAATCTCTCGCCGATGCCGCGGATGGCACCTCCGCCCTTCGGCAGGGTGAGCGCGGGCAACAGGGGCTGCCCGCCGGGTTCGCGGCCCTTCCCGTCGCCGGACCCGCCGCCCTGGCGCGCAGCGCGCGCCTCAGCGCCCTGAACGGGCGCCTCCTGCGCGCGGTTCGTCGACGTCGTGTCCGGTTGGCCTTTACGGCCGTCGCTGGATCGCTCTCTCTTTTTCATGACGCCTCACCGACGGTTCAAGGGGCCACCACGCTCTGGATCAGTTGAATGCTGGGCTTCGGTGCCTTGCTCTCCTCGACCTGAAACAACGCCTTCATCTTCGCGAGCTTTTGCCGGATCCACTTGCTCGATGTGGCCGCCGTGAAGAGGCCGCGGAGCTGCTGCGGAGTGAGGTCGGCGACCTCGGAGACGACACCGATGCCGCTCCGCCGGATCCTCAGGGCGTTGTCCATCTGGTCTTTGCCGTGGGGAACGATGACGATGGGGACCTGCTCCCAGATGGACTCCTTGATCGTGGCGAGGCCGCCGTGCATGAACACCACCTCGGCCTGCTTCAGGATGTCGAGCTGCGAGACCCAGGAGAAGAGGCTGACGTTCGCTGGAAGGCGGTTGTTGAGCGGGTCCACGTCAACGCCGTATTCGACGTTGAGCTGAGCGAGGAGCTTGTCACCGACGGCGAGGACGAGATGATGGTTATCCATCCTCTGGGTCTTCATCATATCGATGAGGTTGTTGAAGAATTGCCGTGCCTTGAACTCGTAATCCTGGACTTGCGAGCCGGCAGTGCCGAAGATGAGCGGCTTGTCCGTCGGGATCCCCGCCGGATTGCCGGGCAAGGAGCCACCGCTCAGGTGCTGCCGCGCGATCATGGGCTCGACGTACTTGACGTGATCGCCATGATTCCAGTCGTCGTCGTTGAAGTCGAACACACCAGGGCAAGGGATCAGCTCGAGCCTGTCTCGGAGCGGCTCGATGAATTGATCGATGTCGAGGCCCGGCTGCGGCGAGACGGAGTCGATGATCTTTTGCGAGACGGCGCGCGGCATGTAGACGAGCTTGGTCTTGGCGTGGAGCCTGGGCGTGTCGTCGGGGTGGCGGAGGTAGGTGGTGATGAGGATGAAAGGGATCCCGTATTTACGATGGATGAGCAGCGTTTCGAGCGCGGTGAAGTAGCCGCCGATGAGCAGGTTCGGCGCGGAGGGCCCGAGAAAGACGTCATCGAGCGCGCCGCGGCAGATCGGCAGGAGATGGTGCGGCTTCCAGCGCTGGTCGAGCGGCTCGAGCTTGTTCTCGTACGAGTGCCCGAGCGGGTACACCGATGGTAAAATCTCGTGGAACATCGGGTCGCTCAGAGAATTCATGTACGGTTCCATGATGAAACGGCAATCCGGGATACCCATGAACTCCACGGTGTAGCCGGAGCTCTGCAGGGATTTGGCCAGGTTGATGCACGGAAGCCAGTGGCCCTGTTCTTTGTAGAGGTCGGGCCAGATCATTACTCTTGCCATGTTGCTCTCCTCATGACGCAGTAGAGACCGCGGACGGTTCAGGTTTCAGTCGGCGGCCGCCGCCGTGTATCTCACGACAAAGACGATATCTTCGACGGTGTCGGCGTTCAGGCCGTGTTGCTCCAGCGCCCAGGTCTCCGCGGCCCAGTTCTGGAGCAGCGTCGTGGAGGCGCTGCCGCCTTTGGGCAGGGACTGCACGGCGACGCCATTTTGCGGGTTCACTTGCGCCTCGTCGCCGCCGTTCAGCGAGATGTCGGCGCCGCTCAGCGTGGCGCCGGGCTTGGTGATGACGTGAACGTCGACGTAGCCCTCGTTATTGACGATGTTGGCGAGCGTCAGCGTCATGCGGGCGCGCCGGATCACGAACGGGAAGTGCTCGGGCAGGAGCGTCATATCGACGGGCTCGCCCGGGCTGGTGAGCAGGCGGTGGAACACGTCGGGGAACTCCTTGCGGAGGCTAAGGACCCGCACGAGCCCGGTCTCCTCGTCGGAGACGACCTTGAGGAGCTTGTTGAGCCCGTCGATGATCGCGGATTCCGCGCCGTCCTTGAGCGTGCCGCCGCCGTCGCGCGCGGTGTAGCTGAGCTGCATGACGGCGTCGGAGATGGTGTTGTGATCGAACTGCGGATAGGCCGTCGGCAGCTCGAGCCTCCACCGGCTGATGACCCCTGCGCCCTCGAAGGGCAGGTAGCGCTCGTCGCGGAAGTTGAGCTCGAACAGCCCTGCGTCGCTCTGCGCGCTGCTGGTCGCTATCGATTGAATGCCCACGAGGTCATGGACGAAGCGCGGGTCGTCGAAGCCGGTATAGGCGTACGCGGTCGGATTGGCCGTGCTCTGCTTGCGGATGGCGCTGCCGAGCAGGGTGAGCTTGGCGCTGACGCTGGTATGCGGCCCGGTGACGCAGGGGATCGTGAGCCGGACCGCTCGGATGCGCCTGAAGTACTGGCCAGGGTGATCGAGATCGAACAGCACCTCCGGGAGCTCGAACTCGCAGGCGCCCTTCTCGCGCAGGTCTTGAAGCGCGGCCGGGTTGATCGCGGCGAGCGAGATCGGCTTCTGGATCTCGAACTCGCGCCGGTTGCGCTCGAGGTAGGCCACTTCCATGCGCTTGAGGTCGAGGACGAGCTTCTCGCCGGCGAGCAGCCCTTGCCGCAAGCTGTCGAAGTATCCGAACTGGATGAAGCTCGTTCCATCGAGCCCGAGCTCGAACTGGAAGGTGCGCTCGGCGCTCTTCGCCACGTCGTAGGCGAGCTTGTACACCTGCTGATAAGTGCGGCTGAGCTCGCGCACCATCCACTGGTAGAGGTCGCGGCTCGTGAACTTCTCCTGCAAGAACTCGCGCACCTCTTCCGCGTGCTCCATCTGCGTTTCGTGGTTCTCGAGCTCGCGCTGCGCGATGTCGCGCCGGATCTGCGCGGCCACGATCTGCTGGTTGATCTGGTCGATCTCCTTACGCGCCAGCCGCTCTTGCAGCTTCCAATCCTCCCAGCGCCGCTCGTGGCCGGCGTTGATGCCGGCGAGGGTCGCATTGCCGCGCGCCACGCTGGCCCCGGCGCCGAACGCATTGGCAATGGAGTTCATCAAGGTGATGAACGCGGTCCCGACCTTCGCGTCGACGCCAACGAACGGGAACGGCCCCACCATGCCTGCTCTGGGGTCAGGGATGGACGCGAACATGCCGCCGAGGGTGTGGAATACACCCTGGAGCACCTCGAGCTGGGTGCTCACGTCGGTCATCGTGAGCTGCGTCCGCTCGCTCTTGCTGATGCGAGCGCGCGTGCGGTACTCCGTGTGGCGCTCCTCGGCGAGCGCCCGCGAGAGCTCGAGCGCCCTGATGTTCTCCTCGGCCTCGGCGATCTGCGCCTGCCGCACCCGGCGCACGAGCTCCAGCATCTTGATCTCATGCCCATGGCGCATGAGCTGCAGCTCCTCGGCGTCCTTCTTCTCGAGCGCCGCGAGCAGCGCTGCCCCGAAGCCCTTGAGCTCGTTCGCGAGATCGACCGCCCGCTGGATCCACGTGCCGAAGCGGTAGCAGGGCAGCGGCGCGTTGAGCTGCGCGAGCACGCTCCCGAGGTCGAGGCCCGCCGCGGCGGCGCGCACGAGCAGGGCCGGGTCGATGGGGGGCTCGAACAGCTTGAGCTGACGCTTGACCCCATCGATGTTCATGCTGTTTCTTATCTTGAAGAGACGGTCCTGCACCGTGTCCCAGTAGCCATCGAGCCGCTCGTTCCTCGGCACGCAGAAGAAGAGGGTCCTGAGCGAGAGGTTCTTGATCGAGGCCGTCGCCGAGTCCTCTTGCGCGAGCTGGGTCTGCTTGAGGTGCTCGCTGTTGCTCACGAGCCGGTATTCGACGTCGACGATGGCGTTCGAGAAGCTCGTGATCCCCTTCGTCTTGAGCTCGCGGTACGTGTACCTGGGCTCACCCGTCAGCGGCTCGACCGCCTCGGGGCGGTCGCCGAGCAGCTCGGCCGCGAGGATGTAGAGCTGCGTCGCTTGATTGATGGCCTCGATCGTGTCCAGCCGGAAGAGCTGATCCGCCCAGGCGATGAGGTTGTCGAGATACTTCATCACCACGGACTTCTGGTACGCCACCAGCCGCTGCCGCGCGATGAGGTGCGGATTGAAGGGGTTGCGCCGCCAGTCGTCGATCAGCGCGGTGAGCTCCTGGCGATCGTAGGTCGACAGCGTCTTCGTGAGCCCCAGCGTCTCCGAGAGGCTGTCGGTCGCGTCCTTGTTGGCGAAGAACGGCAGGAAGTTCCAGTAGCGGCAGCCGGCCGGCAGGCGCTCGACCCAGCGCTTGGTCTGTTCGTATCGCGTGAGCTCCTGCTTGGGGTCGAAGACATAGTGGTACCATTTCATGGCGTCTTCGAACTTCAGGTCCTGGCTCAGGCGCCCCGCGATCAGCATCGGCAGATGGAAGAAGAGCTCCCAGTTGTAGATGCCGAACGGCGTCCCGTAGCCGAACTCGATCGTGGGCAGCGGATACGGCTGCTTCACGCTGCGCGTCGGGTGGAGCTCCGTCTCGATCAGGCGCTGCGTCGTACCCCAGGCCTGCCTGTCGCCGGCGATGTGGTAGCCCAGGTAGAGGTGGCCGTAGTAGTTGTAGTAGTAGTTCGAGTAGTACCGGTTGTCGGCGATGGGCAGCGCCTGCGTCGCGCGGTTCATGATGCCTTCCGGCCCGAACGCCTGCAGGCGCTTTCGCACCTCCGTCACCAGCGGATGGTTGAACGTCGAGAACGAGGCGACTTGCGTCTTTTCCCGGCTCAGGCCCGACTGCGTCACGACCCCCTTGCTCACGGCAAACAAGCTCGTGGAGGGTGTCTCGTAGAAGAAGGGCTTGAGCTCGGCGCTGCCAAGATAGGGGAAGTTCGTGCCAAAGACGCGGAAGGCGCCCGGGGTCCTCCGGAAGAACGGCGCGTTGCCCAGGAATCGAAGCTCATCGCCGGCGTTCCTGGCGTGGACGATGTAATCCACCTCGACGGCGGCGTTCTGCACGAGCAGGGTTCCTTCCGGCCAGCTCTCTCCCACCTTGAGCACGAGGTCGCTGGACCCCAGCGTGTCGTCGCCCGTGTGCCAGATGGCGAACGTGCCGAGCCGCTTCGGTCTGAGGAGGTTCTTGTCTTTCCAGAGCCATTCGGCGAGCGAATCGCCCCGGCTCACGCCGTCCGCACTCGGAATGTTCGTCTTGACGACATCCACCGACACGTACTCGCTGCTCGCGACGGCGACACGCAGGTGGTAGCCCGCCGTCCGGGGCTTGTCTTCGCCGAGCTCGCGATCGAAGATCGTCTCCGCGTCGTCATCGGTCACGCGGCTCTTGGAGAGCTTGGGCTTGAGCCACTTGTTCTCCGAGGCCAGGTACTCGCTCCACATGAGGCGGATCTCCGCCTGGAACTCGGCGTGCACGGCTCCGGCGTTGTCTCCGTCCACGTGGTTCTTGTTCGCCGGCAGGGGCTTCGGCTTCTGCTTGCTCTGCACCAGGGGCCAGAACAGGTGGAGGCGCCCATTGAAGACGACCGGCGCGACGACGTCGGCGTTGATATCGAGGTTGATCTTCTTCCACGGCGTCCAGATCCCGTCGTGGAACTGCTTGGCCTGGAACGTCCGGTAATAGAAGCTCCGTGACTGGAAGCGCGTGCGCCCCACGACGTGAAGGACGTGATTGACGCCGGCAGAAAAGACCTCCTCGGCGTAGGTGCCTACCACCTCGAGGTTCGACACCTCGCTCATCTTCTCCAGGTAGTTTTGGAGGGCCGTGAGGCCCCGCTCGTGCGTGATGTCGCCCTCGACGAGCTCGTTCTCGAGCTCCGTGAAGAACTCGGTCTTGTCGTCGCGCAGCTCCGGCTCGATCCAGTTCTCGGGGTAGAGGAAGACCTTGCGGTTGGCCTCCCAGACCCGGTAGTTCTGCATCCACGCCCACTGGTCCTTGGCCTGCTCGAGCTGGATCAGCGAGGCGTTGTCCTCGAGCCCGAGGAAGACGCGCTGGACGAAGAGCTGCACGACGTTCAAAGCGAGCCGGATACGCGAGATGAGCGTGTCGGGCTCCATCTCGACGTCGATCAGGAAGTGAGCGAAGAGGTCGTTCTCGTCGACGAAGTCGGGCTTCTGCTCGCCGTTCACGCCATCGACCTCGACGGCGCCGGTCGTGAGGTATCCCGTGAGCGCGTCCCGCTGGCGTCGCCGGAGCGGGTCGCGCAGCGGCTTGAAGACCTCCTTCCAGGCATCCCTGCTGAACTGCGATCGGAAGGCGTTCCTGAGCTGAACGGCGGCGCCGATGGTCGGCGCTGGGCTGAGCAGGAGGTCGATGATCTGGCTCGCGTTGAGCTCGAGCCGCCGGACGATCCGCATCGTCGCCCTGAGCAGCTGCCAGAGCTTGAGCGTCTCCGAGAGGTCATAGCTATGCCAGGGCGGCGGCGGGGGGGGAGCCGGGGAGAGCAGGTCGAAGACGGCCAGAATGTCTTCGAGCCTCCATCCCGTGAGAGCAGCCACGACGTCGGCCTGCGCCTCGGCAGCGCCACCACCTTCGCTCCAGAACTCGAACAGGGTCTTGGTCTTGAGCTCCACCGAACGCTGGAGGTCGAGCAGATCGATGAAGCCCGCGAGCGCCGACCACGGCACATCCGCGTCGGCGTCGCGCGCGGGGAGCGCGTTGAGCGAAAGCCCGATCGAGCTGTCCGCTTCGATCAGATATCTCAGCTCTGGCTTCTTCAGCTCGAGACCTCTGACGAGCCCGACAGCCTTGAACAGCTTGGTGTAGACATCCGTCCGGAATGGGACGATGGCGCTCGCGGGCACGGGGACCACGTCCGCGTTGCCGACTTGCCAGAGCAGCGCGACGTCCTCAGCGTTGCTATAGGTGATACGCACGTCGAGGACCGTGCCCGCCTTCAGACTCAGGGCATCGTGGAGATAGTGCCTGTTCTGTTGAACCTCGTTGAACCCATAGGTGATGCGCTGCTTGCCGTCGATCCACAAGGCGACCTCGATGCTGGGCGCCACCGGCAAGCTGACCGAGATGATGAACCCGTAGTCGTCGTCCCGCGGGATGACCACGGAGGCCCTGAGTTCCCCGGGCACCGCGGTATTCCAGCCCCCTTTCATGAAGCTCTTCCAGTCGTGGAGGGCGGGGGAGAAGTCCGTGGTCAAGCTCCGGAGCGCCTTCGTGAGCAGCGTCTCGGTTTCATCACGGGCGAGGTCCATGGACTCGGCAGCCACGGTGAGAGCCGAGGCCGCCCGCGCCTGGTCGACCAGGTAGGCGCGGAGCCGATCCCACACGAGCTTGTAGCGCAGCACGCGCGAGAGACCCGCGTCGTAGGTGACCAGCTGTTCGAGGGGAACGAAGTCGGGGGTCGCCGACCAGAACCGAAGGAAATAGCGCGCCAGGAAGTTCAGGTTTTGCTGCGAGAGCGGTGCGTGCACCGCTTCGTAGGCTGCGAGCGCGGCATCGTACTCCGCCTGCGTAGCGAAGTCGCCCAGGTTGGGCGGCGCAGGCGGCCCCTCGACGATCTGGATCGCCCGCACGACCTTCTCGGCCGGCATGACCTTGGTGAGCGCAGCGACCAGCGCGGCCGCGTCAGGGATCTGTTCCGGGTAGGTCGCTTCGATCTCCGCCGCTGCCGCCGAGAGCCGTTGAGCGGCGCGATCCATGTCCTCCGCCGCGGGCGTGAACGGAGCGCCCGGCGCGCTCTCATGGCGCAGATAATAGGCGATCTCGGCGGCGGACATGCGCGTCGCCCGAGCTCGCTCGAGCTCTCGAATGACGGCGTAGGTGTTCAGGATGGCCGCCTGGAGATCGGTCACCTCCTCCACGAACGGGCTGCCCACGAGCGCGGTGAGGTCGTAGAACTCGGCGACCGAGAGCCCCATCGCCCTCGAGAGCGTCGCTACCCGGTGCATCTCCGTGAGCTCGGCCAGCCCGAGGTTCGTGACCGACTCTGAGACGATGACCTCCCCCCAGAGCCGCTCGATATCGGTCGAATTCAGACGGAGGGCCGCGCGGAGGTGCGCCGGATAGTCCTCGTCATCCGTCACCGTCGCGAGGTTGACCGTCGCCCCGATCCGCACCCGCTCGAGCCCTTGATACTCGGCCTGGCTCGGGGCGCCCACGAGGAAGACCTCGTCGAAGCGGCTCTTCTCGATTCGCCCGGTGCGACGCGTGTCGAGGTTCGCCCACCACGCGACGACGTCGAGCGGCGGGAGCTTCAGCGAGTCGACCAGGCGCTTCACCTGAGCGAGCCTGACGAGATTGGCGGGGATGTTGCCGCCCTCGAGGCTCATCAGATAGACGTCGAGCTCGCGCATGCTCCAGCCGAGCTTGCGCCAGAGCCGGACGAAGAAGCTGACGCGCCGCAGCGTATCCGTAGTGAGGTGCGCGATCTGGAACTCGTTGTAGTTGCACTCGACGAGCTCGTCTGTGCTCGATACGACGTGGATCCCGTGCTGATCGGCGGCCTGGAGGTGGACGAAGCGGGTATCCAGCAGGTCGAGCAGCTCCTGGTAACTCAGGCCCGCGCGGTGCAGGAATACGGGCACCAGCGTCACGAGCTTGACCCAGGCCGGCCTCGTGTCCGGGTCCCCCGGGGCCGGCTCCGTGGCGGTGATCTTGAGGGTGGGTTTGTCAGGCCGCCGGATGGTCACCTCGTGGGCGTCGGGCGGGATCACGAAGCCCCAGTACTCCGACACCGGGCGCTCCGCGCCGAGGATCGCCTGAGCCTCGGAGGGCGTCAGGTTCAGGTAGGCGAGCGCGATGTTCGGATCCAGGAGCTTCGTGTCGGCGTTGCTCGTCGAGAATGCCTCGAGGATCTCATGCTTTCGGATGTTCTTCTGCTTGAGGAAGATGTCGATTTCTTCCCTGCCGAGCGCCAGCGGCAGATGAAACGGGAAGACGGCCTGCGCGAGCGTGTCGTACGTCTTGCGGTTGAAGTGCTCCGGGAACACCTCGAGCGAGTCGTTCGCTCCGTTGGTCTGGAGCGCTGGATAGACCGTGAGCGGCGCGGCGTTGCCCCGGATTCTGAAGCGGACGGCATCGTCCTCGACGATCCACTCTTTGCTCGGCTCGGTATAGGCGGCGCTCTGATTGGCGACCGCGCGCTCGCTGAGCACGTACCCTTCGGCGAGAACCGCGCTGCGAAGCGCGCCGAGCGCCCCCTCGACGCCGTCCTTTGCCTGGTTCATCGTCTCGGGCGTGAGGCCGATGGTGAACTCGAGCGGCTCGACGACCGCTTCGAGGACCTCGTTGACGATGTCGATATAAGGCAAGACCGTGTTCGTATTGGAGCAGGTGAGCTCGATGTCCTCGAGGTCGGGCCGGCGCTCGAACAGCGTCCTCTTGGGCGCGCCGTCGACCCACTCCAGCAGGTCCATCAAGTACGCGCCGGGGCTCAGCACCGTCTGGCAGTGCTTACAAGCACATTTGTTGAGGTCGCCGAACAGGGTGATCCAGTTCGGGAACTTGCCCGAAATTGCCGGGCTAGGCGATGTCACGAGCCCGGCGGTGTAGCCGTGCGTCGGATCGAGCACGGAGAAATTGACAGGCCCCGGTACGGCGCTCAGCCCGCCGATCTCGTTCAGGCTCGGGTGGAACTTGACCAGCGTCGTGAGGATCTCGTTCGCGTAATGGGATGCTGTGCGGTGGATATCGCGCGCCGCCGTGAGGCCACCCACGTGCTCTTCATGATCGGCCACGAATCGGTCTTCCGGGATGCGTGCGATCTGGACCGCGGAGTCGAGCGCCTGGCCGATGAGGTGAGCGGCCGCGTCGAAATCGGGGGTCAAGCGAAACAAGCGCTGGAGCTGCTTGATCGAGCCGACGGTGTCGGCGTTCAGCGTGAGCTCGCTCTCGGCGAGGTAGTCGTCGATGTCGCCCTTCTCGAGGCTGAAGTCGGGGTGATCCGTCAAGAACTGGCGCACCGCCACGAGGGTGGGCGTCCCCTGAATGCGGGAGACGAAGCGACGCTGCGGGCTCAGCTTGCCGAACAGGTCGTAGAGGCGCCTCGCGTAGACAGCTCCTTGCCCGTACGTGCTGTTGAACCCCGGAACATCGCCGGGGTATCGGCCGTCATTGTAGCTGGTTGAGCTGGAGGCGAAGTCGGTCCAGTTCGGGTGCGCGCCGTCCAGCGTCACCGTGGCGAGATCCTCGATCGTTCGCCAGTCCGAGCTCGCCTTGTAGGCGTACACGGCGGCGACGATCGGGTAATAGCGGCCGACCTTCTCGTACATCTCGAACACGAACGTGATGTCCTCCGCCTGCTGCTCGGTCAACACTTCGTCATCGACCAGCGCCGCGAGCAGCCCGGGGAGTTCCCCGAGGTTGTCGAAGTGCGCGCCGATGAGCGCCTCCTTCTTGGCCCTGAACGGGTTCTCCGCCGCGGGCAGGCCCTGGATTCCGACGGTCCGCGTCAGCCACAACGTACCGGCCGAAGCGACGGTAAAGGGCTGGGGATTTTCGCTGGTGGCCGCCGCTTCACGTGCGGCGGACGCCAGCGAGCAATTTCCAGGGTTCGTTGACGAACTCGTGAAATTGTGTGCAGTGTAGTTGGCGGGCCACGATGTCACGACTGACGCACCAACGAACGCAGCGCATGGGAGCCACAGGGTCTCCGTGGTGCCTGTCGCGGGGGTGAGCGACGGCGGATCGGCCTGGGCGCTCAGTCCAGAGGCCGATGCTGAAACGGTGACACTTCCTGATATCGTTCCCTTCCAGCTGTTCTTGGCAACCCGATAAACATGCGCGGCCGCCTGTCGTGCGGACGAGGTCTGGAAGTTGACGAGGGTGCCGCCCTCGCTTCCCGTCGCCACTTTGGCGTAGCCGCTCAGGCGAACACTGCCATCCAGACCATGGATGTCGGTCCACAATTGCGTCCAACCGGCCGGTGTCGTCACGGCCGGCCCATCGTGGGCGGCGAACATCACGAGGAGCAGGTCGCCGGCCGTGACCGCCGAAGGCATCGCGACCTGGTGCGCCGTGGTTGCGGTCCCAAACGAGGTCTGCCTGAAGCTCAGAATCTGGGGGAATCGCTCTTCCTTGCCGAACACGAGCTCGAGCAGCTGTTGCTGCCACGGACGGTCTCTGCTCCCGTCCAACGGGACGAAATTCATCAACTTCGCGAGCACCGTTCGCCAGCTGTCGACCAGGGTCGGATAGATGTCGACCTCGATGGCTGCGGAGATGATCCCGCGGTGGACGGCGGCGACGAGCGTCTGGAAGAACTTGTCGGGACTCACGTCGAGCAGCGCGCGCAGGTTGTCGCCGAGCCCGGCGCGCACGAGCGAATAGATGACTTCCCGCGACATGGGCGCGCTCAGCGTCGAGGGAGGAAGCTGTGTGTCGATCTCCTTCGCGATGAGCCAGGAGCGAACGAAGGCGCGGACCAGCGCTTCATCGAAGCCGCTCGAGCGAGCGACCAGGGTCAGGAAATCTGGGCGTTCATCGAGCTTGCGTACGGTCGACTGCTGTGCGGCTTCTGAGACCCCCAGGCTGGGTTTCAGCCCCGTCACCAGGCGCTCGTACTCGCAGTCGGCGTTGGCGACCACGCGATCGATCACCACGTCGAGCTGCTGCTCGCGGGCGGCATTGTAGATCACCTCCGAGGACGATAGCCTCCGCAGCTCCGTTCCCTCCGGATTCAATTTTTCGTTCGCATACAGGATCAGGTTGATCTGTCCTGCGGGTGTGCCGATCGGGATCGACGCGCTCGCCACCGGCGGCGGGCTGTAGAGGATCTCGAAGTTTCCGCCTGCGTCGCTCTCCGCCGTGCTGAGCAGGAATTCGTCGACGCCGCCGCTCGTCCAGCCGACGTGATACGCCTCGACGACGATGCCCGAAGCGGCGAGACCGATCGTGTTCCGCACGGTGCCGAAGGCGCGGTGCTTGCGCGAAGATGCGGTCCAGGTCGCGCCGCTCACGCTCACGAGCTCGGCGCTCTGGCCGATGATGATGCGCACCCTCGACCCGCTCTGGATCGCGTTGAACGTCTGCGTCCAGCCCACCTCCTGCCCGTTCGCGCTATAGATCCTGAATCGCAGATTCGCCGTCTCTCGTGTCGAGGCGAACACCGCGACGCGCTGCAGGACCACCGGCCAGCCGCCGGTCTCCGGGTCGTAGTCGCTCTGGCCTACCTCCGTCTCGGTAGAGCCGTCGATATCGAATGCCCTCACGCGCGCGATCTCGTTCTGAGTCGGACGGTTCATGTTGGGCCAGAACAGGTCGATGTTGATGATGTAAGGGTTCGGGATTGACATGTTCTTTCCTCTCAGGCACGCTCGCGCGCGCACCTTCAACGTCGACAATGGCGCGCCATGCCCTGGCTTGCCTCATGGCCGTGCCCGGGTCGGCGCTCCCTCCAGGGAACGTGGCAGAACGTCAGCGTTGCGGCGTGATCTCGCCGCAAACCATGTGCGACAGACGCACTACGGATTCTGTCGCATTCTGATGGAATGTGCCTTCAATGTTGATTTAACATTGCGTAATCTGTGGCTGCGGAAGCTGCACGCGTCACAGGTGGCGCCGTTTTACTTGCGCTCAAGCGCTGCCGAGCGAGTGGCATTCCGTGATGGACGAATATGTCAGCGTGCAGACTGCTGGTCAATCTCGGACCGGTACTTGAGACCATGCGGAGATCTCGGGAGCGAGGCATTCGAACGGTGATCCCCGTGGGGGACGGGTGATCACGGAGCGCTGACGCCGGAAAACTGTCGAGGGCCGGCCGCGCCCGGTGAAGCGGCGCGTCACGGCGCGTTGACGCCCAGGTTGGCTCATGGGCTTTTCCGGGCAAGGTCCTTGATGGCCATGGCGGGCGTGCTCGAGTGCATTCGTCGACGATCGTCTCCGCCTCCGTTCGACTCCGCGCAACCGAATCCGAGCCGTTGACGACCACGACCACGATCACGACGAGGACAACCACGTTGGTGAGCGGGGGGGAGGGGACGAGGGCGTCGTGGCCCGAGGGCGACCCAACGAGCCTGGTGAACACCGATGCTCTCGTCCGCCTGGCTCGGAAGAGCCGGCTGTGAACCGCAGGGGTCCGGTTCCAGGAGACGCGAGCCCCGGCAACGGGGGCGCCCCCTCGATAGGACGTTATCGAGGCTCGGACATCAGCCCGGCCCTGCCACGCGTGACGACCTCCCTCCACGGGGGGCGTGCCGCGGACGCGGAACCAGGGAGGAGCCTGAGCGACGCTGTGCTAGGCCGCCCTGGAGCGATCCACGCGGAGCTCGATCCAGGGAGAGGTCTGCTCGGCCAGGGTGCGGTAGGTGAGCGCCGCGGCGCCGACGAAGAAGAGCGCGAGCGCGGCCGGGCCGATGTCGATGGTCCCGGCCGACTCGACGGTGCCGAGCACGCTCGCGTGGAACGCGCGGAACAGGCCGAGGTGAAGCGCCGCGAGCGCCCCGCCGAGCGCGAGCGCCCAGGAGCGGTGGAACCGCGCGCGCTGGGCGTGGTGGGCGATGACCGTCTCCGAGGCGACGCAGAGGCTGCCGTGCGCGGGCGCCCGGAGCACCCAGGCCCGCGCGGCGTCGCGGTAGCCCGTGCCGGCGGCGCTCGCGTCGATCTCGCGGCGCACGGAGCCCGCGATGTAGATCGTGTCGCCGGGGCGGACCTCGGACACGTAGGCGGGCGCGCCGCCACGTCTCGTCGGGACGAAGGTGGTGTCGAGGCTGAGCCTGCCGCTCGCCGGCTCGACCCGCACGGTGGCGCCCGAGGCGAGCCGGAGCGAGAACGCGCGCGCCCGCGTCTGACACGCGCTCGGCGCGGCGCCGGCCTGGCCGCCGCACGGGATCTCGACCGCGATCACCGCGTCTCCCGGCGCGGCGTCCTCCGCGCTCACCTCGCCGCGCAGGAGCGCAAACCCCTCGCGTATCGCGCCGGGTGATGCCGACGGGCTCCGCGCATACGCGGCGATCTGCGAGCGCCGCCGGTGGTGGAGGCAGCGCCCGATCGCGATGGCGACCGCGACACCCAGCACCACCCCGGCGACCCCGTAGACGATGAAAAGGCTCGCGACAAAACCCATCGTGACAGCGTAGACGTGCGGCGTCGGGGCGTCGAGACAGGGTGTTGGTCTCGGGAGCCCGGGAGCGCAAGGCGCGCATCTCGCACCATCGCCGCACCGCGGCCCCGCGCCCCGCGTCGACACAGACAGGGGCGCACAGCGCCGCAGGCACCAATCCCACCCCGTGTGTGGCGCGGAGCGCACCTTCCGCCTGCTCCGCCGCGTGGATCTCGGTGATTGGCACTTCCGCCGTTGTGCGGCGCCGTCGTTCGGGAGCGTTGGTTCGATAAATGCTTATAGTTTCGATACCTTGTAGCGGTTTCCCTCCTCTCGCTCCGCTCCGGCTCCATCGCTGGAGCGATGCGCCGGTGCGCCAGCCAACGGACGTGAGGCCCGCCGCGCGCTTCGCGCGAGGGCCGGAGCGCCGCTGCACGCCAGGGAGCGCACAGCCACGGGTGAGGCGCAGGGGGCACAGCCGCGCGGCGCATTGTCGTCTGGACGGGCGGATTGCCACGGCGGGAGGCGATTTCGATACGAAGCAAGCGCCGCTCCAGGGCCGAGCGCGAGACGGCGTCCTGCGCGTCGGGCGCGGGTGGCGCCGCGCGTCAGAAATGCGCGATAGAAGTTCAACGCGACGCCGGAAGCGTGTTAAGGAGACGCCGTGTCCGACCAGCTCAGCTCGGATCTCGCCTCGCTGCGGATCCAGCGGGACGTCGATCCCGATCGGCGGAGCCCGCTCCGCACCGTCCTCGTCGCCGCGGTCGTGCTCGCGGCGGTCGCCGGCGCCGCCGCGTTCGCCCTGCCCAGGGCGCAGAGCGCGATCTTCAAGACCGAGGTCACCACCACGGAGGTCGCGCTGGTCTCGCCGGCGCAGGCGTCGATCTCCGTGACGTCGACCGGGTACGTTGTCCCGCAGGTCGTGTCCAAGGTCGGGGCCAAGTTCCCCGGCCGCATCGCGCGGGTGCACGTCAAGGAAGGCGACGTGGTGAAGCAGGGCGACCTGCTCGTGGAGCTCGACGACGCCGACCAGAAGAGCCTCGTGGCCGCGGCCCAGGCCAAGGTCGCTGCGGCGCGGGCGCGCGCCGCGGCTTCCAGGGCGAGCATCGTCGAGGTGGAGCAGCAGCTTGCGCGGGAGCGGCTGCTCGTCGAGCGCCAGGTGACCGGCCGCGCGTCGATGGAGGATCTCACCGCGCGCATGCACTCGCTCACGCAGTCGGCGGCGGCGGCCGACGCCGAGGTCAAGGCGGCTGCGGCCGACGTCGAGAGCCTCCGGGTCACGCTGACCGATCGGAAGATCGTCGCGCCGATCGGCGGCACGATCATGTCGAAGCCGCCGGAGGTCGGGGAGGTCGTCGGCCTCGAGCTGCCGCACCTCGTCGAGATCGCCGACTTCACGTCGCTCGTCGTCGAGACCGATGTCCCGGAGACGCGCCTCTACCTCGTCGAGCCCGGCAAGCCGTGCGAGGTGGTCCTCGACGCGTATCCCTCGAAGCGACACCGGTGCACGACGCTCGAGATCGGCAAGCGGGTGAACCGCGCCAAGGCGACCATCCCGGTGAAGGTGAAGTTCGTCGGAGAGCCGAAGGAGGCGCTGCCGGAGATGAGCGCGCGGGTCAGCTTCCTCGCCGAGGCGCTGTCCGAGGAGGCGATGAAGGAGCCGCCGAAGCGGGTCGTCCCGGAGGCCGCGGTGGTCGAGCGGGGCGGCGCCAAGGTGGTGTTCGTGGTCAACGAGGGCCAGGTGAAGATGGTGCCCATCAAGGTGGGCGGCCCCGCGCCCGGCGGGCTGGAGCTGCTCGACGGCCCGGCCCCGGGGGCGCGCCTCGTGGCGAGGCCGTCCGCCGAGCTCGCGGACGGTCAGAAGATCAAAGAGAAGGAAAAGGGGAGCGAATGACCGAGGGGTATCGCGACGGGAAGCCGAAGCCCATTGTCGAGCTGCAGGGGGTCGGCAAGAGCTATTTCCGCGACAAGGAGCCGATCGTGGTGCTCGACAACATCACGCTCGACGTCCCGGAGGGGTCGTACGAGGCGCTGATGGGGCCCTCGGGATCGGGCAAGTCGACGCTGCTGAACCTGATCGCCGGGCTCGATCGCCCGACGCGCGGCTCGGCGCGCGTGGCGGGGCAGGACCTCACGCGGATGAGCGACGGCGAGCTGGCGCGCTTCCGCTCCAGGACGATGGGCTTCATCTTCCAGGCCTACAACCTGATGCCGGTGCTCACCGCGGTCGAGAACGTCGAGCTGCCGCTCCTGCTCACGAGCCTTTCGGCCTCCGAGCGGCGGAAGCGCGCGCAGACAGCCCTTCGCGTCGTCGGGCTCGAGGAGCGGATGGGCCATTATCCCCGGCAGCTCTCCGGCGGCCAGGAGCAGCGGGTCGCGATCGCGCGGGCGATCGTGAACGACCCGACGATCATCGTGGCGGACGAGCCGACCGGCGATCTCGATCGCAAGAGCGCCGACGAGATCCTGGCCCTCCTGGAGAGGCTCAACAAGGAGTTCAAGAAGACCATCCTGATGGTCACGCACGATCCGCAGGCCGCCGAGCGCGCGACGGTGACGCGCCGGCTCGACAAGGGGAACCTGTCATGAACCTCGTCTCCGTCGCCGCCAGGAACGTCCTTCGCAACAAGTTCAGGACGCTGCTGACCGTGATCGGCGCGGTGGTGGCGGTGCTCGCGTTCGTGCTCCTCCGGACGGTGCTCTCGGCGTGGAACGTCGCCGCCGACCACGCCGCGAAGGACCGGATCGCGACGCGGCACAAGATCTCGTTCATCCTCCCCTTGCCGAAGCGCTACATGGACACGGTCCGCGAGGTCCCCGGCGTGACGGAGGGGTCCTTCATGAGCTGGTTCGGCGCCAAGGACCCGCGCGACGCCAACAATTTCTTCGCCTCGATGGCCGTCGAGTCGAAGACCTTCTTCAAGGTCTACGATGAGATGGTCGTCTCGCCCGAGGACATGGAGCGGTGGCTGGGCGACAGGAAGGGCGCCATCCTGGGCGACGTCCTCGCGACCCGGCTCAAGGTGAAGCCGGGCGACACGGTGACGCTGGAGGGGACGATCTACCCCGGAAACTGGCAGTTCAACGTCTCGGGGATCTACACGGCGACGCGCAAGTCGATCGACAGGTCGCAGTTCATCTTTCACTACGACTACCTGAACGAGTCGCTCCCCGAGCGGCAGCGCGACCAGATCGGCTGGATGGCCGCCCGGATCGACGACCCGTCGCGGAGCGCGGACATCAGCGCGGCGATCGACAAGATCTTCGACGAGAAGGACGTCCAGACGGCGACGATGAGCGAGCGGGCGATGAACCTGTCGTTCATGGCGATGATGTCGGCCGTGCTGACGGCGCTCAACGTCGTGTCCGTCATCATCCTTCTCATCATGATGATGATCCTCGGCAACACGATCGCCATGGGCGTCCGGGAGCGGACGCGGGAGTACGGCGTGCTGCGCGCGCTCGGGTTCGAGCCGAAGCACGTGAGGATCTTCATCATCGGGGAGGCGGCGACCATCGGGCTGCTGGCCGGGTTCCTCGGGCTCGTGGTCTCGTATCCGATCGTCGAGCTCGGGCTGGGCCGGTGGCTGGAGGAGGAGATGGGCGCCTGGTTCCCTTATTTCCGGATCGAGCCTTCGACGATGGTCATGGCGGTGCTGCTCTCGATGGGGCTGTCGCTCGTCGCGTCGCTCATCCCGGCGTACAACGCCTCGAAACTCTCGGTCACCGACGCGCTCCGGCGCGTGGCGTGAGCGACCACGCAGCCTGTCTTCGACACCCTGAAAGCGGGAGAGAGCGCTCATGATCCCCGTCGCCTACAACGTTCGAAATCTGGTGGTGCGCAAGACGACGACCCTCGCTACGGCGTCCGGTCTCGGCCTCGTCGTGTTCGTGTTCGCGTCGGTGCTGATGCTCTCGAACAGCGTGGAGCGCACCCTGGGGCGCACCGCGCGGGACGACGTCGCGATCGTGATGCGGAAGGGCTCCGACGCCGAGATGGTGAGCAGCATCGAGGAGCAGCAGATCGGCGTGATCCTCGCGAGCGCCGAGGTCGCGAAGCGGCAGGACGGCAAGCCGGACGGGGTGGGGGAGGTGGTGGCGGTCATCCTCCTCGAGAAGCTCGGCACGGACGGCATCTCCAACGTGCAGGTGCGCGGGGTGCCCGACGACGTGCTCGCGTTCCGCTCGCAGGTGAAGATCATCGAGGGCCGGCCGGCGCAGCCGGGCACGGACGAGGTGATCGTGGGCAAGGCGATCAGGGGCCGCTTCAAGGGCCTGTCGATCGGCGAGTCGTTCGAGCTGCGAAAGAACCGGCCGGTGAAGGTCGTCGGGGTGTTCGAGGACGGCGGCTCCTCGTCGGAGTCCGAGATCTGGGCCGACCTGCACACGACCCGCTCGGCGTTCGGCCGCGAGGGGGGCGTCTCTGCGGTGCGGGCGCGGCTCGCCTCGGCCAGCAAGTTCGACGCGTTCGAGGCGTCGATCGAGCAGAACCGGAACCTCGGGCTCGAGGTGATGCGCGAGAGCGTCTATTACGAGAAGCAGTCCGAGGGGACGAGCATGTTCATCAAGGTGATGGGCGTGCTCATCGCGGTGTTCTTCTCGATCGGCGCCATGATCGGCGCGATGATCACGATGCACTCGTCGATCGCCAACCGGCAGCGCGAGATAGGCACGCTGCGGGCGCTCGGCTTCTCGCGGTTCAGCATCCTCGTGTCGTTCCTCATCGAGTCGGTCCTCCTCGCGCTGGCGGGCGGGGCGCTCGGCGTGCTCGCCGCGCTCGGGATGAGGTTCGTGCGCTTCTCGACCGTCAATTTCGCGAGCTGGTCGGAGGTCGTGTTCACGTTCGAGCCGACGCCCGGGATCCTGCTGACGTCGGTGGCGATCGCGGCGGTGATGGGCCTGCTCGGCGGGTTTTTCCCGGCGCTCCGCGCTGCGCGGATCAGCCCGATCCAGGCGATGCGGGGGTGACCCGGGGCGCGGGAGCTCGCGGGGTTCCAGCGTGGCGCGGATCCGGGAAGCCGCGTAGGGCCCGCGCGGCGTTCCGGCGCGCCCGGTGCTCCCTTGGCCGGGGACGTGCTCTCCCCTCGCCGGGGGGAACAGCATGCCCACGATCACCAAGGCGATTTACGTGAACTTCGCGGCGGGGAGGAACGTGGAGCGGCTGAATCGGCTCTCCTCCCTGGTCCAGCGGACAGAGCTGAACTCCCTGGTGATCGATATCCGGTCGGAGGGTGGCGCGCTCCTCTTCGAGCGTGACGAGGTGACCAGGGCCCAGCTGGGCGCCCTGCGCGAGGCCGGCATCTACGTCATCGCCCGGCTCGTCGCGTTCAAGGGCGGCTCGCGGGGCTGGTACGACCCGGGCTCGCAGCCGCGATGGCACGAGATCGCGGAGATCTCGCTCCGGGCGTACGACGCCGGCTTCGACGAGGTGAACTACGATTATGTGCGTTATGGCGCCGCGCGCGAGCCGCGGTCGCGGACGCCGATCGAGGAGAGAGTGCCGACGATCCGCGCTTTCTTCGAGTTCCTCCGCGCGGAGGTCGGCAATGCGGCGTCTCGCCCGATCTCCGCGGATGTCTTCGGGTTCACGCTGCTCGGGCCGCAGGAGGGGATAGGCCAGCGGCTGGAGGACGCCGTGGAGCTCTTCGACTACGTGATGCCGATGCCGTACCCATCGCACTGGGGCCCTGGCAGCTTCGGGTTCGCGAACCCTGCGCATCACCCCTACGAGACCCTGTATGCCTCGCTCTCGGCCGGCTGGCGCAGGGTGGCAGCGCTTCCCGGGCGCATCGGGCTGCTGCGCAGCTGGATCCAGGCGTTCGATCTGGACAGCTCGCGCCCCATGCAGCGGTACGAGTACACGCCGTGGCACATCCAGGAGCAGATCCGCGCGAACGACGACGCCGGCTGCGCGGGCTACGCTGCGTGGAACCCGCGGAGCCACTACGACGAGAGCGCGTTCGTCGGCGCGCCGCGGGACACGGCGTGAGAGCGCGGCCGCTACCGCTCTCGCCACGCCCGCAGCGGGGCCATCCGGCGGCTTTGCCGCGGCGAGAGCGCTTGCCATACCGCGCTGCTGCCCGCACGCCGCCGCCTGACCGGACGGGCTAGCTCCGCGGGTCAGAAATCCCGCCAGAACAACCGGTCGATCCAGGTGGCCGCCTGAACGAAGCAGCCTGCGGCGCAGGCCCGCGTGCTCGGCCCGCTGGACGAGCTTTGGAGGCGCCGACGCGGCGCCTGCGCGCTCTCGTTCGTGTGGCCGCGGCTCGAGCCGGTGATCATCGCCGGGTAGCGGTCGAGGTCGCCACGCGCCGAGGCGGGAGCCATGAACGCGGCGGGCAGAGGAATTCAACCCTGCCGCACCTGGCGCCGCGCCCAACGGGGCCGGCCTCTGGTAGCCTCCGTCGCGCCGCCGACCGACCGGCGGAAACGAACGGAGAAAGAGACACCACCATGGCCATCGTTCTTTACCACCACCCGTTTTCGCGCGCCGCCAACACCGTGTGGATGCTCGAGGAAGTCGGCGTCGAGTACAAGCTCAAGTTCGTCGACATCATGGCCGGCGACCAGAAGAAGGAGGACGTCACGAAGCTCAATCCGATGGGCAAGCTGCCCTTGCTCGTCGACGGCGATACCGTCGTCACCGAATCCGCGGCGATCGGCCTCTATCTCGCGGATCGTTATGCCCCGGGCCGCCTCGCGCCGAAGCTCGACGACGCGGCGCGCGGCACGTATTTTCGCTGGTCGCTCTTCGCCCCCTCGGTCATCGAGCCCGGCTCGATGGCCAAGGCCGGCAACTGGGAGTTCCGCACCGGCTCCGCCGGTTGGGGCAACTACGACGACATGATCGCGACGATGGAATCGGCCATCTCTGGCCGTGACTTCGTCCTCGGCAAGGAGTTCTCGATGGCCGACGTCATCTTCGGCGGCACCATCGCGTACATGCTCGACTTCAAGATGCTCGAGCCGCGCCCGAGCTTCACCGGGTATGCCGAGCGGGTCAGAGCCCGCCCGGCGTACGCGAAGAGCGAGGCGCGCAACAAAGCCGTGATGGACGAGCGCGGCCTCAAGATGCCTGGGGCTTAGATCGCCCTGAAGGATTGAAGCGGAGCGCCGCGGCGAGCGCCGTAGGAGCGCCGCTTCCTCTTCCCGCGCTGTGCGCTACGGCGACGTGGTAAGAGAGCCCATGCGCTGCGGCATTACCACTTCGTCATCGATCGCGGTATCGGCATCGTAGAGCTGGCGCGCGCCGTAGAGGCGCGCGGCTTCGACTCGCTCTACCTCCCCGAGCACACCCACATCCCGGTGAGCCCAACCACGGCGTCGACTTCCGCCGCCGCCGGGCAGGTCTTCCTGCAGACGCGCAACGCGCAGAGCCTGGCGGCCTTCCTGCACCCGTTCCGACCCGTAAAGTCGAAGGGCTGAATCGGTTCCCGGCTCGGGCGTCTGGAGGCGGCCCCTGTTCCCCTGCAGGCGAGACGCCCCGAGCGCGGCGCTACGCGCGGGCGAGGGCCCCGTCCGCGGCGAGGACGTCGGTCAGAACTGCTTGAAGAATTTCCACGACTCGATGGGAATCCAGTTCGGATTGCCGTCGATGTTCGTGTGCCCGCCGCCGAAGGTGCACACCCGCGTCGGATGTTCCGGATCGCAATCCTTGAAATCGTAGCAGCTGTACGCGCCGTTTGAAGTCGGGATGTTGTCCGGAATCGTGCAGCCGTTGTCTTCGGCTTTTTCGAGGGCGATGAACTTGGCCCCTCTCTTTTGACCTTCGTTGTTCACCCAGGGGCAAGTCCCGTCGCTCATGCCCGTCGTGTGCATCCAAGCAATGGGCTTCCGCGTCTTTTCAGGCAACCAGATGTTGTAGTTGGCCGGGGCGATGCCCACGGCCGCACGGATTTCCGCCTGATGGTTCGTCGACAGCGAATAGGTGATCATCCCTCCGAAGCTGAAGCCGGTCGCGAACACGCGGGTCGTGTCGTAGCAGACATTTTCATTCATGAACGCCATGATGTCGTCGAACAGCGCGTGGTCCTTCTCTTGCCACGTTGCACCGTCCGAGGAGGGGGCCACGAAAATGGCTTGCTCTCCGTCGGCCTCCATCTGCGGTTTGAGAAAGTAGAAGTCTTGCCCCTCGACGTCTTGCCAGCGGCTGCCGATCCAATGTGAAGTGTAGAACAGCCGGTAGGGCTTGTTCATGTCGTAGTTCTTGGGCATATCGACGTAGTACACGCGATTTTGGCCCGAACTTGAGATCGTATACTCCTTGGTCGTCAACGTGGTTGCCTTGCCGCACCCCGCGCTCCGCACAGGCGCGTTCCCCATGGGAATGGCTCCTTCGGGCCAGCCACCCGTGCCAGCACCGCCGCTGCCGGTCGGCTCAGCCCCGCCGCTCCCGCCGCTGTTGTCACCGCCGGTCCCAGCCACGGTGGTGCTGCTAGAGGTCGCAACGCCGCTGCCGCTCGTGCTACTAACGGAGCCGGTCGTCGTCGCTCCGCCCGCTACGACGCCTCCGCCCCCTCCGCCCGCTACGACGCCTCCGCCCCCTCCGTCGTTGTTCGAGTCGGACTCGGCGGGGGCGCACGAAACCGCGACCCAACTCGCAAGGGCGACACAGAAGGCGAGTCGGCTGAACGTTTGATCTTGCATCACAGGTCTCCTACGTACTGGAATCAGGTGAAAAGGAAACTAAACGATTCGAGCGTGTCAAGGGCGACTCGCCACACTCCCCTCAGGTGACAGAACGTTCCTTACGGGATCCGCCTCCCTGGCAAAGTGCCTCCCACCCGGCTCAGACGAGCTCCCGGACGGGGCCGGCGTGATGACACCGGTGCGCCCGAGGAGCGTCTTAGCACAACCCGCCGCAACATAGGTTCCCTCGTTCCCGAGCTTGCCATCCGGTCGCTTCGCCAGCATCGCCGGATTCTTGACGAAATCGTCTCCGGTGGACAGCATCCAGGATTTCACGACAGCCGTCGAACAAACGAGGGCTGTCGCGTCCTCTATTGGATCGCTCTTGGCAAAACGCCGATCACCATCGATCAGCAATCGCTTCCGCGACGACCGAGCGAACAGGATCGGTGTAAAAATTGACTGAATGGGATCATATTGACGAAGAGCTCGGTGCTCAGGAGGACCCGAGCAAACCGAAACAAAGGGGTGGTCCTCGACTGGAATGTGAACGCTCACATTGCCGGTGTCAATTCCAATCGACCGGCCCGCGGGTATCTTCGGGCCCGAGGGAGGACATGGCTGGCAGGGCTCCTTCGGAGCGCCGCGTTAAGAGGGGTGGACGCCGGACCGCGGCCATCGCCGGACTGCCCGACCACAATCCTACTGCCAGCCTGTCATGTTGCCGCGGCCGATGCGGAAACCGTGCCGGTCCGACTCCACGTCTTGTCGGTAGCAGGGCGTGTGGTAGTCGAGCTCGTGGACGAACAGGTGGGCCAAGAGGCTCCGATCGGCAAGGCACCTGTCCATCGGGCGCTCCGGCAGCGAGGCGATCATCACCGGTCCGCCGCTGCCCGCGATGGGCCAGACGATCTCCATGGGGCCGCCACGCCGGTAACGCCGCCGGTGGAGGGAAGGCGCCGCTATGGCTGCGGCGTGGCCGGGTGCGCCGTGCTGGCGGGCGCGCTTCGCCCTGCGCGCCGCGTCCGGAGCCGCGCGACGCGGCCCTGCACGTCGGTCTGCCCGGCGAAGAGCAGCGCGAAGGCGGCGCCCGCGATCGACAGGGGCAGGACCGTCAGCACCGTGACCGGGTGCAGGAACGAGTTGAGCTGGGACGCGAGGACCATGTAAGCGACCAGGATCCCGAGCACGAGCGCGAAGAGGAGGCCGCCCATCGACGCGCGGAACGTCACGCTCGGGCCGCCGAGCACCAGGCGGTAGCCGGCCGGCAGGTCCCGTCCGAGCGCCTCGACCCGCGCGACCGCCTCGCCCTGCGAGTGCCCCGGCGCGACGTTGCCGAAGATCGAGATCGCGCGCTCGCGATCGCGGCGCGTGATCGCCTGCAGCGCGGGGAGCTCCTCGTAGCTGACCACCGACGTGAGCGGCACCAGCGCCCCCGACGCGCTCCTCACCTGGATGCGCGCGAGGTCCTCGGGCCGGCTCCGCTGCTCCGCGAGCAGGCGCGCGCGGACGTCGATGCGGCGCCCGTTGTCGTTGTACTTGGCGATGCGCCCGCCGCCGAGCAGCGTGTTCAGCGTCGTCGCGATGGCCTCGACGCTCACGCCGAGATCCGCGGCGCGCGCCCGGTCGGGCACGATGCGGAGCTCGGGCGAGGTCACCAGCCGACTCTCTTCGCAGCGCTCGCACCGGAGCCGCGCGAACCCGCGGCAGAGCAGCCCGCGGTCGAGGTAGGCTTCGAGCTCCTTCTTCGCGTGCTTGGGTATCCGGACGGCGATGGCGCCGTCGTCGATGGCCCCGTACAGCGTCTCCACGTTGTCGCGCACGATCTCGCAGAGCGTCGTCTTCTCGGGGCGACGGCTCCTCGCGCGGCGGCTCCGGGACGCGGCCGAGCCGGAGCAGGCGTTCGCGGCCTTCGAGCGTCTGCGGCGGCCGCGCGTCGAGGCGATCGTCCGCCAGGCGCGGCGGTACGGCAGCCGCAAGGCGGTCGCCGGTCCGGTGGCCGAGTGGTTCCGCGACCGGGCGCTGCCGCTGTTCCTGCGGCTCGGCGCGGCGGCGCAGGCGCGCGTGCACGCGTACCGGATCGACTGGGAGGCGCGGGCGGCGTAGCGCCGGGGGAGCGTCAGTCCTTGTCGTCCGGCTGCGCCACATTGTCCGGCACGCCCAGGGCGACCGGGCCCATCCCCTTGCTCTTGAACTGGTTGTGCCAGAGGCTCTTTCCGGTGAGCGAGAAACACTCCACCTCGCCCTGCTTGGCGACGAAGAGCCGGTCTCCCTCCAGGAGGAGCGTGGCGCGGCCCTGCGTGGCGGCCTTCACCTCCCAGAGCAGCTCGCCCGTCGGGTAATGCAGACAGGCGACGCGGCTGAAGCTCGCCGCGTAGATCGCCGCAGGCGTGATCAGGAGCGCTGTGGAAGAGAAACCGACCCCGGCCTGCTTGTACTCCCAGAGCACGCGCCCGGTGGCCGGGTCGACGCCGAAGATCTGATCCCGGAACGCCGCCACCAGCACCGGCGCCGCCGCGATTGTTCGGTATTCGCTCATACGTCCCCTCGCTTCCTGATTGCGCCCAGCGAGCTATCAGCGGGGGGGCGGCGCGGCAAGCTGCGAGCGCCTGCGGGGTCGCGAGCCGCGCGCACGGCGAAGATGCGAGCTCGCATGGGCTCCTGGCGGAAAGGTGATGCGGGGAGCGAGCTCATCTCGAGCGGCTCCTCGCTGCGCTCCTCCGGCGCAATGGTAGTCCATCGGAACACATCGGAGAGCGCGGGGGTGGCTCCGCTCGCGAGGGCTCGGCGCCGCTCGCGGAAGATCGACAGGTCGCCCGCGTTCGCTCTACTCTCCTCCGCCTCCCGGGCTTCGATGAAAGACACTGCACCGACGCAAGAACCGCTCCACGAATAACCCGCCGGGCTATCGCCCATGGCGGCGCCATGGCGGAGCGGCGGGCCGGGGGGCGGCGGGCCGCGACGCTCGCTGCCGCGGCGGCGGAGGCGCTCGCCGAGCACCCGGCTCGCGCTCTCCCTCTGGACGCGCGAGGTAGCTCAGGGCGGCGGCGCCCGGCCCTTCAGGGCCCTTGGCCGCTCGACGGCGCAGGCCGCCTCTGCTGGGAGCGCTCGCTGTCGAGCATCGCCATGTGGGCTTCCGGGTAGCGCGCGCCGACGATTTCGCTCGCGGGCACCGCGGCCTCGAGCGCGGCGACCTCCGATACGTCGAGCGAGACATCGAGGCTCGACAGCGCCTCCACGAGCTGTTGGCGCGTGCGAGCCCCCAGGGTCGGGACGATCGTCACGCCCTGAGCGGCGCCCTTCGCGCGGACCCACGCGATGGCGAGCTGCGCCGGGGACACGCCCTTTTCCGTCGCGAGGCGCGCGAGCGCATCGACGAGGGGCTGGTTCCTCTCGGCGTTGCCCGCGGAGAAGCGGGGCATGTGTGCGCGGTAGTCGCCCTCGCCCGAGGGCTTTGCGCCCGTGAGCAGCCCGCGGGACAGGACGCCGTACGCTGTCATCGCGATCCCGAGCTCGCGCAGGGCCGGGATGATGCCGGCTTCCACGCCGCGGCTCACCAGCGCATATTCGATTTGCAGGTCGCAGATCGGATGCACCTCCGCCGCACGCCGGATCGTCTCCACGCCGACCTCGGACAGGCCGATGTAGCGGACGTACCCCGCCTTCACCATGTCGGCGATGGCGCCCACCGTCTCCTCGATCGGAACACGGGGATCGAGGCGTGCCGGTCTGTAGATGTCGATGTGGTCGACCCCGAGGCGCGACAAGCTGTGCGCCAGGGCGTTCTTCGTCGCGGCCGGACACGCGTCGTGCCCGAGCATCTCACCGCCCGGCCCGCGGAGCGCTCCGAATTTGACGCTGAGGAGCGCCTTGTCGCGGCGGCCTCGCAGCGCCTTGCCGACGAGGAGCTCGTTCTTCCCCATGCCGTAGAAGTCGCCGGTGTCGAGGACGTTCACGCCGCGCTCGAGCGCCTCGTGGATGGTCGCGATGCTCTCGGCCTCGTCCGCTGCCCCGTACCAGCTCCCAGCCCCCATGCCCATGCACCCGAGGGCGATGGGAAACACCGAAGGACCGCCAGTGCCCAACCTTACTTCGCTCGTCGTGATCATGTGATGCCCTCTCTTTTCAGGTTTCGAAATAACGCCCCTGCTCGAGGTCGGCGATGAGCCCAGGCTGCCGCGGACTCCATCCCAGCCGCTCTCGCGTCCGCGTGCTCGAGGCCGGGTTGTCGAGCGCAAAGAGGCGCGCGAGCCAGGCAAAATGCTCGGCCGCTCGTGACAAAGACACGCATGGTGTGCGTCCCCTTGTAGAAGAGCTGTCCGCCGCGCTGCCGCGGCTCCGGTCGCAGGAGAGATTGGAGTTCCGTCGAGCCTGCTGCACGTGTATCCTCGGAAGCCTGAGCATGACCAAGAGTAGGTCTCGTGGTTTCGACACGCGCTCGCTGGACGGCCTCGGCGTCCTCCGCGCGGTCGTGGAGGCCGGGAGCTTCGTGCGCGCGGGTGAGGCGCTCGGCCTCACGCAATCCGCGGTCAGCCGTGCGATCGCGCGCCTAGAGGACCGCGTCGGCGTACGCCTGTTCCGCCGCACCGCCCGATCCATCTCGCTGACCGACGAGGGCCTCCGCTACTACGAGTCGGTGGCGCCGCATCTGGCCGCCATCGAGGACGCGACGATCGAGGCGGGGGGCTCCTCGGCCAAGGTTCGCGGCCTCCTGCGCGTGAACGTCGACGGGAGCGCCGGGCAGTTCGTGCTGACACCCCACCTGGGACCGTTCCTCGCGCGCCACCCCGACCTCTCTGTGGAGATCGCCGAGCGCGATCGCATGGGCGATCTGGTCCGCGATGGCTTCGACGTCGCCGTCCGGTTCGGTCACCCGGAGCCGTCGGCATTGAAGTCTCGCCTGCTCCTGCGAACGCGCGTCGTCACCTGCGCATCGCCGGCGTACCTCGCGCGCCACGGGGTGCCACGCCGCCCCAGCGACATCGAGAAGCATCCGTGCGTCCTGATGCGAGATCCGGCCACGGGGAGCCATTTCGCCTGGGAATTCGTGCGCGGGAAGAAGGTCGTCCCCGTGAACGCCTCTGGACAGCTGAAGGTGAACGGGGTCGCGCTCCTCGTGGCGTGCCTCGCCGGACATGGGATCGCGCAGGTGCTCGAGGTCCACGCGCGCGATCTCCTTGCCGACGGACGGCTCGTTCAAGTGCTGCCGGAGTGGGCCGAGGAGACGTATCCCCTCTACGCGTACCATCATGCCGCACAGCTCATGTCGGCCAAGGTCCGCGCCTTCTTGGAGTTCGTCGTCGCGCTGACGCGCGCCTAGGCAGGCGGGCGGGCCGTGCGCGTCGATGCGACGGGCACCTGCGCCGACGTCTGCAAGGGCAGCTGATCGGCCCGTCTCGCCTACTCTGTCGCGGGCCGGGCCGCCTTTGACGGCCCACCGCGCTCCGGCACGATGGTCTCACCGCGCGCCAGCATCGCCACCAGCGCAGCGATCTTCCTCGCGCGACCCGCGGGCGTCTTCATGTTGTTCGTGCGGAACGCCAGCGCGAACAGGTTCTGGCGCCCCAGCGTCTGGAACGTCTCACGCGCTCGTGGGTCCGCCTCGATCGCGGCGCGGAGGTCGTCGGGGATGGTGGCTTCGGTCGCGCTGCGGATCGGCGCGTACGCCGCATCCCAGCGACCATCGGCCCTGGCCGCGTCCACGTGCCGCTGCCCGTGGGGCGTCATGCGCCCCGCGGCGGTCAATCGGGCGATGTGGTCGCGGTTGATCTGGCTCCAGACGCTCCTCGCCTTGCGCGGCGAGAGCCGCTGCAAGAACGAGGATTCATCCAGGGCTTTTCGAGTCCCGTCGATCCATCCCCAGCAGAGGGCCACGTCGAGCGCTTGCGCGTAGGTCACCGTCGGTACGCCGGAGCCCTTCTTGTAGATCCGGAGCCACAGCTCCGTCTCCCGCGCGTGGTTTGCGGCCAGCCACGCTTCGAACGCGGCCTCGTCAGGGAAGCTCTTGATCTTCTTCTTGTCGGGGACGATCGGCGCCATCCGGTCTGCCTCGCAGCGCGGCCATCCTACAGCGAACCGGCCGAGACGTCAGCGCCCGGATCGTCGAAGGCCGACTCACCCGACCCGCCGCCCTGGTCCCACGGCCGCCGCCGCACCGGGGTACGCCCGAGCTCGGCGCGCGGCACCTCGACATGGCGCCCTTCCCCCATGGGTTTCAGGGATCGAACGTCGCGACGAAGATGTCGGAGCCGCCGGCGTGGGGGATGGGGCCGGTCCCGAAGTCGACCGCCGCGCTCGCAGCCCCTGTGAGGGCGATCACGCCGCTCGGCGAGATCGTGATGCCATGAGCGCTGGCGCCGAAGCTGAGGGTCCAGAGCTCGGCGCCGCTCGGGTCGAGCTTGGCGAGCCCGTCTCCGGCGACGACGATGTTACCAGCGGAATCGAGCGCGAGCGCGTCGCCGAAGGGGATCGAGTCGCGCGCTGTCGATCGCGAGATCGGCGTTGTAGAGCGGGTGGTCGTACTCGTCGGGAGGGGGCGTGATCTTGTGGTTCCAGAGGACATCGCCGCCAGGGCTCAGCTTCAACAGGTAGGCACCGTCCGTCCAGACGTTGACGAAGACCAGGTAGGTGTTGCCGAGCGCATCGACGGCGATCCGCTCGGGATAGCTGGAGATTTCGAGCGGCCTGTCCGGCGGGGCGATGGGGGCTTGACTCCAGATGAAGTTGCCATCGCGGTCGAGCCTGGTCACGAAGGCTCTTGACCGCGCCGCACGCGCCTCGGCGCGCGGCGCGCTCTTCGTAGAACCGCTCCACGCTCTCGACGAAGATGCGGGTCAGCAGCAGCGACGCCGACAGCTTCGCCGCCGTCTTGATGGAAGATGCGGCGGCCCATCGCGCGCGGGATATGCTGGATATCGAATCCATTCTGTGCGTGCATGACGACATCGACGAAAGGGAGCTTACGACCGTGAGGTGGCTCGATCCGAGGAGCCGGATGCTAGCTTCACGAAGGCGCGTACAGCGCCGGCGGTCTCGTCAGCGCGGCCGAGCAGGAGCAGCTCGGCGAAGACGTTCTTCGGCGCGACGAACGGACGATAGACGATGCGGGGAACCTTCACCTGAATCAGCGGTTTTGGAGCCAGCGCCACGCCCAGGCCTGCGCCGGCCAACGACAGCATGCTCAAGGTGGTGTCGGCGCGGTGGACCCGGCGCGGCTCGCGTCCTATCACGAGAATCAATCTCTTCAGCACCTCGTCACCGGCCTCTTCCGATGGGAACATGATGAGCGGCTCTCCGGCGAGCATCTTCGGCGTCACGCGCCTGTGCGCCGCGAGCGTGTGCTCCTCTGCCATCGCGACCACCAGCGGCCAAGCGCCGATCGGTTGGACGCTCAACCGCGGATCTACCTTGAGAGCGAACGCCGAGCAGTAGCCGACGTCAACCTCGCCGGTCAACACGGCTTCCGCCTGCCTCGAAGGTGGCATCTCGCGCAGCTCGATCTCCGCGGTAGGATGGGCTTTGCGGAACGCTCGCAGGTGGTCCGTCATCTTGCCAGTGAGGATCGCGTTGCCCGCGTAACCGATGCGAACTTTGCCGATGTCGCCGCGCAGCGATTGCTGGACGATCGCCTTGGCCCGCTCCGCCTGCGCGACCGCCCGCTGCGCCTCGACGACCAGCAATGCGCCGGCTTCGGTCAGCTCCACGCGCCGACTCGTCCGCACGAACAGCGCGCCGCCGATCTCGTTTTCGAGCGCCCGGATCTGCATGCTCAGCGCCGGCTGAACGATGTGCAGTCGCCGCGCGGCGCGGCCAAAATGGCGCTCTTCGGCGACGGCCAGGAAATAGCGAAGGTGTCGTAGGTCCACGACATTCGACCGTACCATGGATCAATCAGCAGATCAAATCGATCGATTGGATCAATATATTGTTAGTTGGGTGAATGGGCGGCTATGATCTCCGTGATTCACCGCGGAGAGCCCATGGATCATCATGTGCGGAAGGAAAAGCTCGGGCTCACGGCCATGTCGGTCGCATCGTTTTCAGGGACGTTGGCTTCGTGCAGCTGCGAAGACTGCACTGTCCCAGTCAGCGCCGCGGCCACGTGCCATCGTTACTATGAATTCAACGCAAGGTGGCCGCGCTGATGAGGGAAGCCGGCTATTTCCACCAACGAGAGTCAGGAACCTATCACCATGGACCGAAGTACCCTGGGAAGAGTCGTTCTCACGTTCGTTCTGGCGAGCGGCGCCATCGTCGCTGTCGGCGTGGACTGGAATAAAACCCACCTGTTCAACCCTGAATGGCATGAGCATGCGCGCTTTCATGACGCCCTCATGCTGCTCATCCTGTGTGGCGTGACGATCGTCGGATTGTGGATGGTGTGGCGGCGGTCCATGGAGCCGCAGGTCGGGTTCAACGTGGCGGCCTGGATCGTCGTCATCATCTGGACGCCCTTCTTCTACATCACGTGGCTCATCCCGGGGACCAGCCTGCTCGCGGGACCCGACGTGCCGCTCCCGGTCGTCGCGGGCGTCCCGCTCTACCCGAACGTGCTCATCGCAGGTACCGAGCTCTTGCTCGCGGCGCTCGCCTACAAGCTCTTCCACAGCGATCCTGCATCGACGGCGGCGCGCGTGGCGAACGCCTGACGAGGAGAGGCGCTTCATGAGATCCACGATCCAGAAGACGATGGGATGGGCTTCATGTCCCGGCGCGCGCGCCCTGCTCGTCGCCACGCTCGTCTCGCGGCCCTCCGTGAGCTGGGCCCACCCGGGCGGCGCCGATGCGGGATTTCTGAAGGGCCTCTTCCATCCGGTGTTCGGCGCGGACCACCTGCTCGCGATGGTGAGCGTCGGTGTCGTCAGCTCGCAGCTCGGCGGAAAGCACCTCCTCCGGATCCCCGCCACGTTCGTCGCCGCGATGCTGGTCGGCGGCCTCCTGGGAATGGCGCAATGGCCCATGCCCCTGGGCGAGCTTTGCATCGCGGCGTCGGTCGCGGCGCTCGGTCTCGGCATCGTCACCACGACCCGTGGCTCCTCACCGTTCCTGCTCTCCGGATGCGTGGCGATGTTCGGTGTCTTTCACGGACATGCCCACGGCCTGGAGATGCCTCATGCGGTAAGCCCGGCGCTGTATGCCATGGGCTTTCTGCTGAGCACGACCGTGCTTCACCTCTGCGGTCTCGTCCTCGGCGAGCTCGCCGCCGGTCGAGAGTCCCTGTCGCGGGGGCTGCGCTATGCCGGCGCCGCCGTGATGGGGACGGGGATGGTCCTTCTGGCGCGCGGGGCCGGCATCTGACTGGAAGCGGCTCGCCGCGACGGATGCGGCTTCAGCGGGGATGGCCGCGATTGGAGCCACGTGGCCGACGCCAACAGCTGCCTGTTCATGCAGGGCGGGGCCTACGACGAGGCGCACGATCGGGTGGTGGTGCTCAGCGGTCTCGCGGCCGACCACGTCGGCGCCGACCGCTCGCGGAGCACGAGCACGCGTCGCCGTGGTCGTCGGGCGCCACGTACACGCTCGCGGGGGCGCGCGCGGGCCGCCGACGTCGTTGCCGCCGCCGCTGCCACGGTTGCCGCCGCCCTCGTTGCCGGCGCCGCCGTTGCCCGCACTGCCGCCGCTGCCCCACCATCCGATGCGAGACGGCACATCGATGCCTCGACAGCGCTGCATGCAACTGCACCATACCCCTGCTTCCTGGCACGGCTCGCTACTGGCCACAGCCGGAGTGCGTCAATGCATGCAGGAAAAAATCTCAGAGACGAGTGGTCGCCGAAAACAGTGGGCCTGGATGCTGGCGGCGCGCTGAGGGGTACGGCCACGCTCCGGCGGCAGGCGCACAGGGGGGGCGATCACCGCCCGTCGGACGCGTTGCGCGCCCGGTATGCGCGCTGCTGGCACGCCCGCGAGCAGTAAGCCCGCGGCCGCCCCGTGGCAGGCTGGGCGATCTCGCGGCCGCACTGCGCGCACGTCGGCCCCTCGTCACGCCGGGGGGCGTCGCCGGGAGTTTCGTCACCCACGCGCGCCGGGGGTCGTGACGTTTCGGGACTTTCGTCACACTGACCGGAGCGCGACCGGACGAGCGCCTCGATGCCGTCGAGCACGCGCTGGAGGCCGAACAGGAACACGTCCTCCGTGAACGGGTGGTCGTCGAACGCGCCCGAGCGCATCAGCTTCGCCATCGTCGGGTGGCGCCCCGGGTCGAAGAGCTTGTCCCAGAAGTACGCGCGCTCGGACCACCACTGCTCGTCGGTGACGCCGGTCTCCTGCTCGGCCTCGACCGCGTCCACCGAGAGCCTCGCCGCGCCTCGGACGTACCCGTCGACGAGGTGGACGGCGGCGAGCACCTCGCGGGCGGTGAGGCCGATCCCGCAGACCGCGCGGAGCTCCGCGTCGTACGCCGCCATCCCGTTCGGCCCCATCACGGGGCGCACCGGCGTCACGTGCAAGAACCACGGGTGGCGGTGGTAGAGCGCCCAGTCGGCGTGCGCCGCCGCCTCGAGCTTGGCCCGCCATCCCCCGGGGACGCTGTCCACGAGGGGCAGCTCCCCCGCCACGGTGTCCAGCATGAGATCCAGGAGCTCGGCCTTGCCCGGCACGTACCGGTACAGCGACATCGTGGTGAACCCGAGCTTCCCGGCGACCCGCTGCATCGACAGCGCCGAGAGCCCCTCGCCGTCGGCGAGCTCGATCGCGGCCCGCACGATCTGATCGAGGCTCAGGCCGGGCCTGGGCCCCCGGCTCGGCCGCTTCCTGACCCCCCAGAGGAGCTTGAGGCTGCGCACGGCGTCGCCGCCCCCGCTGTACTCCGTCGCAGTTTTTCGCCGTCTCTTTGGTTTGACAGCCATCCTTCAACTGCGTATACCACACACGGTACCGTGTACGACGTAAACAGTTGCTGGAGGTCCGCTTGAAACAGCACGACGAGAGGCCATCGAGGCGAACGACGACCCTGCTCCTCCACGCGCGCGGCCTCGCGGCCTCCGTGCCGCTCCTCGCGCTTTCCCTCGGATGCGCGGCGCAGGAGGCGGAGACGGCGCAGGAGCCGACGTTCTGGCAGGACGTCGCGCCGATAACGGCGTCCAAGTGCACCGCGTGTCACCAGGAGGGCGGGCTCGCGCCCTTCCGCCTCGACGACTACATCTCGGCGAAGGCGCGCGCCGGCGCGATCGACGACGCGGTGCGGGGCGGCCATATGCCCCCTTTCCTTGTGAAGCACGACGGCTCGTGCGGAGACTTCAAGGACGACGAGACGCTCACCGCCGGGGAGCTCGACGTCATCCATCGCTGGGCGACCGGGGCGCGCGCCGAGGGTGATCGCGCGGGCGCGCCGCCCACCCCGCCCGTGCCCACGCTCGAGGGCGGGGTCGACTACATGACGCCGCCGATCACCCCCCTGGTCGACCCCGCCGATCCCCTCGCGGCCCACGACGAGTGGAGGTGCTTCCCCGTGGACCCGAGCCTCGACGCGGACAGCTTCATCACCGGATATCAGGTGACGCCCGGGGTCCGGTCCATCGTTCATCACGTCACGGTCTATCGGGTGACCCCCTCGGAGGCGTCGCTGGTGGAGGGCAAGACGAACCAGGACGTGATGACGGAGCTCGACGATGCCTCGCCGGACCGGCCCGGCTGGGAGTGCTTCGGCGGACCGGCCGACGAGCTGCCGTTCCAGCCGCTGTTCGCCTGGGCGCCCGGGCAGGATGTGGTCGAGTTCCCCGGCGGCACCGGGGCGCCGGTCTCCGCGAAGGACGCCTTCGTCGTCCAGGTGCATTACAACATCCATGACCACGCGGGCGCCTCCGCCGAGGACTCGACGCGGCTCCGGCTCCGCTACGAGGACACCGTGGAGCGGCGCGCGGTGTTCGTCGGGGACGACGGCTTCATGACGACCCTCTTCGAGCCGGACGGCCCGGACACGCTGCCGCCCGGCCAGCAGGACGCCGCCTATACATGGCGCAGGACGCGGGCGGAGCTCGCGCTCGACCCGGGGCTGCCGCCGATCGAGGTGCTCGGCGTGATGCCGCACATGCACGAGCGCGGGCGCACCTTCGAACTGCGCGTGGGGTCGGGGACGCAGGAGAGCTGCATCGCGCGCGTGAACGACTGGGACGTCCACTGGCAGGGCGTCTATTGGTATCGCACGCCGCCGCTGCTCGACCCGAGCTCCTCGCTCGAGGTGACATGCACCTTCGACACGCGCGACGCCGAGGCCCCGGTGCTGCCGGGGTGGGGCACGCAGAACGAGATGTGCAACCTGAACCTCCTGGTCGCGCTGCCGATGACGCCGTGACGCCGCGACCGCCCCCAATTCATTCCTTTCTGCGGCTTTGCGTCTTTGCGTTGAAACCTCTCTCCGGATCCCTGGCAGGACTCCTGGTGGGCGGAGCTAGACCCCGTAAACTTGCTCCACGATCGACGCGATCAGATCCATGGATAGCGTCACGCCGCGCTGCTGGCGCCACGCGACATGCCCGTCCGGCCGGATCAGGAGCGTGCCGTCCTGCTCGATCTGCGAGAGCGCGTGCACGGTGTCCCGGTGACAGGCAGGGATGTCGGCCGAGCCGAGCCTGAACAGCCGGACGCCGTGGCGCGCCTCGACATCCTCCAGCGCTTCGGTGTCCGCGGGCAGCGCCTCGACGGCCGCGCCGAGCAGCAGGATCGACGCGCCGTAGTCGATCATGGAGCGGCTGCCGCGCTGTCTCCTGTTGCCGTCCAGCCAGAAATGGGGGAATCGCGCGCCCGGCCGCGTCGACGGGATGTACGAGGACACCCGGTCATCGACCTCCGGCGCCCTGGTGCCGTCGCCGAGGAGCGCGCCCTCTTCATACGTGTAGCCGAGGTCGAGCCCGATCCGGTCGAAATGGGACCTCTGCTGCGCGATGGCCGCGAGGACGCGCTCTCGCACCGAAGGATCGCGATGGTACCGCGAGAGGATGCTCTCGCCGTAGTGCTGGACCTGCCGCTCGGTCCAGGCGCGGAGCGGGGCAGGCAGCGCGCGCATCGTGGAGCTCGCCAGCTTCTCGTTGACCCACTGAGCTTCCTCGACCTCGATCCCGAAGGCCTCCGCGACCTCGCTCATCCTCTCGAAGTTGAGCCGGCTCTCGTCGCAGTTCGTCTCGATGACCGGGCGGCGCTCGGCCTCGTAGCTGTCCAGCAGGCCGGGCGCGGCCCGCCGCTCGATCACCATGGCGAGCTTCCAGGCCAGGTTGTGCGCGTCGCCGATGCCGGAGTTCATGCCGAGCCCGCCCGTGGGCGGGAAGCGATGGGCGGCGTCGCCGACCAGGAAGACGCGCCCGCTGCGGAAGCGCTCCGCCACCTGCGCTGTCATGCGCCAGTGGCTCATCGAGGTGATCTCGATATCGACGTCGTCCCGCCCGAGCGCCGCCTTGATCTTCTTCTGCATCACCTCGGGCGTGTACTCCTCGATCTTCTCGTGCGGCGTCGCCACGGGGAGGTGAAAGACCCAGCGCTTCTCGACGTGGTGGGCGATGAACACGCTGCCCGGCGCCTTGGGGGAGAAGATGAAGTAGAGCTTGCCCCGGGTGCGGACCACGCGGCGCAGATCCGCCTGAAAATACGCGTTGACGACGTCGAGCAGCTTGTCCGGGCCCTTCATCTCGATCCCGAGGGCCTTTCGGCTCCGGCTCCCGGCGCCGTCGGAGCAGATGACGTACTGGCTCCGGACCGCGAAGGTCTCCCCCGTCGTCCTGCTGGTGATCCGGCTCGTGACGCCCTCCGCGTCCTGCTCGAAGGACTCCCACTGGTGGTGATGGAGCGCCTGGATCCGCGGCGACGCCGAGACGCGCTCGCGGAGGAGCTTCTCCAGCTCGACCTGCGAGATGTTGAGGTAGGGCAGGGGCGCCTCGAGGTGCTCTCGGTACTTGCGCCCGACGCCGTTGGCTCGCAGATCGATGCAGCCGAACTCCTCGCCGATCGTGCCGCAGAACAGGATCTTGGCGGCGTCCTCCTCCGGCGACGCCTCCGCGGACAGCTCGCCATGACCGAGCCCCAGCTCGTGGAGGATCTCGATCGAGCGCGCCGAGAGCTCGTGGGCCTTGGGGTGATTCTCCAGGCCCGACCGGCGCTCGATGAGGACACAGTCGATGCCGCGCCTGGCGAGGCACAGCGCGCTCACCATCCCCGAGGGGCCAGCGCCGATGATGAGGACGGGAGCAGAGACGGTGCGATGGCTCATGTGGCGGCCCCTTTCCTGTGACACAGGGAGACGCCGGCGAAGAGCAGGGCTGCAGACGTGCCCAGGTGCAGCATGTTCGGCGGGAGGAAGCCGAGCAGGACCCGGCCACCGGCGTCGAACTCGGCGCCGGCGGCGCTCGTGAAAGCGGCGGCCAGGATGAACCCGCCGATATGGAGGGCACCCAGGAAGGCGCCTGTCCGGACACGCTCCACGGTGCGCGGCGTGGCCGTCCAGAAGAGGTAGATGGAAGCGAGCGCGCCGAGGGCGCCGGCGCCGATCTGCCAGAGCAGGTGGAACCTCGCGTGTCCGGGCCAGTCGGGGTTCCGGAGGTGATGAGGATCGAGGATGTCGATCAGCCCGGTCAACAGGCCGTAAGCGACGGCCGAAAGGATGCAGAGGGCCTTGCCCACGGCCCACGCCGTGGAGGATGGCGCGTGTTCGGAGCTCATGGCAGAGGGATAAAGCACGGGAATCACGTGCACAATGGCCATGAGTGGCCATGGGGTGGCCGGAAGTGGCCACGCCCGTGGGAGGCCGGAGGCTCAGGTCATCGCCCGCTGTGCGGGCGCGTTTCGGCGAGCGCGAGCCGGGCCACGCCGGCTCGTCTGGCCATCATGACCCCTCAGAAGCCCACCACGGCGTCGTAGGCGGGCTTGGGGTTGTGGTTGCCATCGAAGAGCAGGGGGAAGTCCTTGCGCCCCGAGCTGAACTCCGACAGCCAGGTGTTGTCGTCCGCGATGCCCCAGAAGGTGACGCCCGTGATCACGGACTTGTGTTTCCGGAACAGCTCGAAGAACTCCCGGTAGCGCGCGGCCTGCTTGGCCTTCAGCGCGTCGGTGAAGGTCGCGGTCGTGTAGAACGTGCTCTGGTTGTACGTCACGCCGGGGATGTACAGCGAGATGTCGAGCTCGGTGACCTGCACATC
Source organism: Sorangium sp. So ce302 (assembly GCF_051530145.1). GTDB lineage: Bacteria > Myxococcota_A > Polyangia > Polyangiales > Polyangiaceae > Sorangium > Sorangium cellulosum_B. The sequence goes on along the minus strand of NZ_CP150326.1, from coordinate 9,674,091 downwards.
CAGGCCGAGGGATGAATAGAGCTCGATCGCCTTTCCCATGTTGGCCACGTTCTGGTGAACCGCCTGGTTCGTGGTCACCGTGGAGGGCTCGATGTTGAGGTGGGCCTGCAGCCCGACGCCGTGGACCGGCACGCCCTGATCGAGCAGGCCCTTGAGCATGTTGTAGATGCCCTGCTGCTTCGCGGGGATGTAGTTGTAGAAGTCGTTGTAGTACAGCTTGGCGTCTGGATCGGCCTCGTGCGCGGCCTTGAAGGCCTCCGCGATGTAGCTCTCGCCGAGGATCTCGTGCCAGCGGCTCCTCTGGCCATCGGCCAGGTTGCCCGTGCGGTACGAGCCGTCCTCCATCATGGCCTCGTTCACGACGTCCCACGCGTAGACCTTGCCCCGGAAGTGGCGCACGACGTTGCTGATGTGGTTTTTCATGCGTGTCAACAGGGTCTGCCTCGACACGGTGCCGCCAGAGCCGTTCGAGAACAGCCATGCCGGGTTCTGGCTGTGCCAGACAAGGGCGTGCCCGCGGACCTTCATCTTGTTCGTGACCGCGAAGTTCACGATGCGATCCGCCGCGTCGTAGGTGAAGCTGTTCTCGTTCCTCTGCAGCGACTCGAACTTCATCTCGTTCTCGGCGGTGATGCTGTTGAAGTGCGCCTTCAGCAGCGCGGCGTGCGTCATGTACGACTGCGAATCCACCGCTGCCCCGATCGGGAAGAGGCTCGCGTACTTCTCCGCGAGGTTCTTGGGGCCTTCATCAGGCATGCCGCCCGTGCCCTCGCCGCCTGCCCCCGCGCCGCCCGTGCCTCCGGAGGTAGCGCTGTCCGTGCCGCCGCCTCCACCCTCGTTCGTCTCACCCCCACCGGCCGACGTGCTGCCGCTGCCTCCAGCGTCGCTGCCGCCCGCGCCACCCCCGGCGCTCGCCGATGTTCCGCTCGTTTGAGCCGTGCTCGCGGCGCTGCTGGTGGTGGTGGCGCCCGTGGCCGCATCATCGTCCGGAGCCGACGTGGACGAGGTGCAGGACCAGAGCAGGCAGCTGAGCAAACCAATCGAAATCAAATTCTTGCGCATCGGTGCGATCCCTCGGACACGCACCCTACCCGATACGTGCCGGCGACAGCGAGTCAGGGCGTCCAGTACCGTTTGTTAAGTAATGCTACTTACGAAGTGTCTCGGTGTAGGTGTTCTTTTCTCCTTCCGCACGCGGGTGAACCCGGACGGGATCCAGCTTTCTCGTGAATGTCCTGCCGAGCTGGCGCAACAGAGCGAGCTGGGTGGAGGATGCATGTGCGCGAAGGATGAGTCGCGAGGGCGGTGTCGATCGGTCCGCGGGGCGCGACGGCTGACAAGGACAGCTGTCCTGCTGGCCATCACCGCGCCCGCGCTGGCCTGCGACGTCGGTGAGCAGGGCGGCTCCAGCACCGGAGCGGGATCATCTCCGGCTGCCAGCGAGGCGAGCGCAGGGGGAGCGGGCGGCGGTGCCAGGGGCACGGGCGGCGCCGGCGGTGCGGGCGGAACGGACGGTGTCGGGGGAACAGGCGGCGCTGGCGGAACAGGCGGCGCCGGCGGTCTGCTGTTCTGCACGCCAGGCAGCGAGCGGGCCTGCTACGCCGGACCGAAGGGAACCGAAGGCGTCGGCCTCTGCCGTGCGGGCACGCAGCAGTGCAATGCCGCGGGGGACGCTCATGGTCCCTGTGTCGGCGAGGTCCTTCCGACAGAGGAGCAGTGCGAAACGGCGTCCGATGAGGACTGCGATGGAGTCGCGTCGGCGTGCCCGCCCGCGGGAGGCCATCTCTGGAGCAAGCGCTTCGGCGGCGCCCACGCGCAGGTCGCCGCCGACGTCGCCATCGATCCGGACGGCGGCATGATCGTCACCGGCCACTTCGCGGGAGCCATGGATCGCAACGGCTGGCGCTCGATGTACAGCGCTGGCGGCGATGATGCCTTCGTGGTGAAGTTCGTGCGCGACAGCGACGATCCCGAATGGGAGTACATACCCCTCTGGTCCCGGCGGTTCGGCGGCCCCGGCGGACAGCGGGCGCGCGCCGTCACCGTGGACGCCGCCCGGAACGTCGTCGTGGTCGGCGTGTTCCAGGGAACCATGGATCTCGGCGGCGCCCCGCTCACGAGCGTCGGCGGCGACGATATCTTCGTCGTCAAGCTCGACGCCGACGGCCAACACGTCTGGAGCCGGCGCTTCGGCGACGCCGCAGATCAGCGCGGCGAGGCGATCGCGGCGGACAGCGAAGGAAGTATCCTCGTGACCGGCCGGTTCCAGGGGACGGTGGACCTCGGCAGCGGCCCGCTCGTGAGCGCCGGCGGCGACGACGTGTTCGTCGCCAAGCTCGATCCTGACGGCAATGCCGTCTGGAGCCAGCGGTTCGGCGACGCCGCGGACCAGCGCGGCGAGGCGATCGCGGTGGACAGCGCGGACGACGTCATCGTGGCCGGCGATCTGCAGGGACAGGCGGAGTTCGGGGGCGGCCCGCTCGTGAGCGCGGGCGGCGATGACGTGTTCGTGGCCAGGCTCGATGCCCATGGCGAGCACCTCTGGAGCAAGCGCTTCGGCGATGCCCAGGACCAGCATGTCGGGGACCTCGACGCGCGCGAGACGGGCGAGGTGCTGCTGATAGGCGACCTGGAGGGACAGGCGGATTTCGGCGGGGGGCCGCTGGTGAGCGCGGGAGGCCGCGACGTCTTCGTGGCCTGGCTGAGCGTGACCGGGGACCACCTCCACAGCGCGCGCTTCGGAGACGAGGCCGATCAGCGCGGCAAGGCCATCGCCCCTGCAGAGGGGGACGTGTCCCTGCTCGCGGGCGAGTTCCAGGGCCAGATCGATCTCGGCGGGGGGCCGCTCACGAGCGCCGGCGGTGACGACCTCTTCTACGCCGCGCTCGACGGGAGCGGCGCGCCTCTCTGGAGCCGCCGCGCAGGCGACGCCCAGGACCAGCGCGCAGCGGGGCTCGCCTGGAAGGTCACCGAACAAGGTCCGCGGGGGATGCTCGCGGGCCGCTACGACGGTCAGTTCCAGCCAGGCGATCTCATCGAGTGCCGCGATCACAACTTCCCCGGCTGCTCCCCCGGCTGGGATGACAGCTTCGTGGTGGAGTTCGCGCCATCGACCGGCGGGGATGCGTCGCACTGCCACCTCGGCGAAGGGAGGCAGGACAACGGCGTGCAGCACTCCATCCTGGAGGTGGCAGCGGACGGCGACGGCAACGCGGTGTTCCTGGGCGCGCTCGGCGGCGCCGTGGATCTCGGCGGCGGAGAGCTCGCGCCGGGGGGCCCCGCGATCTTCCTGGGAAAGCTCTCTCCGGCCGGCGAGCATCTATGGAGCAGGGCCTTCGACGTGGGCTCGCCGCTCTCGCCAACCCCGATCCGGCGCATGGTCGTGGACAGCGCTGGCAACATCGTCGTCCTCGTGGGCGCCGAGGCATCGCTCGACCTCGACCTCGGCGGCGGGCCGGTCGGCCGCGGCATCCCGGCGATCGCCATGGCGAAATACGACCCGTCCGGCGCCCACCTCTGGAGCAAGCGCTTGAGCACCGGTGGCGTCAAGTCGCTCGATGCGCTGGCGGTCGACGGCGCGGGGAACATCTTCCTGTCCGGCAGCTCCGACACGGGCATCGATTTCGGCGGCGGCCGCGTCCCTCCGAGGAACACGGTCGGCCACTATGCGTTCCTCGTGAAGCTCTCTCCGGGCGGCGAGCATCTCTGGAGCAGAGGCTTCGTGGGGACGGACTACATGCACCCGTGGAGCGCGACCGCTGATGGGGCCGGCAACGTGATCGTGGTGGGCGCGCTGCGGGGGAGCGCCGATTTCGGCGGTGGGCCGCTGTCGAAGGCCACGCGGCGCTCGGACGACGTCTTGATCGTGAAGTACGACGCGCTCGGCAATCACCTGTGGAGCAAGAACTTCGGCGACGACGCGTGGCAGTCCGGCCGGGCCGTCGCGGTGGACGCGGACGACAACCTCTTCGTGATGGGCAAGTTCGGGTCGACCCTGGATCTCGGCGGCGGGCCGCTGTCGAGCTTGCCAGAGGCCAACGAGTCCTTCCTGGCGAAGCTCGATCCGCTCGGCAACCACCTCTGGAGCAAAGGTCTCGGGCTGCACGTGTGGGTATCGAGCATCGCGAGCGACGGGGCGAACGTGCTGCTCGGCGGCAGCTTCCATGGGTCGGGCGAGCTCGCCGGGAGCCCCTTCTCCACCGGGAGCCAGAGCGACTACGACGCCCTCGCGGCCAGATTGAGCGGCGCGGGCGACCTGCTGTCGGTCGTACAGCTCGCCGGTCCCGACGTCCAGCTGGGCTTGTCGATCGCCGCGGACAGCGCGGGTCACGTGTTCGTCGCTGGCAGCACGGTGGGGGAGGTCGACCTCGGCGGGGGAGCGCTCGCCGCGGACGGCACGGAAGACGCTTTCCTCGTGAAGCTGGCGCCGTAGGTCGAGCGACTCAGCAGGTCGGGTCGCAGCGACCCGAGTCATCGTCTATCGCCCGGGAAGCCACGTCGATGCGACGCCCGGCGCTTCATCCCTTGGCCTTCGCCCGTGCAGCCGGCGCCTTCGCGGCTGCGCCGCTCTTCGCCTTCGCCCGCGCAGCCGGCGCCTTCGCGGCTGCGTCGCTCTTCGCCTTCGCCCGCGCAGCCGGCGCCTTCGCGGCTCCCGCCTTCCCGAAGCGCACCTCGAACGTGCCGGCGTCCTCCTCCATGAATCGGAGGAGCGCCTCGCCTTCCTCGGCGAGCTGCTCGCGCGCCGCCTTGCCAAGCGCCTCGAACGGCTCGAGCACGAGCGCGGCCGTGGCCTTCTTCCGCTCGATCGTCCATGTGCCGGCCACGAAGCCGTCCACGAGGAACGTCGGCAGGATGCGCAGGTTGGCGGACATGACGATCCGCGGGCGATGCTCGTCCGCGATGACCCGCGTGCGGTCGTCGTGCGCGAGCAGGAGGTTGTCGTAATCGGGTAGAAACCGGGCCGGCGCGGCGGTGTCCGCGGGCGGCCGCGGCGCGTCGGGCAGGTCGAAGAGCTCCCGGCCCCGCTCGTCGCGGAACACGCAGAGCTGCTCTCGCAAGGCGTGGAGCACCTCCTTGACGCGGGTCAGGCCGGACCACGTTTGCACATCGGTCGCTGTCGCCGGGCCGAACGACGCGAGAAAACGGAGCACGAGCGCCTGCGGCGCGCCGCCGTCGCGGAGCGGCTTGCCGAGCCAGGACGCCGCCGGGGCGAAGTCCGCCGTTCCGGGATATGCCCACGGGGTCTCGCCGGGCACCTGGACGACCGGCAGGTGCATGCGAACCGCGAGGGCCATGGCCCGCACGTCGCCGCCGGCGTGGAGCTCGGCCAGGTGATCGCGCAGCTCGTCCATGGTCCGCGGCTCCGCGTCGAAGTACGCGCGCGCCTCGGCGACCAGCCGAGCGACGTCGAGGGCGTCCGCGCGCTCGCGGAGGACCGATCGCATCCCGGCGTGGAGCACCGGCGCGATGACCGGGTGCAGATCCAGGTAGTCCCTTGCGCTCACGAGGTGCAGCGTGCCGCGCAGGAACGGCGCCCGGACGACCTCGCGGCGCACGACGAGCTGGACGAGCTGCTCGCGCCGGAACGCCGCGAGCCGGGACCACAGCCCGATGAACGGCGGCCGAGCCAGCTGGGCCTGGAGGGCAATCAGCCGCTCGATCCCGTGGACGGCCGAGGTCTGCTCCCGCGCGAGCAGCATCTGCCGCGCGAGCGTGGCCCGGTTGAGGTCTCTTCGTGTCAGCGTCGGGGCGGACATGCGGCCCGCGAGCTTACTCGAAACGAGGCGCTTCCTCTATCGATCGCCCGCTGCTCCTGGCCAGAGCAGCACGTCGCGAGCCTCACGTCCGGATTCAGGGGGCGAGGACGAACGAGAACAGCGCCGCCTCGCCGCGATTGGGTCAGAATCGATAAAGCACGTTGTCCTCATCGCCAGAGACATAGATCGTCCCTGACGGGCCCACGGCGACGCCGCTCAACGCATAGGTCGGCACCGTCCCCGTGACCGCCTCGAGCCCCACCTTGAGGTGCTTTTTCACGACCCAGGTGTCCCCCGTCGACGGGTCGACGCGCAGCAGGCGGCGCTTCCCGACCTCCACGACGAGCAGGGTGCCGTCCAGATCGACCGCCATCCCCTCCGGCTGATCCAGGCCGTCGGCCACCACGAGCGGCGGAGAGAGCGTCACGCCCCCCGCCGCCACATGGAGGATCTGGCCCGTGGCCCAGTCGGCGGCCCAGAGGTCGCCTCCCGACACCGCGAGGCCCGAGGGCACGGTCATCGGCGCGAGCGTCACGGGGCCGCCGCCCGTCTGGCGGGCGACGCGCGCCGCGCCCGGCCCCGCGCCGAGCTCGGCCACCACGAGATCGCCCTGGAACCGGACCGCGTTGAGCGGCGAGACGAAGTTGCTGTACGTCTCGAGGACCGTCGCCGTCGCCGGGTCGTAGGTCTGAACCACGCTGCTGAACCACGCGGTCAAGATCAGGTTCGAGCCGTCCGCCGACACCGTGGCAGGCGCGTGAAACTCCGACTCTCCGAGGAACGACCGCTCGACGCCCAGCGGAGCCCCCGTGTCTCCATCGAACTTCCGGAGCGACGACAGATCGCCCACATAGACCGACTCGGCCCCTCCTTCGGTCGTCACGGCCACGCCGCCGGGCATGATCATGCCGCCGGGCATGATCGTGCGCACCTGGCCGTTCGGCCTGATCCGGACGATGAAGCCGTCGCTGGCGCTCGACACGTAGAGATTGCCCTGCGGGTCGAAGGCGAGGTTGTCGAGCCCCGGCGTGAGCTCCGCGATGACCTCCTTCTCGCCCGTCTCGATGTCGATCCGCACCACCTCGCCGTTCTGATCGACCACGTGGAGCCGGCCGAGCCCGTCGAACTTGGCCGCCGCGGGGATGAAGAAGCCGTCCGCGACCGTCTGGAGGTCGCACTCGACCTCCGGGTCGACGGCGCCGGTGCAGGAGTCCACATCGATGCTGATCACCCTGCCTTGCGTCCAGATCGGCCCGTACAACCTGCCGTCGGGCCCCCAGTCCATGCCGTTCAGGAAGCCGAGGTTGCTCGCGATGTGGCGCGGCGGAGCCGACAGCTCCGGATCGACCTCGTAGAGCCCGTCACCGAAGAAGTCGAGCGCCACGAAGAGCCGCCCCGTATCGGAGAACGTGATGGGGTTGACGCCCGGCGCGACGAACTGCTGGGTGATCGCGCCCGACGGCGCGTGCCGCACGACATTGCCAGGGATGAGCGAGGTCCAGTAGAGCGAGCCATCCGGGCCGAACGTGAGGTCGTCCGGGCCATCGATCCCGTCCGACGCGTCGAGCCGATCCACGATGGCTCCGCTCTTGCGGTTCACGATGGCGATCTCATTGCCAAGGAAGCTCGCGACGTACAGCCGACCATCCGGCCCCACATTCATCCCATTGGTGCCGTGCATCGGCGACCCCTCGGCGAGGACCGGCCGCTTTGCATGCGCCGACGACGAGGCTCCCACAAGCACCGTGCTACCCAGCACGAACGCAAAAAGCCTGTGCATAAGCTCTCCCTTCAGCGCCGCGCCTGGACCGGCACACCCAAGGATCACGATGACGTCAGGCGCGAAACCAGCGCGACGGCGCGAACCTCCGGCGGACTTTGTAGTCACGCGGGGTTGTTCTTACGCTAACATAATCAGGAGCCTTCCCCAAGCATAAAATTCGTGCAATGGATGCGGACGCGCCGGCATCGTTAGCGTCGTCGGCGCCGCTGGCATCGTCGTCGGCGTCGCCGGCATCGCTGGCATCGTCAGTTCCTCGGTGGCCATCCCGCGCGGCGCGCGCCGCGTGACACCCGAGCCGGCGTGGTGGTATGCGTCGGAGTCGATGGCTGCCAGCATCTGCCTGCCGGCGTACAACGAAGTCCGCACCATCGAGGCGACCCTCACCGAGCTGTCGCGGCTCGGCCCCGAGGTGGACGAGATCCTCGTCTGTCTCAACGGGTGCACGGACGGCACCGAGCGTGTCGTCGAGGCGTTCCGGGGGCGGGAGCCGCGGCTCGCCGTCATCGAGAGCGAGCTCGGAAAGAACAACGCATGGAACGCCCTGGTGGCCCGGGCGCGCAACCGTCGCCTCGTGTTCACGGACGCGGACGTGCGCCCGGCCGAGGGCTCCATCTCGGCCCTGCTGCGCGCCCTGGAGCGCTCTCCACGCGCCGCCGTCGCCGCGGCCTTCGAGCAGCCGCGCGGGGCGCCGCCGCCGCCGCTCGGCACCGTCCTCCGCCTGCTGACGACCAGCCTCGGTCAGGACTACATTTCCGGTCGCCTCTATGCCATCGATCGCGATCGGCTGGGCGCGGTGATGGCCGATCGTGGGCTCCTGCCTGCGGGGGCGCTCCCTCGGCTGCCCGTCGACCTCGTGACCGAGGACTCGTGGCTCACGGCGCTCGTCGCCGGCGACGCGCTGGTCGTGGTCCCCGAGGCGCCCATCCACTTCGAGGTGGACAGCATGGCCGACGTGGTCCGCGCGCTGGCGCGCAATGCCGCCGCGAGAGAGCAGCTCCGCTCGAGCTACCCGGAGCTCTACCGGCGCGACGGCGCCCGCCTGCTCTCGGCGCAGTCGGCGCCGAGGATCCTCCTGGACCGGCTGCGATCGGCGCCGGGGCCTTTCGCGGTCACGCGCGGGCTCGGAGGGATGGCCCTCAGGGCTGCGATCCACCGCGTGCTCGGAGAGCGGATCCGGGCGCAGCGCGATCGCATCCTGGCGGACGTCAGCGCCGGCCGCGGCGGGCGCGTCATGGCCACCTCCGGCCGCCTCCCGTCGAAGGGCGGCTGAGCGCCTGTCCCGGTAGGGGGCCTATCGCGGGGCGCAGGTTGGTGGTGGCCTAATTTGCCCCAGAGTGATTCACATGAAGGCGGGAAGGCGAGAAGAACATTGATCTTTTCTTCCCGCCTCCCCGCCTTCATGTTCAAATCAGGCCACCACCCGCAGGTTCGTGCGCCCCGCGATCATCGCCGGACGTCAGACGCGCGGGCGGAACCAGTCGATCGTGCGATCGAGGCCCGAGTCGAGATCCACCATCGGACGCCAGCCGAGCAGCTCGGTGGCCCGGGAGATGTCGGGCCTGCGCCGCTGGGGATCGTCGATGAGGGCATCGCTCATCGTCAGCTTCGCGCGCCCGCCGGTCTTGCGGATGATGAGCTCGGCGAGGTCCTGCATCCTCGTCTCGGCCGGATTCCCGAGGTTGACCGGCCCGGTCAGGTCCTTGGCGTTCATCACGCGAACCAGCCCCTCGATGAGGTCGCTGACGAAGCAGAACGAGCGCGTGCGGTGGCCTCCGCCGTACAGCTCCAGCGCCTCGCCGCGCAGCGCCTTCACCACGAAGTTGGCGATGACCCGGCCGTCGTTCCGGTCCATGTTCGGGCCATACGTATTGAAAATGCGCACGATGACGGTATCGACGTTGCGGGTCTGGCGGTACTCCCAGAAGTACGTCTCCGCGACCCGCTTGCTCTCGTCGTAGCAGGCCCGAGGCCCGATGGGGTTGACGTTCCCCCAGTAGTCCTCGTGCTGAGGGTGGACGAGCGCGTCGCCATAGACCTCGGAGGTGGAGGCCTGCAGGACCCGGGCCCCCAGCTCCTGCGCCAGGCGGAGGACGTTGATCGCGCCGAACACGTTCGTGTTGAGCGTGTGCACCGGATCAGCCCGGTACTTCACGGGCGACGCCGCGCAGGCCATGTTGTAGATCTGGTCGACCTCGAAGCGGAGCGGCTCGCTCACGTCGCAGCGGTGCAGCTCGAACCGCGGGTTCTTCAGCAGCGGCCCGAGGTTCTCGTCACGCCCCGTCACCATGCTGTCGACGCAGATCACGTGGTGCCCGTCGGCCAGAAGCCGCGCGCAGAGGTGCGATCCGAGGAAACCAGCCCCACCCGTGACCAGGATTCGCTTGCTCGCACTCATCGGAAAAATACCTCCTTGACGCGCTGTTCGGTAGAGCTCTGGGCCGTGGCGCCGTGATTGGTCGAAAACCCATTACCATAGGAAATAGGTATTACAAAGACCGGATGACATCTGGAGGCGAGTTCCTTATCATGCAGCGCGTGCACCGCTCACCTCGTTACCTGGGTTCGCTCGTCCGCGCAAAGCTCGCCCGCGAAGCGCGTCCCATATGGGTGGATGTGTGCGTCACCAACCGATGCCACCTGAGCTGCGAGTACTGCTACGGCGACTACCACCACCGGCACGACGACATCGGACAGCTCAAGGTCGAGCAGCTGTTCGCGATCATGGACGAGGCGGCGGCGCTGGGGACGGCGGTCCTGACGCTCACGGGCGGCGAGCCGATGCTGCACAAATCCATCGGCCGCATCGTCGAGCGCGCGGTGAGCCGAGGGATCTCGGTGGGAATGGTCACCAGCGGATTCCGCGTCAAGGAGCGCGTGGATGAGCTCGCCGACCTGAGCTCGATCGTGGTGAGCGTCGACGGTCCGGAGCCGATCAACGATCTGAACCGCGGTCAGGGGACCTTCGCCGTGGCCATGGCCGCGCTCGAGGCGTGCCAGGCGCGCGGCATTCCGCGCATCGTGAAGGCGGTGCTGAACCGCCGGAACAAGGACCAGGTGCCCTGGCTCCTCGAGCTGGCGGGCCGCTTCGGCGCGCGGCTCGAGGTCGTCGTGACCTACGCCCCGCAGTCCGATCGGCAGCTGCGCATCCACGGCGACAACTCCCTCGACGCGGGCGAGCGGCAGGCCCTGGCGGACGCGCTGCTCGAGCACAAGCGCCGGGGGGCGCCGATGGTCTTCCGCGAGCGCGTCTGGGAGAACATGGCGCGCTGGTGGCAACACCACGGCGGGGATCGCGTCACCCGGGAGGAGCGGCGGGAGCATTTCGAGTACCTCCCGTGCAGCGCGGGCCGGTACTACGCCTTCATCGACGGCGACGGCCGCATGTACCCGTGCAACCAGCGGCTCGCGGACTTCCCCGCCAGGAGCGTGCTCGAGGTCGGCGTCCGGGCCGCGTGGGAGCACCTGCGCGATCACGGCTGCTTCGCCTGCGCGGCGCCGTGGCTCAACCAGCAGCACCTCGTGAGCAGCGAGCGGCTCCTCGCGCGCAGCCTGGGGCGAGATCTGCTGGCGCGGGTCGCGCGTGCCTGAGCGGACGCTCGCCATCGTCGTGCTCGGCGGCTCGCGCGGGATCGGGCGGGCCATCGTCGCGCGCGCGCTCGCGGAGGGGCACCGGGTGTTCGCCGGCGCGCGGGACGAGCGCGCGCTCCTCGCGCTGCAGCAGAGCGCCGCGCCCGAGGGCGCCGGCCGCCGGCTCGGCACGGGCACGGTGGACGTCGGCGACGACGCCTCCCAGCGCGCCTTCTTCGGCGCGGCGCGCGCGTTCCTCGGCGGGATCGACGTCGTCGTCAACAACGCCGCCCGGGAGGGCTACGGGCGCCTCGACGAGATGGCGCTCGAGGACGTCGAGGCGATCGTCCGCACCAACCTCCTCGGCGTCATCCTCGGATGCCGGCACGCGGCGCAGGCGATGGGGGACGGCGGAGGCCACATCATCAACGTCGGCTCCGAGGTCTCGTTCCGCGCCGTGCCCATGAAGAGCGTCTACTGCGCCACGAAGTTCGCCGTCCGCGGGCTGAGCGACGCGCTCGAGCTCGAGCTCGCGCCCCGGGGGATCCGGGTCTCCCAGGTGCACCCCGGGTGGGTGGACACGGGCCTGCACGAGGACGAGCGGCGGCGCCGGGGCTCGGTGTCCCGGCCGCACGACGGCGGCGTCCCGGTGGAGCGGGTCGCCGAGAGCGTGGCCGCGCTCTGGCGCGCGCCGCGGGCGCAGGGCGGCGCTCCGCTGCGGCTCCGCCTCCGCAGCGTGGTGGGAGAGCTCTTTCCGGCGTGGGCGCGGTGGCGGACGCGCCGGGCGTTCGGGGAGCAGCTGAGAGAGGGCTGAGGCGAGACGGCAGGGCGGGGGAGCCGCCGCGACGCCGGAACGGAGACCACCAGGAGGTTTTCTTGACCTGTGCAACGACGTCCTTCCCTCAAGGTGCAACCGCGCCGCCTCCTCCGCTCGATCCGGGCGCCCCCGTCGTCGTCGAGGGCCTCGACGCGGTGGGGGAGGTGCTGCGGCGGGCGCGCGGGCGGGCGCAGGCGGTCGCGATCGCCTCGCGGGACCTCGAGTGGCTCGCGGCGCGCCTCGGCCTGTCGGAGCGGACCGCGGAGGGGCTCCCGGTGGTCCGGTTCGGCTCGGGCGAGCGGGGCGGCCTCGACGCCGCGGCCACCCGGGCCGTCGAGAAGCTCGTGGCCCTGTCGGTGCTGCTCGGGGGCGCGCCGCTGTGGCTGACGATCGCGCTGCTGATCCACCTCGAGTCCCCCGGCGGGCCGTTCCACGTCGCCCCGCGCGCAGGGCTGCGCGGCAAGCCGTTCCTGTTCTTCAAGTACCGGACGATGCGGACGCGGCGCCGAGACGGCGAGGACAGGGGCGACGCCGCGCGGCTCTCGGTCATCCGCGGCGAGATCCCCGGCTTCGTGCGCGACGACGGGGTCGTCATCCCCAAGCACCCCAGGGATCCGCGCATCACGCGGCTGGGCGGCGTCCTGCGCTGGCTGTGCCTCGACGAGATCCCCCAGCTCCTCCACGTCCTCACGGGCGAGATGGCCCTGGTGGGGCCGAGGCCCTATCCGATGGCGGAGTTCGACGCGCTCAAGCCGTGGCACCGCCTCCGGACCGAAGGCCGGCCCGGGATCACCGGCCTGTGGCAGGTCGTGGCGCGCAACCAGGTGACCTTCGACCAGAGCGTCATCCTCGACATCTACTACCTGACCAACGCCAGCTTCTGGGGCGACCTGAAGATCATGGCGATCACGCCGCTGCGCATGCTCTTCGGCGTGGGGAGCTACTGACGCCGTGCGCCGGGTGATCGACGACGCCGTGAAAGGACCGCTCCTCGGCCGCTCAGGAGGCCCCGAGGTGGTCCCTGACGCGAAAGAGGACGATCACCTCGCCGGCCACCAGGCCGAGCGTGACCACGAGCTTCACCGCGGCCGCGCCGGCGGCGCCGTGCGCGGGCACCGCCCACAGGTCCCCGGCCGCGATGAGGAGCACGGTGACCGTCCAGAGGGCCGCGTACGGGCGCTGCTGGCCCGCGGCGAAGAGCATCGGGCCGATGGCGAGCTCCGGCACCATCCACACGAGCGCCGTGGTCAGGAGCTGCAGCGGCAGCACGGCGCTCGCGTAGTCGGGGCCGAACACGAGCCGGACGAGCGGCCCGCCCATCCACCACACCACGGCGCTCATGAGCGCGCCCGCGGCCATGAGCCCGACGAAGGTGAGCGTGGCGAGGCGCCTGCGGGCGCTCGCGGAGCGGCTGGCGACGAAGGCGGGGAAGACCGCCGCGCGCACGACGCCCGGCAGCATCATGGCGCCGCCGATCAGGCGCTGGACCGCGCTCATGTCGCCGACCGCTTGGGGGGTGCTCATCCAGCCCAGCATCAGGAGATCGAGCTGGAAGTAGAGGGGGCTGGCGAGCATCACCACCGCGAGCGGCCCGGCCTCACGGAGGAAACCCTGCGGCAGCGCCGCGCCCTCGCTGGACCACTGCCGGCGATCGAGGAGCTGGGCGGCGAGGGCCAGGGCCAGCGCGAGGGCGACCAGGTGGCCCGCGACGAGGGCCCACGCCAGGCCGAGCGCGCCGAGCCCCGAGAGCAGCGCGCCCGTCCCCAGCCCGAAGGACGTGACCGCCATGGTGACCGCCACCAGCACCTCGCGCTCCATCCGCTGGTGCCCGCGGAACACCTGGTTGAGCATCTCGACGAACGAGGCCATCAGCCAGGCGGCCGTCAGCAGCCACACGAGCGTCCGGCGTGGCGAGGCCGCGCCCGCGAGGAGGCCGACCACGAGGCCGACGGCGCCGGCGGCCAGCGTCACGGCGAGCTTGAGGCGCACGAGCGGGCCGATGGGAGCGCCGGGATCGCGGGCCACCTCCCGCGCGATGAACAGGTGCAGGCCGAGGTCCGCGAGCTCGCCGAGCAGGAAGCCCACGGCGAAGGCGTAGCTGTAGTCGCCGAAGCCCGCGGGCCCCAGGAGCCGCGCGGCGACGACGGCGAGGAGCATGCGGACGCCGCGCGAGACGAGATCGCTCGCGGTCTTCAGCGCCATGCTGCCCGAGACGCTTCGCCTCGCCGGCGGCGGGGCGTCCTCGCGGAGCGCCGACGAGGTCATGGATGGAGGAGATCCTTCACCGGAGGTCGCCGCGCGCGCATGCCGCTCCCCTATCGCCCCGATCGCGGTGCGGTTCAACTTCCCATCAGCGGTCACGTGGAGCGGCGGGGCGCCGCGCCGCGCGTGAAGGATCCAAGTCAGGAGAGGACCACGTGAAGACCAGCACGGATGGCAACGTTTCGTTGGTGCAGCTCAGGCGAAAGGAGTCGCTGGTCTCGGCGGACATCGAGCCGCCGGAGATCCTGCTCGAGCGGGCCCTCGCCCTGGCGGTGCCGGCGACGCGCCCGGCCGCCGCGCCGCGGCCCCACGGCCAGACCCGGGAGCTCACGCGCCGCGGCGTGCTGTGGCTCGGGCAGACGTGCAACCTGCGCTGCCACTTCTGCTACTTCCTCGATCGGATCGAGGACAAGGAGCACCCCGAGCACCCGTTCATGTCGCTGGAGAAGGCGCAGGAGATCTGCCGGACCCTCGTCGAGTTCTACGGGAACGACGCGATCGACATCCAGGGCGGCGAGCCGACCATCTGGCGCGACATCCATGCGTTGATCCGGTATTGCGCCGGGATCGGCCTCGCGCCGACGCTCATCACGAACGCGCTGGTGCTCGACAAGCGCGACAAGGCGCAGCAGTTCAAGGACTCCGGCGTCGCCGACTTCCTGGTCAGCGTCCAGGGGCTCGGGAAGGCGCACGACCTGGCCGTGGGCGTGAGCGGGGCGCACGTGCGCCAGATGCGCGCGCTGAACCACCTCATCGCGCTCGACGTGCCGTTCCGCGTGAACTGCGTGATGTCGAAGCTCGCCGTGCCGCAGCTCCCGGCGATCGCGAGGCTCTCGGTGGAGCTGGGGGCGCGCGCCGTCAACTTCCTCGCCTTCAACCCGTTCGCGGATCAGCGCAAGGAGGGCGCCCGCACCGCGGAGAACGTGCCTCGTTATGGCGACCTGCGGGGCCCGCTCGACGAGGCCCTGGACGTGCTCGCGCAAGCGGGCGTGGAGGCGAACGTCAGGTACCTGCCCCACTGCATCGTCCCCGAGCGCCACTGGCCGTCGGTGTACAACTACCAGCAGCTCTCGTACGACCCGCACGAGTGGGATTTCGCGAGCTGGACCTGGACCAACAAGGGCCCGCAGCGGATGCGGGCCGGCGCTGTGTCGCCGCCCGTCCCGCTCGGCGCGCGGCCGCGCCTCGGCCGGCTCCGGCAGCCGCTCCTCCGCCTGGCGGACGCGATCGACCTCCGGGGCCGGATGCTCCGCGCCGACACGGACCCGCGGCTCGGCCCCATGATGAGGAAGCTGGAAGGGCTGTCCTACCGGCTCTTCCGCCGCCGCGGGGATCGCGACGCGGCCTACCGCCACGACGCGCTGAACCGCGTCGAGCACAACGGCTACCAGAAGGGCGCGGGGTGCCAGCGCTGCGCGCTCCGCGACATCTGCGACGGGTTCCACGGCGACTACGTCGCGATGTTCGGCACCGACGAGGCGCGGCCCGTCCTCGATCGCGCCCCGGTCAGCGATCCGCGCGCGTTCATCAGCGCGCAGGACAAGGTGGCGCCGGCCAGGGGCGAGGCATGACCGTCGCTCCGCCCTCGATCGCGCCCCGGGTCGACGTCCTCGGCGTCCCCGTCACGCGGCTCTCCTTCGAGCAGCTGCTGCGCCGCCTGGACGAGGCCTTGCGGGCGGAGCGCGCCAGGCCCGACTACTACACCTATGTCAACGCGTACTGCGCCACGCTGGCGGCGCGCGAGTCGCCGTACCGCGCCTCGGTTTCTCGGGCCGACGTCGTGTACGCCGACGGCATCGGGGTGGTCTGGGCGGCGCGCCTGCTGGGCGGGCCGTGCCCGGAGCGGATCAACGTGGGCCCGATCGAGCTGGGCCGGATCGTGGATCTCTGCGCCGAGCGCGGGGCCTCGGTCTTCCTGCTCGGCGGCGCGCCCGGGATCGCCGACGAGGTCGCGCGCCGCCTGGTCGCGGAGCGCCCGGGGCTCCGGATCGCCGGCGTTCACCACGGGTACTTCGCCCCCGAGGAGGAGGCGGCGGTGGTCCGGGAGATCAACGGGTCGGGCGCCGCGTTGCTCATCGTCGGCCTCGGCCCGCCCAAGCAGGAGCTCTGGGTGAGCCAGCACCTCGGGGCGCTCCAGGTGCGCGCCACCTGGTGTATGGGGGGGCTGCTGGATCAGGTGGCGGGCGCCGTCGCCTACCCGCCCGAGTGGGTGCGCCGGAGCCACGTCCAGTGGCTCTACCGCCTGGCGGTCGAGCCGCGGCGGCTCTGGCGGCGGTACCTGCTCGGCATCCCGGAGTTCATCGGCCGCGTCGTCCACCAGCGCCTTCGTCCGGAGAGACAAGCATGAGCGACCAGCGACCCTTCATCCCCATGGTCTCGCCGCAGGTGGACGATCCGGACGCGATCGCGGCGCAGATCGCCGACGTCCTGCGCTCGGGGCGGCTCAGCAACGGCGGCCCGCTCGCCGAGGGCTTCGAGCGGGCGATCGCGGCGTTCCTCGGCGTCGAGGAGGCCGTGGCCGTCTCGAACGGCGCCGTCGCGATCAGCCTGGCCATCGAGGCCGCGGCGGTGCGGCGGGGCAAGGCGATCCTCCCGGCCTTCACCTTCATCGCGACGCTCAACGCCGCGGTGCACGCGGGCTTCGAGCCGGTCTTCTGCGACATCGACCCGGAGACCTGGACGCTGGATCCGGGGCACCTGCGCCGCCTGCTCGTGGAGCACGGCGCGACGCTGGTCCTCCCGGTCAACGTGTTCGGCGTCCCGCCCGATCTCGCCGCCATCGCGCGCGAGGCCCGCGGCGCGGGCGCGGCCGTGATCTACGACAACGCGCACGGCATGGGCACCGAGGCGGCGAGCCGGGAGGCCGAGGCGCTCCTCACCGCGACGACCTACTCGCTGCACGCCACCAAGGTCCTCGTGGCCGCGGAGGGCGGCGTGGTCGTCGCCCCGGACCGCGAGGTGAGCGCGGCGATGCGCCGGCTGCGCAACCACGGGCTCGCGCAGCCGCTCTCGGCGTCGGTCCCGGGGATGAACGCCAAGCTGGACGAGCTGCGCGCCGCCCTGGCGCTCTCGTCGCTCCGCCGGCTCCCGGAGGCGCTGGCCCGCAGGCGGACGTACCTCGACCGGCTGCGCGCGGCCCTGTCCCGGCACCCGCAGGTGTACCGCACCCAGCGCATCCCGCCGGGCGTGAACCCCAATGGACAGAACCTCGGCGTCGGGTTGATCGACGCCCCGATCGACGACGTCATCGCGGCCTTCGCGCGGCGCGGCGTCGAGGCGCGCCGGTACTTCTACCCGCCCCTGCACGCGCTGGACTGCTTCCCCGCGGGCCTCGCCCTCCCGAACACGGACCGGCTCTGCGCGGGCCAGGTATGCCTGCCCCTGCACGGCCGGATGAGCGAGGAGACGCTCGAGCGCGTCGAGGCCGCCATCCACGGCGTCGCGGAGGAGCTGGAGGCGCGGCGGCCGTCCGCGCGCTCCTCGAGGCCCGCGCTCCTGGGCGCCACGTAGGGGCTCTTCCAGGGATCCGACGCCATGCGCATGGAAGGAGCGTGGGACCGCGTGAGCACCGCGGCCGGCGTGATCGGGCTCGTGGCCTTCGCCGTCGCCGCGTTCACCCCGGCCGCCGCGCCGCTCGATCGCTGGATGGCGTCGGCGCCCGACGCAGGGCAGGCCGACGCGGTGGTCGCCCTCGGCGCGGACGTCGATCCGGACGGGCGGCTCCCGGAGGATTCGCTCCGGCGCGCCGTCGAGGCCGTCGCGCTGTACCGCGAGGGGCGAGCGCCGCTCGTGCTGATGCTCGGCAGCCGCAACGGGCCGGCCAGCGAGGCCGAGTCGCGCGCTCGCCTCGCGCAGGGCCTCGGCGTCCCCGCGTCGGCCCTGCTCACGGAGCCGCGCGGGCTGACGACCGCGGTGGAAGCCCAGCGCAGCGCGGAGCTCCTGCTGCCCAGGGGCGCAAGGAGGATCCTGCTCGTCACCGGCGCGCACCGCATCGCGCGCGCGCGCCGGCTCTTCGAGCGCGCGGGCTTCGAGGTCCTCGCCGCGCCCGTCCCGGAGGGGTCGCCGGCGTCGAACACCCCGGGGGAGCGGCTCTCGGCGATCGGCCGGCTGCTCCAGGAGCTCGCGGCGCGCGCGCTGTCACGGCTCCGCGGGGAAGGGTAGCGATGCCCGACGCGCTCTACATCCTTGGCGTCGTCGCCGCCACGTCCTGCGTGGTCTACGCGGCGGGGCGCCGCCGGGGGATGCGCGCCGGGCTCCTCCCGCCCGCGCTCCGGCGCGCGATCCGCTGCGTGGGCGTGTGCCTCCTCTTCTGGGGCGGCAACGTCGCCGTCGGGGCGGCGGTGGCCCTGCTCGTGCGTGGCCTCGGGCTTGGGTTCATCTGGCTCTACGTCAACACCGACGTCTCCGTGCTCGTCCTCTCGGCGCTCCAGGCGCTGGCCTTCGAGTCATGGCGCATCGAGCACGAGCGGCAGCGCGCGGCCAGCGCCCCGCGCGCCGACGATCTCCCCGGATCCCCTGCCGCGCCGGGGCCGGCACATGAGTCCCCGCATCGGGTAAAAGGAGCGAAGCGATGAGCACTGCAGCCGTGGAGGAGCGTCCGGTCTCGAGCCGGTGGAGCGACAGGGCGCTGCGCCAGACGGCCGGCTACTACGGGCTCTTCATCTGCCTGGGCCTCATCACGGCGATCACCGGGCCGACCCTGCCGGACCTGGCGCGGCAGACGGGCTCCAGCGTCGGGGACATGGGCTCGCTGTTCCTCGGCGGGGGGGTTGGTTACACGCTCGGTACGCTCTGGGGAGGCAAGCTGTTCGATCGCGTGCACGGGCACAACCTGCTCGGGGGAGCGCACCTGATCGCTGCGGCGTGCCTCGCTGTCATCCCGGCCGTCCCGTGGTTATGGCTGCTCGTGGTCGTGGCGTTCTGCCGGGGTCTCGCGGAGGGGCTTGTCAACACGGGCGCGAACGCGCTGCTCCTCTGGACGCACGGGGAGAAGGTCAGCCCTTACATGAACGGGCTTCACTTCTGCTTCGGGCTGGGCGCGTTCGTGTCGCCGCTCCTTGTCGCGCGCGTCCCGGGCGCCTGGGGCGGTTACCACGCGGCGTACTGGGCGGTGGCCGCCTTCTCGGCGCTCGTCGCCCTGGGCATGCTCTCGATGCGACACTGTCCCGAGCCCAAGGAAAAGGCCGGGAAGGACGCCGCGGCGAAGGGGGCGGATCGCGCGCTGCCCCTCCTTCCGGTGCTCGTCGCGGTGCTGTACCTGTTCGCCTATGTCGGCGGGGAGATCTCGTTCGGGAGCTGGATCTACACCTATGCCCTCACGCTGGGCGTCGTCTCGGCGACCGGGGCCGCGTACCTCACCTCGGGGTTCTGGCTCTCGTTCACGATCGGGAGGCTGCTCTCGATCCCGGTGGCGATCCGCTTCACGCCGCGCCAGGTCATCCCTGTGGGGCTGGGCGGCTGTCTCGTGCTGTCCGCGATGATGCTGCTCCTGCCGCCCTCGAGCGCGCTCCTGTGGGGGGTCGCGCTCGGGCTCGGGCTCTTCATGGCGCCGCTCTGGCCCAGCGGCTTCACGCTCGCGGGGCAGATCGTGCCCATGACGGCGTTCGTGACCGGGCTCGTGCTGGTCGGCGACAGCCTCGGCGGCATGGTCCTCCCGGCCCTCACAGGCAAGCTGATCGAGGGGGCGGGTCTGGAGCGGCTGGCCTACTCGCTGCCGATGCTCGTCTTCGGCAGCCTCGTTGTCTGTGCCTTTTCTTATCTCGTGCTGCTCGCCCTCGACAGCAAGCGAGCAGGGGAGGCGCCGGCGGCGAGCGCCGCGCGCGACGGCGCCTTGCCCTGAAGCCTGCGGCGCGTCTCATTGCGCGCGATACCCCTGCGCCGGGTCGCGCAGGGCGCCGCAGACGCCTCCGAGCGCCGCTCCGACCTCCGGGGACCAGCCCAGGTCGCGCAGCCTGGTCGCGTCGAGGGCGGCGTCCATGGCCAGGAAGCCGGCGATGGGGCCGTGCGCTGCGAGGGCTTCCGCGAGGCTCCACGAGCCCACGGGGACCCCGGCGGCGTCGCCTATCGCCGCGAAGAGCGCCGCCATGGGCTCGGGCGACGCCTCGGCGGCATGGAACACGCCCCTTGCGTCCGACTCCAGCAGCATCGCGTAGGCGACCGCCAGATCCCGCACGTGGACGGTGGACCAGCGGTTCTCGCCATCGTCGATAGTACGCGCCACCCCCGCGGCGCGCGCGCCCTGCACCAGGCCCGCCACCGGACCTCCGCCGTCGCCATAGACGATGGGCGGCCGCACGACCAGGCCGCGGACGCCCTTCGCGCCGAGCACGCGCGACTCGGCCGCCACGAGCCACTCGAGCGCTCCGCCGGGGTTGACGCTCTCCTCCTCGGGCACGGGCACCCGCGAGGAGCGCGCGCGGGGCGCCCCGGTCGTCGTGATGAAGACGCCGCCGCTCATGGCCGAGAGCATCGCCGTGACCGCCGCCTCGTCGGTGGCCGGGCGATCCTCTCCCGTCGTCGCCGCGGTGTGCACAACCCCGTCGCCGGCCGCCGCCGCGCGCGCGAGCACGTCGACCTGCGACAGATTCCCCCAGATCGGCTCCGCGCCCGCGGCCCGCACCTTCGCTGCCGACGCGTCGCTGCGCGCGAGCCCGCGCACCCGGTGGCCGCGCGCGACCAGGGCGCGGGCGACCGCAGATCCGATGAAGCCGCTCGCGCCGGTGATGAAAACGTCCATGGTTGCCTCCTCGTGAATCGGTGGCTGAACCATGGCGACGGACCGGGGGACCCTCCATGTGATAGCGTCCAGGGCTCTTTTGTGATCGTCCAATGCCCGATGTCCTGACAGCGCTGCTCCGCCACGTGCGCATCGAGACCAGCCTCTTCGGCCGCGTCGAGCTCGGCGCGCCGTGGGGGGCTCGTATCGGCCCTCGAGAGGTCGTCCTGCTCCACCACCTCCTCGAAGGCGAGATGTGGCTGGAGCTCGGCGGCCGAGAGATCCGCGTCGGCCAGGGCGATTTGCTGCTCATGCCGCACGGCGTCCCGCACTGCCTGAGGCACCGGCCGGGGGCGGCCGTCGTCGACGAGGATCGCTGGCTCTCGCCGCCTCGGCCGGGTGTGCAGACGGTGCGGCGACGGCTGGGCGGCGACGGCGCGAGGACGGTGGTGCTCTGCGCTGCCATGCACGTCGCGGGCGCCGGGCGGTCGCTGCTGCTCCGCGCGCTGCCCTCCGTGGTGCTCCTCGACGGCGGGGCCGGTGAGCCGGTGCCCGGTCTCGGCCGGCTCCTGGACGGCATCCGCGACGAGGTGAGCGGCCGGCGGCCGGGCGCGCCGGTCATGGCCGCTCGCTTCGCGGAGCTGCTCCTCCTGCAGGCCATCCGCGCGGAGCTCGAGCGCCCCGCGCCTCCTGGCTCCTTCCGCGCGGCGCTCGCGGACGAGCGCGTCGCCCGCGCCCTCGATGCGCTCTACAAGGCCCCGGCCCGCGCGTGGACCGTGGCCTTGCTCGCGCGGGAGGCCGGCATGAGCCGCTCGGGCTTCGCCCTCGCCTTCCGCGAGCACGTGGGAGAGGGCCCGCTCCGCCACCTGACGCGCTGGCGCATGGAGCTGGCGAAGGAGACGCTGCGAGAGCGCCGCGGGCTCGCGCTCGCCGAGGTGGCGTCGTCCGTGGGGTACCAGGACGAGGCGGCCTTCAACGTCGCGTTTCGCCGGGAGGTCGGGATCCCGCCGGGGGCGTACCGAGCCGGGGGCCGCGAGCCGGGATACTGAGCTTCAGAGAGCGCTTCCTCTCTCGTTCTTCGCTACGGCGAGGTGGGTGGCTTCAGTGCGACAGGCTCAGCATCGCGCAACATGGGGACTGTGATGGATGCATCAAAACCATCGATATGGATATGGACCTGCCTCGTCCAGGGCTGTTTCCCTTCGGCCGTCGCCGTGAGCGTGTACGTCCCTACGGCTATTGGCAGCGGCTTGTTCCACGCTCCCGGTCCTAGCAGCTCTCCGCCACGTGTGACCTTTAGCCCCGGCAACGCTGCTACCGGGTTCGGTATGACAACCCTGAGCGTCGCTTTGGCCTTTGGCTCCGCTACCTCTGCGCTGGCCGCAGCAGAAGACGCTGCGTCCTTGTCCTGGGACGCATCCACCTTCAGCGCGTCCGGCTTAGCAGGATAGGCAGTTTCAGGTGTGTCCCCCTGCGCCGTATGTGCGGCACTGGGCACGGGCTTGTCAGAGGAGTTTGCCGCACGTGCCTGCGCCTCCGCTAGAGGCCGCGACGACGGCTTGGTGGTCGCAGATGACGGTGGCGTCGTCGCAGATGACGGCGGCGTCGTCGCAGTTGGCGGTGAGGCAGCGAGCGGCGCGCTCTGGTCCGCCGGCGGCGCCACCGCGGCGATCGCCGGCGCGCTGAATGCTTCAGCCGTGAGCGTCGTCGTAGCGGGCGGGCCGGATGCTTCGGACGAGCTCGTCGGAGCGCGATCGCCGAGCACGGCGACACCAAGCCATATAAGGCCACCGGTCAGCAACGCACCGAGCGCGCGCGGCAGCGCCTTCGAAGCCCTGGATCGAGGGGCGTGCGTACTGAGGGGCGCGAGCAAGGCGCCTCCGTCCTGACTACGCTGGTGTGCCGCTTGGTGCAGCGTTGGGAGCGGCACCGTGCCGTTCTGCTCCGGCGTACTCCGCGCGGCGTTGACCAACGTTGGGAGCGGCACCGTGCCGTTCTGCTCCGGCGTACTCCGCGCGGTGTTGACCAACGTTGGGAGCGGCACCGTGCCGTTCTGCTCCGGCGTACTCCGCGCGGCGTTGACCAACGTTGGGAGCGGCCCCTTGCTGCTCTGCTCCGGCGGACGCTGGACGGCGTCTTCCACAGGGACGGTATCGGCGAGCGCATGCGAGGACAGCGATAAGCGCGGAGCCTCGTACACCTCGGGCGACGATGCCGGCCGCTTCGATGTACTCACGCCGAGCACCGTCGCCAGTGCGGCGGCCGCGGTGCTCGCTCGGTCAAAGCGGTGCTCGGCACGCGGCGCCGTGGCTTTTCGAAACCACGCATCGAATGCAGGCGGCAGCGCCGCGCCGCGCCGGCGCTGGGCGCGGTGGCTGGGCGATTCGACCACACCCCCGAGGACCGTCGACAGAAATGGGAAGATAGCCTCGTGGAGGTTTGCCTCCTCGGCCCAGTACGGCTCTCCGGTGAGGAGCGCGTAGGCGATGTGGCCCAGCGCGTAGAGATCGGCGCGGGGGTCGATCTCGCGGTCACCCCGGATCTGCTCGGGGGACATGTACAGCGGCGTCCCGAGCGCCTGGGTGGTCCGAGCCTTCTGGCTTTGCTCCACCACCTTGGCAATGCCAAAATCAAGGATCTTCACGCACGGCGAATCGTCGTCACGGCGGGTGACGAACATGTTCTCGGGCTTGAGATCGCGATGGATGATGCCCGCGGCGTGCGTCTTGTCGAGCGCGCGCGCCACCTGCTGCAGGTAGATCACGACCTCGCCCGGCGGCAGCGCCTTCTGCTTGCGAACAAGCGCTCCGAGCTCCTCGCCTCGAAGCAGGTCCATCACCAGGAAAGGCGTCCCGGTGGTCTCGTCGATCCCTGCATCGGAGATGCGGACGATGTGCTCGCTCTCGATGTCACCCGTGACCTGCGCCTCGAGCTCGAAACGGCTCCGGAGATCAGGATGCTCGACCAGGTCCGGAAGCATGACCTTGAGAGCGCGGCGGCTCCGAGTCTTCTCGTCCGTGACCTCGTAGACTGCGCCCATGTTCCCGGCCTTGATGCGGCGGATGACGCGGTAGCGCCGGTGAAACAAGGCGCCCGGATGGAGGTCGACAATGCTCGGGGGGTCCACGCTCTTCCTCTACCCGGCGTAAAGCGAATCGTAGGTGTCGCTACGTGTCAACCCCTTCCGAACTGAGCATCGTGCAAGGAGTAGCCCGAGGTGTCCGGACCTCTCGTCCCAGGCCAGGCGGCGGCCACGGAGCTCGCCACCGAGGGACGCGAGCGCGATCCGAGCCCCGAGGTTCTCGGCCTAGCTGCGCGCGTCGCACCGTCCCGGGTGGAGACGAGGCGCGTGCGTGGATCCAGACGCGCTTGCGATGGAGCGTGGCAATCGATCTGGCTGCGAGGCTGCCCCCCGGGCCCCGACAGGCTGCAGGACCAAGCGCTGCCGATCGCTGCTCAGCGACTCGACATCGACGCGGCACTCCTCCGACCCCGCGGTCGTTCGCCCTGCGACCGAGCCGTGCCGCGCCGCTCGTCGGGGGATCCCGCAGCGCCATTGTTCGGAATTTCAGTTCAATGGTGTGCGGAAAATGCAGATTCTCTTCGCTGTGCTGCGCGCCTACACTGGTGCACATGGGCCGAGTGCTCGGCCCGCGCCGCGCCCTGCGGTAAACAGCCTACTTTACTGGAGGAGAACTTATGCGTGAGGAGACGAGACGGGCAGCATTGCGTGCAGCAGCAAGGGTCGCGCTGGGAGCGCTGGCGTGTGGCGCTCTGGCGGGCTGCAGCGGACGTTACGTCTCTGGCGGGCAGTCATCACCGCTGGATCCCGACGAGGAGATCCCTGTGGACGCGCCGGACGCCCCGGATCCGGCCGGCGGTGGCGCGACGGCCGGCGGTGCGACGACCGGAGTCGGCGCGACGACCGGAGTCGGCGCGACGACCGGAGTCGGTGCGACGACCGGCGGCGGTGGGGAACCTTCGACGGGGAGTGGGGTCGTTCCGACGCCCGATGAGGGCGGCGCGGGCGGCGCGGGCGGCGCGCCGCCCATGCCGACCGGGCTCGCGTGCGCCGAGCAGGTGAGCCTCGACGACACGGAGGCTCGCCCTCGCGCGGAGCTCGACTGCTGCGTCGACTACACGGCGCAGCGCGTGCCTGCCCCCGGGACGGGGATCTCCGAGGAGCAGTGGGCGGCCCTCGCTGGAAACGCCTCCTTCGTGAACTGCTGCACGGCGCTGATCGTGGGCGTGGACGCCGACGCGATCTCCTACAGAGAGGCCGAACCCGTCCGGCACGCCTGCTGTTTCGGCGACGTCGTCGCTCCCGAGGCGGAGCTCTATACGCGGACGTTCTGCACGCCCTGGGGCCCCCCGGTCCCGCCGGCGCTCGACGCCTATGCCCCGTCGGAGGTCGCATGAACGCCGCGACGCTCGATCTCCGCGGCGAGGCGCGCGCGCGTGCCTTCGGCGTGAGCGGGTATCCCGCGGCGCTGTTCCCGTCGGCGATCGGCACCTGGCACGCGCGGATGGTGAACGAACACGGGTCGTCGGCCGTGTTCGAGGCGCTCGCAAGCCAGCTCGCCGAGGCGGGCTTCCCGCCGGAGCTCGCCGAGGCGTGCCGGGGCTTCGCCGACGAGGAGCGCCGTCACGGGATCCTCTGCGGCGCCGTCGTGGAGGCCCTCGGCGGGACGGCGACCGCGAGCGTCCCGGAACGCCCGGAGTTTCCCCTGCACCGCGACGCGCCCCCCCGCGCCGCCGCGCTCCGCAACGTGATCCACATCTGCTGCATGAGCGAGACGGTGGCCGTGGCCCTCATCGGCGCGGAGCGGCTGGAGATGCCGCCCGGGCCGCTGCTCGATCTGCTGACGCGCATCTACGCCGACGAGGTCGGACACGCCCGCTTCGGCTGGCGCCTCCTCGAGCAGATCGCGCCGGAGCTCTCCTCGGCGGAGCGGCGAGCGGTCGAGCGCTACCTGCCCGTGGCGTTCCGGCACCTCGTGGCGCACGAGCACGCGCACCTGCCGGCCCACGACGCCCCGCCGCAGGGGGAGCAGCTCGGGCTGTGCAGCGGCCTGAAAGCCCGCGTGTTGCTCGATGAGACCATCGAGGAGGTCATCCGCCCCGGGCTTCGCCGCTTCTTCGATTGCTGAGCGCAGCCGCAAGAGCATCCGGGGCCAGGCCAATGCCCGGAGGGCGACGTGCGCCTAGGCGGGCCGTGCTGCTACTCGCCCAGGTTCCGGAAGAAGGGCGGCGCCGTGACCCCCGGCGGCTACGGGATGGCCGCAAACGTGAAGGCCAAGCTGTTCAACCCGGGCGCCTTCTACACCGCCGGTATCAGCCCCACCGTGACGGCCAAGGGCAAGGAGTACTTCGCCGGCCGGACCATCATGTTCACGCACCACAGCGCCTACCGCGACGCGGGCACCGGCCTGCCAAAGCCGACGTACCGCGGCCGCATCGTCGGGACCATCGTTCATGAGCTCGTCCACGCGTTCGGTATGCCGCACAAGTGCGGGTACTTCGACTTCCGCGCGCCGCGGGACAAGACGTGCTGCATGAACTACAGGCCCAACTGGATGCTGGACGACAAGCGCAACCTCATCCGGGGGACGTCGGCGAAGACCGGCAGCGACGTCTGCGGCAGGCACCTCAAGGAGGTGAGGCGGGTCCACCTCGAGGACAACAAGGGGCTCGCGTGGAAGTGAGCGCTCCGGACATCACACCTCCGGGCCCGGCCCTCGTGGGCATCGATGTCGAGCCGCAGTATGTGCTCGGCTTTCCGATGTTCGTGGGCATCACGATCGGCAGCGTTCCCCCGGGCGCGTCGCTCATGCGGCTGCCGCTGCCGTCGCCCGCGGCGCTGCGGGGCGCGGTAGGCATCAGGCTGTGGCGGCCGGGCGAGGCGGAGCCGTTCTTCGAGGAGGCGCCCACGGCCGTGGTGGACGCCGATCTCTCGGCGCCGAGCTTCCGCCTGCGGGCCGGCGAGGTCCGCCGGCTCCTCGTGGAGATCGCCGAGCTCCTGCCGGACGATCTGGCGGCGGGGGAGGTCGACGGCGTGCTGCTCTACGGAGCCCCGCCGCACGTCGCCGCGAGCGGCCGCGGACGGCTGCGCTTCCGGGAGCCCACGGCCGCGGAGCGCGCGTCGCTCGACGAGCTCCGGCCCGGCCGCGCGAGATCCCGGGGCGTTCGCCGGGTACGCGCAGCAGGTGAAGGCGGCGTATCCGGGGCTCGCGGCGTGGATGGACGCGATCGCGGCCGGGCAGAGCGAGATCGCGTGGGCACGGAGCCATCGATGAACAGGATGAGCCCACGAGCGTGCGTCGTTGCCGTGGCCCTGGGGCTCGCGGCGTTCTCGAGCTCCGGTTGCGGTCGCTCCCAGGCGCCGTCGCCCGACCGCGCGGCGCCGGATGCGTCCAGCGCCGCGGCGGCGCCCGGGGCCTCCGCGACGGCGCCCGGGGCCGTCACGGAGGCGCCCGAGGTGGCGACCGCGCCCGGGACCTCCGCGCCGCCGGGCACTGCACCCGCTCCCGCGCAGCCCGTGAGCGCTGCGCCGTCCGCGCAGCCCGCGAGCGCTGCGCCGTCCATGAGCGCCGCGGGGATCAGGAAGCCCTCGCCGGGCGCGCGCGGCCCGCTGCCCGATGCGAAGCCGAAGCTCAAGTGTGGCAGGACGTACTGCAACGCGGCGGGGGAGCGCTTTGCGCCGTCGCCGCCCCAGTGCGAGTGAAGGCGCAAGGGCGCGGGAGAGACTAGCCGCCGCTCTGGCGGGAGCGCGCGATCCCCCGCGGATCACCCGCGCTTCGACCGCTTGCCCTGGGGCGCGGGCGGAGCCGGCTCCGGGACCGCGACGGGCGTCAGCGTCTGCCGCGCCAGCTCTCGCGCGTAGGCGAGGCGGTCGGCCGGCGAGCCGAGCGCGTTCAGCCCCTCGTAAAGCCCCGCGAAGAACGTCGGGAAGAAGACCGCCGAGAGCGCCGCCACCACCCGGCGCGCCGCCGCCCGCTCCTCGAGCCCGGGCACCGCCGCCCGGACGAGATCGCGCAGGCGCTCCATCACAGGCGCGAAGAGCTTCGGGAAAGGACCGCTGTAGTCGTCCGCGTGAAACGCGTCGTGCAGGAGCGCCCTGCCCACGTTCGGGTACCGCATCCCGCCCTCGAGGTAGTAGCCGAGCAGCCCGCTCAGCGCCTCCAGGGGATCGCCCGGCATCCGGGCGAGGAAATCCTCGCTGTCCGACAGCATGTTCCCGATCGACCCCTCGAGCGCCGCCGCGACGAGCGCCTCCTTCGACCGGAAATAGTAGTTCACCGCGGCGATGTTGACGCCGGCCGCCGCCGCGAGCTTCCGCACCGTCAGCTGCCCGATGCCGTGCTTCTCGATCTGATCGATCGCCGCGACCACGAGCCGCTGCCGTGGATCGAGATCGTCCGCAGGGGCGAGGGGGTCACGGTCGTTCATACGATTGTTTGAAACACACCTTGACGATGCGCCCGGCGGGCGTCAATGCTTGAAACACATGTTTCAATCACTTGTTTCGTCAGGCGCTGGAGGTGCACCGATGCTCGATCGGCGGAGGTTTCTCACCCACTCGGCGGTCGCGGGGGGCGCGGCGGCGCTCGGGTTCGCGTCGGGCCGCCGCGGGGTCGATCAGGAGGTCGCGTCCGCGCGGTTCCACGGCGACGACACGCTCGGGCAGGGCCGGGCGGCGCCCGTCTGGCACCGGTTCAAGTTCATCGGCCAGCCGGTGATGGACGCGCAGATCGTGTTCTGGCTCGGCCTCGCGTCGATGGGGCTGACCGACGTCGGCGAGGTGCTCGACACCGCGACCCGCATCCGCCCGGGCGACGAGCGCTCGTGGTTCGACCAGTGGCTGGCCACCGCGAAGCGGGTGCAGGGCTACGGCGAGGAGGCGGAGGCCCGCGGCCACGCGCGCAGCGCCGCGTCGCACTTCCTGCGCGCGGGCGCGTACCACCGGGCCGGGCTGATGCGCTACGCGGATCGCTCTGACCCGCGCCTTGTCGAGGCGACGATCGCGGGGCTCGACCTGCATGACCGGGCGCTCCGCCTGCGGGGCTACGACTCCCGGCAGGTCGATATCCCCTACGAGAGCGGCGTGCTCCACGGCCGCGTCCATTACGCGCCCGGGGTCGCGCGCGCGCCCGCGATCGTGCTGCAGCAGGGCCTCCACGCGTGGCCCGAGGACACCATGTGGGTCATCGACGGCGCGCTCGAGCGGGGCTACCACGTCCTCTCGTTCCACGGCCCGGGCCAGGGCGCCTCGCTGCGCCTCCACGGGCACCCCTTCCGGCCCGACTGGGAGGTCCCCGTGGGGCGCGTGCTCGACTTCGCCGAGCGCGACGAGCGGCTCGACGCCGGCAAGTTCGTCCTGATGGGCCTCTCGTTCGGCGGCTACCTCGCGCCGCGGGCGGCCTCGCGCGAGCACCGCCTGCGCGCCCTCGTCGCCAACCCGGGCGTCGTCAGCTGGCGGGACGCGATGCTGCGCCACTTCGCGTCGATCCCCGGCCTGCTCGAGCTGCACGAGCGCGGCCCCGCGGCGTTCGACCGCGCCATCGACGCCGCCGCGGTTGTGATGCCCGACGCGCGCTGGTACTTCGACGACGTGACCTGGAAGCACGGCGTCTCGACGCCGCACGAGGTGATCGACGAGCTCCGCAAGTACGACAACGAAGGCGGCGTCGCGAGCATCCGCTGCGAGACGCTGATCATGGAGGGCAGCGCCGAGGACGCGTCTCCAGGCGAGTCGGAGCGCCTCTACGGCGCGCTCACGTGCCCGAAGCACATGATGGTGTTCGACGCGGGCACGGCGTCGCAGGTCCACTGCCAGGGCGGCAACCAGCTCCTCGCCCAGGCGCGGCTGTTCGACTGGCTCGACGAGCGGGTGGCGCGATGAGGCCCGCCGATCGCGCCGCCGATCGCGCCGCCGCGCGCGCCACGGACGAGCGCCGAGGCGGGGGCCCCTCCCGCCGGGGCGCGCGCCCCCCGCGGCTCCTCGCCCTGGCGCCGCTGCTCGCGGTCGTCGCGGTCCTCGCGCCGGGCGCGGCGTGGGCCCAGCTCCCCGATCTCGTGGACCTGAGCGCGCAGTACATGCCGGGCGCGGCGATCGAGGACCCGCGCCCCGTGCGGGCGCAGATCTCGTCGTACGAGGTCAACGCCAACGTGCCGATCCCCCTCGGGGAGAGGACGTTCCTGATCCCGGGGGCGACGTACCACGTCGAGGCGATCTCGTACGCCGGCGCCCCGCCCGGCTTCGACGAGCTCCGGGCCTTCCACGCCGTCGACGTCCCGGTGCTGTTCGTCCAGCTGCTCCCCCACGACTGGTCGCTCTCGCTGCGCGTCGCGCCGGGGCTCGCGGGCGACTTCGAGGCCTTCGACGGCGGGCTCGTCCGCGTCAGCGCGCTCGGGCTCGTGACCCACACGCTCTCGGAGAAGCTCGTCCTCGGCGGCGGCGCGCTCGCGTCGTACAGCTTCGGCTCGTTCCTCCCGCTGCCCGCCGCGTACGTCGAGTGGACGCCGAGCCCCCAGTTCCGCCTCGAGGCCTTCCTGCCGGGCTTCGCGTCGGCGAAGCTCCTGTTCTCGGATCGCGTCGAGGTCGGCCTGCGCGCGGACGTGGCGGGGAACGCCTACGCCGTGCGCGACCCGCGCGTCACCGGGGCGTGGCCGTGCGCGGCCCAGCCGGCCGACGACCCGGCGACCGAGCAGGATGAGCGGGCGGCGCGGCCCGAGGAGTGCCTCGATCACGTCGCCTACTCGGTCGTGACCGCGGGCGTGACCCTCGGCGTGCGCGCCTTCTCGTCGGTGTGGGTGACCGCCCAGGCGGGACACAGCCTGTTCCGTCGCTACGAGCCGATGAACGACGAGGACGATGCTATCCCCGGAGGCGGGCAGAGCATCCCGAACGTGCTCTTCTTCCGCGCCGGCGTGACGTGGCGCATCCCGAAGAGCTGAAGCGCGACTCACCGCCTGGCGCGCCGCGCGAGCGTATAGCCGCACACCGACGGGCGGGTGCCCGCCGGACCGTTGAAGACGGCTCGACGCCGGTGCATCCTCCGCCTTATGCGCCCGGGAGAGGTCATCGACAGCCGCTTCCAGCTCGAGCGCGTCGCGGCCTCCGGTGGGATGGGGACGGTCTACCGCGCCGTCGACCGGGCCACGGGGGCGCAGGTCGCGCTCAAGCTCCTCGGCCAGCCCGACCGGAGCGCCGCGCACCGCTTCGAGCACGAGGCGCGGATCCTCGCCGAGCTCGATCACCCGCGGATCGTCCGGCACGTGGCCCACGGCATCACCCCCGACGGGGTGCCCT
This sequence comes from Sorangium sp. So ce302, assembly GCF_051530145.1. Classification (GTDB taxonomy): domain Bacteria; phylum Myxococcota_A; class Polyangia; order Polyangiales; family Polyangiaceae; genus Sorangium; species Sorangium cellulosum_B. The sequence goes on along the minus strand of NZ_CP150326.1, from coordinate 9,642,879 downwards.
ACCTCGCCATGGAATGGCTCGAAGGGGAGAGCCTCGCGCAGCGCCTCGCCCGGCAGAAGCTCGATCTCGAGGAGAGCCTCGCCCTGCTCCGCGCGGCCGCCGAGGCGCTCGGGGCCGCGCACGCGCGGGGCATCGTCCACCGCGACGTCAAGCCGAGCAACCTGCTGCTCGTCGGCGGCGAGGCCGCCGGCCTGAAGGTGCTCGACTTCGGCATCGCCCGGATGAAGCGCACCATCGGCGCGCTCACGCAGACCGGCTCGGTGATGGGGACCCCCGGCTACATGGCCCCGGAGCAGGCCACCGGCGAGCGCGACCGCCTCGACGCGCGGGCCGACATCTTCTCGCTCGGCGCCGTGCTCTTCGAGTGCCTCACGGGCAGGCCCGCGTTCCAGGGCCAGCACGTGATGGCCCTGCTCGCGAAGCTCCTCATGGAAGACCCGCCGCGCGTGCGGAACCTCCGGCCCGAGGTGCCGCAGGAGCTCGACGAGTTCGTCGCCCGCATGCTCGCGAAGGACCCGGAGCAGCGGCCGCGCGACGGCTCGGCCGTCGTCGAGGCGCTCGACGCCCTCGAGCGCGATCCGACGAGCGGCCTGGCCGCGCCCCCCGTCCTGTACGAGGCGATCACGGCGTGCGAGCTCCGGCTGCTCTCGCTGGTGGCCGCGCGGGAGCCGCGCTTCTCGCCCTGCGACAGCGCGGCCAGCACGCTCGTCGCCGCGGCGCCGAGCGACCTCACGAGGAAGCTCTACACGAGCGCGCAGCCGTTCGGGGCGCGCGTGGACGCGCTCGCCGACGGGACGATCGTGCTCTCGATCGCCGGCGTTGGCGACGCCGCCCTGCAGGCCGCGCGCGCGGCGCGGTGCGCCCTCACGCTCGTCGAGCTCGTGCCGGAGGCCTCCGTCGTGCTCACGACCGGCCGCGCCGAGCACACCGGCAGCCTCCCGGTCGGCCCGGTCATGGACCGCGCGGCCGCGCTCCTCGCCCTCGCGGAGCGCGACGCGCGCCCGGAGCGGAGGCCCGCGCCCGTGTGGATCGACGACGTGACGCGGGCGCTGCTCGACGCGCGGTTCGAGATCGAGCCGGCGCGGTCCGGCACGTTCTTCCTGCTGCATGAGCGCGAGGTCGGGCGGTCGGCGCGGACGCTCCTCGGCAAGCCGAGCCCCTACGTCGGCCGCGACAGGGAGCTCCGGAACCTGCGCGAGCTCCTCGAAGACAGCTTCGGCGGGCCCGAGCCCCGCGCCATCCTGATCACCGGGCCGCCCGGGATCGGCAAATCCCGCCTGCGGTACGAGCTCATCGAGATCCTTCGGGAGCGGCACCCCGAGCTCACCGTCGCGGTCGGCCGCGGCGACTCGCTGAGCGCGGGATCGCCGTTCTCGCTCCTCGGCTCCGCGCTCCGGGGCGCGGCCGGGATCACCGGCGGCGAGCCCGCCCCGGCGCAGCGGGAGCGGCTCCTCTCGCTGGTCGCCCGCGCCCACGCGCTGACGCCGGGCGAGAGGACGAGGATCGCCGCGTTCCTCGGCGAGATCGTCGGCACGCCGTTCCCGGGCGAGGCCGATCCGAGGTTCCTCGAGGCGCGGCAGAGCCCGGCCCTGATGGCCGACCAGATCCCGCTCGCCTACCTCGACTTCATGGAGGCGGCGTGCGCGGCGGGGCCCTACCTGCTCGTGCTCGAGGACATCCAGTGGGGCGACGCGGCGTCGCTCAAGCTGATCGCGCGGGTCCTCCGGGAGCTCCGCGACCGGCCCTTCGCGGTGCTCTACCTGGCGCGGGTCGAGGTGCGGAAGGTCTTCCCCGTCCTCTGGGAGGGCAGCGAGGTGCACGAGATCACGCTCGGCGCGCTGCCGCGCCGCGCGGCCGAGGAGCTCGTGCGGCAGATGCTCGGCGACGGGTTTCCGCCCTCCGAGGTCGCGCGCCTCGTCGAGCGCGCGAGCGGCAACGCGTTCTACCTGGAGGAGCTCATCCGGGCGGTCGCGGAGGGGCGCGCGGACAGGCTGCCGGAGACGATCCTGGGCATGGTCGAGGCGCGGCTCGAGGCCATCCCCGCGGAGGCGCGGCGGCTGCTGCGGGCGGCGAGCATCTTCGGCGAGGCGTTCTGGAAGACCGGGGCGCTCGCCCTGCTCGGCGACGCCGGCGGGTCGACGCTCGCGGTGGACTGGCTGCCCTGGATGCTCCAGCGCGAGCTGCTCGAGCGCCGCGAGCAGAGCCGCTTCTCGGACGAGGAGGAGTACGCGTTCCGGCACGCGCTCATCCGCGACGGCTGCTACGCGATGCTCCCGGACCACGATCGCGCGCTCGGGCACCGGCTCGCCGCCGAGTGGCTCCTGCAGGCGGGAGAGCACGACGCCAAGGTGCTCGCCGAGCACTTTGAGCGGGGCGGCGAGCCGCGGCTCGCCGTGGAGTTCTACCTGCACGCGGCGGAGCAGGCGCTCGCCGGGAGCGATCCGGCCGCCGCGCGCGCGCTCGCGGACCGGGGGCTCGCCCTGGGCGCGGAGCGGGACGTCGAGGCGGTGCTCCGCGGGATCCGGGAAGGGGCGTCCCGCGCGCTGGGCGTGGCGGACGAGCGCGCCGCGCCCTCGTCGCGCTCGTGAGCGCTCAGGGAGGCCGCTTCCGAGGCCGCGGGTGCCGACGGCGCGAGGCCTGGCGCCGCGCCACGGTCCGTGATTTCACTCGATCACGATGAGAGTGCAGACAGGCGATGTCCGGCTGTTCTTCGATGTGGAAGGGGCGAAGCTCGTCCCCGAGGGGCCCGCGATGCGGGAGCGACCTACCGTGATCCTGCTGCACGGCGGGCCGGGAGGCGATCATACCGAGTTCGTGCCGTTCGGCTCGGCGCTCGCCGAGGTGGCGCAGGTCGTCTATCTGGATCACCGCGGCTGCGGGCGCAGCGATCGCAGCGGGCCCGAGCGGTGGAACCTCGAGACGTGGGCGGACGACGTGCGGGCGTTCTGCGACGCGCTCGAGATCGAGCGGCCCGTCGTGCTCGGAAACTCGTTCGGAGGCATGGTGGCGCAGGCGTACGCGGCGCGATACCCCGATCACCCCGGGAAGCTGATCCTGACGAGCACGACCGCGAAGCTCCGCCTCGATCGCATGCTGCCCGTCTTCGAGCGGCTCGGGGGCGCGCAGGCGGCCGACATCGCGCGCCGGTTCTTCGCGGAGCCGATGCCCAATTTCCACGACTACATCCGTGTCTGCCTCCCGCTCTACCGCCAGTCGCCGCCGGAGGAAGACGCGCTCCGCCGCGCGGTCCTCCACCTCGACGTGGGCGGCTATTTCGTGGCGGGTGAGATGCAGACCTACGACCTGCGCGCGGACCTCGCGCGCGTCCGGTGCCCCACCCTCGTGCTGTCCGGCGATCTCGACCCGTTCGCGACGACCGCGGATGCGCGCGATCTCGTCGCCGCCTTGCCCCGGGAGCTCGTCCAGGCGCGGAGCTTCCCCCGCGCCGGGCACGCGGTGCTCGACGACGCGCGCGACGAGGCGCTCGCAACGATCCGGGAGTTCCTCGGCGCGCCCTGAGCGACGGACGCCCGGGAGCCGAGCGCGCGGGTCCGACCCGCATGGGGCGGAGCCGCCTGCGCCCCCCAACAAGGCACAAAAAAAGAGCGCCCATTCGACGGCGGGGGGGGAAGCCGTCACGGGCGCTCTGGTCTACGTACTTAGCAGGATGCGGGCCAGGGTCATCCTTCAGGCTTTCCCTGGGTTTCCCCTGAGGCAAACGTCCGATGCCTTTCATTCGTGAGATCGGGCCTTGCAGACATGGCAGCTCGGTCGCCCTGAAGGCAGGGGGTCGCGCTCGCCAGCCGCGCCCGCGCTTGCCAGGGCCGGGTGCATAGCGCCGCACAGCGATCGTTGCGGCGACACGCCCACGCCGCCGCGTCACCTCCGAGGCACCCGCGCGACGCCGGCCAGGGCGGCTCTCTCAGGGGTCACCCCTCCGCGTCGTCGCCGCCGGCGGCCTCGTCGGTCGCCGTGCGCCGCCCGAGCCAGCGGCGGAGCTGCGTCCGGTGCACGCCGAGCTCGCGGGCCGTGCGCGCCACGTTCCCCCCTTCGCGGCGCAGCACCGCCTCGATGACCTCGTCGGCGGGCAGCGACGCTGCCCGCCGCGTCTGCCGCTCGCCGGGCGGGGGCAGCGACGATGGCTGGCTCCTCCACGCGGATTGCTCCGGCGCGCTCGCCTGTGGCGCGACGAAGGCTTGCCCCGCCGAGGGCGACAGGTGCCGCGCCTTGACCACGGGGCTCATCTCGAGCTGCGCCGCATGCGCCGCTGCGCGGATCTCCGCCATCATCTCCCGCACGTTGCCGGGCCACGCCCGCACGAGGCACGCCTCGATGAGCGACGCGTGGGCCACCAGCGGCGCGCTCTCCTGGCCGCGCTCGACAGCAGCGACGGCGCTCCGCAGCGCCACGTCCACGAGCCACGGCACCTCCTCGGGCCGCTCGTGGAGCCGCGGAATGCGGACCGCCGGCTGCGCGATGCGGAAGTAGAAATCCTCGCGGACCTTCCCTGCGGCCACCTGCGCGCGCAGATCCTTGTGGCTCGCCGACACGAGCGCGAAGTCCACCTGCACGGGCCGCGCGGCCCCGAGCGGGATCACCTCCTTCGCCTCGAGCGCGCGGAGGAGCTTCGCCTGCACCCCGAGCTCGAGCTCGGCCACCTCGTCGAGGAAGAGGACCCCGGCGTGGGCGGCTTGCACGTACCCGTCGGAGTCGGCCACGGCGCCCGAATAGGCCCCCTTGCGCGCGCCGAAGAGCAGCCGCTCGGCGAGCCCGTTGGGGATGGCGGCGCAGTTCACGGCGACGAACGGCCCCCCGCGCCGCGCGCCGAGGGCGTGGAAGGCCCGCGCCGCGTGCTCCTTGCCGGTCCCGCTCTCGCCGGTGATGTGGAGCGTCGCTCCCAGGTGCGCCGCGCGATCGATCGCGTACCACGCACGGGCGAGGGTCGCCCCGAGGATCGTGCCCCCGGCCGTGGAGATCCCCGCCCGGAACGGCGCCACGTCGGCCCGGAGCACGAACACCGATGAGCCCGTGCGCACGATGCGCAGCTCACCGCCCGCGCGCGCGCCGGTCAACGGAACGCCGTCGAGCGACGTTCCGTTTCGGCTATCGAGGTCTTCGACCTCCCACTGGCCCTGGGTCCAGCGCACGCGCGCGTGTTTGCGCGACATCCGCAGGTCGTCCAGGGGGACGCCGCCGACCTCGCCGCGCCCGAGAGCGAGCTCGCCGTCCTTGAGCGGGAGGACATCGCAGCGAGGGCTGTCCACGGAGAAGACCAGCACCAGCCCCGGTGTCGGCTTCGTGGCACACAAGAGTCCCGAAGCCGCTCCGAGCGCGTCGTCCAGGGTCGTCGTGAATGTCGTGGGCGCCACGTCGCCGACGAGTGTAACGTGGACCCGCAGCGAGAGCGACGCCGTTGCCGGCGCGCTTGCCGTCGACCCGCAGGCCCGCCGCGCTGCGAAAGCGAAGATCCACAGGCTCACGCCGCCGGGCGCGATCGAGCCGAGCGCCGTCAGTTCGGCAAGGGGAGCCAGAGCTGGCCGTCGACGCTGTGCCCCCAGCAGTAGACGGTGCCGTCGGCCTTCACCCCGCAGTTATGGCTCCTGCCCACGCGGAGCTCCACGAAGGTCCCCGCGGGGTCGGTCGCCTTGTCGCTGGAATCGAGCCCCCAGCAGTGGATCGTGCCGTCCGTCTTCAACCCGCAGCTGTGGGAAGAGCCCGCGCCGACCTGGGTGTACGTCCCCGCCGGAGCGGTGGCCTGGCCGAAGTTGTTGTATCCCCAGCAGTAGACGGTGCCGTCGGTCTTCACCCCGCAGTTGTGATTCAAGCCCGCGCTGACCTGCTGGTAAAGACCAGGAGGCGTGTCGGTCTGGCCGAAGTCGTTGTACCCCCAGCAGTGCACGGTGCCGTTCGTTCTCACCGCACAGCTGTGACTTTCGCCCGCGCTGACGCTGAGGAAGTCGCCGTCCTGATCCTCGGCCCTGCCGTTGAGATTCTGGCCCCAGCAGTCCACATCGCCGAGCGTCGTCACCCCGCAGGTGTGGTAGGAGCCCGCCTCGATCTGAACGAAGGGGCCAGCGGGCGCGGTGATCTGACCGTACGTGTTGTCCCCCTTGCAGTCCGCCGTGCCGTTCGCCTTCAGCCAGCAGGTGTGCTGGAAGCCCGCGCTCACCTGGGTGAAGGTGCCAGCGGGCGCCACGCCCCAGGAAGAAGTCGTGTTTCCCCAGCACTCCTCCGTGCCGTCCGCCCTGATGCCGCAGCTGTGATCGTCGCCCACGGCGACGTGCGAGAACGCCATCGTCGGCGGCGCGGTCCGCCCTGACCCGGGATATCCCCAGCAGCCCACACGGCCGGTCGCCGTCACGCCGCAGGTGTGATCTCTCATCGCGTTGATCTGGATGAAGTAGGCGTCGGGCGGTGAGGCCTGATCCTCGGTGTCCCTCCCCCAGCAGTCCACGTAGCCGGCCGTCCGCAGGCCGCAGCTGAAGTCGTGGCCCAGGGTGACCTGGGTGAAGGTGCCGGCCGGATCCGTGGCCTCGCCGTAGGTGTTGCTCCCCCAGCAGTGGACCGCGCCGTTCGTCCGCACCCCGCAGCTGTGGTGATCGCCCACGCTGACCTGGGTGTAAACGTACGGGGGGCCGTGCTCTGTCCCTGGGCGTTGAGACCCCAGCAGTGGACGCTGCCGCTCGTCCTCACCCCGCACGTGTGGAAATCGCCCGCGGCGACCTGGGTGAAGGTCCCCGACGGATCCGTCGCCTTGTCGTATTCGTCGTTCCCCCAGCAGTGGACGGTGCCGTTCGTCCTGATCCCGCAGTTGTGGTCGTGGCCCGAGGCGACGTGGGTGTAGCTGCCCGGCGGATCCGCGTCCTGTCCATGGCTGTCGTCTCCCCAGCAGTTGACCGCGCCGGTCGCCGTCACCCCGCAGGAGTGACGGGTGCCCGCGCTCAGCTGCCGGTAGGCGCCGGCCTGCGCCGTGGACTGGCCGTACGCGTTGTCCCCCCAGCAGATCATCGTGCCGTTCGTCCGGAGCGCGCATGTGTGCAAGGCGCCCGCCGCGACCGTGACGTGCCCGAAGGCGCTCCCGATCGCCGGATCCGCCTCGTCGGTGCCCCAGCAGTCGACCGTGCCGTCCAGCCTCAGTCCGCAGGTGAGCCCGCGTTGCGTGCTGATCTGGGAGAAGAAGCCCGGAGGATCGATCGCCCCGCCATGCGCGTTGTCTCCCCAGCAGTCGACGGTGCCGTCCGGCTTCAGCCCGCAGCTGTGATAGACGCCCACGCTGACCTGGACGAAGGTGTCCGGGGGGGCGTCGAGCTGACCTTCATTGCTGCGCCCCCAGCAGTGGACCGTCCCGTCGGTCCTCAGCGCGCAGCTATGAAACGAGCCCGCGCTGACCTGGGTGTACGCGCCCGTCTGGTCCGCGCCCTGACCATAGGTGTTGTTGCCCCAGCACCTGATCGTGCCGCTCCGCCGCACCGCGCAGTTGTGGGAATCGCCTGCGCTGAGCTGTATATACTGCGACAGCTGATCCAAGCTCTGGCCGTGGTTGTTGCGCCCCCAGCAGTCGATCGTGCCGCTCGTCCGCAGCGCGCAGGTGTGATCCCGGCCAGCGCTGACCTGGACGAAGGTGTAGTCGGGACTCGGGGGATCCCAGGGGTCCACCGAGGGATCCACGGGGGCAATGGCCTGACCATCGGTGTTGCGGCCCCAGCAGTGGACCCTGCCGTCCGTGCCGACCGCGCAGCTATGGGCGTCGCCCGCGCTGACCTGGAGGTAGTTGCCCGCGGGATCGTCGGCCTGGTGCTCGTCGTTGAGGCCCCAGCAATCGATCGTGCTGTTCGGCCTCAGCGCGCAGGCATGGCTGCGGCCGGCGCTCACGATCGACTCGTCGAATGCGGCGTGGAGCGGCGTGTCGTCGTCGCGGAGGGCTTGCGGGACCGCGGCGAGCTCGTCGCCGACGTCGGCGCCGGGAGCGCCCGGCATCTCGCCGGCGCACCCGAGCACGGCGAGCGCCGAGGCGCCCAGCGCGAGCGAGAAGCCGAGCCTCCGGCCCCGGCTCGCGCGCGAGCTCACGGCAGCAGGTTTTCTGGACGTACGGTGCAACATGGTTCCTCGATGATGATGTGTTAAGGTTAGGAGAGAAGAGCGGCAGGAGCCCTCTCCGACCCTTGTCGTGGCGGAGGCAGGAGGTCGCCCTCGGCGCAGGCTCGTGCGAAAGGGCTCATGGCAATCGGTGTGCCCGGAACGATCGCCGGGCGCGCCCCCGGGCCACCGCCGAGCGGCGCGGCAGGCGGCGTCCGCGGCGTGCACTGCTCGAAGGGCGGGGTCACGGCGCGGCGGTCCCTGCCCGAGAGCGAGCCGGCGGCACCGGACGAATGGCACGTGGCACGTGCCACGTGCCACGTGCCACGTGCCACGTGGGCGCGCGTGCCACGAGCTAGGGGTGCCGGCGGCTCACGACAGGACACATGGCTCTTGACGATCGACGCCGCGGAGACGGCGAGCTCGTGGCGTCCGCTGCGCCGGTAATCCAGGCAGCGTCCGGCACCGCGCGAGGCCATGCAGCCCTGATGCGACGAGATGCCGCACAGTCAATGGGTCGCATGGGAGAGCGCGAGGTCGCGAGTCACCTCGTGCGCATGAGACGTCGAGATATGCTGCGCTGGACGACCGCGAGCGCGGCGCTGGGAGGCCTGGGCAGGTCCCCCGCTCGCGTCCATGCATCCAGGGGCTCGCCCGGGGCGGGCGCGGTGAGCGTGAGGTCGTACTGCTCCTCGTCGTCGGCGTTGACGGGCGCCGCCTCGCCCTGCAACGCGGCGAGGAAGGCCGGCGCCTCTGCGCTCGCCACCTTGAACAAGGTGTCACCGAGGGTGACGTACCAGTCCCCGTCGAACCAGCGCCCGTGTCCGAGGTCGCTGCTGATCTCCTCCGGGGCGGCGCCAGGCCGCCCGATGTAGCGCTTCTTGTTGTTGAGGAACATGACCTCGCCGGTGTCGCTGATGCCGTCGTGCCCGATGCGCAGCTCCTGCTGATCGAACTGGCTCGGCGTTGCGAAGCTGCTCAGCTGGTGCTCGTCGCCCGAGGGGTCCGCAGCCATACCTGGTTGACGGCCCCGTCGCTCTTCAGGTAGGCCGCATATCCTGCGTGCAGCAGCAGCCCTGCCGCATCGCCGGTCCTGGAGTCGCCGAGGAACACCTCCGCGCCGTCGGCCGTGTAGAGGTAGCTCGAGCTCACCGATCCGTTCCACCACCGGCCGGCGACGTTCGTCCCGTCGGTGATCGGCCGTTGCAAGTAGCCGGGGTGGTTCCCGAGGCGGATCTCGCCCGGCCCGCGGATCCACGGCTCTTCGTGCGTGCTGTAGTAGGTGTCGCCTGACGCCGTGATGTCGGCCTGGAACGGCGACGCGCTGCCAGGGTCGAGCCACAAGCTCGTCTCGACGCCTGTCGAGAACGTGTGCACGATGGCCTCGTCGTCGTCGGCCCTCGTCCACAGGAGCGTATCGCCGTTCACCGCGTCGAGGCGGCCCTGCCTGGGCGTCCGGTCCAGCGCGCCGTCCTTCCACAGGAAGACGTATCCGTACCACGCTTGCATGGCGGCGCCGGACGGCGTGAGCGCCCCGTAACCAGGCTTGTGCATCCAATCATGGTGCATCCGGAGCTCCCCGAGCCACGTCACCTGCTGCGTCATGCGATCGACGACGCCGATCTGGAGCGCGTGATCGATGAACAGGACACGCGTCGCGTCGAAATCGAGGATGGCGCCGGGGGCGCGCTGGACGGCGGTGAGCTTCGGGCTCCGCTCGACGTAGACGCGCGGGAGCGCCCAGTCGTAGAAGCCGAGTCCCCCGCCGAGGGTCGGCCCGTACCAGACGGGGCCCACGTCGTCCATCGCTTCGAGCCTGATCGTGAGCACCTCGCCCGACTGAAGCGGCGATGATAGGTAGTGCAGCACGTCCATCCTCCCTGGCACCGACGACGGGACGCCGACCAGCACCTCATCGCGCACCTGGCTCCGGACGCGCGCCTTGAACTGCGTGCAGGAATAGGGAGGCGTCCCCACGCACGTCGCAGCGATGCGGGTGTCCCCGGTGAGCGTGCGGTTTGGCCGCGGGCTCGCCACCCAGACGCTGGGCGGCGCGTACTTGTGCACGGTATACTGCCGCGTCGACGCTCTGCCGAGCTTGTCGTACGCGGTGAACGTCAAGGTGTGAGGGCCGTAGGGCACCGTGCTCGTGTCGATCGTCGCATAGTAGCGATTGTTGTAGTCGTTGAAGGTGAGCGGGGTCGTCACCCCTGCGTATTCGGCTTCGACGGAGTAGACGTCTTCGTAGGGTATTGCGGCGATGCTGACCTGGATGTTGTTGAAATCGGATATCGCGCTCTTGTGATCTTTTCTCCAGGTGGTTCGCCCGAAGAACTGAATCTGGTCCAGGACCACCTCCGCCAGCGCGGAGGTGGTCGAGAGGGACATCCACGATGCGACCGCACAACCGACGACCGTCCGAGGGAAACGCATGGGGCCTCCGGGCTAGTACGCGGCTCTGATGCCGCCGCGGCTCGCCCCGTTCAACCGGCGGGCCCGCGACGCGGCGGAAGCGGCCGGGGTCAGGAGGCGGTCAGTGGAAGCACACCTCGAGCGAGGGGCGGTCCCCGAGGATGCCGTGCTCGCTCGAACGGTAGCTGGTGCGCGCCGTCAGGTCCTCCTCCAGGAGGAAACCGTGGTTCGGGTGCACGCCGTCGACCCACGCCTGGACGAGCGCGGTCAGGTCGACTGTCGCGACGCCGGACGAGGCCCCGAGGAACGTCGCCTCGACGGCCGGCTCGAAGCTGTCGGCGAAGCTGCTCCAGGTCACCGTGGACTCCGCCCAGGAGGCGTTGATGCGGTGCACCCGGATCTCGCCCGTGCCGGAGCTGTAGAGCGCGGTGCTGAACGTGGCCGACGCGACGGTGGCGCCGTACGGGACGGAGTCGAGCTCGAACCGGTACAGCGCGTTCTTCTCCGCGCCGTTGCTCAGGCCCGTGTGGAGATAGGAAGAGCTGCCCTCGTTGTAACTCGGGTACAGCGCCCAGATCGCCGTGTCCGCCACCTGGCCGAAGGTGCCCCGCTGGATCGTCACGCAGGCGACGTCGCAAGCGTCGCCCACGCCGTCACCGTCGCTGTCGGCCTGGTCGGGGTTCGGCGTGGCCGCGCAGTTGTCGCACGCGTCGCCGACGTCGTCACCGTCGCTGTCGGCCTGGCTGCGGTTCGGCGTGGCCGCGCAGTTGTCGCAGGCGTCGCCCACAAGGTCACGGTCGCTGTCGTTCTGGCTGGGGCTCGGCGTGGCCGCGCAGTTGTCGCAGAGGTCGCCCCGGCCGTCGCCATCGGCGTCGGCCTGGCCGTAGTTCGGCGCGGCCATGCAGTTGTCCTCCCCGTCGCAGATCCCATCCCAGTCGAAGTCGTCCGACCCTGGGCCTGCGCAGTAGTCGCAGGCATCACCGAACCCGTCGCCGTCGGCGTCGCTCTGGTCCGGGTTGTAGGCGTCAAAGCAGTTGTCCTCCCCGTCGCAGGCCCAGTCGGCGTCGATGTCGGTGTCCCCGGACGCGTAGCAGGGGTCGCACGCGTTGCCGTGGCCGTTCCAGTCGCTGTCTTGCTGGCCGGGGTTCGGCGTGTCCACGCAGTTGTCGCAGCGGTCGCCCACGCCATCGCCGTCTGCGTCGCGCTGGTCCGGGTTGGCGGTCGCGGCGCAGTTGTCCGCCTCGTCGCAGAGTCCATCGCTGTCGCTGTTGTACGACCCTGAGCCTGCGCAGTAGTCACAGGCATCACCGAACCCGTCGCCGTCGGCGTCGCTCTGGTCCGGGTTGGCGGCCGCGGAGCAGTTGTCCGCCTCGTCGCAGAGTCCATCGCTGTCGCTGTTGTACGACCCTGATCCTGCGCAGTAGTCGCAGGCATCACCGAACCCGTCGCCGTCGGCGTCGCTCTGGTCCGGGTTGTAGGCGTCGGAGCAGTTGTCGCACCCCGAGCCCGCACCCGCCGTGACGCCGTCGCCATCCCCGTCCGCGCTCCCCACGGGGAACGGGTCAACCTCGTAGCCTTCGCAGAGATCCCGGTCGGCGCAGCGCACGCTGGGGCCGGTCCAGTTGGCGTCGAAAAGACACGCTGACGCCGCTCCCTCGTCCGACGCGACGTCGACGCGCACGTAGCCCAACAAAACGTACTCATCACCGACCTTTGCGACCTGGAAGTCGTTACAGCCCGCGGGGTTGTAGAGCGCGAGCAACGCCGGATCGGTGATGCTCACCCGGAGCGGCGAGGCGTTGCACTCGCAGCCGTTCGAGCCTGGCACGGTGTCGAGCAGCGTGCCGTTCATGTACAGCGCGAAGCTGATGTTCACGCCGCAATCGGCGTGGCCGATGGTGTACGTGATCGCGGTGGTGGCCGCGTGCGCCGCATCGGGCAGCAGCACGAAGCCGAACAACAAGCCAAGCGTACGGAATAGCAAAATGCCAATTTTGCCTGGAAGGCGCATCGTTCCTCCTCGGTTTCGGGGCGCTCGCACCGGAGCGCACGGGGCAGGGGGCACATCCGATCTGCCCGGAGACCCGCCGGGCCGCGCTGCGCCCGTCGAGCTGCGCGGTCCAGAGCTCGTCGCTTCCCGCCCTAGAGCGGGGAGCAGGTCCGAGGTGCACGCTGCTTGCATCCCCGTAGCGGGAGGGCAGCAAGGATGCGACCCTGCGGACTCGACCTTCGAGAGCGCATCGTCAAGGCGTACAAGAATGGGGAAGGATCGGTACGCGACCTGGCTGAGCAGTTCGAAGTCGCACCGAAAACCGTGCAGTCCTATCTCACGCTCTACCGGACGACCGGCAGCGTTGCGCCGCGCCCTCGCGCCAACGGGCCGCGACCGAAGATCGACGGGCAAGCCCTGGATGACCTGAGGTCGCTCGTGGCGACCTCCTCCGACGCGACCCTGGACGATTTGGCTGACCAGCTCGCGCGCCGTGATCACATCGTAGCCAGCCGCCATACCGTCGGCCGGGCGTTGCGGCGGCTGAACATCACCCGGAAAAAAAAGCGCTCCACGCAGCCGAGCGCGACACGGAAGATGTGACAGCGGCTCGCCAGGCATTCGCAAAGAAGCTCGCTCGGCTCGACCCGCAAGAATTTGTTTTTATTGATGAATTTGGGACCAATCTGGGCATGACGCGGAGGCACGCATGGGCGCCACGGGGAATCCGTGCCCACGGTGCGGTGCCGCTCAACACCGACCCTATGATCACGCTCACGATCGGGCTGGCCCTCGATGGTGTCGTCGCTCCCTTCGCGTTCGAGGGCACCATGGACGGCGCAGCCTTCCGCGCGTACATCGAGGGACAGCTCGTCCCGGCGCTGAGGCCAGGCCAAGTCGTCATCGCGGACAACCTCGGGGCGCACCGCACGCGGGGCGTTCGCGAAGCGATCGAAGGCGCTGGCGCGAAGCTGATGTACCTGCCGCCCTACTCCCCGGACTTTTCTCCGGTCGAGAATTGTGGTTCCAAGATCAAAGAGTCGATCCGAGCGGACGCACCTCGATCGCCCTCAGCCGTCTACAAGTCGATGGGGCATGCGATCGGCGCGATCACTCCGGCGGACGCTCGCGGCTGGTTCAAGCACTGCGGGTACTGTATCCCTCGACCTGCTCTCCGCTCTAGATGCGACAGCGCTTGCCAAAATTCACCGTTCGGTGAGGATCGCCACGGCGGGGTCGCTGGAGGCTCGAACGCCACCGTCATGACGATGGTAGGCGGATCAGTGGATCGTGCCTTTGGACGTTATGTCGACTGCCGGTCGTTGGCGGGAAATTCTTGACAGCTCGGAATGGCTTTGCGCGGGCTGTCCTCGCGAGGTGGCAACTCCAGCACCGGGGGCGGCTCGTCGGTCGGCGCCGGCGGTCCGCCTCGACCGGGAGCGGCTCCGGGCCGGCGACGGCCGGCGCGATCGCGCTCTTCAGGAATCAGTTCCCCGAACCGTCGAACGAGTCCGGGAGCAGCTCCTCCGCCGGCGGGCCGGGCACTTCTCCGAACGATCTCTTCATCATCTTCGGCGCCCCGGTGAGCTCCTGCGCGGATCCATCCGGGACCATCGGCTGCGGCAACTGGCAGTGGGGCATCAGCATTCCCCCTGCGCTGCAGGTGTCCGGCATCATCGATCTGAGCGCGCCGGAGGTGTTGTTCTCGTACTACACTGTGAGCCGCCCTGACAGGGGCGGCTGCTGGTGGGGCGATGGCTCCTTCAGGTCCGGCACGATGGAGATCGTGAGCATCGACGCCGCGGAGGTCGTGGTCCGGCTGAGCGGCACCGATACCCACGACTTCGACGCCAACGGCGAATACACCGCAGCTCGATGCCCCTGACGTCCCTGGCTCCCTGACGGAGAAGAATTCTCTCGTCGAGGGTCTGGCGATTCCCAAGCGAACGAGACGTCCGCTTATTTCGAGCTACGTCACGAGCTGATCGACGTTCCTGCGCGGTGATTCAGCCGTGTGCGGCGCGCAGCTGCGCGCGGACAGCCGACGGCGTCGCCCCGGTCTCGCGCCGAAACGCGCGCTGAAACGCCTGCACCGTGGCGAACCCGACCGCGTGGGCGATCTGCTGGTTCGACAGCGTCGTCTCGCGGAGCAGGCGGCGCGCGTGCTCGGTGCGCAGCGTCGCCCGGTACGCCATGGGTGGCGCGCCCGTGGCCTCGAGGAACCGCCGGGCGAGCGTGGCGCGCGAGACGCCCACCGTTCGCGCCAGGGTGTCGACGCCCCACGCGCGCGCCGGGTCGTGCACGAGCTCGGCGATCGCGCGGGCGACGACGACGTCCTGCGTGGCGCCGAGCGCGGCGAGCTTCGCGGGCTCACGGTCGGGTAGTGGGGTCATTTGACCGAAAGTGGGGTCATTTGACTCCGAGGCTCGCGTGAGCGGGTAGGTTCGGCCGGAAGTAGTGCAGCCCGCGGCGATTGGCGTCGCCCGGGCTGCGTGGCCGAACCCCGTTCCAACCGGAGTCCGACAGTGCAGCTATACCTGATCCCACCCGACGGTGGGCAAGGCGGACGTGTACCCACACGCAGCCGCCGCGTCTGCGTCACCCGTTCCCTCACCGAACCCGAGCGCAAGCGCCTTCGGGCAGCCTTGCGGAACCTCCGCGCCCCGTACGGCACGTGGGCATGCCTTGCCGAGGTGATGGGCATGCCGACCCGTTCGATCCGCGCGATCGCGTCGGGCCAGTACGGCGGGTCGCCCGGTACCGCCATGCGTGCCGCGCGTGCGGCAGGAACCACCATCGAACGCCTCCTGGGCCGACCGGTCGCCGCTGACCGCTGCCCAACCTGCGGGAGGTCTGGATGAAGCGCCCGCGGAAGGGGGCCGGACGCCCGCCTGCCGCGCGACACCCCAGGAAGAAGCCGACGATGGAGGCGATCCTCGCGGAGCGCGGCATCGTCCTGGCGACGCTCGCCGGCATCCCGAAGCGCGACCGCGCCGACGTGGAAGCCGAGGTGCTGCTCAACGCCTGGAACGCCGTCCGCCGCGGCATGTACCGGCCCGACCCGAAGGACAAGCCGCGCGACGCGCTCCGGAAGTGGCTCCACGGCATCGCGTGGCGACTCGCCTCGCACTACATCCACAGCGCGTGGGCACGCCGTGCCGTGATTCATCCGAGCCCCCTCGGGTTGCTGCGGGAGCCCGTCGGCATCGACATGCACGCACAGATCGAGGCACGTGAGGTGCTCGACGCCGTGGCCAGCCTGCCGCCCTGGCAGCGGGACGCGTTGCTCTCCGTGGACGACCCGGAGAGCCTCGCCGCGTACGCCCGACGGCGCCGCATGAACCCAAGCACGGCGGCGTCCAGGCTCAGGATCGCCCGCGAAGCCTTGGCGCTGAAGCTGCGGAGGTGGAGGCGATGAACGACCGCGAGACACGCCGCGTGCTGACCACGGAGGACCTCACCTACCTCGCGGAGCAGGCGCGCGCCCTTGACCCGTACGTCATCCACCCCTGGGACCACGACCGGCTCTGGGCCGCCGTGCTCGCCGCTCAGATGAGCGCGACGACGCGCGCCGAACGCGAGGCCGTCGCCGAAGCGCGCGGTGCCTTGCAGATCCTCGACGCCATCGAGCGGCACTTCGCGCGGCGCGACGGGTAGCCAGCCTCTCCCAGCCATCATCTCGCCTTCCCTTCCTTATCTAGACACAGCCACGGCCTGAACACATGTACCTGAACTAGTGAACAGTTTCACGGGCCGAGGCAGGAGGCTACTCCTGGGTTGCCACGCACCTAGGCGCAGGCGAGCATCACTCCGATAACCGGGGCATACACAGCAATGAGACTGCGTGAGATACAAGAAATTCTGTCCGACAATCTGCCACATATCGAGCTAAACGCTGAGAAGACAGGCATGCCAGATAAGACGTCTGGCTACAGACTAACTTTCCTAGACAGGTGCCGGACGGCGCTCGAGAACCTCAGCACAATCGATGCGATGCGGTCGTGTGTCGCAGATGTAACAATCCACCCCATTATCGCGGAGCATCGAGACCCTGTCGTTGTCCCAGCAGCGGAATACACCAAGATAAAAGAGCTCTTACACCGCGTGGCATTTGTTGGGCGCACACTACTTCAGGCGATCAATCAGTCGCTGCCGAAGCAATCGCCGCTATCCGTTACGGTACAGATTCCTCAGCAAGAGGATCTAGAGCATCTTAAAGACTTTATCGACGATATCCAATGGATGATATCGACACTACGCGGAAATAAATTCGCGCCTCCAAAGGTGCAGAATTTTGACAATGGTTCACTGTGTCTTGAGCTGGTTTTCGATGGTGCGAAAGCTATTGCGTTACTATATGCTGCGGCCAGAGCGGCTCTGTGGATAAACCGTGAATTGCAGCGTCAGGATGCGGAACATCAGCGAAATCGGGCTCTCGGTTTGGCTGTTGCTGATCTCGAGCAGCCGTCACTGCTGAAGCAAAAGGTGACGGAACTCTTGCTTGAGAAACTCGCTAAGGACGTCGCGGAGAAGCACGACAAGGATGCGACCAGCGAAGACATATCGAAGCTGATGCGCGTCATTGAGAAGAACCAGAAGCTCTCTGAGAGAGGCATGAGGCTGATTCAGGCACACAATGCCCCATCCAGTCTTAAAGAGGAGTTTCCTGAGTTCACTGGGTTGCCATTGTCAGAGCTCGGTATCAACTTGCTGCAAGCAAAGCAAGCGAGTGCGCCGAAGCTTCTTGGCAGCGGTAGCGACGGTGGCCAGCCTGAATAGCTAAGCTTGCCCACGCGGCGACCCGTTTTTTGATCGCCAAAGCGCGATCGAGAGCGCTTGTTGTGTGGCTACGTCCGCGTTCATGCGTGGTGGCACCCAATCACGCCTTCCGCCACACCTGGGCACGAGCCGCGCGCCGAAGCGAGCAACCATCGCCGCCGCCACCAGTCCAGCCACGAACCCCGAGAGAAACTCGATCATGGCCGCCCCGCGTCGGCACCGATATTGCGCCGTGGCGACGACGGATCGGTGCAACGACGCCCGTCGGCTGTGACATACCCCGTCCTGTCGGCATCTACCGCGCGCCCTTCCGAGCGGTTTTCCCCGGAGAAATCGCTATAATCAGAGGACCTTAGACGAAAACGCCCCGCCCTCAGCTGCGAACTGAGAGCAGGGCGGCAGAAGCCGAGCGGGTTGCCCCGTCCAGCGTCCTGGCAGACCGGATCGTGGGCCCTCCGCCGGGGGAAGGCAAGGGTCCCGTGGCGAACGTGCTCCCACGCGAGCGGCAGCTTGCCGTGCTCGCGGCCTTGGTGGACGGCAACAGCGAGCGCGCCGTCGAGCGCATGACGGGCGTCGAGCGCAAGACGATCCGCCGCTTCGCGCTTCGCGTCGGCATCGCCGCGCAGAGCCTCCACAACACCATGGCGCGCGACCTCTCGCTCTCGCTCATCGAGAGCGATGAAGTCTGGTCGTTTGTGAAGAAGAAGCAGTCGCGCGTGACACCCGCGGAGCACGCGGCTGGCCTCGGTGAGGCGTACACGTTCACGGCGCTCGCGATGCCGAGCCGCTACGTCGTGACGTGGCACGTCGGCAAGCGCGACGAGACGAGCGCCGAGGCGTTCATCAAGGACCTCCGCGCGCGGCTCGTCGTCATGCCGTCGATCACCTCCGACGGCTTCGCGGCCTACCCGGGCGCGATCGGGAGCAGCTTCGGCCCCGGCGTCGACTTCGGGCAGGTGATCAAGCACTTCTCGCGGGGTGGCCAGCGGGACGACGACCACCGCTACGAGCCGCCCCGCAACCCGTTCCTGACCAAGCGGGTGGTGTTCGGCGCCCCGAACATGGACGCCGCGACGACCGCGCACGTCGAGCGGAACAACGCCACCCTGCGGCACCACATCGGGCGCATGAGGCGCTTGGTGCTGGCCTTCAGCAAAGACCTGGAGCACCACCGCGCGGCCGTCTCGCTCGGCCTGACGCACTACAACCTGTGCCTCATCGTCAAGACGATGCGCGTCACGCCCGCGATGGCGGCCGGCGTCACGAGCCACATCTGGGAGCTCCCGGAACTGCTCGATGCGCTCCTCTCCGTGCCCGAGACGCCGGCGCCGAGCGCGAAGCCGCTCGCTCCCCGCACGCCAGAGGGGACCTCGCGCGCGCTGCCCGGCGGCCGTGGCTTCCTGCGCGTGGTCCAGGGCGGCGCCACTCCGAGCTCGCCCGTCGCCCCTGCGCCACCGCCGCCCGCTCCCGTGCCCGTCGCTGCGCCCGCTCACGTCGAGCCCTCCGCGCCGTCGGCGGAGCAGTCCCGCCAGCTCGACCTGTTCGCCTGGCGCCCGAAGCCCAGGAAGCCGATCCAGATGTCCCTGTTCGGGGATCCGCCCGCCGACCCGACGGCGGAATAGTGGGGTTGTTTGCGCCCACAAAAGTGGGGTCGTTTCAAGCAGACTGGGGTAATTACCCCACCACCCACGGTCGGCGAGCAGCCGCACGAGCTCGATGAGGATGAGCTCGAGCCAGCGACGGCGAGCCAGCCCCGCCCCCGGGCGCGTCTCGCGCAGCTCGCTCCGCAGGCGCGCCAGCGCGTCGGCAAACGAGGGCCGCGCCTCGACGGCCCGCGCGCCGGCGTGGATCACCGTCGGCAGGACCTGCAGCAAGGGGGCAAGCGCGTCGTGCTCGAACCGGAACACGCCGCACAGCGCGCGCGCCGTGGTGGCGCCGCGGCCGAGCACGCGCTCGCCGTCCTCCTCTCGCGAGACCTCGAGCCACCGGTCGAGGAGCACGGGCTTCGCCCTCGCGTCGCCGTGGTCGACGCGGTGCCCCACGTTCGGTCGCACCAGCGCCACGTCGCCTTGGTAAAGCGAGACAGCCTCTCGCCCGGCGCGCAGCACGCAGCTCCCCTCGGTCACGTGGTGGAGCACCAGGATCGGACGCGCCGGAAGCTCGAGCGCCCAGGCCCCTCGCGCAGCGGTCCGGCAGACGACCTCGGACGAGAGCTTCGCCAGGAAGAATCGGTTCGAGAGCGGATCATCCTGGTACATGGCGGGAGCCTAGCGATGATCCAGACCGTGCTCAACGTGAGCGTTTGGGATCATCCGTTGCGCGCGCCGGCCATCGCGGTCGCGTCCGCCGAGGGCTACATCCAGCGCATGAACGACGCCACCACCGCCTCTTCTGCTCCGTCCCCTTCGTCGCACCGCCTCGACGGCGCGGGCATCGCCACGCTGCTCACCGGCCTCACGCTGTGCTTCATCGGCGCGCGCTTCCTGGTCGTCCCCGGAACCGCGGCGGCGGCCTTCGGCGTGCCGCTCACCGGCCTCGCCGCGTACGCCGTCGCCAAGGGAGCGCGCGACCTCTCCGTCGGCGTCTTGCTCATCGCCTTCGCGCTCCTCGGCGAGCGGCGCGCCGCGGCGCTCGCGCTGCTCCTCGGCTCCGTGATCCCCGTCGTCGACGGAGCCATCGTGCTCGCGTGGCGCGGCGCTCACCCGGGCTACCTCGCGATCCACTGGGGCACCGCCGTGTTCTGCATCGCGCTCGGCGTGCTGCAGCTCCGCCGCCGTGCGTGACCCTAGCGAGTGCTTGAAGGAGTCCCATCGGGGCGATGGTTGATCACAGGGAGTGAGCACCGAAATGCGGAAGTCGTACAACGCAGCACACGTCTACATGATCGTCGGAGTGGTCTCCGGGCTGTTCTACCGGGAGTTCACCAAGGTCAATCACTTCACCGGCGAGACCCAATTGGCCCGCGAAAACCTCGGCCTGAACCGTCGCGGCGCGTAGGTAAAAGAAGGCGGATCGCTGCGCGAGGAAGTGTGGCGCGGCGAACCGATGTGGCGGGACCGCGCGCGTCGTGTTAATGGCCACCCCGATCCGCAGATTTCTGCCCCTCACATCGTGACGCCTGGGGGCGGGCGCGGGCGGCCGGGAAGTTCGCCCCGGCGAGGCGCGGCGGTAGAGATCACGCCCAAGCGGCGCGCCGGAAAGAAGAAGGCCCTGGGTAGCGACCAGGGCCTTCCGGGGATCGGCGACAGACCGATGTTCGGCCTGTCTCGCACGACCCAGCCGCCAAGGGCAACTTCCCGGCGCGCTGGCCCGGGGACTCGTGCAAGACAGCTTCCGGCTCGCCCGCTGTGGGTGCTGCGCCGAGATGTTCTTCGTCTGCGGCCGATGTGATCGAGGGCAGGTCTACTGCGGCAGCGGCTGCCGCGCCGCGGCTCGCCAGCGGGCTCTGCGCGCGGCTCGGCTGCGTCACCAGCGCTCCGCTGAGGGGCGGCTCGATCACCGGGATCACCAGCGTGCCTACCGCGTCCGACGGGGCCGGCGCGTGATGGATACGGGTTCCGACAACTTGCCCGCATCCGCCAGCGTGTGCCCGCGGACCGGCGCGCCGACGTCGACAGACGACGTGGCCGCCGCCGGCCCGCGGGAGTCAAGGAATGGACGAACTCGTGATGACGATCTCCGCGACAGCGCGGGAGACGCGGGTGCTGCTGACGCAGGGGCCCGACGAGGTGATGAAGGCCCGGCTGCGGTCGGTGGCCACACCGGCGCATCGGTTCGCCGGGCCGATGCTGTGCGAATCGATGGCGCTCTGGCACGACCAGAGGGTCCGTGCTGTCGTTTCTGCGGAGTCCGAGGACATCTTGTTCGCGCTGGGTTTGTGCGACGGCCTCGGCGTCGCGCGCGCGACGCTGCACTACATCGTCGAGCCTCTCTTCATGGACGCCCCGCCCCGCCGCGGGCAACGCCTGCCGGGACTCGGTAACTTCCGTGGCGAGCATCGCCTTCGCAGGAGCCTCGGTCGATGACGATCGACCAGGCCAAGGAGGCGGAGGTTCGCCGCCTACACTTCGCCGAGCACTGGAAGGTCGGCACCATCGCGACGCAGCTCGGTCTGCACCACGACACCGTCGAGCGCGTGCTCGGCCTCGGCAAGGGGGCGCGCTCGCGGCCCGTCGTTCGCGACGCGGATGCCGCGGTGAGCGAGGTGCCTTTGCCGCTGCGCGGCTACGAGGCCTTCGTGATCGAGACGCTGACACAGTATCCCCGGCTCCGCGCCACGCGCCTGTACGACATGCTGGTCGAGCGCGGCTACGAGGGCAGTATGCGCACGGTGCGACGGCATGTCCGGCTCGTGCGCCCGGCGCCCAAGAGCGAGGCGTTCCTCCGCGTCGAGCCGCTCATCGCCGAGCAGGCCCAGATCGACTGGGCCTACGTCGGCAAGCTGCGCGTCGCGGGCGGCACGCGCCAGCTCTGGGCCTTCGTCATGGTCCTGTCGTACTCGCGCGCGATCTGGGGCGAGCTCGTGCTCGACCTGTCCGCGAGCTCGCTCCGCCGCTCGCTCGTGCGCGCGTGCCGCTACTTCGGCGGCGCTACGAGACAATGGCTGTTCGACAACCCCAAGACCGTCGTCCTCGAGCGCCACGGCGACGCCGTGCGCTTCCACCCGGACCTGCTCGCGGTCGCCGGTCAGCTCCGCGTCGCGCCGCGGCTCTGCGCCGTGCGGAAACCGCAGCACAAGGGCAAGGTCGAGCGGGCGATTCGCTTCCTGCGCGACCGCTTCTTCGCCGCGCGCACGATGCGTGATCTCGATCGCGGCAACGCCGAGCTGCTCGTCTTCCTCGACGAGATTGCCAACGTGCGCTCGCACCCCCGATGGCCTGAGCGGCGCATCGACCAGGTGCTCGCGGAGGAGAGGACGAGGCTGCTCGCGTTGCCCGACCCGCTGCCGGAGACGGATCTCGTCCAGCCCGTGCCCGTCGACAAGACCGCCTTCGTCCACTTCGACGGAAACCGCTACTCGGCGCCGTCGCTCCACCACGGCAAGACGCTGACGCTCGTGGCCAGTGACACGACCGTGCAGCTGTTGGACGGCGGCACCGAGGTTGCGCGGCACGTGCGCTGCTGGGGACGACGCCAGGTCATCGAGGCGCCCGAGCACCGTGCCGAGCTGCTCGACCACAAGCGCGCCGCGCGCGAGGCCAAGGGGCGCGAGCGGCTCGGTGCCGCGATCCCCGGCTTCGAGATCCTGCAAGAGCGCTGGGTGGAGGCCGGTCGCAACGTCGGCTTCATGACCGCCAAGGCCCTGCGCCTTCTGGACCTGTACGGCGTCGAGATCCTCGGCGCTGCGGCGCGCGAGGCCATCGCCCGCGGCACCCACGATCCCGGTGCCCTCGCCGTGCTCTGCGAGGAGCGTCGCCGCGCCGCCGAGGGCCCTGTCCCCATCGACATCGATCTCGGAGCCCACGTCCCCGATCGCGACGTGATTCCCCACGACCTGGAGTCCTACGATGCCCAACGATGACGTCGCAGATCTGATTCACTCCCTCGGCGTACGCGTGTCGCGCGAGGCGCTGCTCGCGCTCATCGCGCATGCGACCACGGCGCGCTTGTCGCCGGTGCAGACGTTCGAGGAGCTCGCCGCCATCGCCCGCCGCGAGCGCGCCGAGCGCAACCTCGCCGCGCGCGCCAAGGCGGCGACCCTCGGCACCTTCAAGCCCCTCGAGCGCTTCGACTGGAACCACCCGCGCACGATCCAGCGTGAGCTCGTCGAGGAGCTGATGACCCTCGACTTCGTCGCCAAGGGGCACAACGTCCTGCTCCGAGGTCCGAGCGGCGTCGGCAAGACCATGCTCGCCCAAAACCTCGGCATGGTCGCCCTCCAGCGCGGCTACACCGTGCGCTTTACGACGCTGTCGGCCGCGCTCGCGGATCTGCTCAAGCAGGAGTCGCTGCCGGCCCTCGAGCGACGGCTGCGAAAGTACACTGCCCCGTCGCTGCTGATCCTGGACGAAATCGGCTACCTGCCGTGCAGCCGTCAGTCCGCCGATCTGCTCTACAACCTCATCAGCCGCAGGCACGAGAGCCGATCGCTCGTGCTGACGACGAACCTGCCATTCAAGCAGTGGAGCACGGTCTTTCCGGGCGCGGCGTGCGTCTCGGCGCTGATCGACCGCTTCGTCCAGCACTGCCACATCCTCGACATCGATGCTGACTCGTGGCGGCAGAAGGAGTCGTTGGCCATGAGCGAGGCGCGCTCCAAGCCGACGGCAGAGGCCGCCGCGCCGCCTGCCCCGGCGGCAGCGAAGAGGCGCTGACCCGGGCGACGCCGGGTGCGATTTCCGCGGCGCCCGGGGGTCAGATTTCCGCGGGCGCCACGGTCACTTTTCTGCGGACGTGAGGGTCACGATTCCGCGGATCCTCGTGGCCAGATTCCTGCGGATCTCCGAGGCCATCTACAGCGTCGCGACGCCTCGTTCATGGGTCGAAAGAGCGGCCCCGCGCGGCGCAGAGCGCGAAGAGGGGCGCAACAGCCGCCGCGCCTGCGTTTCGGAGCGGGCTCATCGCCCGCCTTCGCGGGCTCTTCTGGCTTCGCAGGGCGCGGTCCGATGCGCCTCCGCGCCAACGTGGGCGGCTTTCGGACGCGAGCACCCCCGCGTACTTACCGTGTGAAAGCGCGGCGGCGGGACGCCGGTTGCGAGCCGGCACAAGAGCGAGAGCCGGCGACGGCATCGTCCCGCCGGTCTACGCACGCATCGACTGGGCTTCCCTCATCCGCCGCGTCTATTTGGAGGATGTGCTCGCGTGTCCGTGCGGTGGGCGCCGGCGGCTCGTCGCCGACATCTCCGAGCGCGAAGCCATCGTGGCGATCCTGACCCATCTCGGCATCCCCAGCGAGCCGCCGCCCATCGCCAGGGCCGGAGACCCGTCGTTCGACGCGGCGTGAGCCTCTCGGCCTCGTCCCTTCGCGTGCCGCTCGCGCGTTCCGAAGGCCAACCTCTGCCCGCAGCTCGACCCCACGCGAGCGGCGCCCTCGCTCTTGGGCCTTTTCGTGCCCCGCGCATCCCCGAGCGCCAGCCGGCGTTGGTGGCCCGCGCGGTTCTGCCTTTCGTGATCCGGTCGGCTCGTCCTGGCCTCCGGCGTGTATCGAAGTGCATCGACATCTCGGCCCTGTACTGCTTGAATCTGCGTACGAGCACTGCCTTTGCCATGAGCTTTCGCTTCGCGGCCTACGCTTAGAGCGTCAGCGTCCGCTTCCACTCATCTACAAGGGAGTGCATCTCGAGTGTGGCTACCGTCTCGAGTTGTTGTTCGTAGCAGCATGCTTGTTGAGGTGAAGGCGGTGGAGCGGCTACTGCCCGTGCACGAGGCACAGGTGCTGACCTATCTCAGGCTCACGAAGCTACCGGCCGCCCTGATCGTGAACTTCAACGTTGCGGTCCTACGGCACGGGCTGCGCCGCCTCACCTATAACCCCAATTACCCCTTCCCGCCTTCTCGCCTTCATGTAACATAACTATTCGTCTGAGAGATCAAGATCGACTTCTTCGGCAAGGCATAGGTGGGCATCGTCGAGACGAAAGGGGGCCTATGGGTCGTGAACGGCTACGAGCTCGGCTCCAAGCAGCGCACGCGCGTGGCGATGGGAATCCAGATCGCACACTTCCCCGCGATCAAGACCCTGGAGGAGTTCGACTTCAAGTTCCAGCCCTCCGTCGACCACAAGCTCGTCCGCGAACTCGCCACCGGACGCTTCCTCGCCGAGGCCGACAACGTGCTGGTGTTCGGGCTGCCCGGGGTGGGCAAGACGCACCTGGCGATCGCGCTGGGACGGTCCGTCGTGGAGGCGGGGCACTCGGTGCTCTTCACGAGCGCCACCGCGCTCTTGGCGGCGCTCTCGAAGGCGGAGACCGAAGGGCAGTTCGCCGAGAAGCTTCTCTTCTACACCAAGCGGAAGTTGCTGGTGATCGATGAGTTGGGATACCTGCCTTTCGAGCGGCAGAGCGCTCACCTGTTCTTTCAACTCGTCGCCAGGAGATACGAGAAAAGTAGTACCCTGATCACGACAAATCAGGCCGTGACGCAATGGGGCACGGTCTTCGGTGACGATGTCCTCGCTGCCGCGATCCTCGACCGGCTGCTCCATCCACAGCCACACGCTGATGATCTCGGGGACAGCTACAGGCTGAAGCAGAAAAAGAAGGCGGGACTGCTCGGCGGGAACGCTGCGCCGGCTCGGTAACCAGGGGCGCGGGGGGGTCAGTTTTACTGACGTAAGGGGGTCAGAAGTTGTTGTTGCTTGACAAATGTAACGATGGCGGCCTGGTAGCCCGGATCTACGCGGTTCAGGTGGTGACCGATGAGCAAGAAGGAGCCCCGGGAACGTTGGTGCTAGCGCGGCCTATCCGCCGTGCAGCAGACCTCCGGAATCGGTGTCAACGGCGACGTACGCAAAATGCGATGGTGTCCGAGCGCGTCGGACAACGGGCGATCGACATTGTCCGATACAGCAGACGCCGCGTCGACACGGGTTCCCGACAGCTCCGCGCGCACGGTGGCGGGGAGGTCCGCGTCCGCCAGAGGTTGACCTCTTGCCTCGCGCGGCAGCATCGCCGAAAGCGTCGGCATCATCTCGACGCACAATACGCTGAGCGGCGCGTCACTCGGGAGTCCAAGCTCGCGCAGGACTTCGGCGATTTCGTCCTGCTTCCACACCGTGACGCCATGCACCGGTGCGTCGCGATTTTGAAACGGGCCTGTGCAAGCGTTCCTGCCTGCCGCATCCGTCGGCCGTCCGATCCGTCGCGGCGCCACGTACAGCGCCCGATCCTCGAGCAAGATGTTGCGTGAATCCTTCCCGTCGGCCTGCCGCACCTGCGCATAAAGCAGCGCCCAGATCTGGGTGCGCGGCGGATCCTGCGTGATGTTCTTTCCGTTCAGCACGGCCTCCGCAAAGGGCGCTTCCACGAGCAGCTCATCCTCGTTCCGCAGGCAGGTGCAGAAGAGCGTGGGCGCCGGATGCTGCACGCCGGTCGTCCGCAGCGGCCGGCCGAACCGACCCTGAGCGGTCGACCAGATGTTCGCGTGACCCACCCGCAGCTCGTACGTGAAGATCCCGAACAGCTCAGGGCTGTCCGCGTTCAACCCGGGCGGCAGCGGCACGAGAAAATGACGATCGCTGTTCCCCGCGGCCTGGAGCTGCATCATCGCCGACAGCCCGGCTTTGTCGTCGGTCGGATGCTCCGTGACGAATACCCGGATCAACTCTGGATCGATGGGCAGCGGCGGCTCTTCAGGTGCGATGAAGGTTTCGCCACGCTGGTCGGATAGCAGTGGATCCGGCGCGTAACCCAGCAGTCGGATGAAGTAGGCATCGTTCGGATCCTTGATCGGCTCTTCGAGCTCCAGCCAGAGGAAACGGCGCCGCGGCTCCGAATACGTGTACCCCTTCTCGTCACGCTTGTAGGTGGACAGCGCGAGTCCGGCCGACACGATCCGCGGCAGCTGTGCCGGCGGCGTCGTCACCGGCAGCGCTATGCGCAGACGCTCGGGCCGAGGGCGGACGGCCGGGACGCTCTTGAAGCGGGGCCGGATCTCGTATTCGAGCTCGATGACGTCCGGAAAGCGGGGTTCGGCAGCGTTCGCGGCCTGTGAGCGATCCGACTTCGGCTCTACCGCGTCGAGGAACAGGAGCGTCGTGTGATCGCGCTCTGACGCCTCGAGCGCCTGGAGCGATGCCGTTGGAATCACCTCCCAGTCGCCGACTGGCTTACCGTCGTTGTCGTCCACGAACGCATCCGAAGCGAATTTCTTCCTGCGGAGGATCTCGAAGCTGACGGGCTGCAGCCCGTCCCACGTCCAGTCGCGGTCGAGCTGCAGGGTCAGCGCGACGATCCAGTGATTGATCAGGTCCTCCTTCGCTGCAAAGGTGAGCGACGAGTTGTCGGGAGAGAGCGTGTGGCGGATCCGGCGCGAGCAGCCGAACACCACACGTTTCCCTTTCTTCCCGACGAGCGTGAGCCCCTTGTGCTCCGCCCCGACCTGCTGCGCAAGCCGTTCGATGATCTCGGGGCGCTCGCCGGTGATCCGCTGGTACAACAATGTGTCTAGGGTGCCGTCGAACGGGATCACCGGGTCCGGCTGCAGGTAGATGCCCTGGATCGCTTTGGTCGCGCCGCGAGCAAACAGATGCCGCTCGTCGCTGGATTCTCGCCGCACCCGCAGTTGGATGGGCTTGCCGACGTGAGCGCCCGAGGCGAAGTACGCGGGATCGTCGTCGGCAATCCCGCGGAGGGTCAGCCGGATGTCGCGCGCGGTCGGCAGCACGAGCTCATCGAGCGCATCAATCTGCGCCTGGGTGAACCCCAGTTCGCCGAGATCGTTCGGGTCACCGAAATTCAGGACGGCCGCGCTCTTGAACTGCAGCGGGATCTCCCGTGGATCGTCGAGCTGTGTCGGGAAATCGCGGGTGGTCGTGTAGAGCAGCGCGTAGGCTTCGCGGCCGGAGAGCGAGCGCTGGTTGTCCATGCGGAGCGCCCGTACCTCCACGTCGATCTGCACCCGGCGCACGTCCGGATCGGCGATGCCGAACGACTCCTTGCCGACGGCCGCGTCGGATGCGTCGAGAAGCAGCGGAATGGGATCCGCGTACTTGCCGGTGAACACTACGCTCGGATAGCCGAGCAACGGCCGGCGTACCTTCAGGCTGTCGGCCCTGTAGAACGTGTCCAGATCCTCGTCCGGGAACTTGGGCAGTCCGAGCACGCGGACGGGCTCCGGCACGACGTGACGACGGAACGGAACCTTCGCCACTGGGGCGGGCGCTTCCTGGATCGGATCGTCGGTGACGCGCGGACCACCGCCAGTCGGGTCCATGAGCCGCACGCGGAACTCGTAGATTCGCCCGTAACGCAACGGGATCGCGTTCAGCCCCAGCGCGTCGTACAGCCGCCCGAGGCTCGCCGGAGCCTGCGCCTGCTCGGTCTTGAAGATTGCGGCTGCGTTCTCGTCTGGCAGCACGAGCGACGTGCCGTTCCACTGAGTCATGTAGGATGGCAGCCAGAACTGGCCGGTCGCTTGATTGCCATCGAGCTGCTGCGGGTGCACCTCGACGCCTAGCTCGCCGGTCCAACGCGCGTCGGGCCGCTGACCGAGCGGAATGGCCCCGAGCGTCAGCGGCGCCTTGCTGCGCACTTGCACGAGCGTGCGCCACGTCGCCTGACCGCGCTCGCGCGCGTCGATGCGATAGCCGAACACGCCCATCGGAGCATCGAGCCGCTGCGCCGGCCCGCCCACCGTCGGCACGGTGGGGTCCGCTTTCAACTGACGGTTCTGCCAGATGAGAATCTGCTCGTCGTCCCACCCGAGACGGATGCCGATATCGGTCAACGGCGTGATGCCATCCGGATCCTCGGCCAGCAGGTTCTGGCTGACCGGCTGAAACCCGTGCACGATCTTAGCAAAGCCATCATCGTAATCGGCGGCTTCGATGAAGACCGCGTCGAAGTTGCCGGGCGCGGCCGGCGGGCCCGGGAGGGTCGGATCGTCGAACAGCACCGGGAACTGCACGGCCGCAAAGAGCGGGCGGCTGGTCCCCGCCTTGAGCCGCGGAATGCGGGCAGCGTAACGCGCCAGGAACCCGTAATCCGCGGCCGCTTGCGACTCGAAGTCGCTGCCGGCCGCGAGATCGACGTGGAGGAAGCCGCCGTCGGCGAGCAACCCGTCGGGCACGACGAACGACGCCTCACGAATGAGGCCAAGACGCCTGGCGAGCTGATGGTGACGTAGACAATACGCGTAGACCTGTCCCCAGCTCACGGTGTCGGGCGTGCTGACAAAGGCCGGGTTCGGACCTCTCTGATCCTTCACGGCGCAGCGATAGCTGTCGTCC
The DNA here is from genome assembly GCF_051530145.1 of Sorangium sp. So ce302. GTDB lineage: Bacteria > Myxococcota_A > Polyangia > Polyangiales > Polyangiaceae > Sorangium > Sorangium cellulosum_B. The sequence continues at coordinate 9,613,735 of NZ_CP150326.1, read as the reverse complement.
GTCACCGCGTCCTGCGTACGCGGGCCCGTGAAGAGAAAGGACTCCCGGTAGCTGCGCGGGAGGTACTTCCGGATGAAGATCTCGCGCTTGACCGGCTCGGCCAGCCGGGGCTGGTCCGTGGTGATTCGGAAGCGGCCCGGCGCAGCCGCGACGAGCTCTTCGAACAACGCGCGCGCGTCTACCGCCGGACCGCTCGCCGCCGGCAGCGGCGCCGTGAGATCGACCGGCGCATTCACCGGAAAGCGGTCGAGCCCGTCGATGACGTGGGCCGCGAGCCGTAGATCCGCGTCGGCAAAGGCGGGCGGTTCGCCCAGATTCGGGAGGTTGGTGATCACCGGGAGCAGCGGGTCGCCGTTCCAGGCCGAGCTGAGCTTCGGCACCAGCAAGATGCGCAGGTGCAGCTTGCGACCGTCGAATCGCTGCGGGAACGTCAGAATGCTGAAACGAGCGTCCATGGTCGTCGGATCCTCGGCTAGGCGATTTGGCGGCTCTCTTGCCAGCTCTCGGAGAAGTGGATGTTGATCACCAGGAAGATGCTGATATCGAGACCGAAGGTCACCTGCGCGATCATGTCCGTCCGATTCTGCGCCTCGAGGCGCTTCACGCTCCCCTTCGCCTCGATCTGAATCGTGATGCTGACGATGCCGCCGAGGATCTCGGCGCGGCCGCGGAACAGGAGGAAGCCGGAGATCGTGAGCTGGCTCGAATCCAGAACGATCTCGACTCCTACCATGAAGAGCAGGGATACGTTCGCGACCACCGGGAGCGCGGCGACGACCTCGGCGCCGAAGCCGAACTTCATGAACAGCGCGCGCCCGGTCTTGATGTCGGCAGATATGCGCAGGTCCACCGAGCCCGTGGCGTAGACCGTCGCGATCCCGACGCTGACGCACATCACCGAGAGCCGCCCGCCGAATTCGAGGAACGCGCCGGCCGACGGGATGAGCTGCCTTGGATCCGTCGTGACCTTGAGCGCCTCATTGAAGTACACGCCGAGTGCGAGGTGCGCCTCGAGCTTCAATGGTGCCAGGGGCTCGTCGTAGAGAGGGCCGGGCGGGAACTTGACGACCGGGATCTCTTTGCGCGCATGGAACGCGTAGGTCCAACTGTCGGCCGAGTTGCTCATCGCAACCTCGAGCCCCTTCTGGAACGCCTCCTGATAGTCGCCACCCTGTAGCTGCTGCAGGAGCTGGAGGATTTCGATCACCGGCTTCAGCGCGTCGCTGAACTCGATCTGCGGCTCCTTGAAGGCGGGCGCCCTTCCCTTCTCCGCGTCGAGCTTGCCCTTGATCATGATCAGGCGGTCGAGCGGCCCGAGATCCACGACCATGCCGATGTCGTTCACCTTCGACAGCCACCTCTTACCCACGTCCGAAGCCGACGAGTCGAAGCCATAGCGCAGGTGCCCCGGACTCATCGTATTGCCGTGCTTGTTCTTCTTCGCGTACTCGACGTACACCTTGAGGAACGACTCGTTGATCAGGTAGAGCGGACCTTCCGGGAGCGCCTGCTCGAACACGGCGTCTGGGTTCGCCTGATCGAGGAGGCGATAGCCTTCCGCGAGGATCTTCGTCTGGAACGCGCCGAGCGCCAGCGGCAGCGCATCCTGCACGTTCGGGAAGATGCCCGGCGAATTGATGATGCGGTACGCGTCGGCAAAGTCCGGCGGCGCGCCGAGGAGCTGGTCGACACCCTCCTTGAAGCTCGGGAGACGGAAGAGCGCCTTCTGTGTCTCTGTGGAGTGCAACAGCCCGTAGTTGCGCGTGCTCTCGGTAGGTGCCTGGACGATCTCCTTCGGGTCGGCCAGGCGCAGCAGGTCCGCTGGGCTGGCGTCCGTCGTCTGCGTCGCGGTGTCGAGCAAGCCGCGCCGGATCAGCGGCACCGCTGCTTGCGGATCGAGCGGCGACACCTCGCCGGTTGCCTGCGTGTGCTGCACGACGCTCCATGCGCCGTCCCTCGGCAGGATGACGGCGCCGCGCGCCGCGGAGACGAAGATCGGCTTGCCGCCGGTGTCCGCAGAAGAGTTGACGTCCACGCGGCTCAGCCGCATGTGCTGGCCGCTGCCGCCGATGTCGACGACGCAGTCGACCGGTCCGCCGATGGCGCCGAGCTGGCTGGTGAGGAGCAAAGCAAAGAGCTCCGGCGGCAGCGGCTCACCTCGCGGCGCGATCTGGACGTAGCCGAGTATTCCCTTCGACGGCACGCGGCCGCCGCCGGCGCCGCTCTTGACACCATCGACGCCGACGTCGGCGTCGAAGTAGATCGGCTGCAACTCGACCGCGGGATTGCGCGCCTCGGACGGCGTGCTGCTGTCGACCGTGCGAAGCACGCCGTCGTCGTCCACGTACGAGTCGCCATCATTCTTGTTCCACGTGCTCTCGAACCGCGGCACCGCCGTCGTCTCGCGGATGTTGCGGACGCGGAAGACGCCGCGGACGACGCCCGGATGGAACGCGTAGGGGTTGGGCTGTTGGACCACCACGAGGTCGCCTGTTGCGGCGGTCCGATACACGTTGTAGCGAAAGTCGTAGAGGCCGTCGGACTCGGCCTCCCACCCCGTGTCGTCGCGGAACACATACCCGCTGCTCATCCGGAGCAGCGTGATCGTGCGGACAACGCGGAATCCCCACGGGTAGACGAGACTCCGGACCTGAATCACCTCATGCGCCGTGCGCCCGACGATGACCTCGAAGTGCGCCTGGCTGGTGGCCGCGATGGCGGCGTTCGGGTTCTGCCAGTGGCTGAATATGCTCGCGCCGTAGCCCGAGAAGTCGATGCGCGCGAGCGGCACACCACGCCTCTTGTACCCGATGTTGCTGCCGTAGAAGAACTCATTGTTGAAGACGATACCGACGCTGCGGCCGAGCGTGCCTGCGAGGGCCTGCCTGCCCCCGTGCCCGAGGACGTTTTCGAGCTGCAGCGTGCTGCCCATGAAGATGGGGCTCTCCGCTGGGTGCTCCGGCGCGTCGACGCGCAGTTGCAGACCGCCTTTAACGGCGCCGTCCTCGTACTCGGGTTGGTTGAGCTCGAGCTTCGCCCCCGGAAGGTCCGGGGCGAACTGGTTCTGGCGGCTGAACTCCGCGAACGCGCGCAGGCCGAACGGCAGCGTGAAGAGGGCGCCGGTAAAGCCGTCGCGTCGTGACTGGAAATCGCGGAACAGGAACTCGGCGACGGTGAGCGGCGCGATCGCGACGAGCTCCACGCTATTGTTCAAGAGACGCGTAGGGCCGCCGTCATTCGGATAGTAATTGCCCCCGCTGGGCGGATCGTAAGGTGGCGTGCCGCCGATGACCCGAGGTGTGGTCCGGTTGACAAGCGGCTCCCAGCTCACCTGCGGAGCGGTGAACGCCCGCACGTACCGGCCCTCTGCGGAGAGGTCCATTCCGCGCACCTTCAGCGGGATGGCTGCGGCATCCAAGCTCGATCCGTCTCGCACGCCGTAGATGCGGAAGAAGATGTAGTCGTCTTCGTCGAGCGTGCTCGCGTCGAACCACGCGAAGCTCACGCCCATCTGGTCGGCGCGGCTCGAGACGTCGAGCAAGGCGAACTCTTCCGCTTCGAACCGCTCGAAGAGCCGGGCCCAATCGCGCTCGTTCGACCGGGGATCGCCGGAGGAGGCAAGCGTCTCCGTCGAAGCTACGCGCGGCTCTACCTCGAGCGAGCTCCGCGGAGGGGCGCTGGTCGCGCGCGTCGCGCTCGCCCACGCGGCGAAGGCCCGATCTTGCCCGGCGATCGCCGCGAATGCGAAGCTCGTATGCACATGGTCCGGCTTTTCATCGTCCGCCGCCTTGCGCCAGTCGACGGTCGCGAGGAGCAGCGCACCAACCTGCCGTGCGCGCTGGCGGCGCCGTGCATAGCGGCGCAACGTGCCGATGTTCGCGGCGTACGGATCCGGTAGCGTGGGGAGTAACCCGTAAAGCCCCATGCCTAGCACGAGGACGGCGCGGTCCACTCGCTCCTCGTCCAGCAGCCGGGCGAACAGCAGCAGACTGTTCACCGGCGTGACAATGAACAGCGCGTTTCGGATGGCCACCGACCGCTCACGATCGCCTGCGAGCGGCCATGTGGCCCTCGGGTCGAGGCTGTCGACGAGGATGTTGTCGTCGTACAGCGACGCCATTCGAACCGTGTCGGTGTAGCCGAGAAGAAGCAACGAGCTCAGCATGCGGATGGGCAGCGGCGTCCCGGTCACATCCACGGGACGGTCGAGGCGCGCCTCGGCGTTCGTCAGAGCAAGCACGACTTCGCTGCCCGTCGACGCTGACAGGTAGCTTATGTCGAACGAGTCCGAGTATCGGAGATCGATGCCCGAGCGGAAGCGCGAGTCCTCGTCTTTCCATAGTCGCAGCTTCTGGTGCGCGTGACTGCTGGACGCGCGCGGGTCCGTGATGAACACGAGCTCGGGAGAGAGCACGATCCATGGCCGTGGCAGCCGAATCGGTCCCTCGCGCAGCCCGGACCACCCGAGCGTGAGCCCGGATTCGGCCTGCACCGCGAGCGCACCGCTGCCGGCCGCCTCGGTGGGATGCGCGACGTCGATCGCGGCAACGGGAAGCGCCCAGCCGGCCCGCCGGATTGGCGCGCTCCCCTCGACGTTTGCAAACGGTGAGCGCTCGACGTCCACACCGATCTCGGAAGCAGAGGGTGACATCGGGATGACGACCGACTGCAGCGACGGCTCGAAGAATGGCGACGCGCCTTGACGCCACTCGAAGCCGATCGGCTGCCCGTACAGCTCCCAGCTCGCACACCCGACGGCGGTCACCGCGGCACGGCCAGATGCGAGCACGAACGAAAACGTGTCCGGGAGCGCGATCAGGGCTTCCGCAGCGTCGATACCCGCGCGTCCGCCGGAGACCCTCGCTGCCGCGGGCACGCGGAGATTCAAATGCATATGACACGACCCTCCCGACGGGACGGTGAGCTTGCCGCCCGCGTCGACCGGGGGCGGCGAGAACACCAATTGTCCGCCTTTGCCACGGAGACCCACGAACGTGCCACTCGGTGCGCTGGGCGTCAGTAGATCGGCGCGAAGCCACACGGTGCTCGGTCCGATGTCGTACTGCCGCCGGTTCAGCAGGCGCAGCACGTCACGAATCGAGAGCGATTTTCCGGGTTCGAGAAGATGTTCGTCCAGCTGAAACAGCAGAGCTGGGGAGGGGTCACCCTCTAAATAGATCGGTACTAGCCCGATAAGGCGGTAGAAGTCGAACCAGAAGAGGCGACCGTCGATGCCATCGAAGGGGCCGAGCGTCTGGTCAATCGCCGCGCCCCGTCCCCACGCAGGCGTCGTCAGGCCGATTGCCGGTGCGGAGAGCGGAGCTTCACGGCGGAACACACGATACCGTGGGTGATCGTCCTCGCGTGCCCCCGAGGTTAGGTCGCTGAGGCGACGATTTCGTTCGTCCTGCTGATCCGAAGGTATGTCCCAGCTCACCCGATCCACAGACAGCTCGCCGGCGATGTCTTCAGCGGCTAGATCGCTGAACCGCGCGTGCGCCAGCAGCTCTTCGAGCCGAATGACGGCGTCGCGTTCAGGTCCGGTGTGCGCGCTGAGATTGGCCGACAGGGCGGCGATACGAGAGCGCAGGTCAACTCTGGATGGCATGACGACCTCAGTCTACAGTCGTGCATGCAGAAACCATGCGCGCGGACAGTGATCCAAATGGATACGATTGTAAGTGATCATGGATCGAGCCGGTGAGGAGAGGAAAGTTGGTTCGTTCTTTGCTGGGACTTCGGCGGGAGAAGAACGAAGCCGGGACGGCGATGGTCGCCAGCCCAGTACAAGGTTGCTGCATGTGGGTGAGAGATGATGAAGAATTGCCTGATCAGCGACGATTACTTCGGCTCTCCCGCACTTTTACTGAAGGCCGGATGAGCCTGCTCGAGTTGCGCGCCGCGATGGTGCTGCACCTTGTCTTGCAAGCGCGCGGGATCATTGGACCCGGTCAGACAAAGTGCAGCACCATCCGGAGTCGTCGGACCAGAAGCGCAGTGCGATCGAGGGCCGCGACCCACCGGCTCTTGCTGATATCATCGAGATCCGGGAGGCAGGAGCCCCGGAAGAACCTGCCCCCATCTCTGATGAATCAGGTCATCCATCGGGAGAGTAGCCAACCGCGTTCGCTCCGCCTCAGGCATCGCCACCCACTTCTGCCACATCCCGTCCGGCTCGGTGATCCAGGCCCAGCGGTCGTTGGCGATGAGCACGTCGCCGAGGGGGAACGCCGTCAGAAAGTCGCGGTGGTAAGGGTGGACGTTCCTGGTGAACGCGCGAGTGCGTCGGACAGTGAACCCTCCCAGAGGGTCGGGGTCGCGCATCAGCGCGTCGTAGAACGGCTGGATGATGGCAAACTGCTCGTTCTCCAGGAGCATCTGATTCCCCGCCGCGATCTCGCCGGGGATGTTCGTGGCGATCTTGGTCCACGCAGCCGCGTAGCTGGCTTTCCCCGGGTGCCGAAGGTCGTGCACGAGGGCCAGTTGAATGGTCTTCACCGGATCATCCAGGAACGCCTCGTGCTGCCAGGCCAGGTCGAGGAAGATGCTCTTACCGATCTGGACCATGGTGGTCGTCAAGGTGGACGGGTCAGCATAACCGGGCAACAGGAACCCCGGATCCACCAGAAAGTCCAGCCCGCCCACGACGGCCCCGCCCGCCATCCGACCGAGCCCGGCCCAGAGAAACTGGTTCGGGCGCCCCAGATAGGTATCCCGATAATAGTCGTACAGCCTGAGGATGCGAGCGCGGTTGGCCCTGTAGCCGGCCGACGGATCCCAGGAGTCGTCCCGCTGGCCGAAGGCCTTGACGTAAGACCGGAGGGTGTAGAAATCCCGGTTCATGGTGTAGAAATCGTCTGCCGTCGGGTCCTGATCGAGGCTTGCCCATCCATCTGTGGACGAGACGAGATTTCCTGTGGATGGGTTGGCGGTCGCGACGTTGCCAAGAAGCGTGACAGCAGCGAGACTCAGAGCAGACGCAATTCGCTCCATCATTTTTTCAACTCCTCTAGACGATTCACGGCCCCTTCAACCCCTTCAGGCAGAGGCGAAGCCGGCCTGCTCCTGCTCGCACTACCCTTCTTTGACCGACGGTGAGCCGCCGTCGCCGCACTCCCAGCGCGGCGTCGGCTTCGACGCGAAGCAGCGCAGCACCGTGCTCATGGCGTCACGGCAAGCTGGCAGCGCGCGCATCTCCTCGCACTGCTTTTCGCACTCTGTGGCGCGACGGCAACGCAATAGCTCCGAGCGCGCCTCCGTCGCCGAGAGGATCGTCGTCTGGAGCGACGCCTCCGCGGGGAGCATCACCGTCACCCACCGCGAGATGATGGCTTCCTGGGATTGCCCGGCGTTCTGGTCCTTGCTCGATTTCGGCGCGGAGCCTGCGCTGCAAGCAACCGGCACCGTCAAGCACATGGCTGCAGCGAGCTTGGCTGTGAAATTGCCAGACAGAATCTCCCGTCGCCGGCCTGTGGATACGCGGCGCGTGCCTGCGTCGCTCGGACTCCGGCGTGCTTCAGCACGACTTTGCCCTTGCGCCTTGGCGAGCTTGCATCTCCTTGGCCCGCTCGGTTCGATTCTGTTAGGCACTCCAAAATGGGTCATCGGCGTCCACCATTTTCGGGTCGATCTGAAATCTCTGTCTGGTTTTCGAAACCGCTCGGGCTCGCGAACAATCGACACCTCGTCCCATGGCAACCTTCATGCCCGCGACGATCTCGGAAAAGCATCAACGCCGAGAGCCGTAGCGTGCGCATTTCGCCCGACCTGGGCGGTCGTCTCGCTGCACCCTTGTGCTCTCGGAGCGAAGCGACCACGGGTGAGCCTTTCACACGCGAGGCGTGACGGGCTGCAGGCAGCCTGGCGATTCTCCAGCGCTTCACTGGTCTTCGCCAGCGTGGGTTTGGCGTTCGTGCCGTCTGCGCTCCCGCGCGCCGCGTCGTGGTGTGATGTGCCGTCACCATCAAGTGATGATGTTTGCAGGATCTCCCGAATCTCCGGCCGGGGAGCGATGCTACCGTATCGGGCTTCCCTCGCGCACCGCCCGGCGCCGTCGAACCGTCGTGCGCTGTGGCTGCGGTGCTCGGAGCGCGCACGAGCTTTGGTGGCACGAAAGCTGGATGCGGCGTGGTGAGACCATGAAGGAGAGGTGCATCGTGAAGCTCGCAACCCACATCGTCGCCGCGGAAAATGCCAACAGGTTTGAGACAGTCCGGACGAGAATCCTATGAGTGGATCGCGTTGAGGGACGCGTTCCGGCTCTGCGACCCGAGCGGTTGCGGTCGCGGCGGCTGCGCCACAACGGTTGGCGCAGCGACAGGCTCGGGTGCGACGCTGGTCGTGGCCGTGTGCGGCGGCGCCGCGGCCTCGCCGGCAGCGTCGTCGACGGACAGCGGGTTGATGGCTACCGTAGCGGGCGGCCTGCGCACGACGGGCGGACCGTTCGGGAAGCGCTCCGGATGCGCGGCGTAGGCCGTGTCGAGGGCGACCTGGCGCCGAGCCGCGATATCTTCGACGCGGCCGTAGAATACATCAGCAGGTGTGAAGAGCGCAAGGCCAGAATGCTGATGAAGTTCGTTATACCAGCTGAAAAACTCCTGGCACCACGCTCGTGCATGAGCCAGCGAGGCAAAGCGGTCCGGATAGTCGGACTGGTACTTGAGCGTCTTGAACTGCGACTCGGAGAAGGCGTTGTCATCGCTGACCTGAGGCCTGCTGAAGCTACAACGACGCCGAGTGCGGATTTCACGCCATCGTGATCGCCGAGATCACCGCATCGTGATCGCCAGGATCAGCGCATCGTGATCGCCAGGATCACCATCGTGATCAGCGGGATCACGCTCGTGATCGCGCGGATCGCCGCTCGTGATCGCGCTGGTGCATCCTGCGCGGCGCACGAGGCTGAGGCGTAGCGGCGCTGGACGTCGGGTCCACCCTCCCGGGCCTCGGAGGAGGGTCCTAGGTGGCGACGGAGCGACTGTCCATGCACAAAACGCGAGAGATTCTTCGGCAGAAGTGGCTCCTGGGCCGTACGCACCGGCAGACGGCGAGGAGCAACGGCACGAGCCCGGGGGCGGTGGGCAACGTCCTGGCGCGCGCCAAGGCCGCCGGCCTCACGACCGGGGAGCAGGTCACGCGCCTGGACGATGAGGCGCTCGAGCGGGCGCTCTACGGCACGTCCGTCGTCGTGCCGGGGGTCGCGCCCGCCGAGCCCGACTGCGCCTGGATTCACCGCGAGCGGCACCGGCCGCACGTGACGCTGGAGCTACTGCACCTGGAGTACCTGCGGCAGCATCCCAACGGCCTCCGGTACACCGCGTTCTGCAACCGGTACCGGGCGTGGCTCGCGCGGCGCGGTCTGGTGATGCGCCAGGTGCATGTCGCGGGCGAGAAGATGGTCGTGGACTACGCGGGGAAGAAGCCGACCCTCGTGGACCCTGCTACGGGCATCGCCACCGAGGTCGAGCTGTTCGTCGCCGTGCTGGGCGCCTCCAGCTACACGTACGCCGAGGCGACGCGCAGCCAGAGGGGACCGGACTGGATCGGAAGCCACTGCCGCGCCTTCGCGTTCTTCGGCGGTGTGCCGCGCGCTGTCGTGTGCGATCAGCTCAAGAGCGGCGTCACGCGCGCCTGCCGGCACGAGCCTCAGGTGCAGCGGACATACGAGGAGATGGCCTCGCATTACGGCACGACGGTGCTGCCCGCGCGACCGAAGCATCCACGCGATAAGGCCAAGGTTGAGGTCGCCGTGCAGGTCGTCGAGCGATGGATTCTTGCCCGTATTCGCAACGAGGTGTTTCACTCGCTCGCAGCGCTCAACGCGCGCATCGCCGAGCTGCTCGTCGACATCAACAGCCGTGTGATGAAGCGCTACGGCGAGAGCCGGAGGGAGCTCTTCGAGAAGCTCGAGAGGCCAGCGCTCGCCGCCCTGCCTGCCGATGCATTCGAGTTCGCCGAGTGGAAGAAGGCGCGTGTCAACATCGACTACCACGTAGTCTTCGACGACCACTTCTACTCGGTCCCCTACGTGCACGTGCACGAGGAGGTCTGGATCAGGGCGACGGCCGCGACGGTCGAGGTCCTGCTGCGCAGCCGCCGGATCGCATCGCACCCCCGCTCGCGAGCGCGCGGCAAGCACTCGACCGTGCGTGAGCACATGCCGAGCGCCCACCGGGCGCATGCGGAGTGGACGCCCTCGCGCCTGTTGGCGTGGGCCGAGAAGATCGGTCCGGCTACCCGCCAGCTCTGCGCGGCGATCCTGGCCGAGCGGCCCCACCCCGAGCAGGGTTTCCGGTCCTGCCTGGGCCTGCTGCGCCTCGGCAAGCGCTACGGCCAGGAGCGGCTGGAGGCTGCCTGCGTGCGCGCCGGGCACGTCCGCGCTCGCTCCTACCGGCACGTCGAGTCGATCCTGAAGAACGGCCTCGATCGCGTGCCGCTCGCTCATGACGACGGCGCCCCGGTCGTCCCTCAACCCATCGACCACGAGAACATCCGTGGCCGTGACTACTACCTCAACTGATGGAGAACGACGTGTTGACCGAACCCACGCTCGAGAAGCTCAAGAGCCTTCATCTCTACGTGATGGCGAACACCTGGGTGGCGCAGCGGACTGACCCCGCGATCGCCGAGCTCGACTTCGATGGCCGCTTCGCCTTGCTTGTCGACGCCGAGCACATCGCCCGTGACAACACGCGGATCGGGCGGCTGCTGCGCGAGGCGAAGCTGCGGATCCCGAGCGCGTGCCTGGAGGACATCGACTACGCGCCCAAGCGGGAGCTCGACCGGGCCCAGATCCGCCAGCTCTCCTCGGGTCGCTGGATCGCCGACCACGCCAACGTGCTCATCACCGGGATGACCGGGGTGGGCAAGAGCTACCTGGCCTGCGCGCTGGCGCATCAGGCGTGCCGCGCTGGCTTCCGCGCCCTCTACCGTCGCGTGCCGCGCCTGCTGGAGGAGCTCGCCCTCGCGCACGCCGACGGGACGTACACGCGCCTCTTGGGGCGGCTGGCGAAGATCGACGTGCTCGTGCTCGACGACTGGGGGCTCGCCCCGCTGAAGGACCAGGAGCGCCGCGGCCTGCTCGAGGTCTTCGAGGACCGTCACGGCCTGCGATCAACGGTCATCACCAGCCAGATTCCTGTCGGAAAGTGGCACGATCATCTCGGAGATCCGACAATCGCCGACGCCGTCCTGGACCGCATCGTCCACAACGCGCACCGCCTCACGCTGAAGGGCCCCTCGCGCCGCAAGGGCAAGGAGACCACGGAGACCTGAACCCCAGACCCCGACGGACCAGCGTCGCTTCGCTCCGAGGGCGATCACGATGCGCGATCGCGGTGATCACGATGGCGTGATCTGCGTGATCACGATGGGCGGTCTCCGCAGGAGGTCGAAAGCGAGACGTAGATTCTCGGCCATGCGAGTCGGATCTGCGGCACCCACGTGAAAAATCTACTGCGTCCTCGCGGCCCAGACCAGTGGGCGACGCACCGGTCTGCGGGACACGGGGTCAGCGCGAACGACGCCAGCGCACGAGCACGGCGGCGAGGCGCCTGCGGCCACGACGGAGCCGCGAGAAGGCGGTCCCGACCGCCACCCCCAGGACGCGGGCAACCTCCGTCACGGCCTCGCCGGTCCCGACGAGGACGAGGACTGGCCCGCGCGGTTCTGCCTTTCGTGATCCGGCCGGCTCGTCCTAGCCTCCCGCGTGCGAGGTGAAGGCGTCGAGCTAGGCGCAGAGCGGCTTATCGTACGCCAGCGCGCTCGGCGCGAACGGCGAGAGCCCGCGGAGCCATTGCGGCCCGGCGGGCGGCTCTCGTCCCGACACGGCCAATATGAAATCCCGCTGAGACTAGTCCTCTACCGTCGGGTTTTAAAGAGAGGATGGAAGCCGGCGAATGCGCCCTGCTCCTGCTGGCATCTGCGCTGTTGCTGGCATAGGGCTTTAGTCGGGATTGGTGACCTTGCAAGGAGGGGAGCCGTCGTTATGCCGCTGGGTCCAGGCCGCCCATGGGTTCCACGTTTCACCGGCCTGGCGCCAAATCCTGTAAGCGCAGCGAGCGTTGGCGTCAGGGTCTTTCAAGTGCTGCTTACCACCGCACATGGCCCAATTTGTGGAGTTGATCTGAAACAGGCCGATATCGACCGTGCCGTTGCTATTGATGTTCTCGACCTCGGTCCAGCCCTCCGACTCATACCGGATGATACAGAGCGCCTGATAGGGAAGATTTGGATGTTGCGGTTGATCGCCCCAGACTTGAGCTATAATGATCATCTGCTCCTCGTCGGAAAGCTTACGGCCACCGTGCCTGGCCGTTGGCATCGGCGACTTCCAGAGCTCGATACAACTGGTGAGCGAAACTGCTGCCGCGATGCCGATTCCAACGGTTGTCGCATTTTTCGGCACTTTCATGACTGTACCTCTTTCGGACGTGAGCGACGTCCCACTCCCGACTGATTCCATCTCCCGACGGGACCAGGCCTCGCAGGAGCAGTTGAATCAGCGCTACTCCATTGGTGATCACTGCTGGAGATGCACGATCTCCGCATGCACGAGGCGCATACCCCCGGAGCTCCAGGCGCGTGAGCTGCTCCCGTCCCAGGGTCGCCCGGTACTCGAAGCGGGCAATGGGCGAGGGGAACATCCATTCGCCGTACAGATTGAGCCACGCGCCGAGGCTGCTCAGCATGACCTGCCGGGCGGCCAAGGGCGCGGCGTAATCGCGCCCGTCGGGGGTGAACAGCACATTGCGGCTGGTGGTCAGCCAGGCGAGCTCGCGCCGCGCTTCGGGCCAGAGCGAGCTTGGCATGGGCCTATCGTCTCCCGGCCGGGGGGTCTGCCGCCCCGGATCGTTCACCGGGGATACACAGCCCATCTCCGGAGGACGCATGTCGACACTGCCCTCGGGGCAATCCCGCGACCAGATCACGCGGACGCTCGGGACCGCGGTGGGCACACACGGCATATCCAAGAGCGCCGCCTTGCCCCCCTCCTGCGGAGGCCGGAAGTCGAGCCGGGTATGCCACGGCTCGGTCCGCTCTCCGTGCGTCACCGGTATTGCGGCGTGCTCCCATGCGGCGCACTGGTCCGGCGAGAGCACCAGTCGGTAGGGCGCCTCGATGGCGGTCTCCAGCGACCCGGGCTTCGTCGGGCGGACGACGTCTGTCGGCTGGAGGTCCGACCGGGCGGAACGCGCCACGACGAGGGGGCAGCTCGGGAGAACCGCGAGGATCCCCTCAAGACTGTAATGGATCTCGGCGATTTCCGCGGGAACGCGGAAGACGAGCCGGGTGGGGTTCGAGAGGATGGTGCGCGCCGACGGCCATGTCGGAGAGGAGCCCGGCGTGGTGGGCTCTAGCTTGTCGAAGTAGAACGCCTCCTCCGCGATTGCCTGGGCTGGCAGCTCGAGCACGAGATAGGCGTCCCTGTGTGCGTCCGCGCGCCGAAGCGCAGGCGTCCTGTGCGTCGTGTCGAGGGCGATATTCTCGAATGAGATCTGGAGCGAGATCAGGTCCTCGGGCCGCACCGCGAGGATCGGTCCCGCCAGCGATAGGCCTTCAAAGTTCCTCGGAGCAGAGCTGTCGGGCTCGCCGTCGGCCTGCCCTCGGCATGGGCAATATCGATGGTTCATGCTCGTCTCCCCTCCCCCCGGGGGTTGCCGTTCCCCGCCCTGCTCGGCACACGACCGGGCTGGAGCATTCTCCATACCAGCAGGCGCCGGGTCGTTGGTGCACGACGCACCCGGACTCCGGGGAATCAAGACTGGGTTCGTGTCAGAAGAGGAGCGCGTACACGACGCGCTTTCCGCTGGGCAGCTCGCGTTGCAGGAAAATCTCGGAGCTGATGTCCGTGGGGATGAGCAAGGTCCCGGCGATGGCCCCCAAGATCCCCCCGACGAGCCCGAACGCCATGTAGCCGAAGCCGCGCGGCAGAGAGGTGGCAATCATCTGCAAGATCAGCGGAGAGCGGAAAATCTTGTCCGTCACCTCGTCGAGGAACCCCGCATATTCCTCCCGCGTCATGGTGACGTAGTAGAAGTCGCGTTCCGGCGCGGGCGCGGCGACGGTGACAGCGGCCGGAAGCTGGATGCTCCGGTGGTGCGGAAGCGGGATCTGCTCGCCGTCTGGCGCCTGCACGACATAGGGTGAGTCGTACCGGATCGTGTAGCGTCGAAATTCTCCATCGCTCATCGTTTATCTCCCTTGGGTGTAGATCCCACATTGAAATTAAATCATTGAAGCGGAGCGAGATCATGTCCTCGGGCCGCGCCGCGAGGATCGGCCCCGCCAGCGATAGGCCTTCAAAGTTCCTCGGAGCAGAGCTGTCGGGCTCGCCGTCGGCCTGCCCTCGGCATGGGCAATATCGATGGTTCATGCTCGTCTCCCCCCGGGGATTGCCGTTCCACGCCCTGCTCGGCACACGACCGGGCTGGAGCATTCTCCATGCCAGCAGGCGCCGGGTCGTTCGTGCACGACGTACCCGGGACTCCGGGGCATCAAAACTGGGCTCGTGTCAGAAGAGGAGCGCGTACACGACGCGCTTTCCGCTGGGCAGCTCGCGTTGCAGGAAAATCTCGGAGCTGATATCCGTGGGGATGAGCAAGATCCCGGCGATGGCCCCCAAGATCCCCCCGACGAGCCCGAACGCCATGTAGCCGAAGCGGCGCGGCAGAGAGGTGGCGATCATCTACAAGATCGGCGGAGAGCGGAAAATCTTGTCCGTCACCTCGTCGAGGAACCCCGCATATTCCTCCCGCGTCATGGTGACGTAGTAGAAGTCGCGTCCCGGCGCGGGCGCGGCGACGGTGACAGCGGCCGGAAGCTGGATGCTCCGGTGGTGCGGAAGCGGGATCTGCTCGCCGTCTGGCGCCTGCACGACATAGGGTGAGTCGTGCCGGATCGTGTAGCGTCGAAATTCTCCATCGCTCATCGTTCATCTCCCTTGGGTGTAGATCCTACACGAACATGAAATAATTGAAGTTTTCGACGCGAGCAGGCCCGCTCGGTGACAGAAATCTCGAAGGGGGTAGATCCCACACTGTCGTGCGCGCGCTGCCAGCCTGGCGCGCCATCTGTCCGGATCAGCAACGTGTCTTCGTGGGACCGAGAAGGAACCCCTTACCGGGTAATAATGGAGCGAAGAGCTTTAGAGGTCAACTGCGGCGCGCCGGCATCGATCGTCCTGAGCTGTTCGAGACCACGGATTCGAAACTCAATATCCGCGAAGCTCGCCGAGCTTCAGCTGGGCGACTTTGACTCCCTTGCTGCAGCGATTCCCGAGCTGATCGGCAAGGGCGGTTCGGTAGGGGCAGGCGGTCCCGCGCCCGCGGGACGGGAGGCGAACAGGGCGAACGAAAATGCCACCGCGCCGCCCGACCTGGCGCCATCCCAAGGAGACGACGCTGGCCCTGCCAAGGCGGATCACCTGGAAGACCCCGAAGGCAGCCGGTCGGGCCCGCCTCGGGTTACACCGAAAGCCAGCGCGGCCAAGCGTCGACCGGAAGCAACTGAAATAATTGACCTTTGCGCCGAGTGCGCCTCCGCGCCAGGGAAGTCTTTGGGGGTCGAGTTCGCCGTGCCCAACAGCAGCGAACCGTCGCTTTCGCCGAGGTTTTGGGAGGCGTGAGCACGGATCGCCCCCGCTTGGAGGGCATGGCCCCAACGCGGGCCCAACGAATAGGCGTTTGCGGGACTGCGCCTGAGCAGCAGCGGCGGCGAGGTCCCGGCGCAGTCCCGCAAACGTCGGGTTGGACCGGGCCGGTTCGCGGCCGAGCGGGGCGGTTGCGAGGCCTATGGAGATCCTGCCCGAGAAGGCATGAGAGGGCGGGCTCGGCGGGGCTCGCACGCGTGGTGCATCCCGCCGCCACGACGTTGGGCGCAGACGTGCCGAGACAGAGCGCGGCGCCGACGGAGGCCCAGTAGCAGGCACGCCGCCGACGTGGACGGCGCAGAAGGCGGATCGATGCCTGACCGCCGTATTCACTCGAAAGGACGGTCCCGAGGTCGTTTTCCACGAGGGCCCTGCGCCCTCGCGCGACGACATCGCCGCTGTCGCCGCGCGCGTCGAGAAGCGCATGATGCGGTGGCTGCGGCGGCGGAAGCTCGTGGACGACCGGCCGAGCGAGGAGCGCTCCAACGAGGTCCCCGAGCTCTCCCCGCTCGAAGCGTACATGCAACTGTCGCTCTTCGGCGGCACCTTTGTGCGCCTCGATGAGGACGGCGTCCCCCTCGCAGAGGCGGACGACGAGGATCGGTTCCGCCCCCGCGCGTCCGCCCTTCAGCCTGGAGCGCATCTCGCTCCTGCCCGATGGCCGCGTCGCGTACCGTCTTCGCAAGCCCCGTCGCAACGGCGCGACTCACCTGGTGCAGGCGCCCGTGCATTTTCTGGCGCGCATCGCGGCTCTCGTGCCTCCACCGGTATGCGTTGCTGCGCCTTTCCGGCGTGCTCGCGTCGGGCTCGTCGTGGCGAGCCGCCGTGGTGCCTCACCGGCCCGTGGCGACGAGCATCCCGGTGCCGGTGTTGATGATCGCGGCAATCCGCGGGGATTCGGTGAAGTTCACCGGTGAAATCCGCGCCCGGTGCCGGTGAAACCCGCATCCGACGCCGGTGAAGTTCACCGGTGAAGAGGTGGCTCAGTGCTTCTTGGCGCGGCGCTGCTTGGTGCGGGAGGCGCTCAGCTCCTTGGCTTCCTT
This sequence comes from Sorangium sp. So ce302, assembly GCF_051530145.1. GTDB lineage: Bacteria > Myxococcota_A > Polyangia > Polyangiales > Polyangiaceae > Sorangium > Sorangium cellulosum_B. The sequence goes on along the minus strand of NZ_CP150326.1, from coordinate 9,597,043 downwards.
GAGCCGGTAGCTCTCGGCCTCGATCTCGATCACCTCGGCCCGGTGCACGAGCCGGTCGACGAGCGTGACGACGCAGGCGGCGTGCGGGAAGACCTGGCCCCAGTCGGAGAAGGCCTTGTTCGTGCTGAGCAGGATCGGCTTCTGCGCGTCGTAGCGACGGGTGACGACCTCGAACAGCAGGTCGGCGTAGCGGCCATCGTAGGAGAGATAGCCGACTTCATCGATGCAAAGAAGGGCGGGAACCGTGTAGCGGCGCAGCCGGCGCGCGAGCGCGGCCGAGGACTCCTGCGCGGCGAGGTCGGCGAGCATGTCGCTCGCGGTCGAGAAGCGGACCGTGTGGCCGCGGACGACGGCCTGGTGGGCGACGTTCTTGAGGATCATGGTCTTGCCGACGCCGTTGGGGCCGACGAGCACGGCGTTGTGGCCGGTGGTGAGGAAGCCGGGAGCGAAGAGGTCGTCGACGGCCTCGCGGTCGATTTTCTTGGGCCAGGACCAGTCGAAGTCCGCCATGGGCTTGAAGGCGGCTACGCGGGAGTTTTTGAGGCGGCGATCGAGGCTGCGTTTTTGGCGCTCGCGCTCCTCGATGGCGAGCACCTCGCGAAGCCAGGGCTTGTCGGCGAGCTCCTCCCAGCAGGCGAGCAGGCCAAACAGGCCGAGGCCCTTCAGGCGGGCCTTCGTCTCGGTGGGCGTTAGATCGGTCATGGCGTCGGGTCCTTCTTCAGGGCGTCGTAGGTGGCGAGCGAATGCGGCGTGACGACGAGGGCGGCGTGCTGGCCGCGCGTGACGGGGATCGAGACCGGAGGCGGCAGGTGGCGCTCGGAGCGGCGGCGGTCGATCACCTGGCGCACGGCGCCGACGTGGATGGTGTCGCGCTCGAGCACCTCGACGAGGGCCTCTTCGAGCTCGGCGGCGCCGACGGCGTCGAGCAGGTGCAAAAGCCGGGCGATGGCGCTGCCGACGTTGTCTCCGCGCTCGGCGAGGATGCGCAGGAATGCCTGGCTGCTGCGGGCGGCGCGGGCGAGGCGATCGAGGCCGCGATGCTCGCGGGCGCGGCGCTTCTCGTCGACCCGGCGCTGGATGTGCTCGGGTTGCTCGATCTGCTGGCCGCGGTCCCACGAGCGGACATGGGTCGCGACGATCTCGTTGCCGTCGGCGATGCGCACCTGTTCGAGGTCGGCGAGGACGACGAGCGTGCGGCTCGTCCGGTCGTGGGGAACAGAGTAGTCGTTGAGATCGAAACGCGCGTAGGGGGTCTTTCCGATCTCGACCTCGACGCGCTCGTGGGCTGGAAACGGCGTGTCGGGGTGCCCGAGCAGCACGCGGCTCTCGTCGTCGAAGGCCTGGCGCACGGTGCGGGCGCGGTCTTCGACCCAGGAGCGATCGAGCGCTGCAGCGCTGGTCCACTCGGTCGCTTGTCGGTTGAGGTCGTCGAGGTCGGCGTAGGTCCGGGCCTCGAAGAACGCCTCGCGGACATAGCGGATGGCGCGCTCGACGCGGCCCTTCTCGTTGCCGCGGGCGACGGCGACAGGGCGCGGCTCGAAACGGTAATGCGCCGACAGAGCCAGGAGCATGGGGGTGGAACCGGATCGCGTCGCCGTGACGCTCCACGACAGCGCTCTTGAGGTTGTCGTAGAGCAGCACGCGCGGGACGCCGTCGATGTCGACGAACGCCTCGACGTGCCCGCGCACGAAGAAGGGCATCGCCGCGCTCGGGAAGAAGCGAAGGAAGATCCGCCGCGAGTAGCTGAGCACCATGACGAAGGCCCAGAGCGGGCGCAGCGCCCGGCCGACAGCCAGCTTGCCGAAGTGCGCCCAGTCGACCTGCGCTTGCTCGCCGGGCAGCGTACGGAGCCGCTGGAAGGCCTCCGCCGGCTTCTTGGGGCGGAGACGACCGATCACCCGGCGCAGATGATCGGGACCACCCGGATACCCGCGCTCCTTGAGCATGCCGAAGAGGCGACTCGAGCGCAGCGAGGGATACTTGCCGAGCTGCTCGACGATGAAGGGCACGAACGGGTCGACCATCGACGGGCGCGGCGCGACGACCTTCGGGTCGACGCCCGCTTGCCCGAGCACGCGCTGAACGGTGGTGTGGTGCAGCCCGAGCTGGGCGGCAATGGTGCCCACGGGCCACTTCTCGCCGTGGTAGAGGCGCAGAACCTCGGCCTCCTTCTCTTTCGCGATCACCGCCGCCTCCCGTCACCGCGGAGGGCTCCGTGGGACGCGGGGAGCGCGTCGGTGAACAGCTGACCGAGCGCGCCGCTCGCGCAGGGCCCAGGGCGGAAGCCGCGCTCCGCAGAGCGAGCAGCGGCCGACATCTCGGATTCGATCGTCATCGTTGTCCTTTCGGCCGGGGGTGATCTCCGGCGCGAGCTGGGACATCGACGCGGCCGTGGCTTGTGTCACCCCGTGATGCGTCACTTTCTGCGCGGAGAACTTGTCCCGCTGTCGGTCCCGATACCGGGCCTGGCGAGCGGCATGGAGACGGCGAGCGCGAGGCCGGGTCTGGTAGGCCGCGCTGGCGCGGCGGAGCGACTCACGACGCCGGAGGGGCCGGCAGTCGGGGCAGAGGCGCTGGCCGCGATCGCAGCGACGGCAGATGCGAAGCTGGACGCGGCAGCGGGCGCAGTGGGCGAGGCGGTAGGCGGACGAAGACAACGGGCTCCATGCCGCCGTTTTCTGGACCTGGAGCCCGGCTTGTGATGAAGGTGGGGGACTCCGGCAACGCGGAGCTCCAGAAGGCCCGAGGGTGGCACCCCTCGGGCCTTCGACTTTTCGGCGGGCGTAACGTCTACGCCGCGGAGGCGAGCGTGGCCCAGATCGGCGTGGGTGCCGGCGGTGAACGGTGAACGCTGCCGATCATGGGGCCGCGCTCTTCACCGATCGGACGCGAGACGCGATGATCACCGACAGCCGGAGACGAAGACGAAGACGAGCGCGACGGCGCCACCGACCTGCGCCAACGACATCACGGCGCCACCTCCCGCGGCTACCTGGGACCCTCCGGCGAGCGCGCACGAGCCTCGGCGACGGCACCGTCCCGCCCATCTACGCACGCATGGACTGGGCTTCCCTCATCCGCCGCGTCTATTTGGACGATGTGCTCGCGTGTCCGTGCGGTGGGCGCCGGCGGGTCGTCGCCGACATCGGTCAACGTGCGCAGCGCGAAGCCATCGTGGCGATCGTGACCCATCTCGGCATCCCTACCGAGCCGCCGCTTATCGCCAGGGCCAGAGACCCGTCGTTCGCCGCGGCGTGAGCCTCTCGGCCTGGTCCCTCCGCGTGCCGCTCGCGCGTGGCCGTTGGCCAACCTCTGCCCGCAGCTCGACCCCATGCGAGCGGCGCCCTCGTTCTTAAGCCTTTTCGTGCCCCGCGCATCCCCGAGCGCCAGCCCGCATTGGTGGCCCGCGCGGTTCTGCTTTTCGTGATCCGGCCGGCTCGTCCTAGCCTCTTGCCGAAGATCCGGCCGCGCGGCACCGAAGACCTCGTCGCAGGGGCGTGCGCTCGGCGCTCGCTGGAACAGCTCGGTGACGATGCCGACGAACGGCAGCCGCGGCGTCAACGTGTTGACGACCGCTGGGGTTGACAGAATGGCACGGAATAGCCAGTCACGCCCGGGCTTTTCATAGCCGATGACAGACAGCAAGGCGCGACTCCGGAGGAGGCTGAAGCATCTGGGCGTTGGGCTCGCGGCTACGGCCGCGCTTTTCGTGCTCTTCCGGGCCGGCGCATCGGCCTGGGGGCAATCCCGGCTCCGCGATTACGTGGATGCCACCGAGGCCGAGTGGGACGCAGAGCGCGCGCAGATCCGCGAGCGCGCGCGGGCCGCCCGCGCAGGCGCCGGGGGCGAGGACTGCGGGGCGAGCTATGCGAGAATACCGATGATCCCGCTGAGCCCCCTTTCCCAGATGTTGGAGCAAGCGATCGAGGCTGGGCCCAGCGCGCCGCTCTCCCCCGAGCTCCTCGCCGTTCTCGAGCGGCAGCGCCCGGCGCTGGACGCCTTCCGGCAGGCGGCGCGGTGCTCTCACGTCGAGCTGGCGAAAGACGAGCCGGTGGGCGATCTCGCGCTGGTGTGGCCGGCGCTGAGGGCGAGCCGACTGGCCTTGATCGAGGGGCACGCGCTCGCGGCCAGGGGAGACGCTCGCGGCGCCCTTGATCGCTATCTCACCGTGGCCAGGGTCAGCGCGGACATGTCCGCTGGGTCGCACACCGCTGTCGTGATCAGCGCGTTCGCCGCCACGCCCGCGTACCGCGGCATCGCCGCGCTGGTCGCCGGCGCGCCGCGGCTCGCCCCCGCGGAGCTCGCCGAGCTGGACCAGGCGCTCGCGGAGCGAGGGCGCCACCTGCCTCTGCTCTCCGACGCTATCCGGAAGGAGCGCTTGGACCTCCGGAAGACGGCCGTGGGCCTGAGCGAGGGGGGCACTTCCGCCGAGGAGATCCCTTTTCGCGTGACGTCCACCAGCGTTCTCGCGCTCACCCTGGTGCTCCCGGCGGACGCCGTGTTCGGCGAGGGCATCCCCCAGCTCGACGCACGGCTGCGGCGCGCGGAGCAGATCGCGTTCGATGCGCAGCGCGATCCGTCTCAGATAGGACGATTCCAGGAGCTCGCGATCGACTCCCTCGCCGCCGAGGCCACCCCGTTCGGCACGTTCCGTGACCCTGAGTTTCTCCAGGACCTGGCGCGGCGGGATTGCGCCCTGCGAGCGTCGCATCTCCTCGCGCGCGCGGCCGTCGAGGCGGAGCGGGCGTATACGGACGGCGGCTACCCCGAGGCGCTCCCGGCCCTCGCGCAAGACCCTTGTGGGACAGGACCTCTCGTATACAGAAAGAGCCCGGACGGCGGTGGTTACAGCCTGTTCAGCGTCGGCAAGGATGGCAAGGCAGGCGGTCCGCGCGCCGAAAACGGCAGGATCAGCGACGGCGACGATCTCGTCGTCACCCGGCGAGGAGAGGGCATCCGGTAGCGGGCGATCAGACGGCGGAGCGCTAGCCTGGATTTCCACCGAGATAGTTCGCCCAACCGCGCAGCATGAGGCCGTCCCGCCGGCTCGGTTCCGGAGGACGCGGTTTCACGCGGAACGGCGTGATCCAGGCAAGCGGTGGCATCAAGGGCGCCATGAGGGAAAAAGGGTGCGCTATGGGCGAATTTCGCGTCCGTCAGCTTCTCCCCCTCGGGGGAGTTCGTCGTGATGCTGCACGCCTTCCCGCGGCCGGGCACGGTGACGGATGAGCCGCGACGATGAGCGCCGTCCCGACCCCGCGCACGTCGACCCGGAGGCCGCTCTACGGCTGGCTCATCGCCGAGGCCCTCTCGCTCACCGGCACCCGCATCTCGCTGATCCGGCTCGTGGAGACCGTCGGGCGTGGAGGGGGTGGAGCACTGGCCAGGTGGCAGCGGCTTCGATAACCACTTATCGAGCAGAGGCCGCTCCGCCGCACCGGCCAGCCGGACGACCTCGCGCCCGTCGCGAGGGAAATTGACACCCGTCGTGTGAGCGTTCACAGTGGGCCCGCGCTCGTCCTTTCGATCGGAAGACTGCACGGGTCGTCATGCGCACCCGCCAGAGATCCTTGTAGCCGGGATTGGCGGCCAGAACGACTCAGGACATGACCATGAGAAACCACAGTGCTTGCATCACGGCGATGATCCTGATCGGGTCCCTGCCCATGTCCTGCGGAGGGGACGAGCAGGTAGCGCCCGTGGAATATCCCCTGACCATCGAGGCGAAGGGGGACGGGACGACTGAGCCTCCGCCTGGAACCTACCTGCGCAGGGCCGGCACAGTGGTGACCGTGACCGCCAGACCCGCGCCGAGCGCCGACTTCACGGGATGGAGCGGAGCGGCGAGCGAGGCGGACGACGTCGTGGAGATCACGGTGGACGGGAACAAGACCGTGACCGCCGCCTTCGAGACAGCGACCTGGTCGAACGAGCCCCAGTCCACCTACCTCAACCCGATCCTGCCCGGCGATCACCCGGACATGAACATCTATATCGAGGGAGACGATTTCTACATCACCGGCTCCAGCTTCAACATCTCACCCAACGTCGAGATCCTGCACTCGCGGGACCTCATCCGCTGGGAGCGCGTGTCGCGCGTCGTCGATCCGGCGTGGTCCGGCCTGGAGACCTCTACCTCGGCGGGGGGCGGGACGTGGGGCGGCTTCATCGTCAAGACCGACGCCGGCTACCGGGTCTACTTCGCCGTCAACTTCAACCAGTACTTCGCGGAGGCCGAGAGCCTGGCAGGGCCCTGGGGAGAGCCCGTCCACGTGGAGCCTGTGGGCCCCTACACGCCGCCTGGAGAGGACCCGGAGCTCGTGTCGTTCGACCGCGGGACCGGCTACGACGACTCGGTGTTCGTCGATGACGACGGGACCACATACCTGGTCGTGAAGGCCGGGCAGTGCAAATGGAACGGAGCGACGGGCGGCGAGGAGAACAACTTCGGCGTCAACCTCCTCCAGAAGATCGATCTCGAGACAGGGCAGCTCAGCGGCGAGTCCATCGATCTAAGCTTCGTCAACTGGGACGTGGAGAACGGGGGGTGCGGTGATCCCGCGGCCGACCCTGACAACGCGGTCGAAGAAAACTGGGCCGAGGGGCCCACGATGACGAAGCGCAACGGCTTCTACTATTACTTCGATTCGACCCACACGGGGTGCGGCGGCGAGCAGTACGGGTGGCGCTCGGCCACGCTGAGCAGCAATCCCGACGACTGGACGCCGCTGGGCAGCGTCCTCACGGGCGAGGCCCCGTTCAGCGGCGCGCAGCACAGCTCCGCGCCGTTCCAGATCGCCGACGGGACGTGGTGGGTCTTCTCCCACTCGTACGAGTGCGACAACAACTGGCGTGGCCTGGGACGGCAGGGGTTGCTCAGCCAGGTGACGTGGATCGACGACGAGAGCGGCGCCGGGGTCCCGGTCGTGAACGGCCGTCTTGGCGAGCCGGCGCCGGCTCCGGCGCTGCCGCCCAGCGACATCCCGTTCCTGCTGCCCGTCAACGACGAGTTCACCGGGGACGAGCTCGCGCCGGCCTGGACTTTTTACGGCAACATGCCGTCCGATCGCTACTCGGTCACCGATCGCGCCGGGTGGCTCCGGCTCAAGCCGGCAGCGGACGAGACGCGGTGGGTGGTCCAGAAGGACGCGTTGCACCAGAAGGCGATGATCGTGAGGATGGACTTCGCCCCCGAGGCGGAGGGCGACGCGGCTGGCGTTCGCCTGGGCAACGCCGTCCCGGAGCAGGATCTCACGGCGTTTGGGACCTGGGCCAAAGCCATCAGCCAGGAGGTGTCGGTGGCGCGCGTCCGGGCGGACGGCGACGACCGGATCCGCTTCTCGTTCCGGTCGGTCGTCCCTGTCCTGAACGCCGACGAGAGCGCCTATGAATCGGTGGACGCGACAGAGATCGGCTTCGATGCCCCGGCGCCGGCCGAGCGCACCCTCTGGCTGAAGCTGGTGCACGGCAAGGACCACGAGGCCACCGGCTGGTTCAGCACGGACCGTCTGACCTGGACCCAGGTGGGCGAGCCGATCGATATAAGCGCGCTCGAGGACTACGACACGGTCAACACAGGCTGGGTCGGCAGCCAGGCCGGCGTCTTTGCCAGGAGCGCGAGCGCTGACTTCGACCTGTTCACGTACCGCGACGGCTTCACCGCGATCGCGGCCGCGGAGCCGGACCAGGAGTCCGGCACCGAGGTTGTGTCGAGCCAGTCGGCAGGGCCGGTGCTGGGCGGCCTGGAGGACGGCGACTGGGCCATGTACGGCAGCGTCGATCTGGGCAGCGGCGGCGTGGCGTCGGTCGAGATCGAGCTGCAGGCCTCCAGCGCGAAGGGCGGCGCCGTCGAGGTATGGCTCGACCCGCTGGCGGGCGGCCGCCGCGTCGCGACCTGCGATGTCCCCGCCACCGGCGGCTGGGAGATCTGGACGACCGTGACATGCAAGGTGAGCGCCGCCGGCTCCCACGAGGTCTACCTGAGGGCAAAGGGCGGCTCTGGTGAGCTGCTGCGCCTCGCGTCGCTCCGCTTCGTGCCTGGGAAGAACGGATGAGCTCAGCGTAATGTAGACAAGATACCACAGCCGAGTGAAGTCGTTGGATCTGTCGGTTTTTGTAGGCGGATCAGTGGATCGTACTCTTGTACATGATGTCGACTGCCGGTCGTTGAACGAAGCCGCCTTCGGCGGCAGCTTCCTTCGCCCACGTCGACCGGGTAGGCTGCCGTAGCTGGCCGCGCGTAGGCGGTGATGCCCAGCCGACACTCTTCCCATGCCGGCGGGGAGGGGGCACTGGACGAGCCACGTGGCAGGTCCTTGGGTGTCGACGGCTTCCGCAAACCACGACGGGAATACTGCCGCGGATTTTTTGGTACCCGCCCGGGTGCCCCGCTTGAGGTCTGCCCGCAGATCCCGCTGCTTCAGCAACTTCCCCGTATTTAAGAGCAAGGCGCATGCCGGTACTGGACCGGGCCTGGCTGCCCGGGCGGCGCGCGACGTGAGGATGGGCGTGCTGCCGCTGCTGGGCGAGGTGTGGATCTAGCTCCGTGGCTGGTCCACCGCATCTGCGGCGCGCCGGGTCGGTGAGCCGGGCGGGCAGGGCCGTCCGGCAGATCGCATCCGTATTTGGTGCTCACCTCGCCTGCCCGATACAGCGCTGCTCTCCCTCGACGCGCTCAGTGTCCCTCCGTCCTCGCGCATGCGCTCACCTCTCGGCCTGACAGCCGCGATCCACGGACAAACATCGCGATGCATGAGAACCGGCATTGGCCGGTGTGTTCTGTATTGCATCGATGGGTGAGTCTCCGCTCCAGGACTCGTCGCTTGCGCTCATGTGCCCTTGACAGAACGAAGCTCGATATGATGGCGTATCCCGCGGGGGACGAATGTACTTTCGGATGCTTGCCGCGCCGCATCGCCGCCGTCGAGCGGGCGTGTGCTCCGCGCCTCGCCGGCGGCGCATGCGCTGGCTGGAGACCGGGCTGGTCCTGGGGCTCGCGTCCCTCTTCTCCGCCTCATGCGCGCCGGAAGAACCCCATCACCCCGAGAATGCGATCGTCCTCGGGGCGCTCCTGCCCTTCTCCGGCAGCGAGTCGGCCATCGGCCGCAACCTCGAGCAAGCGATGTTGCTCGCGGTCCAGGATCTGAACGCCGCGGGGGGGCTCGACGGGAGACCGTTCCACCTCCGGAGCCGAGACAGCCACTCCAGCTCGGAGCGCGGGCTCGAGGAGCTGCTCAAGCTGCTCTACACGGATCAGGTCCGCTACCTGATCGGGCCGGAAGAGAACGGGCTCGCCCGCGAGATCGCGCGGGAGGTGAAGGCGCTCGACGTGTTCCACATGCTGCCGGGCTATGCCGCGCCCACCGTCGCGCGCAGCGACGCGATGGGAGGCTGGATGCGGCTCGCCCCCTCCTCGTTCGACGTCGGTTGCACGCTGGCGCGCATCGCCTTCGACGAGGGCATCGAGACCGTGAACAGCCTGGCCGCGGGGGACGACTACAACACCACCGTCAGCAGCGAGTTCACGACCCACTTCGCGGCGCTCGGGGGGAGGATCCTCCCCTCGGTGACGTTCACGTCAGGCCAGCAAACGTATACGAGCAAGATCGAGTCCGCCTTCGGCGCGAACGCCGGCCGGACGCTCCTGGCCTCGTATCCCAGCACCGGCTCGATCATCGTGACCGAATGGGCCGTCTCCGGGCGGCCGGGCACCTGGTTCCTCGGCCCTGCGCTGCGCACCGAGGTGCTCCTCGCCAACATCCCGACAGGCTCACTCGACGGATACGTCGGGGTCTCGCCGTCGCTCAGCGTGCGGAGCGAGTGCCGCACGATGGCCGAGGGCCAGCAGGTGGTCGGCTGCACGACCGAGAACGCCGCCGCCTTCATCGGGCACTTCTCCAGCTTCTGGGACGGCGAGGCGCCGCTGCCCGCGGCGCACTTCTATTACGACGGGGTCGTCCTCATCGCGATGGGCCTCGCGTACGCCCAGGCGAAGAGCGGGGCGATCCCGACCTCCGGACACGATCTGCACGAGATCATCCGCGAGCTCAACGACCCGGCCCACGAGGCGGCCTCGTGGCGCGACCTCCCGGCGGCGATGACCAAGCTTCGCGCGGGTATCCCGCTCCGCTACGTCGGCGCGGCCGCCGAGTACGAATTCGATGAGTACGGGGCGAACAGGCATTACTTCATGCAGCTGTGGACCGTCGACGGCGACGAATTTGTCGATCTCGCCCCAGTCGCCGTCAGCTGCTTCGGCGGGCGATGAGGCCGCCGCGCGATAGAGCTTCACGCGAGGTTGCTGCATACGATAGGACGAACCACGGAGCATAAGGGGGTATCATGAACAGGATTGGACGACGCTGGGTGGCGGCCTTCGGGCTCGCGCTGATGACGGCGGCATGCGGATCGGGCGACACCACCGGCGAGGGCGAGCACGCCTCGCCCATCAAGCGCGCGCCGACGCCCAACAGCGAGTTCACGGCGAAGGAGATCGAGGCGACGCTCGACGCGCTCGTCGCCGAGATCAACAAGGGCGCCATCGAGCCCATGCAGATGGCGATCCTGCTGAAGGCGCTCGGCGGGTTCTTCACGCCGATCACCACGGGGGCGAACCGAGCCATGGGCGAGCTCGGGGCCACGGGGAACGTGGTCGGGCCCGGCGGACAGGGGAGCGATCACCAGCAGAGGGCGGAGGCCCAGGGGGAGCAGATTCGACAGGCGGTGGTGGACGGCGCCGAAGGGATCGGTGTCTCGCCCTTCGGCGACGCCATCGCGGCCGGCATCGATGAGGCCGTCGCCGGCGGGGTTCCTGTGGTGACGCTCGACACCGACGCGAAGGACTCGAAGCGTTCCATCTATGTCGGAACCATCAGCGAGTCCGCCGGCGTCACGGCAGGAGAGACCCTGCTCGCGTTGCTGCCCCCGGCGCCGGGCACCGTGGTGATCCACGGCGCCGACGACCCGTCCTGGGTCGACGGGATGAATCGAATGCTGGGGGCTCGGCGCGTCCTCGAGGGCGCCGATTACACGGTCGTGGTGCGTCGGATCACCTGGTCCCCGGAGGGGGACGTCGCTGACGTCGAAGCGATGAAAGCCCAGATCGAGACCGCGGACCCGCCCGTCGTGGGGTTGCTCGGCCTGCACAACGTCTCGTACCGGTGCGCGATGGCCACGGAGGCCGCGGGCGCGACGAAGCTCCCCGTCGTCGCCTTCGACTTCGAGCCGAAGACCGTCGAGTACATGCGCCAGGGGCTCATCAAGGCGACTCACGCCCAGCGGCAGTATTATGCGGGGTACCTCGTGCCCTACATCCTCTACGGCATCAAGATCGTCGGTCTCGACGCGACCAAGGCGATGCTCGCCCCTCGGATGGTCGACGAGAGCCGGCTCAACGTCGGCCTCGACGTGGTTCCGTGGGACAAGATCGACGAGTACAACGCCTTCCTCGATTCGATCGGCGTGACTCAGTAGCGCGGTGCCGTAGCACGAGGAAGACCACGAGCCCTCTGCGCGCCACGTCGTCAAGGTCGACTGGCGCACGCTGCTCGCCGCGTTCACGGGGATCGACCTGTCCATCTGTCCTCGCTGCGGTCAGGCTGCGATGGCTCGCCGCCCGCTGCCGCCTTGCGCGCGACGGGTCCGGTTCGAGCGAACCCGGCGCAACTTGCGCAAGACCACCTCAACCTGATCCCGCGTTTGGCGGAAAAGCCTGGCTCATCCCGCTGGCACGCCGCTTGATATGCGGCCAGCGCGCGGCCGCGCGGCGGGCCCTTGGGGGTGCGCGCGCAGCCGCCTCGCCGGCACCGACCGGGCCGGCACGAAAGGACGCGTTTGCCTATGCAGACCTTCGGCAAATATCTCGCCCTCGCCCTCGGCGGCGCCGCGATCGTCGTCGCGTGCAGCGCTTCGCCCGACTCCGATCCGCCCGAATTCCTCGAGCCGTATAGCGCTGCAGCGAAATGCGAGGATTGCGAACCGCCGCCCCCCCCCGAGTGCACGCCCAGCTGTGCGGGCAAGGTGTGCGGGGCGTCCGACGGCTGCGGCTGGAAGTGCAGCACCGGCTCCTGCCCGGCGGGCACGACCTGCGGCGGCGGCGGCGTGGCCTACCAGTGCGGGTGCACGCCCCAGTGCTCGGGCAAGACGTGCGGGGCGCCCGACGGCTGCGGCGGCATCTGCACCGGCGGCTCGTGCCCGGCGGGCCAGGCGTGCGGCGCGTCGGGCGTGCCGGGCCAGTGCGCGACGCTGCCGGTTGGGCAGGGGGTCGAGTGCTTCGTGTTCAACGACGGCGCCACCGAGTTGGCCGGGCCGACGCAGGCGCTCTACTTCCAGCGTGACGGCAAGGTGTGCATGCCCGATGGCACCCCGGGCGGCACCTGCCGCAAGTGGTTCGGCAACTGCCGCACCACCGACCCGAGCCACACGCCGGTGCTCTTCTCGGTCTTCAACGACGGCAGGGCCGACATGACGAGCCCGTCGGGTGCGGTGTACCTGACGTCGAACCTCGAGGCGTGCATACCCGACGGCACCCCGACCGGCACCTGCCGCGAGTGGTTCGGCGCCGCAACGCTGCCCGACGGGCGCCCGATCGAGTGCCGTCTGTTCGAGGACGGCGGCGCGCAGAAGACCAAGGTCACGGACGACGACATGTTCATGAGCGGCCTCCCGAAGGTCTGCTTCGACAACGGCACCGGGTACACGTACGGCAAGTGCCGCAAGTGGTTCGGCGAGTGCATGGTGGCCGGCTGCGGCGACGGCGCGTGCAACAACGGCGAGACGCCGTCGAGCTGTCCGTCCGACTGCAAGTGCGGCGACGGGATCTGCAACGGCAACGAGTGGTGTGGCAACTGCGCGACCGACTGCGGCTCGTGCTGCGGCAACCACGCCTGCGAGCCTAGCCTCGGCGAGAGTTGCAGCACGTGCTCGACCGACTGCGGCTCGTGCTGCGGCAACGGCGTCTGTGACAACAACGAGACGTGCGACAGCTGCTCGAAAGACTGCGGCGCGTGCGCTCCGAAGACGTGCTCGGGGCAGACGGCCGGGTCGGGGGCGCAGCACTTTGCTGTGAACGTCGAAGAAGTCTACGCGGTGGGCGGCGCACAAGTCGTCGGCTGCCTGGTCGCGACCCCGGTGTACCTCGCCAACTCGCTGGGCGAGGCCGAGCTGTGCGGGCATAACGCCTACCCCGGCTACAACATCACCACGAGCGGCACGCCCGCGCAGTACGTCTACCACAGCGACCCGACCTACTGCACCGCCTACTATCCTTATGCGACGTCGTCGTCGAAGGCGGACTGGTGCGGGTGGGCGCATGGCTACCCGTACGAAGGCCCTTGCCCCTGAAGCGCCGGTAGGGCGCCCGCGCGGCGCCCTGCGGGCCGGCATCGTCGAGGGCGTCGGGGGAGCGGTGGTCGACCCCGGCGACCGCGAAATCCCGTGCTGACGCGCGACGCTGCGGGGGCCCCATCCACGGCAGGGGAGACCCTGCTCGCGATGCTGCCTCCGGCGCCGGGTACGGTGGTGATCCACGGCACCACCGATCCGACCTGGGCCGATGGCATTGCTCGAACTCAGGCTGCCGAGGGCGTGTTCACATGTCCAGCGGCAGTACTATACGGGGTACCTCGGGCCCTACATCGTCTAAACCAGGGGTACGATGTTCACCCGCGCCTTGGCTCAACGCTGGTCGTACTCGTCGTGGCGGCGGAACCAGATACCCGTCTCGTTGCGCCCTTTGGGTGCGCGGTCGAGCCACTGGTACATGCCCCAGAGACCGTCCAATCCGCGCGCATAGGCGGAATAGGTGTGGTAGAGGACGCCGTCCTTGAGAACGAACGCGCTCAGGCCCGGCCTGTCGAGCGAGTAGGTGGGCGCGTCGGTCCCGGTCATGGCCGCGGACTGGGCGACGGGCAGCGGGACCGGTGTCGCGTCCATCGCGTGGCCGGCGCGCTCGAAGTTGTATTCGACGGTCCCCTCGCGCTGTTGCTCCTCGGTGAACGCGACGTTGAAGTCGAAGTTGAAGCGGCCGTCGCCCGATGACGCCCAAGGGAACGTCCACCCCATCCGCTGCTTGTACGCCAAGAGCTTCGCGAGCGGCGCCCGCGACACCGCCGAAAGCGTGACGTCGTGGTTCGCCAGGTGGACGGCGATGCCGTTGAACCCGTCCGCGATCGCCGAGCAGGACACACAACCCGCCTTGTAGTCGGGCCCGAACATGAAATGGTAGACGATGAGCTGCGAGCGCCCTCGGAAGAGCTCTGCCAGCGAGGCGCCGCCTTCCTCGGTCTCGAATCGGTACTCCTTGTCGACCCGGACCCACGGCAGCTCCTGACGCCGCCGCGAAAGCTCGTCGCTGCGCCGCGTGAGCTCCTTCTCCGCCTCGAGCAGCTCGAGCCGCGCGGCCAGCCACTCTTCACGTGTCCCGGTGATGTGCGTCGTCATCGCTCTTCTCTCCCTTGGGTGTCCATCGTCGCTCGTACCGTTCTCGATACGACGTGCTGGTTTTTGGTCGTGAGAGATGTAGGACCGGGCATCGAGCCGCGGGAGTAACAAGTGTGTCGGGATTGCACGCGACGGCGGACACGGGCTGCGGCAGGCGCGGGAGAGCTTCGAGGCGAGCGCGGCAGAGGGCAGGGGCTACGTGGAGCTCAAGGGCGCGACGCACTTTCTCCACGGGCACCGTCAGGCGGCGGCGGGCCTGATCGCCTGACGTGATGGACCGTCGGCGTCGCCAGGCAGGGCATCTCACCTTTGAATGAGGTGTTTCAAATCGTCCTGGAGCGTCGCGTGGACGTGCGCGATCGTCTTGCCGCGGAGGCGCGCCTTCGTCGCCTCGAACGCCGGACGCGCGAGGCTCGAGAGCTTCGCCGCTTCCTCCTTGGCCCGCGCGAGCACCGCCTCGGGGGGCACCAACGCATCGATACGGCAACGCCCATGAGTTCCGGGAGACCGTGCGCCAGCGTGGTGTAGACAATACACCACAGCCGAGTGAACTCGTTGGATTTGTCGATTTTTGTAGGCGGATCAGTGAATCGTACTGGCTGTACGACGGCGGCCCGGCGCCCGGGAGGCCGAGCACGCGGCGCGCCCGCTCGACGTACACGTGGCCTCCGGGCGGACCGAACGCGACGAGCGCATACGCCAGATCGCCGACGTTCCTCCACCGGTGATCGAGCTACGCGCCTCCCCAGGGGTCCTCGACTCATCGGCGGGAGCTAAATTTTTCTTCGCGCCCCTCGGGCGGGCGGCCGAGCGCGGTCCTTGAAGCGCCGCGGCGGCGCCCCCATCATCGCGGCCGTGCGACGTGTACAGCTCGTGGAGCTCGAGGATCTCCCCTGGATGCCGGCCGCGATCCGCGACGGCGGCACCGACCTGCTCGACTTCGGCGTCGACCGCATGGGCTTCTACCGTGGCGTCGTGCCGAAGCTCGCCGCGCTCCTCGACCGGACGTCCCGCGCCGAGGTCGTCGACGTGTGCTCGGGCGGCGGCGGCGGCGCGCTCCAGGCGATCCGCGCCCTCCGCAGCGAGCGGCGCGTGGACGTCCGGTTCACCCTGACCGATCGGTACCCGAACGAGGCGGGCCGCGCGCGCGTGGCCGCGCTCGCCGACCCGAAGGTCGTCTACCGCGCGGAGCCGGTCGACGCTCTCGCGGTCCCGCCCGAGCTCGACGGCCTTCGCACGATGTGGGGCGCGCTGCACCACTTCCCGCCCGAGGCCGTGACGGCGCTCGTCGCCTCGATCGTCCGCGACGGCAAGCCCTTCGGCTTCTTCGACCTTGCGGCGTCGCCGATGTTGCGGCGGATGCCGGTCGTGTTCGCGCCGCTCGCGATGGGGTTCAACATGGCGGTGCTCTTCGCGGGCTCGCTCGCCGCGATGCCCTTCGTGCGCCCGCGGCGGGCGTCGCGCTTCGCGCTCACGTACGTCGCCCCGCTGATCCCGGCGCTCTTCGCGTGGGACGGCACGGTCTCCGCGCTGCGCGCCTACACGCCCGACGAGCTCCTCTCGATCGCGCGCTCGGTGCCCGGGAGCGACGGGTACGCGTGGGACGCGGGGGTCTCCGGATCGGCGCTCTACTTCACGGGATGCCGGCGGGGGGCGTGACGGGGCTCATTTTCCCGCCTTCATCTCGATGACCCTCGGGTTTTTCGGAGCATAACAAATCAGCTCCGGGTGCTCGTCCTTCATGTTCGCCTTCACGTGCGCAATCACGGCCTCGCCCTGCTCCTTGCTCTTCACCGTGACCCCGAGGCGCTGCCCGCCCTCGTAATACTCCACGAGGCCGATCTGGGCGACGGCGGGGAACGTGGAGAGCGCCTTCCGCGTCGTGGGGAACGTGAATTTCGCGTCGTTTTGCAGGGCCACGTCGTAGAGGTACACGAACGGGGTCTTGCAGTAGGTCTCCGCCTCTCCGGCGCTCCACTCGCGGAGCACGCGCCGAAGGTGGTTGCCGCGGACGGGAAGGCCGAGGGACGGCCAGCCTCGCCCACTGGCCGACCGCGGGTGGGCGGCGGTCGAGGCGGGGCGCGCCGCGCGCGCCGCGGTGAACAGGCGGCTCCGCGCGCTGCTCGGCGAGGAGCAGGTTGGCGCGCTGCTCGCGTCGCTCCAGCGCATCGCGGAGCGCACGGGAGGGCTCGAGCTCCTGTCCTCACGGCGACTCCGCCAGCCGTAGGCTCCGCGATGGTATACTCCCCGGATGCCGTCCCACCACCTCGCTCAGGTCAACATCGCCTTGCCGCTGGAGCCGCTCGACTCGGCGCGGCTGGCCGATTTCGTGTCGGCGCTCGCCCCGGTCAACGCGCTGGCCGACGCCGCGCCAGGGTTCGTGTGGCGGCTGCAGGGCTACGGCGGTGACGCCACCGGGGTGCGGGCGTTCGGCGACGACCAGATCCTCGTGAACATGTCGGTGTGGGAATCGGCAGAGGCCCTGTCCGACTTCGTCTTCCGCAATCCGGAGCACGCCGCCGTGATGCGCCGCCGCCGGGAATGGTTCGTCCCGATGAAGGAGGCGATCACGGCGCTGTGGTGGGTCCCGGCCGGGCACATCCCGACCGTCGCCGAGGCCGAGGAGCGGCTCGAGCACCTGCGCCGGCACGGCCCGACGCCCCGCGCGTTCACCTTCCGCCACCTATTCCCCGCGCCCGACGCGCCCGACGCGCCGGTCGCCGCCGTTCCCGCTCCCGTGGACGATTCGCCGCGCTGCCCTGCCGGCTGAGCCGCGGGTCGATTCCGATCCTCGTAAACCCCTCTTCCAGAAGCTGTCCTGTCATGACGCTGACCTCCGCGAGCCGCGCCTCGTGCGATGGCGACCTGGAGGCAATGGAGCCCCAGTCGGTCAGGCTGAGGGCGACGAGCTCCCGGAAATCGGGGTCATCGTCGATGATCAGCACGCGGTTTCGCAGCATGTTCCCTCCGCTAGCTAGCGTCGGAGTTCCAGCGAGAAGACCATGAGGTCATCGGGGCTCCGCTCGATCCAGAATCTCGCGCCGTGGAGCCGGGCGATCCCCTGGAGAAAGCGTTGGACGGCGGTCACCATCCGGCGGATGCGCGGCGCGATCGCGCGGTGCATGGCGAGGCCGAAGAGCGACGCCGCCGTGACGCCGCTGAGGCCGGCGGCCAGGAAGAAGAGGAGGATGAGCCGCCTGTTGCGCTCAGCGTGGTGTAGACAATATACCACAGCCGAGTGAACTCGTTGGATCTGTTGGTTTTTATAGGCGGATCAGCGGATCGTACTGTTGTACGTTATGTCGACTGCCGGTCGTTGGCGGGAAATTCTTGACAGGTCGGAATGGCTTTGCGCGGGCTATCCTCCGCCCCCCCGGGCGCGTCAGGCGATGGCCGCGATGCCCATCGCCTTTCGCCCGATCATGGCGTCAGAAGACGTAGACGCTCTTGGGGATGAACGGCAGCGGGCTCAGGCCGCTCTCCGCGTAGATGGGGTACGGGTAGCCGATGCAGTCCTCGTTCTGGAACATCGCGGCGCCGACGCCGTTGGTGTTGTAGGCAGAGTGTGCCCTTCCCTCCCAGCCGTGCTCCGGAAGGTTGACGCACGTGCCCACCTGCGGGTCCAGCGCCCGGACGTTGAAGATTTCCCCGCCGTAGTCCTCCTCCTCGAAGAGGCAGAGGACGCTGTCGAACGGGCAGGGAACGGGGTCCTCCTCCTGCGCCGAGGCTACCTCGGGAAGCAGCAGGCCTGCCCCCGCGAGGAGGCCGGCGCCCACCAGGGCACGCAAGCCCAGGGAGCGGGACGGAGTGAAACGACGGAGGTTCTGAACGTACTCGAGCCAGTGCATGTGTACTCCTCCTCCTGCCCACCCATGGGCAGGTACTGCGAGCCACCAAGCGCCCGAGGCCATTCACGCATTCCCGGCCTTCGGCTGTTGTTGACAGGATGTGACATGAAAAGCACGCGGGCTCGCATGTTCCTGGAAATATCTCGTCCTGACGGATGGCGGCCTCATCGACATGGAAGCCCTCGGCAAAGATTCACCATGTAGGCCAGCAGGGGTGGCGCGTGAACTTCTACAGGTTCATTGGCTTCACCGGCCGCACGAAGCCCCGCAGGGGGAAGGCATCATGGGAACGTGGGTGCGCCGGGATAAACCGGTACGGAGATGGGTTTGCAAAAGACCTACATCGAAGGCGTAGCGAGCCGCGATGGCCCCGAGTCATGCGCAGGCATCCGCGAGGAGGTCGGCGAAGCGTTGACAGGGATACGCGCAGACAGGGACATTGAGCCGCGAAATCACATCGATCGGGGTGCCGACGCTGTCCACGTAAGCGGAAGGCCACACGACCAGGAGCGCCAGCGCGAGCTTCTGGGCGACCCCGCGCGGTCGAAGACCCCGCGCATGTGCGGACTCTCCGTGCGCGAGAACCGGGAGGTCCCCTGGCCTCCGGCCCTCGATAGCGAGGCCGGACGCAAAGGGAAGGCCAAGGCCATAAGCCGACGATGAACGGCCAGGGGACGTCAGACAGGCCCGTAGTGTGCGCTGGGCAGCGCGCTGATCAGGAGGGTTCAAGTCCCTCCGGGTGACCCCAGGAGGACTCGCTACGTCTCCGGGTGGCACGGGGGAAAGCAACCCTATAAGCGCGAGCGACGTGGGAAGCGATGCGCGGCGAGTCGTCGGACGGACGGGTAGTACCACAAGCGCGGTGACAGCCGCGTGACCGAGAGATGGGAAGAAGGTCCACTCATTGATTGACAAGGTGTACAAACGGAAGATCCTTGAGATCGCCTGGAAACGCGTCAAAACGAACCGCGGAAGCGGAGGCGTTGACGGGGAGAGTGTTGATGCATTTGCCGAGCAGCTCGATGAGCGGCTCGACCAGCTTCATGCCGAACTCCGCACCAACACCTA
This sequence comes from Sorangium sp. So ce302, assembly GCF_051530145.1. Lineage (GTDB taxonomy): Bacteria > Myxococcota_A > Polyangia > Polyangiales > Polyangiaceae > Sorangium > Sorangium cellulosum_B. The sequence goes on along the minus strand of NZ_CP150326.1, from coordinate 9,577,687 downwards.
CCGCCCGAGGCCGGTAAACCAGACGCCTATCCCGAAGGCCGGTAAGCCGGACGAGCATCGCTTGTTGGGCATCCCGACGGTTTACGATCGGGTATGCCAGCAAGCGCTGCTTCAACGCTTGGAACCGATGATTGTTCGGGACGTCGTGCGTATCCAGAACCGACTCAACGTGCAGGCCGCGGTTGGCATCGAAGCGAACGACGACGAGGGGCGCGAACGCCTCTGCCGCTACTGCGCCCGGCCGAGCTTCGCCCTCGATCGCATCTCGCAATTTTCGGACGGGCGCATCGCGTAGCCTGCCGCGGAAAGCAAGGCGCTCCCGCCGACCGAGCGCCCGGCAGCTCCGGCTCGTCGGTCGGGAACGGCGGCAACTCCAGCACCGGGGGCGGCTCGTCGGTCGGGAATGGCGGTTCCGCCTCGACCGGGAGCGGCTCCGGGCCGGCGACGGCCGGCGCGATCGCGCTCTTCAGGAATCAGTTCCCCGAACCGTCGAACGAGTCCGGGAGCAGCTCCTCCGCCGGCGGCGGGCCGGGCACTTCTCCGAACGATCTCTTCATCATCTTCGGCGCCCCGGTGAGTTCCTGCGCGGATCCATCCGGGACCATCGGCTGCGGCAACTGGCAGTGGGGCATCAGCATTCCCCCTGCGCTGCAGGTGCCCGGCATCATTGATCTGAGCGCGCCGGAGGTGTTGTTCTCGTCCTACACTGTGAGCCGCCCTGACAGGGGCGACTGCTGGTGGGGCGAAGGCTCCTTCAGGTCCGGCACGATGGAGATCGTGAGCATCGACGCCGCGGAGGTCGTGGTCCGGCTGAGCGGCACCGATACCCACGACTTCGACGCCAACGGCGAATACACCGCAGCTCGATGCCCCTGACGTCCCTGGCTCCGTGACGGAGAAGAATCCTCTCGTCGAGGGTCTGGCGATTCCCAAGCGAACGAGACGTCCGCTTGTTTCGATCTACGTCACGAGCTGATCGACGTTCCTGCGCGGTGATTCAGCCGTGTGCGGCGCGCAGCTGCGCGCGGACAGCCGACGGCGTCGCCCCGGTCTCGCGCCGAAACGCGCGCTGAAACGCCTGCACCGTGGCGAACCCGACCGCGTGGGCGATCTGCTGGTTCGACAGCGTCGTCTCGCGGAGCAGGCGGCGCGCGTGCTCGGTGCGCAGCGTCGCTCGGTACGCCATGGGCGGCGCGCCCGTGGCCTCGAGGAACCGCCGGGCGAGCGTGGCGCGCGAGACGCCCACCGTTCGCGCCAGGGTGTCGACGTCCCACGCGCGCGCCGGGTCGTGCACGAGCTCGGCGATCGCGCGGGCGACGACGACGTCCTGCGTGGCGCCGAGCGCGGCGAGCTTCGCGGGCCCACGGTCGGCGAGCAGCCGCACGAGCTCGATGAGGATGAGCTCGAGCCAGCGACGGCGAGCCAGCCCCGCCCCCGGGCGCGTCTCGCGCAGCTCGCTCCGCAGGCGCGCCAGCGCGTCGGCAAACGAGGGCCGCGCCTCGATGGCCCGCGCGCCGGCGTGGATCACCGTCGGCAGGACCTGCAGCAAGGGGGCAAGCGCGTCGTGCTCGAACCGGAACACGCCGCACAGCGCGCGCGCCGTGGTGGCGCCGCGGCCGAGCACGCGCTCGCCGTCCTCCTCTCGCGAGACCTCGAGCCACCGGTCGAGGAGCACGGGCTTCGCCCTCGCGTCGCCGTGGTCGAGGCGGTGCCCCACGTTCGGTCGCACCAGCGCCACGTCGCCCTGGTAGAGCGAGACGGTCTGTCGCCCGGCGCGCAGCACGCAGCTCCCCTCGGTCACGTGGTGGAGCACCAGGATCGGACGCGCCGGAAGCTCGAGCGCCCAAGCCCCTCGCGCAGCGGTCCGGCAGACGAGCTCGGACGAGAGTTTTGCCAGGAAAAATCGGCTCGATAGCGGGTCATCCTGGTACATTGAGCGAGCCTAGCGATGATCCAGAACGCGCGCAACGTGAGCGTCTGGGGACATTCGTTGCGCGCGCCGGCCATCGCGGGCGCGTCCGCCGAGGGCTACATCCAGCCCATGAACAACGCCACCATCGCTTCCTCCGCCTCGTCCCTCCCGTCGCGCCGCCTCGGCGGCGCGGGCATCGCCACGCTGCTCACCGGCCTCACGCTGTGCTTCATCGGCGCGCGTTTCCTGGTTGTCCCCGGCACCGCGGCTGCGGCCTTCGGCGTGCCGCTCGCTGGCCTCGCCGCGTACGCTGTCGCCAAGGGAGCGCGCGACCTCTCCGTCGGCGCCTTGCTCATCGCCTTCACGCTCCTTGGCGAGCGGCGCGCCGCGGCGCTCGCGCTGCTCCTCGGCTCCGTGATCCCCGTCGTCGACGGAGCCATCGTGCTCGCGTGGCGCGGCGCTCACCCGGGCTACCTCGCGATCCACTGGGGCACCGCCGTGTTCTGCATCGCGCTCGGCGTGCTGCAGCTCCGCCGCCGTGCGTGACCCTACCAGGTGCTTGAAGGAGTCCCACCGGGGCGATGGTTGATCACATCACGTACTTCTTCTGGTTCTACAACGCGGGGGTCGCGATCACTGTGAGCATGATGGGCGTCCACGGCATCGCGACCGTGCTCGGCTACCACGTGCCGGAGGCCGTGCCGTGGACCGCGGGGGTGGGCCACATCCTGCTCACGGTCGGGCTCATCCTGCTGTTCGTCCTGCTCGGCAAGCGCCTCGCCGAGCCCGTGAAGCCGGGGAGCGCGGAGTCGGAGCCCGCGAAAACCTCGGCCTGAACCGTCGTTCTTGGGCCTTTTCGTGCCACGCGCATCCCCGAGCGCCAGCCCGCGCTGGTGGCCCGCGCCGTTCTGCCTTTCGTGATCCGGCCGGCTCGTCCTAGCCTCCCCGCTCCGGGACGTGTCGGGGATGCTGCGCTCGTTCGACTACGTCGGCGCCTCGGCGCTCCGGGACAACCGCGTCCGGCCGGAGGACGTCGCGGTGCTCAAGCCGTGGACCGACGCCTGGGTGGCCTGGGTCTCCGCGAGCTACCTCGCGGGCTACCTGGAGACGATCGCGCGCGCACAGGCCACCGCAGAGGCGCGGACCGACGAGACGGCGCCGTTCGTGCCCGCAAACGACGCCGACACGGTGCTCCTGCTCGACTTCTACATGCTCGAAAAGTGCATCTACGAGGTCAGCTACGAGCTCAACAACCGGCCCGACTGGCTGGACATTCCGCTGCGGTCGCCGCCTGCAATATCGGGGCGCTCGCCTGTCGGATCGGCGACGCGCCTGCTGCCGTGCGCTGGTTGTCGCTCTGCAAAGAGATCATGCGGCCGCCGAGCACGCCGGAGGAGCGCGACCTGTACGCGTCGCGGATCTTCGACCTGGCGCGCGCGCGCCAGCTCGTCGGCGAGCTCCGCATCGTCATCCCTGCCGGGGCTACCTGCGCCATCGACGGCGAGCAGGTCGCGGTCGAGCGCGACAAGCCCATTCCCGTCGACGCGGGGCGCCACGCCGTGGTGGCGACGCTGAACGGCGCCGCCGTCCGGGTCGAGGCCGCCGGCACGCTCGGGTTTGCGCTCTTCACACACCCGCGCGCCGAGATCACCGCGTCCACCACCGGCATGACGCTCCGCGGGGTGTGGTGATCCTGGTCCCCCGCTGAGCGCGCCGGCGCGCTGGACGAAGCGGGATGCGCCGTTATCCTCGAGGGCTGGTGGGGCGATGATCCGGCTGGAGCTCGCAGGCGCGCATACGCGATTGCACTCGACCTTGTGCGGCGCATGCCCGCAGGGGGCGACCGGCTGCTGCGCCAGCCCGCCGGGGGTCGAGTGGTCGGACATCGGGAGGATCGTGTCGCTCGGCGGCGCAGGCTGGCTCCTCGCTCAGATGACGGCAGGCAACCTGCGCCCCGGTCGGCGCGGCCTGCTCATCCTGCGCGTCGAGCCCCAGGGCAGCGACGGCCACGCGCTGCCGAAGAGGTGTGCTTTCCACGGTCCCGAGGGCTGCACCATCCCGCCGCAGCGGCGCGCGGCGACGTGCAATTACTATGTCTGCGACGACGCCTTCGCGCACGGGGGCGAGCCTCGCGGCGCCCCTGAAGCGCTGGCCGGCCGCAGGGCCCATGACGCGCTCGTGGACCTCTATGGGGGCTGGGATCTCGAGCTCGCCGATCGCATCCGTGCAGGCTGGCCAGACGGCCCTCCCTGGACCCAGGATTTTCTCGCCTGGCTCGGTCGAGAATACAATCGTCTCGCTGCCAGGGCAGCCTCCTCCACGCCGGCGCTGAGGGCTGGATAGCCCCGCCGCGCGCGCCGGAACGCTGAGACGGAGCAGCAGGATCACATTTTTCGATAATCGGTGCAATTCCGTTGCCGAATAGGTGCTCGATGCGAAATTTTTTGACGTAGCTGCTTGAACGCTCGCCGTGTTAGGACATCCTCGTGCCCTTGATGGCTTGGTGGCGTCCGGGGGGCAACTGCCTGCCCGCTCGGGTCGCGCCGAGAAAAGGAGACTTATGTCACGGTGGTTGAAGCTCTCATTGGTCGCCCTTGGCGCCAGCGCTCTCTTGGCCGCGTGCGGGGATGACGGCGACTCGCCCGCTGGTTCCACCAGCACGTCGAGCGGCGCGAGCACGTCGTCCACGACCGGCTCGGGCGGCGGTGATGGCGGGAACGGCGGCGGCGACGGCGGCGGCGGCGACGGCGGCGGCGGCGACGGCGGCGGCGGCGACGGCGGCGGCGGCGACGGCGGGAACGGCGAGGGCGGGAACGGCGACGGCGGGAACGGCGGCGGCGAGGGCGGGAACGGCGGCGGCGACGGCGGGAACGGCGGCGGCGCGTCCCTGCGGGCCGAGGCGGAGATCCAGGGGTTGAACTCGAGCGGCCTGACCGGGGCCGCGGCCTTCACGCAGGTCGGAGAGGAGGTGACGCTCACCATCACGCTGTCAGGCTGCCCTGCCGGCGAGCACTCTGCTCACATCCACGAGAACAAGAGCTGTGGCAGCAACGGTAATGATGCGGGCGCCCACTGGGTGCCCAACGGCGAAGGACTCGGCAGCTTCGCGTGCGATGCGAGGGGCCAGGGCACGCAGACGGTCAAGCGCGGGACCGGCGTCTGGACCGTCGGCGACGGCGCGGACACCGACGTGACGAAGTACGCGATCGTCGTGCACGCCGCGGCAGACCCGGCCGCGGGCGGCCGCATCGGCTGCGGCCTCATCGAGCTGGAGTAACCCTCCGCGGAGCTCGTCTATCCGGACCCGCCGGGGGGCGCATCGGCCCCCGGCCGGCGCGCTCTCCCTGGGCTCGGGGCCGCTCGCGCCGTCCGTACACACTCAGCGTGGGACTCGGCCGCGCCGGATAGGGCGCTCCAGACACGAAAACCGCCATGGCGCCACGCGCGCCAAGAGAACCGAGATGATCCTCTTCTTGGCGTCCATGGCGCCATGGCGGTTCAATCTCTCCTCGCAGGAGCACCGCGAACCAGAGCGCAGCGCGGGCTTCCCGGGGCTGTCTATCTGGAGGATGTGCTCGCGTGTCCGTGCGGTGGGCGCCGGCGGCTCGTCGCCGACATCGGTCAACGTGCGCAGCGCGAAGCCATCGTGGCGCTCCTGACCCATCTCGGCATCCCCACCGAGCGGCCGCCCATCGCCAGGGCCAGAGACCCGACGAGGCGGAGGCGCTCGTCGACGAGCTCGACGACGGGTCGCTCGAGGAAGCGGTGGCCGAGCTCCGCGTACTCACAGGCATGACGACCTGGGCTTCTGCGGCGGGTGGGTGCGCTCCGCGCCCCCGTCGTGCCGCCCCCGCGAATCGTGATGAGTGGCGTATCCGACGCCTACCCCGCCGCGTCGAGGAGACCGAGGCAGGAGCGTGAAGGCTCCACACCGGAGGACCGCGCGGGCGGGTCTCCACGCCTCCGAGCCCGCGAGAGCGCGGCGGACCGCACGCCAGCGCCGCGGCGCTCACGCCCTCGCGACGGCACGGTGACGAGATGCACCGGATGCATGACGGACATGCAGTTTTCGATTTGGAAAATGTATTTACAATGATCCACATGTCCGTCGAATCTACGCTGGGCGCCGCGTGCCCGCGGGCGAGCTGGCTCGCCGCGATGGGCATTTCAATCCGTACGCCCGCCCTCCGCGCGCGCTGGGCCCAGCATCTCCGAGAAAGGCAGTATGTTGGACAACAGCATCTCGTCGACGCACGTCACGTCTCGTCGCGCCCGGCGCGCCGCCCGCCACGGCGACGCGCTGGCCCTCTTGCTCCTCGGGGCTATCGGCCTGATCGTCGGGTGCTCCGACGACGAGCTCGCGCTCGAGGCCCCGGTCGAGACCTCCGCTCAGGAGCTCACAAGCATCCCCACTATCCCGGACGAAGCTCTCCAGAAGACCCTGGCGCCCCTCCGAGCGCTCGAGATCCCTGGCAGGGTCTACATGAAATCCGTCGAGGAGACGTTCTCCGGCTCGGGGACCTTCTCGCAGGTCGTTCACGTCTATCAACCAGACGCGAACGGAGAGAGGATCCGGTTCGAGCTCGCCGCGAAGACAGCGGCGGGACAGGTGGACACGAGCCACAGGTTCGAGTCCGCCAAGGTCACCTCGCGCCCGGGAGAGCCGGACCAGACCCAGCAAACGCTGTCGAACAGCAGCGGCCAGCAAGTGTACGAGCTCTCCAGCTCACGCCAGGGCTGGTATCGCTTCGAATTCACGTACGTCGCCCCGAACGCGGGCCGCACCCAGAGCTTCAAGGCCACGGACGTCTCCGGGAACTCCCTGAAGATCGTCTGGGTCGACCCCCCGAGCGCCGCCGTGCAGGTCCGCGCCAAGGTCGCCGTGGACAGCTCGGCGTCCCAGGTGTTCCTCAAGGGAGGCGCTTACCGGAACACCGATCCCAGCCAGTCCGCCTATGCCGACAACGTCAAGCTGAACGGCAACCTGCTCTATCGCCGCGGGTTCGATCAGGGCCGCTACAACTTCCCGCTGGGGCAGCTGAACGCAGCGGAGCACACGCTCGAGTTCTCGCTGGCCGCGAGCGGCTACAATCCTGCCAAGTTCTGGTTCGGCGTCAGCGAGAAGAGCTTCGCGCCGGCGGGCACCAAGACGAGCTGGGACCGGGTCCAGTTCCTCTACCACGGCGCGATGCGCACGGGCGACTATGACGCCTGGAGCGAGGGCGTGGCCTTCGCGCAGGGCGCCACCGTCGTGAACGGCGTCCGTCCTCCGCCCGTCCGCCGCGGCACGACGTTCGCGGTCGCCGTCGAGGACTCGAGCCTGAACGGCGCCACGCAGAACGCGACGCTGCGGGTCATCTCGAACGCCACGGGCGCCGAGGTGTCCTGGGCGAAGTCTCTGCCCGCCGAGGGCGACTACACGGGAGGCATCTTCACGAGCGGCGCGTTCTCCAGCCGGAGCCGCGAGCACTGGCGGATCACCGTGCCGAGCGACGCGCCCATCGGACGCTACCTTGTGCGCGCCTTCGCCCCATCGGGCACCCGGATCGGTCAGGACGTCGTGTTCTACGTGATCCACAACCCCTATCCGCTCGTCGCCAGCGGGGCCATCTCCAAGGCAGAGCTCGAGACGTATGGCTACGACGAGGACGAGGACGGCGTCAATCTGAACGGCGGGTACGGCACCGATCAGGACAACATCCGCGATCACTTCACGGTGCTCTACGAGTGGTCGCCGCCGTACGCCGTGTACCCGAAGCTCACCGCGGCGTTCCGCCGGACGACAGACGAGTCGAAGTTCTCGTTCCTGGATCACGCCGTGGCGGCAGCGCAGGGGACCACGAGCGAGTTCGAGACGATGCGCCGGCTGTATCGCCTCGTCACGCAGCGATACCGGTACAGTCAGGCGACCAACCAGGGCGATGTATCGTCCATCTTCCTGAGCGATGGCCTGGATCCCGCTGAATCGCTCCAGTACGGGAAGCCGGGCTCGCAGCTCAGCTGGGACGACGGGGTGATGGGCGCCCAGTGCTACGACTACGCTCCGGTCCTGGCGGCCATCGCCCGCAGCGCCGGTGTCCTTTCCCGGGTCGTGTCCAGCCAGGGCTTCCTCGGCGGCTGGGGGAACCATTTCTTCACGGAGGCGTACACCCCGGGCGTGCCCCATCACGGCGGCAAGCAGCAGAACAGCAGCTCGAGCCCGAACAGCGACACGAGTCCCTGGTACGTGTTCGATGCGACCAATCCGGATGCGTCCGGCAACACCCCGTATCAGTATCTCTGGGAGCGCTACTCGGAGGGGATCGCGCCGCAGGCGCAGTACGGCAAGGCGACGTTCGTGCTCTCGGGATACAAGCCTCTCGGCACGACGACCAACACCGTCACCTGGGATCCGCTGGGCCCCACGGACGATATAGGCGCGGACGACGTCCTGTCCCTGCAGGCCCAGTACGAATCCGGACCGGACTTCTGGCTGACGCAGAGCGGCGTCACGGGCTTCCTCGGGCGCGGCGAGAAGGACGTCTATCGCATCAGCAAGGCGACCACCGGGGCAAGGGCGGTCTCCGTCAGGACGGCGCCGGGCGGCGGGAACACCCTGCAGCCCGTGCTCTGCGTGGGGCCCTACGTCGATCCCAACGGCCCTCCCGTCGAGAGCGAGCCCGGCGTGGCGCCCAGGTGGGCCGCCTCCGTGCCGGTGCGTTGCGCGGATCGGGCGACGACCTATCCCCTTCCCGAGGGGGAGTCGTACGTGGTCGTCTTCCACGACCATGGTCAGCCGGATGACGCCTACCCCGACCAGAACGACAGGCTCAAGCTGGGAGACTCTGTCCAATACGTCCTGGATCTTCAGTACTGAACCTGCCGAGGCCCTCCCGTCGTGGCGGAGCGCCGCCCTCGTTCTTGGGCCTTTTCGTGCCCCGCGCATCCCCGAGCGCCAGCCCGCGTTGGTGGCCCGCGCGGTTTTGCTTTTCGTGATCCGGCCGGCTCGTCCTAGCCTCCGTCATCTGCCCACCGATGATCTACGGGCGGGGGACGGGATTGAAGCGCGACTCCGCCGGCGTCACGCAGCGGGAACCGCACGGGCTCGCGCCCCCGCGCGCCTCCTCCCGGGCCTGTTTGTAAAGAATCTTTAAAAATGGAGCTCCGGGCCGCGCCGAACGTTGAACATCGTTTTTGTTCAGCTACATCATCGGTCGCCTGAGGTCGCTCCTGGCACCGCCTGACGCTCCCAGCGCGCGGCCTCGCGCGCCGGGCGGCGAGGGCTGCCTCCCCCGGTGGTTTCCCCGCCGGGGCGTGGCTCACGAGGTCCACGCCGCACCGCCGGGCGGCTCGGATGGCTCCGCGACCACAGCTGAAGAGTGGATGAAACGCGCCGCTTTCCTGCTCGTGGCCGCTCGCCACGGCCGGGCGCTGCGCTTGTAACGGAGAAAGCTTGATGGGACGCTCGAAGATGGGGCTGCTGCTCGCGTGCGGGGTCGGAATGGCGCTGTTCGCCGGGGGGTGCTCGGAGGCAGAAGACGAGATTCCGGAGCCCCTCGGCGAAGCTTCGCAATCGCTCGCGCTGGCGGATCGGCTCGCTGAATGCGCGCAGGATCCGCGCGTGGTCGCCGGGCTCGTCTCGCAGGACATCTGCGCGGGCGCAGGTGTCTTCTTCCACGAGACGTTCGAGGGCAACGGCCGCACCTGCGGCACCTGCCACCCCGTGGCCAACAACACGACGCTCGACGTGCCGTTCATCCAGGCCCTCGACCAAACCAGCCCCAATGACCCGCTCTTCGTGTTCCGGCAGGTGCCGGAGCTCGCCGAGCTCGAGACCTCGGATCTGCTGGACGACGCGGCCATCCTCGAGAACGTGGACGGCTTCGCCGATCCGACGCACCGGCTCGTCTCGCGCGGGGTGAACCACGTCCTCTCGCTCAGCACCAGCATCCGGGCGGATTCGGGGGACGGCACCACCAATCCCCCCACGGAGCGGACCGGCTGGGGCGGGGACGGCTCGAGCGACGGCACGCTGCGCGGCTTCCTCAAGGACGCGATCACCCAGCACTTTCCCAGGCGCCTCGCCCGCGAGCCGGGCGTCGATTTCCGGTTGCCGACGCCGGAAGAAGAGGACGTGACCCTGGCCTTCCAGCTCAGCCTGGGCCGGCTGAACGAGCTCGATCTGGCGAGCGTTCGCCTGTTCGACGCGGAGGCGGAGGACGGCCGGCAAGCGTTCATGGACCCGAACCGCGGCCGCTGCAACTTGTGCCACCACAACGCCGGCGCGAACTTCCAGGACACCGGCAACAACCGCAACTTCGACACCGGCACGCGCACCAAGGGGTCGCCGCTCAACGGGGGCAGCTTCGGGGGCGAGTTCCTCGCGGACGGCGGCTTCGGCGGGCGAGACCTGCCGGCGCCCAACTTCGACGCCACGGGCATCGGCTTCCCCAACTCGTTCGGCAATGGCACCTTCAACCCGCCGCCCCTGATCGAGGCCGCGGACACGCCGCCCTTCTTCCACAACAACCTGCAGATCAACGACAAGGCGGATCCGGGCCTCACCGACGCCGTCACGTTCTACGCCTCGACGCCCTTCCTCTTCTCTCCCGCCGCCCAGGAGCTCGAGCAGCGCTTCGGGACGCCGCTCAACCTCGTGCCGCTCGACGCGTTCGCCATCGCTCGCTTCCTGCGCGCGCTGAACGCCGCCTTCAACGCCGACATCGCGAAGCAACGGCTGGACGCCGCGCGGGTGCTCGTCGACCAGTTCGCGAACACGCGCGCCGACGTGCAGCAGAAGCTGATGGAGCTCGCCCGCGTCGAGATCGACGACGCCATCGAGGTGATGGCCCCGATGACGCTGTATCCCGCCGCGGCGCAGCAGCTCGACCTCGCGCGCGCCGAGATCGCCCAGGGCCTCGCGGCGAGCTCGGCGGCCGAGCGCCGCAACCGCATCGTGAACGCCACCGCGCGCGTGACGACCGCCCGGGCCCAGTTCGGTCAGAACATCACCTTCGTGCTCGGCCAGGGCAACCTGATGTACTGAGCGCGGCCGTGGCGCCGCGCCCCCGCGCCGCCACGCCCCTCCCGCATGGACTGGGCTTCCCTCGTCCGCCGCGTCTATTGGGAGGATGTGCTCGCGTGTCCGTGCGGTGGGCGCCGGCGGCTCGTCGCCGACATCGGTCAACGTGCGCAGCGCGAAGCCATCGTGGCGATCGTGACCGATGCCGGCATCCCCACCGAGCCGCCGCCCATCGCCAGGGTGTTATTGAGACGGGTTCGCCCACGCGCGCGGGGGCGCTTCCCGTTTTCGATTCGTGCTTGGCCTCGAATGGATTCGGCGGCATGATGCCGGCATGAGGATCGCGTTCATGACAGGATGCATGTCCGAGCGGAGCAGCGACGCTTGAGCACGTTCGTGTTGATCCACGGCGGCGGCGACGTCGGTTGGTACTGGCACCGGCTCGAGGCCGAGCTGCGCGCGCGGGGGCACGATGTCGTCGCGCCCGACCTCCCGGGGGACGACGACTCGCTCGAGCTGGACGACTACGCAGATGCGGTGGTCGCGGCGGTGGCCGATCGCAGGGATCTGGTCGTCGTTGCTCATTCGTTCGGCGGATTCACCGCACCGCTCGTCGCCGTCCGGCTCCCGGTCGACGCCCTGGTGTTCGTGGCCGGCATGGTCCCGTCCCCGGGCGAGGCGCCCGGGGACTGGTGGGTCAGGACCGGCTATCGAAAGGCAGTGGAGGAGCAAGCCGCGCGCGACGGCGGCGCGACCGGCAACCAGGATCCGTACGTCTCCTTTTACCACGACGTGCCGCGCGAGCTGGCCGCGCAGGCGCTGAGCAAGGAGCGGGCGCACCCGTCGGCGGCATGCACCGCTTCGCCCTGGCCGCTCGAAGCGCTGCCGGACGTGCCGACCCATTTCGTCCTCTGCACCGAGGACCGCTTCTTCCCCCCCGGCTTCCTCCGGCGCACGGTTGCGGATCGCCTCGGCGTTGTCCCGGACGAGATCGCGGCGGGCCACTGCGTGGCGTTGAGTCGTCCGAAGGAGCTGGCCGACATCCTGGAAGGCTATACGAAGAAACTTCGTCCGCGGCTGCGGTGGGCCGATCACTATGACGCGGAGCTGCGGGCTCACGACGAGCGACTGCGCGCGGCGATGGTCGTCGACCAGGCAGACCGCATACTCGACATCGGCTGTGGGAGCGGCCAGACCACGCTCGACGCCGCTCGGGCCGCGACGTTGGGAAGCGCTCTGGGCGTAGACATCTCCGAGGAGATGCTGGAGCGCGCCCGCCGCCGCAGCGCCGAGGAAGGTGTTTCCAATGTTGCCTTCGAGCGGGGCGACGCGCAGATTCATCCATTTTCGCCGGCGCATTTCGACCTGATCATCAGCCGGTTCGGCACCATGTTCTTCGCCGATCCAGTCGCGGCGTTCACCCACGTCGCGCGCGCGGCGCGGCCAGGAGCGCGCCTCGTCATGTTGGTCTGGCAGGGTGAGGAGCAGAACGAATGGGCGACGGCGTTCCGTCAGGCGCTGACCGACGGTGCCGCGGTAGCGCCGGCGTCCGGGCCAAATCCGTTCTCGATGGCCGATCCGGATGTGGTCCGTTCCATCCTCGACGCGTCCGGCTTCGTCGAGGTCGGTGTCGCCGACGTGCGCGAACCCGTCTACTACGGACCTGACGCAGGAGCCGCGCTCGACCTCGTGCTCGACATGAGGCGGCACAGGGACCTGCTCGCGCGGCTGGACGCAGCCACTGCGCAGCGCGCGCTCGTCAGGTTACGCGAGACGCTCGCCGCACACGAAACTAGCAAAGGCGTACTGTTCGACTCGCGCGCCTGGCTGGTCACGGCCCGCCGCGCGCCGGCGTAGCGTTACTTGGGGAGATAGGTCGCCTCGGCACGAGCAGCGTGAACCGCCGGCCGAGGGCGCGGTCGCCGGGGACCTGGAGGTCGCGCAGGTCGACGGCGGGCGGGGAAGGGGACGACGCGGGCGCGGCGGCGTCCGCGAGGGCCCGGCGCGGGGCGAGCGCGGCAGCGCAGAGGGTCAGGAAGAGGCGCCGGGGGAAGAGCACGCCGGCAGTATCGCAGCTCGTCGGCTCCCGGCGAGCGCGCATGCGACGAGCACCCTCGCCGGGGGCCTATCGCTTTGTTTTTATCCAAGTCGCCATCATCGATGACGCGATCGAACGGCACGCACGGAGGACGCCGGCCGCGTCGTCGGAGATCCGAGATGAATTGATTGCATGAGGATCATGATGCTTATGAATTGGCGCTTGGCTGTTTGAGCATGAAGCGATGACGCCCTGGGGCAGAGTGTGTAAATGATTGTTGAGGCTGTCAAAATCGTGCTCCAGGTGAATTGTAATGTTGAGCTGAGCTGCTACGTCCGCTAAACGTTGGGTCGCTAGGGGCTGCTCCGAGCGCGAGCTGCCAGATGGAAGCGCTTGAGTTCGGCGCGACCGAGCCTGGTATTTGCCCGCGGCGCAAGGGCTGGGCAGTCGAGCCTCGTCAACGCCTTTCTGGGCGTTCATGCCAGGGTCGGCAAGTGACGAGCGGCTGGTCTCGCGTCTTCAAGCTCGAGGTCTGCAGGACGCGAGCTCGGGGCTCTCGGCGGAACACAACAGGGGTCATTATGCGCTTTCTCGATCAGCACATTTCCCGATGGATGGTGGCCGGCCTGCTCCTCGCGGGGTGCAGCGCCAGCGACACCGACGCGGAGGTCATCGACACCGCGACCCAGGGGCTGGCTTCGGCCATCAGCTTCTGGCGGATGAACGACTGCGATCCGAGCAGCACGGCGCTGGCGGATTCGACCTTCTCGGCCTTCCACGCCACGCGATCCGCCTCGAGCGCGTGCGTGGACCGCCCGGATGGGCTCAAGGCGGTGGCGCTCGACGCGGAGGGGGAGCGGATCACGACGCCCGTCGCGGCGGCGTACGAGTTCGGTACCCGCTTCGCGGTCGCGGCCTGGATCAACCCGACCAGCATCGACTTCAGCACGGTCCGCACCATCTTCCGCCAGGGGAGCGGCAGCAGCGACATCATCGCGTTCCAGATCGGGCACGGCACGCTGGAGCTCAGCCTGAACGTCAAGATTCCCGGATCGAGCACGCTTGTGAACATCCGCGGCGCGGCCTTCGGGCACAGCCTGTCGCCCGGGTGGATGCATGTCGGCGCCACGTACGACGGCCTGGCGATCCGGCTCTTCATCAACGGCCAGCTCGTGAGCACGACCAGCTTCGGCTTCTCGAGCCCGACGCCCATCAACGGCTCGCCCCTCTCGCTGGAGATCGGCGGGGCTCCCCCCCAGAACGGCAGCTCCCGTCAGTTCCTCGGGGCCATCGACGACGTCTGGGTGTCGAGCCAGCCGGTTACGACCGCCGACATGAGCGAGCTCTTCTCCCTGCCGTCCTGCCCCGAGGTGGACGAGAACAAGGAGCTCTTGATCAGGGATCTCGCGGTGGTCGAGGATCCGGTCAGGACCACGGGCGACGGCGTCTGGACGTTCAAGCACCTGATGGAGGCCATGGCGCCCACCCCGGCCCAGGCGCCCGTCATGGTCGAGCAGATGTTCCAGAGCTGGCTCTCGGACCAGACCATGAACACCCACGTCGTCCCCGCGCGGACGGGGATCCAGTCGCTCGTGCTCGATCCCTGGCCCAGGGTAGACGGGGCGCTCGACCTGTCGCGCGCCCCGATCCGGCTCCTCGCCATCGTGAATCGGCTGGATCTCAGGAAGCTCGCCGACGGCAAGGCGGGTGAGGGCCGGTTCGTGTTCGGGGTGACCGACAGCAGCGGGAGCCCGCTGCAGTTCACGATCATCCTGGAGTATCGCCTGCCGGCGACCACCGAGGCAGAGGTGCTCGACTGGGCGAACCTCTGGCACGAGCTGAACGCGCTCTCCCTCGGCTCGGCGGACTACAACGCGAAGCTGGCCGAGATCACCGAGCGGTTCGCTGGGAGCAACGCGGAGCCCGGCCGCGTGAACGGCAGCGCGCTGTCGCAGCTCCGGACGAACGAGATCGCCCTGGCCAGCCCCTGGGAGCTGCGCGAGTTCACCCTGTCGCCGGCCACGGGGCTCCTGCAGCCCGACACGGTGAAGCTGACGCCCGACACGAGCTTCATGGGGCAATCGATCGTCGCCGACTTCATCAACCAGAACGAGGCGTCCATCCTGACCGAGACGCACACCGTGCCCGAGGTCTTCCAGGGGGTCAGCTTCCTCGGCGGCAGCTCCATCAACGACTTCCCCCGCCCGCCCTGGAACGCCCCCGGGATCACCAACAACGAGGCTCGCCACAAGTTCTCGTTGAACGCTTGCAACGGTTGCCACGGCGTGGAGGCGCAGACCGTCTTCCTCCACATCAGCCCGCGCTTCGCTGGCGTCCAGGCCGACATCTCGGCCTTCCTGGAAGGCACCGACGTGCTGGACCCGGTCGACGGCGTCACCGTCCGGCACCTCGACGATCTCGAGCGCCGGGCGACCGACATGGAGCAGCTGCTCTGCGCGCAGCCGGGACCCGCCGCGTTCCGGGGCACGTCCGGGGCGAGCAGCTCCTTCATCGCCAAGGGCATCGATCGCGTGCACTGAGGCGCGCAGCGCAGCGGCTCAAGAGCGCCGGGCCGCCCGGCCCCGGAGAGGGTGTTCGCCGCGCGGGGCAGGCGCCGTAGACCGAGGCGCGGAAGCGGAGCTGTCGTGCACTTCCACGTCGTCGCGCTCGATGGCGTATTCACTCGAAAGGACGGTCCCGAGGTCGTTTTCCACCAGGGCCCTGCGCCCTCGCGCGACGACATCGCCGCTGTCGCCGCGCGCGTCGAGAAGCGCATGATGCGGTGGCTGCGGCGGCGGAAGCTCGTGGACGACGGGCCGAGCGAGGAGCGCTCCAACGAGGTCCCCGAGCTCTCCCCGCTCGAAGCGTGCATGCAACTGTCGCTCTTCGGCGGCACCTTTGTGCGCCTCGACGAGGACGGCGTCCCCCTCGCAGAGGCGGACGACGAGGATCGCTTCCGCCCCCGGGGCAAGAGCCCGTGGGTCGGCGAGGTGGCAGGGTTCAACATCCATGCGGGCGTCACGCTCCGCGCGGGGGATCGCGCCGGCCTTGAACGGCTGTGCCGCTACGGCGCGCGCCCGCCCTTCAGCCTGGAGCGCATCTCGCTCCTGCCCGATGGCCGCGTCGCGTACCGCCTTCGCAAGCCCCGTCGCAACGGCGCGACTCACCTGGTGCTGGCGCCCGTGCATTTTCTGGCGCGCATCGCGGCTCTCGTGCCTCCACCGCGGTATCCGTTGCTGCGCCTTTCCGGCGTGCTCGCGTCGGGCTCGTCGTGGCGAGCCGCCGTGGTGGCTCACCGGCCCTCGGCGACGGGCATCCCGGTGCCGGAGACGAAGACGAAGACGAGCGCGACGGCGCCACCGATCTGCGCCAACGACATCACGGCGCCACCTCCCGCGGCTACCTGGGACCCTCCGGCGAGCGCGCGCACGAGCCTCGGCGACGGCATCGTCCCGCCCATCTACGCACGCATGGACTGGGCTTCCCTCATCCGCCGCGTCTATCTGGAGGATGTGCTCGCGTGTCCGTGCGGTGGGCGCCGGCGGCTCGTCGCCGACATCGGTCAACGTGCGCAGCGCGAAGCCATCGTGGCGATCGTGACCCATCTCGGCATCCCCACCGAGCCGCCGCCCATCGCCAGGGTGTTATTGAGCACCGTCGTTCGACGCGGCGTGAGCCTCTCGGCCTCGTCCCTCCGCGTGCCGCTCGCGCGTGGCCGTTGGCCAACCTCTGCCCGCAGCTCGACCCCATGCGAGCGGCGCCCTCGTTCTTGGGCCTTTTCGTGCCCCGCGCATCCCCGATCGCCAGCCCGCGTTGGTGGCCCGCGCCGTTCTGCCTTTCGTGATCCGGCCGGCTCGTCCTAGCCTCTGCACGCTCATCGCGGTGTCCGGCTACGGCCAGGAGGTCGACCGGCAGCGCGCCAGCGACGCGGGGTTCGATCACCACCTGCGGAAACCGGTCGAGCCGACGGCGCTCATGAAGCTGCTCGCGAAGGTGACGCCGTCCGGCCGGGCTGAGCCGTAGAGAGCCCGGCCACGGAGGAGGCATCCAGACAGGTCATTGGTTGCGCGTGCTCCCCGTCGTATATCGACGGCTCTCGCCCGGCTCGTTCCGGCCGACGTCGAGCGGCTCCTGCGCGAGTTGCGCCAGTGTTGCTCAACCCGCCCACCTGCGGCGCAGGGGGGCCGGCGCGCTCCTCTCTCGTGCGCGCTCGAGATGGGCTGATCTCGCGCGCGCACGAGAGGAGCGCGCCGGGCGCCCCGGCCGCCGCCAGCGTGGGTCGGGCGGCCAGAGGCCCTGGTGGTGGCCTTCGCGCAGCCCTGGTACAGCGCTCGCAAAGCGCCTGCGCTCCACGGACAGGAAACGCACCCACCATGCACCAGAATCGCCCCAGCGTGTTCGCCCCTTTGCTGCTGACCCTCGCCCTCGCCAGCGGCGGGTGCGGCTCCGAGCCCCCCGCCGCACCGCCCGCCGACGATGGCGGATCGCCGGCGCCCGCGGTGCGGATCGACGACGAGCCCCCGGGCGCAAACTGCCCTGAAGGGGGCCGCGCCATCCACAAGGGGGAAGACGACGACGGAGACGGCGTCCTCGATCCGGGCGAGATCGACGCCACGGAGTACGTCTGCGCCGAGCAGGGAGAGGGAGACCTGCCGGAGCTCCTCACGACGCGGGCAGAGGAGCCGCGGGGCGAGCACTGTCCTCATGGCGGGACGGCGGTGCGCTCCGGGCTCGACCTCGACGGCGACGGGGCGCTGGACGCGCAGGAGGTCTCCGGCACCACGTACGTGTGCGCTGGCGCCCCGCCCGAGGAGCCCGAGCAAACGCCGGAGCGGCTCGTCCGGATCGACGAGGAGCAGGCGGGACCGAACTGCATCGCCGGCGGTGCGGCCGTGCACGCCGGCCTGGACGACAACGCCGACGGCACGCTCGACGACGAGGAGATCGACCACACCGATCACGTGTGCGGCGCGTCGCTGGTGGGCGACTACGCCGTGACCGACCTCGACGACCTCCGGGCCCTCGAGGGCATCCGCGTGATCACGGGCACGCTGACCCTCCTTCCGGAGCTCGCGACGGTCGTGTCCCTCCCCGACCTCGTCTATGTCGGCGGCTCGTTCGAGGTGGAGCACGCGTACGCGCTGGAGCGGCTGGAGCTGCCGGTGCTGGCGCAGGTCGGCGGCGACCTCTCCGTGATCTTCGCGCCAGCGCTCCGGTCGCTCTCGCTGCCGTCGCTGGCGCGCGTGGGCGGCGCCCTGGGACTCTCGTCGGTGGACCAGCTCACGGCGGCGGAGCTGCCGGAGCTCGCCGAGATCGGAGCCAGGCTGGAGCCCCGCCTTGACGCGATAGCGATCCAGGCGGATGCGCTCGCGGAGCTCGCGATGCCCTCGCTCCGGCGCAGCGGCGGCGGCATCCACCTCCGAGGCGCGGCGCTCGAGCGGGTCGCGTTCCCCGCGCTGATCGAAGCCGGCCGGTTCGAGCTCTGGGACAGCCTCGCGGTCCAGGCGCTGGAGTTCCCCGTCCTGGAGGCGGTGCGCGGCGACCTGATCGTGTGGGGGATCGCGGCGGCCGAGATCGCGCTCCCGAGGCTCCTGACGGTCGCCGGCGATCTGGACGTGGTGGACGCGCAGGGCGCCGCGCGGCTGTCGCTCCCGGAACTGCGGGGCGTGGGAGGCACCCTCCTCCTCGCGCGCTGCGCTCAGCTCACGGCCCTCGAGCTGCCGCGGCTCGCCAGCGCGCCGCGCGTCATCATCCGCGATCAGGGGAGGCTCACCTCGTTCTCGCTACCTGCGCTGGCCACCGTCGAGGAGCAGGTCGGCATCTGGTACAACCCGTCGCTGACCGACTTCTCGCTGCCCGCGCTGCGCCAGACCGAGTGGCTCTCGCTGTCGGGGAACCCGCGGCTTGCCGGGCTGGGCGGCCTGGCGCAGCTGGAGAGCGTCTCTCTCCTCATGACCGTCGAGGATAACCTCGCGCTGGAGGATCTCTCTGGCCTCGCAGCGCTCTCGGTCCTCGGTGGCTTCCTGGAGATCCGCGGCAATCACGCGATGACGCGCGTCGGGCTCGCGCGGCTGGAGCGGGCCAAGCTCATCGAGATCGGGCGCGAAGGGAGCGGCGGCAACGACCGGCTCGGGGTCGTCGACATGCCCGCGCTCCGCCGCGTCGATGGACTGGGCATCTCGTCGAACGACCGCCTCACGGACCTCTCCCTTCCCTCGCTCACCAGGATCCCGGGCGCGCTGAACATCTCCATGAACCCGGCGCTGCCGCAGTGCGAGGCCGAGGCGCTCGCCGCCCAGCTCACGGGGCAGCCGGAGCAGGTCTACCTCGGCGGCAACGACGACGCCGGCACGTGTGAGTGACGGCGGTCACGGCCGGTCGCGCGCGGCGCCCAGCGCGCGGGCTTCCCGCCGCATCTCGTGCATCTCGTGCAGGAGCGCGGCGGAGAGGTCCGGGTGCAGCTCCGGGGCGCTCGCGACCTGCCCTCGCATCGCGGCGAGCCGCCTTCCGTAAAGACGGCTCCGCGCGGCGGGGTCGGCGGGCCGCGCCCAGTCGCATCCGCTCGCCTGCCAGTAGCGCTTCGCGTGCGGGCGCACCAGGCGCGAAAGCGCGGCGGATAGGCATCATGAGAACGTGGCGTCCGCAACGTCGACCCTGCTGGTTCCCGCACCTGCCTCCGTGTGCCGCGCAACCGGACGCGTCGGACCTCCGTCGCAGGGAACCTTCAGTTAGGCACAAAAGGACCCAGAAAGGAGAGCGCGCGCGGGGGATCGCGCCGGCCTTGAACGGCTGTGCCGCTAGGGCGCGCGCCCGCCCTTCAGCCTGGAGCGCATCTCACTCCTGCCCGATGGCCGCGTCGCGTACCGTCTTCGCAAGCCCCGTCGCAACGGCGCGACTCACCTGGTGCTGGCGCCTGTGTATTTTCTGGCGCGCATCGCGGCTCTCGTGCCTCCACCGCGGTATCCGTTGCTGCGCCTTTCCGGCGTGCTCGCGTCGGGCTCGTCGTGGCGAGCCGCCGTGGTGGCTCACCGGCCCTCGGCGACGGGCATCCCGGTGCCGGAGACGAAGACGAAGACGAGCGCGACGGCGCCACCGACCTGCGCCAACGACATCACGGCGCCACCTCCCGCGGCTACCTGGGACCCTCCGGCGAGCGCGCGCACGAGCCTCGGCGACGGCATCGTCCCGCCGGTCTACGCACGCATGGACTGGGCTTCCCTCATCCGCCGGGTCTATTTGGAGGATGTGCTCGCGTGTCCGTGCGGTGGGCGCCGGCGGCTCGTCGCCGACATCGGTCAACGTGCGCAGCGCGAAGCCATCGTGGCGATCGTGACCCATCTCGGCATCCCCACCGAGCCGCCGCCCATCGCCAGGGTGTTATTGAGCACCGTCGTTCGACGCGGCGTGAGCCTCTCGGCCCCTCTCCTAGCCTCCGCGAGCAGAGGCGGAGCAGGCGCTCGCCGGGAGCGACCCGGCCGCCGCGCGCGCGCTCGCGGACCGGGGGCTCGCCCTGGGCGCGGAGCGGGACGTCGAGGCGGTGCTCCGCGGGATCCAGGAGGGGGCGTCCCGCGCCCTGGGCGCCGGGGGCGCCGCGCGCTCGTCGCGCTCGTGAGCGCTCAGGGCGGCCGCTTCCGCGGCCGCGGGATGCCGTACTCGTCGATGCGGTTGATCAGCGTGCGCAGCGAGACGCCGAGGAGCTTCGCGGCGCGCGTCTGGTTGCCCGCGGACCGCTCGAGGGCCTCGATGACGCGCTGCCGGTCGGCGGCCTTCATCTCGAGCCGGAGCCTCGTGAGGGCGTCGCCGCTCGGCGGCGCGGCGTCGGCTGGCGGCAGCCCGGCGCCGCTGGGAGGGGGTGCGGCGCCGCTCGGCGGCGGCGCGGCGCCGCTGGGAGGGAGCGCGGCGCCGCTGGGCGGCGGCGGGGGGATGGCGCCGCTGGGCGGCGGCGGGAGAATTGCGCCGCTGGGCGGCGGCGGGGGGATGGTGCCGCTGGGCCGCGACGCGGCGCCGCTCGACGGGGGCGTGGCGCCGTTCATCAGGTGCGGCGGCAGATCGGCGGGCAGGACCGACTCCCCCGCGCACAGGACCGCCGCGCGCTCGATCACGTTGCGCAGCTCGCGCACGTTCCCCGGCCAGGCGTACGCCTCGAGGGCGGCGAGCGCCTCCGGCGAGATGCGGGGCGTACCGCGCTGGTCGAGCTGCCGGCACGCCTCCTCGAGGAACCTGCCGGCGAGCGGGCCGATCTCGGCGACCCGCTCCCGGAGCGGCGGGACGACGAGGGAGATGCCGTTCAGCCGGAAGTAGAGGTCCTGGCGGAAGGCGCCGCGCGCGATCTCCGCCTCGAGATCGCGGTTGGTCGCCGCCACGAAGCGGAGGTCGAGCCGGCGCGGGGTGCGGCCCCCGATGCGGAGCACCTTCCGGTCCTCGAGGACGCGGAGCAGCTTCGCCTGGAAGGCGAGGGGCAGCTCGCCGATCTCGTCGAGGAACAGCGTGCCGCCGTGGGCCGCCTCGAGCAGGCCGGGGCGCGCGTGGCTGGCGCCCGTGAAGGCGCTCTTCTCGTGGCCGAAGAGCTCGCCCTCGAGGAGCGACGGCGGCAGCGCGGCGCAGTTCAGCTCGACGTAGGGCCCGCTCGACCGCGGCGAGCGCGCGTGGAGGGTCCGGGCGAGCACCTCCTTGCCCACCCCCGTCTCGCCCAGGATGAGCACGCTGATGGGGCTCCGCGCGGCGCGGGCGGCCTGCTCGTAGAGCGCCAGCATCGCCGGGGCCAGCAGCACGATGTCCGCGGGCGGCTTTCCGCGGTCGGGCTCCTCGGCCGCCCCGCCGGGCGCGCGGCCGACGACGACGGTGGTCGCGCCGAGGTTGAAGCGCTCGCCGACGCCGACCTCGGCGCTCTCCCGCGAGAGGCGCCGCAGGCGGTGCGTGCGCGCCGTCAGCGCGCGGGCCAGCGGCTCGCCGACGAAGGTGCCGTTGGCGCTCCCGAGGTCCTCGATCCGGAGCGGCGGGCCGACGTCGAGGGCCGCGTGCCGGCGCGACACCGAGCGATCGTCGATCCGCACGTCGCACCCCTCGTCGCGCCCGAGGACGACGCGGCCGTGGGGCGGCAGCGGGGCGAAGGTGATCGTGTTGCCGGCCACGATCGCGAGCCGGAGCGTCGTCGTGCAGGAGCCCCGCACATCGCTGCCGGGAAAGCCTTCGTCCACGAGCACATCCTACGCGGCGCCGCGCGCCGCCGTGCGCTGGTTTGGCGTTGATTTGCACGAATCATGCAAAACCGTGCAGAGCGTCGGGACCGCGCGGCCGATCGTGCAGGCGGGTGCACGATCGGCGCACCTGTCCGCCGGCGCTCTCGCGCGGCGGCGCCGCGAATCGCTGGGTCCGCTGCTCGGCACGCCTCCTGCTGTCCAGGAATTCGGGCGCTCGCGAGCGTCGATGGCGACCTCAGCGACGGCGCGGGAAAGCGCGCCCGAGCGGGCTCTGCTGCGGCGCGACCCGGCCCCCCACGGATCACGGATCAGGAGCGAGCATGTGCACCGAGCATGGATTTTTCAATCGCAGGCACCTTCTCCAGGGGCTGGGCCGTACGGCGGCGGTGGCCGCGTTCGCGCCGGCGGTCCTGTCGGCCAAGGTGGCTGAGGCGCATATCCAGACGACGTACGAGCGGCTCGTCCCTGGGCGGCCCGAGGGCGTCGGCCTGTGCTCGGAGCGCATCGAGGACGTCTTTGCGCGCATCCAGCGACGGGTGACCGACGGCCTGTTCCCGGGCGCGGTCGCCCTTGTAGCGCGGCGGGGGAGGATCGTCGGGCACCGGGCGTTCGGCTCCCGGGTCCGCGGCGCGGACGAGCCGATGACGCTCGACACGCTGTTCGACCTGCTCTCCATCACCAAGGTCCTCGCGACGTCGACGTCGGCGGTGATCCTCGTGGAGGACGGCGTGCTTCGGCTGAACGATCGGGTGGCCGATTTCATCCCGGAGTTCGCGGCCAACGGCAAGGAGGCCATCACGGTGCGCGACATGCTCCGGTACACGGCCGGCTTGCCGCTGGACAGCCAGTTCCTGGACGACCCGGACGCCGAGCGCGTCTGGCAGCGCATGGCGGAGGCGCCGCTCGAGTACGTCCCTGGCACGCAGGTGCTCTACAGCGATCTCACCTACCGCCTCCTCGGGCGGGTAATCGAGGTCGCCTCGGGCATGGATCTCGACGCCTTCGCGAAGGCGCGCATCTGGGGCCCGCTCGGCATGAGCGACACGACCTTCAACCCGTCGGCGGCGCTCATCTCGCGGACCGCGGCCACGGGCTACTCCGAGCTCCGGGGGAGGGTGCTGCGCGGCGAGGTGCAGGACGAGCAGGATCACGCGCTCGGCGGGATCGCCGGCTGTGACGGCGTCTTCTCGACGGCGCGGGACATCGCGGTGTTCTGCCAGATGATCCTGAACGGCGGCAGGTACGGCGGCGTCCGCGTCCTGAGCCGCCAGGCCGCCGCCGCGATGGTGAGCAACCAGACGCCCGAGGTGAGGGCGTCGGAGACCGACGTATCGCCGATAACGAACCTCCTGATGACGCCCAAGGGCTATGGCTGGGAGCTCGCGACCCACCGCTTCTCCAACGGCGGGTCGCGCCTCTCGAGCGGCTCTTACGGCAAGGCGGGCGGCACCGGGTGCTTCCTGTGGATCGATCGCCGCCGCGAGCTGATCGGGGTCATCTTGACGAACCACGGCGTGCCGACGCCGTTCGATGAGCTCGGGTGGAACCGGATGCTCGACGCGGTCGGGAACGGGGAGTTCTTCGACGGGATCGTCAACGCCGTCATCGACGACTGAGCCCGGCGTCGGTTGGTGCGGGGGGCGCCGTCAGATGGTGATGACGATCTTCCCGCGCGCTCTCCCCTCGCCGAAGTAGCGGAGCGCGTCGGGGACCTCGTCGAGCGGAAAACAGCGATCGATGACGGGGCTCAGCTTGCCCGCCTGGAACAGCTCCCCCAGGGCAGCGAGGTCGTGGTTCGCCTTCGCTGGCATGAGGCGCATCTTCTTTTGCTCGCTCCTCGCTATCCAGGGCCCGACGAGCAAGACCTGCAAGATTCGACCGATGGAGCCCCCGATCATCACGTAGGTCCCCCCTCGGTTCAGCGCGCGCGCGTAGTCGAACATCGAGCGGTGCGCCGCGGCGTCGAGGATCAGGTCGTAGGTCTTCCCGCCGGCCGTGAAGTCCTCTTTCGTGTAGTCGATGACCTCGGCTGCGCCGGCCGAGCGCATCGTCTCCAGCTTCTCCGTCCGGTCCACGCCGGTGACCTCGGCGCCGAGCGACGTGGCGATCTGGATGGCGAGGGTGCCGACGCCGCCGCCTGCGCCGTTGATCAGGACCTTCTGCGCGGGCCGGAGCCCTCCCTCGTCGCGGAGCCCCTGAAGGGCCATCGCGCCTGCCTGAGGGAGGGCCGCGGCTTGCTCGAACGTCATCCCGGCCGGCTTGGGCGCCAGCGCGCTCTCGCGGGCGCGCGCGTACTCGGCGAAGCCGCCCCAGCCACACTGGCAGAGATCCCCGAACACCTCGTCACCGGGCCGGAACCGGGTCACGTTCTTGCCCACCGCCTCCACGCGGCCCGCGATGTCCGCGCCCGGGACCCTGTGCTTGGGCCTGAGCAGCCCCCAGAAGCGAAACAGCACAGGCGTCCCGGTCACGAGATCCCAGTCCCACGAGTTCACGGAGGCCGCGTGGACCCTCACCAGGACGTCGTCGTCGCCGATCTCGGGCCTCGGGATCTCCTCGAGCCGCAGGACGTCGGGTGAGCCGTATCGGTCGTAGACAATCGCCTTCATCTCGTCTCCGCGGCGTTCCCGCGGCCCCTCGGGCTCACCCGAGCGCCGCGCGGCGCGGCCTCACTTGCCGCAGCCGACGCGCTCGGAGTGGAGCGCGAGGTCGTCGTACCACATGGTCTTGGCCCCGCCGTGGTACTTCTCGAACCCGAACTTGAAGAGCTTGTAGTCGTACGGGCCCCAGTCCGTGACGTGCATCGCGTTGACCTCGGTGCCGTCCACGAACACGCTCACCGAGCGGCCCGGCCCGTCGTAGTGGAACTCGAGGCAGTACCAGGTGTTCGCGACGAGCTTCACGCCGCCGCTGCACATGTACATTCCGCCGTTCGAGAGCATCTCTTTGTCGTCGCTCCTGCGGTTCAGCTCGAGCTGACACTGGTGCTCGCCGATGCGGATCTGCTCGCCGTTGTTGGGATCCCCGTTGCCTTCCGCGGCCGCGACATACGTGTTGTGGCCCATCTGGATGTCGGTGGCGCTCTTGAGGTAGACCCTGCCCCAGAAATTGCTCGGCACGGCCACGCCGAGCATCTGGCTGAAGTCCGTGCCCGAGACCTTGACGGAGCGCGTGCCGCTGTGACCGGTGCTGTCCAGCGTCACGAACTCGCTCATCCTCGGCCGCAGATACTCGGGGAAGAACTGGATCTCGGAAGGCAGCGAGCCGCCCTCGAAGTCGGAGCAGAAGATGCTGCACCCGCCGGGATCCGTGCCGCCGGTCGCCGCCGTGCTGGTCGTCGTGTCGCCGGCTCCGGTGCTCGTGGCGCTCGCGGTGACGTCGCCTGAGCCGCTGCTCGTGGCGCTGCTGCTGGTGGCGCCGCCCGAGCCGCTGCTCGTCGTGGCGCTGCCGCTGCCGCTCGCGGCGCCGCCGCCGCTCGTGGCGCCGCCGCTGGTCGCGCCGGGGCCGGAGGAGGTGCTCCCGGGGCCCGGGCCCGCGGCGTCGTCGCCCGACCCGCCGGCGCCGCCGGCCCCGGAGCTGGATTCGCCGCCGCACGCGGCCACGGACGCGAGCGTGTACATGGCAAAGAAGGCAAAGGAACGAGCCGAGAAGGACATACTGGAAGATCTCCTCAAGAACGGGCGCAGAACGGCCCAAGCGATGCGCGCGATTCTATCAGTGAACCCTGCGCGTGTCAGGCAGAACCGGAGGAGTGCGCCGAGGCCAGCTCAGGCCTGCCGGAGCCCCATGGCGCGCCCGACCCCATCCCGGTACGCCAGCCAGGCCGCGTGCGCTGCGGCCACCGCGGACGCGACCGCGTCCGCCATCGGGCCCTCGTCCGGCACGTGCCCCAGCACCATCTCCCACGCGTCCCGCCGGTGCCCTCCTTCGACCGCCCGGTGCGCCCTCGCCAGGCGCATGCGCTCGGGCGGACACCCGTAGTGCCGCACCATCGGGTGCGCGCGCAGCGCCTCCTCGATCGGCGGCGCCTCGCGCTGCCCGAGGAGCTCCGCGCGCTCGTGCACGCTGCCCTCCACGAAGATGGTCAGCACCGCCGCGCCCACGACCCACGGCGGCGCCGCGCTCGCGCGGTCGAGCAGCGCCCGGTAAGCGTGGGCCTCGGGCTCGAGCGGGATCGACTCGTCCTCGATGGCCGCGCGCGGGATGCCCAGGCCGTCGATCATCTCCAGGAAGAGCGCCGGGTGCGACACGCCCAGCGAGAGCTTGCCCGTCTGCTCTTCGAAGAGGTTCTCGGCGAGGGCGCTGCGCACCGCGGCCGGCGGCGACTGGCCGAGCACGCGCGCGAGCAGCACCGGGAAGTCGCGCACGTAGACCCGGTATTCGTGCCTGAAGTGAACCGCGAGCTGGTCTCGCGTGAGGCCGGGGCCGGTGAGGTGCGCCCAGGCCCAGTGGTTCTTGCGGTCCATGATCGCGAGCAGGCGTTCCTGAAGACGACGCGTCATGCGGCAGCTCCTCGGCAAGGGGTGAGCCTTGGTTGTACAGCACCGACGGCGTCTGCCCAGCGCCGTCGTCGCAGGTCGCGCGGAGGGCGGCGCGCCGCCAGGGCAGGGCGGGGAGGAGCTCGAGAGCCTGGGGCGCTCGTGCGCCGTCCTTGTCACAGATCGCCCGCTCCGGCCGATGACGCGCCATGAGCTCACGTTCCTGGGGATTCATCGCCGCGGTCACCCTCGGCCACCTCAGGATCCGCGGGGCGATGGGGGAGGGGGTCGAGGAAGCGCGTGGCGGCTCCGGCCGGTGAGCGGTGCGGGGCGACCGAACCTGGGCCGGGTAGCTATCTTCTGGAGCTCCTTGAGTTCGGCATCGCTACGTACGGAGCTGGTGGCGCCATGTACGGAGCTTGCGTCGCTAACTACAGAGCTGGCTCCGGGTCGCCCAACCTGGGTCGGGTCGCTCTGAGCCGCTCAGGGACAGGCAACAGAGTAAGAGAGAGTACACGGGG
Source organism: Sorangium sp. So ce302 (assembly GCF_051530145.1). Lineage (GTDB taxonomy): Bacteria > Myxococcota_A > Polyangia > Polyangiales > Polyangiaceae > Sorangium > Sorangium cellulosum_B. The sequence goes on along the minus strand of NZ_CP150326.1, from coordinate 9,550,537 downwards.
AGACGGGGAGACGGGGAGGAGAGAGAGATAGACAGACCAAGGTGGAGAGGCGAGAGGCGGGGACCATCCTTCGCGCCTGCTCGCCGCCCCGCATCGATGCCGCCCGAAGCCGCCGGCGCCGAGCCTGATGGTTCGAACGGCTGATCCCCATCTCTCGCCTCCCCGCCTCCCCGTCTCCCTGTGAAGCTCTCCTTCTTCCTCTCCGCCCAACATTTTCTTCGCCCCCCCGTATCCTCCCGGCCGCGCCGTTCGTCGGTGAGCCATGACGACGACGACCCCGACCGAACGACGCCTCTACGTCTCCATGATCGCGTCCCTCGACGGCTACATCGAGGGCCCGGGCCGCGAGCTGGACTGGTTCCAGGACGGCAACCCGCAGTTCGAGCGGTACTGCGACGAGATGGTCGACTCCGTCGGCCTCGCGATCTACGGGCGCACCTCCTACGAGCTCATGCTCCAGTACTGGCCCGACGCCGAGGCGCGCCCGCGCTCGCCCCAGGACCTCGCGTTCGCGCGCAAGATGAACGCCCTGCCCAAGGTCGTGCTGTCCCGGACCCTGACGCACGCCGCGTGGGCCAACACCCGCGTGGCCCGTGACCCCGAGGAGATCGCCGCGCTCAAGCGGCAGCCCGGCAAGCCGATCGTCGCCTGGGCCGGCGCCGCCCTGGTCTCGACGCTGATCGAGCACCGCCTCGTCGACGAATTCCGCCTGATCGTGCACCCGGTGGTGCTCGGCGGCGGCACGCCGCTGTTCGCGCGCCGCGACCATCGCCTCTCGCTGCGGCAGATCCGGACCCAGAACCTGGGCGGCGGGCTGTCGGTCCTGTGCTACGAGCCGGTCTGGTCATGAGCGACGAGCCGCGCGACCTCGGCGAGCTGAGCAATGACGTGAAGGCGTCATGGCAGCGGTTCCTCGACGTGTTCGAGCCGCTCCGGCCCGAGCTGTACCGTTACTGCCGCTACCTGACCCGGAGCCCGTGGGACGCCGAGGACCTGGTGCAGGACACGATGGCCCGCGGCTTCGTCACGCTCGGCACCCTGTTCCACGAGGTGCCCAACCCGCGCGCCTGGCTGTTCCGGGTGGCGTCGAACCTCTGGATCGACCGCGCCCGGCGGCAGCGGCTCGAGCGCGACGCGATCGGCGAGCCCTCGGCAGCACACCCGGCGCCAGGGCACGCGCCCGACGAGCGGGCGTCGCGCGAGGCCGCCGGCACCCTGGTCGCGCACCTGTCGCCCCAGGAGCGCGCGGCGGTGGTGCTCAAGGACGTGTTCGATCTCTCGCTCGAGGAGGTCGCCGCGTCGCTCTCGACCTCGGTCGGCGCGGTCAAGGCGGCGCTGCACCGCGGCCGCGGCAAGCTCGTCGCGCCCGAGGCCGACGAGCCCCGGGCGCCCGCGCCGGGCGTGCTCGACGCCTTCTGCGCCGCCTTCAACGCCCGCGACCTGCCGGCCCTGACCTCGCTGCTCCTCGACAGCTCGATCACCGAGATCGTCGGCGTGGTGACCGAGTACGGGCGCGAGCCCCCGGCCGATCCGCGCACCGGGTCGTTCGTCGGCAGCCTCTCGCCGATCACGACCACCGACGCCGGCGGGGTCGACGCCCGTCACCTGGTCGGCTACCTCGGCGGCCCGCCGCGCTGCGAGGTGCGCGAGCACCGCGGCGAGCTCTTGCTGCTCTTCTGGTTCGATCACGACACAGGACCCGCGGTGCGCACCGTCTGGACCGTCGAGACCGACGGCGGGCACATCGCCCGCATCCGCAACTACTTCTTCACCCCCGATGTGATCGCCGAGATCTGCCGCGAGCTCGACGTGCCCTTCCGCACCAACGGCTACCGGTACTGGATCCACAGGTAGCGCCCGGTCGCTCAAGGACGAAGGACCACGGCGGGGTGAGCGGCTGTCCACCGAGAGCACGCGGGGATACCCGGGAACGGCGATCTCGCCGCGGCGGCGTCCTCACATAGGCGGGTGAAGGTCGGGTCGCCTGTGCCGCCGGGCGTCGCCCTAGGAGCCGAGTCACGACATACCGCCTGGAGGGGCTCACCTGTGACGTGGTTCACGTTCGCTGAGATGTCAGTCCGGGCTGATCTTGACAGGTCAGATGGAATGAGGTGTCCTGTCCCAAGGGCAGGCGTCGTCGAGGGCCGCCGGTCTGACCGGGCGGTATCAGGGGGGATCCATGAGGGTCGTTATCAAGCAATCGACCGAGACACGAACCGGCATCTCCGTCGTGAAGACCGCGGGGGCCATCGATACGTTCAACATCCTCGGCCGCCGCATCCATACGATCGAGAGCGCCTATCGCGATCAGCGCATCCTCATCCACCGGTGGTTCGGTGAGGTCTTCGATGAGGAGATCAAGGAGATTCTCGGAGGGCACTTCGTGGAAGCGTTCGTCGAGAGCAAGTGCACAAAGCTCCTCGCTGACCTGAGCCAGTGGGCCGCGAGCTGGGACGGCGTCAACGATTACCTGCGAGACGACGTGATGCCGCGGCTCTTCGCAGCCGGCCTGCGGCACCTGGCCGTGTTCGTCAAGCGAGACGAGAGCATGGAGGACGACGCCAATCGATTCGCGCTGGAGCGATTCGCGAACGAGATCGACAACGTGAACGCCTCGTTCTCCTCCGAGCAGGATGCCATGGAATGGCTGAGGACGCGCGGTTGAGCAGCGCGATGAACGCTGAGCGAGGGGCGCCGGGATGCAGGAGAACAACGATATAGCTCGCAGCGAGGCCGCTCCTGGGCACAGGCAGCCGGACCGCTCACCGGCGAGGCTGGGCGAGATGTTCGATCAGCTTCGCGACGCCGTCATTGTCTATCGACTCGACGGCTCCGTCGCTGATTACAACGCCCGCCTGCTGGAGATGTTCGAGGTCGGGCACGAGGGCGTGCGCCTCTTCGAGGTCGTCGAGGGCAGCGCCGGCGTCGCTCATCCGCTCGATCCGCTGCGCAAGCTCTGGCCCGAGCTGCTGAGCGACGTCCACAAGAGCTTCGAGTGCCGTCCCCGTACGCTCCAGGATGGCAGCCTGCTCCACGTGGAGTGCTACGCTCGCAAGGTGGATCTCGCGTCGGACCAGGCGATCCTCGTCGATATCCACGACGCGGCGCGGAGGCGGCGAGCCGAGGAGGCTTTGCGGGAGAGCAAGCGACAGCTCGAGCAGCTGGTCCTGAGCCGCACGGCGGCGCTGCAGGAGAAGATCCGGCTGATCGAGGAGCAGCAGGAGGCGCTGTTCGCGCTGTCTACCCCGGTGATCCAGGTCTGGCAGGGCATCCTCGTCCTGCCGCTCGTCGGCACGGTCGACTGCAGGCGCTCGCAGCAGATCATGGAGAGCGTGCTGTCGAGCATCGTCAGGACCTCGGCGCGGGAGTTGATCATCGATATCACCGGCGTGCCCTCGGTGAGCGACGAGGTCTCCCGTTACCTGCTCCAGACCATCGGGGCAGCGAGGCTCCTCGGCGCGACCTGCTCGCTCACCGGGATATCGGCGGATGTCGCGCGATCGCTCGTCGCTCTCGACGTCGACTGGTCGTCCCTGCGGATCAGCGGGACCCTCCAATCGGGTTTGCAGGCCGCGATCGCGCGGGTCTGAGCGGGGTGCCGTGAGGCCCCGTCGCCCGCGTCGGATCGGGCTGCCCCGCCCTCATGCCTGAGAGCGCCGGCGCTGGGGATCCGCCTCTACCGAGCGGCCAGTTCGCGTCGCTCATGAACAGCGGAATCTCGGTGCTGGGGGCGGGCCCCGGACGCAAGGGGAGCACGGCCCATGAGGCGAGCGGACGAGCCGAGAAGTACGCGCTGGAGATCTCCCCGACAAAGAGCGCAGAATGGCCCGGGCGATGAGGGCGACCTCCCGATCTGGCTTCAGGCTCACCAGCCGCCGCGTCGCGAGGCGCCACGAGGCCCTCGGCCGCATCTTCGGAGGCCTCGCGCTGCTCGCGATCGCGGGGCCCTTCCTCGTCAGCGTGATCGCCTCGGTCCTCGCAGGCGTGCTCCACGATCCGAGCCTCGGCAGGTTCGCGGTCAGCGCTCTCTTCCTGACCCTGCCCGGCGTGCTCGTCGCCTTGGGCCTCTCCTTCTTGAGCGCCCTGTTCGCCACCACCGCCGTCGGCTGGAAGGGGCCGGCGCATGTGTCCGCCGACGCGGCCGGGCTGCGCTTCACCTACGGCGCCGTGAAGCGATCGATCCCGCGCACCGAGATCCGCTCTGGCCTGGTCCTGTCGGATCCGCACGTCCGCGTGGAGCTACGCCTGCGCCGCGGGCAGGTGCTCGAGGTGCACGTCGCGCGCGAGGAGGAGGGCGCGCGCCTGCTCGCCGCCCTCGGGATCGGCCCCACGGAGCGGCGCGTCGCTGTCTCGCTCGGCGGCGTCCACCGGGAGCTCGCGGCCGGCTGCGTCGGTGTGCCGGTCTTCACGATCCTCTGGCTCATCGTGATCTCGGCGCTCACCAGGCCGCTGTCGAACGCCGGCAGCTTCTGGCCGGTCGTCGCGTGGGCCGCCCTCGCCCTGCTGTCGACGTGGCTCCTTCGCCGCGCTGCGCGCAGCACCCAGGTCGTGGTGGGCACCGACGGCGTGCGCGTCGAGCGGCCTTTCTCGACCGTCTGGATGCCCTACGCCGAGCTCGCCGCGGTCCGGACGCTCGGTGATCGGCTCCTCCTCCTCTCCCGCCGTGGCACCTCGGTCGTGCTCAGGACAAGGGACAGCCTGACCGAAGCGCTCGCGCAGCGCATTCGCGATGCGCACGAGGGCGTCGTCGGCGGCGCTGCGCCGCGCGGCGCCGAGGCGCTGGAGCGGCGCGGCCGCGAGCCCGCGGTCTGGCGCGAGGACCTCCGCAAGATGCTCGCCGGCGGCGACTACCGCGCCGCCGGCCTGACCCCCGAGGACGCGCTCCACGCCCTCGACGACGCCAGCGCGCCGCGGGATCGCCGGGTGGGCGCCGCCCTGCTTCTGCGCGTCGCCGGCTACCCCGACGCGCAGGAGCTCATCCGCGTCGCCGCCGAGGGCACGGCCGACGATGCGTTGCGCGCGGCGCTCGAGCACGCCGCCGAGGAGGAGGTCGACGACGCGGCGCTCGCGCGGGCCCTGCGGTGAGCGGCGCTGCGGTGAGCCACTCTGGGCCATGCGCGGCGGGCGGCACCGTAGAAGGCGAGATCTCCAGGGATATCCGGCGGTAGCGAGATGGCACATGTCCTGCACGCTGCCGTCAGCGGAGGTGTTCATGTCACGTAACTTTCTTTCGGACGATGCATCCTTGTTATCGCCGCTGCCCACGCCGCCGCCTCGGACGGCGGCCCTTGTGCAGCGGGTGTCTCGAGCGGCTGTAGCGGCGGCTGCCGTCTTCGTGGTCGCCTGTGGTCCTCCGGGCGTGGACGAGGGAGAGGATCCGGTCGATCAAGGCGAGATCATCCCGCCGATGCCGCCGCCTCCTCCGGACGAGGAGATCATCCCGCCGATGGCACCGCCACCCGACGAGGAGGTCATCCCGCCGATGCCGCCTCCTCCGGACTGCGAGGGCGGCGAGATTGTCCCGCCGATGCCGCCGCCGCCGCCGGACGGGGAAGAGGGGGAGATCATCCCGCCGATGCCGCCGCCGCCGCCGGACGGGGAAGAGGGGGAGATCATCCCGCCGATGCCGCCGCCGCCGCCGGACGGGGAAGAGGGGGAGATCATCCCGCCGATGCCGCCGCCGCCGCCGGACGGGGAAGAGGGGGAGATCATCCCGCCGATGCCGCCGCCGCCGCCGGACGGGGAAGAGGGGGAGATCATCCCGCCGATGCCGCCGCCTCCTCCCCCGTGCAAGTGAGGCGCTCGATCGTCGCGCCGTTGCGCTCCCCAACATCGTGAGGTCGAAGATGGGCGAACAGGAACGCGAGCTGGAAGTTGCGCCCGAGTGGTGGCGCTGGGCCACGGAGAACCTGCTGCGCGGCGTGCCGGAGGGCGTGATCTCGGAGCAACTCCAGGCGGCCGGCGTCAGCAGCGCGCAGGCTGGAGAGCTGCTCTCGGCCATCGTCCGTTCGCCCATCTTCGTCGCCGCTCGGCCCTTTGCCAGGTCGGCGCGGCGGCACGAGATGCTGGCGCGGCTCCAGCAGCGAATGGCGTCGACCGCCTGCGACCCGACGGGAATTCCGCGGCGCTCCGGCGTGTCTGGCGAGGAGCTCCGCGACGTCTATGTCGCCGGCAACATCCCGGTCGTCCTGACCGACGTCGTGACCCGCTGGCCCGCCTTCGGCCGGTGGACCCCGGCGTACCTCTCCGAGCGCTTCGGCGATGTCGTGGTCGACGTCACGACAGGACGCCAGAGCGATCCCGACTACGACATGCACGCGGCGCGGCACACGGAGAGCACCCCGCTGCGCGACTTCGTCGCGCGCATCGCCGGCGCAGCGCGCGAGGAGACGAACGACTTTTACATGGTCGCCAACAACCGCGTCCTCGAGCGGACGAGGCTCGGCGCGCTGCTGGACGACGTGGTGCTCCCGGACGGGTACTGCGCCGCGCAGAGGCTGCTGGGCGCCTCGGCGCTCTGGCTCGGCCCTGCCGGGACCGTCACGCCGCTGCACTACGACACGTCCAACATCCTGTTCGGTCAGGTGTACGGCAGGAAGCGTTACCGCATGATCGCGCCGTTCGAGACGTCGCTGTTCGACGGCGCACGCGCGATGTACGCCGATCGGGATCCGGAGAAGGACCCGCTGGCCCCGGTGCTCGTGAAGGACGTCGTGCTCGAGCCGGGCGAGGCGCTCTTCATCCCGGTGGGCTGGTGGCACCATGTCCGCGCGCTCGACGCCAGCATCAGCCTGGGGATCAACAGCTTTCCGTTCCACAACAACTTCGACTGGTACCGGCCGAGCAACATCGGTTAGCGAGACGCTCGACCATCGCCGAGGCCACCCGGCGCTGGTTCGAGGCGCACCCGCTGGCCAGCTGGGCGGCGGCCAGCCGCTGAGACCCCGCGCGCGGGACGCGGTGCGGCGCCCCGGCGCTGGAAATTCTGCGAAATGCGGACGCTCGGACTCGGCGAGCGTCGCCGTGGCGCCGTGCCTGCCGCGCAGTAGACTGCACGGTGAAGGCAAAGGGGGTTGGCTCGAGGAAGCCCTCGGCGCCGCCCGATGGGTACACGTGCCGCCCAACGCGAAATGTGCTCTTGCGGCCGAGACACCCGGGCAAGCGCGAGCCGGACACGCGCACCTGCGGATCCTGGCAAAAGCCGCGAGTCGGCTCGTCCTCTGCGACGAGCCTTCGGCTCTCCTCGGATCCCTCTTCGAGGAGCTGGCAAACGACCTCGGCGTCGAGCTCTACTTCAATTACATGATCGGCGAAGAGCCGAATACCCTCGTCCTCGAGTCGGCCGCGGGCATCTCGCCCGAGGACGAGCAGCGATATCGGACGATCAGGTTCGGCCAGTTCATGTGCGGGACCGTGGCGGCGACCCGGATGCCCCTCATCGCCTTCGATCTCCAGCGCTCGACCCTGGAATGCGGGGCAGAGCTGAAAAAGGCGGGCGTGCAGGCCTATGCGGGATATCCGCTCATCTCGCACGACAGACTGCTCGGGACCCTGGCCTTCGCCACCAGCAAACGCTCGCACATGAACGCCGACGAGCTCTCGCTCATGCAGACGCTCAGCGTGCAGGTGGCGGCCGTCCTCGAACGCAATCGCCTCTGCCGGAGCTTGCGCGCGAGCGAGCAGGCCGCGCAGCGCCACCTCGCGCTCCTGCAGAACGTGTATTCGACGGCCCCCGTCGGCCTCTGCTTCCTCGACCGGGATCTCCGGTACGTGAGCGTCAACGAGACGCTCGCGCGCATCACCGGTCGGCCCATCTCCGAGCACCTCGGCCGCACGCTCGGCGAGTTCATCCCCGAGGCCACGCCTTTCAAGGACCTCTGCAAGCGTGTCCTCGAGACGGAGCAGGAGGTGACGAATTGCGAGCTCCGGGTTGCGCGGCCCGAGGGGGACCACCATTGGCTGGTCAGCGTCCACCCCGTGCGCGACGAGGCGGGCACGATGCTCGGCATCAACGTCGTGGTGCAGGAGGTGACCGAACGAAAGCGGGCCGAGCAGGCGCTGCTCGCGAGCGAGCAGGCGCTCCGGGAGGCCGATCGCCGCAAGGACGAGTTCCTGGTGATGCTCGCCCACGAATTGCGCAATCCGCTCGCGCCCATCCGGACGGCCATCCAGGTCCTCGACATCACCGGCGGCGACGCGCCCGAGGCCGTCCGGACGCGCGACATGATCGCGCGCCAGGTGGCGCACATGGCCCGGATGATCGACGACCTGCTCGACGTGTCGCGTGTCGCCCGGGGCAAGATCGAGCTGCGAAAAGAGCCCTGTGATCTCGCGCGGATCGTCCGTCAGGTCACGGACGATTATGCGCCGAGCTTCCAGGACAATGGCATCGAGCTTCTGGTCTCCCTCCCGGACGAGCCGGTCTGGGCCGCCGGGGATCACACGCGCCTCGCGCAGGTCATCGGCAACCTCCTGCACAACGCGCTCAAATTCACGGACGCGGGGGGCCGGGTGATCGCCTGCCTGGAGGCGGATCCGGCGACGAACACCGCGGTGATCGTGGTGGAGGATTCGGGGATCGGCATGGATCCATCGATGATCCCGCGCGTCTTCGAGACCTTCAGCCAGGCCGACAGCAGCCTCGATCGACGGCGCGGCGGCCTCGGCCTCGGGCTCTCGCTCGTGCACAGCCTGATCGCGATGCACGGCGGATCCGTCGAGGCCCACAGCGAGGGCCCCGGGCTCGGATCGACCTTCCGCGTCCGATTGCCGCTCTCCTCCACGCCAGTTCCTTCCATCCGACGGCCGGAGCCCGTCCGGCCTGCGACAGCGTCGCGGGAGGAGTCGCTCCGGGTGCTCGTGGTCGAGGACAACCTCGACACGGCGGACATCCTCAAGCAATTCCTCGCCCTCCTCGGGTATCAGGCCGAGGTCGCGTACACGGGCCCCGCGGGGCTCGCCATGGGGCGCACGCTCGCGCCCGACGTGGTGCTCTGCGACCTCGGATTGCCGGGGATGGACGGGTATGCCCTCGCGCGGGCGCTGCGCGCCGATCCCGCCACGGCGGGGGCCTACCTCATCGCTCAGACCGGGTACGGCCACGCGGAAGATCGCCGCCGCGCCCAGGAGGCGGGGTTCGATCTGCACATGACGAAGCCGATCGATCCCACGGAGCTCGAGCGGGTCCTGTCCTCCGTCGGCACCCGCGCTTAGCACCACTGCGGGAAGTTGCCCCGGATCGGCAGAAAAACCGCCATGGCGCCAGGGTCGCCAAGGGGAGAGAGGACGCGCCGTCTCGGCATTATTTCCTACCATTCCTCTGGTTTCTTGGCGTCATGACGGTTCGCTTCCCCGTCCGACTTCCCGCAGTAGTGCTAGCCCGCCCGCTTCAGGCTGCGGGGAAGCGAACGCGCAGCGAGCTCGGCCCGCGGTCCTGCAGGTTCGAGCCGGCGTAGCTCAACGTCGGTTCGGCGAGCTCCCAGCGCGGCAGCGAGAGCAGGGCGCGCACCGACTCCTCCACTTCCATCCGGATGAGCGGGGCCCCGGGGCAGTAATGAGCGCCGCTCCCGAAGGTCAGGTGCCGGCTCTGCTGCCGGGTGATATCGAAGCGGTCCGGCTCGGAGAACAGCCCGGGATCGCGGTTCGCCGCGGCGATCATCGCGAAGACGAACTGCCCCTCGGAGACCCTGGTGCCACGGATCTCCGTGTCCCTCGCGCACATGCGGCTGAGGGAGAGCACGGACGGCTCGAAGCGCAGGCTCTCCTCGACCGCGCCGCGGACGAGGCCCGGCGCCTCCCGGAGCTTCGCGAGCTCGGCGGGGTGGTTGAGGAGCGCGAGCACGGTGTTCGCGATCTGGTTCACGGAGGTGACGAATCCCGCGGCGACCATCTGGAAGCATTGCATGGCCGCCTCGCCCGCAAGCTCGGTGTCTCCGCCTTCTGCCTCGATGAACCTGCTCGCGACGTCTTCGCCCGGCGCCTTCCGGCGCTCCTCGACGAGCCGCATCATGTAGTCGACCATGTCGCAGCAGCTCTGCTTCACCGCCCGCTTCTGCTCCTCCGAGGTGACCCCGCCGCCGGCGAGCTTCAGGAGGTCCGTCGACCATCTCATGAACTGCGGCCGATCGGCCTCAGGTATCACGAACATCTCGGCGAGCGTGTTGAGCGCGACCGCCTCGGAGAACGCCGAGACGACATCCATCTCGCCGTCGCGCCGCGCCTTCTCGGCGGCGCGCTGCACGAGCCCCACGACCCGCGGGCGCATCCACTCGACGGCCGACGGAGAGAACCCTTTCATGATGAGCTGTCGAAGCTTCGTGTGGCGCGGCGGGTCCTGAAAGAAGGCGAGCCGCGACAAGGAGTCGAACGTCTTTCTCGAGAGCTCGTCCTCGCCGAGCATGCCGAGGCTGCCGAGGATCGCCGTCGCCCGCCGCGCGGTGAAGCTCGGGTCCTTCACGAGCCCCTCGATATCGGCAGGAGCGGTGACGAGGAAGCACTGCAGCGGCTCGAAGAAGTAGACCGGCGCCTCGGTGCGGAGCCGATCGAGCGTCGGGAATGGATCGGCGAAGAAGCGTTCGCTCGTGAGGTCGAAGCCAGAGGTGACGGCCATGGTCCTTCTTTCCTTGTGGCGCTCGCGGCGCGGCGGAGATCCACGGCCAGGCTAGGGTATCGCCACGCCGCCGTGAAGCGCCCCGCCCGCGCGTCGATCGCCGCGCGACGGCGGCCGAGATGGGCGCGCGAGGCTCCTCGACGCCGCGGCGCAGCTCGACGACCCCGCGCGGCGCGCGCGGTCCCTCGAGCGCGTCGAGGAGAACGCCCGCACGCTCGAGCTCGCGCGGGCGTGGGTCGACGAGGGGAGCGCCGTCGCATGAGGTGAGGAGCCGTTGCCTCGTCGAGGAGAAGCGTTGTTCCCGGAGAGGCGCCGCTTCACGCCGTCGCCGGGAGCACGACGATGTCGGCGGCTCGGCCTGAGCGGGGCGCTTCCCGTGATCGGGCCGCCCTGATACGGTGGGGCCCCTCAAGGAGGAGCTAGCCTGATGGTCGCCATCAACGAAGCACGCGTGAAGGAGAGGTACGGCCGGCTGCCGAGCTCGGACGAGCAGGCGCTCTCGTACCTCAAGGCGCTCAAGGTCATCGTCGGCGCCGACGGGGAGATCCCCGAGGCCGAGCTCAAGGCGCTGCGCAAGGGCATGCAGCGCCTCGGGCTCCCGGAGTCGTTGACCCGCGAGGTCGAGGGCTTCGACTTCCGCAGCGGGAAGCTCGAGGTGCTCCTGCCCGGCTTCAAGAAGGGCGGGCTCCGCGCGCGCATGCTGCTGCGCGACGCCATCGAGGTGGCGCGCGCCGACGGCACCTACGCGGAGGCGGAGAAGGCCGCGGTGGCCAGGGCGGCCGCGCTGCTCGGCGTGGAGCAGGCGACGGTGAAATCCATCGAGGCGCTGGTCGAGCTGGAGCACGCGGCCAAGCACCTGCGCAAGGCGCTCTTCCCGAAGAAAGAGAAGTAAGCCGCGGATGGATGCCCCGGCGCGACCCCGGCTGACATCGCGCCAGCTCGGGCTGGTCAGCGCCATCACCCGGAGCCCGCGCCTGAAGCGGGCGCTGGTCGAGGCCACGGAGGCGCTGCCCGAGGGCGCGGTGGTGCGCGTCGGCGGGCGGTTCCTGCGGGTCGGCGGCGCGCTGGGCAGCGGCCTCGTGGGCGTGGTCTACGAGGCGCGCTGCCTGGAGACGGGCGCCCGGCTCGCGTACAAGCGGTCGCGGGCGGGCGTCGCCTTCTTCCGGGAGGCGCTCCGGGTGGAGGCGCTCTCGGCGCGCCGCGCGGCGGCGCTCCGCGCGCTCCGGCCCGCGGCCATCGTGGAGACCGACGCGCGCGGCATCACCAAGGAGCTCTGCGCCCGGCCCACCCTGCAGGCGGAGCTGCTCGCGGGCGAGCTGGATCCGGCGCGGCGCGCCGCGCTGGTCGAGGCGCTCGGGGAGGCGGGGGATCTCTTCCGCCGCGAGGGGATCCTCCTCGATCTCTCCCCGAAGAACCTCTGCTGGGACGACGGGTGGGTGCTGCTCGACACGGGCCCCAAGCTGCAGCGCTCGGACCTCGTGGGCGTGCTGGAGCGGCCCGCGTGGTCGACCTACGTCGCGCACGCGCGCCGGAAGCTCGCCGCCGGCCCATCGGCCCCGTCGGCGGTCGCGCTGCCCGAGGGGCCCGAGCCGCCGCTCGCGGCGCGGCGCTGGGCGTTCGTGCGGGATCTGTGGCGGTGGTTCCCCGTCGATTCGGCGCCGGACGTGGCGTCGTTCCTGGTGATCGTCGACGACGATCACGCGGACGACGAGGCGGTGTTCCTGACCGACGAGGCGGACGGCCGGGTGGTGCCGGCGCCGGGCGCGGACGCGCGCCTCGCCGGGAGCGCGCTCGTCCGCCGGTGCGCCGAGGAGGCGCCGGACCGGCCCTTCCGGCCGCGCGGGGAGGCGCCGCTTCCGCTCCCGCTGGCGGCGCCGGTCGTGGATCTCCCGTCGCTCTCGCGCGAGGTGGCGCCGGCCTTCGCCGGGCGCGCGCTGAAGATCGCGGTCGCGCCGGGCGCGCCGCTCGCCGCGCCGACGCTGCCGGTCGGGCGCTACGCGCACTGGCGCGATCTCGCCGCCGCGGACAGCGCGCTGCGGCCCACGGACATCTTCACGCACGAGGTGCTCGAGGGCTCGCGCGCCCTCGCCGAGCGCGTGTTCCGGGCGCGCGGCGCCCGGCGCGTCGACGTCCCGCTGCCGCGCTCGGACGGGCCGTTCGCGGAGCTCACCTGCATGCAGGTGGGCGAGGCCCGGCGGGCCATCGTGCTCGTGCCCGGCTTCCGCGCCGGCCCGGACGCCGCGGCGGCGCTGGTCTCGGCGCTGGCCGAGCGCGGCGTCGCGGGCCTCTATGCGATCGCGTACGTGGGCGTGCGCAACCCGCGCGGCCAGCCGCTCGTGACGAGCGGCCGCTGGGAGGCGATCTTGCTCTGGAGCGCGATCGACCACCTGTGCGCGCGGCTGGGCGCCGGCAGCGCCGCGCTGCTCGCCGCGTCCCACGGCAACTTCGGCGCGATGATCGTCGCCGGGCTGCACCCCGCGGTCGACTGCCTAGCGCTCGACTCGCCGATCGAGCGCCCGCTCGATCTGCCGGCGAGCTTCGGCGCGCTGCGGGGCGTGCCGGCGTCCGCGATCCATGAAGAGCTCGCCGCGCACCACCTCCCGAGCGAGCCGGTCTCCTTCCGGATCCCCGACCGGCCCGGGCTGCGCGTGCTGACGCTGCGGCCGCGCGAGGACGCGTTCGCGCGCATCTGCGGGGGGCTGGAGGGCGGGGAGGTGGTCGTCTACGACGGGGGGCACGCGGCGACGATGCGCCACGACAGCGCGGAGCGCGGGGTTCCGGCGGTGTGCGTGGAGCGGATCGCGGGGCTGCTCGGGCCAGGATGACTGCGCGTTGGCCGGGGTCGGCCCTGGGCGGTTCGATGGTGCCGCACCCGCCAGGGTCCCCACGAGCGGCGTAGACAGCTCCCCCAGGCCGAAGAAGTGCGCCAGCGCGTACAGGCCCGAGCCGCTCACCGGGGGTGGCCGGCCGGGTGCTCCTGGTTCGACGGGGTGTTCAAGAAAGGATCCCAGTCGCCCCCCGGATCATGGTGTTCGATCGCCGTGAGGCGATGTGCGCCGGGTCGTCGAAGCTGGGCGGCGGATCGACCCGCGGCGATTCTCGCCGCTGCCACGCGCGCCGACGTGGCAGGACGATGCTCGAGCTCAGCTGCGACACCGCGCGAGGAGGGAGCGGCTACAGGCGAGGCGGCTGTGCAGGTGGCGGGAGCTTGGCCCATGGGCTCTTGGCTACTGTAGGCCGAGCAAGAACTCCTGTATGCGGGCCGATACCACGCCCCCTGCCTCGAGGAGCATCGCGTGGCCTGTACGGAGCACGATCATCCACTCGGCACCCGGAATGAGGCGGCGCAACGCGTCGAGATCGGCCCGCAGGGCCATCACGTCGCGCTCGGGCGCGATCACCAGGACCGGCACCCGCACCTGGGGGAGGACGTCCGACGCGCGTGCCTCCATCAACGACCGCAGAGACTCCCAGTAAGCGCGAAGGTCCATGGTCCCGACGGCGCGGAGGAAATGCTCCAGCTCCTCGCGAGGCGCCTCGGGCCCGAAGACGCCCGCGGCCTGGCCCAGGGGGAAGAGGGCCTTGGACGCCGTGACGCGGCGCACGACCGGCGCAATACGAGGGACGATGGGGGCCGCCGTCCGTAGCGCCACACGGAGGGCCGCGCGCGCGCCGGGGATCCGGAAGGCGGCGTTCGACGCGTAGGGGTGATCGGCGCCGCCGGCGATGAGCACCATCGCGCGCACGAGATCAGGGCGGCGGCGGTAGAGCTCGAGCAGCACCGTGACGCCCATGGAAAAGGCGATGTGCACCGGCGCGCCGGCGAACGTACTACGAGCACGGACCGCCTCCGTCACCCGGAGAAGGTCGTCTGCGTGGGTCGGAATGGCGTAGTCGCCCGAGCGCGCCGTCTCGCTCTGCCCGTGGCCCCGGTAGCTCCAGTGGACCAGGTGGGTCGTCGTTGCGAGCGCGCTGACGAGGTGCTTCCAGAAGTTCTCCGTCGTGCTGAGGCCGTTCGTGAGGACGACAGGCGCTCGATCTCGCAGCTGCACCTCGTCGCCTGGGCGCTGGTGCGTGTGCCACGCGATGCGCGTCCCATCGCTTGCAACGATGTGCCGGAGGATCGAGCCTTCCATGATCGGAACGGACGGTAGCATGCGCGACCTCGCGACCAGCGCGCGACAGGTCAGCGTTCCACCTGCTTCGGAGGTCACGCGTGAACGGCCCCGGGCGTCCCCGGGGCCGTGATTCAGCAGCCAGCGCTGCCGCTCGTGGTCCCCGCTACCGCGCCGGGCTGATGGTCACCTTCAGCATCTGGTTGGCCGCAGGATACAGATAGCCGTCATCGACGGAGCGCACCCGGTCCGTGGGATCGTCGGCGCCCATCTGCGGCCCGGCCTGGCGCGGCGCCTGGTCGGGGCCCACGCCGGGCCACTGGTTGGCCTCGGTGCCCGCGTCCCAGATCGAGACCTGGTCGGAGACATCGCCGCTCACCGGCTCGCCGCTCGCGTCGAACAGCGCGATCCCCTCCTCGCTCGGGGCGAAGAACAGATCGTTCGATTGCCCCAGCATCGACGCGAAGCTCAGCCGCTCGCCGGGCCGCGCGGTCACCCTGAAGCTGAACTTCGCGCCGGGCAGCAGCGGCCCCGGCATCGAGGCGCCCACGGGCGTGTCGTAGACCAGCACCGACGAGAGCCCGCTCTCGCCCCCGACCTCGGCCTCCAGCGACTCCGCGAGCGTGGTCGGGTTCCCGTCCTCGGCCAGCATCCCGAGTCCCTTGCTCCGGTCCGCCTCGCCCGACCTGAACAGCGGCGCTGCGGCCCCGTGCACCACCGCGACGCCCGGCGCCGCCGGCGAGGTCAGCCCCGCGCGGGGCATGACCCCCTCGTGCAGCATCATCGGGTTCCCGTCCTCGGCTTGCGCCTCCAGCCCGTTACCGGGGTACGCCTGCCCGACCGTGAACAGCGGGTTTTCCATCGTGTGCACCACGAAGAGCCCCGGCGACAGCGGCACGGCGGCCGGCTCTCCGCCCTCGGGCATCAGCGTCCCCACCTCCGACATGTTGGTGATCCGGATCGTGAACTCATTGCCCGGCTCCGGCGTCACGATCACCTGGATGACCTCCTCGACCGCCGGGTAGGTATAGCCATCCTGGACCAGCCGCACCGTGTTGTCCGGGTCCTTGGCGCCCGTGTTCGGGCCGCTCTGCCGGGGCGCCTGGTTCGGCCCCGCGCCCGGCTCCTCGTTGGCCTCGCTGCCTGCGTCCCACAGCAGGACCTGGTCGGTCACGTCCCCGCTCACCGGCTTGCCCGCCTCGTCGTACAGCGCGATCCCAGCGCCATCGGGCGCATAGAACAGATCATTCGACTGCCCGAACATCGTCGTGAACGACAGCCTGTCGCCTGGCAGGGCGCCGACGCGGAACTCGAAGCTCTTCTCTGGGAAGAGCGGTCCGGGCATGCTCTCGCCCACGGGCGTGTTGAACACGCCGGCCACCCGGTAATCCCGCGCGGGCGTCACGTTCTCGATGGTCACCTCGAAGCTCGTGGCCGCATCCCCGCCAGCAGATCCGCCGGCGCCTCCCCCGCCCATGCCGCCGGCGCCTGTGGTATCGCCGCCTCCGCCATCGCTGCAAGCAGCGGCGAGGGTCAGGACAAGGGACATGGCCGACAGCGTGCGACGCCGAATCTTCATGACGATCCTCCAGAAGCAGTGAATGAGATGACGCGAACTGGATCGCCCTCGCCGCGGCGAGCGGCGTGCAGCGATCGTTCCTCCAACGCGCTGGAGACCGGAGCGGCCGCGGGCGTCCGCGTCGGCTCGCGATGGCCAGTGGCGCGTGGTTCGAGGGTGCTACGCGGCGGGTGCAGATCGGTTTCGCGACTTTCGCACGCGCCTGCAC
This sequence comes from Sorangium sp. So ce302, assembly GCF_051530145.1. Taxonomy (GTDB): domain Bacteria; phylum Myxococcota_A; class Polyangia; order Polyangiales; family Polyangiaceae; genus Sorangium; species Sorangium cellulosum_B. The sequence continues at coordinate 9,534,026 of NZ_CP150326.1, read as the reverse complement.
GATCGCGCTCGGGAAGAATTGTTCAGCGCGGCCGTCGGTCGCCTCGAGCGCGTGGGCGCCTCACTTCGGACTCCTCTGTGATCGGCCCGGCGGCGCCCCGCTCGGCACGCCCGCAGCGCTGGCGAAACCGCGGCTCGCGTAGAGGGGTCAGCACGCCCGCAGCTTTCACCCGATCGCCGCGAGCGTGGCGCTCGGGCGCCGGCACAGGCGGCGCTGGCGGCTGCGGTGGCAGGGGTGGTCGAGGGGGCGGAAACGGGCACCCGACCATCGGCATCGTCGCGCTTCATGCCAAGCTGACGCTGCGCGATAGCGTCATCACGACCATCGACGCGGGTCCAGGCGGCGACGGCGGGGAGCCCGAGGAAGGTGGCAAAGGCGGGCGAGGCGAACTCGGCGGCGCCGTGGGGGACGGCACGTGGTCCTGCGACGGTGGCGACGGTGGCCGAGGGGGCGACGGCGGCTACGGCGGCCCCGGGCGCGGCGGCGACTCGATCGGCATCGCCTACCTCGCCGAGGACCAGCTCACGCTGGAGGGCGTTACCTACGAGCTCGGTCCGCCGGGCCAGGGCGGCGTGAGCTGGGACTGGTCGGGCGAGACGATCACGGGGGAGGATGGCATCAAGGTCGAGACACTGCGCTTTCCTGAATAACTGGATCGAAGCTTACCGCAGCGAGCTATCCGGCTCGATAGAACCGGGCGCGAAGGTCGAAGTTCACGTCGGCGAGCTCGGCCCGCTGTGGTGGAGGGTTCGAGCCCGGTCCGCTGCGCTTCATGCTCTGCCAGATCGCTTGGGGTGTCGGTGTGTGTCGAGGTCGAGAGCATCACCGGCTTACCATGCGTCTGAAAAAAGGCAATCGTATAGCCTGGCCTCTCCCAAACGTCGTAGATTGGTCGCCACGTCCGGCACGACCACGTTGCCGACCTCCGGCGGCATGCGCTCGTATCCCCATGTCGCTTCGATCTCCTGGGCGATCCCTGCAGCGTACGGCTGCTCATCGGGCGATAGCTCAAAGGAGATGACCTGCCGCGTGGGTTTATCTTCCATCGAAGGTGGTTCAACAAGCTCGGGCTTGACCAGCTTGATCAGCTTCCCCACCCAGGCGGGCAGGATGTAGGCCGTATCATGGACAAAGATCGTGACGGCACGAGGTGGCGTCGCGCGGAGCGATTTCTTCCTCTCGATCCCCTCGAGACCCTCAACGAGGCGCGAGCTGTAGATCCCGGCATGCGGGCCTACCGCGAGGCGCGGAGCAGTGCCAGCCTGGATCCAACCGAGACTTACACCGGCGCTCAGCTCCGATGCCTCTACCTGCGTCGAAGCGACACCGAGCACGAGAGCGAACATCGCCGCGGATGCGACCCGTCCGCATTCCGTTCTCATCGGTTACTTCCCCCTTTGGCACCGCCCGGAGAACCTGGCGATACAACCAATTCTTCTGATGACAGGATTGGGCGTTAAATGCAACCTAGAGGAGGGCATCCCAATGGACATGGGTCGTACCGTCCAGAGCGTGGGCCACTGGCAGCTCTCCGCGGCGCCAGTGTTCGTCAGGCTGCTGTCACTGGTGGTCTGTCCACGTGGCCGTGAGAGCGCACGGACGGCGGTGCGCCCTGGGCTGCACGACGTCGCCCGCGTGCCAGCGCCACGAGCGAGCGCGACCAGCCGCGACGCCCTGGGCGGGAGCGTGAGCGAGAAAGCTTTCCAGGTGATCCCGAACAAGGAGGTGGAGAACGGTGTCCTCTGGCTTTCGCGGCGCATACGTAGGTGACGTGAGGTGCCGCAGGATAGGCAGCTCTGCCCGCTCGTTCCCCCCGCCGCGCGCCTGGGCTACTGTCGGGCATCGCGATCGCTGTCGTGTGCGCTGATCTCCCCTACTGGGTCAATCCACTCAATCTCGGGCTGTACGAGGCGCCGCTGATAACAGCGTGCTTGGCCGTCGAGGAAGTGTGCGCACCGTCACGCACGCTTTCACGCTCGGACTACGCTCTCCTCGCTGCGGCTTCGTCATGGACGGCCAATCGCGCCTCGACGAGGGCAGCTGTGGTGCCCGCCGCGTGCCCGCCGGACAGCCACAGATGCATTCACGAATGCCTCGATCTCGGCATGGACGGGGCGGTTCAGCATGAGCGCAGCGCTTGACGCGCGATGCAGCGTCGTGGCACTGCTGTTCGCCGGGGAGGCTGCGATGTCGCCAGTTCCGCGTTGGTTGCTCCGGGCGTTGATCCCGCTCTGGATGTTTCTGGCTTGCGTGCTCGCGTCGGGCGGGTGCCAGTGCAGCTTCGGCGAACCGATTCCGGGGCCGCCTGGCCTCGTCGCCTGCCGAACGCAGCGCGCGCACGGCCCTGCCACGTCCCGCCCCGCGCCGGAGGTCGAGACCGTCGCCGCCGGCACCATCCCCGGGGCGTTCTCCATCACGAGCACCGGTGAGGCCGTGTACACCATGGACCTGGCCTCCCCGCCCTCGCGTGCGGGCGTGGGTCCTCGGATTCAGCTCGCCTATCGCAGCGACGGCGGCGACGGCGTGCTCGGCGCCGGCTTCTCCATCGCCGGGCTGTCCGCGATCACGCGATGTCCGAAGAGCCTCGCGCAAGACGGTGAGATCCGCGGCGTGCGGTACGACGGCGACGACGCGCTCTGCCTCGACGGCCAGCGCCTCGTCCCCGTGGGAGAGGGGCCGGGAACCATCGAGTACCGCACGTTCCCGGATACCTTCGTCAAGGTGGTCGGTCACTACCCTCCGGACGGCGGCGGGCACGCCGAGGCGCTCTTCTTCGAGGCGTATCTGCCCTCCGGCCGCGTCGTCGAGTACGGGCGCGCCGAGGGCAGCAAGCCGCTCGCGCGAGGTGGCGTCCCGCGCGCGTGGCTCGCGAACGAGGCCCGAGACGGCCGTGGCAACGCCATGACGTACGCCTATTGCCTCGCAGAGGCCAAGGACGGCCATACCGCCGAATATGCGGTGGACGAGATCCGCTACACGAGCTTCGAGGGCACGCCGTCGCTCGAGCCTTCCCGGGCGGTGCGCTTCGTGTACGGGACCAAGGACTCGGCCGCGGTTCGCACGGGCTACTCGGGCGGCGTGGCGCTCCAGCGCTCGCTTCGCCTGGAGGAGATCCAGATGCTCGGTCCGGGCGACGCGCTGGTCCGGAGCTACGGTTTCCGCTACGAGCTCAGCCCGACGACGAGCCGGACGCTCCTCAACCAGGTCGAGGAGTGCGCGAGCGACGGGGTCTGCAAGCCTCCGACACGGTTTCAGTACAGCCGCGGAAAGCCCGGATTCGAGCGGCTCACGACGGACATCGACAAGCCGGTCTCCGAGAAGGCGAGCCCGATGGTGTTCGACATCGACGCCGACGGCCTCGACGATCTCGTGATTCCGGACATCGTCGCGGGGTCCAGCACGCCGTCGCATCCGATCACCGCGTGGGGGGTCGCGCGCAACCTCGGGCCCCGCGCCTCGCCGTCCTTTCTCGCGGCGCCTGAGCTCGCCTTCCTCGAGGATTGGCTGTTCGTCGCCGATCCGGATGGACCGTCCGACCCGGCCCTTCTTCAGCCCGAGCTCGGGACGGTGCTCGATTACAACGACGATGGGCAGATGGACGTCTTTCTCCACGACGTCTTCGACACCAAGACCACATGGCAGGTGCTGCTGTCCCAGCCGGACCGGACCTTCGCGCTCCATGACACGGGCATCCGCCGGCCGTTCCCGCTCGGGGTCACGCCTGCGCCGCCGAGCCTGAGACGCCCCGGCGCCTCGGTGCACCTCGCCGATCTCGACGGCGACTCGGTGCCGGATCTGATCCAGTGCCAGGACCACGCTGAGGAGCTGGTACCGAACCCGCTCTCCGCCGTGTGGACCGTCCACCTCTGGAGGCCCGCGCGCGGCGCGACGCCCGCGGGATTCGACCCCACGGGCGAATCGATCGAGCTGCTCACCGGCTATCCCTGCGCAATGGAGCTCCACACGCTCGACATCGACGCTGACAGCAAGATCGATCTCATCGTGCCCTCCGTGAAGTTGTTTGGTGACGGGACGGCCCTCATCAAAGATAGCTACGAGGCGATCATGCGCCGGGGCGAGGGACGCTGGGGGGTCATCGACACCAAGCTCCCTGTTGTGCCGCGCGGGGGCCGCGTCGTCTTTCTCGACGTCAACGGCGACGGCCTGCCCGATGCCGTCGAATCCGGCTTTAGCGGCCAGCTCTACACCTACCTCAACACGGGGTCGACGTTCGTGATGTCGCCGTTCCGGACCGTCGACGCGTTCAGCTTCGGCGATCTGCTGGGGGCCCCGGATCAGGACGCCCTTTTCCGCCTCGCGGTGCCGCTCGACTTCAACGGCGATGGACGGCAGGATCTGCTCATGCCCGTCCCACCAGGCATGCTGCTGAGTGGCTCCGATGTCCTCCCCTCCTGGGCCGTCCTGCAAGCGACGGGCGACCTGGCGGGGCCGCCGTTCAAGCTCGTCGACGCAGGGGTTCCTTTCGAGGCCAAGCTCGGGGACGCGATCACGCTCGCCGATCCGCACGGGCCGCGCACCGGCGATCTCAATGGTGACGGGGCCCAGGACGTGATCCTGCCGCTCGGCGGTGTGTTCAACATCTTCCAGAACCTCTCGGCCGACCAGGATCTCCTGGTCGCAGTCTCTGACGGGATGAACGCGCACGAGCCGACCGAGCCGGGCTTCGTGCCCAACGTGAGCATCTCGTACGGCCACCTGACCGATGCGCCGGTCACGAGCGGAGGCGCGGAAGAGGATCCCGACCGGAGGAGCGCGCTCTACGTCGCGCGTTCCGGCGCGGCGGACGACTGCGGCTATCCGCGGCGCTGCGTCGTGGGCCCTCGCCGGGTGGTCAGCGCGTACGCGCTCAACAACGGCGCGGATCGAGCGAGGCGCTTCGAGGTCGGGTATCGCGACGGACGCTACCACCGGCTGGGCCGCGGATTTCTCGGGTTCGGCGAGCGGATCGTCACCGACCTGGATTCGGGTGCCGTGACGATCGACGTCTACGACCACGTCACCTTTGACGACGAGCTCCAGGTCTTTCCCTTCGCGGGGAGCGTCCAGCGGACGTGGCACGGCGCTCCGGGGCTGCCCAGCCAGCCCAGACCGGAGCAGATCGAGCTCTCGTTCAGCGACGTGACGCGGACGCTCGTACCGACGAACGACGGCGCCACGTACTTCACGCTGCCCACCGAGCGCCGGGTGAGGCGAGCGCAAGGGGTCTATCCGCCCCCGAGCGGTGACGCGACCTCGATCGAGGCGTACGTGCGGGAGATCGAGCGCGGCGGCGACGGCGCGACGCTGCTGCGCGACTCGGTATCGAAGGTGACGGACTTCGACACGTTCGGCAACGTGCGCGCCGAGGAGGTCTCGACGGAGGGCGTCGACCTGACGCTCAAGGTCACGCGGACGTTCAAGAACGACACCGAGCGCTGGGTCCTCAGCCAGCTCGAGACGCAGAAGGAGTGCAGCGCGGCGGCGGGGATGTCGCAGTGCAGGACCCTCACGCGAACGACAACGATCTACGGCGAGGTCGAGACCGAGTCCACCGAAAGCGACGACGGCCTGCCGGACACGAAGCTGAAGCTTACCTACGCGCGCGACGACTTCGGGAACATCACCGGCGTCACGGCCGAGGACGCCTTCGGGCACAAGAGGACATCCAGCACGGACTTCGACGAGCAGGGCATGTTCCCCGAGAAGTACGTGAACGCGGCCGAGCATTCCACGCTCGTGGAGTTCGACGACGCGCTCGGTGTGCTCCTCAAGCAGGTCGATCCGAATCAGCTCGTGACGACGTGGGCGCACGACGGTTTCGGGCGGCTCGGCATCGAGAGGCGCCCGGATGGCACGACGACGACGGTCGCGCTCTCCCGCACCAAGGACGGCGGCCCGGCGCAGGATGCGTGGCGGGTGAGGCAGGAGAGCATCACGACCGGCGGGGCCGACGATACGGTGGAGTTCGACAGCCTCGGCCGCCCGATCCGGTGGCTGGGATACGGGCCCGAACCGGAACCGTCGGAGGGCTCGGGCGATGCGAAGCGCATCATGCAGGAAGTCGTGTACGACGCGCTGGGCGAGCACATCGCGCGGCGCTCGGTACCGGTCAGGGAGGACACGCCCGAGAGCGCGATCTTGTACGATCGCTACGAGTACGATGCCGCGAGCCGCGAAGTGCGCCATACGACGCCGTGGAACGCGGTCACGACGACGGCGTACGATGGCCTTCGCGTGCGCGTCACCGACCCGCTCGACCATGTGACCGTGACCGAGCAGGACCCGCTGGGGCGCATCAAGACCATCACCGACGCGGCCGACGGGATCACCCGTTACGGGTACGGCCCATTTGGCCAGCTGCACACGGTCACCGATCCGGGCGAGGCGGTGACGCGCACGACGCGCGACGCATTCGGCCGCGTCCGTCAGCTCGACGATCCCGATCGGGGCACGACGGTCTCGATCCATGACGGCTTCGGCGAGCTGATTTCGTCGACCGATGCGCTCGAGCGAAAGGTCACGTGGACGTACGACGCGCTCGGTCGACCCCGCTCACGCGTGGACCAGGACGGCTCGGAGAGCCTGACGACCACGTGGACCTGGGACACCGCGGCGCACGGCGTCGGCAAGCTGCACACGCTCGCGAGCCCGGATGGAGAGAAGGCGTACGGGTACACCGGCCGCGGGCAGCTCGACACGATCTCGCTCCGAATCGACGGCGAGGGCTCTCCCCTGGAGGCCAGGCTGGGTTACGACGAGCTCGGCCGTGTCGAGACGGTCACGTACCCGGCGCCGGCCGGCGCGGCGCCGTTCGTCGTGGCCCACGGCCATGACGCGCACGGCCATGTGCTCGCCGTGCGCGACAGCGGAACGAACCTCGCCTACTGGCGCTTGGCCGACGTCGACAACGCGGGGCGCTTCCGGGAGGAGGTGTTCGGCAACGGCGCCGTCACGGAGCGGACCTACTTCGCCGACAAGCAGCGCCTGAGGCACTTGGCGACGCAGAGCGGCGCGGGGGAGGTGCAGGACCTGGACTACGGGTTCGATGATCTCCTGAATCTCACGCGCCGCACCGACGCGCTCCAGCCCGAGAACACGACGGAGCGCTTCCGGTACGATTCGCTCCATCGGCTGACGTGCGCGTACTTCGGCGATCTCGAGAGCTCGGCGGCGCCCTGCGCGCTCCGCTACGACTACCACCCGAACGGCAATCTCACCTTCAAGTCGGACGTCGGTGACCTCTCGTATGACGACCCGCTGCACCCGCATGCGATCACCGGCGCGGGTACGGACACCTTCGCGCATGACGCTGTCGGTAATCAGACGGCGCGGCCCGGCGGCACGACGGTGCGCTATACGCCGTTCGACCTGCCGGAGCAGATCACGCAGGGCGCGAGCACCATCACGTTCGGCTACGACGGCGGCCAGCAGCGGATCCGCAAGACCACGCCGGAAAAGGAGACGCTCTACTTCGGCGATCTGTACGAACGAGTCACCGATGCGGCGTCAGGCGTCGTGGAGCACCGGTACCATGTCCACTCGCCGGAGCGCGTGGTAGCGATCGTGACCCGGGGAGGCTCGGACGACGGCACCCGTTACGTGCATGTCGACCATCTCGGCTCCGTCGATGCGCTCACCGACAAGGACGGCGACGTGATCGAACGGCGGAGCTACGACCCGTTCGGGCAGCGCAGGAACCCCGTCTGGGGAGAGCGCCCGCCTGCGTCGTTCCCGAGCGAGACGACGCAGGGGTTCACCGGGCACGAGAGCGACGACGAGCTCGGGCTCGTGAACCTGACGGGCAGGATCTACGATCCCAGGATCGGGCGGTTCTTGACGACGGATCCGATCATTTCGATCCCGCTCTTCGGGCAGAGCTGGAATCCGTACAGCTATGTGCTGAACAGCCCGCTCAACTTCGTGGATCCGAGCGGGTTCGAACCGGGTCCCCCGGTTCCGGTCGATCCGGAGTATGCCAAGGATCCCGAAGTACAGCGCATCATCGAGTCCGGTTGCATGGGCCTCGAATGCATCAAGACGGTTCCCAGCCTGGTAGAAGGTCCGCGGGAAGCTGCGGAGGTCGGCGCGGCGGCCCCGCCTGTCGATGTCAGCACGACCGGAAGCTCGTCCGGGTATGTGCCCCAGCCAGTGACCACGGCGCCGATCGACTGGTCGCAGAACCCCTATGTCCAGCTCGAGGGAGGGTTCGTCGCCGGGTTGCTGCTCGGGTCCGTTCCTTTCGCCGGCGTGGGTCACGAGCTGCTGGACGCCGGGGGCGTGCTGGCCCATGGGACACCGGAAGCCAGGATGGGCCTGGCCATCGGGCAAATCGTGGGCGGGATCGCGCTCACGCTCGGTGGCGTGACGGGGGAGGTCTTCGGTGGCGTCACGAGCGCCACCGGCATCGGCGCGGCGGTCGGTGTGCCTGCGATGGTCGTCTCGGCCGGGCTGGTCGTCGGTGGGGTCGGGAACATCGCGGCAGGGATCCAGGGCCTGACGCAGGCGCTGATGTCGCAAGGATCGGGGAGCAAGAGCCCGCAGGGGACGGCGCCCACCATGGACGGAACAACGGGCGGTCCCAGAGCAGGCAAGAGCTTTACATCCAAGGGAAAGAAAGAGATCGATGCGGCAAATGCGTCGAACAACGGTGGCGCGAACAAGTGCACGAATTGCGGAACCGATGTAGTCCCCGCAAAGAGGAGCGAGGCAGGCGTGAGACCGCCCGGTAACGAGCGCCAACGGGATCACATCATCGCGCGAAGCAAAGGTGGCGACGGGGACCCGTCGAATGGTCAGATCCTCTGTCGCGATTGCAACCTCCGCAAGTCAGACCGGTGACATACCAATGACACACGTAAAGATTCTATTTAAGTACGACAGCGGCATCCCCGACCATTATGAAGTCGAGAGCCTATGGGCGATCCCCCATGAGGACGGCTATCAACTGGACAATATTCCATTTTACGCTCGCGAGGTTGCAGATGGCGATGTGGTAACGGCGCGACGGGGGCCAGACGGGGACCTCTGGTACGATAGCTTGGTAAAGCCATCAGGCCACAGCACCATACGCCTGTGGTTTGCTCGTGAAGAGGACGTCCAGAAAACGCGCGAGGAGCTTCGTGCCCTTGGCTGCGCTTCGGAGCTCAGTGATCTGCCGCGGCTGGCTGCTGTGGACGTGCCTCCCAACGTCCCTTATTCCCTAGTGAGGGAAAAGCTTGAGCAGGGTGAGCAAGATGGCATGTTTGAGTTTGAAGAAGCGTGCCTTGGGCAGTCGTCGTAGCCGGCGAGGGTATCATCGTGCTCGACGTCTTGACGGCCGAGCCTTGCGGCGGAACGTGTTGCGATGGATGGGCAGCAAACCATGGGTCGCACTGAACCTCTTGGCGATGGCAGCTCTCGGGATCTCATGCTCCACGACGGCGCCTTCGACAAGACACACCGTCCCCCATCACCGACTGACCGTCGAAGAGTGGCGAGCCGCACACGCGCTGGACGATGTTTATGTTCCCGACGTCAAGGCAGGGAACACGTAACCGCCCGACCACCGCCATCGTGACCAGCCCGTCGGGGCCGGTTACCAGTTCCCATCGCGACGAAGGAGGAAGCGATGGCAACGAGGGTGGAGTGGGCCGATCGGGTGGAGCGATGGGAGCGCAGCGGGCTGAGCGCCGAGAAGTTCGCGCGGCGCGAAGGGTACAAGCCGAAGCAGCTGTACTGGTGGCGCTGGAAGCTGCGAGCTGACCAGCCCTCGCCGTCGTCGTTGACCGAAGCGCCACGCTTTCTGCCGGTCCACGTGGTGACGGACGCATCGGCCATCGTGCCGGAGCCGATCGAGATCGCGCTGCCCAACGGGCGGGTGGTGCGGGTCCGGCCGGGCTTCGACCCGGCCACGCTCGAGCGGGTCCTGGCGCTCGCGGCCGAGGAGACGCCGTGCTGACGCTGCCGCCGTCGGTGCGGGTGTACATCGCAGCCGAGCCCACGGACCTGCGCAAGAGCTTTGATGGGCTGTCGGCCTTGGTCTCTCAGCGCTTCGGAGCCGACCCGCTCTGTGGGCATCTGTTCGTGTTCAGGAATCGGCGAGGTGACCAGGTGCGCGTCTTGTTCTGGGACCGCACCGGCTACATGATCGTGGCGAAGAAATTGGCTCGCGGGCGATTCCATCTCGCCGGCGACCTGCCCAAGGGGGCCACCCACGTCGAGGTCGAGGCGGCCGAGCTGTCGCTGATGCTCGAAGGGTTCGACCTGTCCGAGGCCGTGCGGCGCAAGCGCTGGAGGCCCAGCGTGAGAAAAATTGCTCCGTCGAAGCAAAGCTTGATGGATTCGCGCGGGATAGCTATCTCGCGCGCCACGTGACCAGTCCTCTTCAGTCCCAGGCACAACTGCCCGCCGATCTGGCGGACGTGCGGAGCAAGCTCGAGCAGCTGGCGGCCGCCGGGCAGCTTCCGGAGCTCATCGAGCTGGTGCTCGGGCTGCTGGTCCAGCTGCGCGACAAGAACACCGCGCTGTCGGCGAGGCTCGCGAGCGCGCTGCGCGAGCTGTACGGCCGCAAGAGCCAGCAGGTCTCTACCGAGCAGCTGATGCTGATGTTCGCAGAGCTCGGGGCGGAAGCGCCGCCGGGGGCGGCGGGCTCGGAGCTCGGCGCGGACGCTCCGCCGCAGCCGGAGCAGGGGCTGGTGCCGCAACCCCCTGAGCCGCCGAAGCCGCCGCGAGGACGAGGCGGGCGCGCGCCACTTCCCGAACACCTGCCGCGTGAGACGCGCGTGGTGCCCGTCCCCGAGGCGGAGCGGACGTGCCCGCAGTGCGGCGCGGACAAGAAGTGCATTGGCCATCGTACGAGCGAAGTGCTCGAGTTCGTGCCGGCGCAGTTCAAGATCATCGAGGAGAAGCGGGAGAAGCTCGCCTGCCCGCGCTGCCCGGAGCAGGGCGTAACGACGGCGGACAGCGAGAAGGTGATGGACCGAGGGCGTCCGGGACCGGGGCTGCTCGCCAGCATCCTTGTCGAGAAGTTCGAGGACTCGATGCCGCTGTACCGGCAGACGCAGCAGTACGCGCGCTTCGGCGTGTCGCTGTCGCCGTCGACGCTGGGAGACTGGTCCGCGTTCGCGCTCGATGTGCTCGCTCCCGTGGCCGAGAGGCTCGGGGAGCGGGTGCTGGATTCGTTCTATCTGCGCGCCGATGACACGGGGATGCGGGTGCTGGATCGAGATCATCCGGCGGGGGTGAAGCGAGGCCACATCTGGGCCTTCGTCGGAGCGGATCTCGTGGCGTTCCTGTACGCACCGGACTGGAAGGCGAAGCATCCAGCCGCGCTGCTGCAGGGCTTCACCGGCTACTTGCAGGGCGATGGGTACGCGGGCTATGGCGCGATGCTCCGCGGAGGCGACGACGGCGAGATGATCGTGCCCGAGGAGCGCCGGCTCGGCTGCGGGATGCACATCCGCGCCAAGTTCGAGAAGGCGGCCAAGGGCGGCGACGCGCGAGCGGCGGTGGCGCTCTCGTACTTCAAGGCCATCTACCGAATCGAGGCGACCTGCAAAGAGGAGGCGCTCTCCACGGAGCCGCGCCTGGCGCGCCGGCAGGAGCGGTCGCTCCCCGTTGTGGACGAGCTGTATCAGTGGATTAACGAGCTGCACCTGCGGCTCGTGCCAGGCACGCCGCTCTGCATCGCTACCCAGTACGCCATCAATCAGGAGGCTGCGTGGCGGCGCTGCTTCACGGATGGGCGCTTCGAGATAGATAACGGCGAGGTCGAGCGGCAGCTAAAGACGTGTAGCCCTCGGAAGAAAGAACTATCTATTCGCGGGCTCCGACAAGGGCGCTCAGCGCCTGGCCGTCGGCTATACGATCTTCGGCTCGTGTCGGATGCACGGAGTCAACCCGCTCGCCTGGGCGACAGACGTCATCGGCAAGCTGCAGGCAGGCTGGCCGCGCGACCGGCTGGACGAATTGCTGCCCGACGCATGGGCGAGATCGCCGCGTGCTGCTCCGAGCGCCGGCGACGTCGACGCGACCTGAACAACGCGAGCTTCGGCCGGCGACGCAGGCGGATGCCGCCTCGCCGGGCCTTCTTTCAGGACCGCCTGCGCCCGCGCCGAGTCGTGGGCCGACGCCGCCCGCGCCCAGCATCGTCGACCGCGGCGAGAGCCGCAAGGGGCCGTGCCCATGGCGATGGCCGGGCGCTTACGGCGCGACGGAAGAAGAAACTCGTCGAGCGTGACGTGATGGCGCGCATCGTCGGCGACCTGGGGACGGACGGCAGCTGACGCTGACCCACACGACGGGCGCCACCTCGGCCCTGGCGAAGGGACACCTCGCCGGCGCCGACGGCCACCAACCATGATGGCCATTGCGAGCTGCCCTGCGGCGCGCGTCCGAGCGATGGCCATCGCTCTGCTTGACCGCAACCGCGCACGCCCGCGATGGCCATCAAGCAGCTTGCTCGGCGGACCATCAGCCAGCCTGAGCGTCAACAGGGCGCTACAATGTCCTATCCGCATCCGCCCATTTCATGCCTTGCGCGCCGAACCAAACATCAGAAGGTACTCGACAACCTCCTTCGCACGACGGCCGCCTTGCGCCTTGTGCGAGTACGCCGCCGCAACCGACCTAACCGATACTCCAGTCGAACCAACAACCTGACTTATGACGGCGTCGATCCGTGGAACACCGGAACTCGCACAACTCCACGCGCACGTATACCCCTGTTGGACCACCGTCGAGATAATCGTCGCCAACGTGCGCTCGAATCGTTCTCTTGATCGAGTAAAAAACTCCGACGCAAAACGATCGCCGGCTCGCTTACTCGGAACCCGACCGACACCATCCGATGACGGATAGTTGTATGTTACGGCAGTTTCCAAAAGATGGTAGTATCGACTATACTCATCACGTGTATAAGGCGCATCTACATAGACCGCGACCGGCTGATTGCGCAGCTCTCGTTGTGCCCATTTAAGAGCATTTGACCATGGGCCCTCGACTGGCTCAATTGGGTACCTGCACCCCTCGCTCGCCTCCGCAAGACTCAAGAGGCGCATCTCAAATTCATGAAATACGGACCTTCCTCTGGTATCAAGTATACGATGTAGGTTGGCTACCGAAATGTCCTCAGCGCACCTGATCGGCGGCTGTGCAAAGTGCGCGGCATAGGTGGTACCTAGAGCGCTCAGTGTAGCTACCAGTGCGCCTAGCGCAAATGTCCTGTCCTGGTGTTCGGCGACTGACTCTATTGCAAACCTGAGGCTGTCGACCTCGACACACTGGCGAAGCCCGAAGTATACATTTGCGAAATAGGCCGCAAACAAGAGGTACGGGGTTTCGCGCGCCCCGGCCTTACGCCGGTGCACTTCCGATGATGGATTCCACGATCCCATGGTTGCGCACGACGGATACACCGGAACCGCACGAACAAACTCGCGGTATCTTCTTACGGCATCCTCGTCGATGTTGCCGTGCATGATGTCATCTTCGATCGTCATCAACTCCCCGAGGAGCGGGCGCAAGGTGACAACGTGCTCGCGGGCCGCTGGCATGATCCGGCTCAACAATGCCCTTGCGCGCGCCACAGTCATCCCGCCTCCCTGAACGGTCGCCAGGTGAATCGAGAATGCCTGGGCGTCCGATGCGATCGTCCTCCATGTCGATGCAAACGCCCCTGACGCTGCACCCGAGCCACACATCAGATCGAAAACTACCCCATCTGGGGGCAGAATACCGGCCAGCGCCTCAACCAAGAATCCCGCCAACGCTCGTTTCGACCCCATGTAATAAGCCGAATTCGCAAACGTGCTCGCCCGTTGTCCGGAGATGATGTTGGCCCGCTCAACCTGCTCAATCGAATGCTCTAAGGCTACCCTTGAGGACGTCAGTAGTCTGCTTGCCCCAATGTAGTTGATCAGCTTTTCCTTGTCTCCCAGTTTGACGGCTGCGACAGTGCGCAGCAGATTGCGAATTGCAGGTGAGAACGCGTGCGGCAGTTCCTCCGGATTACGGAGCAGCTCAACCGTCGTTCCGGGAAGTACGGGAAACGAAGAAAGCGCACCACGAGAGAATAGATCCGCCTGAAAAACCACCGCACGCGGATCTTCAAGGGCCGCGTCGATGCATGCCATCACCTCCAAGAGATCGTCTTGGAGCACCACCTCTGCATCGGCCGCAGTATAGCGCGGCAGCACACCCATGTGGACCAGCTCTAGAAGAAGCCCACTCACCTCGTGCGGCACCCCGCCCCGCGCTAGCGACTCCTCCACGGCCGCAAGCGGCAGGAACGGCGCCCCTTCAGTTTCTTTTGGCAAACGCGACATACGGGCCATGACTCACACAGTCTGAAGACACGGAGTGCCGCAATGATGTGCCGCCCAAACCACCAAGAAGCGCCGACACTTCGGCGTGATTCACCCCCTTATGACAGTTACCCATGAATATCCCATCTGGAGACAAGTGCTCCCAGGCAGACCGGACTACGTCAAGGGAGGCCAGCAGATGCAGCAGATAGGATGCGATCGCCGCCGCGTATTCTTGATGCCGATTCGCAAAGGCCCTCGAGCTTATGACCTGCATCCCACGAGCACGCGCAATGCGCCTCATGGACGGACAGGGGTCGACGCCGACGATGTCGAACCCCAGTTCTCGCGCAACGACCAATGACACGCCGGTTCCACAGCCTAGGTCAACGATCGTCCTAGTCGCACTACGCGGCAAGTTGTCTCTGATCACGTTCAGCATGAATCGAACGTTACTAATGTTTCGGTCACGATCAATTAGACGATCGTAGCTCGCCGCTATAGCATCAAAGAATAGCGTTATCAATCGCTCCTTCTGTCGCGGTTCATGCAGGCTGGGCAAATAGAACCTGTCAAGATAGCGCTGGCTTGGAACGCCGCACATCAACGTGCTAAGCCGCTGCGCGGCAGCATCGCTCTCGACTTGAACAAATATGAGGCCGTGTCGATAAACGAAAACACACCGAGCTTCGATAAGGCATCGGGCAGCTCCCGGCGTATCGTCAGCGAGTACGAACCAGATTTCTGCGCCCGACAGGGCTTCGGTCAAGCTCACGCGACGCTCCGGCCACCTGAGAATTGGGGTGCCTCCATAGAAGCCGAAGCGCGGACACCCCACCCGAAGCCATAACAATCAGGATGAAGTTCGACTCGCAAATGCCAGAAACACCATCGCATGTCAGCTGCAGCTTGAGCGAATCGCGCCAACTGTAAAGAAGTCAAGTCTATGGCATCCTTAGATGCTCGCATCATCGACAATCTGCCGGGCAATATTCTGGCCATATTGATCCATAAACATGTGCAAGCTATGCGCGAGGTACGACACCTCCCCGATTTCAATTGTTCTGCCGGGTCGATGTGACACTCGTTGCTGCACCAGATTGGTAACGTATTCCGCGAACCTAACCGACCCGTAAATGCTGTATGGGAACCCTACGAGCGCCTCAACGGTTCGCCAAGAGAAGCTGTATGACAACCGAACACCGCCCGCGACGAGGCGCGGAACAATCCGCACAGATACGAGTCCCAGAGGAGCAATGTCTTCCCCGCTCGGTGGAATTTCATGAGGAATGACCAATATTGCGCGCCGCGTGGTAGCCTGGCGAAGCGGATCGGAGAGCACCTTCGCCACATGTGCGACCACAGCTTCAAGTTGTCTGGTTTCACGAAGCTTTTTCGCGAAGAGGCCGTCCTGCTCACAGAACTCGCTTCGAAAATACTGGTCGAGCGAGGCGCTTTCCGCCTCGTAGAATGCAGGAATCATGTCTTGAGTCGGCTGAGTCAAATGAACCCGAAAATCAATCAGCTCGCTCAAAAGCGAACCCGACTGATCGCGGACATTCGCACCCGTCCCGGCTTTTCGCGCAATCTCGACGACGAGAGGGTACGCTTCAGCAATTGTGCGAACTCGACAACCGTCAAATGTCGTCAACTCCATGCCCTTGGTTTCCAACTCGCGCCGCAAGTAGCGCGAATGAGACCGAGACGTCGGTTGACTCGAAGTCCGAACATGGATGGGAGCCATGAGGTGATCGACAAGATGCACCACGAGTTGCTCTTCCGTATCCATGTGAAAAAAATTGCCAGCGATTCTCTTCGACGCTATCCCGATGTCTTTCAGAGACATGCCCGTCTTGTATGCAATTTGCTCGGCGTTGGTTGGCCAGTTCTCAGCATCTCGTAGCTTTGCGATCGTCTGTGCACCCGATGTCGCATTGCCCAATGCGTATACAATGACATCATTCTCGTTGGTGGCGACGTGAGCGACAAGGCGAGCCACGGTTGCTTCCCAGAAATCGGGGAGGCCGCCGCCACGGTTCGGGCGATCGTCAAGTACAACCGTCTCCGCGAAGAGGGCTTCTGGTAGCCGAATCCGTTCGTGACCGATCCGTACCAACAGCGCCCGCCTGGTGCGCGCCTTATCACTCGCTTCATCAGACCTAGAAGCGAATCCACCCAAGCGGAGCGTGCGGTCCTCGTCGAGCTCATCAGGCGTGGGCAGCGCAAAAAGCGGCCGCCGGTCAGGTGCGATTTGCAGTAACCACTCCGTGCCGGTAGAAACAACAAGCAGTTCCGTGGAGCTATCCGGGCGGATCCCTCGCTGGTAGATTCCACGGTACAGCCCATGCGCGATGGCCAACAGGCAGTCAAGCTGAGAGAAGCTCGGGGCAAGGCTGCCCACAGCGCCGGAGGGTTGCGCGGCGCAGAGGAGGGACGCATCAAATTGAGGCCCGATCCATTGCAGCAACTCGGTGATCGGACCATCCAATTCGGCGGCGTCCATCCTATCGTCCGCCACCGAGTCAGCGGCCCGCTCCGAAATTAGGTTCAGCCATGGGCTCAAAAACGGCCGCTTTGACGCGATGTTGGACTTCAGCAGTGCAACTGCGATACTTTCGTTATGCTGCTCCCGGCGCGGACACGTCGGCACATTGGTCTCACACCATACGCGTGCACGCCCACGCTGCTTTCCCTGGTTCGGACCAGAACGCGGTTTTAACGCACGCTCGGCCTGAGACTCTAATTCGCCATACGACGGTACGGTATCGCCCCGTCGGAGTGGGGCAATTCCCATCGATATTCCGACGCGTGCCGGTTCGATGCGAAACTCGTAAGCGTTAACGGCCGACATCACGCGTCGTGCGAGAAGCAGGCCGTCCTCGATACTATTTGCAGGAAAAAGTAGGGAGAACTCATCGCCGCTTCGATGCAGAACAACGGCATCTGCACGCGCGCTACGGTCTAGCTCCGCGCCAAACTCGAGGATCACCCGGTCGCCAGTTTCTTCGCCGTGGTGATCATTTACGAGCTTAAACTGATCCAGATCGGCAAAGAAGACGCATACGATTTCTCCTTCGTCCAGTAGACTCGAAATCGATTCGCTGGCGAGTTTGTTAACAGCCTCGTACTGAAACGACACAAGCCGTGACTTGGAGTCTCGGAACGACCCCTTCCAGTACGCCTTCACCAACTCGATGACTGCCGATGTGACTTCATCGGAAAAATTCACATCATGCGACGGCGTCCTTTTCCACCAGAAAGACAGCCGGGCAAACGTCGCAAACGAGTCCATGTCGCGCACGGTCTTGACATCGCTCGCAGGGCCGCTGCCGCTGGTTCCAACCTGAACCTCTTCGAATGGAGGCTTGCGGACGATCTGACACACTGCTGCCTCGAATGGCGAATCGGGCGCTGAAATGAGCCTTTGAAAGTCTGTCGCGAAGGTTCGTTCGGTCAACAGTCGGTGCTCGTAGGAGCGCACGACCGCATGAAGAACATCGAGCCAGGATCTATCATCAGCCATGTCTGTTGCCCCGCTCGGAGAAGAACCGCTTTGCGTGCCTAATCGTTTTCAAAACTTCGACGACGCCCTTGGCTACGCCATAGTGACAGATGAAGCCAGCGGCCGAGCGCGCAGCCGGTGATGCTGTGGCGACAGCGACGCCAATCTTAGCCCAGCGAAGCATCTCGACATCGTTATCATTGTCGCCGATCGCCAATGTATGTTCGCGAGCAATGTGCAGTCTATTAGCAACATGCCCGAGTGCCATCGCTTTGTTACTGCCATCAGGACGGATCTCGATTAGCCGCGGTCCGCTTTGAGTTGGCGAAATGCCGCGAATGTCACGGAGATGCAGGAGAAGCTCGGCGCCATGCGTACCTAGCGTTGAGATGTCGATCAAGATCGCTGAGGGCGCTGCCGAGTCCGGTACCGACCCGTAATTTGTCCGCCACTGGACGTCCATCCCGTTGAATTCTGGCGGAACTGCACTGCCGGAGGACCATCCTAAAACGAGTTCTTTTACCTGTGACAAGCCCAGCGGCTGTGCCTCGGTGCCCGTATAAATGTAGGCAAACACGCTTGCACGATAGCGCTCTGCAAGGGTCAATACATGACCCAGTGCTTCATTCGGAATTGAGCGATGTAGCAGGGTGGTGTCGCGATTGTGGGTGACGACAACACTCCCGTTATAGAGCACCAAGGGCGTAGCTGGAGGAAGGCCGAGGGGGGCAACCACGGGGAGCACGCCCGCGAGTGTCCTTCCGGTCGCGATAATCAGGGTAACACCGTGCCGCGGTTGGCTCAACGTCCGCTGGAGCTTTGCGATGCTCCTGAAGACGTCGGCGGTTTGGGTGGAAACCACGGTACCATCAATGTCTACCGCAACAAGTTGCACGTCCGCGAATTGCCGGAGGCTTTCGACGTTGTCCGAGTCCCAGCGCGGCAATAAGTCAGCCATGGTGTACCAGATACACCGCATGTGGCGTCTCCCGCGCGCCACACTTGGTAGTGTACCCCTTGCTGATGAGCGTACGTCGCTGCACGCGGCCGTACTCGCGGAGCAGACTCATGAGGTCCAGCGGATGAATGATTCCATCATCGGCATAATGCATCACAAGAAGCTTAAACTTTGCTCCGTCGAGTGTATCCCTTAGTGCATCGAAGGCCACTCCCGGCTTATTGAAGTCGGAGGGTGACGGAAGCTTATTCGGAATCCCGGAAGAGCCATGGATCGCGGGGCTTGCGTCCGCCGCAATCGTTTCAGGAAGATGGTAGTAGTGTGCGTGCGATCGCTGGTTGTAAGGGGGATCCAGGTACAAGACATCAAAATGTGATTTTCGAACCAGGATGCGTGCATCCTCAAGCGAACTCTTGCATTTTGCATGACCCGACGTCGGTGGAATGAGCGAGAATTCGAACGGCGATTTGGCTTTTCTATGCCATTCCTTGAGATAGGCGTAGTACGTGCCCGCCGTATTGGCGACTCGGTCCATCGAGTCGATGAGCGATGCGACGAGCACCGCATGTTCAGCACTGGTGATCCACCCGCGGCGGCGCCATGCTCTGATCAACCTCCGGCACCCGTCGATGCGGCGCGCGTTTTGAGGGTGAAAGAATTGACGGCGAACCGCATACTCGTAGGCAAACCAGCCGTCGGACGAAGGTGCGCGGTTGAGCGTCGCAACGACGTCCGCTACGCGGTCGAGTCGCAGTTTCTTGCGCAGTGTGTTGAATCGGGGTCGATGTTCTAGCTGAACGCGTGCAATCTGGAAGTAGTGTGCGAATCTAAGAATGTCTCCGGTCCAAACCGCGTAGCCCTTGGACTTGAAGAAGGATCCAATAACGCCAATCCCTCCGAACGGGTCACAGAATGAACCCGATGGAATCTCACGCGCGATTAGCTCGTAGAGTCGCTCCACAGTCGATCCCTTGGAGCCGAAGTATCTCATCGAACGCCATTCCAGTACAATCGCAGGATAGAGGGTTGCCGAATGTGGGCCAGATCGCAACCGTGCCGAGTCTGGATATTCTCCTCGCGTAAACTGTAGCGATCTGCAGTCATTGCGGATGCGCTCCTTGAAAGATCCGACCTATCGTCGACACTTGTGCGAACGGCTACGACCGTATTATGGGTAGCTTGCATTGTATCGGCGCTCACATGGCGCGGGCGGGGCGCGCGCGTAAAGCTTAACGCGGTTCTCATGCTTGGGGTCAAACTTTAGTCCTTCGGCGCTGCGCATCCGTGCACCTGTACGCTCCATGTGTTCAGCCCAGCTTGCGTGCCGCAGATGCAAGGACGATCCGCCGGCGCCCGTTGGTATGTGCCATGCGCCGTTCAAATAGCCGATCCTGATTCGGGAATACTAGCAATTCCAAGGGCTTGAACGTGAAGCTTGCAGGTCGGCCTCTCCGTACGCTCGTGGGCGCTTGGTGAAGGAATCCACCACGAGGGGGAGAGGCCGATGGGGACAACGTTCTTCGGCTTCGTTCCCGTAACAAGCGGGTACTGCGGGAAAGAGCCCGTACGGCGCGGGATGGAGCCCACCGAATCCGCTGCTTGATGCTGCTGAGGTTGGATGCCGGAGGGACGCCGGCATGCATCGCGCAAGAACTCTTGGTCGCCCGCTCGACGAACAGCCGGGTCCGCTTGCGTTTCCTCGCCGAAGACTCGATGGGCCTCCGTAACCATCGCGCCAACAACGGCCAGCGGAAGGTCTATCCAGCGCACCGGCGGCGCCTGGAGCAGTTGCTCGACGGTGCCCGCGTGACTTCGGCTGGGCACGGCCGACGTGGATGCGCGAATTATTCGTTGCCCAAGAACTTCCCCGGTTCCGCGCTCACGGCAGGCCCCCGGCGGCTTGGCACCACCTCACACGCAGCCACACAAACACCTGGGCGACGCGCCGCTACACATCCGGAGCGCCTCCTGGGCTAGGGTAGCGATCCCTGGACCGAGGCGACGCCCCGCGCACCCCCGCCCAGCGCTGCGAAGGAGCCCCCGATGAGCCGTTACGCCGACCATGAACCCGCCTGCGTGGACTCGTCCGCGAACGCGATCGAGCTCGTCATCGACGCGCGCGCCCGCGATCTGGGCGGCTTCTCCGTGCGGCGCGTGCTGCCGTCGGTCCGCCGCCGGCTCGTCGGCCCGTTCGTCTTCTTCGACCACATGGGCCCTGCGCGCTTCGCCGTGGGGCAGGGCATCTCGGTGCGCCCGCACCCGCACATCGGGCTCGCGACGCTGACGTACCTGTTCGAGGGGGAGATCCTCCACCGCGACAGCCTCGGCACGGCGCAGCCGATCCGGCCGGGCGACGTCAACTGGATGGTCGCCGGGCGCGGCATCGTCCACTCCGAGCGCGGCGACCTGGCGCACGAGGCGCACCTCCACGGCGTCCAGTGCTGGCTCGCGCTGCCGATGGAGCACGAGGAGGACGCGCCCCGCTTCGAGCACCACCCGGCGGCGACGATCCCCGTCGTCACCCGGGAAGGCGCCGTACTGCGCGTGATCGCGGGGGAGGCCTACCGCGCGCGCTCGCCGGTCGGCGTCCTGTCGCCGACGCTCTACGTCCACGCGGAGCTCGACCCGGGCGCGACGCTCCCGCTGCCCGAGGAGCACGCGGCGCGCGCGGCCTACGTGATCGACGGGTCGGTCGGCTGCGAGGGCCAGCGCTTCGGCGAGGGGACGATGCTCGTGTTCCGCGCGGGAGCGCAGCCGGAGCTCCGCGCGCTCTCGCAGAGCCGCGTGATGCTCCTCGGCGGCGCCGCGCTCGACGGCGACCGCCACATCCTGTGGAACTTCGTCTCGAGCTCGCCGGAGCGCATCGAGCGCGCGAAGCAGGACTGGAAGGCAGGGCTCTTTCCCAAGGTGCCGGGCGACGACATCGAGTTCATCCCGTTCCCCGACGGGTGAGGGGGCGCGAGGTTCAGAGCGGCGCTCCCAGGCGCCGCGTTCGAGGGAGCCGGAGCGGCGCTCTCAGGCGCCGCGTTCGAGGGAGATCAACGGGCCATGTTGAACGGAGCTTGTTATTGCGGTGCCGTGCGCTTCGAGGTCGACGACGCGTTCGGCTACGCCTTCTACTGCCATTGCTCGAGGTGCCGGAGGCGCACCGGCGCCGCCTGCGCCGCCATCGGCGGGATCGAGATCGACAGGCTCCGCGTCACCGCGGGGCGGGAGCACCTGCTCCGGGTCGGCGAGTCCGAGGACGGGTACCGCTGCGTCTGCCAGCAATGCTTCTCGCCCGTGTACGACGTCGTCCGCGAGCAGCGGTTCGCGCACGTGCAGCTCGGCACGCTCGACGGCGCGCCGGCGAAGGGGCCCGATCACCACATCCACGTCGGCTCGAAGGCGCCCTGGCATCAGATCACGGACGCCTTCCCCCAGTTCGAGGAGCTGCCGACGTAAAGCGCGGCCCGACCGGGCCCGGGATCCCGGCGGCCTCCGCCCCGGAGCTCACGCGACTACATTTGTAGTTGACGGACGGCCGCCCATGAACGACACTTGTCGTCGTGGGAACCGAAGCGCTGACCGATCTGCAGCTCGCGGTGATGAAGGCCCTCTGGGCCGTCGGGGAAGGCACCGTCGGGGACGTCGTCTCGGCGATGGCGGAGGACGGGCGGGAGCTCGCTCCCACGACGGTGGCGACCTTGCTGCAGCGGCTCAGCCAGCAGGGGTGGGTGGAGCGCAAGAGGTCTGGCAGGCAGTTCGTGTACCGCGCGTCGGTCGACCAGAAGGAGGCGGCCAGGGGCGTGCTCCACCGCGTGCTGCGCTCGTTCTTCGGCGGCAGGGCGTCGGCCCTCACCGCGCAGCTCCTCGAGTCGGAGCAGCTCAGCCCTGAAGAGCTCGAGGAGATGCAGCGGCTGATCAAGGAGAAAGGCGCGTGATCCTGGCGCTCCACCTGCTCGCGGGGCCGGGCGCCTGGCCCGGCATGGCCGCCCTCTGGCTGGCGCTGCTGCTCACCTCTTCGATCCACGCCGCGGTGTGGACCGGGGCGGCGGCGCTCCTGGCTCGACGGAGATCCCTCTCGTCCTCCACGCGGCACCTGCTCTGGAAGATGGCGCTGTTCGGTCCGCTCGCGACACTGCTGCTCGCGGCGGCGATGTCATGGGGCTTCGAGCGCGCGCCCGGGGACACGGCATCTCCTGGAGAGATCGCCGTCCTGTCGATCGAGGACGCCCCCGCGCCGGCGGTCCTCGATGCCGCGCCGGACGCCGGCGGCTCGACCAGGGAGAGCGCCGGCGCCGGATCGCCGGCGTGGCGCGCCGGGGGAAGCCAGGGGTGGAACCTGCTCGCCGCGTGCACGGCCGGAGCGGCCGCGCTGGGGCTGCTGCGGTTCGCCTCGTCGGCGCTGCTGCTGTGGCGTGGGCTCCGCGGGCGCAGGGAGGTGCAGGACGCGCGGCTGCTCCAGCGGCTCGAGCGGCTGCGCGCCCGGATCGGGCTGCGCCGGGTCGCGCTGACGGAGAGCGCCGGTGTCGGCAGCCCGCTCGTCATCGGAGCCTCCGAGATCTGCGTCCCGCTGGCGAGGCTCGCCGCCCTCACCGACGCCGAGGTCGACGCCGTGTTCGCGCACGAGCTGGCGCACATCGAGCGCCGCGACGGGCTGTGGTTTCCGGCCGCTGGCCTCGTGCAGTCGGTCCTGTGGGCGCATCCTCTCGTCCACTGGGCGTCGTCCCGCTTCCGCCAGACAGCGGAGCTCGCCTGCGATGATCGCGCCGTCGAGCTCACGGGGGATCCTCTCGGTCTGGCGCGCGCGCTGGTCCAGGTCGCGTCGGGCGCGTCGCTCGCCCCGCGGCGCGCGCTGGTCCCGGCCATGGCGCGCTCGGCGGGCGCGCTCCTTCCGCGCGTCAGGCGCCTCCTGGATGCGGGGAGCCGGGCGCGATCCACGCCGCGCCCTCGGGGCCGGCGGCGGGCCATCGCCAGCCTCGCCGCGGCCGGCGTGGCGGCTGCGGGCCTGAGCGTCCAGGTGGCGCGCGCGCGGCCGCCGCTGCTCGCGTCAGGCGCGGGCGGCGCGCTCGCGCGGGATCGTGGCGCTGCCCTCGACGCGACGGCATCGCCGCCCGACGCGGCCGCGGCGAGCGAGCAGATGGTCGAGCTCGCGCGCCGTGAGCAGGAGATCGAGGCGCGGCTCGAGGAAGCGCTGCTCCTCCCCGACGCGCAGCGCGAGGACACCCAGGCTGCCGTGCTCGTGCTCGAGCTGCGCCAGGAGCTGAGGCACGCGCGCGCCGCGAAGGCCTGGATCGAAGAGCGATTCGTCGACGAATGGACGACGTGGGAGAGGCGCCCGCGGGCGTCCGGCAGCGCGCCTCGGTAGCGCGCTCCGCACACCGCACGGGCCTGTCCAGAACAGGAGCTGACATGTCGATCATGAAGAGGACGCCGAGCGCGTGGCGCACGGCTGCGCGCTCGGCGCGTGCGGGGTTGACCGCCCGGGCTCTGTGCGCGGTCGCGACGATGGGGCTGACGGCCGCCGGCTGCGCGCGCGCGGAGGTCGTCACCCTGGAGCGCACGGGACAGCCCATCACCGTCCACAGGCCAGCGCTGTATCCGGAGACGATCGAATTCGACGGCAGCCGAGGCAAATTCCTCGTGAGCTCGTTCAGGGAGGGCGCGATCTACGCGGTGGACGGCGATGGCGGCGTCTCCCGTGTCGTCGACGACCCACGCCTCTGCTCGGTGCTCGGCATCGCCGTGGACGTCGAGCGGGGGCGGCTCTGGGCGGTGAGCTCCGATCTCGGCGCGAGCATCAAGCCATCTGCCGCGGGGCCGAAGAACCTGGCCGCCGTCGGGGTCTACGATCTCTCCACGGGCAAGGCCATCCACTACGTGGATCTCGCGCCGCTGTCCCCCGGCGCTCACCTCGTGAACGGCATCGCCCTGGACTCGGCCGGCAACGCCTACGTGACCGACAGCTTCTCGCCGACCATCTACAAGGTCGATCCGCAGGGAAACGCGGCCGTCTTCCTGCGGGACGAGCAATTCGCCGGCGATGGGATCAACCTCAACGGGGTGGTCGTCCACCCCGATGGCTATTTGCTGGTGGTCAAGAAGAGTGATGGCAGCTTGTTCAAGGTGCCGCTCGCGAACCCCTCGCGGTTCGCCAGGGTCGATGTCGCCGAGCGGTTCGTGGGCGGCGACGGGCTGACCCTGGTGGGGAAAAAAGATCTCGTGGTCGTCGCGAACCAGGCCGCTGGCGTCGCGTCGAACGCCGCGTTCTCGCTGTCGAGCGAGGACGGCTGGAGCACCGCGAGGTTGCGCGCGGTCCAGCGGCTCGGCGACGTCTATCCGACGACCGGCGTGCTCCGGGACGGAAAGCTCTATGTCATCTACAGCAAGCTGAACGAGCTCATCCAGTCGTCACCGGAGCAGCGAGAGCGGCTGCGGGTGGAGGCGACGATCCAGCAGATCGGCAGCGCAGCGCTGTAGCCGCGGCGCGCCTCGCGGCCGGATCGAGGCGGGCAGGGTCCTGCGGGGCGCGCCTTGCGGCGGCGTCAGGGCTGGTCTTCGCCCTGGCCCTGGCCTTCGTCGGTGTTGCCGAGATCGGGGCATTTCTGCGCGATGAGGTCACACGCCGCGACGGGGGCCTCGAGCGCGCTCGTCGTGGAATCGCAGCTGAGCGCTCGGACCTTCTCGGCGTTCGCCAGCATGCACGCCTCGTACTCGGCCACCGTCGCGGTGCAGCCGACGCGCGCCTCGGCCGGCGGCAGACAGCTCGCCGTGGCCGCCTCGTCCGCTCGCGCCGGCGGCTGCTGGCCCTCGGCCAGGCACTTGTCCCTGACGACGGTGCACGCCTGCCCGACCGTGGACCACAGGAGCCCGACGAACTCGCAGGTATCCTGCCTGGTGAGCACGAGGTTCGGCGTGAGCGACTGGCACGTGGTGCCTTCGTCCGCGGTCGTCAGGTCCTTGAGCTGCTTGCTGCTCAGCGCGGCGGGGATCGGAGCGGCCGCCACGTCCTTGCCGCCCCAGAGGACGAGCGACAGGAAGGCCGAGAGTGCTCCGAGTCGAATCAGTCGATTCATTCGTTCTCTCCCTTGTACGAGCGGCCGGCTCCGGCCGCGGACGGGCTCGGAGCAACCGACGTACCCGCACCCGCGTTGTGCACGACGGGGCCGCGCGTGTCTCCGTCGCCGCCCGCGGCGCGACGATCGAGGACCAAGCGCTCGTGGGTCTTCCAGCCTTCCCTCCTTCGCGGCCGCGCGCTCTGGCGAGATCCCATCCAATCCACCCTGGCCGCCTGTCCTTCGGTGTGGGTGCGCGCGCGCTCGCCGGCGCGGGCAGGATGGGTACAGGGCCGCTCGCCCTGCCATGGCGGCGGCGGGCTTACAGGGGACGGCGCTCTGGCGCTCGGACGAAGCGGGGCGGACGACGTGAAGTCGAGCCATCCGGCGCAAGGACGCCAGGGAGAGAAAATCCTGGCTCTCCTGGCGTCCCGGTGAACTCCTGGTACTGACGAATCATCTCATTGGGTCGGCATTGTAGCGGAATATGGAACAGGGAAGCGGAGAGACAGGGAGTTTTAAAAAAATTACTCCCCGTCTCCCCGTCTCCCCGTCTCCCTGTGAATATTCCCGGAAGATTCGAGGGGGATGCTTCAGCTCCCGGCACGCGCTGCCGCGCCGGAGCGAAGGGCGGCCGGGGGAGGGGCCTTCAGAAGAGGTCCCGCTCTCCGCCCGGATACACGAAGGAGCTGCGGGGCGAGTACCACGAGGCGCTCTTCACCACCTGGATCGGGCTCCCGGGCCGCAGCGCGTACACCGGGTGATCCTTCGCGAGGAACTCGACGGCGAGGAGCTCGTACGGGTCGGCCATGTCCGCGATATAGGGGTAGTTGCCGGCGACGAGCCGTCCGTCGACCTTCGTCACGTAGGCGAGGTGCCCGCGCGCGACCACGCCGATCTTGTTGCCGACGAGCGCCGTGGTCCGGATGATGGGCACGCCGTCGACCGAGGTGGTCGCCACGAGCTCTCTGCCGTGCAGCTCGAGCGTCGTCGCCCCGGGCGACGCCGGCACGCCGCGCTCGCGCACGTACCGGCGCACCGTCTCGGAGGAGTTGACGTAGTGCGTGAAGAACCGGGCCGGGCTCGCGCCGTCGGGCGTCGTGTGATCCGCGAGATCCAGCCCCAGGTAGGTGAGCGAATAGGCGCCGAAGCCGGAGGTCTGCTCCGGTTTGTCGACCACGTACTGGTTCATGTAGATGGCCTTGTTCTCCGCCGGCCTGATCCCGTCCGGCAAGAGCGCCGCGGCGGCGGCCGGATCCGCTGGGACCCAGCTCGAATAGAGCATACGGCTGTCGATGACCATCTGCGGCGCGGCGAGCTTCGACTCCGACATGGTGCTTTCCTTCTCCCCCCGGGAGACGAGCAGTATCACAACTCGGCGCCCCGCGACGCACGAGGCGCCGGGCCGACCCCGCGGCGAGCGCCGCAGCGCCCGGGCCGCTACTGGACGAGCGAGCAGACGTAGAACCGCTTGTTGTCGCAGTAGTCGCCGCTGCACTCCACCGCCGTGATGAACCGGTTCGTGCCGAAGTGTACGTACCACTCCTCCTCCGACAGCCAGTCCGACCAGGAGCAGCTCGTGAGGCGCCCAACCGCAGGTTTGGTGCACTCGAGCGAGATCTCGTCGCAGTGGCTGTCCGCGCAATCGATGCCCGTCACGATGCCCTTGTTCCCGCGGCCACCGAAGCAGTAGCGCACGTTGTCGCCGAGCTCGAACGCCTCGCAGCTGCCGCCGCTCGGGCCGTCCGAGCACACCAGCTCGCCGAGATCGCTGTCCCCCTCCTCGGAGAAGTAGCTCGTCCAGTACCTGGTGGAGATGTCCAGAGAGCTCCAGGAGGGCAATCCATTGCAGTGCAGCGCGACCTCGTCGCAGTAATCCCCCCAGCATGCGAAGCCGGTGGCGGCCTCGGGGCCGGGACAGTAGGCGGGGGCGTCTTCTTCCGAAACGTAGCCGGTCCAGCCAGCCTGGGCGGGAGAGGCCGCCGCGATCGACGCGAGCGCAACACAGCCTCCGAACAGCACGGCGATCTTGTTCATGACAGCAAGGCTCCTTTCTCTGTCGTGTCGGCAGGGCGTCGTCGGGCGGGCATCGGCCGGAGGATTCCGGCCAGACGTGCGTGGGTCGGGAACCTCCACGCGGCCTCGCCGTCTGCGTTCGAGCGCCTGCTGGCGACGTCGAATAGCAACCGATGCGCCACGCGCCGCGGGCGCGCCGGGCGCCGGCGTTCACGGGGGTGCAGGAGGAAATGCGCGCGGCGCGCGGCCAGCAGCTTGAGCCAGCGTTGCGCGACTCGAGCGTCATCGGCCCGAGCTGGTTCGTTCGGATGGTGGGGAGGTAATTTTGCGTCGAAGCTGTACGGCGAACAATCGACATCGACCCGTGCCCAAACCGGGACCCCTGCGGTCTCTCCAGGTCGAAGGGGCCAGCGAAGGCGGGTCCCCCTCTGGGGCGCCGCGCTGCACCGAACGGCAGGCGCCCCGCCGTGCATCCAGGAGAGCTCCGTCGGCGGCGCGACTGCACCACGGCGCTGACGGCGCGCGCGGCGTGCGGCGTCCTCTCGCGGATGGCTGGTTTGCTCGTTCACCGTTGCTCGTTGTTTTTTTCAAGGAGAAATGTCATGAACTTTCGTTCGATGCTCTCTTGTGCTCTTCCGCTCCTGCTCGCCGCGTGCGGCGACCCCCAGGTGGGCTCCGAGTATCCGGGCGAGGCTCTGCTGACGGTCGAGGGGACGATCGTCAATGAGCTCGACGTCGCGCCTGCGGGGCCGGTCGACGCCGTGCTGGTCTGGAACACCCAGGGCGATGTCGAAAACTACCCCGTCCAGACCGCGGTGACCGGGAGCTTTCCCGCGAGCTTCACGCTGTCGATCCATGCGCCCCCGCAGGAGAGCGCGCTCAACGATTTCAGCGAGTTCGGCCTCGTGGACACCCGGGTCGGCATCGCCACCGTCGAAGCGGCGCTCGACGAGGCCTCGGCCGGGGAGGGCACCTCGCTCGGCGTCGACGAGGATCATGTGATCGTGTACGTCGAGAGCGAGATGGCCGAAGGCGGCTTCTGGTCGAACCTCTTCGGAGGACAGCTCTCCCCCGGATTCCATGTCATGGATGTGGTCAGCCGCGAAGGCGACGTGGACGCAGAGCTGCAAGCGGCCTTCGACGCCTGCGACGCCGCGGCGACGACGGAGGCGGAGCACAACGCCTGCGCCGGCTATGACGTGAAGGTCAAGATCCGTCCCTCCGCCGGCGGGTCGAGCACGTCGCTCACCGTCCGGATGGCGCCCTCCGCGGATTTGACGTACCCCGACTGGCACTGATCGTGGTACACGCTCGGACGTGGAGGATCGCGAGGCGCTGGTGTCGCTGATCGAGGCGGCTTACCGGCAGCATGGGCACCTCGTGCTGCGCCGGGCGCGGCGGCTCCTCGGGAACGAGCAGGAAGCGCGGGAGATCCTCCAGGATGTCTTCGCCTCCCTGCTCGGCGAGCCCGGGCAGCTCGACGGCAAGGGCCCGATGGTGGGCTGGCTCTACGGCGCCACCACGCACGCGTGCCTGAACCGCATCCGCGATCACAAGAACCGGCTGCGGCTCCTCGACACCCACGTTGCACCCCTGCAGCAAGAGAGCGCGGCGGCGTCCGCCGAGAACGCCCTCCTCACGCGGGAGCTCCTCGCGCAGCTCCCGGGCGACCTCGCGCAGGTCGCCGTCCACTATTACTCCGATGAGATGACCCACGAGGAGATCGCGCGCGTGATGGGCTGCTCCCGCCGGCACGTCGGCAATCTGCTGGAGCGGCTGAAGGCCACGCTCTCCGACCGGATGAGAGAAGGGAGTTCGAGTCCATGACGCGACCCGAAGGGTGCCTCTCGGAGCTGAAGCTCGACGAGCTCATGGCGGGCCAGCTCGACCCGGCCGCGGCGCAGGAGGCGGGCGCGCACGTGGCTGGCTGTTCGCGGTGCTCGGCGCGGCGCTCCGAGATGGAGGCGGCGCGGGCCTCGTTCGCGGCGTCGGCGCCGCCCCTGCGGCTCGCCCGCGGCGCCTCCATCTCGGAGCGCCGCGCCGTGGCGAAGGTCCGCCCGCCGCGCCGATGGCTGGCGCCCGCGGCGGCGAGCGCGCTCGCCGCGGCGGCGGCGGCGCTCTTCTTCTTCCGCTTCCACGCCGCGCCGGAGGGGCGAGACGCGGAGATCCCCGGAGAGCGCATCAAGGGAGCGGAGCACATCGGCTTCTACGTCAAGCGCGGCGGGAGCGTCCTGCCGGGCGGCGCCGGCGAGAGGCTCCATCCAGGCGACGCGATCCAGTTCACGTACTCCAGCGCGGAAGCGCGATATCTCGTGATCCTGAGCGTCGACGGGGCCTCCCAGGCGAGCGTCTATTACCCGAGCGGTCCTGTCGCGGCGCGGATCGAGCCGGGCCGGGAGGTCCTCCTCCCCCAGAGCACGGTGCTCGACGGCACGCTCGGCACCGAGCGGATCTTCGGGCTGTTCTGCTCGGAGGCGATCGCGGTCGAGCCGCTCCGGGCCGCGCTCGCGGCGCACCCCGACGCGCCGCCCGCCCCGCCGGGCTGCGACGTCGACGCGCTCACGGCGGAGAAGGTCGCGGCGTCGCGGTGATCCGCCGTCGCAGAGCGGCGCTCGCCGCCGCGGCGTGCGGCCTGGCCGTCGCCGCCGCGGCGGCCCCGGCCGAGGCGCGCATCGAGCGCTTCGCGGTGCTCATCGGCAACAACGCCGGAGAGAAGGGCGAGGTCGAGCTCCGGTACGCGGAGGACGACGCGTCGAAGATGTACGACGTGCTCAAGGACCTCGGCGGCTTTCCCCCGGCGAACCTGGTGCTCCTGCGGAGCGAGGGCGCGGAGACGGTCCGGCGCACGCTCATCACGATGAACGACCGTGTCCGCGCGGCCATCTCGAGCCCGGACACCGATGTCCTCTACCTCGTCTATTACTCCGGCCACGCCGACGCGAACGCGCTTCACCTCGGGCCGACGCCGCTCTCGCTGACGGAGTTCGAGCAGCTCGTCCGCGGCTCGGCGGCCTCGGCGCGGCTCTTGATCGTCGACTCGTGCCGGTCCGGGGCGCTGACGCGCGTCAAGGGCGGCACGAGCGCGCCCCCCTTCGTCATCAAGCTCGATCAGCGGCTCGCCGGGCAAGGGATGGTGACGCTCACGTCGAGCTCCGGAAACGAGGACGCTCAGGAGTCCGATGAGCTCAAAGGGTCGTTCTTCACCCACGCGCTCGTCTCGGGGCTGCTCGGGACGGCCGACGCGGATCGAGACGGCGCCGTCTCCCTCGAGGAGGCGTACCGCCACGCGTACGAGAGCACCCTGCGCGCCACGAGCCGCACGTGGGCCGGGGCGCAACACCCCACCTTCCGTTACGACCTCCGCGGCCAGGGCAAGCTCGTCCTGACCGAGCTGCCGGTCCATGCGTCGCTCCGGGGCGTGCTCCGATTTCCTGCCGGCAGGGCCTACCTCGTGATGCGAGACGCCAGCGAGGGCGCGGTGGTGGCCGAGGTGGGGGCGAGCGACGCGACGCGGACCGTCAGCCTGCGCCCTGGCCGTTACTTCGTGCGGGGGCGAGGCCCCGACTTTCTCCTGGAGGGGAGCGTCGACGCCGGGGCCGGGCAGACGATGGATGTCGGCGACGAGCGATTGAGCCGCGTCATGTTCGCCCGGCTCGTGCGCAAGGGCGGCGGCGTCCGCGAGGTCGCGCACGGACCGGTGGCGGGTTATCAGCTCAGGACGCCCCTTGTCCCCGGGGATTCGCTCTGTCACGGCGGCTTCGTCGGGTACGGGATCGAGCTCCAGCACCTCGGCGTCGCGCCCCGGCTCAGCGCGTGCCGCAGCGCCTTCCAGAACGAGCACCTCACGGCGAGCGATGATGAGCTCGGCCTGGACGTGCGCCTGTCCCGCTCCTGGGACCTTCCCGTGATCAGCCTCGGCGTCGGGCTGAACGTCGGCCTCGCCGTCATGAGGCAGCGGTTCGAGACCGCCGGGCGCGCGCCCGACCGCCATGGCCTGGCAGGGGCGTTCGGCGTCGATACAGGGGTGAACATCGATCTGCCGGAGGGCTTCTACCTCGGTGTCGAGGCGGCGGCGCAGACGTACGTCTTCAAGCAGCAACGCGCGGGCAG
This sequence comes from Sorangium sp. So ce302, assembly GCF_051530145.1. Taxonomy (GTDB): domain Bacteria; phylum Myxococcota_A; class Polyangia; order Polyangiales; family Polyangiaceae; genus Sorangium; species Sorangium cellulosum_B. The sequence goes on along the minus strand of NZ_CP150326.1, from coordinate 9,502,121 downwards.
CGACGAGGGCGAGGTCGGCCCCGCGGTGGCCATGCGGCTCCGCGTGGGCGTGGGCATGAGCCTTTGACGCGGGCTGCGCTCCTGCAACATGGCCTGGTCCGCGTGAACCAGCTTTCCGGTGCCAGGGCGCTCCAGGCGGGCGGCGATGCGGTGCGCCGGGCGGATGGCCCAGGGTCATTCGGCGGGCACGTGCAGGACGAAGGCGTCCGACGTGGTAAAGAACACGCCGGTGTACCCGGCGACGTACAGATTGCCGTCGGCGTCTGCGGCCGCGGCGAGCGCCGTGTCGCTGCGCGGCGTCCCGATCTCCTTGGTCCATTGCGCTGCGCCGCTCGCGTCGAGCTTGCGCACGTAGACGTCCTCTTCGCCGCTGCTCGTGGATCCCACGAGGTAGACGTCGTTCTTGCCGTCTATTGCCAGGGCAAAGCCGTAGTCGTAGGACGCATTGCCGGCCTGGTGAGTCCATGACGTCGCGCCGCCTGCGTCGAACTTGCGCACGAAGGCGTCCGGGGAGCCCTCGCTCGGGCCGCCGATCTCGCCGGCGGTGCTCCCCGCGACGTAGAGGTTCCCGCTGCCGTCCACGCGCGCGGCGAAGACGAAGTCGTTCTCCGTGGAGCCGAACTGCCGAGTCCATGACGTCGTGCCGCTCGAGTCGAGCTTGCGCACGAAGGCGTCCCGCTGTCCTCGGTCCGAGCCTGCGACGACGCCACCGGAGGTGTACCCGCCGACGTAGGCGTTGCCGCTGCCGTCGACCGCTACGGCCATGGCTTCGTCCTCATCTGGCCCACCAAACAGCTGAGTCCACGCCGGCGCGCCGTTCGTGTCGATCTTGGTCACGAACGCCTCACCCGTGTCCTGGCCGCCGCCGTAGCTGGTTCCGACAACATAAACATTTCCTTGGCCATCGACAGCCAAGGCGTTTGCCGACTCCGAACGCCACGTGGCAAGCTGCCGCGTCCACAGCGTCGCGCCGCTCGAGTCGAGCTTCCGCACGAACGCGTCGCCAAAGCCTCCGCTGGCACCTTCGAGCCCGCCCCCCGTGGTTCCAGCCACGTAGACGTTGCCGCTGCCGTCGACCGCCACGCCCTTGGCGTGGTCGTCGCTCGATGTCCCAAACCGCTGAGTCCACACGACGGCTCCATGCGCATCGAGCTTGCGGACGAAGGCGTCCGATTCACCGCCGTCCGGTCCGAGCGCGCCGTGGGCGTTTCCCGCGACGTAAACGTTGCCGCCGCCGTCGACCGCCACGGCAAAGGCCCCGTACCAGCCCTCCGAACCGAATCTGTAATAAGGGTCGGCGCATACGGCGTCCGCGGTTGCAGCTCCGGCGGTCGCCACACCGCCCTGTGGCCATGAGCTCGAAGCCGGCGCGCAACCCGTCCACGGCGAACACTTGTCCATGTTGGAGGACTGGCTGAAGCTGCCAGACGGGCAGCTCGTGCACTCTCGATCCGTGGCCGCGCTGCCTGCTCGCGAGACGTACGTGCCGGCGGCACACGTGGCCCACGGGGAGCAGCACGTGGCGGGATCACCGTCGTGATCCCAGGTGCCGTTGTCGCAACGCACCTGGGGGGTGAGCCCGCCGGCGCAGTAATCGCCGGTGTTGCAGGCCTCACATTCCGCCGGTGTGGCTCCGCTTGCGGCTGCGACTTGCACGGTGCCGGGCTCGCAAGCGCCCGAGAAGAGGCAGGCTCCCGCCGGAAGGCACTGACTTCCCGGCGCGGGTTGGCTCGCGCTGGGGCAGGCGCTGCACCGCTGATCGGCCGTCGTGGATCCGGCTTGGCTCACATATGTATTGGGCGCGCAATCCGTGAAGGGCGTGCACGCGCGCACGTTCTGCATCGTCGAAAAGGTACCATCGCCGCAGATCACGCACTGGCGGTCGCTGGTGTCGGTGCCTTCCTTCGCGATGTACTGACCCGGGGGGCATCGCGACCACGCCTTGCAGGGATTGCTTGGGTCGCCGTCATGATCGAACGAGCCATCAGGACAGATCTTGGGTCTGTCGTCCGGCGCGCCACCTGCTCCTCCGCCGCCCGGCGTTCCGCCTTCGCCCGTGGCTCCGCCCGACCCCACTCCGCCTTCGCCCGTGGCTCCGCCTGACGTCCCTCCGCCTTCGCCGGTTGCTCCGCCCGACGCCCCTCCGCTGCCGCCCGAGTTCCCCGCGGCGGCGGTCGTGTTCCCTGCGTCGTTCCCAAGGCCGCCGCTCCCGCCCGTTCCGCCGCTCGATGCTCCGCCGCCTGTCGCTCCGGTGCCTTCCGAGTGACCTGTGCCTCCGGAAGAAGGGTGGGTGTCCTCGTCGTGGACCGTGCTTCCGCAGCCGAAAAGGACGATTCCGCCGATGAGCAAGCCGCCGACCTGGCGGTACGCTGGCCGCTGGCGATCGTGCATTGAATGCATACTGACCCCGATGCCCCCCGCGCAGCGCGGGTGCTGAAGTAGCGTACGCCACTCTGCTGAGGATGTCGGCTAGTTCCTCGAGCTGCCCCGCGCTTTCAGTGTGAATGATAGGTTGTGGTATTGCTGCTCGCGGCGATCTTCCGGCGCCGCGACGCGAACGTGCGGCTCTACAAGGTGAGCGAGGGGCATGCCGGCCCTCCTGGAACAACGACGCTGGTTCAACAACCAATCCGCGTCGCCGATCGAGGCGGCGCCGCGCCGCTGGACGGCGCCCGCGGGTACGGCTAGCTCCAGACCATGAACCTCACCAACGTCATGCGGGAGCTCGCCGCGCTGAGCAACGAGAAGATGCGCGAGGTCAACGCCCGCGCCGGAGACGCCCACGGCGTGAACCTCACCCAGCTCCGCGCGCTCGCGAAGCAGCTGAAGACGGACCATGCCCTGGCCGGCGAGCTGTGGCGCACCGGGGACCCCGACGCCCGCCTCCTGGCGACGCTCGTGTTCAAGCCAAAGACCTTCTCGGCGGACGAGCTGGACGCGATGGTCCGGGAGATCGGCTATCCCAAGCTCCTCGACTGGTTCATCGTCAACGTGGTCAAGGCGTCGCGCCACGTCGAGGAGCTGCGTGTCCGCTGGAAGGACTCCGCGAGCGAGCTGGTCGGGCGCGCCGGCTGGAGCCTGACGACGGATCGCGTCGTGAAGAGCCCAGCCGGCCTCGACCTCTCCGCGCTGCTCGACCAGATCGAGGCGGAGATGAAGACGGCGCCGGGCCCGAAGCAGTGGTCGATGAACCACTGCCTCGCCGAGATCGGCATCCACAACCCCGGGTTGCGCGCCCGCGCAGTGGCCATCGGCGAGCGGCTCGAGGTGCTCAAGGACTACCCGGCGTCGCCGGGCTGCACGCCGCCGTTCGCGCCGGTCTGGATCGCGGAGATGGTGCGGCGGCAGAAGGCGGCGAAGACGCGGGGCAAGTGAGGGGGCGGCTCGCCCCGCTCTCGATGGCGTGAAATCCGGATGCTCGCGCGCTTGCGCTCCGCCTGCCGCGAGGCCCGACGCGACGGCGGACAGTAGAACAATCCAACTGCAACAGGAGCAGACTGCGCCGGGGGGTAAGGTGAAGCGCGCACTCCCGTGCTGGATGATTCCATGATGTGCTGTCAGACCATCGCGCGCCGGCATCGGGCGCACCGAATTGGTGCGGACAGATCTTGCGCCTTGCGATGCTGCACACTAGACTCCAGCCAACGAGATGCAGTCACGGGGTAGGTGACTTGAAACGCCGTCTGTGACGAGCTGATCGCGTGCTCGTCGTGACTGGCGTGACGCTCGTGCTGGCGTTCGCGGCCGGGCTCGACGCCGGAAGGCGCGGGCGAGGCAGGCGAATGGGCCAGCTCGACGTCTAGACACGGCAGCTCGAGATCTACACGAGGGGATCCAACTTCTACACGTGAGGGACCGAGCGAGTGCTCGCGCTGCAGCGGCCCATGGCGCGATCCGGCTTGGCATCGATCGACCCCGCTGCGGCGTGCCGTCGCAAGCGAGTCGGCACCTCCCAATCGGATTGCCCTCCCTTCTCCCTCGAAGCGGACGAGCCGTATCCCTCGAAGCGGCATCAACTACACGGGTGGTAAATGCGGCACGCTGTGGGGGCCGCTCCCCTGATGCGACCTCCGGCCGTTCCCGTCGAGCAGGTCCCTGCCGCGTTCACGGCTGACCGGCGCGCCCGCCGGTAAACGCTGCTGGGGCGCAGCGCAACCAGCCCTCGACCTCCGGCAACGACGGCGGGCCTCTCCTGGCCGAGCCGATCCGCCGCTCGACCCGCCTCTTCCTGCTCGATACCGGCGCACGTATCCGCCGCTCGGTGAGCGCCTCGCCAGCTGATAGGATCGCGGGCGTCACCGTGAACGATCGCCGCGAGAGCTTCCAGGCCATTCCCCACGACGAGATCCAGCGCGCCGAGGACCGGTCGTGGACCGATCGGCTCCTCGGCTGGCTGGTGCTGCCCGAGCTCCCCGAGGCCGAGCGGGACGAGATCGCGACGACCCTGGCGCGCGTCGAGGACCCCCGCGCGGCGGCGCGGCTCATGCGCATCGTGGAGGCGCGCGAGCTGCCCGAGGCGGCGCGCGAGGCTGCGGGCGCGATCCTGAGGAGCGCCGGGAATCCGCCGGGTATTACCGCGCCCTCCCAGTAGTGGAGTTCGCCCCGATATTGATCCCTGTTCGTGATGGCTATCTCCTGAGTGGCCTGTGCCCGTCCATCAGGGAGTCGGTGCGGATCAGGGAGAGGGAGCCGGGGTGGATGCAGAGCCTCCGCCGTCGACCGGTGCTCGCCGTTCTGCATTCCCCGTACCCACCAAAAATTCTCACAAAAACCTCCGCCTCGCGGTCTCGCCGCTTCGATCCTCATGCATTCCGGAGCCGTGTCACAAATTATCACTCCACTTTGCACCACGTCAGCGCCGCCGCTGACGTAAGGCCGGGGCCGATGGAGCGGAGCAGCGGCGCGGAGCCGGCCACAAAATAGGCGACGAGGGGATGCGTGTTGTGGCGACCCGTCTTCCCCTCGTCGTGCTCCGAACACCGTGCAGGAGCGGAGCTCATGCAGGATCGTTCAAGCCGATGTCGATATCAAGCGCTGGATGACGGCGGTGCCAGCGGTTCACTACCTGCGGCCGGCGCGCTGTCCCTGTTGCGACGCGGCCGGCCGGCCCGTCGACGGCCCGCTGAGGATGCGCGGCCACGGCCTGCGCGAGCGTCAGGTCTACGGCCCGCTCCAGGCCGGTGGCGCTCCGCAGCTGGTCACGGTGCACGCCCGGCGCTATCGATGCAGCGCCTGCGGCGCGATCGTGGTCGTGGTGCCCCGCGGGCTGCTGCCCCGGCGTCGCTACACCGCGTCGGCGATCGGCTGGGTGCTCGCTCGCGTCGGACTCGACGGCGCGACCACGCCGACTGTCCGCGCCGAGGTCTGCAGCTGCGCGATCGTGGGCGTCGCGGCCGCCGAGCGGTGGCTCGCGCCGTCGCGATGGATTGAGGCCAGTCGCCGCGGACAGCTGTTCCCGCGGCTCGGACGTCACGGCGCGGAGAGCACCCGCGTGCAGATCGCCGAGCGCACGGCGATGCAGCTCGTCGCGCTGTCGCCCCGGGGCGACGCGGGCGAGCGCGCCCCTCACCTGGCGTTCCGCGGCGCCGCGCTCGCAGCATGATGCCCATCTGCCGGCAAACGCGGGCTCCGGCGACTCCACCACATAGGATCGGGCACGGCGGCGGCAAGATGAGGCACTGGGTCCACACGGGTCGTCGAAACGCACCCGTGGAAAGGACCGTTCGTGGACATCCTCAAATCCAAAGATCACTCGGAGGAAATCGCCATTTTCCGCCATGGCGTCATCGGGCACATCTGCGCTCGTGATCTCGAGCACGGCGACCTCGCTGAAGCCCTACGCGACCTCTCGATCCAGCGCCTGCGCCCGCCCGGCGGCGCATGCACGCGCTCCTTCTCGGTGCCGACCCTCGAGCGCTGGCTCTATGCCTATCGCCGGCGAGGGCTCGAAGGTCTCCGCCCTCGCGCCCGTAGCGACCGCGGGCGCGGCCGCGAGCTCGATGCCGTGCTGCGGCAACTGCTGTGCGACATCCGGCGGGAACACCCGGCGGCCTCGGTGCCGCTCATCCTGCGCACGCTGCGCGCCGACGGACGCCTGTGCGCCACGGTCAGCGCCTCGACCGTGCGTCGCCTCTTCCGCCAAGAGGGGCTCGACAAGATCCCGCAGCGTGACGGCAAGGGGCCGACGACTCGGCTCAAGTGGCAAGCCGACCACCCAGACGCGCTCTGGCACGGCGACGTCTGCCACGGCCCGACACTCCATCTCGCCGGGCGCAGGGTCCCCGTGCGAATCCACGCCCTGCTCGACGATGCCTCACGTTTCATCGTCGCCATCTCGGTCGAGAGCGACGAGAAGGAAGACACCATGTTGCGGCTGCTCGTCCGCGCCCTCCGACTCCAGGGCGTTCCAAGCGCGCTGTATCTGGACAACGGTGCGACCTACCGTGGCGACGCCTTGCGCCTCTTCTGCTCGCGCCTCGGGATCACCCTGCTTCATGCGCGCCCCTACGACCCGCAGGCGCGCGGCAAGATGGAGAGATTCTGGCGAACGCTTCGAGAGAACGTGCTCGACCACCTGGGCTCGATCACGTCGCTGGAGGACATCTCCTCTCGTATTCAGGCCTTTGTCGACGTCCACTACCATCCGTCCCCGCACGCCGGACTGATGGGGCGCGCGCCCGGGCTCGTGTACGCGCCCGGGCAGCGCGAGGTCGACGCCCTTTCCGAGGCTCGCCTGCGCGAAGCGCTCACGCTGCGGCAGCGCCGGCGCGTGCGCCGAGACACGACCGTTTCGGTCCGAGGGCGGCTCTACGAGCTCGATCACGGCTACCTCGCCGGCCGTGTCGTGATCGTCGCCTACTGCCTGCTCGACGAGCCTCTCGCCCCGGTTGTCGAGATCGAGGGGCAGCGCATCCCGCTTCGCCTCGTCGACCCGGTACACAACGCGCACGTCAAGCGGCCACCACGCCGTGTCACGAAGAGCGGCGAGTCGCCCGCGGGGCAGCCGGTCGCCTTCGACCCGGCCGGCGCCCTGCTCGTGAAGAGCGCGCGCGATGCGGCTCTGGCGCCCGGCGCGGACGACGTCGATACCGAGGAGGATCTCGATGCGATCTTCTGAGCTCGGCTTCTTCGGCCTTCGCACGGCCCCCTTCTCCAAGGAGCTCGACGATGCCGAGCTGTGGTTGCCCACGTCGAAGCAGGTGCTCGTCGACGATCTCGAAGCCGCGCTTCTTGAGCGCGCCAGCGTGCTCCTCGTCGGTGAGCCGGGCGTCGGCAAAACGTGTGTGCTTCGGGCCTTGCGGCACCGGCTACCACAGGCTGGATTTCGCCTGACCTACTGCCACAATGCGACGCTCGGCCGGCGCGACTTCTACCGCTACCTCTGCCATGCGCTCGGCCTGCAGCCGACCTCGAGCGCCGCGAGCCTGTTCCTCGCGGTCGAGCGGCACGTCCACGAGTTGCGCAGAGACCAGGTGCATCCGGTGTTTCTGCTCGACGAGGCCCATCTGCTGCACCCGGACATGATGGCGCATTTGCATATCCTGTTGAACCACGAGTGGGACAGCCGTGCTCTTCTGTCGATCCTCCTTGTTGGCCTGCCGGAGCTCGAGGGCCGCATGGCGTTACGCTCCCACCGCTCGCTGCTCACGCGCATCCACCACCGCTTTATGATCGAGCCAGCCACGGTGGAGGACACGGTGGAGTACGTGGCCTTCCGCCTGAAGGGTGCCGGCGCGGACCACGAGCTCTTCTCGCGCGAGTCGCTCGCCGCCCTGCATGAGCTCGCGTCGGGCTCGCTGCGCGAGATTGACCGCCTCGCCGCGGCGGCGATGCGCGAATCGGCCCGCCGGAAGCGCAAGCTGGTCGACCGCGACGCGGTGGCCCGCGTCGCGGAGACGCTCACGCTCTCCTCGTCGCTCGGCTAAACGGCGGCGCTCAGCCCGCGAAGCTCGTCGGCCTCGCGGGCCGAGTCGTGTCAGGTCCACGATGGCCATCGCCTCGCCGCGACGGACGGTGGCCGGCAGGATGCCCATCGCGCCGTGCGACGTCGGGGCAACACCCGCAATGGCCGTCGCCGGACGGAGCCCTGCCGAACGGCCGCGAGATGGCCATCATCGAGGCGGGGCGCGGTGCCATAAGCCAGTCGGCTCGGTAACACCGGGCGGCGCCTGGCTCAGGGCCGCCTGGGCGGAGGGCGACATCGTGCTTCGCCGTCACGCGCTGCTCCTCATGGAGCGCGCCGAGGCGGACCTCATCGAGCCGGTCGCCCGGGATTCCGCGCACCCGCTTCACAAGGAAGCCATACAGGCCCTCGCGCTCGGCTTCTCGGAGCCGCGCTTCCAGGCGCTGATGATCGCCGCCCTCGGGCACCCCGACGCGGGTATCCGCAAGGTCGCCGCCGACGCGCTGGTATGGGACGAGCCCGTCGCGGCGGAGGCGCCGCTCCTGCGCGCCGCCGCGGATCCCGCGGTCGACGTCGCCGTCGCTGCGCTGGAGACGCTCCACTATTACCCGAGCCGGCGCTGCCTCGATGCGGTCGCCGCGCTTTGCGGGCACCCTGACGAGCGGGTGCGCGCCGCGGCAGCCGCCTGCGCTTTCGAGATCCGCGAGGGGAGGTTCCGGTGGGCGCTCGAGCGCGCCGAGCCGGCCGAGCGGCGGTTTCTCCTCGCGTGGATGGAGCCGGTCCGGCATCTCCTTGGCGTCCTGGGAGACGATGACGCGTCGGAGGCGGACGATCCCGCCGCGCGCGGCCGGATCTCCTCGCCCGGCGGCGATCACGGATCGGAGGCAGATCTCGAGATGGCCGAGCTCCTCGCGCTCTATGCCGATCTCGACGGCTGCTGGGCGGAGAGGAAGCATCGGTTCGCGGACCGCTTCCGAGCAGCGGGAGTTCCGGCGGATCGCGGCGCAGCGGCGGCGTTCCTGGCGGGGCATCCGGATCCCTGGATCCGCGACCGATCCACGTCGCTCCTCGCCGCGTGGGACGAGCAGGAGGCCCTCCTCGGGCTCACCCGCGATCCTGCCTTTTACGTCAGGAAGAGCGCGATGTACTGGCTCGGCGAGCTCTCTGCGAACCGGGCCTTCGCGGGGCCCGCCTGGGAGCACCTCGGTGAGCTCGGGACGACAGGCACGCATGCGCTCGAGACCCTGAACACGTACGTGGCCCATGCGCTCAAGGACGAAGCCATCCCCCGGCTGCTCGCGCTGGCGCGCAGCGACGAGCGCGAGCCGGTCCGATGCGGCGCCGTCGACGCGCTCGCGAAGCTCGGCGCGCACGCCGAGGTCGAGGCGCTCCTCCCCTTGCTCGCCGAGCCGCCGCAGGTTACCTGGGCGGTTCACGTCGCGCTCCTCTCCGCGTGCGAGCGTCTCGGTCTCCACCCGGGACGGTGCGACGCGCTCCGCGAGGTCGACAACATCGATGTTCAGCTCGCGCTCGCGCCCTGGGCGGCGGGGTCATCCGTCGCCGATTAGCTTCGAAGGAGAGCCCTGGACCGTCGAGCTTCTGGCTGTCCGAGGTGTTGACAAAGAGAGATTCCCGCCAGAAAAGCCGGTCGATGACGAGCGGTCGCCGGAAACAGTAGCAATTTTCCTGGTTTCCGCCTGTTTCGCCGCCGAGGGCGGCTCTGGTGTGGCCCAACGGGGCGCCCTCCGCCGCCGCGTCGCTCGCGGTTAAGGCCCGCGGCATCACCGATCGGGGTCGGCGCCTGGCCCGGCGGCGCAGCGCCGAACGATTCTCCTTCGCTCGCCGCCCCGTCGCCGGGCCCTTCGATGCGCTGCCGCCTGTGTCGGGATCGTGCCTGCGTCCCCGCACTCTGCCGGCCCAACACGGGCTTCAGCCGCGGCGCAAAGCGCCGCCGGCTGTAAGCCCGTGTTGGGCCGCTCTACCTACGGCCGACGAACGACATTCGCACCCGACATCTGCTCCGACGGAGCTGCACGATTAGTCGCCCGCATTTGAGGAAGTGTCGACCTCAATGATCAATTCCTCCATTCCCTCTTCGAGGGTCGAACCAGCGGGATCGGACAACGCCAGAGTTCCTTCCTGCTCGAACACCTGCGCGGCGTACTCCCCCAGCGCGCCGCCTCGAACTCGAATGTCCGAAACGACCGTCTGGGCCATCCGCCACCAACGAGCGCGGTACAACAACATCAAAAAGCTTCGAACGAAGCTCCGCGAGCCACGCGTCTCCTCTCCAACGTTGCCAGTTTGTGAAGCACGCCTTACCGCGAGCCGCGGACCGGATCGCGTGGCGTGCAGCTGAGTCATTCCGGCGAGTTCATCCGAGTGCCGCGCGAACACCACACCAAGCAGCTCGCGACACTTCTCCGTCAGTTGAGCGTCCAGGTTCAAGCCCTGTGCAAGCGCGCCGGTAACCAGGAGAGCCTTCGTCTCATCCATCAGACTCTGCGACGCTAGAACTCGCTCGACCAGAGGCCGCGCATCATCAGTGATAGCGCAAGCCAAAATCCATACATCATGCCATGAATCGCCCTCAGCTAGAGCCTCCAGGAGTGACACAACATCCTCGGTCCGAGATATGAGATGACGTGCAACAAGGTAGTCGCAAAAGACCGAATGGGAAAACTCCCACGCACCATCTGTCCTCGACGCGACGAGAAGGCCAGTATCCTCCGCGAGTTTTCGCAGGAGGTTTAGAGAATCGCCACTCGAACCTAACGGTGGATACTTGGCGAGCCATGACTCGACGTCCTCGCCGCGCAGGCTTGTCGCACCGCGCGACTTCATCTCGAACGCTAGCCAACCTAGCACGGTGCTTCGGCGATATGACGGGACGCCTCTTGAATCTCCGCGACTAACACCCCGAGACAAATCCCAGTCGACGCACAGCGTTGACACGAACCTCTCAAGAAGCTGAACCCGCTGCTGCGGAATCACTCCCTCAAACTGGTACTGATGCGTCAGCACCGACAGAAGGAGAGGATTCGAAGCGATCGCTCGTAACTCCGGAACATTGGCCAGGTGATGCAACAGCGACTTCGTTCTAGACTCGTCGAATTCCCGTACATATTGATGGATCCATTGGCTCGTTTGGGTCCATGAAAACGGCTCTAGCTCGAAGTGTGCGCACTCAGTATCTAGAAATCCATCATAAGACGTGATGCGCGAGCAGAGGAACACGGCGTCATGTTTGCTTCTCGTCACAAGCGTCTTAATGGCGCGTTTCGCCGCCGCCAAGCTTGCGGAGGGCACCTCATCAAGCCCGTCGAGCACCCACGCGAACCGCAGGGTCGTGGAATTCGACGTTGACTCGCGCCACGAGGAAATGACCGTCGCTGCAGACAAATCACTCCGGAAATCGTGGGACCGAAGCTGGACATAAACGGGCACGGGACGAGATTCTCCAGAGTCCGCACCTTCGACGCACTCCGCCGCGAGACGCATGGCCAGAAATCGAAGAAGGGTGGTCTTGCCAGACCCTGGCGCACCCAAGATGACGGCGCGTGGCTCTGATGCGACATCCTCAATTGAGCATTTGAGTGCGGAACCCCCGCCGTGACCACTTGGCAAACCGAACATGTCGATTCGTCGACGCTGCAAGCTTGGCCGAATGAAGCCATAGGGCAGGTTCAGTCTGGTCGGACTGAACAACCCATCGGTAGCACGACATGTCGTGGCCAGAGCGTCTAGATGGAGCGCCAGCGCATCGCGTAGCCTCGCAGAACGTTCATCGCGAGGCGCGGACGTCTCCACCTTTCGCAGAGCGGGGACGAAGTCGCTATCGACCAGAATATATGCCACGTCGCCTGGATCGGTCCTGGGCACGAATACCGCCACATCGGCCGAGCGACCAAACACATGCACCGTCGCTGGCTCGACAGTGTAGTGCCGCATCAGGAATGCCGACAATTCGTGGTAGGGGAGTAGGTCCTTGACCGAACAGTCAGCAGATGTTGCCTGCCGAAACACTCCGCCGACACGAACGACGGGCAAGCAGAAGAGTCCCTCGTCGCTCACGGTCGACCTCGCGCAATATCATCGAGCACCGGCGCAAAATACCTGTCCCATTCGCCGGCATGCCCCAATTCGTGCATGACTTGGCGGAAGTCGTTAAGCTTTGACGGCCAGGATGCGGCGTCATGCTTTGACAAGATCTGCGTTCGCGTATAGCCCACGAGTTGAGACCTTGGCATCGAAGCCAGTTCCACAATGTAATCATTCCGGACTGTCGCGAGGGTGCTGTCATGCGGTTCGTAGCCACGCGAGACAAACTTGAAGAACCGAATGGCAATCTTAGCAGCGTCGATGTTCAGGATCCGGGTCCGTTCCGACACTAACGTGAGCTTTCGTCGCTCAACATCAGCGAGCCCCGTCCCCGTCGGATCGACAATTAGTTTGTTCTTCGGGTCGTAGTAGAGCGCGTTGCAAGCGAAATCTCGGTGAACAACATCCGTCTGCAGACTTGCACCGAACTGAGCATTTGGAGTGCCTAGATTGTCGAGGCACACCATCTTAAGGTCGATGAACGGATCGCCCGACGCCGGAGTGCCACCGAGTCGGCAGAACCCAGTATTCGGATGGACCCGAAGCGCGTCATTCCGAAACATCGGCCTCAGAACATCGAGTGCCAGTGCGAGTGGCATTGACGTTACCAGGTCGACATCGTTCGCAGACTCTCCGGCCAGCACGTCGCGCACTGTGCCACCAACGAGGAATACTTCGAAACCACGGTTCCAGATCTCGTCGACAAGATCTATATATTCGTGCCCCGGTGGAATCTTTGTGGTAAGTGCGGCATCAAATCGAGACACCTCACTTTCCGAAGGCTCCCACAACGATGTGTCAGGGAGGTGATCCCACGCCGGACCTTGGCGCTTGAAAGGATCGAGGACGCGGAGCGCCAGGAATGAGGAAGGTCGGTGCTCGCGACCGAATTGTCCCCTGATGATCGGCGCCCCGGCTCCGCTGTGGCCTGTCAGCACGCCGACTTCTCGACGGGCGGCCTCGAACCACGTAACGGCCTCCCCCGGTCGAGGAAGGGGGCAAGGAGGCAAGACTAGACTTGTGCGGGCCTTGGGACTTCTAGTCAACTCAGCCACGGCATGCTCCAGGAAAACGAGAACGACAATTGCTGGCGAGCGTGCGACAATTTGTCAAGGGGTGGTTGAGACATAGGGCGTTTATCGCCCGTATGACTCGCGCCCCAAGGGACGAAGCAACGTGATCCATCCGTGCAGCAATCGGCGCGGCGCGTTAGGACGCACCGGGCGCGGGTCGGACGCGTTCACGTCCGTGCTGCGGTCGGCCCAACTATCAGTCGATTGGTCAACCGAAGCCGCCGGACCAGGTCTATCTAGCTCGTCGCCTTTGTGACCTCCCCCACGGAAAGTCTCACGGATCGGCTCTGCGCCGCAAGGTCCAAATGCTGTCCAGCGCCATAGGGTAGATCCGTCTAACTCCGGCGGCAGTCGCCGCCTTCCCGGGGGGTCGGGGGCGCGTGGAGGGGGCGTGGCGGACGCACAGCCGGAGGTGTCGCGCCGCGTCGTGCCTGGGTGGCACGGCGCGGCTGCTTCATCGGGACGTTGCCGGACATATACCGGTCCGCTCACGACCTCGGACCGAAGGGGCCGTCGAAGGGGCTGCGGACGGCCAGGCCGCCGCGGTTCAGCACGTGGGTGTAGATCATCGTGGTGCTCACGTCGCGCTGGCCAAGGAGCTCCTGGATGATGCGGATGTCGTAGCCGGCTTCCAGCAGGTGCGTGGCGAAGGAGTGACGCAGGGTGTGGCAGCTCGCGCGCCTCGATAGATCGGCGGCAAGGGCGGCCTCTCGCACCGCGCTGGACCACCGTCTCGTGCAGATGATGCCGCCGGAGCTGACCTGTCTCCCTGTCGCGATAGGGCCGCGTCGCGGGGAAGAGCCCTTGCCAGGGCCATTCCCGGCCGGCGTTCGGAACCTTGCGGTCCAGGGCGTCGGGGAGGGTCACCAAGCCGGCGCCGGCCGCGCCATCGGCGGCGTGCTGGGCGCGCACGGCGGTGAGGTGACCGCGGAGCGGAGGGACCAGGCGGAGCGGCAGCATCGTGATTCAATCCCTCCTGCCCTTGCCGTCGCGAACGAGGATCTCGTGGCGCTCGAGGTCGAGGTCCTTCACGCGGAGCTCGGCGTATTCAAGCAGACGGAGGCCGGCGCCGTACAGGAGGGAGGCCAAAAGGAGCGGGACGCCGGTCATGCGATCCAGGAGAGCGCTCACCTCGGCCTGCGTGCGCACCGCGGGGAGGCGCGCGGGGCGCTTCGCTCGGGTGAAATCGACGTGCCGAGCGAGGGGGGGCGCGAGGACGTGGGTGTAGAGGAAGAGGATGGCGGCGAGGGCTTGGTTCTGGGTCGAGGCGCTGACGTGCTGGTCGGTCGCCAGATGCGTGAGGAACGCCTCGACGTGGGCCGGACCGAGGTCGCGTGGGTGGCGGCGGTCATGGCTTCGGCAGCGAGTCGACGCGAGCGGCGGGCTCGACGTTCGGCCCAAGCTTGGTCACCCCGCCGGCGCCACCGGCAGTCCGAGCAGCCGACCGATCTCCTCGTGAACGACTCGGGCCGCCGCCGCGTCCCCGAGGGCGACGGCGCGGCTCAGGGTGCTGGCGAGCGAGGCGACCACCGCGGCCCGACGCGACGGTCCGGTCACAGCGAGCTCCCCAGGCCCGAGGCTTGACGCTTGGACCAAGCCGCTTCGCGGCAGCTCCTGTCCCTGCTGAGGTCGACCGCGACGACGACCGCGATCGCGAGACGACACCGCCCTCGCGCCCCGCGTAGCCTCCACGAGACCTTGGGAGCCATGGACCTGGTGGCGGCGCTCGGGGCCGCGAGCTAGCGCGATGCGGACGAGGTGCAGGAGCTCGGCGTGAGGCTCAAGAAGCTGCTGCGGGCCCTGCTCCGTTAAGCATTGCGGATACCGAGCCGAGGTTTCCTGCCGCGGCTCGGATCCTTGTCTTCGCTGCGGTTGTCACGGCGGTCATTGCTGCCGCAGCGCGACTTTTGCCGGTATTCACTGCGAAAAAAAGCGCCCGGCGCCGCGCAGGACTCGCCGCCCGCCGCCTCATTCCCTGCCCACCCTGCCGTTCGCGACGCCCCTGCCCGGGCGCCGCGTTCACCAGGAGGGCAGCGATGGGACAGCTCCGCGATCGAATGGCCGAAGACCTGAAGCTGCGGCGATACAAGCCGTCGACATGCGACAATTACCTCCGCTGCGCACGGGCCTTCGTAGCCTACCACCGCAAGCCGCCGCAGCAGATGGGTCTCGACGAGGTGCGCGCGTTTTTGCTCTACCTCGCCGAGCAGCGAAAGATCGCGGAGGCGACGCAGCACCAGTACGTGGCGGCGATCAAGTTCCTCTACGCCACCACGCTCGGGCGTCCGGAGGTCGCCGTCGCGATCCCCTGGCCGAAGGTACCCCAGAAGCTGCCGCCGGTCCTCAGCGGCACCGAGGTCGAGGCGCTGCTCAACGCGATCGGCTCGGTCAAGCAGCGCACGATCGTCCTGACGGCGTACGGCGCCGGTCTGCGGATCGATGAGGTCTGCTCGCTGCGGGTCGAGGACGTCGACAGCAAGCGCAACCTCATCCACGTCCGCAATGGCAAGCTCGGGCGTGATCGGTACGTGATGCTCAGCGCCCCCGTGCTGACCGCGCTGCGCATCTACTGGCGGGCGGAGAGACCCGCTGGACCGGAGCTGTTCCCGGGTCGCAAGCAGGGCTCGGTCATCTCGCACGAGGCGGTGCGCAACGCGCTGCGCGAGGCGGCGAGGCGCTGCAAGCTGCACAAGCGCGTCACCCCGCACGTGCTGCGGCACAGCTTCGCCACCCACCTGCTCGAGCTCGGCACCGACATCCGCGTCATCCAGGCCCTGCTCGGCCATCGCTCATCCGCACCACCGTCCGCTACGTCCGCGTCAGCCAGGCTCACGTCGGTCGCACCCGCAGCCCGGTCGAGGTGCTCGGCACCCAGGAGGCCAAGAAGAAGCTCGGCTGAGGTCGCGTGCACCCGCATCGCCTGGCGCCGCGGCCCGCGGCGACGGGTAGGCCTCGTCTCGAGGTCGCGGATATCGTCCGCGCCCACGGCGAGGCCTACCTGCGCGCCCACGCCGTCTCCACCGCCCAGCGCAAGGTCCTGCGCGACATCGCCGCGTGCAGGACCGCGGTGCTGGGCGGCCATGTCGACGTGTGCACGGGCTGCGGCCACGAGCAGCCCTCGTACAACTCCTGCCGCAACCGCCACTGTCCCAAGTGCCAGAGCCTCAGCCAGGCCAGGTGGATCGCCGAGCGGCAGCAGCGCATCCTGCCGACGCACTACTTCCACGTCGTCTTCACGCTCCCGGCCGAGCTGCGCCCGCTGGCGCTCGTCAACCCGCAGACGGTCTTCGATCTGCTCTTCCAGTGCGGCTCGCAGACCCTGCTCACCCTCGGCCGCGATCCCAGGCGGCTCGGCGCCGACATCGGTGTCACCGCCGTGCTGCACACCTGGAGCCGCAATCTCAGCTTCCATCCGCACCTGCACTGCATCGTCACGGGCGGTGGGCTCTCGCTCGACGGCTCGCGCTGGATCGAGGGGCGGAGCGGCTACCTCTTCCCTGTGCAGGTCCTCGGCAAGCTCTTCCGCGGCAAGTTGCTCGCCGCGCTTCGGCAGGCCTATGACGCCGGAGAGCTCGACCTGACCGGCGGGGCCGCCGCGCTGGCCAACCCCGCTGCCTTCGCTGCGCTGCTCAAGACGCTCTACCGCAAGCCCTGGGTGGTGTACGCCAAGCCGCCCTTCGCTGGGCCCGAGCAGGTCTTTGCTTACCTCGGTCGCTATACCCACCGTGTCGGGCTGTCCAATCACCGGCTGCGGTGGATGGATGAGCGCGGCGTGTGCTTCCGGACCCGCGGAGACAAGACCGTGACGCTCTCCGCAGAGGAGTTTCTGCGTCGCTTCCTGATGCACGTGCTGCCTCATCGCTTCGTGAAGATCCGACACTTCGGCTTGATGGCTGCGTGTCACGCCACCACCACGCTCGAGGTGGCACGCACGAGGATCATGGCGGCGCGAGACGCAGGGCAGCGCGCTGTCGGGGGAGATGAGCACCGGGAAGGCAGCTCTCACGAGCCCTCTCCGCGCCACGTCGTCAAGGTCGACTGGTGTACGCTGCTCGCCGCGCTCACGGGGGTCGACCTGTCCATCTGTCCTCGCTGCGGTCAGGCTGCGATGGCTCGCCGCCCGCTGCCGTCGTGCGTCATCGCCTCCTCCGCTGCTCCTCCGGACACGTCATGAGCATCGCTGGCCTGGGCAGAAGCGACAGCACCACCTCCGTTGCGCGGCGGTCAGGCATCGATCCGCCTTCTGCGCCGTCCACGTCGGCGGCCTGCGTGCTGCTGGGCCTCCGTCGGCGCCGTGCTCTGCCTCGGCGCGTCTGCGCCCAACGTCGTGGCGGCGGGATGCACCACGCGTGCGAGCCCCGCCGCGCCCGCCTTCTGCGGCCTTCTCGGGCAGGATCTCCATAGGCCTCGCGACCGCCTCGCCCGGCCGCGAACCGGCCCGGTCCAACCCGACGTTTACGGGACTGCGCCGGGACCTCGCCGCCGCTGCTGCTCGGGCGCAGTCCCGCAAACGCCTATTCATTGGGCCCAGGTTGGGCCCACGCCTTCCGAGGGGCTGCGATCCGTCGTCACGCCCTCCCCAAATCCCCAGGGAAGCGACGGATCGCAACGGTTCGCCTCCGTGGAATCGTCCCGCCAGAAAAGCCGGTCGATAACGAGCTGTCGCCGGAAACAGCAGTGATTTCACGGTTTCCGCCTGTTTCGCCGCCGAGGGCGGCTCCGGTGTGGCCCAACGGGGCGCCCTCCGCCGCCGCGTCGTCCGCGGTGATGGGCCCGCGACATCACCGGTCCCACCGTGCGGCCACGCTGCACCCTAGCTGTCGGCCTCGATGGCGTGGGGATGTCGTCGAGGAGCTCCTCGGGATAATCGATTCTCTGGAGGAAGGCCAGCGCCGCCTCCGCGCAGAGACGCGAGGCCTGGGAGCGCCTGGGGTCGTTCTTAGGGACGTTTACGAGATCGTGCAGCCACGCCGCTGAAACGACGACATCTAGCCTGACCGCCTCGTCCGCCGCGAGGGCCTCGGCCGTCGCGACCATCCGTGTGATGTGCGCGAGATCGTGGATGGCGTCATCGCCGAGGTCGGTCGCCTCGAGCTTCTCCACGAAGAGCGGCTCCCAGCTTTTCATGCCCGCCTCTTCTCCGTGGAAACGAGCAAGTGCAACGATTCTGCCGTTCAGGCCGCAGGCGCTCGGAGACGAGCGAAGGCGACGTTCACGCTGGCGCCGACGTAGGGCGTCGTGCGTGCTGGCGCGACATGGGATGGCCCTGATGTCGTGAGGCGTGTTGAGGGATGCTCCCGCGATCGACAAAGATGAGCCGCCCTCAGATCCGTGCCGGGACGCGCGACACGATGGTCGCGTACTCTGGAAGCGCGGCGTGCTGCCGTCCGCAGAAGGAGCATCGTGGAGCTCGTTCTCATCGTCCTTGTCGTGGTCGCGCTCGCGATCGCGGCGTTCTTCGCGTTTAAGGAGCACAAGACCAGCGTCTCACTCCGGCAAGCGGAGGGCTCGCTCCGGCAAATGGAGAGCTCACGCCAGCAGGTAAGCGGCGAGCTCAAGCGGGCGCTCGATGCGAACGGAGGTCTTTGCCAGCACGTCGCGAGCCTGCAGGAGCAACTTCAGCGCCTCAGCCGCTATCAGACGATCGTCGACGCCGAAGCCGCCGCAGCCGGAATACGAGCGCAGACCGAGACGTGGGCAGCACAGCTCAGGGCGCACGCGGAGGCCGCTGCGGCGGAGCTCGTCAGCGGCGCCCGACGGGAGGCCGAGCGCCTTCTCGCCAACGCGCGCAACACGGGCGCCCAAGCGCTCGCCGCTGCCGACGCGTTGAAGGCGCAAACCGAGACGTGGGCAGCGCAGCTCAGGGCGCACGCGGAGGCGGCTGCGGCGGAGCTCGCCAGCGGCGCTCGACGGGAGGCCGATCGCCTCCTCGCCGACGCGCGCAGCACGGACGCCCAAGCGCTCGCCGCCGCCGACGCGTTGAAGGCGCAAACCGAGACGTGGGCAGCGCAGCTCAGGGCGCACGCGGAGGCGGCTGCGGCGGAGCTCGCCAGCGGCGCTCGACGGGAGGCCGATCGCCTCCTCGCCGACGCGCGCGCGACACACGCGCAGGAGCACGCCGCGGCCGACGCCTTCAAGGCGCAGGTCGCGGCAGAGGCGCAGGCCGCCCAGGCGGCGGCGCGCGCCTCGGTTCAAGCGACGCTGGGCCAGGCTTCTGTCGACGCGGCCCGTATCGTAGACAACGCGAACCGGCGCGCCGAGGAGATCGCCGGCGCTGCGCTCACCGCGCAACGGGAAGCGAAGCGCCTCGAGCAGACCGCGCAGGCGATGAAAAACGTGATCGAGGGCTACGGCGATCGCTACGTCATGCCGACGGCGGGTCTCCTGGACGAGCTCGCCGAGGAGTTCGGTTTCGCCGAGGCAGGTCAGCGCCTCAAGGCGGCGCGCGGCAAGTGCCGCGACATGATCAGCGACGGCGCGGCGGCAACGTGCGAGTACGCGGAGGCGAACCGCCGCACGACGGCCATCGCCTTCGTGCTCGACGCGTTCAACGGCAAAGTGGACACGATTCTCGCCGATGTTCGGCACGACAACTTTGGGACCTTGCAGCAGAAGATCCGGGATGCCTTCATGCTGGTGAACCAGAACGGGCGCGCCTTCCGCGAGGCGCGGATCCTACCCGAGTACCTCGACGCCCGGCTCGAGGAGCTCCGATGGGCCGTGATCGCGCAGGAGCTGAAGCTGAAGGAGCGCGAGGAACAGCGGCAGATTAAGGAGCGAATCCGGGAGGAGGAGCGAGCCCAGCGCGAGTTCGAGAAGGCGAAGAAGGAGGCCGAGAAGGAGGAGGAGACGATCAGAAAGGCGATGGAAAAGGCACGTCGCGATGTGGAGAAGGCGAACGACGAAGAACGCGCCAAGTACGAGCAAAAGCTCCTCGAACTCTCCGAGCGTCTCCGCGCGGCGGAGGAGAAAAACCAGCGCGCCGTCTCGATGGCGCAGCAGACGAAGGCCGGGCACGTCTACATCATCTCGAACGTCGGTTCGTTCGGAGAGCACGTCTACAAGATCGGCATGACGCGGCGGCTCGAACCCCTGGACCGAGTCCGTGAGCTGGGCGATGCGAGCGTGCCGTTCGAGTTCGACGTGCACGCGATGATCTCTAGCCAGGATGCTCCAGCCCTCGAACGGGCGCTCCATCAGCGTTTTGTCCGCAACCAGGTGAACAAGGTGAACCCCCGCAAGGAGTTCTTCCGTGTGCCGCTCCACGACATCCGCCAGGAGATCGGGCGGATGTCGCTGGAGGTAACGTGGACGCTAGCGGCAGACGCGCGGGAGTTCCGAGAGACGCAGGCGATTGAGCGTGCGATGGCGAATAGGACCTTCGACGAAGCCGCCTGGCTGGAGGCGCAAGCGAAAGCCGAAGCCTCGCCGGCGTTCGAGCGCGATCTCGCGGAGGCCACCGCCTGACACCGACGCGTTTCAAGGCCAGCGGTGGAGCGGCGCAAGGCTGCCTCCGCGCTACCCTCCGTAGGACGTGCACTACCTCTCTGCCGGCTCGTCGGCACGCAACCACTGCGCGCGGGCGATCTCAGCGGAGCCCGCGGGCGCTGGGGAGCGGCAAGGCTCCGGCAGCGAGTCCACGAGCGGCGGGCTCCTGGTGGGTGGAGCTGGCAGTCGCGGTGGTCATCACACGACACGAGTGAACTCCGTGGCGTGAGGAGATTGAACCTCTCCACGAGGTGATTCTGCCGCGGACGCCGACGACGCTCAGCGGTCGGGCGCGCCTGCGCAGATCCAGTCGATGATCGTCTTCATGTCGGCCTCGGGCAGCGGCGCGCCCGGGGGCATCTGGATCTCGGCATCGCCGCACAGGCCGGTGCCGTTCAGCTTGTTGATGAGATAGCTGCTGCTGGGCATGAATGGCCCCACGAGCACCTGGTCGCCGGAGCAGCGGCCGGCGTCCTGACTGACGAGCTCGCCGACCGCCGCGCTCGCACGGAGGTCGAGCCCGCCGGCCGGCGTGCTGGCGTTGCCATGGCAGTACTCGTTCGAGCAGCTCCGCTCCAGGATGGGTTGCACATCGGCGAAGGTCGCCGTCGCCGTGCCGCAGGCGGGATCGAACGGCGGCGCGCCGCCTGCGCCTGCGGTGGAGCCGTCGCCGCCCGCGCCTGCGGTGGTGGTGGAGCCGTCGCCGCCCGCGCCTGCGGTGGTGGTGGCGCCACCCTCGCCGCCCGCGCCTGCGGTCGTGGAGCCGTCGCCGCCCGCGCCTGCGGTGGTGGTGGCGCCGCCCTCGCCGCCCGCGCCTGCGGACGTGGCGCCGCCTTCGCCGCCCGCGCCGCCAGAACCAACGGTGCCCGTGGCGCCGCCGTCTCCCTCGCCACCTTCACCGCCGCCGCCGCCGGTCGCCGCGGCGCCGCCCTCGCCGCTGCTCGCCGAGGAGCTCGCGGATGCGCTCGAGCCATCGCCGCCGTCGACCGATACGAGCGCGGGCTTCTCGGCGCCGTCCGCGCAGAACCCCCACGACGCCGTGGCGCCCGGGCTCAGCGTGCCGTTGTAGCTCTCATTGACGGCGCGCAGCTGCCCATCGGACGGCGTGACGCTGGCGGTCCACGCATGGCGCAACGACGAGCCGTTGAGCGCCACGACCACGCCCCAGGCGGTGGTGGTCCGGTCGGTGCTCTTGTTCCTCACCGTCACAAGCGCGCAGTATCCAGATTGCCACTGTGCCGGAACCGTGAGCTCCGCCTCCATCGTGCCATCCAGGCTGCTCAACCCCGAGACGAGGGAATCGCTGCGCTCGTCGTGCAGCGGCCCAGGGCTGCAGGCGAGCAAGAAGCATGCAAACGAAGCGAAGCAATGTCCAAGAAAGCGAGTTGTACGCATCAAATTTCTCCAAGCAAGATCAAGTGAGTCGCAGGGTTCCGTCCAATATGAATAAGTGAATCAGGGCGTGCCCGCGAGCTCCGTTGATCGATTAGGTGAACTCGTCATTCCCGGCAAGCATCACTTTGATCGCGGCTGTGTCCGCCGATCGGCGCCCGCCGCATGCGACGATGACAATGTGGTCATCGGGGCGCTCGTCGCGTACAGGCGGTCTCATCGATTCATCGCTCCGGCAGGCTGTGCAATGAAGGTGGCCACCTCGACGCATGGATAGGCGATCGAACGAACATCGCCTCTCCAGGAGGGGAGCCCGATCGTCCGACGGATCGTCGGTCAGTCGTCGTGTGCGGCGTGGCGGCGCGACTGGATGAGAGCGCCGGACCATCCGTGATGGCGAGGAGGCGGGGATCTCGGCGACTGGCGCGCTCAGGGGCGCGAGCGACAGCCCTTGCGCGCCGAGGGCTGCGCGTTCATGCCGGCAGAAAGGCCTGCTTCGAGGAGAGGAGCGCGTCCATCAGGGCCTCCCGCTCGGCCGTCGGCTGCGCCGCGACCCGCTCCCACGCCTCCCTGCGGAGGCTCGCCTTGGCGAGGCGGAACGCCGCGGCGGGGCGGCCGCACGCCGTGGCGAGGAAGCGGCGCGCGTCCTCGAGGGGCTCGGCGGAGAGCGCGTCGCCGACGCCCATGTCGAAGAGGCTCGCGGGGGAATGGAGCTCCGCGCCGAAGACGAGCCTCCGGAGCGCGCGGGCGGGAGAGGCGGTCCGGGCGATCTCGAAGGCGACGCGCGGGAAGGCGATGCCCACGGCGAGCTCGGGGAGACCGACCTTGTAGTCGCCGGCGCCCAGGGCGAGGAAGTCAGCGCACATCGCGAGCAGGAGCCCGCCCGCGATCGCATGGCCGTGAACGGCGGCGGCGAGCGGCTTCGGAAAACGGAAAGCGGCGCCGAAGGCGGCGTCGAAGTCGTCGAGGAAGCTTCCAAGCCCCTCTCGATCGAGCGACGCGACCTCGCGGAGATCGAGACCCGCAGACAGGCAGTTGCCGGCGCCGCGGACGAGCACGCCACGCGCGGCGTCGTCCTCCGCGAGCCGCTGGAAGACGTCGGCCAGCTGGCGGAGCACCGCCTGGTTCATGGCATTGACCTTCGGTCGGCTCAGCGTGACCTCGGCGATGCCGTCTCTTGTGAGCACCTCGACGAATTGCATGGCGAGACGATCGCGCAGAGACGAGCGCGGCGCAAGCTCGCGCGCCCTGGCGCCCGGGCCGCGGCCGTGGTGATCAGGCTCCGTGTGCGAGATCGCAAGCGATCCCTCCTGCAAACGCGGCGCTCTATCGACAGATGATCCATGCAACGAAGGGTTGCTTTCACTCCACAGCCACCCTGAGCGGACCTGTCAGCGGTCCCAGACGAGCGAGACGGGCACGGCGCGCTCCGCATCTCCTGCAAAATTTCCGTGCTGTAACCGCACAGTTCCAGCACCCGGTCGTTCTTGACGCGGGATCGCGGTGAGCCCAACCTCGCGGCATGCGGAACCCGTGGTGGGTGGGCGTGTTTGCGGCGATTGCGTTCGCGTCGGCCTGTGGGGCCCGGGATGCGCTCGACATCGAGGGACCGTCGGCGGATGAAGGCGAGGTCGGATCGACGGCAGGGGCTGGCGGCGCCGGCGCCACGTCATCGAGCTCGGGCGACCCAGCGATCGGCGCGAGTGCCAGTTCAGGCGGTCAATCCTCGGGAGGTGGGCCGAGCGAGCCGGGCGTCGGGGGCGCGGGCGTCGGGGGCGCGGGTGCCGGTGGCGCGGGTGCCGGTGGCGCGGGGGGCGCCGAGCAGGGGTGCGACCCGGCCCGCGTGGAAAGCGGCACCTGGAATGTCAATCGCCAGGAGGATCTCGAGAAGCTGCGCGGCGTCACCGTGCTCAATGGCAGGCTCGACATCGGCGGCGAGGTCTCCGACCTGTCCCCGCTCGCGTGTCTGACGAGCATCTCGGGCCGCCTCGTGATCAGCGACACCAGCCGGCTGCCCAGCCTGAGCGGGCTCGACTCCCTCTCCTTCATCGGGGCGCGGCTGGAGGTGGCGCGGAACGCGTCGCTGCTGCGTCTCGGCGGGCTTCCGAGCCTGCAACGGGTCAAGGGGATCATCGAGATCCGTGAAAACCCGATCCTCGAAAGCGTCGCCGGCGTCGGGTTGACGTCACATGAGGTGCACGTGATCGACAACGATGCCCTCGATTCCTTGTCAGGCTTCGAGAGGCTCGAGGAGGGGGTGCTGTTGATCCAGGGCAATGACCGGCTCGTGTCGCTGGACGGGCTGCAGGGCCTCCGCCGGGGGACGCTCCGCCTTGTCGACAACGATGCGCTCCTGTTCTTGCCAGGCGTCGAGAATTTCGAGGAGGGGGAGCTCTGGATCGTGGGCAACGACGGGCTTTCGTCGCTGCGCGGGCTGGCGAGCCTGCGCCGCGGGCAGATCAGCGTGCTCGAGAACGATGCGCTGATCAGCCTCGACGGCCTCGAGGCCGTCGAGGAGCTCGATGTGCTCGACATCTCCGGGAACGACGGGCTCCGCGAGCTGAACGGTGTCTCGCGGCTCTCGACCGTCCAGAACCTCGTGTTGGCGGAGAACCCGCAGCTGACCTCGCTGTACGGCCTCGACCAGCTCCGTCACGCGGGATCCATCTCCATCGCGCGGAACGAGCGTCTCCGGCACCTGGTCGGGCTCGGGGGGCTCGAGACCGTCGACGGTCTCATCATCACCGGCAATTCATCGATGGGCACGCTCACGGGCATGCTCTCGCTCCGTGGTGTCCTGTATGCCGTTATCGAATCGAATCCCGAGCTGGTGATCGCCGACGCTCTCGCGCACCTCGGCTCGGACTCGAGCGAAGTGCAGTCGATTTATTTCACCTCCAACCCCAAGCTCACCAGGATCGATCTCGGCGGCCTGACGCGCCTGCGAGAGCTGTTCATCTCCGATTGTGGCTCCCTGGCGGACCTGTCCGACCTCGCCGGCGTGACCGAGCTGTCGGTGCTCTCCCTGGGCCATAACGCCGGGCTCGTGAGCCTTGCAGGCGTGGAGCAGATCTCGGATCTCTCGCTGCTGTCGATCGCGTACAATCCCCGGCTCGCGGATCTGCGGCACCTGAGCGGCCTCCGCAACGTCCGAAACGGGATCGAGATCGTCGGTAACCCCGCGCTGACCAGCCTCGACGGGCTCGGTTCGTTCAGCGAGGGCGTCGGCGTGACCGATGTCGTGACGCTCGAAGGCAACGAATCGCTCGTGGACATCGACGCGCTGCGTGGCCTGGTCCGCGTGAGCCAGCTCGTCATCCAGGACAACGACGCGCTGCTCGGGCTGACCGGACTCGAGGGCCTGGCTGATCTCGATAGCCTCATCGTCGAGGGGAACCGCTCGCTCGCGACGCTCCGCGGCCTGGGCGCCCGAACGGTCAATGGTTGGATCGAGATCATGGGCAACGAGAGCTTGCCGAGCTGCGAGGTCGACGCGTTCGTGGAGCGCCTCGACTGGGTGCCCGAGAGCGTGCGCGAGGAGAACAACGGCACCGGGACCTGCTCGCCCTGAGCCCGCGGGAGCCCGCCGCCGCGCGCGGACGACGCGAGCGCGCGCCGGGCTCGGACGCGCGCAGCGGCGCTTCGCAGCGGCGCTGCGCTGGCGGGATCAGCGGGCCGCGAGGCTCCGCATGCAGAACTTGAGGGCCTCGCGCAGGGTGGCGTGCGTGCCGAGGGAGCGCAGATCGACGTCGAGAGAGGTCATGGTGCGCGCGACCGCGGGGCGGATGCCGGTGACGATCGGCCGGACGCCCAGGAGCTCGACGGCGCGCATGATGCGGACGAGGTGGTCGGCGACGGCCTCGTCGATGGTCTCGACGCCGGTGGTGTCGAGGAGGGCGAAGCGCACGTCGCCGCGCGAGACCGCGTTGAGAAGGCTCTGCATCAGCTCGCTGGCGCGCTCACCGTCCAGGGCGCCGATGAGCGGCACGGCCAGGACGCCATCCCAGACCTGGAGGATGGGGGCGGAGAGGGCGTGGATGACCTCGCGCTGCTGCTCGATGAGGGCGCGCTGCTCCAGCATCCGCTCCTCCTGCTCGCGCTCCCGCGCGGCATAGAGCACGCCGAGCTCGGCGTGCGCCGCGCGGAGCTCGGCCGTGCGGGCCTCCACCTTGTCCTCGAGCTGGGCGAAGAGGCGGGCGTTCTCCAGCGAGACGGCGACCTGGGCGGAGAGAAGACGGATGAGCTCGACGCGATCGTGCGTGAAGACCGCGCTGGCGAGCGCGTTCTCGAGGTAGACGATCCCGAGGACGCGCCCCTGGTGGAAGATGGGCGTCGCGAGGAGCGATCGCGGCTGGACGGCCTTGATATAAGGGTCGGATCCAAAGGCGGGATCGCTCGGGGCGTCGGCCATGACGACGCTGTCCTCGGTCCGCGCGACATACTGGACCACGCTGGCGGCCAGATCGGAGCGGGAATCCAGAGGGGTCGAGGCGATCCGCTCGACGCCGCCGGCGATGTCGCCGGCGGCCTCGATGGTGAGGCGCCCGTCGTCCTTCAGGATCAAGAAGCCGCGGCGCGCGCCGGCGCTCTCGAGCATGATGCGCATCAGCGCCTCGAGCAGCCGGGACAGGACGATCTCCCCGGCGAGGGCCTGAGAGGCCTTGAGCACGCTGCGCAGGTCGAGGTCTTCCCTGACGCCGGTCCTTGCGCCGGTAGGGGCGGGCAGCAGCACGAGATCGGGATGGTCGCGCTCGAGGCGGGCCATGGCGCTCGCGGCGCCCCAGCGCGCATACTGGGCGTGGGCCTCGGTCATGTAGGCGCGCGCGCTCGTGGTCCTGCCGAGAGCCAGGTAGCAGCGCGCGCAGAGCTCGTTGCCGAGGGCGCTGTCGTGGAGATAGCCGCCCTCGACAGCCGCGCGGATGCCCTCGTCGTAGAGATCCAGCGCCTCTCGCCTGTCGCCGCTCACGCGCGCGAGCTCGGCCGCGAGCAGGAGGTGGCGGTGCCTCATGTTGTCGGGCGCATGGCTCGCCCAGAAGGCGACCTTCTCGCCGAGGGCACGGGCCTTGTCGAGATACCGCTCCCGGGTCTCCGGATCCGCGCTGTCGGCCGCCTGGACGAGGGCGACGCCGCCGTAGAAGTGGAACGGCGGGTTGCCCTGCCAGCCGGCGATCCCGATGATGGTGGGGTTCGCCTCCATCGCCAGCGCGGCGGCCCCCGCGTAGTCGCCCTGGAACACGCGCAGGAAGAGGCGGTAGAAGATGGTGAAGAAGAGCGAGGCCTGGTTGTTGACCTGCGCCGCGCTGTCGACGAGCTCTTTGATCTGGACCCACTCGCCGGCCAGCTCCGTCGGCCCAGGATCCGGGCTCATGAGGTTCTCGCAGATCTGGCCGACGCAGGAGACCATCCAGGTGATGAAATTCCACCTGTCGAACTTCCTGATGGGCAGCAGCGACTGCGATTCGGCCTTGATCTCGGCGAGGGGGCGGCCGAGCAGGAGGGTCGCCGTGTTCGCGTTGGTCATGCAGTAGAAGGTCCAGACGTACTGTCCTGTCTCCAGGCCGGCATGGATGCCGGAGAACAGGACCTCTCGCCCCTTCTCGTAGCTCGTCTGCCAGTGCATGACGAACGCGCCCCACATGCAGGCGAGGATCGGGTCGTTCCGCTTGTCCGGATAGCGCCGGAGGATCTCGCCCGCGGCTTCGCCGAAGGCGTAGCCGAGCGGGATCCGGCCGCTGACGCACAGGATCTGGCCGAAGACGACGTAGGCGAAGACCGAGCTTTGCGAGACGCCGTATTGCACGGTGTCTCGCAGGATCTTCATCACGCAGAAGCCGAAGTTGTTGCTCGCGAGGAAGTAGCAGGACGAGATCATCTCCTCCAGCACGCTGTGCAGGACGGCGACCTCGGGGTCGGCGAGCCGCGGCAGATCGCAGAGCGACTCCATCGATCGGCCGTCGAGGAACCTGAGCGTCGCCTCGACGTCGCCGGCGACCGCCTCGTCTGACGGGAAGGGCGGGAGATCGATCCCGAAGGCGCGCAGGGCCACGAGCCCCTCCTCGAGGGCGGCGTGCAGATCGGCCTTGAGGATGTGGACCCGCACCTTGAGCCCGTGGGCCCGCGTCTTGTCGAGCCGGCTCCTCGCGTGGACCACGGCCCCTTCCAGCGTGGGGAGGGCGTCGTCCGGGCGGCCGGAGAGCCCCTGCATGAGGCCCATCTTCGTGGTGAGCGCGAAGCTGAGCTCGTACTCCGTCGCCCACGGATCGCCGGGGAGCCTGGCGATGCCCTCGGCCAGGTACTTGAGCGCGGCGTCGAACGCCGCGCTCTCCTCGGCCCGCTCGGCCGCAGCGAGGTTCATCCGCGCGAGATCGACGCGGGCCGCGGGGTCCTGGATCAGGTCGCCGGCGAGGTTCAGGTGGTTCACGACGTCGAAGAGAGAGCGCGCGTCGGACCCGAGCTGCTGCCGCAGGAGCACCCCGATGCGGTGGTGGAGCCCCGGCCGCTCCTCGACGGGGATCATCGCGTAGGCGGCCTCCTGGATCTTGTCGTGGACGAAGCGATGGCACGCGCCGTCGCCCGCGATGAGCTCTTCCCTGAGCGCCGGCTCGACGCGCCCGTAAAACTCGTCGATGGAGCACTCGCTGACGGTCGAGAGCGTGCCCAGATCGAAGCGGTTGCCGAGGGCCGCAGCGAGCCTGAGCGCGTCCTGCGCGGCGGGGGGCAGGCGGCGGATGTTGCTCCCCATGAGGTCGAGGACGTTATCCGTGTACTCGAGGGCGCGTATCGCCGCGAGATCCCACGACCAGCGGCCGGCCTCATCGAAGGACAGCGCGCCGCTGTCGTGGATCGATTTGAGGAAGCGCTTGATGAAGAACGGGTTTCCGCCCGTCTTCTTCAGCACGAGGGCCGCGAGCTGCGCGCAGTCCGAGCGCCCGAGGCTGTCGCTGATGAGCGCCTTGACGTGCGGTAGCTCGAGCGGGGTGAGCACGATGGGCTCGATCTCGACGCCGCTCTTCCGGAGCTCGTCGACGGCGCGGATGAAGGGGTGCGCGGGGCTCACCTCGTTGTCGCGGTAGGCGCCGCAGAAGAAGAAGGCCCCGAGCCCCTCGGCCTCGAGCAGCGCGTTGACGAGGCTCAGGCTCGCGGCGTCGATCCACTGAAGGTCGTCGAGGAAGAGGACGATGGGGCGCCCCTGCCCCGTGAAGGCGGAGACGAAGCGCTGGAAGGTGAGGTTGAGGCGGTTCTGCGCCTCGACGGGGCCGAGGGAGGGCACCGGCGGCTGCTCGCCGATGAGGAACCCGAGCGCGGGGAGGACCTCGCAGATGACCTGCGCGTTGCTCCCCAGCCCCTCGATCATCGCCGCTCGCCAGCGCGCGATGCGCTCCTCGCTCTCGGACAGGATCTGCCGGAGCAGCGCGTCGAACGCCTGGAGCACCGGGCCGAGGGGCCGGTCCCGATTGAACTGGTCGTACTTGCCGGTGATGTAATAGCCCTTCTCGCGCGCGAGGGGCTTCAGGATCTCCTGCACCAGGGACGACTTCCCGATGCCGGAGTAGCCCGAGACGAGGACGATCTTGCGCGTGCCGCCCAGGACTCCGAAGAACGCCTCCGTGAGGCGCTCGATGCTCTCTTCACGACCATAGAGCTTCTGGTGGATCTGCAGCAGGTACGCGGCGTCGCGCTGGCCCAGGTCGAAGCGATCGAGCTCGCCATGGTCGAGGCGCCGCCGACACTCGTGAAGGTCGGCGAGGAGGCCGCTCGCGGATTGATAACGGTTCTCCGCGTTCTTGGAGAGCAGCTTCATGACCACATCGCCGAGCGCGGCGGGCACGGCGGCGCTTCGCGCCGCGGGGTGCTCGGGGATGTGGGCGATGTGGGCGTGGATGAGCTCGAGCGGGTCGCTCGCCTGGAAGGGGACGGCCCCGGTGAGCATGCGATAGTAGAGCACGCCGAGCGAGTACAGATCGGAGCGGTGGTCGACGCTGCGGTTCATCCGGCCGGTCTGCTCGGGCGAGATGTAAGGGAGCACGTCGGAAATGACAGCATCGCTGTAGAGCGACTCGCGCTCCCGCGTGACCGCGGCGTCGACCCCGTAGTTCAGGATCCGGGCCTGACCGTCGCCAGAGACGAGGAAGCTCTTCGGCCTGACGGCGCCGTGCACGATCCCGTGCCCGTGCAGCACGCGCACCGCCTCGGCCATGGAGATGGCGAGCTCAAGGCACCTGTCGACGTCGAGGCTGCCGCACGCCGCGAGGTAGTTCTCGAGCTCGTCGCCGGCGGTGTCCTTGAGGACGAGGACGAGCTCCCCGTCATGCTCCTCCAGGCCGTAGACCTTGACGACGCGCTCGGACTCGATTCGCGCGATGTGCTTGTATTCGTGCTTGACGCGGGCGCGGTCCACGATGCGCGACCCGCCCGCGCCGAGCACCTTGAGCACCACGGGGGCGCCGTCGTTCTCACGGACGGCGCGGTATCGGGCGGAGTCGCCTTTCGGATCGAAATGGCTGACGGAGTGGTAGCTGGGTAGAGTGAGCATCACCGAATCGCAGAGGTGCCGCGCTGGCCGGCAGGTGCTTGGAGGGGAGACAGCGACCCTCCCTCACCGTGCTGGCGGGCGGCAGGGCAGTAGCGGTCTTGCCACGACGAGAGCCGAAGGTGGCTGACGGAACGAAGGCAGGAAATAGCAGAGCCTGCTTCGGCGTTTATCGGAGCCAGTCGACCCCCCCGAACTCCGAGTCATCAAAAAAATTATCACAGCGCCAGCGCGCCGGGCAAGGGCGACGGAGCGAGGGAGGTGCTCGCGAGCGCTCCTGCTCCTAAGGCTCGCCGGGCATGACGGGGCGTCGCGGGCGAGCCGGCCCAGGATTGCGCCGCCGTTTCCCGTGGCAAAGCGCGGTCCTTTTGCCACCATCGCAAATCGGCCGGCGCCTCGGGGCCGCTCCGGCGCTCGACCCTTCCACATATGTCTGATAGCCCACGTTACTGCGTACTGGAAGTGCTCCACCGAGGTGCGGATACGATCCTCTATCGCGCGAGACGCGAGGAGGACGGCCTGCCGGTGGTGCTCAAGGCCCTGCGGCGCGACCACGCGAGCCCGCGCGCCCTGGGGCGCCTGCAGCACGAGCTCGAGATCGCCAGGGCGCTCGAGTCGCCGGTCGTCGTCAAGGCTTACGGGATCGAGACGTTCCGCGACCAGGTGACCCTGGTCCTGGAGGACTTCGGTGGCCGCTCGCTCGACCGGGGCCTCGGCGGCCCCATGCCGATCGAGCGCTTCCTGCCCCTGGCCATCGGCTTCGCCGGCGCGCTCGCCGAGCTCCACCGGCGGCACGTCATTCACAAGGACATCAAGCCCCAGAACCTGCTCCACAACCCCGACACCGGCGAGGTGAAGATCACCGATCTCGGCATTGCCTCCCTCTCGCCCCGCGAGGCCGACGAGCTCGCATACGACGGGCTCATCGAGGGCACGCTCGCGTACATGGCGCCCGAGCAGACGGGCCGCATGAACCGCTGGATCGACGAGCGCACCGACCTTTACTCCCTCGGCATCACCTTCTACGAGATGCTGACCGGCACCTTGCCTTTCCATGCAAGCGACCCCGTCGAGTGGGTCCACTGCCACATCGCCCAGGCGCCGCGGCCGCCGCACGCGCTCGTCCCCTTGATTCCCCTGCAGCTGTCCGCGATCGTGCTCAAGCTGCTCGCCAAGGCCGCCGAGGCGCGCTACCAGAGCGCGCTCGGCCTGCGGTACGACCTCGACCGGTGCGTCGGCCGGCTGCGCGCGAGCGGCACCATCGAGGCCTTTCCGCTCGGCCAGCGCGACGTCCCCGCTCGGTTCCAGGTCCCGCAGCGGCTCTACGGCCGCGAGCGCGAGCTCCAGGCCTTGCTCGCCGCGTTCGGGCGCGTGGTCGCGAGCGGCCGGCCCGAGCTCGTGCTCGTGTCGGGCTACTCGGGCATCGGAAAGTCGTCGCTCGTCGCCGAGCTGCGCAGGCCCATCGTGCGCGAGCGGGGCTTCTTCCTCTCCGGCAAGTTCGATCAGCTGAAGCGCGACATCCCCCTCCACGCCTTCATCCAGGCCTTCCGGGCGCTTTCGCGGGAGATCCTGTGCGCGAGCGAGGAGCAGGCCGACCGCTGGCGGCAGCGCCTCCGCGAGGCGCTCGGCCAGAACGGCGGGTTGCTCGCCGACCTGCTCCCCGAGCTCGCGCTGCTCCTCGGCCCCCAGCCGCCCGTGCCCGAGCTCCCGCCCGCCGAGGCGCAGAGCCGGCTGCACGCGACGCTCCAGCGGTTCGTCGCGGCGTGCGCCCAGAAGGAGCACCCCGTCGCGCTGTTCCTCGACGATCTTCAGTGGGCCGACGCGGCCAGCCTCCAGCTGCTCGAGCAGCTCGCCACCCGCGCCGACGCCGCGCACCTGCTGCTGATAGGCGCCTACCGCGACAACGAGGTCGGCCCCGCGCACCCGCTCCGGCTCACGCTGGCCGAGGCGCAGAAGCACGGCGTCCCTGTCGACGACATCGCCCTCGCGCCGCTCTCTCCCCCCCACGTCGGCGCCCTCGTTGCCGAGGCGGTCCACGCCCCGGCCGCGCCGCTCTCCCGGCTCGTCTACGAGAAGACCGGAGGCAACCCGTTCTTCGTGCTCCAGTTCCTCATCACCCTGCACGAAGAGGGGCTCATCACCTTCGACGCCGACGAGGGCGCGTGGCGGTGGGACCTCGCCGCCATCCGCGACCAGGGCTTCACCGACAACATCGTCGAGCTGATGGTGGGCAAGCTGAAGCGGCTCCCCGTTCCCACGCGCGACGCCCTCAAGCTCGCCGCGTGCCTCGGCAGCAGCGCGGACCTCGACGCCCTCGCGATCGTCGCGAGCCGCCCGGCGGAAGAGCTCCGCGAGGCGCTCGAGGAGGCCGTGCGCGAGGGGCTGCTCGTCTGCCGGAGAGGGTCCTCCTACCGCTTCCTCCACGACCGGGTGCAGCAGGCCGCTTATTCGCTCATCCCGGCGGGACAGCTGCCCGAAGTGCACCTCCGGATCGGCCAGCTGCTCCTGAAGGCACGGCGCCCGGAGGAGCGCGAGGACGCGCTCTTCGACATCGTGGACCACCTCAACCGCGGCGCCGTCCTCCTGCGTTCCCAGGCGGAGCGCGACGAGCTCGCCGCCCTCAACCTCCGCGCCGGCAGGAAGGCCAAGGCCGCCGCCGCCTACCAGTCCGCCGCAGCCCTCTTCGCCGCCGGCATGGCCCTCCTCGCGAAAGATCCCCGCGAGCGCTGGGAGACCCGGTACGAGCTGACCTACGACCTGAGCCTCGAGCGTGCGCGCGCCGCGTACGTCACCGGCGGTTTCGAGGAGACCGAGCGGCTCCTCGAGGAGCTCTTGGAGCACGCGAAGACCAAGATCGAGCGCGCCGCCGTCGTGGAGCTCGCGGTCGTCTTCTACCAGACCCGCGGGCGAAGCGACCACGCCGTGGAGATCGGGCTCTCGTGGCTCCGCACCTGGGATATCGATCTTCCGCCCCATCCCACCGAGGCACAGGTCACAGAAGAGATCGAGAGCGTCTGGCAGGCCCTGCGCGACCGTGCGATCGAGGATCTGCTCCACCTGCCCCCCATGGAGCACCGGGCGAGCAAGCTCCTGATGGCCGTGCTGCACGGCGTGGCCGGCCCCGCGATCTTCGTGGACCAGGACCTCCACTGCCTCGCCATCGTTCGCATGGTGAAGCTCAGCCTGCGCCACGGCAACGCCGAGAGCTCCGCCCATGCCTATGCGGCCTTCGCGCGGATGCTCGGCCCGCGGCTCGGGCGATACCGGGAAGCGTACCTGCTCGGAAAGGTCGGCCACGACCTGGCGGACAGGAGCGGCCTCCTCACCCTGAAAGCGCTGGTGTTCACCCTCTTCGGACAGCACGTCGTCTTCTGGACACGCCACTACCGAGAGACAACTCCGTACACGCGCGCCGGTTTCAGCGCCGCGGTCGAGTCCGGCGACCTGAACATGGCGTGTTTCAACTGTATCTGGGCCCCGCTGTTCCAGCTGCTCTCCGGCGGGCCGCTGGAGGACGTGCTCCACGAAGTCGAGGAGCGCCTCGGCTTCGTGCGCAGGACGCGCTACGCGTTCGCGCACGGACCCCTCCTCAGCGGCCACGCCATGATCCAGACGCTGCGAGGGAGGCCGGTCGGCTACGCGACGCTGGACGGCTCTGATCTGGCCCCGTCGGCCTTCGAGGCGCGGCTCGACGAGGGCGAACTGCGGGGCGCTCGCGGCCTCCATTACAGCATGAAGGCCCAGGCGCTCTTCGTGCTCGGCCCTCCCGGAGAGGCGCTCGCCGCGGCGACGCGCGTGATCGTCGACCACCCCCTCAGGACCGAGCCCTCCGCGCTCATCGCCGAGAACTGCTATTATTACGCGCTGGCGCTCGCGGCCGTCTCGTGCGACGCGCGCGCGCCGCACGAGCAACACGGGGCGCGGCCATCCCCGGCAGAGGAGCTCCCCGCGGGTCTACTCGACTGCGAGCGGCAGCTCGGCGAGTGGGCCTCGAGCTGCCCCGACAACTTCTTCCACAAGCACGCCCTGATCCGCGCCGAGATAGCCCGGCTCCGCGGGCAGGAATCGGAGGCGGTGCGGCTTTACGAGCAGGCCATCGGGTCGGCGCGGGAGGGCGGCTTCGTCCAGCACGAGGCCATCGCCTGCGAGCTCGCCGCTGGGTTCTACCGCGCGCGCGGCCTGCCCACGCCCGCCGTCGCCTACCTGCGAGACGCCCGCGCCGCCTACTTTCGCTGGGGCGCCCACGCCAAGGTCGAGCAACTCGACCAGCGCTATCCCCACCTCGTGGAGCGCAGGCCGATCGCGCCCACCGTCACCTTCGCCGTCCGGGCCGAGCAGTTCGACGTCCTGTCCGTCGTCAAGGCCTCTCAGAGCATCTCCGGCGAGCTCAAGCTCCCGCGCCTGCTCGAGATGCTCCTGCGCACGGTGATCGAGCACGCAGGCGCCGACGAAGGCCATGTGCTCCTGATCCGGGAGGATCGCATGTCGACCGCGGCGGCGATCGCCGCGTCCGGGGGCGCGGCGCGCCTGTTCGACGCGGGCGAGGCGCCGGGGGCGCTGCCGCAATCCATCCTCAACTACGTCCTTCGCAGCCACGAGCGCGTGCTGCTCGACGACGCAACGGCCAAGCACACGTTCTCCGAGGACGAGTATTTCACGGAGAAGAGGCCGAGGTCGGTGCTGTGCCTCCCGATCATGCGGCAGGCCCGGCTGCTCGGCGTGCTCTACCTGGAGAACGGGCTCGTGGCCGGCGCGTTCACCCCAGGGCGGCTCAGCGTGCTCGAGCTGCTCACCTCGCAGTCGGCCATCTCGCTCGAGAACGCCATGCTCTATGCCAAGGTCGAGCAGGAGAACGCCGAGCGGCGGCGGGCGGAGCAGGCGCTGAAGGCCAACCAGGCGACGCTGCAGGCCATCGTCGACAACTCCGCCGCGGCCATCTACCTCAAGGATCGCGAGGGCCGGTATCTGCTTGCCAACCGCCAGGCGGGCAACCTTCTCGGCCTGCCGAGCGATGAGCTCCTTGGAAAGACCGACGCCGAGCTCTTTCGCAATGCGTGCGTCGAGGTGCTCCAGACCAACGACCGGCGGGTGCTCGACGCGGGCGAGCCGCTGGAGTTCGAGGAGGAGACGCTGGTAGAAGACGATCAGCGCACCTTCCTGTCGGTCAAGTTCCCTCTCGGCGAGGAGGTCATGCCCGGCGTCCTTTGCGGCATTTCCACCGACATCACCGAGCGCAAGCGGGCCGAGATCGCCGAGCGCTTCCTCGCCGAGGCGAGCCGCAAGCTGATGGCCCTCGGCTACGGCGCGACCCTCGAGAGCGTGGCGCACCTCGCGGTCCCCGAGCTGGCCGACCGGTGCGTCATCGACGTGGACCTCGCCCAGGGCACCCCTGGATCCACGGTCACCGCGGTCACCGCGGGCGTGCCGGCCGAGCTCGCCGGCGCGGTGATCGAGGCGCTGCGGCCCCTGGCAGCGACCGCGCCGGACCGGATCGAGGTGGGCGACGTCCGCGTGGCGCCGCTCCTCGAGCGGCTCGGCGTTCACTCCTTCCTCCGCGTCCCGCTCCTCGCGCGCGACCGGCGCTTCGGGGTCATGACCCTGCTGGCGACCGCGCCCGGGCGCCGCTATCGGCCCGCCGACCTGTGGCTCGCCGAGGAGCTCGGCAGCCGCGCCGCGCTCGCCCTCGACAACGCGCGCCTGTTCGCCGAGGCCCAGCAGGCGATCGAGCGCCGGGACGAGTTCCTCCTCGTCGCCTCGCACGAGCTCAAGACCCCGCTCACCTCGCTGACGATGCAGGCCCACCTCCTCGCCCGGCTATTGCCTCGCTACCGGCGCGCGGAGATCGCCCCGGAGCGCATCGACGCCGCGATCCAGGTCCTCAACCGACAGATCGCGCGGCTCGCCCACCTGGTCAACGAGCTGCTCGACGTCACGCGCCTGAACGCAGGCCGGTTGACCCTCTCGCGAGCGCCGGTCGACCTGGCGGCGGTGGCGCGCGAGGTCGTCGAGCGGATGCACCAGCAGCTCGACGACGCCCGCTGCCGCGCCGAGCTCGATCTGGACGAGCCCGTGGTCGGGCGCTGGGATCCTTCTCGCATGGAGCAGGTCCTCATCAACCTTCTGTCCAACGCGATCAAGTACGGCGCCGGGGGCCCCATTCACGTCGCCGTGCGCCGCGAGGGTGATCGCGCGTTGCTCGTCGTCCGCGATCACGGCATGGGCATCGCCGAGGCCGATCAGGCCCGCATCTTCGAGCGCTTCGAGCGCGCCGTCTCTGTCCGCAACTTCGGCGGCCTCGGCCTCGGCCTCTACATCGTTCGATGGATCATCACGGCCCATGGCGGCGCCATCCGCGTCGAGAGCGCGCCGAGCGCAGGCGCCGCGTTCATCGTCGAGCTCCCTTTGCTCCCGGCAGAGGCCGAATCGGACACGGCGAGAGGATCCACCTCGCCGTGACGGCGTGGGCGGCGATAGGCAGCGGGTCCTTCGCGCTCCTCTTCCGGGTGATTGGCGTCTTCCAGCGATCCCGTTTTTCCGCCCTGCCAGCTCGGAATGGCTGTACGGTGGCGCCCGTGAAAATGCGCCTCGCTGCCATTCTCCTCCCGTGCTGCGCTGCTGCTTCGCTCGTGGCGTGCGGTCAACCGGCTCCGCCGGCGGCCGCCCCGCCCGCGCAGGCGCCCCCTGGTGCGAGCGGCGTGGCGCCTGCTCCGGTCGTGAGCCCGGCGCCCGCCGAGCCCGCGCCGACCGCGGCCCCCGCTCCGGCGAAGACGTGCAGCGAAGCGCAGGACATCGAGACCTGCGAGACCGAGTGCGCGGCGGGCAAGGCGGCCGCGTGCGAGACGCTGGGCGACCTCCACGCGAAGACGGAAGACAAGGCGACCCCGGGGTTCTCGCTCGGGTCTGCGCTGCGGGCGTTCGGCGAGGCGTGCAAGCTCGGCGCGAAGAGCGCGTGTGACAAGCGCGAGGTACACCTGAAGGAGCTCCGCGTCGCGTGCCAGAAGAGCGCGAA
Organism: Sorangium sp. So ce302; assembly: GCF_051530145.1. Lineage (GTDB taxonomy): Bacteria > Myxococcota_A > Polyangia > Polyangiales > Polyangiaceae > Sorangium > Sorangium cellulosum_B. The sequence goes on along the minus strand of NZ_CP150326.1, from coordinate 9,464,625 downwards.
GAGCTGCTTCGCGCTCGGCCGTGCGCTCTCGAGTCAGGACGGTCACGACAAGGAGGTCGACGAGAGCTTCGACCGCGCCTGCAACGCAGGAGAAGTCGCCGCTTGCGAGGAGCGCGGCGAGCTGCACATGGACCTCGAGCCCGCGAAGATTCACGCGGCGATCGCCGAGAAGGCGCTGGATCGAGCGTGCGCGAGCGGCTCGGTGAGCGCGTGCTGTTCGCTCGTGAAGGTCTACACGGACACCGACCGCGAGAAGAAGGCCGACGCGGCGAAGGCGCGGGTCGAGGCCGCGAACGGCAGGTCGCAGCAGGGCCGGATCGCGTGCGACGTCTTCCGCCTGGGAGGCAAGCCCAAGGTGCGGGTGATCGCGAAGGCAAACGCGGAGAGCGCGAAGGCCTTGAGCAAGCAGGAGATCGCTTTGCTCGAGGAGGTGCTGTCGCGCCGGGTGCCGTATTGCTACGCCGAGCCGCCGAAGAGCCCCGCCGAGCTCGATATCGAGCTCAGCCCGGATAGCGCCGCCAAGCTGGGCGGCTACACGGGTGTCGACAGCGATCAATGCGTGATCCGTATTGTGGAGAGAATCCACCTCGCCGGCACGACCCCGCGCCGCGCCCGCTTCGCGCTCAGCTTCGAAGCCGCCAAGTAACGTCCGTTGCCCGCGAGGAGCCGGCGTTTGACCGAGGCCCTCGGGCTGGCTCACGGCGGCCCAAGATGTCGTGCGTTCTCGGGCAGCACGTCACCGACCTCGCGCGTCTGCAGAGGACCACGCTGGCTCCGACCGAGCAGATCGCCTTCGTCGTGATAGGCGCCGTCGAGAGGGCGCGTGCAGGTGTGGGTTCAATCGGAGGCGAGGCGCTGTCAGTCGTCGAAGCCGAGGTTCACCGGCCGCTGCGGGAGCGTCTTGGCCAGCGACAGCTCCGTGGTGGGCACCGTCGTGCCGACCGCGTACGCCTCCGGCTTGCTCCCCGCGAGATTCCAGCCGGCCGGGCTGGCCACCGCGTTCTGCGCTGTCGCCACGGGCTCACTCGCTCGTGCGTCCAGCGGCCCGGCCCCGAACAGCGCGGCTGCGGCGAGGCTGCCGAGAATCGCCTTTTCGATGCGCATAACGATTCCTTTCTGCGCAGACCCCGTCCGCGCGCCCTGCGCCTCATCTTGCGAGGTGCTCGCCGTCGACGAGCGGACGCTTCCCTGCGCGGATACCAAGCATCTCCTGGTGCCCAGCGGAGGACCGGTCAAGTTGCCCAGCGCGCCGACCTTGAGTCGTCGAGCATCACGATTGGATTCATCGGGTTCGTCGAAGCAGGCTCGGGTATGTCGAAGGCGAGAGTCGGGCGGGCGCCACCAACATGATCAGCCACGCTGCGCGGCCTGCGCTATCGAGCAGACCCCGGTGTCATCGCCCCCTTGCTCGGGCCGCCCCGGCGCTCGAGGTGGCAATTCCGCGGCGGTGCGCCTACCCGAGCGCTGAAGAGCAGACAATAGGCCACCACGCGCGCGCCCGCTGGCCGCGCCTTCGAGGCCGCCTCGACAGGGGGCTGGCTCGCGGCGCTCGCGGGCGCTTTGCGCAGCGCCCGCCGGCTGGAGCAGGGGCAGTCGCCCCCACACGCCTCACCGCGTCTCATCACCTCTGCCCAGGCCATTCGTCGCGCCGCCGCGGCGTTCCCGCATGCCGCGCGACGCCGCCCCCGGCGGTCGAGCCCGCCCCCCCCAGCGCCGGGCCCCGATCCCCGAGCCCATTTGGGAAACGCTCCTGTTACCTTGGGCAGCGCTCCGCAGCGCACTGCGGGCGCAGGTTCGACGGAAGCGCCGGCACGCCGGCCCCTTGCTCCACCGCCAGCCGAGGTCCGGATCCACATGCAGCAGGACACGAAGAGCGCGCGCGTCTCGTTCCGTATCGACAACCTCGAAGCCGCGCTCGAGCAGGGGATCGACAACGAAGCGGCCGCGCTCGACGTGCTCGTGGCCGCGGCGGCCAAGGGGAGCCTGCACCCCGAGCTCTGGGCGAAGCTCCACGAGACCTCCGCCCGCCACGACCGGTTCTCCGAGCTCGCGTTCGCCTACGAGCGCCTCGTCGGCGAGCGGCGGTTCGGGATGCTCCCGCAGGCCGCCCAGGCCGAGGTCCTCGTGCGCGCCGCCGAGTTCCTCGCCGACTCCTTCGGCGACCCCGGCGGCGCTCGCCCCTACCTCGAGCGGGCGCTCTCCGTGCTGCCCTCGCACCAGGAGTCCTTCTTCCGGCTCGAGCGCATCCTCCAGGAGGCGAACGAGCCGGCGAAGCTCGCGGACCTCTACGCCCTCGCGGCGGGCCACCGCCCGGACCGCGCCGAGCAGCTGTCGCTGCTCCGCCGCGCGTTCGAGCTCGTCGACGTCAACGGAAACGGCGCGAGCGACGAGGAGCGCGCGATCAAGCTGCTCCAGCAGATCCTCAAGGTCGACCCCGCCGACGCCTCGGCGCGCTGGGAGCTCGAGGCGCGCTACGCGCGCGCCGGGCGGCACCAGGAGATCGCGAGGATGCTCGAGCAGGCGCTCACCGCGGAGGCGCCCCCGCCCGACGCGCTCGAGATCCGCGCGCGGCTCATCGATCTCTACAGCGGCCCGCTCAAGGAGATCGAGCGGGCGCTGCCGCACGTCGAGGAGGTGCTCGCGCAGGACCCGGGCCACGAGGCCGCCCTCCGCGCCGGTGAGGCCCTGCTCGCGCGCAAGACCGTCCTCGTGCGCGCGGCCGCGGCGCTCGAGGCGGCCCACGCGCGCCGCGGGGACGCCCCGGAGGCGGCGCGGATGATGGCCCTCCAGATCGAGAACCTGCGCGGGCCGCGCCGCGTCGAGGTGCAGAAGCGGCTCGTCGAGCTGCAGTTCCAGCGGCTCGGCGATCTCGCGTCGGCGTTCTCGCTGTCGGAGCAGATCCTCGCGGTCGACCCGTCCGACGAGGCGGTGCGCGAGCGCTTCGTCGCGCTCGCGTCGGCGCTCGACCGCCAGGCCGACGCGGCGCGCGTGCTCGTGCGCGCGTCGGCCGGCGCCAAGGACAAGCCGCTCAAGGCCCGCATCGCCGCCGAGCTCGGCGAGCTGTACGAGGGCCTCGGGGACGGCAGGAAGGCGCGCGCGTCGTTCCAGCAGGCGCTCGACGGCGAGCCCGACGACGCGGCCGCGCGGCGCGCGGCCCGCGGGCTCGCGAAGCTCTGCGAGCGCGAGCGCGACGCGCGCGGGCTCGCGGGCGCGCTCGAGCGGCTCGCCGAGGCCGAGCCGGAGGCCGAGGCGCGCGAGGCCGCGGCGGAGCGGCTCGCGCGGCTCTACGAGGAGGAGCTCGGCGACGCCGCGGGCGCGATCGCGGCCTACCGCAGGCTCGCGGAGTCGGGCTCCTCGCGCGAGCCGGGCGCGCTCGCCGCGCTCGAGCGGCTGTACGAGGCCACCTCGGCGCACGAGGGCCTCGCGTGGGTCCTCGAGCGGCGCGCCGAGGCGGAGCCGGACCGCCGCGCGGCGCGGGAGCTCGCCTTCCGCGCGGCCGAGCTGCGCACCCGGCTCGCGGATCTTCCCGCCGCCGTCGCCGCCTGGCGCCGCTACCTCGCGGCGTTCGGGCCGTCGCGCGAGGCGCACGCGCGGCTCGTCCCGCTGCTCGAGCAGGAGCGGCGCTGGGCCGAGCTCGAGGCGCTCCTCGAGGCCGAGGCGGAGCTCGCGGCCGGGCAGGACCGCGCCTCGGTGCTCGCCCGGATCGGCGCGATCCGCATGGCGCGGCTCGACGATCCGGCCGGCGCGATCGCCGCGTACCGCGAGGCGCTCGCGCTCGATCCGACCGACCGACCGAGCCGGCTCGCGGTCGAGAAGATGCTGGGCGCGCCCCCGGGCAACAGCGCCGCCGGCGCGGAATCGTCGCGGCAGAGCTCCCACCTGCTGCTGACCGACGATCAGCGGCTCGCGGCCTGCGCGGTGCTGGAGCCGATCGCGCGCGCAGAGAAAGCGGCGCCGCTGCTCGTGCGCGTGCTCGAGACGAAGGCGGAGCTCGGGCCCGTCGCGTGGGCCCCCGGCGCGTCCGCGCCGACGCCGGCCGACGTGTCGGGCAGGCTCGCGGCGCTCGAGGAGGCCGCCGCCGTGGCCGAGCGCGAGCTCAGGGACCCGAAGAAGGCGCTCGATCTCTCGGCGCGCGGGCTCTCGCTCGCGACCGCGTACGCGCCGGAGCGGCTCGCGCGGTGGGTCGCCGAGGTCGAGCGGCTGACGGAGCACGGCAGCGAGTCCGCGCGCCGCGCGCCGGCGCTCGCGGGGGCGCTCGGGGATCGCGCGGTGGACAGCCCGGCGCTGTCGCACCTCGCGCGGCGCGCGGGCGAGGCGCTGCTCGCGAGCGGCGACGTGACCCAGGCGCTCGCCCTCTACCGCCGCGCGCTCGCCTTCGAGCCCTCGTCGCTCGATCTCATCGCGCGCGTCGACGCGCTCCTGCGCGAGCAGGGCAGCCCCGAGGAGCGGCTCGCGCTCTACCGCGAGGCGCTCGCGCAGCCGTGCGCGCCCGCGCGGCGGCGCGAGCTCCTGCACGCGATCGGCACCATCCAGCGCCGCGACGTCGGCGACCTCGCCGGGGCGGCCGCGACCTACCGCGCGGCCATCGAGGACGACGCGGGCGACGACGCGGCGTACGAGGCGCTGCTCGATACGTACGCGGCGGGCGGCGCGTGGGGCGCGCTCTACGGCGCGCTGGCCGAGCGGCTCCCGGGCGTGGCGCCCGACGCGCGCGTCGCCCACGAGCTGCGCATGGCGGACGCGGCCGCGAGGGGCGGGGAGGTCCCGAGCGCGGTCGCGCACTACCGCGCGAGCCTCTCGAGCGGCGCGGCGCTCGACGGCGCTGCGCTCGCCGCGATGGAGGCGCTCGCGCTGTCCGCGGGCGACCCGGCGCTGCTCCGCGAGGTGCTCGAGCGGCGCGTCGCCGCCGCGGGCGATCCCCAGGACGAGGCGCTCTGGCTGGAGCGCCTCGGTGAGCTCGCGGCGTTCGGCATCCGCGCGCCCGACGCGCCCGACGCCGCGCGCGCGGCGGACGCCCCGGCGGCGCAGGTCGCTCCGGGCGACCTCGACGCCGCGGTGACGGCCTGGCAGCGCGCCGCCGGCCTCGCCGAGGGGCCGCTCGCGGATCCGGAGCGGGCGCAGAAGCTCTACGAGCGCGTGCTCTCCGTCGCGCCGAAGCACCGCGACGCCGCCGCCCGCCTCGCGGCGCTCTACCGCGGGCAGGGGGCCTGGGCCCGGCTCGCGGCCGTCTGCGAGGTCCTGCTCGACACCGCGGCGTCCGACGACGAGGCGCTCGCGGCGCTCGCGGCGCTCGAGGACGCGGCGATCCGGGCGCGCGCGACGTCGCGCTTCGTCGACGCCGCGCTCGATCTCCGCGATCGCATGAGCGCCGAGGGGGAGGGGGGCGCGGCCGCCGGCAGGGCGGCGGCGCGCGCCCGGGCGATCGAGGCGGCGCTCGCGCGCGTGCTCGCCGCCGATCCCGAGCGGCAGGACGACGCCGCGTCCGTCTACCGGCGCCTGCTCTCGCCCCAGGACGACGGCGACGCCGCGCTGGGCGCGCTCGACGCCGCCGCCCTGGAGGCGTTCCGCGCGTTCCTCGCGCAGAGCCCCGACACGCTCGCGCGCCGCGTGGACCGGCGCTGGCTCTTCACGCTCCTCGTGGAGCGCGGGCGCGAGGGCGAGCGCCCGAGGGCGCTCTCCGCGTGGGCCGCGTGGGAAGAGGAGATCGGCAACCGCGCGGCGGCCGCGGCGCTCTACGCCCGGCTGCTCGAGGCGGATCCCGAGAACGACGACGCGCTCGCGGCGCGGGGGCGCCTCCTCGCCGAGGTGGGCGATCACGAGGGCGCGGCGGAGGTGCTCGCTGCGCGCCGCGACCGGAGCCAGGGCAGCGCGCGCGTCGCGCTCGACGTCGAGCTCGCGACGCTCCTCTTCGATCGGCTGGATCGGCCGGCGGACGCGCTCGACGCGGTCGCGCCCGCGATCGAGGCCGGGACGATCGAGCCCGCGGTGATCGAGATCGTGCAGCGCGCGCTCGGGCGCCCCGAGACGCAGGCGCGCGCGGCGCTCCTCCTCGAGCGCGCGTGCGACGCGCTCGACGATCCCGAGGCGCGCGTCGCGCTGCTGGAGGCGCTCCTCGCGAGCTCGCCGGCGGACGCCGCGCCGGGCGCCCTGCTCGACGCGGGCAGCCTCGCGGCCGCGCAGCGCGCCGCCGTCCGCCGCGGCTGGTTCGAGCGCCTGCTCGATCACCACGACCACGACGCGCCGCGCGGCCTCGGCGTCGCCCTGCGCGCGGTCTCGGAGCTGCCGGGCGAGCTCGCCCTCTGGGATCGGCTCGAGGAGCTCGGCCGCCGGGCGAAGCAGCCCGAGCGCGTCGCGGCCGCGCACGCCGCGGCGCTCGACGCGGGCGCGGCGCTCCCGCCCGACATCGTCGAGGAGATCGGCCGGCGGGCCGTCGAGCACCACGAGGAGTGGTTCGACGCGCCGGAGGCCGCCCTCGCGCTGCTCCGCCGGCTCGTCGAGCTCGTGCCTGGCTCGCTCTGGGGCTTCGAGCGGCTGAAGCTCGCCTACAACGCGGCCGAGCGCTGGGAGGACCTCTTCGCGCTCTACGACGCGATGCTCGAGCGCACCTCGGCGGCCGACGAGCGCGTCTTCCTCCTGGAGGACGCCGCGGCCGTCGCGCGTGACCTCGCCGGCGACGGCGAGCGCACGATGCGCTACCTTGAGCAGCTCCTCCCGCTCCAGGACGACGCGCGCACCCGCGCCGCGCTCGAGCGGCTCTACGAGCGGCACGGCAGGCACCGCCCGCTCATCGATCTCCTGTCGGCCGAGCTGCCGAGGCTCTCCGGCGACGCCGCGGATCGGCTCCGCGAGCGCGTCGCGCTCCTCTGGATCGAGGGCGTCGGCGACGCCGCGTCGGCGCTCCCCGTGGTCGAGAAGCTCCTCGACGCGCCCCCGGAGCCGCGCGCTGTCCGCGCGGCGCCGCGCTCCGTCGACGCCTTCGCGCTGCTCGAGCGGATCCTCGGGGGGCTGCCGCCCGAGCAGGCGCCCGCCGGCGAGGCCGGCGCGCTCGCCGCGCGGCAGCGGTCGGCCGCGCTGCTCGCGAAGCGCTACCGCGAGGAGGCGAGGCCCACCGACCTCGTGCGCGTGCTCGAGATCCAGCTCGAGGGCGCCGACGCCGGCGACCGCCCGGCGCTGCTGCGCGAGATCGTGCGGCTGCGCCGCGACGCCCTCGGCGACGAGCCGGGCGCGTTCGCGCGGCTCGCCGAGCTCGTCGAGCTCAGGCCGTCGGAGGCCGGCGATCGCGCGGAGCTCGCGGAGCTCGCCGAGCGCCTCGGCCGGCACGACCGCCTCGCCGAGGTCCTCGCCGCGGCCGAGCCGCGCGCCGGCGACGCGCGGCAGGCGCTCTCGCTCGTGCGCGACGCCGCGCTCCTCCGCCGCGACCGGCTCGGCGACGCCGACGGGGCGATCGCGCTCTTCCGCCGGCTCTTCTCGCTCGCCGAGGCGAGCGGCGACGCGGAGTCCGCGCGGGACGCCGCCCGCGCGCTCGATCGGCTCTTCGCGGAGGCCGACCGCGTCGTCGAGCGGTGCGACGTGCTCGACACGCTCGCCGCGATCGAGACGGACCCGGCGGCGCGGCGCGAGGCCCTCGGCGAGCTCGCGCGGCTCGCCTCCTCGCGGCTCGGCGACGAGGCGCGGGCGATCGCGGCGTATTCGGCGCGCCTCGTCGACGACCGCCAGGATCTCGCGGCGCTCGACGGACTCGCGGCGCTGCTCGAGGAGGGCGGGCGGTACCGCGAGCTCACGGCCGTGCTGGAGCGCCGCGCGGCCGTGCGCGGCGGCGCGGGCGGCCGGCGCGATCTCGGGCGCGTCGCGCGGCTCTTCGAGCGCGAGCTCGGCGACGCCGACGAGGCCATCGCCACCTGGCGCCGCATCCGCGAGGAGCTCGCGCCCGACCCGGAGAGCGGGGACGCGCTGGCCGCGCTCTACACGCGCGCGGAGCGCTGGGGCGACCTCGTCGCGCTGCTCGAGGTCGAGGCGTCCGCGGCCGGCGCGCTCCCCGGCGGGGCGGGCGCGGCGCGCAGCGTTGAGCTCTTCCAGCGCCTCGGCGACACGCACCGCGATCGCACGCTCGCGTGGGAGCTCGCCGTGAAGGGCTACCGCCGCGCGCACGAAGCCGAGCGGGACGCGCGCCGCGCGGGCGTCGAGGGCGGGGGCGGGGAGGGCGAGTGGGGGGCGGCCGAAGGGGGCGAGCGGGACGCGCGCTCGCCCGCGCCGCGCGCGGGGCTCGAGGAGCTGCTCCGCCGCATCGACCCGGCGTCGGCCGAGCACCGCGGCGCGCTGGTCGCCGCCGTCGGCGCGTTGCTCGAGATCTGCGCCGACGCGGACGACTGGCGCGGCCAGATCGCGCTGCTCGAGCCGCGGCTCACCGCGGCCGGGACGGACGCCGAGCGGGTCGCCATCCTGAAGGCCTCCGCGGCGCTCCTCGAGGAGCGAGGCGACGATCGGGAGGGCGCCTTCGAGCTCGCCTTCCGCGCGTTCCTCCTGTCGCCCGGCGCCGAGCCGCCCGAGGGCCTCCTGCGGCTCACGGACCTCGCGGGCCGCTGGCACACGATCGCCGACGCGCTGCCCGAGCTCGAGCGCCGCGGCGACGTCCCTGCCGCCACGCTCCGCGACCTCACGGCCCGCGTGGGCCGCTGGCACCGCGACGCGCGCGCCGACGAGGACGCCGCCGAGCGCGCGTTCGAGCGCGCGCTCCTCCACGACCCGGCGAACCGCGCGATCCTGCTCGATCTCGCGGAGCTCCTGCGGCGGCGGCGCGGGCCCTCGCTCGTCCCGACGCTGCTCCGGCTCGCCGCGGCGACCGGGCACGACCTCGCCCTCTACCGCGAGGCCGTGGAGGCGGCGCGCGACGCGGGCGACGCGGCGCGGGCCCGCGAGATCGCGGCGGAGCTCCTCGATCTCGCCGTGCAGCGCCTCGTCGACGAGGAGGAGCAGCCCCCTGCGCCCGGCGCGTGGCCGGCCTCGCGCGCCGCCCTCTGGGCGATCGACGCGCTCGTCGGCATGCTCGCGGGCGCGGGCGACAGGCCGCAGATCGTCGCGCTGTGCCGGCGCGGCGCCGCGCTCCCGTTCGCGTCGAGCGAGCGGCGCCGGCTGCTGCGCGTCGCCGCCGAGGCGGCGGAGCCCGGCGAGGCGATCGCCCTCTACGGCGGGCTGTTCGCGGACGATCCGACGGACGAGCCGGTCGGCGAGAGCCTCGCCGCGCTGCTCCGTGCGGCCCGGCGGCGCGAGGAGCTCGTGCGCCTGCGCGAGCTGCAGATCGAGGTCTCTGGCGATCTCGATCGCCGCGTCGCGCTCCGCTACGACGCCGCGGAGCTCCTCGCGGACGCCACGCGCGCGTCCGAGGCGATCGCGCTGCTCCGCCGGAACCTCGCGGAGAGCCCGGGGCACGGCGCGTCGATCGACAGGCTCGCCTCGCTCCTCGAGGCGGGCGGGCTGCACCGGGAGCTCATGCTGCTCCGCGAGGAGCAGGCGGCCGCGCGCGGGTCGGCGGACGCCGGCACGGCGGCCGCCGAGCTCTGGCTCCAGGCGGCGTCCCTCGCCGAGCACGAGCTCAACGAGCCCGAGCGCGCGATCGTCAGCTACCGCCGCGCCGCGGACATCGGGTCCGTCGAGGCGCTCGACGCCATCGCCCGGCTGCTCGCGCGCCGCGGCGAGCACGCGGCCGCCGCCGAGGCGCTCGAGCGGCTCTGCGCCGGCGCGGCGCCCGAGGAGCTGCACCAGGCGGCGCTCCGCCTCGCGGACGCGTACCTCGCCGCCGGCGAGCCCGATCGCGCCCGCGCCGCCCTGGAGCGAGCGCTGCCCCGCGCCGCGCAGCCCGCGCCGCTGCGCGAGCGGCTCGCGTACCTCTACCGCGCGTCGGGCGCGTGGAGCGCCCTGGCCGCGCTCATCGCGGGCGACGCCGCGCGCGCCGACGAGGCGCCGGCCCGGCTCTCGCTCCTCCGCGAGGCCGCGGACCTCTACCTCACGCGCGGCGGCTCGCCCGCCGCCGCGATCCCGCTGTTCGACGAGGCCATCGCGCTCGCGCCGGACGACCTCTCGCTGCGCCTCGCGCGGAGCCGCGCCCTCTCCGCCGCCGGCAGGACCGACGACGCGACCGCGGCCCTGCGCGGGATCATCGCCGACTTCGGCGCCCGCCGCCCCAAGGAGCGCGCGCTCGTCCACTACGAGCTCGCCCGCGTCGCGCTCGCCACCGGCGATCGCGCCCGCGCGATGGCGGAGTTCGACCTCGCGCTGCGCGTCGACCCCGCGCACCCCGACGCGCTCCACGGCCTCGCCGGCCTCGCCCTCGAGGACGGCCAGCTCGAGCGCGCGCACCGCGCCTACCGCGCGCTGCTGCTCGTCGCGCGCCGGCCCCGCGACGAGGGCGAGGGGCTCGTCGGCGCGCGGCGCAGCACGATGCCGCCGATGCGCTCCAGCGTGGGCCTCCCGCCTTCCACGTCGTTCAGCCGGGCCGAGGTCCTGCTCGCGCTCGGCGAGATCGCGCGCCGGCAGGGGGCGCCCGAGCGCGAGGCGGAGTACGTCGAGTCCGCCTTCGAGGCGGCGCGCGAGAGCGACGCCGAGCACGAGAAGCTCCTCGCCGCGCTGCGCGCCCGCGGGCGCCACGACCTGCTCGCGCGCGCCCTCGAGGCGCGGCTCGCCGGCCCTGCCGAGGGGCCCGCCGAGGACGCCGCCGCGGCGCTCGGCGAGCTCGCGTCGCTCTACGAAGGCCCGCTCGATCGCCCGGAGCTCGCGCTCTCGGCCCGCCTGCGCGCCCTCGATCTCACCCCGGGCGCCGGCGCCGCGCACGACGCCGCCCTCGAGCTCGCGCGCGGCTCGGGCCAGACGCAGCGGTACCTCGATCTCGTCGAGCGGCTCGTCGCCCGGGCGGCCTCCGAGCCGTACGAGGTCGCGCTCCTGCTCCGCTTCGGCCGCGCCCTCGAGCTCTCGCCGGCCGATCAGGAGCGCGCCGCTGCCGTCTACCGCCGTGCGGAGGCGAAGATCGCGGCCGGCGCGCCGCCCGCGGGCCGCGACGCGGGCGCCGACATCGAGCAGCTGTGGAGCTCGCTCGAGGCCATCTACGCGCGCCTCGGCGATCGCGCCGCGCAGGCGGACGTGCTCGGCAAGCGCATCGGCCTCGCCGACGCGCCGGCCGCTTCCACGGGCGGCGCGGATCGCGCCGGGCCGCGGTACCGCCTGGCCGCGCTGCTCGCCGCGGACGCGGCGGACGTCGATCAGGCGATCTCGCTCCTCGAAGAGGCGCTCGACCTCCACGCCGATCCGGACCGGGCCGAGGCGATCCTGCGCGACGCGCTCCGCACCGATCCGAGGAACCCGCGCGCGATCCGCCTCTTCGAGCGCCTCGCCCGGCAGAGCGGGCGGCCGCGCGCCCTCGTGGACGCGCTGCTGCTCCTCGCCGAGATCGAGGGCCCCGGCGTCCTCGAGGAGGCCGTCCGCACCGCCCGCGCGCTCGGCGATCGCGGGCTGGCCGAGTCGATCCTGCTGCGCATCGTCGGCTCGGGCGCGCGATCTTCGTCCGGTTCGTCCGGTTCGTCCGATTCGTCCGATCCGTCCGGCTCCGCCTGGGCGCTCGTCGCGCTCGCGGAGCTCCGCGAGGAGGCCGGCGATCTCGCGGCCGCCGCGTCGCTCTGCGAGCGCGCCGCGCGCGCCTCGGCGCCCGAGGAGGAGCGCGCGCTGCTCCTGCACGCCGCGGAGCTCGCCGCCGGCCCGCTCGCCGACCTCTCCCGCGCAGCGCGCCTCTACGAGGAGCTCCGCGCCCGCGAGCCCGCCGAGCGCGAGATCTGGACGCCCCTCGCCGGCGTGTACCGGCGGAGCGGCGACGCGGCGCGCCTCTCCGCGCTGCTCGAGGAGACGGCGCACCTCGTCGACGATCTCTCCGAGCGCTGCGCGCTGCGCCTCGAGCGCGCGCGCCTCCTCGCGCGGGAGTCGCCGGAGGAGGCGGCGGTCCTGCTCCGCGACATCCTCGACGAGGATCCGACCCAGGTGGAGGCCGCCATCCTCCTCGCCACCATGCTCGAGGAGGCCGGCCGCACCGACGAGCTCGGCGAGCTCTTCGCGCTGCAGCTCGACGCCGCCAAGGATCGCGCGGACGTCGCGTTGATCGCGTCGATCTCGATGCGCCTCGGCGCCCTCCTCGAGCAGCGCGGCGACGATCGCGGCGCGCGCGACGTCTATCTCGGGGCCGCGGACTGGGACGGCGCGAACCGCGACCTGCTCCGCGCGCTCGTGCGCCTCAGCCGGAAGCGCGACAACGCGGAAGACCTCATCGACGCGCTCGAGAAGCTCCTGCGCACCGAGCAGGGCGCCGAGGCGGCCCAGCTCGCCCTGGAGCTCTCCGAGCTGCACGGCGCGCGCGGCGACGACGCCGCGGCGGAGGCCGCCCTCAAGGCCGGGTACGCCGTCTATCCCGCGAACGACCGGCTCCGCGAGGAGCTCGCGTCGCGCTACGCGGCCCGCGAGGCCTGGCACGCCCTCGCCGAGCTCCACGTGCTCACGGCGCACGGCGCCGACGGCGACGAGGCGCGCGTCGAGTCGCTCTGCCGCGCCGCCGAGATCCTCCGCGATCGCGCGGGCGACGCCGCGGCGGCGGCCGAGCTCCTCGAGCGCGCCCTCCGCGTCGCGCCCGGGGATCGCGACGTCTTGATCGCGCTCATCGACGCGTGCGGCGCGGTCTCCGATCACGCCCGCGCGGCCCGCGCGCTCACGGCGACGCTCGAGGCGAGCCCGGACGACCCGTGGCTCTACCGCGCGCGGGCCGAGATCCACGGCGCGCTCGGCCAGGGCGACCGCGCCGTCGCCGATCTCGAGCGCGCCTACGCGCTCGGCGGCGCCGAGTACGCCAGCGAGCTCGTCGCCGAGCTCGAGCGGGCGCTCGGGCGCGCGGCGGCGCGGTCCGCCGAGGCCGAGGCCGCGGGCGCGCCAAGCGAGGCCGCGGCGGAGGCGGCGGGCGCCGCCTCGCCGCGCGCGCTCCGGCTGCGCCTCGCCGAGATCCTCGCGCGCTCGGGCGACGTCGAGCGCGCGCGCGCCCACCTCGGCGATCTGCTCCACGCCGACTCCAAGGACCGCGCCGCGCTCAAGGCGCTCGCCGGCCTCGAGGAGTCCGCCGCGCGGTGGGACGCCGCGAGCGCCGTCTACCGCAGGCTCATCGCGCTCGAGGAGGGCGACGCCCTCGTCGCCACGGCGCTCCTCCTGGCCGGCGCCTGCGCGCGCGCGGGCCACCTGGGCGACGCCCGCGGCGGGCTCGAGCGCGCGCTCCGCGCCGCGCCGGGCAACGCCGAGATCCGCGACCGCCTGCGCGCGCTCTACGCCGAGATCGGCGCGAACCGCGAGCTCGCCGCCATCACGCTCGAGGACGCCGCCGCGGCGTCCGACGTGGCCGGCCGCTTCACGCTCCTCGTCGCCGCCGGCCGCCTGCTGCTCGATGTCGGCGACGCCGCGCAAGCGGCCGCGGCGCTCCGGGAGGCGCGCTCCCTGCGCCCCGAGGACAACGAGGTCGCCCTCCTGCTCGTGGACGCGCTGATCGCCGCGGGCGACTCGAGGGAGGCGCGCGCGGTCACCGCCGAGCTCATCGTGGCTGCCAAGGGGCGCCGCTCGCGGCACCTCGGCGCCGTCTACCACCGCGTCGCGCGGATCGAGGACGCCGAGGGGAATCTGCACGAGTCGCTCACGGCGCTCACGAGGGCGCTCGAGAACGATCCTCAGAACGGCGAGATCGCCATGGAGCTCGGCGAGAGCGCGCTCGGGCTGGGGGAGGAGGACATCGCCGCGCGCGCTTACCGCGCGGTCACCCTGATGAAGATTTCCCCCGAGCCCGGCGAGGGAGGCACGACGCCCGCCGCGCGGGCGCTCGCCTATTACCACCTCGGCGCGATGGCGCTCGCGGCCGGCGACCGCCGGAAAGCGCGCCTGATGCTCGACAAGTCCGTCTCGGAGGACGGCTCGCTCGAGGCAGCCCGGGCGCTCCTCGACGAGCTGCGCGCCGGCTGAGGGCCTGTCCGGCGCGTCTCCGCGGGTATGCCCAGGTCGCGGCGGCCGCCTCCGCGGCCGCCCCAGGCGGCGCGCGCAGGACGTGAAGCGCGTAAAACCGCGCGACTCCAGGCGTTTTTTGACGCTCTCCGGACCGCGACGGCGCCGCGCCGCCGCCCTTCCCGGCGGCTGGTTCCCCCTCTGGCGCGCCGCTCCGGCGCGGTCTTTCAGGGGTCCGCGCGATGCCCCGTCTCAGAAATCGCTATTTCTCCCCGCATTTTTGTCTTTTTTTGTCCTGTGCCGTGTGTAAGGTTCACTGAGGCTGTGCGCGGCGAGGTGTCGCGCGCGAGCTCATGTCCGAGGAGAGTGCCATGGCAAGTAAGAAGACGGCCGGGGGCGGCGCGAAGAAGACGTTGAGCAAGAGCGGCCTGATCCAGGCCATCACCGAAGCTGCCGGTGATGAGCTGAGCCGCAAGCAGGTCAAGAACGTTCTCGAGTCCCTCATCACGATCGGTCATCGCGAGCTGAAGAAGTCGGGCGTGTTCACGCTCCCCGGCTTCGCGAAGTTCCGGGTGGTCAAGCGCCCTGCGACGAAGGCGCGCCAGGGGATCAACCCGTTTACCAAGCAGCCGATGACCTTCGCCGCGAAGCCGGCGAGCAAGTCGGTCCGCGCTCGGCCGATCAAGGCCATCAAGGACGCGCTCCTGTAGTCTTACGGGATCTCCCAGCGGAGCGCAGGGCGGCCACGGCGACGTGGCCGTTCTTGCTCCATGGCCCCGGCGCGCCATCGCCGGGGCGGCGGTGGGCGTCCAGCGCGCGCACCGGGGGGGCGCGCGCGGCGCGCCGGCAATGCGCGCTGCCGGGGGGGCCGGGCGGCTCGACGCCGCCGCCGCCCCCGCGGCGAGGTCAGCTCACTTCTTGCGGCTGTAGGCCTGCGCCGCCACCGGTCCCGAGCCGGTGCGCGCCTTGACAACCAGCTTGGCCGTCGCCGCGATGGGGAACGGCCATTGGTAGCAGCTCTGCTTGGCTCCGATGGCGGCAGTCGGGCCGGTGTCGGAGTCGACAGCGAGCACCGGTTTCAGGTTGAACGCAGCGAGCCCTGGCTGTCCTCCGGCGTTCAGGTCGATCTCCAGCTGGATGTCCACCTCGGTGACGGTGGGGAGCGCCTGCGCCAGGAACGTGTAGCAATTGCCCGGCTGGAGCATGAAGGTCTGCCCAGAGGCCGTCTGTCCCTCGGGCACCACGCTGCAGACGGGCGCCCCTTCCGGCTGCATCTTCGGCGCCTCGCCGGCGGCGCGACCCTGGAACATGGTGGTCATCGCGAGCGACTGGACTCCATCGCAGGGCGCCACCGTGGGCACCGCGACCGGGGGCAGGCCGGCGTCCGGGGGCGGCACGGACGCTGTCGGCTGCGGGGGCGGCGGCGTCCCCGCGTCCGGGGCGTCGTCCGCGAACTCCGACTCCTTGCTGCTGCCGCCGCAGCCCAGCGCTGCCACCGACAGCGCCAGGAGCACTGCTGAACCCAACGACCTACCCGTCACCGTCATCTGCGGCCTCCTCGCGCACAGCCCTGCCGCATGCCGCGGCCCCTCGTTGGGACAGCTGTGCTCGCGGCGCTCATACACCCGCCAGGGGGCGGGGGCTATGCGCGAGGCGTCTTGCGCGGCTGCGCCGGCGGCGCAAGCCCGCTGGCAAGCCGGCGCGAGCGTCCGAGTGTTCGCGCCGTCGCGCCGCTCAGCCGCCGGGCTCGCCCACGAACTCGCGCAGGATGCACATGCGCGCAATGAGCAGCGCCTCGGGTCGGATCGCCTGATCGAGGTACGCGGCGGAGTTCGCCTCCACAAGCGACTCGCGCAGCATCCCCTGCTCCAGGAACGTGACCGCGCGTCCGAGGTGCAGCCGCGCCCTGTCGGCCGCGAGCCCCATGCCGGCGCTCGCCAGCATTTCTCGTTCCAGGAACCACTGAGCAAACTCTCCGGGACGATCGAGCTTCGCTCGGGAGCCGTGGTCGGTCATGCCGTAGGCTACCTCACTTTTTGACCCGAGCCAGCCGCGCCTGGCCGCAATAACCCGGGAAATCATGGCAGAAGCAGCATCAATCCGTCGGATGGGCGCGATGAAAGCGAGGGCGTGCCACGTCCAAAGCGACATCCGGCGGACGGACCTGGAGCCCGGTTGAGCGGGCTCCGGGGGGGCGCGCCGGGGAGCTCCCGCGAGCGACCCGTTGCGTCGCGAGCCCGTCAGTGAGATTGAACGCGGCGTTCTGCCGGAAATTCGAGGAGGTTCTTTTGCTCCGTACGATTGGCGTCCTGTCCGCCCTGGTCCTCACCGCCGCCCTCGCTGCTGGTTGTCAACAGCGGGAGGCGTCCACGCCGCCGAGCTACGCGAACCAGCCCCCGCCCGGCTACTACCAGCAGCCCGGGTATCAGCAGCCGGGGTATCAGCAGCCCGGCTACCAGCAGCCGGGGTATCAGCAGCCCGGCTACCAGCAGCCCGGGTACCAGCAGCCGGGGTACCAGCCTGCTCCGACCCAGCCTGCCCCGACGCAGCCCGCCCCCACGCAGCCTGCCCCGACGACGACGCAGCCTGCCCCGACGGCGCAGCCTGGCGGCTTTCCCTGGCCGTTCCCGCTCCCTGGCCAGCAGACCACCGGCGGGCAGCAGCCGGCCCCGAGCGGCGGGAGCAGCTCCGGCAGCGCGTCGGCGATCGATCCGAACCTCGCCTCCGCCGCGACGATCCCGCTGAACAACCTCGCTGCGACCGAGGCGCCCGGCATGACGAAGGAGGGAGGGCCGATCGCGGGGCAGTTCAGCGCCGGACAGACCCTCGAGCAGCAGATCCAGCTGATGCCCGGCAAGTGCTACACGATCGTCGGCGTCGGCGCGGGGATCACCGAGCTCGACATCAGCCTCGTCGCGCTGACCCCGATCCCGATGGGCTCATCGGTGCTGGCGCAGGACAACTCGAGCGGCGCGAACGCCGCGCTCGGCGGTCGGGGCAACTGCTATCGCTGGTCGCTCCCCGTCGGCATCAACGCCAAGTACATCGTGAAGGCCACCTCCGGATCGGGCGTCGCCGCCGCGCAGCTCTACGTGAAGTGACGGCGCCAGGACGCCGAGGACGCCAGGAGATCGCTCTCCCCGGCGTCCTCGGGTATCGGCCACAAAAGCGCCGAGGACGCCAGGAGATCGCTCTCCGTGGCGTCCTCGGTCGCAGCGCCGTGGCTCGCCGCAGGGCCGGCTAGAGCCGGATGCCGGGCGCCGGGAAGCCGCGGCAGAGCTCCGCGACCTCGGCGGCGATGCGCGCGATGCGCGCCTCGTCGTTCACGTTCTGCGCCACCTCATCCATCCACGCCGCGAGGCGCTCCATCTCGGCGACGCCCATCCCGCGCGACGTCACCGCCGGCGTGCCGATGCGGAGCCCCGACGGGTCGAACGGCTTGCGCGGATCGAACGGGATCGAGTTGTAGTTCGCCACGATGCCCGCGCGATCGAGCGCCTGCGCGTACGGCTTGCCCGCGATCCCCTTCGGCGTCATGTCGATCAGCAAGAGGTGGTTGTCGGTCCCGCCGGTGATGAGCCGGAAGCCGCGCGACTCCAGCGCGCGCCCGAGCGCCTGCGCGTTCACCACGATCTGCTTCGCGTAGGCCCGGAACCCTTCCTCCGAGGCCTCCTTCGCCGCGACCGCGATGGCCGCGGTCGTGTGGTTGTGCGGACCGCCCTGGAGGCCGGGGAACACCGCCTTGTCGATCGCGCCCGCGTGCTCCTTCTTGCAGAGGATCATCGCGCCGCGCGGGCCCCGGAAGGTCTTGTGCGTCGTCGACGTCACCACGTCGGCGATGCCCACCGGCGACGGGTGCACCCCCGCGGCCACGAGCCCCGCGATGTGCGCGATGTCCGCCGCCAGGATCGCCCCCACCTCGTCGGCGATCGCCCGGAACGCGGCGAAGTCGAGCGTGCGCGGGTACGCCGTCGTCCCGCACCAGATGAGCTTCGGCCGGTGGGCGCGCGCCAGATCGCGGACCTGATCCAGGTCGATGCGGTGATCGCTCTCGCGAACCCCGTACGGGACGCTCTTGAAGTACTTCCCGGTGATGCTCACCGACCAGCCGTGGGTCAGGTGCCCGCCCGCCGGCAGGCCGAGGCCCATGATCGTGTCGTTCGCCTGCGCGAACGCGAGGTAGACGGCCAGGTTGGCCGGGCTGCCGGAGTAGGGCTGCACGTTCACGTGGTCGGCCCCGAACAGCTTGGCCACCCGCGTCCGCGCGAGCTCCTCGACCACGTCGACCTGCTGCTGACCCTCGTAATACCGCTTGTGCGGGTACCCCTCGGAGTACTTGTTCGTCAGCACCGAGCCCGTCGCCTCGAGCACCGCCCGAGACACGTAGTTCTCGCTCGCGATGAGCCGGAGCGTGTCCGCTTCCCGCCGCTCTTCCAGGCGGATCAGCTCGGCGATCTCCGGATCGACCTCGTTGAGTGCCCGCAGGCCCTGCACTTCGCTTGTCGCGCTCATACCTCGAACTCCCCGCGTGTGAGGATGTCGGTGACGCGCCAGAGGAACGAGTTCGCCAGCACCCCGTCGATGATGCGGTGGTCGTACGACAGCGCGAGGAACATGACCGGATGGATCGCGATCGAGTCCTCCTTGTCCTTCGTGACCACCACGACGCGCTTCTTGATCTCCCCCATCCGGAGGATGCCCACGTTCGGCTGCGAGATGATCGCGCCGCCGAAGAGGTTCCCCTTGAGGCCGGGGTTCGAGACCGTGAAGGTCGTGTTCGCGAGATCGTCGGCCGTGATCTTGCCGGACTTCGCGCGCCCGGCCAGCTCGTCGATGCTCCTCGCGATGCCCCGCAGCGACAGCTCGTCCGCGTGCTTGATGCTCGGGACGATGAGGCCGCCGGGCGTGTCCACCGCCACGCCGAGGTTGACGTCGCGCAGCACCACGTACGAGTTCTCGAGCACTCGAGCGTTGAACTCCGGGTGCTCGCGCAGCGCGCGGACGGCCGCGGCGCAGATGAAGGACAGGAACGTCAGCGACACGCCCGCCCGCTTGAACTCGTCCTTGTGGAGGTCGCGCAGCTTCGACGTCTCGTGAAGGTCGACCTCGGCGACCGTCACCACGTGCGGCGACGTCACCTTGGAATAGACCATGTGGTCGGCGGTGATGCGGCGGCGCCGGCTGAAGGGCACCACCTTGTCGCCGGGCTTCGGGGAGTAGGGCGGCACCTTGTACGCGCCGTACCCGACGCCGGGCACCGGCGGCACGAACCCGCCGCTCGCCTGGATGAGCTGCGAGAGCTCCGCGGCCGCGCTCGCCGGCTGGGCCGCCGCGCTCGGCTGAGGCGCCGGCTCGGCCGACGCGCCGTGCGCCGCGCGCATCACGTCGTCGCGGGTGATCCGGCCGTGGTCGCCTGTCCCGTGCACGTCGCGCAGGTCGACGCCCGACTCGCGCGCGAGCTTCTTCGTCGACGGGCTCGTCAGGGGGCGGGCGCTCTCGTCGTGTCCGTTGCTGCCGGGCGCCGGCGCGGCGGGCCGCGCTTCGGACGCCGCCGGCGCCGGCGGCGCGCTCGCGCGCTGGGCCGTCGCCTGGGCCTCGCCCTGCGCCGTCTCGTCGATCCGACAGAGCAGACCTTCCTTGGCGACGACGGTGCCCTCGGCCACCGCGATCTGCGAGACACGACCCGCGACGGGCGCCGGGATCTCCGTGTCGGCCTTGTCGGTCGCAACCTCGAGCAGCGGCTGCTCGCGCTTGACGAAATCGCCCTCGCGCACGAGCCACCTCGAGACGGTTCCCTCGACCACGCTCTCACCGAGCTGTGGCATGCGGACTTCGACCATCGCTTCTCGCGCCTCCAACGCGCGCCGCCGTGAGCGCCCGTTTCACCTCTCCGGGCAAGGCGGCACGGTCGTATACGCCGCCCGCCCTTCGAGAGCAACGACACAGTGTTCGTCCGGTGTGTATCCTTTTTGTGGGTCGCGTCGGCGCGTCGGCGCGTCGGTTGCGTCGGTTGCGTCGGCTGCGTCGGTCTCGGCCACGGCGAGCCGCCTCCACCGAGGCCAGGGCGGCTGGAATCGTATGTCGACGCACGTAGACGCTGGCGGGCCCCAGCCGGTACAAGGGCCCCGTGCGTGACGCCGCGCCGGATGCGACCGCAGCCCCCGCCCCCCTGGCCCCCTCGAGCGAGAGCGCGCGCGAGCTCCTCGCCGCCGGGCCGCCGCGCGTCGTGGGGGCGCGGGCGATCCGGGCGGCCTCGCTCGGCGTCATCGCGTTCCTGCTGCTGCAGGTGCTGACCTACGGCTACGGCCGCGATCAGGGCATCTACGCCATGGTCGCGCGCGCGGTGCTCGACGGCGGCATGCCTTACCGCGACGCGTTCGACTTCAAGCCGCCCGGCATCTTCCTCATCTACGCGCTCGCCCGCGCCCTCTTCGGCCCCGCGCAGTGGGGCATCCGGGTCCTCGAGGTACTCGGCCTCGCCGGCATGTGCCTCGCGATGGCGTCGCTCGCCGCCCGCCTCTTCGGCGACCGGCGGATCGGGGTCGTCGCCGCGGCGCTCGCCGTGCTGGTGCACGCCCAGCTCGATTTCTGGCACACGGCGCAGCCCGAGTCGTTCGGCGGCATGCTCACCATCGCCGCGCTGCTCGTGGCCACGCCGCGCGGCCGCGACGGCGCGCCGCGCCCGGCGCCCCGCGGCGCCGCGCTGGTCCTGTCGGGCGTGCTCTTCGGCGCCGCCGGTCTCCTCAAGCCGCCCCTCGCCGGGGGCGGCGTCGTGCTCGCGGTCGCGCTGGCCGCGCCCGCCCTCGCGGAGCTCGCGCGGCGCGCCTCGGAGCGGGCCGCCGTGCAGCGCTGGATCGGCGCCGGTCCGACCGCGCTCCAGGGCGAGCCGGCGCGCTCTGCGCCGCATGCGCCCGGGCCGGTCCGCTCGACGGCGACCGCGCTCCTCTGGGCGGCGCTCCGGCCCGCCTTGCTCATCGCGCTGGGCGGCGTGCTCCCCGTGCTCGCCTGCGCCGCCTGGTTCGCGCTGAGGGGCGCGCTCGGCGATCTGTGGGAGGTCCTCTTCGTCTTCACGCCGCACTACACAGCGCTCGGGTGGCGCGGCGCGAGCGTGCTCGGCATGGCGTGGTACGGCGCCTGCGAGTGGCTCGTCCACTACTCCGGCCCGCTCGCGTTCGGCCTCGCTTGCCTGGTCGCGCTGCACCCCGAACGCCACGAGCGGGCGGGCGTGGCGCTGCTCTCGGGCGTGATCGCCATGCACCTCGTCGGCGTCGTGATGCAGGCGAAGTTCTTCCCCTACCATTACGGCGCGACGTGGCCGCTCACCGCGATGCTCGCCGCGCTCGGCCTCTGGAAGGCGTGGCAGCGGTGCACCCGGTCCGGCGCGAAGGCGGCCGCGGCGGCGCTCCTCGCGGCGCTCGTCGCGACCGCCTTCGCTCGCTCCGCGACCAAGGACGTGGCCGACGACTACATCGAGCGCTGCGCCAAGCGGATCGCGGTGCTCGCCACGGGCGCGAGGGACCAGGCGCGCCTCGATCGCCTCGCGTCGGTCGCCGACGTCAACGCCGCGGCGAACCGGGAGGTCGCCATGTGGCTGCGCGAGCGCGTCGCGCCGGGGCGCCCCGTGTTCGTGTGGGGCTTCGAGCCGGTGATCTACGACCTCGCCGATCGCCCGCCGGCGACGCGCTACCTCTACAACGTCCCGCAGCGCGCGGCGTGGGCCCGGCAGGAGGCGCGCGACGCGCTGATGCGCGACCTCGCCGCGAGCCCGCCGGCCGCGATCGTGGTCGAGCGCCACGACGTCTTCCCCTCGGTGACCGGCGACGTGATCGACTCGCGCGACACGCTGAACGGGTTCCCTGAGCTCGCGGGGCTCATCGAGGAGCGCTACGAGCTCGCCGCGAGCATCGAGGATTTCGAGATCCACCTCGAGCGCTGAGCCCCGGAGCCCAGCGCCGGGCGGCGGCGGCGCGGCGCGCTGCCAGCTGCGCCGCGCCTTCAGGGGCAGGGGAGGGTGTTGGGCCTGCGAGGGGTGGGCGCCGCCGCCCCGAAGCGGCGGCCGTCGCGGAGGCCGTCGGCGCAGCGCTGGATCGACTGCGCCTGCGACAGCGCGGAGGTCGCGCCCTCGCTGACCTGGACGCGCCCCGGAGCGCTGGAGATCAGTGAGCTCAAGAGCTGCGTGTCCGGCTCGGCCGCCGGTCCGTAGACAAGCGCGTCGATGAGGCGCGCCGCCGTGGCCGGCGTGGACGTGGGGAACTCCGCGGGCAGCCCCTGGTACAAGGCGACCGCGTCCGGGCCGTTCTGCAGGGTGTTGGTCGGGAAGACGAGGGCGGGCGTCGGTTGGACGCCGCTGGTGCCGACGAGCAGGAGCCCGCCCACGTCCGTCGTGCCGTCGAGCTCGATCGCGCGGTAGGAGCCATCGGTGGCCCCGCTGTAGAGCACGAGCGTGTAACCGGCGAGGCTCACGTACCGCCAGCCCGTGCTGATCTCGATGAACTCGAGCACGTCACCGCTGTCCGCCGTGTCGGCGTCGACCTCGTTGATCTGGAGCTGGATCACCGTCACCGGGAACGACGTCCACCGCGCCCCCGGCCGGTTCACGACGATGCCCCCCGGGCCGATCGGCGTCGCGCCCGAGAGCGCGGGGATCGTGATCTGCGTGTCGGAGTCGATCGTGAAGGGCTGCGCCGCGAAGCCCACGGTCACCCCCGTCGCCCCGGTGAAGCCGGAGCCGGTGAGCACGAGCGCGCCGCCGACGGCGATGATCGGATAATCGACGGAGGTCACCCTGGCCGGCGCTCCGCACGCAGGGCAGGCGCTGCCGCCGCAGTCGATGCCGCCCTCGTCGCCGTTTTGCAGGCCGTCCTCGCACGAGGCGGCCTGGCAGACGTAGTCGATGCAGACCTCGGTCGGGCAGTCCGAGCCGACGAGGCACTGCACGCAGACCCCGGCGGGGTTGCACAGCCCGCCGTCGGCCAGGGAGCACCATGTGCCGGTCTCGACCGGGTCGTTGATCGGCGAGCCATCGCGGCAGGAGTCGACCGTGCACTGGCTGTGGTCGTCGCGCAAATCGTCGTCGTCATCGACCTCCGTGACCGCGCCGTCACCGTCGCAGACGCGTTCGCGACAGTCGCCGGCCATCTGCACCTTCACGGGCGTCCCCGAGGCCACGGGCTCGGTCGCGCATCCACCGTCGATGCACCTCGCGATCGCGCACTCGCTGTCAGGCGCGGGGCAGTCGGCGTCGCCGGTGCACGGGACGCTGCCGCCGCCGCCGGAGCCGTCGATGCCGCCCGCTCCGCCGTCCCCGCCGGCTCCAGCGTCGCCTCCGTTGCCGCCGTTGCCATCGACTCCGCCGGCGCCACCATCGCTCCCGCCGTTGCCACCGCCGGAGCCACCATCGCCACCGCCGGAGCCACCATCGCCACCGCCGGAGCCACCGCCGCCGTCGCTGCTCCCGCCGCCGCCGTCGCTGCTCCCGCCGCCGCCGTCATTGCCGCCGGAGCCACCGCCGCCGCCCCCTCCGCCCGTTCCTCCCTGTCCGCCGCTCCCTCCCGTGTCCTCATTGATGAGGCCGCGATCGGGCATCGTGGCCACCTGGCAGCCCGCGGTGGCCACCAGCGAAATGCTCAACGCGAGCGCGGATCCGTAACGATTCGATCTCGAAGTCATTGACCACCTGTGTGCAGATTGGCAGGGGCGCTCGGGCTCTCGACGCTTCCCGCGCTGCCCCGCGCGCAGGAGCGAGCGGGAGGGCGCATCCTAGACGCATGGGACGCCTGAAGAAAGCGCCGCACCGCCGCGCGCCGGTCCGGATCGCGCTGCCTCGGCGGGCGCCGCGCCGCGCTGCGTCTGCTGCGCAGCAGCTGTCCTCGCGCGCTCCCTCGGCCGGGCAGGTGGGGAGCAGCCCGCTGGCATGCTCGTTGATGGGTCCCGAGTGCGGGTATGCGCTCCGCTGCGAGCGGGGGCGAGCATGGCCCCGGTCGCGGCGCGGCGACCGAGGAGCAACGAGCATGCGGATCGCGATCGTTTCCACCCCGTTCATCCGGGTGCCTCCCTCCGGGTACGGCGGGACCGAGCTGTTCTGTCACGAGCTGGCCGAGGGGCTGTCGGCGCGTGGACACGAGGTCACGCTCTTCGCGACGGGAGATTCGGTGGTCAGCTGCCGTCGCCGGTCCCTTTACGGGAGCCCTAGCTGGCCTCCGGTGCCGGAAGACGAGGTCAACCACGTCGCCTGGGCCTTCTCGGAGATCGCGCGCGAGGACGGGTTCGACGTGATCCACGTGAACAGCCCGATCGCCGTCCCGTTCACCCGCTTCGTCCGCGTCCCGGCGGTGCACACCCTGCACCACGCGCCCTGCGGCGAGAGCTCGCGCATCTACGCGCGCCACCCGGAGGTCGCGTACGTGGCGATCAGCGCGCGGCAGCGCGCCCTGGAGATCCCGCTACCGCGCTCGTGCGTCATCCATCACGGCGTCACGCCGGCGCGTTATCCGCCGAGCCTGAGCGACGAGGGCTACCTCGCGCACCTGGGCCGTTACGCCGAGGAGAAGGGGACCCACCTGGCGCTCGACGTCGCGAGGGCCGCGGGCCTGCCGATCAAGCTCGCGGGCCGCGCGCACCCCAAGGACCGGATCTATTATCTCCAGGAGGTCGCCCCGCGCCTCCGGGAGAGCGGGATACCGGACCTCGGGGAGATGGGCCACGACCGCAAGGTCGCGCTCCTGCGCGGGGCCCGCGCCGTCCTCTGCCCGCTCCAGTGGGAGGAGCCGTTCGGGCTGATCGCCATCGAGGCCATGCTCTGCGGCACCCCGGTGCTCGGCTTTCGCCGCGGCTCCTTCCCCGAGATCGTCGACGAGGGCGTCACCGGCTACCTGGCGCCGCCGGGCGACCTGTCGCGCCTCGCCGCGCTCGCGGCGGGCCTGGCCCGCTTCGATCGCGCCGCCTGCGCGCGCCGCGCGCGCGAGCGCTTCAGCAGCGCCGTGATGGTGGGCAAATACGAGGAGCTCTACCGGACCGTGACCGGCCCGCGGCGCGCCGAGGGCTCCCGGGCGGCGTGACCGCCGCGCGGGAGGTCGAGGGGCTCAGTTGACCTGGGGTGGGATGGCCACCTGGCACTCGTTGGCTGGCGTCATCCATTTGATGGCGTTCAGCCAGAAGCGCTCGACCTGATACTCGGGATGATCGACCCACTCGGTGTTGTAGGTGATCCACTCGTCGCCCCAGACCAGGACCCGGCCATCGCCGACCTCCAGCGCCTTCAGCACGTCGTTGCCGTCGCCGGTCGCCAGCGTGGCGCCCTCGCCGACCACCGGGTAGCCGGTGTCCACGCCGACAGCCTCGATCCCGTCGAGCACCGGATGCCCT
This sequence comes from Sorangium sp. So ce302, assembly GCF_051530145.1. Taxonomy (GTDB): domain Bacteria; phylum Myxococcota_A; class Polyangia; order Polyangiales; family Polyangiaceae; genus Sorangium; species Sorangium cellulosum_B. The sequence goes on along the minus strand of NZ_CP150326.1, from coordinate 9,439,260 downwards.
CCGCTCCACTCCGTGATGGGGACCGTGGCGCCGCCTCGCCTCGGGAGGATCTGCGCTTCGTCGTAGCCGACGCCGAGCGGAGCGAGCAGCGTGTTGACGTTCTCGCGCTCCTCGGTCTGGCCGTACCCGATCAACGTCATGAGGCCGCCGCCCTTCGAGAGCCAGTCGCGGAGCGCCTCGACCTCGGCGTCCGAGTACGTGCGCCCGATGTCGCTCACGTCCTGGATGACGATGACCTGGTGCTTCGCGAGCTCCTCCGCGGTGAGCTCGGCGCCGTTCAGGCCGACGGCACCGTTGATGCTGCGCTGGTTCAACCAGGACTCGAAGACGTCGCCGTCGCCCCACCGGCCCGGCTCGCCCAGCGTGGCGATGCGGAGGCAGTCGCAGACGCCGTCGCCGCCGACGTCGACGTCGTCGACGATGCCATTGCCGTCGTTGTCCAGGCCATCGCAGGTGTCCTCGTTGCTGGGCGTGCCGCTCCCCGAGCTGCTGTTGCCGCTGCCGGCGCCCGTGGCCAGGCTGCCGAAGTCGTCTCCGCCGCTGCCCGCGGCCACGCCGCCGAGGTCGTCTCCGCCGCTGCCCGCGCTGCCCGCGCTGCCCGCGCTCCCCGTCGTGCCGCCGCTGTCCCCGGCGCTGCTGGGGCCGTCATCGCTGGAGCACGCGGCCGCTTGCAGCGCCGCAGCGATGCACGCGACCCGCAGCAGATGTCCGACCGGAACCCGACCGAAGGACGACAGGCGAGATCTCGAGTTCATGGCTCTCCCAAGAAGTTAGGCGTTGTGGCGGCGGACCGTGGCGAGCCGCCGAAAGCACCAGAGCGAGGCTTCATGGTGTCTTCCGGGCGGGGCTTTGCGCAACGCGAAATAGCGATTCTCATGACAAACATTGGGTCGACCGTGTGTGCCATGGCCTCTTGGTGTGACGTCGCACCGTGAAGCACTGTAAATTTCAAGCCCGACGCGGCCTTCGAGAGAGCTCGCGCCCAGGACCTCGTCGTCCAGGTTCATTCATGGTCGCGCGTCTCCGGTAGGCCCCCTCCCAGGGGGCCGGGCAGTTCAGCGGGACCTCACGCCCGACCAGGGAGAACCTGGCCTCGCGCCGCCAGGGTTCCCCTCAGGGTTGCACGAGCTCGACGCCGCTGAACTCGATGGGAAAGGTGATGACGGTCGTCATCCCGCCTTGCGGCGAGGGGAACTGCATCTTCTCGAAGGTATCGGCCACGCAGCGATCGACCTGCTGATTCTTCGCCGTCGACCTCACCACGTCAGCTCTGTTCACCCTGCCGGTCGGACCGATGGTCGCCTTGACGGTCACCTTCCCCGTGAACTTCGGCGAGCTCTTGACGCCGATCTTGTAGCACTCGTCGAACAGCTCGCCGTGCTTCTCCACGACGTCGCGGACCTGCGATTCGGAGATGTTGCCCCCCAGCGTGCCGGTCGCGGTGGCCGCGCCGGGCCTCACGTTGCCGTCCGGTCTCGAGGTGGCTGGCGGCGGGGGCGCCTCGACCGGCGTCGCCGCCGCGGGGGCCTGCGCGTCCGGCGGGGGCGCCGCGGGCTTCGGCTCCGGGGGGGCCGAGGTCGTCGGCTCCGGGGACGCCGAGCCGGTCGGCCCCTCCGACGCGGGCTGCGCCGGCGACTGGGCGGCTGGCGGCGGAGCGCCGCAGCCCGCCGCGAGCGCGAGGATCAGAACCAACCCTGTTCGGCGAGAGCTCATGCCCGAAGGTAAAACCCGAACGCGGGGCCGTGTCCACGGGGATAGCGGCGTGTGCTCGCTCAGCGCAGCCGCAGGACCTCGACCTCCGACGCGCCGCCGCGATCCACGAGCTTCGGCGCGCGGCCGCGCCCGCGCGCCGTCATGGACGCCCAGAACACCTCCGTCCCTGGCCGCTTCTGGATCGGCACCGGATCGGCGTAGAGGAAGCCCGTCCTCCAGCGCTGCGGCGAGATCGCCGTCGGCGGTCCGACCTCGCGGACGACCGGGTCCGCCATCGTCGTGGACAGCGGGGCGCGCTCGACGACCCGGGAGCGCACCGCGAGCGCCACGTCGCTCGCCGCCGGGCCCCCCGCGCGCACGAAGATCGTGAGGAGCGAGCGGGCGCCTTCGTGGAACGTCGTCCCGAGCAGCTCCGTGCCGTCGTCGAACCGCGCCTCGATCGGCGCGAGCGCGGCGCGGATCTCCGCGAAGAGCGCCGCCGCGCGCGCGCCGTCGCCCGCGCCGAGCGCCATGTTGTGCGCGATCCGCTTCTGCTCCAGCGTCTCCGGCGGCGCGGCCGGCGGCTCCGCCGGCTGTCCGAAGTGCGCGCGGAGCTCCCACGTGAGGAACGGATCCGGCACGATCTCGCGCTCGGGCTCGGTGCCCGAGACGAGGTACCAGGCAAGGGGCCCCGGCTCTCGCTCGCGGAACGAGAACGCCTCGATGCCGCTCGCCGAGAGGGTGCGCGCCCCGGCGCCCGCGCCGAGCGCCCAGAACGGGCCCACCGCCGTCACGTCGAAGCGCTGCGCGAGGCTCGCCTGATCCCGGTCGAGCATGAACCGCGTGTCCACGAGGTAGGCGCCGCGCGGCGGCGCGTCCTTCGGCGGGGGTCGGTTGGGCGTCACGACGCGCCCGCCGAGCGCCCAGACCTGGGCCCAGGTGGCCTTCATGCTCTCGTGCATCGCGACGGGCGCGTCGGTCGGCGCCCCCGGCAGCCTCGGCGCGAGCCATCGCAGGAACGCCGTCTTCGCCCCGTCGGAGTCGATGAGGTGCCCCCGCTCGTTGAAGCGCCCGCCTGTCTCGCGCGCATAACGCAGCGCCGGGAGCCCGTCGCGCAGGATGGCGGCGAGCGGCACGAGCCACAGCGCGAGCGCCGCGAGCGCCGGCCCTCCCGGCGGCGCGTCGAGCGCCGCCCCGCCCGACGGCGTCGCGACCCGGGCGGCTCGCCGCGCGGCGGCGGCGCGCTCCAGGAGCGCCGCGCCGGTGTCGACGAGGGCGGCGGCGGCGAGGGCGAAGTAGGCCGCGAAGTAGTGCGGCCAGAAGATGTGGATGTCGGCGCCTTGCCGGAAGACGACGTACTGCACCGCCGCGGTCGCGAGGTAGAGCAGCGGCAGCGCGTCGTGCTCGCGCCGGAGCAGGACGAGCCGCGCCGCGCAGACGATCGCGGCGAGCTTTCCGGCGGCGATGGCGATCGGCGTGAACGAGAGCTCGAGCCAGTACCGCCGGCTCTCGAGCACCCTGCCGAGCGGCTCGGCGTTCCCCGAGGAGCGGAGCCCGTAGCTCGTCAGCAGGTCGCCGAGCTTGCCGGCATGCTGGAAGAGGGCCAGGTAGAGCGCGGCCGTCAGCGCGGCGAGCGAGGCGGTGAGCACCCACCACGCGGCGTAGCGCCGCTCGGGGAGCGGGCCGAAGACGCGCCTCGGGAGCAGGTAGGCCCGGATCGCGCCGAACGCGAGCAGCCCGCCCGTGAGCAGGAACGCGGGCCAGTCGGCGTGCATCCCGAGCGCGAGCCCGAGCGCGCTCACCGCGAGGTAACGGCGCCTGGATGTCTGTAACAGGCGGACGTAGCCGAAGAGCCCGAGCAGCGTCCAGGCCATGACCGGGACCTCGAGCGCGTTGAAGTTCGCGAACGAGAGCGTGATCGGCAGGACGACGAACGACGCCGCCGCGGCGGCCCCTGCGGCGGGCCGGTAGACGCTCCGGCCGAGGGCGTAGAGCAGGGGCGGCGTCGCGGCGCTCAGGAGGACGGCGGGCAGGCGGCAGATCACGTCGTGCCGCCCGAGGACCTTCATGAACGCGGCCGTCGTCCAGAAGATCCCCCACGGGTGGTGGCAGTAGTACATCCCGGGCGCTGGCCGGCTCGCTGTGTATTCCCACACGGGTCCGGGGATCTTCCAGCGGAGCATGTTCTCCGCGATGATCCCGACGCTCGCCGACGACGCGTAATGTCCGGCGAGGACGGGTCCGAACATCTCCCACGCCGCCGCGAGCGCGAACCACGCCGTGGCGAGCGCGGTGACGGCGAGCGCCGCGCGGGCCTCGCGGCGGGACGCGGCGGGGAGGCCGCGCAGGTCGGTCGGATGGGGGGCGAGGCGCGTGGGCAGCAACGTGGGCGCAGCCTATCTCGGCGGCGGCGCCGCGCGGGCAGGCGAAGCGCCGAGGGGCGAGCGCCGCGCCGCTGCGGCGCGGGTCGATGCGCGCGCCCCGGTCGGGTAGGATGGGGCATGTCGACCGAGGCGCACAGGCAGGTCCATCGGCGGGCGCACCGTGACGGCAAGGAGCGTGATCCGACGTTCTATCCCGTGGAGAAGAAGATGGGGGAGGACTCCCTTCAGACGTGGATCGTGGAGCTCCTCCGTCCTCTCATCGAGCGCTGGTACGAGGCGCTCGGTCGGCCGAGGTTCGTGGGGGCGGACCAGTTCATCTATTATCGGCAGTTCGATCCCTCCAAGGTCGTGGCCCCGGACGTGTACGTGCTCCCTGGCGTGCCGCCGGGCCGGCGCGTGCGGAGCTGGAAGGTGTGGGAGACGGGCATCGCCCCGAGCTTCGCGCTCGAGGTCGTCTCGTCCGACGAGCCTTACAAGGACTACGTGGACGCGCCCGAGCGCTACCGGGAGCTCGGGGTGAAGGAGCTCGTGATCTTCGATCTCGACTGGGAGCGGGGCCGCGATCGGGTGCGATGGCAGCGCTACCGGAGGCTGAAGACGCGCGGCTTCGTCCGGGTGGAGACGACGAACGTCGACCGGATCCACGCGCGCGTGCTCGGCTGCTGGCTGCGGGTGATCGGCGCGGGCGAGGAGGCGCGCCTCCGGCTGGCCACGGGGCCCGAGGGCGAGGAGCTCTTCCCGACCGCCGCGGAGGCGGAGCGCGCGGCGAAGGAGGCGGAGCGCGCGGCGAAGGAGGTAGAGCGCGCGGCGAAGGAGGCTGCGCTGGAGCGCGTGGCGGCGCTCGAGGCCCAGATCGCGAGCGCCGCGGGGGCGAGGGGCAAGGGACCCGGGGCGCCGTGAGCCTCGCGCGGCCCGCGGCCGTTCAGGCCCGGAGCAGCGTCACCCGCCGGCCCGACGGCGTCCGGGCCTCCTCGATCCGCGTGCGCGCCTCGACGTCCCCCGCCGCGGCGCGGCGATCGAACAGCACGAGCACGCCCTCGTCGAGGCCGAGCTGGGCGAGGTAGCCGTCGAGCTGCGCGAGCCCCTTCGGCGTGGGATCCTTCTCTCCCTCGCGCCAGACCTTGAGCTCCAGCGCCGCGCGCTGCACGGCGCGTGACCCGTCCGGCGCGCGGTAGGGCCACCGGATCAGGAGGTCGATCCTCCCCCGGCCGAGGCCGTACTCCCGCTCGATCAGCCCGCCGCCGTTCACCACCCGCTGCAGGAAGGCCATCAGCACGAGCTGCGGCGCGACCTCGTGGTAGCCGAGATTGCCGGAGAGCGCCTCGCCGTGCTCCCTCCAGAAGACGGCGAACTCCCGGAGCAGGCGCGCGACGTCGAGCTGGCCGTCGGGCAGCACGAAGCTCCTCGGCTCGGCCAGGATGACGGGCTCCACGTCGCCGGCGAGCACGCGGGCGATGACCTCGCGGTAGATCGGGTTCGCGATGCGCGCGGGGTTGTCCGGCGCCATGAGCCCGAGATCGCGAGCGTACTGGAGATCGTCCTGGTAGGCGTCGCCGACGATCGCGAGCGTGCCTGAGAGGATCGGCTCGAGCACGCGCCGGACGCGCGGCTCGTGCAGGCGGGCGACGAGCGAGTCGAGGTGGGTGGCGCGCGCCAGGATGAGGCGCTCCTTGGCCGTCTCGACGTGCGCTGCGGTGATCGGCTCGCTCGCGGGCACCGCGAGCTTTTCCACGATCTCGCGGGCGAGCGCGTTGACCAGCCACGGCTGCCCGGCCGTGAGCGCAATGGCCCGCTCGACCGCTTCTTCAGCAAAGACCTGGCCGGTGTCGGCGGTGTGCTGGCCATAGAGCTCGCGCACCTCGTCAGGGTCGAAATCGCCGAGCTTGAGGGACTCGAGCTTGACGTTGAACGGGCTGGCCGTGCCGAGGCGGCCCGGGTCGCCGCCGCTCGCCGCCTTGTACTCGCGCACGTCGCGCAGCCCGCAGAGCACCACCGCGGCGGGAAAGTCGGCGGGGCGATCGGGAAAGCCGGCGCGCAGCTGGCGCAGCACGCTGAGGAGGCTCTGGCCTCGCAGGGCGTCGATCTCGTCGAAGAGCAGCGCCAGCGGCCGCGGGCAGGCGCGGGCCCAGGCGCGCAGCGCGATCTCGACGCGGTTGCCCTCCGGGGCGTCGGGGAAGGCAGGCGGATGCAGCGCGGGGGGAAGGGTGAGCTCGGCGCGCGCCCGGAGCGAGCTGAGCAGGATGCGCTCGGCCGCGCCGTAGTCGTCGCCCGCCGCCTCACCCGCCTCGCAGGAGAAGTGCAGCGCCGCCCAGCGGCCGGAGGTGGTGAGCTGATCGGCGAGCGCGCGGAGCGCCGTGGTCTTCCCCGTCTGCCGTGGCGCGTGAACCACGAAATAGGCGCCTTGCTCCACCAGGCCGGGCGCCTCGGGCAGGCGCCGTTCGGCCGGGATCATGTAGTGCAAATCGGGGCGGCAGGGGCCGGCCGTGTTGAAGCGGCGTGCCATGCGCGCAGCTTGCGTCCCGGAGCCGGGTGGCCGCAAGGGCCGCGCGGCGGCGTTGGCCTCGCGGCGCTGGCGTCGCCGAGGTGGAGCCGGCATATCGCGACCTCTGCGTGCAGGTATCCGAGGCCCTCGGACCGGTTCCGGATCGACCGAACCTCCTCGGGGAGGGGGAGCCAGCACATCGCGACCGCTCCCGGCGGGCATCCGAGGCCTCATTTTCGGTTCCAGATCGACCGAACCCCCCTCGGGAGGGGGAGCCGGCACATCGCGACCTCTCCCGGCGGGCATCCGAGGCCTCGGCTCGGTTCCGAGATGGTAGCTTCCCGCCACCTTGGGTACCCCGTCTCCTCTGGCGGAGCCTCTGGCGGCGCCCGCTCCCGCGCGCCGCGCGCTCTCCGGCCTGCTCCGCCGCGGCGCGGGCGCCGCGCGCCGCGCGCCGCTCGGCGCGGCGCTCGCCCTCGTCGTCGTCGCCGCGTCCGTCTATGTGATCGCCGTCCCGCTCGCGGTCGTCCGCTATCCGCCGATGACCGATCTCCCGTTCCACGCGGCCGAGACGGCGGCGTTCAGGCACTACCTCGACCCGGCGTGGCACTTCCGCGAGCAGTTCACGCTCCAGCCGCTCGCCGTCCCGTACATGTCCATGTACGCGCTCGGCGCCCTGCTGATGCTCGTCCTCCCTCCCGTGGCCGCGGTGAAGGTCGCGGCGGCGGCGATGCTCGCGCTCCTGCCCGCGGGCCTCGCCGTCCTCTTCCACGGCCTGAAGCGGAGCCCGCTCCTCGGCGTCCTCGGCCTGCTCCTCGTCTGGTGCAACCTCACCCACTGGGGCTTCCTCAACCACATGGGCGCGCTCGGCCTCTTCGCGATGGTCGTCGGCCTGACGCTCCTGCTCCTCGATCGCCCCTCGCGCGGCCGGCAGATCGCGCTCGCGCTCGCGCTCGTCGCCCTGTTCTTCACGCACATCTTCCGCTTCCCGTTCGCCCTCGCCGCCGTGGTCGGCACGGCGATCGTCGTCTTCCCGGCGACGCGGCGGCTCCGCCCCATCGCGCTCCCGCTCGCGCCCTCGCTGGCCCTCTTCGCGGCGTGGCTCGTGGTCCGTACCGACACGCTGCACGCGGCGCCCATCGCGCCCGCGCTCCACTGGGAGCGGCTCCGCGAGATCCCATCGCTCCTCTTCACGAGCTTCACCGATCCCGCCGAGGCGGCAGCGGCCGGCCGGGCAGCGCGCTTCGTGCTCGCCGCGCTGCTCGTTTGCGCCGCTGGCGCCGCCGCACGGCTCGCCGGCGCCGGCGGCGATGCGGCGCGCTCACCCGCAGGCGCCAGCGCCGATGCTGCGTGCTCACCCGCCGGCACCGGCGCCGGCGCGGCGCCCTCGCCCGCGGTGGACGCGCCGCAGCGGTCCTTCGCGCGCCTCGCCGCCCTCGTCCCGGTCGCCTGCGCGATCGTGTTCCTGGGCCTGTTCCTGAGCCTGCCGCTGCAGATCGGCCTCTGGTGGTACGTCTACCCGCGCGAGATCGTCGCCGCGCTGTTCCTGGCCCTCGGCGCCTTCCCGGACCTGCCGCGATCACCCTGGCTCAAGGTGCCGGCCGTGCTCGCGCTGTCGGCCGCCGCGGTCCTCCTCGGCGCCGTGGTCCGCGACAACTACCGCCGATTCGACCAGAGCACGCGCGACTTCGACGCCATCATCGCCCGCATCCCGCAGGCGCCGAGGCTGCTCTACCTCGTCTTCGATCACGGCGGCTCGACCCGGACGACGACGCCGTTCATCCATCTCCCCGCCTGGGTGCAGGCCACGCGAGGCGGCTGGCTCAGCTTCCACTTCGCCGTCTGGGATGCCTCGCCCGTCGCCTACAGGCCCCGCGAGGAGCCGGGCGCCGTCGTCCCGCCGCCCACGCCGCTCCGATGGGAGTGGACGCCGGAAAAATTCGACGTGCGCCGCCACGGCGCCTTCTTCGACTGGTTCCTCGTCCGCCGGCGAGCGGGGGCGAATCACCTCTTCGCGAAGGACCCGAGCATCGTCGCCGTCGACCACGTCGGAGACTGGTGGCTCTACCAGCGCAGCGGCGCGCCCTAGCGGGCACGCCGGCTCCGACTTTTTGTTACCATGTCGTCCATGCGCACCTCGACTGCGTCTCCCCTCGTCGCCGCCGGCCTCGCCCTCCTCGCCGTGTGCGCCTGCGGCTCCGAGGACCCCGTGGGCCCTGGCGGCGCGGAGGGCGGCGGGCTCCCCGCCGGGCCCGCCTGCACGGAGCCCACGCCGGTGCCCTGCGAGGACGAGGTCTTCCAGCAGATGAACCTCCAGGACACCGTGGCGCCCGGGGAGATCCTCAACGAGCAGGACGGCGCCGGCATCCGCTCCATCGTCGACGCCACCGCGGGCGGCCCCTTCGCTTCCGAGCCCGACGCCTACGTCTATGCCCGGTTCACGGACGCCGGCCTCGAGAAGGTCGAGCTCTCCGACGAGGCATCGCTCCAGTCCATGGACTGGGACATCGCCTTCCGGCGCTACATTGTGCGCATCAACAGCGGCCACTCCGGGCCGTCTTGCGTCACGGCGGCGCGGCTCCCGGGCACCCCGGACTACGATGGGATCACCGAGGCGCCCGGCGAGCCGAGGCTCCGCAGCGACGAGTATTTCACCGAGAGCTGCGAGCTCATCCCCGACGGCTCCGGGCTGGACTCCCCGGCGACGGCGCTCTCCGGCTACTGGACCTACCCCGGGTGCGTGAAGATGACCGGCCTCGTCTACGTGCTCCAGCTCGCCGACGGCCGGAGCCTCAAGCTGACCGTCACGCACTTCTACAACGAGCAGACGCAGGCGCGGTGCCAGGAGACCGGGATGGTCCCGATGGAGGACACCGGCTCCGCCAACTTCCAGATCCGGTGGGCGTTCCTGCCGTGACGCGGACCGCCGGCGCGGTGCCCGCGTGGCGCAGCGGCCTGGCCCGCGCCGCGGCCCCGTGGCGCCGCCTGGGCCGCGCGGTGGCCTGGCTCGCGCCGGCGCTCGCGGCCTGGCTCGCGCCGGCGCTCGCCGGCTGCGGCGCGGACGACACGGCCGCGGCGCCGCTCGACGGGCCCGCCGCGGCGCCGCTCGAACGGCCCGACGCGCGCGGCACGAGCCTCCAGTTCCGGTTCGATCCGGACGACGTCGTCGAGACCTTCGCGTCGGCGTCCGGGAGCTTCCTCGTCCATTTCGCGCGCGAGGGGCGCTGCGCGGTGCCCGCCGAGGACGGCGACGCGACGGGCGTCCCCGACTTCGTCGAGGAGGTCGCCGCCGTCTACGACGAGGTCATCACCCACTACCGAGACGTCCTCGGCTTCCGGCCGCCGAGGAGCGACGAGGACCTGCCCGACAACGGCGGCGACGGCCGCTTCGACGTCTACCTCGTCGACTTCGCCGGCGTCGGCGACGGGGCGTTCCGGGTCGACGCCTGCGCCGAGGACGCCGGGGACCGCTGCGCCGGCTTCATGACCCAGGAGAACGACTACAGCGGCTACGGCTATCCGTCGACGCTGACGGCGAACCGGATCCTCGGGAGCCACGAGCTCTTCCACGCGGTGCAGGCGGGCTACGACCACGGCCAGGACACGCTGATCACGGAGGGGACCGCGGTCTGGGCGACCGAGTCGTTCGACCCCTCGCTGAAGGACTTCGAGGGCTTCGTCGACGGCTACCTCGCGAACACGGATCGGTCGCTCGACGTGCCCTTCACCGGCCCTGTGGACCCCTTCAGCTACGGGAGCGCGCTCTTCTTCCAGTTCCTCGAGGAGCGCTTCGGAGACGGCACGGTCCGCGCGCTCTGGGAGCGCCTCGAGGACGGCGCGAACGGCGAGGCGGATCCGGTGTGGTTCGAGCAGCTCGACCCCTTGCTCTCGTCGCGGGCGCAGACGACGTTCGCCGAGGCGTTCGTGGAGTTCGCCGCCTGGAACCTGCTCACCGGATCGGCCGCGGATCCCGAGCGCTCCTACGCCGCCGGGTCCGGCTACCGCGGGCTCGCCCCGGAGGAGGTCGCCGCGCCCTACGCGGACGGGCTGCGCGTCTTCCACGCGTCGGCGCAGTACTTCAGCGTCTCCCCCGCCGGGCGCGCGACCATGACGGCCGCGCTCGCGGCGCCCGCGGACGATTCGGCGCAGCTCTCCGGCCTCGCGCTGCTGCTCGCGGCGCGGCGCGGCCGCGTGTACGGTGAGGTGGTGCGCGCCGGCGACGTCGCCTCCGGCGCGGCGCTGGTCGACACTGCGGGCGCCGATGACCTCGCCGTGATCGTGGTGAACGGCCTGCAAGAAGGCGAATCGCGCAAGCCGACGCTGTGCATCGGCACGCCGGACGAGGTCGCCGCGTGCCGGGCCGCCGCGGAGGGCGCCGGCGGCGGTGGCGGCGGCGCCGGCGGCGAGGCGCCCGCCGAGGGCGCAGCGGGCGGCGTCGACGACGGCGGGTGCGGCTGCCGCGTCGTGGCGCCGGCCGCCGCGGCCGCGAGCTCCGCCGCGTCCTTCGGCTGCGCGCTGAGCGCCTCGCTGCTCGCGCTGGCCGCGCGCCGGCGCCGGCGCTGAGCGGGGGCACACGCGCCGGGCGGCGCGCTCGGCGGCGGCGGCCGGCGCCACGACGCGGCGCTCGGTGAGGCGCGTCACCCGGCGAGCACTCTCCCGCGCCGGTCTCGCGAGCGCTCGTCGTGCCGTGAGCCGGATGCGCTAGCCTGCGGGAGATGAGCGAGCCCCGTTCCGAGGACGCATGCCCTTTCCTCCGGGAGGACACCGACGGCATTCTTTGTTTCGCCATCGAGGGCGACATCTCGGACGAGATCGCGCGCTCTCTCTGCGCCGTGTTCCGGCGCGTGTCGGACAGCGGTCGCGAGGTCTTCGTGCTCTCCGACGCCCGCCGCGTCGGCACCCTGACGGCGGCGGCGCGCAGCGCGCTGGCGGAAGAGCTGCGCGGCGTGCGCTTCAGCGGGGTCGCGGTCTTCGGGGCGAGCTTCTCCCTGCGCGTCGTGACCACGCTCGCCTCGAGGAGCGTGCAATTCTTCACGGGCGAGGTCTATCCGCTGGCGTTCTTCGACACGGAGGGCGAGGCGCGCGCGTGGCTGCTCGCCCAGCGAGGCGCGCTCCGGGCCACGCAGCGGCAGGGCGCATGACGCCCGCCGCCCTCCGAGGCGCGCGCCATCGCGCAGCGCCGGCGCGCAGGACGCGCGTCGCGGGGATGGGCTACCATGCCTGGCATGAGCGATCCCCGTCCGGCGGGCGCGCGCTTCGAGCTCCGTGAGGAGCCCGATGGCCTCCTGGTCATCGCGACCGACGGCGATGTCCTGGAGGACAACGCGCGCGCGCTCGTGGACGCCTTCCAGCGCCTGACGGACAGCGGCCGCGAGGTCCTGGTGCTCGCCGACGCGCGTCGCTGCGGGGCGGTCACGCCGGCGGCGCGGAAGGTGTACCTGGACGGGCTGCGCTCGGCGCGCCTCGACGGGATCGCGGTCTTCGGAGCGAGCTTCTCCATCCGCGTCATGGCGACGCTCATCGTGAAGAGCATCCACCTCCTCACGAAGCGGTTCCCCTTGCTCGTGTTCTTCGAGACGGAAGCCGAAGCGCGCGCGTGGCTCCTCCAGCAGCGGGGAGCGCTCCGGGCCGGGCGGCGGATCCAGGCGTGACGTCACCGTCCGCGGCGCGCGGACGACCCGGCGCATGCGCGGCCTCGAGCCGCGACCCACGCGCTCGATCGGCCGCTTCGCCGGTCGTCGCGGGTGGCGTCCGTGATCGAGCGAACGTCGTACCGCCGCGCAAACGAGCTACCGTGCAACGCCATGAGCGACCCCCGCATCGACGACGCAAGCCGGGCCCTCCGCGAGGACGCCGAGGGGATCCTGTGCACCGCCATCGAGGGCGATATCTCGGACGACACGGCGCGCGCGATCGCCGCCGCGTGCAGGCGCCTGTCGGAGAGCGGCCGCGCGGTCCTCGTGCTCTCCGATGCGCGCCGCACCGGGACCATCTCGGCGTCGGCGCGCAAGGTGATGGCGGACGAGCTCCGCGGCGTGCGCTTCGACGCGATCGCGCTGTTCGGCGCGAGCTTCGCCGTGCGTGTCGTCTCCACGCTCGCCGCGAAGAGCGTGCAGCTCCTGACGAGACAATCCTATCCGGTCGAGTTCTTCGAGACGGAGGGCGAGGCGCGCGCATGGCTGCTCGCCCGGCGGGATGCGCTCCGGGCCACGCGGCGGATCGGAGCGTGACGTCCCCCTCAGCGGCGCGCGCGGGCCGCGCCGCGCCGGCGCGCCGCCGCGGCCAGGCCGAGGAGCGCCGCCGCCGCGAGGCCTCGCCGCTCGCCTGAGCCCGCGCCGGCCGAGGCGCACGCGCAGCCGGCGCGCTGGTCGTCGGCGCCCTCGCCGCCTCCCGAAAGCGGCGGCGGCTCGTCCCCGAGCACCTCCGTGAGCGCCGCGACAGGGTCGATGATCCCGTGCCCGAAGATGGGATCGTGCCCGCTCTCGTCGGGGACCGCGTAGGGCGCCAGCCGCGCCGTCCGGATCATGACGTCGTAGAGCTCGCCCGCCGTCCGCTCGGGCGCGGCGCTCACCAGCAGCCCCGCGACGCCGGCGGCGACCGGGCACGCCGACGAGGTGCCGCCGAACCGGTCGGTGTAGTCGCTCGCGTCGTCCCCCTCGCTTCCGGCGATGTCGGTGCTCAGCGTCCCCGTGGGCGCGACGAGATCGATGGATCTCCCGCGGTTCGTGAACGGCGTCGCGTCTTCCAGGTGGTTGACGGCGCCCACGGTCAGGACACCCCGCACGGCCTGGAGCTCGTCGTCGAGGATCTCCCGGTCATCGTTGCCGGCGGCGAACAGGACGAGCGCCCCCTTCCCGTTGCGCCCGGCGTCGAACAGGCGGTTGATCGCGGCCTCGACCACCCTGGGGACGGGCATCGGGTCGGCGTACCCCCAGCTGTTCGACACGACGGCGGCGTTCACCTGCAGGGCGAACTCGAAGGCGTCGACCGAGGCGGAGATCGGCCGCGGCTCGTCGTCGATCAGCCGCACGCACCGCAGCCTGCAGGCGGGGCAGCCGCCCGCGATGCCCACGCCGTTGTTGGTGTCGGCGGCGATCAGGCCCGCGCAGGCCGTCCCGTGGCTCACGCTCTGCTCGCCCGGCTGGTAGGTGGGGTCGTCGTCGTCGTCGATGACGTCCAGGCCTGGATCCATCTTCGCGGCGAGGTCGGGGTGATCGAGGTCGCAGCCGGTGTCGATGACGACGATGGACGTGGCCGCGTCTCCCTGCGTGCGCCCCCAGGCCTCCTGCATCCGGAGGTCGTCGAAGTACCACTGGTCGGGCAGGCGCGGGTCGTCCGGCGCGAACGGCGCGCCGTGCGCCTCGAGGCGCACGTGGAGGTCCGGGATCACCTCGCGCACGGAGGCCGGCCGCGCCGCGCCCTGGAGGCGCTGGGCGAGGTCGAGGCCATCGCCGCCGCCGGTGTCCCTGACGAGCCACAGCCCGATCGAGGGCATCAGCGGCCTCACCAGCTCGACGCCGGCGGCGCCGAGCGCGTCGAGCGCGTCCTGCGCGCCGGGCTCGACCTCCACGATCGCGGTCGCGCCGACGCTCGCCTCGACCGTCCGGCCGCCTGGATAGCGGAGCCGCACCGGCGCGAGCGGCGTCGAGGACGCGCCCAGCGCGGCCGGACCGAGCCGCTCGACGTCGACGCGGCGCCCGCCGTCCATGAACCACGCGTCGCTCGCCGGCCCGCGCACGGCCGCGCGCGGGCTGGCGAGGCCGTCGCCCGCCATGGCGGCGAGGAGGAGCGCCGCCGAGGAGAGCACGACCGAGGGCTTGTGTCGCATCGCTCTCCTGGATCTACCGGACCGCGCGGCGTCCTACCAGGGCCGCCCTGGAGCGGCGCTCGGGCGAGAAAGATGCAGAACGTCAACCGGTGCTCGGACAAGGAGGATACAGACCGTCAAGACGCCAGAAGACGCCCCAAAGAGAGATGTTTTCGGGTCTCTTGGCGTCCTTGCCGCCTCGGCAGTTTCTCGCTTCGAGCGCCAGGGACTCGATCCCTGATTCAGGTCCGCAGCGCGTACGGGGTCGCTCCGGTCGTCGCGAACGTGCCGCAGTCTTCTCCAGAACAGCGGCCGCCTGATAGGCAAAACTTTATGCGGATGAGGCTTCATCGATTGATGTTCGGTACGGTGCTCGGCGTTTCCGTCGGATGCGGCGGGGGCAGCGTCGAGCCCGCTGGAGATAGCGGCGGCGCAACGTTCGGTGAGTTCGAGTGTCGGGTCGGGGCGGATTGCACCCACAACACGTGCAACCGGATCAGCGATGCCGTCTGTTATGAGGTACGAGGTGCCTGGTGTGGATCCGACGAGGACTGCGCCGGCATCGACGGCCAAAGCGGCGGCGCGGGAGCGGGAGGCGGGGGAGCGGGAGGCGGCGGCGCAGGCGCGCCGATCATCTGCGAGCCGCCGCATTTCACGTGCCCCCTGGCTATCCAGCTGCAGCTGCGGAACACCTGCGTCCGCGGCTGCGAGACGGACGCCGACTGCCCTTCGACGCTGGCGTGCGCGCCGGATCATCGGTGTCGGGCGAGGTCGTGCGCCGTCGAAGCGGACTGTCCGAAGAACCACGTGTGCGATACGACCGGCGCGTGCGCCCGCACGGCGTGCTCGAGTGACGCCGATTGCGAGGGCTTCTGCGTGCTCGGGAGATGTGAGGAAAAGCCGGGGATGTGTTTCCTGAACTGACCCGCTTCGACGGAGTCCCAGCGGGGCTCCCGCAGCGCCGTCCCTGATTCCGCGCCGCGCGACGACCCCCTCCCCGGGGGCCGGGCGCATCGGCAAGACCTTCCCCGCAGGACGACCCTGGGCGGCGCGCTGCTACCCCTTCTCCGCGCCTCGGATGACCATCGTCACGAGCAGGTCCATCATCCTCGAGAGGTCTTCCCGGACCGCTCCGTCGGGGAGCGCCGCGAGCCGCGTCGCGACGCGCTCCAGGAACTGCTGCCTCGCCCGCTCGAAGCCCGGCACGTGCTGGTCGTGCAGCGCGCAGGTCACCAGCTCGTGATCGAGCAGCCGCCAGAAGAACTTGCCGTCGACGGTCGTGGCGCCGAGCCTCCCCGTGAAGCCGACCACCGCCCGCGCTCCCGCGTCGAGGAGCCTGTCGAACAGCGGCCCGTTCGCGGTCTCGCCACAGCAGAAATAGAGCACGCGACCCCGCGCCCAGAGCTCGATCTCCTGCGCAGGGCTCTCGTGCGAGAGCAGGATGCCGTCGGGCGACTCGTCGTCCACAACGCAGCTCGTCTTGCCGTGGGACGACACCACGATCGCCCGGAATGAATTGCCGGTGCTTTCGGCGCGCGCGATCTGGCGGAGTATCCTCCTCCGCTCCGCGCTGGCACGTCCGAACGGTACGATGGAGAACTGCTCTCCCATACGCCCGTAGAGCTGCGTGCGTCCGGCCGCGAACCACGCGCTGTCCGGGTCGAAGGATGTGTCAATCGAGAGTACAGGTCGAGCCGTCATGCTACCTCCGTCGCAGATCCCCGGTGAGCGTCGGGCATCGCTCGCTCGTGCGCCAGACTGCGCCCGCTGCGCCGAGCAGCTGGCGTACGCCATCAGGCCCTGCCCATCGGCTTCTTCGCACCATGCTCTCTTCCCGCGGCCATTCCGACCACTGCCACGAGACTCGCAGCAGTCTAGAATAACGACCGTGGGGAAATTCCTACTAGAAAAATCGCATTCGCTCCGACGAATTTTCAGGTTTCTCTGACTTGTACGGTGGCGCCGGCGCCTGCATGCGGCTCAGGTTTTTACGTCCGGCTTCAGCACGCGCGTGTTGCGTGAGGGTATCTTTTCTAACAGCCGTCGCTTGGCTGCGTGGGCTTGCGTGTGCGGGCGCTCACGGCGCCGGGGCCATCGGGGAGAGAGTGCTGGAGGGGCATGGCTCAGGGGAGGGGCGCTGCGGCGTCGGTCTGGCCCAGGACGAGCCTGCGGGGCTCCCCCTGCTGCAGCGCGCGCATCCTCGCGTCCATCTGCTGCCCGAGCGCTTCGCGCGCGCCGTCGTCAAGGAGCTTCCTGACCTTGGGGAACAGGTGCTCTTCCTCCTCCTTGTGGTGGTGCTCGAGCTGCTCGGCGAGCACATGGAGCTTGGCCCCGAACGTCTCGTCCGCGGCGTCGAGGGCCACGAGATCGGCCAGCACCCGCTTGATGGACAGGTGCTCCTCCAGCGACTCGAGGAGGATATCCTCGGTGCGGCGCGCCCGGACGGCCGGGTAGAAGTCCTGCTCTTCGATCGTGATGTGGGTGGCGAGGAGGTCGGCGGCAGCGGAGAACTGCGCCGCGGTGACGGAAGAGGCCTCCTTCAGCTCGGAGAATCGCTGCTCGAGCTCGCGGTGGTGGCGTACGAGGAGATCGATGGCGTCCATGAGATCTCTATGGAGCGTATACCGCCGGCGAGCAAGCGGGAGAGACGCGCAAAGCCTGCCAGATCGAGATTCACGGATTCAGCCGCCTCGTGGCGCCGGAACAGCAGCGCGGCGGCGGCATGGCGCGTCTGCGGGGGTCGAGCGAAGAGGGATGACGATCATGGCAGTATGTCGCGCCGCCGCCCGCAAGGTGCCTGTTTGCCCCAGGGAGCTCCCTTGCAGGCGGCAGGCCTCTCCTGACGCCGTGGATCATGGGCGCGATCTCCCGCTGTCTCCTCTGTCTCATCGAGCCGCCGGCGAGCGGAGCGCGCGAGAGCCGCCCCTCAGGCGAGGTCGAACAGCAGCACCTCGCCCGCGCCCTTCCCGACGAGGTGGAGCGACTGACCTGCTCCGCCCGCGCCGGGGGCTCCGATGGCCGCCGCGTCGCCGGCCTCGAGCAGCGTCCCGTTCAGCTCGACGCTCCCGCGCGCGACGTGGACCCAGGCGTTTCGGCCGGCCGGGAGCTCGTAGCGCGCCTCTTCGCCTTGCCCGAAGAGCCCCGCGAACAGGCTCACGTCCTGGTGGACCGTGACCGAGCCCTCGCGCCCGTCCTGCGAGGCGACGAGCCGCAGCTTGCCCTGGCGCTCTTCCTTCGAGAACGCCTTCTGCTCGTAGCTCGGCGCAACCCCGCGCCGATCCGGCACGATCCAGATCTGCAGCAGGTGGGTCGGGCCCGCCTTCGAGGTGTTGTGCTCGCTGTGGTACACGCCCGTCCCCGCCGACATGCGCTGCACCTCGCCTGGGCGGATGATCGACCCGTTCCCCATGCTGTCCTTGTGCGCGAGCTCCCCCTCCAGGACATAGGTGATGATCTCCATGTTCTGGTGCGGGTGCATCCCGAACCCCCGCGACGGGGCGACGCGGTCGTCGTTGATGACCCGCAGCGCACGGAAGCCCATGTGCTCCGGATCCTGGTAGTCGGCGAACGAGAACGTGTGGAACGACTGCAGCCACCCGTGGTCGGCATAGCCCCGCTCGCCAGAGCGCCGGATCACCATCGAAGAAGTGTTGTTGCTCATGGCCTCAACATGCGCCTGCCGATCCATCTTGTGAATCGGCATTGTTCTCATGGGAACCATCTGCAATGTAGATGGATGCCCCTGGGACACCGTTGCGTCAGACGACCTCGAGGTTGGTCGTCTCGGCGTCCAGCCAGGGCCCGCCCTTCGGGTGGATCACGAACGCGTCGAACGTCGCGGCCGTCGCGCGCACGCCGGCCGGCCTGAGCTGATCCTGGGGGACGATCGCCAGGTTCGGCGCGCTCACCGTCGGCGCGGTCGTCTTTCCGCCGAAAGCCTCCGACGCCGCGCGCATCACCGCCGCGAGCCGATCGGCGGTCGGCTCCGGCAGGAAGAGCGCGCCGAGCGTCGCCACGCGGTCGATCCCCCGGGCGGTCGCGATCTCCGACAGGAACACCACCGCGGCGCCGACGGCGCGGCCCGCCTCCTCGACGAGCAGCAGCCGGCGCGGCCGTGGATCGCGGAGGGCGTGCTCGAGGTGCGCCGCGTCGGGCGCCGACCACAGCACGCGCTCGCCGCTGCACGCCGCCATCACGGCGAGCACGTCCTGCACGGCCGATGCCGGCGCGGCCACGGCCCGCGGCGGCGCGGCGCTCGCCCGGGGGAGAAAGCCGTGGTTCCGGCACGCGGTGAGCTGCTTCAGCTCGAGACCCACCGCCGCCACCGCCTTGAAGAGCACGCGCTGCGCGGGCGCGGACCGCGCCTCCACGAACACAGCGATGGGCAGGCGGGTCGCCCGGAGGCCGGCGAGGAGCTCTGTGTACAGCCGGCTCGCCAGCCCTTGCCCCTGGAACTTCGGCCGCACGCTCACGAACGAGAGGACATATCCCTCCGACGTGGCGCCCCGGAACCGGAAGCGGCGCGGCGCGACGCCGATGAAGCCGGCCGGCTCGCCGCCCTTTCGCGCGAGCACGGCCTGCGGCGACGGGCCGGGGAAGCCGAACTGCCATCTCAGGTAGCCGGCCGTGTAATGGAGGGTCGGCGGAGGCCACGCCTCGCGCAGGACGAAGCTGGCCTCCTCCGCCGCCGCGACCGGATCGACGCGCTCGAACTGCATGGACGCGAAGCCTCTCAGATCCCCCGGGAAACAGAACTGCGAGCAAGCGACGAAGCGGCGATGCGCCGCTCTACAGGGTTGCCATTTCGGGAGCGCGCCGCACGACATCGGGCCAGCCGGCCGGATCGTCGCCGTGCTGGGCCAGGAACGCGTAGACCCACCGCTCCAGGCCGAACGCGATGCACACGCTGTGCATCGGGCCCGCGCCCTCGACATCGCAGCTGAACGCGCGGCCGAAGAAGTCGGTATGGTAGTTCAGCGAGCCGGCCGCCACGCGCTCGCCCTCCGGGAGCATCAACGAGATCTCGTATTTCGTCTCGCTGCTGATCTGGAAGTACGTCTTGGCGGCCGCGTCCGGCGCGATGAAGAACGGGTCGCTCGCCGTCCGGATCTCGCCGGCGAGCCGGTGCTCGTCGAGGTAGCGCGCCACGATCTCGTTCCCCTGCTCGCGCAGCGCGAGGACGTCCTCCCGCGACCCGAGGAAGACGATCTCCCGCATCGTGAACTCCCAGAGCCGCCGCAGGTCGACCATCTTGCTCGACTCGTAGCGGAAGCAGCGGCCCGCGAGGGCGTAGCGCGCGCCGCCAGCCGGCAGCACCCGGTCCCGGTTCGCCGCGTACACGTGGTAACAGACCGCCGGCGAGAGGCACACCTCCGGCTGCGCCATGTCGCTCAGCGCGCGCTCGTCGAGCGTGTCCCGGTCCTGATGCCGCGCCCGGAAATCCTCGATGAGCGGCATGTCCTCCGGCAGATGGCACGTGAACGTGACGATGTGAGGGAACGAGCGGAAGTAGTCGCACTTCGCCAGCGTCGCCGCCGGGATCAACGTCGGCACGAGGATCGGGCTCGGCGAGAACGGCGCGCCGAGCGCCTCCAGCGAGCGATCGAAGTAGCGGTAGAGCCGCAGCGGGATGCCCTCGAGGGCGACCTGGCCCTGGCCCATCTGCGTGATCCCGGCGGGGAGCGCGCCGCCCCGGAACTCCACCCGATCGCACGCCGGGCTGCGGTACACGAGCTTCCGCGTGAGCTGGCGCAGGCTGCGCTGCATGGTGCGCGCGATGCCCTCCGCCGCCTTCGCGAGGTCGGCCGCGCGCTCCTCCGGGGCCTCGAACTCCAGCGCGGCGCCCTCGCGGACGAAGCGGATGTTCGCGATCTCCTTCGAGAGGAAGGCGATCTGCTTGGGTATCTCCTCCTGCGCCATCTCGGTCGCAGGCGCCGCGAGCTCGACGGTGACGACCCTCCTCACGGCGCGAGCTCCTGGATGAGGGAGCTCAGCGCGCGCGGCGTGCGGGCGACGCTGAACCGGTCGTCGGGGAGCGCCACGTTGAACAGGTCCTCCAGCTCGGTGAGCAGCTGGAGCGCTCGAACCGAGGAGAACCCCGCGTCGTAGATGTCGTCATCGGGCCTGATCGCGGCGGGCAAGCGGCCGACCGTGACGATGACATCGATCACCTTCTCCACCTCGATCACCATGAAAGAACTCCAGGGTTAAGATGCGTTGTCGGAGCCCGAGCGACGCGCAGCGTCGTCCGAGCCGTGCCTCTTCGCGCTCGCATCGGCGCGGTCCGCCACGGGCCCGATGGGCGGCGGCGGCTCGGTCGCCCGGAGTGATGCCACCCGTCGGGCCGGATTGCCAGCGACGACGGTGTACGGAGGGACATCGGCCATCACGATGGATCCCGCCGACACCACGCTGCCCTCGCCCACCGTGACCCCCGGGAAGATCGTGGACCGGGTCCCGAGCCAGACGTTGTCCTCGATGACGACCGGCCGCACCTCGGCGTCCGAGGGAGGCAGGCCCCGCCTCCGGGCCTCCGGATCGCTCGGGTGGCCGCTCGAGTCGAGGATGAAGACGCCCGCCGCGATCATGCAGTGCTTGCCGATGGTGACCGACTTGCCGACGACGATCCGGCAGCCGTGCCCGATCCCGGTGTTGTCGCCGATCCGCAGCGTGGGGCGGTCGCAGAACCGCGCGGCGAAGATGAAGTCGGTCTTGCCGTCGAGCACCACGTTATCACCGAGGATGATGTCGCCCCGCCCATTGATGAAGTGGATGAAGGTCCCCGTCCGGACACCCTTGCCGTACTGCACGCAGTGGGACTTGAAATGCGGTTCGCAGACGAGCACACGCGCACCGAAATAATACACCTCGCGCGCGGCCTCGAACGCCATGCGCATCGGGACCACGAGCGGCCGCGGCGCGGGCAGGGTGAAGCTGAGGACCTGCCGGCGCACGTGGCGTATGGCGCGCGCGACGTCGTGATCGGAGGAGGCGAGGAAACGAACCAGATTCTTCATAGAGGGTCGCTCGGCGCGGACTGGTCCAGTCTGCGATGTTCAGCGGGTCGCACGCGGCCAGAAGGACGAAACGAACGCCAGGGGGCCGGAGACTATAACCCGAAACTCGCCACGCTGAACCTGCTCTTGGCCGACCTATCTCTCTTTGGCCTCTGCAGGGCCTCTTTGGTCTCTGCTGGGCCTCTTTGGTCTCTGCTGGGCCTCTGCTGGGCCGCTCTTCCGCCGCTCTCCGGCTCTATGGCAAACCATGCGCCAATCGACGTTGGCGAGTAGCCTGGTTGCAAGATTCCAAATACCGTGATGGCGAGCCGCGTTACGCCGCGTCATGGCCGGACGGGGGAGCGTCCGTGGGGCGCTTTGCCTCCATATGGGGCAAAACGCCCCGGAGGAGGGCCAGGCCGAGCGCGGCCTCGACGAGGGTGAGCGCCACGGCCCACGTCGTCGTCGAGGCGGCGATGGCGGCCAGGCGTGCGTCGCGCGTCGCGCCGGCCGCGAAGCCCTCGAAGAGCGCGGCGGCGAGCACGTCGCGCGTGCCGAAGCCTTGCGGCGTGATGGGGAGCGTCACCGCCACCATCAGGATCGGGATGTACGTGAGGGCGGCTCCAAGGGGAACGCGCACGTCGAAGAACCAGAAGGGGAGCCAGGTGCCGGCGAACAGGACGAGGAGATGCGGGATGCGCGCGGCGAGGGCGACGAGGTGGCCGCGCACGCCCGCCTCGAAGAGCGGGGCGAGGAGCTTCGCGCGGGCGAGCCGGGCCGGGCGCAGCGCGAGGATCGCAAGGTAGAGCGCGCCCGCCGCGAGGAGCAGGGCGGACCCGGCGAGCGGCCCGCCGTTCGCGGGCACGGCGACGGCGCCGAGGAGGAGCAGGCAGCCGAGCCACGACGCGTACACGACGAGCGTCGCGCCGGCGACGCGCGCGAGCGGCACGGCGTGCACGCGCGCGAGGAAGACCGTGATGAAGGCTTGACCGACGTGGTGGTTGAGCAGCGACGGGAGGTAGGAGGCGCCGCGGAGCACGAGGAAGTCGCGGAAGGCGACGGGCGCGATCAGGCGGCGGTAGACGAGGACGGTCGCGAACGTGTCGGCGCCGAGGAGCGCGAGGACGAAGAGGGCGGCGAAGGCGACGAAGAGCGGGGCGTCGACGCGCGACAGGGCGGCGCGGAAGGCGTCGAAGTCGAGCCGGCCGAGGACGAACGCGACGAGCGCGGCCGCCAGCGCGAAGGGCAGGGCGCGGCGCGCGCGTCCCGCGAGGCGCGGCGCGGGACGCTCCTGCAGGTCGCCGTCGCGCGGGCGCGGTGACGGAGCGTCGGCGAAGGTTCCAGTGTGGGGCGAGGAGCGCAACGGCGGGACCGTAGCAGAATCCCCGCGCCGGTGGCCGAGCCGAAGCCGGAGGGAGCGGAGCCCGTCGCGCGCGACCGCACGGCGCGCGGCGACCGCGCCCCACATGGGGCATAGTCGTCCGCCATGTCCAAGTACGATTACGATCTGTTCGTCATCGGCGCCGGCTCCGGCGGCGTGCGCGCAGCCCGCATGACCGCTTCCTACGGCGCCCGGGTCGCCGTCGCCGAGTCGCGCCACCTCGGCGGCACCTGCGTCAACCTGGGGTGCATCCCGAAGAAGCTCCTCGTCTACGCCTCGCACTACGCCGAGGACTTCGAGGACGCCGGCGGCTACGGCTGGACGGTGCCCGGCCACGGCGCCAGCGGGAACGGGCACGCCGGCCCGTCGTTCGACTGGTCGACGCTCCTCCGCAACAAGGACAAGGAGATCGAGCGCCTGAACGGCGTCTACGAGCGGCTCCTGAAGAACTCGGGCGCCGACGTCCGGCGGGGGCACGCCCGGGTCGTCGATCCCCACGCCGTCGAGATCGACGGCGCCAGGATCACCGCCGAGCGGATCCTCGTCGCGACCGGCAGCTATCCCTGGATCCCCGATCTCCCCGGGCGCGAGCTCGCCGTCACCTCCGACGACCTGTTCCACTTCCCGACGATGCCGCGGCGGGCGGTCATCGTCGGGGGCGGCTACATCGCGGTCGAGCTCGCCGGCATCCTGCACGGCCTCGGGGCCAAGGTGTCGCTGATCCACCGCGGCCTGCACCTCCTGCGCGGCTTCGACGACGACATCCGGGCGTTCCTGGCCGCCGAGATCCAGAAGAAGGGGCTCGACCTCCGCCTGGGCGCGAGCGTCGAGAGCATCGCGCGGCAGGGCGACGCGCTCGTCGCGACGCTCGCCGACGGCACCGAGCTCGCGGCCGACTGCGTGCTGTACGCGACGGGGCGCCTGCCGAAGACCAAGGGGCTCGGCCTCGAGGAGGTCGGGGTGAAGCTCGACGAGGAGGGCGCCGTCGTGGTGGACGACGCGTTCCAGACGTCGGTCCCGTCCATCTATGCGCTCGGCGACGTGATCTCGCGCGTGCAGCTCACGCCCGTGGCCATCGCCGAGGCGATGGCGCTGGTGAAGACGCTCTTCCGCGGCGAGCGCGCGCGCGTGGACTACGCCGGCATCCCGACCGCCGTCTTCAGCCAGCCGAACGTCGGCACCGTCGGCCTGTCCGAGGCGCAGGCGCGAGAGCACCACGACGTCGCCATCTACCTCTCGACCTTCCGCGCGCTCAAGCACACCCTCTCCGGGCGCGAGGAGAAGACGATGATGAAGCTCGTCGTCGACCGCGCGACCGACCGGGTGCTCGGCGTCCACATGGTCGGGCCCGACGCCGGCGAGATTGTCCAGGGGTTCGCCGTCGCGCTGAAGTGCGGCGCGACCAAGGCCCAGTTCGACGCGACGATCGGCATCCACCCGACCGCAGCCGAGGAGTTCGTGACCATGCGCGAGCCGCTGCGGAACGCAGATCGCAGCCCCACGCCGATGGGGATCGCGCCGAGCTCCGCGTAGCCCGGGGTCACTCGGGGCGGCTCCGTCCGCGCCCGTCCGCTTCGGTCCGTCTGCGAGCGCTGGCGGTCGTCTCCATCCGCTTCCGTCCGCTTCCGTTCGCTGATCCGAGGTCGCCCGCTCGCGTTCGCGCTCGGCGCGCTCCTCTGGTATGGACCGCGCGATGTCGTCCCACGCCTCGAGCCACTTGAAGCCGGTCGGCCTGCTCGCCCGCACCAGCGACCGATCGTTCTACGCCTTCAATGCCGTGCTCTCCGCGGCCGCGCTGGCGTTCCTCGCCTACATCCTCATCATCCGGCGGGGCGCGGGCGGCGCGGATCTCCGCTTCATGCCGCCGCTGAACGCCGCCTTGAACGCGACGGCCGCCACGCTCCTCGTCGCGGGCTGGATCGCGATCAAGCGCCGCGCGATGGTCGTGCACAAGTACCTGATGGTCTCGGCGTTCGCCGCCTCGTCGCTGTTCCTCGTCGGCTACCTCGCCTATCACTTCGTCCACGGCGACACGAAGTACCAGGGCACCGGGCCGCTGCGCGCCGTCTACTTCGCCGTCCTCATCTCGCACATCGTGCTCTCGGCGGGCATCGTGCCGCTCGCGCTGACGTCGTTCTACTTCGCCTACAAGGCGAACTTTGCGAAGCACGCCAAGGTCGCGCGGGTGACGCTGCCCCTCTGGCTCTACGTCTCCGTCACCGGGGTGCTCATCTATTTCATGCTCCGCGGGAGCACGCCGGCGGTTCCCTGAGCGCCGCTCACGAAAGTACGCCGCAGCGCGCCGAACGACGCCGCCGAGCCCGCATGCCGAGCAGAGCGGCGGTCTCCCGCACAGGAGACGGGCCCAGATCGGCGTTTTCGGCGCGCAAGCGCACTCCGGTGCGCTGAGCACCGAAAACGTCGAGGTGGGCCCGTATCCGAAGCGGGTGACCGTCGCTCTAGAAGTCCTTGATGCTGCCGCGGCGCCCCTGGAGCCCTCCGAAGACGTACCGGTAGGCCGAGAGCACCGCGTACGAGAGCTCTTCGTACTGGTAGATCTCCTCCATCAGCGGGATCGGATCCTGATAGAGCGTGTCGCTCGCCACGATCCTGGGCCACGGCAGGCGGTCCGGGTCGGCGCCAGGGACGCCGGCCTCCTTCATGACCTTGAGGAACTCGTGGGCGAGGAGGCCCTGGCCGATGACGCTCGGGTGAACGCCGTCGAGGCTGACGATGCCGCCGGCCTTGCGGCGCCCGGCGCGATCGACGTGGTAGAAGCGGGTGTCCATCGGCGGCGCGACGTTGGCCGCGAAGTATGCGGGGAACTCGTACGACGGCTCGCCGCCGGTGCGCCGGTACGCGAGCCGGTCCAGGCCGCCGGAGACGTCGACGAGGTGATACCGGGGCGTGCGGTGGCGGGCGTTCCTCTCCTCGATGAGCCGGACGAGCTGCGCGTTGCAGGCGTCGACCGTCTCGTCGATGCGCCGCGCGTCCGCCGCGGTGAGGTGCGGCGCGCCCGCCTCGATCAGGCGGGTGCCCCGAGCGAGCGGGGGATAGGTGTAATAGGGGTAGTAGCGCGGGAGGCCGGGCAGCGGGTCGCCGACGCCCGTGGCGATCGGCACGATCGTCACGTGAGGCACGTTGGCCACGAACACCCGCCAGCCCGGGCTCTCGTTGCGCCGCATCAGGGTGTCGACCCGGTCGAGCAGCTCGCCGTACTCGGCGACGAAGTCGTCGGGCATCCAGAGGTTCCACTGCGCCCGGGTCCGCTCGTCGAAGCTGAGCGAGGCCGGCCGCCGCTCGGGCCTGTCCTCGGTCGCCGCGACGCTGAGGAGGATCGCCGAGCCGACCGCGTTGTTGGGGCCGAGCCAGAGGAGGAGGTTCTCGACGCCCTCGCCGCGCGCGTGGTGGCCGAGCCAGTCGAGCTGGCTGTACCCGTCGAGGCGCTCGTCCCGGGACGGGTTGAGGACGCGGAGCGCGGTCCGGTAGAACGCCGCGTTGGGCCCCTGGAAAAAGCCGTCCTTGGCGCCGGGCGCCGCCGCGATCCGCTCCCTGCAGAGCCTCGGGGTCACGAGCCACGCGTCGGCCACGTCGAAGCCGTACACCGAGACGTTGTGGAACCAGGGCACGCTCCCGCCGCGGTAGCGGCCGGCCCCCTCGCCGCGCTCGTAGTACTCCTCGGCCACGTCGAGCACGCGGTTGATCTCCAGGAGGACGGCGGCCCACTCGAGCCTGTCGATCGTGGTGCCGAAGGCGAGCTGGAGGCGGCGGAGCACCACCTCCAGATCGAGCAGCAGCCCGTGGGCCGGGTAGTCGGGCACGCGGTACGCCGGGCTCGACAGCGCGTCGCCGACGTCGACGCCGAGCGCATGCGCGATCCACGTGGAGTAGGCGAGCTGGGTGCGCGCCGCGCCGAGCGACATGAAGCCTTGAGAGATGCTGTCCCCGATGGTGAAGAGCCTCATGATGCCGTCCTCACGCGTTCCACGTCGAAGCCCCATGGTATCCGAACGCGCGGAGCCGCGCGGCAGGTTCGTCGCGCGGCGACGGCGCGACGCTGGCGCTCAGCGCCGCGCCGCGCGTCTGCGCAGGATGGCGCTCGCGACGCGCACGGCGAAGAGGAGCGCGAGCAGCGCCGCGTAGATCATCGGCTCTGTCGCGTCCTTCTTCACGCGGAGGAAGAAGTGCACGATCCCGAGGACGGCGGCGGCGTAGGCGAGGCGGTGCAGGCGCTTCCAGCGCGCGGCGCCGAGGCGCTTCAGCATGCGCGCGGTCGACGTGGCCGCGAGCGGGACGAGCACGAGGAGCGCGACGAAGCCGGCGAGGATGAAGGGGCGCTCCGTGATGTCCTCGACGATCGCGCGTACGTCGAGGCCCTGATCGACGATCGCATACGTCAGGAAGTGGGCGCACGCGTAGAAGAACGCGAGCAGCCCGAGCGCCTTGCGGATACGCAGCGGAAAGGTCCAGCCCGACACGAGCTTGAGCGGCGTCGCCGCCAGCGAGGCGACGAGCAGCACGAGCGCGAGCAGGCCGAGCTGGTTCAGCGCCTCGGCGACGGGGTCCGGGCCGAGCGCCCCGGCCCCGGCGCGCAGGCCGAGCACGACCAGCGGGATCAGCCCGCCGGCGACGACCGCGGGCGGGAGCCAGCCGAGCTTCCGACCAGCCGGTACACCGGCGGCGACAGCGCGCGGCGGCGACATCGTCCTCGCTTGCGCGCGCATCGTCAGAAGCTCTCCCGCAGGTCCATCCCGCTGTAGAGGCCGGCGACCTCCTCTGCATAGCCGTTGAATGGCAGCGTGGGACGGCGACGCAGCTCACCGATCCTCCGCTCCGTCGCCTGGCTCCAGCGCGGGTGATCCACCGCGGGGTTCACGTTCGCATAGAACCCGTACTCGTCCGGCGCGGCGCGGCTCCAGCTCGTCGCCGGCTGCCGCTCGGTGAGCTTGATGCTGACGATCGATTTGCACCCCTTGAAGCCGTACTTCCACGGCACCACCAGGCGAATGGGCGCTCCGTTCTGGCCGAGCAGCGATTTGCCGTAGAGGCCCACGGCCAGCATCGTGAGAGGGTGCATGGCCTCGTCGATCCGGAGCCCCTCGACGTAAGGCCACTCGAGCACGTCGCTCCGCTGGCCGGGCAGCTGCTCCCGATCGAGCAGCGTGGTGAACTGGACGTACCGGGCGCGAGAGGTCGGATCGAGGCGCCTGAGCAGCGCGCCCAGCGGGAACCCGAGCCAGGGGATCACCATCGACCACGCTTCGACGCAGCGCATTCGATAGACGCGCTCCTCCAGGGGAAACCATCGGAGGAGGGTGTCGAGGTCGATGACCTCGGGCTTCTTCACCTCTCCCTCGCACGCGATGGCCCAGGGGCGGAGCCTGAGCCGTCCGGCGTTCTGGGCCGGCTCCGACTTGCTCAGGCCGAGCTCGTAGAAATTGTTGTACGAAACGATGTCCTCGTAGGAGGTCCGCGCTTCGTCGGTGACGAACGGGTCTCTCGAGCTCGTCCCGGAGGACGACGCGCCGGCGGCCGGCGGCCCCGGCGGCGCTGCCGCGCTGCCGAGCGGCGTGGCCTCGCCGCCGGGGGCGCCGGCCGCCGAGAGGCGCGCCGCTCCGCCCGTGAGCCAGACGAGGCCGCCGCCGATGGCCGACGCGGTGCCGGCGAAGAGCGCCGCGTTCTTGAGGAGCTCGCGCCGCCGCAGGTAGAGCGCTGGAGGGGTGATCTCGCCGGCGGGCGGTTCCTTGGGCAGCTTGCTCATGCCCCCATTCTACGATCGGGCGGGGCTCCGGTTGCGGTCGGCCGCGATCACGCGGCCCTTGACAGGAGGCGGAGCGCCGTATGCGGCGCCTGGTAAAGCGAGGGCAGCGCGAGCATCTGGGCGATGCGCGTGGAGCGCCGCTCGATCCCGCGGGAGAGCGCCGCCCGCTCGCTCCCGCTGCGCGCGGCGAGGAGCGCCAGGACGTCGTCCCAGACCCGCTCGCGCCACCGCGAGAGCATCTCCATCGACACCCAGACCGCGACCTCCGGCGCGGTCTCCAGGAAGAACGCGCTGAGGGGGCAGCCGTGCCGCGCGGTGAGGCGCGCGAGCGCCTCGATGACCGAGGCGCGGAGCAGCGCATTGATCTGATCGTGATCGTGCTTGAGCCGCGCGAGCATCGCCCGGTCGGCGCCGTGCCCGAACTCGACGATCGTCGCGTGGATCCCGAAGATCAGGTCGTAGTTGATGTGGGCGCTGAAGCCGAGCAGCGCGTTCTGCACGGGGGGCGTGAACCGCGACGCCGTGCTCGCGTACGCGATGTGCCAGGCGCCGCAGTCCTGCGCCGCGCCCCGATCGTACGAGCCGAGCGTCTCGAGGTACCGCTCGCAGAACCGGCCCGCGAGGCGCGAGATCCACGCCGGCTCGAGGAACATGCCATCGCGTCGCTCGACCTGCGCCGCGACCGCGCGCGTGACGATACCGTAGACGTCGGTGAAGGCCGCTCGCCGATCCCCCGCGGCGAGGAGCCGATCCGTCACGGTGTCGAGAACAACGGCAGCATCGTGGACGCTCGTCGGATGCAGATTAAGGCCGTCGATGCAGCACCTCATGAAGTTCCCCTCCTACTTCTTCGCTCGTGCAAGAGACCTGTCTGATGTTCGAACTCCCGCATCCGACCAGCCTCGCAGACCCCGGCGCGCGCCGAAGGCGCGCAGCACGAACGGTGCAGCAGGGCGCCGTCAGGCGATCTGCCCGGCCCCGGTCGGTCTGGTTTGCGGTCCCGGTGCGCGTCGTTCCCGTGTGGAAAGCGGATCTCCTGACCCGCCGGGAGAAAGGTCGCCGCGGCCGTTGCCTCTGGCTTCTCCTCCTGCCGGCCCTCCCCTCGAACCGGCTTCCGCAGAAGAGCGATACTCGATGCGATCCTCGACGCGCTCGCCGCGGGATGCCCCCCCTCGCTGCGGCGCTCTAAGTTCGACCTAGTCTACGACATGGTGTGGGGTGACCACAATTGTCTTATGACGTCTGATCCCGTTCAGGACAATTTCGAGGTTATTCCAACTCGTGACCTCGAACAAGTGCCTGTTGACCCTGACACGTTTCATTGAGGCGCGGGAGAGCGCCACGGCATCTTCGCGGTTGCGCTGCTACTGGAGCGACGGCTCGTCACACTCGGAAAGCCCTCACTGGCATGGGCGCGAGTCGCGACGAGATGTTCTCGAAACATGCCGAGTGCTTATCCCACGTTGACTGTACGGTTGGTGCTCGCGATGTGAAGATTGTTTAGGAAGTACCTGAGTCGATGATCAGGAAACTCCCGGTCTGTTTTCCACAGGTGGCCCGCAAAATCTTGTGTTTTTGGTGAAAAATTGTACGAAAACGGGGGATGACGGCGGTCTCGTGCCACACCTGCGGCGGCCGTCGGGATCGTGCTGGCGCACCCGCGGCACCAGGGCTCGCCTGTCATGCCGCGGGGCCCTGCTCGGGTGAGCCTCGCGC
The DNA here is from genome assembly GCF_051530145.1 of Sorangium sp. So ce302. Taxonomy (GTDB): domain Bacteria; phylum Myxococcota_A; class Polyangia; order Polyangiales; family Polyangiaceae; genus Sorangium; species Sorangium cellulosum_B. Next base: position 9,409,042 of record NZ_CP150326.1, on the reverse strand, counting down.
CGAGGCGCTGCAGCCTGCGCCTGCAGGCACCGGGGGCCGGCCGTACGGGCGGTGATGGGCCGAAGGGCCGGCCTGCCCCCGCGGGCCACAGGCGCACCCTCGGCGCGGCGCGTCGGGCGGCGAGCCGGTGGTCCATCCGGGGCGCGCCCGCCCTGGCGGCGGGGTGACGGCGACGGAGCGCCGCCGTTCATGACGTGCGGGAGGAGAGCGTGTGATGTCGAGGAGAGGCGAGGGAGGGGAGGCGCCGCCGGCTTCGGGCGAGGCCGGCGGTGCGGCGCCTCAGCCGGTGCCGCCCTTGGCCTGCACGTCGCGGTGGACCAGCGTCGCGCGCAGGTAGTCGCGGTTCATCTGCGCGATCATGTCGAGGGGGATCTCCTTCGGGCAGACCGCCTCGCACTCGCCGACGTTCGTGCAGTGGCCGAAGCCCTCGACGCGCATCTGGGCGACCATGTTGAGGCTCCGCTGTTCGCGCTCCGGCTGGCCCTGCGGCAGGAGGTTCAGGTGCGTGAGCTTCGCCGCGGTGAAGAGAGAGGCGGACGCGTTCGGACAAGATGCGACACAGGCGCCGCAGCCGATGCACGCCGCCGCGTCCATGGCGCGCTCGGCGACCACCTTCGGCACCGGGATCGCGTTCGCGTCCGGCGCGCTGCCCGTCGACACCGAGACGAAGCCGCCCGACGCGATGATCCGGTCGAACGCGCTGCGGTCCACCGCGAGGTCGCTTACCACCGGGAACGCCTGGGCCCGCCACGGCTCGAGCCACAGCACGTCGCCGTCCTTGTAGTGACGCATGTGCAGCTGACACACGGTCGTCCCACGGAGGGGGCCGTGCGCCTGGCCGTTGATCATGAAGCCGCACATGCCGCAGATGCCTTCGCGACAGTCGTGATCGAACGCGATTGGCTCCTCACCCTTGAGGATGAGCCGCTGATTGAGCACGTCGAGCATCTCGAGGAAGGACATGTGCTCGCTGACGTCGGGCACCTCGTACGTGACGAACCGGCCCGCTTCGTACTTGCCCTTCTGCCGCCAGACATGGAGGGTGAGGCGCATTATTTGTAACTCCGCTGCGTGGGGTGAACCTCGTTGAACTGGAGCGGCTCCTTGTGGAGCTCCTGGGCCTGGCCTTCGCCTCGCCATGCCCAGGCGGCGACATAGGAGAAGCGGTCGTCGTCGCGCTTCGCCTCGCCCTCGGGCGTCTGGTGCTCCTCGCGGAAGTGCCCGCCGCACGACTCCTCCCTGTCGAGCGCGTCACGACACATGAGCTCCGCCAGCTCGAAGAAGTCGGCGACGCGCGCCGCCTTCTCGAGCTCCTGGTTCAGGCCGGTGCCGGTCCCCGAGACGCGGACGTCGCGGTGGAACTGCTCGCGGAGCTCCGGGATCCGCGTGAGCGCGCCCTTGAGCCCGGCCGCGTTGCGCGCCATCCCGCACGCCTCCCACATGATCTTGCCGACCTCGCGATGGAACGAGTCGGCCGTGCGTGAGCCGTTCGCGCCGAGCAGCTTGTTCAGCCGCGCGCTCGCGTCGCGCTCGGCGTCCCTCACGGCGGGGTGGAGGTCGTCGACCCGCTCGAGCTTCGTCGACGCGAGGTAATCGCCGATGGTGTAGGGGATGATGAAGTACCCATCCGCCAGGCCCTGCATCAGCGCGCTCGCCCCGAGCCGGTTCGCGCCGTGGTCGGAGAAGTTCGCCTCGCCGAGCACGTACAGGCCGGGGATCGTGCTCATCAGGTTGTAGTCCACCCAGAGCCCGCCCATCGTGTAGTGGATGGCCGGATAGATGCGCATCGGGACGCTGTACGGGTCGTCGCCGGTGATGCGCTCGTACATGTCGAAGAGGTTGCCATAACGCTCGGCGATGGCCGGCTTGCCGAGGCGCCGGATGGCGTCCGAGAAGTCGAGGTACACGCCGAGCCGCGTCGGCCCCACGCCGCGGCCCTCGTCGCATACCGCCTTCGCCGCCCGCGACGCGACGTCGCGCGGCACGAGGTTGCCGAAGCTCGGATAGCGGCGCTCGAGGTAATAGTCACGCTCGCCATCGGGGATGAGCTCCGGCGGGCGCGTGTCGCCCGCGTTCGCGGGCACCCAGATGCGGCCGTCGTTGCGGAGCGACTCGCTCATGAGCGTCAGCTTCGACTGGTAGTCGCCCGAGACGGGGATGCACGTCGGGTGGATCTGCGTGAAGCAGGGGTTGCCGAAGAGCGCGCCGCGCTTGTGGGCCCGCCAGATGGCCGTGGTGTTCGACCCCTTCGCGTTCGTCGAGAGGAAGAAGACGTTGCCGTAGCCGCCCGACGCGAGGACGACAGCGTCGCCGAGGTGCGTCTCGAGCGCGCCGGTGATCAGGTTGCGGGTGATGAGGCCGCGCGCCTTGCCGTCGATGACGATGAGGTCGAGCATCTCGGTGCGCGGGTACATCTTCACCTTGCCGAGGCCGATCTGCCGCTCGAGGGCCTGGTAGGCGCCGAGGAGGAGCTGCTGCCCCGTCTGGCCTCGCGCGTAGAACGTGCGCGACACCTGCGCCCCGCCGAAGGAGCGGTTCGCGAGCACGCCGCCGTACTCGCGCGCGAACGGCACGCCCTGCGCGGCGCACTGGTCGATGATGTTCACGCTGATCTGCGCGAGCCGGTACACGTTGGCCTCGCGCGCGCGGTAGTCGCCGCCCTTCACGGTGTCGTAGAAGAGGCGGTAGATGCTGTCGCCGTCGTTCTGGTAATTCTTCGCGGCGTTGATGCCGCCCTGCGCGGCGATGCTGTGGGCGCGGCGCGGAGAGTCCTGGAAACAGAAGCTCTTCACGTTGTAGCCGAGCTCGGCGAGCGTCGCGCTCGCCGCGCCCCCGGCGAGGCCGGTGCCGACGACGAGGACCGTGTACTTCCGCTTGTTCGCCGGGTTGACGAGCTTCAGGTTGAAGCGGTGCTGGTCCCACTTCTTCTCGATGGGACCTTCGGGGATCTTCGCATTGAGCTGCATGATGACGGAGGCTCCGGGCTCAGCGGACGATGCCGAACAGGACGGCCAGCGGGACGGATGAGAAGCCGGCGAAGAGCAGGATCGACGACGCGGCCGCGAGCTTCTTGAGCGCCGGCGTGTAGCGCGGATGGCTGAAGCCCACCGACTGGAACATGCTCCACGCGCCGTGGTAGAGGTGCAGCGCGAGCAGGCCCATCGCCACGACGTAGGCAATCGCCGCGGGCGCCGAGCTGAAGCCCTTCACGACGTTGTCGTAGGCGTCGAGCGGCACGAAGTCGGGGTGCACGGTGCCCGTCGTCAGGTGGAGCAGGTGATAGACGATGAAGGCGGCGAGGACGCCGCCGCTCAGCAGCATCGTCCGCGCGGCGACGTTCGGGCGCCGCTGCCCCTTCACCTGGTAGGGGACCGGCCGGGCAGCGCGGCTGTGCTGCGCGAGCGTCACGCCCGTGTAGACGTGGACGATGAGGGAGGCGAGGAGGACGATCCGCGTCCCCCAGAGCAGGGAGGGCGTCCCGTGGAGGAAGGCGGCGTAGTCGTTGATCTTCTCCCGGCCGAGGAAGACCTGCAGGTTGCCGGTCATGTGGCCGATCACGAAGCCGAAGAAGATGACGCCGCTCAGCGCCATCGCGATCTTCTTGCCGACGAGGTCCCGGTAGAAGGTCGCGGCGCGCTGGGCCCTGGCGGGGAGAGTCGATGGTGCAGCGGTGGAGCTCATCGCTCCCCTCCTTTAGTGGGGTGCGAATGCGTTCGCCAGAGGGAATCTTGAGCTCGATCGCCGAAGAATTTGCGGGCGCTCGCCGCAGATCTCGGCCCGGACGCGCCGCGCGCGGCCGCGCGCCTCATCATCCTTCCCGCGCGCGCGTCAGGCGGCGCAGGGGCCGAGCGAGCGCCGTACCTTGTGACCGTAAAAGGCGAGCGCGAGCTCAATCGCGAAGATGCCGATGGCCTGCTCCTCCTGGCTGGTGAACGCCGGCAGGCGCTCGTCGCGGAGCACCACGAGGCCGCCAAACGAGCTCTCGCCCAGGCGGAGCGGCGCGACGATGGCGGCGCCGAAGCGATCGCCCTCTGCGGTGCAGAGCAGATCGGGCGCGTCGTCCGCGGACAGGCGGACAGGCGCGAGCGCGCCCTCGATGCGCCCGGCGAGCCGAGCGATGAAGGCCGCGGACACCTCGGCGCCGGAGGCCGCCTGGTACAGGGCGGCCCCTTGATCGAGCGCCAGGGAGAGCGCCGCGCTCGTCGTATAGACGACCTTCGCCGCGAGATCCACGGCGCGCTCGGGGAAGTCGTCCCGCGAGAGGGACGCGACAAGGGCGGCGCTCGCCTGGTGGACGGCCGCGACGGCGTCGAGGTGGGTGCGCAGCATCGCCGCCTCGAGCAGCCGCTTCAGGTCGTCGATGTCGTAGGGCTTCTCCAGCATGTCGTACGCGCCGCGCTCGATGCACTCCACGGCGGCCTGCGCGCTCGAGCACGGGGCGCCGACGATGATCTCGAGGTCCGGGCCGAGCGCCTTGAGCGCGGCGATGGTCCCGGCGCCCTCCATGCCGAGCGCCCCCACATCGGCGACCACGAGGTCGAAGCGGCGCGCCTTGACGAGCTCGATCGCCGCGAGCCCGCTCTCGGCGCAGGTGACGTCGAAGCCGCCCTGGTTCAGCTCGAGCGCGAGCCTGTCGAGGACCCTCTTCTCGGCGTCTACCACCAGCACATGGGGTCGGGCCTGGCTCACTGATGCCTCCTCCTCTCGTCTCCAACGGGTGCGCCGCGCCGCCTCGCCATCCGGCGCTGCCGTGATCGCGTGGCGACCGCGGCGGTCGTGGTGGAAGCCGCTCCGCCCGGCGGAGCCCTCTCCGCCCTCTACCACCCGTCCGAAGTCCGCCTACGGTCCAATAGAACCGGTATTCCAGCGAAACGGAAGTCGAAGCGGCGTTGCCGCTGCCCTCCTCTAACAGGGTACGGCGCCGCGCGCCCGGCGCGGATGTGCTCCGGTATGCCGACTCCTGTGGAGCGTGAGCGCTTCTCGCAGCGGGAGGCGCGCGATAGAGGCCTATTTCGCGGGAGGCGCCGTGGTGGTCGCGCGGCGCATGGCGGAGAGGATGTGGTCAATGATCTCGGGGACTCCTTGGCTCCGGTTGCACTGCGCGAACAGGAACGGCCCGTCGCCCCGCATCCTCCGGGCGTCCCGCTCCATGACGCCGAGGTCGGCGCCGACGTGCGGAGCGAGATCGGTCTTGTTGATGACGAGCAGATCCGACTGCGTGATCCCCGGTCCCCCCTTGCGCGGCACCTTGTCGCCGCCGGCGACGTCGATCACGTAGATCGTGTAGTCGACGAGCTCCCGGCTGTACTGGGCGGCGAGGTTGTCGCCGCCGCTCTCGACGATGAGGAGCGCGGGCGCGACGTGATCCATGAGGTCGTCGAGCGCGACGAGGTTGTGGCTGATGTCCTCGCGGATCGCCGCGTGCGGGCAGCCCCCGGTCTCCACCGCGCGGATGCGCTCCGGCGGCAGCGCCTTGTTGCGGTGCAGGAACTCGGCGTCCTCCTGGGTGAAGATGTCGTTCGTGACGACGCCGAGCGGCATCCTGTCGCGCAGCGCGCGGCAGAGCGCGAGCACGAGCGCCGTCTTGCCGCTGCCGACGGGCCCCCCGATCCCCACCGTGAACGCGCGCGCCGAGAAATCGCGGTCCTTCGGCGCATCCCGCTCGCTGAAGAGCCCCGGATGCGCCCAGTGCTCGTGCGTGTGCCCGTGCGTGTGCTCGTCTCCGTGCCCATGCGCGTGCCCGTGGCCACCCCCGCGAACGTGGTCGTGGTCGTGGTCGTGGTCGTGGTCGTGAACGTGGTCGTGGTCGTGGTCGTGGTCGTGGCCGTTGTGCCCGTGCCCGTGCTCGCCGGGGTCGTGCATGCTGTCACCTCACGATTGAAAGAGACGCGAGTAGAGCCGATCCTGCGTGGCCCCGAAGAGATCGAGGAGCGGCGCCGGCTGCGCGAGCTCATCGACGCCGTGATCTCCGCACTCATGCAGCACCGCGTCGAGGAGCGGCGCGCTCTCGAGTTGCAGTCGCTGTGCCTCCAGCGGCCCGATGAGCCCGAGGCGCACCGCCGCCGAGACGACGCCGCGGAGCGAGGCGTGCAGGTAGACGGCCTGCGCGTCCTCGCGCGGGACGCCGAGCGCCGCGAGGGTCGCGCCGAACGCCGGCGCGTGGTGGCCCAGCGCCTCCCGCGCCCGCACGGCGGCGTCGAGGCGGCGGATCTCGGCGGAGGGGAAGACGCGCGCGCTCGTCGCGAGGAACGCGCGGCCCTGCGTCCGGCTCGCCCGGTTCGCGACGTGGTTCACGAGGAAGGCGTCGCAGGCGTCGTCGACGGCCGCGATGTCGAGCGGGCGCTCGTGCGCAGCCCGCACGAGCGGCAGCGCGCCGAGGCCCACCTGCCAGAGCGCGCTCGCGACGAACGACGAGAACGCGCTCCCGGGTCCGACCTCGCCGAGCTGCACCGCCGCCTCCAGGCCCGCGGAGTGCGCGAACCCTCCGACCGGGAACGCGGAGTCGGAGAGCTGGAGGAGGAGCCACCTGTTCATGCGCGCGGATGGAATCAGACAGAAGCAGAGGGGAGCGGACGGGAGCGGACGGAGAGAAGGGTGAACCCGCAGGCGCGGAGCGGCCGAGAGCGGGCTCCCCGCCTCAGAAGAGGCTGTACCTCTGCGCGAGGGGCAGGATCTTCGCGGGGTCGCAGCGGAGGAGCTCGCCGCCGGCCCGCACCTCGTACGTCTCGGGATCGACCGTGATCGGCAGGAGCGTGCTGTTGAGGCGCATGTCGGCCTTGCCGATCTTGCGGCACCGGCGGACCGCCGAGAGGCGCTTCTTCAGGTCGAGTCGGCGGATGCTCCCCTCGTCCATGGCGCGGCTCGACACGAACGCGATGCTCGTCTCGCCGACCGCCGCGCCGAGCGAGCCGAACATCGGGCGCATGTAGTACGGCTGAGGCGTCGGGATCGACGCGTTCGGATCGCCCATCTGCGCCCAGGCGATGAGGCCGCCTTTGATGACGAGCTCCGGGCGCGCGCCGAACATCTGGGGCCGCCACAGCACGAGGTCCGCGAGCTTGCCCGGCTCGACCGACCCGATCTCGTGGGACATGCCGTGCGCGATGGCCGGGTTGATCGTGTACTTGGCCACGTAGCGGCGGATCCGGAAGTTGTCGTTGTCGCCCTGCTCCTCGGGCAGACGGCCGCGCTGATCCCGCATCTTGTGCGCGGTCTGCCAGGTCCTCGTGATCACCTCGCCGACGCGGCCCATCGCCTGGCTGTCGCTCGAGATGATGCTGATCGCGCCGAGGTCGTGCAGGATGTCCTCGGCCGCGATGGTCTCGCCGCGGATGCGGCTCTCGGCGAACGCCACGTCCTCCGGGATGTTCCGGTCGAGGTGGTGGCAGACCATGAGCATATCGAGGTGCTCGTCGAGCGTGTTGACGGTGTACGGGCGCGTCGGGTTCGTCGAGCTCGGGATGACGTTCGGCTCGCCGCAGATGCGCAGGATGTCGGGCGCGTGCCCGCCGCCCGCGCCCTCGGAGTGGTAGGAGTGGATCGTCCTGCCCTTGAACGCCGCGATGGAGTCGTCGACGTAGCCCGACTCGTTCAGCGTGTCGGTGTGGAGCGTGACCTGGATGTCCTCGTGCTCGGCGAAGCTGAGGCAGCAGTCGATGGCGGGCGGGGTCGTCCCCCAGTCCTCGTGCAGCTTCAGCCCGACGGCGCCGGCGCGCACCTGCTCGAGCAGCCCCTCGGGCGACGAGGTGTTCCCCTTGCCCGTGAGGCCGATGTTGAGCGGCAGGACGTCCGTCGCCTGCAGCATCAGCGAGATGTGGCGGGCGCCCGGGGTGCACGTGGTCGCGTTCGTGCCCGTCGCCGGGCCCGTGCCGCCGCCGACGAACGTGGTGACGCCCGACGCTAGCGCCTCGTATCCCTGCTGCGGGCAGATGAAATGGATGTGCGCGTCGACGCCCCCGGCCGTGACGATGTGGCCCTCGCCCGCGATGACCTCCGTCGTCACGCCGACGATCATGCCCGGCGTGACGCCGGCCATCACCTTCGGGTTGCCGGCCTTGCCGATCGCCGCGATGCGGCCGCGCTTGATGCCGATGTCGGCCTTGTAGACGCCGGTCCAGTCGACGATGAGCGCGTTCGTGATGACGCAGTCGAGCGCCTCGTCGTTCGAGACGCCGGGCATCTGCCCCATGCGATCGCGCAGCACCTTGCCGCCGCCGAACTTGCACTCGTCGCCGTAGGACGTGTGATCCCGCTCGACCTCGGCGATGAGGCCGGTGTCGCCGAGCCGCACCCGGTCGCCGACCGTCGGCCCGTAGATATCGACATAGTGCCGCCGCTGCATCCTGTGGCTCATGCCTGCTGCTCCTCCCGCGCGGCGTGCGCCGCCCCGTGCGGGCCGACCTGCACCAGCGTGATCGTCCTCTCGTCGCCCGGCTCGAAGCGGACCGCGGTGCCCGCGGGGATGTCGAGCCGCATCCCCGCCGCCGCCGCCCGGTCGAACTCGAGCGCGCGGTTCGTCTCCGAGAACGGGTAGTGGCTGCCCACCTGGATCGGCCGGTCGCCCAGGTTCTTCACGGGGAGGGAGAGCCGCCGCCGGCCGGGGGAGAGCTCGATCTCGCCGGGCTTCACGAGCACCTCGCCGGGCGTCGGCTCGGCCGTCACCTCTCCCTGACCTGCGGGCTGGAAGAGCGACACGTCGGGCACGGGGAGGAAGCTGCCGTGGAGCGCGAGCGCGAGATCGCCGTGCTCGAGCGCGATCGGGTGGTGGACGGTGACGAGCTTCGTCCCGTCGGGGAAGGTCCCCTCCACCTGGACCTCGGCGACCATCTCGGGGACGCCGGCCATCACCTGCGCGCGCCCGAGCAGGCGGCGGCCGACGTCCATGAGCTCGGCGACGCTGCGGCCGTCGCGGATCAGCTCGAGGATCTGCGTCGCGATGAGCGCGACGGCCTCCGGGTAGTTGAGCCTGACCCCGCGCGCGAGGCGCTTCTGGGCGAGGAAGCCCGCGCCGTGCAGCACGAGCTTGTCGAGATCACGAGGCGCAAGGTGCATGTTCGCCCTCTCTCCGGCGCGGCGACGCCGCGGCTTTGCCAGCGCGGCGCGACGCTACCACTTTCGTGCGAACGGATCATCACCGAGCTCACCCGCGAGGAAGCCGAGCGCGCCGCGGAGGAAGCCGGCCACGCGCTCGACGCTCGTGCCCGCGACGCGCACGACGGCGCCGCCGCCCCGGAGCGGGCTGGCCGACGCGACGAGCTCGGCGCGCCGCTCGGGCGGCGGCCGCGGCGCGAGCAGCGCCTCCGCCGCGCTCGCGGCGCGCGGGCCGAGCGCGACGAGCGTCGCGAGCGCGTCGAAGCGCCCCATGCGCTCGGGCAGCGCGCCGTGCGCGGGATCGAGCCGCGTCGCGTCGAGCAGCACGGCCCGCCCGCCGCGGCTCACCCGGGTGCGCGACGTGTACCGGTCGAACGCCCAGCGCTCGCCCCGCGCGCTCCGGCCCGAGGACAGCGCGTCGACGAGCACGAGCGACGCGTCGTCGGCGAGCGCGACGTCGATGTCCTGCTCGTACCGCGAGCCCGCGAAGCAGACGACCGGATCGGGGATCGCGACGAGGAGCCCGCCTGCTTGAACCTCGGCCTCGAGGTGCTGGCGGCTGACGAGGGGCGAGCGGTAGACCTTGGTCGAGGCCTGGGTGCTGAGCAGCGCGGCGGCACCGCGACCGACGCGCGCGTGGAGGTGGAGCTCGTCGCCGCCGACGAGGCCGCCGCCGAAGCTCGCGACGAACACCCACGCTGCCTGCCCGTGGTTCCTCGGAGCGAGCAGCTTGAGCGGGCTCCTGGCGAGCGCCTTCTCGAGCACGGTGCGCCCCGCGACGCGCGTGAACACGAGCTCACCGCTGCCGGCCTCCCCTGCGCGCCGCGCGGGCGGCGGCGGGTCTCGCAGGGCGGCGGGAGGATCGCTGGGCGTGGTCACGGGCCGGCGTGCGTACCACGGACCGCGCCCCGGCCGCGAGGGAACACAGGCACGTACCGGGCGCGAGGGGGCGCAGCGCACACAGGGGATGGGTACGTCACGCGACCAGGAACACGACCAGGAAGGTAGGGAGAAATTCGAATCATCTTCCCGATTTCCCTCCTTCGCCTGGAACATGAAACATCCCGGACATGTGAGCATGCTGTCGGGACTCTCCCGAACACCACTACGGTGTTATGAGCGAGCCAGCCACTGCGTTCCTCCTGTCCCTGACGACAGCGCGTGTCCGGGGTGTCCGCCGGCCGCTGTGGGCGTTCCGTGACTCGCTGTGATGTCGTTTGCATGGATGACATGTTGCTTGACGGGAAAGCCCAGCTCGGGTCAGCTCGTCGGGCGGCCGGGGGGCCGCGGAGGGGGTCCGATGTTCATCGTCAGGAAGGGCGAAATGCCGCCGTGGTCTCGTCGGTTCAAGGAAGCGGCGTCCCGCCTGCTGGAGCGCCACGGCGGGACCCCGTTCGAGCTGCGCTTCTGGGGCGGCGAGCGGCTGCGCTTCGGCGCGGGCGCGCCCGAGTTCGCCGTGACGTTCAGGACGCGTCGGTCGCTCTGCGAGACGGCGTTCCGGGGCACGCTCGGCCTCGGTGAGGCGTATGTCCGGCGCGAGGTCACGTTCGAGGGAGATCTCGAGGACTCGCTCGCCGGGCTGTTCCAGCTCGCGCGGTCCGTGGAGGCGCGCCTGCCGCGCCTCGTGCCCGCGTCGTCGTCGTTCGACCGCGGCCTCTCGGGCGTGCTCGACGCGCTCCGGCTCGGGCTGCTCTCCGGGGCGGCGAAGCGCGAGAGGCTCGCCGTCGAGCGTCACTATGGGCTGGGCAACGACTTTTACCCTCTTTACCTGGACAGGCGCCTCCAGACGTCGTGCGGTTACTTCAGCTCTCCGGGCGAGACGCTCGACGACGCGCAGGCGCACAAGATCTCCCTCGTCGCGCGGAAGCTCGCGCTCCGGCGCGGGCAACGGCTCGTGGATCTCGGCTGCGGATGGGGGCACCTCATGTTCCACGCCGCGGAGGCGTACGGGGTGCAGTGCCTCGGTATCACCCTCTGCGAGAACCAGGCGAGGTACATCCGCGAGCAGGCGGCGGCGCGGCGGCTCCCGGTCGAGGTCCGCGTGATGAGCTGCGACGAGCTCGAGGACGAGCCGCGGTGGGATCGTCTCGTCTCCCTGGGCTCGATGTGCCATGCCGGCGAGCGCCGTATCGAGGTGTTCTATGACAGGGTGAAGGCGCTGCTCGCCCCGGGCGGCGTGTGCCTGCTCGAGAGCGTCACCAGAGAGCAGGAGTCGTCGCGGACTGACCCCTTCCTGCAAAAGCACATCTTCCCGGGGTACTGGCCTCCTTCGCTCGAGGGGATGGCGACGCGCGCCTCGGCGCGCGGCCTCGACGTGCTCGACGCGGAGAACCTGCGGCGCCACTCCGCGCTCACGGCGCGCTGCTGGCGCCGTAACTTCCTGGAGAACAGGGAGAAGATCGAGCGGGTCACCGGCTTCGACGGCGCCTTCATGAGGACGTGGGAGTTCTATCTCGCGTGCGCGGCCGCCGCGTTCCGCAGCGGGCACCTCGGCGCCATCCAGATGGTGCTGGCGAACGGGGCTCCACGCGACTACCCCCTCGCACGCGAGCCCCTGTATGCCACGGAGGAGCCCTCGTTGCGGGAACGCGCGCCGATCGTCCCGGCCGTGCAGCTCAGTTCGTGGGGGGCGGCGCTGCCGTCCTGATCTGTCGGGCGCGCCCGCGCGCCCCCCGCGTGCCGGTGGGGCGCGCGGGGCGCGCGTCCATTGCGCGGAAGAGCTTGTTAAGCCCGCGCGGCCAGCTATCAGCTAAGGATGAGCGAAAGGCTTGCGGCCAGCGCCCGTCGCGGCGCCGCGCGCTCGTGGTCCGTGTCGCGCCCTCGCTCCGCGGCGCGCCTGGTCTGCGCCGCCGCGGGGCTCGTCGCGCTCTGTCTCCTGCTCGCATCGTGTACCCAGGTCCGCTACATCGCGCAGGCGGGCGTCGGCCAGCTCTCGATGGCCTGGCGCGCCGAGTCGCTCGAGGACGCCGCCTTCGACGCCCGCAAGCCGTGGCGGACGCGCGCGCTGCTGCGCGAGGTCCCGCACATCAAGCGCTTCGGGGAGCGCCACGGGCTGACCCCGACCGGCAATTACAGGACGTATGTCGAGCTCGATCGCCCAGCCGCGGTCTGGGTGGTGAGCGCGTGTGAGCCGCTGCGGTTCCGCTCGAAGACATGGAGTTTTCCTATCGTGGGTACGGTCCCCTACATGGGGTGGTTCGATCTCCAGGATGCCAAGGCGTTCGCGGCGCCGCTCAAGGCGGCCGGCTGGGACGTCGACGTGCGTCCGGCGGGCGCCTACTCGACGCTCGGCTGGCTCGAGGATCCGGTCCTGTCCACGATGATCTCGGACGGGGACGAGGCGCTCGGCGACCTCGCCAACGTGGTGCTCCACGAGTCGCTGCACGCGACGCTGTACGTGAAGGGGCAGACGAGGTTGAACGAGAGCCTCGCGAGCTTCGTCGGGGACGAGCTCACCAAGCATTACCTGGACGAGCGGGTGGGCCCCTTCTCCGCGGAGAAGACGGCCTACATGAGGGAGATGGAGAGGAGCGAGGTGCGGACGCGCGCGCTGCACGCGGCCTACGTCCACCTCAATCGGCTGTATGCGTCCCCGGCGCCCGACGCCGAGAAGCGGGCGGAGAAGGACGCGGTGCTCGCCCGGCTCAAGGCCGACATCGGGGCGCGGCGTCCGATCAACAACGCGTCGCTCGTGCAGTTCCGTGTCTACAACTCGGGGACTCCGGAGCTCCGGGCGCTGCTCGCGACCTGCGGTGGCAGCTGGCCGAGGTTCCTGGGCGCGTTGCGGAGGCTCGAACGCCACAGATTCTCCGCGCCCCAAGAGAACATCGCCCGGGTGGTGGAGCCGCTGATCGAGGCCGGCTGCAGGTAGTCCAGCGAGCTGCGCTGTGTGCCGCGAGCTGCGCCGTGTGCCGTGCGCTCCGCTATGTGCCATGCGCTGCGCCCATGTGCGGTGAGCTGCGCGCCGCGCTGCGTATTGCGGGCTGCGCCGCGTAGCGCGCTGCGCCTTTGGCGGGGGAGTACGCCGTCGAGATACGACGCAAAGCGTCGGTGGCAGTCATCCTGCCCTAGTGCACTTCTTCGCTTCCACGGTGCAATGCGGGGCGTCCAGCGGCTCGAGGATGAACATGTTCATGTCCAGGTAGTATTTGCGTTCTGGATCTGAACCCATCCCTGGATCGGACCAGTCCCTGCGGAAATGTATGACCGGTGCAGGCCTCCGGGGTCGCGCGCGCGCCTCGGAGGGAGGGTTTCAGCGGCAATTTTGGCTGCTGGGCGCCAGGACCGCGGCCCCTTCGCCGTTGGCCCGCCGGTTGCTCTATGTATCCACCAGATGTCGCCCCTGCTCGTCGTCCTGTTTCATGGGGACTCGAAGGGGGGGACCCCTGGCATAACCTTCGCAATGCTGCCCCGGTCTTCGGGGGGGACGCCAAGCGAGGTGATCGGCGGCGCTAGCCGAGCGATCGCGACCCCGCCGTCACCCGAATGCCATGGCCCTTGCGGTATCGGGCTCCTTGATTGACTTGTCGCCGGGTGCCGGCGGACAGCTTCGGTTCACGTGACGACAGACGCCTTACGAGGCGATTAAGGAGGGATGGTCGAGGCACGCGCGACGCGCGTCGCCCGTTGCGTTGGCTTAGCATGACCAGCTTGTCAGACCTCGGTCTGAGCTTTTCTTATCTGTTGTGCCGCTCTCGATGTTGACCCTGCTTACCGCTTCGCTTCAGCTTCTCCTCTGCTTCGCTTGAGCTTGCCCGTTCGATTCCGGTCTGCACTTCGCTTCAGCTTCATCTTTCGGTTTGACTGGCTTCTCGGATTGTCTTAGTCTTCCGCCCGTCTTCGCTTTATCTTCGCTCTTTACTTGATTGCGCTTCGTATTGCTTTCCTGACTTCTCTCTTCTGACTTCTGATCTCTTCTGATCGCGGGCCTCTCCAGGACTCCGGTGGACTCCCCTCCACCGGCGCGCCTGTGCGGTCCCGGTGGGTCCGCGAAAGCGGGCCTCAGGCCGGCGGGTTCTTCCCGACCGGCCTTTCTTTTTTGCTCGTGGCCGGTTGCGCCTCGAGTCTGAGCGCGGTTGTCAGCGGCTCTGAGCGCGGATGTCAGCGGCCGTCGTCGCCGGGGGTGTGCCTGGGGTGGACGGTGGCAGAGACGATCTTCCACTCTCCGTCGATCTTCTCGAGCCGCAGCACCACGGGCAGCTCGTCGCGCCGGACCTCATGCCCATGCCGGGCGCCCGTGACCGTCGCGGTGGCGGTCACCTCCGCCGTCATGCCGGCCGGGTCGACGTGGATCTCCGTGCCACCCAGGCTCACCTCCGCGGTCTGATAGACGACCGCTGCCTGGGTCGCCGCGTTCGCGAGCTCGTCGCGGCCGCGGAGGCTGTCGCCGATCTCGGCGATGCGGGCGCTCGCCTCCTTCGCGAAGATCTCGGCGAACTCACCGCGAATGCGGCCGTGGCGCACCAGCGGGTTCCGCTCGCCGTCGTCGATGCGCACCGCGTTCTCGAGCTGGGTGAGCCGGTCGCGGATCCGTTCCTCCTCGGAGGGCGACAGCAGCAGCGCCGCCGCGCCGAGGACGGCGCCGGCAGCGATGAACCCGAGCGGGATCCAGCGTTTCATGCGGCAAGTATAGGCGAAGGCGCCGCGCGGGCGCGCGGAACCGCGGAACCGCGGAATCGCGGGACCGATTCCGCTGGCGCCCTCTGTGGGCCATCGCAGCTATCGCCCCACGATCGGCTCGAGGCACCGATCGCGCGCCTCGCGCAGGGCGCGGAGCTCGACGTCGATCCCCTCGCCGCTGCCCGCGTCGATGGTGAGCCGGTCGCCGCCGGTCGTGCCGAGCTCGGTGCAGGGCACACCCGCCGCCTTGGCCTGCCGCGCGACCTCGGCCGCGTCCTCGGGCCGGACGCTCACGACGATCCGGCTCGGCGCCTCGCCGAACAGCGCCTCGGCGAGCGGCTCGCGCGCGCCGCCGTCCGGCGCGCCCGGCAGCCGCACCCGCGCGCCCACCAGCGCCGCGGGATCGTCGGCGGCGGCGCAGCACTCGCCGAGGGCGATCGCCAGCCCGCCCTCCGAGACGTCGTGCGCGCTCCGGAGGAGCTGCGGCCGCGAGCGCGCGAGCGCGAGGCAGAGCCCCTGGAGCCGCGCCTCGCGGTCGAGATCGAGCGCGGGGGGCGGCCCCTTCACCTCGCCCGTGTGGCGCGCGACGTACTCGGAGCCGCCGAGCGGGCCGCCGCGCGGATCGCCGAGCAGCAGCACGGTCAGACCCGCGGCGGAGAACGAGGCCCGCAGCACGTCCCCCGCGTCCGCGATGAGCCCCACCACCGCGACCGTCGGGGTCGGCAGGATCGCGCGGCCGTCGGTCTCGTTGTAGAGCGACACGTTCCCGCTCACGACGGGCACCGACAGCGCGCGGCACGCCGCCGCCATGCCGTCGATGGCGAGCGCGATCTGCCGCATGATCTCCGGCCGCTCCGGGTTGCCGAAGTTGAGGCAATCGGTGAGGCCGATCGGCTCCGCGCCGGCGCACACCACGTTGCGGCACGCCTCCGCCACCGCCATCGCCGCGCCCTGGAACGGGTCGAGCTCGCAGAGGCGCCCGTTGCAGTCGCTCGAGAAGGCGAGGAGCTTCTGGTGACGCTGGCCGTCCTTCTCGCAGGGGACGCGCACCACCGCCGCGTCGCTGCCGGGCCGGACCTCGGTGCCGCCCCGCACGATCTGGTCGTACTGCCGCCACACCCACGCGCGCGAGCCGAGGTTCGGGGAGCCCGCCATCTCGAGGAAGAGCGCGGACCACGAGGCCGGCGCCGGGAGGGAGCGCGGGTCGAACGCCCGGCGCGCCGGCAACGAGGCGTCGTCGCGCTGCGGGCGGTCGTACTTCGGCGCCGCGTCGGTCAGGAAATCCACGGGCAGGTCGCAGACGACGACCGGGTTCCGGGCCACGCCGGCGGCCGCGCCGCCGAGCGGGTCGTAGCCGGGCGTGGCGCGCACGACCCACCGGCCGGTGTCGGTCACCTTGCCGATGATCGCCGCGTCGAGCTCCCACTTCGTGCAGATCTCGATGACGCGCGCCTCGCACCCGGGCTTCGCGACGAGCAGCATGCGCTCCTGCGACTCGCTCAGCAGCATCTCGTACGGCGTGAGCCGGGCCGCGCGCCGCGGCACGAGGTCGAGGTCGAGGTCGAGGCCGCTGCCGCTCCGGCCCGCCATCTCGACCGACGACGAGGTGAGCCCCGCGGCGCCCATGTCCTGGACGCCGACGAGCAGGTCCTCCGCGAAGATCTCGAGGCACGCCTCGAGCAGGAGCTTCTCCATGAAGGGATCGCCGACCTGCACCGTGGGGCGCTGGCTCGGGCCACCCTCGGAGAACTCGTCGGAGGCCATGGTCGCGCCGTGGATGCCGTCGCGCCCCGTCTTGGCGCCGACGTAGAGCACGTTGTTGCCGACGCCGCTCGCGCGCCCGTAGAAGATGCGGTCGGAGCGGACGACGCCGCAGGTGAAGGCGTTGACGAGGATGTTGCCGTCGTAGGCGCGATCGAAGAAGAGCTCGCCGCCCACGGTCGGCACGCCGATGCAGTTGCCGTAGCCGCCGACCCCCGCGACGACGCCGCGCAAGAGCTGAGGCGTGCGCGGGTGCTCCGGCCGGCCGAAGCGGAGCGAGTCGAGGTTCGCGATGGGGCGCGCGCCCATCGTGAAGACGTCGCGCAGGATGCCGCCGACGCCGGTGGCCGCGCCCTGGTAGGGCTCGATGTACGACGGGTGGTTGTGCGACTCCATCTTGAAGACGGCCGCGAACCCGTCGCCGATGTCGACGACGCCCGCGTTCTCGCCGGGCCCCTGGATGACCCGCGGGCCGGTCGTGGGCAGCCGGGCGAGGTGGACGCGCGAGCTCTTGTACGAGCAGTGCTCGCTCCACATCACGCTGAGCACGCCGAGCTCGGTGAACGTCGGCTGCCGCCCGAGGCGCTCGCGCGCGCGCTCCCACTCGCTCGCCGAGAGCTTGTGCGCTTGCGCGAGCGCGGGGTCGACCGGCGGATCGCCGGGGAAGGGGGAGGGGGCGTTGACAGGGGCGGCGCTCATCGCGGCCTAGCTAGCGCAAGGACGGGGAGAGGGGAAGCCGCTGAGCGCGGCCCTACGTATCGCGCTTCACGAGCAGCGCTGTCAGGTCGTCGATCTGCTTGGCCGAGCCGGCGAAGCGGCGGACCTCGGCGAGGAGCGCGCCGAGGATGTCGGACGTGGGGCGCGCGTGCAGGCGGTGGATGAGCTCGCCGACGCGCTCCTTGCCGAACACCTGCCCGGCGGCGTCCTGGTACTCGTAGAAGCCGTCGGTCAGCAGCACGAGGAGATCGCCCGGGGCCATCACGAGGGGCGGCGTCGGGGGCAGGTCGAGATCCTTGAACATGCCGAGCGGGACGGTCGACGGATCGCGCCACACGACCTGGCCCTCGGCCGCCCGGTAGTGGAGCAGCGGCCCCTGCCCGGCCGCGTGGAAGCGGAGCTGGTGCGTCGTCGGGTCGAGGACGCCGAGGAACGCCGTGATGAAGCGGTCGTTCGGCAGGTCCTCGAGGAGCTGCTGGTTCACGTGGTGCATGAGCGCGTCCATGTCGGCCGAGAGGCGCAGGCCGATGCGGAGCATCGCGCGGAACTGGGTCACGCTGAGGGCGGGGCCGATGCCGTGGCCGGCCGCGTCGGCGAGCAGCAGGATCATCGGCGACATGTCCGCGCGCTCGTCGAGACGGATGACGTCGTAGATGTCGCCGCCCGTGTCGTCCGCCGGCTTGCTGAACGCCGACAGCGAATAGCCGGGGCAGCGCGGCAGCCGCCGCAGGAGGATGTTCTGCTGGATGTCGCGCGCGATCGTGAGATCGTGCTCGAGCTTCAGCTTGATCAGGCGCTCCTCGAGCAGGAGCGTGCGCTGCACGGCGACGGCCGCCTGCGCCGCGAGCAGCTCCGCCACGTCGCGCTCGTCCGGGCCGAAGTGGTCCGCCTTCGAATTCAGCATCTGGAGCACGCCGACGAGTTTGTCGTCGAGCCCGATGAGCGGCACCGTGATGAGGGATTTCGTGTGATACCCCGTCCGGCGGTCGATCTCCTGATTGAACCGCGGGTCGGAATAGCAGTCGTCGACGAGGATGGTCTGGCGCTTGCGCGCGCATTCCCCGGCGATGCCCTTGTCGATGCTGACGCGGATCTGGGCCTCGCCCGTGGCGACACGGGAGTAAAGCTCCTTGGCCTCCTCGTCGTAGAGGAAGACGCTCCCGCGGTCGGCGCCTATCACCTCCCGCCCCGTCTTGATGATGAGCTCGAGCAGCTCCGTGAGATCGCACGGCGCCGCGAGCTTGCGCGAGACGTCCAGGATCAGGATGAGCGACGACGCATCGATCAGGGAGGGAGTGCCGGCGCGCATGCGGCCGGAGAGTTTGGGCTACGTGGAAATAGGGGTCAAGACATGGTCTCGCCCCGGGGGCCCGGGACGACGTCGTCGCCAGCGCGTGCCCCGGCGCGCGTCGGCGTTCCTGACCTCGGCGCGGCCCAATTTTCGAGCGACGACGGTCGCGAGCGCCCCGGCGACGCTGCGAGATCGCCATCGATGCCGTCGGCGCGGGGCTCGGGGTGGTGGAGGTCGGCGCTACCACCTCGGCCCTACCTGTCCTAGAACACGCGACGCACTCTCCTTGAAAGCGAGCCCTTCGATGAACCGCCTCCGCCTCGTCGCCCTCGTCCCGGCCACTGCCCTGGTCGTGGCGGCCTGCGACGCGCCGCCCGCGCCCGTCGGCGCGGCGCCCGACGCCTCGCCCTCCGCCGCCGCGCCGGCCCAGCCGCAGCCGGTCGACGCGACGCCGCACGCGGTCGACGCGCCGCCGCAGGCGAGCGCCCCCGCGGCGGCTGCCAGCGCGGGCGCTCCGGCGGCGACGGACGCGGGGGCGCCGGCGGAGGACGCGGGCCGGAAGCGCGAGGACGCTGGTGCCGCGACGGCGGCGCGCGACGCGGGGACGCCCGTCGGCGACGCGGCAGCGCGCGACGCGGGCGGAGGGCGCGCCGAGGCGCCGGCGGCGACCTCCGCGCCCGCGCCCGGCACGGCGGCGCCGCCCGCGGTGCCGCCCGCCGAGGCGGGATCCGCGGACGCCGTCGCGGCCGAGGTCGACGCGATCTTTGTGGGCAAGAAGACGTACTTCGCCCGCTTCAAGCAGGAGCACACGCAGAAGGTCTCGGGGGCCGTCAAGAAGCAGAGCGGCGCGCTGTCGGTCCAGAAGCCGGACAGGATCTCGTTTCGCTACGATCCGCCGAACCAGAACCGCATCGTCTCCGACGGCGTGTCGCTCAAGGTCTACGTCGCCGAGGACCGGCAGATGTTCGTCACGCCGGTGCAGAACTCGGAGTATCCGGGCGCCCTCTCGTTCCTCATGGGCCACGGGCTCCGCCCGTCGTTCACGTTCACCTTCAACGAGAAGGCGAAGTTCGAGGGCGGCCCCGTGCTCGTCGGCAAGCCGCGTGCGCCGACTCCCCACTACGAATTCGTGATGTTCTATATCGACAAGGCGCTCCTCGCGAAGAAGGACCCTGGCGTCGTGCGCCGCGTCCTCATCGTCGACGCGCAGGGCAACCGGAACCGGTTCGACTTCGAGAACGCGTCGCAGCCCGCGTCGATCGATCCGGCGGAGTTCCAGTTCACGGCGCCGCCCGGCACCGACGTCAAGCAGAACTGATGACCCCGCGCCTCTCGCTCTCGGAGCTCTTTCCCGACATCCATCCGGAGTGGATCCTCGCCGAGGATGCCGATCTCATCGTCGTCGACAAGCCGGCTGGCCTGTCGACGCACGCGCCGGAGGCGGAGCGGATCGACGACATGGTGACGCGCCTCCGCGCCTTCCTCCGCGGCCGGGGCGACGCGGAGGCGTACCTCGGGATCCACCAGCGGCTCGATCGCGACACGTCGGGCGTCCTCCTGTTCACGCGGCGGCGCGAGGCGAACGCCGCCGTCGCGCGGCAGTTCGAGGGGCGCACGGTGCAGAAGACGTACGTCGCCTCGGTCTCCGGCTTCGGCGATCGCCCGCCGCGCGGCACCCTGCGGCACCGCCTCGTCCCGGCGCCGGGAGGTGCGATGCGCGCGCTCGCCGAGACCGGCGGGGCGCGAGAGGATCGGGCCGCGAGCGGCGTGCTGGCGATCACCCGCTACCGCCTCCTCGAGCGCCGCGGCGACCGGGCCCTGCTCGAGCTCCGGCCCGAGACAGGCCGCACGCATCAGCTCCGGGTGCAGCTCGCGGCGATCGGCCTCCCCATCGCCGGCGATCCGCTCTACGGCGGCCCCGAGGCCCCGCGCCTGCTCCTGCACGCCGCCGAGCTCCGCCTCGATCACCCGGCCACGGGCGCGGCCGCGACCTTCCGCTCGCAGCTGCCAGCAGTCTTCGAGGCGTGGCTCGCGGCAGCGCCGGCGGACCCGTACGCGGGCGGCGTCGCGGCCGTCGAGCGCGCCATGCGCGAGGCCGCCGAGCGGCGGTACGGGATCGCGCGCGCCGGTGACACCACGGCGCTCCGGCTCGTCCATGGCGCGGGTGACGGACTCCCCTCCGTCTCCGTCGACCTTTATGGCGAGCACCTCGTCGTGTCGCTGTTCGGCGCGGGCGAGGGCGAGCCGGGCGCGCCGCCGCGGGACCTCGTGCTCGACGCGGCTCACCGGCTCGGGGCGAAGGGCGTGTACCTCAAGGCGCGCCCGAAGCACGCGAGCGTCATCGTCGACGCGCGGCGCGAGGAGTTCGCGCCGCGGCACGCCGTCCGAGGGGAGGACGCCCCGGAGGAGTTCACCGTCCTCGAGCACGGCTTGCCGTTCAAGGTGCGGCTCGGCGACGGGCTCTCGACCGGCATCTTCCTCGACCAGCGCGAGAACCGGCGGCGGGTGCGGGAGCTGGCCCGGGGGGCCCGGGTGCTGAACCTGTTCGCCTACACGGGGGCGTTCACCGTGGCGGCCGTGGCGGGCGGCGCGCGCGAGAGCGTGACGGTCGACGTGTCCCGGGGCGTGGTCGCCTGGGCGCGCGACAACCTCGCCGCGATCGGCGCGGACCCGGCGGCGCACGTCGTGGTCGAGGCCGACGTGTTTCCGTGGCTGAAGGCCGCCGCCCAGTCCGACCGGCGCTTCGACCTCGTCGTGCTCGATCCGCCGAGCTTCGCGACCACGAAGAAGAGCCGCTTCAGCGCTGCGAGCGATTTCGGCGCGCTCGCCGCGCTCGCCTTCCGCGTGCTCGCCCCGGGCGGCAGGCTGCTCGCCTGCACCAACCACCGTGGCATCGCGCGCGCCAGGTTCCGGCGTCATTTGCACGAGGCCGCGCGTGAAGCAGGATGCGACGTCGTGCAGATGAAAGATCTCCCCGATCCCGTCGATTTTCCCAGCGAACCAGGCGCGGAGCCCCACCTGAAGAGCGTCCTCGCCAGCGTGGGCGCGCCGCCCGCGAGGGCAGGGAAGGCTGCGCCGCCCGCGAAGCCAGGGAAGGCTGCGCCGCCCGCGAAGGCGGGGAAGGCTGCGCCGCCCGCGAAGCCAGGGAAGGCTGCGCCGTTCGCGAGGGCGGCGAAGGCCGCGCCCGCCCGGGGCGCGCGCCGAGGGCCCGCTCCGGCCCGGACGACCCGCCGAGGTGCGCGATGAGCCAGCGGCGCCTGCTCATCACGATCAGCTCGTACAGCTATCTCGAGCCTGCCTTCCTGGCCGCGGGCGACTTCGAGCGCGGCCTCGTCGAGCGCAAGAGCTTCCCCGACGGCGAGCGCTACCTGCGCGTCGCGGTCGACTGCTGGGGGCGCGACGTGGTCCTGCTCGGCGGCGCCCCCCGGGACCTCGACTGGCTGGAGATCTACGACCTCGGCTGCGCCATCTCGCGCGCAGGCGCGCGGTCGCTCTCCATCGTGATGCCTTATTTCGGCTACGCGACTATGGAGAGGGCCGTGAAGCCGGGCGAGGTGGTGACCGCGAAGACGCGAGCGCGGCTCATCTCGGCGATCCCCTCGTGCGACGCGGGCACGCGCATCTTCCTCTTCGATCTGCACACCGATGGCATCGAGTTCTACTTCAGCGACTCGCACGTGACGCGCCACCTCTACGGCGCTCCGCTCATCACGCAGGCTGTCCGCGAGCTGATGGGCGATCGCCCGTACGTGCTGGCGGCGACGGACGCCGGTCGGGCCAAATGGGTGCAGAGCCTCGCCCGCGGCCTCGGCGTCGAGCCGGCGTTCGTGTACAAGGAGCGGAGAGGCGACGGCGTCGGCGTGACCGGCATCAACGCCGATGTCTCGGGCCGCGAGGTCGTCATCTACGATGACATGGTCCGCACCGGCTCATCGCTCGTCCAGGCGGGGCGCGCCTACCTCGCCGCCGGCGCATCCAAGGTCCACGCCGTCGCGAGCCACCTCGTCTTGCCGGGCGACTCGCTCGAGAAGATCAGGAAGGCTTCCGTGTTCACGACGCTGCTCGGGACCGACTCGCACCCTGGCAGCCAGCAGCTCGCCGATGCGCCCGGCGCCCTCCACTCGGTGGCGCCGCTGCTGGTGCGCGCGCTCGAGCGGGAGACCTAGGGCACCTCCGGCCCTACGTGAGGTTCGTGAGCGGCCCGGTGCAGTACTCACGCAAGCCGAACGTGGTCCGGGTGTCGCCGAACAGGTTCAAGATCGAGACGAGCAGGTTGTTGTGCGGGAGATTCGGGTACCGGACCCAGCGCCCGGTGCGCAGGCCCCCGCCGCCGCCGGCCAGCAGGAACGGCATGTTCGTCTTCCTGTGGGTCGGCGGATCCGAGATCTCGGAGCCGAAGAAGACGACGCTCTCGTCGAGCAGCGAGTGCCCGCCCATGTCGACCTTCGCCATCTCCTGCAAGAGATAGAGGTGCTGCTCCGAGTACCAGGTGTAGATGAGCTCGCACTCGGCCGGCCTGAAGCCGCCCATTTCCTGGTAGAAATGGTGGTGCTCGGTCAGGTTCAGCCACGGCAACGTGTGCTTCGCCTCGGTGTCGCTCCACTGCAGGGTGCCGACCGCGGTGATGTCACAGGCGAGCGCCATCACCAGCATGTCCGTCATCAGCTTGCCCACCTTGGGGATCGCCGCATCGGTCGAGCTGTCCACGATCGAGCCGGGGTCGTCCGCGTTGAGCCCCGCGCTCGGGTTGTAGTCGGACGTGTCGACCAACGTCGGGGCCTTGCAAGCGTTCGTCGCAGCCGGCGTGCTGCCGAGGCTCTGCTCGATCTCGCGGATCTTCGTCAGGTGCTGGTCGATCTTCTGCTTGTCGGCCGCGCCGAGCCTCGCGGAGACGGCGGCGTAGCGACGGTCGACGAAGTCGAGGATCGATCGCTTCCGCGCGAGGCGGAGGGCGGCGTCGTTGCTGGCGCCGGGGTTCAGCGTGCCGAAGAGCTCGGTGAAGATCTCCACCGGATCGAGGCGCGGCTGGATGGGGTTGTACGGCGCGGTGTCCTCGAAGTTGGCGATGTTCATCGGCGTCATCCGGCCGTGGGACTTGCCCGTCGCCCAGCGCACCGCGAACTGGATGCTCGCCTTCGCCGTCCGACCGGCGGAGATCCGGGAGGCGATCACCTGATCGATGGACGGCCCCCTCGCGTAGCCGCTGCTGCCGCCGGCGCCCTCTTGCGCCGTGCCGGTGAGCCAGGCGATGATCCCGCACTGGTGCTGCTCCCCGATCGCGCTCTTCATGTCGAGGCCGTCGACGACGAGCAGCCGGTCCTGCACCAGCGCGAGCGGCGCCAGGATGGGGCCCAGGGTGAAGCTCGTCTCGGTGCCGGTCGGACGCCAGCGGTCGATCAAGGTCCCGCCGGGCGTGTAGACGGCGAGGAAGCGCCGGGCGGGGGCGGGTTGCGCGCGCGCCGGGCGCTCGGTTCCCATGATCTCCAGCCACGGGAGCGCGACGGCGATGGCGCCGGCGCCTCGCAGCATGGAACGTCGGCTCAAGCGGAATTTCGACATACCCCTCGCTCCTTTCAGGCAGCCATGTAGAGGAGACCGTCCGTCTGGGTGAGCTCGACGAGGAGCGCAGGTTCGTGACTTGCGGGCCCAGACATGGTTCTCCCTCCTCACCCGCATCGGCCAAGCCGAGATCCCCTGATTCAACAACACTCTTTACGAAATGACCAGGGGGATTGTCGTGCGGGGCCCACCACGATGCGGCTCACCACGAGGGCCCATGCCGCCGCGCGCTGGTGCGAGGGGCCACGTCGTCGAGCGCGCAGCGCGCAGCGCGCGGCGCCGAATTCCCTTGCCGGCGCCGATCGGCGCGTGGATGCTCGCCCCGGATGCGCGGCTCGCGCAGAAAGGATGAGCGTCGAGGCCATGGACGAGCTGGTACGACAGGTCGCAGAGAAGGTTGGTATCTCGGAAGACAAGGCCCGCGTGGCCGTGGAGACGGTGGTCGGTTTCCTGAAAGAGAAGCTCCCCGCGCCGCTCGCCGCCCACGTCGACACCGCGCTCGGCGCGGCGGCCCCCGCCATCGCCAACCTCGACGTCGGCAGCCTCGCAGGCTCGCTCGGCGGCCTTTTTGGCAAGAAGTAGCGGCATCTCCGCCGAGCGCGCCGCCGGAGCGCTCTCGACCGAAGTCCATCTCTCCTCTCCTGATCCTGACCTGGACGACGCCGCCTCCGCGCTTTGCGCGGAGGCGCGCTCATGTCCAGGACGTGCTCGCGCTTCGCTGCCTGGCGCGGCGTGAGCATGTGCCGATCGCGCCCCGGCACGTCACGGCTCCGTCCTGGTCCGGCGCGCGCTCGACCCGGCGCCGCGACCGCGGCCTCGATCTGGGTTGAGTCTTCGCATCCCCTCGAGCGCGGGCCCTGGAGCGGGCCGTCTCGGGCGCGGCGGCTGGCGATAAGCGTGGAGAACCGCGGGTTTCCTGGACGACGCGCGCGCAGCGACGGATAGCGGCTGCACAGGCGGGCTCCGGCACCGGGCTTGCGAGCATCGAACGCCTGGAGAAGCACCCGCCCACCTCTCTCTTCACGCGGGCGGTCCGCTTCCGCGAGGAGAGGAGCGATATTCCATGGCGTCCGTGATCGGCGGCGAAGCCGCGTTCATCGGGTCCTTGACCGAACTGATCGAGCTCAACTGGTCCACGGTGGACGCGCTCGCAGCAGCGCTCTCGCGGATGAACCGACCAGGCGACAAGAGCCGGCTCGCGAGCTTCCTTCACGATCACGAGCGTCACCTCGAGGTGCTCGCCGCCCTGGCCCACGAGCTCGGCGAGCCGCCGATGGAGAGCGCCGTCCGACCCAAGCTGAAGAGCAAGGCGCTGACGAACGGGATGGTCGGAGATCGCGCGATCCTCGAGGCGATGAGGCATTACGAGGAGGACAGCTGCGCTGCTTACGAGCGGATGATATCCTTCCGCGAAGGCCTCTCCGAGCGCGCGCGCGACGTCCTCCGGCACTCGCTCGCGGTGGAGCGGCGCCACCGGGACTGGTTCTCCGAGCAGCTCGACTCGCGACAAGGGCTTTTGCTGTTGCCGCTGTAGCGCGCGAGCGCCCTTTGGAAGACGCGGCCCTCTTCCGTCGTCTCGTGTATCATCGCGGCGATGATTCGCCCTCTCGTCCTTGCATCCCTTGGCATCACCCTTCTCCTCCTCGGCTGCGACGAGCCCAAGAAGCCCGTTGCGGGAGCGGCCTCGGCCGTGCCTTCTGCGGCGAAGCCCGCCGACGCGCCTCCTGCCGCGAGCCCCGCGGCCACGGCCAGCGCGCCGCCGAAGAAGCAAGAGGTGGTGTGCACCAAGAGCGATCCGGTGACGTTCTCTCATCCGGCGCTCGAGGCCAAGGTGCGGCAGCAGCTCCAGAAGCCCGAGGGGCCGATCAAGCGCGCCGAGCTCAAGAACATCAAGACGATGAACCTTTCGGACGCCCAGGGGCTCGACGAGCTCGATCCGTGCATTTTCCCCGAGCTCACGGGCGTCAAAGGGCTCTACCTGCCGCCGGGCAAGATCGACGACCTCCGCCCGATCAAGGGCCTGCTCCGGCTGGAGTCGCTGCGCGTCTCGGCGACCCTGGTCAAGGACCTCTCGCCGCTCTCCGGCCTGGTCAAGCTCGACCGGCTCGACATCGGCCGCACGCCCGTCGCCGACCTTTCGCCGCTCGCCGGCCTCACCAGCCTCACCGAGCTCCAGCTCGATGAGACCGAGGTGACCGACGTGAGCCCGCTCGCCGGCCTGAAGAAGCTCGAGATGCTCCAGATGAAGCGGACGCGGGTGAGCGACGTGTCGCCGCTCCGGGAGCTCAAGAGCCTGAAGAACGTCTACCTCGAGGGCTCGCGGGTCGAGGACGCGAGCCCGCTCCGGTCGATCCCCGGGATCAAGATCCACGAAGGCTGAGGCGGCCGGCCCTCGCGCCGCCGCCTGCGGGCCGCGCCGAGCGCCGCCATCGCGAAGAGGCCGAGCTGCCAGCCCGCCCCAGCGGAGCCCGCGGCGCCCGCGCCGGCTGCGCCGCACTCGCAGCGCAGCTGCCCATGAACGCCGACGTTCATGCCGGGCGCGCCCTCCTCCGCGTCTCCGGTGGCTGGAGCGCCCCCGGAGCCGGCCTCGCCAGCCCCGCCGCCGCCTTCGCCCGGCGGCGGCGGCGCGTCGATGACGTGGAGCGCCGGCCCGGAGCCCTGCACCAGGAACGGGCGCGGCCGCAGCGCCGGCCCGAGCGGCAGCGCGGCGAGCCTCGCTGCCGGCCACACGACGGCCTCGCCCGGATCGAGATGCCAGGCGGCGGCCACCTCGGCATCCGGCACGGCCCGCCGATCGGCGCCGTCGATCAACCAGAGGGAGGCCGCGCCGTCGTCGCCGCGCACGAGCAGCGGCGACGACGGGAACGCGTCGCCCTCCGGCAGCGCCAGGAGCGCCGCGTCCGGCGCGCTGGCGACGTCCCAGAACCGCGAGAACCCCCAGGCGTCCAGCGCGCCGTCGCCGCCGAGCGGCCGCCTCACGCCGGAGGGCAGATCGAGCGGGCACTCGAGGGCCCTCGGGCTCCCCTCGAGCTCCACCTCCTCGCCGCTCGAGCCGTCGACCCCGTAGGCGTGGACCGCGTGGTCGCCCCCGAGCAGGCTGAGCGGCATCGGCGCCTCGAAGCCGTGCGCGCACGAGCCGAGCGGCTCGCAGAGGTCGTCGCGGCGCACGTCCGCGGGGAAGCTGTAGCCCTCCGCGCCGTCCTCGGTCGCGGGGACGTCGAAGTAGAGCCGCGCGTCGCCCGGCGCGCTCTCCGCGTCCGGGTCGCGGGTCCATCCCGCGATACCGCTGCAGCCGGCGGTCTCGAGGGCGCCCTCGGGGGGCTCGTTGAGCAGCGCCTCGTACGAAGCGACGAGCGATGTGTAGGGCGGCACGTAGACCACGCCGACGCCGCTCACGGACTGCCGCACGTTGAAGTGCAGGTGAATGGTCGTCGGCGTGCTCCCGTAGACGTTGGACACCCGCCCGATGCGCTCTCCCCGCGACACGTCCTGGCCGGGCGAGACCTGGACATCCGACATGTGCAGGTAGTCGTAGCGAGTCCCGTCCTCGCCGGTCAGGTAGACAGAGTAGCCGCCGACGCTCGTGATGGTGCCATCCACCACCGCGACGACCCAGTGTCTCCCCGCCTCGCACGTCGCCGGCCGGATGTCCTGCCCCTGGTGCCCTGTGCCGGAGGGGCAGAGAGGCATCTCCCACGAGCGCAGCTCGCAGTAGTTGTCGCGCCACGGATAGGCGTAGTTGTCCGTATCGCACTGTCCACCGGCCGGGCCCGCGCTCCCGCCTTTGCTGTAGACCTGGGAGTTGGCGAACGCCGGGCCCTCCTCGAGCGGAAAGCGCATGGAAGGCGCGTACACGACGTCGTCGGCGCGCCCCTCTCCCGAGCCAGAGAGGAGCTCGCCGGCCGGATGGTACGAGAACGGATCGGCCGCGGCGGCGCTCGGCGGGAGCGCGAGCGCGAGCGCGAGCGCGGCTGTCGCGACCAGCGAGGCCAGCGCGGCGGAGCGGGGGCGCGGCGGGCGGAGCGGCGCGATCATGGCATGTCCCCCGCGGCCCTGGGCTCGTCGCCGCCCACATAAACGAGCCCCGAGGCGAGCTCGAGGACGAGCGCGTCCGAGGCGCAGGCCGGCGCCTCCGGGGAGGCGCACTCGACGTCGAGCGCGTACGAGACGCCGTTCTCGGTCCACGACGCGCTCCAGATACCCTCGTTCGCCGTGACGAACGCAGGCGCCCCGCGCACGGCGCGGGGCCCCCGGAACGGTGGAATGCTCGGATATTTGTGCGCGAGGCGGGTCATCGTGAGCGAGACGGTGATCGCGTCCGTCTTTGCCCAGAACGAGGTCCAGTGCTCCCTGGCAACGAGGACCGGCGCCGCGAGGAGCTCGCGCCGGGACGGCACGAGCACCGGGACCCGCGAGGTCCTGGCGGCGTGAGCCGCCGTCTTGGGGAGCGCCGCGAGCGCGGTCCGGTCGAGCGAGGCGGAAGGGGGCCAGGTAACGGCGGCGATCACCGGGGTTGCCGCCGCGGACAGCGGCTGGGCGGCCGCTGGATCGGGCGGCGTCTCGGAGGGGGGCGCGGCCTGGTCGCACGCGGCGACCGCGACAGAGAGGAGGACAACAACAGCCGTGGGAACGCCGCGCATGAGGCCTCGCGGAAGGGGACCCTCTATTCTAGTCGAAAATCGGCAGGCCTGGCCAAGAGGTGGTGGGGGCGCGCAAGATGTCGCCAGGATGTGACCGGGACGACGTGACGTGCCGCGCGAAGGCTGCGCGTGAGCGGCGCGTCAAAGGACATCAGCCGTTGTCATGCCTGCGTGAGCCCATGGCGTTGGCCGTGCGGCCGCGCTCGGTCGGCGACAGCAAGAGACAGACGTCCATCGACCGCGCGTGAGCCGTGGACGTACCCCGAGATCGTCGAATGGCGGGGACGTGTTTCGAGCCTTCCAACGAGACGCGCCGTGGTAGTCCACATCACCACCTGAAGATGCGTCGGCGGTCGGCCGCTGACGTGCGCCGGGTCGAAGAGGAGATCGACAGCCAATAGCTGATGTCTCGCGAATTCGCGACAGTGTGCTTGCGCGGAGCGTTCGCGCGCGATTCGTCGCGCCGATCGCTCCGCGGCCGGCCCTCCTCGTCATCTCCTCCGCTGTCGACCGTCGGCGACGAGGCGCACCGACCGCCGTGGCTGAACACTGCGCCGACTGGTGGTTCTTGACCATGGAATCGAAGGGAGCTCGCATGAAAAAGTATAAACTCTCCGGTCGGGTCGTTCGAGCCAAGACCGAAAGGGGCGTCGAGAATGTGCGTGTCGAGGCGTGGGACAGCGCGGAGGTCACCACGGATCTCGTCGCCGTCGCCGTGACCAACCAGAACGGCGATTTCGAGATATCGCTCGACCAGGCCGCCGTGGATCGTCATTTCCAGGGGCGGAAGCCGCTGATCGCGCTCCGCGTGTTCTCGCCCGGGGCCGAGGAGTACGTCACGCGCTACACGCAATGGAAGGTGTCGCCGACGCCTGCGACCGTGCGGATCGAGGTGGACCTCGCGGTGACCTCGACCAGGCGCGCTCCGGCCTCCGCGGTCGTGCGCGGCATCGTGCGGAACGAGCAAGGCGCGACGGTCGCGAACGCGACGGTGCGCGCCTACGACGTGAGGCTGACGTCAGAGATAGAGATCGGCTCGTCCACGACCGATTCGACGGGTCATTATAAGATCTCGTACTCGCCCCTGCTGGCATCCGGCAAGCAACAGCCCGATCTCCGGGTGATCGTCTACAACGGGTCGAATCAGGAGCTGGGCCGCTCCGCGCTGATCGTCCGCGCCCCGTCGACCGCCGTCGTCGACCTGGTCACCAGCCAGAACCAGGAAGACCGCGGCGCCTCGGAGCTGCAGCAGCTCAAGTCGCGCACCGCGGCCCAAACGCAGGGGGTGGTCCTCGGAACCCTCCAGGCCGAGCAGGTCGAGTTCGTCGCGATGGCCACCGAGGTGGAGCGCGGGCAGGTCGAGGCGCTCGTCGCGGCCGACTCCCTCCTGACGTCCGTCGGCGTCGGCGGGGCCGCCGATTCTTTTTACCCCTTCGTCCGCATGGGCTTGCCGACCACCAAGCGCGGGCTCCTTTCGTACCCCAAACCCGCGCTGCGCCGCGTGCTCGACGAGGCGAGGGAAGCAAAGATCGTGGGCGGCGAAGTCAGCGATAGCTTCGTCGATCTCCTCACCCAGGCCGCCGTCGACCTCGCCATGGAGGCGCCCGCGGGAGCGACCTGCAACCTCGGTCAGCTCCTCGGGCTCGAGCTGTCCGAGGACTACTACACGCAGCAATTCATCGCCGAGTACATGGCGTTCGATGGCACGCCGGAGGCCTTCTGGACCCACATCGCGTCCCTGCCCGACTATCAGGGCGAGCGCTCGCTCCTCATCCCGCGGCTCAAGCTCCTGCTGCAGCTGGGCGCGCTCACGCGCTATCACTTCCCGCTCATCGAAGAGCTGTGGGATCGCTGGCACGATGCCCAGTTCCAGGGCCTCCAGGACCTCGCGGCCTACAGCGAGGCCGACTGGATCGCGATCCTCGCCGTCCAGCGCAACGGCTCGCCCATCAACTGCCCGGACGACACGCCCGGAGCGACGGTGACCGAGAGGCGCGCGACCTACGCCAAGGTCATCCGGCACGCCCTTGAGGTGGCGTTCCCGTCGAAGGCGGTCGCGTCCGCGATCTCCGTGGTCGGTGGGAGCGAGCTGCCCACGTTCTTCAACAACAACCCTTCGTTCAAGCTCGGCAACACGCGCGCCGGCCACTACGTCGCATTGAACCCGGCGGCGTTCGCGGGGCTCTCCAACCCCGCGGCCGCGAAGCTCGAACTCAAAGCGGTCGAGCGGCTGTACAAGCTCACACCCAAGTACGAGGAGGCGACGGTGCTTCTCGACGCCGGGCTCAAGTCGGCGCGGGAGGTCGCCCTCCGCGGCCGGCTCCGGTTCGGCTCCGAGTTCGGCGCTGCCCTCGGAGGTGCCCATATCGCGGACGACATCTACGACAAGGCGGTCGCCATTTCCGAACATGCGCTCGCGCTGTCGCTCAAGTTCGGCGCGGCCTATAACCAGACGTCGGCCTACGTCCTGTCCGATCCCACGCGCCGCGCGAGCCAGGCGGCGCCAGACTTCGCGACATACGAGGAGCTCTTTGGCTCGACCGACGCGTGCGCGTGTGCGCACTGCGCCTCGGTCTACGGCCCGGCGGCGTACCTCGTCGACCTGCTCCGCTTCCTCGATCGTTACTACTCCACGCTCACGAAGAGCGGCAGCACCAAGTGGACCGCGAAGGAGCTGCTCCTCGGCAGTGCGCCGGGCTCGACGCCGGCGCTCGCCGGGCGGCGCCCGGACATCGGCCGGATCGACCTCACCTGCGAGAACGCCGACACGCCGCTGCCGTATGTCGACCTGGTGAACGAGATCCTCGTCCACGCCTTCGTGGGCGAGACCAAGGAGCAGAACGAGGCCCCGCCCGTCTTCCCGGAGCACATCGCGACCGCCGGCACCGCCGAGGAGCTCGCGGCCATGCCGAACCCGCCGAGCGGCGAGGAGGACTGGCACGAGACGGCTTACGAGCACCTGGCGGAAACCGACTTCCCCTTCAGCATGCCGTATCACCACCGGCACCACGAGGCGCGCGTCTATCTCGAGCACCTCGGCGTGCCCCTGCACGCATTCCTGAGCGAGCTGAGGGCGAAGTGGTCCAGCCCGGAGGCCATGTATCCCGAGGACGCGGCCGCCCATCGGCTCGGGCTTTCAGGGCGCGAGCTCGATCTGATCCGCGGCACCTGGATCACGGGCGTGACCCTGGCGAGCGCCTGGGGCGTCTCCGTGATCCCCGGCGGGTTGTTCAACGTGCCGGTGTTCCTCAAGCGCTCGGGGCTGTCCTACGACGAGCTGCGCGACCTGCTCGAGACGTCCGTGCTCCATCGCTTCGGATCGCCGGCGATCCAGCCGGCGGATAGCTGCAAGATCGACGAGCAGAGCATCGGCGGCCTGAGCGACGCCGTGGCCTCGCTGGACATCTTGCACCGCTTCCTGCGGCTCCGGCTGCGCCTCGGCTGGTCGATCCGCGAGCTCGATCAGGTGCTGGCCGCGTGCGCGCCCAGCGGCACCGACGTCGTGAACGGCCGCGCGCTGCGCGTGATCGCGGTGATCCAGGCGCTGCGCGCCGACCGGGGCATCTCGCTGCCGATCGCGGCGCTCGCGAGCTGGTTCGGGCCGCTCGACACCCAGCGCCGCGACGCCGGCGAGACGCCCTCGTTCTACGAGCAGCTCTTCCAGAACAAGGCCGTGACCAACCCGGTCGACGCCGCGCTCGCGCTGCCGGGGGTCGCCAGCCTCCCGACCGCCACCCTGTTCGAGTCCCACACGCCCGCGATCCTCGCCGGCCTGCGCATCAGCCGGGAGGAGCTGTCGCTGCTCACCGCGAGCTCGGGGCTCGGCCTGCCCGCGCTCGTCCCGGCGGACACCTCTGACCTCGCGCCGGTGACGCTCGCGAAGCTCCACCGCTACGTGACCTTTGCGCGGGCGGCGCGGCTGTCGCTGCCCGATTTCCACGCGCTCTACAACCTGAGCACCTACAAGCCGCTCGAGGCCGACAACCCCGAGCATACGCTGCGCTTCCTGGACACGGTCGATCGCGTGCGGCGCTCGGGGCTGTCGCCCGCCGACCTCGAGGTCATCTTCCGGGCGCGGCCGTCTCGGCGCGCGCGGATCGCCGCGACCGACGAGGCCATCAACTCCGTGCTCGACCAGATGTTCGGCGCGCTGCTGGCGCTGCGAGGCAAGAACGGCGCCCCGGACAGCGAGGCCGAGGCGGCCCTCATCGAGGACACGCTCGGCGCGGCGCTGAAGCTGGACGCGCGATCGACGCACCTGCTCATCGCGGACATCCTCACGACGGGCGAGTCCGACGACGTGCCGCTCGGCAGCGCGTTCTCGCTGCCCACCTCGCCGCCGCCGTCGCTCGACGACCCCAGCCGCACCGC
Source organism: Sorangium sp. So ce302 (assembly GCF_051530145.1). Lineage (GTDB taxonomy): Bacteria > Myxococcota_A > Polyangia > Polyangiales > Polyangiaceae > Sorangium > Sorangium cellulosum_B. Next base: position 9,375,994 of record NZ_CP150326.1, on the reverse strand, counting down.
ACAGCGCGCCGCCTACCGGCACCTGGCCAGGGCCGCGGCGGTCGTGCAGCAGCTCGGTGCGCGCGCCGACGAGATCGAGTGGATGTTCGCCGGCGCGTCGCCGGCGCTCGACCTCGACGGGCTGCCGCGCGCCGAGATCGACGGCGCCGGCGGCTCGCCGTTGTTCGCGGACTGGGAGAAGCTCGTGGATTTCGTCGAGCTCCGCTCCCACCTCGTCGGGCCGAACCCGTCGCTGGCGAGCCTGTTCGAGGCCGAGCCCGCGAAGCTGGCCGCCGCCACGGGCTGGCCCGTGGAGGACGTCACGGCGCTGCTCCTCGCCCGTGGCTACGAGGCGCTCGATCCGAGCAACGCCGCGGAGCTGGTCTCGGTCCTCGGGCTCGTACGCCGCGCGATCGTGGTGCTGAAGCGGCTCGGCGTTTCGGCCGAGCAGGCGTTCGGCTGGGAGAGCTCGATGCACTCGTCCGGCGCCGGGCCCGCCGAGAGCATCGTCCGGGCCGCGAAGGCGAAGTACTCCGACGCCGAGTGGGCGCGGGTGGCGCCGCCGCTGCGCGACGTGCTGCGCGAGCGGCTCCGGTCGACGCTGGTGGCGTACCTCGTAGCGAAGCGCGGACACGAGGACAGCGACGAGCTGTTCGCCGAGCTCCTCGTGGACGTCGAGACGAGCCCTGCGGTGATCACCTCGCGCTTGAAGCAGGCCATCGGCTCGGTGCAGACGTTTGTGCAGCGCGCGTTCTTGAACCTGGAGGCGGACGACCTGAAGCTCCCGGAGGAGGCGGCGCGCGAGTGGGCGTGGCGCAAGAGCTACCGTGTCTGGGAGGCGAGCCGCAAGGTCCTGCTCCAGCCGGAGATGTACCTCGACCCGTCGCTGCGCGACGACAAGTCGCCGTTCTTCAAGGATCTGGAGGCCGAGCTCCGGCAGAAAGACATCACCGACGACGCCGCGGAGCGCGCGCTCGAGCGGTACCTGGACCGGCTCGACGAGGTCGCGAACCTCGAGATCGTGAGCGCGTTCCACCAGAAGGAGGAGGGCGACGACACGCACCTTCCGATCGACGTACTCCACGTCGTCGGCCGCACCGCGGCCCAGCCGTACAAGTACTTCTACCGCACGCGGGTGGACGGGCTGTCCTGGACTCCGTGGGAGCCCATCGATCTCGACATCGAGGGGGACAGGGTGCTGCTGACCGTGGAGGATCGCCGCCCGCACCTGTTCTGGCCGATCATCGAGCAACGCGCCGTACCGAACCAGCCGATGCCAGACGACACGCGCGAGCCGGGCGAGAAGGCGGTGGCGGACCATTACATCCGCCTCGCGTGGAGCGAGCGCCGGAACGGCGCTTGGGGCGCGCGCCGCATGAGCGGAGGCTCGGAGTTGACGCTGGGGACGACTTGGGCGGTCCCCACGTTCGTCCACCTGTTCGCGGAGCGCGACGACGAGCAGGATCCGCTCCGGATCGCGGCGGTCAATCTGACGGGCTACAACGGCCGCCGCCTCGGGCACTTCGCGCAAAGCGCCTGCGGTGCGCTGGAAGGTATCGATTTCAGCGATGATCATCGGGATTTTGAGGCATTCGCTCCGGCGATGCCCCGCCACACCACCTGGCAGCGGCATCTCTTGGTCTCGACGGATGTTGCGTCCACGCTGGCCGTTCCGGTCACGCTCAACGGCCTCCTGCAGTGGACCACGCTGTTCCGCAGCGTCACCCCGTTCCGCGCGCTCATTCCGCGCGTGATCGGCAGTGGGCACGACGAAGACAGCGCCTGGGACGGCGCGCCGTTCTTCTTCAAGGACGCGAAGTCGACGTTCTTCGCCGATCTCGTCCTGACCGAGTACACCGAGTGGGATGATGCGCCGCAGCCCGGGATGACGGCGTACGGCGACATCGGCAGGACCATCGGCGTGCTCGCCATGCGCGCGGGGCCGGCGGCAGACGAGTGGGCGCAGAGGGCGCCCGAGGTGACGAAGATCGCACACGTCTACGAAGACGCGAAGCGATACCGCTTCATCTCCTTCTACCACCCCTACGCCTGCCTGTTCCGGAAGGAGCTGCAGCGCTCGGGCGTGGACGGGCTGCTCAAGTGGTCGCTCCACCCGACCGAGCCGATCCAGCTCCGCTCCGGCGACGTCGACGCCTTCAAGGAGACGTACGACCCCGACCCCGCCAACGTGCTCACGCCGTATCCGAAGGAGGAGGTCGACTTCTCGTTCCAGGGCGCGTACTCGAGCTACAACTGGGAGCTGTTCTTCCACGCGCCGTTCCTGATCGCCCTCCGGCTGATGCAGAGCGGCCGGCACGCCGAGGCGCAGCGCTGGTTCCACTTCATCTTCGACCCGACCACGGGCGATCCGGCCCCGTCGCCCGAGCGCTTCTGGAACGTGCGGCCGTTCCGAGAGAACAAGGATCTCGCCTCGATCGAGGACGAGGTCCGGGATCTGTCGCCCTCGCAGCGGACCCCGATAGCCAGGCTGCTGGCCTCGCTCCTGACGAACCAAGAGAACGAGCGGGAGAAGCTCGATCTCGCCGCGCAGATCGAGGCGTGGCGGAAGGACCCGTTCAATCCGCACCTCGTCGCGCGGCTGCGGCCGATCGCCTACCAGAAGGCGGTGGTGATGAAGTACGTCGAGAACCTGATCGCGTGGGGCGATCAGCTGTTCCGGCGCGAGACCATCGAGTCGATCAACGAGGCGACGCAGCTGTACGTCCTCGCCGGCAATCTCCTCGGCCGGCGCCCGGTGCGCGTCGAGCGGCAGGACGCGGTGACGCCGCGGAATTACTGGCAGCTCGAGGCGCTCGGGCTCGGCGACCTCTCCGATCCGGTGATCGCGTCGCGGTCCCGCGTCGAGGCCGAGAGCCTCGTGGGCGACCCGCTGAGGGAAATGCTGCGCCGCACGTTCTCCCAGCGGGCGACTGACCTCGGAGAGCTCTACTTCTGCGTGCCCCGTGACGAGGCGCTCTCGGGGCTGTGGGACATGGTCGCCGATCGGCTCTTCAAGATCCGACACTCGATGAGCATCGAGGGCGTGGTCCGGACGCTGCCCCTGTTCGAGCCGCCCATCGATCCGATGCTGCTCGTGCAGGCCAGGGCGCTCGGCGTGGATCTCGCGACGGTGCTCAACGAGGCGAGCTCCCCGCGGCTCCCCTACCGCTTCCAGGTGCTGCACGCGAAGGCGATGGAGCTCTGCGGCGCGGTGGCCGGGCTCGGCGCCGCCCTGCTCGCCGCGATGGAGAAGAAGGACGGCGAGGCGATCGCGCGGCTCCGCTCGGGCCACGAGGTCGAGCTGCTCGCGGCGGTGCGCGAGATCAAGGCGCAGCAGGTCAAGGAGGCGCAGGCGACCGTCGCCTCGCTGGAGCGGTCGCACGAGACGGCGCGGCTTCGCCGCGACCACTACGCGAGCCTGCCGCGAATCAGCGCGGCGGAGCAGGGCGCGCTGGCCATGAGCGTCGCGGGCATGGAGCTCGGGCTCGTGGCGCAGGCGATCGCCGCCGTTGCCCCCGGCGTCGAGGCGACCCCGTCGACGACGTTCGGCGGCGCGGGCACGATGGGGAGCCCGGTGGCCCTCACCACGATCGGCGGGCAGGCCTCGGGCGCGTCGATCGAGGCGGCGTCACAGGCGCTCTCCATGGCCGCCGGCGCGCTGCGCGAGGGCGCGTCGCTCGCGTCCACGATCGCCGGCTACGAGCGGCGCGCCGAGGAGTGGGCGCTGCAGGAGCGGCTCGCGGCGAAGGAGATGCAGGGGCTGGAGAAGCAGATCGTCGCCGCGAAGATCCGCGCCGCGGTGGCCGAGGTGGAGCTCAGGAACCACGATCGGCAGACCGAGCAGGCGCGCGAGGTGCTCGAGTTCCTCCGGGACAGGAAGCGCACGACCGAGGAGCTGTACGACTGGATGGTGGCGGAGCTGTCGACCGTCCACTACCAGACGTACACGCTGGCTTTCGACACGGCCAGGCGCGCGGAGCGGGCGCTCCGGTTCGAGCTCGGCACGGCCGACGGCACGCCGGCGATGGTGCGCTTCGGCGCCTGGGACAGCCTGAAGCAGGGCTTGCTCGCGGGCGAGCGGCTCCAGCACGACCTCCGCCGCCTGGAGGCCGCGTTCCTGGAGCAGACGCCGCGAGAGGCGGAGCTCGTCAAGAACGTCTCGCTCGCCGAGGTCGCGCCCGAGCAGCTCATGCGGCTGCGCGAGACCGGCACCTGCGACGTCGTGCTGACGCAGGAGGTGTTCGACCTCGATTACCCGGGTCACTACTTCCGGCGCATCAAGTCGGTCGCCGTCACGATACCGACCGTGACCGGCCCATACGCGGGCGTGAGCTGCACGCTCACGCTGAGCAACACGCGCGTGCGCCCGCCGCAGCAGCCGCAGCAGCCGGCGGTGACCGCCGAGACCTATCCGGACACCGAGGGCTTCCGGACGGATCTCGTGCCGCTGACGGGCGTGATCGCGACCAGCGGAGGGGTGAACGACGCGGGCCTGTTCGAGCCGAACCTGCGCGACGAGCGGTATCTCCCCTTCGAGGGCGCGGGCGTGCTCGGGACCTACAAGATCGAGCTGCCCGCGGCGAACAACCGCTTCGACATCGCGGCGGTGAGCGATGTGATCCTGCACATCCGGTACACGGCGCGCTCGAACAGCACCCTCGCGGCCGCGGCGAAGACGTATTACCACGACCACCCGCCGGTGCGGCGCCGGCTCTTCAGCCTGCGGTCCGAGCTGCCGGCCGAGTGGGCCCGGTTCATGGCGGCGCCGTCGGATGACGCCGTGGCACAGCAGCTCTCCATCCCGCTCACGCCGGAGATGTTCCCCTACGCCCCGGCGACGCAGAAGGTCGCGCTGAAGAGCTACACGCTCTATGCGCGGTGGAACGGGAAGACGCATTATTGGAATGAGGGCCAGGGCAAGCTCGACGTGACGATGGCGTGGCCAGGCGCCACCGCGCAGGACCCGCTCACGCTCAACCAATTCCCGCTGGACAGCACCGGCGGCTGCAACACGGGGGCCATCGACAAGGTGGATTTGGACGACCAGGATCTCGACACCTGGACGCTCAGCGCGAGCCGCGGAGCGGTGGGCGAGATCGCGAGCGATCTCCGCACGAACAGCCGGCTCGACGACACGCTCCAGGACATCTACCTGCTCTGCGAGTACGGCTTCGAGCCGGCGTGACCGTAGACGAAACCCAGGCGATCTCTCACCAAGGAGTCAGTATCCATGTCGGACAACATCACGCTTCCTGAGGGCGCGGGCACGCTCCTCGCCACCGACGAGATCCTCGGCGTCCACGTCCTCCGCGCCAAGCTGCAGACGGGCGCGGACGGCACCGCTGTCGACGTTTCGCAGAACGACCCGCTCCCGGTGAGCCTGGTCGGGTCGCTCCCGGCCGGCACCAACACGGTCGGCGCGGTGAACGTGAAGCCGGCCACGGCGGGTGGGCTCTCCATCTACCGCAACGTCGGACTGAGCACCACGGGGCAGAGCGTGAAGAGCTCCGCCGGGCAGGTGTTCGGCTGGCACCTGGCCAACAGGAGCTCGACCGAAGCGTTCGTGAAGCTCTATGACGCGGCCGGGGCCCCGACGGTCGGCACGACCCAGCCTGCCTTGACGCTCATGGTGCCGGCCGGGCAGGTGGTCTCGGCAGAGCACACGAATGGCATCGCGTTCACGAACGGCATCGGTATCGGCGCGACCGCCGCCGCGGCAGACGACAACACCTCCCAACCGGGCGCGAACACGATGATCGTGAACGTGTTCTACAAGTAGCGCTGCCGGCAGAGGGGACGAGCCCTCGTCCCGGGGGGGACCGGGCGACGAGGACAGGGCCGTGGAGAGCTTGAACCGTCCGAGAGCGGCGCCTGGCCCGGCGCCGCTCTCGGACTCGGCGGCCGACGCCGTCGTTCCGGAGCGAGTCGCTCCGGGCGCGTGGGCCGCCCATTGCCATGGGAAGAGGGAGACGGATGAACGCTCGTGAGCCCAAGAAGGAAACCACCGCTGCTCCGGCAGCATCACCGGCCGCGCCGGACGGCGGAGCCCGCGGCAAGAGCCGAGACCCCGCGTCCCTCGCCCGGGAGGGGTCTGGCAAAAACACCGAGGCTCCGAAGGGCCTCCCCGGCGCGCCCAGGGCGCCGGAGCTGCCCGCTCCCGCGCTGCCGAAGGGCGGCGGCGCGATCCGCGGGGTCGATGAGAAGTTCTCCGCGAACCCGGTGACGGGCACCGGATCGTTCTCGATCCCGCTGCCGCTGAGCCCCGGCCGCGCGGGGTTCGGGCCGACGCTGGCGGTCACGTACGACTCGGGGGCAGGCAACGGCCCTTTCGGCGCCGGCTGGCAGCTGTCGATCCCGCGCATCACGCGAAAGACCGACAAGGGCCTTCCCCGCTACGACGACGCGCGCGAGAGTGACGTGTTCGTCCTGTCCGGCGCGGAGGATCTGGTGCCGGCCCGGTCGATCGACGGCGCGGCGCTCGACCGGTACGAGACGGAGAGCGAGCGCGTCATCCGCTACCGTCCCCGCGTGGAGGGCGCGTTCGCGCGGATCGAGCGCCGCGAGGTCAAGGAGAGCGGGAACGTGTACTGGACGGCGACGACGCCGGACAATATCACGAGCGTTTACGGGCGGAGCCCGGAGGCACGGATCGCCGACCCGGCGAGGCCTGCGCGCATCTTCTCGTGGCTGCTGGAGGAGACGCGGGACGACAAGGGCAATGTCGTCGTCTACGAGTACAAGGCGGAGGACCTGACCGGCGTGGCGCGCGACGAGGTCGCGGAGAGCCACCGCCACGCGGGCCGCGCGGCGGTCGCGAATTGCTATCTCAAGCGCGTCCGTTACGGGAACACGGTGCCGGGCGTCGCGGGGAGCTTCCTGTTCGAGGTCGTCTTCGATTACGGCGAGCACGGCGTCGAGGCGCCCACGCCCGAGGAGAGCGCCCCGTGGCTGGTCCGCCAGGACCCGTTCTCGGTGTACCGCGCCGGCTTCGAGATCCGCACGTACCGGCTCTGCCGTCGCGTGCTGATGTTTCACCATATGTCCGAGCTCGGCGAGACGCCGTGCCTCGTGCGGTCGCTCGACCTCACGTACGTGGAGAACGCTCACCTGACGCGGCTCGCCACCGCGACCCAGGCCGGATATGTCCGCGATCCGCAGACCCAGGCGTACAGCCGCGAGGCGCTCCCGCCCATCGCGCTGACGTACAGCGAGCCGGTGATTCAGCGCGAGGTGAAGTCGCTCGACCCCGAGAGTCTGCGCGACCTGCCCGGCGGCACGATGGGGTCCGGGCGGAATTGGGTCGATCTCGACGGCGAGGCGCTGCCCGGCGTGCTGATCGAGGAGGGCGAGGCGCTTTATTACAAGCAGAACCTCGGCGGGGGCCTCTTGTCCGCGGCGCGGCTGCTGCCGTCGCGGCCGGCCACCGGCGGCGGGCAGCTGCTCGACATCGACGGAGACGGGCGCAAGGAAATGGTGGTGTTCGAGCGGCCGGTGGCGGGCTACTTCGACCGCACCGACGCGGGCTGGGCGGCGTTCCGCCCGTTCGCGTCGCAGCCGAACGTCGACTGGAGCGACCCGAACCTCCGCCTCATCGATCTGAACGGCGACGGGCACGAGGACATCCTGATCACGGGGCCCGACACGTTCACGTGGTATCCGTCGCTCGCCAAGGGCGGCTTCGACACGCCGATCACCATCGCGCGCCCGAGCGACGAGGAGCGCGGGCCGTCGCTCGTCTTCGCCGACGCGGCGCAGAGCATCTTCCTGGCCGACATGAGCGGCGACGGGCTGGTGGACCTCGTGCGGATCCGGAACGGCAACGTCTGTTACTGGCCCAACCTCGGCCATTGCCGCTTCGGCGCCAAGGTGCAGATGAGCGGCAGCATGCGGTTCGATCACGAGGGCCGCTTCGATCCGAAGCGCGTCCGCCTCGCCGACGTGGACGGCTCGGGGACGACCGACATCCTTTACCTGCACCCGGACGGCGTGCGCTTCTATGCGAACAACGCCGGCAACACGCTGGCTGCGCCGGTGATGTTGCCGCAGCTGCCGGACGTGAGCGATCTGGCGTCGGTCGACGTGATCGATCTGCTCGGCTCGGGGACCGGGTGCCTGGTGTGGGCCTCGTCGCTGCCCGGGGCGCGCCCGCGGGTGCGCTACATCGATCTGCTCGGGAGCAAGAAGCCGCACCTGTTGACCTCGATCGCGAACAACCTCGGAAGGACGACGACGGTGACCTACGCTCCGTCGACGAAGTTCTACCTGGCCGACCGGGCGGCCGGCCGACCGTGGGTGACGAGGTTGCCGTTCGTGGTCCATGTCATCGAGCGCGTCGAGGTCTTCGACGCGATCTCGCGGCATCGTTTCGTGACAACGTATGCCTACCACCACGGCGACTACGACGGGGTAGAGCGGGAGATGCGCGGCTTCGGCATGGTGGAGCAGCGGGACACCGAGTCGTTCTCGGCGTTCAGCGGGGCTGGCTTCGCGCCGCCCGCGGCCAACGCCGATCCCGAGCTGCACCTGCCGCCGGTGCTCACGAAGACGTGGTTCCATACCGGCGTCTGGATCGAGGGGGCGAAGATCTCGGCGCAGTACGAGAGCGAGTATTACGCCGGTGACGCGGCGGCGGTCCGCCTGGCGGACACGCTGCTTCGCGAGGATCTCGGCGCCGTCGAGATGCGCGAGGCGTGCCGGGCGCTCAAGGGGCGGCCCCTCCGCCAGGAGGTCTACGCGCTCGACGGGTCGGCGGAGGAGCAGCGCCCGTACGTCGTCAAGGAGCACAGCTACGAGATGCGGCGCCTCCAGCCCGCGGTGGGCAATGCGCATGCGGTGTTCTTCGCCCATGCGCGCGAGGCGCTGGAGTACCAGTACGAGCGCAGCGAGAGCGATCCGCGCGTGGCGCACGCGCTCACGCTGAAGGTCGACGATTACGGCGTGATCATGCGGACAGCGCAGATCGGATATCGCCGGCGGGCGGCGTGGGCGGAGTTCCCCGAGCAGGAGCAGGGGAAGGCGACGCTGACGGAGAACAAGGTGAAGCACCTGGTCCCGGACGAGGAGGGTGCTTATCGGATCGGGGTCCCGACCGAGACGCGGACCTACGAGCTGCACGGCCTGCCGCTCGGCTCGGAGGGGGTGCTCGGGTTCCAGGCAGTCTTCGACGCGGCGGCCGCGGCGGAGGACGTGCCGACGCTCGCGTACGACGGGACGCCGAGCGGGGGCTTCCAGAAGCGCCTGTTGCAGCATGCGCGCACGAGGTACTGGAGCGACGATCTCACGGCGCCGCTGCCGTTCGGCGAGGTCGGCAGCAGGGCGCTCGTTCACGAGAGCTTCGCCAAGGTCCTGACGCCTTCGCTGATCACGTCGGTGTTCGGGACCCGCGTCACGAGCGGCATGCTCGCGGAGGGCGGCTATCTCCAGCTCCCGGACGATCCTGACTACTGGGTGTCCTCGGGGCGTGCGGTGCCTTCGGCGGCTCACTTCTACTTGCCGACGACGTTCGTCGATCCGTTCGGCAACGCGTCGCAGGTCGCCTACGACCCGTATCGCCTGCTCGTGACTGCGGTGACGGATCCGCTGAGCAATGTCGTGGAAGCCGTCCCCGACTACCGCGTCCTCGCCCCGCGGCAGCTCACGGACGCGAACGGCAACGTGAGCGAGGTGCGCTTCGACGCGCTGGGCCGGGTCACGGCGATGGCGGTGATGGGCAAGGCGGGGGCCGGCGCGGGCGACACGCTCGACGACCCGACGGCCACGTTCGCGTATGACCTGGAGCGATTCCGGCTCACCGGCAAACCGAGCATGGTGCACGCCCGCGCCCGCGAGCAGCACGGGGCGGGCAACCTGCGCTGGCTGGACACGTACAGCTACTCCGACGGCTCGGGCAACGAGGTGCTGCGCAAGGTGAAGGCGGAGCCGGGGCTCGCGCCCGAGCGCGACGCGAACGGCGCGCTGGTGCATGACGCGCAGGGCGACCTGGTCTTTTCGCACACGACGTCGCGCTGGGTCGGGACCGGGCGCACGGTGCTGGACAACAAGGGCAATCCGGTCAAGCAGTACGAGCCGTTCTTCAGCGCGACGCACGAGTACGAGGACGAAGCGGAGCTCGTGGAGTGGGGGGTCACGCCGATCCTGAGGTACGATCCGCTCGGCCGACTCATCCGGACCGACCTGCCAAATGGCACGTTCTCCCGGGTGGTGTTCGATGCGTGGAAGCAGACGTCGCACGATCCGAATGACACGGTGCTGGAGAGCGAGTGGTACGCGGCGCGCCAGGCGCTGCCGCCGGGCGATCCGGAGCGCCGTGCGGCGGAGCTGGCCGCGGCGCACGCGGGCACGCCGGCGGTGAGCCACCTGGACGCGCTGGGGCGGGTGTTCCGCGCGGTGGCGAACAACGGGGCCGAGGGGCAGTACATCACCCAGACGACGCTCGATATCGAGGGGCAGCCGCTCCTGATCACGGACGCGAGTGACAACGAGGCGATGCAGCATCGCTTCGGGCTGGGCGGGCAGCTGCTCTATCAGAAGAGCAACGACGGCGGCGAGCGGTGGATGCTGGCGGGCGCGACAGGACAGCGGCTGCGGGCCTGGAACGGGCGAGGGTTCGTCTACCGCTCGTCGTACGATGGATTGCGCCGGCCGACGCACGAGCACGTGCAGCTGGGCGTGGGCAGCGAGCGGCTGGCGCGCCGTTACGTCTACGGCGAAGCCCATCCGCAGGCGACGGCGATGAACCTGCGCGGCAGGGCGTACCAGGTGTATGATGGCGCGGGAGTTGTGACGAGCCAGGCGTACGACTTCAAGGGCAACCTTCTGCAGGCCTCGCGCCGGCTGCGCAGCGACGTGCATGCGGACGCCGACTGGGCGGTGCTGGCCCCGCTGACGGATGTGTCCGCCATCGCGACCGCCGCCGAGCCGCTGCTGGAGACGGAGAGCTTCGGGACGCAGACGGCGTACGATGCGCTGAACCGCCCAACCAGCCTGACCGCCCCGGATGGCCTGACCGCCTCGGATGCGAGCGAGGTCAAGCCGACGTACAACGAGGCGGGGCTGCTGGAGCGGGTGGAGGCGCGGATTCGAGGCGCGGTGGCGTGGACGACGTTCGTCGACAACATCGATTACGACGCGAAGGGGCAGCGCGAGCGGATCGAGTATGGCAACGGCACCTCGACGGCGTACACGTATGACCCATTGACGTTCCGGCTCTCGCGCCTGAAGACGACGCGGAGCTCGGACAGCGCGGTGCTGCAGAACCTGACGTATGTGTACGACCCCGTCGGGAACATCGTGGAGATCGGGGACAGCGCGCAGCAGACGGTGTTCTTCAACAATGCCGTGGTATCGCCGAGCGCGCGGTACGTGTACGACGCGGTCTACCGGCTGATCGAAGCGACGGGACGGGAGCACGCGGGCGGGCTGTCGGACGCGCCGCGTGACCAGAACGACCTGCCGATCCAGTCGCTGCCGCACGCGAACGACGCGCAGGCGCTGAGGAACTATACGGAGCAGTATGTCTATGACGCGGTGGGCAACCTGCGGAGGATGGTCCACCAGGCGGGCACGGGGAGCTGGACGCGGTGGTATGCGTACGAGGAGACGGCGAACAACCGGCTGACGAGCACGACCGGGGACCCGGAGAACGGGCCGTTCCGCAACTATGGGTATGACGCGCATGGCAACATGACGTCGATGCCGCACATCACGGCGCTGACCTGGGACGAGAACGACCAGGTGCGGAGCACGGATCTCGACGGCGGCGGCGATGTCTATTACGACTACGATGCTGCGGGCCAGCGCGTGCGCAAGGTCTGGGAGCACAACGGGCTTGTGGACGAGCGCATCTACCTCGGCGGCTACGAGGTGTACCGGAGGCGCAGCGGGTCGGGGCTGGTGCTGGAGCGGCAGACGCTTCACGTGATGGATGGCGCACGGCGGGTGGCGATGGTGGAGACGAAGACGGTGGACACGTCGGGGCCGTTCACGGTGACGCCGCGGGTGCGGTATCAGCTCGACAACCACCTCGGGTCGGCGTCGCTGGAGGTCGACGGGGCGGGGCTGGTGATCGGCTACGAGGAGTACCACCCTTACGGGACCACGGCGTACTGGTCGGCGGCATCGGGGATCGAGGTCTCGCAGAGGAGGTACAGGTACACGGGCAAGGAGAAGGACGAGGAGACGGGGCTATACTACCACGGGGCACGGTACTACGCGCCGTGGCTCGGGAGGTGGACGTGCGCGGATCCGGCCGGACTCGCGGACGGGCCGAATCTGTACGCATATGTGAGAGGGAATCCGATCAGGCTGAAGGACCCGAGTGGGAGAGAGAGCGCGAGCGACAAACGGATCGCGCAGATGACCGACGTTCAGCTGCACCGGCACCTGAAGGATTTGTCCCCAGAAGTCCGTGCAGAGTTCGCTGGTTCCGCAACAGGCAAATTTCAAGAGCGCGTTTCGGCCACTCTTACTCAAGGCAAGCTCGAATCCATCCGTACGGGCTTCACCACGGTGGAGCACGTTCGGCCCGCTGCGCCGGATACGACTGCAGAGGCGGATGACGCTCCTCAGGAGTATTACAGCCAGTCTGAGTACAGGGCGATGGCCCTGGCGGGGTCTGCCGTCATGGGGGGAACGACGGGTGTTCTCGACTTCCTGCATGCAGAGGCGAATTCACGGCCTGATGCGGGTGTCGAGCCACAGGAACTGCCGCCCGGCGGCACGGATTGGAGTGCGGGTGCAGAGGGTGGATTGCTCTCAGACCCCGCGATGAGGACCGTGACCGGGCTGGCTGCCGATGTAATGATAGCGGAGGCTGTCGTGGCAGGGGGCGCAGCGATCAGCACAGCGCTTCGTTCGCGCAAGGTTTCCGGCGCCGCAGGCAGGCTCCTCGACTACCCTCCGAACCCCGACGGCGCGGTGCGAACGCTGGACGAGGCCCAGCATCTCGCCACGCAGGCGGGCGTGGACCTCGATCCTGAGTTGTACAAGACGGTCCTGGATCCGTCTCTCCCACAAAATATTCGTGCTCAATACTTCTCTAGTGCGTCCAAGCAGGGCAACTTCACGCTCGCGCAGATGCAGACCCGGGATGGAAGATTCGTTTTGAAGTTGAATCCGTCTGTTCTCCGTAGTGATCAGGAAATTGTGGGAACGTTCGCGCACGAAGTGCATGAGACTCAGGCGCTTGCCGACCTGTTCGACGAAAACGGCGGGAGATTGACAGCGAAGCAACTCGCGGACGCAATCAACGCGCCGTATGGGTATCTGCATCAGGCGGCAGAAGCACACGAGACTGATGTGGTTCGCCGATTCTTCGGCAGTAAGTAGGAAGCATGGAATTTCGACGCCCTGCAAGCCCAAAGGAAGTTGTGGATGCCTTCTACAACGATCTGGTCACCTGGATCGACGTGCCCGGCCTGTTAATGCCGTTCATTGTCGAACAAAATGTAGATTACATCATCAACAGCCTCCCGGCTGAGCTGCGCGATTACTTTGTCGAGTATGCAGAGGAAAATTACGTTCGCGACGATCTGCCGACTGTCGTGGTTAGTTCAAGCGGGCTGGCCCCGGTGGAACCGCCACGTGAAGCTGTCCTTGCGGTCCGTGGGTGGCTCGCACGCCGTCGTTAGGCGGGAGCTCGGCTGGTGTAACGATCTGCCGATCCAGTGTAAGCGCTGCGCGAAACGCCGTCTCCCCCTGGCCGCGCTGCCCAGTTCATGATGGCGTGCATGACAAGGACGAAGGCGACCGAAGTGATGTGGTCCGAGCGCGTTCGGGCGTGGCGCGAGCGCGGTGAAACGGCGGAGGCGTTCGCACGGAGCCGCGGATTTGCGGCCTCGACGCTGCACGGTTGGTCGAGCCGGCTGTCGCGGACCGAGCGGCCGCGCTTTCTGCGGCTGGTGCCGAAGGCGCCCGCCGTGACGAGCAGCGCTTCGGAGCTCGTCGTCGAGGTCGGTGGCGCGCGCGTGCGCGTGGCAGCGGGCTTCGACGCCGCGCTGCTGGCCGACGTGGTCCGCGCCCTCGGCGGAGGCGCGCGATGATCCCGGCCGGCGTGCAGGTGTTCGTCGCGCTGGAGCCGGTGGACATGCGCTACGGCTTCGAGCGGCTCTCGGGGCTGATTCGCGAGCGTGTGGGGTATGAGGCGCGCTGCGGAGCGCTGTTCGCGTTCATCGGCAAGCGGCGGACCAGCATCAAGATCCTCTTCTTCGACGGCAGCGGACTCTGCCTGTTTTCAAAACGCCTTGATCGCGGGGCGTTCGTGCTGCCCGACCCCCCGACCGAGGGCGCCACGCACGTCGAGGTGGACGACGCGACGCTCGAGACGCTGCTCGACGGCATCGAGATCGCGCCGACGTCCAAACCGCGAAGGCGTGCACCGCGCCGCGTCCACTGAGCCGCACGAATTCACTCGACAAGTACGCTCGGCTTACGTAGAGCGGCGTCGTGCACGACGCTGCCGCGAAGCCGACGCCGACGCCCGAGCAGCAGCGCATCGCGCAGCTCGAAGCGGAGCTCGCAGCGGCCAAGAGCGAGCTCGTGGGAGCGCGCGATGCGCTCGCGCAGCTTCGGCGCGCCTACACCCGTGCGCTCGAGCAACTCCAGCTTTTGCAACGTCGACTGTTCGTGGCGAAAGCGGAGCGCGCCGAGGTGAGCGCGGAGCAGCTCGCGTTCGAGTCGATGTTCCTCGAGGTCCAGCGTCTCCAGAAGGCACTCGACGACGCCGAGCGCAAGACGAGCGACGAGCGGCAGCACGACGACCCCAAGGGGCCGAAACGAAGGACCGGCAGCAAGGGCCGTCGCGACCTGTCCGAGTCGGACCTGCCCGTCGTCCGCATCGAGCTCTCCTGTCCTGAGCTCGATGCGACGGCGACGCGCATCGGGGTCGAGGAGACCTCGCGACTCGGCTACGAGCGCGGCGGAATGCGCCGCATCGTGCTCGCACGCGTCGTGTACAAGGCCGAGCGGTCCGTCACGGATGCAAGCAGTTCTGGCGACGGGGAAGCTGCCCCGCTCCAGGTCGTCGCGAGAGAGGTCCCGGCGCCGACGCCCGCAGCGAGCGTCAGCCCGGAGAACACGGCAGCGGCCGGAGAGCCGAGCGCTTCCTCCACAGCGCTCGATGCGCCGCCGCCGGCGCCGAGGGGTGAGGCCTGCACAGCCTTCATCACGACGCCGCTTCCGAAGGAGCTGTTCCGGAGGTCGCTTCTCGCGCCGTCCATCATTGCGCACATCCTCACCAGCAAGTACCTGCTCGGCGTCCCGTTCTATCGACTGGAGCAGCAGCTGGAGCTTCAGGGCGCGTCGCTCGATCGCGGCACGATGTGCCGCTACGCCGAAGACGCGGGCGCGACCCTGGGCGCCATCGTCGAGGCCGCGCGCAAAGAGGCCTTCGAGACCGCCTTCTGCCTGTCCACGGACGCCACCGGGGTCTCCATCCAGCCTGGGCCCATCCAGGAGCGCAAGGACAAGAAGCCCGGGCCGTGCCGCAAAGGACATTTCTTCGTCGTCCTCGCGGACAAGGATCACGTCTTCTTCGAGTACCAGCCCAAGCATACCAGCGCTGCGGTCTGCGAGATGTTCCGCGGCTTCTCTCGGTACATTCAAGCTGACGCTCACGCCATCTATGACGCCCTCTTCCGCGGCACACCACCAAGAGGCGCTGCTGCTGACGAGGAGCGCGGTCCGCCCCCGACCGAAGTCGGATGCTGGTCGCATTGCCGTACCAACTTCTGGGAGGCGGCGGTCTGCAAGCACGAGCTCGGCGTCGAGGGGCTGCGTCGCATCAACGCCATCTTTGCGGTCGATCGCAAGCTCGCGGATCTTGCGCCCGCACAGCGCAAGGTGCGCCGTGACGCCGTCGTCCGCCCCTTGGTCGACGCGTTCTTTGCGTGGGCGAGGGCCGAGCACGCGCGTCCCCGCGAGCGCGGCCTCGTCTCTACTGCGCTCGGCTACGCCCTCAACCAAGAGCAGCCCTTGCGGCGTTTCCTCGACGACGGTCGCCTCCGCCTGGAGAACAATGCCAGCGAGCGAGCTCTGCGATCCATCGCGATGGAGGGGTCATTGTGCGTCACTCCTTCAAATGGTCGTAATTGTTCAGTTTTTGCTACCACGCACTTCTCGACACGGGCGCCGGTAGAGCACGCGACGGCGGCTTAACGCCTCCAGCACTGCGGGCGAGCGTAGGTCGTCGAACATGATCTGCCAGGGTGCATCTTTGACAACTTGGTGTGCCGGGAGAGTTCCCTGTCGGATCAGCTTGCGGATGACATGGTCGGTCACCTTGAGCACGCGGGCCTCCTCATGCATCGTAAGGCATCGACCGTCCTTATGCGCCGACTGGTAGGCAGCGATGCCTGCCGTCCTTCGGTAGGATTGGACGTTACGCGCATTCCAGGAGTGGTTCTGGCCCGTCCGCAGGCCCATTCGGTTGAGGGTTGCGGCGATGTGCTCGTCGGACCAGCGGGTGGCCATGGAGCGGATCACTTGATCGGCTTCCTCGGACGCACGCCGGGTGTGCTCTCCTGACGCTGGCTTGCGGACGCGTAGTTCCGAGTGCTGGCCACCGCGCCAGTGAATGAGCAGCACAACCTCGCGTGTGGTCTCATCCACGTCGACGACGATCTCCTCGATTAGCGCGTGCACGAGTCGTTGCTTCATCGTCATCGTCGTGCTCGGTGCGTTCCACGCTGCCGTCAGGTCGCCAGCGAGGCGAAGCAGCGTCGCACGATCGGGCACTGCGCCTGGCTCGATCACGTCCGCGGCCAAGCGGGCGTCGCAGTCATGCAGGTGCGAAAGGGAACTATTCCATCGTGTCTCAAGCTCCGCGGCGACGAGCCGGTTGTCCGGATCGACCGCCTCGTAGCGGCGAGCGGCCAGGCGCACCTCATAGGCGGCTTGTTGTCGTTCCAGCTCCAACGCACGCCTCCGCTCGCTCATGCCCTGCCTCGCTCGCTGCTCTGCCTGGATGGCAGCATCGATCGCCAGGGGTTGTACCGCGGCCAAGAGTTCGCGACCAACGACAAGATCAGGCCTCGGAGCACCAAAGGTGATGCATGGTTGGAGGCCATGCATCGTATGACCGACGCGGCATGCATACCGCGCCACGCCGGGGCTGCGCCCTACATAGGTTACCCCCAGCATGCGGCCACACCGACGGCACCGTAAAAGCCCCGAGAGTAGGGCGCGTCCACCACGGCCTGATTTGGCGCCCCCGGCGGTGTTGCGAAAGGCGTTCCTGGCGAGGCACTGCTGGTTTTGCTCGAATCTGGCCCACGTGATGTAGCCGCGATGGTGTTCCTGCAGCAGCACGGTCCACTGGTTCATGGGGCGCTCGTGGCCGTAGGTCGTATGCAGTCTTCCGTCGACCAGGCGGGTTCGGTGCTCGGATTTTCCGTAGACGTAAGCGCCGGCGTAGAACGGGCTTTGCAATATAGCGATGACGTTGCGGTATGCCGGCGCCCTCCATTCCACACGGCCCGGTCGCTTGGGGTCCTCGGGGCGCGGAAAGAGGATATGATCGCGGCACATCGTGAGCAGCACCTGCCGCGCACTGCCCAACCGAGAAAAGAGGCGGAATACCGTCCGGACAGCCTCCTGGACGCGGCGGTCCGGATCTAGGTCCAGTCCCGTCTCCTTCGACCAGACGTACCCGACCGGCACCGCGACGCGGAGCTCGCCTCGGCGTGCCTTCGAAACAGCTCCTTCGACCAAGCGCTGGCGCATCACCGTGAGCTCGAATTCGCTCATGGTGCCCTTGAGCCCAAGCAGCAGCCGATCGTTGGGATGGCTCGGATCGTACACGCCCTCGGCGTCGATCACCCGGGACCCCACAAGGCCGCAAAGCTCGAGAAGATGGTGCCAGTCGCGACCATTGCGGGCGAGGCGGGAAGCTTCCAAGCAGAAGATAGCTCCAACGCCTCCTTCGCATACCTGGGCCACCAAGGCCTGAAATCCGGGCCGCTCGGTCGTACCGCTGGCGGAACGACCGAGGTCCGCATCAATGGTGACTACATCGCGGAACCCATACGAACGGGCCAGCTCGGCGAGATCGTACTGCCGACGCAGGCTCTCTTGGTTGTCGTGCACCTGCACGCCTGTCGACTGCCGTACGTAGACCACGGCACGACGCTCTAACACGCTCTGCGGAAGGTCAACTGGCTTCATCGCTTACCTCCTGCACTTCGCGGCGCATGCTGGCAGCCGCACTGAGGAGGATTTCTGCGAGAATTTCGACGCTCTCGACGGAAGCATCGGGCGGCAGGCATGGTTGCCGGCTCGACGTCGGCGGCGGCGTTCTTGTCGATGGCGGCAGCGGCGCTTGGCTCGGCTTCATGGTTCCCCTCCTGGTCATCGGTCGAACCATGGCCGGGTGCTGCGGGGGCGCAGCGGAAACCGAGGTCGTCGAGCAGGGCACGGAGATTTATCAACGCTTGAACATTTGGCCGAGCGGCGCCGAAGCTCATCCGTGCGCAAGCGGCGCGGTCGAGCATCCAAGCAGGCAGGACCTCTCGCGTACCGTCGACCATCTCGCAGACGGCGACGAGTTCGCCTTGGCGGTGCTCACGGTAGGCCACCTGAACCCGCTCGCCATAGGCCGGGTGCCACCGGTAGTGCACTACGCAGCGCAGGTCGACATGGGCAGAATGATCGGGTCGTCGCTGTGGCGAGAAAGTCCTGGCTCTTCTTCGGCAGCGACGACCACGCCTCGGCCGCCGCCAACCTCTTCTCGCTCGTGGCAAGCTGCAAGCTCCACGGTCTCGACCCCGAGGCCTACCTCGCCGACGTCATCCGCGTGATGCCCTACTGGCCGCGGGACCGCTACCTCGAGCTCGCCCCCAGGTACTGGGCGCGCACCCGCACCCGGCTCGTCGTCGACGAGCTGAAGCTCGCCCTCGGGCCGATCACCGTCCCGCCCCCGCTTCCCGCGGAAGAGCAGCGCACGACGAGCTGACCGGACCGCTTCCATCGCCCCCATCCTGCACCAGCTGACCGAGGTTGGGGCCGACGGCGCTTCATGCAGCGCTTACAGAGCGCCCGGGGGCTCGCCGCGAACGCCTCGTCCCCGGCAATCCCGCCGGACGACGTTCGGCGGCGCGGGCACGATGGGGAGCCCGGTGGCCCTCACCACGATCGGCGGGCAGGCCTCGGGCGCGTCGATCGAGGCGGCGGCACAGGCGCTCTCCATGGCCGCCGGCGCGCTGCGCGAGGGCGCGTCGCTCGCGTCCACGATCGCCGGCTACGAGCGGCGCGCCGAGGAGTGGGCGCTGCAGGAGCGGCTCGCGGCGAAGGAGATGCAGGGGCTGGAGAAGCAGATCGTCGCCGCGAAGATCCGCGCCGCGGTGGCCGAGGTGGAGCTCAGGAACCACGATCGGCAGACCGAGCAGGCGCGCGAGGTGCTCGAGTTCCTCCGGGACAGGAAGCGCACGACCGAGGAGCTGTACGACTGGATGGTGGCGGAGCTGTCGACCGTCCACTACCAGACGTACACGCTGGCTTTCGACATGGCCAGGCGCGCGGAGCGGGCGCTCCGGTTCGAGCTCGGCACGGCCGACAG
The DNA here is from genome assembly GCF_051530145.1 of Sorangium sp. So ce302. GTDB lineage: Bacteria > Myxococcota_A > Polyangia > Polyangiales > Polyangiaceae > Sorangium > Sorangium cellulosum_B. Next base: position 9,356,466 of record NZ_CP150326.1, on the reverse strand, counting down.
CACGCCCGCGATGGTGCGCTTCGGCGCCTGGGACAGCCTGAAGCAGGGCCTTCTCGCGGGCGAGCGGCTCCAGCACGACCTCCGCCGCCTGGAGGCCGCGTTCCTGGAGCAGACGCCGCGAGAGGCGGAGCTCGTCAAGAACGTCTCGCTCGCCGAGGTCGCGCCCGAGCAGCTCATGCGGCTGCGCGAGACCGGCACCTGCGACGTCGTGCTGACGCAGGAGGTGTTCGATCTCGACTACCCGGGTCACTACTTCCGTCGCATCAAGTCGGTCGCCGTCACGATACCGACCGTGACCGGCCCGTACGCGGGCGTGAGCTGCACGCTCACGCTGAGCAACACGCGCGTGCGCCCGCCGCCGCAGCCGCAGCAGCCGGCGGTGACCGCCGAGACCTATCCGGACACCGAGGACTTCCGGACGGATCTCGTGCCGCTGACGGGCGTGATCGCGACCAGCGGAGGGGTGAACGACGCGGGCCTGTTCGAGCCGAACCTGCGCGACGAGCGGTATCTCCCCTTCGAGGGCGCGGGCGTGCTCGGGACCTACAAGATCGAGCTGCCCGCGGCGAACAACCGCTTCGACATCGCGGCGGTGAGCGATGTGATCCTGCACATCCGGTACACGGCGCGCTCGAACGGCACCCTCGCGGCCGCGGCGAAGACGTATTACCTCGACCACCCGCCGGTGCGGCGCCGGCTCTTCAGCCTGCGGTCCGAGCTGCCGGCCGAGTGGGCCCGGTTCATGGCGGCGCCGTCGGATGACGCCGTGGCACAGCAGCTCTCCATCCCGCTCACGCCGGACATGTTCCCCTACGCCCCGGCGACGCAGAAGGTCGCGCTGAAGAGCTACACGCTCTATGCGCGGTGGAACGGGAAGACGCATTATTGGAATCCGAACCAGGGCAGGCTCCTGGTGACGATGGCGCGGCCAGGCGCCGCGGCGCAGGAATCGCCCACGCTTAACCAGTTCCCGCTGGACAGCACCGGCGGCTGCAACACGGGGGCCAGCGACAAGAAGGATTTGCTGCCGAACGAGCAGGATCTCGGCACCTGGACGCTCAGCGCGAGCCGCGGTGCGGTGGGCGCGATCGCGAGCGACCTCCGCACGAACAGCCGGCTCAACGACACGCTCCAGGACATCTACCTGCTCTGCGAGTACGGCTTCGAGTCGGCGTGACCGTAGAAGAAACCCAGGCGATCTCTCACCAAGGAGTCAGTATCCATGTCGGACAACATCACGCTTCCTGAGGGCGCGGGCACGCTCCTCGCCACCGACGAGATCCTCGGCGTCCACGTCCTCCGCGCCAAGCTGCAGACGGGCGCGGACGGCACCGCGGTCGACGTCTCGCAGAACGACCCGCTGCCGGTGCGCCTGGTCGGGTCGCTCCCGGCCGGCGCCAACACCGTCGGCGCGGTCCACGTGAAGCCGGACACCGCGGGTGGGCTCTCCATCTACCGCAACGTCGGCCTGAGCACCGCGGGGCAGAGCGTGAAGAGCTCCCCCGGGCAGGTGTTCGGCTGGCACCTCTCCAACTCGGGAGCAAGCGGGGCGTTCGTGAAGCTCTACAACATGGCCACGTCCCCGACCGTCGGCACGAGCTCTCCTGTCGCGACGCTCTACGTGCCGGCCGGGCAGAACGCCTCGGCCGAGCACACGAACGGCATCGCGTTCACGAACGGCATCGGTATCGGCGCGACCGTAGGCGCGACGGACGGCGACGCGACCGCGCCCGCGGAGAACACGGTGATCGTGAACGTATTTTACAAGTAGCGCTGCCCGCAGCGGGGACGAGCCCTTGTTCCCGGGGGGGACCGGGCGACGAGGACAGGGCGTGGAGAGTTCGAACCGTCCGTGAGCGGCGCTGGCCCGGCGCCGCTCACGGACTCGGCGGCCGACGCCGTCGTGCCGGAGCGAGACGCTTCGGGCGCGCGGGCCGCCCATTGCCAAGGGAAGAGGGAGACGGATGAACGCTCGCGAGCCCAAGAAGGAAACCACCGCTGCTCCGGCAGCATCACCGGCCGCGCCGGACGGCGGAGCCCGCGGCAAGAGCCGAGACGCCGCGCCCCTCGCCCGGGAGGGGTCCGGTAAAGACACCGAGGCTCCGAAGGGCCTCCCCGGCGCGCCCAAGGCGCCAGAGCTGCCCGCTCCCGCGCTGCCGAAGGGCGGCGGCGCGATCCGCGGGGTGGATGAGAAATTCTCCGCGAACCCGGTGACGGGCACGGGATCGTTCTCGATCCCGCTGCCGCTGAGCCCCGGCCGCGCGGGGTTCGGGCCAGCGCTGGCGCTGACGTACGACTCCGGGGCTGGCAATGGCCCGTTCGGCGTCGGCTGGCAGCTGTCGATCCCGCGCATCACGCGAAAGACCGACAAGGGCATTCCCCGTTACGACGACGCGCACGAGAGTGACGTGTTCGTCCTGTCCGGCGCGGAGGATCTGGTGCCGGCCCGGTCGATCGACGGCGCGGCGCTCGACCGTTACGAGACGGAGAGCGAGCGGGTGATCCGCTACCGTCCCCGCGTGGAGGGCGCGTTCGCGCGGATCGAGCGCCGCGAGGTCAAGGAGAGCGGGAACGTGTACTGGACGGCGACGACGCCGGACAACATAATGAGCGTCTACGGGCGGAGCCAGGACGCGCGGATCGCCGACCCGGCGAGGCCGGAGCGCATCTTCTCGTGGCTGCTGGAGGAGACGCGGGACGACAAGGGCAATGTCGTCACCTACGAGTACAAGGCGGAGGACCTGATCGGTGTGGCGCGCGACGAGGCCGCGGAGCGCCATCGCCACGCGGGTCGCGCGCCTGTCGCGAACCGCCATCTCAAGCGCGTCCGTTACGGAAACAGCGCGCCGGGCGACGCGGAGAGCTGCCTGTTCGAGGTCGTCTTCGATTACGGGGAGCACGATGAGGTGGCGCCTACGCCCACGGATAGCGCCCCGTGGCAGGTTCGCCAGGACCCGTTCTCGGTGTACCGCGCCGGGTTCGAGATCCGCACGTACCGGCTCTGCCGTCGCGTGCTGATGTTTCATCATATGTCCGAGCTCGGCGAGACGCCGTGCCTCGTGCGGTCGCTCGACCTCACGTATTCGGAGAACCCTCACCTCACGCGCCTCACCGCCGCCGTCCAGGCCGGCCATGTCCGCGATCCGCAGACCCAGGCGTACAGCCGCGAGGCGTTTCCGCCCATCGCGCTAGGCTACAACGAGCCGGTCATTCACCGCGAGGTGCAGTCGCTCGACCCCGCGGGCCTGGGCGACCTGCCCGGCGGCGCGATGGGGCCCGGGCGGAGGTGGGTCGATCTCGACGGCGAGGCGATCCCCGGCGTGCTGATCGAGGAGGGTGAGGCGCTTTATTACAAGCAGAACCTCGGCGGGGGTCTGCTGTCCGCGGCGCGGCCGCTGCAATCTCGCCCGGCCGTTTCCGGCGGGCAGCTGCTCGACATCGACGGAGACGGGCGCAAGGAGAGGGTGATGTTCGAGCGGCCGGTGGCGGGCTACTTCGACCGCACCGACGCGGGCTGGGCGGCGTTCCGCCCGTTCGCGTCGCAGCCGAACGTCGACTGGAGCGACCCGAACGTCCGCCTGATCGATCTGAACGGCGACGGGCACGAGGACATCCTGATCACGGGGCCCGACACGTTCACGTGGTATCCGTCGCTCGCCAAGGGCGGCTTCGACCGGCCGATCACGATCGCGCGCCCGAGCGACGAGGAGCGCGGGCCGTCGCTCGTCTTCGCCGACGCGGTACAGAGCATCTTCCTGGCCGACATGAGCGGCGATGGGCTGGTGGACCTCGTGCGGATCCGGAACGGCAACGTGTGTTACTGGCCCAACCTCGGCCATTGCCGCTTCGGCGCCAAGGTGCAGATGGGCGGCAGCATGCGGTTCGACCACGAGGGCCGCTTCGACCCGAAGCGCATCCGCCTCGCCGACGTGGACGGCTCGGGGACGACCGATATCGTCTACCTGCACCCGGACGGCGTGCGCTTTTATGCGAACAACGCCGGCAATACGTTGGCTTCGCCGGTGATCCTGCCGCAGCTGCCCGACGTGAGCGATCTGGCGGCGGTGGACGTGATCGATCTGCTCGGCTCCGGGACCGGGCGCCTCGTGTGGGCCTCGTCGCTGCCCGGGGCGCGCCCGCGGGTGCGCTACATCGATCTGCTCGGGAGCAACAAGCCGCACCTCTTGACCTCGATCGCGAACAACCTCGGAAGGACCACGACGGTGACCTACGCTCCGTCGACCAAGTTCTACCTCGCCGACCGGGCGGCCGGCCGTCCGTGGGTGACGCGGCTGCCGTTCGTGGTGCATGTCATCGAGCGCGTCGAGGTCTTCGACGCGATCTCGCGGCATCGCTTCGTGACAACGTATGCGTACCACCACGGCGACTACGACGGGGTGGAGCGGGAGATGCGCGGCTTCGGCATGGTGGAGCAGCGGGACACCGAGTCGTTCTCGGCGTTCAGCGGAGCCGGCTTCGCGCCGCCCGCGGCCAACGCCGATCCCGAGCTGCACCTGCCGCCGGTGCTGACGAAGACGTGGTTCCATACCGGCGCCTGGATCGAGGGGGCGAAGATCTCGGCGCGGTACGAGAGCGAGTATTACGCCGGCGACGCGGCGGCGGTCCGCCTGGCGGACACGCTGCTTCGCGAGGATCTCGGCGCCGTCGAGATGCGCGAGGCGTGTCGGACGCTCAAGGGGCGGCCCCTCCGCCAGGAGGTCTACGCGCTCGACGGGTCGGCGGAGGAGCAGCGCCCGTACGTCGTCAAGGAGCACAGCTACGAGATGCGGCGTCTCCAGCCCGCGGTGGGCAATGCGCATGCGGTGTTCTTCGCCCATGCGCGCGAGGCGCTGGAGTACCATTACGAGCGCAGCGAGAGCGATCCGCGCGTGTCGCACGCGCTCACGCTGGAGGTCGACAACTACGGTGCGGTCCTGCGGGCGGCGCAGATCGGGTATCGCCGGCGGGCGGCGGGGACGGCGTTCGCCGAGCAGGGGCAGGGAAAGGCGACGCTGACGGAGAACGATGTGAAGCACCTGACCCCGGACGAGGAGGGTGCTTATCGGATCGGGGTCCCGACTGAGACGCGGACCTACGAGCTGCACGGCCTGCCGCTCGGCTCGGAGGGGGTGCTCGAGTTCCAGGCGGTCCTCGACGCGGCGGACAGCGCGACGCACCTCGATTACGACGGGACGCCGGGTGGGTCGTTCCAGAAGCGCCTGTTGCAGCACGCGTGCACGAGGTACTGGAGCGACGAGCTCACGGGGCCGCTGCCGTTCGGCGAGGTCGGGGAGAGGGCGCTCGTTCACGAGAGCTTCGCCAAGGTCCTCACGCCTTCGCTGATCATGTCGGTGTTCGGCTCCCGCGTCACGAGCGGCATGCTCGCGGAGGGGGGCTATCTCCAGCTCCCGGACGATCCGGACTACTGGGTGGCCTCGGGGCGGGCGGTGCCCTCGGCGGCTCACTTCTACTTGCCGACGACGTTCATCGATCCGTTCGGCAACGCGTCGCAGGTCGCCTACGACCCGTATTGCCTGCTCGTGACGCAGATGACGGACCCGCTGAGCAACGTCGTGGAAGCCGTTCCCGACTACCGCGTCCTCGCCCCGCAGAGGCTGACGGACGCAAACGGCAATGTGAGCGAGGTGCGCTTCGACGCGCTGGGCCGGGTCACGGCGATGGCGGTGATGGGCAAGGCGGGGGCCGGCGCGGGCGACACGCTCGACGACCCGACGGCCACGTTCGCGTACGATCTGGAGCGATTCGAGTCCACCGGAAAGCCGAGCGTGGTGCACGTCCGCGCCCGCGAGCAGCACGGACCGGGCAACCTGCGCTGGCAGGAGACGTACAGCTACTCGGACGGTTCGGGCAACGAGGTGCTGCGCAAGGTGAAGGCGGAGCCGGGGCTGGCGCCCGAGCGCGACGCGAACGGCGCGCTGGTGCACGACGCGCAGGGCGACCTGGTCTTTTCGCACGCGACGTCGCGCTGGGTCGGCACCGGGCGCACGGTGCTGGACAACAAGGGCAATCCAGTCAAGCAGTACGAGCCGTTCTTCAGCGCGACGAACGAGTACGAGGACGAAGCGGAGCTCGTGGAGTGGGGGGTCACGCCGATCCTACGATACGATCCGCTCGGCCGGCTCATCCGGACCGACCTGCCGAACGGCACGTTCTCGCGGGTGGTGTTCGATGCGTGGAAGCAGACGTCGCACGATCCGAACGACACGGTGCTGGAGAGCTCATGGTACGCGGCGCGGCAGGCTCTGCCGGCGGGCGACTCGGAGCGCCGCGCGGCCGACTTGGCGGCCGCGCATGCCGGGACGCCGGCGGTGAGCCACCTGGACGCGCTGGGGCGGGTGTTCCGCGCGGTGGCGAACAACGGGGCCGAGGGGGAGTACATCACCCAGACGACGCTCGATATCGAGGGGCGGCCGCTCCTGATCACGGACGCGCATGACAACCAGGCGATGCAGCATCGCTTCGGGCTGGGCGGGCAGCTGCTCTATCAGAAGAGCAACGACAGCGGCGAGCGGTGGATGCTGGCGGGCGCGACAGGACAGCGGCTGCGGGCCTGGAACGGGCGTGGGTTCGTCTACCGCTCGTCGTATGATGTCTTGCGCCGGCCGACGCACGAGCACGTGCAGCTGAGCTCGGGCAGCGAGCGGGTGGCGCGCCGTTACGTCTACGGCGAAGCGCACCCGCAGGCGACGGCGCTGAACCTGCGCGGCAGGCCGTACCAGGTGTATGATGGCGCGGGAGTTGTGACGAGCCAGGCGTACGACTTCAAGGGGAACGTGCTGCAGGCGTCGCGCCGGCTGCGCAGCGACGTGCATGCGGACGCCGACTGGTCGGTGCTGGCGGCGCTGACGGATGTGTCCGCCATCGCGACGGCGGCCGAGCCGCTGCTGGAGACCGAGAGCTTCGGCACGCAGACGGCGTACGACGCGCTGAACCGGCCGACGAGCGTGACGGCGCCGGATACGAGCGAGGTCAAGCCCACGTACAACGAGGCGGGGCTGCTGGAGCGGGTCGAGGCGCGGGTTCGAGGTGTGTGGACGACGTTCGTCGACAACATCGATTACGACGCGAAGGGGCAGCGCGAGCGGATCGAGTACGGCAACGGCACCTTCACGGCGTACACGTACGATCCGCTGACGTTTCGGCTCTCGCGCCTGAAGACGACGCGCAGCGCGGATAGCGCGGTGCTGCAGAACCTCACGTATGTGTACGACCCGGTCGGGAACATCGTGGAGATCGGGGACAGCGCGCAGCAGACGGTGTTCTTCAACAATGCCGTGGTATCGCCGAGCGCGCGGTACGTGTACGACGCGGTCTACCGGCTGATCGAGGCGACGGGGCGGGAGCACGCGGGCGGGCTGTCGGACGCGCCGCGTGACCAGAACGACCTGCCGATCCAGTCGCTGCCGCACGCGAATGACGCGCAGGCGCTGAGGAACTATACCGAGCAGTACGTTTATGACGCCGTGGGCAATCTGCGGAGGATGGTGCACCAGGCGGGCACGGGGAGCTGGACGCGGTGGTATGCGTATGAGGAGACGGCGAACAACCGGCTGACGAGCACGACCGGGGACCCGGCGAACGGGCCGTTCCGCACCTATGCGCATGACGCGCACGGCAACATGACGTCGATGCCGCACATCACGGCGCTGACCTGGGATGAGAACGACCAGGTGCGGAGGACGGATCTCGACGGCGGCGGCGATGTCTATTACGACTACGATGCTGCGGGGCAGCGCGTGCGCAAGGTCTGGGAGCACAACGGGCTTGTGGACGAGCGCATCTACCTCGGCGGCTACGAGGTGTACCGGAGGCGCAACGGGTCGGGGCTCGTGCTGGAGCGGCAGACGCTGCATGTGATGGATGGGGCGCGGCGGGTGGCCATGGTGGAGACGAAGACGGTGGACACCTCGGGGCCGTTCACGGTGACGCCGCGGGTCCGCTACCAGCTCGACAACCACCTCGGGTCGGCGTCGCTGGAGGTCGACGGGGCGGGGCTGGTGATCGGCTACGAGGAGTACCATCCCTTCGGGACGACGGCGTATTGGTCGGCGGCGTCAGGGATCGAAGTCTCGCAGAGGAGGTACAGGTACACGGGCAAGGAGAAGGACGAGGAGACGGGGCTCTACTACCACGGGGCACGGTACTACGCGCCGTGGCTCGGGAGGTGGACGAGCGCGGATCCGGCTGGGATGGTGGAGGGGACGAACCTGTACGCGTTCGTGAGCGGAAACCCAATAGTACTGAAGGATCCAAGTGGTCATCAAGGAAAGAGAGCTACGGGTGGTCTCACGGTTTCTCCAGAATCAAAGATATCTGCGAGACAGCTTGTTGAGATGATCAAGCGCAATGATAAAATCCCGGGCTGGATGAAGAACGCATTCTCTTGGCGGGAAAATCGAATTTTCGTTAAGAGTCAAGTTCAGCTGCCTCCGGGCGTTACGCAGAAGGATGTGCCGGAATGGTTTACGTCCGCTGCGCGCGCCATTCAATCAGGTGATTGGCATCTTACCACAGCGGCGTCAAACGTATCGAAGGACAGTCTTTACCCTAACGACAAGCTTCAAGGCGATTTCGAGCCCGGAGACGTGCCGGTCTGGGGACACAAAGAAGATGGAGTGATGGTCGGCGAAACGATAGACTCATACCCGAGCAATGAGTATTGGGGCAAGAGGAAGATGCGGGACGAGAGGGCAAGCGGTGACACGGATCCAGCGCTCCGACGTCCAGCGACAGACAAGAAGCCAGCCCAGGGATTGATTGTTGTGGCGAACCGATTTCGCAGTCCTATCGATTCGAGCAAAGAGGTAAGCCGATCTGAAGATTCGATTCTGGAGACGTTCTTCCATGAGCTGTCTGCTCATGCCGGCCTGAGATCTCAGGGTATATCCGACGAGCATGGCCCCCTTGGTAACTGGCTCAGTATCCAGACTGAACCCGCCGATCATTTGGCTAAAGCTGTCCACGAGTTCTTTTCGGCGCCGAGCGAAACGGAGGCCATCAAGTCGGTAACTCCCACTACGTGGGAGCAAGCGGCGCGGAGAGTCGAACCCAAAGAAACCGTGTGGCAGAGAGCAGCTAAGGCCGCGGAGCAACAATAGATCAACTACCTGCGCGTAGGTCGCATAAGGCGCGATCCGAAAGTCAAGATATTCTTGGAGGTGACCGCATGGTTCAGTCGCAATCGAGTAGTACGTAATGTGTTTTAGTGCGGCCTAACCGGGCTCACATCCGTGAAACGTCGTCGCTTCCGCCGCCTCGGCGGGTGCAGGCCGGACTCGGTACGCTCGCCGGAGGGCGTAGAGCGTAGATGGGTGATAACAGGGGCCCGTCGGACCGCAGGGCCCCGGGGCGACGCCAGCCGCCCCGGGGAGCCCTCCTGAAGCGCGGCGACGATGTGCGACGACGCGATGCACCCGCCCCTGGCGGCCCGGCGGCGGGAGTTTCCGCGAGGCGCCGTTGAGTACCCGGGCGCCGCGTCCGTTGCCGTGACACTGCAACATCGGGCCACGCCGCTTACCCCCGCCTCGACAATCGACTTCGGTTGTGCGACAATCAACCCGATGACACGAAGTCAAAGGGGAACGATGAGAACCAGCGAAGCGTTCGCGGTGGCGGCCTTGGTCTGCGCCGGTTGCGCCGGTGCACGCGAGGCGACCAGCGTGGACCAAAGCCAGTGCCGCCCCCGTGTTACGATGGCTCCAGAGCCGTCTGTTGCCCCTTTGCCGCATGGGTCTAGCCTCGGCGATGGCGCCGAGTCCCTCGTGCGAAAGGTCGCGGAGACTGACCTGCACTGTTCTGTACAGCAAGTCTACCTCCGACGTGCTTACGGTGAGGGAGACATCGAGGTGGGCGGAGCTTTCGAATACTATGGGGCAGAGCGGTGCGGCTGGTATCAATTGTATCGCGTCTCCCGGAAGGAAGGAGTGGTGAAGCCGGAGGGTGTTGATGTGTTTTTAGTTTCGCGTGTCTTGCCGGGGACGCTCCGGATAACGTCCCTACCGTCCTATCGCGCTCAAGCCCCTTCTCGCGGCGAAGCTTTGCTGCTCATCGACAAGCGAGGTGTGGTGTGTCAAGCGTCGGTCGGTAACGAGGTTGGCGACGGCCTGTGGGCTGTGGAGGGCTGCTCGAGTGAATCGCCTATCCCTCAGGGTCTCGTTGCGGTTCGTGCATCGGAGGCAACCAGGGCTGCCCGACTCGAATTTCACTGGATTAACGAGTCTCTGCCCCGAAAGACTGCCGAGTCAATCGCACCTCAGGACGATGGCAACGAGTTCATGTGGAGGCCGTTCACCATCGTCGATCTTACTGGGGACCGCCGGAGTCAGGTCGCCGTCTATTGCAGACGTCCAGCACCGGACGAATACGAGTGTGAACGAGTCATGTTATATCGGGGAAGCAAAGAACGATCCGGGTGGTTCAATCTCGTTGCACGTGCGCGTTGGACTCGTGGTTCTGCTGACAGATGGATCGAGCCCGAAAACTGAATCGAACCCAGTTGCTGTCGGCCCCTCCTTCCCCAAGGCCAACAGAATGTTAGGAGCACGCACCGGCGGTCACACAGCCCGGCGTTCACACCGGTAATCTCCCGCCCGGCGCGCTCACGTACAGCGAGCCGGTGATTCACGAGGAGGTGAAGTCGCTCGACCCGGTGGGCCTGGGCGACCTGCCCGGCGGCGCGATGGGGCCCGGGCGGAGGTGGGTCGATCTCGACGGCGAGGCGATCCCCGGCGTGCTGATCGAGGAGGGTGAGGCGCTTTATTACAAGCAGAACCTCGGCGGGGGTCTGCTGTCCGCGGCGCGGCCGCTGCAATCTCGTCCGGCCGTTTCCGGCGGGCAGCTGCTCGACATCGACGGAGACGGGCGCAAGGAGAGGGTGATGTTCGAGCGGCCGGTGGCGGGCTACTTCGACCGCACCGACGCGGGCTGGGCGGCGTTCCGCCCGTTCGCGTCGCAGCCGAACGTCGACTGGAGCGACCCGAACGTCCGCCTCATCGATCTCAACGGCGATGGCCACGAGGACATCCTGATCACGGGGCCCGACACGTTCACGTGGTATCCGTCGCTCGCCAAGGGCGGCTTCGACCGGCCGATCACCATCGCGCGTCCGAGCGACGAGGAGCGCGGACCGTCGCTGGTCTTCGCCGACGCGGCGCAGAGCATCTTCCTGGCCGACATGAGCGGCGACGGGCTGGTGGACCTCGTGCGGATCCGGAACGGCAACGTGTGTTACTGGCCCAACCTCGGCCATTGCCGCTTCGGCGCCAAGGTGCAGATGAGCGGCAGCATGCGGTTCGATCACGAGGGCCGCTTCGATCCGAAGCGCGTCCGCCTCGCCGACGTGGACGGCTCGGGGACGACCGACATCCTTTACCTGCACCCGGACGGCGTGCGCTTCTATGCGAACAACGCCGGCAACACGCTGGCTGCGCCGGTGATCCTGCCGCAGCTGCCGGACGTGAGCGATCTGGCGTCGGTCGACGTGATCGATCTGCTCGGCTCGGGGACCGGGTGCCTGGTGTGGGCCTCGTCGCTGCCCGGGGCGCGCCCGCGGGTGCGCTACATCGATCTGCTCGGGAGCAAGAAGCCGCACCTGTTGACCTCGATCGCGAACAATCTCGGAAGGACCACGACGGTGATCTATGCTCCGTCGACGAGGTTCTACCTCGCCGACCGGGCGGCCGGCCGCCCGTGGGTGACGAGGCTGCCGTTCGTGGTGCACGTCATCGAGCGCGTCGAGGTGTTCGATGCCATCTCGCGGCATCGCTTCGTCACGACGTATGCTTACCACCACGGCGACTACGATGGGGTGGAGCGGGAGATGCGCGGCTTCGGCATGGTGGAGCGGCGAGACACCGAGTCGTTCTCGGCGTTCAGCGGAGCCGGCTTCGCGCCGCCCGCGGCCAACGCCGATCCCGAGCTGCACCTGCCGCCGGTGCTCACGAAGACGTGGTTTCATACCGGCGCCTGGATCGAGGGGGCGAAGATCTCGGCGCAGTACGAGAGCGAGTATTACGCCGGCGACGCGGAGGCGGTCCGTCTGGCGGATACGCTGCTTCGCGACGATCTCGGCGCCGTTGAGATGCGCGAGGCGTGCCGGGCGCTCAAGGGGCGGCCCCTCCGCCAGGAGATCTATGCGCTCGACGGGTCGGCGGAGGAGCCGCGTCCGTACGTCGTCAAGGAGCACAGCTACGCGATGCGGCGGCTCCAGCCCGCGGTGGGCAATGCGCACGCGGTGTTCTTCGCCCATGCGCGCGAGGCGCTGGAGTACCATTACGAGCGCAGCGAGAGCGATCCGCGCGTGACGCACGCGCTCACGCTGAAGGTCGATGATTACGGCGTGGTCATGCGGACAGCGCAGATCGGATATCGCCGGCGGGCGGCGGTGACGGTATTCCCTGAGCAGGGGCAGGGGAAGGCGACGCTGACGGAGAACAAGGTGAAGCACCTGGTCCCGGACGAGGAGGGGGCTTATCGGATCGGGGTCCCGACCGAGACGCGAACCTACGAGCTGCACGGCCTGCCGCTCGGGTCTGAGGGGGTGCTCGGGTTCCAGGCAGTCTTCGACGCGGCGGCCGCGGCGGAGGACGTGCCGACGCTCGCGTACGACGGGACGCCGAGCGGGGGCTTCCAGAAGCGCCTGTTGCAGCACGCACGCACGACGTACTGGAGCGACGATCTCACGGCGCCGCTGCCGTTCGGCGAGGTCGGGGGCAGGGCGCTCGTTTACGAGAGCTTCGCCAAGGTCCTCACGCCTTCGCTGATCACGTCCGTGTTCGGGACCCGCGTCACGAGCGGCATGCTCGCGGAGGGGGGCTATCTCCAGCTCCCGGACGATCCGGACTATTGGGTGGCCTCGGGGCGGGCGGTGCCTTCGGCGGCTCACTTCTACTTGCCGACGACGTTCGTCGATCCGTTCAGCAATGCGTCGCAGGTCGCCTACGACCCGTATTGCCTGTTCGTGACGGCGGTGACCGATCCGCTGAGCAACGTCGTGGAGGCCGTCCCCGACTACCGCGTCCTCGCCCCGTGGCAGCTCACGGACGCAAACCGCAACGTGAGCGAGGTGCGCTTCGACGCGCTGGGGAGGGTCACGGCGATGGCGCTGATGGGCAAAGCGGGTGCCGGCGAGGGCGACACGCTCGACGACCCGACGGCCACGTTCGCGTACGATCTGGAGCGATTCGAGTACACCGGCAAACCGAACATGGTGCACGCCCGCGCCCGCGAGCAGCACGGACCGGGCAACCTGCGCTGGCTGGACACGTACAGCTACTCGGACGGCTCGGGCAACGAGGTGCTGCGCAAGGTGAAGGCGGAGCCGGGGCTCGCGCCCGAGCGCGACGCGAACGGCGCGCTGGTGCATGACGCGCAGGGCGACCTGGTCTTTTCGCACACGACGTCGCGCTGGGTCGGGACCGGGCGCACGGTGCTGGACAACAAGGGCAATCCGGTCAAGCAGTACGAGCCGTTCTTCAGCGCGACGCACGAGTACGAGGACGAAGCGGAGCTCGTGGAGTGGGGGGTCACGCCGATCCTGCGGTACGATCCGCTCGGCCGGCTCATCCGGACCGACCTGCCGAATGGCACGTTCTCGCGGGTGGTGTTCGATGCGTGGAAGCAGACGTCGCACGATCCGAACGACACGGTGCTGGAGAGCGCGTGGTACGCGGCGCGGCAGGCTCTGCCGGCGGGCGATCCGGAGCGCCGCGCGGCCGACCTGGCGGCCGCGCATTCCGGGACGCCGGCGGTGAGCCACCTGGACGCGCTGGGGCGGGTGTTCCGCGCGGTGGCGAACAACGGGGCCGAGGGGGAGTACATTACCCAGACGACGCTCGATATCGAGGGCCAGCCGCTCCTGATCACGGACGCGAGTGACAACGAGGCGATGCAGCATCGCTTCGGGCTGGGCGGGCAGCTACTCTATCAGAAGAGCAACGACAGCGGCGAGCGGTGGATGCTTGGCGGGCGCGACAGGACAGCGGCTGCGGGCCTGGAACGGGCGTGGGTTCGTCTACCGCTCGTCGTATGATGGGCTGCGCCGGCCGACGCACGAGCACGTGCAGCTGGGCTCGGGCAGCGAGCGGCTGGCGCGCCGTTACGTCTACGGCGAAGCGCATCCGCAGGCGATTGCGCTAAACCTGCGCGGCAGGGCGTACCAGGTGTATGATGGCGCGGGCGTGGTAACGGGCCAGGCGTACGACTTCAAGGGCAACCTGCTGCAGGCTTCGCGCCGGCTGCGCAGCGACGTGCACGCGGACGCCGACTGGGCGGTGCTGGCCGCGCTGACGGATGTGTCCGCCATCGCGACGGCGGCCGAGCCGCTGCTGGAGACCGAGAGCTTCGGGACGCAGACGGCGTACGATGCGCTGAACCGCCCAACCAGCCTGACCGCCCCGGATGGCCTGACCGCCTCGGATGCGAGCGAGGTCAAGCCGACGTACAACGAGGCGGGGCTGCTGGAGCGGGTGGAGGCGCGGATTCGAGGCGCGGTGGCGTGGACGACGTTCGTCGACAACATCGATTACGATGCGAAGGGGCAGCGCGAGCGGATCGAGTACGGCAACGGTAGCTCGACGGTGTACACGTATGACCCGCTGACGTTCCGGCTCTCGCGCCTGAAGACGACGCGCAGCTCGGACAGCGCGGTGCTGCAGAACCTGACGTATGTGTACGACCCGGTCGGGAACATCGTGGAGATCGGGGACAGCGCGCAGCAGACGGTGTTCTTCAACAATGCCGTGGTATCGCCGAGTGCGCAGTACGTGTACGACGCGGTCTACAGGCTGATCGAGGCGACGGGGCGGGAGCACGCGGGCGGGTTTGCCGACGCGCCGCGTGACCAGAACGACCTGCCGATCCAGTCGCTGCCGCACGCGAACGACGCGCAGGCGCTGAGGAACTATACCGAGCAGTACGTTTATGACGCCGTGGGCAACCTGCGGAGGATGGTGCATCAGGCGGGCACGGGAAGCTGGACGCGGTGGTATGCGTACGAGCTGACGGCGAACAACCGGCTGACGAGCACGACCGGAGACCCGGCGAACGGGCCGTTCCGCAACTATGCGTATGACGCGCACGGCAACATGACGTCGATGCCGCACATCACGGTTACGACTACGACGCTGCGGGCCAGCGCGTGCGCAAGGTCTGGGAGCACAACGGGCTCGTGGACGAGCGCATCTACCTCGGCGGCTACGAGGTGTACCGGAGGCGCAACAGCTCGGGGCTGGTGCTGGAGCGGCAGACGCTGCACGTGATGGATGGCGCGCGGCGGGTGGCGATGGTGGAGACCAAGACGGTCGACACGTCGGGGCCGTTCACGGTGACGCCGCGGGTGCGGTATCAGCTCGATAACCACCTCGGGTCGGCGTCGCTGGAGGTCGACGGCGCGGGGCTCGTGATCGGTTACGAGGAGTACCACCCCTACGGAACGACGGCATACTGGTCGGCCAGCAGCGCCGCGGAGGTGAGCCGGAAGCGGTATCGCTACACGGGCAAGGAGAAGGACGAGGAGACGGGGCTGTACTACCACGGGGCGAGGTACTATGCGCCGTGGCTGGGGAGGTGGACGAGCGCGGATCCGGCGGGCATGGTGGACGGGCCGAATCTGTACACGTACGTATCGGGAAACCCCATTGTGCTTCGGGATCCAACGGGGATGTGGGACGAGCGCGTCGTTCCAGCACCCGCCCCCGGCGTGAAGAAGCCTGACGCGCCACCTCCACCCGGAAAGGACTTTGCTGCACAAAAAGCAGCCGAAGCGGCACGACAGGCCACCGCGCAAGCGGAACGCCTTGGCGCTGAGCTTGGGGGCAAGTTTGGCAAGGCGATCGGTGAGGCCGATGAGGCACTCAAGACGTTGGATAGCCTCACTGCTGGCGCTCTCCCACGTATCTTGAAGTCGAACCCTAAGTTCGTAGAGGAGTTGCAGACAGGACTTGCAGAGAAGCTGAACGCGATTCCTGAACTACCTACCTTCACGGACCCGAAGCTTGCCGAGGCGGCGCAGAGAGGCTTCGAAAGGGGGTTCGGAGGCGGCCTTGACGAGGCAAGGGCAAGGGCGGCCGCTGTCAACGTCGCCGCCGGAACAGCTTTGGCACTGGCGCCCGGTGCTGCCGCCGCCATCGAGCGGGCAGGCACGGCCGCCCTGAGAGGGGCGCTGGCGAGGCTCAGGGACATGCCGATATTCCTCCCAGGCGCCGCCGGCGGTGCGGGCGGCTTCCTCCGCGTGCCCAAGCCCCAGATCGCCGAGGCCGCAAGGGGAGCACCCGCGATCACGAAGGGCTCGCAGGTCACCGAACAGACCATCCGTGAGGCAATGAAGGGCGCTCCGCTTTCGTCGCAGCAATCCGGTGGAGTCTCGCTGCCGACCATCCAGCGATACGTGGATAAGCTTCTGGCTGGTGAGGTTGCCCCCGCCATCAAGGTCGATGGCCAGATGATTGTTGACGGCAACCATCGCTACATCGCCGGACGGATTCTTGGACGGGAGCCTGCGATCCAGCCGTGGGCTGGAGGACGGCCCAGTAGTGCTGTTCCATGGGAAACAATACCGATCGATCCGAAAGCATGGCCATGACGACAATCCGATGTGAGACGGGCGATGATGTTGAGGTGGAAGGTTCGACCCTCGTTGGCGCGAAGCTTGTCGGCCTCAACCTGCATCGAGCCCTGCTGGAGCGGCAGGACCTTCGACAAGCAAACCTTTCCGGTTCCGACCTGAGGTCTGCGTGGCTCGATGAAGCCACCCTCGACGATGCGAACCTAGCTGGAGCAAAGATGCCAGCGTGCAGCGCTTCTGGTGCCCGCTTCGTACGAGCCAACCTGACAGGTGCCTTCATGCGGAGCGGCGGGTTCGAGAAGGCCGATTTTACTGGAGCGACGCTTCGTGAAGCTGACGTGGGACGCGCCCGGTTTGCTGGAGCGCTCTTCGCAGGGGCGGATCTCAGGGCAACGGACCTTGCTGAAGCGAACCTGAAGGGAGCGGTTGCGGACAGTGAAACTATTTGGCCCGATGGTTTCGTGCCGGAAGCTCACGGAGTGATCATGAGAACCCGTGCCGACTGAGCCCACTCCCCCCCACACCGGCTGACTTGTGCTGAACGACCGGCTCCTGCCCCGATGGAGTTGAAGGCGTTCCGGTTCGGTTGTTGTTATTCGCCTTCCCCGAGCGCCCAGTCCATGCGTCTCCGACGGCCCGCGTTGTTGGTGCTGAGCCTCGCCATCGAGCAATGTCCACGTGCCAGGTGAGCGGGCCGAAGATGGGGATGGTGAAGGCTCGAGGCGGATAATAAAGCGGTTCCCAGCGCCGGCACCTGTTGCGAAGACCATCGTTTGCGCCAGACTGATCCAGACCCGTCCGAACTGGCCAGACTGCCGTCAATACGGAGGTCGCAAACCTGGTGCGAAGTTTCCTGACTGGACGTTCACTGCGGAATTGGGCAACTAGATGGAGGGACCATGTCGGTTGTTCTGATGACAACTTCACGGCAGGGTGACACCAGGTCGAATCACCTCGTCGCGGTCGCTGCGCAGGCCACCTTCAAGGAGTTCTGGGTGCCGGCGGCCGAGGCGCTCGGGCTCCAATGGGTCCCCTTGTTCGAGACCGGAATCCCAGTGGAGCGAAGCGACCTGCCGGACGTCATCCGAGAACTCGCGGCTCTGCGCGCCTTGTGGGTCTCGTCAGAGCCGCATCGCGAAGCGATCCTCGAGCGCCTCGATCGGCTCATCGATGAGCTCAACAGGATCAACAGCGCTGACGATGACGTAGAGATATTTGTCGGATAACGTCCAGACACGGCGAGCATGTGCCGAGTCGCATCATCCATGCTTCGGCCCGCCGCCGCCCCCTCAGAGCGTCGTCCCGCCCGCCGCCCGCGCGAGCGCCTGGTCGATCGCCCCCGGGCTGAACCCCACGAGGATCTGCCCCCGCACGTCGATGATCGGGATGCTGCCCCCGCGCTGGTGGCTCTTCGCGAGCTTGTCCTGCATCTCCGCGGCCGCGCCCGCGTCCTCCTCGATGTCCTTCACCACCGCGGCGATCCCCTTCGAGCGCAGGTAGTCCGCGGCCTGGTGGCACGGCTTGCACCACGAGGCGCCGTAGATGATCACCGTGACCCCCGCGAGGTGCTTCGGCGCGCCCGGCGCCCCGGCGCCCGCCGAGCCGCCGGGGCCCGGCGCCGCGGGCGGCGGCGCCGTCTTCGCGATGTGCTCGGCGCGCCGCTTCTCCAGCAGCGACTCCCATTCCCTCCGCGGCATCGTCCGGACCGCATACGTGCCGTCCGGCCGCTTCTGCGTCAGATCCGCGACGTAGAACGCGTCCCGCGTCCCCTCCGTCCGGTCCGAGAGCATGGCGCGCACGAGCGCGCGGCCCTCGGCCGGCACGTCGGTCGGGTGGAGCTCGACGTGCGTGTCGCCCTTCTCGTCGATCCACGTCAGCATCAGGTTCGCCGTGTCGTCGCGGAGCTCGAGCGGCGGCAGCTCGGCGACGGCCTGCGCGGGCGTGGTGCCGTCGTCGCGCTTCTCCTTGCACGCCGGGCCGAGCGCCGCCGCGGCGAGCGCGAGCAGCACCCCCGCGACGCGAGCCCCCCGCGCGCCCCTCGCCCGCCGCTTCACGCCTCGCCTCCCGCCGTCGCCGAGGCCCCGAGCTCCTCGCTGAGCGCCATCCACTCCGCCATCGCCGCGTCGAGGCGCTTCGCGAGCGCCTGCTCCTCGCGCGCCGCCGCCGCGAGCTTCGCCCAGTCGCCGCCCGGGTCCTGCTTCAGCGCCTCGCGCATCTCCGCGAGCCGCGACTCGCCCGCCGCGATCTCCGCCTCCAGCTCCTTGACCCGCTTGCGCTTGCGCTCCGCCGCCCGCGCCGTCGCCTTGTCGCTCTCGAACGCCCGCCGGCGCGCCGCCGCGTCGCCCGCGCCCGCGTCGGCCGGCGGCGGCATCGTCGCGCCGCTCCGCCGCACCGCGCGGCCAGACGCCTTCGCGCCCCGGTCCGCCGCCTCCGCCCGCGGCTCCTCGCGCGGCGGCGGCGCGCTCGCCGCCTTCCGCGCTCCGCGCGCGCCCTTCGCCCTCTCGCCCTCCTCGCGCGCCCGCTCCGCCGCCTCCGCCTCGGCCGCGAGCTTCTCGAGGTTGTCGCGGTAGTCGCGGAAGCCGCCGGGGTAGATGTCCACGCGCCCCTCGCGCACCGCGACGACGCGCGTCGTCACCGCCTCCAGGAACCTGCGGTCGTGCGAGACGAGCAGCACCGTGCCCTCGAAGCCCGCCAGCGCCTCCTCGAGGATCTCGGCTGCGGGGATGTCGAGGTGGTTCGTCGGCTCGTCGAGGAAGAGCAGGTTGCGCGGCTCGAGGAGCAGCTTGCCGAGCGCGAGCCGGCTCCGCTCGCCGCCGGAGAAGCCCTGCACCTTCCGGAGCGCGTCGTCCCCGTAGAACCGGAAGCGCGACAGGTACTGGCGTGTCGCGTCGACGTTCATGTCGGCCCGCACGCTGCGGATCTCCTCGACCGCGGTCCTCGACGGGTCGAGCGAGCCGAGGTGCTGGTCGAAGTAGCCCTGGCAGAGGTTCGTCCCGCGCCGCACGTCGCCCGCGTCCTCGGGCGCGCCCGCGCCGGCGAGCAGCTTGAGCAGCGTCGATTTGCCCGTCCCGTTGGGCCCCACGATGCCGACGCGGTCGCCGCGCCGCAGGAGGAGGTCCACGCCGGAGAAGAGCGTGCGCCCGCCGCGCGAGGCGCCGAGCCCGCGCGCGTCGAGCACGATGTCCCCGCTGCGCGGCGCGGGCGCGAACCGGAACCGGACCCTCTCGGCGGTCGCCCACACGTCCTCGGGCCGGTCGATCGTCTCGAGCTTCTCGAGCATCTTGCGCCGGCTCTGGGCCTGCTTCGTCTTCTGGCCGGCGATGTTGCGCCGGATGAAGTCCTCGGTCTTGGCGACGAACGCCTCCTGCCGCTCGGCGAGCTCCCGCTCCCGGGCGAGGTCCTCCTCGCGGGCGACGGCGTAGTCGCTGTACTTGAGCGGGTAGGCGCGGAAGCTGCGCTGCCCGAGCTCGAACGTGTGCGGGCAGACGGCGTCGAGGAACGCGCGGTCGTGCGAGACGCAGAGGAGCGCGCCGCCGAGGCCCGCGAGGTGCTTCTCGAGCCAGGTGATGGTCTCGATGTCGAGGTGGTTCGTGGGCTCGTCGAGCAGCAAGAGATCGGGCTCGATGGCGAGCACCACGCCGAGCTGCAGGCGCCCGCGCTCGCCGCCGGACAGGCTCGAGACGGGGCGATCCATGTCGGCGGGCGAGAACCCGAGGTGGGCCGCGATGATCTCCACGCGGCGCTCGAGGTCGTCGCCGCCGGCGATGTGGTAGCGGTCGGTGAGATCGCTGAGGCGGGCGAGATCGGCCTCGCTGCCGCTGGCGGCCGCGTGCTGCGCCGCGGTGAGGGCGTGGCGCAGCTCGAGCACCTCCGAGAACCCGGAGAGGAAGGCGTCGAGCACCGTGCCCTGGGCCGCGAGCTCGTGCGACTGCCGGAAGTACGCGAACCGGATCCCCTTGCGGATCACGACCGAGCCCGTGTCGGGGGTGAGCTCGCGGGCGACGAGGCGGAGCAGCGTCGATTTGCCCGCGCCGTTCGGGGCGACGAGCGCGGCGCGCTGGCCTTGCTCCAGGGAGAAGGTGATGCCCTGGAAGAGCCTGTCCGCGCCGTAACCGAAGCTGAGGTCGGCGACCTGGAGGACCGTCATTGCGGCCGAGTTCTAGCATGTGTCCGGCGCGCGCAAGGGCGCTCGGGGCGCGGGGCCCACACCGCGCGGCCCACATCGCGTGGACAGCGTGGATGACCGTGAGCGCTCGCCGCGCGGGCGATGAAGAGGCGGGGGCGCGCCTCGCCCGCCCGGGCGAGCGAGGCGCTCGGGCTCAGCTCTCGGCCATGATCGCCTTCACGGCCGGGCGCTCCATGATGCGGCCGAGCCATCCCTTCAGGTTCTTCAGCTCGGAGATGTCGATCTTGGCCGCCTGAAGACCCCAGCCGAGCACGGACGCGAGGTCGAGATCCACCAGGGTACAGCGCTCGCCGGTGACGTACTGGCGGCCGTCGAGGCGGCCGTCGAGGATGCGGAGCAGGCCGCGCGCCTCGGTCATCGCCGCCTCGGCCTGCTTCGCGTCTTGCTGCTCCTTGGGGAACCAGTCGCTCGTGTTCTTGATGTAGCGGAACAGGGCGCTGGTCAGGTTGACCTGGCCCCAGAGGAGCCACGTCAGGGCCATCAGCTGCTCGGGCGAGCCGGGGGCCGGCCACAGGCCCTTCTCGACGCCGTAACGCTCGCCGAGGGCGATCTGGATCGCCACCGACTCGAACATCGGGGTGCCGTCGATCACGAGGGTCGGCACCTGGCCATTGGGGTTGAGGGCGAGGAACTCCGGCTTCTTCTGGTCGCCGGCGCGCAGATCGACCCGGACGGCCTCGTGGGGGACACCGAGCTCGGCGAGCGTCAGGCGGATGCGCCCAGCGCTCGATTGGGGGGAGTAATAGAACGTGATGGTCATGGTTCGTCTCCGGCGCCCCTTGTAGTGGATCCGATTCGCCGCCGTCACGCTCATCGTGCATGGGACCGCCAAGTTTCCTCGGGGCCCCGTCGAAACAGCGATGTTCCCACTTTGTCATGGGGAGCAAGAAATCGACAGAATCGGGCGGGGAGCGCGGGTGAGCGAGGGGGGTCGCTCAGGCGCCGATCGGCGTGAACGCGAAGAGGACAGTCGTCAGGACAACACGAGCGCTTCTTCTCTCCGGCCGTCTTCACGGTTTCACCACGCCCTCTCCGCGCGAAGCACAGATCTCGAACGACCGGACCCGATCCCGGCGCGGTGACATCACGTCAGTTCTCCCCAGCGGCGCATCCGTCGCGATGGTGTCGTATCCTGCTGCACCGGAGCAGATCTTTCCTGTTGCGGGCGAAGAGGGGAGCGCGCCTCGCTCCCGCGGCACCGTCCTTGCCCGCAGCGGGGGCGCCGCGCCCCGCGCACTGCACTGGAGGCGCGCTCTGGAAGGAAAACACGATGCGCAAAATGCTTCTTCACTTTCACGTCGTTCCGATCCTCCTTGCCCTCGCCGGCGGCTGCTCCGGCGAGAGCAACCTGCAGCCCGACACCGGCGGCACGCAGACGGGCGGCACGCAGACCGGCGGTACGCAGTCGGAGCAGCCGCCGGGGCCGCTCGGGCCCGAGCAGCAGGCGGAGCTCAGCGCGCTGCTCGACGAGAAGGAGTCCTCGGCGAACATGACCGCGGAGGACTTCGCCTCGAGGTACGCTGTCCCGTTCGCCTCGGGCCTGCCCTACGCGCCTGCGGACGCCGAGGGCCTCTCGGTCGTCCAGAGCACCTCGCTCGCCCTCGACCAGGACGAGCTCGCGAAGCTCTCCGCGAACGGCTTCGTCATCTCGGAGAAGAAGACCTTTCCGACCTTCGCTTACGGCTACGCGAGCATCTACGCGCTCGACCTGCCGCTCTACGTCTCCGCCGACTCCATCCTGTACGCGGTCCACCGCTCGTACGACGCGATCCTGAAGGGCGTGGAGCTCGCCGCGCTCGCGCCCGAGCTAGGGGCGATGCTCGAGGAGATGCGCACGCAGCTCGCCGCAGGGGCCGGCGGCGAGCTCGGCGCCGAGGCGCGCGCCGACGCCGACCTCTTCACGGCCGTGGCGCTCTCGCTGCTGAACGACGCGCCCGTCGCGCCCGTGGCGGGCGCCGACGCCGCGAAGATCGACGAGCTCGTCGCGGGCGCCAAGGCCCACCAGGGCGCGGGCGACGTGCGCCTCTTCGGCTCCGAGCGGATCATGGACTTCTCGCAGTTCGAGCCCCGCGGCCACTACACCGACTCGCCGGCGCTCCAGCGCTACTTCCGCAGCATGATGTGGCTCGGCCGCGTCGACTTCCGCTTCCTCGAGACCCAGCAGGACGGCACGCAGGTCCTGCAGCGGCGGCAGCTCGAGGGCGCCTATGTGCTGCGCGCCCTCGCCGACGAGACGACCCTCGCCCGGTCCACGCGCATCGACGACGCGGTCCAGGCCTTCGTCGGCGAGAGCGACACCATGACCCTGCCGGAGCTCGACGTCCTGCTCGCGGACCTCGACCTCGCCGACGCCGCCGGCCTCGCCGGGCTCTCGGACGAGCAGATCATCGACGTCGTGGTGAAGAAGGGCCACGGGACGCAGCGGATCTCGAGCCACATCATGATCAACGGCCTCGGCAAGGGCACGATGCCCCTCTCGTCGAGCTTCGCGCTGCTCGGCCAGCGGTACGTCGTCGACTCGCACGTCTTCTCGAACGTGGTCTACGACCGGGTGAAGGGCGGCACCGTCAAGCGCATGATGCCGAGCCCGCTCGACGTGGGCTTCGCCGCGCTCGGCAACGATCAGGCGGGCCTGTTGCTCGCGCCCGAGCTCGGGCAGTTCCCCTACGCGCCGGACCTGCACATGATGCGCGTGCTCGTCGACGCGCACCCCGGCGACTTCTGGAGCAAGAACATCTACAATCACTGGCTCGGCGCGCTGCGGGAGCTGTCGCCGTCGAAGGCGCTCGCCGACAACGCGGGGCTGCCGGCGGTGGCGAAGACCGAGGCGTGGGGCCGGCGCCTCCTGAACACCCAGCTCGCCTCGTGGGCCGAGCTCCGGCACGACACGCTGCTCTACGCCAAGCAGTCGTACACGAGCGGCGCCACGTGCGAGTTCCCGGACGCCTACGTCGACCCGTACCCGGCGTTCTTCGCGCGCATCGCCGATCTGGCCGAGCAGGGCGCCCGCGTGGTCGAGACGCTCGATCTGTCGGGCGGGCCGTCGCTGCCGGGCGCGCCGTCGTCGTCGCTGCTGGAGCAGCGGGTGCCGGCGTACTTCGCGCTCCTGCAGCGCGTCGCGCGGACGCTCGGCGAGATGGCCGAGAACGAGCGCGCCGGGGTGCCCCTCACGGCGGAGCACCTCGATTTCATCAACCAGGCCGTCCGGATCCAGAGCGGCTGCGGCTCGGACGTGGGGGCGGATGGCTGGTACGCCGAGCTCTTCTTCGACATGTCCCAGACCGTGATCCAGGACCCGACGATCGCCGACGTGCACACGCAGCCGACCGACGCGGGCGGGGCGCCGGTCGGGCGCGTGCTGCACGTGGGCACCGGCCTGCCGCGGCTCATGGTCGTCACCGCCGATCCCTGCGGCACGCCGCGCGCCTTCGTCGGGCTCGCCTCCTCGTACTTCGAGAAGATCACCGGGGACTTCCAGCGCATGACCGACGAGGCGTGGGCCGACGAGCTTCACCAGGCGACGCCTGACGACGTCGCCTGGATGAAGGACCTCGTCTCCCGCTGAGCCTGCTCGGGGGAAGCGCGCCGGAACGATTCCACTTCGCTGGAATTGTGTCGTGTTGTGCCGGCGCGTCAGGGTGATCATGGTTTGTCTGCCCGCTCGGTTCGAGGCGCGAACAGACCGTCGTGTACACATCTCCATTGCAATTTTGCATCGGGCTCTGCGATAGCTGAACAAGGGGGATCGCTGGCGCTGCCGCCCGGTGCAGGGGAGAGACCGGGCGAGCGAACGCTCGCGGGAACGCGCATGATCAGTCTGTCCGAGTACGCGCTCACGGACGTAGTTCACGAGGGTAGAAGCGTCGTTGTTCACCGCGGCTACTGGAAGCAGGACGGCGCGAAGGTCATCGTCAAGCGGCTGAAGGCCGAGCTCCCCGATCCTACAGAGCTCGCGACGCTGCGGCACGAGCACGCGATCCTCAGGGATCTCGCGATCGCCGGTGTCCCGAGGGTTCATGGGCTCGCGACGTCCGAGCGTGGCGTGGCGCTCGTCATGGAGGATACCGGCGGGCGGGTGCTCTGCGACATCCTGCGTGAAACAGGCCTCGATCTCCGGACCACGCTGGAGGTCGCCATCGCCCTCGCGGCCATCCTCGAGTCCCTCCATCAAAGGCGCATCGTCCACAGGGACGTCAAGCCGCACAATGTCCTCCTCGATCTGGAGTCGAAGGCGATCAGGCTCATCGATTTCGGCATCTCGGCGCGCCTCGTCCAGGAGATCCAGGCGATCGGCAGCCCTGAATCACTGGAAGATACCCTCGCGTACATCTCGCCCGAGCAGACCGGCCGCACGAGTTGCCTCGTCGATCACCGCTCCGACCTCTACTCCCTCGGCGTCACGCTGTACGAGATGCTCACGAGGTCTCTGCCTTTTCGAGCGGTCGACTCTGTGGAGCTCGTGCACTGCCACATCGCGAGGACACCGGCCTCGCCGTGCAAGGTGTCGCCCGACGTCCCCAGGGCGGTGTCGGACATCGTCATGAAGCTCTCAAGGAGATACGGCACGCCGTCGCGCACCTGCGCGGAGGGTACTTCATCGCCGGCAAATCCGATCAGCTCGACCGGAATGTCCCGTATGCCCCTTTTCAGCAGGCGCTCCGGGAGCTGATCCGGCAGATCATGGTGGAGCCGGCGGAGGCGCTGACGCGCTGGAGAGACAGGATCACGGCGGCGCTCGCGGAGAACGGGCAAGTGATGGTCGATCTCGTCCCCGAGCTCTCATGGCTGATCGGGCCGCAGCCGAGCGTACCGGAGCTCGGGCCGACCAGCTGCCGGAGGTGGGCGAGCAGGTCGCGGCGATCGTCGAGGCGGAGCTCGCGGAGGTGCAGGCCGGCCTCGGCGGGCGCCGGATCGAGGAGCTCATCGACGCGCCCCTGATGACGGACCCGGACAAGCGGGCGCTCATGAAGTTCCTCGTCGTCATGCTCAACGCCGCGTATGCGTCGAAGAACCCGCTCTTTCCCTTCCTCCTCGCCAGGCAGGTCAACCTCTCCCTGAAGTACGGCCACTCGGACGGGTCGGCGAGCGGCTATATCACGTATGGGTTCTTCTTCTCGGTGGCCCAGGCGCGCTTCCGGGAGGGGTATGCGTTCGGCAAGCTCGCCATCGATCTCAACGACAAGCTCAACAACCCCGAGATGGTCTGCAAGCTGAACTCGCAGTTCGCGATGTTCATCCATCGCTGCAGGCACATCCGCGAGGCGCTCCCGTACTTCGAGCGGGCCTACGACGCCGGCGTGCAGTCCGGCGACTTCTTCCTGCCCTATGCCTGCTTCCAGATGGCCGACGCGCGGCTCGCCCTCGGCGAGGAGCTCGGGAACGTAGGCGAGGTGATCGCGAAGCTCCTCGCGCTCGTGCAGCGGCTCAAGGACAGCCCGAGCGCGGCGACGCTGCAGATCATGCTGCAGATGGTCGCGAACCTCACGGGACAGACCAAGAGCCGAGACACCCTGAGCGACGACACCTTCGATGAGGCCTCCTTCGCCGCGACGCTGGGAGACATGCCGCTCGCCGCGCTCTGGTACCACGTGACCAAGGCCCAGCTCGCGTTCCTCTACGAGGACCCGCAGGGGGCGCTTGCGCACGCAGATCTCGCCGCGCCGATGATGGCCCTCGCCGGAGCCATGCCGATCGTGGACATGCTCCCCTTCTACGCCGTGCTCTCGATGCTCGCGCTGCCGGACGCGGCCGAGCGGGAGCGGCGCGGCGCCGCGATCGCCGCGCACGAGGCCCGGCTCTCGCTCCTCGCGGCGAGCTGCCCCGAGAACTACCGGCACCGCCATCAGCTCGTGCTCGCCGAGGTGGCGCGCGTGGCCGGGAAGGAGGTCGAGGCGATGGCGCGCTACGACGAGGCGATCTCCGGCGCGCGCCAGGGCGGGTTCGTCCACGAGGAGGCGCTGGCGAACGAGCTGTGCGCGAAGTTCCTCGCGGCCGCAGGGAAGGTGAAGGCGGCGCGCGTCCACATGAGCGAGGCGTACGACGCCTATCGGCGCTGGGGGGCGATCGCGAAGGCGTCGCACCTCGCGGAGCATCATCCCCGTCTCCTCCAGGAGTCCGCGGCGCCGCCGTCAGGCGAACGGTTGACGTCGGTGTCGCTGCCCACCACCACGTCGAAGAGCGCGGCGCTCCTCGACGCGACGACGATCCTCAGGGCAGCGCAGACCATCTCCGGCGAGCTCGTGCTGGATCGCGTGCTCGAGCGCCTGATGGGGCTCGTCCTCGAGAGCGCCGGCGCGCAGCGGGGCGCGCTGCTGCTCGCGCGCGAAGGCCAGCTGCTCGTCGAGGCGACCGCCACGGTCGAGCCGAGCAGCGTGCTCGTGGGCCTCTCGCTCCCCCTCGATCAGAGCGGCGACGTCGCCCAGGCGGTGGTGCGCTACGTGGCCAGGACCAAGGAGCCCGTCATCCTGAACGCTGCCGCGCAGGACAGCCGCTTCGCCGCCGATCCGTACGTCATCGCGCGCCGCCCGCGCTCCGTCCTGTGCGTCGCGCTCTCTCACCGGGGCCGCCTCACGGGCGTGCTCTACCTGGAGAACAACGCGGCGTTCGGCGCGTTCACCGCGTCGCGGCTGGAGGTGTGCGAGATGCTGTCGTCGCAGGCGGCGATCGCGGTGGAGAACGCGCTGCTCTACGCGAAGGTCGAGGCGGCGAGCGCCGAGCTGCGGCGCGCCAACGAGGGGCTGGAGGGCGAGGTCGGGCGCCGGACCGCCGAGCTGCGGGAAGCCAACGAGCGGCTCGCGCGCGAGCTCGTGGAGCGCGAGCGCACGGAGACGATGCGCACGGCGCTCCAGGAGGAGATCCTGCGGGTCAAGGACGAGCGGCTCGCGGAGATGTCGACGCCGCTCATCCCGATCTCCGATCGGGTCGTGGTCATGCCGCTCGTCGGGACGGTGGACCCGCCGCGGGCGCTCCAGCTGATGGCGACGGCGCTGGAGGGCGTCCAGGCGAGGGGCGCCGGTGTCGTGATCATCGACATCACCGGCGTGAAGCTGGTCGACACCGAGGTCGCGAGCCTTCTGATCCGCACCGCAGACGCGCTGAGGCTGCTCGGCGCCCGCGCGGTGCTCACCGGGATCAGCCCCAGGGTGGCGCAGACGCTCGTGGCGATGGGCGTCGACCTCGGCCGCATGGTGACGAAGCAGACGCTCCAGAGCGGCATCGCCTACGCGATGGGGAGACCCGCCGCGGCATAACGCGCGCTCGCGCGACGCCGCCGCGGCGATCTCGCACGCGGTCGGACCACCGGTCTCCGGATGATGCAACGCGTTATGCTGCTGCGGCCGCCGCCAGGAACGCCTGCGAGAGCTCCGACGGCGCCGGCAGCGCCGAGCTCGCGAGCCCTCGCCGCGCCACCGCGAGCCAGCGCATCGGGTCGGCGACCGCGCCGCTCGCGATCGCCGCGAGCAGGCGGCGGCGCATCCAGTCCTTGCGGCGGTAGAAGCTCGTGCCGTGCTCGGCCGTCGGGCGCGGGACGTAGCTCGCCAGCGAGACGTGCGTCTTCTCGTGGAGCAGGAGATCCGCGAGCGCCGTGAAGGCGACCGCGTCGTCGCGCAGGAGCACCGCGGTGAGCAGCGCCCGCACCCGCGCCGACGCGAGGTTCACGCTGATCCCGCTCCCGTCGGTGTGCGCCATCTCGTCGGGGCCGTAGAGGTCCTGGTGCACCCAGATCGGCGACGCCGGGAGGTCCGCGGACTCGGAGATCGCCGCGTCGAGCCGCTCGATGATCGTCATGGCCGCGGCCACGGCGCGGACGCCGGGCACGTCGATCGCGGTCTTGAGGAGCGCCTCGCGCGAGGTGCGGGGCATCGGGCACGGCGCGGCGCCCGGCGCCCGCGGAGGCGCCCCGGCGGCGGCCTGGAGGGGCTGCGACGCCGCGCCCTCGCTCGCGAGGCGCCGCCAGAACGCCTGGGCGAGCGGCTCGTCGAGCGCGAGGTACACGAGATCCCCGGGCCGCACGCCGGCGGTTTCCCGCCCCACGGCGGCCTCCGGCCCCGGACCGGAGGCGCCGAGCGGCCAGCGGGCGGTGCTGCGGACCTGGCTCGACGACAGCGACAGCGCGGCCTCGAGGGGGCGGAGCGCGCCGGTCCGGTGCGCCTGGAGCAGCTCGCGCAGCGTCAGCGGCGCGCTCCGGTACTGGACCTGGCGGAGCGGGGAGAGCGCCGCCCCCGAGGGCCGCTGGCCGGAGTCGACGACGATCGACCGGAAGAGGGGCGCGTCGAGCAGCCCGCTCGCGAAGCGGATGACCTGCTCGGGCGCCGCCACCGTGGGGGTGCGCGCGACCGGATCGAGCTCGTCCACCGCCTGCGCGGACGCGATCGTGATGCTCTCGCCGAGCAGCGCCGCGTGGAGGAGCCGGTCGAGGACCGAGGAGAGGCGGTGATCGACCGCGCGCAGGAGCTCGCGGTCGTACAGGGCGTCGCGCAGGACGAACCGCTCGAAGGCCGCGACGAGCGCCGCCTCGACCGCCGTGGACGCGGTCGCCGCGACCGCCGAGCGGCCCTTGTTGAGCGGCACGCCGAGCGGCAGCTCCGCGACCAGGCCGAAGCCCGCCGCCGTGATCGCCCGCGCCAGCTCGCGGTGAAGCCCGAGCTCGGGGCCAGGGAAGGGATCGATCCGCGTCGCCACCGTGAGCCCCTTCTGGGTGATCGTGAGCTGCGGCTCGATGCCGTCGCCCCGGCCGACGAACAGCTCGACCGCGCCGCAGAGCTCGCCCGACGGCGGGAGACGGAGCGGCACCTCCGCGGCGCGGCGGAGGCGCCCGCGCGCCGTGTTGACGAGCGCGCCGTCCACGTAGATCCGCGCGACGGTCGCGTCGACAAGCCCCACCGCCGCGGTGACCTCCGCGGCGAGCGCGGGCCGCGAGATCGGCTGCGCGAGCGACAGCCTCACCGAGGTGCCCGTCGTCGGGCGGCGGGGCGGCTCGGAGGCGCGCTCGTCAACACGGCGCGCAGGGGCGCCCGCGCGGGCGCCGTCCGCGTACGGCGCGGGCGGGGGGCGGGGCAGGGACAGGAGCGTCCACGAGAAGTCCTCGTAGGGCGGCCCCCCGCCGAGCGGCGCGACGAGCAGCCGGTGCCCGCCCGAGGGCGTCGCCGTGACCACCTCGATCCACGGCGCGATCTCGAGCACGGAGAAGAAGCCTATCCCGTGCTCGCCGATCGCGTCGGGCTCGCCCGCCTTGCCGCTCCGGAAGGGCACGAGCAGGTCGGCGAGGAGCTCGGTCCGGCTCATGCCGCGGCCTTGATCGGTGACCGAGATCTCGCGCCCGTCCTCGGACGAGCGGACGTCGATGCGGGCGCCCGGCGGCGACGCGTCGAGCGCGTTCTGGAGCAGCTCGCGGAGCGGGCCGATCCGCGACGACGCCTGCGCGTAGATGGTGCGGGAGAGGATGCGCTGCGCGAGGTCGGGCACCGTCGCCTCGCCGCGGCAGGCGGCGACGAGCGCGAGGCGCTCCGCGCTGCTCGCCTGCAGGTAGGCCTCGGCGCGCCCGTGGATCCGCACGAGCAAGAGCTCCGAGAAAAGCCCGTACGAGATCTGGGTCATGGCTCGCCTCCAGACGTCCTTTCGCCGGGCCGGGGCGCCGCGAAGGCCGTCCCGTCCACGGGTTCGCCGACGATGAGATCGCGCTCGAGATCGGCCTCGCGCACCCCGGAGGCCCGATCGAAGGCGGCCCGCAGCGCGTACCAGTCGCTCCAGCCCGAGGGACGCCGCATCGCCGCGCTGTCGTCGCGGATGAGCAGGAGCCGGCGCGTGCCGAGGCACGGCAGCGGCCCCGCCGGCCGCCGCCCCGGCGCGTCGGGGAGCGGCGGCGCGCCCGGCGCCCGGCGCGCCGCCGCGCCCGCGCCGCGGTCCGGCTGGAGCCGGCTCCGGCAGAGGGCGACCATCGTCGTGTGCGGGCTCGTCGCCCGCGCGACGAGCAGCGGCAGCCCAGAGAGGTCGCCGCGGCGCCGCGCCAGGGCCGAGAGCGTCTCCGGCGGGTCGATCTCGAGCTCGTCCTCGAGCAGCTCGCGCTCGCCGGGCAGGTGCGGCTGCCACTCGCGCTCCGCCCAGAAGCTCTCCGGCACGAACAGCCGCTCCGCCACGCTCGGCCCGAGGAACCCGAGCAGCGCCTCGCGCCGCTCGGGGGTCACCATGCAGCGCCCGGGGCCGAGCAGGGCGTGCGCGAGATCGAGGGCGACCTCGTCCCAGCCCGCGGATTGCAGCATGAGCGCGCTGATCTGGGCGGCCATCTCGGCGAGCCTGTCGCGCGTGCGCCGGCCCTCGCCGCTCGCCGCGGCGAGCTCGATGAGGCGCCGGTAGAAGGCCGTCGCGACCGCGGTGAACTCGGGCCCGACCTTGAGCGCGTCCCGCCCCTCGGTCAGCTCCACGGCGGCCGGGAAATCGATGAGCGCGAGCTCGGCGAGGGCGAGGCAGGCGTCGACCTTGACCCCGGCATGGAAGGTGGCCGCCGAGATGCTCGGGAGCAGCCCTCGCCCGCCGATGTGGAAGCGCGCGAGGAGCGCGTCGCCGAGGTGGGTCCGCGCCTCCAGCGCGGCCGCACCGGGGGGCTGGGGCGCGACAGCGACCCGCTCCTGGATGAGCTGCCCGCCGGAGATCAGCCGGCCGTCGTTCACGGCCGCGCCGTCGAGCAG
This sequence comes from Sorangium sp. So ce302, assembly GCF_051530145.1. Lineage (GTDB taxonomy): Bacteria > Myxococcota_A > Polyangia > Polyangiales > Polyangiaceae > Sorangium > Sorangium cellulosum_B. The sequence goes on along the minus strand of NZ_CP150326.1, from coordinate 9,325,013 downwards.
CACGAGGGCGCGGCTCGCGGGGAAGAAGTGGAGCGCGTCGCGCAGGTACGCGCGGACCGTGGCCGTCTCGAGCAGCGCCGAGGTGACGCGCACGCGCGTCCCCAGCAGCGGCGCGATCCGGCGCACCGAGCACATCAGGGCGGCGGTGAGCTCGGGCGACGCGCGGCCGCGGGCTTGCCCGAGCTCCTCCGAGGCGCTCGCAGGCGCGCTGCCCGCGTCGCCCGCGCTGGGCCAGGCCACGACGCGGATCGCCCATCCCTCGACGCCGTCGCCGGTGGTGACGTGCAGGCTGAAGCTCTCCGGATCCGAGAGCCCCAGCCCGAGCACGGAAAAGAACCCGACCCCGAACCGGCCGAGATCGATCCCTGGCCGCTTGTCCGTCGCGAACGGGATGAGCAGCCGTGAGAGGATTGCCCGGAGCCCCATGCCGGCGCCGGCGTCGCTGACCTCGACGCGCCCGTCGGTGACGGCGACGTCGACGACGGGCTGCGGCGCGCGGGCCGCGTCGGCGGCGTTGAGCACGAGCTCGATGAGCGGCCGGAGCGGATGCCCGAACTGCCGGCAGATCTCCTCGTCGAGGATCTTGAGCAGGTAGGCGCGGTCGATGGGCGGCTCCGCGAGGTCGCGCTGCCCCGCGCACAGCGCCTCGAGCGCGGGGCGGTGCAGGCCGACGGCGACGAGCTCGTGCAGCGCCCCCAGAAAGTACAGCCCGGCGTCGCCCGGCAAAGGCGGGGCGCGTCGGTCGCCGCCCCCGTCACCCCCCGCTCCGTAGTGCGCGTGCACGCTCGACTGCTCCCCCTCACGCCCGCCCTCGACATGCCCCTGCGCGAAGTGCGCGCACCCACCGTGCGAATGCGCGCCGAGTGAGCGCCGAGTGGCGGACGAGCGACGGCGCTTTCACCGCCCGTGCCGAGCCGAACCGTCGGGCGTCGACCGTCCGTCCTTCAGCGCGCGGCCGCCGGGGGCGTCGGCCTCCCGCCGCCTCGACCTACCCGGCGGCTTGGTGCTCGCGCGGCGAGCTCGGTGCGCCGCGCGCTTCGTCCTCGTCCGCGCTGCCCGCGCCCTGGGCGTCGCCGAGCCGCGCCGCGGCCCCGCGGGGGAGCGCTGCGCCCTGGGGGAGGGTGGTGCTCAGGGGCAGCGGCGTGACGCTCTGGGGCGGCGGCGTGACGCTCTGGGGCAGGTCGGAGAGCTCGGGCAGCTCGGAGAGCTCGAGCGCGCTCCACTTGCCGGGGGGCGGGATCGACGTCACGCCGGCGCGCTCCCGCTCCAGGCGCGCGTTCAGCTCGCCCCCGATGAGCAGCGCCAGCGCCAGGAGCCACAGCCAGAACAGGAAGATCGCGACGGTCGCGAGGCTCCCGTAGAACGTGGCGTAGCGGCCGAGCGTGGCGACGTAGAGCGAGAAGAGGGTCGACACGGCGGACCAGAGCACCACCGTGAGCACCGCGCCCGGGAAGATCCGGCGTCGCTCGATGTTCGGGCGCTGGATCGAGATCCTGAAGAAGGCGGCGACCATGCAAATGACGAGGCCCCCGGGGAGGGCGAAGGCGACGATGCGGGCGCCGGTCGATCCGGAGAGCGTGCCGATCAGCACGCCCACGCCGGCGACCACCGGCACCACGGCCAGGCTGGCCATCACGCACGCCGCCGCGATCGCCCTGCGCACGTACCAGGGGCGCTCGCGCGTGTTGTAGATCGTGTCGAACACGCCCATGGCGGTCGAGAGCCCGGAGGACGTGATCCAGAGGAAGCCGGTGATGCTGATCGGCGCGACCGCCGACGACTGCGAGAGCCGGATGAGCTCTTCCGAGACGAGCTTCGCGACGTCCGGGGGCGCCGCCTGCAGGATGGGCCGCACCACCACATCCGACCACTGGTGGATCCGGCTGAGCACATAGCCGGCGAAGGCGGCCAGCGGGATCAGGCTGAGGAACGCGTCGAAGGCCATCGCGCTCGCGGCCCGCGGCCCGTTGTGGCGATCCAGGCTGACGATGACGCTCCACACCGCCTTCGCTGCGTGGTGGCGCGCGATCTGTTGCCGGATCGGAGCAGGCACGGAGGGCAGCGTCGCTCTCCCTCGTGCGGGGCGCAATACCATCCGCCCCGCCGCCGCGCGCGGCCGATCTCGGCACAGCGGCGATGTCCGTGCAGCGGCGCTGCGGCGCGCGCCTAGGCGTCGGTGTTCCTGTCGGCGGCGAGGAGGCTCTGTACGGCGTAGGGCACCGACTCGACGCCGGCGAGCTCGGCGAGGGCGTAGGCGATGTGCTCGCGGCTCGCGTGCGGCGGGATGCCGACGATCGCCCAGGAGCCGCCCTCGCCGCGCTGCAGATTGCTCCCGCGCTCGACGCGCATCGCGGCGATCGCGGGGTAGACGGCCACCGTCATCCGCTTCGGCCGGAGGCGGTCCAGCGTGCGCATGGCGAAGGCGATCCGGTCGAACTGGCTGGGGTCCCGGTACTCGACGTGCCGCGCCCGGTCGATCTCCACATGGTGGGCATCACGCTCGCGCACGTCGTGAGCATAGCCCAAGCAGGCCGCCGCGCCGCTCCGGCCTGCGGCCCCGGGCGGCAGATCGAGCTGGCTCGAGCGGGCCGCGGGTGCCGGCGCCGGCCGGCCATGCTACGCGCCGAAGCGCCATGGACAGCCTCCCCCTGCTCGCCGATCACCCGTACGCCTCCTTCCTCGATCAGGTCGAGAAGCCCGCGCGCTACGCGGGCGGCGAGGTCGGCTCGGTCGTGAAGGACTGGGCGTCGGTCGAGGCGCGCGTCTGCCTGGCATTCCCGGATGTCTACGACATCGGGATGAGCCACCTCGGCTTCAAGATCCTCTACAAGCTGCTGAACGACGACCCGCGCACGCTGGCCGAGCGCTGTTATACGCCCTGGGTCGACATGGAGGCCCAGCTCGTGAAGCGCGGGCTGCCGCTCGTGTCCCTCGAGTCCGCGCGCCCGCTCAGGGACTTCGACGTCGTGGGCTTCTCCCTGCAGTTCGAGCTCACGTACTCCAACATCCTCACGATGCTGCACCTCGGCGGCGTCCCGCTGCGCGCGGCGGACCGCGGCGAGGACGACCCGATCGTGATCGCGGGCGGCCCGACGGCGACCCACCCCGAGCCGATCGCCCCCTTCCTCGACGCCATCGTCATCGGCGACGGCGAGGAGAAGGCGACCGAGGTCGCCCTCGCGTGGGCGCGGCTCAAGCGCGAGGGCGTGCCGCGGCGCGAGCGGCTCGTCGCGATCGCGCGCCTCGGCGCCGTCTACGTGCCCTCGCTCTACGCGACCCGGCTCGATCCCGACACCGGCTTCGAGGTCGTGAACCGCCCGCTCGCCTCCGGGATCCCGTTCCCGATCGAGCGCGCCCTCGTCGACCTGAACAAGTACCCGTTCCCCGACGAGAGCCCCACGGGCGGGCCCGAGGCCATCTTCGACCGCATGTCGATCGAGATCGCCCGCGGCTGCACCGAGGGGTGCCGCTTCTGCCAGGCCGGCATGATCTACCGGCCCGTCCGCGAGCGCGATCCCGAGCAGATCGTCGACACCGTGATGCGCGCGGTGCAGAGGTCCGGCCAGGACGAGGTCTCGCTCACGGCGCTGTCGACCGCCGACGTCTCGTGCATCTCGCCGCTCATCAAGAAGGTCACCGAGCGCCTCACCGCGGAGCGCATCTCGCTCGGCGTCTCGTCGCTGCGCGCCTACGGGCTCGAGCCCGACCTGCTCGACGAGCTCAAGCGCGTGCGCGCGACCGGCCTCACCTTCGCGCCGGAGGCGGGCTCCCAGCGAATGCGCGACGTCGTGAACAAGAACGTCACGGAGGAGCAGCTCCTCGAGACGGCCGAGCGCGTGTTCAGCCGGGGCTGGGGCAAGATGAAGCTCTACTTCATGATCGGCCTGCCGACCGAGACCGACGAGGACGTGCGCGGCATCGTCGAGACGGGCGCCCGCGCGGCCGGCGCCGGGAGGAGGGCAGCGGGCAAGGGCAAGCCGGTCGACGTGACGGTCAGCGTCTCGACCCACGTGCCGAAGCCTCACACGCCCTTCCAGTGGGCGGCGATGGACACGCTCGGCGAGGTCGGGCGCAAGCAACGGCTGCTCAAGGACACGGTGCGGCCCTATCGCGCCGTCACGCTGAAGACCCACGAGGCTCACGCCAGCGTCCTCGAGGGCATCTTCGCCCGCGGCGACCGTCCCCTCGCCGACGTCCTCGAGCGGGCCTGGCGGCACGGCGCCCGCTTCGATTCGTGGGAGGACAAGCTCGATCTCGCCGTGTGGGAGGAGGCGTTCACGCACGTCGGCGTCGACCGCGAGAAGTACCTCGGCACCCTCCCGGTGACGGCGCGGCTGCCCTGGGATCACATCGACGTCGGCCTCGAGGAGGGCTTCCTCGCGAAGGAGTACAGGAAGGCGCTCCAGAGCCGCCTTAGCCCGCCGTGCGGAAAGGTCGCCGGCATGTTCGTCCACCACACGAACCTCGACGACGCCAAGGCCGACGCGCGGCGGCTCGTCTGTTACGACTGCGGCGTCGCCTGCGACATGACGCAGATGCGCGAGGAGCGGCTCACCTTCCTCGATCGGCTCGGCGCCCACCGGCGCTCGCTGCCGGTGCTCACCGACGCAGGCGCCGCGCCGCCCGTGGCCGCCGCGGGTCCCTCTGGCGCGCCGGCGAGCGACGGCGGCGCGGAGCGGGCGAGCGTCGGCGGCGCGGAGCGGGAGAGCGTCGCTGCAACGGCTGCAACGGAGCCGAAGAGCGGCGACGACGGGGAGCCCTCCCGCGCCGAAGGGGAGGCGCCCCACCGCGCGCGGCGGATCGCGCCTGCGCCGAAGGGGCGCGGCGGCTTCCGCTACCGCTTCCGCTTCGAGAAGGCCGGGCCGATGGCGCTGCTCGGCCACCTCGACGTCGTGCGCGAGCTGCCCCGCGTGCTCCGGCGCGTCGGCGCGCCGATGACCTACACCGCGGGCTTCCACCCGAAGCCCGACATGACCTTCTCGCCGGCGCTCTCGCTCGGCGTGATCAGCCTCGACGAGTACGTCGACCTCCGCCTCGAGCGCGACCTCGATCCCGCCGCGCTCGACGCGCTCGTCGCCGCGATGTCGGCCGCGAGCCCGCGCGGGCTCGTGTTCAGCGGCGCCGTCAAGCTCGGCCCGGAGGACCCGTCCCTGAGCAAGCTCATCGCCGGCGCGCGCTACGCGCTCGCCTTCGCGCGCTCCGCGATCGGCGGCGACGCGGAGGCGCTCCTCGCCGCCCGCTGCAGCGCCGCCCTCTCGGCCGCGTCGCTCCCGATCCGCCGGGAGATCGACCGGCTCGCCAAGATGGTCGACGTGCGCCAGTACCTCGTGCGGGCCGAGGTCGGCGGGCCCGAGGTCCACGCGGCGCTCGCGCGCGCCGGGCTCGTCGGCGATCTCGTCGCCCTCGAGGTCGAGGTCGATATCCGCGGCTCGGGTGCGGTGAAGTCGTCCGAGGTCGCGGCGGTGATCACGGGAGAGCCGGGGGAGGCGCCGGGCGCGATCACGCCGCCGCCGCACCGCGCCGTGCGGCTTCAGCTGTTCGGCCGTACGTCGCCGGCGGGCTCCGCAGCGGGCGAGCGCTTCTCGCTCTTCGATCTCGAGCGGGCGCGCCGCGTCAAGCCGGCTCCTGAGCGAACAGCGGCCCTCCCGCTCGCCGCGGACGCCGAGTGAGCCAGCCCGGGACGGTCGTGTCGTAAAGATCCTCCCGGCGACGGCGGCGGCGGGGCGCGGAGCGCGCGCGGGCTATCGCTCGGGGATCGGCTACGCTGCGCTTTGCTTTATGGCAAAGGAGGCTCACGAGATAGCGTGCTGCGCGGCGCGCTTGGCCGCGGCGGGGGCGGTCGGCGCGAGCGTCGCCCACGAGCTGCGCAACGCCCTCGCGGTCGCGGAGTCGTCGCTCTACCTGGCGCAGCGCGACCTCGACGATCGGCCTCGCCTGCTGCGCCACCTCGACCGGGTGACGTGCGAGATCCGCAAGGCGCACGAGGTCATCGGCAGCGTCCTCGGGCTGGCGCGCGGCGAGCCGCTGCGGCGCGAGCCGGCGCACCTCGGCCGGCTCATCGAGGGCGCGCGGCACGCGCTGGTGCTGCCCACGGCCGTCCGGTTCGAGGTCGCCGTCGCGCCGGCCGACCTCACGCTCCTGTGCGACCCGATCCTGCTCGAGCGCGTCTTCTCGAACCTCTACCTCAACGCGATCGAGGCGTTCGACGAGGGGCCCGGCGGCGTGATCGTCACGCGCGCGTGGAGGGGCGACGAGCGCACGCACCTCGAGATCGAGGACAACGGCCCTGGCGTTCCTCCGTGCGTGGCCGACCACCTCTTCGAGCCGCTCGTGACCGCCAAGGTGAAGGGGACCGGCCTCGGCCTCGCGCTGAGCCGGGTCATCGTCGAGGCGCACGGCGGCGAGATCACCGCGACGGCGGGCCGGTGCGGGGGCGCGGCGTTCCGCATGTGGTTGCCGAACGCGTGACGGGCGCGGAGCGTGGCGAGCTCCTCGGGGCGCGTCCCCGGCGTGCTATCGTTCTCTCATGCAGGTGAAGCGCCGGACGGCGGAGCGCGGCCCTTTTCGCGCGGAGCACCTCCGCGCGGGGGATCCGTACGAGCTGTCGAATGGCCACCCCGTCTACTGCGCCCCCACGGGGGGGCGTGCCTCGGGGCCGAACCACCTGGGCAGCTCGGTCGTGGGGTGGGACCCGGCGGTCAAGGAGGTGGGCGTGGATACGGGGTACTCCCCGGATCCGGGCACCCTCCGGGCGCCGGACGTCGCGGTGGGGAACGTGCCCGACAGGCCGGGCTGGGTGAAGGGCGTGCCGGAGCTCGCGATCGAGTACGCCGACGTGGGACAGGACGAGGAGGCGCTCAAGGAGAAGATCGCCGACCTGATCGCGGCCGGTACGAAGCTCCTGTGGGTGGTGCGCCTCACCGGTCCACGGCGGGTCGAGGTGCACGAGCCGCGCCGGAAGGTGCGCGTCGCGCTCCCCGGGGAGCTGCTGAGCGCGCCGGGCATCCTGAAGAACGCGGTCCGGGTCGAGGCGCTCTACGACCGAAGCGAGGCGGAGAAGAGCACGCTGACCAACCTCCTCCAGCGGCGCGGATACGAGGATCTCGACGCCGTGCTCGATGCAGGGCGCGAGGAAGGCCGCGAGCAGGGGCGCGAGGAAGGCCGCGAGCAGGGGCGCGAGGAAGGCCGCGAAGAGGGGCGCGAGGAAGGCCGCGAAGAGGGGCGCGAAGCGGGACGTGAGGAGGGGATCCTCGAGGGCAAGCGCGACGCGCTGAGGCGTGTCCTCGCTCGGCGAGGATTGCGGCTCACGAAGGCGGCCGCGGCGAAGATCTCGTCGTGCAGGAGCGAGCGCGAGCTCGACCGCTGGCTCGACCGCGCCCTCGTTGCGTCGGCCACGGCGGAGGTGTTCCGCCGCGCGGGCCGTTGACCCGGGCCGGCGCGCCGCACGGATCAGGCGCGGCCGCGGCCGCGGACGAGCTCGGCGATGGCCTCTCCCAGGCCCTCCAGCGTGAGCGCGAACATCGGGAAGATGCTCTTGACCGCGTCGACGGTCGGGTGGGGGTAGGGGCCAATCCCGTCCGGGTTCAGCCACACGGCGCGGTCGAAATGGTCGCGCAGCATCGTCAGCCAGGCGACGCCGGGCAGCCGCGCGTCGGGATCGAACGAGGAGCCCGCGCCGCCGCCGGAGCCGGACGAGCCGAGCAGCTCGTAGGGCGCCATCGAGGCGTCTCCGACCATCACGAGCTTGTGGTGCTTGCCGCACTCGCGGAGGAGCTCGCGCACCGGGACGGGGTCGAGGAGCCCCTCGGTCCTGAAGACCCTCTCGTAGACGCAGTTGTGGAAGTAGTAGCTCCTCAGCTCCTTCCAGTGCGTCGCGCGCTTCGCCGCGCTGAAGAGCTGCGACACGAGCGCGGCGCTGGGATCCATCGAGCCGCCCACGTCCATCATCAGGATCACGCGCGTGTTCGGCCGGCGCGGGGGCCTCGTGACGATCTCGATCTCGCCCGCGTTCCTGGCCGTCGCGTCGATCGTCGCCTCGATGTCGAGCTCGCGATCGCTGCCCTCGCGCGCGAAGGCGCGCAGCTTGCGCAGCGCCACCTCGATCTGGCGCACGTCGAGCGTGACATCGCTGCGGTAGGGGCGGTAGCGGCGGGCGTCGGCGTTCTGCACGGCGCCGCTGCGCCCGCCCGCGGAGCCGCCGACCTGGATGCCGCTCGGATGGAAGCCGCCGCGGCCGAACGGTGAGGTGCCGCCGGTCCCGATCCACCGGCTCCCCCCGTCGTGGCGCTCGCGCTGCTCGCGGAGGCGCTCCTCGAACCGCCGGAGCACCTCCTCCAGATCGAGCTCCTCGATCATCGCCCTCTCCTCGTCGGAGAGGGCGCGCATCTTGATGGGATCCCGGAGCCAGGAGAGGAGCTCCTCCGTCACCGCCTTGGCCTCCACGTGCACGCCGCGGAAGTGCTGGGCGAACGCCAGATCGAAGTCGTCGAGGTGCGCCTCCGAGTGGACGAGCATCGCCCGCGCGACATGGTAGAAGCCTTCGAGCGAGCTCTCGTGGAGGCCCGCGGCGAGAGCGCGCGCGAGGCCGACGGCCTCCTGGGCGCCGACCGGGACCTTGCGGGCCCGGAGCTCGTAGAGGAACGCGACGAACATCGCTACGACCGGAACCGCCTGCCGCCCGCCAGCTGATCGGCCAGCGCGACCAGGTCCTGCTCCTTCTTGAGCAGCGCGCCGAGGAACGGCAGCGCCTTGTCGAGCTTCACCTCGCCCACGCCCGCCCTCCGCAGGACGGCGATCCAGTCGATGAGCTCGCTCGTCGAGGGGCGCTTCCGGATCCGGGTGTTCTTCCGGATCTCGTAGAAGACCTGCATCGCCTGGTCGGCGAGCGTCCGATCGAGATCGGGGTGGTGGACGCGGAGGATCTCCCGCATGAGCTCGGGCTCCGGGAAATCGATGAAGTGGAAGACGCAGCGGCGCAGGAACGCGTCCGGCAGCTCCTTCTCGTTGTTGCTGGTGATGATGACGACGGGCCGCTCCCGCGCGGCGATCTCGTCGCCGGTCTCGGCGATTCGGAAGCGCATCCGATCGAGCTCGTGGAGCAGATCGTTCGGGAACTCGAGGTCCGCCTTGTCGACCTCGTCGATGAGGAGCACGACGCGCGCCGAGGCGTTGAACGCCTTACCGAGCGGGCCGAGCTTGATGTACCGGCGGATGTCGCGGACGTCGCCGTCGCCGAAGCGCGCGTCGTAGAGCCGCTGCACGGTGTCGTAGACGTAGAGCCCGTCCTGGGCCCGCGTGGTGCTCTTGACGTGCCAGGTGATGAGCTCGGCCGACAGGCTCCGCGCGATGGCCTCGGCGAGCAGCGTCTTGCCGGTGCCGGGCTCTCCCTTGACGAGCAGCGGCCGCTCCAGGACCAGCGCGCAGTTGACGGCGGCCTCGAGCGCCTCGCTCGTGAGGTAGCGTTCGGTGCCGCGGAAGCGGCGGAAGTCGGACATGCCGGCACGGTAGCATCCCCCGCCGAGCGCGGCGGACCGCGCGGGATCAGAGCCAGTCGCGCGCGAGGTAGGCCGTCCACGAGGCGGCCCGCTCCCAGAGGGGGCGCTGGGCCCAGCCCGCGGCGGTGATCTCGCGGCAGTGGGCGAGGTCGTCGGCGAACATCCGCTCCATCGCGCCAGCGAACCCGCGGTGCGAGACGACGGCGTTCACCTCGAGGTTCATGCGGAGCGACTGGCTGTCGAGGTTGGTGGAGCCGACAGTGGACCAGAGGCCGTCGATGACCGCGGTCTTGGCGTGAAGGACGCGGCCGCGCCACTCGAACATGCGGGCGCCGGCGTCGAGGAGGTGGCCGTAGATCGCGCGCGAGGCGAGCAGGACCGCGGGCACGTCGGTGGTGCCGGCGACCATGATCCTGACGTCGACGCCGCGGCGGGCCGCGGCGGAGAGCGCGTGGATGATCCGGAGCGGCGGCAGGAAGTAAGCGTTGGTGATGAAGATCCTGCGCCGGGCGCGCTCGATGGCGTGCCGGTAGGCGTCGCGGATGCCGTGGCGGTGCCTGCGGCGGGGGAGGTCGTTGCTGATGATCTGGACGGCGGGGTCGGGCCTGCGCTCGGCGTAGCCGTAGCGCTCGTCGTCGATGGGGGCGCCGCCTGTGCGCTGCCACGTGCGCAGGAAGAAATACTGGAGCTCGGCGGCGGCGGGGCCCTCGATGCGGAGATGGGTATCGCGCCAGTCGGCGCCGCCATCCTCCGGAGCCGCGTAGTCGTCGGAGAGGTTGAGGCCACCCGTGAAGGCGATCGCACCGTCGACGATGAGCGCCTTGCGGTGGTCGCGGCGGGCGACCTTCCCGAGCGGGGCGGAGAGGTCGAGGGGGCGGAAGGCGTGGGGCCGGACGCCGGCGCGGCGGAGCCCGTCGAGGAAGGACGACGAGACGGAGGAGCCCCAGGCGTCGAAGAGGACGTTCACCTCGACGCCGGCCGCCGCGCGCTCCATGAGCGCCTCGGCGAAGCGCTGGCCGGTCCGATCGACCCGGAGGATGTACGTCTCGAGGCAGATCGTGCGCCGGGCGCGGGTGATGGCCTCGAGCATGGCCGGGTAGGTCTGCGCGCCGTCCTTGAGGAGCGCGAGGCGGTGCGCGCCGACGGTCATCTCGGCGAACGCGGGCGCGGGAGGGGGCTGGGACATGCGGCGGGGGCCAGGCTGCCCGGGACGAGGCGGCGCGATGATAGCGCGGACGGGCGCGTGACGCCCCGGCGTGATGCTTGGCCGGCGTCGGTCAGCTGTCGATTCCGCCGGCCCCGCCTCGGGCCCGCCATCGCGCCCGCCGGGCCAGGGGCGACGCTGCGCCGCACCGAACATTCATGTCCTGGGGCAGAAGCGGTGTGCGGAGCTACCCGCGTATCTCGGGGGCTGAGACGTGGCGCTTCTGTTCTTTGAATCGCCGCGGAGCCGGAGGGAGAACCGGAGGGAGAAGAGGAGCGCCGGAAGGCGTTATTGTCCTCTCGGCGTCCTTGGCGCCTCGGTGATCCGGGCTGTCGAGCGCCCCGATCAGCCCATCTTTTCGATGTACGTCATCACCAGGTACAAGATGACCTGCCGATCGGTCGGGTTCCTGTACTGATGGGGTACGTCGGCGTCGAACATGATCGCGTCGCCGGTCGCGAGCACATGGCGCTCGGCGCCGACGACCATCTCCAGCGTCCCGGCGGTCACCACGAGGTTCTCCACGGTGCCCGGCGGGTGAGGATCCGCGTGTTCGGTGGCGAGGGGCGCGAGCGTGATCTCGTAAAATTCGACGGTCCTCGGCACGTCGAACGGGAACAGCGCGCGGGACGTGAACGAGCCGTCGTGCGACGTCAACACCTTGGCGCGCGCGGCCAGGATGAGCGATGTGCCGCCGAGCGACTGGTCGCTGATCAGCGCCGAGAAGGGCACGCCGAGCGCCCGCGCGATCTTCCAGAGTACGTTGATCGTCGGCGTGCTCTGGCCGAGCTCGATCTGGCTGAGCATCGCCCGGCTCACGCCAGACGCCTTCGCCAGCCGCTCGAGGGAGAGCCCACGCTTGGTCCGGAGGCGACGCAGGTTGGCCCCGACGATGCCGGTGAGCGCCGAGGAGGCGTCCTGCGGGGCCATCTCGTAGGCCCAGGCGTCTCCAGACGCCTCGTCCACGTCCCGCTGCGGCGCTTCTCCGTTTGTTCCGTTGGTGCGGCTGGAGTACGAGCTCGCGGGGCCAGCGAAGCTCTCCGGCCTGCGGTGCGAGCGCGGTCCAGCAGGCGAAGAGGGGCGCCCCGTCGATGCGGCGGACGCTTGCACGCCGTTCTGATAGCCCTCCACGGGCAACGACGCGCCGAGCCCATCGCCGCAGACCAGCCCGGGCGAGCTCCGTGGCGTGTTCTGACGGACGGATTTCATCGCACCTGCCAGACGGGCATCCACGTCCAGATCGGGAACCACCAGAGGGCGACCGGCATGGTCAAAGAGCTCCCCGATGACATCGGCCTGTCGCTCTCGGGAACATGCTTGTTCCGAGCCGCCCGCCGCTGCTGCCGGTATTCCTCGAGGTCGATCACTTGAGCACTCTGGGGGCGCATCCGCTTCACCTCCAACCCGTAGGTACATCATCCGTTATAACGGATTGTCTGTCAAGAGACAGCTCGGCCATGACGCACGAGGGGCGGCACGCTGCGTTGACCCGAGGGCGGCACGACGCCCCGTCGTCCGTGGCGCAAGGCTGCCGCATCTTCGCCTATGCCGAAGAAATCGAGCTTCTCGTCTGCCCTTTCCATGTTCAGGGCGTCCGATGATGAGGCTGCTTGACAACGACGCGTTGCATCTTTTTGAGCTGGGCGGATCGAAGCGCCTCCGAAATAGTGGACGATGCGGAGCGTGGGCCGCCCGAGGGATCGCTCGTCGCGGTCTTCCCTCATCGGGATCGCCGGCGCGGCCCACGCGCGCGAGTGGTTCACCCGTGGCGAGGGGAGCGGACGTTGGTGCTTTCCAGGAACATCCGGCGCGCGCCGCGCTCTGTCCTCTTATCGCAGCGCGGCCGCGGAGCTGGCGAGTGCGCGGCGACAACACGAGCACACAAGGAGGCAGCCATGGCAGGCGTCGACGTGGGAGGTGGCGAGAGGCGGGCGCGAAACAGCGAGATCAACATGATTCCGTTCATCGATCTGCTGATGGTGACCATCGCCTTCCTGCTGATCACGGCGGTGTGGGTCACGAACTCGCGGCTCAAGACCAGCGCGGAGGTGCCTGCCGCCGCGGGGTGCGGGGAGGAGTGCCAGAAGGAGCCTCTCAGGACGATGCACGTCCATGTCGGCGAGGACCGGTTCAACCTCGTGTGGAAGCAGGGCGCGACCGTCCTGAGCGAGGTGAGCGTCCCCAAACGTCCTGTCGAGATCGGCGGGGCGGGAGCCACCGCGATCCGTTATAGAGAGCTCGGCGAGGCCATCCGGCGCGAGTGGGAGCGGAGCGGCGAGCACCGCGCCCCGAGCGACCGCCGCGCCGACCAGGCCGTGCTCCACAGCGACAACAAGACGCCGTTCCGTGAGCTCGTCGCCGTGCTCGACGCGATCAATGCCCCGCGCCGAACCGTCCTCCTCGAGGACGGCCGCAGCGCCGAGATGCCAGCTTTCCTGGCCACCTTCTCGGCACGTTAAGAGCGGTGGTTGCGAGACGGGGGAGACGCGTTACGCGGTGAACTCGGTCGTCAGCGCTACCCAGTTCGAGGGCGGGCGGACGGCGTAGCTCAGCGCCAGGATCTCGATCAGCACCACCCGGTAGATCGCGTGGACGTCGTCGACGTCGACCTCGTGCGCGTTCGCCTCGAGCGCCGCGTCGAGGTGCTCCTGCACGAAGGCGAGGACGTCGGGCTGCTCCATCGCGATGACGTCGTCCGAGTCGACCGCCTCGGCAGGATCGTGGAGGCGGATCTGCTCGTCCAGGTTCAGCGACTCCTCGACGCCCGTGAGCGCCGTCTCGGTGACCTCGTCGAGGTCCTGACCGAACAGCTCGTCGAAGGCGAGCCAGATCGCCAGCGTCAGGAAATAGCCGAGGGCGAGCGCCGTCTCGTCGAGCGGGCCGGACAGCACCGAGGAGATCCGGTCCGCGAGCGCAGGCTGCGTCTGCTCGAAGCGCGTGAACGCGTCGTCGAGCTGCTTGCGCGAGTCGTCGTCATCCTCGGCGAGCTGATCCTCGATCTCGGACAGGACGCGCGCCGGCACCTGAGCGTACGAGGGGACGGGGCGAATGGCTGCGCGGCGTACCCACACGCGGACAACCTAGCACACGATGGCGCGGCTCATGGAGCGAGCAACCGGATGCTCGACGCCGGAACCCAGCCCTCGGTGGCGCCCCAGCGGACCTCCGCGAGCCCGCCCGATCTCCTGCCGACCTCGACCGACGCACCCTCGGGGATCGCGCTCTGCTCCGCGCGGGGCAGCGCGCGCCCGTCCTCGTCGAGGAGCCGGACCTCGGGGACCACCACGACGCCAGCCCGGGTCGTGAGGCGGAGGTGCCGCGCCGCATAGGTGAGCGGCACCAGCGCGAGCAGCGCGACGAGCGCCGTCGGCGCAAGGACGCTGCCCGCGACGTGCGCAGGACCGGCAGGGCGGCGCCGCAGGACCACGCCCAGGGCGAGGAGCAGCGACGCGAGGAGCGCGGCCGCCGCCCAGGTGCGCTCCGAGGCGAGGCCGACGATGACCCGGCCGAGCGTCGGGCGCACGTCGACCGCATCCGTGGCGCGGCGCGAGCGCCGGCGGGTGATCTCGGCGCGCACGAGATCCAGCGCGCGATCGGCGTCGGCGTCGCCCGGGCGGAGCCGCAGCGCCTCCTCGAACGCGGCCGCCGCCCGGCCGAGGTCTCCCGGGCGATCCGCGCCCTCGCGGACGCGCGTGACGTAGGCGAGCCCGCGGTTGTAGCTGGCGTCCGGGTGCACGAAGCCGCGGTCGGCGAGCAGCTCGAACGTGTCGATCGCCGCGCCGTACTCGCCGCGGCCGAGCGCGGCCGTGCCCTCCTGGAACAGCACCTCCGGGGGCTCCGCCGGCTGCGCGCGCGCCTCGCTCGACGGCAGCGCCGACGCGAGGCTTCCGGCGAGGAGGAGCGCGCCGGCGAGGAGGCGCCTGCGGCGGCCGTTCACGCGGGCTTCCATCGCGCGAGCTCGGTCACGACGGCGCGGCTCTGCTCGACGAGCGCCGCGGCGGCGGCGCCGCCGCCCTCCTGCGCGGTCGGCTCGAACCGGATCGCCTCGCACGCGGCCAGCGCCTCGCAAGCGCGCGACGAGAGCGGCCCGGGGACGCCGCGCCGGTCGAGCTCGCCCGGGAGCTCCGCGAGCAAGACGCCCCGCGAGCGGAGGCCCGTCGCGGACTCGATCGCCCGGTGCACCGCGCGCTCGATCGCCGCGGCCGTCGCCCCGAGATCCCCCTGCGCGGCCGCCTCCTCCGCTTCGCGCTGGGCGATCGCCGCGAGCCGGGCGGGCGAGGTCGCGCCCGCCGCGCGGCGATCGCGCGCCCGGCGCAGGAGCCGATCGCCCGCGCCGAACAGCGTCACGACGAGCGGCGGCGCGGCCAGGAGCAGCCAGAACGGCGCGCCGTCGAGGGGCCGCGTCGCGGGCGGGGCGTGCGGGCCGAGCGACGTGCGGAGCCCCGGCATGCCGGCGAACGGCTCGCCCCGGCCAGCGCCGTCGCCCTCGGCGCGAGGCGCCCTGGACGGAGGCCCGGACGACGCCGGAGGGGCCACCGGGCTGACCTGGACGACGCCGAGCTCGGCGCGCTCGACCACGTAGCGCTTCTGCGCCGGATCCCAGTAGGGGAGCTCGACCTTCCCGAGATCGACCGCGCCGCTCTCCTGGATCCGGACGACGTAGCCGAACGATCGGGTGCCGCCGATCGCGCCGCCGCGCGGCTCGATCGCGTCGCGCTTCTCCGGGTCGAGCCACTCGAGCCCGGTCCGCTCCGGCACCCGGAGCGACTGGGGGAAGTTGCCGGTGCCCGCGATCTGCACGGTCACGGCCACCGAGCCGCCTTGCTCGATCTGGCGCGGCTGCACCGTCGCCTTGAGCGTGAACTGACCGACGTCGCCGACGACATAGCCGGACGGGCGGCCGGCGAGGGGCGGCTCCGTGACCTTCACGACGACGTCGTTCGATTCGCGCAGCACGCGCGCGCCGATCCGGCGCCCGGTGATGCGCGTCTGCATGCTGCCCGTGTGCAGCTCGCCCGTCTTCAGCGGGAACAGCGCCAGCTTGTCGACGAGGCGGGCCGCGTAGCGGTGCCCGCCGACCCGCGTGTACACGGGGCGCTCGTTGCGGGGGTCCTCGAGGAGCGGGTGGCGAAGGAAGTCCGCGGCGGGCGCTGCGCGGGGCTCGGTCATCTCGGCGTTCTCGCGGAAGTACAGGTAGAACGAGACCGTGACCTGCTCGCCGACCACCGCGGCCGTCTTGTCGGGGATGGCGCGAAGGAACACCACCGGGTCCGGCTCGCGCGGCATCGCCAGCTCTGTCGCCTCGGGCTCGGGCTCGTCCTGGGTCGCCTCGTCGTCGAAGAGGCCACCCGAGCCGCCGAACGGCCACGGAAAGCCATGCAGCGGGCCGCCGGGCAACAGGAACGGGTTGCTCGGCCGGCGAGGCCGCCCGCTCGCCGGTGCGACCTTGATCATGATCGGAGCCGCCGGCAGGCGCCTGCCGTTCCACGAGATCGTCGGCCCCGGGATGGTGTAGCGGCCGGGCTTGTTCGCGACGATCTGCCACGTCGCGCTGATGCCCAGCTGCGTGATCATGACGCCGCCCCCGAGCTGGGTCTTCATCTGCGTCCCGATGCTCGGGCCGGAGACGATGGAGAGGTCGGGCGGGACACGCAGCTCCGGATCGGAGGGCATGCCGGCGCCGCGCTCGACGAGCGCCTTCACCTCGACCGTGAACGGCTCGCCGACCTCGACGTCGGTGGAGCTCGCGCGCGCCGAGAGCTCCGGCTGCTGCTGGGCGCGCGCGCGGAGCGGGGTGATCAACGCGAGCAACGCCACAAGCAGCGCGGTCGCGAGCGGCGCAAGGCGCGGGGGGGCGAGCGCGAGCGGGCGCGTCACTTGTCCTCCATGCCGCGGCCGCGCCGCATACCGGCCTTGTTCTTCGCTTCCTGCTCCTGGTACGTCGGCGCCTCCTCGAGCTGGTCGAGGATGCGATCGTCCTGCCGACCGGTCTGCGGCGGCTCCTGGGGCTGCTCGCGGGGTGGCTCGGGTTGCTCGGGTGAGCCGGCGTCGGGCGTCTGGTCCTGCGGGCCAGCGTCAGGGCTCTGATCCTGGTCACCGCCGTCGTTGCCCGCGTCCTGGTCACCGCCGTCGTTGCCCGCGTCCTGGTCGCCGCCGTCGTCGCCCGCGTCCTGGTCGCCGCCGTCGTCGCCCGCGTCGGGCTCGGCGTCGGGCTCGGCGTCCGGCGGCGCGTCGGGCTCGGCGTCCGGCGGCGCATCGGGCTCGGCGTCCGGCGGCGCGGCGTCCTTCTGGTCCTCGATACGCCGCAGGGCGATCGCCCGGTTCCAGGCCGCGTCCCGGCCGACGCCGTCGCCGCCGGCCTCCTCGAGGACCCCGGGGATGATGGCCAGCGCCTGGTCGTAATACGTCACGGCGTCCTCGTACTTGCGCCGCAAGAACTCGAGGTTGCCCGAGAGGTAGCGGGCCCGCGCACGCAGGTCGGCCGGCACGCTCGGATCGGCCCCGATCGACTTCAGGAGGACCAGCGCGCAGTCGATCTCGATCCCGCGCAGCGCGTCGCGCTGCTCCTGCTCCGGCCCGCCGTCCGCGAGCTCCTCGTCGCCGAACCGATGACCGTAGCGCTCGGCCAGATGGAACAGCGTCAGCCCGAGATCGAACGAGCCGTTCGGCTTCTGGCGCACGGAGTCCGGCAGCCCGATGCCTGCGTCGCTGCACGGCCCCGTCCCCAGGTAGCTCTCGAGGGCCTGCTCGGCAGACTCGAGGTTGCCCGCGTCGAGATCGCGGATCGCCTGGTCGACCGCCGGCGCGTTCCGCTCGAACGGGGACGTCGGATCCCACCCGCTGCACCCGGTCGCCGCCGAGAACGCGGCCCCGGTGAGGCACGCGGCGGCGAGCCCGATCGCGATCCAGCGCCCGCGGCGGGCGAAGAACCCGGCGAGATCCACGCGCTTGCGATCACGACGCGGCATGCGGCCCTCCCGCGTTGCCCCCGGAAGCCTGCCCCGCTCCCGCCGCGAGGTCCGCGCCGAGCGGGCGCCCCTTCACCAACGCGGCGCGCTTCGGCGCGGCCTCGGGGCGCGTCGCCACGAAGCGACGGCGCGGAGCATCCTTGAGGAACACCTCGGCGATGAGGAGCAGGATCGCGAGGCCGAGCGGGTAGAAGTAGACGTCCGCGTAGACCGTCTCGACCCGCTCCGAGAGCTCGCTCTTCATCTGCCGCCTGAGCTCCGCGGCGATCTTCTCGATGCCCGTGGTCCCCTTCTCCGCGCGGATGATCTGCCCGCCCGGCGTCGCCTGCGCGATCGACGCGAGCTGCTGCTCGCCCGACAGCGACAGCTCGGTCGTGAGCGGCTTGCCCTGGCGATCCGTCCGCCACCCGACGATGCGGCCGTCCTGGCCGATCTCCGGGATCGGCTCCGGCGTGCGCCCGCCGATCTGAACGACGTGGATCGTCGTGCCCTGGGCGCCGATCGCCTGGGCGACGCTCAGCGGGTAGCCCTCGAGGTCCTCGCCGTCCGTGACGAGCAGGATGATCCGCTTGTGCTCGGCGGACTTCGGGTCGCGCTTCAGGAGCTCGTTCGCCTGGTCGAGCGCGCGCGCGATCGCCGTGCCGCCGATCGGCATGTCGTTCGGGTCGAGCTGGCGGAAGAACTGCGCGATCGCCGCGCCGTCGGCGGTCAGCGGGAAGCCCATCGGCTCGCCGGCGAACGCGACCGCGCCGAAGCGCGCGCCCTCGAGATCCTTGATGAGGCGGGCGACCTCGACCTTCGCCCGGAAGATGCGGGACGGCTCGACGTCGCGCGCGTACATGCTCTTCGAGTAGTCGAGCACGACCACCACGTCGACGTTGGTCGCCGGCACGAGCCGCGTGCCTTTGCCGTACTGGGGGCGCGCCGCGGCCACGAACGCGAGCGCCGTCGCGAGCACGAGCAGCACGCCCTTCCAGGCGCGGCGCTTCGCCGGATCGGCGGTGGTGAGCGCCTTCACGCGATCCTCGTCGCCGAAGCGCTTGATGGCGCGCGCCACGCCGAAGCCGCCCAGGATGAGCAGGAGGCCGATCAGCGCGGCGAACGCCGTCCCGAGCAGGAACCAGGGGGCCGCAAAGTTCACGGGAACCTCCGGAGCAGCCAGGCGCGCAGGAGCGCGTCGAGCCCGATCAGGAACACCCCCGGCAGGAGCAGGAACGGGAAGAGATCCTCGTACGCGGCGCTCGACGCCTCGAAGCGGGTCTTCTCCAGCCGGTCGAGCACGTCGTGCATGCTGTCCGCGAGCGCCTTCGCGTCGGTCGCCACGTACGACGCGCCGCCGGTCTTCTGCGCGATCTCCTGGAGCAGCGCGGGGTTCACCGGGAAGCGGTGGCGCACGTAGCGCGGCTGCCCGAAGAGATCGATGCCGTCCTCGACCTCGACCTCGTCGTCGGTGCCGATCTGGATCGTGTAGACCTTCGCGCCGAGCGAGGTCGCGAGGTGGGTCGCGTACTCGGGGGAGATGGCCCCGGCGTTGGAGTCGCCGTCGGTCAGGAGGATGACGACCTTCGACTGCGCGTCGCTCCTGCGCAGGCGGGCGACCGCGGTGCCGAGCGCGTCGCCGATCGCCGTCGCGCTGCCGTCGATCACGTTGAGCGTCATCTGCGAGACCATCTGCGTCAGCAGGTGGTAGTCGAGCGTCGGCGGCGACAGCACGTAGGCGGCCTTGCCGAAGACGACGACGCCGAGGCGATCGGTCCTCCTGCGGCTGATGAAGTCCTGGAGGACGAGCTTGGCCGTGTCGAGCCGGGTCAGCCGCTTGCCGCGCGGCAGCTTCGGCTGGCCGGGTAGATCGCTCGCCCGCGCATCCATGATCGCGCGCATCGAGCCCGACAGGTCGAGCGCCACGACGATGTCGATGCCCTTGTCGTCCGAGCGCTGCTCGCGGAGCACGCTGACCGGCCGCCCCATCGCGAGGACGAGCAGCGCGAGCGCCACGGCGCGCAGCACGCCCGGCAGGTCGCGCAGGTGGCTGCGCAGGCCGCGCGGCCCGCGCGCGAGCGGCGCGACCGTGCCGAGCCGCAGCCGCGGCCTGCGCGCGTCCTCCGCGAAGATGCCCCAGTACCAGACGACGGGCACCGCGATGAGCGCGAGCAAGAACCACGGGTTCTGCCAGCTCGCGGAGGACCAGGCGTCGCGGCGCGCGAGGTAGGGGTACACGCAGGCGAGCGCGGCGACGACGAGCGTCGCGATGAGGGCGAGCGATGCGCGCTTCGTGCGGCTCAAGGCGCCTCCTCTGGCGCCCGGGACGGGCGAGCGGGCGGCTGCTGCCCGCCGGCGGGCGAGCTCCGGGGGCCGGCGCCGTCGCCGGGACGCACCGCCGGCGGGGTCGTGCGGTGCACGATGTTCTCGCCGTCGTCGAGCGCCGTGAGGCAGTCGGCCTCGCTCGGCTGGAGGCGCGCGAACTTCACGAGATCGCAGTCGGCGAGGAACCGCGCGATCTGCGGCAGCACCGGCACGGGCGGGCGCACCCGCGCGAGCAGGTCCCGCATCTCGTCGCTCGTCGTCTCGAGGCCGTCGAAGCCGTACCGTGCGCCGAGGTACTTGCGCACGCAGTCGCTCACGCGGTCGAAGTACTCACCGGTCCGCCCCTCGCCGAGCAGGTCGGAGCGCCGGAGCGCCTCGAGCTCCTCGAGCGCGGCGATCCACGGCAGCTTGGGCGGCGGCGCGGCCACCACGCGGGGCCGGCGCAGCCAGCGCCGGACCAGCCAGGCGACGAGCAGCCCGAGCGCCGCGCCGATGAGGATGCCGGCCGTGAGCTGCTTCGCGAGCACCCACTCCTCCCGCTGCGGCCGCGGCGGCGGGTTCGGCTTGACCTTGGGATCCCGCTCGTTGGCGATCGGGTCCTCGATCACGATCTCGTGCGGCCGGGTGCAGACGGTGACGAGCTCCCCGCTCGCGCGGGACACGGCGATCGGCACCGGCGGCAGCAGGAGGGCGCTCCTCCCGGGCTCCTTGGGCAGCGGGACGAACGGGATGACGAGCTTGGTCGTGGCGCCGTCGTCGGTCGCCGTCGTCGTGCTGGTCGGCCCCGCGCCCGCGTCGGCCTCCGGCAGGACGAACCCCGCCTTCTGGATCGCGCGCGCGGCGTCGCTGTCGCCCTGGACCTTGAAGCCCTCCGGCAGCACCGTCTCGCCCTTGCCGTGCGTGACCGTGATCTCGAGGTGGGCCGCGTACCCGCTGAACCCGTTCTTCGGGAACGTCTCCTCGATCCGGGGGCGCGTCGCGCCGGGCGGCACGTGCTCCGCGCACGAGGCCCACACGCTCTCGCCGCGCTCCGTGGCTGCCGGGGCCGGAGGCGGCGGTGGCGGCGGCGGGGTGTCGTCAGCGGCGGGCCCTCCGGCGCCGCCGGCGTCCGGCTGCGATCGTGCCGGCGACGCGCACGCGAGCGCCGCCGCCAGCGCGGCCCACGCGAGCGGGCTCGCGCCGCGCGCGGCGTGGACCGCGGAGCGACGCGTCCTCATCGCCTGAGCCTCCGCGCCCGCTTGGCGAACAGGTCGCGCAGCGGGCTCACGAAGCTCTCGCCGGTCTTCACCACCACGGCGTCGAGCGCGAGCTTCTTGAACAGCTTGTCGCGGTCGCTCCGGAGCTTGCGCATCGCGGTGCGGTAGTGGTCGCGCACCGCCCGGTCGCCGGTGTCCACCACGACCTCTTCCCCGGTCTCCAGGTCCTCGAACGTCGCGAGCCCGACGTCGGGCAGCTCCTCGTCGCGCGGGTCGACCAGCATCACCGGGATCACGTCGTGCTTGGCGCTCGCGAGCGAGAGCGAGCGCTCGAAGCCGGAGGCGAAGAAGTCGCTGATCACGAAGGCCACGCTCCTCCGCTTGGCGACCTTCACGAGCGTCTCGAGCGCGAGCTTCAGGTTCGTACCCGTGTACTTCGGCTCGTGCCCGAGGATCTCCCGGATGACGCGCATCACGTGCTTGTCCCCCTTCTTCGGCGGGACGAGCTTCTCGATGGCCTCGGTCGCGAGCACGAGGCCCACGCGATCGTTGTTCTTGATGGCGCTGAAGGAGCAGAGCGCGGCGATCTCGGCGGCGACGCGCGCCTTCGACGCGCGCCGCGTGCCGAACTGCTCGCTCTGCGAGGCGTCGACGACCAGCATGACGGTCATCTCCCGCTCCTCGACGAACACCTTCACGAACGGCTCGCTCATGCGGGCCGAGACGTTCCAGTCGATCCAGCGCACGTCGTCGCCGGGCAGGTAGGCGCGCACCTCGCGGAACGAGAGCCCTTGCCCCTTGAAGACGGACGAGTACGTCCCGGAGAGCTGCTCGTTGGCGAGCCGTCGCGTCCGGATCTCGATGCGCCGGAGCTGCTTCAGGAGCTCCGGCGGCAGCGGGTTCTTCGAGCCGGAGGCCTTGATCACGGCACCTCGACCACCTCGAACACGCGCCGGACGATCTGCTCGGACGTGACCTCCTCGGCCTCCGCCTCGTAGGTCAGGACGACCCGGTGCCGGAGCACGTCGGGGCCGATCGCCTTCACGTCCTCCGGCGTGACGTAGCCCCGGTGGCGCAGGAAGGCGTGCGCGCGCGCCGCCAGCGCCAGCGCGATCGAGGCGCGCGGGCTCGCCCCGTACTCGATGAGGCTGCTCAGCTCCCGCATCCCCTTCTGCCCGGGCTCGCGCGTCGCGAAGACCACGTCCACGATGTAGTCCTTCACGCGATCGTCCATGTACACGTCGCGCACGACCTTGCGCGCGGACACGAGCTCCTCGGGGGTCGTCACCTTCGCGGCCTTGCCCTCGATCACGGCCGTCGTGCGGTCGATGATCTGCCGCTCCTCGGCCCGCGCGGGGTACCCGACCTTGACCATGAGCATGAACCTGTCGACCTGCGCCTCCGGGAGGCGGTAGGTCCCCTCCTGCTCGATCGGGTTCTGGGTCGCCATGACCACGAACGGACTCGGCAGCGGGTAGGTCGTGTCGCCGATCGTGACCTGCCGCTCCTGCATCGCCTCGAGGAGCGCGCTCTGCACCTTCGCCGGGGCGCGGTTGATCTCGTCGGCGAGCACGAGGTTCGCGAAGATCGGGCCCAGCTTCGAGGTGAAGTCGCCCTTCTGGTGGTTGTAGATGACGGTGCCGATGAGGTCGGCGGGCAGCAGATCCGGCGTGAACTGGATCCGCGAGAACTTCGCGTGGATGGCGTCGCAGAGCGTCCGCACCGTGAGCGTCTTGGCGAGGCCCGGGACGCCCTCGAGGAGGACGTGTCCCCCGGTGAGCAGCCCGATGAGGATGCGCTCGATCATGTACGTCTGGCCGACGATGACCTTGCCGACCTCGTTCAGCAGGGTGTCGATGAAGGCGCTCTCTTTGGCGACCAGCTCGTTCAGGGCGCGTACGTCGTGCATAACGGGTGGGAGCTCATAGCAAGCCCGGCCGCCCGAGGACAACCGGCGCCGATCGAATATTCCTCGGCGCGAGGCGGGGCCGCGGCGCGCGCCCCGCGGCGCGCGCTAGAAGCCGGGCTCGCGGAATTTGGCGCGCCCGGTCTCGGCAGGCGATCGGGAGCGAGGCGGGCTCGCGCTCGCGGCGGGGGTGGAGGACGGCGGCGCCGCGGGCGCGGTGGACGGGGCCGGTTCTGACACGCGCGCGGGCTCCGGGGCGCGCGGCTCGGCGGTGGCGACCCCCGGGCGCGGCTCCACCGTGACGGCCGGCGCCGCGGGCACCGCCACGGGCGGCGCGCCGGGGCCCTCCCCGAGGCCGATCCACAGGAGCGTCGCCGCCCCGAGCAGCGCGCCCGAGGCGACGAGCGCCGCCGCGGTGGCGATCGTCCGGGCGCGGCGGCGCGGGTCGAGGCGCGAGGGGGTGCGCCCCCGCGCCCGGCCCTCCGCGGCGCGCAAGGCGTCCTTGATCAGCGCCGTGCGACGCGAGGTGCGCGCGGCGAGCGCGTTGCGGATGTACCCCGTGACCTCGCCAGGGCGGCTGCCGAGGGCGGCGTCCACTGCCTCGAGCGCGTCCGCGAGCTCGGCCATCGTCGCGAAGCGCTCGGCCGGATCCTTGGCGAGCGCGCGCATCACCGCCGCCTCGAGCGCGGGGGGGTACCCGGGGACGAGGGGGCCCGGCGGATCGACCGGCTCGGGCCGCGCGATGCGCGCCATCGTCGCGAGGTCGTGGCTGGCGGCGAACGGGTGCGTGCCCGTCGTCAGCTGATAGAGCACGATCCCGAGCGCGAAGACGTCGGACCGCCGGTCCAGCTGCTCGCTATAGACCTGCTCGGGCGCCATGAAGAGGATCTTGCCCTTCATGTGCCCGGTGTTGGTCGTCGGGTTGTCCACCTGCGCCATGGCCTTGGCCACGCCGAAATCCGCGATTTTGACCGAGCCGTCCCGCGTGATCAGGATGTTGTGCGGCGAGACGTCCCGGTGAACGAGCCCGATCAGCGCGCCGCCGTCGTCCCGTAGCTCGTGGGCCGCATGCAGCCCCCGCGCCGCCTCGATCGCGATCCTCACCGCGACGGGCAGGGGGAGCGGGCTGCCCTGCTTGCGGGTGCTGCCGCCGAGCAGCGCCACGAGCGCGTCGCCGTCGATCCACTCCATCACGAAGTAGAGCACCCCGCTCTGCTCACCTTGATCCAGGATCGCGCACACATTGGGGTGCTTGATCCGGGAGGCGATGCGCGACTCCGTGAGGAACATGCGCTTGCAGCGCGGATCGCTGGAGAGCGCCGGCAGCATCGTCTTGACTGCCACGATCTTGTCGCCCGCCGCCCCGCCGCGCTCTCGGGCCGCCCACACCGTCCCCATTCCGCCCTGCGCGATGGCGATCAGCAGCTCATAGCGGCCGAGAAGCTGGCCTGGCACAAGATCGACGGGCGCTATCACAGCTCGTACCTGCGACTCCTGTGTCGTCGTGAATCCGACCATGCTGAAGCTCTCACCGACAGTGGGAGAGCGTTCCAGGCGGGTCGTGCAAGAGCGTTCCAGGATCGGACGCTAATCTCAAACAATTTTCCAGTTGTCGAGGATCGGTCGGCGTGAGTACGGTTAGACTGCCTCTATCGCTTGGTGATGGAAGGAGGCGTGGGTGAAGCATCGGATCACCATCGGCGGAGTGGTATTCTTCGCCCTGGTCGGCGTCGGTCCGGCTGCGTTCGCCGAGCCTTCCCCGGAGGACGCCAGCCGCGCGCCGCCGGCCGCGGTCGCGAGCGACACTGCGGCTCTCGCTGCGGCCCACAAGCCGAGCGCCGCGGAGCTCGCGTCCGCGCGGCACCTCTTCGCGCTCGGCCTCGCCGCGGAGGACGGCGGCCGGTGGGCAGAGGCGCTGGAGACGTACGAACGCATCAGCAAGATCGTCGTGTCCCCACCTCTCTGGTATCACCTCGGCGTCTGTCACGAGGCGCTCGGCCACGTCGTCGAGGCGCTCAACGCATTTGAGCTCGCTGCGTCCGGCGCGACCGCGCGGAACGAGATCGCGCTCGCCAGGGAGTCGCGGGCACGACTAGAGAAGCTTCGCGTGAAGACGTCGCAGATCGTCCTGCAGCTGCCCGAGGACGCGACCGGCGTGCGCGTCGAGATCGATGGTGAGCCGATCCACGCCGCCCTCGTCGGCGCGGCCATCCTCGTGAGCCCCGGGGCGCGGCGGGTCGTGGTGGCGGCCGAGAACTATGCGGCGCGGTTCGAGGCGACGGTGCAGGCCGAGACGGGCGCGGTCGTCGAGCTGCGGGCCGAGCTCGGCCGCAAGCGCTCGCTCGCGGCCCCGCGGTCGAGCGCGCCCGCGCGCCAGGCGCTGCCCAGCGCGCCCGCGCCGGGCCCGCGCATCTCGCCGGTGGTCGTCGTGGGGACGGCGGCCGCGCTCGCCGCCGGCGCCGTGGTCACGGGCGCCATGGCGTACGACGTGCGGCACAGCTTCCTGAAGAAGAACGAGAACCCTGCCCCGGGCTCGCTGGGCGAGCGGCAGGCGCTGCACGATCGCGGGCAAGCGCTCGCCGTCACGAGCACGGTGCTCACCGGGGCCGCCGTCATCGCGGGCGGCTTCGCCGCCTACCTCTTCTGGCCCTCGTCCTCCTCGCCCGCGGCTCCTCCGGACGCCGCCGGGCCGCGGCTTGCGCCCGCGGCGCCGCGCGCCCCCCGCCCGACGGCGCTCTCGCCATGGGTCGGCGCGGACGGCGCCGGGGTCGCCGTGCGGGGAGTGCTGTGAGCGGCGCACCTCGCCCCGGAGCGGGCGTCGTCGCCGCGCTCGCCCTCGCCTGCGCCGGCCTCGGCGCGTGCGCCTTCATCGCGCCGTTCCCCGACGTCGCGGCGGATCCCGTGCCGGTGGGCGCGGGGGGAGGCGGCAGCGGCGGGGCGGGCGGTGGCGGCGAGGTTCAGGAGATCTGCGTTCCCCTCACCGAGGCGGCCTGCTACGCGGGGCCGCAGGGCACGCAGGGCGTCGGCCTCTGCGTCGCCGGCGTCGCCGCGTGCAATGACGACGGGACGGACGTCGGCGCCTGCGTCGGCCAGGTGCTGCCCGCGTTCGAGAGCTGCGCCACGCCCGAGGACGAGAACTGCGACGGGCGAGCGTGCACGGGCGACCCCGTGCACAGCGTCGCGCTCGGCGGGGCCGGCGCTCAGCAGGGCCTGGGCATCGCCGCCTCCGCCGCCGCCGTCGTCGTGGTCGGCTCGGCGTCGGGCAGCACCGATCTCGGCGCGGGCCCGTCGGACGAGCTGGGCGCGCTCGGCGAGCCGGACGCTTTCCTCGTCTCGTTCTCCCGCGACGCCTCCACGCGCGAGGGTCGGTTCCGGTTCGGCCGCCGCTTCGCGGACAGCGTCGCCCGGGCGGTCGCGCTCGCGCCGGGGGGCGACGTGGTGCTCGCGGGCAGCGCGGCCGGCGACGTCGATTTCGGCGGCGGCGTGCTCGAGGGCGCCGGCCGCCGCGCCGACGTCGTCGTGGCGCGGTTCGACGCGACCGGGGCGCACCAGTTCAGCCGGCGGTTCGGCGACGACGCCACGCAACACGCGGCGGCGATCGCCGTGGACC
Source organism: Sorangium sp. So ce302 (assembly GCF_051530145.1). GTDB lineage: Bacteria > Myxococcota_A > Polyangia > Polyangiales > Polyangiaceae > Sorangium > Sorangium cellulosum_B. The sequence continues at coordinate 9,298,331 of NZ_CP150326.1, read as the reverse complement.
AGGCGGGGAACGCCTTCATCACCGGCGAGTTCTCGGGCACGCTCGACTTCGGCGAGGGCCGCCGGGGCGAGCGGTTCACCCTGGAGAGCCACGGCAGGAGCGATGCGTTCCTGGTCAAGCTCGACGCCGCCGGCCACGTCGACTGGGCCAAGCGGTTCGGCGGCCAGGGAGATCAGGCCGGTACCGGCGTCGCCGTCGACGGCGACGGCGACATCGTCGTCGTCGGCTGGTTCAGCGGGGAGGTCGATTTCGGGGGCGAGAGGCCGCTCACCACCGACGCCAAGACCAACCTGTTCGTCGCGAAGCTCGACCCCTCGGGCGATCACGTCTGGAGCAAGGCGGCCGACGCGACCAACGCGGCCGAGGCGCTCGGCGTGGCCGTCGATGGAGCGGGCAACATCCTCGTGACCGGCTCGTTCCGGAGAGCGATCTCCCTCGGCGAGTCGCTGCTCACGAGCAATGGAGACAAGGACGTCTTCCTCATCCGTCTGGACGACAACGGCGTCCTGCAGTGGTGCGAGGACTTCGGCGACGACGCCGACCAGGAGGGCGCCTCCGTCGCGGTCGATCTCGCGGGCAACATCCTCCTCACCGGCTCCTTCCTGGGGAACCTGGACGTCGGAACGGAGGCGCACTCGGCCACGGGCGCCGCAGACGTGTTCGTGGCGAAGCTCGACCCTGCCAGCAACCCGATCTGGTTGCGCTCGTTCGGCGACTCGGGCGAGCAGCGCGGCGCCGCCGTCGCCGTCGATCTGCTCGGCGATGGCTGGGTGACCGGCCGCTTCGACGGCGTCCTCGATCGCGGCGCAGCCACGGCCGTGAGCCAGGGCGCCGGCGACGCGTTCCTCGTGCAGATCGGGCCGTGAGCGCCGCTCGCCGGCGGCTCACTCGCCGGCGAGCGGGTAGATCGGCCGGATGTCGATCGGGATCCCCTCGAGGCCGCCGAGCGCGTGCTGCATCGGCTCCGAGACCTCTCCGTATCTGGCGAGGAGCTCGCCGGCGGCCAGCCTGTCGCCGCGGTGCTGCACCATGCAGAGATCGCGGACGAGGCGGGTGATGGCGGCCTCGAGCTCCTCGGCGTCGACGGTGAAGCGCCGTGTCGCCGGGTCGAAGCGGGCGGCGCGCTCCTCGAGGAACCGGTTGATCTGGAGCGCGGCCCCCTTGCCGTGCGCCTCGGCCACGCCGAATCGGGTGCTCCTGAAGAGCCCTGCGAAATAGGAGATGAGGAGCTTTTCCCTGAAATCGGCCGCGAAGTGGCCTCGCTGGATCATGAAGAGGACGTTGTAAGCGCCCATCACATCGGCCTTGGCCTCCTCCAGGGCGGAGTACGTCGGGCCGAGCGCGATCCGCACCTCGACCCGCTCCCCGCTCACGGTCGTGAACGCAGGGCCGAGGCTGTGCGAGAGCTCGTGGAAGAGCGTCTCGTTGAAGAACGCGTCGGAGGACAGGTGCTCGAGCTGCGCCGGGTCGAGGATGCGCTCGGCGATAGGGCGCATGATCAGCTCGAACTTCGTCTCGATGACGTTGCGGAGCAGGACCTTCTTGGCCCCCTTCTCGGCGCGGACGCGCTCGTCGTTCGGCAGGTTGAACGCGATCGTCTGGACCGATTTGCGGGCGTCGCCGGCGCTGAACACGAGGTCGACGACCTGGATGGGGCTCTCCCCGCCGCGCGCGGTCTTCACGTCCTCGGGGACAGGCAGGTTGCGCTCCATCTCCGGGAGGAGCTCCTTGTACTTCGAGAGGTTCCGGGAAGCGTCGGGGTCGCTCACCGTGACGAACGACTCGAACGAGGCCTTGAGGCCGAGGAGCTCGTCCTCGTAGGTCTCGTAAGGGCCGATGGTCACCTCGACGCGGCTGTCGAGGTCCATCCAGTCCTTGTCGGATGCATAGTAGTCGTCGGAGCGGAACGCAGCGGCCCGGGACCGCAGGAACCGCCTTAGGCTCTCGCTCGCGGTGAGCGCCGCGGCCTCCTCGAGGAGCGCGCCGGCGGGGCCGAGCCACGCCGCGTAGGCCTGGCTGTACGGCACGGCGACGAGCCGGCCCTGGTCCCGGCGGATGAGCGTGAACAGGCTGTTGAAGGCCTCCTTGTCGCCCGGGTGCTGCTCGACCCACGCGTTGAGCTCGTCGGCCGAGAGATCCTCCGGGTAGAAGCCAGCGCCAGGAGGATGGGGCCTGTCGATGGCGAAGGGGCGGTGGTGATCCTGCCTGTCCCAAGGGCCGCGCATGATGTCGAAGTAGGCGAGCCTGTCCCGCCCCTCCGGGGTGCCGTCCGCGACGAGCTTCTCGCGGAGCTCCGGGTTCCCGGCGTAGGCCTGCCGATCGAACACGGGATCGAGCTGCCGCGAAGCCTCGATGAGCTTGCCGAGCGCTCTCCTCTCCGGCTCGGGCAGATCGTCGATGTCCGCGGTGAGCCTGGCCGGCGCGAACTGCTTGACCTTCTCGGACAACATCGGGACCTCCTTATCTCATGATACCTTGTCCCGGGCTCAGGGGCGGCTCGCTGGGACCGGGTGGGCGTCGCGGTACTCGCGGATGGCCTGGGCTTCGTCGATGGCGTGCTTGAACCCGGTCGCGGCGCGGAACGCGGCCCCGTCCACGACGACGGGGTACTTGATGTGGGTCAGCGCCGCGCGAGGGAGCTTCGGCAGGCCGAAGCGGCCGAACGCGTTGCGCAGCACGAACTCGGGGAGGGGCACCGCCACCCGGCCCGCCGCCCGGATGATGAGCGACAGGGGCACAGGCTGCGGGCCAGAGACGTTGTAGACGCCGCGGATGCGCTTCTCGAGGGCGAGGCAGATGGCGGTCACGACGTCCTGCTCGTGCATGAACTGGAACAGCGGGTCGAACCCGAGCACGTACGGGACGCGGGGGCCGCGGAGGAAGCTCGCCAGCGTGCCGTGGCCTGTCGGGCCGAGCGTGTAGCACATGCGGAGAACGGTCGTGCAGAGCTCGGGAGCGCGCCAGAGCGCCGTGCAGGCGTAGAGATCGGCCGCGACGAGGTCGGCGAGCTCGGGGAAGGTGGACACCGCCATCGGAGGATCCTCCTCCGTGTGGTAGAGCGGCGACTCGGGGCCGGCGCCGTAGTAGGTATGTCGGCCGACGAAGATCACGTGTTCGACCCCGCAGGCGCGGCTGTTGTCGAAGACGACGCGCGTGCCGCCGAGGTTGATCCGATACCGCTCCTCCGTCTGCTCCACGAGGTGCGTCACGGTCGCCATGTGGATGACGGCCTGGGGCCGGGTCTTGCGGAACACGTCCTCCGCGGCGCGCTTCTGCAGATCCACGTTGTGCATCTCGATGCCGGCCGGGGCGGTCGGCCACGGCCGCCGGTCGATGCCGATCACCTCGTGCCCCTCCTCGAGGAGGCGCGTCGCGACCATGCGGCCCAGCTGGCCGGTGATCCCTGGGATGAGGACCCTCATGCGTGCTCCTTCGATGAGGCGGGCCTGGGCGACGTGGCGCCGCGAAAGTCCACCGAAAGCTTCCCGCGGCGCCGCTTTCGCCCGGCCTCGATGAGCTCTGCGATCCTCGCCTTCACCTGCTCGACGTGGCCAAGGATCACCTCGTCTTCTTCGGCGCCGGTCCCGGCGAACGTCATCGGCTCGCCGTACGTGATCTCCAGCTGGACCGGCAGCGGCGCCGGGATGAGGTACGGGGTGATCGGGATGTACGGCACGCCGAACAGCCGGCCGATCGTGTACGAGTTGGCGATGGTCGGCACCGCCTCGCCGCCGCCGACGAAGCCGAAGGGGATGACGGGCGTCCTCGTCTTCATCGCGAGCCGGACGAACCCCGATCCGAAGTGCACGAGCGAGTTGCGCTCGCTGTAGAGCTTGGCGGTGCCGCGCGCCCCCTCGGGGAACACCATGAGCAGCCGCTCGTCCTCGAGGAGGCGGCTCGCGTGCTCGGGGAGGCCGGTGAACTGCCCCGTGCGGCTCGACCAGAGCGATGTGAAGGGGAGGCGATTGATGAACTTCTCCGCCATCCCCTCGGCCAGACGCGGAGGATCCATCGCGAAGAACATCGACGCGACCACCATCGCCCCGTCGATGGCGACTCCCCCGCAGTGATTGCCGACGAGCATCGCCCGCCCGCGCGCGGGGACGTTCTCCAGGCCCGTCACGCCCACCGAGAAGTAATGATGATAGAAGAAGTCCAGGAGGGAGAAGAAGAGACCCAGGTGCTTCTGGGAGATGCCGTAAGGATCGACCCCGAAGCTGTTGAAAGGGATCTCCAGCCGCTGGACGCGCTGGGCAATCGAGTCGCTGACGAGCAGTGTCAAGGGTCACCCTCCGGGAGGCTTCGGCGCCCGGAGGGTATGCGCGATCGGGCGAGGAGCACAACCTCCGCCAAGCGCCGCAAGAGGCAGCCGGCGCGGCGGAGCCATGGACCACGCGCCGAGCGCCGGGCGCGCTCGTCGAGGATCGCTCCTCGAAACATAACGCGCCGCGGCGACGCCTTCGCGGACGGTCGTCACCGGCCCGGCCGCGCGCTCGTCGCTGGCTCGTCGCTGGATCGCGGCGCCGCGTGTGGTGCGCGTCGTGCGTGTGGTGCGCGTGCTCATTGAGCAGCCGTGCTGCCCGCGGTATGGGGTCGGCCATGTCGATCCGTTGCCGCGCTTCCGCGCTCTCCGGCCGTACGGCCGGAGAACGTCCCTGCGACGCCCGCCGGGAGGTCGCCTCGTGACAGCGCTCGTGATCCGCCGGGCGGCGCCCACCGACGCCGCGCTGATCGCGGCGAACAACCGGGCCATGGCGCTCGAGACGGAGGGCAAGGTGCTGGATGCCGCCACCACCCTCCGCGGCGCCGCCGCGCTGATCGCGGATGCCGCCAAAGGGTTCTATCTGGTGGCCGAGCACGCCTCCGAGATGGCCGGGCAGCTGATGGTCACCTACGAATGGAGTGACTGGAGAAACGGCACTTTCTGGTGGATCCAGTCCGTCTATGTGACCCCCGCGCAGCGGCGCAGCGGGGTCTTCCGGGCGCTGTATCGGCGAGTCCACGAGATGGCGGCGGACGCGGGGGACGTATGCGGTATCCGCCTGTACGTGGAGACCGCGAACGCGCGAGCGCAGTCGACGTATGTCGCGCTCGGAATGCGGCGTTCGCACTACGAGCTCTACGAGCTCGATTTGGCCTTCGGCTCGTCCTGAGGGGTCCGGCTCTCCTGGTTCGAACCAGGGGGGACGACCGCGGCCATCGACGGCCAGGAGCCCTTGACGAGGGCTCGCATCGCGGCCGTCTTCAGCGCCACCTCCCCAGGATCGAGGAAGACGCCGAGGGCCTGGCGGATGTGAGGGAGCGTGCGGATGAGATCGGCTGGCGTCATCGCTTCGGGCGGTGACACATCGCTCCGCTCGCAGGCCTCCTGGATGATCTTTCTGGCGAACGCGGGTGCGAGGCCACAGCACTCGACGACCTGCTCAAAAAGCGAGCGCATGAGCTGGTTCCCCCCGGGGTAACGTCCGACGCGCGGCGCGTCTTTCACTTGGGCGAGCACATACCGCCCTACGACAAGAATAGCCTACCTCCCCTATCGCGCTCGTGAGGCGGCCACTGACGTTCTGCTGTCTTCCGTGAGCATGTAGGCGACGCCGTGCGTTCAATGTGCGATAGCGCGACCCGACGTCGCGTTATCGGCGCCGAGGTCGCGGGTGCTCGCGGTCGTCGGGGTGTTGGACGTGTCTCCATGGTCGGAGTGTTGGACGAGGCGGCGAAAAGGATCATGGCTCGCCCGGGGGGGCGCGCTGGATCCATGCGCACGTACCGTCTTGGGCTATCTCCGCGGTGACGTCGTGCGTCACAGCCCTGCGTGCGTCACAGGCCGGATGGCTTGAAGGGCGTCCGGGAGGTCGTCCGCGGAGCGCTCCGCTTCGGCTCTGGCGCCTTTGGCGCGGTCTTCGGCGCCGCGCTCCGAACGGTCGATGAGCGGGTGGCCGGCTTCGCCGTCGGGGCCGTGGATCCGCTGGTCGTGCGCGTGTCGGGCCGGCTCGTCCTCGGCTTGACGGCCGCGGGCGGGGTCGCTCTGGAGCTCGGGGCGGGGCTCTGGGCGGCTCCGCCGGGAATCACGCCCTGAGCGGAGCCGCCGGGGACCGCGGACCCGGCCAGCTCGCCGGGATGCCCGGGCGCGGCCGCCTGGACCGGCCCGCTGGCCGCCGCGGCGGCGGGGAAGAAGGACGAGATCCGGGAGGCAGAGGCGCTCTCCGCCGTGAAGGGAGCGGCTGGCTCTTGCTGGCCGGCGGCGAGAAAGACGCCCGCCCCGACCGCGAGCGCGACCGCGCAGGCGCTGGCGAGCACGCGGCGGCGCACGATGTGGTGCCGGCCGCGGGAGACGGCCTCGGAGACGACGGCGCCCAGCCCCGGCGCGCTGCCCTCGGCGCCCGAGTTGTCCTGCGCCGCCTCGACGCTCCGCTGGGTCAGGGGAGCGCGCTGGCTCAGGGGCAGACGATCGCTCAACGGAGAGCGCGGGCTCAGCGGCAGAGGATCGCTCAACGGAGAGCGCTGGCTCAGCGGCGATCGCCCCGACCGGGGCGCCGACGCGGGGCCGCCCCGCGCGCTGACCGGCGCGGTGAGGCTCTCCGGCGGCCCGCGCAAACCGACCTCCTTGATGAGCGCCTCCACCGCCCGGGGCGACGACACAGCGAGGCCCGGCGTCTGCGTGGCTGCGTCTTCCAGCGCCTCGGCGAACGCCGCGGCGGTCGGGAAGCGATCGTCGGGGTCGGTGCGCAGCGCGCGCAGGCAGATCTGGTCGAGCGCGGCCGGCACCGACGGGACCACCCCGCGCGGACCCGTGGGCGCGCCCTGGAGGATCTGCGCGAGCAGCGCGCCGTCGTTGTCGGCCTTGAACAGGCGCTCCTCCGTGAGCATCTCCCAGAGCACCACGCCGGCGGAGTACACGTCGCTGCGACGGTCGACGTTCGCGGCCCGGATCTGCTCGGGCGCCATGTAGGCGAGCTTCCCCTTGAGCGCGTTGCCCCGCGTCGACATGAGCCTCGTCTCGGCGCGGGCCACGCCGAAGTCGGTGATGCGCGCGATGCCGTCGACGCCGACGAGCACGTTCTGCGGCGAGACGTCGCGGTGCACGAGGTTGAGCGGCTCGCCCTCGCCCCCCGTGAGCTCGTGCGCGGCGTGGAGACCCGCGAGCACGTCGAGGAAGATGCGGAGCGCGATCCCGAGCGGGACGGGCCGCTTCGCCCGCGCGCACGTGCGGAGCAAGCTGTGCAGCGACGGCCCCTCGATGTACTCCATGACGAGGAACAGCGGGTCCTCGACGAGATCGAAGGTCGCGACGACATTGGGGTGGCGGACCCGCGCCGCGAGGCGCGCCTCGTCGAGGAACATCGCCACGAACTCGGGCTCCGCCGCGATGTGCGGGTGCATCATCTTCAGGGCGACGAGGCGCTCGAACCCGCCGGCGCCCAGGGCCCGCCCGAGATACACCGTCGCCATGCCGCCTGACGCGATGGCGCGCAAGCTCTCATAGCGGCCCGCGTGCAAGGTCACGTGACCAGACTACACCATGCGTGGTGCGTTCTCCACGACTCCCGCGCCGCTCACGCGAGCCTCCTCCCACACGGCCGCGAGGAGAACCGGATTCTGTGTCGATGTGAGGTGCCCTGCGACCGATCGCCGAGCCCAGCGGCTCACGTGACCTGTCTCTCGGCGATCCGGGGCAGCGCTGCGCTGCGCTGCGCTGCCCTAGCCGCGCGCGGGGTGGGGGCGCGATCAGCTCACGATCGGCAGCCGCCTGGCCGTCCGCCGTGAGCGCGCGCCGCCCTGCTCGCGCTCGCGCAACGCAAGGTCGTGCTCGATGATCGTCAGGGGGTTGTCGTAGGTCGGTAAAGGAAGATCCTGATTCTTCGCATAGACAGGGTGCCTACCGTGCTTCTTGTACCACTCGGCCACCGTGGCGTTGGCCTTCATCTTCTCGAGGATATTCCGCCATCCAGCCCCGGTGTTGTACGCACAGAAGCTGATCTCGCCGAGCTGCGTTCCGTACGGAATGATGCACATCTCGGTGCGGCGGAAGTCGTAATTGAACAGGTCCTGGAACCACATGCCCGCGACGAAAAGGACACGCCACTCGTACTCGCGGGCGTCGCCCTCGCCGGCGTGCGCGGCGCCCGTCTGGCTCAAGAACTGCTTCACGAGCGTCGCGAGGTGGAAGCCGGGCGGCGCCTTGTCCGGCTGGTAATGGCGCAGCAGCGCTGCGACGACCTGCGCCTTCGTGAGGGCGCGGCTGTGCCCCGCGTCGAAGATCGCGCGCAGGTCGGAGAGCAGCCCTTCGACATCGATGAAGTCGAGCAGCGGGACCATCTGCTTCGTCTTCTTGTGGACGAACAGCGCGGTCCCGATCCCGCAGTTCGGGTGGCAGCCGCAGTTGATTTGCCCCCAGTCCTTGTCGGGGCCGTCGAGGAGGTCGGTCACGTTGCCGAAGGGGCTGAGCGCCGACAGGGGGAACCAGTCGCGCAGCGGGTCGGTCACGCCGGTCTGCCGGGCGATGTCGTGCGCGAGGTGGCTCAGCGTATAGCGCTGCTTCTCGCGCAGCTCGTCGGAGATGTCCTCGTCGCGGCCGGTGAAGCTGACCGGCTGGAAGCTGACGACGGTGATCTTGTCGGCGTTCTGGACCGCAAAGTCGATGATGGGCCCCACCTGATCGTTGTTGACCCCGTTGACGATCGTCACGACCAGGATGACGTCGATCCCGGCGGCCGAGAGCTCCTCGATCGCCCGCAGCTTCACGTCGTAGAGGTTCCCGATCTTCCGGTGGCCGTTCGCGGCGTTCGTGACCCCGTCGAACTGCAGGTACGCCATCCGGAGGCCCGCTTCCTTGGCCTTCCTGGCGAAGCCCAGCTCGTCCGCGAAGCGGATCCCGTTCGTCGCGCACTGCACCGCGAAGTAGCCCTTCTCGCGCGCGTACCGGATCGCGTCGAGGAAGTGCGGGCTCAGCGTCGGCTCGCCGCCGGAGAACTGGATCGACATCTGGCGGCGCGGGCGCACCGCCGCCGCGTCGTCCAGGATCCGCGTGATCTCCTCCCAGGAGAGCTCATGCACGTAGCCGACCTGATTGGCATCCATGAAGCACGGGTCGCACATCATGTTGCAGCGGTTCGTCAGGTCGACCGTGAGCACCGCGCCGCGACCGTAACGGATGGTGCTGGATCCGTGGTTGTGGATCCTGTCCTTCGTCATCTCGACGTCGCGGCCGCCGAAGAGGCGCTCGATCCGCGCCAGGAACGCCGGGTCGATCGAGATCGTGTCCGAGAAGAAGCCATGCTTCGGGCACGTCTTCTCCATCACCACGCGCCCTTCGCGCGCGACGATGCTGGCGCGGATCTCCCCGGGCTTGTCCGTGATGAGCTTGGTCCAGTCCGCCCTGCCACTCAGGATCTCGTCGCGCGCCTCCTTGACGCAGCGCGGGCACAGGCTGTCCGTCTCGCGAGGCCAGCCGAGCGGGGGCTTCGTGCGCTCGCCGCCCCTCGGGATCGGCTTGTCGCTCCACTTCGGGTGAAACGGCCTGGGCTCGCCGCCGAGGCGGCTCAGTCGCTGCAAGACCGGCCACGCCTTGTCGGCGGAGACCGTGATGGCCTTTTCCAGTGTCCGTACCAGGTCGATCAAGCGTCACCTCTCTCACAGCCGCATTTCGCGGCTGCACGGTAGGTCGACCTAGCGCGTGCTTCCATCAAATTCCAGGCTGTCACGCGGCGCTGACACGGCTCGGCCTGGGGCGTGACAGCGGGCCGTCGATCGCGGGATAGTGCGGCGCAGCGAATGCGATTCCTCCCTGGAACCCCCCGCGCCCTGGGCCTCGCCGCGGCGCTCGCGGCCACCGCGATGGCGGGCCCGGCAGCGCCTCAGCCGGTCGCGCGGACCGCCCGGGCGCCGCAGGCCGCGGAGGAAGGCGGCAAGGCGTCCGCGGGGGCCGAGGCCGGCGCGACGCCGCTGCGCGGCAGCCTCGGCGTGGCCGTCGGCGAGCGGCTGCTCTCGTCGAGCGACCCGGCGGCGCGGCTCCGCGGCATCGAGCGCCTCGGGGCGATCGGCACCGAGGAGGCGGTGAGCGCGCTGCTCGCCGCGCTCGAGCAGCACGGCGCCCCGGGGGCGCGCGATCCCAGGACACGCCTCGCGGCGGTGCGGGCGCTGGCGCCGCACGCGCAGCGCGACAGCGTGCGCCAGCTCCTCGCGCGCGAGCTCTCGGAGAGCGCGCCCGCGCGCGGCGCCGCCTCGCCGCTCGGCGAGGTGCTGCGCGGCACCGCCGCCCTCGCGCTCGCGCGCACGGGCGAGCGGCGCGCGCTCGGCGTGCTCGTCAACGCGATCGTGCAGGGCGGGGCCGCGGGCGAGGCCGCCGCGCGCGCGATCAAGGCGCACCCGCCCGCGTCGCTCCAGCTCCTGCTCGGCAGCCGCAAGCGGCTCGAGCCGGCGCTCGCGAGCTTCCTCGGCGATCTCGGCGATCTCCGGGCGATCGCGGCGCTCCGGCCGATGCTCGAGGGCGGCGACAGGGCGGCGCAGGTGGCCGCGGCGCGCGCCCTCGCGCGCCTCGGCGACGAGGCGGCGCTGGCGAAGGCCCGCGCGTGGCTCCGCAAGCCAGAGCCGGGGCTCTTCGAGCCGACGGCGGAGATCCTCGTGTACCTCGGCGCGCCGGAGGCGGCCGACGCCGTGGCCGCGCTGCTCGGATCCGAGCTCGGGCGGATGGAGGGGCTCAGGCTGGCCGAGCTCGGGCCGGCGGAGCGGCTCGCGCCGGCGCTCGCGCGCGCTCTCCCGCTGCTCCCCGACGACGCGCGGCCCCGCGCGGTCGCGGCGATCGGCCGCGCGGGCGGCGCGGAGGCGGCGCGGCAGCTGCGCCGGGTCCTGAACGAGCGCCCCGAGCTGGCGACGGCGGCCGCGTTCGCGCTGGCGACGATGCCGGGGGCCGAGGCGCGGGCCGCGGTCGCGGAGCTCTTCGACGGCCCGCGCGCCGCGAAGGACGCGGACCTCCGCAGGCTCGGCCTGCGCGCCGGGGTGGTCCGCGGGCTCGTGCTGCGCGACGCGCCCGAGGCGCTCGAGAAGCGGCTGCTCGCCGCGCTCGCCGCGCCGAGCGGGTCGAGCGATCGCGCCGTCGGGGTGTTCGGCGCCGTGGCGCTCGGCCTCCGCGACGCGGTCGACGTCGTCGGCGCCTGCTCCCCGTCCTCCTGCGATCGCGCGGCGGTCCACGCGGCGGCGCGCGGCGCGCTCGCTCGGGGCGAGCGCGCCCTCGCCGCCCTCGCGCCGCTCTTCGCGGCGCTCGCCGCGTCGGGCGCCGGGTCGCCGCCCGGCGCCGCGAGCGCCGCGAAGAGCGGCGACCCGGCGCCCGACGCGGCGGCGATCTCCGCCGGCGTCGCGCTGCTCGCGGAGCCCGGGGGCGGGGCGATCGCGACCTCGCGGCTCGCCGCCCTCGCGGAGGCGGGCGGACCGCTGTCGCCGCTCGCCGCCCGCGCGCTCGCGGCCCGCGACGACGAGGTGGTCCGCGGCAGGATCGAGCGGCTGCTCGAGGGGAGCGATCCCGTCGTGCGCGCGCACGTCGCGCTCGGCCTCGGGAGCGACCCCATGCCCGACAGCGTCTCCCTTCTCGCCCGCGCGTACCGCTTCGAGGACGACCCCGCGGTGCGCCGCGCGATCGTCCGCGGCCTGTCCCGGCGCACCGAGGTGCAGCGCAGGCGCGTCCTCGTCGCGGCGCGGGACCTCGATCCTGACGAAGGGGTGCGCGCGCTCGCGCGGGCCGCCCTCTCCGGCGCCGGCGCGCGGGCGCTCGATCGGCCGCGCTCCGCGCTGGCGACGGGCGTCGTGTGGGTGGCCATCGTCCCGAACGACCGGAGCGCGTCCGGGAGCGCTTCCTCGCGTCCGGCGCGGCTCGTCCGGCCGGATGGGCTGGCGGTCCCCGTCGTGGCCGATCCCGACGGCGTGCTCCTCGTGCCGGCGGTGCCGCCCGGCGCGAGCGCCGTCCTGCTTGCGCCGGCCGCACCCCCGGGGGACGCTGGCTCATGACGACGATGAGCAACGCGACGGACGAGGGCGCGGGCGTGGAATCACGCGCCGAATCACGCGTCGAATCGAGCGCGGAGCCCGGCGCCGCCGGGGCGTCGGCGAACGCCGAGGCCGACCGCGCTCCGCGGAGCGGCGACGCGGGCGCCGGCGCGATGTCGTTCGAGGAGTCGACGCGCCGCCTCGCGAAGATCGTCGCGGAGCTCGAGGGCGGCGATCTGCCGCTCGAGCGCGCGCTCTCGCTCTTCGAGGAGGGCATCCGCCTCTCGCGGTCGGCGCAGGAGCGCCTCGATCGCGCGGAGAAGCGCGTCGAGGAGCTGCTCGGGATGGACGCCGACGGGCGCCCGGTGACGCGCGAGTTCGAGAGCTGAGCGGAAGAAGGGTGACATGAGGACCGCAGCGGCGCTGATCATCGGCAACGAGCTGCTCAGCGGGAAGATCGCTGACGAGAACCTGTTCGTGCTGGCGGGCACCCTGCGCGCGCTCGGCGTCAGGCTGGAGCGGGCGGTCATGGTGCTCGATGAGATCGAGGTGATCGCCGCCGAGGTGCGGGCGCTCGCGGCGTCGCACGACTGGGTCTTCACGAGCGGCGGCGTGGGCCCGACGCACGACGACCTGACGATCGCGGGCGTCGCGCGCGCGTTCGGCGTGCCGGTGGTCAGCGCGCCCAACATCGAGAGCCTCCTGCGCGATTACTACGGCGATCGGCTCACCGAGGGGCACCTGCTCATGGCCCGCATCCCGGAGGGCGCGCGGCTCGTGACCGGCGGCAGCGCCGCGTGGCCCGGCGTGGTGATGCGCAACGTGTGGATGCTGCCCGGCGTGCCGCAGATCTTCCGGGCGAAGCAGGCGCTCATCCAGGCGGAGCTCTCCGGCGGGGCGCCGTTCGTCTCGCTCGCGGTGTTCACGACCCTCGACGAGGGGCAGCTCAAGCCCATGCTCGACCGCGTGGTCGAGGCCCACCGCGACGTCGACATCGGCTCTTATCCGAGGTGGTCCGGCGTCGAGTACCGCACGAAGCTCACGTTCGACGGCCTCGTCGAGGCGAGGGTGCGCGCGGCGCGCGACGCGTTCGCCGAGAGCCTCCCCGCGGAGACGATCGTCCGCGTGGAGTGACGCGCGCGCGTCTCCGTTCCCGCTCCGGGCGATGGCGCGCAGCCCTGGCGGCCGCCACCCTCCGCCGCCGTTCCGCCGCCTCGCCGGAGCGCGCGCCCCCGCGGCGCCCCGGGCCGGCAGGCGGGCCCGCCGCGTGCTTGTCGCTCGCGCATGAGCCCGTGGAAGCGCGCCCCCCTGCTGTCCGATCACCTCCCCGAGACGTGCACCGACGACCCCTCTGCGCTGGCCGCCTTTGTCGGCCCGCGAGAGCGAGCGCTCGAGGAGGGGATCTGGTCGCTGGGCGACGCCGACCTGCTCGCGATCGTGCTCGGCACAGGGCTGGTCGGCACCCCCGTGACGCTCGTCTCCGCCGCGCTCCTCTCGCGCTTCGCCGGGCTGGAGGGGCTCGCGCGGCTCGGCCCGCACGCGCTCGCCGAGCACCCCGGCCTCGGGCTCGCGAAGGCGCTCCGGATCGCCGCGTCGCTCGAGCTCGGGCGGCGCGCCTTCGAGCGCGCGGTGCGCCCGCGGCCTCCGGTGCGCACCTCGGCCTCGATCGCGGCGTGGTGCGCGGCGCAGCTCGGCCCGCTCGATCACGAGCAGATGTGGGTGATCTCGCTCGACGGCCGCAACGGGATGAGGGGAGCGCGCAGGGTCGCGCAGGGCGGGCTCCACGGGTGCTCCGTCACGGCCAGGGACATCCTGCGCGCCGCGCTCTCGGACGCGGCCTCGGCGCTCGTGCTCGTGCACAACCACCCGAGCGGCGACTCGGCGCCGTCGCCCGAGGACGTGGCCATGACCAACGCGGTCGCCGCCGCCGGCGAGGTGATCGGCGTGCCGCTCGTCGACCACGTCATCCTCGCGCCGGACGGGCACTACTCCTCGCTGCTCGATCTCGGGATGATCGCGCCCGGCGACGCGCCGCGCGGCGCCACCCCGCCGAGCCGACGCTAGGCGCGCTGGCCGACCAGGAGGCCGTGCCGCTCTCCGCCGGGCGCCCCGCCGGTGCCTGGCACGCTCGCGAACCGCAGCGTCGCGCCGCCCCAGTCGACCGACGGGCTCCCCTTCAGCAGCGAGGTATAGAGCGCGCTCGCCTGCGTCATCGGGCAGCCGATCGCCTCGCGCACGAGCGTGAGCGACGCGCCCGTCGCGTAGCTGACCGGCGCCTGCCGGCCGTCCTCGCCGATCACCGTGACCTTGAAGACGTCGTCCTCTGCGCGCGCGGCGCGGTCCGGATCGGTCAGCGCGAGGTGCAGCGCCTCGATGGCGCCGCTCCCGGGGCCATTGTTCGGGGAGTCGAGGGTCACGTGGAGCTCGAGGAGCGGCGCCGTGTAGCGGACGATCTGCCTCGCTGCGGCGCCCTCCGCCGTCGCGGGCGCCGCGCGCGCCTCGCGGCGCCTGAGCTGCGCCTCCATGACGAGCGCCGACCGCGCGAGCTCCCGCTCCGTCTTGCCGAGCAGCCGGCGCGCGCGCATGTCGGCGAGCGCGCGCTGCAGCACCTCGCGGTTCCTCGCCGCCTGCTCGTGGCTCCGCTCGCGCGCGAGCAGCGCCTCGAGCTCGCCCAGCGCTCGCTCGTGCTCCCCGATCGACGCGAGCGCGTCCGCGAGCGTGAGCCGGGCGTCGGCGAACGAGGGCGCGCGCCTCACCGCCTCGCGGTAGGCCGCGATGGCCGGCGCGATCTCCCGCCGCGCCTCGTGCGCGAGCCCGAGCGCGAAGGCCGCCCGCGCGTCCTCCGGCGCCGCCTCGCACGCGCGCGCGAGCCAGCGCGCCGCCTCGTCGTAGAGGCGCAGATCGTAGAGCACGACCCCGAGCTCGCGCAGCGCCCGCGGATCGGGCGGCTCGATCGCCGCGCCCCGCCGGAGCTCCGCGGCCGCCTCGTCGAGCCGGCCGAGGCGGACCAGGGCGCGGGCGTAGGCGAGGCGCGCCTCGATCAGCTCCTCCCCTCCCTCCTCCCCTCCGCCGGATTCCACCCCGCGCGCGAGCGCCCTCGCCGCGTCCGCCCAGCGCTCTTCCGCCGCGTACGCGGCCCCGAGCGCGAGCCACGCTCCCACGTCGTCCGGCGCGCCCGCGACGTGCCCCTCGAGCCCGGCGATCCCGCCCGCCATGTCTCCGCGGCCCAGCAGATCGAGCGCGCGCGCTCGCTGCGCTCCGGACGACGTCATGGCGGCAGCGTACGCCGGCGCGGCGGCGCGGGTCGAGCGCCCGAGCGGGCGGGGCCTCACCCGCGGCGGGGCCTCACCCGCGCCTTCGGCGTCAGTAGCCCTGCGGGAGATCGCCCGCCAGGCACGAGACGGTGTTCGGCGCCCCGCGCGACGACCACTTGGCGCCGGTCGGCACCTCGCCGTCGAAGCGCACGCCCTCGTGTGGATCCCACGACGGCGTCTCGCCCGGGCGCAGGGAGTGCGTCCCGCTCTGGTAGAACGCGATGATGTACGTATGCCCCGCGACGCGGCAGCCGAGCCGCCTCGCGAGCGCCTGCGCGAAGGACCGGCCGGTGTGGCCGAAGGCGCTGCAGCAGCGGAGCCACACGAGGGCGTCCGGCCCCGCGAGCTCGGCCCTCAGGGCGTCGAGCGCCTCGTCGAGCGGCGAGCCGGGCCGGAGCGCGGCCTCGTCGAGCCGCGTCGCGCCCATGCGCATGTACCCCCAGCCGCCGTGCCCCCAGGCCTGCAGCGACGCGATCTTCCGGCCGCGCTCCCGCGCCGCGCGCGCCGCCCAGCCGAGCGCCTCGGCCCAGCTCCCGGCGGACTGCCACGCGTCGGCCGCGCCCGTCATGCGGTGCAGCAGCGCGCCGGCGCGCCAGATCGGCGTGAGCCCGATCGTCGCGCCCACGGCCTCACCCAGGACCTCGAGGTCCCCGGTCTCGGCGGAACCGCCGGAGTCCGCCGCAGCTGGGTGCGCGCGCGCCGCCGCGCCATCGCGCCGCCTCGCGCCGTTTGCCCGCCGCGCGCTACCCCACCCGACGTCGGTGTTATCGAAGAGGACGAGCCGCATACAACCCCCCATTCTACGCGCTTCGAATGTACCGCCGCTCGCAACCGCGGCCACGCGGTCGATTCCCCACCCGCCCCCCGAGCGCCTCCCGACGCCGCTCCTCCTCGCGCCGCGCCGCGCCGCACGCGCCGTACGCCAGCGGGCACGCCCCGGGCGCGGCGAGGGCGCGATGGACGGGAGGAGGTCGTCCGTCGACGTCCTCCACCGTCTAGTTCGCGGTGGGCGCAATCGGTAGTGATTTCCTCCCGCGCCCTCGGTTAGCCTGCCCGAACCGATGGGCCTGTCCGAAAACATCAGGTTTTATGCGGCCACCGACGTCGGCCGCATGCGGGACCACAACGAGGACAACTACCTCGTCGACAAGAAGCTCGCGCTCTTCGTGGTCGCCGACGGGATGGGCGGGCACGCCGCAGGCGAGGTCGCGAGCGCGCTCGCCGTCCGCATCATCCACGAGGAGCTGAAGAAGGAGCGGGACCTCATCGAGAACCAGGCGCGCAGCAACGTGCGGCGCGCCGCGATGAAGGAGGTCCTCAGCCTGCTCGAGCACGCCGTCCAGCGCGCGTGCGCCCGGATCCACGAGGAAGCGAAGGCCGACACGACGAAGCGCGGCATGGGCACGACGCTCTCCGCGCTCCTCATCGCCGGCTCGCACGGCTACATCGCGCACGTCGGCGACAGCCGCATCTACCTCCTCCGCGAGGGGCGCATCCAGCAGGTCACCGAGGACCACACCGTCTACAACGAGCTCATCAAGCGCGGCAAGCTCACGCGCGATCAGATCGAGAAGGTCGCGCAGAAGAACGCGATCACGCGCGCCGTCGGCGTGTACGAGCGCGTCGAGGTCGACACGCTCACGATCGAGGTGCTCCCGGGCGATCAGTTCCTCCTCGCGTCGGACGGGCTCCACGGGTACATCGCGCACACCGCGGAGCTCGAGCCGTTCTTCGAGGAGGAGAACGGCGAGATCGCCGCGAACGGCCTCATCGATCTCGCGAACAGGAAGGGCGGCAAGGACAACATCACCGCGATCCTCGTCCGGCTCGGCCAGGGCGACCACCGCGACAGCGTCCGCGCCCGGCTGCTCGCGCTGAAGCGCGACGTGCTCGCGAAGATGCCGCTCTTCGCGCGCCTGCAGGAGCGCGAGATGCTCCGGGTCATGCAGGTCGCCGAGGTGCTCTCGTTCGAGCCCGGCCAGATCGTGGTGCGCGAGGGCGATCGCGGCGACGAGCTCTTCATCGTGCTCTCGGGCCTCGTCCGGATCATCCGCGGCGAATCGGTGCTGAGCGAGGTCGGCCCGGGCGAGCACTTCGGCGAGATGGCCCTCATCCGCAGCATGCCGCGCTCGGCCACCGTCTCGGCCGTGGAGCAGAGCGAGCTCATCGCCGTCCGGCGCGCCGATTTCTTCGAGATCCTCCGCAAGGAGCACGAGCTCGCCGTGAAGCTGCTCTGGCAGTTCCTGGGGGTGCTCGCCGACCGGCTCGATCAGACGTCGCGCGACCTGAGCACCGCCCGCGAGGAGCTCGCCGCGGAGGACATCACGAGCGAGATTTTCCCCGACAGCGAGGAGGGGAAGAGCCCGTTCGCCCCCGAGGAGCGCTCCTCGGCGCGCTGAACGGCGCCCCCGCGGCCGTGGCCGAGCGGAACGGAGCGGATTGCCGCGGCGGGAGCGGCGGGGCGGGACCGCGCGAGCCGGGCGAGCGATTCGCGGATTGACACCCTCCTACCCCGGCCGGTAGCGTCCGTCCGACGGATAACCATGAGCATGCACGGCAGAAGGTACTGCGAAGGCCATCTCGCTCGCGTCGCCATCAACGTGGCTGGGGGCTCGGCGTTCGCGTCGCTCGCGGCCCTAGCGGCGGCTCTCCTCGCGGCGTCCCCCGCGGCCGCCGACGAGCCGCGGAGCGCCACCGAGCCGCGGCTCATGATGGAGACCGGCGAGATCACGAGCGTCGTCGACGCCTTCGATGACGGCGACACCTTTGATCTGAACTTCAGCTTCGGCTTCGAGTACGCGACGAAGAGCGCGAAGATCCGGCGCGAGACGAGCATCGCCGGGCCGGGGCTGTCGTCGGGCGGCTACACGTCGAACCTGCTCAACGTGGCGACCTACAACGAGGCGACCTCGAAGCTCAACTTGCGCCTCGACGTCGGCCTCTACCGGGACCTGGCGCTCTACCTCAGGATGCCGCTCATCCTGAACCACGCGCGCGAGCTCACCGATCTCAACGGCAGCGCCGGGGCGGAGGCGCAGGCCGTCGCGCTCGCGGGGGCCCCCGGGGAGCAGCTGTTCCAGATGCCCTTCACGTCGCCGAACCGGAGCGGTATCGAGTACCTCGCCGTCGGCCTCGACGTGAACATCATGAACCAGGCGCGCGACCGGACGAAGCCGACCTGGCTGTTCGGGGTCGAGGGGCGCTTCCCCGTGAGCGAGCCGATGCACGCCTGCACCGAGTCGCCGAAGAGCGGCCAGGTGAAGTGCGCCGATCCGACGGACGTCAACCGGAACAACAGCAGCGACAGCGAGCTCGAGGGGCAGAGGGGCGCCCAGCGCGACCCCGGCGTGTCGCGCGGCACCATCGGCCTCGAGGTCCACACGTACCTGTCGAAGCGGATCAAGTACGTCGAGCCGTACGGCGGGTTCAAGGCGCTGTTCGAGTTCCAGCAGGAGTCGAGCGACTACGGCCTCACCGACCTGAAGACGTCGCTGGTGAACCACCCGCCGCTCGTCGGCAGCGTGATGCTCGGCGTGCTGATCGTCCCCTGGGAGAACCGCGAGAAGTACACCGGGCTCACGCTCGATCTGCGCTTCACCGGCGAGTACCACTCCGAGGGGCGCGACTACTCGGAGCTGTTCGACGCGCTGGGCTCGAGCGACGCGAGCTCGCTGCGCCAGCCGCAGTGGGCGGCGTTCCGCGACAACGACGCGTACGACCCGGACCTGTGCAGGACGGGCGATGCGAGGGCCTGCTCGCCGTCGATCGTCGACGAGGGCTCGCAGCGGACGTACTTCACGGGGCTCAGCGACGTCCAGCCGTACGGCTCGTACCGCGCCTCGGCGAGCGTGACGTGGCGGGCGGCCGAGCTCGTGAAGTTCCAGATCGGCGCGGGCTTCCGCCACGACGGGGGGCATGGCATCGGCGGCGACCAGCCGTGCAACTCCCAGTTCAAGGACAGCCTCGGGGCGGCAGGGCCTTGCCGCCGCCAGGACGCGGACGGGCGCCTCACCGTCACCGGCAGCCCGAACCCCAACTACCGCCCGACCATCAACGCGGTCGGCCGCCGCTTCTACGTCAACGACAGCAACACGTTCGACCTCTTCGCGAGCGGCACGTTCATGTTCTGATCGACGCCCCGAGCGGCGTGGCCATCGCGGCGAGCGTCGCCGTTGGCCGAAGCAGCAACCCCATGATCGACCCCTGGCACCTCCGCGGTGGCGCGGGCGCCCTGGCGCTCGCCGCGGCGCTCGCCGCGGCGCTGCCAGCGTCGGCTCAGCCCGAAGGCGCGGCGTTGCCCGCGCGCTCCGGGGGAGACGAGCGACCGGCGCAGCCGCCGCGACCCGATCGGCCGTCGCGATCGGCCGTGGTGCTCGCGACCGCGGTCGCGCCCGGGGCCGAGGAGCGCGCCGCGCCGCTCGCCAGCGCGCTCGACGCGCTCCTGTCGGACACGGCGCAGGACCTCGGCCTGTCGGTGGATCTGGCGGGCCGCGTCGCCTCGCGATCGCGCCCCGACGAGGCCGAGCTCATCGAGCGCCCGCGCTCCGGCGACGAGCTCTTCATCGCGCCGAGCCTCGAGCTGCGCGGCGACGAGGTGGAGCTCAGGCTCGCCGTTGCGTCCGGCGGATCGAGGTCGCTGAGGGTGCGGGTCGAGCGCGTCGCGCGGGACGACCTCGCGGTGCGCGCCGCGGTGATGCTCCGCGATCTCCTGGCCGAGCTCGACGCCGGCGCCGCCGCGGCCCCTGCGTCGGCCCGCGATGCGCCGTGCCCCGAGCGGTGCCGCGGGCGCCTCGCCACGCCGGCGCGCAGCATGGGGAAGGCGACGCTCGCGGCCAACGCGACGCTCTACGGAGGCCTCGTGGGCTTCTCGATCCAGCGATCGAGCGGCTCGGACGATCCGCGCCTGCTCTATCCGCTCCTGGCGGTCGGCGCCGGCATCGGGCTCGGCGGCGCGATCATCATCGCGGAGGAGTGGGACGTCGGCGTGGCCGACGCGTGGTACCTCGGGTCCGGCACGTGGTGGCCGACGATCGCGGGGCACCTGATCTACCAGGGCCGCTTCGCGCAGCACGCGGCGGATCCGGCCCAGGAGCGCTGGGCGTCCGGGCTGATCGGCGGGACCGCCGGGATCACGCTGGCGGCGCTCGGGCTCTCGCTGGGCCGGATGTCCGAGGGCGGCGCGCTGATGGCGCAGTCGGGCGGCGGGCTGGGGCTCATGCTGGGCGGGCTCGTCGAGTGGGCGGGGCGGGGCGACGTGCAGCGCACGCCGATCGCTGGCATGGGCTACGGCGCGGCGCTCGGCTGGCTGGCGGCGGCCGCGGCGGCCACGCAGCTCGACGTCACGCCGTCGGAGATCCTGGCGATCGACGTGGGCGCGATGCTCGGCGGGCTGGGCGCCGCCGCGCTCGCCAGCCCGCTCGTGTTCGAGTCCCCGACCGAGGCGCAGCAGCGGGCCTGGGTCGGCGCCACGGCCGCGGGCTTTCTGCTCGGGGCGGGCGTAGCGTGGCGCGTGACCCGCCCTGCCGGCGCCGGAGCCCGCAGCGCGGGCCCCTCGTGGAACCGGTTCGGCCTGCCCATGTTGGGAGTGATAGGAGAGAGCGTGGTCGGGAGCCGGCGAGCGCCCGCGCTCGGCCTCGGGTGGCAGGGGGCGATTCCGTAGGAGCTATGAAGATCACGATCACCGAGCTGGATGCAGGGACGCGCCTCGACAAGCTGCTCGTGCAGCTTCTCCCCGGGCTGGGGCGTGCGGGCGCGAAGCGGCTGTTCTCCGAGGGGCGCGTGCGCGTCCTCGGCGTGGGGAAGAGCGGCGCCGGCCGGCGCGCGTCGAAGGGCGACGTGGCGGCGGCCGGCGAGGTGCTGGAGGTCGACGTGGAGCCCACGGAGGCCTCCGGCGCGGCGACCCCGGATCCTTCCGCGCCGCTCGACGTGGTGCTCGAGCGCGACGACCTGGTGGTGGTGAACAAACCCGCCGGGGTGCCGACGGCGCCGCTCCATCCGGGCGAGCGCGGGACGGTCGCCAACGCGCTCGTGGCGCGGTACCCCGAGATGGCGGGCATCGGCTTCTCTCCGCGGGAGCCCGGGCTCTGCCACCGGCTGGACACGGACACGAGCGGCCTCGTGCTCGCGGCGCGCACGGCCGCGGCGTTCGCGGCGCTCGGCGCAGGGCTGAAGGAGGGGCGGCTCGACAAGCGCTACCTGCTGATCTGCCAGATCGGCGATCTTCCCGAGATGGGCTCGATCGAGGTGCCGCTCGCGCCGCACCCGAAGGACAAGAAGCGGGTCTACCCGTGCATCCACCCGCGCGACGTGGCGCGATACGCCCCGAGGCCGGCCGCGACGATGTACAAGCGCGTGCGGCAGGTGGGGCTCTGGGAGCTCGTCGAGGCGCGGGCGCCGCGGGCGCTGCGGCACCAGATTCGGGCGCACTTCGCGTCGGTGGGGCACCCGCTGGCCGGCGACGTGCTCTACGGCGGGCCCGCGGTGGAGGGGCTGAGCCGCCACGCGCTGCACGCGCACTACATCGGGTGGGGCGGCAGCGACGCGGTGCCTGCGTTCGTGGTGACGTCGTCGCTGCCCGCGGACATGGCGGCGCTGGTCGGCGAGGCCTGAGCCGCGCGCCGCGTCGCCTCAGGGCGCGCGCGCCTCGACGACATGGCCGTCGACGTCGCGCGCCCGCGCCGTGATCTGGAGGTCGTCGGCCGACGCCGTCCCGCCGAGGTCGCTGAAGCGGAACGCGATCACGTACGCCGCGGACTGCGCGTTGAACTTCGCCGGCTCGATCCGGATGCCTCCGAGGCTCTGTTCGTCGATGGTCGCGGCGTCTCCCTCCCCTGTATATTTGCGGTTCCACTCCTCGTAGTTGAACACGCGCTCCTCGATGACCTCCCCGGCCGACCGGCTGGACGTCGCGACCGCGAGCTCGACGAGGCCCGGGGAGATGCCTGGCAGGGTGGCCTCGACCTCGACCGACACGCTCGACGTGGAGTCCTCGTCGGTGCGGCGCACGGAGAGCGCCGGGGGCAGCCCGTCCGGCGTGGGGAGGAAGCGGAGCGGGTGCACGCAGTACACCTTCTCGTGCCCTCCCTCGCGGATCTCGAAGTGCAGGTGGGGGAACAGGCTGCTGGCGGCGAGCCCGGTATAGCCGATGTGCTGACCGCGCCCGACCCGATCGCCGGTCTCGACGAGCGGCATCGCCAGGTGGATATAGGTGCTGTAGAGGCACGCGCCCGGCTGATCGCAGTGCTCGATCTGCACCACGACGTCCTCGAAATCCTGGTAGCGGCCTGCGCGTATCACCTTTCCGTCGGCGACCGCGTACACCGGGGTGCCCATGACGGTGGGGATATCGATGCCGCGGTGGAAGTCGTAGACGCCATCGCGCGAGGTCTGCAGGCGGGGACCGAAGCTCGACGACATCGGCTGGATCTCGTCCGTCCCCCCGATCGGCCACACGAGGTCTGGGCCTTCAGGCTCCGAGCCGCAGCCGGCAGCGAGCGCGGAGAGGGCCAGCACGGGCGCGAGAGACGATGGCTTCATGGTGGCGAGTCCGTGGCGCGTGGGCGCAGCGCAGATGGCGAGTCCACGGCGCAGCGCCCACACGCAGGCTATCGAAGCAGCGCGCGGAAGTCGAGGTCAGGGGTGCTGTGATGGATCCACGCGGCACCGCCGTCGACGCCGCTCGATTCTTCGCCCGCGGAGCAGCCTTTCGGCGCTGCACGCGTGTACGATGGTGCGATGTCGCCGCGCGCGCGCCGAGCGAGGTGTCCTCTCCAGGCCGTGCCGATCCTCGCGGCCTGCGCGGCCGCTCCGGCCGTGCTGGCGCCGCGCAGCGCTTCCGCGCAGCAGCTGGCGGACGCGGCGCCCGGGCGCGCCCCGCCGCGGTCGGCCTGGCCGAGCGACCCGTCCGGCGCCGGCGGCGCGGGCGGCGAGCCTGTGCGCCGCGGCCCGGAGACGCCCTATTTCCCCGTCAACCTGTCGCTCATTTTCCCGCTGAGCACCAACGCCACGGCGCCCGATCTCGCCACCCACCTCGATCTCGCGCTCCTGCTCGGGCGCGTCGGGTTCGTGGACGGCGCCCAGGTCGGCCTGTTCTCGTGGACGTCGGGGGATCTGCGCGGGCTCCAGCTCGGGATCGCGAGCGTCGTCTCGGGGCGCGCCGAGGGGCTGCAGCTCGCGGGGGGCTTCGCCTTCGCGGACGCCCCGCTCGCGGGGGTGCAGCTCGCGGGGCTCTTCGGCTGGGCGAGCACGACGGTCACCGGCGCGCAGATCGCCGGCGTCGCCAACCAGACGTACGCGGACGTCGACGGCCTGCAGGCGGCCGGCGCCGTCAACGTCGCTCGCGGGCAGGTGACGGGCGTGCAGGCGGCCGGCGTCAACATCGGCCGGGTCGATGGGCTCCAGATCGGCGCCATCAACGTCTCGCAGGAGCAGCGCGGGCTCCAGATCGGCATCATCAACGTGGCCCGCAAGATCGACGGCCTCCAGATCGGCGTCATCAACGTGACCGACAACCTCAAGGGGGAGTCGCTCGGCCTCCTCCCGCTGCCGCGCGAGGGGGGGATCCGGCTCGCGCTCTGGGGGAGCACCGGCCTGCACGGCAACGTCGGCCTCAAGTTCTCGAGCCGGTATGCCTATACGATCCTGAGCTTCGGGCTCCACAGCGAGCCGCGCGCGCCGGAGGCGCCGGACGTCGACGACGGGCGCGCGGCGGAGCGCGAGCCCCTGTACGCCGTGGGCCTCGCGATGGGCTCGCGCCTGCCGATCGACGTCGAGGACCTCTCGCTGAGCGCCGACGTCGGCGCCTACCACCGCGGCCCGTTCCAGGGGGATCTCCCCGGGCGAAACGAGGTGCTCAAGGCGCGCGTCTCGGCCTCGTACGCGCTGGCGGAGCGCCTCTCGCCGTTCGTCTGCGCCGGCGGCTACGTGACATTGCGGGGCGAGGGCGCGCTCGAGGTCGGCGGCGGGCCCGAGCTCTGCCTCGGCGTCGAGCTCGGCCTGCTCGACGCCGCTCGGCGTGTTCGCGCGCCCGCCGCGCCCGCTGCCCTCGCCGGCCGCGGCGGCGCGCTCAGGGCGTCGCCGGGGCCAGCGCGTACGACCGGTGCGTCATCGTCACGCCGAGGCTCGTGAGCGCCAGATCCGTGGCGGTGCAGCGCACGAAGCTCCAGTCGTTCGGCGTGGCGAACGCGAACCCGAGGGAGCTGTCGGCGACGGTGCCCTCCCACTCGATGAGCGACACGTCGTCGAGGAACGAGGTGGCCTCGCCGCTCGCCGGCACACCCGCCCTGAAATAGAACCGGACGGAGCCCGCGTTCGACGGCGGGGTCAGGTCGACGGTGAACGGCTGCCAGCCGTAGGTGCCAGCCGCGCGCGTGAAGACGACGCTGTTCGACACGCTGGTCCCGCCGCTCGTGTACCAGTAGACCTGCACACGCATCTGGCCGGCGTTGTTTCCCTTCATGTAGCCGGTCAGGGTCAATTTGCGGCCAGGCTCGAACTTGACGCGGTTGTTCATGTAGGTTGAGGCCTCGGTCGTGTTGCTCGACTTGCGAAGGAACACCATCGCGCCGGTCCCGCCGTGGACGACGCTGTTCTCGATGTAGCGGAATTCGCTCATCGACCACATCGAGCCTTCGTGGGAGGTGTCGTCGACATCGCCGTCCTCGAAGTCGCCGTAGAGCATGATCTCCCGGCCGTAATCGCAGCTCGCGGCGGCCGTCGTCCGGACGGCGGCGAGCGAGTCCGCCGGGTTCGAGCGCAGGTGCGCGAGGGGGCCTGTGCGGCGGCTCGTGAGCGGTACGCTCCGCGTCTCGACCGCATCGCTCGTCGTGTACTGCGAGGCGCTGCTCGCCGCGGCGGCCCGCGGACCGCTCGCGAACACGACCGCCCCTGTGATGCCGTCCGCCGCCTCGCCGGGCGCGGGCGCCGCCGGCAGCGTCGTGGAGAGGTGACCGATGTGGCGGATCGCCCGGCCGAGCCAGGCGCCGCCCACGAGCTTCGGGACGTAGTCCTCGTTCTGGAACGGGATGAGCTGCACGCGGTGCACCGCGCGGTTGCCGCTCGCGTCCTCGTCGATGTCGATGGCGGCCAGGTACGACTGGTACGTCTCGAAGACGTCCTGATCGAAGACCATGTTGCCGAGCGACATGAAGATATAGCGGGGGCCGGCGCCGGCGTTGTACAGCCCGATGCCGTGGATCGTGTGCGGGTGGTGCGCCACGACCATGCCGGCGCCCTTCTGGACGAGCTGGGTGAACCGCCGCCGCATGCCGGACGACGGATAGTCGCTGTACTCGATGCCTCCGTGCAGCACCGGGATGGCGAAGCGCCCGACCGCGTCCTCCGCCATGAAGTCGCTGATCTCGGTGAGGCCGAGCTCGAGCGCGCCGGCCTTGGGAGGAGGCCCGTCGGAGGCGGTGAGCGTGTACTCCGGGAGCGTCGTCCCGTCGTTGACGAGCTGGTTGAACCCCTGGAAGGCCACGTCGACGCCGCCGAGCGTCCGGTAGAGCACGGTGCCCTTCGCCATCGTCTCGTCGAGCCCTGCGCCGAACCAGTCGAGGCCGGCGTTCGGGACGGCGGTGAGCGTGTCGGCGACGCCTGCTCCCAGGTAATCGAACATGTGGTTGTTGCCGAGGCTCACGGCGTCGACGCCGGAGAGCGCGAGCGCCCTGACCGTCTCGGGGTAGGAGAAGAACGTGAACGACTTGTAAGGGTGGGGCGTCTGCGGGTTGGCAGTGACGGGGCACTCCAGGTTGACCTGGGTGTAGTCGGCCGACGCGAGGACGTCGCGCAGGAAGGAGAGGATCGCGCTCGCGTCCGCTTGCCGTGTCGCGGGGCGGATCAGATCGCCCACCTCTCCCTCGATGCCGTCCTCGTCGCTGTCGATGAAGCGCCGACCGAACATCGTGTCGCCTCCCACGAGGATCCGGGCGCGGCCCGCGCGCTGCTCGGTCAGCACGACGCGGCCGACCCCGGCAGCCGCCTCGGCGAGCGGCAGGTGCAGATCGGCAGGGACGATCTCGCCGTAGTACCCGCCGACCTCGACGCGCAGCAGGACCGAGCGCCGCGCGAGCGCCGCCAGCGTGAACGCGCCCGCGCCGTCGGTGAACGCGATCTCGCCGTGGTTGACCGCGCCGCTCCCCCAGCCGATGGCCGTCACCTCCGCCCCCGCGATCGGCGACCCCGCCTCGTCGACGACGACGCCGGTCACGTCGATGGGGGCCGCCGCGTAGGTCGCGTCGTACGCGGCCTCCGTGGCGTCGAACTGGAACGCCGCCGACGCGTCGCCCGCGGCGAGCCAGGCGCAGGCCGCAGCGCACACGGACAGCGGCGTGGAGGTGATGACGCGGACAAGGGGTCTTTCTGCCATGTTCGCTCCCGATCGGTTGGTGCCTGTTCGAGGACGGATGACCTCAACAGGCGTGATGGGCGCCAGAGCTCCTTCAGGGCTGGCTCAACACGTGCAAAACGTGCAAACGCGCAAATGTGCCGTGTGGCCAAACTCCGAGGTGACCAAGGCCGACGACGGGGTCGCGAGCGTCGACGGCCGCTCAGCCCTCGCTGAAAAGGCCGCGAGAGCGCCGACCCATGCACGATTCGATCCGTTTCAGCGATGGCGCTGGAGACAAAGACGATTATCTCGAGACTATCATGCTTCGATCATCGCTCGCTATACGCTCGAGCGGAGCAGCCGGCGATTTGTCGTCTTGTCGGTTGTCGGCCTGGCAGGTGTTCCTGCACGTGAAGGCGTGTGCATGGATGGTGCGCTGTGGCGATGCGCGCCTGTGTCGCATAGGGGCGTACTGCCCTGGGCTCGCTACCCGACCAGCGCCGAGCCCTTGGCGAGCTGCGCGCGGCCGATCACGGCCAGGAGATCGGTTTGGGTCACGATGCCGCGCAGGCGCATCTTGGCGTCGACGATCAGCGCTTCGTGCACGCGCCCGCGGGAGAGGAGCCGAAAGAGCTCGTTGATCGGCGTGTCCTCGCCGGCGGTCTCGAAGTAGATGGACGGCAGGTCGCGCACGGTGGCCTCGGGCATCGCAGACGCGATCGAGACGTCGATCGCGCCGTGCACGACACCTCGCTCGTCGACCACCGGCAAGACGCGCAGGGAGCGCTCGCGGAGGCGGCGGAGCGCGAGCGCGCCCTGCGCGTCGGGGTGAATCGTGACCAGATCGCGCGACATGATCTCGCCGCAGGTGACGCCTCCGCGCAGGCGCCGGTGCGCCTCCTCTTCGACGTGCCGGACGAGGGCGATCAGGTCGTCGCGCTCGACGTCGAGCGGCGTACCGAGGCGCTCGAGGGCGGCGTCGATGTCGCGCGGCGAGAAGCCGACGCGGAGCTCGGGCGGGGCATCGGCGGTGCCGTGGGGCGAGGCCGGCAAGGTCACGACGTGCGGGTAGCTGCGGCGCACCAGGTTGTTGAACACGAGCCCCGCTGCCACGAGCAGCAGGGAGTTGATGGCGACCGGCATGAGCGCGAAGTGATAGCCCAGGCTCGTCACGGCCGGGCCGCCGATGACCGCTGTGAGCGCCACCGCGCCCGCGGGCGGGTGCAAGCACCGGAGCAGGCTCGTGACGGCGATGGTGACCGCGACCGCGACGGCGCCGGCGCACAGCGGATCGGGGATGACGCGAGCCGCCGTGACGCCGATGACGGCCGCCAGCACGTTGCCGCCGAGCACGGACCAGGGCTGGGCGAGCGGGCTCGCGGGGACCCCGAACACGAGCACGGTCGAAGCGCCGATCGGCGCTATCAGGAGCGGCGCATGCGCGGTGGAGCCAAGGCAAGCGCGCATCACGAACCCGGTGGCCAGCAGCCCGAGCAAGCCCCCGGCAGCAGCGTAGATCCGCTCGCTGACGAGCAGCGGCGTGCGCATGGGCTGGAACCGCGTAAGAAAGCTCGAGCTCGCAACTCCAAAGCTCATCGCGCGGCCATATATCGAGATGTCCGCGCGCTGTCTACGAATGGTTACGACTGCTTACGAACGCTGACGAGGGGCTCGCGGATCGCGAAAGCGTGTCGGGACGGGGGCTGACCCGGCGCTACGCCGCAGCGGAGACCGCCTTCTTGCGGGGGCGCGGCGCGCGGGTCGCCCCGGCGCCGGACGGCTTCGTCGGCGTGGCGCCCGCGGGCGGGGTGGACGCGGCGCGGACCAGCGCGGCGGCGATGGCCGCCGTCATCCTCGCTGTCGGCAGGCGCGGCGTGAACGCGAGCACGCGCTCGCCGGGGCGGCGGCCGCGCGAGGAACGGCCGCTCTTCGCGAGCCCCTCGACGGCGCGCTCGCACGGAGAGCCGGGGGCGACGCGCAGCAGGACCTCGGGCAGCCCGATGGCGCCGCCGGCGCCGGGCGCGTAGACGACGCCGACCTCGATCCCGACGAAGCCGGGGAGCGCCGTGCGCGGCGAGAGGCCGAGCCGGAGCTCGTCGGCGTCGGGGCTGCCGTCCGGGATGCGGAGGCGGCCGACGACGCGGAGCTCCTGCGCCCCAGCCGCGGCGCCGGCGGGCGCCTTCCGCAGGCGCCGCACGCGCCGCGCGACGTCGCGCAGGAACGCGACCGGCCGCGCCGCCGGATCGGCGGGGAGCTCGGCGAGCCGGCCGGTGCAGAAGATCGCGAGCAGCGCCGTCGCGTCGAGCGCCAGCAGGTGGGCGTGGTACGGCGAGGCGGCCGCCACGGCGTGGACGCCCGCGCCGAGCCCGGCGAGCAGCGCGACGAGCAGCGCCTTGCCGGCGCGCGTCGACACGTCGAGGTAGACGCCGCGCGCCCGCGGCGGCTCGCGGAACGCCTCGGCCTCCGCGATGGGGAGCCACTTGCCAGGGCGCCGCAAGGTCGCGGCGGCGCGCTCCGGGCGGGGCGTGCGGTGCGCCGCGAGCGCGGTCGCCGCGGCCACGAGCGCGGCGCCCGGCGTGCCGTCCCTGAGCAGGAGCTCCAGGGCGACGCCGGCGACGAGCGCGAGCCCCGCGAGCGCGGCGCGCGGCGCGAGCGGGATCGGGACGAGGGGCCGCGGCAGGGCGCCCGCGGCGCGCGCGAGGCGCTCGTGCTCGCGCGCCTTGAGCGCGACGAGGGCGCTGTAGAGCGCGAAGAGGACCACGCCCGCGGCCACGTAGAGGGTGCGGCCGCGATCGGGGCTGCCGGCCGCGGCGTCCGAGATGCGGCCGAGCGTGTCGGCCCTGGGCTTCGCCGCGGCGGGCTCGGGCTGGAAGGCGCGCGCGTCGGCGCGGATCGCCCACCGGATCGGCTCGGCCTTGGGGGCGTACGGGCGGAGCAGCTCCAGCTCGTCCTTGTCGAGCGCGCGGCGGAGCGTGGAGAGCGTCGTCGGCGCCGGGAGCGCGTCGGGGGACGGCGCCTCGCCCGCCTCGCCGTCCCGCGCCTCGTCGACGCGCGGCTCGTCGGGCGCGGCCGGGAGCGCGACGGTGAGCCGCGCCGAGTCGTAGCCGTCGTCCCAGACGGGGCCGCTCCAGGAGACGCGGGAGCTCGGGCCGTCCTGCCGGATGAGCCCGCGCTTCATGAGGTCCGTGCGGTAGCGGAAGAAGAGCACGAACACCCCGCGGCTCAGCCCCTTGCCGTCGAAGCGGGCCCGCATCGCCGCCGGCCGGCGCGTGCCGTCCTCGCGCGGCCGGGGGTCGGGCGGCAGGAGCTCGATCGCGACCGGCGTCGCGGACGCGAGCGAGCCCGCCTCCGCGGCCTTGAAGGGCACGGCGTAGCTGCCCTGATCGAGCAGGGCGTCCGGGTCGACGCCCTGGATGTCGAGCCCGCGGAGCGGCCCGCCCGAGATCTTCAGCGTGACCTTGTGCTCGACCGTGGCGGCGCCGGCCCGGTCGATCGACAGGCGCACGTCGTCTCCGGCGATGTGCACCTCGACCCACGCGCGCGCAGGGAGGGCGAACGCGATCGACAGGAGCGCCGCCAGGAACGGGAGCAGCAGCGCCGGCCCGGGGCGGCGGGCGATGCGAGAGGGCATGGTGCAGGAGTCCCACGTCGCCGCGCGCGGGGCCAACTTCCAGGGACGCCGCCGGCCGTCCCGCGCGGGCGCCGCGCGCGAGGGCTCCGCCGCCGGTCGCCTTTCCCGTGGCAGGCGCCGCGCTCACCCGCCGGGCCGGCGTCGCGCGCGGATTGGCGACTACAAGGCGAGGGCGTCGATCAGAAGACGACGCCGAGCGAGAGCGACCCCATGAGCTTGATCTTCCCCGCCTTCTCGTAGAAGGAATACTGGTAGGGGCCCGCGGTGATCGTCACGGGATCGGCGAGCGCCACGCCGATCCCGAAGCCTCCCGACATGGCGAATCCGCCGTCTCGGCTGAGCACGTTCGTGCTCCCCACCATGCCGCCGAGGACGACGCTGCTCACATCGCCGCGGCCCTCGAGCCGCCCGGGAGGGGTGATGACCGCCTCGAACGACTCGTAGCCGAGGCGCCCTTTCACCCAGAAGCCCCGCAGCGCCTTGCCTTCGACGTAGACACCGACGTCGGCCGCGAGCGCGTAGCCGGTCGTGTCGAGCGACGCGTCCTCGAGCGAGCCCCAGATCCACGACGGCGCGATCCCGATGGTGAGCGGCCCGATGATCGCGACCTCGCCCTCGAACGTCATCTTCCCGAACAGCAGATCCAGGGCGTTGTAGCGGACCGACCAGCGGCAGCAGGTGGACTCGGGGGGCTTCGGGGGCGGCGGGGGCCCGGCCGGCAAGGCATAGCCCTGACCATAGCCGGGCGGCTGCTGAGGATAGCCTTGCTGAGGATAACCTTGCTGGGGGTATCCCTGCTGAGGATAACCTTGCTGCTGAGGGTAGCCTTGCTGAGGATACCCCTGCTGCTGAGGATACCCCTGCTGCTGAGGATACCCCTGCTGCTGAGGATACCCCTGCTGCTGAGGATACCCCTGCTGCTGAGGATATCCCTGCTGCTGAGGATACCCCTGCTGCTGAGGATATCCCTGCTGCTGAGGATACCCCTGCTGCTGAGGATACCCCTGCTGCTGAGGATATCCCTGCTGCTGAGGATACCCCTGCTGCTGAGGATACCCCTGTTGCTGAGGATACCCCTGTTGCTGAGGATACCCCTGCTGCTGGGGATACCCGGACGGCGCCTGGGCAGCTCCGCCGGGCTGCGCCTGGCCCTGCGGGAGCGGCTGAGCGTTCTGTTGCGCTGTCGCCGCTGGCGCGAGGAGGAGCGCGCCGAGGCCGAGAAGGAGGCCGCAAGCTGCCGGGCGGAGAGCTGCCCCGGAGGAGGGCGCGCGCGCGGGGCCCAGACCCGTGGTGAAAGCGCAATCCATGGCGGTGGACTGTACCGAATCCCGAGCACGCCGGCTACACGCGTGCCGCGAACCGTCGCCGCGCTCGCGCGCGCGATCTCCAGCCTGTAATCTCCGTCCCGATGCCGCCAGTCCCCGAAGTCGTCGCCGTCACAGAACTCGCGCCCGGAAGCGCCGCCTCGAGCGGCGCCGCGGCCGTGCCGGCGGTCGATCCGCGCGCCGCGCGCGGCGCCGAGACAGCCTCGGCCGAGCTCGATCGTGCGCTGTCCGAGCTGGGCGACGCCGCGCTCGGGTTCGCTCGCATGCCGGCCCTCGAGAAGGCCTCCCTGCTCCGCTCGTCGCTCCCGGGCCTGCTCGCCGCCGCGCGCGCCGAGGTCGAGGCGTCGTGCGCCGACCGGGGGCTCGATCCCGGCTCGGCGGCGAGCGGCGAGGCGTGGCTCGCGGGGCCTTGCGTCACGCTCTCGCAGGTGCGCCGCCTGGCCGAGGCGCTCGAGGACATCGCCGCGCGCGGACGCCCCCGGCTCGGCCGCGGGGCGGTGCGCGCCCGCGCGGACGGCCGGATCGAGGTGGAGGTGTTCCCGACGCGCCTGAAGGACACCGCCCTGCACGGGCCCCTCCGCGTGCGCGTGCTGATGCAGCCCGGGGCGACGCGCGAGGGCGTCCGGGAAGAGCAGGCGCGCTTCTACCAGCAGCGCGACCCCGAAGGGGGCGTCGCGCTGGTGCTCGGCGCGGGCGACGTCGCCGGCGTCCCCCTCCGGGAAGCGCTGCACAAGCTCTTCGTCGAGGGGCGCGTCGTGGCGCTCGCGATGAGCCCGCGGAGCGCGCCCCTCGGCGCGCTGGTCGAGCGCGCCCTCGCGCCGCTCGTCGCGCGCGGGCTCCTCCGCTTCGTCTACGGCGGCGCCGAGTCGGGCGCCTACCTCGCGGCTCACCCCGCCGTCTCGGAGGTCCACGTCACCGGCCCGGCGGGCGCGCACGACGCGCTCGTCTGGGGGCCACCGGGCCTGCCGCAGGCGCGCCGGCGGGCGTCGGGAGAGCGGCTGCTGGACAAGCCCATCTCCTCCACGCTCGGCGGCGCCAGCCCGGTCCTCGTGATGCCGTGGCTCTACGGCGGCGACGAGCTCTGGTTCCAGGCGAGGTGCCTCGCGAGCCAGGTCGTGAGCGGCGCGTCGCACGGCAGCCATGCCGCCAGCGTCCTCGTGCTGCCCAGGGGCTTCGCGCAGCGGCCGCTGCTCTTCCGGATGCTGCGCCGCGCGCTCGCCGCCGTGCCGCCGCGGCGCGCCGCCCACCCGGAGGCCGAGGCGCGGTACGCCGCGCTCACGGCCGGGCGCGCGCCGATCGAGCCCGAGCGCCTCGATGCCTCCGCCGACGTGCCGCTGCCGTGCGGGGTCGCGCGCATCGGCGCGCCAGGGCCGGGCGAGCTCCCATGGACGCTGATCGCCGGGCTCGCCGCGTCGGACGCCGCCGAGCCGCTGTTCTCGACCGAGCCGCTCGGCGGCGTGCTCTCCGTCGTCGAGGTCGGCTCGAGCGATCCGGTGGAGTTCCTGGAGGCGGCGACCCGCTTCTGCAACGACCGGCTCCGGGGCAGCCTTGGCGCGACGATCGTGGCGCACCCGATGAGCGAGGAGGACCCCGCCGTCGGGGCCGCGCTCGACCGCGCGCTGCTCGATCTTCGGTACGGCGTGATCGCGGTGAACCAGGCGCCCGCCGCCGCGCACGCGGCCGTCGTCCCGCCCTGGGGTGGCCACCCGGGCTCGACGCTCGCCGACATCCAGAGCGGGCTCGGCTTCGTGCACAACACAGCGATGCTCGCGCAGGTCGAGAAGACCCTCCTGCGCGCGCCGCTCACCGCCTTCCCGCGGCCGCCCGGCTTCTACGATCACCGGCGCTCCCACGTCGTCGGGGAGCGGCTCGCGGCCTGCGCGGCGGATCCAGGGTGGGGGAGCGTCGCGCGCGTCGTGGCGGCCGCGCTGCGGGGCTGACCCGGCGTCGCGCCCCCAC
This sequence comes from Sorangium sp. So ce302, assembly GCF_051530145.1. Lineage (GTDB taxonomy): Bacteria > Myxococcota_A > Polyangia > Polyangiales > Polyangiaceae > Sorangium > Sorangium cellulosum_B. The sequence goes on along the minus strand of NZ_CP150326.1, from coordinate 9,264,800 downwards.
CTCGATCTCGTCGCGATTCCGTCTCGTTCCGCCGCGGTGGCGCGGCGATCAGGAGGGGAGCGACGAGCGGAACTCCTTCACCTTCTCCACGATCTCGCGCAGCGCGTGCCGCGAGGCCTCGGAGACGTCGTCGGCCAGCTTCTCGGCGTCGAGGAGCTTGGGCTCCAGCTTGTCCCAGGCGTCCTTCGCGTCCATGCCGGCAAGGTGGAGCCTGACGCGGATCTCGTCGCGCAGGGTCTGGAGCGACTCCAGGCTCTTGTTCAGATCGCTCTTCAGTTCCGATGTGATGTTGCCCATTCTTGTCCTCCCGATTCTACGAGTGTTGATCGCTCCTTCCCTGCTCGTGATGCATTGGCCGCGCCAGTTGGCGCGCTTCGACGCGGCGCGCGACGTTCACGCGTCCTGACCGGATCCGAGCCCAGCCATACCGGGCGCAGCCGCCGCGCGCCCTCCTCTCGAGGTGTGGCAAAAGCGCCCAGGGACGTGCGTTTTGCCGCACCTGGGACGCGAGCGCGTGTGCGGGCTCTCAGGCAAGTTGCGCCTGCGCGCAAACGATGCCGTCATGATCGGCATAGACGAGCTCGCCAGGAACCCACGTGACGCCGGCGAACGTCACGGCGATGTCGCGGTCCCCCGCGCCCTTCTTGGCGCTCTTCCTCGGGTGCGTCGCGAGGGCCTTCACGCCGATCGGGATCTGGCCGATCGCCTCCGCATCGCGGATGCACCCGTGAACGATCACACCGGCCCAGCCGTTCTGGTGGGCCATGGCGGCGATGTTGTCCCCGAGGAGCGCGCAGCGGAGGGAGCCGCCTCCGTCCACGACCAGCACCCGCCCCTGGCCGGGCTCTTCGAGCGCCTTGCGGACGAGCACGTTGTCCTCATGGACCTTCACCGTGGTGATGTGCCCGTGAAACAGCCGAGCTCCGCCGTAATCCCGGAAGATCGGATCGGCGACGAGGACGTCCGGGTGCTCGTCGCATAGATCCGTGGTTCTGATCTCTGAGCTCATGAAGACTCCCCGTCCGCCTTCCTAGGTCGTCGACCGCCGGATTCAACCGCTCATCCGCCGCCGGTCACGAGGGCTCGTGGCGCTCGCCGTCCTTGGCGGAGGGGAGGGAGGCGCCGCCCTTGCGCTTGCCCGCGCTGGCGAAGGCCGCCGAGTCGACGCCATGCCGGGCGAGCCACCGGCGCAGCTGGTTCCGGTGCATCCCGAGCGAGCGCGCCGCCCGCGTGACGTTCCCCTGCTCGCGCCGCAGCGCCGTCTCGATGGCGAGCCGCCGCATCTCCGGCGGCGCCGGCGTGCGCCTCGCGACCTCCGTGATGTCGAGGCCCGCGGACGGCGCGAGATCCGCCACCTCCACGGCGGTGCGCCCGGCCGCGAGCGCCGCGAGGCCCGCCTGCCTCACCTCGCAGAGCAGCTCCCGCACGTTGCCCGGCCACGCGCGCAGCGCGCAGCACTCCAGGAAGCTGGCCCCCGGCGCGAGCCGCGCGCCGGTGCGCCTGAGCTCCGCCGCCACCAGCCAGGGGATCTCCTCGAGCCGCTCCGTCAGCGACGGGATCCGCACCTCGGGCCGGCCGATCCGGTAATAGAGGTCGTCCCGGAACCGGCGCGTTGCGACCTCGGCCTGGAGATCCTTCAACGTGGCCGCGCACAGGCGGAACTCCACCTTGCGCGGGCGCGTGTCGCCGAGCGCGACCACCTCCCGGGTCTCGAGGACGCGGAGCAGCTTCGGCTGAACCGACAGATCGAGCTCCGCGATCTCGTCGAGGAACAACGTGCCGCCGTGGGCAGCCTGGACATAGCCCTCGGCGTCGGCGGTTGCGTCCGAGTAGGCGCCCCGCCGCGCCCCGAAGAACAGCCGCTCCGCGAGGCCCTCCGGGATCGCGGCGCAGTTCACGGCGACGAAGGGGCCGCCCCGCCCCGTCGCCGCATGGTAGGCGCGCGCCCCGAGCTCCTTGCCCGAGCCGCTCGGCCCGGTGAGCAGCAAGGTATCCCCGCGCATCCCCGCGCGGTGGATCGCCTCGCGGACCTGCCTGAGCGTGGGGCCGACCAGCCCGTCCTCGTGCTCCAGGACCCCGCCGCGCTGGAACGGCTCGATGTCCATGGTGAAGCGCAGCAGCGTGCTCCCGAGCCGGATCACGCGCGGGAGCGACGAGAAGACCTGATCCTCGATCTGCGCTCCATCGACGAAGGTGCCGTTCCTGCTGCCGAGATCGGTGATCCGGAGACCCGCGCCCGACAGCGCGATGCGGGCGTGCCGGCGCGACACCTGCTCGTCCTCGACCACCACCGTGTCGTCCGCCGCTGCGCGGCCCAGCACGACCGCGCCGCCCTCGAGCGGGATCGGCGCGCAGGCAGGCTGGCCGCGGGCGAAGATGACCACCAGGCCAGGCGTCGCCCCCTCCGGCGACGCCGACGGCGCGGTGTCGGACGCCCTGATCGTCGACTGATCGTCGGCACCCACACCTTACGCATACATGATCCCACGCCGGCCCTGAAGGCTCTCGGATGTTGGCCGTTGTGGTCGAAAAAATCTATCGAGAAGCGATGCCCGCGCCTCTCTCGTCGTGGGTGTGCGGTTGCTCGTTGTGGGCGTGCCTCTGGCCGAGGCGCTCAGTACCGCGGCACCGAGGGGTCGACATCTTGCGACCACGCATCGATTCCGCCCTGGAGGTTGTAAAGGTTCCTGTAGCCCTTCGCGAGGTAGTGCTCGGCGGCTGCCTGGCTGCGGCCGCCGTGGTGGCAGTGGAAGACGATCCGCGCGTCCTTCGCGAGCGTCTCCAGGTACCGCTGCCCTGCCTGATCGAGGTGACGGGCCCCCTCGATCGTGGCGATCTTGCGCTCCTGCTCGGTCCGGACGTCGAACAGCTCGAGCGCCTCGCCGCTGCTCAGAAGGGCCTTGAGCGCGGTCGACGAGATCTGCTTGACCTTCGGCGGCTCGTTCGGGCTCTCCAGCTTGAAGCCGCCGCCGGAGGGGCCCTCGACGAAGTCGATCGACAGCCCCTCGGCGCGCCGCGCGCTCGCGCGGTCGAGCAGGAACACCGCCCCGCCCGCCTGGGCCTCGACGTCACCTGCCTGCCGCGGGCCGAAGTAAAGGCCGTAGTTGTAGGACGGGTCGATCTCGATGTGGACGAAGTCGGCCTCGGACTCCTTCGCGGCCGCGAACGCCGCGAGCGCCGCCGCGGTCACGCGGAGCGTGGGCGGCGCCTGCGCCTCGCCCTGCGCGAGCCCGAGCGCCTTCACGAGCTCCCCGGTCGCGTGCAGCTCCTTCACGATGTCGCAGCCGCCGACGAACTCGCCGCGCACGTAGAGCTGCGGGATCGTGGGCCAGCTCGAGAACTCCTTGATTCCGTCGCGCAGCGCGGGATCCGAGAGCACGTCCACCGTCTGGTACTCGGGGAGGTGCTCGTCGAGGATGTTCACCACCGTGGCGGAGAACCCGCACTGCGGCACGGTGCGCGTGCCCTTCATGAACAGGACGACATCGCTCTCGCGGATGATGGTGGCGATCCTGGCCCGCATGGGCTCGCTGAGACTCATGTGCTTGCTCTCCCTGCGCGGCGGTGGCGGTGCGGTCGGCTCCCGCGCGCGTCCGCGGGCCTCTCGCTAGCATGAGCAAAGCACGGCAGCGAGGCCCTCCAGCCGGCCTCGCCCGCGTCGACCGAGGGCGGAGCGCGCCGCCTCCCTGCGCGCTCAGCGGCCGAGCAGGAGCCCCAGGACCGCCGCGATCGCGGCGAGGGTCGCGATAAGGGCCGGCGCGCCGAGCTCGGCGCCGAGCCTACGGAAGCGCCCGCCGCTCGCCGTCGGAGAGCGCGCGAGCGCGTCCGACGGGGGCGGCGGGACGCGGTGCACGCCCGGCGACGCCGCGCCGTCTTCGCGGAGCTCGACGAGGAGCTGATCGAGCGGGGCGTGCTCGCCGAACGGGCGCACGAGGCGGAGCGTCACGCCGCCGCTGAGATCGGGGGGGAGCCGGAGCCGCAGCGTCCTCGCGGCGACCTCCGCCGGGGCGCGGTGGGCGCCGCTCCGGGCGCAGCTGTCGCAGCCGCCGCCGTCGCAGCGGGCGCAGGTGACGCGGGCGGGCACGGCGATCTCGATGTCGGCGCCGTCGCGCGCCCACGCCGCCGGGACGGCGATCGCGAGGCGGCCTCGAGAGCCATCCGAGGCGTCGAGGCCATCGCGATCGATCAGCTGCGCGAGCTCGGCTCTGCCCATGGACCTTGTGTGCCGCACCCGGGCCCCGGCGCCAAGCGCCGGCGCCGGGCGAGACCCGCCGCCGCGCTCCCGGCCGCCCCCTCCGCCGGGGAGCGTGCGTCCTCGCGGCCCGCCGGCGCTCACGAATTCGCGTCGCGCGGCTCGCCACGGCTCGCCGCGGCGCGCGCCGCCGCGCCGCGTATCACGCCGCCCGACCGGCGCGCAGGACGCCCACCGCCGAGAGCAGGCACGCGATGGCGAGCAGCAACCCGCCGAGCGACCCGGGCCGCGTGCTCTCCTTCAGCCCCACGATGAGCACACGCGCGAGCTCGCCGTCAGGCACCTTCGCCGGGTCGGACAGGGCGCTGAACACCGCGCCGAGGTCGATCCACGTCGCGTGGATCGTCGCGACCAGCGTCGTCAGCCCCATGGCCGCGACGAACCCGAGCTTCCCGGGCTCCGGCCGCCGGGCGAACTGCAGCCCCGCGCCGACCGTGACCATCCCGAAGACCAGGATAGGCCACATCCCCCAGCCGCCCTCGACGAAGAAATCGAACATCGGTGCCTCCCTCTCGTCTGCTCTTCTCTGCCTGCCGCGTGCCGTCGCCGCCGTCGTGTGCGCCGGCCTTCACGAGCCCCAACGCGGCGCCGCGGATCCCGTGACCAGAAAACTTCCTTGTCACGCCCGCAGCCCTCGCGCGTTATGCCGGCGTGGAGAGGGAGGGCGCAGCAGCTCCGTCCGACGCCGAGCTCGCGGCTCGCCTGAGGCGCCGCGATCCGCGCGCCTTCGACGAGCTCTACGCGCGTTACCACCCCCGGATCTTCAGCTTCCTCGTGCGCCTCTCCGGCCGGCGCGACGTCGCCGAGGACCTGTTCCAGGACACCTGGCTCGCCGTCGCGCGCCACGCCGGCCGGCTCGCCGAGGACACCGATCTCGCCGCGTGGCTGTTCACGATCGCCAGGAACCGCTACCGGAGCCACCGCCGCTCCGCCTTGCTCGACCTCGCCCGCGCCGCCCTGTTCTCCCGCGAGCCCGCGCCGGCCGCGCCCGAGCCCGAGGGCACGGCGGACGCCCGAGCCGACGTGGCGGCGCTGGAGGCGGCGCTCCGCGATCTCGCGGCGGTGCACCGCGAGGTGTTGCTCCTCGGGGCCGTCGAGGGGCTCGACACGGCGCAGGTCGCCCAGGTGCTCGGCATCCGCGAGGACGCCGCGCGCAAGCGCCTGTCGCGCGCCCGCGCCGAGCTTGCGGCCCGCCTCGAAAGGCGAAATGCTGAGCGGCCCCGGCGGGGATCGACGACCTCGATCTCCGCCGCGGACGCCGCGGATGCGACGGATGGACAGACGCGAGGAGGTTCTCGATGAAGCCGTTCTCAGGAGAGGATCCTCTGGCGAGGGGCCTCGCCGATCTGCCGCCGGTCGCCCCGCTCGAACCGGCCCGGGCCGACGCGGTCCGGCGCCTCGCCCGCGACGCGCTGGTGGAGACGGAGCGCCTCGCGCCGAGCACACGGCTCTCGCTCGCCTGGTCGGCGGTGATCCTGCCGGGGCTCCTGCTGAGCTCGGGCTTCGTGTACGTGTGGGATTCGGTGCAGAAGATCGGGCAGATCTACGGGGGAGGGTAGCGGCCGGGCGGCGCCTTCGCCGCGCTGCCCGTGACGAGCGGTGCGCGGCGAAGGGGCGGCGCGTGGATCAGTCGCCGAGGTCGACGACCTCGAGCCCGTGGTACCAGAGCGCGCAGAGCGCGGTGTCGCCGGAGATCGTCACCTGCGAGACGTACGACGAGAGCTCGCCCTTCATTTCGAGCGTCAGCTCGTCGAGGTCGGCCGCGTCGAGCACCGAGAGCCCGGGCGGGTTGTAGCCGGCGAGGAGGAGGCGCGTCCCGTCCACCGCGCGCGGCCAGCCGGCGTCGGGGCTCGAGAGCTCCTTCATCGCGACATCGATGCTGCCTTCCACGAGCCCGCTGGCCACGAGGATCCCGGACGAGTACGCGCCCCCGCCCACCGCGTCGCCCACGGCGTAGTACCCGGAGGTGTACATGAACACGCGGTCATCGCCCACGAACACCTGGTCCAGGCGGGTGTCGTCGTCGAGCGTGTGCTCGTCCCGGAGGCGCGCGCTCGCGCTGCCGACGTCGAGCAGCTTGAGGGTGTGGTGCGTCCCGCGGCAGACGCCGGGGCCATCGTAGTTCTCCTGGTTCGCCGGCACGAATTCAGCGTAGTAGCTGAACGCGCTGTAGCACTCCTGGTAGCTCGCGACCTCGAGCTCGACCGCCTCGTAATCGATCGTGAGCGCGCGGTCCGACGCGGCATCGAAGGTCAGCAGCGAGCCGGGCACGTTGACCGGCGTCCGCACGACCGCCGATGAGGGATCGGCCACGTCGATGCGGTCGATGTAGAAGCGCGCCCTGGAAGCGTCGTTCGACAGCGGCACCCAGTGCGACGTCAGCACGGTGGTGCCGTCGAGCTGCAGGCCTGTGTAACCGGCGCCGTCCGGCAGGGGCAGCGAGCGGTGCGTCGGGCTCGACGGGTTCGAGAGGTCGATGATCTCGAGCGACGGATCGCGGGGCTGCGGCGGCGGGGCGCCGCTGCCGTCCTCGTAGTCGTAGTACTGGTCCTCGACGTTGCGGAGCACGAGCGTGCTCCCTGCCTGGACCACGGCGGCGCCCGCGGGGACGATCCTGCCGTAGTACCCGTTATAGTAGAGCGCGTTGCTGGTGAACGGCAGATCGCGCTGGCTCGCGATCCGGGGGGCTTCGGGGTTCGTGAGATCGATGACGGCGAGGCTCGTCTTCGTCGAGTCCGCGTACGAGGGCCAGAGCAGGTAGGCGTATTGCCCGTGCGCGAAGAGCTGCGCGTTGACGAGGCCGGACCCGTAGCAGTCGCTCTTCGATCCGGAGGCCAGCGTCGCGAGGTCGAGCTTCCCGATCGGCTCGGCGCGCCCCGGCTCCGCGGCGTACACGACCTCGAGCGCCGCGGCCTGTGTCCACCAGTCCGCGCCCATGCGGATCACGAGATCGCCGGTGGCGACCGTGTTGCTGACGACCGTCGCCAGGGCCAGGTCGGCGGCCTCGACCGGGGCGTCACGATCCTCGATGTTGAACGTCCCGACCTCCTGGTCGGAGACGGCGAAGAGCCGCGTGTCGTGGACGAAGGCGCGGCGCGCCTGGCCGCGCGCCGGCGCCGAGCCGCGCTTCGTGAGCGTGTCGGCCGTGAAGTCGACAAGCTGGACGCCGCTCTCGTACGAGCCGCAGCCCTCGGCCTCGTCGATGTCCCAGCCGCTGTACGGCACGAGGATGGTGCCGAGATCGTCGAGGATGGTGAAGGCCTTGTGGATCCGGTCCTGGCCCTCGGCGAAGCTCGCCCAGTCGCCGCCGAAATGGACGCGCTCCAGCATCGTGGGCTTCGCGAGGTCGGAGACGTCGAAGAGCGAGACGTGGAGCGAGCCGCCCGTGGCGGCGTTGTCGAAGCCGAGGGCGAGCAGCCGGTCGCCGCGCGGCTCCATGTGGTAGACCCAGCCGGGCATCTCGAGCTCGCCGAGCTGGGCGGGGTGCTCCGGATCGCTGAGATCGATCGTGAAGAGCGGGTCGGTCTGCTCCGCCGTGATCGCGTAGGCGCGGTCGCCGTCGAAGCGCACGGAGCGCAGCGTCTCGGGCCTGGGCAGGGTGAGCTCGGTGAAGCCGAGGGGCGTGAGCTCTTGCGAGGACGCGACGGCGAAGGTCTGGACGCCGGGCAGCGCGTCGGTCCGCCAGAGGCCGGGCTGGCTGACGACGCGGAGGACGCCCTCGTGCTCGTCCATCTGCCAGCGGCTCTGGATCTGGCCGACGGCCTCGACGCTCGCGCCCTCGACGAGCGCGCCGCCGGGATCGGAGATGTCGACGACCTGGATGGTGGAGTGCCCCTCGTCGGTGCCGTCCCACTCGATGCCCGCGATGTACATGCGGTCCTGGGTGACGCTCACGCTGCGCTGCCACCCGTAGTCGTTGGGGTCGTCGTCGTAGCTCAGCTGATCGACCACGGCGATCTCGGCGGGGGCGCCGACGGCCAGGGAGGTGATCGTGGTGTTCCGCGACTCCTTGCACCCCCAGCAGCCGCCGTCCTCGAACGTGACGGTATAGAGCACGTCGCCGACGATGCGCGAGTCGGAGATGGCGCCCGGCAGGTCGAACGAGCCGATCTGCTGGATATCCGCCGGGTCGGAGACGTCGAGCGCCTCGATGTGGCTCGATTGCTCATAGGAGTACTCGCCGGTGGCCGCGTCGTAGATGTATTGGGTCCACGACGAGAACATCGCGTAGACGACCCCGTCGCGCAGGTACATCTCGAAGGGGATCCCGCTCGCCCGGTAGCGCCCGAGGAGGCTCAGCCGGTCGCGCCGGGAGATGTCGATGATGCTGAGCCCCGAGTACTGCGAGAGCGCGTAGAGCTTGCCGTCTTTGACCTGGATGATGTCGGCCTCGGTGATCGCGCGCTCGGCGTCGCCGTCGGCCGGGGGCGCGGTCGGGGCGCCGTCGCCTCCGGTGCCCGCTGAGCCCTCGCCGCCATCCCCGGCCGTATCTCTTCCACCGCCGGCCCTCGGATTGTCAGAGATGAAATCGGTCGAACCGGTTTCGGAGGAAGGCCCCGTCGAGCCTTTCCCGCAGCCGGTGAGTCCGGCCGAGGCCGCCGCCGTCGCGAGGACGAGCCAGCCGGCGTAAGTTCGAGACAGGAAGGTCATAGTTCACCTCGTTGAGGACGAGACACAGGGCGTCATGTCTGCGCCGGTGCGCGTGCGCTGTTCAGGTCCCGTGCCCGGCGCACATAGCAAATAACGGGCCACGCGGAGTCTCGCGAAAAATCCAAGGAATTTGCGGGTATTACCGCGGCCTGTGCCAGAGTGTGCGGCAGGCGGGCTGCCGGCGGTCATGGGCCTGCCCGCAAGGCGTGCGCCGTGACGATGTTCGATGCCCTGATCCCGGGGTGAGCTCTCATGACCTGGAGGCGGCTCACGCGGTTTGTGGGCAGCTGCTCGTCATCGCCAGAGCATCGCGTCTGCGCGCGTGGATGCGTGGGGGGCGCCGGCGCCGTGCTTGGCACGAGGTGTGAATCCTGGCGCCCGCGGCTGCCGAATGGCAGGTTCGTCTATCTCTTGATAGGAGGCTTGACGATGGATCTTTTCAGCAAACGTCACCGACTTGTCGTTGCGATGCTCATGCTCTTCGTACCTTTGCTCACCGGCGCCAAGGGCAAAGGCTGTCAGGGCCCGATCGAGGGCGGGGGGGCTGGCCCTGGGGGAGGTGGGGTGGCGGGCGGCGAGCCGGCCTCGTGCCAGGTGACCGGCTGCAGCGGCCAGGTCTGCGCGGACGAGGACGTGGTCACGGACTGCGAGTACCGTGAGGAATATGCGTGTTACAAGGAGCACGGCGTGTGCGAGCGGGGCGCGTCGGGCGAGTGCGGCTGGCGGGAGACGCCGGAGCTCGAAGCGTGCCTTGGCGGCGGCGAGCCTGCGCCGTGCGTGGTGACCGGCTGCAGCGGTCAGGTCTGTGCCGACGCCGATGAGGAGGTGGTCACGACCTGCGAGTGGCTCGATGAATACGCGTGTTACAAGGAGCACGGCGTGTGCGAGCGGGGCGCGTCGGGCGAGTGCGGCTGGCGGGCGACGCCGGAGCTCGAGGCGTGCATTGGCGGCGACAAGCCTGCGCCGTGCGTGGTGACCGGCTGCAGCGGTCAGGTCTGCGCGGATGAGGACGTGGCCACGACCTGCGAGTACCGGGAGGAGTACGCGTGTTACAAGGAGCACGGCGTGTGTGAACGGGGCGCGTCGGGCGAGTGCGGCTGGCGGGCGACGCCGGAGCTCGAGGCGTGCATCGGCGGCGGCGAGGCTGCGCCGTGCGTGGTGACCGGCTGCAGCGGGCAGATCTGCGCCGACGAGGGTGTGGATATCGTCACCACGTGCGAGTGGCTCGAGGAGTACGCGTGTTACAAGGAGCACAGCGTGTGCGAGCGGGGCGCGTCGGGCGAGTGCGGCTGGCGGGCGACGCCGGAGCTCGAGGCATGCATCGGGGCGGCTTCCGGCGAGTAGAGCGGGTGAAGTTCAGGGGCCGACTTCGCCGCTGACCGCTGCGGCGGCGATCTCTGCCATGATCACCCGCCGAGCGAAGGAATCTCGACCTGTGACCGCCTGAGCCCGGAGGTGGTCTGCGGGGGTGTGGACGGCGCCTGCTCTTTCTGGAAGTGAGGCCGCCGGTGGACCTCGAAGCGCGCAGAAGGGCTTTTGCTACTCGCTCACAAGCCGCAGCCCCACCGGCAGCCCCTCTCCAAAGAACGCCGCGCGCTCGGACTCCTCGACGGCCACCACCTCGCGCACCGCCTTGAGCCACGCCTCGGGGGCGCCCACCTTGACGAGCCGCCGCTCCACCTCGCCGCGGACCCGGTCCGAGACGTCGCGCGCCCGGTCCCCGGTCCTGCGCGCGAGCTGCACCGCGGCCGGCGCCGCGGACGGCAGATCCTGCCACTTCTCGCGCAGCAGGTGGTCTATCCACCGCTCGGCCGCCGCCGGCGACACCACATGGTGGACGCTCGCATACGCCGGAACGCGCGCGCCGAGGCGGCCGATCGCCGCCCAGAGCCGCGCGTCGCGGTCGGTCCATGTGCGCTCCAGGATCCACGCGCCGAGCTCGCTCCGCCGGCCGGCGGGCACGCGCTCGAGCGACGCGCAGAGCTCGAGCAGATCGTCGAGCGCCTCCGGCTTCACCCCCTTCGGCTTCTTCAGCCGCTGCTCGGCCGGGGCCAGGAACGGATCCGCCAGATCCCGGATCGCGACCTGCAGCGGCTCGTCGAGGCCGCCCGCGATGCGGCGCCAGGCGATCCAGAACTGCTGCCAGGAGCGCGCCTCCTGCGGGAACGCCAGCCGCTCGGCGAAGAGCGGCGCGAGCGCGGCGACGCGCGCCGGGTCGCCCGCGTCGCCGAATCCGGGGCGGAGGCAGTAGCCGGCGAGCGACCAGAAGACGCGCTCGTGATCGGCCGAACGCCGCCGCGAGCGCGCGCTCGGGACGAGGGTGTCGAGCAGCGCCCGCGCGGTCTCCGTCGTCCAGGTGGCGCGCTCCCCGAGGACGCGCTCGAGCTCGCGCACCAGGTTCTTCGCCTCTCGCGGCGCCACGTCGGGCCGCCCCTTGCCGAACACCCGCTCGATCGCCTCCCGGGCCTCGTCGAGGCGCTTGCCGCCCGGCGCCGCCGCGGCGTGAGGCCTCGCCTGCGCCCGCTCCGCCGGGGCGCCGCCCTCGGCCTCGGCGGCGCGCGCGCCGCGGCCGTCCTCGCGCAGCTGGAACGCCAGCCGGAAGCGGCGCGGCGCCGCGGCGTCCACCTCGACGCAGGCGAGATCCAGGGTGCCGATCGCGGTGAGCTCTCCCTCGATCTGCACCCGCACATCCGCCTGCTTGCCGGTCGCCGCGCGCGCCGCGTCCCCCGCGTCGAACGCCACCGCGATCGGCGGCAGCGCCTCGAACCGGTCGTCCTCGAGGGGGACGAGGTCGCCCGCGCGATCGACGCGCGCGTCGTCCGACGCGAACAGGTCGAACCGCACCGGGCGCCCCACGACGAGCGCGAAGGTCCGCCCGGCCGCCGCGTGGACGCTGCCCTCCTTCGCGCCGCGCGGCACGACGCAGACCGCTGGCCGCGGCCCCCCGCCGGCGGGCGGCTCGAGGCCGACGTAGTAGCCGCGCGCCGCGCCCCCCTCGATGTGCACGCCGCGGCCCGCGAGGGCGAGGCCATACGCGACCGCGCCCCGCGCCACCGCGAGGTCGGGATCGGCGTGCGGGAGCAGATCGAGCGGCGGGCCGCCCCAGCGCTCGACGACCTGCGCGAGGCGCTCCGCGACGCGGCGGGCGCGGAAGACGCCGCCGTTCAGGAGCAGCGCGGTCGGACCTCGCGCCTCCGGGGCGTGGCGCGCGAAGAACCAGGCCACGTGCCGGGTGATCGCGACGTCCCGCTCGTAGGGCAGGCCGAACGCGACGAGCCCGCTCCGCCCGCGCTGCGGCCGGGCGTCCCGGGGCGCGTCCGGGAAGAAGCCGTCCAGCACGACGCCCTCGACCTCGTCGCGGCCGAGGCGCGTCGTCAGCGCGCCGCCCACGAGCCGCGCGCCGTGCGAGAGCACCGTGACCGGCGCGTCGTCCGGCGGCGAAGGCGCGGCGCTGCCGGCGCCGCCGGACGAGGCCCCGCCGGCGAGCAGGCGCTCCTTGGCGGCGCGGCAGGCCAGCACGAGCTGGCCGAAGCGCGCCGGGTCGAGCTTCTCCCCTGCGCCCACGAGGCGCGGCTCGCAGAGGTGGGCGAGCGCGAGGTCCATGTTGTCGCCGCCGAGCAAGAGGTGGTGGCCGACCGCGACGCGGGAGACCTCGGGGTGGCCCTTGGCCGCGCCAGCGCCCCGGGCGACCCGGATGAGCGACAGATCGGTCGTGCCGCCGCCGACGTCGCAGACGAGGACCATCGCCTCGCCGCCCGAGCGTTCGAGCAGGGCGTCGAGGCCCTCGGCGCCGGCGAGCCGCATGAAGTCGTAGAACGCGGCCTGCGGCTCCTCGAGGAGGCGCGCCGAGAGTCCGGCGCGGCGGGCGGCCTCGACGGTGAGCTCGCGCGCGACCTCGTCGAACGAGGCCGGGACGGTGAGCACGACCTCCTGCGCCGCGAGCGGGCGCTCCGGGAAGGCGTCGTCCCAGGTGCGCCGCACGTGGGCGAGGATCCGGGCGCTCGCGTCGAGCGGCGAGACGCGCGGCAGGGAGGCCGCCTCCTCGGCCGCGCCCCATGGCAGGATGGGCGCCGTGCGGTCGACGGCGGGGTGGCAGAGCCAGCTCTTCGCCGAGGCGATGAGCCGCCCGGGGATCTCGCCGCCGCGCCGGCGCGCGTGCTCGCCGATCGCGAAGGGCGCGTCGCCGAACGGATCGGCGGGCGCCTCGCCGGGGAGGGGCGCGTAGAGCAGGGACGGCAGCAGCGGGCGCGCCTCGATCTCGGTGGCGGTCACGAGCTGCGGGATCGAGAAGACGCGGATCGCACCGGGACCGGCGTCGCGCTCCGCCCACGCCACGACGGTGTGCGTGGTGCCGAGGTCGATTCCGACGATCAGGCTCGGGCTCTTCGCGGGGGCGGACATGCGTGCGCGCAGCAACGATACTGGATCGCCGCGGCGCATTCCGCAGGTCCGGCGCGCCGCCGCGCCGGCCCGCGCGCGCCCGCGCGTTTCTTCCGGTTCTTCCGGGCGATTCCCCGTGCTAGAGCCGCGAAATGCGAGCGAACCGAGCGATCTGGCTTGTGGTCCTGGGCGCCCTTGCGGCGGGGTGCGGGTCGGCGACGACCGAGATGTCGGTGGCGGCGAGCGCGGCGCCGCCGCCGCCTCCTCCTCCCGTGGCCGTCCAGCCGGCGGCGCCTGCCGAGGCGGTCATCGAGGGGGATCGCATCAAGATCGCCCGGCCGATCTTCTACGACCTCGACAAGGACGAGATCCGGCCGGAGTCGTTCTCGGTCCTCGACGCGGTGGCGAACATCCTGCGGACGCACCCGGAGATCACCGCGCTCACGGTCGAGGGCCACACGGACAACCAGGGCAGCGTGGAGCACAACATCAAGCTGTCCGAGCGCCGCGCGAACGCCGTCGTCCGCTACCTCGTCCAGCGCGGCGTCGCGACGCCGATGACGGCGCCGGGGTACGGCGCCGGCGCGCCGATCTGCTTCACGAACGACGAGGGCTGCCGCGCCATGAACCGGCGCGTGGAGTTCCGCATCAAGTCGAAGTGACCGGCTGGCGGTCGATCGAGGCCGCCCGCTCGTCGCTCCAGCTCCGACAGCTTCCCCCCCGCGCCTGCTCCCCCGGCCATCCGGGCGTCGGAACAACAGGCCAGGTTAACACAGACCCTCATTCGAAATCGACTGATTTCGTCGACGTCAGCGCGTGTCGCGTACTTCGCGCATTGTGCGGGGCAGCGGTCGCGAGGTTTGTTGCCGGATTGCCGGGTTGCCGGGTTACTGCGCACTGCCCCACTGGTTGTTGGTCACGTGGGTCACGTCGGCCGCATCGCCGTGCGCCCCGCGAGGCGCACGGCGCACGGCGCACGGCGCGCGAGCGCGAGGATGCCTGTCCGTCTGTGCGCCTGTGGGACAAGCGACTCCCAAAGATGATTGTGTTGCAAATTTGTATTGAACGGCGCCGCTCGATCGTACTTAATACAGCACGGGAATCCGCGCGCTGAGTGCGACGCGCCAGTTCGAGCAACTCACTGCATTGCAAGGTGGATCATGGCGAGCGTTCGTCGTCGTATGCTGGAGATCGCTTGTCTCGTCCTTCCGGGGCTCGCGTGGCTTTCGCCGCGCACCGCCGATGCGCATCACGCCGACCATCTCAGGTGGGCGGAGAGCCTCGTCGACAACATCAGCCCTGAGAACAACGAATACAACTCGAGCCCCAGCTTCATCAGCTGGGCCGGTGTGGCCGGCGCGCGGCGCTACGCGAACCGGACGCAGTGCGCCACCTTCCTGACGGAGCTGCTCAAGCGGGGCTACGGCTTCACCGAAGCGTCGCTCCACGACTGGCTGGGCAGCCGGAGCCCGAGCGCGGCCGCCTACTACGACGCCATCGTCGAGGAGAACGGATTCGAGAGGATCCACGACCCCAAGGACGCGCGCGCCGCCGACATCATCGCCATCCGCTACCCCGCAGGCGAGTCGTCGACCGGGCACGTCGCGATCCTCCGCCGGGCGCCGAGGGCGAAGCTCCCCGTCACACCGCTCGTCGCGGGCACGCTCCAGTTCGAGGTGAGCGTGGTCGACTCGACGAGCACGCACCACGGCTCGTCCGACTCCAGGTACGCCTCGAGCGGCCGGGGGGCCTCCGGCGCAGGCTACGGGACGATGCGGCTCTACAGGAACACCTCGGACACCATCGTCGGGCACACCTGGAGCACGGCCGCCGTCACGGCCTATTACCCCACGACAGTGCGCCAGGTGGTGATTGGCAGGCTGGTGTTCGAGGACGACGATCGGTCGGACGACGACGACGCCGACGACCGGTGGTAGCGAGGGGCCGACGGCCACCTCCGCGTGCCCAAGGCTCGTCCCTGACGGTTGCCCCTCGCTCGGCTGCACGCTGAAGACGGCGTCCGCCCCCCGGGCCGCGGCCTCGATGAGGGGAGCGGCGCACCCGCCGCCGCTCGCCCGAGCCGCGTGACTGCATGGATCCAGGCCTCGGTTTACGTGCGACCTGTCGGTTGGTAGAGTCCTCTCCAGGAGGGCCGTATGCGCGAGCCGAGCGAGACGGGAAGTGCCGACGGTGGCCGTCGTGACGTGCTGGGAGCGGTCGCCCCGACCGCAGCGGCCGCGGCGGTCGGGGCAGCCGGCCGCCCGTCGCCTGCGGCGCCTGCGGCCGGTGAAGCGCCGGCGCGCACGCTCGGGCGGACCGGCGCGCAGGTGGAGCCGGTGTCGCTCGGCGGCGAGGGGATCCTCCGGACGACCGGCCGTCACCGCGAGGCGGTGCCCGTGATCCTGGAGGCCCTGCGCCTCGGGGTCAGGTACTGCGACACCGCGCCTGCATACCAGCAGAGCCAGGACTACTACGGTGAGGCCTTCCGCGCCGCCGGCCCGAAGGCGCGCGAGCAGGTCTTCCTCGCCTCCAAGACCCACGCGCGCGATCGCGACGGCGCGCTGCGGCTGCTCGACGACAGCCTGCGTCGGCTCGGGACAGACCACCTCGATTCATGGCAGCTTCACGATCTGCGGGAGCTCGAGGAGCTCGACGCCATCTTCGGCAAGCGGGGCGCCATCGAGGCCGTGGAGCAGGCCAGGGCGGACGGCCGCGTGCGCCACGTCGGGATCACCGGCCACCACGACCCGCGGATCCTCCTGGAGGCGATGCGGCGTTATCCTGTGGATACCGTGCTCTGCGCGGTCAACCCCGCAGATCCGGCGCGGCTCCCGTTCCTTACGACCGTGGTCGAGGAGGCGCGGCGGCGCGGCGTCGGCGTCATCGGCATGAAGATCATGGCCGCGGGCCGCCTGCTCCAGGATCGCGCCGCGAGCGCGACCGAGCTGATCCGCTACGCGGCGAGCCACGCCGACACGGTGATCATCGGCTGCTCGTCGATCGCCGAGGTGCGCGAGAACCTGGGCGCGCGGTCCCTCTCCTTCCCGATGCCGCCCGCCGAGCGCGCCGCGCTGGAGGCGCGCGTCGCGCCGCGCGCCGGCCGTTACGACACGTTCAAGGCCGGTTGAAGCGGCGGATACGCGGCTCCGCGAGCGAGGCGCCGCCCGCGGAGCTGCGGTGTGTAAAATTTTTCCTTCACTGCAATCGTGGGTTGTCTGCCGCACACGAGCCATGCGCCAACACGCGCCAACACGCGCCAACACGCGACAGAGCGCGACGGAGCGCGGCGTTCTTCCTGGCAAAACGCCGGCGAGCGCGCCCCCAGGCCCCGTTGACAAGCGGAGGTGCCGGGGTCTAGAGTGGCGGCCCTCTGAGCTCGCTCGGAGGCCCCAGGCCTGACAATCATCGGCTTATCCGACCCGGGGCAGCGCAGCCTCCGGGTTTTTTTCTGTCGCTATCCACGGAGACCGCGCGTCCATGAGCAATCAGTACGGCCACTTCGACGACGAGAGCCGCGAGTACGTCATCACCCGGCCCGACACGCCGCTGCCCTGGCTCAACTACCTGGGTTCGGACGAGATGTTCGGCCTCTGCACCAACACGGCGGGCGGCTACACGTTCTGGAAGGACGCCAAGCTGCGCCGGCTCACGCGCTACCGGTACAACAACGTGCCCATGGACCTCGGCGGGCGCTACCTGTACGTGAACGACGGCGGGGTCGTGTGGAACCCCATGTGGAAGCCCCTCAAGACGGCCCTCGATCGCTACGAGTGCCGCCACGGCCTGGGCTACACGAAGATCACGGGCGAGAAGAACGGCGTCGAGGTGGAGGTGCTCTACTTCATCGTTCCCGGCGAGAACGTGGAGATCTGGCGCACCCGGGTCACCAACAAGAGCGGCTCGAAGAAGGACATCCAGCTCTTCTCCTATCAGGAGTTCTGCTTCTTCGAGGCGCTCAACGACATGACGAACTACCAGCGCACCTACTCCATCGGCGAGGTGGAGATCGAGGGGAGCGCCATCTACCACAAGACCGAGTTCCGCGAGCGCCGCTCCCATTACACGCTCTTCGCCTGCACGCGCGCCATCGACGGGTTCGACACGAGCCGTGACGCCTTCTGTGGCAGCGTCCACCACGGCCTCCACGAGGCCCAGGTGCCGGCCAAGGGGAAGGCCACGAACTCCAAGGCGTTCGGCTGGAACCCGATCGGCAGCCACCAGGTGAGCCTCTCGCTCGAGCCCGGCGCGAGCGAGACGATGAGCTTCGTGCTCTCGTACGTGGACCACGGGGACCTGCCCAAGTTCAAGGCGCCCTTCGTCCTGAACAAGCAGAAGGGCAAGGAGATCCTCGCCAAGTACTCGGCGCCGGGCGTCGTGGACGGCGCGTTCGCCCAGCTGAAGGCGGACTGGGCCGGGATCCTCTCGAACTTCCAGGCCGACTGCCCGGACGAGCACGCGAGTCGCATGCTCAACACCTGGAATCAGTACCAGTGCATGGCGACCTTCAACCTCTCTCGGTCGGCCAGCATGTACGAGACCGGCATCGGCCGGGGCATGGGCTTCCGCGACTCGAACCAGGATCTCCTGGGCTTCGTGCACCTCGTCCCCGAGCGCGCCCGCCAGCGCATCCTCGACATCGCCGCCACCCAGCTCAGCGACGGCACCTGCTACCACCAGTACCAGCCGCTGACGAAGAAGGGGAACGCCGACATCGGCGGCGACTTCTACGACGATCACCTGTGGCTGATCCTCTCCACGTGCGCGTACATCAAGGAGACCGGCGACAAGGGCATCCTCAAGGAGGCGGTGGGCTACGCCGACAAGCCGGGCTCCAAGGAGGACCTCCTTCACCACCTGGAGACGTCCATCGCCTACACGATGAAGAAGCGGGGCCCGCACGGCCTGCCGCTGATCGGCCACGCGGACTGGAACGACTGCCTCAACCTGAACTGTTTCAGCACCGAGCCCAACGAGAGCTTCCAGACCGCGGGCGACGTGAAGGACTCGAAGGCCGAGTCCGTGATGATCGCCGGCCTCTTCCTCTATGCCAGCCGCGAGATGGCCGCCCTGTACGACTGGATGGGCCAGAAGTCCGACGCCGCGCGCATGCGCGAGCAGTACGCCGAGATGCTGGCCGTCGTCGAGAAGGAGGCCTGGGACGGCGAGTGGTACCGCCGCGCCTACGACGCCGAGAGCCGGCCGGTCGGGAGCAAGGAGAACGAGGAGGGGAAGATCTTCATCGAGAGCCAGGGCTGGTGCGTCCTGGGCGGCGCCGGCGCGGACAACGGCCGCGCCAAGCAGGCGATGGAGAGCGTGCACAAGCACCTCTACACGAAGAACGGCATCGTTCTGCAGCAGCCCGCGTACTCGACCTATCACCTCGAGCTCGGCGAGGTCACCTCGTATCCGCCGGGCGTGAAGGAGAACGCGGGCATCTTCTGCCACAACAACACCTGGATCCACCTCGGCTGGTGTCTCCTGGGCGAAGGGGAGCGCGCGCTGGAGTACTATCTCTCCATCTGCCCCTCGGCCAAGGAGAGCCAGATCGAGACCTATCGCGCCGAGCCCTACGTCTATGCGCAGATGATCGCCGGCAAGGACGCCCCGGTCTTCGGTGAGGCCAAGAATGCCTGGCTCACCGGCACCGCGGCCTGGACGTTCGTGTCCGTCAGCCAGGGGATCCTCGGCGTGCAGCCCCAGTACGACGGCCTGAAGCTGGATCCCTGCGTGCCCAAGGCGTGGAAGAGCTTCTCGATCTCCCGCCGCTTCCGCGGCGCCACCTACGAGATCAGCGTCAAGAACTCGGGGGTGTGCAAGGGCGTGAAGAAGCTGACCGTGGACGGCAAGACCGTCGCGGGGAACGTGATTCCCCTGTCGCCGGCCGGCTCGACGGTGCGCGTCGAGATCGAGATGGGCTGAAGGCCCTCTGTCGGAGCGCGCCGCGCGGTGGCGGCGGCGCGCTCCGCGTGCGCTCGTCCTGTCCGCGTGACTCCACGTAACGCGCGCGCCGAGCCTGCGGCGGCGAGCGCGCGTGCGGCTCACTCGGCCTGAGCTGGGCCGACCCACCTCCCGTTCAGCATCACCCGCTTCACGCGGCGCATCGCCCGGATGTCCGCGAGCGGGTCGCCTTCGATCAGGACGAGGTCGGCGAGCTTGCCCGCCTCGACGCTGCCGAGCCGGTCGTCGGCGCGGAAGTACCTGGCGTTCTCCAGCGTGCCAGCGACGAGGACCTCCATGGGCGAGAGGCCGCTCTCGACGAGCAGCTCCATCTCGTGCTGGTAGGCCCACCCTCGCTCGGCGCCCGGCGCCTTGCCGTGGGAGCCGACGACCACCCGCACCCCGGCGCGGCGCGCCGCGAGGGTGAGCTTCATCATGTTCTCGAAGCCGCGCACCTGGGTCTCCGTCGCGCCCGCGTCGCCGGCGCGGCGCTCGAAGATGGCGAGCGTCGGGGTGAGGAAGGTGCCCCGCGCCGCGAGCAGCCCGAGCAGCGCTCGGGTCCGCGGCGCGCCGAGGGAGATGCCGCGAAAGACCTCGAAGCGCCCCGGAAAGCGCGCGTCGTTGTCGGCGATCACCGACTGGCGGTAGCGCTCCGCCTCGCGCGGCGGCACGAGGGCCGTGCCGAGCGACGTGATGTGCTCGATGCCGTCGAGCCCGGCGCGGACCGCGGCCGCGGCGTCCACGGTCTCGAGGTGCGCGACGGCGATCACCCCGCGCGCGTGCGCGGCCTTGGCGACCTCCTCGACGAGCCCGAGGGGCAGGCGGAAATAGACCTTGATCGCCGACGCCCCGCGCTCGACCAGCTGATCGACGGCCCAGCGCGCCTCGGCCGCGTCGCGCACCAGCATCGCGCTCTCCGGATAGGCCGGATACGGCGCGTCGAGCAGCGGCCCCGCCAGGAAGAGCCGCGGCGTCGGGCCGAGCTTGCGCGCGGCGTCGTACGCCTCGATCCAGTTCCCCGGCTCGCGCAGCGAGGTGACGCCGCGCTGCAGGACGACGCCGGGCAGCCCGTCATCGCCGTCGAGGTGGAAGTGCGCGTCGATGAGGCCGGGCAGCACCCAGAGCCCCGCGCCGGGGACGACCTCCGCGCTGGCCGGGACGTCGGTGGCGCCGCGCGCGCCCGCGGCGACGATGCGGTCGCCGCGGACCACGACGACGGCGTCGCGCACGGGCGGCCCTCCCCGGCCGTCGATGAGCGTGGCCCCGACGATCGCCGCGCAGCGCGCGGCGTCCGGCCGCGCGACGGCGTTGATCTCCCGTGAGGGCGGGAGCTTCGGCTGCCCTTCCGGCGAGGGCCATTGCACGGTCGTGCTCGCGCAGGCGCACAGGCCCACGAGCGTCGCCGCCAGACACACGCGCAACACGCGCAACACGCGCAACACGCGCAACCGAATGCTCATCGTGCCCTCCCCCCGTGACGCGCGACGAGCCCCGCGCGCGCCGTCGCTGCGCGGCGCGCGTGGGGCCGTATCGCTGGCGCCCGTCGCGCGCGATCGCAGCGCGAGGCCGCGCTCTGCGATCGCGCGCGACGCAGGCGCCGCGCCTCTGATCATAGCAGAGCCGTGCTCCAGGGCCGCTGTCACGAGCGCTTTCCAACTTCCACCTTCAAGTCGTCAAAGGCGCGCGCTCCCGGCGGCGTCCACCGCCATCTCCAGATTCGCGCGAGGCATCGAGATCGCGCAGCGCTGCGGGCAGCGCGCGGCGCGGGCTGCGGCGATCCCGGCGACGGCGCGGCGTTCCGTGGAGCACAAGGAGGCTCGGAACTCGCGACTTGCGGCATTCGCTGCGACGCTCGCCGCGACCCCCCGGCCACGGCGATGCGCGCGGTTCGCGACGCGCGATTTCGGTGTGGTTTCGTCCGGGCGTCGGAGTCGGGCGATCCCCGAGTCGAGGGCGCTGCTGGGCTCGTCCTCAGCGCGCATGCCATGGTGTTTGGGGTCGCTCGACCGGGCGAGGCGCGGACAGCTGTTTTCGCGCGTCGCATGGAAGATAGTTGAGCGTCACAGCCTGGGTGGAGTAGTGTGCCGCCGCCGGCACGCGGGGGTTGTCGCGACCGGCGAGTCCCGTTGGGACTGACAGACGAAGCGACGATCGACGACGGGCGCTCGTTCGAGCGCGCCGGAGGACAACATGCGTAATATTAATCTTGTCAGCATGGGCTCGATGGCTCTCATCCTTGGCGCGACCGCCTTCTCCGCAGGGTGCGGGGACGACACCGAAACGACGACGGGCTCGGGCGGCGGGACCACCGCGAGCAGCTCGGCCGGCGAGGGCGGCGGCGGCGGCACGGGCGGCGAGGGCGGCAGCGGCGAGGGCGGCAGCGGCGAGGGCGGTGGCGGCGGCACGGGCGGCAGCGAGGAGTGTGTGACCTGCTCGGCGCCCCTCGTGGCCAACGCCGACCCGGCGGACCTCTGCGAGTCCTCGATCCCGAAATACCAGGCAGTTACGCAGTGTATCTGCGAGGCATGTGGCGCGGCGGACGGCGATCCCTGCTATGTCGCGTGCACAACGGACGAAGTAGCGGACGAGGCGTGCGAGGCGTGCGGCACCGAGGCGGCCACCACCGCTGAGGGCGCGTGCATCGAGCAGGGCACCGCCTGTCTCCAGGACGGCCAGTGATCTCGACGCGCCGAGGTCTCGCGGATCCGTCCGAGCGACCTTCGGCGATTCACGCTGCGGCCGCAGGGAGGGGCGGGACGCCTGCCTCGCCCGCGGCCGCCGTTTCGCGCTCTCCGCTGTCGCTGTGGGCTCGGTGCGACAGGCGCCTGTCGGTGCGCGGGCGATTTCGCGGAGACACCTAGTCGACCTCGCTCACCGTCACATCGACGTTCATTGTCTCGGCGGCGGCGGTGTAGAGCGTCCCCGCTGTCGGCGTTGCGTCCATGTAGTTGCGGCCGTAGCCGACCCGCACGTGGTCGAGGCTGGCCAGCACGCCGTTCGTGGGGTCGAACCCCTTCCAGCCGATGTTCGGGATGTAGAGCTGCACCCACGCGTGGGTCGCGTCGGAGCCGGCGCGGCTCGCGCCGACGTTGCCGGTATAGAGGTATCCGCACACGTAGCGCGCCGGAATGCCGAGGAGCCGCGCCATGCAGATGAACAGGTTCGCGAAATCCTGGCAGACCCCGCGCCGGTTCACGAAGACGTCATACGGGGTGGTCGCCAGGTTCGTCGAGCCCGGCACGTACTGGTATTCGCGGAAGAGCGTCAGGTTGATCGCGAAGAGCGTTTCCATCAGGTCCGCGTCGTTCTTCTCGACGAACGACATGGCGTAATCGAAGAGCGCCTGGATCTGGGTGTCGGGGAGCTCCGCCGGGCGCACGTACGGCGCGATGATCGCCTGCTCCCAGGGCATCCAGACGAGGGGGAACGCGGGCCGGATCTTCTTCTTCGCGAAGGCGAACGGATCGGCGTCGCAGAGCTCCACGATCGAGTCGGCCGAGATCGTGAGCGCGGTATACGGGGCGGTGATCTCGAAGCGTGTGACCCGGTTCCCGAAGACGTCCTCGAACTCCACGGTGGTCACGCCGGGATCGATCGTGAGCGTGTGCGAGAGCACCCGTTGATCCCGGTCGTGCACCGGGCAGAGATGCAGCTTGTGCACGCTGCGCTCCACCGGGCGATCGTAGGTATATCTCGTCGAATGGACGATGCGGAGCCTGCGAATCGTCGGTGCCATGTCGTGTCCTCGATGAGCGCGCTCCGGCTTGGCCTCGCGCTCGGCCCCTCTGCCTGCTGCATGCTGCGGCGCGCTACGAGGGTAACGCGCGCCGGCGCGCTCTGCTTCGGGACCGACGGCGGGTCGTGCCGCTTCAGGCTGCTCCGGACGCGGGCACCCCCGCGCTCACGCCTCGGCGCGCACCGACAGCTCGATCCGCCAGCGCTCGTTCGGCTTCTGCGCCTCCCGGGGGATCGCCTCCAGGAGCAGCGTCCCCACCTCGGTGACCGACGCGCGCAGCTGCACCGGCACCATGTCGCCCTCCCGGCGGCCCTCCGCGGGCAAGGTGACCTCGATCGGCGAGAGCTCCTCGAGCTCTCCGGGCTTCCAGCTCTCGAGCTCGGTCCCGGCCTGGTCATCCCGGCGCACCGACGAGCTGAAGAAGCGGAAGCGCACCGGCTCGCCGACCACCACGCCGAACTCCTGCGGCGGCAGCGTCGCCTCGGTGCCTTCCTCCATGCCGAACGGCGCGAGGCAGAGCGCCGTGATGGGCGGCTCCAGGCCGGGCACCGCGGGAACGGCCCCCTCGATGCCCACGTAGTAGGCCCGCGCTGTCCCGCCGCGGATCCGGAGCCCGCGGCCGCGCCGCGCGAGGCCGTAGGCGGCGGCGCCGCGCGCGACCGCGAGATCCAGGTCGTCGCTCGGGAGCACCCGCGGCCGGGGCGCGCCGTCCTGCTCGAGCCAGGCGCCGAGCGTCGCGACCAGCCGCTCGCGCAGCGCCGCGCTCTTCATGACGCCCCCGTTGAAGAGCACCGCCGTCGGGTGCAGGAGGAGCGGCGCGCGGCCGGGCTCGGCGTTCGCTCCTCCCTGCGGGGCGAAGCCCGGAAGCTTCGACGTCGCGCCGGCCTGCCGCCCCAGGAACGCGGCCAGGTGGCGGGTGATCGCCGGGTCCTGCGCGTACGGGAGGCCGAGCTGCGTCAGGCCGGCGCGCGCGCGGGTCGCGGGGCGCGCGGACGATGGGACCTCGGGGAAGAACCCGTCCACGAGCGTCCGGGTGATCTCGTCCCGCGTGAGCTCGGTCCGGATCGCCGCCTCGAGCAGCTTCGAGCCGCGGCCAGCGATCGCGATCGGCGCCTCGCTGATCGACGGATCGCCGAGCAGCCGCTCCTTCGCGACGCGCGCGGCGTGGGTGAGCGACGTCACCTGCCAGCGATCGAGCTCCTTGCCCTCGGCGGCGAGCTTCGCCTTCACGACGTGCGCGAGCGCGAGGTCCATGTTGTCGCCGCCGAGCAGGATGTGGTCGCCGACCGCCACGCGGACGAGCTCGAGCGAGCCGTCGCGCGGGACCGCGGCGATCGCGGAGAAGTCGGTGGTCCCGCCGCCGACGTCGATCACGAGCAGCACGTCGCCCGGGTGGAGGTGCTTGCGCCACGCCTCGCCGGCCGCGTCGATCCAGGCGTACACGGCGGCCTGCGGCTCCTCGAGCAGGGTGAGGTCCTCGAACCCCGCGGCGCTCGCGGCCTCGACGGTGAGATCGCGCGCGGCGGCGTCGAACGACGCGGGCACCGTGATCACGATCTCCTGCTTCGCGAGGGCGAGCGCCGGATCGTCCTTCGCGAACAGGTGATCCCACGCCTCGGTGAGGTGCTCGAGGTACCGCCACGACGCCTCGACGGGCGAGATCTTCTCGATGTCCTCGGGCGCGCCGAGCGGGAGCGTCGATCCGCGCCGGTCGATGCCGGCGTGGCTGAGCCAGCTCTTCGCGCTGGAGATGAGGCGCGCCGGCGCGTCGACGCCGCGCGCGCGGGCGTGCTCGCCGACGGCGAAGCGCCGCTCGGCGTCCCAGGGCAGCGCCTGGGGGCCCTCGCTCTCGTGAGGGATGTACATGAAGGAGGGCAGGAGCGGGCGCGCCTCGAGCGTCCCCTGCGCCACGAGCTGCGGGGCCGCCATCACCTCGGGCGACGGCGTGAGCCGCGCGTCGGCTCCGTCCTCGGCCAGGCGCGCGTAGGCGAGCGCGCAGTGGGTGGTGCCGAGATCGATGCCGATGATGTAGCGCGCGCTCATAGCTCGACCTCCGCGGGGGCGATGATGCTGGCGTCGTGGCCGGCGACCGGCGTCGGCAGCGAGACGTCGTCGGCGCGCCAGCCCCGGTGGCGCAGCACCCCTCTGTAGGGCGCGGTCCCGGACACGTTGCCGATCAGCTTGATCTCGGAGGGGTTGTAGCCGGCCTCGAGCGTCACCTTCTCCCCCTCGTCCTCGCGCCGCACGGGCGCGAGCTTCGCGTGGCTGCGCAGCGCCTTGCGGCAGCCCTCGTGGACCATCCTCGCCGCCACGCCGACGTCCGCGTCGCCGAACGAGGCGATGTCCTGCTCGAGGAAGTCGACGAGCCGCCCCTCGCGCTGGAGCAGCGAGAGCAGCTGGAGCGCCGAGCTCACCGCGGGCGCGGCGTGCGGCGCGGGGGCGGCGACCGGCGCGGGGGCGGGCTCGCTCGCCGCAGCCGCGGCGGCCTCGGGGGCCGCGGGCGCGCCGCCTGCACGATCTCGCTCGAGCCGTCGCGGCTCAGCGCGCTCGGCCGGCGGCAGGGCGGCGACCGCCGCGCGCGCCTGCCAGGCCCGCGCGGCGAACTGGGAATCGAACAGCACGCGGAAGAAGCACGCGAAGGCGAACCAGAGCCGCGTGGACCAGGGGAGCGGAGGATCGTGGAGGTCGGCCACGGCGAGAGCCTAACGCCGAGCGTAGGGATCGGCACAGAGACCGGCGCGCGGGGCAGGGGGGCGCCTGCCCTGCGCCGCCGCCCGGGGCGACCCCGGGCCCCTCAGAAGGTCGCCCGGAGGACGGGGACGCGGACCTCGTGCCCCTGCGCCACGCCGAACTTGAACATCTCGTCCTGCGAGTAGAGCGGCTTGAACGAGAGCGCGGGCACGCCGAGCGCGACCCGGCGCGGCGTGATGTCGACGAGGCCGAGCCGGGGCTCTTCCCAGCGGGCCCGCCGGAGGATCTGCGCGGCGTCCGTCGTGAGCTGGACGTTGATCCCCGGCTGCGGGGGCTCCGCGGCCGGCTCGTTGCGGATCGGCTCGCTCTGGTCGGACTCGGGGGGCTTGTACGCGGTGGCGTTCAGGGTGACGACGAGGGTCGGGATGACCAGCGCCATGCCGCCGGCGAGCATGTAGAGCGGCACCTCCGCGGGCGGATCCGCCGCCTCGACGAAGTAGCCGGCGACGCCGCCGCCCACCGCGCCGAGCCCGCCGAACACGAGGTACGGCCAGGCGCGCTCGACCCCGATCGCCCCCATGGTCAGCATCACGACCTCGCCGCCGAGCAGCGCGCCGCCGACGATCCCCTTGCCGTCGACGCTCACCGTGTCGCCCTCGCTCGCCTCCTGAGCGCTCGCGCGCCCGGCGGCGCCGGCGAGCACCGCCGCTGCCACCGACGCTCCTGCCAGACAATGCGCTGCCTTTCGATTCAAGCGGTTCATCGGCATCGTGTTTTCCCCGTGTCGACTGTCGCGAAGCCTGCGAGGGCTCAAGCCATGGATCACCGCCGGCCTCATCCGAGGCTGGCGTCCGGGCCGGCCGGCTGGCGATCCCGTTTGGGCCGTCGAGCCGTTCTTGATTTGTGAACCGCTGGCGGAGTGAGCGGGTGCACACGCGCCTCGTCTCTCCTCCAGCGAAGCCGGTGCGCGAGCCTAGCACGGGTCTCAGCGCTCCGAACCGCTGCATTGCCGGTGCGGAGGATGGGTGGTATGGGTCGACGCAAACCGGGCCGTGGCCCGCCGACCTGCCGCCGAGCGCGCGGCAGCCTTCAAGGGATCAACGCTATGGGCCGCATCGGACCGCTCGAAATCGCTCTCCTCATCGGCCTCGCCTTGCTCCTCTTCGGCGCGGGGAGGATCGCTGACATCGGGAAGGGGATCGGCGAGGGTATCCGGAATTTCAAGAAGGGGATCCGCGACGACGAGGAAGAGGATCCCGCCAAGCAGCTGCCGGCGAAGCCCGAAGAGAAGCAAGAAGACACGCAGAAGCCCGTGTAGCGCCCGCGCTGGAACGCGGCGCTCGGGGGCGATCGGGGCGATCGCGCGCTGACGTCGGTCGACGCTCGCTGGGGTGCGTCTATACTCGATCGCCGTATGCCTCACCGACCCCTGGAGCGCATCGCCAAGGCGCTCGTCGTCTCCGCCGCGTTCCCGCTGGCAGCGTACTTCGTCCTTCAGTTCGGCCCTGGCGGGCTCTGGCGCGGGTTCGAGCCGGCGCTCGCGGTCACCGGGCAGGTGGCCAAGGCGCCGTACGACCTCACACGCCTCGAGGCCGTCAACGAGACGCTCAAGATGATCCGGGACAAGTACGTCGAGCCGGATCGCGTCAAGCCGAAGGAGATGCTGCTGTCGGCGCTCAACGCCGTCCAGCGCGACGTCGCGCAGGTGATCGTCCTCAACGAGGACCCGAACGAGGTCACCGTCCGCGTCGAGACCAGCGAGAAGAAGTTCCGGATCGACAACATCCAGGGCCCCTGGGACGTCTCCGCGCGCCTCCGCGAGGTCTTCACCTTCCTCCAGAAGAACCTCCGCGGCACGGAGGTCGATCTGCGGGACGTCGAGTACGCCGCGTGCAACGGCATGCTGCACACGCTCGACCCGCACTCGTCGTTCCTGAGCCCCGAGGCGTACAAGGAGATGAACCTCTCCACGTCGGGCGCGTTCGGCGGGCTCGGCGTCGTGATCTCGATCCGCGACCAGATGCTCACCGTCCTGAACCCGATGCCCGACACGCCCGCGGGCAGGGCGGGCCTCAAGCGGCTCGATCGGATCGTGAAGATCAACAACGAGTCGACGCTCAACATGCCGCTCGACGACGCTGTGCGGAGGCTCCGCGGCGATCCCGGCACCCCGGTCACCGTGTGGGTGACCCGCGAGGGCGAGGGAGGGTGGCAGGGGCCGAAGGCCTTCGAGCTGACCCGCGAGGTGATCAAGGTGAGGTCCGTCGAGTCGCGCGCCCTCGAGGGCGGCGTCGGCTACGTCCGGCTCAAGACGTTCCAGGCGACCTCGACCGCGGAGCTCGACGCGGCGCTCGACGGGCTGCGCAGCAAGGGGCAGCTGAAGGGGCTCGTGCTCGATCTGCGCGGCAACCCGGGCGGCCTGCTCGACCAGGCCGCGCGCATCGCCGACAAGTTCCTCGCCGACGGCGTCATCGTGTCCACGGTCGGCGCCTCCGAGGGGCGCGAGGAGAAGCGCGCCAAGGGGCCGGGCACCGAGCCGCTGTACCCGATCGTGGTGCTCGTGAGCGGCAACAGCGCGAGCGCGAGCGAGATCGTGGCCGGCGCGCTGAAGAACAACGATCGCGCCGTCATCGTGGGCTCGCAGACGTTCGGCAAGGGCAGCGTGCAGCTCGTCTTCCCCGACGTCACGGCCGAGAAGGCGGCCCTCAAGCTCACGATCGCGCAGTACCTGACGCCGGGCGACATCTCCATCCAGGGCGTCGGCGTCACGCCGGACATCGAGCTCGATCCGATGACGGTCGACGAGCTCGAGATGGATCTCACGGTCCAGAAGGATGGGCTCCGGGAGCGCGATCTCTCGGCGCACCTCTCGAACGCGCGCGCGGCGGCCGCGGGCAAGCCGTCCGAGGTCGTCCGCTACCAGCTCACGAGCGCCGATCGGGAGCAGATGCGGGAGCGCGGGGGCGACATCGACGAGGACTTCTCCGTCGACTTCCCCATCCGCTTCGCGCGGGAGCTCGCCGCGCGGATGCCGCCCTCCACGCCGAGGCTCCAGCAGCTCCGGGCGATGCACGACTACATCGATCAGGTCGGCAAGGAGGAGCTCGGCAAGGTCGCGGCCGAGCTGACGAAGCTCGGCGTCGACTGGTCCGACGCGCCCGAGGGGGCCACGCCGGCGGCGAAGTCCGAGCTCGACGTGAAGGTCGAGACCGATCGCCCCAATGCCGAGGTGACCGCGGGGCAGCCGATGGAGCTCCGGGTCACGGTCAAGAACAACGGAAAGCAGCCGGTCTACCGGCTCCGCGGGACGACGGAGAGCGACAACCCGTACTTCGACAGCAAGGAGCTCATCTTCGGCAAGATCGGCCCCGGCCAGACGAAGAGCGCGAAGGCGCCGCTCGGCTGGTGCGAGGTCGAGGGGCGGAAGGTCGGCTCGACGAAGCCGAGGAAGGCGAACGAGAAGCGCGTCTGCACGATCCCGATGGACGCCCTCTCGCGGAGCGACGGCCTCAAGGTGAAGTTCGAGGTCGCCGCCGCGCCGGAGCCGCCGGCGGTCGAGATCCGGCCCACGGTGCGCGCGCTCGACCGGCCGCTCTTCCAGTACGCCTATCAGATCGCGGACGACCGTGAGGGCAACGGCGACGGGCTCATCCAGAAGGGAGAGCGGGTCAGCATGTACCTGACCGTCAAGAACGTCGGCAAGGGGCCGTCGTACGAGACGCAGGCGAACATCGCGAACCTGTCGGGCGACGGGCTCATGCTGCACGCGGGGCGCTTCGACGTCTCGAACATCAAGCCGGGCGACGTGCGCAAGGTGGTCTTCAGCTTCGACGTGGAGCAGCACCTGTCGGAGCCCGAGGCGACCCTCACGCTCTCGGTCGGCGATCGCGATCTCCGTGAGTTCGCCAGCGAGAAGGTGAAGATCCCGATCTCGCCGCGCATCCAGCTCCAGGGCGGCGGCTCCACCATGAAGGCTGGGGCGGAGGGGGCGACCCTGCTCCCGTCGCCCGAGGCGAGCGCGCGCGGCTTCGGCCGGCTCCCGGCGGGCGCCGTGGTCAAGGTGCTCGGCGAGGCGCCAGGCGGGTTCCTCAAGATCGACCTCGGCGCGGGGCGCTTCGCGTTCGTCGCGGCGCGCGAGGTGGCCCCTGGCGGCGGGCCGGCCCCGGCGGCGGTCGCGTTCGAGGACCTCTACTCGCACGCGCCGCCGACGCTGGACATCGCCGCGGCGGCGCTGGCGACGACCGCCGGCACCATGAAGATCACGGGGACGGCGTCGGACAGCGAGCGGCTGCTCGACACCTTCATCTTCGTCGGGTCGCGGAAGCTCTACTACAAGTCGAACCGCGACGGCGCCGACCCGAAGAAGGCCGAGTTCGCGTTCGAGGCGGCGCTCCGGCCGGGGGTCAACGTGATCACCGTGGTCGCGCGCGAGACGCCCGACACCACGACGCGGCGCACGCTCGTGGTGCGCAAGGACGGGCCTGATGGCTCGATCCTGAAGACCCCGAAGTCCGACAACCCCGTGGACGATTGGATTGCGGACCGCGGCGGCGAGGAGTAGGTCGCTGGGGAATGGACGAAGGCGACCACAGCGACGGCGACATGGACGACCGCGGTGACGGGCGTAGAGGGCGGGGCTCCGCCGGGCTGCCCTGCCCGGCGAGGATCTGGTAGCCTCATCACGTGGGACTCCTCGCCTGGCTCGGCCTGAAGCAGGGGGGCTCGTTCCCGAACCTCGACGCCCTCCTGACGGAGCTCCGCACGGCGCTCCCGGACGACGAGGCGGTCGTCCTCCGCTACATCGCCACCGTCATCGTCCTGCTCGGCAAGGTCGCCTGCGTCGATGGCCGCTTCTCCGACAAGGAAGACGAGCTGCTCCGCGAGCTGCTCACGCACGTCGACGGGCTCGCGCCGAGCGGCGTCGAGGCCGTGTTCAACGCCCTCCAGGGCAAGCTGCCCGCGCTCCAGGAGGGCGAGGTCGACCGCTGTTATCGCGAGCTCAAGGCGCTCTGCAACGCGAGCGAGCGGGTGGAGGTCGTGCGCCTCTTGATCCGGCTCGCGGCGGCGGACGGCGCGCCCACGCCGGCCGAGCGGGCCGAGATCGAGCGCATCGCCGAGGAGCTCGGCGTCTCGCTCGCTGACATCGAGCCCGATCTCTCCGTCGAGGCCGGCCATCAGGCGGGCTCCTCGGTGCCACCGGACGACCGGAGCGATCCCGGCGGCGAGCCCCCGGCGTGAGCCGGGCGCGAGCGCGCTCATCTGATCCGTCGCGTAGGTCGCGCTGCTGTCGGGCGCGAGCGCGCTCGTCTGAGCCCTCGCGCGCGCCGCGCTGCTATCGGGCGCGAGCGCCGCTCGGCTGATCCGTCGCGCGCGTCGCGCTGCTGCCGGGCGCCAGTGGCGCTCGCCTGATCAGTCGCGCGCGTCGCGCTGCTCGGCGCTGCCCTCGGGGCTCGGAGCGCGGCTCGCGAGGCCGAGCGCCCGTCGCTGCTTCAGCGCCGTGAGCGCCACGAACAGGACGAACAGGACCGCCCCGAGCACCGCCACGAGCACGCCGAAGTTGAAGAGGTAGTGCGCGCCCTGCGCGCCCCCCACCCCCATCAAGAAGATGCCGAGCAGCGCGATGCCCGCGCCGATGACGGGATCAGGGCCGGCGTCGTTCTCCGACGTCGCACGCGAGAGCCCGCTCCCCTGGACCCCGGAAGCCTCGTTGCTCATCGGATGGCTCACATGGAGGAGCTTAGCAAACTGGTCCACCGCCCGAAACCCGCCAGCGCCGGACCCGGGCTATGCTGAGCGGGTGAGCACGCCCACCCACCCACGAAACGACCGTCCGTCTCCGCCCGCGCCGTCTGACTTCGCCGGGCGCCGCGTCATCTGCTTCGAGAGCCGCCGCGCCTCCGAGATGGCCTCGCTGATCCAGCGGTATGGCGGCGTGCCCGTCACGGCGCCCACGCTCCGCGAGGTGCCCATCGAGAGGAACGAGCGCGCCCTCGACTTCGCGCGGCGCCTCGCGGGCGCCGAGTTCGACCTCGTGATCCTGATGACCGGCGTCGGGACCCGTGCGCTCGTGGCTGAGGCGGCGCCTGCGCTCGAGTCGAACCAGGGCGGCGGCGGGGCGTCCGATGGCGACGGTGGCACGGACGCCCAGGGCGTATCTCTCCTGGCGGCGGCGCTCGCCTCCGTGCAGCTCGTCGTGCGCGGCCCCAAGCCGGCCGCGGCGCTGCGCGAGCTGGGTCTGACGCGCTTCATCACCGTCCGCGAGCCGAACACCTGGCGAGAGATCGTCGAGGCCGTCAGCGCGCTCGGCGATCTGCGCGGAAAGCGCGTCGCCGTCCAGGAGCACGGCGCGCCGAGCCACGAGCTCTACGCGAGCCTCTCGGCGGCCGGCGCCGATGTCACGCCGGTGCCGGTGTACCGCTGGGCGCTCCCGGACGACACCGCGCCGCTCCGGCAGGCGCTCCGCCTCATGGCGGACGGCGGCGCGGCGATCACGCTCTTCACGAGCCGCGCGCAGGTCGAGCACGCGCTCCTCGTGGCGGCCGAGGAGGGGCTCGTCGAGCGGCTGCGCGTCGCGCTCGCGCGGGGCGTGGTGGCGTCCATCGGGCCGGTCTGCACGGAGGCGCTGCGCGCCGAGGGGATCGAGCCGGATTTCGAGCCCGAGCACCCGAAGATGGGCCACCTGGTCAAAGCGGCGGCCGCGCGCTCGATCGAGATCCTCGTCGCGAAGGGAAATCGGGGCGACGCGCCCCTGCCGGCTCAGTCTTCGTAGTCGTCGTACGCCTCGTCCTCGTCGGCGGAGCGCGCCACGGTCGCCGGCCGGGGCGCGGGGCCGGGCTCTGCGCCGACGGCCGCGCGCTCATCCGTGTCCGCGTGGCCCCTGTCGATCAGCTCGGCGCGGTAGAGCACGCGCCCGTCCTCCGCCGTGATCTCACCGCCCACGTCGCCCCAGGCGAAGTCGTCGCTCTGGAGCGTGCGCATCGTCGCCTTCGTCTTGCCGATGCGCACGCGGAAGCTCGTCCGCTGGCACGGGAGGGAGGAGCCGCCGACCTCGACGTTCACCGCCTCGCTGCCGAGCACGTCCTCGTTCTCGTCGGCGGCGAGCGCGGTCTTGGCCATCATCGCGTCGTAGGCCGAGAGGGTCGCCGGCCGCTCCGCGCCGTCGTCGATCCACGCCGCGCCGAGGATCTCACCGCGCCTGCTGGGCTCGTCGCTCATGCGGACCCGCAGCGCCTCGGTCTGCTTGCCGTCCTCGAGGGTCACGTCGACCACGAGGACGTCCCCCTCGCGCGCGACGACCCGCTGCGTGAGGAGCAGCGGCGTCTTCCTGAAGCTGCCCGAGAACCGGTAGGCCACATAATCGCCGGGCTTGCGCGCGCCGGGCGCCTGCTCGGCGATCGGGCCGCGCTCGTCGAGCGAGCCCTTCGCGCGCTGCGGGACCTCGCGCCGCGCTTGCGCCGCCACCTTGGCGGAGGCGTCCTGCGGGCGACCGGAGCGAGCGTTCGTCTCGATCCCGGCGCCGCAGCCGGCAGCCAGGACCGAGGTGAGGGCGGCGAGGAGGAGCGGTCGGTTCATGCTCGTCCGGTACCGGAGAGCGCCCGCCGTGGCCCAATTTCTGGCGGTTCCAGGGCGCACCCGCGCGACCGCGCGCGAGCGGTGTTCAGGGCAGCTTGCCGCTCGGGAGCATATCGTCGAAGGCGGCGTCGAACTCGTCCGCGATCATCTCGGCGCCGACGGCGCGCGCGGCCGGCTTCGGGACGTCGATGCGGCGCAGCCGCTCCGCCACGCTGCCGCGCGGGTCGCTGTAGCTCGGGCTCATCCGGGCGACGCGCTGGAAGTAGTAGAGCGCCTGCTCGGGGACGCCGCGCATCTCGTAGGCGTTCGCGATCTCGTAGGTCAGCGCGAGCTCCTGCTCGACCGTCTTGTGCGAGGCGTGCAGCCCGCGGATGAGCGCGTCGATGCCTGCCTCGATGTCGCCCATCTGGAGGTGGGTGACGCCGATCATCGATTGGCAGACGCACTCTCGCCCGGGGTCGCGGGAGGCGAGCTCGAACTCGCCGATGGCGTCGGCGTAGAGGCCCATCTCCTTGTAGGCGACGCCGAGATCGTAGTGCGTCGACGCGTCGGACTCGGAGATCTGCGCCGCGACGCCCGCCTTGAACTGCTCGAAGACGCTCTCGACGCTGATCTGCCGAGGATCGTCCTGGACGCCCGTCACCGAGCCCGGCACGACCTCGAGCTCGTCGATCATCTTGAGCGACTCGGCGATGTCGAACGCGCGATCCTCGTCCGGCCGCTCGCTGCCGCGCGGGACGGCCCGCGTGCCGCTCTCGTTGTCGGTCGCCGCCCGCACCACCCGCGCGTCCGAGGCCAGCTCCGTGACCTCGCGCAGCCGTTCCATCAGGAGCGGGTGGTTCGGCAGCCGCGCCAGCTGCTCCTCGAGGATGTTCCGCGCCTCGTCGAACATCCCGTGCTGCGCGAAGAACTCGACCTCCTCGAGCGCGTCCTCGTCGAGCGCGTCCGCGCGCCGCAAGGAGCCCGGCGGCACGGAGCGGCCCGACACCGGCCGGACCGACGCCGGTCGGCCCGACACCGGGCTGTACAGGGCCGGCGGCGGCGCGGCGAGCACGGGAGGGGGAGGTATCGAGGACGCCGGGGGCGGAGCCTGGGACGCAGCGACGGCGAGGGGGTGCTCAGGCACGCGGCTCGGGTTGACCGACGCCGTCTCCTCCTCCTCGTCGTCGATGGCCTCGAGCTCCTCGACGTCCTCGACCTCTTCGACGTCCTCGATCGGGAAGCTCGGCAGCGGCGGCTCGTTCGCGAACGGATCGTCGAGGTGCGTGACGAGCTCGGGCCGCCGGGGGAGCGCCTCGACGACGCCGTCTTCATCGAGGGTGTACGCGGGCAGCGGCGCGTCGGGGTCGTAGAGGTCCTGGCTCGGCACCTCGGACGCATACGCGTCGTTCTCGCCGGCCGTCGGCGAGGCTTCCGGACCGGCGGCGTCTTCCTCCGCGAGCTCTTCCTCCTGCGGCACGGCGTAGCCGAGCAGGTTGAGCATCTCCGTGGCCTGGGCGTTGTCGGGATCGAGGAGCAGCACCTCGTCGAGGAGCCTCGCCGCGTCGTCGACGGCGTCCTCGCTGGCCAGCTGCTGCGCGAACGCGAGCATCTGCTCGACGGCGGCGTCCTGGTCGCCCGCCTCGATCAGGACATCGCAGAGCTTCTCGCGCAGCTCTCGAGCGGCCGGAAGCCGGGCGACGCCGCCCTTGAGGAGGGCGACCGCCTTGTCGTACTGCCGGTCGCGCCGGAGGCTCTCGGCGTGCGCGACGAGCTGCCGCGGGCTCGCGATCGGCGACGTCGAGGGCTGCGACGCGCGGAGCGGGATCGGCACCGCGGACGCGGGCTCGTCGTCCTCGACGTCGAGCTCCTCCGCCTCCTCGTCCTCCTCCTCCTCGAGCTCGACGTCGATCGACGCGCGCGTGTTCCTCGACGAGGGCGCGATCTGGGAGGCGAGCTGGCGCACTCCCTCGTCGTTCGGGGCGCGCGTGATCAGGGCCGAGACGAGCGCGGTGAACTGATCGACCCGCCCGGCCTCCTTGGCGATGCGCGCCGACTCCTTCTGCACCTCGATCGCCTTGGCCGGCTGCCCGAGCAAGTCGAAGGCCCGGGCGAGGAGCGCGAGCGTCTCCAGGTCTCGCGGGTTCTCCTTGAACGCGATCTGGAGCTTGGTCAGGGCCGACATCGCGTCGCTCTGGTCGCCGCGGTCGAGGTAGATCTCGGCGGCCATGCGGGCGAATCGGGCGTCCGGGCGGTGCTGCAGGAGGCGCTCGACCACCTTCAGCGCGTCGTCGCGCCGCCCGAGCTTGAGCAGGAGCTCGGCCGCCGTCCCGAAGCGCTGGATCGCGGCGTCGTAGTCGCGGACCCGGATCAGCGCCTCCGCGAGGCGGAGATAGGCGAGGGGGTTGTTCGGGTCGAGGTCGACGACCCGCTTGAAGATGTCGATCGCGTCGCGGTCGCGCCCCGCGCGGAGCAGGCGCGTCGCGACCTCGTCGTAGGCGGCGAGCGCGTCGCTCGTGAGCCCGAGCTGCGTGTAGATCTCCGCGAGGCGCGGGACGATGTGGCCGAAGCGATCCTCGTACTGCGGGACGTGCTTGTGGATGATCTCGCGGATCTGCTTGTAAACGGCGATCGCCTTGAGCGCGAAGCCCTGGAGGGAGTAGAACTGGCCGACGCGCTCGTAGGTGGTGATCGCCTCGACGTACTCCTCCGTCTTCAGGTAGAGGTCGCCGATCTTGAGCAGCGTGCGGACGTCCTTCGGATCGTCTGCGACCAGCTTCTGGTACTCGGCGATGGCCTTGTCGAAGCGCTTCCGCTCGACCAGCTTCTGCGCGGTCTGGAGTACCTTGTCGCGATCGACCGCCACGGCGATGGAAATCTCCTGCTGAGGGCAGCAAGGCGCTGCTCGGGCGCCTCGTCGGCATCCCTCACCTCGCCTAAAAAACACCTAGCCAATCCCGCCACCACGTACAAGCGCGCGGCACCGGAAGTTCCGGAAGCTACCGCGAAGGTGCTTGTTTGCAGTGTGCGGCCCCCGGGGGCCTCTGTCCGGCAACGCGGCGACCGCCTGGCGCGGTGGCCGCGAGCCCCCGCCCCGGTCGGACGCTGGGCGGTCCGGTCGAGGCGCGTCGAAGAGCGCGCCCTACCCTGTAGGAACGCGCTGAACGGCCGGGGATTCGCGAAGATCGCGGGGAAGGTGGCGAGCGCCGCCATTCCCGCGAAGACAGCGTTAAGCCTAGCAGTCGAGCGGCCTTGTTGCACATTTCGTGCGATCTTCCGCGACCCGCGGCCGCCTCGCTGGAGGTCGCGCGACCCGGCGATCGCCGGGGGCGCGGGGTCGCGGCGTGCCCGTGCCGCGCGGGCGATGTATGCGCGCCGCGCCGGATGAGAGGGCAGGGGGGTAGGTCGCGAGCTCGGCCGCCGCCGGGGCCGAGCGCGGGCGTCGCCGGGAGGGCGCACCGGAGCGCCGCCGTTTCTCGACCGTCCAGGCGAATGGACCTAGAGTTGGGCACCATGTCGCGCAGCCAGGCCTACCGTGCCCCGTTCGCTCCTGGAGAGGAAAATGCCGTCGACGCCGCGCTTTGCGAGCGGCTCCTCTCGGTCGCCCTGTCCAAGGGAGGTGATTACGCTGACCTCTTCTTCGAGTACCGCGCCGGAGGCGGGTTCACCTTCGACGAAGGGATCCTCAAGGCGGCCTCGCGTGGGGTGTCGATGGGGGTCGGCGTCCGCGTCCAGCGAGGAGACGCGACCGGGTACGCGTACACGGAGGACCTCACCTGGGAGGCGATGCGGCGCGCGGCCGAGACGGCGGCGCAGATCGCGACGGGCTCGGGCGGCAAGGAGAAGATCGAGCTCAGGCGCCGCGAGCTGCCGACCCGCTACGAGCTGCCCAGCATCTCGCTCGACGCCCCCGGGCTCGCGAAGCGCGCGCTGCTCGAGCGCGCGAGCGCCGCGGCGCTCGCCTACAATCCCAGCATCGTCAAGGCGGAGGCGAGCTTCGTCGAGGAGGTGCGCGAGGTCCTCGTGGCCACGAGCGACGGGCGGATGGCGCACGACGTCCAGCCGCTCATCCGCTTCGGCGTGCGCGCGCTCGCCGAGCGCGGCGGAAAGCGCCAGGAAGGCTCGAGCGGCGGCGGCGGGCGCATGACGACGGCCTACTTCGAGGGCAAGTCGCCGGAGTGGCACGCCGAGGAGGCCGCGCGGCAGGCGGTGGCGATGCTCGACGCCCGCGACGCGCCCGCCGGCGAGATGAACGTCGTGCTCGCCCCGGGCGACAGCGGCATCCTGCTCCACGAGGCGGTGGGGCACGGGCTCGAGGCGGACTTCAACCGCAAGGGGACCAGCAACTACGCGGGACAGATCGGCAAGGACGTCGCGAGCTCGCTCTGCACGGTGGTGGACGACGCCACGCTCCTCCAGTCGCGCGGCACGATCAACGTGGACGACGAGGGCCACGAGCCCGAGCGCAGCACGCTCATCGAGAACGGCAAGCTCGTCGGGTACATGCACGACCGGCTCTCGGCCCGGCACTTCGGGCTCACGCCGACCGGCAACGGGCGGCGCGAGAGCTTCGCCGCCGCGCCGATGCCCAGGATGACGAACACCATCCTGCTCGCGGGCCCGCATGATCCCGAGGAGATCGTGAGGTCCGTGAAGCGAGGCGTTTTCGCGAAGAAGTTCGGCGGCGGCCAGGTCGACATCTCGAACGGCGATTTCGTGTTCTCTCTGACCGAGAGCTACCTCATCGAGGACGGCAAGCTGACCGCGCCCCTCAAGGGCGTGAACCTGATCGGCAACGGCCCCGAGGTGCTCCGGCGCGTCACCATGCTCGGCCACGACGTCGCCGTCTCCGACGGCATCTGGACGTGCGGCAAGGACGGACAGAGCGTCCCCGTAGGTGTTGGGTGCCCCACAATCAAGATCGATCTCATCACGGTCGGCGGAACGCGGATCGGCTGATTTCCAAGGCTGGAACGCCAGGCGGAAGGTAAGCCTCGCAGCGGTATTGGTGGGTTTAGCGCGGTGCGTCTTGCCGGCCCGTCGTGACACCCGTATACGGGGCGTTCATGGCGCGTCGCTCGTTCATAGCCATCGTTGGACACGGACCGGATCTGGAGCGCGACGAGGGTGCCGCATCGGTCTTGCGCTCGCTGGGCGCTGACGTGCGAACCCTGGATCTCTGGGATGATCCACCGCGGCTCTTCCACGACGACGAGAGCAAGGCGCGGGCGATCGTCGTCGAGGCGCTCGACAGGCCGGACCTGGCCGCCGCGGCGCTGCGCGCGCTGCGCCGCGAGCCGCGCCTCGAGGAGGTCGGCGCGCTGGTCGCCGTGAGCGTGGCGCAGATCGCGCGGATCGAGCCGTCCAGCGGCTTCGACGACTTCCTGCTCGTGCCGTACGTGCCCGCCGAGCTCTACGCGCGCGTGCGCCTCGTCGAGTGGCGCCGCAGCGAGTTCGCGACCGAGGAGCGGGTGAAGGTGGGCGCGATCGTCATCGATCGCGCGGCCCACGACGTCTCGGTCGGCGGCATGCACGTGCCGCTCACCGCGAAGGAGTTCGCGCTGCTCTCGTACGTGTGCGAGCGCCGCGGAAAAGTTGTGTCGCGGACAGAGCTTCTTCGCCGTGTCTGGGGCAGCCAGTACGAGGGCGGCGCGCGGACCGTCGACATCCACGTGAGGCGTCTCCGGGCGAAGCTCGGCGCGGCGCTGCCGCTCGTCACGCTGCGCGGGGCCGGGTACCGCCTCGAGTCGCCGATCCCCGGCGCCGGTGGTCCCGAGGGCGGCGATGCGAGCAGGGCGCTCCAGCGGAGCGGGGCCGGCGAGGAGGCCCAGGGCGACGAGCGCGGAGAGCTGCGCGACGAGGACGAGGACGAGGACGAGGACAGCGACGACGAGGGCGACGAGGACGAGGACGGCGACGACGAGGAGGTCGCGCAAGCCAAGGGGCGATCGGCGTCCTCGGCCAACGACGCCACGCCGCCCGGGCGCGAGCGGCGCATCACCCGATGACGTCGCCGGTTCGCCGCGGCGGCGCGCGAACGACCGCCGCCGGTGCGGCGCGCGGCGGCGGTCGCTCGCGCCCCGCCGGGCCGCCGATCATCGCGATCAGCGTCGGGTGCCCCAGCGGGGTGGGCCCCGAGGTAGCCGTGGCCGGTGCGGCGTCCGTCGAGGGCGCGCGCTGCGTGCTCGTCGGCGATGAGGCGATCATCCGGCGGGCAGCGAAGCTCGTCCGGGTCGCGGCCCGCCGGCTCGTCGTCGTCGATGGGCGCGCCGCGATCGAGGAGCTCGCGCCCGGCTCGATCGGGCTCTGGGCGGGCAGCGCGCGGCTCTCGCGGCCGAGCGCGTTCGGTCGGCCCGAGGCCGAGGACGGCGCGGCGCAGCTCGCTTGGATCGACGCGGCGACGGATCTGGTCCGCGAAGGCGTCGCTGCGGCGCTGGTCACGGGGCCCGCGTCGAAGCACGCGATCGCCACGAGCGGCGCGCCGGGGTCCGCGGACTTCCTCGGGCACACCGAGCACCTGGGCCGGCGGCTCCGCGCGCGCGAGGTCACGATGGCCTTCGCCTCGGGCAAGCTCGTGACCGCCCTCGTGACGACCCACGTGCCGCTGCGCGAGGTGCCGGACGCGGTGAGCCCGCGCGAGGTGGCGCGCGCCGCGGTGTGGCTCGCGCGGCTGCTCGGCGATCTCGGCCGCGAGAGGCCGCGCGTGGCCGTCGCCGCGCTCAACCCGCACGCAGGCGAAGGCGGGCTCCTCGGCGACGAAGAGCAGGTGCGCATCACGCCGGGGATCCGCCTCGCGGCGCGGCGGCTTTCGCGCTCGGGCCCGGCGGCGGAGCTGACCGGGCCCGTCGGCGCGGAGACGGCGTTCCGCCTCGCGGCGCGCGGCGCGCTCGACGGGGTCGTCGCCATGTACCACGACCAGGCGACGATCCCGAGCAAGCT
Organism: Sorangium sp. So ce302; assembly: GCF_051530145.1. Classification (GTDB taxonomy): domain Bacteria; phylum Myxococcota_A; class Polyangia; order Polyangiales; family Polyangiaceae; genus Sorangium; species Sorangium cellulosum_B. The sequence goes on along the minus strand of NZ_CP150326.1, from coordinate 9,224,664 downwards.
CCTGGGCTTCGGCGAGGCCGTGAACGTCACGCTCGGCCTGCCGATCGTGCGCACGAGCGTCGACCACGGCACCGCGTACGATCTCGCGGGAACGGGGCGCGCCGACCCGCGCGGCATGCGCGAGGCGATCGTGCTCGCGGCGCAGCTCGCGGCCGCGCGCGCTCGCTGACGCCGCGACACGCCGACGCCGCGGCACGCCGACGCGCGCAGGAGGCCGCGGCTCAGCGCGCCCGTGGACGGCCGCCGAGGTGCGCGAGCAGCCGCTCGAGCGCCGGCATGCTCACGCCGCGCTCTCGGCCCATCTCGAGGACGGTGGCGCCCATCGCGAGGTGCTGCGCGTGGAGCTTGGGGCCGAAATGCACGTCGAGGAACCGCAAGAACTCCGGGGCCAGCAGGCGCACGAGCGCGACGCCCGGCTTGAGCGTGAGCGGCCCGATGAACCGGAGGAGGAGCTTCGTCCACGGGGCCACCTTGCCCAGCCGGTCCGCGAGCGCCACGGACTCCCTGGTGGCCTCGAGCACGGTGCGGAGCACGCCGTCGTTCTCGAGGAGGGCGCTCGCCCCGCCGCCCGCGTCGATGGCGGCGATCAGCGGGAAGAACGCGGTCGTGGTGGCCACGTTCTGAGCGCCCACGTCGGGCTCGAGCCGCGCCGGGACACCGGCGCTCGTGAGGCGGCGCGCGAGCTCCTCGAGCGGCGGTCGCTCCGCGGGGGCGCCTCCCTCTTCGTCGATGAGCGTGGGCGCGAGCTCGGTGATCCAGGCGCGGACCACGCCGCGCTCGTCGAGGTAGCCCGAGACGCCCGGCATCGCGGGGGTGATGCGGCGCTGGGCGGCCTCCTCGAGGTCGGCGCGCTCCCTGGGCAGGAGCGGCGTGAGCACCACGGCGGGCGCGGCCGGGCCGCCGCGGAGCAGATCCGCCACCGACCTGCCGCCGGCCGCGCGCTGCGCGGCGCCGCCGAGGTCAGCGCGCGGGACGAGCTGATCGAAGCGCACGGTGATCAGGACGATGTCCGCGTCGGCCGGGATCTCGGCCGCGAGGCGCGGGCGATCGAGCGTGTCGCGTCGATCGGCGCCGTTCACCTGCTCGACCACGAACGGCCGTACGTCGCCGGCGCGCTCGGGCCGGACCACGAACGTGACGTCGTCTCCCTGGGTGGCGAGGCGCACGCCGTAGATCCGCCCGAGCGCCCCCGCGCCCACGATGGTGACCCGCATGGCTCCCCCGTAGCCTGCGCGGCGCTCGGGGAAAAGGGGGTGGCCGTCGCCGCCGATCCCGGCAGATCCCTCAGAACGTCCGCTTCGAATCGATGAGGATGGTGACCGGGCCGTCGTTCTCGACGAACACGCGCATGTCGGCGCGGAAGCGGCCCGTGGCCACCGTGAGGCCGCGGGCCCGCAAGGCGGCGACGAAGCGATCGTACAGCGCCTCGGCGCGCACGGGCTCCATGGCGCCGTCGAAGCTCGGCCTCAGGCCGCGCCGGACGTCCCCGAAGAGCGTGAACTGGCTGATCGCGAGCACGCCGCCGCCGCGCACGTCCGCGAGCGCCCGCGACATCTTGCCGGCGTCGTCGCTGAACACGCGGAGGCCCGCGATCTTGCTCGCGACGTGGTCGGCGTCGGCGTCGTCATCGTCCTTCGCGGCGCCGACGAAGGCCACGAGGCCGCGCTCGATCGCGCCGACCACCTGGCCTCCGACCTCGACGCGCGCGCCGAGCGCGCGTTGAACGACCGCGCGCATCGCTAGCGCTGCGCGGCCGCGCTCCGACTCGGCGCGGCGGCGGGCTCCGCCCCGGTGCCCGCGCTCAGCCCGAGCTCGCGCATCAGCTTGGCCGTGAGCTTGAAGTAGGTGCTGCGATCGTAAGGCTGGTTGAGGATGTGGAAGTCCTTCCGCACGAGGCCCACGCAGCCGAAGCAGTAGGTGCAGCCGGTGCAGTCGACCGAGCGCACGAGGTACGACGACTGCGTGCACCGCTCGGACGCGACGCAGTGGCTGCACGCGATGAGATCGCGGCAGCCGCGGCAGTGCGTGCTGTCCGAGGAGCGCTGGGTGTCGACGCAGTAGTGGCACCGCTGCAGCGCCTTCGAGTTGCGGCAGAACGTGCAGTCGACGCAGCGCTCGCACGAGACGCACGCGACGCACCGCTCGTTGCCGGTGCCCGTCTCGAACGTCTGGATCAGCTTGCGGAGCTCGGCCTCGAATTCCGCGCGCGTCATTCCGCCTCGCCGCTCGCTTCGGAGACGCCCCCGCCCGCGCCGCCCCGGGCCGCGCCGTCCGCGGCCGGGGCCTCGGGCCTGCCGCTCACCTGGCGGCGCAGCCGCTCGGCGGCCTCGCGCGTCGCGGGCTCCTCCGCGAACTCCTCGATGCGGCGGAGCCGCGACTCGAGCACGGCGCGACGCTTCGGCAGCTCGCCGACGAGGATGCCCGCGAGCTCGTCGATCGCCTCCTGGATGCGCTGCTCGTCGCTGTGCTCGAGCAGCTGCAGGTACACGTCCTGCTCCGCGGGGAAGGCGTGGCCGGCGCGGAGGAACTCGTTCGCGGCCTTGGAGATGTTGGGCCGGCCCGACGCGCAGAGCAGCTTCGACAGGAGCCGCTGGCGCTCGACGGCCTTCGGGTCGCTCTGCGGAGGCGGCGCGAGGACGATGCGCCCCGGCGCCTTGGACGCGGCGTCGCGTCCGGACTTGACGCGCCCGCCCTTGCTGTCCTCTGCCTCCGGCTCCTTGCGCGGAGAGAACAGCGCCTCGAGCGCGGCGCGGTGTTGCTTGGCTGCCCGCCGGTCCTCACCGGTCTGCGTCGGACGCGGCAGCCCCGCGCTGTTCGGCTGACCACGGCCATAGGCCGTGTGGAGCTCGGGATTGTGCCAGACCTTGGTTGCGTCTCTACGAATTCGCCGCATGTCGTGCCCCTGGTGACCTCGGAGCGATCATGGACGCGCCACCGGGTTCGGCTTCCGCATCCCGCGTGTGGCGCCCCGCTTGCATCGATGTTGTGGTGAATGAGGCTGGTGCGTGTTGGGCCGGGCGCTTCCCCCGCGATCCGCGATGGCCCGGACGATGTTGCGCAAGGGACGCGACGCCTATCTCCGCGCTGATCACGCTGGCTGCGTTGATCGTGAAGGTAGGGCCACGCCGCAGTGCGTGGTGCGCCGGGCGATACCCGACCGCGGACCGCGTGACGAGGGGCTCTGCCCCCATGCACCCCGGAGCCGCGCTCACGACCCGACCGCAGTCGCGAGGCAGCTGGGTTCCTACCACAGCCTTTGGTCAGCGCCGCAGAAAATTGGGCTGCCCTCCGCACTTCATGCCATTCCTGTCCTCAGGGTTCGGTCCCTTCTGAGCTTGCCTTCCGAGTCTCCCTTCCGAGGTTGCCTTCCGAGCTTGCGAGCTTCCGCGAGGGGCGTCTCGGAGACGCTGTTTCGAGGTTGCCGGTCTCGTCCCAGGTCGATTCAAGAAGCGGACCGCTGACTGCCCTTCCCAATCCCACATCCTGCGGACGGGCGGCGACGCCGCGTCTGGGAGATCCGCTCCTTGGCGGATGGCACTCGCACCCGACCCGACTGGAGCTTTCCATGATGAGCCTTCGATCCGTGAGCAGTGAAGGCGCGGCGCCGCGGGACGCAGGGGGAGCTGTGCGCAGGGGGGAGCCGCGTGCGCGCCTGAGGCGTGCTCGCGCGGCCGCGCTCTCGGTGCTGGTGAGCATCGCGGTGCCGGCGATCCTGGCGGGGCCCGTCTTCGCGGAGCCGCTGCCCAGGGCGCACGCCGCTGCCGAGAGGTCCGGGGAATCGGGGGAAGAGGAGAGCGAACAGGCCCGTCGGGACCGCGCGCCGGCGAGCCCCGCAGGCGCGGAGCAAGCTCCGCGAACGAAGACGCGGGAGAGCCCGCCCGATCGCCGCGCGAAGAGCGCCTCGGCGGCGACTGGTGACGAGAAGTCGAGCGCGGCGGGGGACCGGAGGGGGAGGGCCCGTACCCGCAGGGAGGCGCCGCACGCGGCTGCAGACGCGGAGGAAAACGCGGGCGGCTCGGCGAAGGCGGGCGGCGGGAAAAAGGTGGTCGCCAAGAAGAAGGCGGGCGGCGAGAGGAAGAAGGAGAAGCGGCGGGCGGCGCGCACGGCCGAGAGCAAGCGGCGCGGGGCGAAGAAGGGGGTGGAGCGGGAGGCGCCTCCGAAGCCGTGCCACGGACCGGTGCTGTCGATGGATCGCAGCGGGCTGGAGCCCGAGCGCCTCGAGCTGGTCGACTGCAAGGGGAAGCCGCGCGAGGAGGCCCGGCGCGCCCTCTCCTTGCTTGCGCGCCCGTGGGGCACGCCGCGGCCCATCCTGTCCGACGAGGGCGCGCCCTCGCGGAGGCCGGAAGCGTCGGGCCGCAAGGGGCGGCGCGCCGGCGATGCGCCGCGAGCCGCCGGGAGCAGGGCGAGCTGGGTGCAGGGAGAGGAGATCGCGCCCGGCGTACGGCTGCTCGAGCCCGGGCTGCTCTCCCGCATCGACGCGCTGGCGCGGCGGTACCCGGGCCGGCTCGTGTCGCTCGTGAGCGGGTACCGGCCGCAGAGCCAGGGCAGCCTGCACCAGACGGGGCGGGCGCTCGATCTGCGCATCGCCGGGGTGCGGAACGACGAGCTCGCCGCCGCCTGCCGCGCGCTCGCCGACACGGGCTGCGGGTATTATCCGAACAGCTCGTTCGTGCACGTCGACGTGCGCGCGCCAGGGACGGGGAGCGTCTCGTGGATCGATGCGTCCGGACCCGGCGAGGCACCCCGCTATGTGACCGCGTGGCCGCCGCCACAGGACGAAGAGCGAGGGGCGACCGAGCGGATGCCCGGCGAGGACGCGGAGGAGGTGCTCCGGCGGGAGCGCCGCGACAGGTCTGCGAGCACGGCGCCGGAGAAGATGGCGGGCCCTGCGCCGGACAAGGCGAGCGCGGCGCCGGAGACGGCGAGCGCGGCGCCGGAGACGGCGAGCACGACGCAGGCGAAGGCGGGAGCGCCGGAGACGGCGAGCACGACGCAGGCGAAGGCGGGAGCGTCGGAGACGGCGAGCACGACGCAGGCGAAGGCGGGAGCGGTGACGGAGAAGACAGGAGCGGTGCCGGAGAAGGCGGCGAGAGGCACGCCGTAGTAGTGAGGCGGGATGGGTATCACGATTCCTCGCCGGCACGCCTCGGCGCTCGCCGGTACGTTCGGTCCGCTCGCGATCCATCGCCATGAAGTCATGGCCGCGGGCGCGTCTTATCCCGCCTTCACGCTGGAGCTCGCCGACTGGATCTCGGTGGCCGCGATCACGGATGAAGGTCAGTTCGTCCTGGTGCGGCAGTACCGGCACGGGGTCGACGCGGTGACCATCGAGACGGCTGGCGGCCTCGTCGATCCAGGGGAAGAGCCGGCGGCCGCTGCGCCGCGCGAGCTCCTGGAGGAGACGGGGTATGCTGTGGAGTCGCTCGAGACGCTCGGGTGGGTGCACCCGAATCCTGCGCTCCAGGCGAACCGCTGCTTCCTCTACCTGGGGCGCGGCGCGCGGCGGGTCGGCGAGCCCGAGGGTGACGAGCACGAGAGCACGGAAGCGGTCGTGATGAGCGCAGATGACGTGAGGGCGGCGATGCAGGACGGCCGGATCAGCCACTCGATCGCCGTGATCACCTTGCTGCGGGCGCTCGCCGTCGCGCGTGATTCGTGGGAACAACCTGTCTGCCGACTCACGCCATAAGCTGCGTTATCGACGTCCTGCGTGAGCGAGAGCACCGGCATCTTTGCGGGCCGGTTGACACGGTCGGACCCGTCGCGTCTTGATGCCCGTCCTTCGCGGGCCGCCCCTGGAGATCGGGAGCGGCGCGGCGGAGCGCAGCAATGGACCTCACGGGGAGGCCATGGAGACCCGATTGATGAGCCGTGTCCTTCGGCCGACCGCTTTCTTCTCTTCTTGTATTGGCGTTGCCCTGCTCGCGGGGTGCACGAGCTCCTCGCCCGCTCCGCGCGACATGGTGGCCACCACGGACGACGATGGCCATGGGAGCGTCGGAGTCGGGAGCGCTGCCCCCGGACCCGGGGGCCCAGACCCTGCGCCGGGCGCCAGCTGCGACGAGCTCTCGGCCGAGCTTCAGGCAGCGCTCGACGCGGCCGTGGATGCGCAGCGGCTCCCCGGCGCGGCCGCCGCCGTGCATCTCGGCGGGTGCAGCTGGCTCGGCGCCGCGGGGGTCGCGGACACCGAGGCCGACGTGGCCATCCAGCCCGGAGATCTCTTCCGCGCGGGGAGCATCACGAAGACCTTCGTCTCCACGCTGGCGCTGACGCTCCGCGCGGAAGGCCGGCTGTCGCTCGACGACGCCGTCTCGGCGTACGTCGGCGGTATCCCCCGCGGAGAGCAGATCTCCGTGCGACAGATCCTGAACCACACGAGCGGCGTCTTCGACTACACGGCGCTCGACGAGTTCTGGACCGCGGCCTTCGACGATCCGACGCGCACGTGGACACCCGCGGAGCTCATCGAGCTCGCGGCGTCGAAGCCGCCGTATTTCGAACCAGGGCGCGGCTTCGCCTACTCCAACACGAACTACATTATCGCCGGCCTGATCGTCGAAGCGGCCTCGGGAGAGCCCATCGGCGAGCTGCTCCGCGCCCGCGTCCTCGAGCCGGCGGGGCTCGCGCACACCTACCTCGACGGCGCCGAGGAGGCCCTGCCCGGCCTCGTGCACGGTTACGGGCGGAGCCGAGGGGAGCTCGTCGAGATGACCTCCGCGATCGACGCGTCCGCGGCCGGCGCGGCGGGCGCGCTGGTCTCGACCACGGGCGACCTCACGCGCTTCTACCGCAAGGTGCTCGATGGCACGCTGCTCGGCCCCGCCGAGCTCGAAGAGATGACCGCGTGGGTCGACGCGCCCCTCGGCGAGGTCACCGGGTACGGCCTCGGGCTGTCGCGCCGGGAATCTCCGCTCGGCGTCCAGGTCGGTCACGACGGCGGTATCTGGGGCTTCACGTCGTCGTCTTATTACGCGGTCGACAAGGATGCTTCTATCACCGTGCTCGTCAATCTCGACGGCGGCGATGTCGGCAGGATCGTCGATGATCTGTCGAGTGTCCTGATCACGCCCTGAGCCGGGAAGGGGACCGTCGCGTCGATATCGACGCGCACGCGCGCAGGCCGGTGCCGGTCGCTGTCCACCGCGCGCACACGAGACGCCCCGCGGCGTGCGAGGCGCGCGCGCGGCGCCGATCCACGGTTATCAGGAACCCGCGCCGCCGTTCGCGACGCCAGCGGTCCGCCGCGAACGGGCCTCACGCTTGCATCGCCAGGGACGCAGCCCGCACGGGATGACGCCCGGCAAGACGCTCGCATCGTGAAAGGATTCCGTGATGAAGCTGGTCAAAGCGCTCGGGGCCCTGGCGCTGTCCGGAATGGCGCTCGGCACCGCGCAGATGGCTGCTGCGGGGAGCACGACGCCCATCCAAGATCTCGTGCTCGTCGAGGAGACAACGAGCTCGGACTTCCCCGGCGCCAGGATTCCCCCGGATGATGCCCCATATCATGGGCATTTCCGGCCGTTCAGGCCATTCTGGCCGCACAGGCCGTATGGGCACTTCCGGCCGGTCAGACCCTTCAGGCCGTATGGGCACTTCCGGCCGGTCAGACCCTTCAGGCCGTACGGAGACTTCCATCCATACGGGCAGCCCCATGACCCCGGGCGATCCGAGGCAACGCCGGCAGAGGACCGCCCCGGGCCGATCATGCGCCTCGGAGAGCCTCGCTGACCTCGATCCAGGAGCGGCGCCGGGGGCGGGTGGGTCCCCGTTCCTCGCGCCGCGCGGCGTGGAAACCGTAGGGCGGGGCGTCGGTCACGGCGCGCCCTCGCCTGCGCGCCTGACGAGCCGTTCGGGGTGCCGGCGGAGGCCCCGCTCCCCCTCGCCGCAGCCCGGGCTGCCACGCGCGGGAGGCGGCTGAGCCCCGCGCGCGCGGCCGGACGCGCCGCGACGGGGGCGCGCGGCGCGCCCGGCCCGATGGCGTATGCTGCGCCCGATGCGCTCTCACGACGCGGGCCGCCCAGGCGCCCCGCCCGCCGCCCCCTCGCCCGCCGAGCTCTTCCATCGCATCTTCGCGCTGCTCGCCGACATGGAGGGAGCGCAGAGGGCCAAGGTCATCGACCTCGCGCGGCGCCTCATCCCCACGCTCACGGCCGAGGACATCCGCAACCCGCACGACTTCCCCGGCCTCGACGACCCCGACTGGCACTTCGAGGACGGGCAGCTCGCCGGCATCGAAGCCGTCCGGTTTGCACTCCGTGGCCTCGCGAGCGATGTTCTGGGGGATGGCGAAGGGCGCGAAGCGCGAGAGAGACACGAGAACGACGGCCAGCCCGGAGCGAGCCGCGAAGGCGGCGGCGCGCAAGGTGAATGAGGCGTTCTATCAACCGTTCTCCACGCTCCGGCAGCTGAACAAGGCCAAGCCGGCGCCCGAGGCGAAGCCCAAGGCGACGGCGGCCTCGACCGAGGCGAAGCCCAAGGCGACGGGGGCCTCGACCGAGGCGAAGCCCAAGACGAGATCGCCCGCGCCCCCGGGCGCAGGCGCGGCGCCGCGGGCAGGCGCCGAGCCGGCGCCGCGGCCCGTCGACCCCGAGACCTTCGCCATCTACATGGCCGGCGTCCGCGTGCTCGAGGATCGCGCGACCCGGATCCCGGTCACCGCCAGCCGCGTCGAGCGGGCCGCGCTCCCGACGATCGCGTTCGATCCGGACGAGGACGCGCGCTCGCGCATGCGTTCGCTCGTCATCGAGGGGATCAAGTTCGAGATCACGGACGACAGCGAGCGCATCGAGGGCCGGCGCCTCGACGTCGATCCGCGCGAGCTCAGGCGGCTCCGCCGCGCCCGCTACGCCGTCGACGGCACCCTCGATCTGCACGGCCTGAGGCTCGAGGCGGCGCGCGAGGCCGTCGAGGCGTTCGTGTGCAAGCGCCAGCGCGACGGCGACCGCGTCGTCGCCATCGTCCACGGCAAGGGCAACCACTCGCCCGGCGGCCACGCCGTGCTCCGCGGCGAGATCGCCGCCTGGCTGAGCAACGGCCGCGTCGCCCGCCACGTCGCCGCCTTCGCGACGGCCCCGGACGCGGAGGGCGGCGCAGGCGCGTTGCTCGTGCTGCTCACGCGATGAGGCCGGAGCCGCGCGCCGAGCCCGAAGGAGCGCCGCGGCACGGGCCGCAGCCGAAGGCGCGCGCGCCGCGCCGCGCCCTCGCGCCGGCCGCCGCGCTGCTCGCCCTGGTACCCGCGTGCGCGCCGGCCCCGGCCGCGCCGCCCGAGCCGCCGAGGCCCGCGACGCCCGCGCAGGCGGCGTCGACGCTCGGCGACGGCGAGCTCGGCGAATACAGCTCGGATCGCTTCGATCTCCGGCTCCCCCTGCCCGACGCGCGCGGCTTCCACGTCGAGGACGGCGAGGGCCCCTGGCTCGTCGCGACCCACGCCGCGTCGTCGACGTCGCTGCTCGTGCGCACCTGGCGCGAGGACGGCCGCGCGAGCCGCGCGGCGTGCGAGGCGCGCGCGCGGCTCTGGCGCGACCTGCCGCGCCCCGGCGAGGGCCTCACCGCCGCCGAGCGCCGGATCGACGTGCCGGAGGGGTTCGACACGGTCGTGGCGATCGGCGTCGCCGACACCCCGCCGGGAGCGCCGATCGACGGCTTCGCGGTCGCCTTCGGCGGCTCCGGCCGGCGCTGCTTCGCCTTCATCGCGGAGACGCGCGCCGCGGGGCCCTCGGCGGAGCAGCTCGTAGCGGAGCGGCTCGCCGCGGTGGTCGAGATCTCGCTCGGCGGCCTCCGCCTGCTGCGCGAGATCGCGCCCGCCGTGCCGCGCGAGCCGCCGCCGTGAGCCGCCGCGGTGAGCCGCCGGTTCAGCGGTAGACGCCGCTCCGCGCGCGGGACTCGAGCGCCGCGGCGAGCTCCTCCTCGCCGATCGACCAGGCCTCGGCCGACAGCGCGCGCGCCTCGACGGGCTGGAGCGCCTCCACCGCGTGCGGCGCGAGGCGCAGCCGCGACAGCGACAGGAGGCGCTCGAGCGCCTCGGACGCCACGCCGCCCTGGAGCTCCTGCCGCCACGCGCGATCGATCGCCTCGAGCCGCGCGGGGCTCTTCCACGCGTCGGCGATCACCACGCGGCCGAGCCGCGCGTCGATGGCGTCGATCCCCGTGGGCAGCGCGACGATCGCCTGCTGCGCCGCGCGCGCCGGGTCGCCGAGGCCCAGCGAGAGCAGCGCGCGGGCCGCTTCGAGCAGCCGCGCCTCGTCGGGCCGGAGCGCGGCCCGATCGACCGACGGGAGCCGCTCCAGCGCGGCCGCGTAGCGCTCCCGGCGCGCGGCGTCGATCACGGCGGCCAGCGCGCGCAGGACCCTCGCCGTCGGGGGCGAGAACCACGGATCCGCGCCGGCGCGCGGGCGCTGCGCCGGGTCCTCGAGGTCGAGCGCGGCGGCGCGCCACAGGGACGCGCGCGCGTCGAGGACGGCGCGCGTCGCCTTCACCGCGAGCGCGAAGAACAGGGCGGCCGGGAGCAGGCCCTTCACGCCCCAGATCTCGCTGAGGAAGCAGCTCGCCGCGACGAGCGACGAGAGCGCGAGGAAGAGCCGCAGCCGCCGCCGGCGCCTCGCGTCGTCGCCCGCGGCGCCGGCAGCCCCGTCCGTCGCGCCGACGAGCTCGGCGCACCACTCGAGCAGCCACGTGAAGGCGGATCCCACGTCTGCGGGATCAGGATGCCCTCCGCTAGGCCTCCGCGCGAGGCCTTTCGATCTCGGCGCAGAGCGCCCGGGTGAAGTCGCTCGTGCTCGCGGCGCCGCCGAGGTCGCGCGTGCGCACCTCGCCGGCCCGGTAGAGCGTCGTCAGCGCCCGCTCGATCCGATCGCCCGCGTCGTGCTCGCCGAGGTGCCGCAGCATCATCACGGCGCTCTGCACGAGCGCCGTCGGGTTCGCGTAGCCCTTGCCCGCGATGTCCGGCGCCGACCCGTGCACCGCCTCGAAGACCGCCGCGTCGTCGCCGATGTTCGCGCCGGGCACGATCCCGAGCCCGCCGACCAGGCCGGCCCCGAGGTCCGAGAGGATGTCGCCGTAGAGGTTCTCCGTCACGATCACGCCGAGCCGGTTCGGATCGCGGACCATCGTCATGGCCGCCGCGTCGACGATCATCTCGCCGAGCTGGATCTCGGGGTGCCCCACGGCCACCCGCCGCGCGCAGTCGAGCGCGAGGCCGTCGGAGATCTTCATGATGTTCGCCTTGTGGACGATCGTCACCTTGCTCCGGCCGTGCTTCTTCGCGTACCGGAACGCGAACTCCGCGATGCGCGTCGAGCCCCGCTCGGTCGTGAGCTTGATGCTCTGGGCCACGCCGGGCAGGATCATGAGCTCGAGCCCGGCGTAGAGCCCCTCGGTGTTCTCGCGCACGATGACCATGTCGACGTCGAACCGCGGCTCGACGCCGGGCAGGCTGCGGATCGGCCGCACGTTCGCGTAGAGGTCGAGCGTCTGCCGGAGCGTGACGTTGACCGAGCGGAACCCGCCCCCGATCGGCGTCGTCACCGGGCCTTTCAGGGCGATCCGGTTCTTCCGCACGGCGTCGAGCACGGGGAGGGGGAGCGGCGAGCCCGTCAGCTTCGCGACCTCGATGCCCGCGTGGTGGATCTCCCAGTCGACGGCGACGCCGGCGGCGGAGACCACATCCTGAGTCGCCGTCACCACCTCCGGGCCGATGCCGTCGCCCGGGATCAGCGTGATGCGATAGGCCATGGGCCGTCCCATTAGCAGGTGCGCAGGCGGGAACAATGGACAAGCGCACCTGTGTTGCGATGGCGCATACACGCGCCGCGTCAGCGCGCCGCGCCCGGCGGACGCGGTGACGGGGTGCGGCGACGGAGAGAGCCGCGCGAGGCGGCGGGTCGGGCGGCTCGATACGGCCTTTTACAATCGCGCGCGACCTCGGTAGGGTACGCCTCCGCACGGCCTGACAGGCCGCTGTCACCTGGAACCGGGCGAGGGCCGAGCGTTCGGCCCCAGCTCATGTTCACCAACTAGAGTGAAGGAGCGTGCTCATGCACCCTCGTGTCTTGAAAGGCCGCAGAACCGCTTTCGCGGCCTTCCTGCCTGCCGTGATCGCGTCGTCCTCGCTGGGGTGCGGCTACTCCGAGGAGGAGTGGAAGGCCCAGCTCGACAAGTACAACCGCCTTCAGAGCCAGCACCAGACCACGGAGGGCCGCCTCGCCCAGACGCAGCAGGAGCTCGAGGCGGCCCAGGCGAGGGTCGCGGAGCTGACGAAGCAGCTCGAGGCGGCCGGCGTCGACATCGGCAAGCTGAACGAGAACCTCCAGGCGACGAGCACGCAGGTGTCGCAGCTGAGCTCGACGCTGGAGGAGCGCGAGAAGGCGCTCGCGGAGTTCAAGGCCCGCGCCCGCCAGCTGGAGGCGATCAAGGCGCGGTTCGAGACGCTCAAGAAGAAGCTGGACGAGCTCACGAAGCTCGGCCTGGCGGTGAACATCCGGAACAACCGGATGGTCATCTCGCTGCCGGGCGACGTCCTCTTCGACTCCGGGCGCGAGTCGCTGAAGAAGGAGGGCAAGGAGATCCTCCTCAAGGTGGCGACGGTCGTCAAGAACGACAAGTCGCTGCTCCAGCGCGACTACCAGGTCGCCGGCCACACGGACAACAAGCCGCTCGCGGGCGGCCAGTTCCGCGACAACTGGGGCCTGTCGCTGATGCGCGCCCGCGAGGTGCTCGTGTTCCTCGTCAGCCCGGCCGACGTCAAGGGCGGCGGGGGCGCGCTCCCCGTCGCGAACTGGAGCGCGGCGGGCTTCGCGGACACCGATCCGGTCGCGACCAACGACACCGACGAGGGCCGGCAGAAGAACCGCCGCTGCGACCTCATCGTGGTCCCGAGCGTCGAAGAGATGCTCGATCTCCGGGCGATCACGCAGTAACCCCCGACCTCGCGGCGCGCGCCGCCGTCCGCGGCGCGCTCTTCGAGGGTCGCATCCGCGCCGTCAGGCCGGCTCAGGTCAGCCCTCGTGTCCACCGCCCGGCGATGGCCGGGCGGTCCTGCGAAACTCGCTCGGCGTCTGGCCGGTGACGGCGCGGAACGCGGCGGCGAACGCGCCGAGGCTCTGAAAGCCGACGTCCAGCGCGACCTGCGTGACGCTGGCGCTCGGGCTGGAGAGCAGGTCGATCGCCCGGAGCACGCGCGCGCGCGTGACGAAGCCGCGCCACGTGACGCCGGTCTCCTCGCGGAACCGCCGCCGCAGCGTGCGCTCGGTCGCCCCTGCGAACGCCGCGGCCCGCGGGAGATCGGCGCTGGAGACGTCGCGCAGCGCGCACTCGATCGCGCGCTGCACCGGCCGCGTCTTGCCGCGGGGCAGCCGGTACGTGGCGCCGCGATCGAGGAGCGGGCCGATGATGTCCGCCATCGCCGCGAAGAACGTGTTGGCCGCGGCGTCGTCCGGACGCCGCGCGACCGGCCAGCGGCGCGCGTAGATCACCATCTCGCGCAGGAGCGCGGGGATCTCGAAGATCCTCACCGCCGCGAGGGGGGAGGGGAACGCGGCGGGCTCGAAATAGATCGAGACGATGGACGCGTCGCCGCAGGTGGTGGCGTGCCGCTCGCCCGCGGGGATGAGCGCGGCGAGCTGCGGGGGGAGCAGGAAGGACGCGTCCTCGACCTCGAGGCGCGCCGTGCCGGCCAGAGGACAGAGCAGCTGGTGCCGCGCGTGGGTGTGCCAGCCGTACACGGCTCCCGGCAGCTCGTCTTCGTAGGAGAACGCGCGCGCGCCGGCATGGTCGAGCCCGAGCCGCGCGAGGTGCTCGGTGGTCTCCGTCGGGGTCAGGACGCGGGCTTGCAAGGCGTGGCCTCTCGGCGGTGATCTTTGTCCGATCGCCGGCAGCCGTAAAGCCGGAGCGCGTCCATCTTCGAGCGCCATGAAGCAAGCGACTCCCGCGGCGCACGATGCGTTGATACAGGAACAGTTCACCCGCCAGGCCAGGCCGTTCGCCGAGGTCCGGGCCCACTCGGCGGAATCCGCCATGGGGCTGCTGCTCGACGCGCTCGCCCCGGCGCCGAGCGACGCGGCCCTCGACGTGGCCTGCGGGCCGGGGATCGTCGCCTGCGCGCTGGCCCAGCGCGTGGCGAGCGTGCGGGGGCTCGACATCGTCCCGGCGATGCTGGACGAGGCGCGGAAGAGGCAGGCGAGCCTCGGCCTCTCCAACGTCACCTGGGAGCTCGGCGACGCGAGCCGGCTGCCCTATCCGGACGAGAGCTATCGCCTGGTCACGACGCGCTACAGCTTCCATCACCTGCTGGAGCCGCTCGTGACGCTGCGCGAGATGGCCCGCGTGTGCCAGAGGAGCGGGCGAGTCGCCGTGATCGACGTGGCGCCGGCCGAGGACAAGCGGGCAGCGTACGACGCCGCCGAGAAGATCCGCGATCCGTCGCACGCGAGCGCGCTCACCGAGCGCGAGCTCGGCGCCCTGTTCGAGGCGGCGGGGCTGGAGATCGAGACGACGACGCGGTACCGGCTCGAGGTGGAGCTCGAGGCCGCGCTCCGGGCCTCCTTCCCGGAGCCCGGCGGAGCGGACCGGCTCCGGGCCCTCTACCGCGCCGACGTCGGCGTCGACGCGCTCGGCGTGGGCGCAGAGCTCCGGGGGGACGAGGTCCACTTCGCCTATCCGATCGTCATCCTGGTGGGCCGGAAGCGCGGCTGAGCCGAGAGGCACCTTCTGCCCGGCGAATCGAGGCGCCAGGACTCCGCAGCTCAGGGGAGCGCCGCGGCCGGGCAGGAGGGATCGGTCGTCGCCTCGACGTCGTCCACGTGCAAGGCCTCGTCGTCGAGCGGCGCATCGCAGGTGCCGCTGGCTCTTATCTTGAAAGAGATCGGCTGGGGCATGCCCGCCGTGCGCGGATCCAGGCAGATCGTCTGTTGCGTCCAGCGCTCGCTGGCAGCCAGGGCGCCTCCTGGCATCGAGGAGGCGGTCGCCGCGAGGAGGTGGCTCGTGCGATACCAGAACTTCAGCGCCGGACCGGCCGTCCCCTGAGGCTCGGGGACGGTGAACACGGTGGAGGCCGAGGGCTCGCGGCACGGCTTCCGCACGGACAGCGAGAGCGAGACGTCGCCGGCGTGCGCGGCCGCAGCGTCGACCGCGAGCCTGGCGCTGCCGCGCGCGGGGTCCTCCGCGTTGAGGACCCATGTCGGCGAGAGGCCCGCGTCGGCGCCGTCGTTCTCGAAGCCGGGGTCGAAGAGCGGCGCGTCCCCGGGGCAGCGATCGTCAGAGACGATGGCGAGGTCATCCACGGTGAAATCCCGCTTGTTCTCCTCCATGCACGGCTGGCTGTGCCGATTCCGGAAGGCGAACGCGAGGCGGTGCGCCATGCCGAGCGCCCACCGGGGCAAGCAGGCATGGGAGACCTGCGCCTCGCCCGTGCCCGTCAGGGCCGTCAGCCGGTGCGTGCTCAGCATCACGTCGACGATCGCCCCCGGGCTGCCACGGCTCCAGATGCGGAGCGCCGGGCTCGGCAGCGCGGCGGACGGCAAGGGCGCCGAGAGCGTGCCCTCGAGCGAGGGGACCTGGCAGAACAGCGTGGTGGCGAGATGTCCGCCCTTGCCGCCGCCCTGGCCCAGGCCGCGCTCGATCTCGGAGACGCCGCCCTCGGGGGTCGCCTTCCAGCCGGCGGCGCCTGCTTCGAAGTCGCCGTTCAGCACCTGGCCAGGTGGCGGGCACTCGTTCATTTCATCAGGCTGAAGGGCGACGTCATCGAACGTCAGCGTGAAGTCCTGTCCGGTGTCCTCATCGCACAGGGGAGAACGCCGGGCGGGCGCGAGGAGCAGCTCGATCGGCCTGCCGTAGGCGCGCTCTCCCAGGCACACGCGTTGCGGGGCAAAGGACGAAGAGGGCATGAGATCGAGATCGGTGATCCCTCCGTCGATCCGGACCCCGACCCCCGGCGGGCCGAGGCAATCCATCGCGAGCTCGCAGCCGACGCGCGCGGCGAACGTGAGGAGGAGCGGTCCGGCGCACGCGAGGTCCGGCATCGAGAGGCGCTGATAGAAGCCGGCCATCTGGCACACCGCGTCTCTCCCGATGATGCCGGCCCCGGGGTTGCCGTTGCCCTCGACCTCGGGGGAGACGAGCGCTGCCCCCGTGGTGCCCCACGTATCCGAGCGCTGGAATGAGGGGTCCTCCGGGCCTCCCCGCCAGTCGCAGTCGCCGTCGACCATCGGGTCATCATCGGCGCTGGTGCACTCCGAAATACATACGCTGTCTGCGCAGCGGAGCCCGTCGTCGCACTGGCCCAGAGGCCCACAGGGACAGCCTTCCTCACCAGGAGGGCAGTCGGCGCCCCCGCCCGCGCTCTCGGCGCTGCCGTCGCCTCCCGCCCCGCCTGCGCCCGCCGCGCCTGCGGTTGCGCCGGCAGAGCCCTGCTCCGTCCCGGAGCAAGCGCTCGCGAATGCGCCAAGCACGGCAGCGACATAGCAGGTCAGCGGGCGCGACCATCCCATCATCAATTCAAGCTAGCGGGGGAATCACGGGATCGCAAGGTAGACAGGATGTTTCCCTTTTCCTGGAGAGACATCGAGATAAGGAGAACTCTCAAGTCGTATCGGGCGAAGCCGGAGACGCGGACGTCCGCACGCTGAACTCGAGCTCATCCGCTCATCGTGGCGCGGGCAAACATCGGTTGAGGAAGCGCAGCGAGCGCGAGCGTCCGAGAGGCGGGCGCGCGTCCGGCGGCTCGTCGTGCGAGCCCACGAGAGCTCCGCGGCGCGAGCCGGGCGACGACGCACCGCGTGCTTGGCCCCGCGCCGAGCGCGTCAGCCGCCGGAGGCGGCGCCGAGCGCCGCGGAGGGCACGAGGCTCGAGACGGGGCTCCCCCCGGCATCCGCGCCAAGGAAGGCCCGCAGTTCGGCGAGCAGCGGACCTGACTCGCCGACGAAGGGGAGGTGATCGTCGCCCGGCAACTCGACGTGGCGCGCGCCGCGGATGCGGCCGGCGAGGTCGCGCCCGGCCGCCGCCGGGACGGCCCGATCGCCGGCCCGGTGCAGCACGAGCGTCGGGGCGCTCACCCGGCCCAGCGCGGACCGGACGTCGGCCGCCGCGTGTGCCCGGAGCATGCGCGCCGCCCCGCCAGGGCTCGCGCCGTGGCGCAGGTACGCGGCCCAGAAGCGCCGGAACGCGCCGTCCTCCGCCGCGGACGGGGCCAGGCGATCGAGGAAGAGCGGCTCGCCCCAGCCGCTCCGCAGCGCGCGCTCGGCCTCCTCGGCGTCCTCGCCGGCGAGCCCGAAGAGGCACCCCGGCCAGGCAGACATCTGCGCAGCGCTCCCGAGCGCGATCAGGGCGCGCACCCGCGCCGGGTGCGCCGCCGCGAGCAGCGCGCACGGCGCGAACCCGGCGCCGACGCCGAGGAGCGCGGCGCGCGCCACGCCGGCCGCGTCCAGCACCGCCAGCAGATCCTCCGCCTGCTGCTCGGCGGGAGCGCCCGCGCCCTCGCGCTCGCTCATCCCGGTGCCGCGCTGGTCGAGCACGATGAGCCGCGCCCACGCGCCGAGCTCGGCGAAGAACCGGGAGATGAGCGCGCCCTCCCACGCGGCCTCCACGTGCGTCACCCACCCCTGGACCAGCACCAGATCGATCGGCCCGCCGCCCGCGGTCCTGTAGGCCAGGCTCGCGTCGGCGCTCGTGGCGAAGCGGGTCTCCGCGGCGTGCAGCCGCGCGGGCGCCCGCGTGGAGGAGACCACCCCCTCCCGCGCGGCCTCGAGCCCGCGCCGCATCGCCTCGGCGACCTGCGCGTACGCGCCCGCCCAGGCCCGCGCGGTGGCGGGCGACCACGCGTCCCCTTCGAGCTCCTCGAGCGCCTCGAGCAGCGCGCGGCCCACGGCGTCGAAATGCTCGGGCAACGCGGCGTACGCCGCGTGGCGGCGACCGAGCGCCTCGAGCATCTCGACCAGCTTGTCCGGCGCGCGCAGGTTGTCGACGACGAGCTGTAGCGCCGCGGCGAGCTTGAGCCGCTGCTCGCGCATGTCCGGCGGGAACAGCGCCCGGAGCGCCGGCTCGCGGGCGAAGAGCCGCTCGTAGAAGCGCGTCACGAGCGCCTCGGCGCGCGGGGCGAGGCGCTCGAACGAGGCGCGCACGACGTCCGCGCCCGCGTCCTGCGCGCTCGCGGGGGGCGACGCGGGGCGGACGATCTGGAACGCCCGGCAGAGCGCCTCGGTCTCCTCGAGCGCGGCCTGCACCTCCTCGGCCGACGCGAAGCGCGCCTCCGGCTCGCGCAGGACGCAGCGATCGATGACGGCCGCGAGCATCTCCGGGACGTCGGGGCAGATCGAGCGCAGCGGCGGGAGCGCCCGCGCCGTCACCCAGCTGGCGATCGCGTGCACGTCGAGCCCCGCGTGAGGCAGCCGGCCCGCGCACAGCTCGTAGAAGACCAGCCCGAGCGCGTAGACGTCGGAGCGGGGCGTGCCGGCGGTGCCCGCCCAGAGCTCCGGCGCGAGGTAGAGCGGCGTGCCCATCATCATGCCGCCGTCGGTGAGGCTCGCGGTCCCGAGCGCGGAGGCCGCGTCGAGCGCCACCGGGATCGCGGTCGTCAGGGCGGACATGTCCGCGAGCGCCCACGGCGCGGGCGCGACGGCGGAGTTCGGCGCGGCGCGATGGCCCGCGTCGAGGGCGGGGGCGCCGGGCCGGTCGGCGAGCTTGGCGAGGCCGAAGTCGAGCAGCTTCACCTCGCCGCTCGCGTCGAGCATCACGTTCGCCGGCTTGATGTCGCGGTGGAGGACGCCCCGCCGGTGCGCCGCGGCGAGCCCGCGCGCGAGGCCGAGCGCGAGGCGCAGCGCGGCGGGCCACGGGATCGGCTTCGGGAGCAGCTCGATCGGCTCGCCCTCGACGAACTCGTAGGCGATGTACGGCCGCCCGCGGACCTCGCCGATCCGGTAGACGGCGACGACGTTGGGGTGCTGGAGGCGCGCGATCGCGCGGGCCTCGACGCGCAGCCGCTCGATGGTCCTGGGATCCGGGCTGTCCGCCGCGACGAACTTGAGCGCGACGGGCCGGTCGAGGACCTCGTCGTGGGCGAGGTACACCTGCCCCATGCCCCCGCGCCCGAGCGGCCGCACCACGCGGTAGTCGTCGAAGGCCAAGGGCGGCGCCCACGAGAGCGGGGGTGACGGCGGCGGCTCGCTCGCGCCGAAGCGCTGGCGCGTCGCGTGGAGGAAGAGCGGCGCCCCGAGGTCGCTCTCGCTCGGGCGCGTCGAGAGCCGCGCGCGGCAGCCGTCGCAGCCGGCCACGTGCCCGCGGATGCTCGCCGCGTCGTCGTGCGGGAAGTTGCCCGCGAGCCAGGTGGCCAGGGCGTCGTCGGACGGGCACGGGATCATGCGCTGCTGTTCTCCGGAGCGGCATTCTCCGTGCGCGCTGTGGGCAGCGCAATGGCCGCGCGGTCGGTGCCGCGCTGCGCTGCTCCGCCGTCGTGAGAGGCAGCACCTGTGCGCCTGTCCTGGCCGCGCGGTGCTGGAGCGCGGCGCGAGCCCAGCGCGCGAGCGCGCTCGCGCGAGCCGCGAGCGATCGGCGCTGGACCGGCGCCGCCGCGGTGTCACGCTCGCGGAGAGCGATGAGCGACCCGAAGCCACCGCCGAGCCCAGCGCCCCGGTCGGAGACGGTGCGGCAGGCGCTCCTGGAGGAGCTCCGCAGGGGAGCGGCGACCGCGTGGGAGCTCTCCACCCGCCTCGGGATGCGGGAGCGCGACGTGGCGCCGCACCTCGAGCACCTCGCGCGCTCGCTGCGCGCGCGCGGCGAGCGGCTCTCGGTCGCGCCGGCGCGCTGCCTGCGCTGCGGCTACGCGTTCGACGAGCGGCGGTCGCTCGCGAAGCCGAGCCGCTGCCCGGCGTGCCGGGGGGAGCGCATCGAGGCGCCGCGGTTCCGGATCGACGCGGGCGAAGGGTGAGGCTCCCGGGCGGCGGCGCTCCTCACAGGGCCGGTCGATCGGGCGGCTCCGGGCGCCCGCGCCGCGCGGCGCGGGCCTCCACCTCGCCGAGCAGCCGCGGGCCCGCGCGCTCGCCCGCGCCCGCGAAGAAGGCGCGGGCCTGGGCGAGATCGCCGTGCGCCGCGTAGAGCTCGACGAGCTCTCGCTCCGCGGCCTCGTCGATCGTCGCCTCCAGCGAGCCGGCGCGCGCGGGGCCGAGCTGCACGATGGCGCGCAGCGCCCTCATGGCCCCCTCGGTGGCGCTTCGGCCGCCGAGGCCCCGCAGGCTCCACGACTTCACGTAGAGCGCGCGCTTGCGAAGCGGCGCCCCCGCGGCGCCGCGGAGCGCGCCGTCGCAGGCGATCACCGCCTCGTCGAGGCGCCCCGCGGCGAACGCCAGGTCGGCCAGCGCGAGGTAGGCCTCGGCCGCCTCGCCGGACGCCGGGTGCTCGAGGGCGAGCTGACGCAGCCGCGCCTCGGCGCCGCGCGCGTCCCCGCCGTCCTGGAGCGCCCGCGCGAGCGCGAGGAGCGCTCGCGGCCGCTGCTCCGCTGCGCGCAGCGCCGGCGCGTCGACGAGCGCGGCGTAGGCCGCCGCGACGCCCGCCCGCAGCCGCGCGGCCTCTGCTTCGAGCGCCGCCCGCCGCGCCGCGCCGCGCCCGCCGGCCGCGCCCGCCTCCGCGGCCTGGTCGAGCACGAAGAGCTGCACGCCGATCACGCGGTAGCGCCCCGCGAGCGACTCCGCCTCATGGAAGATCGGCTCTGCCGCCGAGCTCGCGCCGGGGTCCGCGCCGCCGCGCGCGGCGGGCGCCGGCGCCCCCGCGCTCGCGCCGGGGTCTGCGCCGCCGCGCGCGGCGAGCGCCGGCGCTCCCTGCGCGGCGCACCCCGCCGAGGCGAGGGCGAGCGCCATGAACGCGGCGACCCGCCGCGCCGCGGCTCTGCGCCGCTCCGTGAGACAGCTGGCGGTCTTCGCTGCGCGCTCCACAACCCGTGACACTTCTTCTCCTCGTGACTCGCCGCCGGCAGAGAGGGCGAAACGCCGCGCGCTTCGTGCCGAACGGCGCGGGAAGATAACCGCGGGCGCCCCAGGGACCAGGGCAATCCACGGCGGACGCGCCGATTCTCTCCCTGAACCACGCGGAGAACAGCGCCTTTCGAGCGCCTTGCGCGGCGGCGCACACGCGGCGCGCGGGGCGGAGCGACGCGCCGCAGAGCACGCACCTCCAGCACGCTCCGCCTCGGCCCATGCATTGCGTCTCGGCCTTCATCGCTCCGCGCCCGGACCGGCGCTTCACACCGGGCGGGGGCGTGTCCGGATGGAGAGTCACGACATGGCGACAAAAGTGAACTGCCTCCCGTTCACGATCCCCACGATGCCGCGCCTCGGGCTCGCCGACCTGGAGGCGCGCTTCCGACGCCTCTCGCTCCTCATGTACGACACGAAGGTTCCGGTCGCGACGCTCGAGAAGGAGGTCTATCCCTACCTTGCCCGTGGCATCGAGTTCGTCAATCCGTGGCGGCGCGTGCGCGGGATCGAGACGTACCAGGTCGGCCTCTCTGGATCTCGCGTCGGCGGCCGTTTCGACCTCGACGTCTCTCAGCTGAGCGTCCGGCTCTCCGAGCCGCGTGACGCGGGCCGCGCCCTGGTCGACAGCACCTTGTACCTGCGGCTGTTCCCGCGCTGCGCGTACCCCGTGCGGGTGATCCTGACCTACGATTTCTGCATGATCGACGGCGGCGAGAGCTTCGAGATCACGCGCCACGAGGAGATGTGGCGCATCGGGGACATTCTTCGGAGCGCTCCGCTGCTGGGCCGCTCCTACGATGTCTTCCGTTCCTGCTCGGGTTACCTCTTCACCGGCGCGCTGCTCCTGTCCCGCGCGGTCGCTGTCCGTCCGCCTGGCGCCGAGGCCGCGCGGGGCGAGCCGGAGCCGTCACGCTGACGCCGTGCGCGCGGCCGCGCAGCCGTGGGGTCGCCACGAAGCCGAGCGCCGCTCCGTGGCGATCCGTGAGCGAGAGGGCGGGCAGCAGCGCGCGGAGGGGGACGCTTCTCAGGACATCCTGGGCCTGATGATGAGCGCCCGCCGCGACGACGGCGCGGGCATGAGTGAGGTCGAGGGCGATGATCCTGGAAGGGGAGCGCGAGCGAGCGAGGGCGGAAGGCCGTCCGGCTGCGGTCCAGGGCAGCCCGGCGGAGCCGGCGCTCCGGCCCGCCGCGCCGCAGCCTGCTGGGCGGTGCCCCATGGGCTTCTCCTGAGCGCCGCTCACCGGGTCTCCTCGCGCGCGGCCGGCTGGGGGCGCGCTCTGGCCTTCATCCCGTCAGCTCGTGCTCGCGGGGGCGCCGATCCGGCCTCCGGCGGCGCTCCACGACGAGCGGCAGCCCATCCCGCGGCACGAGCGCCCGCCGGCCGCCTGCGCCCGCTTCGTACCCTGCGGGCAGCTCGAACCGGAACTCCCGCACCAGCGCCGCCAGCATGAGCTTCATCTGCAGCACGGCGGTCCGCTCACCGATGCACTTGCGCATCCCGAGCCCGAAGGGAAGGAACGCCGAAGGCGGGCGCTCCTCGTGCCATGGCGAGCCCGGCTCGAAACGCTCCGGGAGGAACGTCTCCGGGCGCTTCCAGTACCGCGGTAGCCGCTGCATGACATACGGGCTCACGAGGACCTCGTCTCCCGCGCTCACCGCGTGTGGCCCATGGCGGAACTCCCTCCGCGCCTCGCGCGCCAGCACCCATACGGGCGGGTGCAGCCGCAAGGTCTCCTGCACCACCGTCGACAGGATCGAGGCGCGCTCCACCTCCGCTCCCTGCGCGCCGATCCCCTGCGTGCCGATCGCGTCGAGCTCCTCCTCGAGGCGCCTCTGCACCTCCGGGCGCTGCGCGAGCTCGTAGAGCGCCCATTCCGACGCCGCGGCCGTCGGCACGTGCGTCACCAGCATCATCACGACCTCGTCGATCAGGGCTTGTTCATCCATCTGGCCGGCGTCCACCGCGCGCAGGAGCGGATCCAGCAGATCGGTTGTTCCACGGTTCCCGGCCGCCCTGCGGTGCTCTGCCGCCGCCAGGATGGACGCCGCGAGCGCATCCCTCGCCTGGCCATAGGCTATCTCGTCGTCGGCGGCGTGCCCGAGCCACGCTTCCACCCGGGGCAGCTCGGTCGCGATGCGCTCCACGACCTGCTCTCCCGACTCTCCGAGCAGCAGCATCGACGCGCTCCGCAGGGCGACGTCCTCGAGCACCGGCAGCACCGCGCGCGCCTCGCCTGTGCGCAGCCGCGCGAGCGCCTCGCGCACCGCGCGCGCGGCGCCCTCGGCGCGCGCGAGGAGCGCCTCCCGATGGAACGCCGGTGCGAGCGCCCTCCGGCGTTCCAGGTGCTCACCCCCCTCGAGGCGGGCGACGCTCCGCGGATAGGCGTCCTGCATCCGGTGCGGCGGCGTCTTGTCCGTGAAGCCCTCCCGATCCGAGAACACCCTCTGGATCGCGGCCGGATCCGAGACGGCAAAGCACTGCTTGAGCCCCAGCCGGAACCGGAAGAAATCGCCGTACGCCAGGGTGCCGTCGAGCAGGAAGGCGAGGGGATCCGCGCGGAACTCCGGCCAGGAGCCGTGCAGAGGGTGCGCTTTCGGACCGGGGGATCGGATCATGGCCAGTTCTCCGGAGAGCGTAGAGCCGCGGTTTGCATACGAGCGAGCGTCGGGAGCGGCGCCGGCGTTCCGCGATCAGGGGCGCGCGGGCGTCGTTCAGGAAGACAGCTGGGCGCCGGGGCTCGAAGGAGCGCGGAGGCTCAGGTACACCGCCGCGTGGCTCAGGTCCGAAGGCGCGCGGAGGCTGAGATAGACCACCGGATACCCGAAGTCATAGGCCGACGCGCCGGGCTGCGCGCGCACGTGCTCCTCGTACGCCCTCGCGAGCTCCTGTGCGGTGCACGGGCAGCCCGCCTCGGCGGCGATCGTGAGGATGCGCGTCATATCCCCGTCGGCCTCGGCCATCTTCTCCGCGAGGCGCTCGTCCGCCTCGACCTGCGCCAGAAACGCGCGCGCGCCGCTCCTCGTCGCGCGTCCTGCCATCGTCCCCTGGTTCGTGGTCGAAACACCGATCGTGGTGAGTTGTCCAGTCATGTGCGCAGACCTCCTTCGGGCCCCTTGAGGCCGCGGAACCGCGGCGGCGGCGTGCCGCGCGCGGTCCGTCGTCTCCCTCCCCCAAAGCAGGTCCCGCGCCAGCGCCGCGGGCAGGCGAAATGGCCGGCGATGGCGGCCCTCGAGAGGCCCGTTGTGCGCGCCCTCGCGCGAGTTGCGCGAGCGCTCGCGCAACTCGCGCAGCGGCGCCTCTCTCACCGCCCCGGGGGCTCGCCGACCTGCTGGGGCGCCGGTGTCGCCCGACGGGCGAGAGGACCCCGGGCGCCGTCCCCTCGCCGCACGCACCGGCCCGGTGAGGGGGCTCTCGCCGGCCCTGCGATCCCACTTGATAATATTAGTTAGTCTTACTAACTATTAGGGTGACCGACACGTTGACCGTCTTCACCACGCTGCTGCTCGCGCGGATCGCTCGCGTGGATCGCACCGCCTTGCAGCTGATTCAGGAGCGCCTCGCCGAGCGGGGGGTCACGCTCGCGGAGTTCCGCCTGATCGGCGCGCTGCTCGGAGAGCGCGTGGGGCTCACCCAGCGCGAGCTCGCCGAGCGGCTGCAGATCACAGCCGCGTCGCTCTCGGCCCTCGTCGGCCGCCTCGAAAAGAAGGGGCTCGTCGAGAGGAACCCCGACGAGAGCGATGCGCGCGCCTTCCGCGTGCGCTGCACGCCTCAGATCGCGGAGCACGACTGGGTACAGGACGTGGTGGTCGAGGTGGAGCGCCGCGCGACGCGGGGCATTCCGGCCGCAGAACTTGAGACCACGAGGCATGTCCTCGCCGCCATGATCGGCAATCTCGAGATCGACGACACGCCCGTTCCATCAATAAGGAGGAGAGAGGAATGAAGCGCGCACGCGCCCTCGTGGTGTCCTTCTCGACGGCAGCAGCAAGCGGCGGCGGGGTCTGCCGCCGTCGTCCCTGCCCCCGATGAGCACCGCCGTGGCCGAGCCTGAGGTGACGCTCGTCTGGAGCGATGCGGGGCTCGGACGTGCCGGTGATCATCCGCTCGACCCTGGGAGACGGCGAGGGGCGGGCGGATCCGGAGTTCCGGCGCAGCCAGCTGGAGATCGCGGTTGGCGCGCAGGTCGCGTCTCATGATCTGCCCCCTCTGCGCGCGATGTCCGCCTCACGATCGAGCAGCGCGCCGAGCTTCTTCGCCCAGAATCGCTCGTAACGAGCGGCCCAGTCGTAGACCGCGCGCAGCGGCGCGGCCTCCACGTGGTAAAGCCGCGAGCGCCCCTCCCGGCGGGGCGCGACGAGCCCGGCGTCCCGCAGCACCCTGAGGTGCTGCGAGATCGCCGACTGGGTCACGTCGAACATCGCGCACAGCTCGGTGACCGAGCGCTCCCCGCCGGCCAGCGCGTCGAGGATCGCGCGCCGCGTGGGGTCCGCGATCGCGCGGAACGTCGCGTCCGGGGAGCGCGCGTTCGTCACCTCACGTCACCTCGCGCCACGTCGCACGACCTCACGTTGCCGCGGGGAAGTGCTTCTTGGCGCCGGCGTCGAGCTCCTCCTGCGTGGCCGCCTTCTTCCGCGTCGCGAGCGACCAGCGGTGGCCGAACGGGTCGGTCACGATGCCGTATCGGTCGCCCCAGAACACGTCCGCGAGCGGCATCTCGACGCTGGCGCCCGCCTCGACCACGCGCTTCCAGGTCGCGTCGACGTCGGGTAGATCGAGGTGGAGCGTCACCGCGGTGCCGCCGAACGCCTTCGGCGTGCGGCTCACCCCGCCGCACTGCTCCGGGAAATCGTCGCTGAGCATTACGAGGCCGCCGTTCACCAGGAGGGCCGCGTGGATGAGCTTCTTGCCGTCCGGCGTCGGCTGTTCGGCCACCACCGTCGCGCCGAACGCGCGCTGGTAGAAGTCGATGGCCGCGCGGGCGTCGTCGACCGTCAGGTAGGGCGAAATCGGGGGAGGAGCGGGGGGTTCGTGGCTCGTGGTCATGCGCCGCATCATATTAGTGAGCTCTAATATGTCAACCGACTGGCACGGCGGCGAGCTCGCCCGGTCACGGACGGATCACGACCGTCCCTGGTGACGGGATCGCGCGCGGCGCCGCGAGCGCGCTGCACGGAATCGCGGGCGCGGCGCGCGGGAGCGGGCGAGCGGCGCCGGGGAATTCGCGTGCGAGGAGGTCTGATCACCCTCTACGCTGAGCGCCTCCTCGAACCGCGAAGGTTGCCATGAGCGATGACATCGTCGAGCTGACCACGAAGCACACGTACGGCACCTGGCGCGCCCAGCGCGGCTGGAAGCCGATCCATGTCACCCGCGCGGAGGGCTGCGCGTTCTGGGACGCGTCCGGCAAGCGCTACCTGGACCTGTCCTCGCAGCTCATCTGCTCGAACCTCGGCCACCAGAACGAGGCCGTGATCGAGGCCATCTGCGCGCAGGCGAGGCAGCTCGCCTACATCAGCCCGGCGCACACGTGCGAGGTGCGGGCCAGGGTGGCGCAGAAGCTCCTGGAGGTGATGCCGAAGGGGCTCGACAAGTTCTTCTTCGCCACGTCGGGCACGGAGGCGAACGAGGCGGCGTTCAAGATGGCCCGGCTCTACACCGGCAAGCACAAGATCATCGCGCGCTACACGTCGTACCACGGGTCCACCGCGGGCTCGGTCGCGGCGACCGGCGACTTTCGCCGCTGGTTCATCGAGCCGGCCGGCAAGATCCCGGGCGTGGTGTTCGGCCCGGAGGTGAACTGCTACCGCTGCCCGCTCGGCCGGAGCCACCCCGAGTGCGGCGTCGCGTGCGCCGACTACCTGGCTTACATGATCGACCACGAGGAGAACGTCGCGGCGGTGATCGTCGAGCCGGTCGTGGGCACGAACGGCGTCCTCATCCCGCCGGCCGACTACCTGCCGAAGATCGCCGAGGTCGCGCGGAAGCGCGGCGTGCTCCTCATCGCGGACGAGGTGATGAGCGGCTGGGGCAGGACCGGAAAGTGGTTTGCGGTCGATCACTGGGGCGTGGTGCCGGATATCCTGACGACGGCGAAGGGCGTGACGAACGCGGCCGCGCCGCTCGGGGTCGTCGCGACCTCCCGCGCGATCGCGGACTACTTCGACGACAACATGTTCGCGCACGGCCACACCTACGAGGCCCACCCCCTCACGCTGGCCCCGGTGATCGCCGCGATCGACGAGTATCGCCGGCTGGACCTCCTCGACCGCGCGACGAAGATGGGAGACGTGGTGGGCGCGAAGCTCCGCGCCCTCAAGGAGAAGCACCCCTCGATCGGCGACGTGCGCGGGATCGGCCTGTTCTGGGCGGTGGAGCTCGTGAAGGACCGCGCGACCAAGGAGCCGTTCAACGTGCCGCAGGACAAGGCGGCTCGGCGGCCCCTGGTGGTCGACGCGGTGGTCGCCGAGGCGGCGAAGCGCGGGGTGTCCCTCATGGGGTGGGTGAGCCACCTGCTCGTGGCGCCGCCGCTCATCATCAGCGAGGCGGAGATCGACGAGGGGATCGCGGCGCTCGACGCGGCGCTCGACGTGGCGGATCAGCGGCTCTCGGGCTGAGGACCTCGGGCGCGAGGCGGCCCTTCACGGGCCGCCGGAAGAGCACGTCTGTGGCTGCCGCGAGGCGCGCCCGGCGAGGGGGCGCGGCGACGTGCTAGGATCGTGGGCATGACTGCACGCACGAACGGCCTGCCGACCCGTCCGCCCCGGAACACGGGGCCGATCGAGCTGCGCGATTTCGGCCCGACCGGCCGCCGTCTGGGCACGCCCGACGATTGTTACGACGGCAGCCCGTGGGAGCTGCACCGCGGGGAGCTGATCGAGCAGATGGGGAGCAAGGATATCCATGGCATCGTGATGGCGCTCCTCGCCGCCCTCTTCCGCACGCACGCGCGCGAGGGCTTCACGGTGATGACCGACGTGTACTGCGATCTCAGCGACCCGGCAGGGCCGTCGCTGCGGGCGCCGGACGTGGTGGTGGTGGGCGATCTCTCGTCGCCGCGGAACGACGCCTACCGCGGCACGCCGGTGCTGGCCGTGGAGATCCGGGGCACGCAGTCGAGGCGCTACCTCGAGGAGAAGGTGAAGCTCTACCTGGAGCACGAGTGGCCGTGGGTGTGGATCGCGCACGCGGAGCGGCGGGAGCTCGAGGTCGTGCGGCCTGGGACGGCGTCGATCACCTACCGTCCGGGCGCGGAGGTGCCCCTCCTGCCGGAGCTGGGCAAGCACGGCCTCGGCGCCGTGCCGGTCGCGGCGCTGTTCGAGGAGCGCGACGCGGCGCGGTTCACGGACGAGTGGGTCGAGGCGCGCACCCAGGCGCGCACCCAGGCGCGCGCGATCCTCGCGGTGCTCTCGGCGCGGGGGCTCGCGGTGCCGGAGGCGGTGCAGGCGCGGGTGCTCGCGTGCGACGAGCCCGCAGCGCTGGAGCGATGGCTCGTCAGCGCGGCGACGGCGGCGAGCGGGGCGGTGTTCGCGGCGGCCGTGGATCGAGGGTGAGCCGGCGGCTGTCCGCCGCTCGGTAGGGGCGGCGGCCGAGGGCCGCGCCCTTCGGGGAGCGCTCCTCGGCGCGGAGCCAGTCCGTCACCGCGACGGCGGCGCCGACCCCGCCGTTGTCACCGCGACGGCGGCGCGGAGCCGCCCGCGCACGCGGCGGCGCGCGCGAGGAGCAGGTCGCGCTCGCGCGCGTTGCGCGTGAGCGACGCCGCGCGCTCGAACTCCGCGCGCGCCTCGTCGAGGCGGCCGAGCTTCGCGAGGAGGTCGCCGCGCACGCTCGGCAAGAGGTGGTAGCTCTCGAGGGAGCGCTCCGAGGTCAGCGCGTCGACGACGGCGAGGCCCGCCGCCGGGCCGAACGCCATCGAGAGCGCGACGGCGCGGTTCAGCTCGACGACGGGCGACGGCGCGACCTGGGCGAGCGCCGCGTAGAGCGCCGCGATGCGCGCCCAGTCCGTCTCCTCCGCGGCGCGCGCGCGCGCGTGGCAGGCGGCGATCGCGGCCTGGAGCGCGTAGGGACCGCGCGCGCCGCCGAGCGCCTCGGCGCGCTCGAGCGCCGCGAGGCCGCGGCGGATCAGCAGGTGATCCCAGCGCGCGCGGTTCTGAGCCAGGAGCAGGATGGGCTCTCCCGACGGTCCGACCCGCGCCCTGGAGCGCGACGCCTGGATCTCCATCAGCGCGACGAGGCCGTGGACCTCCGGCTCCTTCGGCGCGAGCTCGGCCAGGATGCGGCCGAGGCGGAGCGCGTCCTCGCAGAGGGCAGGCCGCATCCAGTCGCCGCCGGCCGTCGCCGAGTAGCCCTCGTTGAAGACCAGGTAGATGACCTGGAGCACCGACGAGAGGCGGGGCGCGAGCTCGGCCCCGCGGGGGACCTCGAAGGGGACGCGCGCCTCGGCGAGGGTCCGCTTGGCGCGGACGATCCGCTGGGCGACGGTCGGCTCCGGGACGAGGAACGCGCGCGCGATCTCCTCGGTCGTCAGGCCTCCGAGCAGGCGGAGCGTGAGCGCGACCTGCGCCTCGGTCGAGAGGACTGGATGGCAGGCCGTGAACACGAGGCGCAGGAGGTCGTCGCCGACGTCATCGTCGAGCGCGGCGTCCAGATCCGGCGCGGCCAGCGCGTGCTGGGCCTCGATCTCGTGACCGAGCTCCTCGTGCTTGCGCTCGAGCCGCTTGCTCCGGCGGAGCTCGTCGATCGCGCGGCGCTTCGCGGTGGCCATGAGCCAAGCGCCCGGCTTGTCCGGGACGCCCGACTCCGGCCACCGCTCGATCGCGGTGACGAGCGCGTCCTGCGCGAGCTCCTCGGCGAGGCCGACGTCGCGCACCATCCGCGCGAGGCCGGCGATGAGCCTGGCCGACTCGATGCGGAAGACCGCGTGGATGGCGCGATGCACCTCGGGGGCCGTCACGGCGACCGATCAGAGCATCTTCCCCCGCCGGCGCAAGCCCGGGCGCGCCGTGGCTACTGCTTCGCGGCCGACTGCGCCCGCAGGCGCTCCTCCTGCTCCCTGAGCTCGGGCGTGAGCGCCGGGCCGAAGTCGTCCGCCGTGAACACCTGGCGGATCTCGATCTCGGAGTCCTCGAGCATGGGGTTGGGGCAGCGCTTCACCCACGCGATGGCCTCTTCCTTCGACTTCACCTCCCAGATCCAGAAGCCCGCGACAAGCTCCTTGGTCTCGGCGAAGGGCCCGTCGATCACGGTCCGCTTGTCGCCCGAGAACCTGACGCGCGCGCCCTTCGCGCTCGGGTGGAGCCCGTCGCCCGCGACCATGACGCCGGCCTTCACCAGCTCCTCGTTGAACTTCATCATCTCGGTGATGAGCTTCTCGTCCGGCATGACGCCCGCCTCGCTGTCCTTGGTGGCCTTGATCAGGATCATGAATCGCATGGTCGTGTCTCCTTGCTTCCTTGGTGGAGCTGGGCTCCGGAGGGTCTCTTGCCCGGGGGCGAACCGTGGCTTCATCGTCACGACGAACGGCGGGGCGCGGGATCGACACGCCGGGCGATCTTTTTTTTGAGATGTTGTCAAGTGTACGTAATTATTGACGATTGTGGCGACTGGCCCGCCCGCCGCGCCGGTCCGGGCCCTCAGAAGCGGCTGCGCAGCAGCGCGCCGCCGCCGCCCGGCAGGATCGCGGGCGCGAGGGCGACCGAGCTGCGCTGCTCCGGCGCTGTCAGGACGAGCACAAGGCCAGCGCCGATCCCGACGAGGCCGACGGCGCCGAGCACGGTGCTCGTGGTGGTGAGCGTCTGGCCCCGCGAGCTGAGGGACATGCCGTCGTCGCTGCACCGCGAGGGATCTGGGCATTCCTTTTCGAGGTCACCCTTCGTGCCGAGAGCGAGCCCGCCCGTGATGAGGCTCCCGCCCACGGCCGCGGCGCCGACGCCGCCGATGACGAAGCCGAGCGTGCGCTTGAAGCTCGAGGGAGCGGCGGGGGTGGGGGGCGGGCCCGAGGAGATCGCGGGGGCCTGCGGCGCGTCGGGTACGGGGACCGGAGGCGGCGCGGCGGCCGGCGGCGGCTCGAGGCGCACGACGTTGCGCGCCCCCTCCGCGAGGGTCACGGGCGCGTCGGTCTGCCGGCCGCCGGGCCATCGCGCGACGACGGCATGGTTCCCGGGGTCGAGCGGGAGCTCGCTGCCGATGCTGGCCTGCGGCAGCGGCGCTTGATCGAGGAGCAGCTCCGTCGGCGCCGGTGCGCCCTCCGGGAGCTCGATGACCAGCCTGGGCACGCGCGGCTCGAGCTCCCTGATGCGCTGCTGGGTGATGGCCAGACGGGGATCGCCGGGCGTCAGCTGGGTGAGCAGCTCCTTGAAGTGCTGCCATGCGCTCGCCACGCGCCCGAGGTCCGCTTCACACTGGGCCAGGTTGAGCAGCGTGCCGCGCGACGGATAGGTCGCCTGGCTCCGGCGGAAGAGCGGAATCGCGTGCGCACAATCTCGCGCTTCCACCGCTGCGCGGCCCTGCTCGAAGAGGTCCTGTGCCTGGGCCTTCGGATCCTTGGGCTGCGCGGAAGCCGGGTGGCTCATCGCGCAGAGGGCGGCGCAGAGGGCGGCGCAGCGGATCGCGCGAGTACCTCTTGTTCGTCTCAGTCCCATTTGTTCCAAGGATCCTCGGTCTTGTTCTGCGTCCTGACCTGTGAAGACGACGGCGGTTTGGCCGTGCTCACGGCGTTCGCGCTCGCCTTCACCGGCGGTGTCGCCGCTGTCGAAGATGCCGCTGCCTTCGCTCGTGCGTCCGGGGAGGCGCTCGCGACCGGCGCTGCGCTGGCCTCGAGCGCAGCGCTCGCGGTCTCGATCGCGGCAACGGGGGTCGCCGTCACCCGCGCCCACCGGCGGGTACCCGGCGCGGGAAGCACGCTCCGGCAGGATCCGGTCGATGCTCTCGAACGAGAGCCGCCCGCGCTGCGTCCCGAAAGGCGCGAGCACGCGGCCGATCTCGGCGACGCTCCGGACGCGGGCGCCCGGATCCTTCGCAAGGCACCGGCCCACGAGCTCCCCGACGGCGGGCGGCAGGTCCGGCCGCAGGGCCAGGACGGAGGTGGGCGCGTCCATGATGATGGCCGCCGTGACCGCGGTGATGCTGTCGCCCTCGAACGGGTGCCGCCCGGTGAGCATGCGATACAGGATCACGCCGAGAGCCCAGATGTCCGTCCGCACATCCGCGTATTTCAGGCTGCGAATCTGCTCCGGCGACATGTAATGGATGGAGCCCATGATGAGGCCCGTCGCGGTCAGGCTCGCCTCTTTGACAGAGTCGCCTGTGGCGGTGAACTTCGACAGGCCGAAGTCGAGGACCTTGAGGAGGGGAGTCCCGTCGGGGCGGCGGGTGAGGAAGAGGTTCTTCGGCTTGAGATCGCGGTGGATGATGCCGCGCGCGTGGGCCTCCGCGATCGCCTCGCAGGCCTGGAGCACGTAGTCGGCGGCGTCGGCGAGCGGGAGGATGCCGCGGGTCTGGAGCACCTGGCCGAGATCGTCGCCGGTCAGGTACTCCAGCACCATGTAGGCGGCGCCGGTGCCCAGCGTGCCCATGTCGAGGACACGCGCGCTGTGCTGTCCGTCGAGGGCCGCGGCGGCGCGGGCCTCGCGGAGGAATCGAGCGCCGGCGTCGGGGAGCGCGGCGGCCTCGGGGAGGAGGAGCTTGACGGCGACGCGGCGCTCCAGGACGACGTCCCAGCCCGCGAAGACCACGCCCATGCCCCCCGCGCCGAGGACGCGCTCGATGCGGTACTTGCCCGCGAGGACGTCGCCGGGAGCGGGGACGCCGGAGGGGACGGCGGGCTGCTGCGCCATGGTGAGAGGAGAGCGTAGCGGGGAGGTGGCGCGGAGTACAAGGGGCGGGCGGCCTCGGTGGCCGCTCGCGAGCGCTCAACCCGGGAGGGCTCGCGCGATGACGTACTCGACGCGATCCGCTCGCGACGTCCGCCGGAGAGCGCCTACGGCTCGGCCTCGATCCGCGCGGCGTCCTTCTTCTGCTGGAGCCTGTGCTTGATCGCCCCGAAGACGACCGGCGCCACGGAGACGAAGATGATCAGGTAGACGACCCGCTCGATCTGCTTGGCGTCGAAGACCTTGCCAAGGAAGTAGCCGAGGAAGGTCATCGAGAAGACCCAGAGCACGCCGCCCACCACGTTGAACATCGCGAAGCGCCGGTACTGCATCTGCCCCACGCCCGCCACGACCGGCGCGAACGTCCGGGCGAACGGCATGAAGCGCGCGAGGATGATCGTCTTGCCGCCGTGCTTCTCGTAGAACTTCTGCGTCGCGATCAGGTGATCCTTGCGGAACAGGAGCGACTGCTCGCGCGTGAAGATCTTCGGGCCGGCGCGCCGCCCGATCGTGAAGCCCACCGCGTCGCCGATGATCGCCATCGCCATCAGCGTGACGTTCATCAGGAGCAGGTTCTGGAAGTTCGGTAATCCGAGCGGGTTGATGAGCCCCGCGTTGACCAGCACCCCGGCGGTGACGAGCAGCGAGTCCCCGGGCAGGAAGAACCCGATGAGCAGCCCCGTCTCGGCAAAGATGATGATCATCAGGACGGGGTAGCCGCCCCACTGGAGCAGCGACTCGAGCTCCCTCAGCCTGCTGAAAAATTCACGGAGGAGATCCACGGCCGCTCGATAGCTCACCTCGGCGGCCGCGTCGAACCCCGCGTGCGCCCCGGCCGCCAGCGCGCCGCCGGCGTCCAGCGCCGCCGTTCACACGGGCGCCGCCGGCGGTGAGTCGCCCTGCATCGCTGGCTGCCCCGCCGGGCGACTCCCGCGGGTGAGCCCCCAGCGCCTCCCGGAACCCCGAGGGCGAGCTCCCCCCCGGCGCGCCGCCCGCGCATCCGGTGGCCGCGCGCGCTACGGCGTATAGCGCGCCAGGTACTCCTTGAGGTGCAGCTTCCGGGCCGTGTTCTCGGACGACATGTAACGTATCGTGCCGAAGATCTCCCGCTCTGGACCCCAGGCCCGATCGTAGCGGCCGAGCACCCAGAAGATGCCCGAGGTCGAGTTCGGGTCGCGGCCGTCGAGCGCATACCGGTCGTTGAGCTCGATCATGATCTCGAGCGCCTCGCGCGGCGTCCGCGACCACTCCAGGATCTTCTTGCCCCAGAGCATCCGGAGGTAATTGTGCATTCGCCCCTCGCGGAGGAGCTCGACCTGCGACGCGTTCCAGATCCGGTCGTAGGTCGCCCCCGCCGCGAGCGCCTCGATCGGGTAGACGCGCGGGCGCCTGTCGCGCGCGTGCTTCTCGAGCGTCGCGAGCGCCCAGTCCGGCAGAGACTCGTACTCGGTCGGATCGCGCTTCCACGAGGGGCGCGGCCCGTCTCCCTCGCTCGCCCCGAGCGCGAAGGCGTTGAACCCGAGCTCCCGCCAGGTGACGAGCTGCTCGAGGAACGCCTCGGCGGAGGCGCTCATCCCCCAGAACCCCTCGCGACTGCCGCTCGGCCGCTTCACGCCGTCACCGGGGCGGCCGAGCCGCTCGACGCGGAAGCCCTCGCGCCGGGCGACGGCCGCGAAGACCTCGTGCGCCGCGAGGTGGCCGAAGTGCAGGTACGGCGACAGGCCGCTCGTCGCGCCGGCGTCGGGGTGATCGCGCTCTTCCAGGTAGCGCGGCAGCCGGTCCGCGACGAAGCGCGCGAGCGCCTTGCCGGCCGCCTCCGGGCCGCCCCGGCAGGGCGCCGGCGGGACGGTGTGATCGATGGGGAGCGCGGAGAGCGCCGCAGGGTCGCCCCCGAGCCGCGCCGGCGAGGCCGCGGGCCACCTGCGCGCGATCGCGCGGGGGAGGGGCGCCGCAGGCCGGAGCTTCGCCCGCTTCAGCGGATCGGCCGCCGGCTGCGCGCCGAGGTGCTCGCCGATCACCCGCTGCCAGAAGATGCGGAACGAGCGCGCGGTCGTGAACACCCGATCGGCCGCGCGCATCGGCAAGAGGCCGTTCGAGTCCACCTGCTCGAGGCGGACCGGCGCCTGCCGCGCCGCCGAGGCGACCATGCGCGGGAGGAAAAAGCAGGGGTAGTCGTCCGTGACCACCACGCACGCCCGCGCCGCGAGCGCGCCGAGCAGGCCCTTGCCGGCCCCCTCGGCGGGCTCGACGTAGGGGTGATGCGCGACGCCGGCCGCCGCGAGGCGGCGCGCGTTGTCGGCCATGCCGTCGATCACGAAGCGATGGATCCTGTCGCTCGCCCAGCGGTAGCCGCACCGGAGCGCCTCCAGCACGACGAGCGGTCGATCGAGCGCCATCGACCAGGCGATCGCGCGCTCCAGACCGAAATTGTACCGTGTCCGGCGACTCGCGATCATCCAGTAAAGGACGTAGTCGCCGCCCTCGCGGACAGGCATGGCGTTGCGGGTGCGGAGCCGGAGCTCGGGGACGCTGCTGGAGATCACGACACCTCCTCCACGACCGGCCCGCCAGCGCGCCGCCGCGGGGCCGCGGGGCCGGGGCGGCGGGGCCGCCAGGGCGCCAAGGACGCCAGAGAAGCGAGGTTCTCTCGCTCGGCCCCGGCGCCCTGCTCTCTCTTCAGGACGAGCGGTGCTCTAGCACAGCTCGGACACGGGCGCGCACATGCGTCTGGCGGATTCATGTGGGAAAGGCCGGCGCGCGGACCCGGCCTCTCGGGATATGCCCACGCTTGCGCCGTGGTGAAGGCGGCTTCAGGTACCGCCGCAGCGGTCGTTCATCGGCGCACCAGCACGGCGCACGAGCGCGACGCGCGAGGAGGGGCAACATGGCTCTTGATCTCCTGAGAGAGCGGGGGACACCGCTCGACCGCCAGTCGTTCAACTGGCGTGATCTCGTCCAGGTGCCGTTCAGCAAGCTCGACGACGACGCGTTCACCCGGGTGCGCGTCATCCTGATGAACGGCATCGAGCTCGAGAGCGTGCGGTTCCTGCACAGCTTCGCGCGCATGAACCGGGATCTGCGGCGCGTGCTCGCCCAGGTGCGGCGCGTCGATCACCACCAGGCCACGGTGGTGAACTGGCTCAACCCGCCGGATCAGTCGCCGCTGGAGACCACCATCGGATACGAGCAGGTCGCGATCGAGATCACCGCGCACGCGGCGCTCGCCGAGCCAGACCCGTACCTCGCGCAGGTCTATCGCTTCGGCATGCTCGAGGACTACGATCACCTGTATCGCTACGCGGCGCTCCTGGACCGCCTGGAAGGCAAGGACGCGAACAACATCCTGCAATCGTACACCGACGTGACGGCGGGGCGTCCGACCGCGGTGGAGCACCGCGCCCCCGAGGACGACGTGCGCGCGCCTTACGACCGGCGGATCGCGAGCGCGATCACGAAGCTCAACGCGCTCACCATCATGGCGGCCGAGCAGCAGACGCACAACTACTACGTCAACGTCGGGCCGTTCTTCACGGATCCGGTGGCGCGGCTGCTCTACGCCGAGATCGCCTCGATCGAGGAGCAGCACGTCACGCAATACGAGGCGATCATCGACCCCGAGGAGACCTGGCTCGAGAAGTGGGTCCTCCACGAGGCCAACGAGGTCTACAACTACTGGAGCTGCCTCCAGCAGGAGCAGAACGCCCGCGTGAAGCGGATCTGGGAGCGGTTCCTCGACTACGAGCTCGGGCAGCTCCACGTGGCCATCGACCACTTCAACCGGATCGAGCGGCGCGACGCGGCCGAGATCCTCCCCGCCTCGCTCCCGGACCCGGTCTCCCACGAGAGCCACCGCCAGTTCGTGCGCGACGTGCTGTCCACGGAGGTGCAGCTCCGCGCCGTGGGCGAGGACATCGTCGATCCGAGGGTCGTCCCGGAGAGCGCCGCGACGATCGCCTACCGGCAGCAGATGAACTCCGCCGGCTCCCCGTCCGAGATCGTGGCCGCGGGCTACCGGTACACGCCGGGCACCGAGCTCTCGCGGCGCGCCGAGAAGATCGACGGACAGAAGGAGGCGACGCCATGAAACAGATCAAGATGGGGACCAACACCACGGGCATCGCGACCTCTCCCATCGACAGCAAGGAGCTCATCGAGTTTGCGCAGGCGATCCCGCCGAGCTCCCCCGGGAGCGAGGCCGAGGCCGCGGCGGTCAGGAGCGAGTACGCGAGGGAGTCGGGCACGGTCGGGAGCGTGCCGCCGCCGGCGAGCCTCAAGGGGGTCGTCAAGGCAGCCGGAGAGCTCATCCAGGGCAGGCCCCCCGCGCTCCTCATCGACAAGCTCGGCGAGCGCCTCCAGTTCGAGCGCTCGGGCACGCGCCTCTACGAGGCGCTGATCGCCAAGCACGACGCGGAGGGGACCTTCGAGGGAGGCCCGACGCGCGCCGACCTCGAGGCGATCCGCGACGACGAGCTCCGGCACTTCGCGCTGCTGAAGCGCGCGATCGAGCGGCTCGGGGCCGATCCGACCGCGATGACGCCCGGCGCCGACGTCATCGGCCTTTCGTCGTCCGGCGTCCTCGCGGTCGCCGTCGAGCCGAGGATCAACCTCGGGCAGAGCCTGCAGGCGTTGCTCGTCGCCGAGCTCACGGACAACGACAGCTGGCGGATGCTCATCGACCTGGCGATCGCCTACGGCCAGGACGACATGGCCGCCGAGTTCCGCGTGGCCGAGCAGCACGAGGCGATCCATCTCGAGCGCGTGCGAGCGTGGCTGTCGAGCAAGCTCGCGCTCGACGCGCGCGGCGAGCCCACCAGCACGACACCGCAGCAAGCCGCCTGACGCGGAGCCGGCACACTCCCGCGGATCAGGCGATCCGGGCTGGGCGGATCGCGGGCGCTTCGGTGCGGCGCCGTAGACCGGCCTCCGGGATCTCGGTTATGACGCTCGGCGCGCGGGCCCGGCGCATGCGGGGTGCCGCCAGCGGCTCCGCGCCCCGGGTGAACCCATGGACTTACCCCAGAAGCTCCGATCGCTGTTCCTGCTGCCCTTGATCGCGCCGCTCGCCTGCGGCGGCGCTCCGGCGTCCGCGCCGCCGCCTCCCCGACAGGCCGCCGCGCCGGCCCCGGCAGCGCCGGCAGCCCCGGCGGTCGCGGCCGCAGCCCCGGCCGCGCCGACGAAGGCCGGGCCGCGCGCCGACGCGACGCTCATGCCGCGGCGCATGCTCTTCGGCAACCCGGATCGCATGTCCCCCCAGATCAGCCCGGACGGCAAGCGGCTCGGGTTCCTCGCCCCCTCCGAGGGCGTGCTCAACGTGTGGGTCGGCCCGGCCCAGGCGCCGGCGTCGGCCAAGCCGGTCACGAAGGAGCAGAGCCGCGGGGTGCGCACCTTCCTGTTCCCCTACGCGAGCGACTACGTCCTTTATCGCCAGGACAAGGCCGGCGACGAGAACTGGCACATCTACGCCGTCGAGCTCAAGACCGGGCAGATCAAGGACCTCACCCCCTTCGACGGCATCGCCGCGATGTTCGAGGGGATGAGCCCCAAGATCCCGAACGAGATCCTGATCGGCATGAACGATCGGGACAAGAAGGTCCACGACCTCTACCGCGTCGACGTGCGCACCGGCGAGCGCAAGCTCGTGCGGCAGAACGAAGGGTTCGTGGGGTTCGTCACCGACCATGACTTCAAGGCGCGGCTCGCGTCGCGGATGACGCGCGACGGAGGCCAGGAGTACATCGATCTCACCGGCAAGGAGCCGAAGCCCTTCGTCGCGTTCGGGCCCGAGGACGCCGTGACGAGCGAGGCGATCGGCTTCGACGCGGCCGGCAAGACGCTCTATTTCCGGGACAGCCGCGGCCGCGACACCGCCGCGCTCGTCACCCTCGATCTGCGGAAGGCGAAGCCCGCCGTGCTCGCCGAGGACGCGAAGGCCGATGTCAGCGACGTGATCGTCCACCCGAAGACGGGCAAGGTCCAGGCGGCGGCCTCCGAGCGCGAGCGCAAGCGCTGGCAGGTGCTCGACAAGAGCATCCAGCCGGATCTCGACGCCCTCCGCGCGGTCGCCGACGGCGAGCTCGACGTGCTGAGCCGGTCGCTCGACGACAAACGCTGGACCGTCGGATACACCGTATCGGACGGCCCGGTCCGATACTACCTCTACGACCGTGACGCGAAGAAGGCGACGTTCCTCTTCACGAACCGCGCCGCGCTCGAGTCGCAGCCGCTCGTGAAGCTGCGGCCCGTCGTCATCAAGGCGCGCGACGGCCTCGAGCTCGTGAGCTACCTGTCGCTGCCGCGCGCCGCCGACCCCGACGGCGACGGCAAGCCGGACAGGCCGCTCTCGATGGTGCTCCTCGTCCACGGCGGCCCCTGGGCGCGCAGCTCCTTCCGCCTCGATCCGATGCACCAGTGGCTCGCGAACCGCGGCTACGCCGTGCTGAGCGTCAACTTCCGGGGCTCGACGGGCTTCGGGAAGAGGTTCGTCAACGCGGGCGACCTCGAGTGGGCGGGCAAGATGCACAACGACCTGCTCGACGCCGTGGAATGGTCCGTGGCGCAGGGCATCGCCGACAGGGCTCGCGTGGCGATCATGGGCGGCAGCTACGGCGGCTACGCGACGCTCGTCGGGCTGACCTTCACGCCGGAGACCTTCGCCTGCGGCGTCGACATCGTCGGCCCGTCGAACCTCGTGACCCTGCTCCAGTCCATCCCGCCCTACTGGGCGCCGATGCTCGAGCTCTTCGCGAAGCGGGTCGGCGACCCCCGCACCGAGGACGGCCGCGATCTCCTGCGCACGCGCTCGCCGCTCTACCGCGCCGACCAGATCAAGCGGCCCCTCCTCATCGGCCAGGGCGCCAACGACCCGCGCGTGAAGCAGGCCGAGAGCGATCAGATCGTCAAGGCGATGACGAGCAAGGGCATCCCGGTCACGTACGTGCTGTACCCCGACGAGGGCCACGGCTTCGCCCGCCCGGAGAACTCCATGTCGTTCAACGCGATCGCGGAGACGTTCCTCGCGCAGTGCCTCGGCGGCTCCTACGAGCCGGTCGGCGGCGACTTCAAGCGGTCGAGCGTCACCGTCCCCGTGGGCGCCGAGGTCGTCCACGGGCTCTCCGCGGCGCTCCCCCGGCCCTGAGCGCTCCGCTCCACCATCCACCACGGCGGGCAGGCGCGCCGGCGCGCCGCGGGAAGCCGCGCGGGTCATGCGTTGATGCGCGTTGGTGCGCCGTGGTCCGGGCGCCCCCAGCCCGCGGGCGTCCGGCGCCGCTACGTCCGCTGCGTCGACGCGGTCCGCGTGTGTCGCCGCGCCTCTGGCTCGCTCACCGGGGGCGCGCTCGTGAGGTCGTCGAGCGTCTCCAGCAGCTGCTCCAGGTCGAACGGCTTGTTGATGATCCTCGTCGCGTCCGGGTGGTTCGGATCGATGCAGAAGCCGGGATCGCTGAGCGCGGTCACGAGCACGACCGGCGCCGCTCTCCCCTCGGCCGCGAGCGTCTCGATGAGGCGCGGCCCGTCCAGGAACGGCATCACGCAGTCGATGACGATGGCGTCGGGCGGCGCCTGGGAGCGCAGCCGCTCCAGGGCTTCGAGGGGGTCGGTGTACCCCTCGACCTCGTACCCTTCCGCCAGCAGCACCTCCGCCAGCGTCTCGACGATCGCGTCGTCGTCGTCGACGACGACGATGCGCCGCTGCCTTCCTCGCTCTGAGTCTCCTTGGTCGTCTCGCTCGTCGCTCACGCTCACCTCGGTGGAGAACCCCGGTGTCACTTCTGGGACCGGCCGCTCTCGCCGTCGACCCTCGTCGACCACCTCTGTGCGAATTGTTTACAGGCTCTCCCGGTGCTCGCTCCAAGCGCCCCGGCCTCCGCCGCCTCTCCGGCTCTTCCGCGGAGATCCCGGCGTGGGGCTCAGCTCCCCGGCGGAGCCTGCTCGTGCGTCGGCGAGAGGTCCGGAGAGCTCCCCATCCTCGTGTGCAGCTGGACGGGCCGCTGGCGCACCCGGAGGCGCATGTTGATGAGCTCGACGCCGAGCGAGAAGGCCATCGCGAAGTAGATATACCCCTTGCTGATGTGCTGGCCCATGCCGTCGGCCATGAGCACCACGCCGATGAGGAGCAGGAAGCTCAGCGCGAGGATCTTCATGCTCGGGTGGCGCTGGATGAACGCGCCGATGCTCCCGGCGAAGACGAGCATCACGCCCACCGCGATGAACATGGCCACCATCATGATCGAGATGTGCTGCGCCATGCCGACGGCGGTGATGACCGAGTCGAGCGAAAAGACGATGTCGAGCAGCACGATCTGCGCGATGACGGAGGGGAACGACGCCTTCGCCTTCGGCTGCTCTTCCTTGGGATCGTCGACCTCGAGTTTATCGAACATCTCGTGGGTCGCCTTGCCAATCAAGAACACACCGCCCGCGAGCAGGATCAAATCACGCCCGCTGAAGTCGTGTCCGAGCAGGCTGAACAGGGTAGCCTTGAGTCCCATCACCCATGAGATCGCGAGCAGGAGGAGCAGCCGCATCCCGAGGGCGAGCACGAGGCCGATGCGGCGGGCGAGCGGCTGCTGCTCCAGCGGCAGCTTCGCCGTCATGATGGAGAGGAAGACGATGTTGTCGATTCCAAGCACGATCTCCAGCGCGCTGAGGGTCGCCAGCGTGATCCAGCCGTCGGCGTGCAGAAAGGCGCTCATGTCAGGCATCGGGGTGGCGCTTTGTAGCATGGACAGCCGTGACCGCCCGCCACGTCCGGACCATCGCCCCGCTCTCCGGTGGATCCTGGGCGATCTTGCTCCCGTGTTCAGGGCGCGGGGCGACGGCGATTACGACGGATGCGTGAACGCAAAGTACGTCAACGGCGTTGACGGCGTCGACGGCGTCGACGGCGGCGAGCCTGCACGGCGACACACGGCGGCGCGCGCGGCACGGGCGGCGCTTGACGCGGGATGTTGACATCCGGTACAGAGGATCTGGAAGTACGCGCAAGTGGATCTGCCTCCTTCCCGGCTTCCAGGTGAGCTCCTGCGGGGTGTTGGCGAGCTCGCCGAACAGCGCCGTGCTTCCTCGCCATGTTGGCGAAGCAGCCTCGTTGCCTGTTCCTCACCTGGAACGCGTGGCCTCACGACAGAGGGGGGGACCGCGTGACCGTGGTTCCGAAGGTCGGCTTCGGGCAGGACGCGCGCTGGGCCGCCGGCGGCAGCGCTGACGGGGGGCCTCTGGATCGGGCGCTCCTCGGGGGAGATCCGGCGGTCAGGGGGCCGGAGGCGTGCTGGCTGGACGGCGGCGCTGCCTGGCTGCGCATCGAGGGGCGCGACCTGAGCTACCCGATCGTCCTGCTCGGCTCGATGAGCGCCTGGATCGAGCCCGACTATCGGACCTCGTTCCCTTTCGGCAGCGTCGTCCGGGTGCGCCTGTACGCCGGCGACGTCGAGATCGGTCCGCTCTCCGCCGTGCTGGTGCTCCAGTCGATGGGCCTGCGGGGGCCGCTCATCGGGCTGTCGTTCGAGGACGGAACCCCCTCCCGCGCGGTGGGGCAGATCCGCGACGTGCTGCGCGCCCTCGTCGACGCGGGCACGGCCAAGGCGGCCGCGGCGAGCCTGTTCAGGCCCTCGGCCACGGACGCGGGGCAAGTGCGCGAGATCATCGACGACCCCAGGAGGGTGCGCAACATCCTCGGCTTCCTGCTGCGGAGGAAGGGCGTCGTCTGCCGCGCCGCCGAGAGCGCGCCGCCCCTCTGCGTGATGCTCGGCGAGGTGGGGGCCGGGACGGTCACGTGGTTCGGCATCAAGGGCTGGAGCGAGGACGCCGCGGTCGAGATCGCCGGGCAGAACTCCGTCTTTCGCTTCAACGTCCGCGCGGACGAGGTGCGCCCGGGCGAGCTCGTCTCCGCGCTGCCGGCGCGCGTGGAGCGCCTCCGCAAGAGCCTGCTGCAGCGGGGCGTCGAGGCCGATCTCACCGCGCGCTTCCTGCACCCCCAGTGGCTTCACATCCCGCCGATCGAGGCCGATGTGGTCGACGTGTCCTTCTCGGGCCTGCGGATGGCGCTGACGAGGGGACACCCGCCGCTGCTCCCCAGGCACAAGCTCTCGCTGGAGCTCCCCGACGGCGACGACGGCGTCGTCCACCTGCGGGGCGAGGTGCGGTCGGTGTCGGTCGTGGAGGGCGCGGACACCCAGCTCTGCAGCGTGCACGTGACCGCCGCGCGGCGCGAGGACGAGCGGCGCTGGCTCAGGCTCGTGTCCCGCATCCTGCACGCGACGACCTACGGGGGGACCGCGTGGCAGGCGGAGCTCTGGGATCTCTTCGACTCGTCCGGCTATTTCAACCTCTCCGGGCGGCGGCCGGAGCACTTCGAGGCCATCAAGCCGAGCTTCCTGACCATGGCGCAGAAGGCCGCGGCGGTGCCGCACCTCCTGTACAACGTGGCGTGTCTGTCCGAGCACGGGATCGAGGGCAATTTCTCGATCATGAAGCCATACCACAGCACGTGGATGATTCATCAGCTCGCGAAGCGGCCAAAGTCCGCGTCGAACCTGAGCTCCCGGCAGGTGCTCCGCGACATGTTCACTCGCTGCTTCGAGCACGCGATGGCCGACCCGGAGTGCCGCTGGATCATCGCCTACGCGGAGGCGCACGTCGCGTGGAACGAGCGATCGCTGTTCGAGTTCGCCCGCGCGCGCCACGAGACGGGCCACGTCCTGTCGCTGCCTTTCCGCCTGATGGGGGTGGACGCGCGCGCCGCGCCGCGCGCGCCGCGCGAAGCCGGCGGGCCGATCGAGATCGGCGAGCCGACCCCCGGGGAGCAGGCGGCGCTGCTCGGCCTCCTGTGCGCGACGTCGCCGCGCATGTACGCGGAGGCGCTCGATCTCGTGCCCGGCAGGCTCGGGATGGGGCCCTGCGTCGAGCGCTGGCGCAGCGCGGGCCTGGAGCGGGAGCGCGTGCTCCTCGTGGCGCGCCAGCACGGCGAGCCGCTGGCGGTCGCGGTCCTCGAGCTCGGCGAGCTCGGCACGAACCTCTTCCGCCTCCTCGACTCGGTCCGCATCTTCCCGATGCGCCCCGGCGGAGACGCCGCGCTCGGCCCGCTGCTCGACGCGGCGTGCGGCTGGTTCCGCAGCCACGACAGGAAGTCGTTCATCTACTTCGGTGAGCGCGGCAAGCTGACGTTCGATGGTCCTGCCGGCCTGCACGACCTCGGCGAAGGACGGCTGTGGATCGTCGCCAGGGAGCTCGTCCCGGAGTTCGTGGAGCATGTCTACCGGCTCACCGAGCCGAAGCCGCGATAACGGCCTGGATCAGCGGCGGCGCGACGCTATGGTCTCTCGGTCTCAGTCTCGCTCTCGGTTCTCCAGGTGAGGCGGCATGTACCAGCTCAAGATCGACCTCATCAACGCGCTCATCGAGGTCACGTTGCAAGGCGTCGTGCGCACGGAGGAGGCGCAGGCGTACGCGGCGGAGTACAAGAAG
This sequence comes from Sorangium sp. So ce302, assembly GCF_051530145.1. GTDB lineage: Bacteria > Myxococcota_A > Polyangia > Polyangiales > Polyangiaceae > Sorangium > Sorangium cellulosum_B. The sequence goes on along the minus strand of NZ_CP150326.1, from coordinate 9,180,382 downwards.
GCCCTCGGCTCGCTCTATGGCCGGAGGATCCGCGTCCTCGTGGACTTCCGTGGCTTTTCCATCGCCTCCGAGGAGGCGACGGAGCTCCTCCGCGACATCGCGGCGACCTCGACCGCGATGGGGGTGATCAGGGCCGCCGAGCTCGTGCAAAGCGATCTCGCGGCGCTGCAGGCGAGCCGGATCGCCCGTGAGGCGGGGACCGCGCAGCTCGTGCGGGTCTTCAAGGACGAGGGGGCCGCGCGCAGCTGGCTCCTCGGCGATCGCCCGACGCCGTGAGGGCCGGCTCTGCGCGGGCCGCTGCGGCGCGCCGCGCGGGCCGCCCGCGCCGCCCGCTCAGCGCACGACGAGCACGTCGTCGACGGGGCGGCGGAGGGAGCGCGCCGACACGGGGCCCGCGAGCGACAGGCGGAAGAGCAGGACCTCCGCGGTCGCGTCGTCGACGTCGAACAGCCGGAGATAGCGCTCCCGGAGCCCGGTCGCGGCCTCCGCGGTCTCCGCGTCGAGCCCCTCGCCGCGGCCCCGGATCAGCCGCGCGAACAGGTAAGGCAACGTCGTCATCGGGTAGACCGCGATGCCCAGCTGCGTCGCGGTCAGCCACGCGCGCTCGACCGCCCTGCCGCCCTGGAAATAGTCGGTGAGCCGGGCGCGCGGCAGGGTGATCAGCCCGACGGCCGTCGCGCAGCGGATCGCCTTCTGCGCCATCCTCTCGAGCCCCCGGCCGCCACCCCAGCGCCGCACGAGCTCCAGGGCGCGGTAATCCCGGCAGATCTTGAACCCCGCGAGATCGGTCGGCGAGAGCTCGAGCGTGCCGACGAACAGCCCATCCCGGCGCGCCTCGGCCTCCGCCTCGGTCCAGCGGACCTCCCTCATCATGTCGGCGTGGGTCTGCCTCGCGAGCATCCGGAGCCGATCGCCGGCGCCGATGAGGGCGCCGATCTCGTCGAGCTCGGCCGGCGCCTCGAGCAGCCCGAGGCGCGCCCCGGGGATGGACTCGACCGCGGCGCGGAGCGCGGCGCGGTGCTCCTCCGCGAGCGGCGCCCGCTGGCCAGGGCGCCGGTTCGTGTGCCGGAGCCCGATGGCGCCCGCGAGGCCATCCATGGCGTGCTCCTCGGCGCCGGGGGTCGGCGCGCCGAAGAACGCGAACGTGGCGGCCAGGTCCTCGTCGCCCTCGCGCGGGAACGGCGAGACGCGCACGCTGAGCCCCTCGCGGTGCGCGGCGAGGACGACGTTCTCGGCGGCCGCGCCGAGCGCGACCACGCCGCCCGCGCCCTGGAAGTCGGCGAGCGACTCGGAGCGCGCGCGGTCGTGGAACAGCCCGAGGCGACGGTCCTCGTGGACCCAGAGCCAGGGCTGGCAGTTGCCGCCCGAGGGCGCCGCGACGCCCGCCGCGACGAGCCGCCGCAGCCGCGCCGGGTCGAGCGCTACGGCGCCGGCCTCGGCGGCCGGGAGCGGGCCCGCCGCCGCGGCGAGGGCAGGGCCCGGCGCGCGCGGCGCGTCCGCGGCGGCGGGCTCCCCCTCGGGGCCGCTGATGAGCTCCTCCAGGTCGACATAATACCGGCCCGACCGCACCGGCTCCCCGAGGGCGATCCGGCGCGCCGTGTCCGCGGCCGCCGCCCCGCCGTGGACGACCGCCGACCCGAGCTGAGGCCATGTGCTCACCGACTGCTGCACCTCGATGAGCGACGCGCGGAGCCGGAGCGAGATCGCCTCTTGGCCGATGATCTGCATGACATAAGGCACCTTGTCCTCGGTCGACAGGCCGCGGACGCGCTCGGGCGTGAGATCGCCGACGAGCCCATGGAGAATCGGCCGATCGCCCTCCCGATCGAAGCGCTCGACGTCGATGAGCCCCCGGTCGCTCGTCTCCATCACGACCGGTATGCGGTGGGCGCGCGCGCTCGCGCGGAGCAGGAGCTTGATATCGAGGCTGTCGCACTCGTCCACGAGGACATCGAGCTTGCCCCCGTCGAGCAGGAAGCGCTCGATATTGTCCTCCGTGACCCCCTCGGGGAAGCACGTCACGTGGAGGAACGGATCGAGCTCGGCTATCTCGCGCGCCGTGGCGACGACCTTCGGCAGGTCGAGGTTGTGCGCGCCGGTCCGGATCCGGTTCAGGTTCGAGAGATCGAGGTGGTCGAAGTCCGCGAGGCGCAGCTCGCCAGCGCCCCGCTCGAGCGCGATGGTCATCGCCACGGACTGCCCCACCGAGAGGCCGACGACGCCGATGCGCCGGCGGGCGAGCGCCGCCTGCTCCTCGCCGCTGATCTTGTGCTTGTTCCGGTCGGTCCGCAGCTCGACGAACTCGGCCTCATCGAGCAGGTGCACGAGGCGGTGCGACCACGGATAGTAGACCCAGACTCCATAGGCCTCGATGGGGGCGCCGTTCAGGTGCTCTCCCACGAGCCGCGCGACGTCCCGCTCACCGAGGCGCTCCCGGGGGTGGCGGGTCTTCACGAGATCGGCGAGCTGCCGGTCGATCGTGTCGAAGATCTCGATTCGGGCGTCGTCGTGGAGCAGGCGGCCGAGCTCCTCCGCGTCGTCCTCGCGCGCCGGGCGGAAGAAGCGGGGCCGCCACGCGCCGTTCGGGGCCTCTCGCGCCTCTCGCGAGGAGATGAGCTGCTGCCAGCGGGTCGTGTTCATCGCGGTGGTCCGGTCCCCCTCCTGCCACCCTCCTACCACCCCCGCGCCCCAGGCGTCGCCACGATCTCCCCGGTGGCCCCCGGGTCAGCGCGGCGCGCGGGACGGCCGGCCCTCGATCTCGAGTCTCATCTTCGTGACCTTGTGTTGCACCAGGGCCGCCTCAGGCCCGGTGATCTCCAGATAGCGCAGCGCGGCCACGACGTCGCTGCCCCGGAACGCCTTGACCCGCGGGTTGAACCAGCTGAGCGCAGTCCCGATCTGCCGGACGAGGAGCGCGTCCGTGCAGATCGCCACGGTGAGCGCGGTCTTGCTCACGTAGTCGTTGATGGATGCCCGCTGCTTCGCGTTGGGTCCCCCCCCGGCGGTCACCACGAGAGTCTTCGTGCAGGCGGGCGGGAGACTGCCCGCCGCCTGCATATACCCTTCCCATTCCTCGTCGCTCGGCGGTTCCCTGCCGTGGACGGCGATGAGCACGTGCTCCGTCGTGTCGAACAGCATGCTGGGTTTCGTCATCGTCTCACCGAGCGCGCACCGATCTTACGTCTGCGCACCGCCGAGCCGCCAGCGCGCACAGCCATCCCCTGGGATAGTCGTGCGCCTGGCCACCGGGCAAGGATCCGCGAGGTCCATGGGGTGCACCTAGGACGGTTCGATCGACGGAGCAACGACCACGAGCGACTTTCGATGCGGTGCTCCGGTGGACGGGCCGCGCCGCGCTTCGGCGCGACTCCTCCCTGGCCGCGCGCGACGCGTCGCGCGCGGCGCGACCGCGACCGCGCCGGGCCGGCTCGACGTGGGGCATCGCGGCGGATGGAGTCGCTCGAGCGGCATGGTCCTCTCGTTCGCGTCGTTCGCGTCGTTCGCGTCGTTCGCGTCGTTCGCGCGGCCCACCCAGGGCATACCCGAGTTATTTCCAAAGTATTTCATGACGTGCTGCTGGGCAGTTGCACGGTGGGCCGCCAGCTGCTCTGTGGTCTATACTACGGGATGTGCGCTGGGGATCTTCCGCAGGCGGGTACGGTGCGCGCCGCATCGCACCGAGGCTTGACGGATGGCCCCCACCGCATGTAGCGCTCGATCGGTGGGCTGTGATGCCCAGCAGCCAGGGGCGGCGCCCGGCGTGTTGGTCGGGGCTGCCGAGTGACGACCTCGCCGGGGGGAAAGGTTTTTCACGATGCGTGTGCTGGAAAACTTCGTCGGCGGAGCCTGGTCTCGAGCTTCGGGGGCGACGCGCCTCGAGGTGAAGAACCCGGCGACCGGGGAATCTCTTGCGGAGGTGCCCCTCTCGACGGCGGCCGACGTCGACGCGGCGGTGAAGGCCGCGCAGGCGGCGTTCCCCGGCTGGAGCGCGACGCCGCCGGTGCAGCGGGCGCGCTACCTCTTCAAGCTGCGCGAGATCTTCGACGCCCATCGCGACGAGATCGCGGCGATCTGCACCTCCGAGCACGGCAAGACGCTGGCCGAGGCCCGGAACGATTTCGGTCGCGGCATTGAGAACGTCGAGCACGCGGCCGGCATCCCGGCCCTCCTGATGGGGCAGGCCCTCGAGGACGTCGCGTCCCGGATCGACTGCCACACGATCCGCCAGCCGCTCGGCGTCTTTGCCGCGATCACGCCGTTCAACTTCCCCCCGATGGTGCCGCTCTGGTTCCTGCCGTACGCGATCGCGACGGGGAACACGTTCGTGCTCAAGCCGTCGGAGCAGGTCCCGCTCTCGCAGCAGCGCATCTTCGAGCTGATCGAGCAGGCCGGGCTGCCGCCGGGGGTGGTGAACCTGGTCCACGGCGGCCGCGACGTCGTGAACGCCTTCTGCGCGCACAGGGACATCGCGGGCGTCTCGTTCGTCGGCTCGTCGGCGGTCGCGCGCCACGTGTACAAGAGCGCCGCGGAGGCGGGCAAGCGGGTCCAGGCGCTCGGCGGGGCGAAGAACTTCCTCGTCGTGATGCCGGACGCCGAGCGGCAGATGACGGTCGCCAACGTGGCCGAGTCCATCTACGGCTGCTCCGGCCAGCGATGCCTGGCCGGCAGCGTCGTCGTGTGCGTCGGCGACACCTACGAGGCCGTGCGCGACGGGCTCGTGCGCCACGCGAAGGGGATCGTGCTCGGCGACGGATCGAAGCCGGGCGTGACCATGGGCCCGGTGATCTCGGCGGCGCACAGGGACCGGGTGCTCTCGTACATCAACCAGGGCGTGGCGGAGGGGGCCACGCTCCTCCTCGACGGCCGGGACGCCAGGGTCGAGGGGTATCCGAACGGCAACTGGGTGGGGCCCACCGTCTTCGACGACGTGCGGCCAGGGATGGTGATCGCGACCGAGGAGATCTTCGGGCCGGTCGCGTGCCTGATGCGCGCGAACGACCTCGACGAGGCGATCGCGATCGCGAACCGGAGCGAGTACGGCAATGCGGCGTCGATCTACACGTCGAGCGGCCGCGCGGCGCGCGAGTTCCAGCACCGCGCCGCTGCCGGGATGGTCGGCGTGAACATCGGCGTCGCGGCGCCCATGGCCTTCTTCCCCTTCGGCGGCCAGAAGGGCAGCTTCTTCGGCGATCTCAAGGCGCACGGCCCGACGGCCATCGACTTCTACACGGAGCGCAAGATCGTCATCACGAGGTGGTTCTGATGGCACGGAACGTACTTGGCGGGCTGATCCAGTGCTCCACCCCGATCGGCGACGACGGCGCCTCCGTCATGGCCATCCGGGACGCGATGTTCGAGAAGCACCTGCAGTTCATCGACGAGGCGGGGAAGAGGGGTGTGCAGATCCTCTGTTTGCAGGAGGTCTTCAATACACCTTACTTCTGTCCTTCGCAGGACGCGAAATGGTGCGATGTGGCCGAGCCCGTCCCCGGCCCGACGGTCGAGCGGCTCGCGGCGTACGCCAAGAAGTACAAGATGGTGATGATCATCCCGATCTACGAGCGGGAGATGGCGGGCGTCTACTACAACACGGCCGCCGTGGTCGACGCCGACGGCACGTACCTCGGCAAGTACCGGAAGACGCACATCCCGCACACGAACGGGTTCTGGGAGAAGTTCTTCTTCAAGCCGGGGAACCTCGGCTATCCCACGTTCCAGACGCGGTATGCGCGGATCGGCGTCTACATCTGCTACGATCGCCACTTCCCGGAGGGGGCGCGGCTGCTCGGCCTGAACGGCGCCGAGATCGTGTGGAACCCCTCGGCGACGGTCGCCGGGCTCTCCCAGTACCTCTGGAAGCTCGAGCAGCCCGCGCACGCCGTGGCCAACGGCTACTTCATCGCCGCCTCGAACCGCGTCGGCACCGAGGCGCCGTGGAACATCGGCAAGTTCTACGGGACGAGCTACTTCTGCGACCCGCGGGGCAGCTTCCTTGCGACGGGGAGCGAGGACAAGGACGAGCTCGTCATCGCCGAGATGAACCTCGACCTGATCGAGGAGGTGCGGAGGACGTGGCAGTTCTATCGCGATCGCCGGCCCGAGACGTACGGCGAGCTCACGGAACAGCTGCCCTGAGGGCCCGGGGCGGCGGGAGGACGGCGAGGTCGGGCAACGAGCGCGACGAGCGATGCGAAGTCCACCGCGAAGACACCAGCAGCGCCGGGGCGCTGGTCGCGGCCGGCTCTCCCCCCCGGCGTTTCCCCCGCCATGGCGGCGCCGCCCCCCGGAGGGGACCCGCCGCCCGGCGCTCACCCGCGGAGGAGCAACATGGGCATCCTGATCAAGAACGGCGAGATCATCACAGCGAGCGACCGGTTCGTCGGCGACGTCTACTGCGAGGACGGGAAGATCGCCGCGGTCGGCGCGGGGCTGTCGAAGGAGCGCGCGGGGGACACCGTGATCGACGCCTCGGGGCAGCTCATCTTCCCTGGCGGGGTCGACGCCCACGTGCACATGGAACTGCCGTTCATGGGGACGGAGAGCTCCGATGATTTCGAGACCGGCACGGCGGCGGGCGTCGCCGGGGGCACGACCTCGATCATCGATTTCGTGATCCCGGCCCGAGGGCAGGCGCTGCTCGACGGGCTCGCGATGTGGAACGAGAAGGCGAAGAAGGCGGTCTCCGATTACGCCTTCCACATGGCCGTCACCTGGTTCGGCGACGACACGCTCGAGGAGATGGCCGTCTGCACGCGCGAGCACGGCATCCCGTCGTTCAAGACCTTCATGGCCTACCGCGGGGCCATCGGCGTCGACGATCCGGAGCTCATCCAGGTGATGCAGGCCGCCAAGGGCCTCGGCGCGCTCGTGACCGTCCACGCCGAGCACGGCGACGCGGTCGTCGCGCTCCAGAAGAAGCTCCTGAAGGAGGGCAAGACCCACCCGCGGTACCACGCGCAGAGCCGCCCCGCGCCGATCGAGGGCGAGGCGACGGGGCGCGCGATCATGCTCGCCCGGATGATCGGCGAGCCGATCTACATCGTCCACCTCACCTGCAAGGAGGCGCTCGCCGCGGTCACCGAGGCGCGGAGCCGGGGCCAGGTGGTCATGGCCGAGACGTGCCCGCAGTACCTCCTGCTCGACGACTCGGTCTACGAGAAGCCCGGCTTCGAGGGGGCGGCCTACGTGATGAGCCCGCCGATCCGGCCGAAGGGCCACCAGGACGCGCTGTGGGCCGCGCTCTCGTCGGGGCTCATCCAGACCGTGGCGACCGACCACTGCCCCTTCAACCAGGCCGGCCAGAAGGACATGGGCAAGGACGATTTCTCGCGGATCCCGAACGGCGCCGCGGGCATCGAGAACCGCCTCGCCCTGCTCTGGACCTACGGGGTGCTCGCGGGGCGGATCGACGTCCACCGCTTCGTCGATCTCTTCTCGACGCAGCCGGCCAAGATCTTCGGGCTGTACCCGCGCAAAGGCTCGATCGTGCCGGGCGGCGACGCGGATCTCGTGGTCTTCGACCCGAAGGGGACGAGCACGATCTCCGCGAAGACCCACCATCACCGGTGCGATCGGAGCATCTTCGAGGGCTTCGAGGTGAAGGGGAAGCCGACGCACGTCATCGTCAACGGCCGGGTCCAGTGCACGGACGGCAAGCTCGACGTGCAGCGCGGCGCAGGGCGCTATCTACCCCGCCGGCTCGCCCCGACCCAGGGAGCCCAGGCCTTCTAGCCACCACGCACCACGCACCACGCACCATCCGAGAGGAGCCGCGCGAGCGCCAGCATGACCCGAGCCCCGATACGCCTCTCAGCCCTCCCGTCCGGCCGGATCGAAGAGCGATTCGAGGACAAGAGCCCGCGTTACACCGACGCCGAGGCGATCGCCGAGGCGAACCGGTGCCTCTATTGCGTCGACGCGCCCTGCGTCAAGGCGTGCCCGACGGCGATCGATATCCCGAGCTTCATCCGGAAGATCGCGGCCGGCCAGGTGAAGGGCGCGGCCCGCACCATCCTCACGGCCAACCTGCTCGGCCAGTCGTGCGGGCAGGCCTGCCCCGTCGAGGTGCTCTGCGCGGGCGACTGCGTCTACAACGGGTGGGGGCGAGAGCCGATCGCGATCGGCCGCCTCCAGCGCTACGCGGTCGAGTCGGCCCTCGCGCGCGATCCGCGGATCTTCCGGGCGAAGCCGCCCACCGGCAAGAGCGTCGCGCTCGTGGGCGCGGGGCCCGCGTCGATCGCCGCGGCGGGCTACCTCGCCCTCGAGGGGCACCGCGCCGTGATCTTCGAGCGGAAGGCGATCCCCGGCGGCCTGAACACGCTCGGGATCGCGCCCTACAAGATGAAGGGGCACGAGGCGCTCCACGAGCTCGAGTGGGTCCTGTCGCTCGGGGACATCGAGCTCCGCGCCGGCGTCTCGGTCGTCGCGCAGGCGGCCGGGCCGGGGGAGGTCTCCGCGCGCGACCTGGTCGCGGAGTACGACGCGGTGTTCCTGGGGCTCGGCCTGGGCGCCGACGCGCGCCTCGGCCTCCGCGGGGAGGACGGCGACGGCGTGGTGGGCGCGACCGCGTTCATCGAGCGGCTCAAGGCCGACCCGGGCCTCGACCTCGCGGGCGTGCGGCGCGCCGTCGTCATCGGCGGCGGCAACACGGCGCTCGACGTCGCCCACGAGCTGGCCCTGCTCGGGGTCGACGTGGCCGTTGTGTACCGCCGCTCCGAGGCCGAGATGTCGGGGTACGCGCACGAGCTCGAGGGCGCGCGGGTCGCCGGCGCGCGCCTCGTCGAGAACCGGGTGCCGGTCGAGGTGGTGCGCGAGGGCGGCAAGGTCGTCGCGCTGCGGATCGCGCCCGCCGACGCGCCCGCCGACACCGGCGCGCGGGGCCCGGCGCCAGGGCCGGCCCAAGAGGAGCTCCTGCCCGCCGACCTCGTCGCGGTCGCGATCGGGCAGAGCCGGGCGACGCAGGTGGCGCTCGCGTTCGAGGGGGTGGTGCTCGACCCGAGGGGGCGCGTGGTGGTCGACCCGGCGACGCACCGCACGGGCAACCCGAAGGTCTACAGCGGCGGCGACTGCGTGAACGGCGGCAAGGAGGTCGTCAACGCGGTCGCCGAGGCGAAGATCGCCGCGCGCGCGATGCACGAAGCGATGACGACGGGGGCGGGCGGCGCGGCGCCCGTGCCCTCACCGCAAGGGAGCTGAGCGATGGCCGACCTCTCTATCGACTTCGCCGGGATCAAGAGCCCGAACCCGTTCTGGCTCGCCTCGGCGCCGCCGACCAACACCGGAGATCAGGTCCGGCGCGCCTTCGACGCCGGCTGGGGCGGCGCCGTCTGGAAGACGCTCGGGAACCCCATCGTCAACGTGTCGAGCCGGTTCGGCGGCATCGACTACGGCAACACGCGGCTCATGGGGCTCAACAACGTCGAGCTCATCACCGATCGCCCGCTCGACGTGAACCTCAAGGAGATGCGCGAGATCAAGCGGCGTTACCCGGGCCACGCGCTCATCGCCTCGCTGATGGTCGAGACGAAGGACGAGTGGCGCGAGATCATCCGCAAGGCCGAGGACACGGGCGCGGACGGGCTCGAGCTCAACTTCGGCTGTCCGCACGGGATGTGTGAGCGCGGCATGGGCTCGGCCGTCGGCAACGAGCCGGCGGTCCTCCAGGAGATCGCGCGCTGGGCCGTCGAGTTCGCGACGACGCCGGTCATCGTGAAGCTCACGCCCAACGTCGGCGACATCCTGGAGCCGGGCGAGGCCGTGCTCCGCTCCGGGGCGCACGGCGTCTCGCTGATCAACACGGTCAAGTCGCTCATGGGCGTCGATCTGGAGCGGATGGTCCCGCTCCCGCGGGTCGGCGGCGCGTCGACGAACGGCGGTTATTGCGGGCCCGCGGTCAAGCCGATCGCGCTCCACCTGCTGAGCCAGCTGGCGCGCCACCCCGGCGTCGGCCGGCTGCCCATCTCCGGTATCGGCGGCATCTCGAACTCCCGCGACGCCGCCGAGTTCATCGCGCTCGGCGCGACGAGCGTCCAGGTCTGCACCGCGGTGATGCATTACGGCTACCGCATCGTCGAGGAGATGATCGAGGGGCTCAGCGACTGGCTCGACGATCACGGGATGCGCTCGGTGAACGAGCTGCGCGGCAGGGCGATCCCGCAGGTCCAGGAGTGGGGCGAGCTCGACCTCTCGTACCGCGTGGTCGCGGACATCAGCGCCGACAAGTGCATCGGGTGCCAGCTCTGTTACGTCGCCTGCATGGACGGGGCGCACCAGTGCATCCACCTGCCGGGGAGGACGGAGGCGGAGGCGCGCGCGGCGGGCCACACCCACCTCCCGAAGGTCCTCCCGGATCGCGCGGTGACGGCGGATCCGAGCGGGGACGCGGCGCCGTCGCGGGTCCCGTTCGTCGACGAAGAGGAGTGCATCGGCTGCAATCTGTGCGCGCTGGTGTGCCCGGTGCCGGGGTGCATCACGATGAGGGAGGTGCCTTCAGGCAAGCCCCCCGAGACGTGGAACGACCGTGTCCAGAAGGGGACGGACTTCGTGCCCGGCGGGCTGGAGACGACGGCGCGCGCGCGGAGCTCGTGATCGCGGGCTCCTGGCCAGGCGGCCAGGAGCCCGCGACGACCGCGAGCGCGCCGGGGCGCTGCCCGGGCTATGGGGCGAGCTTCACGACGATCGCGTCCGCGCGGTCGTACGTGCCAACGCCGATCACGTTGCCGGCGCTGTCCACGGCCAGATCGAAGATGTCCCCGTGCTCCGCGTCGCCGAACGGGTCGACCGACCACAGCACGGCGCCCGACGGCGAGAGCTTCGCGACAGCGCCGGGCGGGTTGATGAACACGTTGCCAGCGCCGTCGAGGGCGACGGCAGGGATGCCCCAGGTGTTGGAGAGCAGGCCGAGGCCCGTCGTATCGACGCTCCACAGCGGCGCGCCCGAGGCGGTGAGCTTGGTCACGGTCGTGCCCAGGGCGACGATCAGCTCCCCGGACGGGGTCGCGGCGACGTCGGCGTCATCCGGCGTGCCGGAGACGACCTGGCTGAAGACGTGATTCCCGGCCGCGTCGAACTTCGCCAGGTACATGCCGTGAGCCGTCGGCGAGCTCGCCAGCGGTCCGCCACCGAGGTCGAGCGCGCCGGAGAAGCGGCCGAGGACGATGACATTGCCCGCGCCGTCCACGGTGACGCTCGCAGGGTCGCTGTCGTACGGGTCGCTCGCGAAGGTCCTGGTCCAGATCGGCGCGCCCGCCGCGTCGAGCTTCGCGACCAGGAGATCGCTGCCCGGCCCGCCGGCGAGGGGGCCGGTGCCGAGATCGACCGTGTCCCACAGGACGCCGGCGAGCGCGGCGGCGCCCGCATTGGCGCGGGCGACCTTGACCTGGCCGAGGCCAACGACCTCCGCGAGGAGGTCGCCCGACGCGGTGAACCGCTGCAGGCCGAAGTTCGAGCCCGCGATCAGCTCGCCGGACCCCGACGCGGCGACGCTCAAGAAGGTGCCGCCGTGCTGCGGGCGCCTGTCCCACACGTGGTTCCCCGCGGCGTCGAGCTTCGCGAGGAACTTGGTGTCGAGCATCCCCTCGGGGAGCGGCCCGCCGTGCCCGGCGAAGTCGATCGGGCCATAGGCGTAGCCGCCGAAGATCACGTTGTCCGCGCCGTCGACCGCGACGGCGCGCGCGCGCATCGACTCGTGCCAGCCGTTGACGAAGCGCCTGCTCCAGAGGACGCTGCCGGGGGCGCACGGCGCGCAGCTCGGGCCCCCGCAGTCCACGCCGGACTCGGCGCCGTTCTGGATGCCGTCCTCGCAGGTGTCGTGGTAGCAGACAGTGAGCGCCGGCCGCTCCGTGGCGCTCGCGCTCTCGCTGCTCCGCAGGGTGCTCCGGGTCACCGCGGCCTCCTCGATCAGCACGCCGTGGTTGGCGATCTCGCCGCTCACCCAGGCCTGCGCGAGCGCGGTCACGTCGACGTTCCGGAAGCCGGTGGTGCCGGAAGGACCGCCGGTGACGAAGGAGGCCTCGATCGCAGGATCGAAATGGCCGCCGCCGCCGGAGTTGCCCCACGTGACGCCCGACTCCGTCCACGCGGCGGTGGCCCGGTGGACGCGCACGGTGCTGCTCTCGAGCTTGTACGTCTGGTACAGCGACAGCGTCGCCGAGGCGATCTCCGCGCTCGCCGGGACGCCGGCGAGGTTGAACCGGAGGAGGCTCCGCCGGACGCCGCCCGTGCCGGTGCCCGTCGAGAGCGTGGTGCTGGCGCCGTCGTTCCACGTGGGCGATACCTGCCAGAGCGTCGCGTCGGCCACGTCGCCGCCAAGGCCGCGCCGGAAGGTCACGCACCGCGGGTCGCACGCGTCGCCATGCCCGTCGGCGTCGCCGTCCACCTGCGACGGATTCGCGGCGTCAGGGCAGTTGTCGTCCGCGTCGATCACGCCGTCGGCGTCGCTGTCCTGCGCGAGCTCGAGCGCGTACGCGGGGGAGCCCACGATGACCGAGCTCCCCGAGATCGCGACGGTCTTGCCGAACGCGCCGCCGGTCGGTCCGCTGCCGGCGAGCTTGGCCTGCGGGCCCTCGACCCACACGCCCCCGCTCCGCACGAACACGTAGGCGGCGCCCGCGCCCTCGGTCCCCCAGGGCGCCCCGACCACGGCCGTGTCCGCCGAGATCGCGACCGAGGCGCCGAAGCCGTCGCCCGCGGCCCCGTCGCCCGGGACGAGCCTGGCTTGTTGCGTCCAGGCGCCGCCGCTCTTCACGAACACGTACGCCGCGCTCCCGGGCGCCCCGACGATCGCGGTGTCGCCCGACATGGCGATCGCGTCGCCGTTCAGGTGGATCGGGGTCGAGCCGTCGACCGCGATGAGCGCCGTCCGCTCCGAGGCGGCGAGCGGATCCACCGTCACCGGGTACGCGGCCCCGGCGGTGTCCACGCGCAGCGACAGCGTGCGCTCGTCGACGCCGAGCTCCATCCACGCGGGCAGCGTCCGCCCCGCGGCGTCGGTGGCGTGGAGATCCGTGTACCGCATCGCCACCGCGCCGGACGCCTCGCGCAGCGCGACCCCCTCGCCGCCGGCGAGCGGCGTGGCGCGGAGATCGCCGCCCAGGGCGAGCTCGATGACGAGGTCCTGGTCCCCGGCGGCGAGGCAGGGAGGCGCACCGGGCACCGTGAAGCCCTGCTCCAGCCCGAGCGGCCCGTTCACGTACCACTCCACGAGGCCCTCGCCCGGCGACGCGCCCTGCCGGCGGAGCTCCACGCGGTTCTTCGTGGCGGTCGGCGCCGCACGCGGCACCTCGCGCAGATCGCCCGCGCAGCCGTACCGGGCGGCGGCCATCGAGAAGCCCCACCGCGCCTCGCCCTCCGGGGCGATCCGCACGCCCGACGCGCTGAAATCGGCCGCGAGCCGGTGCGCCGGGTTCGGCGCGCGCAGGCTCGCCTCGTTCCCGCCCGGAGACGCCTCGATCACCCGGTAGCCCTCGGGCGCCGACGCCTGCACGGCTGCGATGTACGCCGCCCGCAGGCGCGCGGGGCCCAGCGCCGTGTCGGGCGCCGTGGGCGCCGCCGCCGCGCCGTCCACCGACGGCGCGGGGTCTCGCGGCGCCTCGGTGGAGGCGCAGCCCCCCACCATGGCGGCTGCGGCCATCACCTGTCCAATCCTCCCCATTCGATCTCGCATAGGCTGGCTCTCCCTCTGGCTGACGCTCGCTGACGCTCCTCCGCGCAGGCGCACCGGGCGCCGGAGCGCTCCGCGCCGGAGGGCAGCGAGCTCGCGGCGCCTCATCGCAAGGTCCGCGCCCTCGCCGCGGACGGGGGCCGCGCCCTCGCGATGGACGAGGAGCGCAGCCGTCGCCGGCGCCCTCGGCCGATCGAGGCGGGGTCCAGGGCGCCCTCGCGGCCCGCTCCTGGCTCCTGGCCGGCCATCGGCGGCACGAGGACGTGCCAACTCGGCCGACCGTGCGCGCCGGACGGTCCTCCGACAGGGCGCGCCGGGGCGACCTCGAAGCGCCCCGGTGCAGCGGCGCGCGGCCCGCGTTTGCGAGCGACGCGCGGCCGCGTCCGATTTCGTGACACGCGCGACGCGGTGACCGGAACAAACAACACGGAGGGCAAGAGCCCTCGCTGGAGGAACATGGTCCCGAAAGACGCAGCGACGATCACCCCGCGGAATCGCGGTCTCACGCCGAACGCCCAGGCGAAGCAGGGGCGGGCGGGCATGTCCGATCACGATGAGCGGGCCGAGCTGCTCGCCGATCACCGCCCGGAGCTCGCGCGCCTGCTGCAGAGCCTCCCGGCCCGCAGCAGCGCCCCCGCGCCGCTGACGGGTTATCTCCTCTCCTTGCGAGAACCGACGGGCTATCTCATCGCGATCGGCCTGCAGCAGCGCGACCCGGCTCTCGAACCCGAGCGCATGCTCCGCGCCGCCCTGGCCGCGGGCGAGCGCGCGCCGATGCTGGTCGGCGTGATGGCGCGCTCGGCGATGGCCGACATCATCGCGCCGCTCGCGCCGGTCACGCGCGCGGTCGCCGCGCGCCTGAAGCGACCGGCCCCCTCCGGCACGCTGCGGGTCGTCGTCGCTGCGGCCGGCGGGGCGGAGCTCTTCACCGTGAAGCTCTCGGAGCTCACGTCCCCCTCGTCCGGCTCCGGCTGAGCGAGCTGCCCGCTCCGGCGCTCACTCGTTCGCGTAGACGCGCCGCTCGCTCGAGTCGAGCCCCAGGTACACCACCCGGCTGTCGAGGCTCGCGCCCCCGCGCTCGGCGCCCTCGGGCGCCGGCCGGCGGTCGGCGGCCTCGTCGCCGTTGCGCAGCGCCTCGTACTCCGCGACGGAGGCGCGACGGCACCCGTCGAGCGGGGCGTCGATCTCGAGGGCGGCCACGAGCGCCCCGGCCTCCGGCCCGATCCTGCCCGCGAAGAACTCGGCGCAGCAGCCCGAGCCGTAGCTGAACAGCCCGACGCGCTGCCCCTCGAGCGCGCGGGCCTCCGTGTTGAGCAGGGACGCGAGCGCCAGGTAGAGCGAGCCCGTGTAGATGTTGCCGATGCGCGACGGCAGATCGAGCGACGGCTCCACCTCGACAGCGAAGCTCTCGTCGGCGGCCTGCTCGGTCAGGCCGTCCATCGCCAGCCGGTGGCGGTGGGCCTTGCGGGCCATCTTGCCGTAGGGGACGTGGTAGCAGGTGCGCGCGAGGGGATCGCCGTCGCCCGCCACGCGGCGCCAGTCGCCGTAGGCCCCGGCGAGGGCGTCGAGGTAGCACTGCACCGAGTAGTGACCGTCGACGAGCGCCTCCTTGTGGTGGAGCGGCCGCCAGAAATCGTAGACGTCGCGCGCATACGTGCCGGTCTGGCCGACCTCGATCTCGACGAGGCGCGGGCGCTCGCGCACGAGCAGCGCCACGGCGCCGGCGCCCTGGGTGGGCTCGCCCGCCGAGCCGAGCGCGTACCGCGCCACGTCCGAGCACACGACGAGCGCGGCGCGGCCGCGGGCCGAGCCCGAGGCGATCCAGTCCACCGCGTTGAGGAGGCCCGCGGTGCCCCCGAAGCAGGCGTGCTTGGCCTCGAAGACCCGGCACGCGCTCGGCAGCCCGAGCAGGCCGTGGAGGAAGGAGGCCGCCGGCTTCGCGTGGTCCACGGCGGTCTCGGTGCCCACGACGCAGAGCCCGATGTCCGCGGGGCTCGCGCCCGACCGCTGGAACAGCCGGCGGGCCGCGTTGGCGCCGAGGGTGATCGGATCCTCGTCGGGCGCAGCGATCGCCATCCGGCGGGTCCCCAGGCCGGTCAGGTACTTGGAGGGCGCGATGCCCCGCGCCTCGGCGAGCTCGGTGAGCTCGACGAAGCGGCGGGGGACGGCGAGCGCGATCGCATCGATGCCGATGCGAGGAAAGTCATGACGTAGGCTCATACCTGCATCCTAGGGGCGCATTGTGCAGAGACCATCCAGCCCATGCGGAGCGTCCGAGGAGCCGAGGCGCCCGACGCGCCGCGGCGCCGCGTTCCAGCTGGCGCCCTCGCTTCACGCAACCGGTGGCGCGTGGCCACGTGGCCGTGCCCGCGCCTCCATCCACCGCGCCTCGCCGTGCGCACCACGTGGAATGACAAAGACGCTTCCATGATACATGTCATGGAACAGCCTCCGAGAAAAATCGCGGTCAGGTCAAAATCGTCACCACATCTCGTTGCAATTGTGCAATCTGAAATAGCGCGTTCATGCGCCCTAGCGGTCGAGGTTCATGTGAAGCTCTCCCGGTCTACCATGTTGGTTCCGCTTCTTGGGTTGGGTGTTCTGGTGATGACCGGCGCCGCAGGGTGCTCCTGCAGCTCCGGGGCGGAGGGCGACGCGGACGCGACGGCTGGAGCGAACGTCGGTGGAGCCGGCGGCGCGGGTGGGGGCGGCGAGGGCGGCGCGGGCGGGGGCGGCGCGGGCGGTGACGACGGGGGGATGATCGGCAACGGCTCCAGCGGCGCCAACACGGGTGGCAGCGGCCCCGTGACGCCTGATACGGCCTGTGTCGCCACGGTCGCCGAGGCCACGCTCACGAAGCGGCCGGTCGACATCGTGTTCGTCATCGACAACTCGCCCAGCATGGCGAACGAGATCATCAGCGTACAGAACAACATCAATGAGAGCTTCGCCTCGATCATCGGCGAGAGCGGCATCGATTACCGCGTCATCATGATCTCCGCGCACGGCGCTGCGGAGGAAGACGACTCGATCTGCGTCGGCGCCCCGCTCAGCACCGAGAGCTGCTCCCCGGTCCCCGAGGCACCGGGGAACAACCCGCCCGTCTTCTACCATTACAGCCACGAGATCAGGAGCAACGACGCGCTCTGCGTGCTCCTCGGGAGCTACAACGGCGGCCTGCCCGACGAGCACGGCGTGGCGCCGTCCGGGTGGTCGGAGTGGGTGCGCGAGGACTCGTTCAAGGTGATCACCGTGATCACCGACGACCACGTGGGCTGCCAGTCGACGCACCTCCCGCGCAATATCTATATCGACGACACGCGGCAGCCCTGGGAGGACGTCGCCACGGACTTCGAGGAGCTGCTGTTCGGCCTGGACCCGGCGGTCTTCGGCGACGCGACCGCGCCCAACTACGTCTTTCACAGCATCGTCGGGCTCCACGAGAACACGGTCCTCACGGACGCCTACGCGCCCGACGCGGACGTGGTCGAGGAGACGTGCGGCACCGCCGTGGCGCCGGGCACGGGCTACCAGACGCTCAGCAAGAGGACGGGTGGCCTCAGGTTCCCGCTCTGCCAGACGGACTCTTATGACGTGGTGTTCCAGGCGATCGCGGAGGGCGTCATCACGGGCGCGGTGGTCGCGTGCGAGTTCGAGGTGCCGGACTCGCCGCCGGGGGAGATCATCGACCTCTCGACCGTGGTCGTCCAGTACACGCCCGGCGACGGGAGCGAGCCGCAATCGTTCGACCAGGTGGCGAGCGCGGCAGCGTGCGCCCCGGGCTCCTTCTACATCGAGAACGACATGATCACGCTCTGCCCCGACGCGTGCCGGCTGGTCCAGGACGACGCCATGGCGGCGGTCGACGTCCTCTACGGCTGCGATCCCGAACCGGCGCAGTGAGCTTGTCGGCCGGGCGGCGGCGCCGGTGAGCGCGGCCGCCGCCCGCTTTTGACCGGCGCGGGGCGCGTCGAGCGCCCTGCGCGCCCGCCGCACGCGCGGCGGCCGCGCGGCCGCCGGGCGCGTATCCGGCGCGGACGCTCAGAGACAGCAGCGGAAGCCGATGTCCGGAGACGGGGTGAGGCGATCCTGGTCCAGGAGCGCATCGCACCTGGCCGCCTTGAGCGTGCCGCGCGCGACGTCATCCGCGTCCTGCTGCGAGGCCCGCGAGCCGCCGCGGACGAGGCAGTTGCCCTGCGCGTCGCAGGAGTTCTCCCACTCCGCCACGTTGCCGCTCATATGAAAGAGGCCCGTGATTCCGCCTTCGCAGGGCGAGATCTGCGGGAGCGGGTTGGGGGGCACGGGCTTCCTGGCGAACTCGCCGCTCGGGTCGTCCACCTTGCAGGTCGCCTCACTATAGAGATCGCTGTACGGGTATTCGTTCACGCCCTGGCCGGAGCACGCGTTGAACCACTCGCTCCGCGTCGGGCTCGCGACGTCGGCAGGCGAGTTCGCGCCTCCGCCGATCCTGCCGCAGAGGTGTTTGCCCATGTAGGAGCAGTACGCGTAGGCGTCGCACCAGTCGACGTGGGTGACGGGCACTCGCCCCTCCGTGTAGGGCCACCCGCTCGAGGGACGGTAGATGTTCCCCGCGCACTCCGCCGGCATGCCGGCGAGCACCGGGTTCGCCTGGAGGAAGACATCGTAATCCTGCTTCGTCACCTCGTATTGATCGATGCAGTAGCTCCCGCCGCCGCTCACGGGCGAGATCACCATCCACGCCGGGCACGCGCAGACGCGGTTCGTGGTGTTGCAGATCGACGTCGCGCAATCGGTGTTGGTGGTGCAACGCTGCCCCGCAGGGCACCGGGTGCTGCACCCCTCCGTCCCGCCGCAGTCGATGTCGGTCTCCTTGCCGTTCTTCACGCCGTCGCTGCAGGTCGCGGCCTGGCAGACCTGCTCGTAGCAGACGAGCTCGACACAGTCGGTCGATTTGGAGCACGCGTCGCCAGGCGGGCAGCCGGGGCAGATCCCCCCGCAATCGATGTCGGTCTCCTGGCCGTTCTTCACGCCGTCGCTGCAGGCCGGCGCCAGACACTGGTCGTTCACGCAGCTCAACGACTCGCAATCCGAGCCCGCCGCGCAGCCCTTGCTGGTCTTGCACGGCGGGCACGCCGGGTTGTCGTCGCGCGGCGCGGCGCCGCCGCAGTCGGTGTCCGTCTCGTCGCCGTCCTTCACGCCGTTGTCGCACCGCGCCGCCACGCACGCGCGCCCGGCGCCGCCGCTGCCCCCGCCGCCCTCCTCGCACCGCCCTGAGAAGCAGTCCGCGGCCTCCGCGCACGCCTGATCGACCCGGCACGGCGTTGCGCAGGCGCCGCCGCAGTCGACGTCCGTCTCGTTGCTGTCCTTCGCGCCGTTGGAACAGCTCGGCATGTCGGCGCCGCCCTGGCCGCCGGCGCCGCCCTGGCCGCCGGCGCCGCCCTGGTCGCCGGCGCCGCCCTGGCCGCCGGTGCCGCCGCCCTGGCCGCCGGTGCCGCCGCCCTGTCCGCCGGTGCCGCCGCCCTGTCCGCTGCTGGTCGTGACGCCGGCAGAGGGCAGGTCCCCCGTCGTGGGAGGCCGGTATCTGTCTTCGCTGCTGCACGAGACAGACACGGCGAGGGCCACGAGGGGAATCAGAACGACGGACGACCTGAGCATGGAGCTGCCTCCCTGTGTTCGAACACAAGGTTAGAGGTAGAGGCTCAGCTTACTTGCGACGTCTCCTGTTCCGGGCGACAAAAAGATGCTCCCGCCCGACGGCCGGAATCACCGCCATGTGGGCTCCCCCGGACGCCGTGATGGCCTCTCGCTCTCGCCCGAGCGCGGCTGACGCTTTCAGGGCGCGTGTCCGTCGAGCCAGCCTTGCGCGAGCTCCAGGATCCGCGCGTTGTCGGGGACATCGCGCAAGAAGCGCTCGCGCCAGACAGGATCGCCGATCCTCCCGGCCCGCACGAGCAGCCCGTTGCGGGCCAGGGCGATGGCGCCCTTGGCCTCGGCCATCTGGCCCGTCGCGGCCAGCGCCTCGGCGTGGACCAGGCGCACAAGCGGGCCCTCCTCGTCAGGGCGGCCCGATTCGAGCAGGGACAGGGCCTGCGTCGTGGCGGCGAGCGCCTCGCCGGCGCGCCCGAGATCGAGCAGCGCGCGCGCGCGCGCCGCGATGGCCGCGGGGAGCCGCTCCGGCACCCCCCGCGCGAGCGCCTCGGCCGCCTGCGCCTCCGCCTCGGCGAGCGCGGGCTCGCCCGCGAGGAGCAGGACGCGCGCGAGCTGGAGCCGGCTCTCGCACTCCCGCCGCCGGTCGCCGCGGCGCGTGAGCGCCTCGATCGAGCTCCGCAGGGCCGCCCTCGCCGCGTCGACCTCGCCCGCGTGGGCCAGCGCGAGGCCGAGGTTCTGCAGCGCGTTCGGGACCCGGTCGTCGAGCGCCATCCGCTCCGCCTCCTCGAGCCCGGCGCGGAGGACCCCCGCCGCCGCCTCGAAGTACCCGAACTGGACGTAGCAGAGGCCCATGTTGAGCCGCGCGCGGCACGCCTCGCGGCGATCGCCGATGTCCTCGAACGCGGCGAGCGCCGCGCCCATGCTCGCGATGCAGGCGCTCGGATCGCCGTTGTGCTGCCGGAGGAGCCCGTGCAGGTAGAGGAGCTTCGCCTCGATCATGAGATCCGCGGCCGACGCGTCCTCCGTCGCGCGCTCGACCGCGTCGATCAGCGCGTCGACGCACGCGTAGCGGCCGCCGAGCAGGAGCACGATCGCCCCCTCGAGCAGGCAGGCGTTCCTCGCGATGCGCGCGCCGTCGAGCGGCTCCGTGCCGAGGACGACCATCATCCAGCGCTCGACGCGCTCGTAGTGGCCCTGCTTGTGCCCCGCCCCCGCGAGCTGCGTGAACGCCGAGAACCACGCCACGGAGCCCGGCGCGAGGTGCCGCGTCGCCTCGATCCCACGCTGCTCCGCGAGGGCCGGCTCGCCGCGCCAGAGCAGCGCCTCGGCCTCGACCAGGCGGAGCGCGCCCACCGCGGCAGGGTCCGGCCTGCAGGCGATGCCGCGCTCGGCGCAGGCGATCGCCTCGGCGAGGTCGTTGCCGCGGAGCGCTTTGTCGGCGGCGCGCAGGTACCACTCGGCGGCCTTCTCGGGCTCCTCGCCGCGCTCGAAGTGCTCGGCGAGCGCCCTCGGATCGCCCTCGCCGGCCGCCTCGAGGAAGCTGCCCGCGAGCGCGTGGCCGATGCGGAGGTCGCGCGCCGTCAGCATGCCGTAGGCGGCCTCGCGGACGAGCGCGTGGCGAAAGCAGTACTCCGCGTCGTCCCGCGGCCGCCCCTCGCCCCGCCGCACGATCACCTCGCGCCGGAGCAGCTCCGCGAGGACCTGCGCGATGTCGGCGCTCCCGAGGAGCGCGGCGACCGCGCTCGACCTGAACGTCTCGCCGAAGATGCTCGCCGCCCGGAGGAGCCGCCGCGCCTCGGCGTCGAGCGTCTCCAGCCGCGCCTGCACCATGGCCACCACCGTCTCCGGCTGGCCCTCGCTCTTGCCCTCGGCGGCCGCGCGGATCTGCTCCTCGAGGAAGAACGCGTTGCCGTCCGCGCGCTCGATGAGCCTCCCCACGAGGTCGTGCGTCGCGTGCGCGCCCAGCGCCTCGCGCACGAGCCGCTCGCTCGCGCGGCGCGGGAGCGGCGTGAGGTGGAGCTCGTGGGCCAGCCGGCCCTCCCAGAGCTTCGGGAAGAGCCGGCGCACGTCGGGCCGCCCCAGCGCCAGCACGAGCAGCGGCATGTCCTTGAGCTGGCGCAGCGCCTCGTCGACCATCGTGACGGTGGGGAGGTCGCCCCACTGGAGGTCCTCGAGCACGAGGAGCACGGGCCCCGCGCGGCACGCCGCCCGGAGGAAGTCCTCCCAGGCGTGGCGGAGCTGGTCGCCCATCAGCACGGCGTCGCGCCGCGCGAGCCGGAGCTGCACGTCGTGCTCGTCGGGGAACGGCGCGCCGACGAGCTCGCCGAGGAAGGCCGCGACGCGTGGCGCGTCGATGCCCCCGTATTGCTCCACGCGGCTCCGGACCTTGCGCTGCCGCGCCTCCAGGGGCTCGCCGTCGGCGACGCCGAGGGCGTCCCGGAGCGCGCTCGCGAGCAGGCCGAAGGCCGCGCCGGCGCCCATGGGGTCGCCCTGGCCGAGCCAGACCTCGATCCTGTCTCCCCGCTCGCGGAGCTTGCGGATGAGCTCCTTTCGCAGGCGCGACTTGCCCATCCCGGCCTCGGCCGTCACGAGCACCGCGCCCGCGGCGCCCTCGTCGATGGAGCGATCGACCTCGGCCACGAGCATCGCGAGCTCGCGCTCGCGGCCCACGTAGGTGGTCGGCTTGCCGAGCAGCTGCGCGGTCCGCTCGTCGCGCGCCCCGTGCAGGACGCGGCCCGCGGCGTCCTCGGTGACGTCGAACCGCGTGCCGATGAGGCCCGCGGTCACCTCGTCGATGCGGACGCCCGCGGCGGGGGAGCGGTCGTCGTGGGCCGCGAGCATCTGGAAGGCGCGGTCGATGAGCTCGCCGACGGGCACGCGCGCCGAGAGCTCCGCCCGGCCGGTGGCGAGCGCGACGGGCGCGCCGCCGAGCAGCTCCTGCAGCGCGAGCGCGCACCTGGCGGCCCGCGCCGCGAGGTCGGTCGGCGTGCCCGCGCCGGACAGCACGATGAGCGGCGAGCGGCCCTCGAGGAGCTCGAGCTCGCCGCGGTACTGCTCGGCCACGTCGTGCAGCTGCCAGAGCTCTGCCTGGCGCGGCTCCGCCGCGGCGCTTGAGCTGACGGCGCGCTCGCGGGTGACCACGAGGCAGGTCACGCGCCGCTCGCCGGTCGTGAGCTCCACCGCGCGCGGCGGGAAGGAGCGGGGCCCGCCGACGCTGCTCTCGGGCGCGTCGATCGTGGCGATCTCGGCCGCCACGGCGCCGCCGTCGGCCGGCCGGTCCAGCGGGGATTTCGCCAGCATGCGGGCGACGAGATCGTCGAGCGCGGCCGGGGTGCCGGGCCGGAGGTCGCGCGCGCGGGGCGGCTCCTCGAGGAGGACCTTCATCAGCACGGCGAGCCCGGCGTTGCCCTGGAAGGCGGCGCGGCCGGTGAGGCAGCGGTAGAGGATGCAGCCGAGGGCGAACACGTCGGCGCGGGTGTCGACGCTGAGCTCGCCGCGCGCCTGCTCGGGGGCCATGTATCCGGGCGTGCCCAGGACGAGGCCGGCGGCCGTGAGCGGCTCGTCGGTGACGGCGCGGGCGAGGCCGAAGTCGATGAGGTGCACGCGCTCGAGCGAGCCGCCTTCCAGCAGCAGGTTGCTCGGCTTCAGGTCGCGGTGGACGAGGCCGAGCCTGTGGATGGCGCCGAGCGTCCTCGCGACGTGGAGGCCAAGCTCGAGGGTCTCCTCGAGGGTGACGCCCTGGCGGGTGAGCCGGTCGGAGAGCGTCTCGCCGTCGAGCCACTGCATGGCGAGGAACGGCTGTCCCCACGCGGTGGCGCCGTGCGCGACGTAGCGCACGACGCCGGGCACCCGGGCCGTTGCGAGCATGTGGGCCTCGCGCTCGAAGCGGACGAGGTGCTGGGCGCTCTCGGTGGTCAGGAGCTTGATCGCGACCGCCTCGCCGGTCTCCTGATCGCGGGCCCGGTAGACGGCCCCCATCCCGCCCGAGGCCGCGAGGTGCTCGATGCAGAACCGGCCGTCGATGATGTCACCTGCCTGCATCGCTCACCGAGGACCCGGACGAGGCGCCTCGCCGG
The DNA here is from genome assembly GCF_051530145.1 of Sorangium sp. So ce302. Taxonomy (GTDB): domain Bacteria; phylum Myxococcota_A; class Polyangia; order Polyangiales; family Polyangiaceae; genus Sorangium; species Sorangium cellulosum_B. The sequence goes on along the minus strand of NZ_CP150326.1, from coordinate 9,157,015 downwards.
CGGCCAGCCTGCCAGCGGGGTGAGCGCTGCGTCCAGTGCTCATTGGCGCGGGCGCGTCGCGGCCAAGCGGGCGTACGTCTTAAGGAAATACCCGATCGAGGAGGCCGGTGGCGGCCGTCCGCCTGGCGGCGCGCGGCGCGGTCCTTGGGCCCTGTTCGGGGCTGGGGTCGAGCGCGTCCCTGCGCCGCTATCCCAGCAGCCGCTTCCACTGCTCCGTGAGCCGCTGCGGCGAGACCGGGACCGCCGCCTTCAGCTCGGGCGCGAAGAGCGACACCCTGAGCTCCTCGATCAGCCAGCGGAACGACTCCAGCTCTTCCGCGGGCACCCCCTTGTCGCGCAGCCCCTGCTGGTGCTTGAGGTAGTCCTGCCAGAACGGCAGCACCTGCGCGGCCTTGCTCTGGTCCTTCTGCGGCCCGTTGGGCAGCCGCTCGAGCCGGATCTGCGCGGCGCGCAGGTACCGGGGCAGGTGCGCGAGCCGGTCGACCGGGGCGCGCGAGAAGAGCCCGACCGGCAGCAGGAAGTCGACCTGCGTGCGCACGTCGTCGAGCGCCGGCCTCGACGCGCCAGGCTTCCCCGTCATCGACCGGAGCATCGCCTGCACGCGGTCGAGCTCGACGCCGATCTCCCGCGCCAGCCCCGCGAGCTTCCCGAGCACGCCCTGCAGCGACGCGCGGCCCTTGTCCAGGCGCGCCTGGAACGCGGCCTTCGTCCTCGGAAAGGCGCCGGGATCGCCGAGCTGGAACGCCTCGTCGAGCGCGCGCAGCGCGATCTGCCGGGCGAGGCCTGGCTCGCCCGGGGCCACCTTGGCGCCGAGGCCGCTCACGGCCACGGCGCTCCGCAGCGGCTGCTCGAGCTGGCTCATCTTGCCCCCGAGCTGCAGCAAGAGGAGCCGCCGCAGCCCGGCGCGCGTCGCCTCGGCCGCCGCGGCCCTCGAGGCGAGCACGCGCACCGACACGCACGTCTCGCCGTCGACCAGCGCCGGGTAGCCGAACACCTTGTGGCGCCCGGCGTCGACCTGGACGCGCTCGGGCAGCGCCTCGACGCTGAACGACGTGAGCCCGTCCCGCTCCAGGCCCGCCTTGCCGACCCTCGCCCAGGCCTCGCGCGCCCGGCCCGACAGCCGCTCCTTGAGCTCCCGGAGCTCGCGCCCCTCGCCGATCACCCGGCCGTCCTCGTCGAGCACGCGGAAATAGAAGCGCAGGTACGGCGGCAGATCCTGGGGCCGGAACGCGTCGGCGGGCACGCGCTCGGCGGTGCGGTCCTCGATCGCGCGCGCAAGGACGGCCCGCAGCGGGCCCTGGAACGGCCGTAGCTCCGCCGCGATCTCCCGGGCGACCTCGCGGAGGGGGGCGAGCGGGACGAGCGCCTTGCGCAGCGATTTCGGCAGCGACTCGAGCAGCTGCGCGATCTTCTCGGCGTGCCACCCGGGGATCATCCACTCGAGCTCGTCGGGATCGGCCTGCGGCAGGAGCACGAGCGGCAGCGAGAGGGAGATGCCGTCGTCGTCCTCGCCCGGATCGAAGCGGTAGGAGAGCGGCACGGCGGCGCCGTAGAGGTCGAGCGAATCGGGGAAGCGCTCGGGCGTGAGCTCCGCGGCCTCGTCGAGCAGGACGTCGGCGAGCGACAGGTGGAGCGCCCGCGGGTCCTCCGCCTCGGCCTCCTTCCGCCACGCCTCGAACGTCTTGCCGTTATAGACGCCCTCGGGGACGCGCCGATCGAAGAAGAGCTCGAGCGCGTGCTCGTCGGCCAGCATCTCGCTCCTCCTCGCCTTGTCGCGCAGCTGGCTGACCTCCTCGAAGAGCCGCCGGTTCGCCTCCATGAAGGGCGCGCGCGTCGCGTACTCCTGCCGGACCAGCGCGTGGACGAGGAAGATCTGGCGCGCGGACTTCGGGTCGATCGCCCCGAAGTCGACCCGTCGATCCCGCGCGATCGGCAGCCCGTACAGCGTCACCTGCTCCCGGGCCATCACGGCCGCCGGCTTCGCGGCCCAGTGCGGGTCGCTGTGGCTGCGCTTGCAGAGCGGCCCGGCCGCGGCCTCGATCCACGCGGGATCGAGGGCCGCCACCATCCGGGCGAAGAGCTGCGACGTCTCGACCAGCTCGGCGGCCATGATCCACGCGGGCGGCTTCTTCGCGAGGCCCGACGAGGGGTGGAGCTGGAAGCGCGTCTGCCGGGCGCCCAGGTACACCTTGTTCTCCTGGTTCCACATGCCGATCCGGCTGAGCAGGCCAGGCAGGAGCGCGCGGTGGATGGCGTCGCCCTTCGCGGGCGCGTCGCTCGGCGAGAACCCCATCTCCTTCGTGATCCGGCTGATCTGCCGGTGCACGTCGGCCCACTCGCGCATGCGGAGGTACGAGACGAAATGGTCGCGGCAGGCCTTCCTGAGCTGGTTCTGGGTCAGCCGGCCCTGCGCGTCCTGGTAGAAGCTCCACAGCTTCAGGAGCCCCACGAAATCGGAGGCCTCGTCCTTGAACTTCCGGTGCGCGTCGTCGGCCTGCTTCTGGGCGGCGAGCGGCCGCTCCCGCGGATCCTGCACGCCGAGCGCCGCGGCGATGATCAGCACCTCGGCGAGCGCCCCCTCGGCCTCGCCGCCCAGGACCATCCGGCCGAGCCGCGGGTCGAGCGGCAGCCGCGCGAGCTTCCTGCCGGTGTCCGTGAGCTCACCCGCGTCGTCGAGCGCGCCGAGCTCCTCGAGGACCCGGTAGCCCTCGTCCACGGCGCGCTTCGACGGCGCGTCGAGGAAGGGGAAATCCTCGATGGCGCCGAGCCCGAGCGCCTTCATCTGGAGGATGACGCCCGAGAGGCCGACGCGCAGGATCTCCGGATCGGTGTAGGCGGGCCGCGCCCGGTCGTCCTGCTCGTCGTAGAGCCGGAAGCACACGCCGCTCTGCACGCGGCCCGCGCGCCCCTTGCGCTGATCGGCGCTCGCGCGCGAGATGGGCTCGATCTGGAGCTGGGTGACGCCCGTGCGCGGGCTGTAGCGGTTGACGCGGGCGAGCCCGGAGTCGATGACGTACACGATGCCCGGGATGGTGAGCGACGTCTCCGCGACGTTGGTCGCGAGCACGATCCGCCGCCCCGGCAAGGACTGGAACACGCGCTGCTGGTCGCCCTGAGGGAGCCGCCCGTAGAGCGGCAGCAGCGTCGTGTGCGGCAGGCCGTGGCGCGTGAGCTCGGCCATGGTGTCGTGGATCTCGCGCTCTCCAGGCAGGAAGACGAGGATGTCCCCGCGCGGATCGATCGAGGTGATCTCCTCGACCGTGGCGGCGACGGCGTCGGCGACCTCGGCCTCTCCGCTCTCCGGGCGGCGGTGGATGACCTCCACCGGGTACGTGCGGCCGGAGACCTCGATGACCGGGGCGCCGCCGAAGTAGGTCGCGAACCGGTCGGTCTCGAGCGTCGCGGAGCTGACGATGATGCGCAGATCCGGGCGCTTCGGCAGCAGGCGCTTGAGGTAGCCGAGCAGGAAATCGATGTTGAGGCTGCGCTCGTGGGCCTCGTCGATGATGAGCGTGTCGTAGCCCGAGAGCCGCGGATCGCCCTGGATCTCGGCGAGGACGATGCCGTCGGTCATGTACTTGACGTAGGTGGCCGGGCTCGTCCTGTCCGAGAAGCGGATCTTGTAGCCGACCTCCTTGCCGAGCTCGACGCCGAGCTCCTTGGCGACGCGGGCCGCGACGCTTGTGGCGGCGATGCGGCGCGGCTGCGTGACGCCGATCCGGGCGGAGAGGCCGCGGCCCATGGCCAGGCAGATCTTGGGGAGCTGCGTGGTCTTGCCCGAGCCGGTCTCGCCCGCGACGATCACGACCTGGTGCGCCTCGATGGCCCGGGCGATGTCGCGCACCCGCGCCGAGATGGGCAGCTCCTCGGGAAAGCGGACCGGGCCCCTCGACGCGGGCGGGGACGAGGTCCGGCCGCCGGGGGCGGGCGGAGCGGGGGGCTGCTCTTGCGGAACGCGGTGGCTCACGGTGCGCGAGGGGGTAGCACCTCCCGCCGCGGGATGCCGTCCGAAGCGGCGCGCTCGCCACCCCGCGCGCCCTATCGAGGGACCCCTGCGGATGACGATGGATGGATGCGCGCAGTACGACAGCGCGAGCGCGCGGTGCGCTGTCGTCGGCGTCGCGGCGGAGGGCGTCGTCGCGCCGGGAGGGAGCGCACCTTGTCTCCCAAGGCCAATCACGAGTGCCTGGAAAAGCCAGCTCCGGACGAGCTGGCTTTCGGCGTTCTTTCACTTGAACGTGATGTTGGACACGTACTGGTTCACGTTCCAGCCGTTTCGGCTCGTGACCTTGTTGCCCTGGATGGTGAAATTGTCGAAGTGAATCCCATTGAAGTTCACGGTGCTCGACTTGCCGTGAATGTAGATCTCTTTGTTCACGGCAGAGGCAACATTGTTGATGAACACTTCCTTGACCGTGGCCCGGTTGGGAGCGTTGCGCCAGGTCGCCGTTGCATCTTCTTCGAAGTCGATGATCCTGCCGTCGACCGTTTCAACCCTGACGTCCTGCCAGGTGATGTTCTGGATGACAGCGGTGTCGTCCGCGTTGATCCCGAGAGCCCGGCCGGCCTTGACGATATCGAGGTCTTTGAAGGTGATATCCTCGATCACCTGACCGTAGGTCTTGGTTCCGATCTTCGTCGCCGCTGAGTTGCTGTAGGCAACCACCTTCTCATAGGTGATGGCCTTGGTGTCCAGCTTGCCTTCTTGCTCGCGCTTCGGCGACATGCTGTCGTCACCGCTGTAGATGAAGGCATTGTAGAGCCTGCCGTTCGTGGAGCAGTCGAAGTCCACTCCGTCGGTTTGGTTGTAAGCTGTCGTGGTGGGACGGCGATTGATCACCTTGAAGTTCTGGATGGTCACCTTGTCGCTGTCGAAGATCAGTGTGTTCCAAAAAACTGGATCGCGCACGACGATGCCGTCGACCAGCACGTCCGTGCTGTCGTCGATCCGGAGGGTGTTGATCTTGAAAGAGGGTGTGTCGTTGTCGGTGCCACGGATCTTCGAACCGTTGCCGTCGATCACTCCCCGACCGAGGATCTTCGTGTTGCTCACCTTGTTCATGTGAACCACGCCGTGGGAAGTGTTTTCGACGGCCGGTGCGCCCGTGCCATTGTAGTCGCCCGTGCTGGTCGAACCGTCCAGGATGGCGCCGGCCGCCAGATACATGGTCATGTTGCTCTTCAGCCACAATTCCCCGGTCTTGTAGCGCCCGGGAGGCACGTACAGGATGTTCTGCGCGGATCCGGAGGCGGCGTCGATGGCGGACTGCACCTTGGAGGTGACGAGCGCAGCGCCCGTGTTGTCCACGTCGTAGTCTGCGAGGTTCTTCACGTCGGCATCGCCCAATTTCGGCGGATTGACCTCTTGGTCGTCAATGAGGACGAACAGTAATTCCTTGGAGGCGATCTGCAGGATCAAGTAGTTGGGCCCGCTGTCGAAAGTGAGCGTGTCGCCGTTTTTGGTTGCCGACAGCATTCGGCTCTTCGGGCTCAAGGTGTAGGAACTGAAGCCGCCGTTCACCGTGACGGCGACGGTCGCCTTGCAGCCGCTTGCCACCCCGAAGTGGGCGTAGTGCACCTGCATCTCTTGGCCAAACTTGGTCATCTTTTCGACGAACTGCGCCGCCCCGTTGGCCGTCACCGTATAGAGCGGGCTCTCGGAGGCGCCGGGAAGGGTAGGGTAGGTCATCACTGCCCCGTCGGAATCGCAATCGATGGGCGTGGCCCCGCCGGAGCCTTCACCCGTCTCACCGCCCGAACCCGAGGTAGCCCCACCCTCCGCTGCACCGCCGCCCGCGTTGGTTGCACTGCCGCTTCCGCCTGCGCCATTGCCGCCGACCTCACCTCCGCCGGTGCCCGCTCCTCCGCCGGTGCCCGCTCCTCCGCCGGATGTGACGCCGCCCGAACCTGGAGGAATGACCGTGCCGCCGCTGCTCGTTCCGCCTCCGCCGTCATCGCCGGTTCCGGAGCAGCCTGCTCCGAAAGCCAACGAGACGCCCACTGCGAGGCCCATCACCCAAATGTGAGAAAGGTTCATCTTTGCTCCTCCAAACCGCAGCGGCCACCTTGGCGCTCGCGCGTCAATGTTGCAGTGACGCAAACGGATAGGACGCGCAAACGCGTTCCACAAAGTCAACGTTCACATGGCTGTTCCTGGCTCGTGCAGTCCGACTGTATGAATTCATTGGCAGGACGGGCCTTATGCGATGAGGCAGGTCTTCCACGCCTGAAACGCCTGGGATCACCGCGACATAGCACCAAGCGGAAGGCATCCTACCGTATAGCTGTACCCTACTGAGCTCGTCCAGACGGCCGCCGTCGCGGTTCGCGGCGCGTCGTGGCGGCCGGCGTACGCGCCTCAGGGCAGACTTCCCCCCCGGCCACGTCGTCGAGCTGCGCCCCTCTCTGTCGGTTTCGTGTGGACACGCGAAGCCGAGTGGGCCTCCGAGCTTCTCGTTCGTGAAGCCGCCGAGCCATCGACCAAGCGGCGAAGAGCTACTGCGGCAACGATGAGGTTCACCGCGACGCCATCGCCGTCTGCCGTCGGGTGTCGGAGCGGCTCGGTGGGTCGGTGGCGCGAACGGATAGTCGATTGGCACCGGTTGCGAGTGTGGACACGGTCGGCGACGCCTACGTTGGGTCGCAGGAGATTCACCACATGACCAAGACGATTCTCATTACCGGAAGTTCGAGCGGAATCGGCCGCGCCACGGCCAAGCATTTTAGCGCAAAGGGGTGGAACGTCGTCGCGACGATGCGCAACCCCGAACGCGAGGAGGAGCTGATTCGGCTCGACCGGGTGCTCGTCACCCGTCTCGACGTGCAGGACCTTGCCTCCATCCACGCCGCCGTCGACGCGGGCATCTCCAGGTTCGGGCGCATCGACGCGCTCATGAACAACGCGGGCTACGGCGCGTACGGACCGCTCGAGGCGACCTCGCTCGACAAGATACGTCGCCAGTTCGACGTGAACGTCCTCGGCGTCCTCGCGACGACGAAGGCGCTCTTGCCGCACTTTCGCGCGAACCGAAGCGGCGTCATCGTCAACATCTCCTCTGGGGGCGGCCGCGTCACGCTCCCGCTTGGCACGCTGTATCACGGGACGAAGTTCGCGGTCGAGAGGCTCTCCGAGTCGCTCCACTTCGAGCTCGCGCCGCTCGGGGTTCGCGTGAAGATCGTCGAGCCGGGCGCGATCAAGACGGATTTCATGAGCCGCTCGCTCGACTTCAGCAACGACCCGCAGCTCAGCGAGTACCAGCCGCTCGTGCAGAAGGTCCTCGCCGTGATAGGCCCCATGATGGAACAGGGGGCGCCGCCAGAGCGAGTCGCCGAGAGCGTGTACGCCGCGACCACCGACGACTCGAATCAGCTCCGGTACGAGGTCGGCGTTGACGTCGTAGAACTGCTCGGGAGCCGCCGCTCGATGGACGACGCCACCTTCCTTGGCGGTATGCGGACCCAGTTCGGGCTGGAGGGGTAGCGCCAGGCCATTGTGGCGCGATCGGATCGCGTGGCACACTCCGAGCGATGGTCGTCATGCGCGCGCAGTCCTACGCCCTCGACACGACCTGGCGCGCCTTGCTGAAGGATCTCGGCGTCTCGCCGGCGAACGTGCTGCGCCGTGCTGGCCTCGCGGAGGATCTCCTCCAGCAGCCTTCCGTGCGACTCGCGTCCGAGGACTACTACCGGCTCTGGGACGGCATCGAGGCCGAGCTGGGCGACGCGCTCCTCCCGCTCCGCTTGTGCGGGGCGATCCGCAGCGAGTCGTTCTCGCCGCCTCTGTTCGCCGCGCTGTGCAGCCCGAACCTCCTCTGCGCCGCGCGGCGTGTCGCGCAATACAAGCGCCTCATCGGGCCCATGCGCATCGATGTCACCGAGGAGCGCGACGTGGTGTCCTTCGAGCTGACCTGGCTCGACGCGCCGCTCACGCCGCCGCTCTCGTTGGTCGTGACCGAGCTCCTGTTCTCGGTCGCGATCGCGCGCATGGCGACCCGCGAACCCGTGCGGCCGATCGAGGTGACGACCACGGTGCTGCCGTCGCCGATCGCGGCCTACGAGCAGTTCCTCGGCGCGCGCATGAGGAGGGGCACCAGGCACCGCGTGTCGTTCACGGCTGCTGATGCGCTCCGGCATTTTCTGACCTCGGACGACAGCCGGTGGCGCACGTTCGAACCGACGTTGCGCCAGCGCCTCGCCGACCTCGAGTCGTCGGCGCCCACCTCGCAGCGCGTGAGCGCCGCGCTGCTCGAAGGGCTCCCGAGCGGCCTCGTTACGATGGAGACGATCGCGCGGCGCCTCGGGCTCAGCAAACGGACGCTGCAACGGCGGATCGAAGACGAGGGGACGAGCTTCCAGCAGATCTTGAAGGAGACGCGCGAAGCGCTCGCGCGCCACTACCTGGACAATACTTCGCTGCCTGTCGCAGAGATCTCCTTCCTGCTCGGCTTCTCGGAGCCGAACTCGTTCTACCGCGCCTTCCGAGCATGGACTGGAACCACGCCAGACCAGGCCCGGCGCGCTGTTTGATCGGCGAGGCGCGTCAGTCCACGTCCTCGGCGAAGGCTCGCCGAAGATGTCTGCTATGCGCTGCCTCCCGGGTGGAAAGCCGTCCGGGGAGGCGCGTCGGGGTAAGGGCGCGTGGATCGTACAGAAAGCTGCGGTCAGGGAGCCGGTTTCGCATTGTTCATCGGGAAAGCGCGCTGCGCCGGGCGCGCGAGGTGCTCTGCCTCGATCAGCGTCTTCAGCCGCCCCATCTCCTCGCGCACGTCCCTCGCCAGCCATTCACGCAGGAACGGATCCATCACCCAGCGCCACGGCGCGAAGAAGCGGAAGCGCTCGGTATGCACCACGCGGGTGCCCACGGCGGTCTCGTCGAGATCGAAGCCGCCCTCGAAGGTGAGGAACAGGCAAGCGGGGAACGAGCGCAGGCTGCGATAGCGCACCGCGTGGCCTTGTACCGATGGAGGTCCGTCACGAAGTCGATGATGGCTTCCGGCGGTCGCTGGATGACCGCCTCGCCGATCCCCTCGATCATGCCGCCGTCATAGGGCCCCCCGCGCTGCGAGGGAAGGCCTGTAGACGGCCATCACGATCCGCGGGTTCCGGACGCGATCTCGCCGTCGGCTGAAGCTTCTCAGTCGGGGCCGCTGCGGACATGGGGCCTCCCGGCGCTCGGCGAGGGTGCGAGCGTCCTGCCCTGAGCTACCCCCTTCCGCGCCCCGCGCAGAATTCGACGAGCGCGCCCGCTTCAAGGCGCCGGCGCCGCGTCCGCGAGGCCGTCGGCGGCCCGCCCGATCCGCTCCAAGATCTCGCCCACTTCCTCGTCGGAGGTGTCGTGCTCGACCCCGACGTACTCGCGCAGCTCCGCGGTGTACCCGGCGCGCCGCAGCTCGGCGATCGAGGCGCGCGCGCCTCGGGTCGGCACCGCCAGGTCGGAGGCGCCGTGGAAGGCCGTGACCGGCGGAAGCGTCGCCGGGCGCGGCCCCGAGCTCAGCGCCGCCGACGGGTAGAGCGACGGCGGGAGCAGGCCGCTGATGGGGAAGGCGGCCGCCAGCGCCTCGGGGTGGGTGACCGCCAGGGCGAAGGTCATGATGCCGCCCTGCGAGAAGCCGGTGACGAGGGGCTTGCCGACAGTGGGGCGGGCGGCCACCAGGGCGGCGAGCGCGGCGGCGATCCGATCGGCTTCCCGCGTGACCAGGGGGGCAGCGACGTCGTCGCGGGCGGAGTCGTACCAGATGTACATCCCGCCGCTCGGGTGGCCGTACGGGAGGATGAGCCGGGCGCGGCGGCGGTAGCGCCGGAGCAGCTGCAGGAAGTCCGCGGGGTCCCCGCCCATGGGGTGCAGCGCGACGATCATCGGCACCCGCTCGTCGGGTCGCGCCCCGCCCGTCATGTGCTCGAGGTAGCGCACGCCCGCGATCTCGCCCCGGGTGGTGCTCCCCGGCGCTCCCGCCGGCGGCGGAGGCGCGACCGGCCCCGCTGACGGCGTCTCCGACGACGGACGCGCGGCCGCCGACCCCGCTGGGGGCGCCGGCGCCGGCTCGCGGCTGCACCCAGGCCCCGCCAGGAGGACCACGCCGATGGAGAGGAGCAGGCGCAAGCGAAGGAGATCGGCCGACGGGTGGCGCATCGGTACAACAGTACTCCGATCGCGGGAGCGACGCCGCGCGCGGATCGACGCGCGGCCTCTTGCGTTCGTCCGCAGTGCTGCAGTCCCGATCGCCGTGGTCGCACCCCATCACGGTGTCGCGGCGAGGGCAACGGCTTGCCAGCCGATGGACGCGAAGGAACGGCGGTTACGGCCCAGCCCGGGCGCATCGGCGCAATGGGCGTTGCCGCAGGCCGCGTCCAGGTTCGTCACGCATTTCAGCAGGCCGACCTTGGGCACTTTCCGGACGAAAGCGCTGCGGGCCAGGTGGTAGGCCGGGGCCTCGCCCCAGATATTCCGGCGCATCTCCGCCAGTTCCTCTTCCCGGTAAGCCGCCAGCGGTTTCCGCCGCTCGTCGGCGGCCCGTTCGGCCCGCTTGCCCTCCAGCCAGGCGTGATGATGGCCGCTGCTGGCCAGCTGCTCGGCGATGCGGCCGATCTGCTCGCGGAACTGGGAGAAATGGCTGCCGCCCAGGTCGTCCTGCACGATGATGTCATCCACCAGGCCGATCGCCTTGGCCTCGCGGATGCCGAGCGGCAGGCAGCGCTCGGTGAGCTCCACGGCCTTGGCCAAGCCCACCCGCCTCGGCAGGGAATAGGTCCAGTATTCGGAGCCGTAGAGCCCCCCCATGCCTTTGTAATGCGGGTTGAGGACGATGCCGTCGCGGGCGAGCACCCGGTCGGCGGCCAGGGCCATCATCACCCCGCCGGCCCCGGCGCTGCCGTACATGGCGGCGATCACGAGCTGGTCGGATGCGGTCAGGATGGCCTTGCAGAGGTCATCCATGGCATTGATGTTGTTCCAGGACTCCTGGGCCGGGTCGGCGGCGGCCTCGATCAGGTTGAGGTGGATGCCGTTGGACCAGAAATCCCGCCCGCCCTGCAGGACGATGACCCGGGTGGGGCGGCGGCGGGCGAACAATACAGCCTGCTCCAGGCGCCGGCAGTGGTCGGTGCCCATGGCGCCGTTGTAGAAACGGAAATTCACGTAGCCGACGCTGTTCTTCTCCTCGTACCAGATGTCGCGGAAGGTCTTGCCCCGGGTGGGGGCGTCGATGAAGAGCGGCAGCTCCGGCACGTCCTGCATCGCATCGGGACCCAGCACCATGGCCGCAGGCAGCTTGAACCGCCGCTCCTCCGGACCGTTCTTCGGCTTCAGGTGGGAAATCCACACGGCCCCGTCCACCGCTGCCCGACAGATGGCGCCATGGCGCTGGGTGATGATGTCCCCCGGCTTGCCCACCAGCGCGCTCTCCTCGTGGGCACCGAAGAGATAGACCTCTTGGCCGGCGATCTCGTCCAGCACCCCCGGTGCGCCGTCCCCGGTCCGCACCTTGCGGAGGATGTCCGCCACCCGGTCCGACTCCCAGTCGACGCGGCGCTGGGCCTGCTTCAGCACAGGCCGGAAATGGCCCAGGGGCTCGGCCCGCGAGTAGTCCAGGGGCGCCGGCACGAACATCCGGCTCTCGAAGCGCTGCACCGCCACCTCCATGGCCTTCACCGCGCAGCGGGTGATCTCGTCCCGATACAGGCTGCTCTTGCTGCCCTCGCGCATGGCGCAGCGGTAGGTGGCCCAGATGGGGCCGGAATCCATGTGCTCGACCGCCTCCACGACGGTCACGCCCCACGCGGTTTCCCCGTTGTAAATGGCCCAGTCCAGGGAACTGGGACCACGGTCGCCGACGATGCCCGGGTGGACGATCAGGCAGGGCGTTCGGCTCCAGATGTCACGCGGAATGACATGGGCCAGCATGGGGCAGAGAATCAGATCGGGCCTGAACTGCGCGACCACTTCGCGCATCGCTCCCGCGGTCGTCGCCGCGGCAACACCCACCTGATGGCGATCCTTGAAGAGCACGTACGCCTGCTGGGTCAGGCTGTTGAAGCTGCTGGATAGCAATAGTAGTCGCATGGTTGCTCCGGACGGTTGATGGGCTTCAACAGGATTCATTGCCATGGAAAGTACCGTCGGAATGACGGGAGTCTAACCGTTGCCGCATGACCGGATGATCGGATTACAGAACACCCGCCCTTCTGAAACGCGACCGGTAGACCAGGGGACTCACCTTGAAGTTCCTCTGAAAACAGCGACGCATCGCCTCTGCGCCGCCAAATCCACACTTTTCCGCGATCACCTCCACCGGCGACAGACTATTTTCAAGCCATGCCCTGGCCTTCTCCAGGCGGCTCTGCTCGACGAACCTGGCGGGGGTCAGCCTCACTTCGCGCTCGAACAGGCGCGCGAAATTGCGGGGGCTCATGTGCATGCGCCGCGCCAGGGCGTCGACGCTCAGGTTGGCCTCGGGATGGGCGTCGATCCAGGTCTGCAGCTCCCGGAAATCCCGCCGGGCGCCGGAGCTATTGTGCAGGGCCACGTTGAACTGGGACTGCCCACCGGGTCGGTTGGGGAAGACCAGCATCCAGCGCCCCACCATGGCGGTCGCCTCCGGCCCGAAATCCTCCTCGATCATGCAGAGGGCGAGGTCCATGCCCGCCGTGACGCCACCCGAGCTGTAGCGGGAGCCGTCACGGATGGCGAGACGATCAGGTTCCACCCGGATGTCCGGGTACTCCTCTGCCAGTTGCTGGCACCAGTGCCAGTGGGTGGTGGCGCGGCAGCCGTTCAGCAGCCCGGCCTCGGCCAGCAGAAAGGCGCCGGTGCAGACCGAGCCGATCCGCCGCACCCGCTGGTCCATGCTCCGGACCCAATCCACCAGGACCCGATTGTCGCGGGCCCGGTCGACCCCGATGCCGCCCGTCACCAGCAAGGTGTCGATGTCGTCCCCCACATCGGCAAGGTCATGGTCCGCAATGATCTGGAGCCCTGACATGGTCCTGATGGGTCCCGCCCGCTCGGCGATCACCGAAAATCGGTACGCCGCCCAATCGGGATTGCAGGCGAGGTGGAGCCAGCAGTTGACGAAGGAGAATACTTCCAGTGGACCGCACACATCCAGGATCTGGCAGTCGGGGAAAGCCAGCATGGCAATGTGGCGGGTTTTCGGTGAGGTTGTCGGGGTGATGTCGGTCACGGCCACCTCCTCGGACTGGGATTCCGCGCCGATTGGGGCCTGGGCTGGATGTGCGGCGGCTTGAGCCTGTCGGCAATGTCAAAGATCCCACCCTTTCTGCCAACGACCAGCGAATGACCGGTCCCAACAGGTGACGGCAACGGAGCTCGCTCGTGAGGTCAAGACCCCGCAGCCGACCTTGTCAACGTGGCATGCTCTCTCTCGAGCAGTCATGCCGCAGGGAGGAACGCCCAACGACCTCGAGCAGCTCGCCGGACCGGTACGATCGGCGGGCGACAAGGTCCGCATCGTGCTGGCTGCCGAGCGGCTCTCCGACGACGAACTCGGCGCGTTGCTGAGGCGCGAAGGCGTGCACACGAGCGAGCTGGAGGCGTGGGGTAGTGGTCGTGCCGGCGCGAGCGTCCGGGATCTACGCCGCGGCGATGCTGGGTTCGCTGGCGACCGCGATCCTGCTGTGGCGGCGCGAGTCCGCGCCCCGCGCCGCCCAGGCGTCTCAGGATCGCGTCAAAGGGTCGTGATCGTCACGTCGTCGAAGCGCACGTCGCTCATCGCCCACGAGAAGAGGGCGACCGAACCCCACGCGTACGTCACCTCGCTCGGCACGGCCAGCACCACCTGATCATTGATCTTGATCCGGTGCGTCGTCCCCTCGCGCTCGACCCGCACCGTCATCCATGCGTTCTGCGGCGGCACATAGCTCGTGTTGACCGCGAGCTCGGTGAAGACGCCGTTGTCCACCCGGACCAGGCGCGCGACGCTCAAGCTCGCGTCGAACATCACCCGGTAGTAGCTCGAGCCGGTGTCGTTGATGGCGTACATGAGGCCGAAGCCGTCGGGGTCGCCCGCGTAGATCTTCGCCGAGAGCGCTCCCTGCCCGAAGGCCGTGTGGGGCGCGACGAGGTAGGTCCCGCGCATGTCGACAGCTCCGTCGGCCGCGGTCTGGGGGTAATCGAACGCGCTGCCCGTCTCGATCGCCGCTCCGCCTACCCCGCTCCAGCTCGGCGAGCTGTCGGTGATGCCCTCGTTGATCACGGTCCACACGCTCGGCGCGACGCCTTGATCGAACGTCTCTTTGAAGGGGATGGTGCCCAGCTTGGCCACGTTGACCGAGCTCAGGTCCACGGTGACGATGGAGCCGGCCGCCTTCCCGCATGAGGTGGTCTTGATCTCCTCCCAGAGGAGGTAATCGTGGGAGACCCAGGTGTGCCGCACCGACTGCAGGTTGACGTTCTCCACCGGGTAAAGCGACTGATCCTGGAGGCCCGCCGCGTAGATACCCTCGTATTCGTCCGTGAGCGTGCTCTTGGCGAGGTTGGGCAGGCCGTAGAGGCCGCCCCACGTGTCGTTGTGGAGGTCCTCCCATTTCTTGTAAGAATGCCCGCTCACCGAGGCCAGCTTGTATTGCCAGCCGAAGAGCGAACCCGAGGAGAAATCGATCACGTCGAAGTCGTTCAAGGACTGAGAGGCCTGCTCGCTCACATCGAAGCTGAAGCTCGTGGACGGCCCCTCGACGCCCACGCCCGCGCCAACCGAGAACCCGTTCGACGTGGTGAACGTCGAGGACTCGTTGGCCGAGTGGGGCCTGTGGGCGTAGGGCGAGAGCCCCTCCCGCAGGGGACGAATCGAGTGCTGGAGGGTCTCCTGGAAGTAGCCGCGGTTGTTCCCCGAGTTCCACTTGAGCCCGCCGGGGTTGTACTGGGTGCCATTGCCCGCGAAGACGACGTATTTGCCCTCCGGCGCGTTGGAGGCGAGGAGCGTCACCGTGAAGTTGCGGTCGATGACGGAGCGCTGGCCGTCGTCGCCGCACTCCCAGTTGATGGAGGTGGGCGTCACGTTGTACGAGCGGTAGGTGCCCTCGGGCAGAGGCTCGGTCACGAGCTGGGCGAGCGCGTGGGCCTTGTGGTCCGCGAGCAGGCCCTTGATCTCGGCGAGGAGCTCGCCCCGGGCAGGTAACGCCGCCTGCGCGACCTCGGACCTCGAGGCGATCCGGGGCTTTGCGTCGATGGTGATGGGCTCGGCCTCGGGCGCCGCGTCGAACAGCGCGTCGAGCTCGGCCTCGCTCCTTTCGAGCCTCTTTCCGAGCTCGGCCCGCTCGTCCGCGGTCATCCGGGCGTACCTCGCCTTCGCGGAGGCCGGCAAGCGCACCGAGCTGTGCTCCTCGGTCTCTTCACCGGTGACGTCGCCAAAGACGCGCACGTCGAAGCGCTGGCCGCCCGGGCTGGGCGCCGCGTAGACGACTTGCGCGGACATCCCGATGCCCAGCGCCAGCGCGACCTTCTCGGCGTCGCGCGCGTTCTCGAGGATCACAGGCACCCCCGCGAGGCGCGCTGCCCGGAGCAGGGACGCGTAGGAGCGGATGTCGTCGGCGCTCGCGGCCTCGGCGTCGATGAGCACGGCGGACGCCTCTGCCAGGCGGCTCGCGGGGTTCGGATCCGCGATGAGGTCCGCCCGGAACCTCGAAGGGGCGCCGTCCATGAGCTCCGCGAGCAGAGGGGCCTTTTCGCGTTGAATGGACGTGAGAGCGACGACAGGGCCCGTCGTGACATCGGCGGGCTTCGCGGCCGGGTCGCTGGGCTCCTCGGCGCCCGGCTCATGGTCCATGAAAGGATCCGCCTGGGTCTCCGGGGCAATGCCCCCGCAGCCCGCGGCGGTCAGGAGGGTGAGGGCCAGGGGAGAGAGGCGAGCCAGAAAGGTGAATTGTCGCATGGGGGTCCTCCCAGAACATTCGTTGCAGGGTGAGATCGGACGCGCGGGCGGTGGGGGCGCCGATGCCCCTCGCTCCACGCGCCTCAAACCTTTTCCGTAAACGGAGAGGAAGACCCGACACGGGCTCGGTCGATTTCTGGATCGACCGAGCCCGCGCTCTCCGAGCCCCGCGGCGCGCTACGGAGGCTCGATCGCGATGGCATCCTGGGTGATGACATCCCGGACGCCGGCGTTCTGGTGGTGCGAGTTCTCGGGGATGTTCGGAGGGCAGACTCCGTTCGAGCACGCGCAGACGGTCGGCGACGAGGCGCCGTCCTCGCTCGGGTCGAACCCGGCGGCCTCCTCGACGCCCGGCGGCATCGAGTAGATCACCAGGGACGGCCCGAGGCTGGCGGTGTTTGTCTTCGTGGCATACCCAAGAGTGACTGCCGTTCGATCGTAGACCCCGATACCTGCCCCTGGAACGATGCTGAGCATGTCGTGGACTTCGAGCCGGAGGTCCCCCTCGCTGCGCCAGAGCCATCCGGCGAAGGGGCTCACGGCAAGCCTGGGTTCGGTCCCGATCTGGATCCCGCCCACGCTCACGCCGCCGTTGAACTCGAGTGCCTGGGCCGGCGCCGGAACCACGACGAGCGCACCGACGTAGAGCGAGCCGATCTTGCCGAGTAAGCGTATGGACATGGTGGAAGTCCGGGGTCGACGTGTCCCGGAGGGCCGCGCCGCCGCGGCGAAGGGCTATGTAGCGCTCGCGCCCGCGCTCCTCGTCGCCAGCCGTCGTCGGCGTCCGCTTCGACCACCGCGTCCTGCCGCGGAGGCTGCACCGAACTCGCGCTCGAGCTGCTCGTCGCTGGCGACGCGCCCGAACTCGACCAGGTGCACGGAGATCGCGCCGCGCTCGCCGAGGTCCGTCCGCCTCGGCCACCGCACCCCGCCGTGGGGGCTGCGCCGCGCTCACGCTCGAGACCTCCCGCCCCGGGCGTCACAACGCGCCGAGCAGGCTCAAGGCCGCGCCGACGTGCGCCTCGACCTCCGATCGTCCGCGCCGAGCTCGGCCGCGACGAGGTGCAACCCGCTGCGCTCAGCTCGAGCTCGGCTTCGGACCGGGGCGAATTTGACAAGCCGTAGCCGCAGGGACGCAATCCGTGCCCTGAATTACAGTTGACATTGCCCCTCCGCACATGCATCTGGAAAAACTTGGAGGATGAGCATGCGCCACAGGCTGAAATTGAAGGCGATCCTCGTTCTTATTCCTCTCGGTCTCACGGTGTGGGCGTGCAACTACGACGTGGGCGAGTGCTATCTTAGGGGGACGGAAGGCACAGGGGCCGGAGAACCATACCCACCGGGGTCAGCAGCTACGGGGGACTGGTTCGGAAACGGTGACGACGTGGGGAGCGGCGCCACTGAGGAGATGGCAGGATGCACGCCCGACAAGACATGCACAGACATGTTCGTGGATTGCCAAGAGATCGGCGGCCAGTGCACCACGGGATATCCAGGCTGCGACAAATGGCGCCATACACCGTGCAGGAGTTGCCTTGAAGCCTGCCAATCGGGCACACCATACCCGCCAGCGTGCAAATGCAGATCGTGCGGATTCAGATGATGAATGAGCCGATACAGGGCGCAGTCTACGTTGCCATGGGCAGGGTTGCCGGAGCGGCTCTAGCCAAGGTTGCATCCCCCGTCGTGGTCGACGATGACGTTCTCCTGCTGGGGCCATCAAGAATCAATCCGAAACGTCATCGTGCTGCGCGCATTAGATACTTGGGTGGAGAGCCGTCTACCGATCTCAATGAAGAGCTTGCGCGTTCTGATGGGCCGCCGGTCTGCGTGGCGCTTCCGCCGACACCAGGCGGCCTGATGAGCCTCTGTCGAATCTGTGCTTCCGTAGTCGAGCGCGGGCGTACGGTGCTCGTCGTTGATCTCAGCCCAGAGACCGCCGGAACATTTCCGCAAGGGCCCGGCCCAGGCAGGGCCATATCCATCTATGTCGCGGATGCTCTGCTACGCAAGCCGCCCGTGGTCCAATGGTCGAAGCTCGAGACAACTTTCGCGGCTACGCTCTGGAAATTGTGGTGCCGCCGCTCGCCCGTTGCCTTTTCTAGGTTCTGTGCATCTGGGAGCATGTTCCACCCGCAGTTGGCCAACCTTGGGCGTTATCATGCCGGACTCTTTCCCCGACGGGCAGGCAATGGGCTATTACCGTCGCTCTTTGACGAGCTCCTCCTGCGACAGCTATCGCAAGAGTGGCTCTCGCCAGTTAAAGTATATGCCAACGCACTCAACGCCGGATCTGAGCTCGCTGCATGGTTTCCACACACGGGAGATCTGTACATAGCCAAACGGCTCAATGAGTGGTATCGCCATACGCGAGGCCGTATCATCGAACGTCGAAACGCGCATCATCCGAGACCTTCCGAGATGACGAGATGGTCCTTTCGCTGGCGTGCGGGTAGCGAGGCGATCCTCGAGGCGCTGCCGAGTGTGCAAGCGGCTCCGCCTGTATCTATCGGAGGTGCTACCGCGTATGATCCTGACCACATATGGGCATGCCAATTTGATGCACGAGGCACACCTTACCTGAGCCGATTTGGCACCGTATCGTCGGGCGACAGCCTGGAATAGGGCGTATCGGATAGCGCCTGTGACGATGCGAAGTCCTTCGCCAGTGCGTCCGTTGCTGCTGGAACAATTCTCCCCCTGGCTGTTCGTCAACCAATGGATTTCGGACGCAGTCGACGCTCCGGCGACGAGTAACCACGGGACCCAAGGGTACCATGGGACCCTTGGGTCCCTTGTGGGTTCATTGATACCCTCGGATCGTAGGGTAGGGATGCCGGCGGCCGCGCCGGGCTCGCCGACGCCCGCATCGACCTCCGCGACCACGCCGCCGCGGAGGGGACGCCGGCGAGCTCGCCTCGAGCGGCGCAGGACGGTGCTATTCCAGTACGGCGGCCCTCGGTTGGGCGAGCGGCCTGGAGCGTCGGTCGGCTCACCGAGCGCGGTGAGGAAGCGGGCTCGTCGTCCGCCTTCGCGGGCTGTTGCGGCTTCGCAGGGCGCGGTCCGATCAGCTTGCGCGCCAACGTGGGCGGCTAGCAGACGCGAGCACCCCGCGTAGTTGACCGTGTGAAACCGCGGCGGCGGGACGCTGGCCGCGAGCCGGCAGCGAAACGGATCGTCAAAACTGAGGGACGGCACTGGAATACCGCTCACCTTGTGGACTCGAGAGAAGACAACAGGGAGACGAGGAGGCGGGGAGGAAGAGAAAGAAAAAATCTCCTCGTCTCCGTGCCTTCCTGTGAAATTTCTGCTCCTTCTCGGGTTTTCAGCCTGTTCGGCGCGCTAGGGTCTGTGCGGCGACCGCGGCTCCGGTTCGCCGACGGTTACGGTCCTTGGCGGCGGGGTCCGCGGCCGCGCCGTCGGTCCCGCGTCGCCCAGCCCCGCGTCTCGTTCGCGGCTGCATACGAGATGAATACGTCAATCGGGAAACCGCAGGAACCACGAGGATAACGTAACAGGAAGGAGCCAGGCGGACGAGCGGCGCGGGCTTTCATCAAAGCCTTTCCTTGTCATCCAGATGCTGGCGAGTCTGTACATCGAAGAGGGCTGGCCCCGAGGTGCAAGGCTTGCCCTCCGGTATCCGTCCTGTACGAGGGCCGGCTGCATCCGCACCGGTCGAATGGCATGGAGCGCTGGAGACGCCACCGCGTCGTCCCAGGCCGAACGCCTCGACGAGGCACCCGTCCCCGCCGGCCCTGGCCGGCCAGCGCGACCAATTTGCCGAGGGTGGGGAAGGAGACTTCAATCCTGTTCGTGGTAGGTTCACGCATTGCGCGCCTGCCCGATCGACGATGCAGCCCCGCTCGCATCCTTTGGCGGAGCCTTCCTCGAGCGCCGCGTGGACACGCAGGTGAACATTCTCGTTGATGGAGGCCCGATGATACGGATGAAGCTTCTTGGATTGTTGATGGCCGGCCTCTCGCTCGTGGCATGCGGCGATGGGGAGGGGAGCAATGGGGGCAAGGCCGGCGGCAACACCGGCGGCGGAAGCGACACCGGCGGCGGGACCGATACCGGCGGCGGGACCGACACCGGCGGCGGGACCGACACCGGCGGCGGAAGCGACACCGGCGGCGGGACCGACACCGGCGGCGGAAGCGACACCGGCGGCGGGACCGACACCGGCGGCGGGACCGATACCGGCGGCGGGACCGATACCGGCGGCGGAAGCGACACCGGCGGCGGAAGCGACACCGGCGGCGGGACCGATACCGGCGGCGGGGATGCTCTCGACGGCGAGCAGCTCGGCGAGCTGACGGCCGCAGAGGCCCAGCAGGTGTGCGACGACGTCACCGGGTCACTCGATCTCTCGAAGGAGGACCTGTGCGACCTCGCCGGGGTGCTCGCCAGCGTCGTGGATGGAACGGACTGCGAGACCGCCAGGGCGGATTGCATCAGCGCTCCGGAGGCGCCCGAGCCGACCGGCTCGTGCGACACGGCCGGCTTCGCGGGGTGCACCGCCACGGTCGCGGAGCTCAAGGCCTGCATGATCGCCACGGGCGACGCCTTCGAGGCGATCACGTGTGCGTCGGCCATCGATGACTTCTCGCCGCAACCCGCGGCGTGCGCGGCCGTCAACGTGAAGTGCCCGGGGCTCCTCGCAGGCGCCTGAGCGCTCGTGAGATCGCCCCTACGGGGACGGCGGTCCTTCGGCGTGCCCATGGACGAGCTGACCGGTCGCGTGATCTCGGCGCGCGATCTGCTCCCCAGGGAGCACGCCCGGCTGGCGGAGCACCTTGAGGAGCTCCCGACCTGGGACGCGCGCTTCGACCTGATCGAGCGGGCGCTCGGCGAGCGCGTGGACGAGGCGCGGATCGACGTCGGCGTGGTCTCGTGGGCGTTCCGCCAGATCGAGGAGCGCGGGGGCGCGGTCGACATGCGCGCCCTCGCGCGCGAGCTCGCCGCTGACAAGCGCCACGTCGCGGAATTGTTGCCGTTTTCGACTGGCCCCTGGGGTATAGCCTGTCAGCAGGATGGTCATCCATCTGCGATGATGGCTGGATGGCTGGATTTCCATCCGGCTGGATAACGGCTATCCCGACGCCCGGCGCCATGCCCGGACGCCGCCGTTCACACGGCTGTAGGGCTTATCGATACAAGGTCTGTCGTGAGTTGACATAGCCCATCATCGAATTCATTGTTGCGGCGCGCGGCCGAGCTGTAGGAGAATTGTTCCGTGAATGCGCTCGGCTCACGTCTCCACGGGTTCGCGCTGTTCTCCCTGATGCTCGCCCTCGCTGCCGGGTGCGGCAGCTCGTCCGACGACGCCGACGCCCCGGCGAGCGGCCAGGGCGACGACGAGCCGCCCCGGATGGTCGGGATGACGGCGGCCCACAACGCGGCGCGCGCCGCGGTCGACCCGCCCGCCGAGCAGCCGCTGCCCCCGCTCTCGTGGTCGTCCGAGCTCGCCGCGGTGGCTCAGGCCCATGCCGACAAGTGTGTGTTCCGCCACAGCGCGAACGGCTACGGAGAGAACCTCTTCGCGACGTCGAGCGGCGCCTCACCCGCCCCCGAGGATGTCGTCGGCTCGTGGATCAGCGAGGCGGTCAGCTACGACCTCGCGAGCAACGCCTGCAGCGGCGCCACGTGCGGCCATTACACCCAGGTGGTCTGGGCCGACTCCCTGCGGCTCGGCTGCGGGATCGCCAGCTGTGCGGACGGCTCACCGTTCGAAGGGGGCAGCGCCTGGCAGTTCTGGGTGTGCACTTACGATCCTCCCGGCAACTTCGTCGGCCAGCGCCCTTACTGAGCCGAGCACGCTGCGCGCCCTGAGCCGCCCGCGTCGCGCCCGCCCTGAGTGTTGACGCTCCCGGTAGATGATGGGTGGGGGCCGTTTTTCGCTCACGCAGGATGATGGCTCGCTCACGCACGCGATGGCCATCGCCCGCCCATCCGGTGCCCGGAGCCCCCGCCGGAGGCTCCGTCCGTCCGTCGCCCGTGCGACGTGGCCGCCGGGGCGCGTAGGGCGCGTCAAGGGCGGCGCAGCCGCCGAGCCCTGCGAGAGAACCCTTGACGCGTCCGAGCACCCCGGCACGCTCAGGACGCGATGAGCCGACCATCACGCCCGTGACCGGAGCCCGCTCACCGTCGCGATGGTCATCAGCCAGCCCGAGCGAGAAAGCATCAACCAGCTTGATTCTCAACAGATGACGTGGATGACGGGACGTGACGGGGGAGGGGCAGCCCGAAGTCCCAAGCCAGGCCGAGTCCCGGTGCACGTGCCGACTTGAAGCAGGTCTGGACTACGGGAGTATACTGGCTTGGGCTACTCTTTGCTGCTAACCCCTATCCTTCGGCGGCGTCGAAGTGGTCTCGTAGGGGGGCTTGCAGCCACCGCCACGCCGAGGGCAGCTAGAGTGCCAAGGATAGCAGCAGCGACTTCGCCCTCGCTGAGGTTGAGATCCTTGGCGTTCGTGAGCTGACGCGCAACAGCCTCGCGGATTGCCGGCGTTGCTGGGGTTGACTGCGGCACCAGCGCGGCACGAGCTGGAGCTCCACCACGGGTTTCTCCGAAGATCTTCTTCAGGATTTCGTCTGTGCTTACCTGCTGCTTCTCCTGGTCCTGACGAACCTGCCTGACCTCCTTGACGGTCTCCTCACGGACCGGATGATGTAACATCTTGCGTGCCTGCTCCAGGAATCTGTCACCGGAGTACATGTGAAGAATCACCTCGGCTTCCTTGTGTAGCTCGTTGCGAAGCGCTGGCAGCGGTCCGACTGTCTTGCCATCGATGCGTAGCCACCAGTCTTCCTTCACATCATCTGTGACGAGGATGACTGGCTTTTTGCGGCTCTTTGCTTCCTCGATGATCTGGAACCAGATGACCAGGTCTCCGTACTTCTCATCGCCTTTTTTCTGCTGTCTATCCTTGAAGCCAGGCGGTATTTCGTCCTTGTATCGCTCTTCTCCCTGCTTATAGACTTTCTTGAGCCGCTCCTGGTCCCAATCAGGGCCAACCTTGCCCTCGAACAGCCCCGCGATCCGCTCGATGAGGGCCTCGCGATCGGGGTGGCGATAGTCCTTGTCAGCTTCTTCGACGAATTTGTTCACCAAGGCTGACAGCTGTTCGGCCCTCGTCCTGTGGTCGCCTGCTCGCGACGACTGTCCCCACTTTTCGACTTGGTGCTTGATGTCGATGCACTTTCTGACCTGCTCGTAGCGCACCTCGTCGAGGTTCCGGTGGTACTCGCACGCCACCTGGTACGGGATCCAGATGCGGGGGGCCACCTCGGGCGAGCTCAGGAGGTCGAGGAACTCCTTGCGCGCCTCCTCCGAGTACCTGTAGACGTTCAGGAGCATGTTGGTGTCGAACACGAACATGCCCTCGGACCATAGAACCTTGAAGTCCTCGTCCTTAAGCGGGTAGCTGCCGGGGAACAGCTTTTTCATGGCTAGGGATCCTACCTGCCAACCACGCCGGTCCTCCAGGAATCAGACCGGGCTGTAGAATTTCAGACGGACTTACGGACGGGTCCGCTCGTTAGGTGGGTCATGATACTGTGCGCCATGTGCGTCATTGAAGGGAGCAGTACGGTCACCACTCGAAGCGGCGGCCATTCCAGCGGCCGTCCTCCTCGTAGCAGGGGCTTCGAGGTAGACCGAGGGAGTTCCATAACGCATCGAAGGCTGGACGCAGCCAGGTCGGCAGCGGATGTAGGTCCAGAGAGGGAAGCGGATCGATGTGCTCCCGGATGAGTACGTCCGGCAGCAGGAGGACATCGCGATCAATGGTATAGCGATCCCCAGGGCGAACAAAATGTCGTGACGGCTGAGGTAGCGTCGCTCCCTTCACTCCGATGAATGATACGGCGATCACGATTGGTAGGTCGACGCCGTGTCTCTGATAGAGCGGCAGGTGTTGCTTGAGTCCGTCGATGATGGTCCGCTCGATGTCCCAGGGAGCCAGGAGCGGCGTGCCCTCTTGGCCGAAGCCGACAGGCAATACCGCCTCGATGGCACCAGTCCGAAAGAGCTGCGTGTATGCGAACTGTGGACCTTCAGTCGACCCACTGAAGACCACGTAGCCATCGAAATTGAATCGTCCGCTCCACCCTCTGCTCGTCAGAGGACGGATCGACGGGTTGCCGTTTTCCCAGGCCACCAGGTCGACATGCGCATCAACTCCCATCGAGCTGAACGGGACCAAATGCAACACGAGCTTGGCCGATGTGTGCCTGAGCAGAGGCACAGGGGTCTCGTCGGCCATGATCCTCCCGAGGCGTTCATCTCGGAAGCGGCGGATCAGGGTAGGCATCTCCGCTGAGAGGAGGAAGGCCGAGCGGATCTCCCGGACGTCCATCGGCTGGTTCCCGCCGCTCCCGCGCGACCAGAAGCGGGTGTCCTTGTCCACGATGAGCATGTGGGGGGCTGACCAGCTCCGCGGGACGTGGACGACGATGACCTGCACCTGGGCAGGGTCTCCGAGCGCTTTCATCTGGAGCCCGGGGATGATCGGGTCGATGTTGGCGCGGGCCATGCCCTCCAAGCGAAGGATCTCCTGATCGGCGTTGATCCCCGGAAGGCCGACCAGTGCCGGACTCCCTGTGTTCTTCCCGGAGGCATCCTTGCGGTCCCCGATCCCGTAGATGATGTAGCCTCCGGCCGCGTTCGCGAATGCCGTGAGGTCCTTCACGAAGGACCTCTTGTCAGGATCCGCCTTACCCGGAAGCTCTACCTTGTAGTCGAGCTGGCGCCCCTCCTGGACCTCATCACGGACGAGGAACTCGACGTCCTCCATGGTGATTTCTGCGAACGGCTTGTTGAACACCATGGCCGGCATCCTACCCGGCCGGTTGGGCCGCCGTCACCCCAATGGATGGGTTGTGGTGTGACGTTCTACGTCCGGGTCATGACGCCGACGGTGGGCTTATAAGCACGAACCGTGCCATGTTACGGACCCCAGATCGTCGGGTGGAAATCATGAAGTTCCTGATTGTGTGCATGAGTGTAGATGGCCTCGGAGATCCGCAGGAATCTGGCCACGAGGATCCGCGGAATCGTGACCCTCACGTCCGCAGAAAAGTGACCGTGGCGCCCGCGGAAATCTGACCCCCGGGCGCCGCGGAAATCGCACCCGGCGTCGCCCGGGTCAGCGCCTCTTCGCTGCCGCCGGGGCAGGCGGCGCGGCGGCCTCTGCCGTCGGCTTGGAGCGCGCCTCGCTCATGGCCAACGACTCCTTCTGCCGCCACGAGTCAGCATCGATGTCGAGGATGTGGCAGTGCTGGACGAAGCGGTCGATCAGCGCCGAGACGCACGCCGCGCCCGGAAAGACCGTGCTCCACTGCTTGAATGGCAGGTTCGTCGTCAGCACGAGCGATCGGCTCTCGTGCCTGCGGCTGATGAGGTTGTAGAGCAGATCGGCGGACTGACGGCTGCACGGCAGGTAGCCGATTTCGTCCAGGATCAGCAGCGACGGGGCAGTGTACTTTCGCAGCCGTCGCTCGAGGGCCGGCAGCGACTCCTGCTTGAGCAGATCCGCGAGCGCGGCCGACAGCGTCGTAAAGCGCACGGTGTAGCCGCGCTGGAGGGCGACCATGCCGAGGTTTTGGGCGAGCATGGTCTTGCCGACGCCGCTCGGACCTCGGAGCAGGACGTTGTGCCCCTTGGCGACGAAGTCGAGGGTCATCAGCTCCTCGACGAGCTCACGCTGGATCGTGCGCGGGTGGTTCCAGTCGAAGCGCTCGAGGGGCTTGAAGGTGCCGAGGGTCGCCGCCTTGGCGCGCGCGGCGAGGTTGCGCTCGGCGCGCTCGCGGCGGGCGATGGCGGCGAGCTCCTCGAACGTCTGCACCGGCGACAAGCGCGCCGTGGTCGCATGCGCGATGAGCGCGAGCAGCGCCTCGCGCGACACGCGTACGCCGAGGGAGTGAATCAGATCTGCGACGTCATCGTTGGGCATCGTAGGACTCCAGGTCGTGGGGAATCACGTCGCGATCGGGGACGTGGGCTCCGAGATCGATGTCGATGGGGACAGGGCCCTCGGCGGCGCGGCGACGCTCCTCGCAGAGCACGGCGAGGGCACCGGGATCGTGGGTGCCGCGGGCGATGGCCTCGCGCGCCGCAGCGCCGAGGATCTCGACGCCGTACAGGTCCAGAAGGCGCAGGGCCTTGGCGGTCATGAAGCCGACGTTGCGACCGGCCTCCACCCAGCGCTCTTGCAGGATCTCGAAGCCGGGGATCGCGGCACCGAGCCGCTCGCGCCCCTTGGCCTCGCGCGCGGCGCGCTTGTGGTCGAGCAGCTCGGCACGGTGCTCGGGCGCCTCGATGACCTGGCGTCGTCCCCAGCAGCGCACGTGCCGCGCAACCTCGGTGCCGCCGTCCAACAGCTGCACGGTCGTGTCACTGGCCACGAGCGTCAGCGTCTTGCCGTGGTGGAGCGACGGCGCCGAGTAGCGGTTTCCGTCGAAGTGGACGAAGGCGGTCTTGTCGACGGGCACGGGCTGGACGAGATCCGTCTCCGGCAGCGGGTCGGGCAACGCGAGCAGCCTCGTCCTCTCCTCCGCGAGCACCTGGTCGATGCGCCGCTCAGGCCATCGGGGGTGCGAGCGCACGTTGGCAATCTCGTCGAGGAAGACGAGCAGCTCGGCGTTGCCGCGATCGAGATCACGCATCGTGCGCGCGGCGAAGAAGCGGTCGCGCAGGAAGCGAATCGCCCGCTCGACCTTGCCCTTGTGCTGCGGTTTCCGCACGGCGCAGAGCCGCGGCGCGACGCGGAGCTGACCGGCGACCGCGAGCAGGTCCGGGTGGAAGCGCACGGCGTCGCCGTGGCGCTCGAGGACGACGGTCTTGGGGTTGTCGAACAGCCATTGTCTCGTAGCGCCGCCGAAGTAGCGGCACGCGCGCACGAGCGAGCGGCGGAGCGAGCTCGCGGACAGGTCGAGCACGAGCTCGCCCCAGATCGCGCGCGAGTACGACAGGACCATGACGAAGGCCCAGAGCTGGCGCGTGCCGCCCGCGACGCGCAGCTTGCCGACGTAGGCCCAGTCGATCTGGGCCTGCTCGGCGATGAGCGGCTCGACGCGGAGGAACGCCTCGCTCTTGGGCGCCGGGCGCACGAGCCGGACATGCCGTCGCACCGTGCGCATACTGCCCTCGTAGCCGCGCTCGACCAGCATGTCGTACAGGCGCGTGGCGCGGAGCCGGGGATACTGTGTCAGCGTCTCGATCACGAAGGCCTCGTAGCCGCGCAGCGGCAAAGGCACCTCGCTCACCGCGGCATCCGCGTCGCGAACGACGGGCCGCGAGCGCGCCCCCTTGCCGAGGCCGAGCACGCGCTCGACGGTGTCGTGGTGCAGACCGAGCTGCGTCGCGATGGTGCCGACCTTCCAGTGCTCGGCGAAGTGTAGGCGGCGAACCTCCGCCTCCTTGGCCTGGTCGATCGTCATCGACCGAGGCTCCTGCGAAGGCGATGCTCGCCACGGAAGTTACCGAGTCCCGGCAGGCGTTGCCCGCGGCGGGGCGGGGCGTCCATGAAGAGAGGCTCGACGATGTAGTGCAGCGTCGCGCGCGCGACGCCGAGGCCGTCGCACAAACCCAGCGCGAACAAGATGTCCTCGGACTCCGCAGAAACGACAGCACGGACCCTCTGGTCGTGCCAGAGCGCCATCGATTCGCACAGCATCGGCCCGGCGAACCGATGCGCCGGTGTGGCCACCGACCGCAGCCGGGCCTTCATCACCTCGTCGGGCCCCTGCGTCAGCAGCACCCGCGTCTCCCGCGCTGTCGCGGAGATCGTCATCACGAGTTCGTCCATTCCTTGACTCCCGCGGGCCGGCGGCGGCCACGTCGTGAGCAGCGCCAAGAAGATGGGGGCCCCCGGGCGTCCTCCTGAGCGCGTTCTTTGAGGGGCGACAAACGAAGCCCCCTCAGAAAACTTGTCGAAGTCCTCCGAGGGGGCTCGCCTCCGAGTTGCCAGAAACGGAGGAGCCCATGTTCGATCAATTCACGCTCAAGGGCGAGTTCTTCGCGACGTTGGAGGCCCTGGACCGGGCGATCGCGCGGCGGGTTGCGGCGAGCCGGTGCCCGGCGTGCGGGGGGCCCCTGCACGCAGGCAACTACCCCCGCAAGCCGCGGGGCGCGCTCATCGCGCCGGAGGGCGAAGCGTTCGTCGTCCGCTTCAGCTTCTGCTGCGGCCGCGAGGGGTGCCGGCGGCGCGCGACGCCCCCGTCGCTTCGATTCCTCGGCCCACGCGTGTACCTCGGCGTCGTCGTGATCGTGGCGAGCCTCGCCGCGCAGGCGCTCGGCACCGCCGGCGCGCAGCCGACCGGCGTTCCGCGGAGGACGACGCGCCGATGGCTCGCCTGGTGGCGCGGCCCCTTCCTCGCGAAGGAGGTCCTGCTCGCGATCCGCACCCGGCTCGTCGGCGTCGATATCGGCGGGATTCCAAGGTCGATCATCGAACGGCTTCCCGGCACGGCCGACGAGCAGATGGGCACGATGCTCCACCTGCTCGCGCCGCTCACGACGGGCTCGGTCCTCGATGGATCTCGTTTTTTGAGGGACATCGCATGACCACGGCGCCACGCAGAAGATGTCATTCGGCGTGGATTCCGCGGTGAGGTAGGGTTTCCCCGCCCGGTAGGTCCGTTCGCCGACCGCGCAGGAGACCTCATGAGCCACGAGCACCGGACGCGCGCGCGCCCGCCAAGGGCCCGTCTGCGCCTTTCGATCCGGAGGAGGAATCGATGAGCCACGACGACCAGGCGCCCATGCGCCTGCGCTGGGCGCGGATGCGCTTCTCCATCATCAGCCACCTGCTCGCCTCTCCGCCGGAGCCCGGCGAGCTCGCGAGTCGGATCGCCGAGCTGGCCGCGAAGTCCTGGCGACACCCGACCAAGGGCTCGGTGATCCGGCTCTCGCCCAAGACCATCGAGCGCATGTACTACGCGGCGCGCAGCGCGGATGACCCGATCAGCGTGCTCGCGCGCAAGGTCCCGAAGCACGCCGGCTCGCAGCCGAGAATCACGACAGCGGTCGCGTCCGCGATCGAGAGTCAGTATCGCGATCACCCGCGCTGGACCTGGCAGCTCCACCACGACAACCTCGTCGCGCTCGCAAAGACAACCCCCGCGCTCGACCCGGTGCCCAGCTACACCACAGTGCGCCGTTTCATGAAGGCCCACGGCATGTATCGCATCCAGAGGAGGCGCCAAGGCAGGGCGGTCGAATCGGAGATCGTGCCGCGCGAGACGCGCTCGTACGAGCTGGCCTATGTCAACGCGCTCTGGCACTACGACTTCCACGAGGGCAAGCGAAAGGTCATCACGGCCAGCGGGGAGCTGAAGACACCCTATCTCTTCGGCCTGCTCGACGACTGCTCGCGGGTGTGCTGCCACGCGCAGTGGTACCTCGACTGCGAGA
This sequence comes from Sorangium sp. So ce302, assembly GCF_051530145.1. Taxonomy (GTDB): domain Bacteria; phylum Myxococcota_A; class Polyangia; order Polyangiales; family Polyangiaceae; genus Sorangium; species Sorangium cellulosum_B. The sequence goes on along the minus strand of NZ_CP150326.1, from coordinate 9,127,711 downwards.
ACACCGAGAACCTCGTGCACGGCTTCAGCCAGGGGATCCAGAAGCGGGGGCTGCCGCGCGGCGCCTACAGCGATCGTGGAGGTGCCATGAAGGCCGCCGAGATGCGAGAGGGGCTCGAGCGGCTCGGCATCGCGCAATATCTCACGCTGCCGAACAGCCCTCATCAGAACGGCAAGCAAGAGCACTTCTGGACGCTCGTCGAAGGGCGGCTCATGCCGATGCTCGAGGGCGAACCGAACCTCACGCTCGACTTGCTCAACACCGCGACCCAGGCGTGGGTCGAGCAGGAGTATCACCGCACCGTCCACAGCGAGCTCAAAAAGACTCCGCTCGAGCGCTACCTCGAAGGCCCAGACGTGAGCCGCCCGAGCCCCGACTCCGAGGCGCTGCGCCGGGCCTTCCGCATGGAGATCTCGCGCCACCAGCGCCGGAGCGACGGGACGGTCACGATCGAGGGCGTGCGCTTCGAGGTCCCCTCGGCCTACCGCGTGCTCGAACGTCCCCGGCTTCGTGTCGCGCGCTGGGATCTCTCCAGCGCAGAGCTCGTCGACCCGCGCTCGGGCGCGCACCTCGCCACGCTCTTTCCGCTCGACAAGGAGAGGAACGCGGACCGCGCGCGTCGCGCGCTCACCGAGATCACCGCGCCGCTGGCTCCGTCGAGGAAGCCGCCCGGCATCGCGCCGCTCCTGCGACAGCTGATGGCCGAGTACGCGGCCACGGGCCTGCCGCCCGCCTACCTGCCCAAGAACACGGAGGAGGATTGACCATGATGAGTCGACTCCTGTCTCTCTACAGTTTGAAGTACATTCCCTTCCGCGCCGATGTACCCGCGGAGGCCCTCTACGTCTCGCCGCCCGTCGACGCCTTCCTTCGTCGCGTCGAGCTCGGTTTGGCCCACGGCGGCTTCGCCATGCTCACCGGCGATCCCGGAACGGGCAAGAGCATCGCGCTGCGCCTGCTCGCTGCGCGGCTCGGCGCCCTGACCGACGTGGTGGTCGGCACCATCGAGCATCCCCAGAGCAGGGCCGGCGACTTCTACCGCGAGCTCGGTGATCTCTTCGGGGTCCCGCTCTCGTCCAGCAACCGCTGGGCAGGCTTCAAGGCGCTTCGCGCGCGCTGGGCCGAGCACTTCGCCACGACGCTTCGGCGACCCGTGCTGATCCTCGATGAGGCGCAGGAGGCGAGCACGCCCGTGCTCAACGAGCTGCGCATCCTCTCCAGCAAGGACTTCGATTCGAGGCAACTGCTCTGCGTGGTCTTCGCCGGCGACTCCCGTCTCCCCGAGCGTCTCCGCACCGCCGAGCTCTTGCCGCTCGGCTCGCGCATCCGCCGCCGGCTCGTCCTCGACTACGCCTCTCGCGACGAGCTGCTCGCTTGCCTCGACCACGTGCTCGCCGCTGCCGGCAACCCCTCCTTGATGACCGCGGAGCTCAAGGCCACGCTCGCCGACCACTCCGCCGGAAACTACCGCGTGCTCATGAACCTCGCCGACGAGCTGCTCGCCGCCGCCGCCGAGCGCGAGCTGCCGCGGCTCGACGAGAAGCTCTTTCTCGAGGTCTTCGGCGCGGCCCCGAAGCCCAAGTCCGCGAACCGCAAACGGTGAACCTGGAGGCGCCCATGCCACGCACCACCAACGTCACGCTGCCGATCCCCGAGCCCCTCGCGCTGCTCGACGCGACGCTGCTTTTCCTTATCCAGGTCCTGCTCGCGCAGCACCCCGATCTGCTCGCGCCCCCCGAGGAGCCCGCGCCCCGCAATCCGGGCCTGCGCGCCGCCAGCCGCATCTTCGAGGCCGTCCGCGAGCTCCACGCCGCGCTCGACAGCTACCGCGCCTTCCTCCCTGCCGATCACTCGCGGGCGCTCGGCGACGAGCAGCCCGGCGACGACATCCCGTTTTGAGGCGACCCCGCCCGCGCACGGCTCATCACGCCGTGCGTCCCTCGCTCTTCGCGCTCAAAGGCCCTCAAACTTCGTGCTCGTGTCCGTCCTGGCGTCGCGGCCCGGCCATGCCCAACGCCGCGACCGCCATGACGCCGCGCGTCCCTCAATCTTCGTGCTCGGCACCCCCTCAAACTTCGCGAGCACGCTCACGTCGTCTGTCGACGTCGGCGCGCCGGTCCGCGGGCACACGCTGGCGGATGCGGGCAAGTTGTCGGAACCCGTATCCATCACGCGCCGGCCCCGTCGGACGCGGTAGGCACGCTGGTGATCCCGGTGATCGAGCCGCCCCTCAGCGGAGCGCTGGTGACGCAGCCGAGCCGCGCGCAGAGCCCGCTGGCGAGCCGCGGCGCGGCAGCCGCTGCCGCAGTAGACCTGCCCTCGATCACATCGGCCGCAGACGAAGAACATCTCGGCGCAGCACCCACAGCGGGCGAGCCGGAAGCTGTCTTGCACGAGTCCCCGGGCCAGCGCGCCGGGAAGTTGCCCTTGGCGGCTGGGTCGTGCGAGACAGGCCGAACATCGGTCTGTCGCCGATCCCCGGAAGGCCCTGGTCGCTACCCAGGGCCTTCTTCTTTCCGGCGCGCCGCTTGGGCGTGATCTCTACCGCCGCGCCTCGCCGGGGCGAACTTCCCGGCCGCCCGCGCCCGCCCCCAGGCGTCACGATGTGAGGGGCAGAAATCTGCGGATCGGGGTGGCCATTAACACATGAGCTCGCCCGAACGACTGGCACGCCGACCAGGTAACTGAATAAATGATCCGTATCTATTGCGGTCGTTGCGTCCATGTTGAAATCGCGCGAGGTTCGCAGACAGATTTGACCCATACCCACGCCCTGCTTACTGTCTGTCTGTAAAGCTCGCCGCCCTCCGCTCTTGGCACACCTCCAGCCGCTCGTGCACAGCGAACGCCCTCGCTCACCTCGCGACGAGGGCCTCCGGGTGGGATCAGGCGGGAGGCGGCCGGGCTCCTCGTGCAAGGGATGACGCTTTGCGTTGTCGATGCGTCGTCCGGGGGCGCCGGCGCGGAAGGGTGGCGCGAAAAATTCGGAAGCCGCGGTTCTCGATGATTCGGGAACCCTGATTTCCGAAAATGATCGGAAGCTGTCGAGTCGCGGCTGGCCGCGACCTGAGATTATCACCTCCCCGCGATGCGGGGAGGAGGTAGGCCCAGCTACGCCACTTGGGCGGAGTTGGGCGAAAGCAACATAGAAAGGAAATTGAAATGGCTATAGCAAACGAGAGGCCGATTGTCGACTTGATCAACCCGGGACCCCCAGCCCAGACGTGCAGCTTCAACTGGGAGTGCGGAACGATGGAAATCCGAATGGGGAATGCCGCATGCACGGCTACGTTCACCACGCCTCAAGCTCAAGAACTCTCCGACGCTCTCAACAGCATCCTCGCGGAAGAGGAAGTGCCTTGCGAGTTCGAGATTACGGAAGGTGTAGAGCCGAATAAGATGTCGCGCAGGTGCGTTTTCGAACCAGGGAGGCGAATACTCGCGCTTGAGCTGATAGGCGGCGCGTCTAAGTCGGGAGCTTATATTCAATTCCCGGCTACGGCAGATGGCTTTGCTAACGTCGAATTGCTCGCCGACGCCCTCTACCTGTATGCGTCCGGCTCACTCCTCGGAGGGCTAGATGTAAGATGAAGTGCCAGGTGATATAGGCGTCACTACCTCGAGAAGCGGGGTGGAGGCTCCGGCCGAGCAGGTCGGAGCCCCCTCTCTTTCCATGCCTTTGTCCACCAGTCCGGCTGGTGACGCGGGCCGTGGTGTGCCCGCGGTGTCGGTCTCCGGCTGCCGGCTCAGGTCTGAGCTACTCCGGCCTCGGGACCCGGACGTCGCTGGGGAACTAACCTGAAATCGCAGCGAAGCCGCGGTGAAAGGCAGTGACGGCGACGTTCATGGTCAGTTCGTCCTCGAGGTCAGGGTCATCGGCGACGATCCTCGCCATCAGGCCTACGGAAATGCACGTAGCCACCAACCTGCCCTCAGACCGCTGGAGAGCCCGGCACGCGGAGCTCAGTCGTGCCCTTACCTGCGGATCGAGCTCGCGGATCACCTGCGTCACGATCGGGGACCGATGGAGGTGCATGGAGGTCGAGACAATCTTCAACAACCGCGGGAAGCGAGGGAGCTCCGCAGGTGAGGCGTCCGGTTCGGGCTGGAAAGGGGTCGCACGCCGCGGCGGGCGGAGCATGTCCGAGAGTAAATTGAGGTCGTCGGGGTCGTCGTTCTCGGGGGAGCTGGCCTCGCGGTCAGTGGGATCGTTGGGGGGCATGTTAGTCGGGATCTGAGCTGTCATGCCCCTCTACAGAGCGTGGGGCTCGCCGATCAACCTGTTTCGGTCGATTTGTAGGTGAATGTAGGACGGCTTCCGCAGGCAGGGTGGAGGGCTCGGGCTGAACGGACACGCAGCGCGGATCCTGGTAGGATGCCCCTCATGGCCGTGACCATCGAGGACGTCCTGCTGTTCTGCTCGCGGTTCGACCGGATGACCGACAAGCTGACGAAGCGCGGCAGGAACAAGCCCCCCTTGGAGATCGTGGACGAGTATGACGTTCAGGATCTCGCCTACGCTGCGCTGAAGCCCCTGGTAACTGACCTAAAGCTGGAAGATCCCACGTCCAAGGTCGCAGGTAACGCCGGGCGGGTCGATCTGGTGAGCTACGGGCTCGGGCTGGCGATCGAGGTCAAAGCCACGCTGAGGGCAAGTCGCGGCGGAGACGAAATAATCAAGGAGTGCTTCCAGCGGATTAAGCTGTACTCCTCGGTGCGTAACATCCGAGTGCTTGCCTTCTTCATCCACGACCCCGACGAGAAGATCCATGACGTGGACAACGTACAGCGTGAATTGGAGGGTCCTCATCCTTCAGGCGACGGCGGCACATTCCAGGTTTACGTCGTGGGGCCGCGCTTCGACAAGACGTTTCGGACCTATGACCCCGCATCCTCAGGGCCAATTGATGTGAAGATCGGTGACGTGAGATATATCCCCGATGTGGGTGGCGTGTTCGTCAGCGTGACCGCTCGAGGAACCGGCCGGACGCCTGTGGTGCCCAAGCTCTCTCTTCGGGTCGGGAACATTAAGTACGAACTGGGAACACCGCCAACGGCGTACCAGACCGGCACGCCACAAGCCGTCTACCAGCCGACAGACACCGACCTGGTTCAGCGTGGGGATGCAACCCTCTACTTCGGACCCTCAGACGCTGGAGGCCAGGGTGTTGACCTCCGCACGACAGGGCTCCTGGAGGTCGACGTTCCCGGGCTGGCCCGTCCGATCCAGGTGCCGTTTGAGATCCCCGTACCGCGCCGGGAGAGGGTGACGGACGAGGATGCGCTGAACGAGCTGACATCATGGTTCAACAAGCTAAACGAGGACGAAAGCGAAGCCTCTATCACATTCGCCGTCGTCGACCAGAAGCTTCAGCTCCCGGACGGGACGGCCAAGAGACTCTTGGAACGAGCCGTCTCGCAGCACTACAACGTTTTGCGTAAAGGGGATGACACGATCATGTTCGAGTTCCGGCGTCGCGAACGACCCGCTCCAACTCGGCGGTTAGGCTACTAGGCGGGAACGGAAGAGACCTGGGGCTGCGAGTGCAGCTTGTGGCCGGGGAGCAGGCACCTATGGTCATGGCGTCTATGGTCCTCGCGGCCCCAATCACAGATGTTCTCGCAGACGTCCTCGTCGCTGAACGGGCCATGGATGAAATGCCCAAAGAAGAGAGGGGCGTGGGAGGGCGCTATTGCGGGTTGGGGGGATCCGAGCCCGCTTCGCCTACGCGTGCGATTATACGTGGCCCGGTTTCTGGTTGAGCCCGAGCACCGATTCAGCTATCGGACGAGATCCTAAGCAATCATCACAGGAGAACCGTGTTGGCCGTAAAGCTCGGTCCTGGGCTCATCGGTAGCGGACTTGTCGACGTCAAGCAGCGTGAGTATTCCCGAAGCTGCGCCTCCGCACACGACCTGACCATGGAGCTCTAGGAGCCCTTTTTCTGCCTCTTCATGAAGGTTGCCTTCGCTCGACGCCACGACCTTCATCATGAGCCCAAAGCTTGGCTCCGGTCTGTGTTCTTTGCGATAGCACAGCAAGATCCATGCGCTCTTGCGATCGAACAGCGTATCAGTCGGCATGAGTTCAGGGCCTATGAGCGCGTACAACGTTGCGCGAAGTACCTCGATGGCGACTTTCGACCAAGCTTCGCGAGACGGATTCGCTTGGCGTCTCACCCGGAGAACGGCCTGAAGTGCAAGTGGTAACGCTGTCCAGAAGACGTTGGTGTCAGTCTTTTGTCCATCAAGTCGTGTCGCCTTCAGCTCGTCGATCGCGGCGAGCGTGGCTCGACGCAACTCCTCCGAGAATTCCAGATCATTTGGAATGGCCAACAGGGGCTCGGATGCTGCGGGAACTCCGGGAGCTGGCTTTTGATGATCCATCCCGCCCCCGGGCGCCGCTGCCATGGCGAGCGCGCGGAGTCGCGCGTGCAGGGGCTCGCCGAATGCCTCGAACTCGATGACCTCGATTGGCAGCTCTGCGGCACGCTGCTCGAATGCCCTCCGGTCCTCACTCCGAACGAGAGCAAAATGCGGACCGACCGCGCCCCGAAATGCCTCGGAGACCCAGCGGAGTTGGTTGCCAAACAGCCGATCCTCGAGGCTGAAACCGACAAAGAGCAGCGTCCTCCCTGCCATCTGCGTGCGCAGCGACTGAAGGGCGGCCGTGTAGCGCACCGCCACTGTGGGGCTCGACGGGTACAGCGTCGTGTATCCGTCGGGTGTGAGGATGATGTCGTCCACATGGTGGATGGTGCCGTGCAGGTGCCACACCGTGGGCCGCTGCAGCGTGCCCTGGAGTAGCTCGACCAGGCCGGATGGGGTCTCGATGATCCACTCGCGTAGGTTGGGAGGATCGGGGCACGCCCAGCGCAGGACGGCGTCGTAGTTCGTGGTGATGACAAGCTGGCTGCCCAGCCCCCACACGAGCCGCGCCAGATCGAGCGATGACGGCTGCACGTCCTTCGCGTCCGGGTTGAGCTGCTCGACGAGGAAGCGGTTCCAGGTCGGCCCGAGCGCGCGCTTTGCCTCCTGCGCCGCCTCGAGCAGCCGCGGCGTGTCGTACGAGAGGAACGCGTTCACCAGCACCGCGTCCTTGTGGCGACCCTCTTCCTCGAGGCGTACCGCGGCAGCAGCGAGCAGCGCAGGCCAGCTCGGGAAGAGACACTTGCCATCGGCAGCCCGCCGCACTGCCATTGCGACGCCCGCCCCGACGAAGGGGACGAGCTGTTTGTGGCGGAGGGCCTCGACCAGGCTACGCGGGAAGGGCATCGATACCTCGGCTGCTGCTCCAATGCGTACCACAGGTCCGGGTCGCTCGTACGCCGGCGCTGTGCGCTCAGGGGCAAGTGCGTTCACGAAGTTGTCCTCCGACTGCAGCGCGCGCACGTCACGCTCCGCGGCCGACAGATCGTCGAAGTCTTCTCGCGCGATGTAGGCGCTGACCCCGACGAGGGGCGCCTGACCCGCCTGGTACCGGCGCTGCGGTTCGCGCGCCTGCTCCGGCGCGGAGATTCCGTAGCGGCGCCGTGCCGCGGTGGCGTAGAGCGTGTTGCGCGGTCGGCAGAGCCCGGACGCGTCGCGTAGCACGCCCATCAGCTCGAGCCGCGCGACGGCGTCATCGAGGCGCGTGAAGGGGACCGGCTCGCCAGCGACGATCTGCCGGAAGAGAGGCTCGAGGCCTTCGCGGACGATCGCGTGGAAGACGTGCGGGATGTTGTGGGTCTCGGCGCGCAGGAGCGCCGCCGCCCCCGCCGCGAGCGATTCGGCGCGCGCGGCCTCCTCGGCCAGTGCCTGCGTGAGGTACGGGTGCCCCGCCGTGGAGGCGCAGAGCTCGGCGGTGTGCGAGGCGAGGAGTCCCGGCGCCGCGGCCGCGGTGAGCAGTGCTGGCGCGTAGGTAAAAGAAGTCGGATCGCTGCGCGAAGAAGTGTGGCGCGGCGAACCGAAGTGGCGGGACCGCGCGCGTCGCGACGCCTCGTTCATGGGTCGAAAGAGCGGGCCCCGCGCGGCGCAGAGCGTGCAAAGAGGCGCATCGGCGTGCCGCAGGCACAGATCGCCCTCCGGGAGTTGGTCCGGCCCGGGATGTTGTGGCGGCTACGCGGCGTCCCCGAGCGCCGTGCGGCGCAGGACGGTGCTCTTCAACGCTCGGGGCTCCGGGTCGCCTGCGGCGCCCTGCGCCCCGAACCCCCAGTACGGCGGCCGCCGCGTCGGCGCTGGGTGAGCGGCCTGGAACGTCTGTCGACTCACCGAGCGCGGTGAGGAAGCGGGCGATGTTGCTCGGTTCGGTGATCATGGCGACGAGCTTCATCCTGCCCTTGCAGGCCGGGCACTCGAGGACATCGAGCGCCAACGTGCGGCGCAGAAGCTCGGCGCGGGTCGTCGACCGCCCGGTAGCCGCCCCGCTTGCGTCTCTGAGCAGGCTCGTCGTCCGCCTTCGCGGGCTGTTGCGGCTTCGCAGGGCGCGGTCCGATCAGCTTGCGGTCCGGCAGGCGGCTCTCGTCCGGAGACCGCGGAGGCGCACAGCGCGGCCTCGGGCTCGTTGTCCTTGTCGACGCCATGCTCGAGCTCGAACAGCCCGTGCCGTCGCAGGGGGCGCATCATGTGCCGGACGGCGTCCTCGAGCACCTGACCGACAGCGCGCGTCTGCAGGTGACCGAGCTCGTTCCACACGAGCTCGGCGCCGTCTTCGTGGTAAGCCCCGTTGAGAAAGACAACGTGCAGATGTGGATTGAGCCGCAGGTCGCCGGACGTGCGTTGCACGACGGTCACCGCGCCGCTCTTGGCTGCGCCGAGCGCGCCTCGGCGCACGGCGCGCTGTTCGTACAACCGCTCCACGCTCTCGACGAAGAGACGCGTCATCGCGCTGAAGAGCGCGCCATCCTGGGCTAGTCTGCGCTGCCACGGGAGTCCGCGATTTCCATCCGCGAGCCTCGGGTCGGCGAGACAGCCGGCGGGGTGGCGATGCGCTGACGCAGATGCTTTACCCGGTCGCGCGGCGTCACGTACGCTCGGAAGCGGTGCGCGATCGATGACTCGCGCGGCGGCCGGGCGCGACGATCGACGGGCCACGAGGCACAATCATGGCAGAACAGGGCGCGTACACGTTCACCGCGAGGCTGCACGAGGGCGCGGGCGTGGTCATCCATCGGGCCGTCCGCGTCCGCGACGGCGCCCGCGTGGTCGTCAAGATCGGCAAGGGCGGGCCGCTCGCGCCGGCGATCCACGGCGCGCTTCGGCGGGAGTTCGCGGTGCTGCGATCGCTCGACTTGCCGGGCGTGATCAAGGCGCACGCGCTCGAGACGATCGGCGACGAGCTCGCGCTGGTGCTCGAGGACTGCGGCGGTCGCTCGCTCGACGTGCTGTTCCACGCCGGCGCCCTCGACCTCGCGGCGGTGCTGGCGATCGGCGTCGAGGTGGCGGGCACGCTCGACCTGCTGCACCGCTATCCGCTGCTGCACCGCGACGTCAAGCCGCACAACATCGTCCACAACCCGGCGACCGGGCAGGTGAAGCTGATCGACTTCAGCCTGGCGATCGCCGGCGGCGAGGACGAGGCGTCGCGCGTCGATGCGGGCGCGGGGATGGCGGGCACCCTGGCGTACATGTCGCCCGAGCAGACCGGGCGGATGAACCGGCCGGTCGACGCGCGCTCGGACCTGTACTCGCTCGGCGTGACGCTCTACGAGCTCGTGACCGGGGTGCTGCCGTTCGAGGCCGGCGACGCGATGGCGCTGGTCCACAGCCAGCTCGCGCGCGTGCCGGTCGCCCCGGCGGTGCTGATGCCGAAGGTGCCGCCGGTGCTGTCGGACATCATCATGAAGCTGCTCGCCAAGGCGGCCGAGGATCGCTACCAGAGCGCGGCCGGGCTGCGGGCCGACCTGCAGCGCTGCGCGGCCGCGTGGGCGGCGACGGGGACGATCGAGCCGTTCGCGCTCGGCAGCGCCGACCGGCCGTCGACCCCGCGGATCCCGCCGCGCCTGTACGGACGGCAGCAGGAGATCGACGTCCTGCTCGCGACCTCCGCCGGCGTCGCCGACGGCGCGCGCACGCTGCTGCTCGTGCGCGGGCCCGGCGGCGCCGGCAAGTCGGCGCTGGTCCAGACTCTGGCGGCGCCGGTCGCCCGCGGCGGCGGGTTCTTCGTCGCCGCCAAGTGTGATCAATACGACCGCGGCGCGCCGTACGCCCCGATCGCCACGGCGCTGCGCGAGCTGTGCCGCACCCTGCTGACGGCCGCGCCCGAGGTCCTCGAGGCGTGGCGGCGAGCCCTCGCGTCCGCCCTCGGCAGCAGCGGCAAGCTCCTCACCGATCTGATCCCCGAGCTCGAGCTCATCGTCGGCCCGCAGCCCGAGGTCCCGCGGCTCGGCCCGGCCGAGTCGCAGAACCGCTTCAACCTGATCTTCACCGCCCTGCTGCGGGTCTTCGCCGCCGCCGACCACCCGCTCGTGCTCGTGTTCGACGATCTGCAGTGGGTCGACCCGGCGTCGCTGCGCCTCTTGCAAGAGATGCTGCTCGACGCCGAATGCAGGTACCTGCTGGTGCTCGGCACCTACCGCGACGACGACGTCGGCCCCGGGCACCCGCTGCCGGCCGCGCTCGCCGATCTGCGCGCGGCGGGGGTCGAGGTCGGCGACGTGCCGCTCGGTCCGCTGGCGCTCGCCGACGTCGAGGAGCTGCTGGCGGACACCCTGGTGATGGAGCGGTCGCAGGTCGCCGCGCTGGCGCGGATCGTCGGCGAGAAGACCCACTGCGACCCGTTCTTCATCGGCCAGTTCCTGCTGCTGCTCGTCGAGGACGGCCTCCTGCGCTGGGACCCCGCCGCGTGCCGGTGGGTGTGGGACGACGCGCAGGTGCAGGCGCGCGACGTCACCGACAACGTCGTCACCCTCGTCACCGGCAAGATCCGCCGCCTGACCCCCGCGGCCCAGCGGCTGCTGCAGCGGGCCGCGTGCGTCGGCTATCGCTTCTCGTGGCGCGTGCTCGCGGCCGTCGGCAGCGACGACGGCGACGACGCGACCGCGGCGCTCGGCGAGCTGGTCCGCGAGGGCCTGGTCATGCCGCTCGCCGGCGGCGAGGGCGACGATCTCCACCGCTTCCTCCACGACCGCGTGCAGCAGGCCGCCGACTCGCTGCTGGCGAGCGAGGTGCGGGAGGCGACGCACCTGCGCGTCGGCCGGCTGCTGCGCGACGCGTACCCGGCGGGCGTGCCGGACGAGGCGCTGTTCGAGGTCGTCGGCCACCTCGACGTGGCGCTGGCGCGGATCGACGGCGACGAGCGGATCGCGCTGGCGCGACTCAACCTCCGCGCGGGCCGGCGGGCGCGTGCGGCGACGGCCTACCACGCGGCGCGGCAGTACTTCCAGGCCGGCTGCGAGTGCCTCGGCGCCGACCCGTGGGCGCGCTGGTTCGAGCTGGCGTTCGCGCTGCGCGTCGAGCTGGCCGAGTGCGCGTACCTGTGCGGGGCGTTCGCCGAGGCCGACGCGCTGTTCGAGGAGGCGCTCGCGCGGGCGCGCTCGCGCGAGGAGCGGGCGCAGGTCTACGACCTCCGCGTCCTCTTACACGCGGCGATGGGCGACTTCGCGGCGGTGGTCGCGGCCGGGCGCGCGGCGCTGGCGATGTACGGCTTCGGCCTGCCCGATGAGGGCCCGGCGCTGCAGGAGGCCGTCGCGGCCGCGTTCGCGGCGGCCCACGAGAACCTCGGCGAGCGGCGGGTCGGCGCCCTGCTCGACGCCCCGCCGGCGCGCGACCCGGACGTCGAGGTCGTGATGCGGCTCCTGGCGTCGATGTCGGGGCCGGTGTTCGTCGGCAGGCCGGCGCTGTTCCCCCTGATCGTGCTGCACATGGTCAACCTGTCGCTGCGCCACGGCAACGTCGACGGGTCGGACTACAGCTACGCGGTGTACAGCATCCTGCTCGCCGGCGTCACCGGCGAGCTCGGCAAGGCCTACGAATTCGGCGAGCTCGGGGTCAAGCTCAACGAGCGCACCGGCAACCTGCGCACCCGCTGCATGGTGCACTTCTTGTTCGGCACGTCGGTCGTGTTCTACCGCCAGCCGTATTCGGCCGGCGAGGAGTACCGCGATTCGGCGCGGCGCGTCGCGCTCGAGGTCGGCAACTTCGCCTACGTGTCGTTCTACTGCCTGCAATCGGCCGCGCTGGCGCTGATCGCCGACGCCGACATCCGCGGCGCCGAGGCCCGCATCGACGACGTCACGGCGCTCCTGCGGAAGACCCGCGATGTCGCGTCGACGGCGGTGGTCGAGTTCATGCGCCGCGTGGTCGTCAATTTGATGGGCGAGTCGGCGACGAGCGCCCTCGACGGTGACGGCTTCGATGATGACGCGTTCGTCGCCCACATGCCGCCCGGGGGGCTCGTGCCGTGGCTCTACGCGGTCAGCAAGCTGCGCCTCGCCTACCTGTACGGCGAGTACGAGCGCGGGCTCGAGCTCGCCGTCCGCGCCCGCGAGCTGCACGAGAGCGGCGCCGGGGCCGGGCACATGTACTCGCCCGAGCAGTACTCCTATTCGGGCCTGGTCGCCGCGGCCCGCTGGGACGCGGCCGGCGAGGCGGAGCGCGAGGCGCTGGCGCACCAGCTCGAGCGCGAGCGCGCGGCCCTGCGGCCGTGGTCGACGAGCAACCCGTCGCAGTTCGTGGCGCTCCAGCACCTGCTCGACGCCGAGGCGGCGCGCCTGGCCGGCCGCGACGCCGAGGCGATCGCGGGCTACGAGCAGGCGATCGCCGAGGCGCAGGCGCGCGGGTTCGTGCTCCACGCGGCGCTGGCGAGCGAGTGCGCGGCGCGGCTGCACCTGCGCCGCAACCGTCGCGCGCTGGCCGGCGCCTACCTGCAGGACGCCCACGTCGGCTTCGCCCGCTGGGGCGCGGCCGCCAAGGCGGGCCAGCTGCTGCTCACCCGCGCCGACCTGCTCGCCCCGCCCGTGCCCGCACGCGCTGGGCACAGCACGAGCCGCTCGACGACCACCACCCGCAGGCTCGGCGGCGGCTCGCTCGACCTCGAGGGCCTGATGCACGCCGCCCAGGCGGTCGCCGGCGAGCTGGTGCTCGACCGGCTGCTCGACCGCCTGATGCGGATCGTCATGCTCCGCGCCGGCGCCCAGCGCGGCTTCCTGCTCGTGCCGCAGGGCGAGGACCTGTCGATCGCCGCCGAGATGCGCACCGCGCCCGACGAGGTCCGCGTCGGCCTCGACCAGCCGATGCGCGACGACGCCGCCCTGGCGACCTCGGTGGCCCGCTTCGTCGCCCGCAGCCGCGAGGGCGTGCTGCTCGGCGACGCCGGCGCCGAGCCCCGCTTCGCCCGCGACCCCTACGTCGCCAGCCAGCGCCCGCGCTCGGTGCTGTGCCTGCCGCTGCTCCACCAGGGCCGGCTGTCGGGGATCCTCTACGTCGAGAACAACGCGACCCGCGACGCCTTCGCGCCCGAGCGCGTCGAGCTGCTGCAGCTGCTGTCGGCGCAGGCGGCGGTGGCGATCGAGAACGCCCGGCTGTACGCCAGCGTGCAGCAGGCCCGCGAGCAGCTCGAGCAGCAGGTCGAGGCGCGCACACACGAGCTGCAGACCGCGCTCGAGCAGCTCCAGGCGGTCAACGCCGACCTGGTGCGCCAGGGCGAGGCGCTGCGCGAGGCCCACGCGCAGACGCGCCGCGAGATCGGCGAGCGCGAGCGGGCCGAGCGCGAGCGGTCGGCGGCGCAGGCGGAGATCTTGCGCGTCCAGGAGGAGCGCCTGGCGGACATGGCGGCGCCGCTGCTGCCGATCACGGAGAGCATCGTGGTGATGCCGCTGATCGGGGTGCTCGACGACGCCCGCGCGTCGCAGGTGCTGGCGACGGCCCTCGAGGGCTCGGTCCGCACGCGCGCGCAGGTGGTGATCCTCGACATCACCGGCGTGCGCCAGCTCGATGCCGCCCCGGCGGCGATCCTCGCCCGGGCCGCGAGCGCGCTGCGCCTGGTCGGCGCCCAGGCGATCCTCACCGGGGTGCGGCCCGCGGCGGCCCAGCGGCTCGTCCACGACGCCGCCGGGCTCGACGGCCTGCTGACGCTCGGCACGCTGCAGAGCGGCATGGCCTACGCGCTCGCCCATACCCGCGGCCGCGGCTGAGGCGCCGGCGCCGCGGCCGGGGCATTTCGGCCGCTCCCTCGCGCCTCGCCAGCGTGTCGGCTCCCGGCGCTCGCTTGACAGGCGGGCAGGGGCGGACTTCGATCGCGCGGTGATCGCCGCACCTACCGCCGACGTTCCTGGGCGCCCCGCGGGCTGGGGGGCTGGAGGTAGAACGGGCTTACCTCCTCATCGAGCGTCTCGTACTCCTCCGAACTCGACTTGTGATTCAGGTGCATGAGGACCGCCCGCGCGGCCTCCTGCAACGGCATGGGCGGCGCTCTGGTGCCGTCCCATGCTTCGCAGAGCGCCCGGAAGCTCTCGAGGCGCTCGAGCAGCGCTAGCCACCATGCCCGCGTCTCCGGCTGATCCCGGCGGACTGGCCGGAAGGTGGCGAGCAGGCTGTCGATGTGGCCGAGCGCAGGGCGGCGCAGATCCGCGGGGGGGATCTTCGCGACCATCCTGGGTGACGCGAGATAGCCGCACCACACGAGGGCTGCGGCGAAGGTGGCCGTATCCGGGATCGCTGCCAGCTCCGCCTCGGTAGGCGGCGGGCGCGGGTCCTGGTCTTCCGGCTCAGGGGGCATGGCGAGTCCCTCTATCACTTCGGTCTACAGGGCTGAATCCAGTGGGCCAGCTGGCTTCCGATCGCGGGTTTTAGGCTAGCCCTCACAGGCGAGCGAGCCGTCCGTCTTCGAGCAGCACCCAGGGGGCCACAGGTGAGTACGCTTCGGTCCCCGCTACGGGAAGGCGCGGCGCGTCCGCGAGTTGATCAAGTCCCCTGTCTCGGAGCTGCGCGCCACGTTCGGTGAGGCGGTACACCCACGACTTCATCGCAACGTCAGGCCTCACGTCGGGTGCGGGCTCTACGAACTCGTTCGAAGCGTGCCTCGCCCATTGGGCCAGACGATCTTCCAGGAACAGGTCGCCTGTACAGGAGAGGAGCTCCCGCAGCTCCAATCCAGACTGCGACTTGTGGCAGAACACGGGCACGTCAGTTTGGTACTCACCTGCCGAGAGGATGGTCAGGATGAGTTCATCGAGTTGGCTGAGGCGCAGGCTACATTCCGTGGTCTTCCTGGGAAAGAAAGATGACAGAAGTTCCCACAAGGGGGCAAGTTCCGGAAACCCTTCGACACCAGCCATACAGCTTTCGACGAAGGGCAAAGGATCCTCATCGGCGTAGCTTTCCCAGAGGCGAACGGCACGATCGTAGCGTTCCACTGGCCAAGGGCACGACTTGGCGAGACGATCCAGAAGAACGTTGTCGAGATGGTCGGCGACCGACGCGGAGCAGTTGAACCGCGGCATGCTCGGTGGCTCGCGGAACCTATTCATTGTGCCGTAGACACGCTCGAGCTCGACGATGAGGACGTCACTGCACGCGATCCCGATGTGCCGCAGCCAGCTACAGACCCTCCATAGGTTCACTCGTTCATGGAGGCTCACTGATACCCACAAAACAACGGGCAGCTCCCAGCGAACATCCTGCGAATAGAGCTGATCCCACTTTTGGCCCGATTCGTCTGCATCCGAACGCTTTTCAGACAAAGAGCGCCAGGCCTCACGCGTCCGCACATGTTCCAGGGCATCGAGGCGGCTCGGCCCGACAACAAGGCAATCTGACGAACGCACGACGTTGGCCGCGCCGAGTTGCACCAGGCGGTCTGCTGTTGGCGGGTCAAAGGCAACATGCGTCGCGTCGAGGAGGGCAGGCAGGTCCGTCGTGTTCATTCGAATCCACAGCTGTAGCATTCACTGTACTTGTACGGGCGCTTATCCTGACAATCCTCGCGACAGTAATCGCAAAGGCTCCGATGGCCGATCGGACGCGTGCCTAACCGCACCTTACGGGCGTCGCCCTGGGCTCGTCTGCCTCCGCGGATCGTCTGCGGACCGCGTCGTCCTTCCGAGAAGATCCCGACTAGTCAGGAAACCGGAACGTCTCGGCGGCGATGCCCTCCTCCCCCGTGACCTCGTCGCCGGACCAGATATCCCAGCTCACGCCGCCCTTGCCCGGCAGTCCGAGCTCATAGGAGACGCCCTCCAGCGTGAGCTGGTCCTCGTCGAGGTAGGCGATGCCGATCGAGTCGCCGCCACGCCCGGGGCCGCCGTAGCCGCCAGGACCCCCGTCGCCCCCGTTGGCACCCTGACAGGACCACAGGCCGCCCCCCAAGGCGCCTCCCGGAGCGCCGCGACCGCCTCGGCCGCCTTCCTCGGGGGGCCCGCCGTCGCCGCCCTGCCCGGCCTCGGATGTCTCGATCTCGCTATCGCGCACGGTCAGCTTGGCATGAAGCGCGATGATGCCGATCGACGGATAGCCGTTCTCGCCACCTCGGCCGCCTCGACCGCCGCAGCCGCCGGCGCCGCCGGAGCCGCCGCCGGCTCCTCCCTTCGACCCCGCACCGCACACGGCGAGCCCTCCCCGATGGCCGCCACCCCCGCCGCCACCCTGGCCTGGCATGCCCCTGCCCCCGTCGCCGGCTTTGTCGGATTCCCACCCTGCCTCGGTGATGCGCCCCATGCCCTTGCCGGCGGCGCCGGTCACACCTTGCGCGCCGCTGCGCCCGACAGATCCCTCTTCGCAATCGACGCCTGTCACCTCCCCGTCTCCCCCCCGCCCGGACGTCGGGCTGTACGCAACGAACGGCAGCCCGTCCCCGCCGTCGCCAGCGCCGTCGGGAAGCCCGTCCCCTCCCTTCCCGCCGACGCTCGGAATCCCTCCTTCGCACGGGTTCACCGCCGCAGCGCCACCAGGGACGACGGCGGCCGAGCACGCGTCGCCCCCGTACTGCCCATCGGGCCCCTCCGCTGCCTCGTTCGGATAGGGCCATTTCTCGGCATCGCGGCCCCCCCATGCGGACGAGGCGCGAACTTGGCTCCGGATGAGCTCCACGGCCGTGCCGGACTGGACGAGCATCGTGATCGAGCCGTGCGAGACGAGCCGCATGTCGACGATCGTCGATACGCCGTCCGCGGCTCCCGTGTCGCCGGGGCTCGCGGGCACGACGGTCAGGATGGGCTCGAACGTGTCGACGATCTGAAGTGTCGGGCGCCCGCCAGGCTCGTGCTCAAAGCTCAAGCAGTGGTATCCGCCGACGAGATCGACGCCGGATGGCAGCGCCAGGGCGCCGTAGAACCCGTCGTTGCACGCGAAGACGCGCCCTCGTCCGGTGCGCGCGAGCTCGACGCCGCGCTGCAGCGTGCGCACCGGCTTGTCCCTCGTTGTGCCGGGGTTCGCGTCGTCCCCGTTCCCGAACATCCCCGCGACGAACACCCCGCAGCCATCCTCCAGCACGTTGGCGGCGAGGCGCTCGAGACAGACCGACTCCGGCGGCGCGTCGCCTGGACACGACGAGGCGCCGTCGCACGCCGCTCCGCCAGCGTCGCTCGGGCCCGGCGCGGTGCCGCAGCCGGCCGCGACGAGCAGCACCGCGGGGAACAGGGTGATCGCTCCTGTGATTCGCATGGTTCTCCCTCGATGTGAC
The DNA here is from genome assembly GCF_051530145.1 of Sorangium sp. So ce302. Lineage (GTDB taxonomy): Bacteria > Myxococcota_A > Polyangia > Polyangiales > Polyangiaceae > Sorangium > Sorangium cellulosum_B. Next base: position 9,110,115 of record NZ_CP150326.1, on the reverse strand, counting down.
GCGGCGTGCTCCGGGCTCTTCAGCGGGGCGGCTCAGGGTCGGGCGCACCGAACTGAACGTAGGGCAACGAGTGGCCCGCCTCTCCCTCGCCCACAGGGTCATTGGGCGCTGCGTTGCCGCCGGACCCGCCCTTGCCGGCGCCTCCAGGCTGGAGATGGGCATCTAGGCCGATGCCCACGAAGGCGCCGAAGGATGCGACGCCGTAGGAGGGCCCCCCGAGGCCGCCGCCGGCATCTCCGCCGCGACCGCCGTTGCCTCCACGGCCGCCACGACATGCCTCCCACATACCCATCACGAAGGTCGTGCCCCCGTGCCCGCCCCATCGCCCGACACCACCCGGCTGGCCCGTTCCGCCGACGCCGCCGTTGCCGCCGTTGCCCGCGGTCACGGTGGTCGCCTCGAGCGTCACCGAGCTCCCCTGCAGCGCGACAACACCGATGCTCGCCCCGCCAGAGCCGCCGCCGTGACCTCCCCGGCCCCCGCAGCCGCCGCTCCCGCCCGAGCCACCGGCCGCGCCGCCCTCAGGCAAGCCCGCCCGACACGCGAGCTGCTCGCCTCGCCCCTTGCTGCCGCCCCCGCCGCCCCCCCCATGGCCGACGCCGCCCCGCTCCCCGTCCTGACCGCGAACGCCGACCCAGCCGTCCTCGGTGAGGTAACCCATGCCGACCGCGCCGTCAGCGCGACCGGCGGCGGCGCCGTCGGGGCCAGGATCCCCTTCCTTACATCTCGTGAGGGCATCCGCGCCGCGGCCTCCGAGCCCCGTCTTCTCCGGGTCCTGGTTCCCCGCTGGTCTCGGCTGCCCCGGCGCGCCATCGCCCCCCGCGTCGAGCCCGCCGTCGCCCCCGTAGCCTCCGGTGGACTCGGCGCCGTCGTCGCACGCCGTCACGACCGGAAGGGCACCCGTCGGGGAGTCCTCCGTGCAGGCGTCCGCGCCGTCGATTCCCAGCCCGCCGTCCGCTGCCCGCTCGCTGTCCGCGTCCTTCCCCGGCTCCCCGTCCTTGCCGTCGCCCGCGACGATCGCGCTCGATCGCACGATCGCTCCGGCCCCCGCGCTCAAGATCATGGCGATCGACGACTTGCCATCGCTCGCGGAGGCGTCCGCCGCCACGACGCGCACGCCGTAGATGACCGACGTCGCGCCCTCGTCCCCCACGACCCGCAGCGGGATCCCCGAAGGCGGGGCGATGATCGTCGGGTGGTTGGCGCCATCGAACGACCACGCGCCGTCATCGCAGCCACGGCCGCCCCAGAGGTGGATCCCCGAGACCAGGGTGACCTCTTCCTCGAACATCTCGCCGCACGCATAGACGTGGCGCAAGCCCCGCCCTTGCGCCTCCACGATCGCGGCTTGCAGCGAGCCGAGCGGCTCGAGCCGCGTGCCCGCGCGCGCGCCCTCCGCTGGAGCGCTGGCGCTGGCGAACACCCCGCACTCGTCCATCACGGGCCCCATGCCCGGCTCGTTCACCTCGCACGGCGACGGCGGGGGGGCGAGGCACATCCGCTCCTCACCGCAGTCCTCTGTGTACGTGCAGCCGGAGAGCCCTCCCGCGCCGCTCGTCGAGAAGGCGGCGACGGTGCACAGCCGCCGCACGTGTCGTCCCTGGAGAAAGTGCATGTCCCTGGCTCCTCGGATCACCACACCCCGTGCGCCACGAGGCCGATCTGCCCTGGCGTTGAGGCCGGCGAGAACGCGACGCGGGGTCCCGTGGGCTCGGACTGCAGAAAGGAGAAATCCGTGAAGAACGAGGCGACCGTCATGGCGCCGACCACGCCGCTCGCCACCACCATCGCCGTGCCGAGGGCGGCGAACTGATCTCGCTCTCGCCGGAGGACCGCCAGCTCGTTGCACGCTGAAGGCGGCGACGGTTCGCGGCACGCCCACGGCGTGAACCCGAGCGCGTCCAGCTTGCTGTTGCGCTCCTTGAGATCGCCGTTGGATGCGCTCGCGCGGACCATGAACAGGGCGCCGAGTGAGGCCGTCGCCGTGGTCAGACCGATGCCGGCGATACGCGCCGGCCCGAGCCACGATGCCACCGGCCCCGGGGCCTGCGGCTTGACCGGTTCGCTCTTCCCCGCGCCCGGATCCAGTACGCGCGCGGGCGCGTCGACGGCGCGCACGAGCTGCAGCGCCGCGCTGACCGTCTTCCCCGCATCGACCTCGACCCGCTGCGAGCCCTCCCCGTGCCCCGACAGCCGGGCCCGGAGCGTGTACGTGCCCGGCGCGACGAACAGCTCGTGGACCGTGGCGCCCGTGCCGACGGGCTCCCCGTCCAGGAGGATCTCGGCGTCGGGCGGGGAGGCAGCCACATAGATCCTGCCGACGTGCTCGATCGCCGTGTCGAACGCCCGCGTGAACCTGTCGAGGAGCGCGCGACTCAGCGCGGCGTCCTGCTCGAGGCTCTTTCCCAGGTGCTCGGCGGCCTCCCGGTGCTTGCCCTGCTCCAGCTCGCAAAGCCCGAGATAGCCGAGCACCTCGGCCCGCTGCACCGCGGTCATTCCGGCGGCGTCGGGCGCCGCCAGGACGGCTTCGAAGCTCGCTTCCGCCTCGGTCCACTTCCGCGCGCCGAAGGCAATCCGGGCCTTCTGGCGCGCCTCCATCGCTGCCGCGCTCTCGGTCAGCGCGGGTGCTGCGCGCGCGAGCCCGATGCCGCTGCCCAGCACGCCGAGAAGGCAAATCCCGGACAGGGCCGAGCGCAAGAGCGTCATGCGGCCCACTTTATCAACAAGGTTGTCGGCCCAGCAAGCGCGTGTGGATATCGAACGCTGCGCTTTTGCATGATAAATCCGACGTCGCCTGCGCAATGATTCCACGGAGCCGTGGCCTTCTCGTTATCCCCCCTGCGGACGCACCTTCGCGCACCGTTCTTCGTCGCACCGGTCGATTGGGTCACCTCTTTTCGCGCCTGAAGCATCTGGACGTGCATGGATGTGAGCACCTCGGCGAGCCTGGCCATCGCGGCCCCTGGTACGCTTGGTTCCGATCGCTTCCGCCGGCTCGCGCGCGCCATGCGCGTGCCGGCTCAGGACGTCGATGACGTCATCCAGGACGCGTGGCTTCGCATCCTGGAGAACCGCGCGCGCATCGGCCTGGCGAGGGACGCCGCGGCGTATGTGGACCAGCTCGTCAGAAACGTGGTGCGCAGCAGCCGGCGGCGATCGCGCCGCCGGCACGAGGTGATCGCACCCCTCCAGGACGAGGATCCTTCGGACGAGCGGCCGGGCCCGGAAGCCTCCTTGATCGCCCGCCAGCAGGCTTCCGTCCTCTGGCGCTTCATCGACAAGCTCGACGACGCACGTCGCATGGTCTTCATCGAGCACGAGCTCCTGGGCCGGACGCTCGCCGAGATCGCCGGGGCGCACGCGCTCCCCGAGAACACCGTCAAGTCACGGCTCGCTGCCGCCTGGGACAGGATCGAGCAGGAGGCAGGGCGCTGGCAGGCGGCGCAGCACCGGCGCAGGCAGCCCGCGGTGCCGTGTTTCGTGCCCTTCTTCTCCGGTGCGTGGCTTCACGACGCCTTACGGGGGCTTCGCCGGTTCAGGCTGCATGGGACGGCGGCAGCAGGGCTCGTGCTCGGGGCGGGCGCTGCCTGGCCCGGCCCAGCGGCTGGCCTTGCCGAAGCGCCCCTGCTCGCGGCCTCGGGGCGCGTGCAGCCCGCGCTCGAGATGCCGGCGGCGCCTGCTGGCCAGCGCGGCGTGGGGCCGGGCCGACCCGAGAGCGCGATCCGGCGAGAGGCCGTCACGGCCTCCGCCGTGCCCGCCCATCAGGGCAGCACCACGACGGCCCGCGCGGTCTCCGCCGCGGGCAAGATGTCGTTCCGGGAGCACACCGGCGCGGCGCATGCTCGGATCGATCCGAGGATCGAGCGCGCGCGAGCGATGCTTGAGCTCGGGACCACCGAGGGACAGCTCTCGGCGTGCCGTCTCCTGCACGAGCACCGCGAGCGTCGTGGTCGCGGAGAGCACGCCGCGGAGCGCGATGCGCTCCTCCGGCGGGTTCGCTGCGAACGCCACGGGTCGATCGGGGCGCAGAGGTGATCGCGTCGCGCGTGTGGTGGCGGGATATCGGAGAGGGCACGCGCTGCACTCCTCAGGATCGAACTCGACCGTGTCGCCCGGTTCGAACACTTCGACCTGCCCTGCCGGACACGTAATCGTCTTGGTACGCAGGTCAATCTTGAAGTCGCGCTTGCTGAACAAGTCGGGGCTGCGAGCCCGCTGCCCCCAAGGCTTCGAGAACACCCGGCCCTTCGCGCGGATCACGTCATCAACGACGGGACTGTTCACGTAGGCGCGATCGATGTGGAGTTCGACGATGCGCAGCCGCTGACGCTGAATGTCCTTGGCGATCGGCGAGGCTCCCTCTTCTTCGGGCCGATTCGCGGGCGTGACCGCGCAGGCGACAATGATGGGAAGGTCAAGGTCGCGTGCGATGTGCTCCTTGTAGCCGCCGAACCGCTTCGAGCGGCTCTTGCGGCCGTGGCGCATCTCAGCATCTTCGATGGAGACACGGCGGTCAGGCGCAACGCCTTGCCGGATGCGTACGGTCCCATCCTCGACTGTTTCCAGGTCTTGGTCTCGAACCTGGGTGACCGCATCCAGATAGATGCGAAGCGGCTGCTCGACGACGTCGTCCAGGTGGCGGTCGACCCACTGCTGCAGCGACGAGACCTGCCGCTCCAGGATCTGAATTGCCGCCGCCTTCTGTTTCGGGTCGCTCCAGTCCAGATCGAGCCCGGCCTTGATGCTGGGAGCCAGGAGCAGCGGGATGCCCGCCTTGCGGCAGATCTCCTCGGGCGGACGCTCCGTGATCTTCGACACGACGCGGACGATGCTGCGTGCAGCGTGGCCGAGCAGGTTGATCGTGTCCTCAACCCGCCCGGCCCCCGCTAAAGGGCGGCTATCGATGGCCACGCGCAGCGCCTTGGACACCGCACGCCTCTCGCCCTCCGTCATCGCGCCGGACCGAACAAGCGCCACGGTCCGCTCCAGCAGCATCCCGTCCATCTCGTGCGCGACCATCCTCTCTCGGAACGCCTGCAGTGCGCCCTGCGAGAACGGGGGCGTCGCCGCACCCAGGCAGCCGAGCACCATCTGCCAGCGCAGGTCGACGACGGACAACTCCACCGCCTCGGCATCCGATGCGCCGACGTAGCCTTGGAGCAGCGTGACCATGCACATCAGCGCCGGTGGATGCGGCGGCTCGCCTGCCCCCGTCGTCCGGTACATGCCCTCCAGCTGCTCCTGGAACGTCTCATCGAACAGCTCGTGCCGGTGCAGCCTGAGAAAGCCGAACAGTGCTCTCACGCGCGTCAGCCGCTTCATCAGCGCCTGCTCTTGCCGCGACAGCTCCACCGGCGGCAACCATCGTTCCATCCGTGCACCTCCGGACGCGGACGAGATCATGGCCCGACGAAACCGTCGAGCCTTGCATCGAAGCGACCGGAATTATCGCAAAATCAACCTGATCAGTCCTCTAGTACTACAGCCGCACGTCGCCGAATCTCCGCGGGACTCGATGAGCGGCCGGACGATCATGACGCTTGGCTTGTCCGCACACTGGTGGAGCCCAGCTCGTTCGGCGCTCACCGACGTGCGGCTGTAGTACTAGACGTCGCCGCCCGCCTCCGCGGCGAGCGCTTCCCGCTCCCAAGGATCGGCTGCCCAGGCGAACGCACCGGCGGAGAGCAGGCAGACTCCCCCGCTTGCGGTGCCGTTCGCGAGGCGGGATCGACCTAGTCGCCGGCCGCGCACGCCGGAGGAGGGCAGCGGCCTTCCAGGATGTCGCGGCACACCTTGTCGCGCGCCTTCTTGTCGACCGCGCCGAGCGCTACGTAGATCTGCTGCGTGCTGCACCCGAGCGAGCCCTCGACCGTGAGCGAGCCGCACGCGTCGAACACCTGCGGCGCCGGCAAGACCGCGCAGAGGGCCTCGCAGGCCGCGATGTCCGCGAGCTCGATCGGGCATACGGCCGCGTAGAGCGTGCACATCGCCTCGCACCGCCCGACGCACCCGGCGCCGCCCTCCGGGCCGAGCGGCCCGGCCGCCGTGCAGCCGGCTGGATCGCCGGTCTCCGCCGCGCGGCACCCGGCATAACCGTCGGGCGACGGCATCGCCTCGCAGACGGTGCAGCACGCCTCGACCGACGGATACTGCGGCGTGAGCTCGCAGAGATCCATCGACCGGGCGCAGTGCGCCGAGCACGCGGCGATCTCGCACGGGCCGGCCTCCTGCGTGGGCGGAGTCCAGCTCTCCGGGCTCCCGTCGCCGGCGTCGCCCGCGGCGGCGCCGCTGTCGATGCCGTCGCCCGCGGCCGAGGTGGCGCCGTCCTCGCCGTCGGGCAGCGGGGCGACGACCTGACACCCGGCGAGCCACGCGGCGAACGCGCAGGCGGCAGCGCGGCGCGCCCTCACAGCGTCCCTCGCATGCTGATGTAGCCCGGACCGACCGCCCAGGTGACGCTCGGGGCCGGAGCCTTCGAGCGCTCCAGGCCCAGGGTGATGCCGCCGACGGCCGCGCCGGCGATGGCGAGGCCGAACCCCACGTTCGAGATCCAACCCAGGGCGTTCGCGTCGCCTCGCGCATCTGCGGAGCAGCCCGAGGCGCCCTGCCGGCACGCCTCGGCGAGGTCGTTCCTCGCGCTCAGGTAGGCCGCGCCCACGCCGAGCCCCACCGAAAGCCCGGCGCCCGAGGCCACGAACCCGCCGATGGCCCACGGCGAGACGCCGTCCGGGCGGGGCTCCGGGGTGAGCGCGACGTCGAGCGCTGTGATCTCCCGCTCCGGGACGTAGACCCGCTGCCGGGCGCCGACGTAGCCGTCGGCCTCGACCTCGACCCAGTGGTTGCCGGGATCGATCAGGGTCCCCTCCGAGGAGGCCTTCACCTCCTGGCCGTCGATCCGGAGCTTGGCCCCGGCGGGGCTCGGCACGAGCCGCACCTTCAGCCGGGGGATGCGGTCGTCGAGCTCGTCGCGCAGGGCGTCGGCGCGGCGCCGCGCCTGCATGAACGGCCAGGGCTCCCCGGGGAGCGCGCGCGACGAGGCGATCGTGGACGCGAGCTCGCGCGCCTCGCTGAGCCGACCGATCGCCACGAGCGCCTTTGCCACCTCGATGGAGGTCGAGGGCACGCGGACGAGCTGCTCGGCGCGCTGGTAGGCGCGGAGCGCCTCCGCGTACCTCCTCAGGATGAAGAGCTCGTCGCCCAGGTACACGAGCTCCCGGGCGTCGCGCCGCGCCTTCTCGTCCGCGGCGTCGCCGGCGGTGTCCGCCGCGTCGCCGGCGAGCGCCGGCGGCGATGCGAGGATCAGGCTGGTGATCATCAGCAGCGTGCTGGGCCGGGGGCGCATGGGTCTCCTCTCTGTCAGAAGCCGAGATCGCGGCGCCAGCGCGTGCGGGTCGCGACCGTCTTGCCTGGCGTCGCGGCAGGCGCGGCGAGCGCCGCCGGCAGGGCGCTCCGGGCGCCAGACACGGCCGGCACCCTGGCGTCGGCGGCCGCCCGGGTCGCAGGCTGCGCCGTGGCCGCAGCCTGCGCCGTGGCCGCAGCCCGCGCCTCGGCCTGGTGCGGCCTGGCATCGTCCTGCGCCGTGGCCGCCGCTTGCGCCTCGACCTGCGGCGCCGTGGCCGCGGCCCGCGCCTCGGGCTGCGGCCCGATCGTCGCGCACTGGGCCGCGGGCTCGGCGGCGGGGGCGGCGCGCCCGGGGGCTCCGCCAGCAACCATCGCGAGCGACGCGGTCTGCGCTGCCGGCGCGGTCCGGGCGACGCCGGATGCCCCCGCCCACGCCAGGGTGCTGAGGCCCATGACGGCGCCCGCGGCCAGGGCCCAGGTGCGCGCCCGCGCCCGCTGCCGGGGCGAGCTCGCGCCCAGCGTGCCGAACGGCATGAGCGTGGTCACGAGGGACGAGTAGCCTTCGCTCGAGCCGAGGGCCTCGCGCGGGGGCATGAGCTCGGTCTGGGCGGGCCGCGCGGCGCGCGGGGCGGCGACGGCCGCGTCCAGCGCCTCGAGGACGGCGCGCGCGCTCCGGGCGCGGCGCGCCGGGTCGGGCTCGAGCAGCGAGAGGACCCAGGCGTCGATCGCGGGCGGCACACCCGGGGCGAGCTGGGACGGCGGCGGGGGCGGCCCGCGGTCGATCGCCACGGCCACCGCGGCGACGGTGGCGCCGCCGAAGGGGATCTGCCCGGTCAAGCAGAAGTAGGCCACGACGCCGAGGGCCCAGAGATCGCTGTGCGGTCCGACCCGCGCGCCGCCCGCCATCTGCTCGGGCGACATGAAGTGCGGCGTCCCCAGGATGGCGCCCGTGACGGTGAGCCGCTCGGCCTCCTCGACGGTGTTCTTGGCGATGCCGAAGTCGAGCACCTTCACGAAGGGCTCCCCCTCGCCCTCCACGAGGAAGATGTTCTCGGGCTTGATGTCGCGGTGAACGATCCCCGCCTCATGCGCCCTGGCCAGCGCGGCGCAGAGCTGGCGGAGGATGGACACGGTCTCCTCGAGCGACAGCCGCCGGCGGCGCTCGACCCGATCTTGCAGCGTCTGCCCTTCCAGGTGCTCCATCACGATGTAGGGGACCCCCTGGTCGGTGAAGCTCACATCGAACACGCGCACCACGTGCGGGCTCTGGATGCGGGCCGCGGCCTCGGCCTCCCGGTGGAGGCGCACGACGGCCAGCGGGTGGTCCATGTACATGTCGCGAAGGAACTTCACCGCGACATGGGTCCTGAGCGCGACGTGCTCGGCGAGCCAGACGCTCCCCATCCCTCCCTGGCCGAGCGCGCGGATGAGCCGGAGCTGGGAGCCCACGTGCATCCCCGGCAGCGGCCCGCGCTCGGAGCTCGACGCGGTGTGGCAGCCTGCCTCAGCTGGGGCGATCAGGCAGGGCGATGGCTGGGTGGCCTCGCCTATTCCTAACGTCTTGCTCATGCCGGAGCTGGCTTGCACGCCGCGAGCCATCGCTCTGGCAGAGGGGTTGCGGGGACATGCGCCGGCGTCGGGGTGTCTCGTCGTGGCGTGGAGCCGCGCTGCGTAGCGCCCTCGTGACAGTTCGCTACAGGCGCGCTAGCGGCTGCGCTGCGCGCTGTCGACGGCTCACACGGTTCACGGCCGCCGTCCTCGCGCGCTCCACGCGTCGCCCTGTCGCCGGAAACCGTGACGTAACGCGAACTGCGCTGTCAGTGAACGCGACGGGGGACGCGCCGAGGGCGCAGGTCGAATCGGGGCTTGTCGTCCGCGCGCCGAGTCACCAGGGTAGGCCGGGCGATGCAGCCTCTCCTCCTCTGTTCCCTGCTGGCTGGCGTCGGCCTCCTCGCCGCGGCGTGCGACTCGCGTCCCGCGGAGGCGCCCAGTCCGGTCGTTCTTCCGCCCGTCGCTCCGGGCGAGCTCCGCAGTCCGGAGGCGTTCGCGGCGATCCGGGACGACGACGCGCGCGCGGCCTCGCTCTTCCTCGAGGCGAGCAAGGTGCTGCTCCACCCGCGCTGCGTGAACTGCCATCCTCACGATGGCGTCCCGCGCCAGGGCGACGCCGGCGAGCGCCACAGCCCGCTGGCCGAGCGCGGTCCGAACGATCGCGGGGTGGCGGCGATGGAGTGCACGTCGTGCCATCAGGCGCAGAACCTCGAGCTCGCCCGCGTCCCCGGGGCGCCGGGCTGGCACCTCGCGCCGGCGGAGATGGCGTGGCTCGGGCGGTCGCCGGCGGCGATCTGCGCGCAGATCAAGGATCCGGCGCGCAACGGCAAGAAGACGCTCGCGCAGATCGTCGAGCACTCCAACCGCGACGAGCTCGTGGCGTGGGGGTGGGCGCCCGGCCATGGCCGCACGAAGGCGCCCGGCTCGCAGGCGGCCTTCGGCGCGCTCGTCGACGCGTGGGTGAAGGCGGGCGCGGCGTGCCCGCCCGAGGAGTCCCGACCATGATCATCCTGAAGGTGAACGGCGCCGAGCAGAAGCTCGACGTGGACCCGGACATGCCGCTCCTCTGGGTGCTGCGCGACGTGCTCGGCCTCACGGGGACGAAGTACGGCTGCGGCCAGGCGCTCTGCGGGGCGTGCGTCGTGCACCTCGACGGCGAGACCGTGCGCGCCTGCGTGACGCCGGTGAAGCGCGCCGCGGGCGGCGCGGTGACGACGATCGAGGGGCTCAGCCCCACCGGCGATCACCCGCTCCAGCGCGCGTGGGTGGAGCTCGGCGTCCCGCAGTGCGGCTTCTGCCAGGCGGGGCAGATCATGAGCGCGGCCGCGCTCCTGCGGAAGACCCCGCGGCCCTCGAACGACGACATCGACAGGTCGCTCGCCGGCAACATCTGCCGGTGCGGCACGTACACGCGCATCCGCGCGGCGGTCCGCAAGGCCGCCGGCCTTCCCACGGAGTGAAGATGGAACAGCAACGGGTCGTCCTCCTCCGCCGCTCCTTCCTCGCGGGGCTCGGGCTCGCGGTGGGCGGGCTCGCGCTCGGGGTCGCCGAGGCCGCGCCGCCCGCGCCGGCTGTGCCGCCCACGCCCAGCGGCGCGCAGGCGCAGCCGGGGCTCCGGACCGGGGTGTTCCTCCACATCGCGCCCGACGGGACGGTGTCGATCGTCTGCCACCGGTCGGAGATGGGGCAGGGGATCCGCAGCTCGCTGCCGGTCCTCGTCGCCGACGAGCTCGGCGCGGACATGGCGCGGGTGAAGATCGTGCAAGCCGACGGCGACAAGGCCTACGGCGATCAGAACACCGACGGCTCGCGCAGCGTGCGCGGCAGCTACGAGCCGATGCGGCGCGTGGGCGCGACCGCGCGCGCGATGCTCGTCGGGGCCGCGGCCAGGAAGTGGCGCGTCCCCGCCGCGGAGTGCGTCGCCCAGCAGCACGCTGTCCACCACGCGAAGTCGAAGCGCTCGCTGGACTTCCGCGAGCTCGTGGCCGACGCGGCGAAGCTCCCGGTGCCCGACGCGGAGGCGGTCGCGCTCCGCCCCGCCTCGGAGCTCAAGCGCGTCGGCGGCCCGCTCCCGCTGCTCGACGGCCCGGCCATCGTCACGGGCGCGGCCCTGTTCGGCGCGGACGTGCGCCTGCCCGGCATGCTCACCGCGGTCATCGCGCACCCGCCGGTCGTTGGGGGCAGGGTCGTGCGGTACGACGGGACGCGCGCGCTGGCGGTCCCGGGCGTGAAGAAGCTCGTGGAGCTGCCGGCGCCGAAGGGCGTCGGGGTGGGGTTCCAGCCGCTCGGCGGCGTGGCGGTCGTGGCGGACACGACGTGGGCCGCGATGCGCGGCCGCGCGGCGCTGCAGATCACATGGGATCACGGCGAGAACGCGTCGTACGACTCGGCGAGCTACCGCGAGGCGCTCTCGCGCGCGGTGCGCGCGCCGGGCAAGGTCGTGCGGAAGGTCGGCGATGTCGACGGGGCGCTCAAGGCGGCGGCGCGCACGGTCGAGGCCGAGTACTACGTGCCTCACCTCGCGCATGTGGCCATGGAGCCGCCCTCGGCGGTGGCGAAGGTCGACGCGGGCGGCTGCGTGGTCTGGGCGCCGACGCAGAACCCGCAGGCGGCGCGGACCGAGGTGGCGCGGGCGCTCGGCGTCGACGAGGGCAAGGTCACCGTGCACGTGACGTTCCTCGGCGGCGGCTTCGGCCGGAAGTCCAAGCCGGACTACGTCGCCGAGGCGGCGCTGCTCGCGCGCGAGCTGGGCGCGCCGGTGCGCGTGCAGTGGACCCGCGAGGACGACGTGCAGAGCGGCTACTTCCACAGCGTCAGCGCGCAGCACCTCACGGCGGGGCTCGACGCGAGCGGCAAGGTGACGGCGTGGCTGCACCGGACGGCGTTTCCGCCGATCCCGTCGACGTTCGACGCGAAGGTGAAGACCCCGAGCGAGAACGAGCTCGGCCTCGGCGTGCTCGATCTCGCGCTCGCGGCCCCGAACGTCCGCGCCGAGGCGTGCGACGCGCCGGCGCACGTCCGGATCGGGTGGCTCCGGTCGGTCTGCAACATCTTCCACGCCTTCGCGGTGCAGAGCTTCATCGACGAGATCGCGCACGCGCGGCAGGCGGATCCGCGCGAGGTGCTGCTCGAGGTGCTCGGCCCTGCCCGGAAGGCGACGCCCGCCGAGCTGGGGGTCGACAAGGTCCCGAACTACGGGGCCTCGATCGAGCAGCACCCGGTCGACGTGGGCCGCCTCCGGCACGTCATCGAGCGGGTGACGGAGCTCTCGGGGTGGGACGCCGCGCGCAAGGCGGGCCGCGCGCTGGGCCTCGCCGCGCACCGGAGCTTCCTCACGTACGTGGCGGTCGTCGCCGCGGTCTCGAAGGACGCGCTCGGCAAGGTGAAGGTCGACGAGGTGTGGCTCGTCGCGGACCCCGGCACGGTCATCAACCTGGACCGCGTGCGCGCGCAGATGGAAGGCGCGGTGGTCTTCGGGATGAGCATCGCGCTCCACGGCGCCATCACGATGAAGGGCGGCGCGGTCGAGCAGACGAACTTCCGCGACTACCCGGTGGTGCGGAGCCCGGAGGTGCCGGCGCGGATCCACGTGGAGATCGTGAAGAGCGACGCCCCGCCCGGGGGTGTCGGGGAGCCCGGGGTGCCGCCGGTGGCGCCCGCGATCGCGAACGCGGTGTTCGCCTTGACGAAGACGCGCGCCCGGGAGCTCCCGCTGCGGCGCCTGGGGCTGTGATGAGGGCAGGGCGCGCGGAGGGGTGAGCGAGAGGACGCCGCCGCGAGCGGCCCGGATGGATTGAAAAGCTGAAATTGGCGACGGCGGCCGCCGGGGGCCTCGGTCGCGCACGGGCGGCCGTGGACTGTGCCGTCGCCGGCTTGCGGCGTCGCCCGAGGACACGAGGGTAAGCAGCATGCTCACGTTCCTCGGGGTCGTGGTCGTGGTCGTCGGCTTCGTGGCCCGGATCCATCCGCTCTTGGTCGTCGCGGCGGCCGCCCTCGTGACCTGCCTCTCGGCGGGGATGGGCCTCATCGAGGGGATCTCCGTCCTGGGCAAGGCGTTCAACGACAACCGTTATGTGAGCCTGGTCTGGCTCGTCCTGCCGGTCATCGGCCTCCTCGAGCGATCGGGCCTCCAGGAGCGGGCGCGCGCGCTGATCTCGCGGGTGAAGACGGCCACGACCGGGCGCATCCTGCTCGTGTACTTCGCGGTGCGGCAGCTCAGCGCGGCGCTCGGCCTGACCTCGCTCGGCGGCCACGCGCAGATGGTCCGCCCGCTGATCGCGCCCATGGCCGAGGCGGTGGCGGAGAACCGGTACGGACCGCTGCCGGACAGGACCCGCTGGCTGATCCGCGCCTCGGCGGCGGCGGCCGACAACGTGGCGCTGTTCTTCGGAGAGGACATCTTCCTCGCCATCGCGTCGATCCTGCTGATCAAGGCGTTCCTCGAGCAAAATGGCATCTTCGTCGAGCCGCTCCAGCTGTCGGTCTGGGCCATCCCCACGGCGGTGCTGGCGCTCCTGATCCACGGGACTCGGCTCCTCCTGCTCGACCGGCGGCTCCACCGCGAGCTCGCCCGCGCGGACGCGGGGAAGGCGGCCGAATGATCACGCTCGATGTCGTCTACCTCGTGGCAGGGCTGTTCTTCGCGGCGTCGGCCGTCCTGAGCGCGGTCGACCGCGAGAACTCGAGGCGATGGAAGAACACCCTGTTCTGGGGTCTCCTGGCGATGAGCTTCCTCTTCGGCTCGCGCCTCGGGGATCTCGGCAACGGGGTGCTCGTGATCTCGCTCGTGCTCCTCGCGGGCGTCAGGGGCCTGGGCCAGGGGCGCCCCGCCACCACGACACCCGAGGAGCGGCGCGCCAGCGCCGAGCGGCGCGGCGACCTCCTCTTCGTCCCGGCGCTGATCATCCCGGCGACCGCCCTCCTGGGCGCGCTCGTCCTCAAGCGGGTCGAGATCCGCGGAGCGCACTTGCTCGACCCGAAGCAGGCGACGCTGATCTCGCTCGCCCTCGGCGTGGTGCTGGCGCTCGCCGTCTCCGTGGCGTGGTTGCGCCCGCCGCTGCTCGCGCCTTTGCAGGAAGGCCGACGCCTGCTCGACATCGTGGGCTGGGCGGCGATCTTGCCCCAGCTGCTGGCCGCGCTCGGGGTCGTGTTCGCGGCCGCGGGCGTGGGGGACGTGGTCGGCGAGCTGGCCGGGAGCGCGCTCCCCCGGGGCGGCCGCCTCGCCGCGGTGGCCGCCTATACCGTGGGCATGGCGATGTTCACGGTGATCATGGGGAACGCCTTCGCGGCGTTTCCCGTCATGACGGCGGCCGTGGGGCTCCCCCTGATCGTGCGCCGGCTCGGCGGCGACCCGGCGATCATGAGCGCCATCGGCATGCTGTCCGGCTTCTGCGGGACGCTGATGACCCCCATGGCCGCGAACTTCAACATCGTCCCAGCGGCCCTGCTCGGGCTACCCGATCGCGACGGCGTGATCAAGGTCCAGCTCCCCACCGCGCTGCTCCTGCTGATCGGGAACACGCTCCTCATGTACCTGCTCGCCTTCCGGCGCTGAGGTCGCCATCGCATGACGCACGCCCTGACACCGGACATCGCCTCGCGTCTCGCCGCCATCGCGCTCGGGCACGTGACGCGGGAGTATCCGAACAAGCTCGATCACGTCATGGCCGGCCCCGAGGACGTGAAGGGCCCGCGCGACCTTCACCCCATCTTCTACGGCAGCTTCGACTGGCACTCGTGCGTTCACGGCCACTGGCTGCTCGCGCGGATCCATCGCCTCTTCCCTGGCGCGCCCGGCGCCGCGCCGGTCCGCGGGCTGCTCGACGCGCAGCTCACGGGCGAGAAGGTCGCCGGCGAGCTCGCCTATCTGCAGCGCCCGTCGAGCCGCGGCTTCGAGAGGCCTTATGGGTGGGCGTGGCTGCTGATGCTGGCGGCCGAGCTCTCGCGGTACGAGACCGAGGAGGGGCGGCGCTGGTCGGCCGCGCTGGCCCCGCTCGGCGACGCGTTCGCCGGCCGGCTCCTCGAGTACCTGCCCAGGGCCACGTATCCGGTCCGCGCCGGCGCGCACACGAACAGCGCCTTCGCGCTCGCGCTCGCGCAGGAGTACGCCGCCGTGAAGGGCGACGAGCGGCTGTCGCTGCGCTGCGCCGAGGCCGCCCGCGCCTGGTACGGCCGCGACGCGGACTGCCAGGCGTGGGAGCCCTCGCAGGACGATTTCCTCTCGCCCGCCCTCATGGAGGCCGAGTGCATGCGCCGGGCCCTGCCCGGACCGGAGTTCCGCGGCTGGTTCGCGCGGTTCATGCCGCGGGCGGCGCGGGGCGAGCCCGCGACCCTGTTCGAGCCCGCGACGGTCAGCGACCGCAGCGATGGCAAGATCGCCCACCTCGACGGGCTCAACCTGAGCCGCGCCTGGTGCTGGCGCTCGCTCGCCGCGGCGCTGCCCGAAGGGGACGCGGTCCGCGCCCGCGCCCTCGACGCGGCGGAGCGGCACCTCGACGCCAGCCTGCCGCACGTCGCCGGCGACTACATGGGCGAGCACTGGCTGGCGAGCTTCGCCCTCCTCGCGCTGGGCGAGGGCGTCGATTGACGCGTCACGGGGCCGCGGAGCGGTGCTCTGCGGCGGCCGGTGTTGCAGCGTCTAGGTCGTGGAGCGGGAGACGGGATTTGAACCCGCGACGTCAACCTTGGCAAGGTTGCACTCTACCACTGAGTTACTCCCGCAAACGGCGAGCCCAATGCTCAGGAAACCACTCTCGTGCGGCGTGGACAGCGATGAGGCTGAGCGCGCCGGGACCTCCGAGGAGGTCGTTTCCGTCGATGGGCGCGGAGGAGTACCAACCGACGTCGCCCTAGTCAAGCACCGATGTGCATGGTCGTGGAGCTTCTCAGGAACGGAGAGCTGGGTCCCATGGTTTTCCGGGTTCCGACACCGGCGGGGCCCGGCCGTCGCCGACACATTGCATCTCTCTACCCCGCGCCGCGGGCGTACCTCCTGAGCTTCCGGTAGAGCGTCGACGCCCCGATCCCGAGCTCCGCGGCGGCGCGGGCCTGGTTGCCGCCGTGCCGCTCGAGCGCCGCGAGGATCGCTCGCCGCTCGACGCCCTCCAGCGTCCGCGCGGCCGGCTCCTCGCCCCCGCCGCCGGTCGGCGCGGCGCCGCGGACGTCGTCCGGAAGGTCCTCCAGATCGGCGACGCCTCCCCGCGCAAGGGCGACCGCGTGCTCCACGGCGTTCTCGAGCTCGCGCACGTTGCCGGGCCACCCGTGGCGCTCCAGCGCGCCTTCGGCCTCCGGCGTGAAGCCCGCGACAGGCCGATCGAGCCGTCGCGACGCCGTCGCGAGCAGCGCCCGCGCGAGCGGCAGGACGTCCTCCCGGCGCTCGCGGAGCGGCGGAAGGCGTATCTCGATGACCCGCAGCCGGTAGTAGAGGTCCCGCCGGAAGCGGCCCGCCGCCGCGTCGGCCGCGAGATCGCGGTTCGTTGCCGCGAGGATCCGGGCGTCGACGTGGCGGCTCGTGTTCTCGCCGACGCGGCGCACCTGCCGCTCCTGGAGCGCGCGGAGGAGCTTCGCCTGCACCCCGGGCGGGGCCTCGCCGACCTCGTCGAGCAGCAGTGTGCCCCCGCGCGCCGCCTCGAACAGCCCGGCGCGGTCGTGGGTCGCGCCGGTGAACGAGCCGCGCGCGTGCCCGAAGAGCTCGCTCTCCAGCAGCGTCTCGGTGATCGCCGCGCAGTTAACCGCGACGAACGGGCCCGCGGCGCGCGCCGACGCGCCGTGGATGAGCCGCGCCACCCGCTCTTTCCCGGCGCCGCTCTCGCCCGTGAGCAGGATCGTCGAGTCCACCGGCGCGACCCGCCGCGCGCGGTCGAGGGCCCGCTGCATCGCCGGGCTCTCCGCGACGAGCGGGGTCGGCGGCTCGCCCCGCGGCGCGGCGAGGGGCAGGGCGCTCGCCTTCGCGTCGAGGCCGCGCCCTGTCGCCCTCCGGGGCGGCGCGGGCTGCGCGGGCCGGCGGAGCGATAGGTCGAGCACGCTCTCGCGGAAGAACGGCAGGTGCTCCTCGAGCGCGGCGCCCCACGCGGCGCGCGTCCGGCCCTGGAAGTGGCAGACGTCGTCGCCCCGGCCGATGCACCGATCCTCGATGACGTAGACCGCCTCGCCCGTCGCCCGGGTCATGTAGCCGCTCGCGATGCCGGCGAGCATCCAGCAGACCGGCTCGTCCGCGCGGCCGAGGTGCAGGAGGTGCTGTTCGGCCTCGTACGACGAGAGCAGCGTGGCGCCGCGCGAGGCGAGGGGCGTCGTGTCCCCGGGCGCGAGCCGGATGAAGCCCTGCAGCGTGTGGAGCAGCGCCCCTGCGCCGTGCAGCTCGGCGTCGCTGTCCCAGGGGAGCCGGGACACCATCGCCTCCGCCATCCGGGCGCCGTGCTCGACGCCGAAGCGCGTGAGCACGGCGCGCGCCCCCGCGAAGCCCGCGAGCCGGACGAGCTCCCCGCGCAGCGTCCCGAGCGCCCCGGCGTCGAGGATGACCGCGCGCTCCCCGGCGAAGCGGACGACACCGCCGCGCGCGTCGACGTCGAGCAGCTTCCGGATGTCGAGATCGGCTGCGCGCATGGGACGACCTTTCAGGGCGACAGGCGTGACCGGTCACCCTGACCGGCGGGCTCGCGAAGCGCCACGGACGAGCCGCGGATCTCCCGTGGAAAGCGGCCTCTCCCGCGCGGGCCCGGCGCGTGCTCGGGGCGTCGCGGGAGGTCTCTTCGCATGAGCGAGCGCGTGGACATCATGACACCCGCCTTCCGGGCGGATCCTTATACGCCGTATGCAGCGATGCGCCGCGAGGCGCCTGTCTGCCAGGTGGATCCTGGCGGGATGTGGGCGGTGAGCCGGTACGCCGATGTCGCGACGGTCCTGCGGAGCCCGGAGCGGTTCTCGTCCCAGGGGTTCCGGGCCGCCTGGCAGCCGGCGTGGGTGGGGCACAACCCGCTCGCGAGCTCGATCCTGGCCATGGATGGCCCGGATCACGCGCGGCTCCGCGGCCTGGTGAGCCGGGCGTTCGGGGCGCCGGCGATCGCGCGCATCGAGCAGCGGGCCCGGGATCTGTGCGAGCGGCTCGCGGGCCGCCTCGACGGCGAGGTCGACTTCATCGCCGCGGCCGCGGCGCCGCTGCCGGCGTTCGTGATCAGCGAGCTGCTCGGCCTGGATCACGCGCTCGAGCCGCACTTCAAGCGGTGGATGGACGATCTCCTGTCCGTGACGCCCGAGCCGGCGAGCGCCGAGCACGCCGCCCGCGTCCGCGCCACGATCGCGGAGCTCGACCGGTACATGGCCGACGTCATCGCGGCCCGCAGGCGATCGCCCTCCGACGACCTCGTGAGCGAGCTCGCCCGCGCCGGCGAGCTCCTCGGCGACCGCGAGATCATCGATCTGCTCGTCAGCATCCTCGGCGGCGGCCTCGAGACCACGACCCACTTCCTCGGCAGCTCGATGCTCCTGCTCGCGGAGCGCCCCGCGGAGCTCGAGCGGCTGCGCGCCTCGCCGCAGCTCATCCCGAGGTTCATCGAGGAGATGATGCGTTATGACGGCCCGACCCAGTCCGTCCCCCGGCTCACGACGTCGGACGTCGCGCTGGCCGGCGTGACGATCCCCGCGGGCTCGCTCGTGCTGGCCCTGGTCGGCTCGGCGAACCGCGACGAGCTGCGCTTCACGGATCCCGATCGGTTCGATCTGCACCGCGGCCAGCCGAGCCTGACCTTCGGGCACGGCGCGCACTTCTGCCTCGGCGCTGCGCTGGCCCGGATGGAAGCGAAGGTCGCGCTCGAGGTGCTGGTCCCGAGGATCGGCGAGGTGACCCGCGCGCCGGGCGAGATCCCCTACAACCGCACGCTCACCGTGCGTGGCCCCGTGTCGCTGCCGCTCCGCTTCAGGCCGGGCTGACGTGCCAACGAAATGAGGGGATCTGTCAGGTCCTGTTCTGCACAATGGCTGTCCATGCGATATCGAGCGTTCCTGCCGCTGGTCTTCGCTCTGCCGGCGTGCGGCCCCGCGGCCGCGCCCTCGCCTGCCGCGGGCGCCGCGCCCGCCGTGGCCAAGGCGGCCCCCGCGGCGCCGTCTCCGTCGGCGCCCGCGGTGGGCGTCGCACCTGCGCCTGCCGCGAGCGCCGCGCCGGCGCCGCAGAGCGCCTGTGCGCTGGAGCGCGGCTTCCACGGCACGATCGGGCCGAAGCTCGAGGTCTTCGCGCGGATCGAGCGCGACGGAGGGACCGTGCGGGGCCGCTACTTCTATGCCCACGTCGGCGTCGACATCCCGCTTTCCGGGTCTGTCACCGACGCCGGCGAGCTCGCGCTTGTCGAGGGCAACCCGGCGCGCCCGACGGGGCAGTTCGCGGGCACCTGCCGGGCCGACGGCCACCTCATCGGGACGTGGACGAGCCCGCGGGGCGCCTCGCTGCCGTTCGACCTCGCCTCGGTGGGCGCCCGCGATGTGCTGCTCGTGGCCACGAAGAAGAGGGCGCGCCGCTTCCCGCCGCAGCCGAACCCCGATGGCCCGTCCGACGGGATCGGGATCCCCTTCGAGCCTGGCGAGGCGTGCAGCGAGGATCTCGCCTGGCCCGAGATCTTCGGCGCCGCGACGGCGAAGAGCGAGGCGGCCCTCAACCGCGCGCTCGAGAGCGGCGCGTGGGTGTTCGGTCAGGGGGACGAGGCGAGTTTGCGCGCGTGCAAGACGGGCGAGCGAATGGCCGCCTCGCGCACCTTCGAGATCTCCCTCAACGAGAAGGGCCTGCTCGCGGTCCGCTCCCACGATGCGATGCGGTACGAGGGCGGCACGCACCCCTGGGATCCTGGGGCCGAGCGCTGGCAGGTGCTCGACGCGCGCACGGGCGCGCCCGTGACCCAGCTGCTCGACCGGTCCGCCGCGTCGAAGAAGGCGCTGCGGCCCTTGCTGGAGCGCTGCCTCGCGCCGTTGGCCGGCGGCGACGCGACCGTGCTCGAGCTGCTGCGGGAGCGCGTGAGCCTCGACAACCCGGATCTGCTCCTCCTGCCGACGCCCGCCGGGCTGAAGCTCGCCGCGACCGGATATCCGCCGCCGCTGCGCGTGCTCGAGGGTGATGGCCCGATCCTGACGTGGGCGGCGCTTGCCGGCGCGGGCGCGGTCGGCCCGAGGAGCCCTCTCGCTCGCCTCTGGGAGGGCCGCAGCGCGGCCGCGGCGGCGGACCCGTGCGCGAAGCAGGGGTCGCCCTGAGCCGGACCCGATCGGGCCTGTGAACCCGACCCAGGTCGAGACGACAACCGACAATCCGACCCGGGTTGAGGCGATCATCGGCAATCCCATGGTGAGACGAGCCCGGGAACCTGACCGGACCTCACCGAGCTGGACAGCTGGATCCGCCGCGCCGTCGTGATCAGCGATGCCAGTGAGCGCCTCATCCTTCTGCCGTCCGCCGGGTTGAAGCTCGCCGCGACAGGAGATACAACGCTGTGCGCCCCTGGCGGCGCAGGCCGTCGTGTCGTCAATACGCCTGTACCGCGCTCGTCGGACGCGACCCAGCCCACGTGAGTCCGTCTTTTCCGGGGAGGATGCCCGTCACGGAGCACGCGGACCGAAAGAACATGGAACAGAAGACAACTCCGACGAACACCGAGCTCGAGCGTGAGATCGATGCGCTGCGCCGACGCGTCGCCGAGCTGGAGGCCCCCGCGCGCCGCTACAGGGCCCTGCTCGACGGGGGCATCGTGAGCATGATGATCTACGATGGCGAGAGCCGCGTGCTCGAGGTGAATCGTCGGTGGGAGCAGCTCTGGAGCTTGAGCCTCCGGGACGTCGCCGGGTGGCGGTTGCTGAAGGACGAGCAGGTATCCGCCAATGGGTCGATGCCCCTGGTCGAGCGGGCGTTCTGGCGGGGCGAGGCCACGGCGTTGCCCACCATTCGCTACGATCCGGTCCAGGCAGACACGCTCCAGAAGGGAATGGCCCGCTGGGTCGCCTCCTCGCTCCATCCCATCAACGACGCTGCGGGCAACGTGCGCGAGGTGCTGCAGATCCACGTGGACGTCGGCGAGCTCAAGCAGTCCGAGGACGAGCTGCGGGCTCAGACGGCGCGGCTCGAGGCCGCGATCGCCGAGCGGACCCAGCGGCTCGAGGAGCAGCTCCGCGTGAGCGAGGAGCAGCAGCGCGCCATTGCCGTGCTGTCCACGCCCGTGCTCAGGCTCTGGGACGGCATCCTCGCGCTGCCGCTCATCGGCCACATCGACGCCGAGCGCGCCGCCCGCATCCTCGAGGTGCTGCTGCAGGCCATCGTGGACACGCAGGCGGAGCATGTGATCATCGACGTCACCGGCGTGCCGTTCATGGACGCGGAAGGGGCACGCCACCTCCGCGACACGGTGCGCGCTTCCTCGTTGCTCGGGGCGCAGTGCGCCATCGCGGGCATCTCGCCGGCCATGGCGAGATTGCTGATCGACTGCGATCTGGGCTTCGATGGCGTCACGATTGTCGCGAGTCTCCAGGACGGGCTTCGGCGCTTGTTGTCCAGCCGCAACGGCGATCGAACGATAGGCGCTGCTGGCGCCGTCGCCGCCCAGAGGCGGGATCCCGCGCGCCTCGATGAGCCGCGAGAGCGCTGAAGTTCAGCCGGGCCGGAGGAGCGACAGCGGGCGTTCGATCCTCGCGCTGCGGAGGATCGTGCTACATCCGAGCGCGTGCCGACGCTCGTCCTCTCGCAGCGCTATAGCCCTGACTCGAACGCGCTGTTCGCCGCTGCCCTCGCGGTCGGCTGGGACATCGAGCGCCTCCGCTCGTTCCGCTGCCCCGAGGGGCTCGCGGCGCGCGACCCCGTGTTCTACGGCGAGACCATTCTCGCCGACGCCATCATGGATGACCTCGAGGTCGCGCTGCTCGAGCCGACCGCCGACTGGCTGCCCCGCCTGCCCCAGCGCCATCGCCTTCGCAGCGTGCGCCTCACGACCCTCGAGGATGCGCTGGCGCTCCGTGAGCCTGCGTTCATCAAGCCAACGGATGAGAAGCTGTTCCCCGCGCGCGTGTACGTGGACGGCGCCGCGATGGATCCGGACCCGCGGCTGCCGCTGGATCTGCCCGTCCTCGTGAGCGAGCCTGTGGTGTTCGAGGTGGAGTTCCGATGCTTCGTGCTGGAGCGCGAGGTGGCGGCGCTCTCGCCCTACATCCGCGGCGGGGAGATCGCGCGCACCGCGGCGGGCGACTGGGAGGCGGATTCAGAGGAGGTCGAGGCGGCATCCGCGTCCATCCGCGCGGTGCTCGCCGACGCTGACGTGGAGCTCCCGCCCGCGGTGGTCGTGGACGTCGGGCGCATGGCAGGGCGGGGCTGGGGCGTCGTCGAGGCGAACCCCGCCTGGGCCTCGGGGCTCTGCGGGTGCAACCCGGCAAGGGTGCTCCCCGTGCTGCAGCGGGCAACCGTGCCGCGCAGGATGGTCTCGGAGGCAGAGCAGCGCTGGCTGCGGCGTGTCGGGTGAGGGATCTGAAGTATCCCCCCCAAATTTCCGGGAGATTCACAGGGAGGCGGGGAGATGGGGAGTGAAGTCCCATGAATCTCCCTGTCTCCCCGCCTCCCTGTTCAATTTTTTTTCTCTCTCTAAAGATGCCGACAAAAGTCACGTCATCTTGGCGAACCAGCGGTCGAGGATGGTTTGCGCCCGCGCGAGCTCCGAAAGCTCCGTCACCTCGTTCAGGGCGTGCATCGTCCGCTCCACGCCCGGTCCGAAATTCGCCGCCGGGATCCCGAGCGTCGTGAAGCTTGCCACTTCCGACCAGGTTTGCCGGGCCTCGACGCCTTGAACGCCGCTTTGTTCGAGAGCAGCGATGAGCGCGTGGTTCCGGTTCGGCGGCGCCGGACGGGAGAGCTCCTCGAACCGGACGGCCCCCACGCGGTCCACGAGCGCCATCAGCCGCTCTTGCGAGGTATGGGAGCTCGTGCTCGGACCGTACGTGTGGTGCACGTTCACTTCCAGGTGGTCCGGCACGACGCTGCCGGAGCGGCCCCCGTGCGCCGAGGTGGCGTTCATCATCTCGTACCAGGTGAGGCCGTCGACGACGTCGGGTACGGGCTCGAACGCGGCCAGCTGAGAGAGCACGCGCGCGAACTTGTGAATCGCGTTCACGCCGGCACCGGGCAGCCCGCTGTGCCCGGTGCGGCCGGCAAACGCCAGCGTCGCGTGCGTGGAGCCTCCCGAGCCGAGCTGAAGCTTGTTGTCCGTGGGCCTGAGCACCAGGGCGAAGTCGGCCCCCCGGAGCTCGGTATCCTGCTTCATGACCACCCTGAGCTCGCTCGCGTCGAAGCCGCACGCTCCGCGCGCGTGAAACACGAGGGTCAACTCGGCGTGTACCTGCGGCCGGCGCTCGGCCAGATCGAGCATCAGGCAGAGGCCGCTCTTCTCTGCGGCTCCAGCGCCGAGCGCGCGGTTGTTCTCCGTCCGCGCTTCGCCCCGTTGCCCTGCGTTCGCCACGTCGAGCTGCCCGACGAGCAGAATCTTGGGGCCTCCCGACCCGCGCGTCAGCGGCGCCACCAGAGAGTCCCCGTAGCGGCGTGGCGGCGAGGCCAAGGGCAGCGCTGCGAGCCGTTGAGCCAGCTCGTCGGCCAGGTTGCGTTCCTCACCCGTCGGCGAGGGGATCCTGCACAGCCACAGCAAATTCTCGAGTAGCTCCACGTCGACCTCCGATCAGACCAAACGATGCGCGCTGGCTCCCCCTCAGTCGTACCGGAATTTTCGGTACCAGGACACCAGCCAGAAGGCGAGTATCGCTCCCAGCACGGTCACGTGCTTGCCGGTGAGCCAGGGCCTGGGGTGAAGCGCGATGGGCAGCACGCCGGCCGCGAAGATCGCCGCGAGTTGCCCGAGGTGGATGATCCGGAGATCGGCGAGGCCTCGCGGGTGACGCACCCGCAGGGGAGCCCCACCGAGCGTGGTCGACGCGTCGAAGTACGGCCTGAGCTCGCGCACCAGCGCGTCGTGCGAGGCATCATCGTCGGGCACGCCCTGCAGCACGATCTCGACCCGAGAAGTCCACCAGAGCAGGCGGCGGAGGTACCACCGCTGGAGGACTCCTCCCGCCTGGTGCCTCGCCGAGAAGTCAATGTAGCGAAGCAGCGCTTCGCACAGCGGCGCGGAGAAGGTCTTCCGGGCGAATGGGCGGACGATAAGAATTTCCCCGAGGTGCGCCGGATCGAAGCGAGCGTCGCGCTCCAGGAGCCTGCCGTCGTTCCACCACGCCGCCTGCTCCAGGGGCACGACCCTCGCTTGCCGGTCCTCCTCCGTCTTCGCGAGGGAGCGGTCCATGGTGCGGACACTCTCCGTCATCTGGAGCGCGTTGCGGCCCACCGCGAGCACGCCGACGGGCGGGTAACCGCGACGCGGCCGCCGATAGATGACAGCGACGGCGGCTTCCTCCTCGAGCGAGATCCCACGGGATGGGATCTCGGCCCGGATTCGGCGCTCGTCAGCGTGAAGGCGGATCACGTGCGGCACGCAGGATCCTTAATCCGGTGGAGCTGCGCAGGCGAGCAGATCCACGCCATCGCAGCTCGGACATAGCACCGCCGGAGACGGATGACCTGATCACGCGGGCGGCTGCTCCGTTCGTGGAGGCGACCGCGGTCGCGAGGACGGCTGCTGCGAGGTTCGCCGGCGGAGGCTTCGGCCGGGCCAGCGGATCTCTTGCCCCGGCGCTATGATCGTCGCCGGCGAGGGGACGTGTACCTCGCGGTCGCGCGCGTGGCCGATGTGCTGGCGGGCGTCGGGAGCGGATCGCGCCCGGGGGGGCGCTCAACCGAGGAGACCGAGATGTACGAGCTCACGATCGAGCGCCTCCTGCATGTCGCCCACGCGCTGCGGCTGCACGAGGGCAAGTATGAGCCGCTGCACTGCCACAGGTGGCAGGTCCACGCTCAGGTGTCGGCGGAACGGCTCGACGCGGTCGGAGGGGTCATGGACTTCAACGAGCTCGATCGGTTGCTCGCCGACGCTATCAGCTCGTTCGATGGCAAGACGCTGAACCATTTACCCGAGTTTGCGGACCTCAACAGCTCCAGCGAGCGCATGGCCGAGGTGCTTTATCGCAAGCTCGCGCCGCGGCTGCCGCCGGGCGTACGCCTCGACTGCGTAACCCTCCTGCGCGACGAGGCAATCCGCGCCCGGTTCACGTACAAACCCTAGTCGGACCCGTCTGAAGTCTTGCGCCCACGGAAAAACGCGGCTCGCTCAGCGAGATTGGCGAGACGCGGCAGCCTTCGGCTGGCCTCCGACGAACGCCGCCAGGTGCTCGCCGGTCAGCGTCGACTTCGCGGCCACCAGGTCGGCCGGGGTGCCTTCGAACACGATCCGCCCGCCGTCGTGGCCCGCGCCCGGCCCGAGGTCGATGATCCAGTCGGCGTGCGCCATCACCGCCTGGTGGTGCTCGATCACGATGACCGACTTGCCGGAGTCGACGAGCCGGTCCAGCAGCCCGAGCAGCTGCTCGAGGTCGGCCAGGTGCAGCCCGGTTGTCGGCTCGTCGAGCACGTAGACGCCGCCGTCGGCGCCCATGTGTGTCGCGAGCTTGAGCCGCTGCCGCTCGCCACCCGACAGCGTGGTGAGCGGCTGGCCGAGCCGCAGGTAGCCGAGCCCCACGTCGGCCATGCGCTGCAGGATCGCGTGCGCGGCCGGCGTATGCCCCTTGCCAGCGCCGAAGAAGCCGACCGCCTCTGCGACCGATAGATCGAGCACCTCGGCGATGTTGAGCTTGCCGAGGCGGTACTCCAGGACAGACGCCTGGAACCGCCGGCCCTCGCAGTCCTCGCAGACCGTGGTGACGCCGGCCATCATCGCGAGATCGGTGTAGATCACCCCGGCGCCGTTGCAGGTCGGACAGGCACCCTCGGAGTTGGCGCTGAACAGGGCGGGCTTCACGTTGTTGGCCTTCGCGAACGCCTTGCGGATCGGCTCCAGCAGGTCGGTGTACGTCGCCGGGTTGCTCCGCCGCGAGCCACGGATCGGGGTCTGGTCGACCGACACCACCCCGTCACGGCCAGACACCGAGCCGTGGATCAGCGAGCTCTTGCCCGACCCCGCCACGCCGGTCACCACCACCAGCACGCCGAGCGGGATGTCGACATCGACGTTCTTCAGGTTGTGCGCGCGCGCGCCGCGCACCTTCATGACCCCCGACGGTTTCCGCACCGACCGCTTCAGGGAGACCCGGTCGCTCAGGTGACGCCCGGTGAGCGTGCCGCTCGCCCGAAGCCCGTCGACGGTGCCCGTGAAGACCACCTCGCCGCCGGCGGTGCCGGCGCCGGGGCCCAGGTCGACGACGTGGTCGGCGATCGCGATCGTCTCCGGCTTGTGCTCGACCACGAGGACGGTATTGCCCTTGTCGCGCAGCCGCAGCAGCAGCTCGTTCATCCGCTGGATGTCGTGGGGGTGCAGCCCCACCGTCGGCTCGTCGAAGACGTAGGTGACGTCGGTGAGCGACGACCCGAGGTGGCCAATCATCTTGGTGCGCTGCGCCTCGCCGCCCGACAGCGTGCCCGACGGCCGGTCGAGGCTGAGGTAGCCCAGCCCGATCTCGACGAACGAGTCGAGCGTGTGCCGCAGCGTCGCCAGCAGCGGCTTGACGGACGGCTCGTTCAGATCGCGCACCCACCTGGCCAGGTCGTTGATCTGCATCGCGCAGGCGTCGGCGATGTTGATCCCCTTGATCTTGGAGGACCGGGCAGCCTCGCTGAGCCGCGTGCCGCCGCACTCGGGACAGGTGGAGAACTTGATCGCGCGCTCCACGAACGCCCGGATGTGGGGCTGCATCGCGTCGACGTCCTTGGACAGCATCGACTTCTGGATCTTCGGGATCAGCCCTTCGTAGGTCAGGTTGATGCCTTCGACCTTGATCTTGGTCGGCTCCTTGTGGAGCAGGTCGTGGAGCTCCTTCTTCGTGAACTTGCGGATCGGCTTGTTCGGGTCGAAGAAGCCGCAGCCGTTGAAGATGCGCCCGTACCATCCATCCATCGAGTAACCGGGGATGGTGAGCGCACCCTCGTTGAGCGACTTGCTGTCATCGTAGAGCTGGGACAGGTCGAAGTCGGAGACGGATCCCATGCCCTCGCATTTCGGGCACATGCCTCCGTTGACCACGAACTCGCGCTTCTCGGTCTTCTTCCCGCCGGCCTTCTCGATCGAGATCGCCCCGACCCCGCGGACCGACGGGACGTTGAAGGAGAAGGCGTTGGACGAGCCGATGTGCGGCTTGCCGAGGCGGCTCCACAGCACCCGCAGCATCGCGTTGGCGTCGGTCGCGGTGCCGACCGTCGAGCGGGAGTTGGCGCCCATCCGCTCCTGGTCGACGATGATCGCGGTCGTCAGCCCTTCCAGCACGTCGACCTCGGGCCGGGCCAGCGTCGGCATGAACCCCTGCACGAACGCGCTGTAGGTCTCGTTGATCAGCCGCTGCGACTCCGCCGCGATGGTGCCGAACACAAGCGACGACTTGCCCGATCCCGAGACGCCGGTGAACACGGTCAGCCGCCGCTTGGGGATCTCGACGCTGACGTCCTTGAGGTTGTTCTCCCGGGCGCCCTGGACCCGGATCAAATCGTGGCTGTCTGCGGCTTGCTGTCTGTCTGCGGCGTGCTGCTTGGAGGAGGCCATGTTCGCGATCATGTCATCAACACCGACGGTCTGTGAAGGGGTTCCGGCAACCTGCGCGAGTCCGGCCGCAGCGCCCACGACGTCACCGCCAGCGCGAGGACCACGAGCGGCGCGAGGATGTGGCCAGCGTTGCTCGTGGAGTCGCTGGCGCCGACGGCGGCCCAGGCGAAGGCGGCGCCGGTGAGGTCGAACACGAGGCCCGCATACGCCCACTCCTTCAAGCGCGGGAATCTCGGCGCCAGCAGCGCGAGCGCGCCGAGGATCTTCCAGATGCCGAGGAGCGTGACGAAGTGCAGCGGGTAGCCGAGGCGCACGAAGCCGTCGACGCTCGCTGGCGCGTGGAGGACGTGGGCCACGCCGCCCGAGACCATGGACGACACGACCAGGCCTGTGGTCACCCAGTAGGCCACGAGCCTCGCCCGGCTCATGAGACCCTCTCGAGCAGGTCGACGAGCTTCCCGCCCATCATCTTCCAGCCGTAGCGCGCGCCGGCGAAGTTCTGCTTCTGGTCCGGCTTGAAGCCCGATTGCACGAGGGACAGGCGCGTGCCCGACGCCGTGGGCGTGAGCGTGAAGGTCACGACGGTCTCCAGGAAGGGGACGCTCCACGTGTAGCTGAGCTTCCGACGGGCTTCGATCTCGACGAACCGGCAATTCACGGTGCCGTCCCAGCCGGGGTACGGCTGCGTCTTGAGCGTGAACGCCGCCCCCGGCTCGAGCTGGAGGCCGATGGTGGGCAGGAGCCACTCCGCGAGCAGCGCCGGTTCGGTGAGCGCGCGCCACACCTTCTCCGGCGAGTGCTTCAAATCGAACTCGAACGAAATGGATTCGGTCTGCGATTGTGCGGTCGTGTCGGTGGGGTTCATTCGTCCATTTTCTCCAGCAGTTGTTCGAGGCGATCGACGCGCTCCGTCCAGAAGGCGCGGTAGTGCGTGATCCAGTCGACGAGCGGCTTCAGTCCGCGCGGCTCCACCCGGTAGTAGACACAGCGCCCCTCGCGCCGGCCGCTCACGAGGCCGGCGTCTTTCAACGTGGCGAGGTGCTGCGAGATCGCCGGCTGCGAGATGTCGAAGCGCGCCGTGAGGTCCTTCACGGCCGCTTCGCCACGCGTGAGCGACTCGAAGATCGCCCGGCGGCTGGGGTCCGCCAGCGCCTGGAAGATCTTGTCCTCGACCACGGCCGCGCTCTGCATCCACGACTTATAAGCCGCGGCTTATTGATTGTCAAGCGCGCGGATCGGGCTGCCTGGGCGCGTCGGGGCAGGGAGGCATGGTTCTGCGAAGCAGCCAGCTCTCTTGGTCCTCCATGGCCCCCCCGCCCGCGGAGAAATCATCGGTCGCTCGAAAAAAATCTTCGCGCCCTGCTCCGGCAGCTCCATGGGCGCGGCCGAGGAGCTCGCCGCGCTCCCGCTCGGAGAGCGCGGCCGCCTCCGTCACCGCGCGCAGCTTCTGATCCCCGCGAGATCATCGGGCGGCTGCTCGCTGCAGCACAGGCAAGGAGGTCGAGCACTCCGGCGCGTGAGCGGCCTGACGTCTGGCCGTTCGGCTGCGGGGATGCGTGCGTCAGCGCGCGTCCCCGTCAGCCGCAACGGCTTGTTAGCCGGCTGCTGAGTGATGAGGTCGTCGGCGGTCGTCGGCCGACGCCAGGGCCTGGAACTGGGTGATGGCTTCGTAGACTCCCAGGCCGATGCCTCTGCTGAGCTGGTCCCGCTCGACCATGTTATGTGCCAGGAAAATCAGCACCGAGTCGTCGTTGGCGTCCGCGCGCCACCAGCCTCCGAAGCCGCCTGGCCAACCGACCGCACCCTCGCGGCCCCCACACACCGTGGGCTCGGCCTTCTCCGGATCGAGCACCACGGCGACGCCCATCCCGAACCCGTGACCGCCCCGGAAGAGCGGCATGCCTCCCACTTCAGCCGTGGCGCGCTGCTGCTCCGTGAGACGGTTGGAGGTCATCAAGGCGAGCGTTTCGGGCCGCAAGATACGCACGCCATCCACGGCGCCTGCTCCCAGGAAGATGCGCGCGAACGCGAGATAGTCGTCCAGCGTCGACCACAGCCCCTGGCCGCCGGAGACAAAGTCCATGTCATCGGGCCGCTCAGGAACCGTCGAGTCGCCTGGGCAGGTGAGGCGTGCGGAGAGGCGGCCCGAGCCATCGAACCCGTGGTTCTTGACTCGCCGGCTCCGCTTCTCACGTGGCACGATGAAGCTGGTGTCGGCCATGCCAAGCGGATCGAAGATCCGGCGCTTGAGCACGTCGCCGAGCGGCGCGTCCTCGATGCGCGCAATGAGCAACCCGAGGAGATCGGTCGAGTGGCCATAGTGAAGGGTGGCCCCCGGCTGGTCGAGCAACGGCAAGGCAGCCAGCCGCGTGATCCAATCATCGGGCGCCACGTGGCTGTCGATATCGCCTCCCAGCGCCTCCCCATAGGCCTCCGCGATGGGTCCACGATGCAAGGCCCCGTAGGTCAGTCCCGAGCGGTGCGTCAGCAGATCCTCGAAGGTGATCGGTCGTTCTGCCGGGTCGGTCTCGTCGAGCGGGCCCGTGGGAGAACGCAGGACGCGCATGTCTCTGAACTCCGGTGCCCAGCGAGCGATCGGATCGGTCAGCGCGAAGCGCCCCTCCTCGAACAGCATGAGCGCCGCCGTCGAGGTGATCGGCTTCGTCATCGACGCGATGCGGAACAGGCTGTCATGCTCGAGGGGCAGCCTGGCCTCCAGGTCTCGCCACCCAAGGGACGCGCGCTGAACCACCTCGCCGTCGCGCCAAACCATCGTTGCTGCGTTGGCGAGCGCGCCAGAGTCTACGATCGCTCCGACGCCCCTCGCGATCTGGTCTCCTCCGTTCATTCGTTCCCTCGATTCATTCCATGTCCGGTCAACGTCGCGATCCGCTGCGTCGCAGGGCCTGGCGGCGGATTATAGCATGTTCGGCGCCATCGTCGCCGTCCGTGAGGGCCGCGACCGGCCGGAACCCGGGCTGCATCCGAGGCGCGTCCTCACGTCTCATGGCAAGCGCTCGGCCATGGTTGCAAAGGTATGCCTCCGCGGTCTATGATTTTCGCCAAGGAGGAGCCTCTCGATGACCATCACCATTACCGCCTTTGAACGCTCACCCGATGGTGGCAAGGGACTGGCGCGTGATACGCGTGTTCGCTGGGCGCTCGAGGAAGCGGGCCAACCCTACCAGGTTCGCCTTGTTTCGTTTCGTGCGATGAAGGAACCCGCGCATCTGGCGCTTCATCCTTTCGGCCAGATTCCGACCTATGAGGAAGGCGATCTCGCGCTGTTCGAGACAGGGGCGATCGTGTTTCACATCGCCCAGCGACATGCGGGCTTGCTGCCGGACGATGCCAATGCTCGGGCGCGCGCGATCACATGGATGTTCGCCGCGCTCAACACGGTAGAGCCACCGATTCTCGAGCTCGTAACCGCCAGGATCCTGGAGGGCGACAAGCCCTGGTATGCGGAGCGCCTGCCTCTGGTCGAGGATCGCATCCGCGCTCGGCTCGGCCAGCTCTCCGTTCGCCTAGGCGATGCCGGCTGGCTCGATGGTGCGTTCAGCGCTGGCGACTTGATGATGGTGTCGGTGCTGCTCAGGTTGAAATTATCGGGCATTCTGGACGAGTACCCAAACCTGGCCGCTTATGTCGCCCGCGGCGAAGCGCGGCCCGCCTACAGGCGAGCCTTCGACGCTCAATTGGCGGTTAACACCGGCAAGCCATCGACCGCCTGATCGCGGTCTTCTCTGACAGGGCTGAGAAGTCCGCGAGGAGCAGCCCGCGAGGCAGCCGCACCTCGACCCACGGCGGGGCACGGTGAAGAACAATATGCTCCTCAGTAGCGTTTGTCAGGGAGGAGCACCCGAAGCGTGTGCGTGGTACCTTGGCCCGCATGAAGGAGGCCGGCCCCTCGGGGCTCAGGGAACGCAAGAAGGAGCGCACGCGCGCGCAGATCATCGAGACCGCGATCGAGCTCTTCCTGAAGAACGGCTACGAGCAGACGACCCTCGATGACGTGCTCGGGGTGGTCGAGGTCTCGCGGAGGACGTTCTTCCGCTACTTCGAGTCGAAGGAAGACCTCGTGATCGCGTGGATGGACCAGTTCATCGAGGCGGCGCGCGATGCGGTGCGGGCGCGCCCGCGGAGCGAGCCGCCCGTCGAGGCGCTGCGAAACGCCGTCAAGACGATCGTGAAGCTCCACGAGGGGGATCTGCCCCGCTTCGCCCTGATCCAGCAGTTCGTCGCGCGGACGCCGGCGATCCGCGCGAGGCAGCGCGAGCGGCTGGGACACTGCGGGGAGGAGATCTGCGAGCCGCTGGCCGAGCGCATGGGCCTGGACGCGCGGCACGACCTCGCGCCGCGCGTGCTGGCGAGCTGCGCGATGGCGGTCGTGCAATCCGCGATGGACGCGTGGATCGCGCGCGGGGCCACCGAGGACCTGCCTGAGCTCGTGGACGAGGCCTTCAGGACGCTCGCGCGCGAGTTCGCCCGCGGTGGGAGCGGCACCTCGCCCCAATGAGCGCCGGCTCGGTCGTTTCCGCCTGAGGCGCGCCGCCGGTTCGTCTGCCGGCGAAGAGCGCGCGCGAGAAGAAATGCGCCTTCTTGACAAATGCCACTGAGGGGCTATTTCCCCTGAGTAGCTGCTCCCGCCGCGTTCCGGTGCTCGATCGCTCCACGATCCTGCGATCCGAGAGGTGCTCAGCGCGCCTCCAGAGCTTCCGTTTGGATCGACCTTGCCGAACCGCTTCGCCAAGGCGGCCACGTCTGGAGTGGCGGCGGACGCTCACCATCGCGCGACGCCAGCGCATGAGACCCTCCATGGCACCTGGGCGCGCGGCGGCGCGGGCTTGCTTCTGATTCAGCTTCGAGGGGTGTCAGACCGTCGGCGGCTGGCTGGACAATGCCGGTCACGAGGAGAAAGGAATCCTATGGCAAGGGTATTGATTACCGGGTGCAGCAGCGGGTTCGGTTTCGAGGCAGCCAAGACGTTCCGAGCTCGTGGGGACGAGGTGTTCGCCGGCGTGCGTGACTTGAGCGGAAGAACCGTCGGCATATTGAGAGAGCTCGGCGTGACGCCGGTCGTGATCGATGTCACCGACGACGTGGCCGTCGAGCGCGGTGTCACCCAGGTGCTGGCGGCAGGCCCGCTCGACGCGCTGGTCAACAACGCGGCGATCTTCCTTCGCGCCACGGTCGAGGAAACGTCGGACGCTCAGGCATACCGCATGTTCGAGACGAACTTCTTCGGTCCGCTGCGGATGAGCAGGGCGGTGCTGCCCTCGATGCGCGCCCGAAGACAGGGGGTGATCGTCAATGTGTCTTCAGTCGCCGGTTTCCTCGGATTGCCGGGGGATGGCATCTACGCCGCGACCAAATTTGCGCTCGTGGGCATGTCCGAAGCCCTCTACCATGAAACCAAGCCGTTCGGCGTCCGCGTGCGGGTCGTGGAGCCCGGCGCCTTCCCAACGACGGAGATCTTGCGCAAGGCTCTGGGATCGGCGCGTCACTTCGGATCTCCTTACCAGGCCCACATGGACGCCTTCGCGTCGGCGATGAGCTCGTTCCAGAAGGCCGCACCGGCGCCGGACGAAAGGCTCGTGGTCGAAGCCATCTGGCGCGCGGTGCACGAACCGGAGACGCCGTTCCAGCAACCTGTCGGCGCCGACGCGCAGGCCGCGGCGGCCGCTCGCCGCGCGCAGCCATTCGAGGCCATCGAAGCGATGATCCAGCGGACGCTCGGGCTCGGGTCAGCGTCGTAGGTCGCGCGAAATGCGTCGCCTCCGAGACGCGCTGCCGCCGTCCTCGGCGGCCTTCTCCTCCTCTCCGCGGCCGCGTATGCCGCTCGGCGATCTGGGGCTCGATGTGGAACCTGCGTGATCGGTTACCCTGAGTTCCTCGTGCGCCTTCACAGCCAATAGCGCGCACGGCCCTTGACATCCTC
This sequence comes from Sorangium sp. So ce302, assembly GCF_051530145.1. Taxonomy (GTDB): domain Bacteria; phylum Myxococcota_A; class Polyangia; order Polyangiales; family Polyangiaceae; genus Sorangium; species Sorangium cellulosum_B. The sequence goes on along the minus strand of NZ_CP150326.1, from coordinate 9,076,647 downwards.
GAATTCGTTTGCTTTTCCTTCCCCCTCAATGCGCCTGGTGAAGATCAACCCGCCCGACGTCCACCAAACTCCCGGTTATCACCACGTCACGATCGTCGAGGCAGGCCGGCTGGCCTTCCTCGCCGGCCAGTGCCCACTCGACCTCGACGGCAACGTGGTCGGCGCGGGCGACTACCTCGCGCAGGCCGACCAGGTGGCAGCGAATGCGCTGACCGTCCTGAACGCGGCCGGGGCGCAGCCCGCCGACGTGGTGCGCTCGGTGATTTACGTGGTCAGCGACGACGACCAGGTGCTGGGCGCGGTGTGGCAGCGACTGAACGACTCGGCGCTCGGCCCGGCCTTCGGTACGGCCAGCACCCTGCTCGGGGTCGCTTCGCTCGGCTTCACCGGTCAGCTGGTCGAGCTGGACCTGACCGCCGCGCTCCCCGGTTGATCCAGCGGCGGCCGGCATCGACGGCCTCGGTGCGCGTCCTTGCCTTACTTGAGGCCCGCAGGCTGGAGGTCCCCGCCGACGTGCGGGAGCGCATCCTCGCGAGCGCCGACCCCGCCGAACTGGACGGCTGGACCGCTGGATCGGCCGAGCCGCGGTCGTCAGGGATGCCCGAGTACTCTGCTCGCCGGTGTCGGCCTCGCAGACCAAGGACCCTCGTTCAGCGGAAGGCGAAGCGGTCGACCGTGATCTTGTAGCTGAGTTGCTCGCCGCGCTCGATGCGGCCACCGAGCGACATGTTGTGCTCCTCGCCGCTCGTCGTCACGTACTTCGCGTCGGCCGCCACGAACGTGCACGCACCCTCGATCGGCTGCGGGCGCTCGGAGAGGCAGCCGTAGCCGTCCTCGGCGACGGGGCGACAGATGCGGGTGTCGATCTTCAGCGCCTCGACCTCCTCGCGCGACAACAGGCGCTCCTCGTAGGTGATCTTCATGGGCTTCTCGCAGCGAACGTAGATGGGCAGGTACTGGTGCTGCGCGTCCCGGTACACGACGCCGTCTTCGATCTCCTCGCGCGTGCCCGCGGCCACGTCCAGATAGCCCTTCAGGCGGACCGGCGCCTCGACCGCGGCGGGGAGACCCTCGGCGGGCATCGCCTCGGCGTGCGGGTGATCGCCGGCGTAGACGAGGACGTTGAGGAAGCGGTGCCGCGCGCCGTCCCCGGTGGGGTCGAAGATCTCGCTGACCGCGTCGCATCGTGCGGCCTGCTCGGCGGAGTGGCTCTCCATGTTGTCCCCGATCGACTCGAACCCGAGCTCGTAGACGCCCACGCTCGCTCCCCAGCCATTGTCGTCCTTGGACCCGGCCAGGCCGGCGGCGTCGTTGTCTGGGGCGATCCAGAGATTGTTGGTGGTGAGCGCGGGGACGTGCGTCAGCGAGCGAACGAGGGAGCCGTTGTCGCCGCAGCCGCGCCCGATCTGTTCATAGGTGGTGTCTACCTCCGCCGGAGTCGACGGGGTTGCCGGCGCCTCGGTGGGCTCGGCGATCGTGTCGCCGTCCGATCCGCCGCAGCCCGCGACGAAGATGAAAGGAGCCCCCACGAGAACCAGCGAACGAAAGCAGTTCCTCATGACGGCGGCGGGAGCAAAGCTCGTACCTCCCCGATCCATGCGGATTTTCCGTCCAAATCGCAGCGCGAGACGCGACGCGTGAACGGGGCGCCACACCTCGGCCGCTTACGACGCGGCCGGCGTCATCGACCTTGCCGCCGAGAGCACCCGGCGCGGCGGGTAGCCCCGGCTGGGCCCGCGCTCGCGGCGGGCGACGTGGCCATCGTCAAAAGGCCCGATGCCGTGGCGTCAGCCATGGGGCGCAGTCCCCGCGTCGCCCTCGATCTCGCGCTTCAACGTCCGATCCAGCGCGAAGGTCCCGCCCGGTACGAGCGACGCGAGGAGCGCCATGAGCGAACGGCGACGCGGCCAGTCGCGCTCGGTGGCCGCGCGAAACAGCGCGGAGACGAAGAGGAGAAAGAAGAGCCCGTGGGCGCTGCCGGCGATCCGGACCGCGATCGGCAGGCCGAAGATGTATTTGAGCGGCATCGCGACGGCGAGGAGGACCAGGAACGACAGCCCTTCCAGGAAGCCGACGACGCGCAGGGTGCGAAGCGCGCTCATGATCGGACGTCGGACCAGGTGGGCCGAAAGACCATCATCAGCAGCACCACGAAGAGAGGGGCAAAGGTCGAGACGAACGCGCCGCGCGTGCGCCGGTCGCGCGCGACGCTGCGAACGAGGGCGAGCTGCGAGACCAGCGACAGGACGAGCCCTGCGATGACCCAGAGCTCCATCAAAGGAATCTGCAGCTGCGTGGTCATCAGGTACCCCGCGATCCACGTGACGACCAGCCCTGGGGAGGCCACGGCGTGGACGGCGCGTTTGCGATCGGCGTGCACCGTGGCGACGAAGCTGCCAATGAGGCCGCCCGCGTACAGGATGACGCCCAAGAACTTGATCAACCGTAGAATCTGGTAGGCGGGCATGGAGCCGCCCGCGCCGGACGGCTCGTCGCTCGAGCCGCTGCTGCGGTGGATCGAGGAGAGCCTCGACAAGCCGCTCACGCTCGAGGACATCGCGCGGCGCGCGGCCCTCAGCGTGCGCACGCTCAGCCGCCGCTTCCGCGAGCAGACCGGCACCACGCCGCTCCAATGGTTGCTCCGGGCCCGCGTGCGCCGCGCGCAGCAGCTGCTCGAAACGACGGGGCACTCGGTGGAGTCGATCGCGGCGAGGGTCGGGTTCGGCTCGCGGACCGCCTTTCGCGAGCACTTCCAGCGGCTCGTGACCACGAGCCCTCAGGCGTACCGCCGCGCCTTCCGCGCCGCGCCGATCAAGGCGAACGGACGCCGGGGGGCGAGCGTGAAGTCGAGCGCTTCGTGAGCGCTGGATCGGGCGAGGCGCCCCGCGCCCTCCCGGTCAGGCGCCGTTCCACCCGAGCCGCTGCAGCCGCTCTCTCGCCCCCTTCACCCCGAAGATCGTCGCGTCTCCCGGCGGCACGATCGGCGCGATCCGCTCTCAGTCTTCGGCCCTGACGATGAACCCGTCCGACGTCGATCCCGGTCGTTTGTTGATGGCCAGGTAGACGCCGCTCGTGTCGGCCGCGATGTGGGAGATGGAATCGTCGGTCTTGACGAGCTGGGTGGGATTCTTCCCGTCCACGCCGACGCGCCACAGCGCTCCGGACGAGGCCCAGTAGAGCGCCTGTGCGTGGGCGACGAAGAAGGTGCCCTCCACGTCGGGGGACGAGAGCACCTCGGTCGGATCGCCGCCGGACACGGGCACGCGCCAGATCGCGCCGGGGCTCATGTAATGAATGAACTCGCCGCTGATCGCGAAGCCCAGGAGGGTGCCACTGTCCACGGTCACGATCACCTGCGGCTCGCCGCCGGTCCGGGGGGAGCGCAGGATCTCGTCCTTGTCGAAGGACTCGGCGGATTGCCAGTAGACGAACCCGGAATCCAGGGCCAGCGTCGTGCTGAAGATGTCGCCGGCTGGACCATGCACGACCTCGTCCCCGGCGTCGAGCCCGACGCTCCTGACCTCGAGCGGCCCCGAGCGCGCTTGCTGGGTGAAGAACACGCGCTCGCCATCGGTCACGACATCCTCGATGCCGCCAAAGTCGTCGACGAACGTCACCAGATCGATCACGGCACCGCCCGATTTCGGCATCGCGCGGACCCAGTGCGTGACCGAGTTTTCGGCCCAATACACGTTCTTCTCGTCCACCGCGACGGACAGGGGGACATAGGGTGAATCGTAGATCTCCTCGCGCCCTCCCCCCGCCTTCGCCACGCGCGCGACGGCGGTGTGTGAGAGCTGCTCGACCCAGTACACGTGCGACGCGTCGACCGCGATGCCGTGATCGATGGACACGTGCTTCCCGGCGTGCGCGAGCACCGTGCAGCCGCCGGCCGACACGCCCACGGGGAGGCCGCGCCATTGCAGGACACCTGCGCTTCTGGGCAGTCGGCGGGCCCCTGTCCGCCCCCGCCGGTCTCGCTGCCCGCGCTCCCGCCGGCCCCGCCCTCGCCCCCTTGCATCTGCCCCCCAGCCCCTTGCACTTGCCCCCCAGCGCCCTTGTCGTCGCCTCCACAACCAACGATCGTCGCCATCACCACGACGGTGCTCCCGAACCAATTCAGCCGCATACACCTCTCCTGTTCCGATCTGCCGACCTGTACGCGCCCGCCGGCGCACGTTTTCGTCGCCGGGGGTCGCGCTGGCGCGGCGTTCGACGGTCGCGGGAGCGATCCATTCGACGCCGCGCGTCGCGCTCGCTCCCGGGCGATCGAGGCACCCGAGAAGGCCGCTCCCGACGCCGCCCCGCGGGGTGACCGCCGGCGATACCCGTGACGTGTGCCTATGCTCCGCCACGGCTTCCTTGCGTGTCATGGACGTGCTCGTTCTCCTGGCCCGGTGCAGGGCGGATCTCGGCCTGGCGTCGCTCAAGGACGCCGCCGTCTCCACCACTGGCTATCTGTCGCCAGGGCCGCCGCCGATTCAGCGAAGTTGCAGCAGCAGCGCCTCGCGCTCCCGGGCCAGCTGACCCCGAGGGAACTCCATGGCGTGCATGTCGAGCAGGCGTCGCGCCTCGACGTCAGCCCTGGCGTTGTAGGCCTCGATGGCGTTGCGCGCCTGGAGGATCAGGTCCTTCTCGCGCTCGCTCGCGACCGTGCGTACGGCGCGGACGGGCGGCGAGGAACGCGCAGCTGTTGCGGCCGGTGAAGCAGGCTTGCCGTTCATTGCGGCCGGTGCATTCTCGCCGGGTGCTGGGATGCCGCCCTGCACCGGGGGCGAGGCCGCGGCGACCGCGCGGCGTGCGTCTGGCTCGTCGAGGGGCGGTGTGGTGTGCTGCTGCGGGGGCGTGGCCGCACCGGCGTGGATCGCTGCCGGCCGTAACCGCGGGGTCGTACTGGCCGAGCTTGACGAGCGTGGAGCTGTTGCGACGACGGCGCCCGCCAGCACGACGAGCGCCGCCTGCGCGAAGACCTTAGCCCCGACCTTCTGCAGGTGCCGCGCGGTCGTCCACCACGAGCGACGGAACAGGCCGAACGCCACCGGAACGCAGGGCACCTTGTCCCAGCCCCGGAATTCTTGCTGCGCCATCCAGCGCCGCTTCGCCTCCTCCAGCTGCTCGCGTGCCCTGCGGTGCTGGCTCCTCACGGTGTCCAGCTTGAGCCCCAGCTCGGCGGCGATCTCGGCGAGCGACCTCTCCTCGAGCTCGTGCTCGACCAAGAGGTCGCGGTACTTGGGGTCGACCTGCTCGATCAGGTCGCGCATGACGGCTTCTCGCTCCTGCCTCCGGAGCAAGGCTTCCGGGCTCGGTTGGTCCCCGCGGAAGTCGTGCTCGTCGAACGGGGTCAGGACCTCACCTCGACGGCTCGCGTCCCGTAGGTGGCTGCGGGCGAGGTTCAGGGCGATGGTGACGGAGTACGGCGCTGGATCCACGCCCGGCTCGAGCTGCCCTCTCGCCTCCCAGTCCCGCAGGAGCGCTTCCTGCGCGAGGTCCTCGGCGTGTCGCGCGGGGACACCGACCCGCCTGATGAGGCGGCGAAAGCGTTCGAAGTGGGGGGGAGTTCGTGCTGGCTTGCCCACAGCTGGTAGCACCCCTGAGCTGGCCGGAAGGGTTCAAGAAAGAGCAGGGTGGGTCAACTTTGGTAGGATAATGTACGCTTTGTGATGTGCGTACCTGGGCAACTCCACTGCGCGGAGGGTCGACGGTCGCCTTTGCGTCGTCGGGCCGATCTTTGCCTGGCAAAACGTTCTTTCCCTTCGAATTTGTCGCCGTTGACGCCGCGCGCCGGGCGTCAGTACGTTCCGCGCATGCGTGACGTTGCGCCTTCGTTGTTGTTCTGCCTGATGCTTGGCGCCGCTGGTGTCTACACGAGCCCCGCCAGCGCCGAGGACCTCTATTCGACGCTGGAGCGAAGCGGCAGCTCGACGGTGAAGGACCATGTTCGCCGTGCGCAGAGAGCCCGTGACGCAGGTCGGTGGACCGAGGCACACGCGGCCTACAATGCGGCGCTCCAGGCGACAGACCCGGCGTCGAACACGGAGAAGGAGCGCGCGGAGCTCGCCGGAGAGCTCGGCCTGTGTGAGCTCGAGCTGCGCAAGTACCGTGATGCTGCCGAGCATCTCGCCTGGAGTCTCGAGCAGCGCAACGTCCTGCCCCTTGAACTACAGCTTCGGTTCGAGGCCGGGCAGCGCAAGGCAGCGTCGCATGTCGCGACCCTCTACCTGTCTGTCGACCCGCCGGACGCGGAGGTGCTCATCGACGGCAAGCCCATCAGCGCGCCTGCACGGACCTACAGGCTATTCCTGGAGCCCGGTCAGCACATGGTGCGGGCCCGGTTGGCGGGCCATGAGGAGGCGTTCGCGTCGTTCGACGCGCAGGCCGGGAAGCCGACGACCATCTCGCTGCAGGTACCGCGCGCCGCAGCGCCGGGCACCCCTGCGAAGGGAACCTCAACCAAGAGCTCCGCGCGAGGAGCGCAGGCGTCGTCGGTGGCGCCGTCCACCACCGCGTCGACGCTGCGCATCGGCGGCGCGGTCGTGGCGGGGGCAACCATGGCAGCCGGCGGCGGGTTGCTGATCTGGAGTGCCTACACCGAGGATGAGCTGCACGACCGAGCTACCGCGCTGCGTGGCGCAGACGAGGACGCGGGCCGATGTGCCCGCCCGAACGCACCGCGCGCGTGCTCGGAGCTGCGCGACCTGCAAGGGAAGCGGGATCTCCTGAAGAAAGCCGGCTGGGTGACCCTTGCGTCCGGCGGCGCGATCGGTGCGCTGACGCTCGCGTCTCTGCTCGTGGACCGAACCTCGCCGCCCAGCGATGGCGTGCGTGTCGTTCCCACGGTGAGCGGACAGCACGCGGGGCTGATAATAATCGGTGCATGGTGACGAACGTGGAGCTCCAGGTCATGAGAACCTCACGGAAAGGCCGGCGCAAGGTGGCTACCTTGGTGGCCATCGCGCTCGGATGCGAAATCGCTGCTGTCGTGTGCGGGTGTTCCTCCGGCCCCACGGTACCGGTCTGCGACGAGGATCCCACGGTGAAACCTCCGGAGGACGGCTGCGGCATCTTCGTCAGCGCAAGTCTCGGTGACGACGCGAACCCCGGGAGCCGCGCGGAGCCGGTGAAGACTTTATCCAAGGCCATCGAGCTTGCAGATATGGGCAGCCACCGTGTCTACGCATGTGCCGAAACCTTCGATGAAACGCTCGGGCTCCACAGCACGGGTATCTGGGGCGGATTCGACTGCACGAACGGTTGGCGTCATCCCGGGGCTAGCGCGAAGACGGTCGTCGCCCCGGAGCGGCCCGTTTCTCAAGTGGTATGGCTCGGAGGACGAGCAATTGCTATGCTCGCGAACCTGCGAATCGTCGCTCCTGATGGCAATGACGCAGATGATGACGCAAGAGGATCCATCGGGATAGATGCGCTTGAAGGGGTTCAGCTCAAGCTCGTGGCGAGCGAAGTCATCACCGGGCGTGGTGGAAGCCCGGGCGGCAGCTCGATCGCGATCTACCTTCGAACCGGCAGCGAGCTCGAGGTGATTGACAGCATTATCGTTGCGGGCGACGGAGCGGACGGTGAGCCCGGAGCCGCGGCAGAGGGCACGGCGGCAGCCGATGGTGAGCTGGGGCACCCCGGAGCTGACGCGTGCACCTTGGACGCCTCGGCTGGGACGCCGGCCGTCACGACCATGTGCGACGACGGAAACTCAGCCAGCGGTGAGGGCGGCCTAGGGCTGGCGGATCGGGGTTCCGGCGGCGGGAATGGGGAGCCTGCCCCAGACCCGAATCCGACGGGCGCCGGTGCCGGAGGCATCGGTCAGCAGGGGAGCATGGCGTGCAGTGATGGCCAGCGCGGCCACGACGGTGCCGCTGGTCTACAGGGCCAAGGAGCGAGGCGTCCGGGCGTCGTCGCATGGGGCCGCACCCTGGGCAAAGGCCAGGACGGGCTGGTCGGGCGCCCTGGTCAGGGGGGCGGCGGTGGCGGCGGCTCGCGCGGCGGTCCCGCCGCCTGTGGTGCAGGCCCGGCCGGCGGGGCGTTCGGCGGCTCGGGCGGGTCGGGGGGCTGTGGCGGCAAGCCGGGGAAAGGGGGGTTCGCCGGGGGGGCGAGCATCGGCATCGCTACGAGGGGGTCTAAGGTCACAGTCCGCGGGTCGACGATCCAGACGGGCCGTGGCGGTCGGGGTGGCGCGGGAGGGGCAGGCTTACCGGGAGGTAGCGGAGCTCCTGGCGGCGATGGCGGCAGAGCGGTGCCTGACACGCTCGCAGGGTGCCGCGGAGGCGACGGCGGCAACGGAGGGCCCGGAGGCGGCGGAGGCGGCGGCCTCGGGGGCCATTCGATCGGCATCGCGTACCTCGAAACCGCGGAGGTGACACGGGATGACGTCGAGGCGACGTTCGTGCTCGGGACTGCGGGCAAGGGCGGGCCCGGCGGTGACCCCGACGCGGCGGAGAGCGCAGGTGATGACGGCGCGGCGGCCGAGTTCCTGCCCTTCGTGGCCGAGGATTCGAACGACCCAGACGCCTGGACGCTGGAGTAGGCGCGAGCAATGCAAGGAGATTCGATGATGAGCAAAGCATCGAGGCGCAACTGGCGGCATCGTGTGTCCGAGGCGTTGCCTCTGCTGCTCGTAGCCTTGTGGCTTTCCGGAATCGCGGCGACTGGGTGCGGCGCCGATCCGGGTACATGGGAGCCCTGCGAGGAAACACTCACGTGCACGCCGGTTGTGGCTTGTAATGCCGACCACGGCAACCCTGACCGTTCGGTCGACTGCGATGGCGTGTATTTGCGGCAGGATGGTCGTGACGATCACCCGGGCACGCGAGACGACCCGGTGAAGACCGTCGCGCGTGCGTTTGATCTCGCGCGTAATAAGGGGATGCGGGTGTATGCTTGCGCCGACATCTTCGAGACAGAAGTGCGTGTGCCGGCTGGCATGGAGGTGTGGGGAGGACTCGACTGCCGCGATCCCCGTGGACATTGGCCTATACATCCGCTGGGCGAGCTTACCACCATTGCGCCAGGCCCGAACCTGACCCCGCTCACCGTTGTGGACCAGACGGCGGAGCCCTTACCCGAAGCTGACGTGACCACGACGCTAACGAGAATGCGTATGGTCGCACAAGATGCCACCGTGCCGGGCGGCTCCTCCATCGCCATGCGCGCCCTGCCGGGGGTGACGGTGGACGTACGCCTGAGCGAGATCGTGGCCGGGGACGGCGCAGATGGGGCCGCTGGCGCTGACGGAAGCGCCGAATCAGCACGGGAGGGTGCACCAGGGAACCCGGGAGCCGTGGCGTGTTCTGCGGACGTCGTGACGGGAGGGGCGCGGGTCACCACCGCATGTGACGACGGCGTTTCCTCAGGCGGGATGGGCGGCGTCGGTACCAAGGGCGATGGTAGCGACGGCGAAAGTGGCGACCCTGTGCCAGTCACCAACCCGATGGAGTACGGCTTGGGTGGAACTGGGCAAGACGTCATGTCCTGCACAGATGGAACGCGCGGCCTGGTGGGGGATGACGGCGCGAACGGTAACGGTGCGTCAGGGCAGGGGAGGCTCACAGACACAGGGCTAGAAGGCAGCGCTGGCGAGGATGGCCAGACGGGGCAGCATGGCTACGGCGGCGGCGGTGGAGGCGGCTCGCGCGGCGGAGCCATGTTCTGCGGCACAGGAGCGGCACAGGGCGGCGCTTCGGGCGGTTCCGGCGGTGCTGGCGGTTGCGGCGGCGAGCCCGGCAAGGGCGGCGGTCCAGGCGGATCCAGCATCGGGATTCTGTCTTACCACGCCAGCGTCCACGTGAGTAAAACCAGCATCATCACGGGTCGGGGCGGCAATGGCGGGCGAGGCGGAAAGGGCCAGTACGGCGGCGTGGGTGGGTACGGCGGCACTGGCGGAGGCAACAGGGCTGGGTCGCAGCCAGGCTGCCGTGGTGGCGATGGCGGGAAAGGCGGCAATGGCGGTCGGGGCGGTGGAGGCCACGGAGGACACTCTCTTGCGGTGGCACATACCGCCGACCAGGGCCCCAACGTCGAGTCCGACTCTCCGATTAAGTTCGGCATCCCTGGTGACGGTGGAGGCGCTGGCGATCTGAACGCGAACCCGGGCAAACCCGGTGCCGCAGCCGTCTCGATGGGCTTCCAAGACTAGAGGCGTGCAAGGAAAAGTGTGACAAGATATGGGAACTCTGCCGTGACAACTGCCCAAGGGGCGACACGACCTGCCTAAAACAGTGTACTGATGAATATAGTCGATGCCTCAAAGACTGCGACAGGAGATGTAAGTGATGCTCGAGCTGACCTTTAAGCTGACCCCAGAAGAGGGCGAGTCGCGCGACATCGTGGTTCGCATCCATGAGCCGACGCGAAACCCTCCGGAAAAAAAGTGGCCTTGGGCTGTCACTGTTGACATCGATGGGCGCCCATCTGCTACATACGGGGTAGACCCTCTCGATGCGGTTGAAAACGGAGCCCAGCACGCCGCGATCGTGTTGCGCGGGGTCCATGGCGATGCGCTCGACCCGCCCATCGAGCCGCGGATGAAGGAGGGCCAATAATCGACTCACGGATGCGCCAACACCCGCCAGCTGGGTGCCCGTCGTGGAGCGCCGTGGAGCCCCGTACCCTGGCGTCGCCCGCCGCGCCTGCGCTCGGTGATCCCGCTCACGCGGGACCCACCAAATCCAGCAGCGCCAAACTTTGTCAGGTCACACGCAGGGCACACAAAAAGCAGAAGACACGGCTCTCGCCGTGTCTTCTTGGTGGAGGCGCCGGGAATCGAAACGCCTGCCGAGGGTAGGGATCCGCAGGGATCGCGTAGGTTTCCGCATGCGACGGGAGCGGCAAGCGTGCCGACGACGGCGGCTAAGTGCGCGAAACCTCGTGAGCCGGACGAATCCCGGACGAAACCGGCGGACCCGCGGACGGTGCTGCTCGGCCAGCTGGCGGAGTGCATGAAGGCGGCGCTCGCGGCAGGCGACGTGGAGGCGGCGCGCATCGCCCACGAGACGATCGGGCGCCTGCTCGGCGCGCCAGGGGCCGATGCGGGCGGCGTCATCGACCTTGCCGCCGAGCGCACCCGGCGCGGCGGGTAGCCCCGGCTGGCCCGCGCTCGCGGCGGGCGACGTCGAGGCGGCGCGCATCGCCCACGAGACCATCGGGCGCTTGCTCGGCGCGCCAGGGGCCGATGCGGGCGGCGTCATCGACCTTGCCGCCGAGCGCACCCGGCGCGGCGGGTAGCCCCGGCTGGCCCGCGCTCGCGGCGGGCGACGTGGTTCACGTCCGGTCGTCTTCGTGACCTCACACTCCGAAGGCGTCGTAACTATCGCGCACAGGGTGATAGACCACGTGGCCATAGGCGTCTTGAAATATCGCGGCTGCTGGACCGTCAGCCGATGCGATCAAGGCAATTCGGCGCGGCGACTCGGCCACGAAACAGGCGGCGCTTCGGTGGCGGGTTCCTTTGAGCTTCAGGTCAAATATTCCGCGCCGTCCATCGGCATTGACCCGCATGATCGGCGGAGTTGATTCCGATGCTGAGAGCTTTGCTCGGAATCCTACAATAGCAAGTTCCGGCGTGGCGACCACGGCACCATCTACGGCGCTCATCCGCCCGATGACGCTGAGAGCACGATCGCACTCGGCTGCCGCGTTCTGCGCGTCAGCGATCACGTCGTCGCTGGGATCCATCCGACTTCCCTCTACCATCGATGTCTCCCAACTCGAGGCGACCAATTTGCCAAAGTTGAGCGGCGCCTTGAGCTTCGAAGCGTTAAAGGTGCGCATCGATGCCGCGTCGTCCTTGTTCAAAATCGCAATAATCCCTCCGTGTCTACGGCGGATAACCTCAGTGATAAGCATTTTTAGTGCAACGGTTGCGAGTGCGCGCTTGTCTTGGACAATTTCGCTCATATTGTCCATGGCCTTCACAATGTCATCCAGCGCTGGCTCCGAATGCATGGGATGCCATCTGACAAGCGGCTCGTTCTTTCCGCCTGCGTAATACGCAATCTCTGCGCTCCGGTGGAAGAAACGAAGAGCGCCCGCCCCGACCACGCGAACGAACAGGAGATTGTCGCCGGGCCAGCGCATCTTCTTGTGGCCGACCCCCGTGATCAACAATTGGTCGTTTGCGCAATGTACGATCAGGTACTCGTCGTCGCCTTGAGCGAGAGGTGCGTACTTTGCCACGTTTGCGGATGTGAAATCGTCTGGTGTCTCGAAGTCCACAACATCCCACGGTTCCCATCCTTGAACACGCTCAGGTGTGGGATGCGTCGGGTCAAGAACGCCCGGATAAGCGACGTTGAATGTGAGATCGTGGCCCTCTTCGCGCAACAGCGAGGCGAAGAAGAGGACCTCAACTAGCTGCTCCAATTGGGGTGGCGCAGCTTCCTCCAACTCGCGGGCGAGCGCCCTGGCAACGTCTGCGGGGTATGCGGCTTTCATCGGAGTGGAATCTTGCTCGAGTCAAGTGTCGCACGGCGCTTGACAACGAGACGACCATCTCGTTGACAGAAGACCAGGTGGCGCAACCCCACGCGCCGACGGGTGCGGTCCGCGCCCAAAGAGCGTCTCTCCGGTCCGCTTTGCCGCTCGATCCACCCCATCGCCAACTCCCTCTGTGAGGTCAGCGGAGATACCGTCTCGTGTCAAGAAGAGCCCGCTCGGCAGACTCGTCTCGGGTGGGTAGGGAGATCGGGGTCGCCGCCGGTCCACCTACATCCGGTCCTGCTCCACTGGTCCCGGCTTCCAGCTGGGCGGACCCGGGATCCGGGTCGCGGGCCCCCAGTCGGCCATCCCGCCCCGTTCCGTTCCGTTCCGCCCGTTCGGCTATGGCTACCCACTGCCGGTGCCCTGTCTCACACCGTCCAGCCCCGCCCAGACCCCTACCGAAATTTGTCAGGTCACACGCAGGGCACACAAAAAGCAGAAAACACGGCTCTCGCCGTGTCTTCTTGGTGGAGGCGCCGGGAATCGAACCCGGGTCCGCAAGGCATCCAGTCTACCTTCGTTCACGTGCGTAGTCGCCATGCGCCGGCGACGGCGTTCGTAGATTCGGCTACGACCTATCCCTCACTGAATCTCGGCCGCGTTATCGAGGGCGTCCTCACGCGACCCAGCCCTGTGGTTGACACCCTTAGAGTACTAGGACGACCTTCTCCTCGGATGGCTTAGCGGTTATTAGGCCGCGACAGCGTATGCGTTGTCGTTCGCACTTGTAACGTCCCGCTTGATAGGCGGAGCAGGAGCCGCCAGCACGCAGACAGACCTTCAGTCCCCACGTCGAAGCCGATCGCCCCCTCGTGGTTCGTTCAGACGGACCGAATATTGCTAGAAACCGTGCTGCCGTCAACCCCTCGGCGCCAGATCGTTCCGTCGATGTCGCCGTCGCGGACGGCACCGTGTACCCGTCGGGGTCCGCTTCGTCCGATTCTTCCGGCTTTCCTGCCTGCTGCTGCCCCCACGCGCCTCCGCCGGCCTTGCCCGTCTCCATCTGCCTCAACCTGGTGCCGCCCGCCCGCCCGCCTGGTCTGGTCGGGCCCCTATCTGGCTGGTCGGCCACCCGCTGACCCGGCCTGCGTGCCTGCCCCGACGGCTCCTCGCAGCTCAGCTACCTGGCCGGCCCCCGCCCGCTGACCTCGCCGGCACGCCTCCCGCTCTCGACGGCTCCTCGCGGCTCGGCTAAGAAGCCCGCGAAAAGGAAAAGGAGTCGGGCAACTTATGGCGAGGATGGTCCAGTGCGTGAAGCTCGGCCGTGAGGCGGAGGGGCTGGAGAAGCCGCCGCTGAAGGGCGAGCTGGGCAAGCGGATTTTCGACAACGTCTCGAAGGAGGCGTGGAAGATGTGGCTCGAGCACTCGAAGATGCTCATCAACGAGTACCGCCTCGACCTCATCTCCGAGGCCGGCCAGCGGATCTGGATGACCGAGCTCGACAAGTACTTCTTCACCGGCGGGAACGAGGCTGCGCAGCTTCCGCCCGACTACGTGGCGCCCAAGGACAAGCCGGAGTAGCCGACCGCGACCGCGGTCCCCCGTCCCTCATCGGCCCGGCGGCGCTCCCACCCACCCCCATCCGGAAGCGCCCCGCTCCCCCCTCCGCCCCTCAGGGCAGCGGACCCGGCGCCGGCAGCGCTCCGCCGTCGCGCACGTACGCGATCAGCGCCGCCGCCATCTGCTTGTCGACCTTCTCGCACTTCGCGGTGACCGCCCCCATCGTCGCGCCCTTGCACTCTCTCTTCCGCTCGATGATGAGCTTGCCCGTCTTCTCGTCGGCCAGGAACGCGTCGCGCGTCTTCTGATCGAGGCTCTTCCACGGGATCGCCGCGAACTTCGGCTTCGGCGGCACGTGCTGCCGGACCTCCTCCGCCATCAGCGTGGCGCACGTCCCGTCCCATCGCAGGACCTCGTATCCGCCGCCGGCGCCGCTCACGACCATGCCCCCCGTCTCCGGCTCCCGGTGATAGAGGATCAGCACCTCCTCATCGAAGACCAGCTTGTCGTTCGAGGACGACCCGCCAGAGGCGTTCACCGCGTCGGTGTCCCGCGTCAGGTACCCGCGCGTGAACGGCGACCCCTTCGCGAACAGGGTGAGCGCCACGTCGGGATGGAACCCGCTGCAGAGCCGCTTCACGAACGCCGCCGGCGGCAGACACTCGTTGCCCCGCTGCTCGCACGTCGTCGGGATCTGCCGTGACGCCTCCGCCGCCGCGTCCTCCTCCTTCTTCCCACCTTCACCCTCCGCCGCCTCACCCTCCTTCGCGGCTGGCGCCGCAGCAGCCACCTCGGCCTCCGCACGATCCGGCTCCGACGGAGGAGGCGCCGCGCCACCGCAAGCGGCCAGGGTACCCACCAGGAGAAGCGCAAACGAGCTCTGGACAGATCGCATGGCCCACGAACCTACCGGAGCCAGCCCGCCCCTCCGCATGGAAAAACAACGTCGACCCGCGACGCAATGCGCCAGCACGGCGTCAAAACCCGTGGCGCATTGCAGGACGCCCACCGCCGCCCCCAACGCAAAGCGCCGAATGTCTTGAATGGTTCAAATTTCCGACAGCGCTTGACATCAGCATCCCATCAGCAGAGTCTGAGCTGATTCCGGCAGGAGGTGGTCGTGCTGGATCTTTCTTCGTAAGCATCCTCGTCATCGCCTGTTGGTGGTTCGCGTAAGTGCAAGTCTCACACGGGGGCTCGTCAATGCGACAGTGGGTGATCGCTGGTCTCGTAGAGTGTGCGATGGTCGTCTCCTGTGCGCTCCTCGCGGGCTGCAGCGCGGCCGGGGAGCAGTTCGATCCGCCGGCGAGCACCGGCGAAGTGCTCACGGGCGCGGGGGGCGGCTCCACCTCGGGCGTCTGGGCGAGCTCGTCGGGCTCACCGGACGACCCGGGCGGCAATGGCGGCGGCTGGCCGTCAGGGAAGCTCGGCCCGCCGTATCCCATCGTGCTGGCTCACGGCTTCTTCGGATTCGAGGACTTCGCGGGCGCGGGATACGTCAGCTACTTCTACAACCTCAAAGAGGCCCTCGCCGAGAGCGGCGAGACGATCTTCACGCCCTCCGTCGACCCGTTCAACAGCTCCGAGGTCCGCGGCGCGCAGCTGCTCGCGCGGATCGAGCAGATCCTGGACGCGACAGGCCACGAGAAGGTGAACATCATCGCCCACTCGCAGGGGGGGCTCGACGCACGCGTGGTGGCGCACGATCGGCCCGATCTCGTCGCCTCCATCGTCACCGTCGCCACACCCCACCTGGGCTCGAAGGTCGCCGACGTGGCGCTCGAGCTCGTCGCCCACGAGCGCCTGCAGGACATCCTGGACGATCTCATCAACGCCATCGGCGCGCCGCTCTACGATCAGATAGGCAACGAGACGAGCGTCTTCGCGGCGCTCGAGCAGTTCTCGACGCCCGGCATCGCGGAGTTCAACGCGAGGTTCACCGATTCTCCCGGGGTGTTCTATGCCTCCTTCGGCGGGCGGACGAACCGCGCGCGCGGCGGCAGGGACTGCACGACGCTCACCCCCGCGCCCTTCGTCGCTCAGTTCGACGACGGGCTCGATCCGGTCCACCCGCTGCTGTCGCTGACCGAGACCCTGCTCGACGGGGGCATCGGCGAGTCGTTCCCGAACGACGGCCTGGTGCGCGCGCGGGACGCGCGGTGGGGGGACTTCTGGGGCTGTATCCCGGCCGACCATTTCGACGAGATAGGCCAGCTCTTCGGACAGAGTCCGGGCGACGGGAACCCCTGGCTCTATATCGACTTCTACCGCTCCGTGATCGCGCGGCTCCGGCAAGAAGGCTTCTGACGAGCCCGCCATCGCCCGCGCGCACCCACGCTCGCCCGCGCTCACCCGCGCTCGATTCTCCGAAAACCGCCCCGAGCGGCGCCCTCTCCACTACCATCACCCGCCGATGCCCAAGGCGCCGCTCACCCGCGCTCTCCCGCTGCTCGCCCTGCTCAGCGCGGCGTGCAGCGGCGACGTGCGCCGGTTCCCCCTGCGCGATCCGGTCTGGCGCGACGCCGACCTGAGCCCCGTCTCGCTGCCCTGCCGGCCCGATCCCGAGGCCCCCAGCGACGATCCGCAGCACCGCCTCTGCTCGCCCGCGCCCTACGAGTCCTCGTTCGCGTGGGACGCCGCCGACAACCTCGTCTTCCGCCCGGTGTCGCGGTTCTTCGCCGTGGAGCCAGGGGGCGAGGCGGCCAACGTGAACAGCGTCGACGAGGTGCCGGACTCGAGCTGGTTCACGAACCGGCTCGGCAAGCGGCCGCTCTCCGCCGAGGAGCTGGTGCGCGGGCCGTGCGGCGACAAGACGCTGGATCCCGAGGCGCCGGACGGGTCCTGGGTCATCGACATGGGCAAGCCGAACGGCGCGAACCCTGGCTTCCGGATCAAGGTCGAGGGCGTCGGCAAGTTCATGCTCAAGGCCGACCCCTCGGACCAGCCCGAACGGGCCACCGGCGCGACCGCCATCGCGGCGCGCCTCTACCACGCCGCCGGCTTCTGGGCGCCGTGCGACAGCGTGGTCTACCTGAAGCCGTCGATCCTGAAGCTGTCGCCCGGGCTCACCGTGACCGACAACAGCGGTGTCGCCAGGCCCTTCGATCAGGCGGCGCTCGACGGCGTGCTCGCCAAGGCCTCGAAGCGCGGCGACCGGGTCCGCATGGTCGCCTCGCGCTGGCTCCCGGGCCGCGCCATCGGCCCGTTCAGGTACGAGGGGACCCGGGAGGACGATCCGAACGACGTCATCCCGCACGAGGATCGCCGCGACCTGCGCGGGGGGCGCCTGCTCGCGGCCTGGCTCAACCACTTCGACTCGCGCGAGCAGAACTCGATGGATGTCTGGCTCGCCGAGGACCCGAAGGACAAGGACGCGTCGCCGGGCCACGTGCGCCACTACACCATCGATCTCGGCGACTGCTTCGGCAGCGAGTGGGAGTGGGAGGAGATCTCGAAGCGCCTCGGCCACGCCTTCTACTTCGACGCCGAGTACGCGCTCCTCGACTTCGTGACGCTCGGCATCCCCGAGCGGCCCTGGGACCGGGCCAGCCACGATCCGCAGGGCGACATCTTCGGCTTCTTCAGCGATCGCGATTTCCGGCCGGAGGCCTGGCGCGGCGGCTACCCCAACCCGGCCTTCGGGCGGATGACCGAGCTCGACGGCGCCTGGGCCGCCCGGACGCTCGCGCGCTTCACGCCGGAGCTCATCGAGGCCGCCGTGAAGACCGGCGACTTCACGGCGCCGCGCCACACCGCGTTCCTGATCGGCAAGCTCCTCTCGCGACAGCGCGCGATCATGGCGCGGTACCTGACGCGCCTGTCGCCCATCGCCGACGTCGCTCTGGCCTCGCCGGCGGCGCTGTGCGGCGTCGATCTCGCGCGGCGCACCGGCGTCGCGCGCCCGCAAGACCTCCGCTACGAGGCCGCGATGTACGCCGGCGAGGCGCTCGCCCTGCGCGCCCGGCCGGTCGTGCGCCCCTCGCCGGACGGCCGCGTGTGCCTCTCGCTCCCCCACATCGCCGCGGACGGCGGCGCGCCCGACGACGCGCCCTCGCGCTACGCCATCATCGATGTCCTGAACGGGCAGGCGCCCGGTCCGCTGCGCGCCCACCTCTACGACCTCGGGCCGCGCCGCGGCTACAAGCTCGTCGGCATCGAGCGTCCCGACGACGCCGAGCCGCCCGACTGAGGTTCCCCTCGGGACACCCTCTGCCGCTCGATCAGAAGCCGTGGGTGGCGCCGACCATGAACCGCAGCTCCTGGAGGCCGGCCCCCTGCTCGAAGGTCTCCGTCGCCGAGCCGATCAGGACATCGATGGAGTGGTCACGCTCGCCGCTCGTGCGCAGGCCGAGCACGAACGACATGCGGAGCAGGTCGAGATCGAAATCGCGGAGGTGCTCGCCGAACACGTTGCCCGCGGCGACCTGCACCGTGCCGTCGACGAACGCCCAGACCGGATAGCGGTACTCGAGCGTCGCCGCGGCGGCGCTCCGCCCGCGGAGGCGCCCTTCGCGGAAACCCCGCATCGGCGCGTCGCCGCCGAGCTCGGCGAGCTCGGTGAAGGGGACCTCCGCGGCGCCGAGCGGGTCGGCGAACGCCGCCGAGAGGACGAGGCTCACGATGCGATCGTGCCCGGTGAGGTCGACGAACCCGCCCAGCGAGCCGCCGTAGCGGATCCACCGGCTCTCCAGCGGCCGCTCCAGGTCGACGGCGTGCTCTCCGGAGAGCTCCAGCCGGACGCCGTTGCCCCGCGCCGGGCGCGGCCGTCGCGAGTCGAGGCCTGCCCGGGCCCCGATCCGGTAGGAGGTGTATTCAGTGTCGTACGACGGCGGCATCGGATAACGGCCGCGCGCGACCCGGAAGCCGACCGTCGGCTTGCAGCAGATGTCGTGGAAGTCGACGGTCTTCGCGCCGGTGGTCGCCTCGACGAAGCTGAACGCGCCGAAATCGGCGTGGAGCGTCGCGGTCCCCTCGACGCTGCGGGCGTTGTAGCGGGCCCAGTCGCGCTCCAGCGAGCTCGGGCCGATCCCTGAAAACAGCCAGTCAGGCCGGGTGTCCGCCTCGCCGCGGAGCTTCAGGTGAGCGCGCCCGCCGAGGGGGATCCGGTCGGCGACCGTGAGCCTCCACCAGTCGACCCCGCCGGTCGCGGCGTGGACGCGGAGCTCGTTGCCGGCGACGAACAGGTCGTCATAGAAGAAGTAAACGCCGACGCTCGCGCGAAAGCCGAAGTCGAAGAGCGCCGTCGGGACGACGCCGATGTTGTTGTTCGGCCCGAAGGTGAAGATGTCCTTGAGCTCCTTGATCCACTCACCCTGCTCCGCCGCGACGGTGAGAACGCCGAGCGGCCGCCGGACCAGGTACTCGCTGGCGAGGTAGGCGGGGAAGAACACGACGCGCGGCACCCAGAGCAGCGCGTCGCCGGCGCTCGTCGCCTCGTCCGGGCGACCGTCGTAGTCCGGCACAGGGCGCTTCGCGCCGGGCGAAAGCGGCGCCGCGGCGGGAGGCCGTGGCCGCGTAGCAGGCTCTGCCGGCGCGCGAGGCGCCGCCGGCGGCGCCCCCGGGACCACGGGCGGCGGCACGGCGCCCCCCGCCTGTGGCGCGGCCTGTGCCTCGGCGCACAGTGACAGCGACAGCGCGGCGCAGCTCGCGAGCGCGGCCGCGCGCCGCCAAGCCGTGCCGAGCGCGCGCGTCGGTCCCTCCTCGTTGGTGCCCAATCCGCCTCGCCTCTCGCACGGAAACACGTCGCGGCGCGGGAGCATAGCGGAGTTCCCGACCCGAGAGACGCCTGTCTGCGCGGCGCGCGCCTGTCGAGCGTCCACGCGACGGCGCGGCGGGTGCGGCGGTTCACACGCGAGAGGGAGGTTGCCGGCCGGGACCAGGCTCGATAGCCTCCCGCGCTCGGCATCGGTCCTGTGCCGGTGCCGCCAGAACGGCGGTTTTCCGGGCATGGAGCGGCGGGTGGCGAGCACAGGCGAGAACGAGACACGGGCCCGGAGCGTGCTTCACAGGCTCCTTGCGATCTTCGCCGAGGTGAAGCCGCGCGAGGTCTTCAGCGTCCTCGTCCTCACGCTGAACGTATTCCTCCTGCTCACGGGCTATTACCTCCTCAAGGTGGTCCGCGAGCCGCTGATCCTCGCGGGCGGCGGGATCGAGATCGGCGGGCGGCGGCTCGACCTCGACGGCGCCGAGGTGAAGGCCTACGCGGCGGCGGGCCAGGCGCTCCTCCTCGTGGGCGTGGTCCGCGCCTATGGCGCCCTGGCCAGGCGCTTCGGGCGCATGCAGCTCACCACCGCGCTCACGCTCTTCTTCGCCGCGAACCTCGTCCTCTTCTTCCTCCTCGCGCGCCTCGGCGTCCCCCTCGGGGTGCCCTTCTATCTGTGGGTGGGCTGCTTCAACCTCACCGTGATCGCGCAGTTCTGGTCCTTCGCCAACGATGTTTACACGCCCGAGCAGGGCAAGCGGCTCTTCGCCATCGTCGGCATCGGGAGCTCGCTCGGCGCCATGTTCGGCGCGCAGATCGCGAAGCGCGTCTACGTGCCGATCGGCCCCTACAACATGATGCTCCTCGCGGCGGGCGTGCTGCTCGCCTGCCTGGGGCTCACCTACCTCGTCCACCGCGACGACCTCGCGGGCTCGAAGGGCGCCGCGGACAAGGCCGACGCGCCGCCCGGGGGCGCGGCGGGCGGCTTCAAGATCATCGCGCGCGACCGCTATCTCCTCCTCATCGCCGGCCTGACGCTCGTCCTCAACTGGGTGAACTCGACCGGCGAGTACATCCTCGATCGCACCCTGATCGAGTCCGCCACGAGCGCGCTCGACCCGGGGAGCGAGCAGCGCGGCGCGCCGGACGCGGCCCCCGCCGGCGCAGCCCCGGGCGCGCCGCTCGCGGCGGGCGCGCCGGTCTACCTCGTCGATCCGCAGGCGTCGCGCCTGCTCGAAGGGAAGATCGCCGCCGTCAAGGGCGGCGCGTTCGACGTCGAGGCAGGCGGCAAGATCGTCGAGGGCGCCGAGGCGGGGCTCGTCCACCCGCGCACCGAGAAGGGGAAAAAGGCGGCGCTCGGCGCGATCATCGGGACCTTCAAGGGGGATTTCTTTTACTGGGTCAACACGTTCGGCGTCGTCCTGCAGCTCTTCTTCGTCTCCCGCATCTTCAAGTACCTCGGCGTGCGATTCGCCCTGTTCATCCTCCCGGCCATCGCTCTGCTCGGCTACGCGTCCCTCGCCGTCCTGCCGGCGCTCGCCGTCGTGCGCGTCGCGAAGATCGCGGAGAACAGCACCGATTACTCCATCCAGAACACCGCGCGGCAGGCGCTCTTCCTGCCGGTCGGCCGCGACGCCAAGTACAGCGCCAAGGCGGCCATCGACACCTTCGTCGTCCGCGCGGGCGACGTGCTCGCCGCCGGCGGGGTGATCGCCGGCCAGGTGCTCGCGCTCTCCACTCGCCACTTCGCCATGATCAATATCGCCCTCGGGCTCGTGTGGCTCGGCGTCGTGGCCGGCATCGCCCGGGAGCACAGGCGGCGCGCCGCGGACGAGCCGGCGGCGTCCGATGATCTCAAGGCTGCGTAGCCTCAGGGTCGCGCGGCGTTCGCCTTCCAGCCCTCGTAGGCGTCCATCAAGGCCAGGTACAGCCAGCGGCCGATGACCTCGGCCCCCGCGCCCGACGGGTGCGCGAGATCGGCGCCGCCGAGCCCACGCTGGACCCAGATCCCCATCGAGCCGGAGCCGCCCATCGCGCCGAAGGTGTCGAAGTAGCCGCAGCCGACCTGCCCGGCCACCCTGCGCTGGATCGCCGCGAGCTTCGGGATCACCGGGCGGCTCCGGTACACCTCGCCCTTCTTGTCGGCGCGGTCCATCGGGCCCACGAGCAGGCACGACGACCCGGGCAGCGCCGCGGTCACCTGCTCGAGCACCGCCTTCATCGTCGACTCGACCTGATCGAGCGGGAACAGCTCGCCGTCCTCGCTCTCGTTCATGCCGTAGTGGAACACCGTCAAGGACGGGCTCCGCGCGCGCAGCTGCTCGGCGAAATGGGCGTCGTCGCTCTTGTCGAGGAAGCGGATGCGGCAGCCCTGGATGCCGATGGCGTCGAGCACCACCCCCGGCGTGTCCCGCTCCATCCAGACGCCGAACGCCCGGACCCCCGGGCCGTGCGCCCGCACCTCGATGGCGTGCGGCCCGTCCGGGACCTCGTAGGTCGCGATCGCCGAGCCGGCCGCGTCGGCCCGCGTGTCGATCATCTCGCGGCTCTCGCCGTCGATCTTGATCTCCATCCGCCCGCCCTCGGGGTGCTTCAGGTAATCGACGGCGAACCGCGAGACCGCGCGCCCGTAGGTCCCGGACTCCGCGGTGGCGAAGCGCGAGAACACTCCCGCGCCCTGCGAGCGGAACGACACGCCGCCGAGCCCGTAGAGCCCGTCCTTGGCGAACGGGCCCACCACGCGGCTCACCTGCCAGCCTGGGCCGGCGAAGCGGACAACGTCGTTGTGGAAATATCCCGGCCAGGCGTTCGCCATCAGCATGAACCCGTGGCCGGCGTCCCCGAACCGCTTCTGCAGCTTGCGCCGCAGCGTCGCCGTCACGAAGTCGCTCGCCACGATGGAGTCGCCGAAGTAGGTGATGCGCGCGATCGACTGCGGCGCCTTGCGCTCCACCGCCGCGAGCGCGCGGAAGAACGGCGTCATCGCCTTGCCGCTCGGGTCCTCGATCGGCCGTGGCGGCTTGCCCTCGGAGGCGACCGCCGCCGGCATGAGCTCGGCGGCCGCGGCCGGCAGCGCGACCTCCTCGGGCTGGCGCAGCTCGGCCTGCTCGGTGGTCTCGGTGACGAGCGTCGTCTCGCCGACCGACGCCACCGGCGCCGGCGCCGGGACCACGACGAGCCCCTCCCCCTCGGGCAGCGGCGTGAGCACCCGCAGCCGCGACAGGCTCGGGTGCGCGTAGGGGACGAGCACGAGCAGGGCGAGCGTCGCCATCGCCCGGGCAGCCGGCGAGGCGAGCCCGTTCCGCGCCGGCGAGCTCACGGTCACAGAGCCTCCATCGCGCGCAGCCGGAGGCACATCACGCCCGCCCGGCGGGGGCGCCTCGTGGACGTGGGCCTCGCGCGCATCCGGCGCGTGGACGGCCGGCTCGTGAGCCCTGGTGCTGCTCCTGGAGGTCATCGACGCACGTGGGGAAGAAGGATGGAAGCGGCGGCTACAGGCCCTTCTTGTCCAGCTTGTCCAGGGCCGCCGTCGCCTTGTCGCGGCAGACCGCGTCGCCCTGGTGGATGCAGATCGCGCGCAGCAGCTTGATCTCGCTGGCCGACGCCTTCCCGTTCCAGACCTTCGGCTCGAGCGCCCGCCGCTGCGCGGGGTACGAGCTCGAGTCGAGGCCAGAGCTCGCCGGCGCGGCGCCCGAGGCCGAGGGCGCCGGCGCCGAGGCGGAAGCCGAGGCCGATGGCGCGGACGCAGGCGTGGGCGCGGGTTGCGGCAGCCAGGACGCCTGCGAGCCGACGTGCTGCGGCACCGGCTCCGGCTCGGGCGGCGCCTCCGGGTCGACCTGCCGCCGCATCTCGGCCACCCGCGCGCGGAGCGCCGTCGGGACGCCCGTCGTCTTCGCGATCTCGTTGAGCAGCGCGAGCTTCTCCGCCTTGGTCCCGGCCTGCTCGACCTGCCGGAACATCCCCTCCGCCCAGCGCTCCTCGATCTCCTTGAAGCGCGGCGTCTCCCGGACCGGCGACGTCTCGGCGATCTCCTGCAGCTTCCGGTGCGCGGCGTCGATGTTCCCCGAGCGGAAGTGCTCCTGCGCCGCGTCGAGGATCTGCGCGTCGTCGCCCGCCTGCGCCGCCACCACGGGCCTCACGTCCGGCTCGGGCGTCGTGGACCCGTGCGACCGGGCGCGCGTGGCCACGATCACGGCGATGACGACGATCAAGGCGACCGCGAGCAGGAGCCCCATCGCCTTGCTCGCCCCGCCGAGCGAGCGGGACGACTGCGCGGAGGGGGCCACGCTCCCGTAGGCGCCCGGCGCCACGCCAGGCCCGCCGTCCGGCCCCGCGCGAAAGATCTTGCCAGCAGCGACGAAGCGGAGGCGGACGTCGCCGAGCTCGAGCGCGTCGCCCGCCTCGAGTAGGCCCCGCTTGAGCTCGACGCCGTTGATGCGCACGCCGTTCGCGCTCTGCTTGTCGACGACCTCGTAGCGGCCGCTGCCGAGGCTGATGAGCTCGGCGTGCAGGCGGCTCACGGAGCTGTGGTTGATCGAGATGGTCGCGTCCTCGGAGCGCCCGATCGTGAAGCGCTCGCCGTCGAGCGGGAACTCCGCGCCGGGGGTCGGGCCGACGACCATGACGAGCCGGTTCGGGCGGGTGTGGAGCGGCAGGTGCGCCGTGCTGCGGCTGCCCGGCGGCGGCGTCGGGCTCGTCACGGCGGACGAGAGCGCCTCATCGACGATCTCGATGCGGTAGTCGCCGAGCTGCACGAGGTCGCCGTGGCGCAGGTGCTGCTCGCCGTTGACGCGCCCGCCGTTGACGTACGTGCCGTTGTAGCTGTCGAGATCCCGGATGACCCAGCCCTGGCCGTTCTTGGCCAGCGTGGCGTGGGTGCGCGAGACGTTGCGATCGGTCAGCCGGATCGAGTTCGACTCTCCGCGTCCGAGCGCGTACTCCTCATGGGCGAGGGGGAGCCCCGTCTGTTTCCCCTCGTCATCCTCGATCGTCAGCTTCCACATAGCGGGTTCGGGGTACTCGGGCGGGGCCAGGCTCGCCCCGCGAGCCCCGGTGGATCCGTGGCACCCCACCGCTCGCCGTACGAGCCTCCTCAGCGAGGCGGGACTACTTTAGCGAGTCCGCCTCCGGGAAGGCAATGACGGCGCGCCGGCCCATGGCGGACGACCGGGACCGCGCCGTCGCCAGCGCCGAAATCCACGAGCGCGTCTCGGATCGTCGCGCGCGCCGGGCAAGCACCGGGCGGGCCAGGCAGGCCGCCCGCCGGCACGGCGATCCCGGAAGGCCTGGCCGGACCTCCGGCGGGCGGAGCTAGTGGCCGCCGCCCACGGGCCGGAACGGATGGAGGAACGCCGAGAGCGCTCCCGGGTTCCGGGTCTGCAGCCAGAGCCTCCCGTGCCCCTGGAACTCGCAGACGAGCCCCTCGCCGGACAGGAACAGGCCCTTCAGGCCCGGCAGCTTGCGCACCTGGTACCTCAGGCCCTCGGTGAACGCGAGCAGATGGGTGTTGTCGCAGAGATAGCCCTCGTGCTGGCGACCGACGTCGATCGCGTGGATACCGCCGTAGCTCGAGAACCAGATCAGCCCCTCGCCATACGCCCGGAGCAGCGACAGGCCGCCGGCGAAGAAGCCCTTGGCCCCCTGCCACGTCGTGTCGAGCGTGATGCCGGGCGTGGAGGCGAGATAGGCGCCCGACTGGAGGAACACCTCCATGCCCGAGCGCAGCACGAGGCGCTCGATCGAGCCCTCGGGGGCCGGCGCGAGCCGCATCGACTGCATGGGCGCCGTCGCCGTGAAGGTGCTCTGGAAGAGGCTCTCTCCGGCCGTCATCCTGCGCCTCCGCGCGCTGGCGAGCCCGCCCTGCAGGCTGGTCTTCATGTCGATGGCCGCGTCGCGCGCGACCATCGCGCCGCTCTCCGCGACGATCTGCTCGCCGGCGTGCTCGAAGGTCACGTGGAGCACGCCGAACTCGGGGTTGCCTCGGATCTCGTCGCGCACGCCGTCCCCCGATCTCTAGGGCTGCCGCGGGGCGAGCCGCGCGCCGATCGCCGCGCCGTACCTGCCGGCGTTGCGCGACTGGACCCACAGGCTGCCGTTCCCCTCGACGTGGCAGACGAGGCCCTCGCCCGAGAGCCACGTGCCGAGCCACGTCGACGTGTTCTTGCCGATCCGGCAGGCGAGCGTCGACTCCCACGCTGCGATGTGCCCCGTGTCGATGACGACGTGGCCTCTCACCTCGAGCTCCTCGAGCGCGCCGAACGCGCCGATGATCATCTGCCCCTGCCCCGCCGTCTCCAGCGCGAAGAGCCCCGCCCCCGAGAAGAAGCCGCGCAGGCCGGACGAGCGCGTCCTCACCTCGACATCGGGGCTGGACGCGACATAGGCGCTGCTCTGGACGCACCATTGCCGGTCACCCACCTCCAGCACGGCCATGTCCCCGGACAGCGGTGTCGCGAACAGCACCTCTCCGCGCCCGCCCTCCGCGGCGAACGCGTTCCTGTAGAAGGACTCTCCGGCCAGCATCCGCTTCAAGCCCGACATGATGCCGCCCGACTGCGTCTCCACGCGCACGTTCGTCGACATGCCCACGAGCGCGCCGCTCTCGGCGAACACGCGCTCGCCCGGGTCGAGCCAGCACTGCGCGAGGGCCTGGGAGGGACGGTAGAGGAGATTCACCTGCATCGGACGTCTCCGCCGCTCCCTCAGGGCGGGAGCAGCGGCGCGAGCCACCCCACGAGCGCGCCGGCGCTGCGCGACTGGATCAGCACGCGGCCGCGGCCCGAGAGCTCGCACACCACGCCTTCGCCAGAGACCATGAGGCCCATGAGCCCGCCGCCAGGGCTCCTGATCTTGAGCGCGAGCGACGCGTCGAACCCGACGAGGTGCCCGCTGTCCACGACGAGCGAGCCGTCGCACGGGAGCTCCTCGATCGCCCCGTAGCTCGTGATCCAGAGATCCCCGACGCCGGACGCCTCGATGAAGAAGGCGCCCTCCCGGGCGAGGATGGCGCGCAGCCCACCCCAGCGCACCTTGACGTCGACGTCGCCCGCGCTCGCGAGGTACGAGCCCGCGCCGAAGAGCACCGTCTCTCCCTGGAGGCGGACGTGCTTGATGCCGCCGCTGAGCGGTGGGGCGAGCCACACCCACCCGCCCTCCGGCGCCTCGATCCGGTTCACGAAGAACGTCTCGCCCCCTGCGAGCTTCCGGAGCAGCGCGACGAAGAACGCCTTGAGCCGCCCGAGCAGCCCGGCCCCGCGGCCCGCGTTGAGCCGGACCTCGGTCCGCAGGCTCGGCGACCGCGCGACCATCGCGCCCGCCTCCGCGAGCAGCGCCTCGCCCGGATCGAGGCTCACCTCCAGCAGAGAGGACGACGGCTCATGCTTGGTGCGATGCTGCATTCGTCCACCCGCGGAGCGCGTACATATAACGGAGCGACGCCAGGAGCGGAAGCGGGAAGAAGGTATGTCGAGGTGAGCAGGATGCGGCGAATTTCATGTTTTCTGTCCAGCGGTTCGCTCGCGCTGACTTCTGCCCTTCAGCGTGGGTAGACTGACCGGGTGAGCGACAGGCGACTTACCGCCTCCGAGCCGACGCCGCGCAGCGAGCCGAGCCATGGGTCTGGCTTCGTCGCGGCGCCTCAGCGCATCGCCGGGCGCTACGAGATCCTCGGCCTGCTCGGCACCGGCGGCATGGGCAGCGTGTACCGCGTCCGCGACGTGGAGCTCGACGAGGTGGTCGCCCTCAAGATGCTCCGTCGTGATCTCGCTGACTCCGCCGGCATGCTCGAGCGCTTCCGGCAAGAGGTGAAGCTCGCGCGCCGCGTCACGCACAGGAACGTGGCGCGGACGTTCGACTTCGGCGACCACGACGGCGAGAAGTTCCTCACGATGGAGTGCGTCGAGGGCGAGTCGCTGCACGGCGTTCTCGCGCGGACGGGCCCGATGCCGTCGCAGCAGGCCATCGGCATCGGCTGCTCGCTCTGCGACGGGCTCGGCGCCGCGCACGCGGCGGGCATCGTGCACCGCGACCTCAAGCCCGAGAACGTCCTCATCGACAAGAACGGGCGCGTCGTCATCACCGATTTCGGCATCGCGCGCACCTCGTCCGGGCCGAGCGCCGGCGAGTCGCAGGGCTTCGTGCTCGGCTCCCCCGCGTACATGTCGCCGGAGCAGCTGACCGGCGAGCCCGACCTCGACGCCCGCACCGACATCTACGCGCTCGGCATGATCCTCTTCGAGTGCCTCACCCACCGGCGCGCGTGGCCGGGCGCCGGCGCGATCGCGGCCGCCATGTCCAGGCTCAAGTCCCCGCCGCCCGACCCGCGCTCCGTCCGTCCGGACGTGCCCCTCCCCGTCGCGGACGTCGTCCTGAGGTGCATGGCGATCCGCCGTGAGGACCGCTACGCCAGCGCGGCCGAGGCCCACCGCGCGCTCCTGCTCGCGCGCTCGCGCCTGTCGATCGCCCCGCAGCCGGCGCAGTCGCTCGTGTCCGCCATCGCCGCGTCCTCCGCCACGGCCGCGCCGACGGCGCCGCAGCCGATCGAGCAGAACCCGACCCGGGTCGCCGCGTCGTCGGTCGAGGCGGTCACGGCGCCGCAGCGGCGGCTCAACTCGCCCACGCTGGCGGCGCCCGCGCCCACGCCCGCGCCGACGCCGACGTCGTCGCTGAAGACGGTCGCCGTGCTCCCGTTCCGCAACGTCGGCGCGCCGGATGACGAGTACCTCGCCGACGGCTTCACCGAGGACCTCACCGACACCCTGTCGATGACCGCCGGCCTCAAGGTCCGGCCGCGCGCAGCGGTCTCCCGGGTGCGGCTCGACGGCCGCGATCCCAGGGATGTCGGCCGCGAGCTCGGCGTGCAGGTCGTCGTCGAGGGGTCGATCCGCCGCACCGGCAGCGGCTACGCCCCGGAAGGGCCGCGCTCGCAGCCCCCGGCGCCGTACTCGCGGCCGGCGTCGCGCATGCCGCCTGGCGGCGTGCGCGTCACCGTGCGCGTCATCGGCGTCGAGGACGGGTTCCAGCTCTGGGCGAAGCGGTTCGACAGCTCGCCCGAGGCGCTGCTCACGGTGAGCGACGACGCGGCGAGCGCGATCGCCGCGGCGCTCACCGTCGACGCCGCCAGCCGCGAGCGCGAGTCGCCGAGCGACCCGCGCGCGATCGACCTGTACCTGCGCGCGCGCCACCAGATGCGGCGCCTCTGGTACGGGGACGCCGCGCCGGCCGTGGCGCTGTTCGAGGAGGCGCTGTCGTTCTCCCCGAACGATCCGAGCATCCTGTCCGGTTACGCGATCGCCTTCGCGCGGCTGATGGGCGCGCGGGGTGAAGGCGCGGCGCAGTTCGCGAAGGCGCAGCAGGCCGCCGAGCGGGCGATCGCGCTGGCCCCCGCGCTCGGCGAGCCGTGGGTGGCCCTCGCCACGGTCCGCTTCAGCGCGGGCGATCCGGTCGGCGCCGTCCCGGCGCTGCGCAAGGCGCTCCAGTGCGCGCCGAGCCTGGCCAAGGCGCACGAGCTGCTCGGCCGCATCCTCCTCGAGGCGGGGCTCGTCGACGAGGCGATGTTCCGGCTCGACACGGCGCTGGCGCTCGATCCGAGCGAGCCGTTCCCGCGCTGGGAGCTGGCGCGCGGCCGCGCGCTGCTCGGCGACTGGCCGGCGGCCGGCGTGCTGCTCGACCTGCCGGCGGAGGACCCGTCGAGCCGCTTTCACAAGGCGGTGATGCGCGCCCGCTTCGGGCTGTGGCGCGGCGCCGCGTTCCCCATCGACGATCTGCCGCTCGCGATGGAGACCATCCCGATCCAGTACGCGCGCATCTACCGCGACGTGCTCGCGACGTCGCGGCTCTCGGACGAGCAGCGGGCGTTCCTGAGCGCGAAGGCGGACAGCTCCGAGCCGGGCAGCCGGCTGCGCCCGCTCTTCTTCCAGATGTACGCCGAGATCCTCGCCTTCCTCGGCGAGGACGACGCGCTCTTCCGCGTGCTCGCCGGCGCAGTGGACGCAGGGCTTTTCGACGCCTTCTGGATGCAGCGCTGCACGGTGCTCGATCGCGCGCGCGCGGACGCGCGCTTCGCCCCGCTCCGCGCGCGCGTCGAGGAGCGGGCCGCGGCGATCATCGCCGCGTTCCGGGGCTGAGCGCCGCGCTCAGCTCCTGCGCGCGTTCTTGGCCGCCTTGGAGACGGCGGGCATCAGCAGATCGCCCTCCACGTGCCCGGACACCTCCAGGATGGTGCGCCCCTCCGCGTCACGCCCGGGGCGCTCCCGCGTGTAGCGCTCGGCGGGCGCGGCGAGCACCACGCCGAGGTCGCGCGCGGCGCCGGTGAGCTCGGCCGAGAGCGCCTCGTCGACGAGGCGGGCCCGCTCGACGCTCGACGAGCCGGCGGGGATGGCGACGGCCACCGAGCCCGCGACGACCCCGCCCTTCGCGAGCAGCCCGTGCGGCGAGCCGGTCGTCTGCGCGAGCTTCAGCGCGACGCGCGCCGCCTCGCAGCGGTCGCGCGCGGCGGCGAGCGACGCCGCGCCGCGGCGGAGGATCTCGCGCGCGTCCTCCGCGGGAACCCCGCGGTACTCCTCGGCGAGCGCCGCGTTCGCCTCCCTGATCCGCGTCACCTCGGCCTCGGCGGCCGCGACGTCGGCCTCGTACTGGGACAGATCGATCGAGCTCATGGCGTGTCGTCACCCTCGGTTCGTGAACAGGAGGCTCCCTGCGAGCAGCGCGCCGGCCGCAGCGGCGCCGTAGAGGCAATAGCGCGCGAGCGCCGCCTGGCCAGCCAGGTACAGCTGGAGCCCCGCGAAGCCGGCGGCGATCGCGAGCGCCGCGTAGATGAGCTGGCGCACCCCCGTGTAGACGAGCGACGCGGCCTGGGCGAGGCCGCGGATCTTCACCTCGGCCTCGCCGCGGTTGGCGCGCGTGAGGTACTTGCGCAGATCGTCCGGGATCGTCAGCGCCTTGATCCCCATGTCCTTCGCCGCCTCGAGGGCGATCTGGGCCCAGTCGCGGCTGCCGAGGACGAAGTCCTGCAGGTAGGGGCGCACGACGTCCATCGGGTTCAGGTCCGGATCGAGCTGCGTGCAGACGCCGGTCAAGAGGAGGAGGGTGCGCTCGAGCAGCACGAAGTCGCGCGGCACGTGGAACGCGCCGGAGAGCTCCTTCAGCCCGATGTTCATGCGCCGGAGGTCGATCAGGCTCTCGATGCCCTTCTGCGGATCGAGCTTGATGTCCTTCAGGTTGAACGACTCGAGCTTCACCTCGTCCTGGAAGCGCTGGTGGAAGAACTCGACGACCTTCTCGCTGACGTCGACGGCGTCCCGCCGCGAGAAGAAGCGCATCTTGCGCAGCGCCTTGATGATCCCCTCCGTGTCGCGGCGGATCACGGCCTCGAGGAACTCGGGGATGCCCTCGCGCATCTCCTGGGAGAGCTCGGCGACCGCGCCGAAGTCGAGCAGGATGAGCTCCCCGCCCGGCCCGACCAGCATGTTCCCCGGGTGAGGATCCGCGTGGTAGACGCCGTCGATGAAGATCTGCTGGCAGAAGACCTGCACGATCTGCCGGGCGAGCGCCTTGCGATCGACGCCGTGCGCATCGAGCGCCGCGACGTCGCCCACCTTGATGCCCTCGACGAACGTCGTCGTCATCACCCGGCGCGTGCAGTAGGCATCGATGGGCCGGGGGAACCGGACCTGCGGCTGCTTCGCGAAGTTGTCGGCGATGCGCACGATGTTCCTGGCCTCGCGCACGAAGTCGAGCTCCTCCAGGATCATCGAGCGGATCTGGTGGTAGTAGGCGTCGAGCCCCTGCACGGGGACGAACTGCGCGACGATCGCCATGATGCGGCGGATGGTGAGCAGGTCGAGGCGGACGATCTCGTCGATGTCGCGGTGCTGCACCTTCACGGCCACGCGCGTGCCGTCCATGAGCCACGCCTCGTGCACCTGGCCGAGCGACGCGCTCGCGAGCGGCTCCCTGTGGAAGCGGGCGAAGACCTCGCCGATGGGGCGCCCGAGCTCCTCGGCGATGCGCGCCTCGATCTCCTCGTAGGGGCGCGGCGGCACCTGGTCCTGCAGCCCCTCGAGCCCCGCGCGCAGGGTCGCGGGGAGGAAGTTCGCCATGATGCTGAGCATCTGGCCGACCTTGATGAAGAGGCCCTGGAGCTCGACGATCGTGCGCTCGATGCGGCGGGCGTTCCTCGCATGGACCTCGTCCACGCGGTTGTTCGCCCACGTCTCTCCGAGGAGGCGGCGGAGGAAGAAGAACCAGAGGTAGCTCGCGAGGACGGTGAACGTCGTCAGGTACGCGCGGATGAAGCGGCCGCTCTGCGCGGCGTTCTGGCGGAGCGAGCTGGGCTTCGCGGCGGAGGGCTGCGCGCGCCGCAGCGCCCTGGCGGACCCGGGCGGCGGGGCGTCGCCCGCGCCGGGGGGCCTCGGCGCGTCGCCCGCGTCGTGCTCGCGCTGGACCACGCCGGGGGGCAGCTCGCCGGGCGCGCGCGGCGGCTCTGCGGGCGAGCGAACCAGCCCGGAGGACGGGCCCAGCTCTTCGGGGACGGCGCCGTGTGACACCGCGGCAGCCTAGCATCGCTCCGCGCCGGCCCGCGAAAACGCGGGAGCGATGCGGCGCGCCATCCGCCCTCGCGTCATCGCGCCCGCGCCATGGCCTCCGCGATCGCGTCGTAGACGGCGGGCCGCGCGCGACGGATCGCGTCGGAGGCGCGCGTCGGGTGGACGCGGTTCGTGAGCAGCACGCCGACGAGCTCCGCTTCCGGATCGATCCAGAGGCTCGTCCCTGTGAAGCCGAGGTGGCCGAAGGTCTGCGGGCCGAAGCGCGCGCCGGAGCTCGGCCTCTCGCCGCTCCTGCCGTCGAACCCGGCGCGCAGCGACCCGCCCGGGCGCGGCGCGATCAGCCGCTCTACCTCGTCGCGCGAGAGCCACTCCGGGCGCTCGCCCGCGAGCGCCTCGAGCAGCGCGACCCCGAGCCGCGCCACGGACATGGCGTCGCCGAAGAGGCCCGCGTGCCCGGCCATCCCGTCGCGCGCGATCGTCCAGGCGTTGTCGTCGTGCACCGCGCCGCGGAGCACGCCCCCGCGGAACGCGACGTCCTCGGTGGGGACGACGCGCTCGTCGAACCGCGGATCGCGCCGCCGGAGCGCGCGGGCCGGCGCGACCGCGAGCCCGAGCGGGCCCGTCACCTCCCGCGCGACGACCTCGTCGAGCTCGGCCTCGCCGCGCCGCGCGACCGCGGCGCCGAGCAGCAGGTACCCGAGGTCGCTGTACACCGGCGGGAACCCGCCGGCGGGCGGATCGCCCTCGCACTCCGCGCGGCGCCCGTTCGCGCAGTCGAGCAGCGCGCCGAGGGGATCGATCGGCGCGTCGTCGCCGGGCGGATGGAGCGGGCGGTGCGCCTCGAGCCCGGCGCGGTGGGCGGCGAGGAGCTCGAGCGGCACGCGCGCCGACCGCGTGCCGGCGAGCTCCGGAAGCACCTGACCGAGCGGCTCGTCGAACCTCACCTTGCCTGCGCGGGCGAGCCGGGCGAACGCGAGCGCGGTGAACGGCTTCGTCACCGACGCCAGATCGAAGATCGCGTCGCCCGTCGCCGCGGCCGGCGCCGCGCCGCGGGCGCCGGCCGGCGGGCTGCCTTCCAGCCACAGGCGTCCAGCGGCGCCCGCTCCGTACCGGACGTTGTCTCGCGTGCGCGCGGCTGCGGCGACGCACGCGCACGGCGCGGCGCGGTGCGCTTCGATCGCGAGCGCTGCGATCGGCGTGAGATCGACGGGGGTCATGGCCGAGGATGAGGAGGGCAGGGTGCCCCTGTCAAACGAGCTCTGGCGGCAGGCTGGATGACTCGGCGGATGAGCCGGACGACGCGTGGACAATCGCGACGCGCTCCCCGAAAAATCGAGCCGCACGGGCGGTCCTGCTTCAGGATCTCCCCGTGGCTTCTCCCGTGGGCACCGAAATACGCGCCGCCGTTGCGCCGCTCGCCGCGCTTGCGGCGAGGTACGACGATCGCCGGCCCGATCGCTGGGAGCCGGTCCCCGAGCGGCTCGACGCGGCCATCGCGTGCGACGTCGAGCTCGCCGAGGCCGGGCGTGTCGCGCGGGCGCCGCTCGTTGCCGAGCTCGCGCGCCGCTTCGAGTTCCTCGCCCACTACCTGGACGCGATCCTGCTCGTGCCGCGCGAGCGCTTCGTTCTTCCGGAGGATCTCGCCGCGTCGGCGGACGACACGCCGTTGCCGCTCGACCGCGCGGGGCACGCGACCGTGAGCGCGCCGCACGCGTACCTGCTCACGTACAGCCTGCTCGATCTCGGGCCGGGTGACCGTCTGCTCGAGCTCGGCACGGGCACCGGCTACGGGGCGGCGCTCGCGCGGCGCATCGTCGGCCCGACCGGGCACGTCGCCTCGATCGAGATCGACCCCGTGCTTCACGCGCGCGCGGTTCGGCTGCTCGGCGCGCGGCCGGATCGCCAGGAGGGCGACGAGACGCTCGCGGCCAGCGCCGCCGGGGCGTCCGACGAGGGCGCGGGCGTCACGCTGCTATGCGGCGACGGGCGCTCGCTCGCCGAGCGCGTGCTCGCGGGCGACGGGACGTCGCCGTCGGAGCGGCCCTGGAAGGTCGCGGTGACGTACGCGCTGACCGAGCCTCCCGCGGCGCTCGAGGCGCAGCTGAGCGACGGGGGTGTCCTTGTCGCGCCGGTCGGCGCGTGGGAGGGCCACCAGGAGCTCGTGCGTGTCGAGCGCCGGCAGGGCGCGCTCCTCCGCGAGGTGCACGGCGCGGTCCGCTACGTGGCGGAGCGCGGGCGCGGGTAGGCTCCTGTACCCGGCCCCGATCTCGGGTTAACGAGAAAGCGGCGATGCTGACGGGAGCAACCTTCAAGAATTTCAAGCTGCTTCGAGACGTGAGCCTGCCTCTCGGTCGGCTCAACGTGCTGGTCGGCGCGAACGCCGTGGGCAAGAGCACCGTGCTGGAGGGGATGCACTACCTGCTCCAGCTCGCCGCCGCGAAGCCCGGGTGGTCCGCGACCATCCGTCCGGGGGCGCTCTTCGGGGGCAAGCGTGCGGTGGAAGACCTGGTCGCTAAGCCGGACGCCACCGAGATCGAGCTGGGAGCCGTCCTGGAGGACGGAAGGAGATTCCGTCTTCTCGCACGGACCGTGAAGAAGGAGGAGCCGAAACCTGAGTGGCTCCGCCTGTGGTTCGGCGCGGAAGGGCAGGAGACGGAGCTCGGTGTGCCCTGCGACGACGAGGAGGAAGAATGGCGCTTCTTTGAAGAAGGCCCCCGTGAGGCGAAGCTCGGATCGGTCGTCCGGCTCAAGCTGCACGCCGAGACGCTCGCCGCGGAGCACTACTCTGAAGAGGAGATCCCAGGCGTCGGACACGACGGTGAGGGGCTGGCTTCCGTGTTGCAATACCTGCAGGGGCTGCGTGACGGGACCCTGGAAGTGATCGAACGGGATCTGGCGACCATCGTCCCCGGCACGCGGCGTATCCGCGCGCTCCCCGCCCGCGTCCGGCGCCGGGAGAAGCAACGGATATCCGTCGGTGGCCAGGACTTCTGGGCCGATCAATCGCGCGAGGTCACTGGCGCCCGTTTCGAGGTCGAGTGGGAAGGGCTGGGGTGGGTGCCGGCCGGTCAGCTCTCCGAGGGGACGCTGCTTGCTCTCGGTCTGATCACGGTCGTGCGCTTCGACGCACCGCGCCTCGTCCTGCTCGACGATCTCGACAAGGCGCTTCACCCGGTGGCGCAGCGCAAGCTCGTCGCGCACCTCCGTGGCATCCTCGACGCGACGCCTCACCTGCAGATCGTGGCGACGAGCCACTCGCCGTTCCTCCTTGACGAACTGAGCGTGCAGGAGGTGATGGTCATGAGCCGCAGCGCGCGGGGCTCGGCGCTGCGCCGGCTCGATGAGCACCCGACAGCGCAGAAGCGGGGCGCCTATCTTCGCCCGGGTGAGCTGTGGAGCCTCGTCGGCGAGGGATGGGTGAGCGAGGGGCGAGAGTGAGCGTCGTCGGCATCGGTATCGCCGCCGAGAGCGCCGGCGATACGCAGATCATCCAGAAGCTCGTCGACCGCATGCTCATCGACCGGATCGCGTGGGTGAAGGAGACCGTCGATGCGTGTCAAGGCTCGATGACGGATCCCCTTTCACCGTGCCGGAGCTGGCAGGGGGTGGGGGGCTTCGGCTGGCTCGACCTCCACGGCGCGTGGAAACGAGCTCGGGAGCGCGGGCTCCGCATCTATGGTTCCTTCGAAGGAGAGCGGGGCGAGGAAGATGCGCAAATGCACCGCGCCGCGCTCCTGCTCTTCGCAGAGGAGATCGAGCCCCCCGTAGCCGTGGTGATCGCGCGGGACCTGGACGGCAGGACGGAGCGCGCCGAGGGCTTCGCCCAGGCGGTAGCGGCTGGGAGCTGGCCGTTCGATGTCGTCATCGGCGCCCTCCCGGAGCCCGA
The DNA here is from genome assembly GCF_051530145.1 of Sorangium sp. So ce302. Classification (GTDB taxonomy): domain Bacteria; phylum Myxococcota_A; class Polyangia; order Polyangiales; family Polyangiaceae; genus Sorangium; species Sorangium cellulosum_B. The sequence goes on along the minus strand of NZ_CP150326.1, from coordinate 9,040,529 downwards.
GATCGAAGCCTGGTTGGTTGCGGCGTGGGTCCCCGAGGATGACGCGGAACGCCAGCGGCTTGATGCGCTCCGCCGCGAGCTCCATTTCGACCCCTGCGTGCAGCCCGAGCGACTCACCTCGAAGAACGAAGCGGACCGCAAGGATGCCAAGCGGGTCCTCGCGGTGCTGACGACCACGGGGCGAGATGCGGACGCGCGTTGGGCCGACGTGCGCATCGAGCGCCTCGAAGCGAGCGGCGCCGCGTGTGGCCTCGCACGCTTCGTGCGCGAGGTGAGGGAGCATCTCGTGCCGGTCGTGGAGCGCGGCGGAGCCTCGGCGTCCGGCCTGCGGTGACCCACCCGGACCAGACGCCCCGTCCTCCGGACAACGGGAGCCATCTCACGCCCCGCACAGGCGGTCTGTGCCGTCCGGATGGATCTGTCCCACGTCCGTGTGACACACATCCTGTCCAGATGGCACATCCTCGCGTCCAGATGACCCACCACCCTGTCCAGATGGCACACCCTCCTGTCCAGATGACCCACCACCCTGTCCCGATGACCCACCATCGTGTCCGTGTGCGAGCGGTTGCGATCCGGGCTCATGGCTCAGGGCCATCGCGATCTGATGGGAGCAGCACGGCTGGATCGAGGTGAGCGCCGGCGGGGGTCTCCGCGCGGCGGGGGCGGGTGGGCGCGGCGAGCACCGACCGAGGTGCCATCCGGTGTCAGGGGGCGCGGCGTCTCAGGCGCGCCTTGTGTGGCGCGCGACGAAACGTTCCAGGTGGCATGGCCCGAAGGGAGACATGCCGGGCGGTGTTCTCAGCGCAAGCGCTTCGGTCCCCGTCTTGGCGGATGGCCGAGCGCCCGCCCGCCCCCGCCGCGCGGAGACCCCCGCCGGCGCGTGCTGCTCGGCGTGGCGCCCTCTCCCTTCCTTCCCCGTCCCCCGTCCCCCGTCCCCCGTCCCGTCGCACCGCCCCCCACCGCCCCCCCTGCCGGATCAGAGAACGCGCCACCGTCTTTGACCCTGGACCGCCTGGAACTTTATCCTGGCCTCCCCGAGGCGGGGCCGCCCCTGCGCGTCGGCTAGGCCCGTCGTGGACCAGGGAGAAGACCGGGAGCACTATGGCGGAGTTCGTTTGGGAGGCGCGCGGCCGCACCGGAGAGATCCGGAAGGGCACCATGGAGGCCGAGAACGAGGCGGCGGTGCAGAACCGCCTCCGCGCTCAGCAGCTCAACCCCACCCGCGTCAAGAAGAAGGGGGCGCAGCTCAGCCTCAGCCTGAGCTTCGGCTCGGGCGTCGAGCCGAAGGACCTCGTCAAGTTCATCCGCCAGTTCGCGACGATGATCGACGCGGGCCTCCCGCTGGTCCAGTGCCTCGAGATCCTGGCGAACCAGGAGCCGAACAAGATCTTCCAGGCGGCGCTGAAGGACATCAAGAACACGGTCGAGCAGGGCGCCACGTTCAGCGACGCGCTCCGGCGCCACCCGAAGATCTTCGACGACCTGTTCGTCAACCTCGTCCAGGCCGGCGAGGTGGGCGGCATCCTCGACAGCATCCTGAACCGGCTCGCGATCTACATCGAGAAGCGCGTGAAGCTCGCGCGCCAGGTGCGGGGCGCGCTCGCGTACCCGATCGCCGTCATCGTGATCATGGTCGTCGTCATGGTCGTGCTGATGTCGTTCGTCATCCCGTCCTTCGAGACGATGTTCGCGGAGTTCGGCGCGAAGGACGCGCTCCCGCAGCTCACGAAGATCGTCATCGCCGTCTCGAAGACGTTCGTCACCTACCTCCCGCTCATCGTGGTCGTGGCGGTGGGCGCGGTCGTCGGCGCGACCTACTTCTACCGCTCGCCGTCCGGCAAGCGGATGGTGCACCGCCTCATCCTCAGGCTCCCCATCATCGGCCCGGTCATGCAGAAGATCGCCGTCGCGCGGTTCTCGCGCACGCTCGGCACGCTGCTCGGCTCCGGCGTGCCGATCCTCGACGCGCTCGACATCGTCGCGAAGACGGCCGGCAACGTCGTCGTGGAGGAGGGCCTCATGTACTCCCGCCAGAAGATCTCCGAAGGGAAGAACATGGCCGAGCCGCTCGGTGAGATGCAGGTCTTCCCCGGCATGGTCGTGCAGATGGTCGCGGTCGGCGAGCAGACCGGCGCCCTCGACACGATGCTCAACAAGATCGCCGACTTCTATGAAGAGGAGGTCGACGTCGCCGTCGCTGCGCTGACGTCGCTGCTCGAGCCGCTCCTCATGGTCATCGTCGGCGGCATGGTGGGCGTCGTGCTCATCTCGATGTACCTGCCGATCTTCGATCTCGCCGGCAAGATCAAGGCGGAGTGATGTCGCCCGCGGCCTCCCCGGCGAGCCCGGGCGGCGAGGCCGGGGCGCCGCGAGCTCACGCCGATGCCGCGCCGCCGCGCGACGCCCGCGCCTCGACACCGGCGATGCTGCTCCCGTCCGGCGCTCCCGGCGGCGCCGAGGCGCCGCTCGCGAGCCGGCTCACCTGGCTCATCGCGCTGCGCCTCGCGGTGCTCACGGTCTTCCTCGTCGTGACCGCGGCGGTGTACCTCGGCGGCTTCACCCCCGGGAGCTTCTCCAGCAACGTCGCGCTGGTCACGGTCGCCGCCGCGTACGGCGTCTCCGGCATCTACGCCGTGTTCCTGCGCATGAACCGCGCCCTCCGGGCGATCGCGCGGGCGCAGCTCGTGACCGATCAGATCACCTGGACCGCGCTCGTGTACATCACCGGCGGGGCATCGAGCGGCGCGACGTCGCTCTACGGCCTCACCTGCCTCACGGGGGCGATCCTCCTCGGGCTCCCCGGCGCCATCGTCGCCGCGGCGTCGGGGGCGGCGGCGTACCTCGTCCTGTGCGCGGCGCTCGGGCTGCACCTCCTCGGGGTGCCGCCGGATCAGCCCGCCGGGGCGTACGCGACGCAGTGGGGCGAGCTGCGGTACCCCATGTTCGTCAACCTGCTCGCGATCGTGGTGGTCACGCTGCTCGCGAGCTACCTGGCGGAGCGGCTGCGCGCGACGGGCGGCCGGCTCGTGCAGGCCACCGCGCGGGCGGAGCAGGCCGAGCGGCTCGCGGCGCTGGGCCGCCTCGCCGCGGGGCTGGCCCACGAGATCAGGAACCCGCTCGGCTCGATCGCGGGATCCATCGAGCTCCTCCGCACGGGCGGGACGCTCTCCGACGAGGACCGCAAGCTCTGCGAGATCATCGAGCGCGAGACCGCGCGCCTGAACGACCTCGTGGGCGACATGCTCGATCTGTCGCGCCCGCGGGTGCCCACGCTCGAGGGCGTGGACCTCGCGGCGACGGCCCGCGACGTCGTCGTGCTCGCGGGGCGCTCGGGCCGCGGCAGCGACGTCGAGGTGCGCTTCGATGGGCCGTCGTCCGCGCCGGTGACCGCCGACGCGGCCCAGATGCGCCAGGTCGTCTGGAACCTCGTGCGGAACGCGATCCAGGCGAGCTCCGCGGGCGCCTTCGTGACCGTGCGCCTCTGGCGCGACCCGAGCGCCTGGCTCCTGGAGATCCGCGACAAGGGGCGAGGCATCCCCGCGGGCGCCCGCGATCGCCTCTTCGACGCGTTCTTCACGACCCGCACGCACGGCATGGGCATCGGCCTGGCCGTGGTGAAGCGGATCCTCGACGATCACGGCTTCGCGATCGAGGTGGACAGCCGCGAGGGCGAGGGCACCGCGTTCCGGGTGAGGGTCCCGGACCGGCCGCCGGAGTCCGGCGGCGCGGAGCGCCTCGCCGTCGCCGCGGAGCTCTCCCCACGATCGCGCCCGGCGGGCTGACGCGGAGCCCGCGCGGCCGCGGTCGATGCATCGTCACATCGGACGCGTGGCGCTCCGTTCACGCCCCGCTGCGCCGCGCACGAGCTTCTCCGGGCGCCCAGCCGGGAGATTGCGGCCGAGCCCGTCGCCGCGCGTGAATAGGCCGCCGAGGCCGTCGTCTGCCCCTGGGGAGCGGGCCAGTGCAGTCGGATTGCTGTCTCTTTTCGCGGTGTTCATGGAGAGCAGGGGCGGGACGTCGCCGGGCCGCCGGGCCCTGCGTCCGACCTGGCAGGCCGTTTGCGTAGGACCAAGGTGAGCAGTAGAAGCCTCCCGAGGCGCGCTCGCTGCCCGCAGGCACAGAAGGAGAACCATACGTGACACGCAGGATGAACCATCTCTTCGCGGCGGCGTTCTCGCTGCTCGCGCTCACGCTCGGCCCGGTGGGCCTCGCCAGCGCCGGGCCGGCGACGGACGTCGTCAAGGCCAAGCAGACGGCCCTGTTCGACCTCCTGAAGAAGGGGGGGGGCGAGAACCAGAAGAAGGTGGGCGCGGTCTTCGACGAGATGCTCGATTACTCGGCGCTGGCGGAGGCCTCGCTGGGCAGCGAGTGGGCCGCGCGGACCGACGCCGAGAAGCAGCAGTTCAGCGAGCTCCTCAAGCAGCTCGTGCGCAAGGCCTACGAGCGCAACCTGAAGAAGACGCTCGACTTCAACGTCGAGTACCTCAGCGAGACGGCGAGCGGCAGCGCCATCATCGTCAAGACCAAGGCCGCCTCCAGGAAGGACGCGCGCGAGGAGCCGGTCGAGATCGCCTTCAAGCTCTCCGAGAAGGGCGGCGTCTGGCGCGTGCAGGACATCGTCACCGAGGGCGTCAGCCTTGTGGGGAGCTACCGCGCCCAGTTCACGAAGATCATCAAGAAGGATGGGTTCCCGGCGCTCATCCAGAAAATGAAGGACAAGCTCGCCAAGGGCGACGTCTGACCCGCCCCGCCGCGCCTCGTCCGGCGCGATCGCCGTGAACTCGCCTGAAATGCCGCCGGGTTGATACCCTTGGCGGGTATGGCTGCTGGACAGAGGCGCGGCCGGCCGGCGCGCGCGCTGGGCCTTGCGCCGTCGATCCGCGCGCTCGCGCCCGGCGGCGGCGCGGCCCCGCGCCCGCCCGACGACCGTCCTGTCCTCCGGCTCGCCGTCAGCAAGGGCGCGCTCGCCATCGAGCTCGGGGAGCCGTTCGCGCTCGGTCCGCTCCGCGTCACCGAGCTCGTGGTGCGGCTCGCCGGGATCCGGTTCCCCGTCGACCTCTCCGGCGGCGTGGCGCGCTTCCGGCACCGGCGTGGCCAGCTCGTCCGGCTCTCCGTCGAGGCGCAGGGGACCGAGCTCGCCGGCTGGGCCGCGCCGCGGCTCCGCGGCCTCCTCGGCGACGGCGCGCCGCAGCTCATCATCGCGCCCATCGAGGACGGCGCGCTGGTCGCGCTGCGATCCGGCGAGACGGCGCTCGCGTTCGACGTCGCCGTGGCCCCGGGGGAGCGCGCGCTCAGGCTCCTGCCGGAGCGCGCCCGCGGCATCGGCCTCGCCGCCCCGCCGCACGCGCTCGCGCTGCAGGCGCTCTCGATGATGGCGGGTACGCACGGGCGCCTCGTCGAGGGCGCGATCGTTCTGGACGCCGCGGTCGAGCGGATCGTCCGCCTGCTCCTGCCCGCGGCGGGCGCGCGGGCGCCCGCGGTGGAGGGGGTGCAGTGGGCCGTGGTCACCGCGGAGGCGGGCCGCTTCCGCGCCGAAGGCGCGCTCGGCGCGGCGCCTCCCGCGCTCGGCGACCGCGCGCTCAGGGCGCTCGAGGCGGCCGAGCTCGCCGGCGCCGCCGACGAGCTCGCGTTCGCGGGCGGGCTCGACGAGGCGCGGCGCGCCTACCTCGCCGCGCTGGAGCGCGCCCCGCGGCACCCCGAGATCTCCTCGCGCCTCGCCTGGCTCGACCTCGTGATCGGCGAGCGCGCCGAGGGGGCGCTCTCGACCGTCGTCGACGCCATGCCCGCCGTGGACGCCGGCCTCCTCGGCGGCGCGCTCCTCGAGGCGGTCGGCGATCATGACGGCGCGTTCTCCGCGCTCGCACGCGCCGCGCACGCGGAGCCCTACGGCCCGCTCGCCGCGCTCGCGTGGCTGCGCGCGGCGGCGCTCGCGGACGCCGTCGACGTGCGCCTCGACGCGCTGAACCTCGGCGTGGCGCGCGCGCCCGGGATCGAGGCGCTGCGGTGGGCGCGATTCCACGCGCGGCTCGACGTCGCCGACGTGCGCGGCGCGCTCGCGGACGCCGAGCACCTCGAGGCCTCCGCGCGCGGCGCCGAGGCGCGCCACGCCGTGTCTCGCAGGGCCGCGGAGGCGTTCCTCGCGCGGGGCGACGTCGCCGACGCGCGGGTGCTCTTCGAGCGGGCGCTCCGCTACGCGCCGGAGAGCCCCGACGTGGTCGCGGGCCTGGCGCGCTCGCTGCGGGCGGCGGGGGAGGGGAGGCGCGCGCTCGACCTCCTCGCCCGGGCGCGCGCCCTCGCCGCGCGCAGCGGCGCGCCCGCGTGCGCGCTCGATCTCGAGCTCGGCCGCGGCCTCGCGGAGATCGCGGGGGATCTCCCGGCGGCGATCGCGCGCGTGCGGAGCGTCCCGCCCGGCGTGCCGGAGGCGCTGGAGGCGCGGCTGCTCGAGGGCCGCTGGTGCGCCGGGCTCGGCGATCTCGGGGGAGCGTCGGTCGCGCTCGGGCGGCTGCGCGACGCGGTGGAGCTCGCCCTCCAGGGCCGCGCGGACGACGCGGGCCCCGGTCGCGCGAGGGGAGCGCCGTTCGGCGACGGCGCCGCCGCCGTCGCGGCTCTTCTCGCCGAGGCCGCCGAGATCGAGGAGCGAACCCGGGGGGATCTCCTCGCGGCGCAGCGACAGCTAGGCCTCGCGCTGCGCCTCCGGCCGCGCGATCCGGGCATCACCGCCGCGTTCCGCCGCGTCTCGGGCGAGATCGCGCCGCCGGTCGCGCCTGCCCCGGCGGCGCCGCCTGGCCCGGTCCAGCGGCCCCGCGCGGCCGAGCAGCGGATCGAGGTCCACGTCGCCGCCCCGCGCCGGCGCACGGTCCCGCCCGAGCCCGTGGTGATCGCTCCGGCGCCGAACAAGCCTCCCCCTGTCTCCCGCGCGCCGACCTCCCCGCCCGAGGCCGCGCCGATCGACCCCGGGACCATCGACGAGATGCCCACGCTCGATGGCACCGACACGTCGACCGACCTCACGGCGCCCATCCCCAGCAGCGTCACGCTGGCGGAGGGGCAGGTGCCGCTGGCCCGCGCGTTCGGCGTCGACGACGAGCTCCTTGCCGAGCGGCTAGCCGATCGGCTCCGCGCCGATCCCGCCGACCAGGGGGTGGCGATGGCGCTCGCCGATGTGCTCGATCGGCTCGGTCGCGATCTCGATCTCCTCGCCCTGCTCTCGGCGCGGATGGAGGAGGGGGACGACGCCGTCCGCCTGGAGGTCGCGCCGCGGCGGCGCGACGTGCTCGCGCGGCTCGCTGCTCGGGCGCGGGCCGAGGGGCGCGACTCGGAGGCGGAGCTCTACGAGATGCTGCTCCAGAGCGAGCCCGCCTGAGCGCGCCCGCGCGGCCCGCGCCCTCGCGGCGGAGGCGCGCGCTTGACCCGCGCCCTCGCGGCGGAGACGCGCGCTTGGCCCACGCGTCGCGCCCGTGATAGCCCGAGCTCTTGCGCAGCGCGCGCAGCGCTTGGAGGTGCAGCATGGCCGAGCAGCCGTCGAACCGCGCCCAGCAGGAGGGCTCGCCGTGCGAGCCGGGCGCCTCGCCCGCGAAGGCGGGCCGTCCGATCATCGTGCAGAAGTATGGCGGCTCATCGGTCGCCGACGTCGACAGGATCGGCAAGGTCGCCGAGCGCGTCGTCGCCGCGAAGCGCGCCGGTAACGACGTCGTCGTCGTGGTCAGCGCGATGGGCAAGACCACCGACGGCCTGCTCGCGCTCGCCCGGCAGGCGGCGAGCGCGGCCGCGGATCCTCCCCGGCGCGAGCTCGACATGCTGCTCTCGACCGGCGAGCGCGTCTCGATGGCGCTCCTCTCGATCGCCATCCAGGCCCGGGGCTTCGAGGCGATCTCGTTCACGGGCTCCCAGTCCGGCATCCTCACGAACGATCGCCATTTCGACGCGCGCATCATCGAGGTCCGCCCGTTCCGCATCGAGGACGAGCTCGCCCGCGGCCGCATCGTGATCGTCGCCGGCTACCAGGGGATGAGCTACCGCCGCGAGATCACGACGCTCGGCCGCGGGGGCTCCGACACCACGGCCGTGGCGCTCGCGGCGGCGCTGGGCGCCGAGCGCTGCGAGATCTACAGCGACGTCGACGGCGTGTACTCGGCCGACCCGCGGGTCGTCCCGGACGCCCGTCACCTGCCCGAGCTCGACTGCGCGGTCCTCCAGGAGATGGCCGAGTGCGGCGCGAAGGTCGTCTGCGCCCAGGCGGTCGAGTGGGCGCGGCGCTCCGGCGTGGCCCTGGTCGCGCGGTCGACCTTCGACGCCGGCCCCGGCGCGCGGGAGACGGTGGTGCGCCGGTTCGCGCCGGGCTCGGCGCCTCCGGCGCTCGCGGCGCGCGCGATCGTCGCCGAGGGCAACGTCGTCCTCGCGCGGGCGCACGGCGGGCTCCGGCTCGACGAGGTCCTCCGCGTGGCGGGCGAGCTCGGGCTTGGCTTCCGGGATCTCTCCTTCGGTCACGGCGGCGGCGCGTTCGTGATCCCGCTCCTCAACGTGCCCGAGTGGCAGGGGGCCAGGCGAAAGCTCGCCGCGCTGCTGCCGTCGCTCGAGCTCGTCGAGGGGCTCGCGGCGGTAAGCGTCGTCGGCGACGGGCTCTCCGCGACGGCGGAGCCGCTCGCGCGCTTCGTGGAGGTCCTCGGGCGCGCCGGCATCGCGCCTCGGTTCATGGTCGCGGGCCCCCTGCGCCTCGGCGCCCTCGTCGACGCCGCGGACGTCGCGGCCGCGCAGCGCCTGCTGCACGCGTCGTTCGTCGGCGGCTGAGCGCGCCGCTCGCGAGGCGGAGGACGACCGTCAGTGCTTTCTCTGTCGCGTGAGCGCGACGAGCCCCGCCCAGCACGCGACCCACACGATCTCGCGCGACGCGTCCCAGGCGATCGCCGCCGGTCCGATCGACGCGGCCTCCTCCTCGGGGGCGCCGGGGCGCGTCGCCCCGAGCTCGGCGACGAGCGTCGGGGCGGCGTTCGACGGCACGTGGACCAGCTGCGCCCGGCGCTCGCCCTCGCGCGCGACGAGCGCGAGCAGCGGTGAGGTCTTGTGGTCGCCTGCGAAGGCGAGGGCGACGACCACCGCGAGCCCCTCCAGCACGCGGAAGGTCTCGCCGCCGTTGCGCGACACGCAGAGGTGCCCGGCGCCGGAGATCGCGATCGAGCGCCCGCCGGCCGCCGCTGCGAGCCTGCAGTCGTCGGCCTCGGCCGCGCGCCGCGCCGCCCCCGACAGCGGCACGACCGGCGAGCCTTCGTCGTCGCCGCGGAGCCGCTCGAGCTGTGGTCCTTCGGCCGCGCTCGTGAGCGCGACGATCACCCCCTCGCTCGCGCTCATCCGGAGCACGCCGTCCCGCAGCGCGGGCCCGGGCGACAGGGAGAGCGCGCCCTTCGATGGAGACGGCGCGCCGTCGCGGCGGGGCGAGCCCGCGGCCACGGCGGAGCCGGTCTCCGGCGCTGAAACGACCGCGCCGGCCGCGGGCGACCACAGCGTCTTGCCGGCCAGCACCCACAGGCGCCCCGGCGTCGTCGCGAGCGTCACCGGCGCGCCGCCCGAGCCCCACGCGCCGAGCGTGCTCGCGCTCTTCCCCCGGTCGTCGCTCAGCAGCAGGTTGCCGCGGCGCGTGGCGATGAGGATCGCGCTGTCCGACAGCGCGATCGACGACGCCGACGTGTCGATGCCGGCGCGGCGCGCGGAGAGCGCCCCCGCGTCGACGACGAGCACGGTCCCGCGCTCGCCGCCCGCCCGCTCCGCGCGGCGCGGGCGACCTCCCGATCGCGCGGCGGGCTCGCTCGTCAGCCCGGGCTCTGCGCCGGCGCTGCCTGCGACGACGTAGCCGCCGGCCACCGCGAGCGTGCTGCACGGGACGGCGGCGCCTGCGTCCTCGACGACGACCCAGGGCAGCGCATCCCAGACGGGGGCCTGGTCGTCGGGGAGATCGGGCAATTCTGCGAGCAGATCTTCGCCCTCGTAGGCGCCCTCCTGGTCCGCGTCGAGCGCCGGCAGCTCCCCCTCGTCCACGTCGTCCGCCGGGTCCTCTCCCGTCCCTTCCGCGCCGCCGTCGTCGCCGTGCGCCCCGCCGTGATCGTCGAGATCGTCCTGCTCGGCGTCGCTCTGCTCGACGGCCTCATCGGACAGCCACGTGCTCGCGTCGGCCTCCGCGATCCCCTCGTGGAGCGCCCCGACGTCGACGCCTTCTTCCGCGGGCTCGTCCTCCCCGGTCCCGCCGTCGTCCACGGCGAGCTCGACGCCGATCTCGAGGTCGCTCGCGTTCGCGTCGTCGAGCCCCTGCTCCGCGTCGTCGAGCGTCTGCAGGAGGTCGTCGAAGCCCTCGTCGCCCCCTTCTTCCTCGTCGTGCCCGAGCGGCGGCAGGTCGATCAGCTTGCCGTCGTTCTCGTCGTGCTCGTCGTGCTCGCGCTCGTCGTCATCGACGGCGGTCTTCGGCTGCGGCGCCGGGCACGTCTCGCGGCGCTCCTCCATTCGCTCGCTGCAGGCTCGTGAGGCTGACATCGGCGGGAGTGTAGCGCCCCTGGCGGCGCTTTCGCCCCGCGCGGCGATCCCCGAGCGCTCCGTGGGCCCCAGAGCCCGCCTGCCCCGGCTCGCGGCGGTGGCTCTCGTCGGCTCTCGTCGGCTCTCGTCTGGCTCGGGCCCGCGGCCCGTCGCCTCCCGACGACGCAGCCGGCGAGCCGCCGGTGCGAATCATGAAAAGGGTGAAGGTGAGCGGCCCGACGATCTCGCGCCGCTTTGGCGGGCGCGAGAACGCCACGGGGCCCGCGGATCGAGGGAGGGACGTGGCATCTTGACGCGGCGAGGGGGCTGGCCATCCCCGCCGGGTGTGCCCGCTGGATCCCTCCAGCGAGCGGTGCTTAGCTCCGCCGTCCATGGGCCGGAACGACAGCAATTCCAGGCGAGTCGCGTCCGCGTCTCCGGCCGGCGGGCAGCCCTCGGGGGCCGCGGGGCAGCTCGGGCCCGCGCGCGGACCCCTCTCGATCGCGGATGCGAGCGCCGGGATGCTGGTGCAGCACGTGGTGGTCCATCCAGCGGACGTCGTGTTCGTGAAGAGCATCGTCGAGGCGAGCGACGGCGTCGCGCTCCTGCTCGCGGATCGCGGCGGAGAGATCACGCTCGCGGCGCCGCTCGGACGGGGCGACGAGTTCGCCGAGCTCCTGCGCGATCTGGAGTGCGACGTCGGGGCGCGTCGCCGCGACGCGCTGCGCTGAGGGTGGCATGACGGAGCGCCGCGACCCGAGCTCGGTCGATCTCGTCCAGGAGCCCTCGCTGGACGCCGCCGCGCCCGACGGCGCGGCGCAGGGCCTGCCCGCGTCGTCGGGCGCGCTGCTCGACCCGCGCATCCTCGCTGCCTGGCGGGAGTGGCTCGCCGCGCTCGCGACCGACGCCGAGGCGGCCATCGCCGCGGCCCACGTGTACGGGGAGCTCGGCCCCGAGGCGCGCGAGGCGTGGCTCGACGTCCTCGCGGAAGACGCGCCCAAGCTGCAGGTGCCTGCGGTGGCGATCTATGCGCCGCTCCTGTCGGTCGAGAGCGACGCCGGTCGCCGCGAGCGGATCGAGGTCGCGATCGAGGGGGGGGAGCACGCGCCGCGTCCGACGGGCGGCTTCGCGCTGCGCGGCGTCGCCGCGGGGGGCGATCGCGTGGTGGCGCTGGTGACGCCGCTCTACCTGCGCTTCGTGCGGGTGCTCTGGTGCCGCTATCTCCCCGAGGATGGCATCGCCTGGGCGCGGCACGATCCCATCGTCCGCGCGGAGGACGCCCCGGGTCCGGGGATCCTGCTCGACGGCGCGCAGCTCGAGGCCACGCCGATCAAGCTGGTCATCGAGGAGCTGTGCCATGCCGTCCTGGCGCAGCGGCGCAAGGGCGCCGAGCTCCCGCCCTCGCTGCAGCTCTGCGCTGATCTCTTCGACGCCCACCTGGAGGGTGATCCGCTGCCATGAGGCCGCTCGCGCCGTTCTGCACGCCGCTCTTGCTGCTCGCGATCGGCTGCGGTGGGGGCGGCGACGCCGTCCGGGAGCCAGCGGCGGGGCCGCCGGTCGCCGCGGCGGCCCCGGCGCCCGGCCCGGTGCGGAGCTTCTCGTACGAGACCCTCGACGGCCGCGAGCTCTCGACCGGGTCGCTCTCGGGCAGGTTCAGCGTGATCGGCTTCGTCGCGACCTACGATGTGGCGTCTCAGGCGGAGGCGCGGTTCCTCGCGGGGCTGTTCCGCGATCACACGCCGCGCGTCAACGCGGCGCTCCTGGTCCTCGAGGCGAGCGAGAACCGGCCGCTCGTCGAGGCCTTCGTCGCGGCGCTCAAGCTCCCGTACCCGGTGGCGCTCGCCGACGCCCCGACGATCGCCGGAGAGGGGCCCTTCGCCGGGCTGCACCACGTGCCGAGCGTCGTCGTCCTCGACGCAGGGGGCCGGGAGGTCTTCCGGCACGTGGGTCTCATCACCCAGGAAGCGCTCGAGGAGGTCCTCCGCGGCCTCGAGCGCGCGAGCGCGCGGCCCGCGCGGTAGGCCAGGCAGCGCGCCGCCAGTCGACCACCGCGGCGCCGGGCAGAAGCTCGCATGTGGACGGATGGTGCGGTTTGCGCGCGAGCGGCCGTGGCGCGCAGTGCCGAGTTCGTGCTGAAGATGGCAATCCCGTGTGGCCTATCGGAATGCCGTGCACAGCGGTGCCTGGTGCGCCTCGCCGGGAGCAGAGGTGCAGTCGCTTTTCTTCGGCTGGCGCGCGTCTGTCTGGGCGATGATGGCGCGCATGATGATCGACCACATCGGTTTTCCAGTCTCGGATTATGAGCGGAGCAAGGCCTTCTATCTGGCGGCCCTGGCCCCTCTTGGCTACGGGCTCGTGATGGAGATCACGCCGGAGATGACCGGGGGGGCGGGCACCCACGCCGGCCTGGGGCCCGAGGGGAAGCCGGACTTCTGGATCGGCACGGGAACCCCGCTGCAGGGAAGCTTGCATGTCGCCTTCGTCGCGAAGACGCGGGCCGACGTCGATGCGTTCTACCGGGCCGCGCTCGCCGCTGGAGGCGTCGACAACGGTCCGCCGGGGCTACGGCCGCAGTACCACCCGGGCTACTACGGTGCGTTCGTGCGTGATCCTGATGGGCACAACATCGAAGCGGTCTGTCATGGCGGGTGAGGGCTGACGGGAGTCCGGCGCGCGATCCTCTCCGGCGCTGGCCGCCCGCTCCTGGTCGCCCTCGGCGACCGTCCTCTCCTCGCGCTCAGAGCCTGCCGAGGAGCTCCGTCTTCTTCGCAGCGAACTCCTGCTCTGTGATGAACCCCTTTTGCCGCAGATCGGCGAGTCGCTCGATGGCGGCGAAGATATCCCCTTCCTGCGCCGGAGCAGGGCGGGGGAGGGCGGCGTCCGCCTGCGCCGGAGCGGCCGCTTGCGCGGGAGCGGGCGGGGCGATCGGCGCCTGCTTCACGGCAAGGTCGCCGGAGATGATTGGCAAGCTCAGCACGCTCACCACGCCGTACTGGCTGGTGAACGTCACGGACGCCCCCGACCCTTGCTGCTGCGACACACCGCCGATCTGATGATCGAGCGTGTCATAGACGCTGACGCGCCCGTTGACCTCGACGGCCAGGCGCCGCGCGCCGGGGAAGTAGGCATATCGGACGTTGTTCTGCGATCCGCTGGAGCTCGGCACGCCGAGCTCCCCGGGCCACCAGCTGCCCGAGCCCCCTCCCGACCCCGGGACGAACAGGCTGACCGGCGATCCCCCAAAGCCTCCGCTGCCACCTTGCTGCTGCTGCTGACCGCCCTGCGATGGATAGCGCGGGGGCGCTGGAACGAAAGGCTGGCTGGCCAGCAGGCTGGACAGCTCGGAGCACAGGCCGTCCACCTTGGCCTTCAGACCGTTGTTGAACATGTCCCCGACCATGGTCATGCCGCCCTGCATCCACTGCCCACCGCCGCCCAGCTCGGGGTGGTAGAACTGCGCCATCGTTCCATGGCCGTTCACGAGCGCCTGCAACAACGTCATCACCGCGTCGGTGCTGACGAAATAGCGCTGTGACAGGTCGGAAACTCTCTGCTGACCTTCGAGGGTGAGTTGCTGCATGGTGAGGCGCTCCGAGAGGGAGCGCCCACCCTTGCACTGCGGTGCGTCGATCGCAATGCGGGCGAGCGACGATGAAGGCGATGACGGCGATCAGCCAGCGAGCTTGCGGACGCTCGCGAGCTGGACACAGACCGCGACGACGTCCATGGCGACGCGGATCTGATCCAGCGGCGGCATCGAGGGCGCGACCCGGATGTTGCGGTCGCGAGGATCGCGGCCGTATGGGTACGTCGCGCCGGCGCCGGTCAGCTTCACGCCCGCCTTGTTGGCCAGGCGCACCACCTCCTTCGCACAGCCGTCGAGGGTGTCGAGGCTGACGAAGTAGCCGCCGCGCGGCGAGGTCCAGGTGGCGATGCCCTTGCCGCCGAGCTCGCGCTCGAACGTGGTCGTCACCGCCTCGAACTTGGGCCGCATGAGCTCGGCGTGCCGCTGCATGTGGCTCAGCAAGCCCTTGTAATCCTTGTAGAAGCGTACGTGCCGCAGCTGGTTCACCTTGTCCGGACCGATGGTCTGGATGCCGAGGTGCTTCTTCGCGTCCGCCACGTTCGCGGGGCTTCCCGCCATGGCGGCGACGCCGCTGCCGGCGAACGAGATCTTCGACGTGGAGGCGAAGACGATCGGCCGGTTGGGGTGGCCCGCGGACTGGCACGCCGGCACGATGTTCGCGAGCGGGTCGCCCTCGGCGTAGAGGTCGTGGACCGCGTAGGCGTTGTCCCAGAAGAGGCGGAAGTCGGGGGCCGCCGTCTTCATGCTGGCGAGCCGGCGCACGACCTCGGGGCTGTACGTGGTGCCGGTGGGGTTGGAGTACTTCGGCACGCTCCACATGCCCTTGATGGCCGCGTCCTCGGCGACGAGCTTCTCGACCTGATCCATGTCCGGACCGTCGTCGCGCAGGTCGATCGTGATCATCTCGATGCCGTGGTGCTCGCAGATCGCGAAGTGACGATCGTAGCCGGGGCTCGGGCACAGGAACTTCACCTTGGGCTGCTTCACCCAGGGGCCGCTGCCGTCGGGCACGCCGTGGATGAGCGCGCGGACCACCGCGTCGTGCATCATCGTCAGGCTGCTGTTCCCGCCGACGATGACCTGCTCCGAGGGGACCTCGAGCATCTCGGCGAAGATGGCCTTCATCTCGGGCAGGCCGTCGAGGCCGCCGTAGTTGCGCGTATCCGAGCCGTCCGAGGCGACGAGGTCGCCCGCGCCGGGCAGCGCGAGCATGCCGTTCGCGAGGTCGAGCTGCTCGGACGACGGCTTGCCGCGCGTCATGTCGAGCTTGAGGCCGCGGGCTTCAAAGGCAGCAAAACGCGCCTCGAGCTCACGGGTGAGCGAGGCAAGAGCATCGGGAGACAACGAGCGCAGTTCGGTCATGGCGCGCGATATCTAGCAGAATTTCGCGCGTGCGTCGCGGCCGGACGGCGCGCGGCGGGCGGGGCGGCGCGGCGCGGCGCTCGCGGAGAGGCGCGGAGAGGTCGAGGGGGCCGCCGGGCGCAGCTCGCCCGGCGGCGTCCGCCTCGTCCGCCTCACTCCGCGGCGATGGGCTCCACGCTGTTCGCCGCGTGGCTCACGTGGCGCACCTCGGGGTTGTTCTCGAAGTACGCCTTGCCGGCCAGGCGCTTGACCAGCGGGCTGAAGCGCTCCGCGGCCTTGCCGCCGACGATGTCGCGAATCAGCGCGACGTCCTCGCGCGCCCGGGCGAGCGTCTCCGGATCCGTGAGGAACTCCGCTGCCGCCTTCGCCTTGGCCGGGGCGGCCATCACGGCGCCGCGGAGCGCGCCCGCCGCCGCCCTGGCCTTGCCCAGGGCGCGCTCGGCGGCCGTCTGCTTGATGAGCGGCGCCACCTCGTAGACGAGGTTGGCGGCCGAGCCGGCGACGCGGTGCGGCGCGTGGTGGAGCGGGCTCGCGTACTTCGGGTTCCTCGCGAGGAACGCGCGCACCTCGGCCTCCGTGACGCCGGCCTCCTCGTAGGCGCGGGTGAGCTCCTGCTCGGCCAGGATGCGCGCCTTGAACATGTACATCTGGATGCGCGAGTAGAAGTTCGTCGCGCCGTCGCCGCTCGTCTCCACCGCGCAGAAGATCGTCCCGGGGTAGCGCGACGTGATCAGCGACTGGACGCCGTCGGAGACGCCCGACGAGGGCATGCAGCCGAACGGCTTCACGCTCACCGTCACGTGCGCCTTCGACTTCACGGCGTTCACGATGAGCTTGCCGACCTCCATGTGCCCCTCGCCGCCGCGGAGGTCGTTCGAGTAGTAGTCCTTCGCCACCTCCGCCACGAGCTCCATGTCCGGAAGGTGGTAGTCGAGCAGGCCGAGCGGCAGCGCGAACGCCTGGAAGCCGACGCGCAGCGCGCCCTCGGCGAGGCGCATCGTCGCGAGGCGCTTCGCCACGCCGAACTCGTCCAGGCTGGCGAGGCCGTAATTGCCCTCGTCGGCGCCGCGCAGGTCGCGCCGCTCGCGGGTGTCTCGGGCGCACTCCCAGATGTTGTAGAGCAGCCACGCCGTCGTGAGCTGGATGTCATTCTCGCCGCCCTCGCTCTCGAGGAACTTCTGCAGCGCGTAGTTGCCGTCTCCCTCGGTCGTCATCGCCCAGAACTCGCCGATGATCGACGTCTTCGCCTTGGGCCGGAGCTTGTCCACCCGGACGCCCTCGAACTCCTTGCGCGCCTCGTAGAGCGCCTTGAACACGTTCGTCTGCTCGTAAAGAGCCTTGTAGAGGATGCGCTTCGCGCTCTCCATCGCGCGGTTCGTCGCGCCCGGCTCGACCTCGTAAGGCCGGATCCGGTAGCCGAGCGCGTTCAGCGTGTCGCCGCAGACGATGGCCTTGATGATCGCGATGAAGAAGGCGGGGTTCATCTCGAGCCCGACGTCGTCGCCCGTCGCCTGCGAGAGGCCGCCCGTCTGCTGGAAGAGCATGACCCGGAAGCCGTCGAAGCCGGCGTCGCGGAGCGCCTTCCTGTACTCGGTCACGTACATGCCGAACCGACAGGGCCCGCACGCGCCCGCCGTCAGGAAGACGTAGTTCTTGATGATGTCCTCGGTCGACATCCCCTGCTTGTCGCGCAGGTCGATGAGGTACTTCACGAGGCCGCCGACCGTGAAGTAGGTCGGGTTGCACTGCCCGCGGTTGCCGAACTCCTTGCCCGTCTGCAGCCCCGCGTTGTCGCTCATCCCGAAGTAGTGGACGTTGTAGCCGAGGCCCTTCAGCGCGCCCTCGCACAGGAAGTCCTGCGCGGCGGTGAGGCCGCTGATGAGGAGCGTCACGTTCTCGCGCTCCTTCTTGGTCATCTTCGGCTTGAGCATGTTGTCGACCCACTGGCGCCGCTCGGATTTGAGCCCGAGCCGCTCCCGCTCGGCCTCCTCGAACGCCCTGAGCTCCGCCTCGATGTCGACGTCGGTCTTGTTGGATCGGGCCTCGCCCACCAGAGGAAGGCGCGTCTTCTGCGTGGTGGTCGTGCTCGTCGTGCTCGTATGTTGCATGGCGTGGCTTCCCTTCGCTTGGATGCTGGAAGGGGCGGCCCCGCCGTCCCCCCCTCGACCTTCGACGTGGTTCAGGCTTCCAAGGGGACGACGGTCCCGTCGGACTGCTTCTTCTTGAGCTGCACGAGGCCCGTCTTCGGCGCCTCGGGCGGCGAGACCGGCGCGACGTAGCTCCGGACCTTCTCGGCGAGCGCGGCGATCTCCCGCTCGAGCGCGGGATCCGTGATCTTGCGCGCCGCCTGCTGGTCGCGCTTCAGCTGGAGCAGCTCGAGCCGCTTCTCCTCGATGCGCTGGACCAGCTGCGCCTTCTTCTTCGCCGCGTCCTCGAGCGCCTCCTCGTGCAGCTTGAGGCTGTGCGCGTACGTCTTCACGCGGATCTTGATCGAGCCGCCCGGCTTGTTGGCGTCGATGTCGTGCAGCGCCGCGTACGGCGTGGCGCTCGAGCTCACGATGCTGTCGATGATCCCGTACGTCGGCGCGTCGTGGCCGCACTTGAAGCTCGAGAGATCGAGCAGGACGACGTTCGGGTGGCGGGCGGCGAACTTGGCCGCCCAGACCTTCTGCGCGCTGTTGGCCGAGTAGTTCTCCGGCCAGACGTCGTTGATGTCGAGCGGGTGCTGGCCGATCGCGATCTCGTCCTTGAAGTACCGCGCGAGGTACTCCATGTCGCGCGGGATGGACCGCACCGAGAGGATCGGATAACCGAGCACCTGGAACTCCTCCGGGATGCCGTGGTTCAGGCCCGGGTCGGAGTGGTACGGCCGCCCGATCATCAGGATGGCCACCCGGTTCTCGGACTCGACCGTCTCGAGGATCGCCCGCCCCTTGTCCTGGAGGTCGCGCTCGAACTGCGAGAGCGCCCGCATCCCCTCGCGGTGCGCGTGATCGCTCTCGTCCTCGGTGATGCCGAGCCGCGGGCCCCAGGTCTCGAACATCCGGCGCGCCGTCAGCGTCATCTCGGAGAACGTGAGCGCGGGATCGAGGTACTCGATGCCGCGCGTCTTGAAGAAGTCGACCTCCTTCGTGAACGCCGCCTTCATGACGTCCGGCACGCCCGCGACGATCGGGCAGCTCGTCTTGTCCATCACCCCTTCGCCGAAGCTCGGCACATGGGTGAGGATGGGGAAGAAGATGTAATGGAGCTTCTTCTCGTCCGTGTGGTGGTGGAAGAGCAGGTTGTGGACGTGGGCCTGCGCCACCTTGGACGGGAAGCACGGATCGATGGAGCCGTACTTGCCGCCCTCGACCCACATCTCCTCGCTCGTCGCGTCGCTGAAGACGACGTTCTGCTTGGGGACGCCGAGCGCCTCGAAGTAGGCGCGGTAATACGGGCCGGTCGAGTAGATGTTGAGGACGCGCGGGATGCCGATGCGGACGCGGCGGAGGCGCTCCCGCACCTCGATGCCGCTCCGCCGGAACGGGCGCGTCGTCTCCACCCGGCGGATGCCGAGGAAGCCCTTCTTGACGACCGTGTCCTTCACCGGCGCGCCTTCCTCGGGGAGCGGCGCCGTGTCGTAGAAGTGCCGGAAGGCGAGCTTCGACTCGTAGTCGACGAGGTTCGGGAACTGCTTCGCGATCTTCTTCCGCTCGGCGACGAGCGCGAGCATCGCCTGCTCGCTCTCGACCGTGCCCTTCTCGCACGAGAAGCCCGAGATGTAGCGGCTCGTCGTCCCGTCAGGCCGCTTCGTGTCGATGAAGGTCCGCTTGCACTCGTTCGGGCAGAAGTGGCAGACCGTCTCCTCGTCGTTCTTCGTCGTGTATTCGAGGGCGATCGCCGCGTCGATCCCGATGAACGTCGACCGGCCCTTGCGCTTCACGACCCGGAGCGTCTCGAACGCGGCGCCGAGCGCGCCGGCCTCGCCGGTGTGCGGGTGGACGAACACCTCGGCGCCGGGGACGCGCTCCTTGATGTAATCGACCTGCGCCTTGACCGCCGCGAGGTTGTACTGCGTGCCGCCCTGCAGCACGTAGCGCGTGCCGAGCGCCGCGAGCCGCGGGATCTGCACGACGTACTGCCACACGTTCTTCGGCAGCACCTGGGCGAGCCCGGCGAGCAGCTCCTCCTTCGAGAAGCCCTCCTTCTGGAAGTTCACGCGGTCCGTGTCGAGGAAGACGGCGCAGCCGTAGCTGAACTTCGGCGCGAGCTCGGCGCCGAACGCCGTGTCGGCGTACTCGGTCACCTTCAGGCCGAACTGGTCGGCCATCGCCTGGAGCAACATGCCGTTGCCCGCAGAGCACGAGTTGGAGAGGCGGAAGTTCGCGATATCGCCGTTCTTCATGAACAGGACCTTGATGTCCTGTCCGCCGATATCGCAGATGACGTCGACGTCGCCGAAGAACTTCACCGCGCTCATCATGTGGGCGACGGTCTCGACGATGTTGACGTCGGCCCGCATGCACTCCTGGAGCACGTCGGCCGCGTACCCGGTGCCGCCGAAGCCGAGCACCTCGAGCGTCGCGCCCTCATCGAGCACGTACTGCCGGAGCTGGGAGAGGAGCTCCTTCGCGTCCTGGATCGGGTTGCCCTTCGAGAGCTGGTAGGCCTTGCAGACGATGTTCCCGTCCTCGTCGATGAGCACCGCCTTCGACGAGGTGGAGCCGCCGTCGAGGCCGATGACCCCGCGCACCACCTGGCCGGGCGCGAGCTTCATCGGCGTGAACCTCGGGATGCTGTAGAGCTTCCGGAACTCGTCGACCTCGTTCCGGGTCTTCACGAGCGGCGGGCCCGCGCTCTCGCCGAGCCGGGCCTTCCTGCCGTTCGTCATGTACTCGATGAGCCCCGACTTGCCGGCGTAGAGGCCGACCTCCGGCGCCTCCTTGAGCCCGTAGACGCACGCGCCGAACGCCGCGTAGTACTGCGCGTTCTCCGGGACGAAGATCGTCTCCTCGACCGGCTGGTCCTTCGGCCAGCTGTAGCCGCGCTCGTCCCAGGTCTCGGGGATCCGCTTGCGCCAGCACTCCTGGAGGAAGGGGAGGTAGGTGTTGGGGCCGCCGAGCAGGATCACCTTGTGCTTCAGCGTCGAGCCGCGCGTCAGCACCGACAGGTTCTGGAGGACGATCGCGTCGGCGAGAGAGCAGAGGATCTCCGTCGAGGGGATGCCGCTCTTCACGAGGTTCACGATGTCCGTCTCGGCGAAGACGCCGCACTTCGCGGCGACGTGGTGGAGCTTCGAGTCGTCGAAGTGGATCTTCACCACCTCCGTCGAAGGGAGGCCCACCTTGATCATGCACTTGTCGATGGTGGCGCCCGTGCCGGAGGCGCACTTGTCGTTCATCGACGGCGCGGCGGTCTTGTCGCCCGTCTTCTCGTCCCGCTGGAAGATGATGATCTTGGCGTCCTGCCCGCCGAGCTCGATGACGCTGCCCACGTCCGGGTGCAGGTTCTCGACCGCGAGCGTGACCGCGTTGACCTCCTGGACGAACTTGGCCCCCAGGCCGGGGCAGAGGGGCGCGGCGCCGGAGCCCGTCATGAACACCCGCCAGCTGTTCCTCGGCGACGCGGGGAACGACGCCTCGATGACCTCGAGGAGCTCGAGCACCTTCTCCGGCTGCTTCGTCTGATGCCGCTGGTAGTCGCTCCAGAGAATCTCGAGCGTCTGCGGATCGAGCACGACGGCCTTCACCGTCGTCGAGCCGACGTCGATGCCGACCACGACCGGTTCTTGGATCTGCCTTCCCATCGGGGCTCCTCCCACCGCCGTCGCCGGTCCCCAGCGTCCGACTGACTGGCTGGTCAGTCGTGATGGCTACAACGGGATGCCCGGGAAATCAAGCAATCCGGTGCGTCTTGGTCGCCGCGCGATGCCGTTTTCCGGCCATCTCGGGCCATCGCTGCGTCCAGGGTGCAAGGTTCCGACGCCGCGCTCGGTTGCGGCTGGTTGCGTTCGGTTGCGTCTGATGGCGCGCGGTGCCCCCCCGGCGTCCGCGTGTCGTGCGCTGTGCCGCGAACTTTCCGGATCTTTTCAGACGGCGGGCTCGCACGACGCCGGAGGGGAGACATCGGTCCCCAGATGGCGGGCCGGTGATGGTAAAGCGACCGGCCCATGGACAAGGCCGAGCGCCGCCAGGCGCTCCTCCGCGCCGCGCGTACCGTGTTTTCCGAGAAGGGGTATCACGAGGCGAAGGTCGACGACATCGTCGCGCTCGCGAAGGTCGCGAAGGGGACGTTCTACCTCTACTTCCCCGACAAGCGCTCGGTGTTCGGCGAGCTCGTGCGCGGCCTCTTCTCGCGGCTCGGCGGCGCCATCCTGCGCGTGGACCCGTCGGCGGACGTCGAGGCGCAGGTCAAGCACAACATCCGCGCGATCGTGGCCGTCCTGCTCGACGATCCGGCGCTGACGAGCATCCTCCTGTCGCACGCGGCCGGGCTCGATCCGGCGTTCGTCAAGGAGCTGCGGGCGTTCCGCCAGGAGGTGAAGCTCCTGCTGCAGCAGAGCCTCGCGGAGGGGCAGCGGCTCGGCGTCATCGAGCCGGGGGACACCGAGCTCTACGCGACGTTCACGATCGGCGCGCTGAAGGAGGTGCTGTTCGAGAACGCCCTCGAGGAGCAGGCCCGCCCGCGCGAGCGGATCGTGACGGCGCTCCACGATTTCCTGCGGCGCGGCTACCTCCGGATGGACCCCGCGGCCGGGCTCGCGGCGCGGGGCCCGGAGGGCGAGCGCGCCGCGCCCGCGACGGGGGACGCCCCCGGCGAGGCGCAGGAGCGGGTGAGCCCGTCGCGCGGTCGGCGGGCCAGGTCGAGAGGCGACTGACCGGCGCGTCAGTCAGGGCGGGAACTACCCAGGTCAGGTCGGCGGCGTAGGGATCAGGCGCCGCGCACGACCATGTGCCGGATGAAATTGTGCAGCGTCCGTGTGCCGAGCTGATCCGGCGCGATGGGGGCGAGGAGCGCCGAGACGTCGCGGCCCTCGGCCTGCAGGATCTCGCGCCGCCACGCGATGTAGCCGGCGATGACGTCGTGGTCCATCTCGGGGTGGAACTGCACGCCGTAGCACGTGCTCGTGAAGCGGATGACCTGGTGGTCGTCGAGCTCGGTGAACGCGAGGCTCGTGGCGCCCTCGGGGAGCGTGCCGACCGTGTCGACGTGGGTCGCGTGCGTCTCGAAGCTCGACGGCAGGCCGTCGAAGAGCGGGTCGTCGGCGCGGCGCTGGACGCGGATCCTGCCGATCTCGCGGCCGCGCGGGTTGCGGACGACCTCGCCGCCGAGGGCCTGGGCGAGGATCTGGTGGCCGAAGCAGATGCCGAACGTCGGGGTGCCGGCGTGCACGACGCCGCGCAGCCACGCCTCGCAGCGGAGCATCCAGGGCTCGCGGTGGGGGACGTTGGCCGACGAACCGGTGACGACGAAGGCGGCGGTCTCGGGGGCGCCGGGCGCGGGGAGCTCGTCCGTGCGGGCGTCGACGGTGGCGTATCCGCCGCCCCAGCTGGCGCCGATCGTGTGCTCGATCAGGTCCGCGAACTGGCCGCGTCGCTCGAGGACCGGGGGGACGGGCTCGCCGGTCTTCACGATGACGATCTTCTTGCGATGTCGCACCCTTCCAACATAGCGCAGCGTCGCCGCCGGGCGAGGGCGGGGCTTGGCAGCGCGGGGCCGGGGCGCGAAGATGCGCCCCGATGTCCGCATACGTCGTGTCTCGCCCCGTCTGGCGCCGGTTTCGCCCGCGTTTCCTGAGCCGCGCAGCGGCGCACGTGAGGGCCGGCGGGCACGCGGCCATCGTGCTGCCGGACGAGCGGGTCGACCTCCTGCTCTCCATCGGCGAGGACGGGAAGCTCACGGAGCTCGGGCTGTGGTCGCTCCTGTCGATCGAGCAGCAGCGCTTTCGCCGCGTGGGCGAGGGGCCGGCCAAGGGGCTCGCGACGGCGCGGGTGAAGCGGCAGTACGAGGGCTCGGTCCTCGACTGGTGCGAGCGCGACAGCACGCACCCGGGGGCGATGCGCGAGGTGGCGCTCGACTGCCTGGCGTGCGGCGCCTGCTGCCACGACGCCAACGTGCTGCTCGACGAGGTGGACCTCGCGCGCTTCCGGGGCGCCGGGCGCGGCGATCTCACGGGGCGCGCCTACGTGCGGCGGGCGCGGGACGGGAAGATCACGCTGCGCTTCGCGGCGAGCGGGCGGTGCCAGCACCTCTGCGAGGACCGGCGCTGCGCCATCTACGAGATCAGGCCGGACAACTGCCGCGCGTTCGTCGTGGGGAGCGAGGCGTGCCTGTCGGCGCGCGAGGAGACGCTCGGGATACGGGACGGGGCGCCCGCGGAGCCGTGAGCGCGCTTCAAAACAGGAGCCGGACGCTTCCGCCGAGCGGACCGAGCTGCAGCTCGGCCCGGGTCGTGGCGCGATCGATTTTCATCTGACCGGTGATCCAGAGCGGTACACCCGTGAGGGCCATCGCGCCTCCGACGCTCATGAGCACGGTGGGAAAGACCCATGCGCGGGATGCGCAACCGCAGGAATCATCCCCGCTCGGTCGGGTGAGGAAGAACATGCCCGCTCCGACGGAACCGAGGACCAGTCCGCCCACGGACAGGCCGGTGCCCACGTCGCGCCGGGTGGTGTCGACGGCGGGCGCTGGCGCCGTCGACTCGGCGTGCGCGTTGCCCACGAGCAACAGGATCACCCCGAACGCGGCGAAACGCATGCCGGCGAGGATCCCTGGTCGCGGCGCGCCCGTCAAGACGAGGCCACGATGCCCTGGGCCGGGAGCTCACGTCCGAACGCTCGTGAGCTGGCCCGCGACCGCGGCCTCATGGAACGCCGAGAGGTCGTGATGGGCGGCCGCCGGGTCCGGCAGGCCGCTGGTGGCCAGCCAGGCAATGCCTTCCTCGACGCTGGCGAAGACACGATGTGGAAACTGCTGGCGTCCCAGGGCGTTGAGCCCCGTGACGATGCTGCGCACGACGGACGCGCGAAAGCCCGACCCGATGTGAATCACCGCCGAGTGGGACACGATGCCATCCACCGAAGACAACATCCCGGCGAGAGCGCTGCGGCTGCGCGTGTCGGGTACGATGGCTTCCGGGGTCACGATCTGCAGCAGCCACACCTTGCGGGACGGGGAGCTTGCCTGCGCCCCCACGATCGCCGCCTTCAGGGAGGCGGCGTGGTGCGGGTGGGTCGTCTTCATCCAGACCGCGGTGGCCAGGGAGCTCCAATAGCCTACCGCAACATCCACCGTCGCCTCGACGACCTGACAGCTCGCGCGCAGCTGGTGCTGCTCACCCGCCTGGGTGAGCGACCGCTGCGGCGCGTCGATGAGAGGTCCCCGTGACGTCGACGATCTGTTCACTCCGCTCGATGCTACGCGAGCCTGGCGAAGATCACCGACAAGAGTGGCGTCGAGCAGGTCGATCGCAAGCTGGATGACTTAGGATCGAACCGCTCGGATACAGTTGATGAAAAGCCACATCCGACGGAGCCGAGGACCAGTCCGCCCACGGAGAGGCCGGCGCCCACGTCGCGCCGGGCGGTGTCGACGGCGGGAGCTGGCGTCGTTGACTCGGCGCGCGCGGCGACGGCCGCACGAGGGAGCGGCTCGACCGATGGGAATACACGGGGGCACCTGAACGAAAGAACATGTTGTGAAGTTCCGGAGGGGCGGTACGATGCCGGGTTATGCGGCTTGGGTACTGGCTCGTCGTTGGAATGGCGATGTTCGCGGCGCCTTCGGCCAGGGCAGAGGCGCCGAAGACGGACGCCGCGATCCGGAAGGCGCTCATCGCCGAGTCACGAGCGGCGTACAGCGGGAGCTGCCCGTGTCCTTACGATACCGATCGAGCGGGCAGACAATGCGGCAAGCGCAGCGCCTACTCGCGGCCGGGAGGCACCGCGCCTCTCTGTTATGATCACGACGTGACGAAGGAGATGATCGCCGAGTACCGCGCGCGCGACGCCGGTCCTTGAGCTGTCTCGAGCGAGCTTGCGGCGCGGCTCGCGACGAGCACGACTACTGGAGTGTAGGAGTCTCCCAGGGAATCCAGGTGTCGGTGTCGATCGTGTACTTGGAGCGCAGGATGTCCGTGTCGACGTCCTCCTTACCAAGGAGATACCTGTCGACGTACGCCTCGAGGTCGGGCGTGAAGCCGTTGTGCCAGACGCAGTGGTTGGTGTTCTCCTCCGATGCGCCCAGCCGGAACGGGACCCCGAGAGCCGCCCAGATTTCGCGCGCCGCCAGCGCGTCGACCCGGGCCGCTTCGGCCCCCATCCGCGCGATCGCGGTGCTCTCGATCGCCAGCAGGGCGCGAGGAGCCACCATGGCCATCAGCTCATGGTGATCGTAGGGGAGCTTGTCGGGCGCGTTGTTGAACTGCATGAGGGCCGCCGCGTACCAGGGGGCCCCCTGCGCGTGCAGCAGGTTCTCCACCTCGGTTTTATCACGCTTTTCGAGCATGTCGGAGTAGCGCCACGAGATCGTCCCCCCGCCTCCGGACTCATGGGGGATGGTGAGCGCGATGCGCTCATCGAAGGCACCGGAATAGAGGGCTATCTTGCCCTGGAACGAGCAGCCGGACACCGCGATGTGCTTGGTGTCGATGTTGGCCTCGGGGAGCATCTCGAGCGCATCGATGATGCGGCTGATCCCCCAGGCCCAGCGGATCATGGATCCCGCGGTGGTGCCCGGGTAAAGCTTGTAGAAGTTTCCGTCGGTCCGCGAGCCGCCGGAGAAGCCGTTCGACATCAGCTGGTCGGAGTTGAACGTGATCGTGGCGATGCCTCGGCTGCTGAAGACCTGGGCAGGAAGGCTGCCCGTGGGCGAGTTGACGCCGATGATCGCAGGGATCGGGCCGTTTGGCGCGCCCGCGGGTCGGTTGATGGGTGCGGTGATGGTGAACGAGCTGCCTCCCTCACCCACCTTGATGCTGAGCGTGTTGCCGCTGAGGCTCGCCTCGAACGTGCCCGGCTTGCCCGGCTTTTCCCCTGCCCCGTACTTCTCGATCTCGGCCTTGATCTCGGCGCGCCGGCAGCGCCAGTCTGAAACCGAGCTGATGCGATCCCCGCTTGCCATCTCGAATGGATCGGGCAGGTGCGAGATCGACTCGAGCTCGCTGAACGCAGGGAGCGGCGGTTCTGGGCAGTCCTCGCCGGTGTCCTCCACGTCATGGACGAGCGGCGGCGGACCGCTGCTCTGGCCCCCTGTCGAGGTCGTGCTCGTGCTGCTGGACCCGTCCGTCCCGCCCGTGCCAGCGGCCACGCTACCTGTCGAAGAGCCGCTGCCCACCGCCGAGGTTTCGCCGCTGGCCCCGCTGCTGGCGCTGGCTCCGCCGCTCCCGGGCCCGACGGCGGACCCGCCGCTTCCCGCAGGGTCAGGGCCCGTTCCGCTCTCGGAGCTGCAGCCGATGAGTCCAAAAAGGATGAGCAAACTTGCGGATGCGGTCAGTTCAGCGCGCATAAATCCTCGCTTGTACGTTGCAGAAAAGACGGCGGCAGAGCGGTGGGGACGCGTCATTCTGCTACCAGTGTCGTGCTGGCCTCGGCCAGACCATTCGACTTCGCGCTCACGACGATCTGCCCCTTCTGTCCAGCCTTGGCTCGGACAATCGCGAGCGCCAGCCCATTGAACGCCTTGCGATCCTTCGACGGAAAAGCTGTCATGTCCGTCGGATCGCCGTTGTCCGTCGCGACGATCTCGCCCGGTCCGCTCACCTCGAAATGGATCGAGTTCATCGCGCGAGGGGCCATTCGATCCTCGTCGTCTGCCACCGCGACCGTCACGAACGAGAGATCTCTCCCATCCCCCGCGATGGTCGACCTGTCAGGCGTCAGGAGGAGCTTGCTGGCGGCGCCGGCGGTCTTCACCGAAGCCGTCGCCCATTCCATCCCGGATTTGTAAGCAACGACGGCCAGCTCACCCGCCTCGTACCTCACGTCATCCCAGCGCAGGCGGTACTCGAGCTGCGCCTTCCGCTTGCGTCCGAGCGACTGGCCATTGAGGAACAGCTCCGCCTCGTCCCCTGAGGTGTACACATGGACTGGCGTGACCTGGCCTGTCCGCTCCGGCCATGTCCAGTGCGGCAGGATGTGGGCCATGGGGAGCTCGGGGCGCCAATACGCCTGATAGAGGTAGAAGCGATCCTTCTTGAATCCCGCCAGATCGATGATCCCGAAGTAGGAGCTCCGCGAGGAGTCAAAGGGCGTCGGCTCTCCCAGGTAGTCGAAGCCAGACCAGACGAACTCTCCGCCCACGAAGGAGTACCTGTCCTGTGACGCGAATTCCTTGTCGGGAGAATAGGCCCAGGACGCAAAGTACAGATCGTAGGAGCTGACCTGTCGACCTGGACTGTCTTGGCCCGCGGTGTCCGACGCCGGAACGCCGGCGCCAGAGGCGACGGGGAACGTATAGACACCTCTGCTGCTCAGGGTGGCCGTGGTCTCGGTGCCCACGATGAATTTGTCCGGGAAGCTGGAATGAAACACCGGGTATTGTGCCGGCCCGCTGCGAACCCCGGTCCCCTGGTAGTTCAGGCCCACGGCGTCGATCGGCCCAGGAAATGGACCGTCGGCCTTGGCAGAGTTCATGCCGCTCACCGTCGGGCGCGTCGGGTCCTCTTCATGACAGATACCCGTGAGCTCCTTGGCGATCGCGGCGCCCTCCGCGCCACCGCCCTGTTCACCGACCTCGTTGCCGATGCTCCACATCACCACGGAAGGATGATTGCGGTCCCTCCTCAACAGGGACCGCAGGTCCTGCTCGTGCCAATCCGGAAAGATCTGGTGAAAGTCCAGAGCCGCCTTTTCGCGCACCCACACATCGAACGCCTCGTCCATGACGAGGAAGCCCATCTTATCGGCAAGCTCGAGGAGCTCCGGCGCAGGGGGATTGTGGGCGGTCCGTAGGGCGTTGCACCCCATCTCCGCCAGCATCTCCAGCTGCCGCTCCAGCGCGCGGACATTCACGGCGGCCCCCAGCGCGCCCAGATCATGATGATTGTTCACTCCGTTCAGCTTGATGTGCTCGCCGTTCAGAAAGAAGCCCGCGTCGGGGTCAAACTTGAGCGTTCGAACACCGAACGGCGTCTCATGGACATCGACGGTCTCGCCTTCCTGCTGCACGGTCGTCACCGCCACGTATCGGTTGGGCCTCTGATGAGGGCCGGTTCCCCATAACCTCGGGCTGGCGATCGCCCCCTCGGTGTCGGCCGTGGCGCTCGTGCCGGCGGGGATCTGCAGAGCCACGGGCGCGATGGATGCCACGGCGACGTCCGACCTGCGACCGTCTGCGTCGAGCTCGAAGATGGCTGTCGCCACGCTCACGTTGGCATCCTGCTTCGAGTCATTGTCGACGGTCAGCTTCAGGGCGACGGTCGCCGATGTCTCGGACACCTCCGGCGTGGTGATGTAGACGCCCCACTGAGCCACATGCACGGGATCCGTCTTCACGAGCCATACGCTCCGATAGATGCCTGCTCCTGGATACCAGCGGGAGGATCCTGATTGCCAGTTGGAGTCCCTGGGGACTGGATTGTCGAGCCGGATCGCCAGGACGTTGTCTTCGCCGGGCTTCACGTAAGGCGTCAGGTCGAGGCGATAGGAGGCGTATCCGTAGGGCCACCCGCCCACGAACTGGCCGTTCAACCAGACCATGCTGTACGACATGGCGCCGTCGATATCGATAAATATGGACTTTCCGGCGTCGCTCGCTGGCAGGGTCAGCTTCTTCCGGTACCACGCGACTCCCGGAGAAGGCAGGCGTCCCATGCTGCCGCTGACGCTCGTGGTGAACGGGCCTTCGATGGCGTAGTCGTGCGGCAGGTTCACGCTCTTCCATGAGCTGTCATCATGGCTCGCCGTGACGTAGGCCACGCCGTCCCCGAGATTGCCGTCCGGACGCGCCGCCCTCTTCGCCGGGTCGTTGAGGAAATCATTCCCGCTGGGCAGCACCCAGGATCTCACGGCAGGTGTCGAGTAAGCGAGGTCTGTCGTGCTCCCTGGCGGATCGCCCTTGGTAAAACGCCAATCATCATCGATCAGCAATCGCGTCCGCGGTCGAGCACCTCCGCCGGGCTCCTCCGGTCCCCCGCCGTTTCCGGAGCTCCCGCCGTTGCCGGCCGAGCCAGGGGTCGCCCCGCCGTTGCCGGCCGAGCCAGGGGTCGCCCCGCCGTTGCCGGCCGAGCCAGGGGTCGCCCCGCCGTTGCCGTCGTATTTGCCGCCGGCGCCAGCCTCACCGCCGCTGGAATCATTGCTGCAACCAAGGTTGTTGCCATGGGCGAGGACTGCGAGCCCGACCGCGAGCAACGTGATCGACCTTGATCTCATGACCGTCTCCGTGGGTTTCCTGGATCACCATCCGCTCGAGGTCGTGGCTTGTGCCATGGGAGTAACGAGGCGAACTCCAGGGAGTGCCGCCTCGCGGTGGGCGTGACATCGCCTATCTGCCCCCGTCGGGCTGGAGCGCGCCCGCCCCCAGGCAGCAGGCCGCAGGGGAGGGAAGAAATAACGCGAGCGCGCGAGCGTCAGTGGAGCTTCCGTCAAGCAGTAGCGGCTGGCCCTCGAACCGGCTCACGACGAGAGCGAATGGCGCCAGGATGAAATGTTGCCGTCAGAGCGTGGGCCTGCTCGCCGCGACGTGGCACGCCTCGCTGCGACTCCCGAAGCAGAGCGTTGTCACCTCTGTATTTGCTCTCGCGGTGAGCCGATCCGAGGGCGAGCCGCTACTGCCTGACGCGTGCTCCGCTGGCTCTTCACGTGGGGTCGCGCAGGCAGGCGAGCTCGTGACGAAGGAAGGCGTGCGCGCGCACGCCGAGCGCAGTTACGTTTGGAATACGCAAGAAGGCCTGACATGCAGCAGTCGCGCACACCGCACCGCACCATCACCGGGACGTTCAGCGCGACGGCCATGGCGGGCAGACGCGCGGCGCCCCGCTGCCTGGCCGCCGTCGCGTCGCTCGGGCTCGCGGCCTGCGAGCAGGGGCCGATCGACGCCGTCGAGCTGACGCCGACGACGTTGACCCAGGGCATGGTCGCCTACTGGACGTTCGACGAGGGCGAAGGGACGATCGTGACCGACTGGTCCGGCAACCGGCGCGACGGCGAGCTCACCGGCGGCACGTGGGTGGAGGGCGGCCGCTTTGGGCGGGCGCTGCACCTCGATGAGGGCGAGTTCATGACGGTGGGCGACTTCCCGAACGCCACCTCGAGCTGGACCGTCTCGGCGTGGGTTCGCGCGCTGGCCGACGAGCCCCCGGCCAACGACACCCTGAGGACCGTCATCAGCACGGAGAACACCGGCGGATGGGAGCTCAACATCGACTACGACGGCGAGGCGCGGGGCATGGACTTCGGGTTCTGGAAGGGGCCCGAAACCAGCGACCACCACCGCGTCCAGTGTTCCTGCCTTGAGCTCCAGCGGTGGACGCACGCCGCCGGGGTCGTCGACGGCGAGGGGCTCTCCATGAGCCTCTACATCGATGGGCGCCTCTACCGCACCGAGCCCATCGAGAGGACGATCTCGCCCGGCTCCACAAGCCTCCACGTCGGTCGATGGCCGCAGGAGGGGCGGCTCCTCGTCGGGGATGTCGACGACATCGCGATCTACAGCCGAGCGCTCGTTCCGGCGGAGATCGCCGAGCTCTTCCAGCACGCCGTCCCGGCGGAGGTCGAGGCGGACATTTCGGCGGGCACCACCTACACCCTGGTCGGCGTCCAGAGCGGGCGCTGCGTGGACGTCGACGCCGCCGTGGACATGGCCGACGACCTCGTCCTGCAGCTCTGGAATTGCAACGGCGGCACCAACCAGCACTTCCGCTTCGAGGCGGTGGACGGCGGGTATTACCGGATCCGCAGCGTCAGGAGCGACAAGTGCCTCGACGTCCGCGGCGGGTCGACCGCCGACGGCGCCTTCATCGTCCAGCTCCCCTGCGACGGCGATCCCAGCCAGCAATGGTCCGTCACCGATCCCGGCGGCGGTGCCGTCCGCATCACGTCGCGCCTCAGCGGCAAGGTCATCGACGCTCACGGCTCCCCGCCGACCGACGGCACCGCCCTCTTCCAGAGGGCTTCCAGCGGCGGCAGCAGCCAGCTGTTCACGCTGAACCCGGTCGGAACCGGCACCGACGCCGGTGCGGGCACCACCGGCGGCCCGGAGCCGTGACACCCCCTTCGATCACAGCCACCCCACGAGGCTGAGGCTGCCGAGCAGCGCCGGGCGCGCGCCGCGCGCCGCCTCGGTCTCGACGAAGCGGACCACCGGATACGGGTGCGCGACGAGCGCGTGCGCCTCGAGGACGACGTCGAGCCGCCTCACGATCCCGAGCTCGACGCCGGCGCCGGCGTCCGCGGCGAACGCCCATTGCGCGCTGTGGACCCCCCGGTACGGCCACGATGCCTCGCCGTCGACGGCGACGTGGAGCGCCCCGAGGCCCACCGAGAACCTCGGGCGCAAGCGCAGCTCGGGCCAGGGGAGCGCCGCGAGCTCGACGAGCCCGAACCGCTGCTGCACGGTCGCGCTGCCCTGCGGCCCAGCGACGCGCGGCGCCGTCCCGAGCCCGGCGAACGAGAGGCGCGCCTCGAGCGGACCGATCGGACCGAGCGGCGCGAAGCGCAGACGCGCAACAAGGAGCAGCGCCGGGCCGATGCCGCCCGGGCTCGCGAGGAGCCCGCCCCCCAGCTCGACGCCCCACGTCGATCGGCGCGACGCGTAGACGCGCGGCCGCTCTGCCTGTCGAGGCACCTGCTGGCTCGCCTTGCTCGGGGGCGGGGCGGCGGCGGGCGCGGGCGCCGCCGAGCGCTGCGAGGACATCAGGAGCTCGAGCAGGCTCGCGCGGAGCAGCTCGACAGCGCGCACAGCGAGCACCTCGACGATGTGCTCCCGCGCCTCGCCGCGCGTGTCGATCCGCCGCACGAGCGTCTCGTGCGTCCGCGGGTCGACCACCCAGAGCTCGGCGGCCTGACCGTCCGGCGCCAGGAACAGCCCGATCAGGGCCGCGGAGCCGGCCTGCTGCCCGGCGTCGTCCATCGTCGGCCGGGGGGCGGAGGCCGCCGACTGCGCCGCATCGAGGACCTCCACGTCGAATCCATCGGCGACGAGCTCCCCTCGGATGCGGATCAGCGCCTCGGAGATCGACGGATCGGCGGCGGCTGGCCGCACGAGGACCACACGCGCAGGCTCCCCCGACGCCGCGGGGCTCGCCGCGCAGAGGAGGAGCGTGAGGGCCCCGGCCAGCGCCTGCGCCCGCGCGAACCTCACGGCGTTCGAGCGAGGGCCCGCGCCGCCTGCGCGTAAGTTCCGCCTGGGAACCGGCGCAGGTACGCCCGCGCGACGGCCTCGGCCTGCGCGTCGCCGTGGAGCCGCTGCACGATCACCATCTTGCGCCCGAGCGCTTCGGAGGCATAAGCCCCCTGCGGGGCCTCCTTGAGGTAGGTCTCGAACCAGGCGAGCGCCGCGGCGCCTCCCTCCTGGGCCTCCGCGAGGCGGCCGAGCAGGAAGGCCGCCTCCTTGCCCCGTTGCGTCGCCGGGAAGCGCCGGCGCTGGGCGAGGAGCGCCTGCCGCGCGATGTCGTTCCGCCTCGTGTAGCGCGCCGCGTCCGCGAGGACCGAGAGCTCCTCGTTGCTGCTCTCCGCGAGCGAGACGTCGAGCCCGCGGCGCTGCGCCTCGTCGACGATGACGTCGAGCTTCCCGGCCGCGAGCTTCCCGGCCCAGTCGCGCCTCGGCTCGGCCGAGAGCGCCGACGCGGCCGGGCTCGCGGGCATCCCGGGCGGATCCGGAACCGGCGCCGCGCCGGGCTCCTCGGCGCGGTCGGACGACGGCGGGGCGGGCGCCGGCGACGCCTCCGCGCCCTGCTGGAGATCGAGATCGCGCAGGAGCACCTCTCCCGTGCGCTGCCGCAGGGTCAGCCACTGCCCGGCGCGCACCGCGATCGGCTTGCCGGACAGCGGCCCGCTGACGACGACGGCGCCGTTCTCGAGCCGCAGATCGAGGCGCTCGTCCTCCGGCGCCCAGGAGAGCGCGAAGGCCGTCCCGGTCACGGTCACGAGGAACGGCCCCGCGTCGAACAGCCACTGCGCCTCCGACCGATGGACCACGCGCGCGTGGACCTCTCCCCGGTCGAGGGCGACCCTGGCGCCCTGCTCGTTCACCGACACGATGTGCGCGCGCGCCAACTCGGCGAGCTGAACCTCGGTGCCATCGGAGAACCGGACCTTCGGACGGCTCGATGTGTCCGCCTGGACGGAGCCGTCCTGCTGCACGGCGCCGCCCTCCACCTCGTAGGAGAGCCGATCGGAGCGCGTTCCCCGCTGCCACCCGTTGACGCCGAGCAGGACCGCGGCGGCCGCCGCGAGCGCGAGCGCTCCGGCCCGGAGCGGCGACAGCCGGAAGCCCGGGCGCCTCGCCGTCCGCTCCGTCACGCGGAGCAGCCCCTGGACACGCTGCTGGGGAGACATCACGCCGAGCGACCGGCGAGCGAGCTCGACGGCGCGCGCGGCCTTCGGGCCGAGCGCCGGGTCCTTCTCCTCGTCAAGAGTCATCCCGCGCCTCCGGCCTCATGCAGTAAGCGGCGAGGGACGTGTCGTTCTCGACCTGGGACGACACGCGCTCCGTCGCCCGGCTGAGCCTCCGCTTCACGGTGGCCAGCGATACCCCGGTTGCCTCCGCGATCTCCGGCAGGCTCATCCCTTCCATGTGGCGGAGCACGAACGCGGTCCGGTCGTCTGCGCTCAGCGTGTCGAGGATCGCATAGAGGCGGCCCAGCGCCTCGCGCGCCTCGCTGTCCGCCGGCTCGACCGCCTGCTCCGGGAGCTCGGCCGTGTCCGCGAGCTGGAGGATGCGCCTCACGCGCCTGCGGCGGAGCTCCCATTTCAGGAGTCGAACGGTCACCGAGAACACGAAGCTCCCCAGCGCATCGGGGTCTCTCAGCCCGGATACTCTGGAGAACACGCGAACAAAGACCTCCTGAGTGACGTCCTCTGCGTCGGCGCCGGGCCCGAGCACGCGCGCGACGATCCGGAACACCTTGGGCGCATGTGCGTTCCACACCGCGGTTGCCGCCCATGGTTCCCCTTCGATGAGCGCGCGAACCACCTCACTTGCGTCAGTACCGCCACGCTCTGACGGAGCGATGGCAAGGCTGGCTCTACGCACGACGTCATCGCTCCGAGGGCTCGTGACTTCGCAGATCGGTCGTGATGAGCGAGCACAGTACCGAGCCGAGGTTCCCGGCGCAAGGCGGTCCGCGGGCGCCGCCGGGGAGGTCGTTCCGGCGAGCTGCCCTGGTCCCAGCACGGGGGGTGGCGCGATCGTCGCCGCCACCATCGGAGTGAGCCGCGCGACGCAGCCGGCAGCGAGGTCCCTGTACACCCGGACCGCGGCGACGGCCCACCGGATGACCTGGAGTGGAGTCAACATCGCATCGGACGCTCGCCATCTGCGTTGCCCGGATCCCGGCACGGCGACCGCCACGGATGTCCGCGGAGGCCGCAAGGATCTGGGTAGGTACTTCGACCCAGCCAGCCAAGCGCACGTCTGTCAGGCAGTAGCGGCGCGCCCTCGAACCGGCTCACCGCGAGAATAAATATCGTGATGGCGGAAAATTCCTGTCGTGAAGACGGAAACGGCGCGGCGCGGGAGGAGAGGAGCGCGCGGATGCGCCTGCCCCGCCGAACCTCGGCCCAAAACACGCGCGATTCGGCGGCGCCTCAGAGGTACGCGCAGGCCTTGGAGCAGGTCATACGGTACGGGCAATCATCTAGCGTGCTGCAGTACGTGTCCTCGGGGCACTCCGAGGAGGATTCGCACAAGAACAAGCAGCTACCGCGGTAGCAGGTGGCGCCCTCCATACACGCCGTGTCGGAGATGCAGCCCGTGTTTGCTTGACACACGCCGAACGTGTCGATCGTGGAGCCCTGGCAGAGCTGACCCGCGGGGCAATCGCTGTCGGCGGTGCACGTACCGGGCGCGCCGCATTCCCCCGGGCTGTTCGTCCCATACGGGAAGACGCAGATCAGGCCTTCATTGCACCAGTCGTCGTCTTCGCACTCGCCGCCCAGCGGGCTCGTCGGCGGCGGCTCTTGCAAGAGCAGGCACCCTCCCGGCAGCAGAAAGAGCAGCGCAGCACACAGCGTGCGGAGCAACATCAGAACGTCCCCATGATGGAAAGTGAGGTGAGCCCGATGCCGGGCGCGCCGACACCGGCGGCGAAGGTGCGGCCGGGCGTCGAACGCCCCCCGGTCGCGGGCGGCTCCTTGTCCGGCGCAAAGACGTACGAGCTCAGCACCATGCCCGCGCCGAGCCCGGCGACGGCCCAACCTACGGTGTTCCAGGTGCGGAGCGTGCCGAAGCTGGAGGGCGTACTGCCGATGTTCAGGAGCGCGGTCGTACCGACCGTGGCGCCGCCGGCGACGATCGTCACCCAGCCCCAGCCGCGCGTCTGCCCGACCCAACCCGGCGTCTTGCCGGGCGCGTCCTTGCCCACATAAAACCAGGGCGGATCGGGCTTGTCGGCCGCGCCGCTGAGCGCGAGCCCGCCCGACGCCGTTTTACGCTCGACACGCTCGACTTTGAGCGCCCCGGTCTTCTCGCCGAAGCTCAGCCCGAGCGACGACAGCGCGGTGGCCGAAGGCACGCCGAAGCCCAGGCCCTCGATGCCCTGCCCGGTCGCCTTGAACGTCATGATAGCGACCACCTGACCCTCGTCGTCGACCAGCGGCCCGCCGCTGTTGCCTGGGCTGATGCTGGTGTCGGTCTGGATCAAGCTGTTGCCGTCGAACGTGCGCTGGCCGCTGACGATACCGCGCGTCACGGAGAACGACAGCCTTTCGCCGCCGGGCGCGCCGAGCGCAAACACGTCGTCGCCGGTGCTGGGGGGCGGCATGCGCAGCGTCAAGCACGGCGTCTCGCGCGAGCCATCCTTCAGCTGCAAGAGCGCGACGTCCGACTGCTCGTTGACGCGCATCACGGTCGCCGGAAGCTCCTTGCCGTCGCGGAAGCGCACCACCACCTCGGGCGTCGTCGCCACGTGCGCCGCGGTGAGCAGCAAGCCATCCGGAGAGATCACGACCGCGCTGCCGACGCCGTCGTTGAGCTTGACCAGCGCCGTGGCGTTCAAGACGTCCTCGCTCATCTTCGGCATCGCCAGGGTGCGGGCCGGGCAGCCGCGCATCTCCCCGGGCGGAAACTCGGGCGCGGCCGGCGCCTCCGCAGGGGCGCCCGAGCCCCGGAGGGCCTGCACGAACATCGGCCGGGCGAGCAGCGAGCGCAGGCTGCCGAGCAGCAGCGCGTTGCCGGCCGCCGCGCGGTCGAGCTCGCGCATCTCCATCTCCTCGTGGTTCGACGTCATCTGATAGACCACGGTCTTGGAGGAGCGATCGAGCAGCTCCCACTTGATGGTGATGCCGCAGGTGAGGCCTCGCTCGTCGGCGCAGTCCGCCGCCGTCATCGTCCCGGCCAGGATGAAAGCCGCCTCGCTCGAGCGATCCAGGTTCAGCGCCAGGTTCTCGCGGCCGAGCGCGCGGTAGCCGAGCTCGCGCATCTCCTCCAGAAACATCACCAGGAATTTTTCCTTGACGATCAGCACGTCGTCCAGGTTCGGCGCCTTCAGAATGACGTTCGAGATCGTGATCGTCCCGAGCTCGCTGCCGTTCACCTTGATCGGCTCCACCGGCCGCACCGACTTCGCCTCCGCGAAGCGCGGCGCCAGCAACAACGCCGAAACGCCGAATCCGAACCGCAACGCGCAGCGCAACCAAACCCCGAGGGTCCGCAATTGGTTCATCCCGTGCTCACGAAATCCTGAAACCTAGCCTCTGAGCTGCCTCTCCGCGTTCGCAGCTCCGGCTGGAAGCCATTTCCAGCGACCAAGAAGCCCTATGCTCCTCGGTAGCGCCCACGATATCTACCTCAGGCGCGGTGTCGAGCCCCATGGCTCAGTCCGCCACCGCAATCGACGCGGAAGTTTTCCCTTTCAACGGACAGGCAATCCCGGATTGGACGCCCCCGCGCGCGGCTGCGGCTCATCGTTTCTGGTGGCAGTTGATGTCGACTCGGCATCACAGCCCGGGTTGGATCGCCGGCCGCCACTCAGGTGGAGCGGCTGGACCTCGCGAGGCGCCGGCGCAGCCGCGCGGTGGCGAGCGCCCCGAGGGCGAGCAGCCAGGCCGGCGCGCCCTGGCTGCCTGGCGTCATGCGGCAGCCGCCGCCCCCTCCTGCGCTCGGGAGGTCGCCGCCGCCGCTGCTCTGCGCGCCGGTTGCGCCGGTGCCGGCGCTGCTGGCGTCATCGCCGCCGGCGGCGGTCGTGCTGGTCGTGGTGGATGTGGCGCCAACTTCACTGCTGGCACCTCCGCCGTCGCCGCCGGTGGCAGCGCCGCCTTCGCCACCGCCACCGCTGGTCGGGTCGCCGCCACCACCGCTGGTCGCATCGCCGCCGGCGCCGCTGGTTGAATTTGCGCTGGCACTGCCGGTTGCGCTGCCGCCGCCACCGCTGTTCGCGCCGCCGCCACCGCTGTTCGCGCCGCCGCCACCGCTGTTCGGGTCGCCGCCACCACCGCTGTTCGCGCCGCCGCCGACGCCAGCGCTGATGCCACCGCCGTCACCGCTTGTGGCCGTGCCACCCGCCCCGCCGTCGCCGCCCGTGCCGCTGCTCGCACCGCCGCCCGCGCCGTCTCCGCTCGTGCCGCCTCCACCCGGCACGCAGGCGCCCGCCTGGCACGCCCCGCGCGACGCGGGCTGCGCCGGGACATAGAGCCACGCATGGTCGATCTTCTGATACGGCTCGGCCAGAGAGCCGGCGGCGCCGCCGGCGATCAGGACACGACCGTCGTTGAGCAGCGCCGTCGCGTGGCCGTGGACCATCACGGCCAGCGCCGGCCCGAGCGCCC
Organism: Sorangium sp. So ce302; assembly: GCF_051530145.1. Classification (GTDB taxonomy): domain Bacteria; phylum Myxococcota_A; class Polyangia; order Polyangiales; family Polyangiaceae; genus Sorangium; species Sorangium cellulosum_B. The sequence goes on along the minus strand of NZ_CP150326.1, from coordinate 9,002,174 downwards.
AGGTGTCGCTCGCCGGATCGTAGAGCTCGACGGCGAGGGCCCCATCGTTCACGTCTTGCGAGCTGCCCGCGACCATGACCCTGCCGTCGGCGAAGAGCACCGCTCCATGAGCTCTCCGCGCCGTGGCCATCTCCGTCGCCGAGGCCCACGTGTCGGTCGCAGGATCGTAGATCTCGGCCGTCTTGCCGCTGTCAGCGCCCCAGCTTCCGGCCACGAGCACCCGGCCGTCTGGAAGCCGCGTCGCCGTGTGCCGCATGCGAGCCCAGCGCATCGAGGCGACGGGCGTCCACGCGTCGGTCGCCGGGTCGTACACCTCCGCGCTCGTCAGGTGGTTCTCCGGTCTCTCGGAGGGATACCCGTCAGCGCCGCCCGCGACGAGGACCCGGCCATCCTGAAGCAGCGTCGCCGAGTGGCCCTGTCGCGCAACGTTCATGGGCGCTCTCGCGGTCCACGTGTCGGCGACCGGATCGTAGATCTCGACCAGGACGCCGCCGGGACCGCCGGGCTGGTCGCCGCCGGCGACGAGCACCAGGCCGTCCTGGAGCAGCGTGGCCGTGTGACCGAAGCGCGGCGCGACCGTGGACGCGGCCGGCGTCCACACGCCCGTCGCCGGGTCGAAGCGCCTCGTCGGCGCGGGGCCATAATCGGGGTACACGAACGGGCTGTCGCCGATCACCAGGACCGTCCCGTCCGGAAGCAATGTGGGCGTCAGCAAGCTCCGCAAGCCGTCGATCGGTTCGGTCGGCGCCCACGCGCCCGTGCTCGGATCGTAGCGGGTCCAGACACGCCGAGTTTCGTTCCGGCCGGGCACCGGGGCCCCGCCGATGACGAGGACCGTCCCGTCCAGGAGCACCGTGGTCTGCAACCCGGAGAGGATGGAGCGGTCGATCCGCGCCGCCTCCTGCCACCGATCCTCGGTGCCCGGGAAAGCGCAGGGAGTGCCGTCCGGCAGCGCGGGTCCGGACGCCGCGCACCCGGCCGCGGGGTCGCACGCCGGCGCCTCGTGGCACTCGTCGGCGGGCAGGCAGACCGCGAGGCTCGACCCCATGCAGGCGCCGCCCACGCAGGCGCTCGCGGTCGAGCACACGTCGCCGTCGCCGCATGGCGTCCCGTCCGGCGCCGCCGCGCCGCCGACGCACGCGCCCGCCTCGCAGACCCCGCCCGCGATGCACGCGTCCGCGTCGTCACAGGCGACGCCCGTGACCGGCGTGCAGGCGCCGTCCTGCGACGCGCCTGACGCGGCCGCGCAGGCGTCGCAGGGGCCGTCGCAGCGCGCGTCGCAGCACACCGAGCCCGCGCAGAAGCCGCTGCCACAGTCGCTGTCCGTCGCGCAGCCCGCGCCGAGCGGCGAGCGCTCGTGGAAGAGCACGGCCGACGCCGTCGGGGTCGTGGCGTCGACGTACCCGCCGGCGATGAGCACGCTGCCGTCCCTGAGGACCGTCGAGGAGTGGAGCGCGCGCGCCAGGGTGACCGGCGATTCCAGGTCGAGGCTCGACCAGGCGAGGGTCGCCTCGTCGAAGAGCGCCTTCGTCCCGTAGAACGGAACTCTGTACGTGCTCGTACCGTACGTGCCGCAGGTCTCCAGGCCTCCGGTCAGCAGCACCTTCCCGCTCGGGAGCAGCGATGTGCGCGTCCCCCGGACGCTCCATCCCGGGGCCGTCTCGCACGACGAGGCCGGAGCATAGGGCCCGGACGTCGCCGCCCAGCGGTCCTCTTCGGGGAAGTAGACCTGCGAGAAGGCGTGGACCGCCGGGTCGGGACCGAAGAGGGTGCCTCCCGTGACGAGGACACCGCCGCTCGCGAGCGTCATCGCGTCAGGGTACCTGTACGCCGACGTCGGCAGCACCGACCCGTGCTCGTAAGTCCAGAGCCGGGTCTCCAGGTCATAGATGCTGCAGCGGCTCCCGACCGACATCACCCGCCCGTCGTGGAGCAGCGTCGCGCTCACGGGGTTGATCGTCGAGTCGAGGCAGAAGGCCGTTTCCGTCCAGGAGCGCGACGCCGGGTCGTAGACGGCCGCGTTCATCTCGTCGAGGAACAGCAAGTTGGACCAGGCCATGCCGACCAGCACGGGCCTGCCGTCGACGAGCACCATCGAGGGCACGGGGTGGGGCTTGGCCAGGTTCGCCACCTTGGTCCAGGTGTCGTTCGTCGGGTCATACAGCTCCGCCGAGCCGAGCTCTGTCCCGCTCTGCTCGCTTCTGAGCCGGCCGCCCGCCACGAGGACCTGGCCGTTCGGCAGGAGGACGGCCGCGTGACCGCGCCGGCCCTGGTAGAGCGGCGCCGCAGGCGCCCACGTCCTGGTGGCGGGGTCGTAGATCTCGACCGCCGTGAGGCCCACCGCCGTGCGCGCTGCGTACGGCGTCCCGTCGTCCACCTCCGTGAATCCACCCGCGACGAGCACGCGGCCGTCCTGGAGCACCGTGGCCGAGTGCTCGGCCCGCGGGGTGATCATCGAGGGCACGGCCTCCCACGACGGCGTGCTGGCCGCCCACGCGGCGCCCGCGGGCAGCGCCACGAGCCCGCAGGCGAGGGCGGCTCCGAACCTCCAACTCGATCGCATGGTCCTCTTGGCCTCCGCGGCCTCTGTTGCGCGGGGTCGCGTGAACATTCACCGCGCGCGGAATATCCCGTCCGTCGGCGGAGGGGGCGGCGCGCGGACAGGAGGTGTCGTGTTCGATCTCCTCCCTGCCGCGCGCCGCAATCGCGTCCGGGGCGAGGCCTCTGCGCCCCTCGACGCTGCGCCCCGTGCGCTCGCTATCGGATCGTCGGCGCCCCCCGGAGCGGGCGCACGCGGGATGCGGCGCCTGGACGTCGGGGGCTACGCGTCTTTGGCAAGAGACTTTCCTTCTGCTTCGAGGGCAGCCTTGATGACCCCGATCGCCTTGGGGCCCACGCCATGAAGCGCCATGAGCTGGGCTTCCGTGAGCCGAGCGACCTGGTCCAGGCGAGAGACGCCGGCCGAAGCGAGCGCCCGCAGCGCTGGCTTCCCGATGCCCTTCGGAAGTGGAGATTCCGGTCGTTCTTTCGTTCTGCTCGGCATGCGCCTCGTTCCATGTCGGTCGTCGCCTGGGTCGCTGGCGCTCAGCTTCGCCGGTGAGCCCCAGCGTCATGAACACGTACAGCATGTCGAGGACAGCGACCGTGGTTCAACATCGCAGCGTTCCCGGGCCGGGGTAGCAGCGGCCGGGGCCGTGCCGCACCCGGCGAGCCTCCGGCGGACGGCGGCGCGACCGGACTCAGGTCCCTGTTGCCGAGCATGGCAGTCCTCGAGGAGCCCGTCGCATGAACGCCGACGCCATCGTCCTGCAGACGCCGCCTGGCGCACCGTTCACCTTCGGAGTCACCGTCGACGGCGGGGGGCCGCGCAGCTTCCAGGTGACCGAGCCGGGGCAGGACACGCGGCGTTATGAGCTCGCCCGGGTGGAGCAGACGGACTACCTCGACCTCTTCGAGGCGCTGGCGCGCGACCTCGGGACCCGCATGCCGCTCGCCCGCACCCCGCCGCCGCCGCGGAAGTGCGGGGCGCCGCTGCGGCCCCTGCTGACCGAGTCCATCGCGCCGGAGATCCTCTACGGCTATGGCGACCCGTGCGTGGTGCGGGTGGGCGAGCGCGCGTGGCGCTTGCTCGTGACCTCGAACGACGCGCCGAACGCCTTTCCCATCCTGGCCTCGAACGACCTGACGACCTGGCGGTTGACCGGCTTCGTCTTCCCGGAGGGGCGCGCGCCGGCCTGGACGCTGACCGGCCGCAACCAGGCGGATTTCTGGGCGCCGGAGATGCACCGGGTCGGGAACGAAACCTGGCTCTGCTTCACGGCCCGCATGCACGACCGCTCGCTCGCGATCGGCCTCGCCCGAGGCGCGAGCCCGGACGGCCCCTTCGAGGCGGAACACGCGCCGATCGTCACCGGGGACGTGATCGACGCCCACATCCTCGTCGACGCCCACGGCGCGCCCTGGCTGGTCTGGAAAAAGGATGACAACGGCGTGTGGCCCCGCCGGCTGGCCGCCTTGCTTCACCGGAAGCCCGCCCTGGTGCGCGAGCTGTTCGTGGCCCGCAAAGACCAGCGCACAGCGGTCCTGGCGCTGACGCTGTGGCCGTGGGTGGCGACGCTCGATCCCATGGAGCAATTCTTCGTCCTGCAGCCGCTGATCGAGGCGGCGACCGCGGAATTCACGGGGTTCGCGGGGCGGCTGGAGGAGCTGCGGGCGCGGGCGTGCGGCGCGGAGGCGGAGGAGATCGCCGGGATATCGCGGGCGCTCAGGACCCGCATCTACGCCCAGCGGCTGTCGGCCGACGGCCGCAGGCTGGAGGGGGAGCCCGCCGTCATCCTCGAGAACGACCAGCCCTGGGAAGCGCACCTCATCGAGGGCGTCTGGATCACCCAGGAGGGCGGGCGCTATTACCTGCTTTACGCCGGCAACGACTTCTCGACCGCGTACTACGGCATCGGCGCGGCCGTGGCGGACGCCCCCACGGGCCCGTACCGCAAGTCGTCGGAGGTCTTCCTGAGCTCCAGTGAAGAATGGTGGGGGCCAGGGCACCCGTCCGTGGCCGTGGGCGCCGACGGGCGCCACCACGTGTTCCTGCACGCCTTCCGCCCGGGGGTGGCAGGGTACAAGGCGTTCCGGGCGCTGCTTGCCGCGCCGATCCGCTTCGAGGGCGGCGTCGTCTCGCTGGACACGTCGGTCTGGCCGGCGGCGCGACCCGACGCAGGTTGAGGTGACCGCCTGCTACGTGTGCGGCGCGTGAGATCACGCCGAGGTCTCGCGGCGCGTATTCGGCCCCGTCGCAGCACGTCTCCACTCGCCGGGCGACTGTCCGGTCTTCTGCCGGAAGAGCTTCGAGAAGTGCTGCGGGTGCTCGAATCCGAGCGCGTAGGCCACCGCGCTCGCGCTCGCGTCCGACGCGAGGAGCCGTGCCTTGGCGGCCTCGATGAGGGCTCGGTGGATGTGGTCGCGCGCGCTCGTTCCTGTCTCCGCGCGCAGGAGATCGCTCAGGTAGTCGGGCGAGTACCCGAGCGCGCGCGCGCAGGATCGAACCGTGGGGAGCCCGCCTTCGACCTGCGCGGCCGACGCGAAGCACGCGTCGAGGTGGCGGTCGAGTCGCTCCGCCACGCCGCCCGCCCGCGCTCGGACCTCGAGCTGGCGCGCGTACGCGCGCTGGCAGTACGTGAAGAGGAGCTGGAGCTGCGCCGAGAGCACGTCCGGCGCGAACGAGTCGGGAGGGACCGAGGACTCGCGCTCGAGCTGCCGGACGAGGCCCGTGAACGTCTCTCGCTCCGGCCGTGTGAGGTGGAGCGCCTCGTGCGTCGCGTAGCCGAAGAACCGGTACTGGTGCATCGCGTCCGAGAGCGGCGTGTCGCGTAGCACGTCGGGGTGGAAGACGACGGTCCAGCCCTCACCCTCGTGAGCGAGCTCGCTCTCGCCGCCGATCGGCGTGATCACCTGGCCCGGTGACGCGAAGACGAGGATGCCCTCCTGCCCGTCGTGCACCTGTCGCCCGAACTCGGCGTGGCATTCGTCCCCGCGCTTCAGGCTGATCACGTAGAGCCCGGACTCGATGGGGCGCCCGAGGATCGGGATCTCGATGCGCAGCGGCTCCTGCCACGACGCGGCGATCACGGAGATCAGCGGATGCGCGGGCGGCGGGCGCCCGATGAGCCCGTGGATCTGCTCGATCGACCCGAGCCTCAGCGCGTCGCGTGTGCTCACGCGAATCGGGGTATCACGCGCCTACCTCGATCACAACGTTGCCCCGCTTGCGTCCCGTCTCGACGTACCTGTGCGCATCCGCGATGGCCTCGAGCGCGTAGCGCCGGTCGATGACCGGCCGGAGCGCTCCGCGCGCGACGAGCTCCGAGACCTCGGGGAGCGCGGTCTTCTTGTCGACGGACATTCCGAAGACGAGCTTCCTGCTCCCGAAGAGCCGGCTCCATGCATCGCGCAGGTAGAGCTCGGCGCCCCCGACCGTGATCAGGTATCGGCCTCCGCGCGAGAGGCAGCGCCGCGCGCGCGCGAACGAGCTCGCGCCGACCGTGTCGAACACGACGTCGAACGCGTCGGCGCGCGCCGCGTAGTCGTCTCGCGTGTAGTCGACGACGTGGTGCGCGCCGAGCGAACGCACGAGCTCGGCGTTTCGCTCGCTGCAGACCGCCGTCACCTCCGCGCCGAGGTGCCGCGCGACCTGGACGGCCGCCGTGCCGATGCTCCCGGACGCGCCGACGATCGCGATCCGCTCGGCGCTCCGGAGCCGCGCCCGGTCGCGGAGGAAGTAGAGCGCGGTGGTCGGTCCGTCGACAAGCGAGCACGCTTCTTCGTGGCTCAGGCCGGCGGGGGCGTGCGCGATCGACGCGTCCTCGGACAGGCACACGTACTGCGCGTACCCGCCGGACCCGAACCCGGTGAAGCCGAACACGCGATCGCCGGGGCGGAACCGCGTGACGCGCCGGCCGACGCGCTCCACGGTGCCGGCGACCTCGATCCCGAGCACCCGGAAGCGCCGCCGCGGCCGGAAGAAGCCGAGCACGACCCGCGCCATGAGCGTGTCGCCTCGCCGCATCATCTGGCACGCCGCCGTCGCCGTGGTCGCATGCACTCGGATGCGCACCTGATCGTCCCGCGGCTCCGGCGCGGGCATCTCGCGCAGCTCGAGGACCGAAGGAGAACCGTATCGCTCGTAGACGGCTGCCTTCATCTGCATGCAAAGCAGACTAAGGACGCGGCGGGGGGGCCCGAAAGCATCGGATCCGGGAAAGATGGATCTCTTTCCGGGATGTGCTCAGCGCGGGCGCGCCGGCGCGGGATCTCACGGGGCGAGCGCCACGCCCGAACCGCCCGGCGGGCCTGTCAGTCGGTCTCGGCGACGTCCGCGCGCTCGTACCTGTCCAGGTCCTCGCGGCAGCCGGAGGGGATCGAGCGCTTCGGCGCTCACCAGAACTGATGGGACGACGATGTCCGCGCGATCCCTGCTCGGCGCGCGCCGGCGCCGCAAGCCCATCGTGGACGGCGGCGGCGTGCAAGGCGATCGATGATCCCATTGCCTCTGCCAAATGCGTAAAACGTTCTATCGATTTCCTGGGTAAATGAGTGAACCTAGAACTTCCTCCGGTGTTTCATCGACGACATGCGAATGGGTGCTCGTTGTGATTGCTGTTCCATGGCCTCTCGCTTCCATGGTCAGAATAGATTCCGGGCGATAGTAGGCCCACGGATGCTGGCTGTTGTAGTCTGATGGAACGTTCGTGCCGCGTCCGGCCGAATTGCGAGTCAGTCGAATGAATGACGTCAAATCAAGCTGAGCTATGAGTTTGTCGATCGGATCGACCGTGTCGAGACCTGAAAATGGGGTGCCGATGTGGGTGTCCAGGCCTAGCCCCGGATTTCTCGGGACAATCGCATGGATCGTGTCCCTATCCAGCACCCAATCGTATCTATATTCCGATCCGCCTTGTCCGGCGGCGCATTGCGCGAAAGACACCGGATGCGCGATCGAGCATGCTTTCAGTACAGCCTCGGCCGGTAGGCCTGCAAGCTTGACTGCGCCGTGTAATTCAATGGTCCCGCTTTGGTCCGTCCGGAAGCCTTTTATCCGGTTCGCCCGAAAAAATGCTCGACCGTCTTTGACCTGAGCGACTGTCATGTTCATCGTCCAATTCGGCTCGAGCTGGTCGCTGTGCACGCTCTCCCGGCTGTCGAAGGTGTAAACGTAGGTGGACGAATCTTCGAGGGGAGACGCTCCGAGCAATCGCTCGCGACGAAAGTAAATGGCTTGTCCCCCGTTGCTGTGCATGCAATCGAACGTCTCGTCGGGAAACCTGGCCATTAACTCGCGCGGTGACTCTGCGGTCATGTAATCTCGGCCGCTTGACGTGTGGATCGTCGCTGCGTCGTTGATATTCGTGATATGCTCAATTGCGCTGAGGCGAATATATCCCCATGCGTGCATCGAGTTCTTTGAGAATGGAATTTTTTCGAATGGATCATCCCCTTGGATGGCGCTCAACAAGGATTCGACCGGGCGACTTTCCAGGTGGCGTCGTCCATGAAGTTCATTGAGGAGCGTTCCCTTCTCCTCTTGTAGTAGAAATTCGATGGCGAGAGGCCGAATGTAAAGAGGCGGGCGGTTGCGCGAGGAATGTGCCAGCGTGATGAATGTCATTGATGGCCCTCCTGAAATTTCAGGGGCCAGGCATCATAGGAACCTGGCGTCCGCAAGATCAATCCTGCTGCGGGTTGACGCTGGCTGAGCACCCCGCCGGTGAGATCGGTTCGCTCGCTCGCTCGCTCGCTCGATCCGGCGGCGAGCGGGCCCGACGCCCGTCAGATCGCGCCGCCGTCCTCGAAGCGTTGGTCCGGGGTCCGCGTCCACGGGTTTCCGTCCCCGACCGGTGAGGGCGCTCCCGGCGTTCGCGAGCCCGGGGGCGGCCGGCGTTGGCGATGCCCGGACCCCGGCGAGTTGGACTCTTGCGGTGTGGTGGACACGGACGGGATGCGCGCCGATCCTCGCGAGCCGTGGGAGCCGAGCAGCGACGACGATGGCTACCGCTTGCCCTCGCCGCCTGCACCAGCGACCACGGTGACGGCCCGGATGTCAGCGAATACCGGAGCCAGCTCGTCCTCGTGGCGGATCTCATGCGGCTGCCATCGGGTCCTTGAATCCAGGCATGGCTTGAGGAGATGGATGATGCGTTGGAACCACATCGCGACGTGTGTGCTGCTGTGCTCTTCGCTCGCTGCGTGCATCGGCCCCGTGCAGGGCGGGAGCGACGGCGGCGGTGACGGCGGAGCCGGCGGCAGCGGCGGTGCCGGTGCTCAGGGCGGCAGCGACGATGACGGAGATGGCGGCAGCGGCGGCGGCGCGCCCGACCCGAGCGACACGGACCGCGACGGCGACGGTTACGACGACGACATCGACAACTGCCCCGAGGCCCCGAACCACGGCCAGAGCGACGTCGATCGGGACGGGCTCGGCGACGCCTGCGATGACGACCTCGACGACGACGGCGTGCCCAACGCGGTCGACAACTGCGTCGCGGTCGGCAACGCCGACCAGGCGGACTTCGACCTTGACCTGTACGGCGACGCCTGCGACGACGATGACGACGACGACGGCGCCGTGGATGCGTCGGACAGCTGCCTGTGGGTCTCCAACGCGGACCAGGCCGACATGGATGGAGACGGCAGGGGCGACGCCTGTGACGACGACGTCGACGGCGACGGGGTGTCCAACACGCTGGACAACTGCCCCCACGTGGCGAACGCGGACCTGGCGGACTTCGACGGCGATGCCTTCGGGGACGCGTGCGACGAGGATGACGACGGCGACGGTGTGGCCGACCTGGAGGACAACTGCCCGTTCGACGTGAACCCGGACCAGCTCGACATGAACGGCAATCGAATCGGCGACGCCTGCGACCTGGGCATCGACGAGCGCGGCGGGGCATGCCTGGCCGTCGGGGTCGTCGATCCCGACCACGACACGAGCTGGCCGAACCCTGCCAGCCCTCCGAGCCCCGAGACCATCGATAGGGCGAGCTTCGGCCGGTACTACGGCGGGGGCGCCTCGGGGACGTCGATGCCGATCATGGGCATCCACGCGGAGTACCATCTGAGCGACGGCAGCGCGTGGGATGGCGGCGCCGGGAGCACGTCCCTGGGTCGGATGAGCCTCGGCTGGGTCGAGGTCGAGGGCTCGACGATCCGCTATCACATGGTGCCGGAGGGCTTCCTCATCATCGAGAAGACCGACTACAACAGCGGCGACCACTCCGCCCACTTCCGCTTCGAGACGCTGGGGCCGCTGGTGATGGTCGCCGAGCGCGGGTCGACCGTCGGCACCCTCGAGACGGAGGCGCTCCTCGTGATGGACCGGCCCGCGAACTACCGCGATGATCGCTTCAACTACCTCTCCGCCCCGCTCTGCTCCGCCGTGCCGCTCACCGTGACCTACGAGCTCCGCGGGACGACATTCGAGGAGACCACGATGTCGGGCTCCTTCGAGTTCTACTCGGAGGCGGTCTTCGACCTCAGCGGCCACCGACCCTGAGGCGCTGCCGCGCCCGGCGCTCTGCCACCACGGGGGCTCGTGCTCGCGCGCGAGCGCCGGGAAGCCATCGTCCCTTGTTCGGCGGGCTGTACCGCACACGGGATCGCGGCCTGATCTGCAGCGCATCAACGACATGGCCCGCGTCCGCCGGGCTTGCACGCCGAGGCTGGTGTCCTTGCCTCACCCATGGTATCGGTGTCTGCGCAGCGCTCCGTCATGGTGTGTCTCATCGAATTGTCGCTGCGCGAAGGATCGTAGATGCGAAGAATTCACATCGCTCTGGGCGTGCGTTCGCTGACGGATTCCATTGCGGATTACACGCAGCGCCTGGCGGCCCAGCCGCACGTGATCGTGCCTGACCAGTACGCGCTCTGGCGCACCGACACGGTGAACTTCTCCATCCGTCAGATCCCCGCCGGCGAAGCTCCGGCGTTGCGTCATCTGGGCTGGGAGGACGACGCCGCCAGCGCCTTCTCCGACACGCGGGATTGCAATGGGATTGTCTGGGAGGAGTTCGGTCCCGAGCAGCAGTTGCAAGAGATCCTCGGGCTCTGGCCTGACGCCCAGATCAAGCGCTGACTCCGAGATGGCAACGAATCTGCCGGAAGGACCTCGACGGCCGGCGTCCCGAAGGGCCCGCCTCGGCGGCGTGCGCAGCGGATCGGTCGCCGCGGGGACCGGGGGTGGGCTCGGCCGACGCTCGCGGACGCTCGTGAACCGGTCCATTCCAGCGCCGACGTGGCGGCCGCCGTCCTGGAAGAGCACTGTCGTGCGCCGCAAGGCGCTCGGGGACGCCGCGTAGCCGCAAGAGCATCCCGGGCCAGACCAACGCCCGGAGGGCGACGTGTGCCCGCGGCACGTCGATGCGCCCCTTTTCGCGCTCCGCGCCGCGCGGGTCCCGCTCTTTCGACCCATCGACGAGGCGTCGCGACGCTCGCGCTCCCGCCACATCGCTTCGCCGCGCACCACGTTGCCCCGCCTTGCCTCGCCGTCCCGCCCCGGGCAGGCTTTGCCCATGGGGCAGCCCGCCGAGAAGCAGCGCCGCGCCACGTACGCCGACCTCGAGGCCGTCCCGCCGAACAGGGTGGCGGAGCTCATTCGCGGCACCCTGCATGTGTTCCCCCGTCCGGCGCCGCGGCACGCGCGCGCAAGCTCGGGCCTGGGTGCCGAGCTGACCGGCCCGTTCGACCATGGCAAGGGCGGTCCGGGAGGCTGGTGGATCCTGGACGAGCCCGAGCTGCACTTCCCCGACCCGATGGCGCCTGGCGAGATCGACGCGCTCGTGCCCGACCTCGCCGGCTGGCGCCGCGAGCGCATGTCCGAGCTGCCGGAGACGGCGTATTTCGCGCTTGCCCCGGACTGGATCTGCGAGGTCCTGAGCCCGTCGACCGAGGACGTCGACCGCACGGAGAAGATGCCGATCTACGCGCGCGAGGGCGTGCGGTACGCGTGGCTGGTCGACCCGATCGCACGCACGCTCGAGGTGTCCTCTCTCGTGTCCGGTCGCAGCTGGGAGCGCGGTCCGATCCACCGCGACGCCGCGCGCGTTCGCGTCGCGCCCTTCGAGGCGATCGAGCTCGACCTTTCGGTCCTCTGGGCGAAGTAGTAGCTCCTCGGTTGCCTGGCGACGGGAGGTTCTGTTCGACGCTCTTGGTAGCGGGTCTCGTCGTGGTCGGTCAGCTGGGGCGGCGGCTCGGCGCTGGTGTAGCGGGGGCCCCGGGATCAGCGGCACCGAGACATCTCAGCCAGGAAACTGACTGAATCTAGACGGAATCTAGAGAATCAACTCTGTACTCTGGCTAAATGAAAGCTCCGCTCAGAATTGAATCTCTCGGATCCAGGTGATCGAAAGCCACAACGAGAGAATCGACTCTGGGAACCAGATCAAATTACCCAGGATCCAGAAAAAACGCTCAGGAATCGAGCGAAACGCCCCGCCCCGGCCCTGTCGGATCGATGATTTGTGGGCGCACGGCACCGGATCCGGCCATGCCGCGCGGGAGGACGAGGGGCTCAGCGCTTCAGCTCAGGGCGCCGCCGCTCCCTGCTCGCCCGGCGCAGCCTGCGGCGCGGGGGCGGGCGGCTGCGCGGCGGCGTCCTCCTGCGCCGGCGCATCCATGGCGCAGCGGAAGCCGATCCACGCGTGCGCGGTGACCGGCGCCGCGGCGGTGCGGTACGTGGCGGAGAGCTTCTCGGGGCCGTCCAGGAAGCTGCCGCCGCGCACGACCTTGAGCGGGAAGGACGGGTCGCCCTGCGGGTTCTCGCCGCCGGGCGGCGGGAAGACGAGGCCGTCCGAGACCCACTCGGACACGTTGCCGGCGAGATCGTAGACGCCCTCCGGGGTGCGATCGCTCGGGTGGGCGCCGGACGCGCAGGTCGAGACGTCGGCGCCGCGCGCGAGGCAGCCCTCGTTGCGATCGTAGCAGGCGCGCTCGCAGGCCGGCGCCTCGTCGCCCCAGACGAAGGCCCGGCCGGCAGCGCCGCGCGCGGCGACCTCCCACTCCGCCTCGGTGGGCAGCCGCCGGCCCCGGAAGCGGCAGTAGCTCTCGGCCTGGGAGTAATCGACGCAGTTGATCGGGTGCCCTGTTGCGTTGCGGGGCTCGTTGCAGCGCCGCGTCCAGAGCTCGACCTCCCGCTGCTCCTCTGGCGCCGCCGGCGCCTGCGCGCCGGGCAGGAGCTCGGGCGTCAGCGAGACGTGATCCGCCGTGGAGCACATGCGCTGCTGCATGCAGGCCCGGTAGGCGCGGACGGTCACCTCGTTGCGATCGATGTAGAACCCGCGGGTGAGCGTCACCTGGCGCGCCTCGCCCGCGGCGCCGATCGTGGTCGAGATGGGCCCGACGAAGACCATGTCCGCCGGCGGCGCCGCGGGCGCGGCGGGCTCGGCGGAAGGCGCCGCGCCCGAGGCGCTCGCGGTCGGCGCGGCGCTGGCGGGCGCCGGCACGCCCGCCGCGGTCTTCGCGGCGCGCCCGGCGGACGACGCCGCGGTGGCGCGTGCGGCCGGCGCCTTCGCCGGCTTCTTGTCGGGCGCCCGCGTCAGGACATACGCCGTGGCGCCGGCGCCGCCGAGCACGAGCGCCGCCACGAACCAGGGAAGCGCCGCGCGCGCGGCGCTGCGGCGCTGCGGCGGCGCTGCGACCGGCGGCGCGGCGTGCGGCGGTCCGCCCGCCGCGGCCTGGGGGTGCGGGGCCGCGCCGGGATACGGGGCCGCGCCGGCCGCAGGGGGGCTGGCGGGCGCGACCGTCTCGATCATGGAGTCCTCGACCTGCGCGGTCCTGGAGCCCCCCGTCGCCAGCGCGCCGCCCCCGTCTCTCGCCCGAGGCGCCGCGCCGCCCGTCGCGCCGGCGGCCGGCAGCCCGCTCGCGCCGGCGGCCAGCGGCCCGCTCGCGCCGTGGCTCACCTTGACGACGGCAGGCCGCGCCGGGGCGGGCGCGTGCGCGTCGGCGAGCATCGTCGGCTCGCTCGGCCCGACGGCCACGCCGAGCCCCTGCGCGGCCGCGTACTCCGCGGTCGACTGCCCCGCCGCGTGCTCCGCGGAGGGGCCGCCGCGACCCGCGAAAGACCCCGCGCGCTCGCCGTGCGCCGCGGCCGAGAGCGCGTCCCAGAACTCGCCTGCGCTCGTGAAGCGGTGCTTGGGCTCGATCGCGAGCGCCTTGTCGAGCACGCGCTCGATCGCCTCGGGCGCGTCCGGGAGCCCGCGCGCGCGCAGCGTCGGGCGCACCGCCGGATCGGCGGAGGCGACGTAGAGCTGCGTGGGGTCGTCCCCCTCGAGCGCGCGCCTGCCGCTCACGAGCTCGACAAAGATGAGCCCGAGCGCGAACACGTCGGTCCACGGGCCCGTCGCGCCGCGGGCCTTGTTGAACTGCTCGGGCGCGCCGTAGCGCGGCGTGAACGCGCTCGGCCCCTGCCGGGTCGCGGCGAGCGCCTCGGTGAACGTCGGGTGGTCGGACAGCACCTTGGCGATGCCGAAATCGAGCACCTTCAGCGTCCGCGTCCCGCCGACGTGGGTGAGGAACAGGTTCGCCGGCTTCACGTCCCGGTGCGCGACCTTGTGCGCGTGCGCGACGGCGAGCGCGCGCGCGGCCGGGGTGAGCAGCTGGATCGCCTCGGCGATCGACATGCCGGCCTCGCCCCGCTCGCGCCGCTCCCGGAGGTATTGCCCGAGCGTCTGGCCCTCCAGCCACTCCAGCACCAGGTAGGGCACCCACACGCCGGCCTGGGTGGTGAACGCGCCGACGTCGAGCGCCTGCACGATGCCCGAGGTGGCCCGCGACAGCCGGTGCAGGATCCGCCCCTCGCCCCGCAGCGTCTCGAGCAGCGCGTCGCGCTCCGCGGCGTCGAGCGAGGCCGGCAGCTTCAGGCACTTGATCGCGATGAGCTCGCCGAAGCCCTCGTGCATCCCCTGGTAGACGACGCCGAACCCGCCGTCGCCGATGACGGCGGCGACGCGGTACTTCCCCTCGATGGTCTGCCCCGAGAGGCCAAACGGATCGTCGGACGGCTCCGCCATGCCCCGCTCCTAGCGCGTCGCCGTGCCCAGGCAAAGGGGCTTCCGCGCCGCCCGCCACCGCAAGCTCGCGCGCGCTTGCATCGGCTCGCACCTGCTTGCATGCGCTCGCTCAGCCTGCGTCCGCGCAGCGCTCGGTTTGTACTTGGTCTGCGTCCGGCTTGCGTCCGGCTTGCGTCCGGCTTGCATCCGGCGGCCCGCGGCCCCATGCCGACGCCGATGAAGACGCCGCGAGCGCTCGTGATCCTTGCCGAGGGAGCCGAGGAGATGGAAACGACGATCATCGTTGATGTCCTGCGCCGCGCCGAGGTCGAGGTCGTCCTCGCCGGGCTCGATGGCCCGGGCCCGGTGCGCTGCAGCCGAGGCGTGCGCCTCGTGCCGGACGCTGATCTCTCGGCGGTGACGGGCGACTTCGACGTGGTGGTCCTCCCGGGCGGCAAGGGCGGGGCCGACCGGCTCGCCAGCTCGCCGGCCGTCGGGGAGCGCCTTCATGCGCAGGCGCAGGCGGGCCGGGTCGTCGCGGCGATCTGCGCCGCGCCGATCGCGCTCGCGGCGCACGGGCTCTTCCAGGGCCGCAGGATGGCGTGCCACCCGTCCGTGAACGACGTGGTGTCGGCGCACGGCGAGCTCCTCGCGAGCCCGGTCGTCGAGGACGGGCTGCTCGTCACGAGCCAGGGGCCGGGCACCGCGATGGCGTTCGCGCTCGCGCTCGTCGCGCGGCTCCGGGGCGAGGAGATCGCCGCGAAGGTGCGCGCGCCGATGATGCTGACGGCCTGAGCGAGATCGGCGCTCGGTCGGCCGAAGTTCCTCTGGGCAATCAAGGACGTTGGATCTGCTTTCCGCAGTCACGGAGGTCGAGATGAAGCTTATTTCCAAGAGCGCAATTGTCACCGGGGGTGGTCAGGGGATCGGTCTCGAGATCGCGAAAGACCTCATGAGTCGCGGCAGCAACGTGCTGCTCTTCGGCCGGACGGCGGCGAAGGTCGAGGCGGCGGCCGAGGCGCTGAACCGCGCGGCCGACGGCCCGGCGCGCGCGCTGCCCTTCCTGGGCGACGCGTCCCGCGCCGAGGACGTGTCGCGCGCCGTCGAGGCGGCGACGTCGGCGTTCGGATTGCCGGGGATCCTCGTGAACAACGCGGGGATCGCCACGCTCGCGCTCCTGACGGACCTGCCGGAGGAGGATTTCGACAGCGTCCTCGGCACCAACCTGAAGGGCCCCTTCCTCTTCATGAAGGCGGTTGCCCGCGGCCTCATCGCCGCGAAACAGCCGGGCGCCTTCGTCAACATCAGCTCCATCAACCAGGTGCTGGCGACCGACGGCCTGTCGCATTACTGCGCCTCCAAGGCGGCCCTCGCGCAGCTCACCAAGGTGGCCGCGTCCGAGCTCGGGCGCCACGGCATCCGGGTGAACGTCGTGGCGCCGGGGCTCATCCGGACCCCGCTCGTCGACGACTTCGGGCTCACGTCGGGGCTCAGCGCCCAGAGGTTCCTCGAGCGCACGCCGCTCGGGCGGATCGGGGAGACGACCGACGTGGCGCCCGTTGTCTCGTTCCTCTGCAGCGAGGAGTCGCGCTGGATCACCGGCGATACGGTGTTCGTCGACGGCGGGAACAACCTCCGTGGGCTGCACAGCTACTGGGACACGCTGAACGCCAGCGTCTGAGGGCCGCGCGTCTCGAGGGGGCTCCTCCGGACGGCACCATCGGGCTCTCTGGCGTCGTGGAGCCTTGCATCGACCCGGAGCCCCGAGGCGCCGCCGGTGCGGCCGAGCCCTCTCGCTCGCGGCCTTCGCGGGGCATGGGCGGGGGCCTGCGCCCGTCCGGCGACCCACCGCCGCCCTTCCCCTTCGTTTGCCGGACCACTGTCGCCCGCGGATGGCCTTATACTCCGCCGCGTGCTGCCGCTGCTCGCCCTGACCGTCATCGTCGTGCTGTGCCTTGGCTACCGCTTCTACGGGCGGATCGTCGCGCGCAACTACGCGCTCGACGACGGCGCCGTGACGCCCGCGGTCAAGGTGAACGACGGTGAGGACTACGTCCCCACGAAGCCGTTCTACCTCTTCGGGCAGCACTTCAGCGCCATCGCCGCCGCCGGGCCGATCGCCGGCCCCATCCTCGCCGGCCAGGCGTTCGGATGGCTCCCGTGCATCCTCTGGATCGCCATCGGCGTCGTGTTCATCGGCGCGGTGCACGACTTTTCCGCGCTCATCGCGAGCGTCCGCCACGAGGCGGAGAGCGTCGCCGAGATCGCGAAGCGGCACATCGGCCGGCGCGCCTGGCTGTCGATGATGATCTTCATCTGGCTCGCGCTGTCCTACGTGATCGTCGCCTTCACGGACATCACGGCGAGCACCTTCGTCGGCAAGACCGAGGAGTTCGAGGGCGGCGCGTTCCAGTTCAACCCCGGCGGCGCCGTCGCCGCGGCGAGCGCCGCCTACCTCGGCCTCTCCATCGTCATGGGCCTGGTCGAGCGGTACCTCAAGCCGCCGCTCTGGCTCACCACGCTCCTCTTCGTGCCCGCGACGCTCGGCGTCGTCTGGCTCGGCACGAAGATCTCGACAGCGTTCGTCCTGCCGCTCGACAACCCGCAGCGCGCGTTCGGCCTCATCATCCTCGTCTACTGCCTCATCGCCTCGCTCCTGCCGGTCTGGCTGCTCCTCCAGCCGCGCGGCTACCTGGGCGGGTTCGTCCTCTACATCGCGCTCGCGGTCGGCGTGATCGGCATCTTCTTTGGAAACCTCCGTTACCCCGGGGAGTTCGAGCTGCGGCAGCCCGCGTTCACCACGTTCAACACCGGCGGCGCGACCGGCATGCTCTTCCCGTTCCTGTTCGTCACCATCGCCTGCGGCGCCTGCTCCGGCTTCCACGGGCTCGTCTGCTCGGGGACGACGTCGAAGCAGATCTCGAAGGAGACGCACACCCACCCGGTGGGCTACGGCGCGATGCTGGCCGAGGCGTTCGTCGCGCTGATCGCGCTCGCGACGCTCGTCATCGTGGCGCAGGGGACGAAGCTGCCCGGGCCGGGCAAGATCTACGGCGACGGGATCGGCAAGTTCCTCACCGTCATCATCGGCAAGGAGCACTTCCTGTTCGCCGCGACGTTCGGCGCCATGGCGTTCTCCACCTTCGTGTTCGACACGCTCGACGTCTCGACGCGCCTCAGCCGCTACATCCTCCAGGAGCTCTTCAACTGGAAGGGGCGCGTGGTGTCCGCGGCCGCGACCGCGATCTCGCTGGCGCCGCCCACGCTGTTCATCATGACCGCGCGCCCGCCCGCGCCCGGCGTGCGGCCCGCGTACCTCGACTTCTGGACGCTGTTCGGCACGAGCAACCAGCTGCTCGCGGCGCTGACGCTCCTCGCGGTCACCGTCTGGCTGCACCGCGAGAAGCGGCGCATCTGGTACACGGCGATCCCGATGGTGTTCGTCATGACGATCACGGTGTGGGCCCTCATCCTCCAGGTGCGGACCGCGTTCGCCGCCGTGCGGACCGAGGGGCTCGCGCTGAACGCGACGACGATGAACGGCGTCGTGGGGCTCGCGCTGATCGGGCTCGCTGTGTCGCTGATGGTCGAGTCGGTGAAGGCGCTGAAGAACGGCCCGGCCACCGAGCCGGCGCTCCGCGACGCTCGTACCAGCGGCGGGGGGGAACCGCTCTAGCGATCACCCGGCGGCGGCGCGCTGCCGCAGGCGCGCCTCGGCCAGCCGCTCGGCGGCGAGCTGCGGCGAGACGCCGTCGCTCGCCGCGATCTCGAGGACCCTGAGGACCGTGTCGTAGATCGCCTGGACGCGCCGGTGGACCTCGGCGCGGGACCAGCCGAAGAGATCCGCGCCGCCGCTCAGCACGCCGCCTGCGTTGGCCACGACATCGGGGACGTAGAGGACGCCGCGGGCGGCGAGCGCGTCGCCGTGGCGCGGCTCGAGGAGCTGGTTGTTGGCCGCGCCCGCGACGATCTCGGCCCGCAGATCCTGCACGGCGCGGTCGTCGAGGACGCCGCCGAGCGCGCACGGGGCGAAGATGTCGGCCGGGGCCGAGGCGATCGCGTCCGGCGGCACGATCGTGGCGCCGAGCTCGGCGGCGACGTGGCGGGCGCGATCCGGGTCGACGTCCGCGACGAGCAGCCGCGCGCCCAGGCGGTGGAGCTCCGCCGCGAGCCGGGCGCCGACGCTGCCGCAGCCCTGGAGCGCGACGGTCCGGCCCGCGAGCTCGTCGCTGCCCCACCGGTGGCGGGCCCCGGCCTGGATCGCGCGGAGCACGCCCCGCGCGGTCCACGGCGACGGGTCGCCACCCTCGCCGGCGAGGCCCTTCACGTGGCACGTCTCGCGCCGGATGAGCTCCATGTCCGCGGGGGTGGTGCCCACGTCCTCGCCCGTGATGAACCTGCCGCCGAGGCGCTCGATGAAGCGCCCGTGCGCGCGGAACAGCCGCTCCCGGTCGAGCGGCCCCGCGCCGCCGCGGAGGACGACCGCCTTGCCGCCGCCGACGTCCATCCCGGCGAGCGCGTTCTTGTAGGTCATCCCGCGCGACAGGCGCAGCGCGTCCACCAGCGCCTCCTCGTCGCTCGCGTACCCGAGGAGCCGCGTCCCGCCGAGCGCCGGGCCCAGCGCGGTGCTGTGGATCGCGATGATCGCGCGGTAGCCCGCGGGCTCGTCCGCGCAGAACAGCACCTGCTCGTGCCCCATGGCGGCAAGGGTGTCGAACACGCTCTTCATGCCGCGCCGAGCGTACCATTCCGCGGCGGCCGCCAGGGCCGGCGCGCTCGGCGGGCGTCCCGCGCCGAAGCGGCCTGTCGGGCCGGGGCGGTCGGGGGCGGCGGGACCCGTCCGCCCTCACAGGTCCGAAAAGCGCCAGAGCCGCGGCGGCACCCGCGCTACGACGCCTGCATGCGGATCGACGAGGACGCGTGCTACCGCGCGCTCGAGACCCGCGACCGTCGCTTCGACGGTCGCTTCTTCACGGGCGTGCGCTCGACGGGCATCTACTGCCGCCCGATCTGCCCCGCGCGCACGCCGAAGCGCGAGCGCTGCGTGTTCTTCCCCTCGGCGGCCGCCGCGCAGGAGGCCGGCTACCGCCCGTGCCTGCGCTGCCGCCCCGAGGCCTCGCCCGGGACGCCCGCGTGGCTGGGCACGTCCGCCCTCGTCTCGCGGGCGCTCCGGCTCATCGCGGAGGGCGCGCTCGACGACGCGGACGCCCCGGCGCTCGCGGCACGGCTCGGCGTGGGCGAGCGCCACCTGCGCCGGCTCTTCCTGCGGCACGTCGGCGCCTCCCCGCTCGCGGTGGCGCAGACGCGGCGCCTGCTCTTCGCGAAGAAGCTCCTCGACGAGACCGCGCTCTCCATGACCGAGGTGGCGCTCTCGTCGGGCTTCTCCAGCGTCCGCCGCTTCAACGACGCGATCCGCGCCGCCTACGAGCGCTCGCCGCGCGAGCTGCGAAAGGCCGTGTCGAAGCGGGGCGGGGGAGGGGAGGGTGGGGGCGGGGCGGGCGGCGCGCCGGACATCGCGCTCCGCCTCCCGTTCCGGCCGCCGCTCGACTGGGGCGCGCTCGCGGGCTTCCTCGGGGCGCGCGCGATCCCCGGCGTGGAGTCGGCGGGCCCCGGCGCGTACCGCCGCACGGTGCGCGTCGCCGGCGGCCACGGCGTCGTCGAGGTGCGCCCGGCGCCCGGCGAGCCGTACCTCCTCGCGCGGCTGCGGCTGCCCGGCACGGAGGGGCTCATCCACTGCGCGGAGCGGCTGCGGCGGCTCTTCGACCTCGGCGCCGATCCCGACGCGATCGCCGCGCACCTCGGGGCCGATCCGCGGCTCGCCCCGCGGGTCCTGGCGATGCCGGGCGTGCGCGTGCCGGGCGCGTGGGACGGCTTCGAGCTCGCGGTGCGGGCGATCCTGGGCCAGCAGGTGAGCGTCCGCGCCGCGACGCAGCTCGCGGGCCGCCTTGTCGAGCGGCACGGCGAGCCGCTCGCGGTCCGCGGCGGCCTGCCCGAGGGCGCCGAGGGGCTCCGCTTCGTCTTCCCGGCGCCCGAGGCGCTCGCCGCGGCCGATCTGACGGACCTCGGCCTGCCGCGCGCCCGCGCCGCGACGATTGCGGCGCTCGCGGCGCGCGTGGCCTCCGGCGAGGTCGCGCTCGACGCCTCGCGCGGCCTGGAGGAGACGGTGCGCGCGCTCTGCGCGGTCCCTGGCGTCGGCGCGTGGACCGCGCACTACATCGCGATGCGCGCGCTGCGCGAGCCGGACGCGTTCCCGGCCACGGATCTCGGCCTGCGGCGCGCGCTCGGCGGCGTCTCCGGCGCGGATCTCGCGGCGATGGCGGAGGCGTGGCGCCCGTGGCGCGCCTACGCCGCGGTGCTGTTGTGGACGGCGGACGCGCAGGGCGCGCGGCCCGTAGAGACGGAGGTATCGGATGGATCTCTCGCTGGATGAGGTGGAGTCGCCTGTCGGGGTCATCCTCTTGGCCGCCGGGGGCGGCGCGATTCACGCGCTCGATTTCGCGGATCACGCGCAGCGCCTCCGCGGCTCGCTGGAGGCGCGGTATGGCGCCGTCGCGCTCCACGGCGCCGCCGATCCCGGCGGCTTCTCCAGCCGGATGAAAGCCTATCTGTGCGGCGATCTCGCCGCGCTCTCCGACATCCCCGTCGAGCCCGGCGGCACCGCCTTCCAGCGCCGCGTGTGGGCGGAGGTCCGGCGCATCCCTCCCGGCGCGACGCGCGCTTACGGGGAGGTCGCGGCGTCGCTAGGTCAACCGTCGGCGTCCCGCGCGGTCGGCCTGGCGAACGGCCGGAATCCTGTCTGTCTGATCATCCCGTGCCACCGGGTCATCGGGGCCGGCGGAGAGCTCACGGGGTATGCCGGCGGCCTGGAGAGGAAGCGGTGGCTGCTCGCGCACGAGGGCGCCTCAGGGGAAGCAGGAGAGCAGCTGCTCCGCCTCTAGGATGTAGGTGCAACCCACCAAGGCGAGGCAGCTAGTGTGCTCGTCGAACTCAAACGAGCAGCGGGACTCGCACCTGCTGTCGACGGTCCCGCCGCAGCGCTCCTCGATGCAGCAGTACATCGCCGCCTGGGTCTCCCGGCACATCGTCTGCGCCCCGCAGGCCTCTATCTGGTGGCTGATGCAGTCGAGGCAGTTGAAGGAGTGGCCGGCGAACGAGCGGGGGGGTGTGGTGTCCGCTTCGAGGCAATCGAGAAGGCACCCGTCCTGCTCGCATGTCTCGACGCACGCCCACGTCTCGGCCGTGCACCGCGGCAGGAGCGTGACCGGCAACGCTTCGAACGGCTCCGAGCACGCCGTCGGGACGCACGTGCCGCTTCGCCCGCACTCGGTGAACTGGTCCTCGCAGCGCACGCCACCGCAACAAGGCTCGTCGAGCCTGCCGCACGGCGCGCACTCGCCGTCGGTGCAGTTCTCCCCGTCGTCACAGGCGGCGCCGCAGGCGCCGCAATGGTTTCGGTCCGTGGAGAGGTCCGCGCACGCGGACCCGCACAGCGTGAGGCCCCCCGGGCACGTGCACTGCCCGCCCTCGCAGGTCGTGCCCGCGGGGCACGACGCCCCGCAGGCGCCGCAGTTCTTCGGGTCGGACTGCACATCAATGCAGTGAAACCCCGAGGAGCCCTCCAGCGGACAGTACCCCTGCCCGGCCGGGCACTCGCACCGCCCGCTCACGCAGCGCGCATCGTCGGCGCCGCAGAGGGCGCTGTCCTCGCCCTCGTCGGCCGTGCCGCTGCAGTTGTTGTCGGCGCCGTCGCACAGTTCGGCGAGCGCCGGGGCGTTCCGCGGATTGTCATCGTCGCAGTCCGTGCCGCCGCAGATCACGGGCAGCGCGTCGTCCCCATCGCCGTCCAGCCCCTCGAAGATGCACTGCCGGAGCGACTCGTCGCAGCGCTCTGCCTGGGTGCACGGATCCGCGTCCACGCAGTCGGCCGGCGTCGCGCACGCCTTGTCGCTGAGGCAGATGCCCCTCGCCCGATCACAGCGCCCGCCCGGACAGCGGGTGTCGTCCGCCTCCGACTCGCACCGACCGCCGACGCAGCGATCGACCGTACAGGGGACGCCGTCCGCGCAGTCCTGCGCGCTCTCGCACGGATCGCCTGACCCTTGCTGCGGGGCGCTACCGTTACAGCTCGCGAAGAGCAGCGCCGTCGACGCGACCAGCGAGGACAGACGAAAGAGAAAGGCGAACCGGCGTCTCAGCAGGGAGGTTTTCATGAGGGCGCGCCTTCGAGAATAGAGCTCGACCGCGATCTCCCCACAAGCCGAGCGCCGCTTTGCGACGGCGCGCCTCGAGGAGCGCCCCCGGCTACTGCTTCTTCGCCCCCAGGAGCGCCGCGATCGTCGGATAGTCGCTGTCCTCGACGGCGCCCTGGATCACGCACGTCACCTGCCCGCTCGGCGCCGCGATGGCGTGGATCGGCAGCTCGGTCGTCTCCTTCACGCCGAGCGCCCGCAGCCACCCGGCCCGCTGGGGCCCGTCGGGCAGCCAGTACGAGGCGCGCACCCCCGTGCCCGGCTGCGCCTCCAGGAACCGCGACAGCTGCCGCTCGTCGTCGTCGATCGAGACGAACGCCAGGTCGACGAGCACGCCGGCCGCCCGCAGCTTCTGCTGCCACCCGAGCAGCCGCGGCATCTCCTCCAGGCACGGCTTGCACCACGCCGCCCAGAAGTTCACCCACACCCACTTGCCGACGCCGAACCCGATGTTCGCCGGCAGCTTCTCCGCGCCGCCGGCGGCGACCGCCGTGAGCCCGCCCGACGAGGGCGCAGGCCGCGGAGACTGCCCCGCGCACAGGAGCCGCGGCGCGGCCGGCGCCGCCTCCGCCGTGGCGCTCGCCGGCGCCTTGGCGCTCGCGGGCGCCGCGGCCCCCGGCGCCGTCACCGCGTTGCTCCGCCCCTGGCCGGGCGTCGGGGGCGGCGGCAGATCGGCCTTCTTGTCCGCGTCGCACCCGCCCGCGAGCCCCGCGGCCACGGCGAGGGCCACGAAGGCGCCCCGGAGGGCGCTGCTCCTCCTCGCGGAGCTCACAGCTGACAGTCCACCCATGAGACGAACGCGCTCCGGTTGATGGCCTCCGCCGCACATGCCTTGTTCTTGCGCGAGACGTTCCATTGGCAGTATTCCGCGCCGAGCTGCGCGAACTCGTTCCCGAGCCACAGCATCCCGACCTTCTTGTCCAGGTCCTGCTCCTTGAACTTGTCGGAGATGTCGAAGAACGCGCTGTTCGCGCGCTTGTGCGACAGCGTCCGGTTGAACTCCGGCGTCCCCGTCTTCGACGCGCGAGCGACGATGAAGAAATAGCGGGCGCCCCGCCGGTCGAGCCACATCTCCTCGAGCATCTTCTTCCCGTCGTCGTCGAGCTTCTCCGAGCCGTCGTCGAACATCACGACCCCGCCGCGCTGCTTCAGCGGCGTGAAGAGCGCGTTGAAGTCGTCGTCGCTGATCGACGCGAGCGTCTTCACGTCGGCCGGCTGGCAGCCGCGCCGCGCCTCCGCCCCGACCAGGCCGCACGCGTTGAGCACCCGCTGCAGCACCGTCTTGAACGCGGGCGTGCAATACGGCGCCTCGGCGTCGTTGGCGATGGCCACGGCCGGCTTCACCGCCGCGGCCACACCCGTCTTCAGGCGCTGCGACGCGGCCTGCACCTCGCTGTGCACCGTCACCCCGGACGCGACCAGAAGCGCGCACCCGGCCACGATCCCGATGATCCCTGCGCCTCTCATGAACACCTCACTTCGTCCGGAGCGCCGGCGCGAGCTGCCTTATCGCATACGACATCCCGATGTCCGTATCTTCGTCGCAGAGCCGCGTCGTGCCCAGGAACATCTGTGGCGTCGAGACAGGGAGCTTGTTGTCCACGATGTAGCGGAGCATACGGTTCAGCCGCAGCGCCGTCTCCTTCGAGTCCATGCATGCGTCGAGCCCCGGCCAGCGCTGCCGGATCGCCGCCTGCACGTTGGCGGTGCCCGCGCCCGCCTTCGCGCCCTCGAGCAGCGTCTCCTGGTTCTCGTAGGCCCACTCGAGCACATCCATCGCCCGGTGATCGCTGCACAGGATGGCCTTCGAGAGGAGGCACGAGCCCGGGTGCACCGGCCGGTCGAGCATCCAGTTGCACTCGCTGTCCAGCGGGAAGAGCACCAGCGTCGCGTCGAGCTTGTCGAACACCCCCTCGGACACGAGCCGCTGGTGGAACGCCTTGCAGGTCGGGCAGAGCGGATCGACGAAGAGGGTCGCCGGCTGCACCGCGCCCGGGCGCGTCACGTGGAGCAGCGCCCCGTTGGGCTCGGTCGGCTTCTCCAGCTTGCCGCAGCCGGTCATGTAGCTCGCGTAGCTCGGCAGCGCGCTCGCGTAGAGCAGCGCCGGCGTCACCGTGCACACGGCGAGCGCGACGAGCCACCCCGGCAGGAGCAGCAGCGAGCCCACGCGGCGCGGGGGGCCGGCGGGCGCTGCGGCGGCGCCGCCCGGCCCGTCGACCCCGAGGGGCGCCCCGGGGACGGTGGGCCCCACCCCGGCCGCGCCTGCCGACGAGGGCGCGCGCGGCGCCGCGCTGGACCAGGCCGCGGCGCGGGCCGCCCTGCGGTCCTCGAGGAACGCCCAGACGCCGCCGGCCGCGAGCAGCGCCGACGAGATGTACATGCCGACGCACGTCTTGCAGAACACCCCGAGGCGCATCGCCGAGATGGTCGCCATCAGGAGCGACACGGCGAGCGGCGTGAGGCCCGCGACGAACAGGAAGTGCGCCGCGCGCCGCGGCGCGTGCTGGGCCGAGAGCAGCACATAGAGCGCGAACGCCGCGAAGAACGCGAACGCGCCCAGGGCGAACAGCGAGATGGGGATACCGCCCCAGAAGCTCTCGCGGAACAGCGCGGAGTAGGGGCTGTACATGGCCACGCGGCACGCGGTGTCGGCGCCCGCCTGCGCGCCGAGCCCCGGGACGAAGCTGCAGTGCAGGTCGTGGACCTGCCGGTCGAGGTGCCGGATGTAATCGAACGTCGATGAGGCGCTGAACGCGAGTCCCAGGAGCGACCCGCTGAGCGCGAGCGCTGCAGGCCCGCGAGGACCACGACTGCCTGACATGGCCGAGTGGATTACGCGACGTCGGGCAACGCGTCAAATAAGGACGCCTGTGCGCGCGGGCGTCGCCCGCGCGCGATGACGCGCGCGCACGCGCACGCGCGCCGCGCGGCCCAGGGGGCGATCGTCCCCGCGCCGCGCTGAGCCCGCCGGCAGGCTTCGCCGAGCCCGCCGGCCCAGCGCCTCGCGGCGCGCGCCGCTGGTCGGCGTTGCCCACGCGATCGGCCGCTGCTAGGAGCCGGCCCGGGGGGATTCGGGATCCCAGAGCCAACCGATGACGACCTCTGCACCCGGCGCGGCGAGCGGCGCGCCCCTTCCTGTGAAGCCCGGTCCGTTCGACGCCGAGTTCCTCGCGGACCTCCCTTACGACCCCTCGGTGCTCTTCTTCGACGAGCTCCTCGAGGTGGACGCCGAGAAGGGCCTCGTGCGCTGTCGTATGCCGACCGACAGGCCGATGCCGCTCGTCGACGCGCAGCGGGCGCATCCGCTGCTGCACCCGCGCCACGTCGCCGGCGGCATCATGGTGCACGCGACGGGGATGCTCGGCTTCGTGCACGCCTACCACCTGCTCGGGTTGCGCCACCGCGAGGGCTGGATCGGTTATGGCACCAACATTCACCGGGTGGTCTTTCGCAAGCTGGTCCAGCCGGGCGCGCCCATCGAGGCGACGTGCGTGGCGACGCGCTCCCGGCTCGGCGTCAAGCGGCACATGATCCGCTATTCGTTCGAGTTCCGTCACGAAGGCAGCGTCTGCTACGAGGGCGATCAGACCGCCGTGTGGATGCGCGTGCACGACGTTCCAGCCACGGATTCCCGACCCGCGCTCGAGGACCCAGAGCGATCCCTCGCTTGACCCGCGCGTTCGTCTCGTCTACCCGCCCTCCCCATGCAGGATTTCGATGCAGGATCGATCGTCCCGTCCACACGCGATCTTCTCCAGGTGATCTCCACCCGCAGGAAGAACATGGCTCTTGTCGGGCTCGTCGGCTCGGAGGCGCCCGCGGAGGATGCGGCGCGGCTGCATGAGCTCAACATCTCCGCGCTCGCGTTCGCCGAGGCGGGGCCCGCCATGCAGGGGGCCGCGCTGGCGACGAGGACGGTGCCGTCGCTCTGCCTGTCGCGGGTGAGCGATCGCGACGGCGCCCTCGCGGCGCGCTACCACGGGGCGGACGGGGTCTGCATCGACGCGACGCTGCCGCTCGACGACTGGGACCGCCTCGCGAAGGGGGCGAGGACGATGCGTATGCTCCCGCTCGCGCTGGCGGAGAGCAAGGAGGGGGCCGAGGCCGCCGCGAAGGTCGGCGCGCGCGTGGTCCTTGTCCGGTGCGCGTCGGCGGACGCGGTGATCGAGGCCGTCGCGTCGCTCCCGAGGGCGCTCACCGTCGTCGCCGAGGTGCTCTCGGCCGACGTCGACGCGCTCCGCCGCCTCGTCGGCCACGTCGACGCGGCGATCGTCCCGCCGGGCGTCCACAAGTCGGCTCAGTTCCCGGCGCTCGTCGCCGAGGTCGATCCCTGAGCGCTGAAAGTTCGGGCCGCCCCTCGACGGCGCGGGCTCCCTCCTCCACGATCCGGCCTCGATGAGCAACGCTCACGGACTGGAAGAGCGGCGGCGCGCGCTTCGCGAAGGGGCGCTCGTGCAGGCCATGCCCGAGCTCGGGACGCTGATCGTCACCGGCTCGGACCGGCAGACCTGGTTGAACGGCCTGGTCACCTGCGATCTCGCGCCGCAGAAGCCGCTGCCTGCCGGGGCGAAGGCCGCGCCTCCCGCGGGCGGCGCGTACGGGCTCAACGTGGGGAAGACCGGGAGGATCTTCGCCGAGGTGTGGATCGTGATCGCGGCCGATCGCATCTACGTCGGCGCGCTGCGGGAGCGCGTCGAGCAGCTCCGGGAGATCTTCGAGCGCTACCTCATCATGGAGGACGCCGAGGTCCAGGACGCCTCCGGCGAGCACGCCTGGGCGTTCGTCCACGGCCCGCGGTCCGCCGAGCTCGCGGCGGCCGGGCGCGCGGCCGCCGCCGAGGCCGCGATCGTCGACTGGACCGGCCTCGGGGGCGCGCTGCTCGTGGCGCCCCGGCAGGCCGAGGGCGCCGTCGTCGAGGCGCTCCTCGCCGAGGGCGAGGCCCGCGCGGTCCTGCCGGTGACGGCGGCGGCGTGGGAGGTGCTCCGGGTCGAGAACAACGTCCCGCGGTTCGGGGTCGACTTCGACGACCAGAACTTCCCGCAGGAGGCCTCGATCGAGGAGCGCGCCGTGTCGTTCAACAAGGGGTGCTACCTGGGGCAGGAGACGGTGTTCATGCTCCAGGCGCGCGGCCACGCCAAGAAGCGGCTCGTGCAGCTCGCCGTGGAGGGGGAGGGCGGCGTGCCCGCGGGCGCGGAGATCGCGCTGCCCGACGGCGCGGCCGTCGGCACCGTCACGAGCCAGGTCGAGGATCCGCGCGGGACAGGGCTGCTCGCGCTCGGCTACGTCAAATACAAACACGCCGTCCAGGGCGCCGCGCTCCGGGTCGCCGGCCGGGCGGCCGAGATCACGCGCGCGCCGAGGGCGGGGGACGGGCCGGGTCGGGCCAAGGTCTAGCGCCCCGCCGTCGCGGACGGACGGCGGGCCGGAGGAGCGCGGACAAGCGATCTCAGGGGAAGATCTCGCGCTCTCCATACACCGCGGCGAGCCGCTGCAGCGCCACGGCATAGGCGGCGAGGCGCAGCGTGCACTTCTTCTGCCGCGCCAGCTCGGTCACCTCGCGGTAGGCCCGCTTCATCGCCTTCTCGAGCCGGGAGTCGACCTCCTCGAGCGTCCATGTCTCCGAGCGCTTGTTCTGCACCCACTCGTAGTAGCTCACCGTGACGCCGCCCGAGTTGGCGAGGACGTCGGGCAGGATATGGATCCCGCGCTCCAGGAGCATCTTCTCCCCCTCGGGCGTGCACGGCCCGTTCGCGCCCTCGGCCACGAGGCGGACCTGCAGCCAGCTCGCCTCCTCCACGCCGACCTGGTTCTCCAGGGCCGCCGGGATGAAGATGTCCGCCTTGAGCCGGAAGAACTCCTCTCGGCTGATCGGCTTGCCGGCAGGGTAGCCCGCGATCGAGCGGTTCTTCTTCACGTAGTCCTGCAGCTTGTGCGGATTGAACCCTTCCGGATTGTAGAGATACCCGGTGTGATCGCCGACAGCGACGGTCGAGGCGCCGAGCTTCGACAGGAGCACGGCCGTGTGCGAGCCGACGTTGCCGAAGCCCTGCACGAGCAGCGTTGAGCCGCCGAGGTTCACGTCGTTGTCCTCGGCCCACTCGGTGATGCAGTGGACGACGCCCTGGCCCGTCGCCTTCTCGCGACCGTACGTGCCGCCCGACGCCACCGGCTTGCCCGTCACGACGCCCTTCACCGCCTGCTTGAAGAGCTGGCCAACGGTGTTCATGTACGTGTCCATGGCCCAGGCCATGGTCTTTGCGTCGGTGCCCATGTCGGGAGCCGGGATGTCCGTCTCCGGGCCGATGTTTCCGCCGAGCGCATGGAAGAAGCGGCGGGTGATCCGCTGGAGCTCGGCGCGCGACACCTCGTTCGGGTTGAACTTGATCCCCCCTTTTCCGCCGCCGAGCGGCAGGTTCATGAGCGCGCACTTCCACGTCATCATCGCGGCCAGCGCCTTGAGATCATCGAGCGATACCGTCTCGTGATATCGAATGCCCCCCTTGAACGGCCCGAGGAGGTTGTTGTGCTGGATCCTGTAACCCTTGAAGAGCCGGATGCTGCCGTCATCCATCCGTACAGGGAAATTGACGATGATCTCGTTCTTCGGCTGGCTCAGGATCGTGGTGATGTAACCCGGCAGCTCGATCAGTCGGGCAGCCTCGTCGAGGTAACCCTGGACGACTTTGAAGAACTCGTATTTGTGCCTGTGGCTCGGAGCAGCAGGGACGCTCACTGGCGGAGTCGTGGTCTTGGTACTGAGCTGTTCTTCCATGGCTATGTAACTTTCTAGTGCGCTGAGCCCTTCCGTTCAACGTCGGGCGCAACCATGCGATGCGTCATCGCGGTTCCGGACGGGCGGAGCGATGCGTCAGGCTGCCAGTGTGCGAGGAGGCGCCGCGTTGACCGCGGGAAAGCCGCGTCGGGGGCGAGGCTGCGGCGCGTGCGTGCGATGTGGGTGTCGCGCATCGATGGATGCGCGGTGTTCGGACGGCGCACCGCGCACCGCGCGCGGCGCCGTTCAGGGCCTCGACCACAGGACATACAGATACGTGATGGTCCCGGTCACGAGCAGGGCATCGACGCGGTCGAGGATGCCGCCGTGGCCGGGCACGATCCCGCCAGAGTCCTTGATCCCGAAGGAGCGCTTGAACAGGGACTCCCCGAGGTCTCCCGCCTGACCGAGGCCGCCCGCGACGATCGCGAGCGCGAGCGCGTCCACGAGCGGCAGCGACCGGAGGAACCAGAAGTGAGCAAGGAGCGCGCCGATCACGGCGAAGAGCAGGCCGCCGAGCGCGCCCTCGACGGTCTTCTTCGGGCTCACGGCCTCGTAGAGCTTGCGCCGGCCGAGGAAGCGGCCGGCGAAATAGGCGCCGGTGTCGGAGAACCAGGAGAGCAGCATCGCCAGCACGACGAACGAGGGGCCGTCGGCGCCCCCTTCGCGGCGGAGGAGCGCCAGCGCGCCGAGACCGCCGCCCACGTAGAGCGGGCCGAAGGTCATCGCCAGCACGCGCAGCGCCGCGGTGCGCATCTCGCCGAGGCGCACCAGCGTGATGAGCATCGCGACGAACGGGAGCAGGAAGATCAGCGCGAGGAGCGCGCCCGGAGAGCCGCTGAATCGCCAGATCACGCCGAGGACGGCGAGGGTGAGCGCGACGCCGATGGCCCGCGCGACGCGGTCGTCCGCGTGCGTCATCGCGAAGAGCTCGAGCGCGCCGATGGCGGAGGCGACCGCGACGAGCGCCGCCCAGCCCCAGCTCGGGCCGAGGTAGAGCAGCGAGAGGAGCAGGGGAGCGGCCACGAGCGCGGTGAGCACCCGCATCGTGAGGTTGGAAGCAGCCAATCTCAGACCCCCGTCCGTGAGCCATCGTGGGAAGCATGCGAAGCGGGCGCGGCGATCTCGTGCGCGCGCCACGGCCGCTCCGCGTCGAGCGCGCCCCGCGCGCTGGCCGGCTCGCCCCCGGCGCCGCCCTCCGCGTCGTGCGCGGGCGAGTCGGCGCTGTCGCGCCGCTGGTAGGCCGCGATGGCGGCGAACAGGTCGTCCTCGGTGAAGTCGGGCCACAGCCGCTCGGTGAACGACAGCTCGGCGTACGCGGCCCCGTAGAGCAGGAAGTTGGAGAGCCGCTGCTCGCCGCCGGTGCGGATGATGAGATCCGGCTCGCCCACGCTCAGGCTCGGCAGCCGCGCGGCGAGCAGCGCCCCGTCGATCGACTCCGGATCGAGCCTGCCGGCGACCGCCTCCATCGCGAGCTCGCGCGCCGCGGCGGCGATCTCCTCGCGCGCGCCGTAGGACAGCGCCAGCGCGAGCGTCATCTGGCGGTTCGTCGCGGACGCCTTCCGGAGCGGGTCGAGCACGTCGCGCACGCCCTCGGGGAGCCGGCTGATGTCGCCGATCGCGACCAGGCGGATGTCGTTCTCGAGGATCTCGCAGCGCTCGCTCATCAGGTACTCGCGCAGCAGCCCCATCAGCGCGTCGACCTCGTTCCGAGGCCGCGCCCAGTTCTGCTCGCTGAACGCGTACAGCGTCAGCGCCTCGACGCCGAGCCTCCGGCAGACGCGCACGATCCGCCGCACGGCGGCGCTGCCGGCCTTGTGTCCGGCCTCGCGCGGCTCGCCGCGCAGCTCCGCCCAGCGACCGTTGCCATCCATGATGATTCCGACGTGGCGCGGGAGATTTCTGGCTTCTACGAGGTTCATCGGCGGGGGCAGTTTCCTCTGTTGACTACCGACTGTCGACTGTTGAGTCTTCACGCCCATGAGCACAGGGGTTGGTCTCACGGTCACGCTGCGCGTCAGGATGGGCGCGCACGACGCACATTACGCGGGCGAGCTGTGCGATGGCGCGCGTATTCTCGCGCTCTTCGGCGACGTCGCCACCGAGCTCCTGATCCGTCTCGACGGCGACGAGGGGCTCTTCCGCGCGTACGAGGCGGTCGAGTTCCTCGCCCCGGTCAGAGCAGGCGACTTCATCGAGGCGACCGGGGTGGTCACCAAGGTCGGCGCCACGTCGCGCGCGATGGCGTTCGAGGCGCGCAAGGTCGTCGCCAGCGTCCGCGAAGCCGGGGTGGCGCCCTCGGCGGCCGACGCGCTGGCCGAGCCGGTCATCGTCTGCCGGGCGCTCGGCACCTGTGTCGTCCCGAAGGAGCTCCAGCGTCGGCCGCGCCTCGTCCTGCCGGCGCTGTCGGCGCCGCCCCCGGACCACGCGCAGCTCCCGGAGCCGCGGCCCATCATCACGCCGCCCCCCCGGATCCTGGTCACGCCGCCGCAGAGCGCCCTCATCCTGACGGCCGCGATCGTCGGCGCGGAGACGACCCGGGCGCAGACGCCGCACCTCCCCATCACGGCGCGCGAGCTCGCCGACGAGGCCGCCCGCTGCCGCGACGCGGGCGCCTCGGTGGTCCACCTGCACGTCAGGAACCCGGACGGGTCGCCGAGCCAGTCGCGCGCGCTGTTCGCCGAGGCGATCGCCGCGATCAACGAGAAGACGGACGTCATCGTCCAGACGTCGACCGGGGGCGCCGTCGGGATGGGCGTCGACGAGCGCGCCCAACCGCTGCTCTGCAGCCCCGAGATGGCCACCCTGAACTGCGGCACGATCAACTTCGGCGACGGGATCTTCGACAACACCCGGCCCCTCATCCGGGACATGGCGGCCCGCATCCGCGCCGGGGGGAGCGTCGCCGAGCTCGAGTGCTATGAGGTCGGCCATATCCATGAGGCGCTCAGCCTTTTCGCCGAGGGGCTGCTTGCGGAGCCGCTCCACTTCCAGTTCGTCCTGGGGGTGCCCGGCGGCATCGCGGCGCGCGAGGACGTGCTCCGGTTCATGATCACCCAGATCCCCCAAGGCGCCACCTGGGGCGTCGCCGCCGTCGGCCGCCACCAGCGCCCGATGACCGAGCTCGCCATGCAGCTCGGCGGGCACGCGCGGGTCGGGCTGGAGGACAACATCTACCTGGACAAGGGCGTGCTCGCCGAGGGGAGCGCGCCGCTCGTCGCGCGCGCCGCCGCCTTCGCGCGGAGCATCGGCCGCGAGGTGGTCGAGCCGGACCGCGCGCGCCAGCTCCTCGGGATCCGCCCGCGCACCGCGGCGGCCCAGGCCGGCGCGGCCTCCGGAGGGAGCGCGCGCGCGCAGGGATGACGGACCGACCGCTCTCGCCGTGGATCGATCACCTGCGCGGTCGGCTCCCGATCGCGCTCGGCGTCGCTCTTCTCGGGGCCGTCGCGCGGCTCTCGACCCCGCCCCCGCCAGCGCGGACCGCGGACGCCATCGCCGGGATGCTTGGGGAGGCGATCGGCGGCGCCGTCAATCCGGACGACTTCGTATGGGAGGAGCGCGGCGGGTTCTTCTCCGACGCGCTTCTGGGCCGCCGGGTGCTGTTCCTTGGCGTCCCGCGCGTCCCGCGCGTCGCGCGCCCGGGCGCCGCGGAGCGCGGGCCCGAGGCGGAGCGCGCGCCTGACGGGCGCGGCGCCGCCGACCTGTACCGGGCGCGCGTGCGGCTCACCCGCTCCGGCCGGCCGGTGAGCCTGGACGGCGTGCGCAACCTGACCGGGACGCCCCTCGGCGACGATCGCGGCCTCGTCGCCCGCGGCAGCCGCGTCGCCGTGACCACCACCGCCTTCGGCGTCGTGCAGGGGATCACGCAGCTCGATCTGGGCGGCGATGGGCGCGCGGGAGCGCGGCCCGTCGGCGAGCGGCTCCGCGCGGCGATCGACGGCTGGCTCGAGACCGGGAGCGTGGACGGCGCGTCGCGCACCGAGATCTCGTTCGACAACCCGCCCGCGTCTGCGCGGCTCGACCTCGTGGACGAGGGCCTGGTGATGGCGCTCGGGCCGGAGGCGGTCCCGGCGGCGCTCAACGCCAGCACCGGCGAGGTCGACACGGGCGGACGTGATC
Source organism: Sorangium sp. So ce302 (assembly GCF_051530145.1). Lineage (GTDB taxonomy): Bacteria > Myxococcota_A > Polyangia > Polyangiales > Polyangiaceae > Sorangium > Sorangium cellulosum_B. The sequence goes on along the minus strand of NZ_CP150326.1, from coordinate 8,968,494 downwards.
CGTTCGTCGCCCGCGCGCACCACCTCCCGCGCCGCGTGCCCTCGCTCGGCGAGCTCGCCGGGCCGTCCGCCGAGCGCCTGCTCGGTCCGACGGCGGCGGCCGCGGTCGAGCGGCTCGCGCTCGCCGCGGATCGCGCGGCGGCGAAGCTGCGCGCCGCGCCGGCCGCCGCGTACGTGACCCGCGGCCCCGCGTCTGCCGAGCCCGCGCCGGAGGGGTGGCCTTCGCTCTGGCCGCCGCCGCCGGTCGCGCCGGCGGTCGATCCCCCGCTCCCGGGGGAGGGCGCCTGGGTGCTGGTGGCTCCCTCGCTCCCGCGCGCGCTCCCCGGCGTCGAGGAGGATCCGCAGCGCCCCTCCAGCCCGTTCGCCGCGACGACCCTCCGGCCCGATCCGCGGCGGCCAGAGCTGCGCGTCCACCTGCTCGCGATCGACACGCGGCACATCCGGTTCACCTTGCAGGCGGGATACGAGGCCCCCAGGCCGACCGTCGGCCCGCGCGGCACGGGGCAGCTCCCCCACGCGTCGACGCTCCGCGGCGCCATCGGCCTCGGCGCCTCCACGCGCGAGCCGGGCGCGCCCCACGCGGGGACGGAGGCGCTCGGCATGGTCGTCGGCGGCCGCGCGCTCGTGCCCCCGCGCGACGGCGCGGCGACGCTCGGGGTCGACCTCTCGGGCCGGCCGTACTTCGGCGCGTGGCCGTCCGGCGGGGACGTCGAGCGCGTCCCCTGGGCGCTATGGCAGCGTCCGGCGGCGGCGAGCCCCGGCGCGCCCCGCGCGGAGGGAGCCACGCGCTTCCCCTGGGCGCTCTGGCAGGGCCCTTCGCTCTTCGAGGCAGGGAGCGCCGCGGCCCCGCTCGCCATCCTCGCCGGCCCTCCCGCGGAGCGCGCCCCGGCCAGCGCGACGCTCTCTCCCGACGACGGCGACGACCTCGTCGTCGAGCGCGCGGCGCTGTGCATGACCGACCGCGGCTTCGTGGTCCACGCGTGGGGCAGCGCCCTCGACGCGGCCGCGCTCCGGGCGGCGCTCGAGCGCGCCGGGTGCCTCGCCGGCGTCTCGCTGGGCAGGGCGCCGGACCCCCTCGGCGTCGCCTTCCTGAGCCCCCAGCAGGACGGCGTCTTGACCGCCGAGCGCCTCTCGCCCGCGATGTCGATCGCGCCGCCGGAGCACGCCGCGGCCGCGTCGCCGCGCCCTTTTCTCTTCTTCGAGTCGCGCTGGACGCACGGTCCCCCGGCGCCGGACCTGTCGCTGCCGGGCGAGAGCGTGGGCTGGGCCGAGGACGGCGGCGCGCAGCCGCCCCCGGCGTGGAGCCCGGCCGTGTACGCCGCCGACACCGTGCACCTCGGCGCGCAGGTCCGCGTCCACGCCTTCGCTCCGGGCCGGTTCCTGTTCCGACTCCGCGCCGGCTCGCGCGAGATCTCGCCGCGGAGCGCGCCGAAGCTCGACGCCGAGGTGCCGGCCGACGAGCGGCGGCAGGTCCTCGCGGCGATCGGCGTCGGCACCGGCCGGCGGCGGGGCCCGCGCGGGCTCGCCGTGGGCGGCACCGTCGGCCTTCGCTTCCGCGGCGAGGGAGGCTTGCTGCTGGTCCGCCAGGGCCGCGTCGAGATCCGCCCGGCGGGCGGCGCCCCGCTCGCGCCGGGCGCGGACGCGACCGAGCTGCCGCTCACCGCCGACGACGGCAGGCTGCGGCCGGAGGCGCGCGAGATCGGGACCATGCGCCGGCGCAGCGCTGCCTGCGTGCTCGACGACGGCACGCTGCTCGTGGCCACGACCACCTTCGACAGCGACGAGGCGACGACCGAGGCGCTGCTCGACCTCGGCTGCGCCCGCGTGGTCGCGCTCGATCGCGGCGCGCACCGCAACGCGTTCGTGCACCGGGCCTCCGGGGACCCCGCCCTCCAGCAGACCTACGAGGAAACCGCGCTCTTCGCGGTCGGCGTCGCGATGCCCGGCCGGGCGCGCCGGCTCGTCCCCTGAGCGCGGGCGGCGGTCAGGCGTGGGACAGCATGCCTCGCAGCATGCCGAGCGCGCGCGTGTGCAGCTGCGAGACGCGTGGCTCGCCGATCCCGAGCTCTGCGCCAATGTCCTTCAGCTTCGCCCCTTCGAAGTAGTACATGCCGATCACGCGCCGCTCCCGCTCCGGGAGCTGCGCGATCGCGAAGGACAGCGCCCGCCGGGTCGCCTGCGCCGAGATCGCCTCGATCGGGTCGTCTTCGCCGGACATGTGCACCGACTCCTCGGTCGGGGTCACCTCGCTCAGGCTCACGAAGACCGTCGCGCCGCCGACCCTGCTGGCGGCTTCCGCCTCGACCGCCTCGCGCGCTCGCCGCGAGAGCCAGTCCTGCGCGCGGAGCTCGTCGACGATCGCGCCGCGGATCCGGAGCTTCGCGTAGCCGGCGAACGTCTCGCCGTCGCTCCCGCCGTTCTTGCGGAGCGAGTCGACGAGCCCGAGCATCCCTGCGCTGAGCAGGTCGTCGCGCTGCACGTTGGGCGGCAGGTGGCGCGACACCTGCCGCACCAGCTTGCGGACGAGCGGGAAGTACCCCCGCAGCACCTCCGGGTGGAGCGGCGCGCACGTCGGCTCGTGGTCGCGCGGCCCGCCCGTGCAGGCCGCCTCGGGACAGCGCGGCAAGCTACACGGGCCGCCGTCCGGCTCGACCTCCGGCTCGCTGTCTGGCTCCAACAGCTGCCACGGACCCTCGTAGGTGCAGGCCGACGTGACCTCCACGGAGTCCCAAATTTCGTGCGCGCATCTTGACGCGGCCTCCGCCGACTCCCAAAGCTCGCGGGAGAGCGACGCCCCCGGCTCCTGCACAGCGACGCTCGGCGCTCCATCGAGGCCGAGGGCAGAAGGCGCCTCGATCAGTGCGTGCTCACACGGAACGACCGGACACGTCGCGCCAAAAGCGACCGGCTGGACGAACCCGCCCGCATCACAGCATGCGGGGAGCGACATGGGAGGAGCGAGCCCCTCCCGCTGCAGTCGGGTCGATTGCTGCACGTGAGGAGGATTGGTGCCACAACTCTCGCAGCGTGCAAGGCAGAGCCGTGCAATTGTGTCTGGTGCGGATGTTCAGTGTGTGGATTATAGCCAGCGGCCGGGACAGCTCACCTTTTCGCGGGCGAAGTTTCAGGAGCAGGGGTGGGTGAACCTGACCCCAGGACCTTCTCCGTCTCGTTACCGCCGCGCACCGTGTCCGAGTTTGTCCCTGTAGTATTCATGGGTTGCGGCTGAGGGACACGGGGCTCGCCTGACCCATATACCTCTTCTTCTGCGGACACGGGGACATCGCGCGCCGCTTCATCGGCCGCAACAGAACCCTTCGCTCCCCCGTAGCGCGGCGCCTCTCCAGGTCCCGAGTAATCCACCCAGTACACTTTATCTGATCTGACGTCCAGGTGAACGAACGTAGAGTTGGGATAATATCCGACACCTGCGTTGCGGAAACCTCGGCAGAAATCGCGGACCACGGTGTTGGGTACGCCCTCGACCATGAAATCGACGGCGCGACCGTGGTTGTGGTTGGAGTGCGGGGTGTACTGGGTGGGTGAGTAGGGGCGATAACCGCTGACGACGCGGAGGGGCCTGCCGCCGAAGTGGTCGCTCACCATGCCAATCAGCGTGGCGAGCCGCGGATCGATGGGAATCGAGGCGGTGGGGGACGCGCGCATCAGCCGGCTGAGCTTGGGGAGGGCCTTGGGCACGAGCCGCCCCTTCGGCGTGAGCAGCCGGACGTCCAGCCGCTCGGCGCCTCGCACCAGGCGGACCCATCCGGGGCGCTTGGGGCGCTGCGCATAGCGCTTGTTGGGCGGCATCGCCCCGTCCCTCTTCGTCGACCCCTTCCCAGGGGGACGGCCCTCGGCGTCGCGCTCCTTCGCGCTGGCGCCGCGGCTCCGCTCCCGCTCGTCGCGCAGCGCGGCGGCCCGGCCGGGCGCGGCGCGCGTGGACCGCGCGCGCGCGCCGGGCTCACCCCGCTCCGGGATCACGAGGACGAGGCCCGGATGGATCCGCTGGCCAGGCTTGAGCCCGTTCGCCTCGCGGAGCGCGTCGACCGTGATGCGGTACCGCTTCGCGATCTTTCCGAGCGTCTGCCCGGCGTAGACCGTGTGCTGGCCGTCCTCGGCGAGCGCCGCGCCGGGCGCGGCGCTCAGGAGAAAGGCCGCCGCGAGGGCGGCGAGCGCACATCGCAGCCGCGACGGCGGCGATGACCAAGAGGTGGGCTCCATCGCGGCCCCGGCGCGGGGGCCGATGCCGCAGAAACGGGAGAACTCCGGATGCATGAGGGGACTCTGACCTGACGTCATCCGTGCCCGACGACCGAGCCCCGGACGGTGCTACCCTGGGCTGGCGCGCGCTCGCCGGCCCGAGCCGGCGGCGCCGCACCGCATATCGAACTTCGATAGGCGGGCGGGAGGCGAGCGTAAAGCGGTTTTTTGCCCAGCGATCGTCGGTGGTGCGAAGCTTCGCCAGAAGCGACCAGAGGCGATCACAGGGGATCGGGCGCCCGGGAGCCGGGCAACGCAGCCCGGGCTTCCCTTGCTTCACCACGGCGGGCGCGGAGCAGGACGGACGGGATGTCGGAAGGCAAGAACTTGATCGGGGTCGATATCGGATCGAGCGCGATCAAGATCGCTCAGATCAAGGAAGGCCGCAGGGGCTATGGCCTCGTGCGGCTCGGTTACGCGCCGCTCGCGCCGCAGGCCATCGTCGACGGCCACGTCATGAACGCGCAGGCCATCGTCGAGGCGCTCGGCCGGGCCTTCTCCGAGGCCAAGATCCGCCAGCGCGAGATCGCGCTCAGCATCAGCGGCCAGGCGGTCATCATCCGCAAGATCACGGTGCCGCTCATGACCGCCGCCGAGCTGGACGAGCAGATCCAGTGGGAGGCCGAGCAGCACATCCCCTTCGACATCAAGGACGTCCACGTCGACTACGAGGTGCTGCGCCGGCGCCCCGAGGCCGGGCAGATGGACCTCCTGCTCGTCGCCGCGAAGCGCGACGAGATCAACGACTACACCCAGATCGCCAGGACGGCGAAGCTCAAGCCCATGGTGGTCGACATCGACGCGTTCACCGTCCAGAACCTGTTCGAGGTGAACCGCGGCATCCCGCCGGACCAGACGTTCGCCATCATCAACGTCGGCGCGAGCCTCGCGTCGATCAACATCGTGTCGCGCGGCGCGAGCGCGTTCACCCGCGACATCGGCAACGGCGGCAACTACATCACCGAGCAGATCCAGCGGAAGCTCGGCATCAGCTTCGAGCAGGCCGAGGAGTTCAAGTGCGCCAGCGTGACCTCGGGGCCGGGCGGCGTGCCCGCGCAGGTCATCGAGACCATCGAGCAGGTGTGCGACTCGATCGCGGGGGAGATCCAGCGCTCGCTCGACTTCTTCCTGGCGACGAGCGGTGAGGGCGACATGCACCGCATCTACCTGACCGGCGGCTCGTCCAACCTGCCGGCGCTGCCCGCCGCGATCGGGCGGCGCGCCCGGGTGGCCGTCGAGCTGATCCAGCCGATGGAGCGCATCACCGTGGAAGCGAAGGAAGTCAACCAGGAGCTGCTCCGGCTCCGGGCGGCGCAGTTCTGCGTCTCGCTCGGGCTCGCGATGCGCAAGGACCGGGAGAAGCGCTCGTGATTCGCGTCAACCTTCTCCCGCAGCGGCGCGGCACGCGCGGGGCCGCGCCCCAGGCGAGCCAGCGGTGGCTGCTCGTCACGCTCGGCGTCGTGATCCTCGAGATCGTCGCGCTCTTCCTCTTCCACCAGACGAAGGTCGAGGAGCTCGACGAGCAGAACCGGAAGAACTCGCTGCTGCAGAGCCAGATCCAGGACATCCGCACGCTCGTGGCGAACCACGAGGAGATCAAGAAGGCGCTCGAGGTGCTGCGCGCGCGCGAGGACGCGATCGCGAAGCTCCAGGCCGCGCGCAGCGGGCCGACCGCGGTGCTCCTCGAGCTCGCGCAGCTGCTCACGAACGGCAAGGGGCCGACCGCCGACCCGGACAAGCTCGCGCAGCTCCGCAAGGAGAACCCGCTCGCCGTCTACAACCCGTCCTGGGACAGCCGCCGGCTGTGGCTCACGAGCTACGTCGAGTCCGAGCGGACCGTGCGCGTCGAGGGGCTCGCGCGCGACGGCACCGACGTCTACGAGCTCGCCCAGCGGCTGAAGCTGTCCTCGTACTTCTACGACGTGCAGCTGCTCCCGGGGAAGAAGGAGAACGAGAAGGAGTCGCGGCTCGAGCTCGTCTCGTTCGCGCTGCAGCTGAAGGTGAGGTACTGATGGCCACGAAGCCCATGCCCGTGCAGGCCGGCTCGGCGCTCGACCGGCTGCCGCCGCTCGCCAAGCTCGGCGTCGGCGCGCTCTTCGCGGCGCTCGTCGGCATCCTGTACTTCGTCGGCTTCTACGCCGACGTCGACTCGCAGATCGAGGGCGCCGCGCAGAAGCAGGGGGTGCTCCAGGCGGAGCTCACCAAGGCGCAGGCGTCCAAGGCTGCCTACCAGAAGGACCTCGACGAGAAGACCCGCCGCGAGCAGATGAGCCGCGAGCAGAAGAAGATCCTCCCGGACGAGTCCGAGACGCCGGCCTTCCTCTCGGCCATCCAGGGCGTCGCGACCGTCTCCGGCGTCAACCTGACGTCATGGAGCCCCACCGAGGAGATCCCGCAGGAGTTCTTCTCCAAGGTGCCGATGCAGCTCACGCTCTCCGGCAAGTTCCACCAGGTGGCGAAGTTCTTCCACGGCGTGGGTCAGCTCGATCGCATCATCAACCTCGAGGAGGTCGAGATCAAGGAGCCGAAGGTCGTGGGGAGCGACGTGGAGGTCAAGGTGGAGTGCCTCGCGACCGCGTTTCGCGCCGTGCGCGCCGGGGAGACCGCGACGAGCGGCGTGAAGCGTCGCAGCGGCGGAGGTGTGCGGTGAAGGCCGGCCGGATGATGCTGCTCGCCCTCGGGGCGACCACCGCCGCGGCCCTCGCGCTCGCGGGGTGCGAGGAGGAAGAGCCGATGACCTCCTCCACCCAGCCGCGCCCGCCCGGGGCGCCGGCCTCCGCCTCGCCGCCGCGCGCGCCCGCGGCCGGCGCCGGGTCCGCGGCCGCGGACGCCGGCGCGCCAGAGCTGCCGCCGCTGCCGCTCCGGGAGTTCCAGGAGGCCGACTTCTCCGAGAGCGACCGGAGCCGCGACCCGTTCCGGAGCTTCGAGTCGCTCTTCGCGACGCAGGCCCGGGGTCGGGTGACGATCCAGCGCCAGGTCCTCGTGGATCGCTTTGCGCTCGACGAGCTCAGGCTGGTCGGCGTCGTCTCGCGCGCGCCCGCCCGCGCGCTGCTCACCGATCCCACGGGGCTCGGGTGGGTGGTGAAGGTGGGCGATTTCGTCGGCAAGGCCGAGATCGTGCACGCGGGCGGCCCCACGGGCGTCGACGTGGCCGTCAACTGGCGCATCGATCGGATCCGCGACTCGGACGTCGTCTTCATCCGCGAGGACCCGTCGCACCCGGAGATCCCGCCGACCACGCGCGTGATCGCGCTGAGGCCGCTCGGCGAGGAGAACGAGGCGGCCCTCGGCGCCCCGTGACCGCCACGAATTGGGCCCGCGCCGGGCACCCGAAGTAGCCTCCCGGCAGCGTGACGCAGATCTCGCGTCACCGCGAAGCGGGAGTGCAATGAAGAGCAATCGAGACTATCGCCCGAGGCGGGGCGCGCTTCGCCGTGCTGCGGCACTCGGGGTGATGTTGATCCTCGGCGCTCCTGCGGGAGACGCAGACGCCGCCGCCCCGATCAAGGTCAGCGACGTCAGGCTCACGGCGCCGGACGAGGGCAAGGCCGAGATCGTGGTCGCGACGACCGGCGAGCCGCGCTTCTCGGCGCGGGTCGCGGACGGCGGCAAGCGGCTCCTCATCGACCTCGAGGGCGCCGAGGCAGGCGGGGCTTCCGGCGCGATCACGAGCGGCAACGCGATCGTGGCCGGGGTGATGACGCAGGGGTTCGGCAAGGCGACCCAGCGGACGACGCGGGTGCTCGTGCAGCTCGCGCGCCCGGCTGCCTACCGGATCCGCGCCGAGCAGGGCGCGCTCGTCATCGAGCTCGCCGCCGCCGACGCGACGGCGCCCATGGCGGCGCGGGCCCCGGCCGGCCCCGCGGCGGCGGCGCCGGAGCGCGAGCCGGCGACGATCACCGACGTGCGCTTCGAGCACCAGGCGACGCTCGATCGGGTCGTCATCGAGCTCTCGTCGATCCCGGGCTACCGCGAGTCGACCGGCAAGGGGGGGCGTCGCGTCATCGAGCTCAGCGGCGTCCGGCTCCCCGACGCCCTCCAGCGCAAGCTCGACGTCGGCGCCTTCGGCGGCCCGGTGCGGGCCATCTCGACGTTCCGGCGCAACAGCGACGGCTCCAGGGTCGTCGTCGAGGTCGAGCAGGTCGAGGGCGCCTCGGGCGTGGTCGCGCGCGAGGGCAACGCGCTCGTGCTGAGCGTCGCGAAGGGCGCGCTGCCCACGACGCTCTCGGGGATCGCCGCCGACGGCGGCGCGGCGAGGCGGACCCGCACGGTGGCGCGCGAGGCGCTCCTCGACGACGGGGCGCCGAAGGTGGAGACCTCGTTCGAGGGCGCGGCGAGCAGCCAGGAGTCGCTCGTCGAGCCCGACCAGGCCGGCGCCTTCATGCCCGCGATCGCCGGGCAGCAGCGGCGGTTCACGGGGCGGCGCATCGACCTCGACCTGAAGGACGCGGACATCCACAACGTCCTCCGGCTGATCTCCGACGTGGGGCGGGTCAACATCGTGACCGCCGACAACGTGACCGGCACGGTCACCATCCGGATGCGCAACGTCCCGTGGGACCAGGCGCTCGAGACGGTGCTCCAGGCCAAGGGCCTCGGCGTGGTCCGGCAGGGCAACATGATCCGCGTCGCCCCGATCGCCGATCTCAACAAGGAGCGGGAGCTCGCGATCGCGCGGCGCAAGAGCGAGCTCCAGCTCGCGCCGCTCGAGACGCGGCTCATCCCGATCAACTACGCGGAGGCGAAGGACCTCCAGGAGCGCTCGAAGGATATGCTCTCGCCGCGCGGCTCGCTGGCGGTCGACGAGCGGACCAACGTGCTCATCGCGCGCGACGTCGCGGGGAACCTGAACCAGATCGAGGAGCTGGTCCGCTCGCTCGACACGCAGACGCCGCAGGTGCTGATCGAGGCGCGCGTGGTGGAGGCGACGAGCCGCTACGTGCGCGACATCGGCATCCAGTGGGGCGGCGACGGGACGTTCAGCGCGGCGACCGGCAACCCGACGGGGCTCGTCTTCCCCTCGGCGATCGGCATCGCCGGCGGCGCGACCGACTCGAACAGCCCGACCGGCGGCCTCTCGCCGTTCGCGAGCCAGGTCTCGAACCCGAACTTCGCGGTGAACCTGCCGGCCATCGTCGGCGCCGGGCAGGGCGGCGCGCTCGGCTTCACGCTCGGCTCGATCAACAACACCGTCAACCTCGGCGTCCGGCTCTCCGCGGCCGAGGCGAGCGGCATGCTGCGGGTCGTCTCGAGCCCGCGCATCCTCACGCTCGACAACCGGGAGGCGCGGATCAGCCAGGGGACGCTGATCCCGTTCTCGCAGATCAGCGCCCAGGGCGTGCAGACGACCTTCCAGGAGGCCAAGCTCCAGCTGCTCGTCAAGCCGCACGTCACCTCGGACGGCAGCGTCGCGATGCACGTGAAGATCAACCGCGACGAGCCCGACTTCAACCAGACGTCGGCTCGCGGCGACCCGACCATCCTGAAGCGCGAGGCGGAGACCGACCTCCTGATCATGGACGGGCACACCGCGGTGATCGGCGGGATCTTCACCCGCAACACCGGCCGGAACCTCGATCAGGTGCCGTTCTTCGGGGACATCCCGGTCCTCGGCCTCCTCTTCCAGCGGCGCCGCGCGAGCGACGTACGGAACGAGCTCGTCATCTTCCTCACGCCGCGCATCGTGAACCGCGCCGAGGCGCTCGGCCGGTAACCCCGGGGCGCGGCGCGCCTCGCCGCGCCCTGAACCCCCTCAGGCGCGCTTGCGCCGGGCCGCCTCCCGCGGGCTCGGGGCGGTGTCCGTCACGACGCCGCGCAGCCACGTCCGCGCGGGATCGCCCTCGGTCCGGCTGTTCCACGCCATCGCGATCTCGATGGGCGGCAGCTCGAACGGCAGGTCGAAGGTGCGGAGCGGCACCAGGCTGGAGAACGCCCTGCCGAGGCGTGTGGCCACGGTGGCCACGAGATCCGACGCGGTGATGGCGTGCGGCACGAGGAGCACGTGCGGCACCGTCATGGCCTCATGGCGCGCGATCCCGCGCGCCGTGATGAGATCGTCCGCGACCCCGTCGTGGGCGCCGCGCCTGGGGACGACGACGTGCGGGAGGGCCGCGTAGGTCTGGAGATCGACCTGCCCGCGCGCCGTGGGGTGGCTCATGCGCGCGAGCCCCGCGAAGCGATCGTCGAAGAGGGGCGCGCGGCGCAGGTCGGAGGGGAGGCTCTCCTGCGGGAAGACGCCGATCGCGAGATCGATCTCGCCGCTCCGGAGCGCGTCGACGGCGCGGCCGTCGAGCGGGAGCAGGTGGAGCGCGAGCCTCGGTCCGCCCTGCGCCAGCGCCGCGTTGAGCCGCGGCAGGAGAACGAGCTCCACGTACTCCGTGGCGGCGATCCGGAAGGTGCGATCGCTCGTCGCCGGGTCGAACGCCGGCGTCGTCTCGCCGAAGAGGCCCGCGAGATCGTGGACGATCGCGGCGACCTGCGGCGTCATCGCCTCGGCGCGCGAGGTGAGCGCCATCTGCCGGCCGACCCGGATGAGCAGCGGGTCGGAGAAGAGCTCACGCAGCCGCGTCAGCGCGTGGCTCATGGCGGGCTGGCTGAGGCCCACCCGGCGGGCCGCGAGCGTCACGCTGCGCTCCTGCAGCAAGGCGTCGAGCGCGATCACCAGGTTGACGTCGATCGCCGAAAGATTCACTCCGAGAATATAGGATGAACCATGTATCCATGATGTGGATACTTTCGTTTTCTTGCGCGGGCGCGCGGCGTGCGTGGCGAGGATGCGTGATCCCCCGCCTGCGGGCGCTGTCGTGCGGCCTGCGTGGCTGCTAGGGTCGCGCGCGGCTCCCCCCTGATCGGCGGTGCCTCGCGGAGACCATGACATCGCCCGTTCTGCTCGGGGGGATCGACTTCTTCCACCTCATGAACGATCGCGCCATGCGATCGCGCGGCCAGGCGGGCAACCACTGCCTGTTCGTGATCGAGCTCGACGGTCGCCTCGATCTGGCGCGGCTCGCGGTGCGGCTCGAGCGCGCGACCCGGGCGCTCCCCGAGCTCCGGTTCCGGCTGGACAACAGCGTGCTCGGGCGGGCGGGGCGGCCCCGCTGGGTCGTCGATCACCACCGGCGCGCCCCCGGGCTGCGCCTCCACGAGGTGGCGGGCGAGCGCGAGCGCGCGGCGCGCCTCGAGGCGCTGCTCGCGGACCGGACCTCCGCGGAGCGGCCGTGGGCGCTCGACGTCGTGCGCGAGGTGGGCGACGGCGATACGGTCGTGCTCCGCCACCACCATGCGCTGACGGACGGCAGGGGCGCGGATCGGCTCGCCGCCTGGCTGGGCTCCGGGAGCGGCGACGCGCCCGACGATCCGCCGCCGCCGCAGGAGCGGCACGACGCGCCGGAGCGCCTGCTGGCTGCCATGGACCGCGACGAGCGGGTCGCGCTGGCGCGCGCGTACAAGGCCCACGTGCTGTCGCTCGGCCGCGCGCCCATCCTGTCGCTCGCGCGCGCCTGTCCTGGGGTGCGGCCCTCGGCCTCCCGCGTCCTCCGGCTCACGCTCTCGGCGGAGGAGACCCGCGCCTTCGATCTCCGGGTGCGCCAGCGCGCGCGGCTCGCCGAGACGAGCCTCATGCTGATCGCGGCGACGCGGCTCGCCGACCGGGCGCTCGCGGGCCGCGGCTTCGCCCCGCCGCACCACGTGATCCCGCTGCCCCTCTCGCTCGACCCCAAGGGGGGGGCGCGGCGGCTCTTCGGCAATCACCTCACGATGGCCCTGCTCTCGCTCGGCCGCGACGAGCTCCACGACGACGCGCGCGCGGTGGCCCGCCTCGCCGAGCAGCAGCGCGCCGTGGTGCGCGACAGGCTCGATCTCGCCATGATCGCCGCGCTCGATCTGGCCCGCTGGCTCCCCGGCCCGATCTACCGCTGGCTGGGGGACCAGCCCTTCCAGGGTGAGCTCGCCTCGCTGATCGTCTCGAACCCCGGCGCGGTGACGGTGGAGCGGTTCGCGGGGCTCGCGGTGCGCTCGGCGTACCCGCTGCCCGCGGTCGTCGCGCCGCCCGGCTTCCAGGTGATCTTCAGCCGCTTCGGCGGTCGCCTCTCGGCGTCGATCATCCACGGCGACGGGCTGCTCCGCCCGGACGAGGCGGAGGCGATGCCGGGCGCGCTCCGCGCCGAGCTGCTCGGAGAGCCCGCGCCGCCGGGCGGGGGCGCGGTATAAGGGCTCTCGTCATGCGCACGTTCGATATCGTCATCATCGGCAGCGGCATCGCCGGCGGCTTCCTCGCGCGGCAGCTCCGCCTCGCGTGCCCCGACCTCGGGGTCCTCGTGCTCGAGGCCGCCGAGGTGATGGAGGATTACAAGGTCGGCGAGAGCACGGTGGAGGTCGCGGCGAACTACATGGTTCGCCGGCTGAACCTCGGCACGTACCTCTACCAGCACCAGCTGCCCAAGAACGGGCTCCGCTTCTTCTTCGACTCGCCGGACAAGGATCTCCCGCTGCCCCGGATGAGCGAGATCGGCTCCGACCACATGCCGTTCCACCCGAGCTTCCAGCTCGAGCGTGCGCGGCTGGAGCGCGATCTCGTGACCATGAACCGCGCCGCGGGCGCCGAGGTCGAGCTCGGCGCCAAGGTGGTCGACGTCGCGATCGACGGGCGCGGGCGGCACACGGTCGTCTACGAGCAGGGCGGCGAGCGGCGCGAGGTCGCCTGCCGCTGGGTGTGCGACGCCTCCGGGCGGCGGCACGTGCTCTTCCGCAAGCTCGGCGTGAAGGTGCACAAGGAGGCGCGGCTCAACACGGCGGCCGCGTGGGGGCGCTACCGCGGCGTCGCGGGGCTCGATGCGGTCACCGACGCGGCGTGGCGGTCGCGCGCGCGGTACACGTCGCGCCACCTGTCGACGAACCACTTCATGTACGACGGGTACTGGATCTGGTTCATCCCGCTCGCTGGCGACCTGGAGGGGACCGCGAACGCGGATCCCCGACCCGCGTTGATGAGCGTGGGCGTCGTGTTCGACAAGGACCGGATCGGCGCGGGGAACGCGCCTGCCGGGGCGCTGCCCGGGCCGCGCACGCGCGCGGAGTTCGAGCGCTTCCTGGGCGCCCACCGCGCCGCGCGCGAGCTGCTCGAGGGGGCAGAGCTCGAGGATTTCCAGAGCTATGCCCACCTGCCGTACCACGCGGAGCAGTACTTCTCGACCGACCGCTACGCCGTCACAGGCGAGGCCGGCGCGTTCACCGATCCCTTCTACAGCCCCGGATCCGATTTCATCGCGACCGCGAACGAGTTCATCACGCAGATGATCCTCTCCGACGTCCGCGGCGACCGCGCCGGGTTCGAGGAGAAGGTCGCGGCCTACGACGCGTACTACCGGTTCAAGTACGACAGCACGCTCCGGCTCTATGAGCGCATGTATCCGGTGTTCGGCAGCTTCGAGCTCTATCGGCTGAAGTATCTCCTCGACTTCAACAACTACTACAACCTCGTCGTCTGGCCGTTCATGGCCGACCGGGTGACGGACGTGGGTTGGATCCGGGAGGAGCTCAGGTTCACCGATCTCGTGCTGCGCGCCCTCTCGACGATGGGCGAGCACTTCGCGTCGCTGGCGAGCGACCTGCGCGCGCGGGGGGAGTACTTCGCGCAGAACGAGGGGCGCTTCGCCAACGGGCTGAACGGCGTCGCGCAGCTGGAGACGCGGCTCGGACCGGCCATCGACGAGCGGTTCCGGCGGGAGCAGGTCGACCGGGCGTACGGGAGCGTGTTCGCGGCGCTCGTCGAGAGGCGGCTTGGCGAGCAGGGCCTCTCCGACCGCGCTCGCCTCGTCTCGGAGCTCCCTCTCCCGCAGGTGCTCGTGTTCCGGGACATCACGCCTGAGCGGCTGGCGCGCCTCCTCCAGCGCATCGGCGAGCGGATGACGAAGGAGCTCCGAGACGAGCTCCCGGACGCAGGTATCGAGCGGATCGAGCTCGGGGCGAGCGGCGTGGTCTCCGTGACAGGGCCCGCCGAGGGGACCAAGGCGCATGCGGACGCCCTGTCCCGGGCGCGGGCGCTCTGGGACGCTTCGGCGGGATCGCTCGCTCACATCGCCCTCTGAGCCCGCTTTCGCGGGCTCCGAGACCGCGGTCGTCGCCGCCGTCGGCGAGCGCCTCGCGGCTGCCTCGACGGGCTGCCCGCGGTTTCTCCTGTACGCGCGCCCGTTCCGCAGTATCACAGCGGCCGATGCGGTGGAGAGCAGCAGGTGGGCGTCTCGGTCAGTGGGCGATCTCTGTGGCGCTGTCGATGGGCGCTGTCGGCGCTTGCGTCGGCGCGGTCGCCGAGGGCGGCGCGCCGCCGCGGCAGGAGCCGCCGGAGCAGGGGTGGATCACGGCGGCGGCGCCCGACGGGGGCGGCGCTCCGCGCTGTCCGCACGGCGCGCTGGAGGATCCGCACCGTGGCTTCGTGCGCTGCCTCGAGCCGGGCGAGGCGGATGCCGGCTGGCTCCCGCCGTCGCCGCAGCCCGAGCCGCCCCCTCCCGACGGCGGCGCCCCCCCGCCTGACGGCGGTGTTCCCGGCGACGCCGGCCCCATCGACGGCGGCGTGCCTGACGCCTCCATCGTGTCGGCCCCGCTCCCTCTCGTGGAGATCAAGAAGCCCGAGTTCATGAACGGCGACGTCCCGAACGTGGCCAAGCGGCTCGAAAAGGTCGCCCCCGACCTTGCGAAGTGTGTTGCCGACCATGGCGGCCTCTCTGGCGTGTCGGGCAGCATCAAGGTCCAGTTCCTCGTCCGGGTGCGCGGCCGCGCCGAGGGGGTCGAGATCCTCGACGCTCGGGGCATCACCTCCGACGCGCAGCGCTGCATCCGTCAGTTCCTCAAGAACAAGCCCATCGGCACGCCCAGCGCCGACCCCGTAGGCGTCACCGTCTCCCTCTCCCTCCGCGCCCCGAAATAACGACCCCCTTACAAATCCCCGAGACGAAGCGTCCTGCGTGACCGCCGCTGGGACCACAAACCCCAGCGTCCGCCCCCGCCTCTTCCAAAAACCTCCTTACAAAGAGCCAGGGCGGGCGGGGGTGGTGCGCGAGCGGGCGGCGGGGGTGGGCCCCACGAACCCGAGGGCCGGCCCGCCCCGCAGCGCCCCCTCTCCGATCGAGTCCCCCGTCCAGCGCGGCACCAGCCCCCCAAAAGGCCCGAGTTCGTGGGGGGACCCCCGCCGCCCGCTCGCGCACCACCCCCGCCCGCCCTGGCTCCGTCGCCGCCCGTCCTGGCTCCGTCGCCCCTTGGGTTGACGCAGCCCCCACGGACTCTATCCTGCCGCGCCGCTGTGCCCGACCCGATGCTCACCCGCGAGATCGCCCGTCGAAAGACGTTCGCGATCATCTCCCACCCCGACGCTGGCAAAACCACCCTAACCGAGAAGCTCCTGCTTTACGGAGGCGCCATCCAGCTCGCCGGCGCCGTGAAGGCCAAGAAGGCGCGCGCCCACGCCGTCAGCGACTGGATGGAGATGGAGCGCGAGCGCGGCATCTCCATCTCCACCAGCGTTCTCCAGTTCCCGTACAAGGGCCGGCTCCTGAGCCTGGTCGACACCCCTGGCCACGCCGACTTCAGCGAGGACACCTACCGCGCGCTGATGGCGACCGACGCCGCCATCATGATCCTCGACTGCGCGAAGGGCGTCGAGACGCAGACGAAGAAGCTCTTCCGCGTCTGCAAGCTCCGGCAGATGCCCATCTTCACCTTCGTCAACAAGCTCGACCGCCCCGGGCGCGACCCGTTCGAGCTGATCGGCGAGGTCGAGGAGGTCCTCGGCATCGGCGTCTACCCGGTCACCTGGCCCATCTCGGCGGGCGGCAAGTTCCGCGGCGTCTATCACCGCGAGCGCAAGCAGGTCTTCCTCTTCGAGCTCGTCGCGCACGGCGCCGAGATCGCCCCGATGGAGGTCGTGTCGCTCGACGCGCCCGAGCTCGTCGAGGCGCTCGACGAGGAGGGCGCCCGCCAGCTGCGCGAGGACATCGAGCTCATCGACGCCGCCGGCGACGCGCTCGATCGCGACAAGCTCGCCCGCGGCGAGGTCACGCCCATGTTCTTCGGCAGCGCCATCACCAACTTCGGCCTGCCGCAGTTCCTGGACGCGTTCATCGAGCTCATGCCCCCGCCCGCGCCGCGGGGCAGCGACAAGGGCCCCATCGCCCCGGACGACGACCGCTTCACCGCGTTCGTCTTCAAGATCCAGGCGAACATGGACCGGGCCCACCGCGACAGGATCGCGTTCCTCCGCGTCTGCTCCGGCCGCTACGAGCGCGGGATGAAGGTGCACCACGTGCGCCTCGGCCGCGACATCCGGCTCACCAACCCGGTGCAGTTCATGGCCCAGGAGCGCACGCTCGTGGAGGACGGCTTCGCGGGCGACATCATCGGCGTCTTCGACCCGGGGCTCTTCCTCATCGGCGACTCGCTCTGCAGCGGCTCGCCCGTGAAGTACGCCGCGCTGCCGCAGTTCCCGCCGGAGCAGTTCGCCCGCGTCGTCATGATCGATCCCATGAAGCGCAAGCAGCTCAAGAAGGGGCTCGAGCAGCTCGCGCAGGAGGGCTCGGTCCAGCTCTTCCGGCCGCCCGAGGGGCGGGAGGGCGAGGCGATCCTGGGGGTCGTGGGCGAGCTCCAGTTCGACGTCGTGAAGCACCGCCTCGCGGCCGAGTACGGCGTCGACGCCCGGATCGAGCGGCTCTCGTTCAGCCTGGCCCGCTGGGTCGAGGGCGAGCCGGTGCCCCTCGCCGAGCTCGAGTCGAACCTCTACGGCTACGGCGCACTCGACGTGCACGGGAACCCGGTCGTGCTCTTCAAGGGCGACTGGCAGCTCGATGCCTGCCAGAAGGCGTTTCCCAAGGCGCGCTTCGTCGAGCTCGGCGGCTCGATCTCCCCGGTGTGACCTTCCGCCGCGCGCGGCCCTCCCGCCGCGCGCGGCTCGCCGCTATTCCGAAAGAAGCGCCGGGAGGTGCCGTACGGACGGCGAGCCGTGGCTGAGCAGGCGGTCGTGGTAGGCGCGCTCGGTGAAGCCCGGCTTGCGCTCGTGCTCGGCGCGCAGGCGCATCATCTCGGTGAAGCCGTGGAAGTACGTGGTGAGCTGCGCGCTCGTGAGCCGGGCGCGCCGCCACTTGCCGACGGCCTCGCCTTCCTCCTGGAAGGCGTCCTTCGTCATGAGCGAGAGCGCCTCCTCCTCGCCCATCGCGCCCGCGTGCACCCCGTGGTCGAGGAGGGCGTTCACCGACATGCGCAGCACCATCTTCTGGCGCTGCATCCTCACCTTCGGGCCGCCGAAGCCGTGGTGCGCCATCAGCCACTCGGTGTAGACCGCCCACCCCTCGACGAACGGGCCGCTCGAGAAGACCGCGCGGAGCTTCGAGGGGAACTTGTTGTTGTGCATGAGCTGCAGGAAGTGGCCCGGCATCGCCTCGTGGACGGTGAGGTCGGCGAGCATGCTCGAGTTGTACTCGCGGTAGAACGAGTCCACGCGCGCCTTCGGCCAGTCCTTCGGCGTCGGCGCGATCGCGAAGAACGTCTCTTGCTTTGCCTCGAGCGGGCCGGACGCGTCGCAGTAGGCGATCGCGACGCCGCGGCGGTACTCGGGCATCTCGATCACCCGGCAGGGCTCCTCCGGGATGCGCACGAGGTCGCGCTTGCGGACGAAGTCGGTCGCCTCCGCGAGGAGCTCCTCGGACGCCTTCACGATGGTCGCGTTCGTCGGGTGATCGGCCGCGAGCGCGTCGAGCACCTTCCTGATCGCGGCCATCTTCTCGTCCTGCGCCTCGACCCTCGGGAAAGGCTGCTTCCCGAAGAGCGTCGGCCAGAGCTCCCTCGAGGTCTCGAGCATCTCGGCGTGCGTCGCCGCGAGCAGGGCGCGGGCGCTCGCGACCACGCCGTCGACGTCGATGGTCGCGTCGTCCAGCGTGAACCGGAGCTTCTTCTCGAAGCGCGCGCGGCCCAGCCGGAAGTCGCCGTTGCTCCTCGGGAGCAAGTCCTTCTCGAGGAACGCCTGGAAGCCCTCGAGCGCCGCCGCCGCCGCCCTCGCGGCCGCGTCGAGCTCGGCCTGCTGCGCCGGGGCCGACGCGAACAGCGCCGGGAGCTCGGACTTGCAGAGCGCGATGAGCCCCTTGTTCTGCGCGATCGCCGTCTCGGTGTGGACGCGCGGCGGCGCCGCCGTGAGGCGCTGCTCCGCGGCACGCACGAGCGCAGGGATGCCCGAGAGGCGACCGCCGAGGCTCCGCAGGCGCTCCTCGAGCGGCGCGAAGCTCCTCGTGATCAGGGGATCGAGCCCGTCGCCGACGAGGCCCGTGTACACCATCGGGTTCCACGTCGCCTCGCGGAGCTCGTCGATCGCGAACAGCCAGGAGCGCAGCTGGTTCTCGATCATCGCCGCGTCGACGCGGCTCTGGACGCCGAGGCGCGCCGCGGGGAGCGCCCCGAGCTCGGCCAGCGCCGCCTCGATCGTGCGCCGGCGCGCGGCCTCGCCCTGCGCGGTGACGTCCGGCCACACGGCGTCGTACCGGTGGTCCCCTGCCTCGGTGGCGCGGACCGGCTCGTCGCGCAGGTACTCCTCGAGCACGCGCGCCGACAAGGCCGCGAGCGCCTGCTCGGCGCCGGCCTCCGCGCCCGCCGCGCCGGATCGAGCGTCGGCCGGGCTCACCACGGCCGCCTTCGTGACGGGTTGCGCGGGCGGCGCGGCGCGCTCGGCCGGCCCGCACGCGCAGAGCAGCGCGGCGAGCAGGGAGAGGTGGCCGCGGAGCGATCTGCGGGAGAAAGAGAGCTCATGGGAGAGATCATGGTGTCGCACCTGCGCCTCCTAGCGCCAGCTCGCCGGGAAGGGAACGTGCCGAGCGGTGGCATCGGCCTCAGTGCGCGCTGCCGAGCGAGGCCTTCGCGAGGCGGGAGATGCCGTCCACGTCGCCGTGCACCGCGTCGAGCAGCGGGCCGAGCGCGAGGCGGAGCGGCTTCGAGTTCGGGTGCCGGAGGATGCGCGCCACGCTCTCGGCCGCCAGCTCGTTCAGATCCCGCTCCGCGTAGCGATCGATGTGGGCGCTCGACAGCGCGAGGCCCGGGAAGGCGGTGCGGCAGAGCGCGTCGATCAGCTCCCCCGCGACGCCCGCCGCGATGTTCGCGGCGCCCAGCGCGGCCCGGGCCTTCTGCGCGCTGATCGCGCACGACTCCGTGCGCAGCTGGCTGATCACGGGCGAGCCGAGCACCGTGTGCCAGCGGGAGAGCTCGGCGGCTCGGCTCGCCTCGAACTCACCCGGCGGCGCCTCGGAGACGGGCAGCAGCGCGGCCAGCTGATCTGCGGCGCCAGGATCGATCGCGACGCGGCGCACGATGATCAGATCGTGCGCCCGCAGGCATCCGAGGAGCAGCCGCGTGGACGCGTCGCGAAGGAGCGGCGCGAGCGCGGCCGCGATCACGGTGGGGGGCGAGCCGATGAGCCCCGGGCTCGACGCCCGCGCGGCGCCCGCTCCGGCGGCGCGGGGGCGTTGCGCGCCGGAGCTCGGCGGCGAGCGCACGCTGACGGGCGGCGGGATGCTCGACGGCGTGCTGCGACCGACGGTCGGCGGCGCGCCGGGAGCCTGCGCCAGGGCGCGGCTGTTGGCCGGCGGCACGCCGGTGGTCCGGCTCACGCCGCCCGGCGAGGGCTTGTTCGATGGCGCGCGCGCGCCCGCGATCCGCGTGGGATCCTGGACGGACAGCGTCGGTTCGCCGCGCCGCGACTGCGTGGTGCGCTCGGTCACGACGTGCAGCGCCGCGAGCTCGATCGCGCGGAGCCCCGGGAGGCCGCGCGGCGCGCGGGCCGCGATGGCCGCGGCGAGCTCCGCCTCCTTGCCGAGGAGCGCCTCGTGCTCTGCGGTCTCGCGCAGCAGGTCGCCGGCGATCTGCGCGCACCGCTCCGCGGCCCTGTCCGCGGCGCTCCGCGTCTGCGGCTCCTTGAAATAGAGCGTTAACTTTCCCCGCAGGGTCTCCCGATGCGTGCCCGCCGTGACAACCTGCGACGCGCTCTCGACGTTGGCAGGTTCACGCCCCCCGAAAGGCCAGAATCCCATGAGCCCATTGTCGCGCGATCCTGGGCCCGGGCGCGAGCGCTTCGAGCGCTCGCGCCCTCACGCCCGCTCAATGGCGAGGCGGAACGGAGACATAGCGATTGCCGCGTTCGTAGAACCGCCACGGCTTCTTCGCCCACGCACCTGCATAGTCGACGTTGATGCGAGGCGACCTGCCGATGGGCCCAGCAGCGCCGGGCAGCAGCGAGAGCTGCGCTCCGCAGACATCCATCCCGTACGCGGAGCGGTCGAGCCCCAGCGCCTTGCACAGCTTCCCCGGCCCGTTGGTGAGCTCGATCCGCCCAGGCGCGACGCCTCGCCGGCGGCTCATGAGCGGGAGGCCGATCATCGGCTCGATGGCGCGGATGAGGACAGCGTGCGGCTCTCCCTCCGAGGCCACGACGAGGTTGAACGCCCAGTGCATGCCGTAGAGCTGGAACACATACGCATAGCCCGCCGGGCCAAACATGACCTCCGTCCGCACGGTCCGTCGCCCGCCCGCGCTGTGCGCGGCGAGGTCTTCCGGGCCGCGGTACGCCTCGGTCTCGACGATGCGTCCGGCGGCGGTGCCCTCGGGCGTCGTGTGGACGAGCACCTTGCCGATGCACGCCCGCGCGACGACGAGCGCGGGGCGAGCGTAGAAGTCACGCGACAGCGGCGCCGCTCCTTCGAGGAGCGCGGCGCCTTCGCTGGGCGCGCGGGGCTCGGGGGCGGGACGCACGGCGGGCTCCGCGCTCACCCCGCGGGGGGGCGCGCCGCCCGGAAGCGCTTGTCGATGAACGAGAGCACGTCGTCGCGGTGCTTCCTGGCCTGGAACTCGTGGTGGAAGACCGCCGCGATCTCCAGGGCGGGCGTGACGACGTAGGTGATCCGCCGGGCGAGGCCGATGAGCGGCCAGAGGACGCCGTAGGCGCGGCATACGCTGCGATCGCGGTCGGCGATCATCGGGTAAGGGACCTTCTGCGCCTCGGCGAACCGGCACTGCGTCCTGTGGTCGTCGGTGCTGACGCCGACGATGCTGGCGCCCGCGAGCGCGATCTCGGCGTGGTTGTCGCGGAAGAGCTGGGCCTCGACGGTGCAGTCGGGCGTGAAGGCCTTCGGGAAGAAGTACACGACCGTGCAGAGCCCACCCTGCGCCGACAGCACGAAGCGCTGGCCGTCGATGGCCATCGTGTCGATCTCCGGCGCGCGCTCGCCGACCTTCAGCATGCGGACGCAATCTGCCGCAAGTCGCCCCCGGCGTCGACCGTGGCCACGCGCCGCGGCGTCCCGGCGGGGCCGTCAGCGACCGTCGGGTGTCGTCAGGGAGCGCCGGCCCTCGTCGACCGCCTTCAACCGTCGTCAACCGTCGTCAACCGTCGTCAACCTTCGATTCCGAGCCGCTTCAGCCTGTAATAGAGGGTCGTGCGCTGCATGCCGAACTGCCGGGCGACCTCCGCCTTGTTCCCTCCGCAGCGTTCCAGGGCGGCGAGGAGCTCCCGCCGCTCGATGTCGTCGAGCTGGGAGCTCAGGTCGAGCCTTGGCCGCGCGCACGCCGGCGCGGCGGGCTCTCTTCCGGCCGGGTCCGCCTCCGGCTCCGCCGGCGCGGCGGCCCTCGGCGCGCGCGCGGGCGGTTCGGCCGGCTGCGCGCGCGCCGTGAACGCGAGGTGCTCGGGCAGGATCACGTCGCCGCGCGACAGGATGGCGGCGCGCTCGACCACGTTCTCCAGCTCCCGCGTGTTCCCCGGCCACGAGTACGCCGCGAGCTTCGCGAGCGCCTCCTCCGACAGCGCGGTGGCCGCGCGGGCGTTGCGCCGCGCGACCTTGCGCAGGAAGTGCTCGGCGAGCGCGCGGATGTCCTCGCGCCGCTCCCGGAGCGGGGGCAGCCTGAGCGGGAACACCGAGAGCCGGGAGACGAGCTCGGGCAGCACGCCCGCGCGCGCCCAGGCCTCGTCGATGCCGGGCGTGAGCGACAGCACGACGCGCACGTCGACGCGCGTGGTCTCCGTCGACCCGAGCCGCTCGACCTCGCCGTCGGTGAGCACGCGGAGCAGCCTCGCCTGGAGCGAGGGCGTGAGCGGCGCCGGCTCGTCGAGGTAGATCGTCCCCCGGTGGGCGAGCTCGAGCCGGCCTGCGCGCTCGGCGAACGCGCCGTCGAAGGCGCCTCGCCGCCAGCCGAACAGCTCGCGCTCGAGCGTGTCGCCCCGGAACGCGGCGCAGGTCACCTTGACGAACGGCTGCTCTTCCCGCGGGGAGCCCACGTGGATCGCCCGGGCGACGACCTCCTTCTCCGCCCCTTCCTCGCCCTCGATCAGCACGTGCGTCGCCGCCTTCGCCACCTCGCCGATCCGGGCGGCGACCTCGCGCATGGCCTCGCTCTCGCCGGCGATCTCGCCGAAATCGATCGGGTCCCGCTGCTCGCGCTCGAGGTAGCCCGCGTACTGCGCGAGCTGCTCGCGCAGCCGCCGGTTCTCCCGCACGGTGGCGACCCCGGCGATCGCCTGCCGGAGGATGACGGCGAGCTCCCTCGAGTTCCAGGGCTTCTGGACGTACCGGTCGACCGCGCCCGAGTTGACCGCGTCGATGAGCACCGTCATGTCCGCGTAGGCGGTGAGCAGCACGCCCGCCGCGTCAGGCCGCCGCTCCTTCGCCTGCTTGAGGAACTCGATACCGCTCATCCCCGGCATTCGCTGGTCCGCCACGATCACCGCAGGATCGAGGCGATCGAGGAGCGAGAGGGCCTCGGCGCCGCCCAGCGCATAATGGATCTTGAACGACTTCCTGAAGGCGAACCGGAACGCGTCGAGGTTGTCCTGCTCGTCGTCGACGACGAGGACGTCGAAGCTGTTCCAGTCCAGATCGCGCATCGGGTCGCCCTGCCTCCCAGAGTTACTACAGCTCGGCACGATCGCGACAGTGGAGGTGGCGCGCTCGGCGGCCTTCGCCGCCCTCTCGCCGCGCGCCGGAGCGCCGCCGCGCATGCTGCCATTCCGCTGCGTCGCGCCGCCCAGCCGCGCGTCTGCCTTCGGCGCTCCCGCGCTTCCGCGCCTTCCGCGCCTTCCGCGCTGAGCAGGGGGGCGGCGCTCGGGCGCGTGCGCGTCCGCCTGCGCCCAGGCGGAGGCGAGCGCTCTTCCGACCGCGACGCCGGCGAGGTCGGGCGGATCGATTTCTCCGCCGGCCCGGAAATACGCGGTAAGCTCCGCCCCCGCCCGCGAAGAGGGCGGGCTGGGCGAGCCCCACACGGAGGAAGCCGGATCATGCTCGAGGACGTCATCAAGGAGCTGCGCGAAGGGATCGAGAAGGCCATCGAAGCTCTCCGGCGAGACCTGGCGAAGGTGCGCACCGGGCGCGCGAACGCGGCCATGCTCGACGGCATCCGCGTCGACTACTACGGCGTGCCGACGCCGATCGTGCAGATGGCCACGGTGTCCGTGCCGGAGCCGCGGCTCATCAGCGTCAAGCCCTGGGAGAAGAACCAGGTGAAAGCGATCGAGAAGGCGATCCGGGAGAGCGATCTAGGCCTGAATCCCCAGGTGGACGCGGATCTCATCCGACTCCCGATCCCGCCGCTGACGGAGGAGCGGCGCAGGGAGATGGTGAAGCTGACGAAGAAGAACGGAGAGGACGCTAAAGTCGCCATCCGGAAGCACCGCCGGGACGCGAACGAGATGATCGACTCGCTCGAGAAGGACGGCGACGTCAGCGGCGACGAGGCCGATCGGGCCAAGAAGAAGGTCGACGACGTGGTGGCCGAGGGGACGAAGCAGGTCGACACGGTGATCGCCGGCAAGGAAAAGGACATCCTGGACGTGTGAGCGGGCCCTCGGCCGGGCGGGCGTCGGCGACCGAGCTTGGTCGACGGGAGCGCCGTGCGGCCGCCCCTCCCCGCGGCCTGCGATGGGGCCGGGCCCTTCGAAGAGGGCGGCGCGGCGGCGTGCGCTGCGCGACATCGCCTGCCGCGCAGCGCCCCAGCGTGTCGTGACGCCGCGCGCGCCGAGCCCGGCCCGGCCAGGCGACGCTTCATCCTTGTTGTCCTGCCCGCGCGCGACCCGCGGCTGCCGCCCGCGCCGACGCTTGCGTCCGAGCGCCACGGGGCGAGGCGTGCCCGGGACCAGCCCAGCTCACAATGAACCGTCCCGTGAAGCGAAGAAGTGAAAAAGAGGCTTGCGGTCCCCCCGGTCGGAGTCGGTAGGATCAGGAAGGTCGGCGGTTGGGCGTGCGAAGGCTCTGAAGACGCCCATTACGGTGCGAGAGGCCCTGCTTGACAGGTTTTCGCTAGCGTGAAATGGTTGGTGTTCGAAGCCGAAGGCCCGGAGCCGTCTCAAGGATTCCCGAGGTTATGCGAGCGATCGCTTCAGGAATGACGGACGTTGGTCTCCAACGCGACCACAACGAGGACAGCTACGCCGTCCTGTCGGAGTACGATCTGTTCATCGTCGCGGACGGCATGGGGGGCCACCGCGCGGGGGACGTAGCCAGCAAGCTGGCGACCGAGTCGATCGCGGACTTCTTCCGGTCCACGTCGCGGGAGGACGCCACCTGGCCATTCCACTTCGACACCAGCCTGTCGGAGGAGGAGAACCGGCTCCAGGCGGGCATCCGGGTCGCGAACCGCCAGATCTTCGAGCGCAGCATCCGGTCGCGCGACTGCGCCGGGATGGGCACGACGGTCGTGGGGGCGCTCTTCTCGAAGAAGAAGAACCGGATCTACGTCGGCCACGTCGGCGACAGCCGCGCGTACCGCGTCCGCAAGGGCTCGATCAGCCAGCTGACACGCGATCACTCGCTGTTCAACGACTACATCATGGCGATGCCCGAGCTCACCGAGGAGCAGCGGGCCGAGCTTCCGCGCAACGTGATCACCCGCGCGCTCGGGATGCACGACAGCGTCTCCGTGGATCTGATCAGCGATGAGCCGCAGCCCGGCGATGTCTACCTGCTCTGCTCCGACGGCCTGAGCGGGATGCTCTCGGACGACCAGATCCTCCACATCGTGAGCTCGACCGAGGAGGTCCCGGAGATGTGCCGCCGCCTCATCGCCAAGGCGAACGAGAACGGCGGAGAGGACAACATCACGGCGCTCGTGATCCGGATCGACGAGCAGGACGACGCCGAGCTCCCGAACAGCGCGACGATCGGTCCGCCCGCCGACTCGCAGCAGGTCAGCATGGGCGATCGGTCGACGGTCCCGGCGGTGTCGGCCTCGCGCTCCGAGAAGAGCTGACGCGCGGGAAGGGCGGACGTGCGGGGCGCCCCCCGCGCGCCCGCCTGTCAGCAGCCAGCAGCCAGCGCCGCTCAGCCTCCGCAGCTGTCGAAGGCCAGGACGCCCAGCCTGAGCTGGCATATCTCGCCTTCGTTCAGCATCGCCGGGCACTCGAAGCCGACCCAGATCTTGCCCGCGTCGACGCCCTGCTTGCCCTCGAACCAGAACTTACACGGGGTGGCCGTATCGGAGTAGAAGGTCTGGCCCCCTGTCCTCGCCGAGGAGAAACTGATGCTGCCGCTGGCCGGCGCGTCCTGGGTCGCCGCAGGGGAGATGGCGTCGATCTTGACGTGGATCTCCGCGGCTTCGGCGGGGTTCTTGGCCATCGCCGAGACGGAGAAGGTGCCCGAGCCGGACACGGAGCAGTCGACCGAGGCGCTGTCCTCGCCGTCGGTGACCAGCCGGGCCTTCTGGATATCGGTCACGTCGCCAAGGGTCGCAATATGCCCCGGTGCGGAGCAGTCGATGCCCGGGTCGGCGAAGTTCATCTTGTATGCGCCGCGCGGGGTCGGCGGCTCCGCGCCGCTGCAGCCGAGGCCGAGGAGGGGGAGGAGGCCGAGCACGGGCACGAAGCTGAGGCGAGCGAGACGCATGGAAAGCTCCGGTGGTAGGTGGCGGCCCCGAGGCCGCTCCTCGCTTCTATCGTACTCGGGGGTCCGCGATCAAACGGCGGCAGCGCCGCACGTGCCCGCCGCGCTCACGTGCCCGCCGCGCGCGCCTGCGCGTCGTCCAGCGCCTGGGCGACGTCGTTCCAGAGGTCCTCGGTGGCCTCCAGGCCCACCGAGAGCCGGAGGAGGCCGTCGGCGATGCCGAGCGCCTCCCGCGCCGCCGCGGGCACGGAGGCGTGGGTCATGAGGGCGGGGTGCTCGGCGAGCGACTCGACGCCGCCGAGGCTCTCGGCGCAGGCGAAGATCGCGAGCCGCTCGAGGAACCTCGAGGCGACGGGGAGGCCGCCGCGCACGACGAACGAGATCATCGCCCCGGGCGCGCGCATCTGCCGCGCGGCGAGCGCGTGGCCGGCGTGCGTGGGGAGGCCGGGGTAGTGCACCGCCTGGACGGCGGGGTGCCCGGCGAGCCTCCCGGCGATGAGCGCGGCCGACGCGCACTGCTGGCGCACGCGCACGCCGAGCGTCTTGATCCCGCGGAGAACGAGGTAGCAGTCGAACGGGCTCGGGACGGCGCCGATCGCGTTCTGCAGGAACCCGACCCGCTCCGCGAGCGCGTCCTCGGACGTGACCAGCGCGCCGCTGACGACGTCCGAGTGCCCGTTCAGGTACTTCGTGCTCGAGTGCGCCACGACGTGAGCGCCGAGGTCGAGCGGCCGCTGGAGCACCGGCGTGGCGAAGGTGTTGTCGACGACGAGCAGCGCCCCGTGCGCGCGCGCGATCTCGGCGAGCCCTGCGATGTCGAAGATCTTGAGCATCGGGTTCGTCGGGGTCTCGATCCAGATCATCCGCGTGGCCGGGGTGAGGGCCTTGCGGACGACGTCGAGGTCGCTCATGTCGACCGAGGTCGAGGCGAGGCCCATCGGCCGCATGACCTTGTCGAAGAGCCGGAAGGTGCCGCCGTAGACGTCATCGCCCGAGAGCACGTGATCTCCCGGGCGGAGCGTGTGGAGCAGGGTGGCGGTCGCCGCGGAGCCGCTGCCGAAGGCGAAGCCGTGGCGCCCCCCCTCGAGCGCGGCGATGCACTCCTCGAGCGCCTTGCGGGTGGGGTTGCCGCTGCGGGAGTACTCGAACCCCTTGTGGTGGCCCGGCCGCTCCTGGGCGAAGGTGCTCGAGAGGACGATCGGCGTCATGACCGCGCCGCTCGTCGGATCCGGCGGCTGTCCGGCGTGGATCGCGAGCGTGTCGAGGCCGAGCTTGTCGTGACCTAGGTGGGGCTTCATGCGGGCGAGACTTATCTCATGGGCCGCGTGCGTCCACGGTTTTGGCGCGCAGGAGAGCCGAGTCAGCGCGCTGACTCGGCGCCGCCCTCGGCCCGCGGAGCGGCCGCGTCGAGCGCGTCGAGCAGCGCCCGCGCCGTCCCGACGCGGCGCTGCGGATCGCGATCGAGCGCGCGAGCGAGCGCTCGGCGCTGCCCCGGCGAGAGCGCGTCCGTGACGGAGAGCGGGTCGAGGCAGAGGCCAGATTCGCTGATCTCGACGAGCGCCGCGGCCTGCTCGCGCGCGCGCGTGAGGGGCGCGCCGGTGGCGAAGGAGACGAGGGTCGCCGCCATGGAGTAGACGTCGCCGCGCTGGGTCGGCGGGGATTCGCCGCGGGCGATCTCGGGGGCAACGAAGGGAACCGTGCCCCGGTCGGCGGTCTCGAGGTCCGGATCCATGCCGCGGAACC
The DNA here is from genome assembly GCF_051530145.1 of Sorangium sp. So ce302. Lineage (GTDB taxonomy): Bacteria > Myxococcota_A > Polyangia > Polyangiales > Polyangiaceae > Sorangium > Sorangium cellulosum_B. Next base: position 8,940,611 of record NZ_CP150326.1, on the reverse strand, counting down.
GCGCGGCGCCGAGGTCGACGAGGCCGATATCGCCGAGCGGACCCAGCAGCACGTGATCAGGGCCGAGATCGCCGTGAACGAAGCGGATCGGGCCTCCGGCGTCCTCGAGCTCCTGGAGCTCGGCGAGCGTCTCGATCGCGGTCCTGACGACGTGGGTGATGAGCGACGCGGGCGGCGGCCGGCCGAGGCGGCGCCATCCGTCGAGCACGTCGCGGAGGGAGGTGCCCTCGCGCCGGCTCTCGAGGAGGAATGGGCCGTGGCGATCGGCGCCGACGCGCGCGAGCGCGGGCAGGGCAGGGTGGCGAACGAGGGAGAGGACCTTCGCCTCGCGGACCATGGCGGCCCGCCCCGCGTGCTCGTGGAGGACGCCGGGGACGAGGCGCTTGCACACCAGCGTGGGGCCGGGCGGCGGGCTTCCGAGCCGCACCAGCGCGACGTCGAACGTGGCGCCGGCGCCGAGGTGCTCGATCAGCTGGGTGCCGTCGGGAGCGGGGTAGGGCATGCCGGCCGCCTGTGGCCTCTCACGCGTCCGCGCGCTGCGCGGCGACCAGCTCGTCGCACTCGCGAAGCCACGTCTGCGCCTCCTCTGCGCCGGCGCCGCCGCGCAGCGCGAGCGGCCACCGCGCGTCGCGCCAGCGCGCCGCAAACTCGGCCCAGCGCGCCGGTGCCTCGCGGCGCCCGGCCAGGGCGGCGACCCTGTCATCGATGCTCTGGAACGGAAACACCGGCTTGCCGAGCCCGAATCGCGCCTGCACCCAGTGGACCACGCCGATGAGGAGCCCGTACTGGCAGCGGCGGCGCTCCTCGTCGACGCCCACCACCGGCGACCTCCAGTCGAGGTGAATGTCGTCGAGCTCCGGCGGCCGCGGGTCGTGCTTGCCGACGCAGAGGTGAACCGCCTCCCGATCCGGCCGGTGCACCTCGCGCCAGCTGTCCGCGTCGAGCGGCTCGCCGCCCCGGAAGAGCTCCGCCATGCTCGCCGCGAGCGAGCCGAGCAGCGCGCCCCGCTGGTGCTCGATCCCCCCGAGGATCGTGTCGCGCGCCAGGCGGCGGCCGCCCGTTCCCGCGAAGTGGCGATCGAGGCGCTCGCGCATGGCCGCCGGCTCCACGTAGACCACTTTGAATCCGGCGCTCCCGCCGCACCAGACGTTGCGCAGATACCTGATCTGCATCCACAGGCCGAGCGTCGGGTCGATGCCGCGGATACGCTCGAAGATGCGCACAACGACGTTGACGCACGTCGGCCCGAACCGGGTGAGCGCCTCGCCGAGGTCGCGCGGCTCGGGGGCGCCCCAGAACGCGTTGTCCAGGTTGAGCTCCGCCCCGGGGCAGCGCGCGAGCCGGTCGGCGAGGCTCCTCTCCAGCGCCTCGCGCAGCGGGCCCGCGAGCCCATCGAGGTGCGGGCCGGCCCCGGCGTCGAGTGAACCGGTCATGCGGACATCCTATCATGCCTGCCCGCGCGGCTCCGAGCGCGGCCCCGGCCGCCTGTGGGATGACGGCGCACCTGCACGGGAGGAGGGCGGCGGCCAACTTTTCTCCGCATCCTGCGGCAACTCACTGCGTTCAGCGCGAACGTGATAGAAGTCGTGGGCACCGGCATGGATCCCAAGATCTTGGAGATGCTCTTCATCGCCGTCAGCAACGGCGTCGCCCTCTTCATCGGCGCTTACCTGGCGCGGAGATCGGCGGATCTCAGCGCGGAGCGGCGGGCCGAGCACGAGGAGAAGGCGGAGCTCCAGAGACAGCGGCGAGAAGCGCTCTTGGAGCGACTGGCCCTCCAGCGGCGCGCGCTCGACGACTACGCGCGGATGATCGTCCGGTGGTCGTCGGTGCCCTCGTCCGGAGCGCCGCGCACGAAGGAGGAGGACCTCGCGGCGGACCAGGAGTCCATCGCGATGTACGCGCAGATGGCCAACGCGTACGGGAGTCGCCAGTTCGCCGAGCAGGCCGCCGCGACGCTGCACGCCGTGCGCGCCGGCCGGGGCAGCGTCCAGGTGTTCCCGTTCGCCGTGCAGATCGCCTCCGCCTGCTACCAGGAGATGATCCGGGCGATCTCCGAGCTCGAGAAGGAGATCGGCCTGCCGGCGCCGCGGTCGCCCGCGCGGCCGTTCCTCCCGGACGAGGAGCTCGCGAAGGAGGCGACTCGGCTATTCTCCAGGAACGTCGTGGAGCAGCGCTCCGGGATCGATCTCGGCATGGTCGACCAGATCCTGGAGCGCGTCAGGGTGAACCCGTCGCCCGAGGAGACGGACAGCCCCAGGTAGCGCTCACGCCGCCGGCTTCACTGGCTCCATCCCGCCCGGATGAGCGCGTAGAAGAGGAGGAGCCGGGGCACCCGGAACAGCACCATGGTCAAGAAATAGCGCAGCGGGATCCGGTACAGCCCGGACAGGTAGCAGAGCATCGAGAAGGGGATCGGCGAGATGCTCCCGATCGCGATCGCCCAGTATCCGTAACGCTCGAAGAGCCGGTCTATCCTGGGCCGCGTCCGCTCGATGCGCGCCGCGAAGAGGCGGATCCGCGCGAGGCGGCCGGCGAGGCGGTAACCCGTGCAGCCGCCGACGAGCGAGGCGGTCGAGATGGCGATCAGGGGCGCGACCTGCGAGCCACCCGAGGTGATCGCCGTCAGCATGTAGAACTGCGGCGGGATCGGGAACGAGAACGCGTCGGCGAGGAAGGTGCCGACGAACATCCCGGCGAGGCCGAAGCGGTCCACGAACCCGCGGCCGAGCGCGTCGAGCTGCTCGCGGGCGAGGTGCGCCGCGAGCGCGATCCCGGCGAAGAGCGCGGACAGGCTGAGCGCCAGCTGGACCAGCGTGCGCCACAGATCTCGCCGATCGCCGCGCGGGCGCGGCTCGCCCTGCCGGGGCGTCAGACCGCCTCCAGCCGGCGGCGCTGCAGCCGCTCGATGATCCGTCTGCTGCGGAGGGTGCTTTGAAATATCCGCGTCGCCTTCTCGAGGGCGTCGAGGAGCTTTTGCTCCGCGCCGTGCTTGTCGACATAGGCGAAGGGCCGGTGCGCGTTGATGACCTCGAACGAGTCCTTCTCGTCGTGATGAGCCGAATAGAAGATCACGGGCACTTCCGGCTGCACCTTGCGGATCTGGTCGCAGACCCAGAATCCCTCCAGCCCTGACATCCGCACATCGACGATCACCGCGCACGTGTCCTCGGTGAAGGCGGCGACCCCGTCCACGGCCGAGGAGCATACGACGAGGCGATATCGCTTCGAGAGGAGGGCGCCGAGCGGCTGCCAGATGCTCCTGTCCCCGTCGACCAAGAGCACGAGAGGGAGCCGCGTGGACTCGGGCTTCTCGCGATCCGGTCGCTCGGCTGGATCGGCTTCGAGCAGGGTGTCGGATTCCTTGGAGGGCATTCGTCGTCGATCGTGGAGGGCGCGTCAGGACGCGCGATGACGCAATGTACCACGCCCGGCGCATCGAGCCAGCGCGGGGGTGCGGCAGCGCGAACCGAGATGACGTCGGCGCGGGGCCGAGGTCTTCGCGTCATCTCCGTTCCCGCTGCCGCCGCGCGGTGGGCGGCGGCCAGGGATTCGTCTATGCTCTGCGCGGAGGCGTGGCCTCATGGTGAGGCGCGCTGGCCTTCTGCAAAGCGCTGCTACCGTGCCGGGTCGCGCGCTCGCCTTCTTCTCGTGGGCTGACGCGGGCTGCCGGTCGGCAGCGGGTCGCTCGCCGGGGAGAATCTCCGTTCCACAACCGAGGTGAGCTGCCCATGAAGAACGCAGAACTCCGATCGATTCCGCTCGTCATCGCCGCCGTTCTCGGCCTCTTTGCCGCGGGGGCCGCGGGGTGCAAAGACGAAGAGATCCTGAACGCATGCAGTGAGCTCTGCAAGCACCGCATCCTCTGCGCGGAGGAGAACGACGCTCCGCCGCCGAGCAAGACCAGCTGCGAGACCGCGTGCCTCGGCCTCGAGGGGAATGACCTCGTGGAGCGAACCGAGGAGTGCGTGAACGAGGCGTCCTGTGATTACGTCGCGTGCGCGGACCCTTGAGCGCGGCGCCCGAGCCCGCGCGCGGGAGGCGGGGGCGCCTCGCCTCCCGGACAGAGGGCGCGATGAGGGGCGGCGCGATCAGGGCTCCGCGTCGCACTCGGGCGCGTCGCGGAGCGGGCCCGAGGCGCGCGGTCCGTCGAAGCGCAGGAGCTCGAGATCGACGAGCTCGAGGCGCTTGAGCGTCAGATCCAGCGGGCCGACCGACACGCCTGCCACCGCCTCGGCGTAAGCCCGCACGCCGCCGTCGACCCGCGCGTCGTACGAGCAGTAGGGCGGCGCGGTCTCCGCCGTGACGCGCGCGTACGCCTGGACTCCGACGTTCGGGCCGACGATGCCGTACAGGCGCGCCCGGAGCTCCGCGCCGGCGCTCACCTTGCCGGACGCCGTGATCGGGCCGGGCGCGCCGATGGAGGCCGAGCCCGAGGCCGAGCCGGAGGGCTCCCAGATCGTGCTCCACGTGCCGTTCCTGTAGTCGACCCCGGCCTCGATCTCGGCGGTCGCCTGCGCCACGGCCTCCACCTCGGCGGCCGTGAAGGACAGCCCCAGATCCGCGTTCGCTCTCGGCACGACGTCCGTCGTGACGACGATGGGGACGGGGCCCACCCAGAAGGTCAGCGTCGGCAGCGGCAGGCTCGGGACGCCCCCGGCGAGCTCCAGGAGATCGACAGAGCAGCTCCCCGTGACCGTGCCGGTGCCCTGGAGCCTGGCGCTCACGTCGAGCTGGCCCGACGCGACGAGGCGGAGCTGCTTCAGCTCCGGCACCGGGTTGAGCTTGCCCCTCGGGCCGACGTGGACCTCGAGGTCGAGCGCCGGCGAGAGCTCGGCCGTGACGTCGAGCGCCGCCGTCCCGTGCGCGGTGACCCCGCACGACGCCGGGAGCGAGGCCGAGGAGAGATCGAGGAGCTTCATGGAGGCGCCGGACGAGATCTTCAGGGCCTCCGCCGCGCTCGCGATCTGCTCGCCGTCCTCCACGCCGAGCTCGCGGGTGCGCGCGGCGTGATCGTCGATGGCGCGCGCGTACTCGCGCGCGTCGTAGTGGACGTGGAAATGGCCCTCGGTGATGAACTCCGTCAGAGGAGCGGGCGTCGTCGCGAGCGCCACCCGCGTCGCGTCGATCGTGCGTACGCTCACGACGCGGGCGAGGTAGCCGCCTCCCTGCGTGCCGCCGAGCACGTCGCCGGCGGCGAAGGGCGTCATGCTGCCGTCATGGGTGATGACGAGCTCGTGGTCCCCGAGCGCCGCGGCGACGAACCCCGGCTCCTTCTCGGGCACACGAGCGCGGTCCGAGAGCGTGAGCGGGCGGACGACATCGACGGCGCCGGGGGCCGGCAACTCGGTAGGATCCGCGGCATCGCTCGAATCCACGGCGCATGCCGCGAGCTGAGGTGCGCTGATCGCGATGAAAGCAGCGGAGATGAGGCGCGCCGTCGACGCGCGTCTCCCGGGGAGAGTGGTCTTCATGCGCGCGGACGCTACGCGGGGATTGTGGCGAGTCGGTTACAAAAATGAGACTTGCTGTCTCCGGGAGAATGGGTAACGGCTCACTGCGATGGGTGGATATCCATGAATCGATAGCTCCGAGGCGCGCGAAGGGCGCTTATCGAAGCGAGCGATTCGCGAAGCCGTGCGAGCTCGTCCATGATGGGGTGTCCGAGCGCGCTCGTGGTGGCGTGCGAGCGCGCTCGTGGTGTGGCGCGCGGTCGCGCTCATGGAGGGTCTCGGGCGGCGCCGAGCCTCGGACCGGGGTCGGGACGCGCTCGCGCGGCGTCGACCAAGGGGAACGCCGTTCGGCTCGTGGATGGATGGAGGAAGGAAGGAAGGTCGCGGAGAGCGCGCGTCGCTCTCCGCGGACAGGGCGCGGCGGCTCGGCACAGTCGAGCCGGGGCTCGGGGCCCGAGGCCACGACGCGCGTCAGGTGTCAGCTGATCGCGCGTCAGCGTCGCGGTCTCTCGCGATGCGCCGGTCGTTGCTCGCTCCCTGTCGACGCGTCGCGGTCGAACTCGTGGAGCGCCAGCGAGGAGCCCGGCGGGCACGAATCAGCGTGCCTGCGGCTCCGCCTTCGTGCTCTCGCGCCGACGAGACCCCGAGGCCGCCGCTGCTGGGCGGCCTCGGCCTGTCCTACCTGGGGTGAGTAACGGGATTCGAACCCGCGACAACTGGAGCCACAATCCAGTGCTCTACCAACTGAGCTATACCCACCGTTCTTCACGGCCCGTGGGCTGCGAAGGCCTGGCAGAATACTCAGCTCCGCGCAGAGTGCAATCACGGAAACGCACCGCGTGTCGCTCTTCTAGCCGCACCCTGGATCGCCCACCTTTCGAGCTCCCCGCTTTCCCGCCCCGCCTTCCCACCCTGACCCCCTCCAAAGGAGGCGCCGACCTCCTCCAGGCAGAGGATCCCCGCGGGACAGCGGCTCCCCGGCGGCCTCCGCCCCGGCCCCGTTCACGCCTCGGCCCCGGTTTCCCGGCGCGCGCCGCCGGTCGCGTCGCTCAGAGCGTCGTCCACCGGCGCAGCGCGGCCCGGCGCGCCCGGTCCAGGTCCGCGCGGTGGCGGGTCGAGATCGGCGCGCGCTGCGCGGGCTGCGCCGGCGGCACCGACGCTCCAGCCGGGTCGTCTGCTGCCTCGCAGCCGGACGCCGCGAGCAGCGCCGCCGTGAGCGAGCCCTCGAGCGCGGTCAGGTCGTAGCCGCCCTCCAGGAAGATGGCGAGCCGCCCCCCCGCCTTCGCGGTCGCCATCGCCGCGAGCCGGCGGCCCATCGCCGCGTACGCGGCGCGCGACAGCTTCATCGCCGCCATCGGATCGCGCTCGTGCGCGTCGAACCCCGCCGAGACCAGGATCAGCTCGGGCGCATACTCGTCGAGCACCGGAAGGAGGAGCTCGTCGAACGCAGCCTCGTAGACCGCGTCCGTCGCGCCGTCGGACAGCGGCACGTTCACCGTGTAACCGGCGCCGTCGCCTCCGCCGAGCTCGCTGGCGGCGCCGGTGCCGGGATAGAATGGCCACTGGTGCAGCGAGCAGAACAGCACCCGCGGATCGTCCCAGAAGATGTCCTGCGTGCCGTTGCCGTGGTGCACGTCGAAGTCGACCACCGCGACCCGCGAGAGCCCGCTGCTCAGCGCCGCCCGCGCCGCCACGGCGACGTTGTTCAGGAGACAGAAGCCCATGCCGGCGTCGCGCGTGGCGTGGTGGCCGGGCGGACGGAGCAGCGCGACCCCGAGCCGGCCGGGGCCGGCGAGCACCGCGTCGACCAGCGCCACCGCGGCGCCCGCGCCGCGCCTCGCCGCCTCGACCGAGCGCGGGACCACGTACGTGTCGGGGTCGAGCGCCGCATAGTGGCCGCTGAGCCGGCCGAGCGACTCCAGGTACCGCGGGGCGTGCACCCGGGCGAGCTCTTCCTCGGTGGCGTCGCGCGACGCCACGTGCTCCAGCGAGAGGCCGGCCGCGGCGCAGCGCTCGATGGCGCGGCGGGCGGCTTCGAGGCGCTCCGGGCGCTCAGGGTGCGCGCCTCGCGAGCGATGTTGCTCGAACAGCGCGTCGTCGACGACGTAGAGGCGCGGGGCTTCGGAGTGCGGCTGATTCAAGTGCACCATGAGCTGGGTGGAGAGTTGTAGCAGCGCCGCAGCGGATGGTAGCTTGCCCTGAGCCCCGGAAAGAAGGAGTGGAGACGCAGGATGCGCGGAAAGATCATCGCAGTCTTCGCCGTGATTGTCCTCATGGTCGGAGGGCTTTTTTACGCCCTCACGCGCGCCTCCCTCGCGGAGATCGGGCGCCCCGGCGAGGCGCCGCGCGCGCTCGCGGCCGCCATGGCGCAGCTCCAGGTGGACGGCCTCGTGCTGGAGCGGTGGCTCGACTCCCACGCGAGCGACCCGAAGCTGCGCGAGCCGTTCAACGCCGGCACCGCCCCGGCCCGCGCCGAGGCGGCCACCAGCGCCGCCAACGCCATCCGGGAGGCGGTCGCCGCCTCGCCCGAGCTGGCCAGGACCCCGCCCTCCCTCGTGGTCCTGGTGGACACCAAGGGCGTGGTGCTCGGACGGAACGCCTCCGCGCTCATGCGCGGAGACAACCTCGGCGCCGTCTACCCGTCGCTGATGCTCGCCATCGAGCAGGGGGTGACCGGCTCGGACGTGTGGGTCAGCCGGGCGCGCAACGAGCAGCTGCTCGCGTCCTACGCGCCCATCCGCAGCGACGCCGGGCAGATCATCGGCGCCGTCGCGGTGGGCACCGCGCTGAACGACGAGCGGCTGACCAACGCGAGCGAGCGCACGAGCGGGCGCGTCCTCGTCGTCGCGATGCAGTCGGGCGACGGGCTCGACGTGGTGGCGAAATCGCGCGACGCTTCCCCGCAGCTGGTCGCGGCGCTCACGGCGTCGCCGGCGAAGGACGGCGCCCTGAAGGCGCTGCGCTCCGGCCAGACGGTCGACATCGGCGGGCTGTCCGGCGAGTACAGCGCCGTCGGGCACGCGCTCGACGGCTACGGCGACGGGCGGCGGGCGGTGCTGCTCAGCATCGCGCAGCTCCGGACGCCGGGGCTCGCGAGCGCGCTGTTCTGGCCGCTCCTCGGCGTCACCGCGCTCGGGCTCGTGCTCGTCGTGATCGCCGCGTATTTCCTGGACGCGTACATCTCGCAGCCGGTCTCCGAGATCGAGGACGGCCTGCTCGCGATCATGAACGGCCGGACCGACCTCCGGTTCCAGATCGAGCACGCCGAGCTCGGCGGGCTCGTGTTCCGCTTGAACTCGCTCCTGAACCAGCTGCTCGGGGTGCAGGAGGACGAGACCGACGCCGAGGGGCGCCCGTCGCGCGCGCCGGCGTCGGCGTCCTTCCGGGACGCCCTCGAGGTCGACGAGCGGATGGCCGCGCTGTCCGCGGAGGAGATCCCGGCCGACGCCAAGGCGCTGCTCGAGGAGCCGGAGGACGCCTACTACGCCCGCATCTTCGCGGAGTACATCGCCGCGAAGAAGTCGCTCGGCGATCCGGTGGACCACATCACCCGCGACGCGTTCGTCGCCCGCCTCAAGGCGAGCGAGCAGGAGCTCGGGCGGAAGCACGGAAAGCCCATGCGCTACAAGATCGAGGTCCGCGGCAAGGAGGTCGTGCTCCTCGCCGTGCCGCTCGCCTGACGCGCGCGGCGCAGGAGCCGGGAGCGGAGGGAGGCGCGGCGCCGCCCGCCGCTCGGCGGCGCGCCGCGCCGCGTGTTTCAGTGCAGCACGGCGTCCGGGCCCTCGTGCAGCTCGACGCGCCCCGACGAGGGCTCGCGGCGGAGCGCGATCACGTCGGAGAGCTCGCAGCCCAGCGCGATCGCCGGCGATGAGGTCGTGACGATCCACTGCACGTTGGGCAGCGCGGCGCGCAGGCGTGCGGCGAGCGATCGCTGGCGGTGCACCGGCTGCTGCGCCTCGATGTCGTCGATCAGCACGACGCCCTCGGCGAGGCGCGGATCGCCGCTCGGGTGCGCGGACGCGAGCGCGCGGAGCGCGAGCGCGCCGAACGCGACGGTGTGCCGCGCGCTCCGCCCGAGATCGTCGAAGTCGACGCGCTGGCCGTCCGCGCGCTCGAAGATCGGCTCGAGCCGGAGCGGGTCGACGCCGGCGTACGTCACGCCGTGGCCGTCGAGCAGCGCCTCGAGCACCTCCTTGAGCGCGCGATCGAGCGCGCCGAGCCGCTCTGCCTGGGCGCCCGGCCGAGCGTCCGGCTGCACGTCGGAGAGCACCTCCGGCCGGCTCTTCCGGCCGTCGCGCGCGAGCGCCGCCGCGATCGGGACGAACGAGAGCACCTGCTTCGTCTCGCGGGCGAGGTCGGTGCGCGTCGCGTCGTCGAAGCTCGCGGCCGCGCGCACGTCGTAGCGGAGGACGCTGCGCTCGGGCGTCGTCAGCACGATCGCGCTGCGGGAGAACCAGCGCGCTCCCGAGAGCGCGACCAGGACGAAGCCCCCCTCGGCCGCGCGCCGCTCGAACAGCGACTGCTCCCTCCGCCGCAAGATCGCCGCGTCCTCGGGCTCGTCGAGGCGCGCGCTCGGGCTCGTGACCCGCAGCGGGTGCGCGCGCGCCGGGTCGTCCGTGCCGAGCATCCAGTCGGCGACGACGAGCGGCTGCGAGCCGTCGTCTCCGCGCGGCCTCGGCTGCGCGACCGCGTACCCGGGCCGGGTCGACGCGATCGCCGACAGGATCGAGGTCTTGCCCACGCCGTCGCCGCCGAAGAGGACCACGAGACGGCGCGGCGCGCCGGCAGCGTCCTCGAGCGAGAGCGAGAGGTCCTCGAACGGGCCGAGATGGACGAGGCGGACGCGGGAGAGCAGCACCGCCCGCGAAGCTACCACCGCGCAGCGCGCGTGGAACGCCGCGATCGGCGTGGTGCGCGCGGGCGATCCGGCGCACCCGGTGGCGCGCGGTGGCGCGGCAGCCTAGATTTGTCGTCCGGGGTCGTCACCGTGCTGCGCAAGCTGCCTCCGCCGGATTTCCGCTACGTGTGGCTCCACCCGGAGCCCGGCTCGACCGGCGCGCTCGCCGCGGCCGGGACCGCAGGGCTCGCGGGCGCCTCCGCGGCCGTCTGGAGCGCCGGGAGCCACGCGCTCTCGCTGGGGCTCATCGCGATGGGGAGCGCGCTCGGCTTGCTCGCGCTGGTCCGCGCCGAGCACCGCCCCCCGATCCAGCGCGGCGCCCGCGAGGTGACGATGGCCGTCGTGCCCTGGGGGATCGTCGTCGACCCGGACACGGAGCCGCGGGTGCTGCGGTGGCCCGCCGTCCAGCAGGTGAGCGTGGACGTGTCGCACACGATGCGCGGCGGGACGCCCGCCATCGTGTCGAGCCTCGTGACGGTGCACACCGAGCGCGAGGTGCTGGCGGGCCGCGCCGCGGGCGCGGTGGACCTGGAGCGGCTCCTCGCCAACCTCGAGGGGTATGCGCAAGAGGCGTCGCGGCCCGTGGCCGCCGACATCGAGGGGCTGACGGTGCTCGGCGACGGCGTGACCGAGCCGATCGCCGCGGAGCTGCTGCAAGCGGCGGACGGCATCTGCGCGACGAGCCGCGGCGACGCGCAGCTCGCGCTGCCGGTGGGCGGCTACCGCACGGCGGCGGCGCGCGCGGCGGCGCCCGAGACGATCGCGGTGCTGCGCTCGGCGCTGTCGTGGAGTTTCGACTGCCCCGCCGATCCGCGGCCGCTGGCGGCGATCCTCGCGGGCGCGTTCGGGGCGGTGGAGCTCGTACCCGAGCTCCTGCGGCTCGCGAGCTCGCCGCACCCGGTGGTCGCCGCGTTCGGCAAGGCCGCCGCGCTCCGTCTGGGTGCGCCGCCGAACCGCGCTGGCTCGCTCGACGAGGTCGCGGCCTTCCTGTTCGAGGAGGACGTGGAGATCGGGAAGCGGTGGATCGCGTCGGGCCCGACACTTTGTTTGCGACCTCGGGCCCAAGCTTGCTAGCTAAAGGGGTCGGCAGCGCGTGCGCTGCGGTTCGAGCGGCCTGCGCGCGGAGGCCGCCGTTCCGCGGCGCTCCGTTCTCAAGGCGCGCTGCCGGCGGGTCGTCCAACGCGCCAGGTCGGCTATGAAACGGGCTCCGTCGCCACCGAAGCCGTCTTCAAGGGGAGCGCGCCGCCGGCTGGCCGTCGCGTGGGTCCTCGGCCTCTCGCTCTCCGCGTGCGCGGAGCACCACGCGGCCGGGCCGCCCCCGTCGCAGAGCACCGCGCGCGCCGCGCCGGCCGCCGCGCCGCCCGCGGCGCTCGCCCTCGTGCCGCCCGCGGGTCTCGCCCTCGCGCTGCCCGCGCCGCCCATGGTGGACGGCGCCTGGGTCGAGTCGGTGCGGCTCGAGCGATGGGCCGATGCGGCGGAGCGGCTCGACGCCCTGCCCATGGAGCAGCGCGCGCTGCCGTCGATGAAGTACGCGCGGGCGCGCGTCGCGTTCGAGCTCGGGGATCACGGCAAGGCGGTGGAGCTGCTGCATGGCCTGGAGCAGGGGCTGCCGCTCCTCTCGCGCGAGGTGGCGCGCTACCGGGCGGAGGCGGCGTTCGTGGCGGGGCCGTTCCTCGAGGCGGCGGCGTACTTCGAGCGCTCGGGCAGCGCGCCCGGCCTCGCGCGCGCCGCGCTCGCCACCATGAAGGGCGGCGATCTCAAGCAGGCTCGCGCGCTCGCCGATCGGGCCGTGGCCGCGGCCCAGCGCGCGCGCAGGTCGCGCGACGAGGCCGCGGCGCGGATGGCGCGGGCGCGCGTCCAGCTCGGCGTGCGCGACGCCGCCGAGCGCCCCGGGGAGAAGGCCGCCGCGGCGGCCCTCGCGCACGCCGACCTCCGGTGGATCGTGAAGAGCGCGCCGTCGTCGCCCGACGGGCGCGAGGCCGCGGCGCTCCTCGCCGCCTTGCCGGGGCAGCTCTCGCAGGAGGAGCGGCTCCAGAAGGTCGACGCCATGGTCGCCGGGGGCAGCGCGGCGGAGGCGATCGCCGAGCTCGACAAGGTGTCGGGCGTGCCGGCGTCGGAGCTCCACCACCGCAGGGCCACGGCGCTCTACCAGGCGCGCGACTACGAGGCCGCGGCCGCGGCGTTCCTCAAGGTCGCCGCCGCGCCGTCGGCGCGCCAGGCCGAGCAGCTGCACCTCGCGGCGCGCTCGCTCTCGCGGCTCCGGCGCGAGGCGGAGGCGATCGAGCGGCACCTCGCCGTCGCGCGCAGGTTCCGGAAGACCCGCTGGGGGGAGCTCTCGAGCCTGCTCGCCGCGCGGCTCCTCATGCAGGTCGGGCGCTACGCGGAGGCCGTCGCGCAGTACGGCCGGTTCCTCGATGCCTATCCGCGGAGCGATCGGCGCGACGACGCGGCCTACGAGCGGGCGCTCGCGACGCTGTCGACGGGCGGCGCCGCGCGCGCGCGGCGGCCGCTGGAGCAGCTCGCGCGCGACGCGAGGCCGGCCGACGCGGCGCGGCTGCGCGAGCTCGCCGGGCTGGCGGCGCTGCGCGGCGGCGACCGTGACGGCGCGGTGCGGCTCTGGACGCAGGTGATGCGGGAGCAGCCGCTCTCGTGGGGCGCGCTGCTCTCGCGCTCGCGCCTCGCGGCGGTGGGCGCGCCCATGCCGCCGCTGCTCATCCCGGCGTCCCTCGGGGATGCCCGGGCGGTGGAGGTGAAGCTGCCGCCGGCAGCGGCGCTGCTCGCGTCGATGGGGCTCGACGGCGACGCGGAGAGCTACCTCGCCGAGAACGAGCGCGAGGCGACCGCGGCCTATGCCGGGCAGGAGAGCGAGGCGCTCTGCCGGATGTACGGCATGCTCTCGCCCGCGAAGCGCCGCTACCGCGTGGGCACGCAGGCGGTCTCCGCCGCGGCGCTCCAGCGCGCGCCCTCGCAGGCCGATCGCTGGACGTGGGAGTGCGTCTATCCGGAGCCGTACGCCGGCGAGGTGCGCGCGCTCGAGGCGCAGCACGGGCTGCCGAGGGGCCTCGTTCACGCGCTGATGCGCCAGGAGAGCGCGTTCGATCCTGTCGTGGTGAGCCCCGCGAGCGCGGTCGGGCTGATGCAGCTCATGCCGTCGACGGCCCAGAAGGCCGCGAGCGAGCTCTCGCTCGGCTTCGACCTCGGGCAGCTCAAGAGCGCGCCGCTCAACCTGCGCCTCGGCGGCTTCTACATCGGCAAGCTGCTCCGGACGTTCGAGGGCAGCCTGCCGCTCGCGACGGCGGCGTACAACGCCGGTCCGAAGGCCGTGTCGCACTGGCTCGGTGGGGGCATCGACCGGGACACCGACGTGTGGGTGGCGCGCATCCCGTACGACGAGACGCGCACCTATGTGGGTCGCGTCCTCTCGAACCTGGCGCGGTATCAGTGGCTGGCCGGCGGGGACGCGGCCGTGGAGATGCTCCCGCTCACGCTCCCCGCGGACGCGCGCGCGCCGGCGGACGCATACTGAGCGCGGTTGTCGGGACGGCAGCGCAGGGGTTCCTCCTGCGTTGAAATTGCGCTGTGCGCTTGAACTCGCAGGCGGGCGCCTTCACCGTGATGGGGTGGCAGGGACCGCTGGAAGCGACGGCGTGTTCAAGCGGTGTGGGGTCCTCATCCAGCCCTACGCCGACGCTCGATCCATCGGCCGGCTGCTCTCGTCGGCGCTGGCGTGGCTCCTCGTCGTCTTCTCCGTCGCGTCGCTCGTGGAGCCGATCGCGGGCCCGATCGTGGCGGCCGTCATGGTGCCTTTCGCGCTGCTCGGTTCGTTGCTCGCGCTGCTCTGCCTGGCGTGCCTGCTCTACACGCCGATCGCCTGGCTCTGGGCGGCGGTGGGCTCGTCCGGCGCGGCGGTCGTTCGGGTGAGCAACGCGCTGTGGATCGAGCGCCCTGGCGATCGGCGCGCGTTCCCGCTCCTCTCGCTCACGCGCGCGCGGCTCTCGAGCTCCGGCGGCGAGGTCGCCTTGAAGACCGACGACGGCGATGTCATCCGGGTGCGCGTCGACGATCCGGTCGACGCGGAGCGGCTGCTCGGCGTGATCGCCGCCGGGCGAGCGCGGGGCACGTGGAGCGCGCGGCTTTACGACGACGCGCCGTCGCTGCCGCGGCGCCGCCTGTTCGTCGGGGTCGCGGCGCTCATGTCGCTGCTCTGCTGGTCGGTGCTCGATTTCGACGTGGCGCTCTCGCTCGGCGTCGTCACGGGCGCCTCGGCGTGGGTGCTGGCGGCGCTGCTCAGGGAGGGCTCTGCGCGCCGCGTGCTGGTGGCGGGCAGCGACGGGCTCTCGCTCCGGGACGACGCCGGCGAGCGCTTCATCTCCTTCGGCAGCATCGAGCGGGTCGAGGAGACGGCGCTCGGGGTGGAGCTCGCGCTCGCCGGGGGCGAGGAGCTCTCGCTCACCCTCGTGCCGCCGCAGCTGCTGCGTGATCCCAGCGAGACGGGGCTCAGCATGGTGCTCGCGGAGCGGCGCCGCGAGCACCTGCTCGCGCTGCTGCGGGAGCGGAGCGGGCGAGGCGCCCACGAGGCGGGGCGCGCGGTGGCGCTCCTCGGGCGCCGCGGTCTGCCTGCGCCCGCCTGGCGGGCGGCCCTGCGCCGCCTCGTGGGCGAGGCCGGCGCCGACTACCGGACGGCGAAGCTCACGCGGGAGCAGGCGTTCACGGTGCTCGAGGACGGCGGGGCGCCGGCCGAGCTCCGCATCGGGGCCGCGCTCGCGCTCGCGGGCTCGCGCGACGGCCAGACCGAGGAGCGGCTGCGGATCGCGGCCGAGGGCTGCGCGAACCGAGACGTGCGGCTCGCCCTGGAGCATGCGGCCGAGGGCGACGTCGACGACTGGATGCTCGAGCGGGCGCTCTCGTCCTCGGGGGCGGAGCAGGCGGCGGCGCCGCCGCGGTCTGCGGCGCGCGCGGCGTGAGGGGGGTCGCGGCGTCCTAGCCGCCGGCGCGCCGCGCGGGCGGGCGGGCGGGCGGACGGGCTGGGATGGGTTGGGCTGGTCGATTCTTCTCGCCCTCGGGCCTTCCAGTTCTCGGTACTCTCTCCAGAGGACGCGCGGCGCCTCTGGTCGGTGTCCAGCTGAGCTGCCGCGGGCGCCTGCTGCGCACCCGTGGTCCTCCAAGGTAGACCCCCCCGATGGAAGGCCCGCTCCAGGACCCCTACGCTTCGGTCGCAGTCCACGCGCCGCGTTCTCGCGCGCAGGCAGGCCGCGCCGCGCGGATCGCGCTGCTCGTCATGGCGCTCTTCGCGTCGGTCGGGTTCGGCGCGCTCGTGGTGGCGCCGCGCCTCGGCGGTCCGGCGCCCTCGAGCGGCGTGGTCGCGCGGCCGTCTCCTGCGCTCGTCATCGCGATCCGCGACCTGTCGCGGCTCGAGACCACGGAGGTGCACGTCGAGAAGGTCGTGGATCTGGCCGACCGGCAGAGCCGCCTGTTCGGTCTGGTGCAGGCCACCGATGCCCTCCTGCTCGTCGCGGTCGGCCACGTGACGATCGGCGTCGATCTCGCGCGGATCGGCGAGGGCGACATCGCGATGGATCCGGAGACCGGGGTCGCGCGGCTCACGCTGCCCGCGCCCGAGGTCTTCTCGACCCGGCTCGACGAGGACGAGACGTACGTCTACACGCGGTCGACGAGCCTGCTCGCGCGGCGCAACGAGCAGCTCGAGGCGCGGGCCCGGAAGGAGGCGACGGCGGCGATCGAGAAGGCCGCGCTCGAGGGGAACGTGATGACGCGCGCGAAGGCGCAGGCCGAGCGGCAGATCACGGCGCTCGCGACGCAGCTCGGCGCGAAGCGGGTGGAGATCCGCTGGCGCGAGGTCGGCGGCGGGGGCGGCTGACTGATGTTCCTCACTGCCTTGAAGCGGGGCCGTCGAGCGTGGCGACGCTTCGCGCTCGTGAGGCGAGGAGCAGCTCCCCGAGAGCGCCCCGCGTGATCTCGAGGCGATGAGCAGCCTGCCGGGGTACGGCGCGTCGACGATCGCCAGGTACGGCGAGCGTCTCCTGGCCGCCGGAGAGCGTGCGATGGTTCTGGACTTGGGAAGGAGCCGCTGAAGCGACTGCACGCGGACTGTTGCTACGGGGACAGTGGCGGCCAAGTCCGGCTTGGCGTGAGCCGCGCTAACAGCTCGATGCATCGGACCGGACGCACCGCACGAGCCGCCGATCGCGGACCGTGTGGTCCTGCGATGCGCCGTTCGTGAAGTTGACGAGGACGGCCTTCTCCGCGCTGCCGATGGAGGGCGTCGACGACCAGAAGACGTCGGACGGCGTCGCCGGGAAGACCTCCAGATCGATCGCCGGCCCGGACCGCCGATCATCGATTGACATCATGGCATCGACCGCCACGCCCCAGTTGCCGACACCGCTGCGCGTCTCATACGGCTGCTGTGCAAGACGCGCAGTGGAGCATTCCGCGCGGCGCTTGAGCAATGTCAGCTACTCTGTCTTCGCCTGGCCATTGCTAGGGACGCGATCGCGTGCGGTCCGAGGGGCTGAGCGCTGCGCGCTCCCAACGCTGCTGCGCGGCGATGGCGTCCTCGGCGGCCCGGACGCCCTCAACGAAGAGCTTCGCGTCCGTTGGATTGTTCAGGTCGAGGCCGAACCGAAGCAGCAGCGCGCGGTCGCGCGGTGACACCATGCGGACGATCTCAGCGGCAAGGCGACGCGTGGACGGCATGGGAGGACAGTAGCAGCCCGGAGCAGGGTCGAGGCGCATCCGCGAACGCGATGGCGTTGCGGCCCTGGACCTGCTCGGCCGAGCGCGTCGTGGGAGCAGCGACAGTGTCATGGAGATGGTTGCCGGTTTCCATGGCGAAAGAAGCGCAGCGTTTAACCGTTGCGTTCATCACGTTCGCCGGGATTCCGAGGGGTGTGATGCCGGATTGCGGATCGCACGTCCTCGAAGTTAGGCTCAAGCGGCCCCACCGCGAATCCCTGCGCCTCGACGAGTCGCGCCGACCAGCCCATCGCCACGGGCCGCCGTCGTCGCATCGCTCGCCAGCGCCCTGATCCGCGCCCTCGCCCCCGGAGATGGGATCGCGGAGCTCATCCGCGGTCCTCGGCAGAGGATCGGCTGGGGGCGTCGCCGGTTGCGTCGGAAGCGAGCGCGTGGAGCGGGCGGGGCAGGAGGGGCCGAGGCGAGCACTACGGCGTCCACGTCCAATTCGGTCTCGACGACCTCCTCGATGCCGAGCACGTCGCGCGCGAGCTCGGCGGGTCGTGCCCCGGAGGGATCCGAGGCCTGCGCAGCTACTTCTCGTCCCTGAGCCCGCGTGCGCGCCGCTCGCGGGCACGACCTTCGGCCAGCCAGCACTGGCCGAAGACGTACAGGTAGACAGGTAGGCCGGCGCGGAGCCAGCCGAGGGGCGGGAAGGTCCCCTCAGGAACAGGCGCGTCGAGCCACGCCGCGGCGACAATCGCCACGCCGGAGGCCAGGATGCAGATGGTCCTCAGCTCTTTGCTCATGGCTCAGATGAAGCTGCAGAGGACTCCCAGGGTGCCGAGCGCCGCACCTGAGTAATTGGAGCAGCGCTGAGCATCCCGCGGATCCCTCGCCCTGGGGCACACCGCGGAGGTTGCGATCATGCCGGCCCCGAACATGAAGATGCTGCACCCCAAGCCGATGGGGATCCACGGCCGCTGAGCCGCTCCGATCGGTTCGCCGCTCTCATCCTGGGTCGGCCCGCCGCCGCTCTCGTCGTCGCAGACCATCGAGGCGCAGGGCACGTCAGCGAAGGCGCCGGGGTCGAACGGGTTGAAGATGCGGAGCGCCGCGTCCGGGCGATCGGCGCAGGCCGCGGCGAACTCGTGCCGACCGGCTTGGACGATCTGCGGGATCGCGCTCTCCGCCGTCGTGTCCTGACTCAGCTCCACATAGAAGCTCCGCGGCGGCACCTCGACGTTACCGTCGGGGTCCGTCAGTGCCTCGGCCGTCTCGTCGGCTGTGCCACAGGCCGACGCTCCGACGAGCGCGGCCATGGTCAGGCCGATCCTGGTGTGCATGTGCCACCTCCACGCGACGCGATCCGTCGCTCGCGGAATTGCGCTGCGAGGGATATGCCAGCGCGTGTCACATCGGCGGGCCGCAGCCGGGGCCGTCTACCGGCCAGCCGCGCCGCTCGAGCGCCGCCCGCTGGCGCGCCTCGACCCGCTCGAGCCGGTGGAGGCAGAGCAGGCGTAAACACCGCAGGTCAAGGTGCTTTGCCACCCCGTCGCCATCAACGCGCGCCATGGCGCCGCCCGCTCCTCGGTTGTCGCCAGAAAGCTTCCGCGCGCTTGGGTACCGCCTCGGCCGCCAGGTCGACCGGGGGCGCGTTGCCGGCGACGAGTAGCTCAGGGCTCGAGGGCGATCTCGGAGTGCTCTGCCACAACCGGGACGCAGAGGCCATGTGCGCACCTCGGCGGGCTCGATGGCGGAGGCCCTGGAGCTCTCTGCCGCGGCTCCGTCGGCACCTAGCTTGCCGCTCCGTCGTCATGCAGAAGCACTCCAATCTTGTCGAGCAGCTCTTGCTTAACCCGCCGGCGGTTCAAGTTGTCCTCGTGGCCAGCTCCGACAGGCGAGACCTCGACGACCCCCTTTGATCGTCATAAGGGCGTCGACCGTTTGCTCCGCCTCATGGTCGTCCGGTCGCGTCGGAAGTGAACAACCAGGCCTTTGACGCTGGGTAGAGTCCTACTCTCCAGGGGATGTTGCCCTGGCTTCCCAAATTCTGATGACGTCGCGTAGCGCGTCGATGGCTCTTGTGCGCCGCTTGTAGATCGTAGAGAGAGGTACCCCTGCGTCTTGGGCTATCTGGCTCATCGAGAGTCCGTTCAGGTCGTGTGCCAGGAGAACGAAGCGCAGATCCGGATCGAGCTCGTACACCGCGTCGAGGGTGACGGTCCTGATGTCGTCGGACTCCATCATCGCAGCAGCGTCCGGCGCTGGATCGAGCACCTCGATCACATCGACCAGCTCTTCTCTGCGCTGCCGCGCACGCTCGTGGTAGTGCGCGGCAACGTGGACGGTAATCACGTTCAACCAGCGTTCCGGCCTGCCGCGCTTCGGATCGAACCTGGGCCAGCTCTCCCAAGCGTTGAGCCAGACTTGGCCTGCGATGTCGGCACGATGGCACAGCGGGACTCCCAGCCGCCCCAACCAGCGCAGAACGGCACGAACCAGCGTCGGACAAAACAGGCGCGCGTGTGCGGTGGCGCGCTCGTCTTCATTCGACAGACGTCCCATAATTTCACCCTTCCCCGAGGGCGATCGCCCATCATCTGATGACGCCGCGTCGCCGCACTCATGCGGCACCGGTTCGCGGTCTTCCCCGTAAACGTCCGCCACCAAAGGAAGACGTCAGCCGTAGCTGGTCAGTTCGCGAAGCGGCGGCATGCTTGCCAACATGCAATAAGACGCGCACCTCGGGTCGCATGCTCACGTCCTCCGAATGCGAGGCACGGCTTCGCTCACCCATGGCTTCCTACTCCTGGCAGTGTCGTGTTCAGCGGAGAGCGCTCTGCCTCCTCCCTCCCAATCGGACGCGTTGGCGGAGCTCGCCCCCCGTTCGTCACGCTGTAGCGGGAAGCTGGTCAGCGTCCCAGCGCGACGGGCGAGCTCCGCCCCCGTGGCAGCGCGGGCAGGAAGCGGCGACCGAAGCCGTGGCAGTGGAGGCGGCGGGAGCTTCGCCCGCGGGCTTCTCGCGGCGAGTTCGGGAGACGGCACCACGGGCGGAGGAACGTCGAGCGCGCGAGGGGGCATCGTGGGCGGAGGCGGCGGCACCGAGCTCGGCGCCGGTGACGATGCGGGACGCGCCGAGCTCTCGCGCTTGGTGACGGGCTCGCCGACCTGGATCACCACGGTCTCCTCTCCGCCCGTTCGGCGGTTGTCGTGCAGCCGCCACAGGCGCTCCCAGTATCGAGCAGGCGTGCCGGTGAAGGCCTCCAGCTGCCGGGCAAGGCCGGGCGTCATGGGAAGGTCGCTCCTCAGCAGCCGCTCCACCTCCCTCGGCTCCAACCCCGTGCTCTCGGCAAGCTTTCTCCTCCACGAAGGCATCGTCGCGCAGAACGACTCGAGGACCCTTCCTGGCCAGGGGACGGGGCGCGCGCCGGCGTCTGTCAGCTCTGCGAGCGCCGCGTCGACGTGACAGTCCAGTAGGCGCCGGTATCGGTCCCGCTCGCGCGCTGCCTGCTCCTTCGCATCAGTGAGGGCTGCTTCCTCGTCATCATGCGCGTGCTCGCGCGCCTCGCGAAGCCCGCGCTCGCGTCCAAGCGCTTCGCGCGCGGTGACCGCGAAGCCGATCGCGACGCAGGCTATCATCGCGAGCCCGAGCGGCGAAATGAGCCACATCGCACCGAGTAGATCCTCCATCGTATTCATCGCGTTTCGTCTCCTGGACGCGCACGTCCTTGTCTGGACGCAAGGCAGATCTCGGCCTTGTGCTGTCCGACGACATCACTTGCGTCACCGCCTGCTGGCTGTCGGAGGGACGCCGGGGACTCAGCGAACTTGCGTTAGGAGCGCTTCACGCTCCGCGGCGAGCTGCCCTTGCGGGAACTCCCGTGCATGTGTCTCAAGCAAGCGGCGCGCCTCTGCCTCCGCGACCGCGTTATGGTCTTCGATGGCCCTTCGGGCCTCGTCGATGAGGCTCCGCTCGCGCTCGCTGACGGCTGGGACCACGGCGCGGACGGGGAACGGGGTACGACGAACCGGCGCGCCTGACGGAGCAGGCCCCCGTGCGTCTCGGTCCTGCGCCGGCTGCGCGATCTCCTGGGCAGTCGGCGCGGTCGGCGCGGCGGCCGCGCGCATGGGAAGTTGGACCGGCGGCTGCGCGATCTCCTCCACCGTAAGTGCGGGCGCACGAGTGCGCACCACCGCTGCCCGCAGCCACGACTCCGGGCTGAGCGAGTCCGGCAACGTCGCGACGACGGCTCCGGTCAGCACGACGACCGTTCCCTGCACCAGGATCTTGATGCTCAGGCGGCCTAGCTTGCTCAGCCACCCCTCGCGGCCCCGCAGATCGACGGCGAACGGGACGCATGCAGCGTCGTCCCATCCGCGCGAGCGTTGCCGCGCCCTCCGGCGTTTCACCGCCGCGGCGAGGTCCTCGAGCGCTCGGAGGTAGTGTGTACTCACCGTCTTCGGGTTGAGCCCCAGCTCGGAGGCGATCTCGATGAGCGGCACCTCCTCGAGCGCGTGCTTGATCAAGACGTCGCGGTAGTTGGGGTCGACCTGGTTGATCAGGTCGCGGAGAAGCGCCTCCCGCTGCTGCCTGCGGAGCATCTCTTCCGGGGTCGGGCACTCCGCCTGAGGTTCGTGATCGTCGAACGAGGTCAGGACCTCCCCCCGACGGCGTGCGTTCCGGAGGTGGTTCCGCGCCTGGTTCCGGACGATGGTGGCACCGTAGGCCGCCCGAGCCTCCCCGAGCTCGATCCGCTGATTCGCTTCCAGCTCCCGCAGCAAGGCGTCCTGCGCGAGGTCCTCCGCGTGTCGCGCAGGGACACCGAGACGCCGCGCGAGGCGTCGGAAGAACTCGAAGCCGGGAGGGGTGCTGCCTGGCTCGCCCATAACCGGTAGAACACCTGAGCCGTCTGGAGGGCTTCAAGAAAATGCAGGGCGGCTCCAGCGTCGGTCGGATAGGATGCGACATGTAGGCCTGATGGCCTGCGACTGCATAAGCAGGGATGGCCGCATTCCCCGAACGGGCGGGATTTTCTCATCGGAACGTTCAGGTCATGCCACTTTCAGCGCCGTTGACGCGCCACGGCTGGCGTAAGTACCGTCCGTGCATGCGTTTTGTCGCGCAGTCGCTCTGGATATCCTTGATGCTTGGCGTCGTGGTCGGCACTACGCATCCGGTCCGTGCGGAGGACCAGAATTCGGCCCCCGCACGAAGCGACGATTCGATCGTAAAGGACCATCTTCGCCGCGCCCGACGAGCTCGGGCATCCGGAAAGTGGACCGAGGCACACGCCGCGTACAAGGCGGCCTTCGAGGCGATCGACTCGACATCTGTGACAGAGCGAGAATCCGCTGAGGTCGCTGGAGAGCTGGGCCTCTGCGAGCTCAAGTTACGCAAGTTTCGTGACGCAGCGGAGCACCTGGCTTGGAGCCTTGAGCGGCGCAAGGCGCTTTCTCCTGAGCAGCAAAAAGGATTCGCGGACGGACTGGCCAAGGCCGTTCGGTTCGTTGCGACGCTCTATCTGTCGGTGGATCCGCCGGATGCCGAGGTGCTCATCGACGGCAAGCCCATCGGCTTACCCAGGCGGACCTACAGACTGTTCTTCGAGCCTGGCAAGCACATGGTGCGGGCCCGAGCACCGGGCCGCGAGGAAGGCTCCCAGACGCTGGACGCGCAGCCAGCGACCGAGCCGACCATGACGATCCAGTTACCACGCGCGGCCGAGAGCAGCGCCAAGGACAACGCGCCCGCGGTGCCCAAGCTCCTGGGCGCATCGCCCCCTGCGCGCCCGCAGGCTCCCGGGCAGCCAGCGTCGTGGCCGACGACACTGCGCATCGCGGGGATCGCCGTCACGACGGCCACCCTGTCCGCGGGCAGCCTGCTCATGATCCGGGCCACGAATCTTGACGGCGATCTGAGCGAACGGCGCGACGGGCTCAACGGAGGTGCGACGGCGAGCGGGTCCAGGTGTTGGCAAGCGGCGGACCGCCCGGCGTGCGCTGACCTGCTCCGCCTCCGAGACGAGCGCAACCTGTCCGCGGGCGCGGGCACGGCCATGCTCATCGCCGGCGGTGTGATCGGGGCAGCGACCGCCGCGTCCTTCTTCACGGACTTCTCCTTCCTGGGGCTCACGCCGGCTCAGGATCGGATCCACGCCTCGCCCGTGGCGACCGGGCGAGAGATCGGCGTGATGATCGAGGGGCTGTGGTGAGGACATCGGGGGCCGAGCAGATGCGTTCGAAGGAAGGCCGGCGCGTGGCGACGTCGGTCGTCGCTGTCGCGATCTTCATGTGCGGCGCGAGCATGCTGACGGGGTGCCCGTACTCCGACCCTTGCTGGGAGGTGGAGGCGTGCGAGCCCGATCCGGTGCCTCCGCCCGGTCCGTGCGAGGGAGCGCCTGGCACGGCGCCGGCGCTGGACGAATGCGGGGTGTTCGTCAGCCCGTTGTCGGGTGACGACAGGAGCCCTGGCACGAAGGACGCGCCGGTGAAGACTTTGCAACACGCGATCGGGCTCGCCGCGCACGGGCGAGGCCACGGCGAGGAAGCGACCCGGCGCGTGTACGCGTGCGGCGGGGAGTTCGTGGAGACGATCACGCTGCCGTCGGGGGTCGACCTCTGGGGCGGGCGCCTGTGTGACGGCGGGGATTGGTCGTATGACGGCTCATTCGACGGGCCGGATCATCCGACGATCATTGCTCCGCCGGGGGGGATCCCGCTGCGGATCCTCGGGGCGGAGGGTACAGCGCTCGCGGGGGACAGCGTGACGTCGGTGATCGCCGGCGTGCGCGTCGTGGCGGCGGACGCCTCGGCGCCCGATGGCAAGTCGTCGATCGCGGTGATTTTGAGCACGGGGGCCACGGCGATCGTGCAGGATAGCGTGATCGTCGCGGGCAACGGCAAGGACGGGGAGCCGGGAGAGGACGCGGACACCGAGCGGGCGACGGACGGCGTCGTCGGTAACAACGGCGCGAACGCATGTACCGCGGACGCTGCCGTGGGCGCCCTTCCGGTGGTCACCGCGTGCGACGACGGCATCGAGTCGACGGGCGGCTACGGCGGTGACGGCGGACTCGACGTGGGCGGCGATGGCGCACCGGGACAGCCGGCGCTCGCGGAGGATCCCGAGTTCGACAGCCACGCGGGGCTCGGCGCGGATCAAACGCGATGCGAGGACGGGGGCGATGGCGCAGACGGCGCCGACGGTGGTCGTGCGGATGGCGCCTTGGGTCCAGGCTTCCTCAGCGACGATGGATGGATCGGTGTCCGTGGTGAGGACGGGACGAAGGGCGGCGTCGGCTATGGCGGCGGCGGCGGTGGCGGCAGCAAGTCGCGCGGGGACATGTTTGCGTGTCCGACGAACCGCCCCCAAAGTGGCGCAGCCGGCGGCTCGGGAGGAAGCGGCGGCTGTGGCGGTCGGGGAGGTTATGGCGGTGGCCATGGCGGCGCGAGCATCGGTATCGTCGCGCTGGAGGGCACGGCCCTGACTGTCGCGAACACCGACGTGTTCGCTGGCAAAGGCGGCCAGGGCGGGGTCGGCGGAACGGGCCAACCGGGCGGCGCTGGTCGCCCGGGCGCTCACGGAGGCGTGGGGTTTGTTGATGCAATGTGGAGCGCATGCAAGGGCGGCAAAGGGGGCATGGGCGGTCGCGGAGGCGATGCCGGCGGCGGGCTCGGCGGCGCCTCCGTCGGCATCGCCTACGTGGTGCCCAACTTCGCCATTCGACCCGGGACCACCATTGTTCCTGGCCGCCCCGGTGACGGCGGCTTCGCGGGGAACGCCGGCACGGAGGACGAGGTGGGCAAAGGGGAACGCGGCCCACAAGGTCAACTGGTCGCCTTCCCTGCGGCAGGCGAGCCGATCCATTGAATCGCGCCGTGCGACACGCGGCCATCGAGGGATGCCCATGAACCTGAATTCCGCGATCCTTTTTGTCGTTGCGCTGCCGCTCGCCTCGGTCGGCTGCGGGACCGCACCGGGGGTGGACGACCCGAACGGTGCGCCGCCGTGCGACGGACCCTCGACGTGTGGAGGCGATCCGATCCCCGAGTCCGTCTGCCTGGAGCACCTTGCGAACGGCAAGGCGGTCGATGGCTGCGGCGTGTTCGTCCACAATCCGTTCTTCGGCGGCGACGACGCGAACCCCGGCACGAAGGACAGGCCGGTTCGTTCCATCCAGCGCGGCATCGAGCTTGCGCGCACCGGACGCGGTCGCGTGTTCGCCAACAACGATGGCTTCGACGAGTCCCTCACGCTGCCCTCCGGGGTGGATATCTACGGAGGCTTCGACACGTTCGAATGGGAACGCGTGAAGGAGATTCAAACCCTGTCGCAGAGCATGAGCAAGCTCATTCCCCCCTCGGTCGGGCAGATCGCGCTGATCGTCGAGCCGGCCCGCGCCGGCGACACGGGGGCAGCGGACGGGGTCTCGGTCATCGATCACATGTTCATCCGCAGCCAAATGCATATCGGGATGATCGTTCGGTCGGGCTCCGCGGTGGAGATCGTCGGAAGCTGGATCGAATCCGACTACGGGTTGGGGGGCCACGATGGGGACAAGTGGCCGGGCCGGGCAGCGGAAGGACCGGACGGGCAGTATGGGGGAGACGCGTGCTCCGCAGCGACGGTCCCGGGTGGGGCTCGGGCGGTGAACTCCTGCGAGGGAGGGATCCCGAGCGCCGGTGGCAAGGGGGGCGACGGGCTCGCCGACGGTGCCGGAGATGGGGAGGACGGCGAGCCCGTACCCGAGCCGAACCCACAGCACCAGGGGCTTGGAGGACGTGGCGACCGGGCAGACGGTGGCTGCAACAGCGGCGCCACCGGGAAAAGCGGCATGTGGGGCGCCGTCGGCGCAGCGGGAAAGGGGCGCGGGCGGATCGATGAGACCGGATGGCACGGCGACGGGGCCGGCGACGGCGCCCGGGGGATGCCGGGCCAAGGCGGCGGCGGGGGCGGCGGGCGTCGCGGTGGGCTCGCGGTGTGCGGCGTGGCCACCAAGGGCGGCGCCGGCGGCGGCTCCGGAGGCGCGGGCGGTTGCGGGGGGCGGGGCGGCCGAGGGGGCGGGAACGCCCAGCCGAGCATCGGGATCCTGGCGCTCCACGCGAAGGTGACGGTGCACGATAGCTTCATCGTCAGCGACGACGGGGGCCAAGGCGGCGACGGCGGGGAGCCGGAGGAAGGCGGCAAAGCCGGCCGAGGCGCTCCTGGAGGCGCCTTGGGGGACGGCATGTGGTCCTGCCAGGGGGGCAGCGGCGGCCCCGGAGGCGACGGCGGCTACGGCGGCCCCGGGCGCGGCGGCGACTCGATCGGCGTCGCCTACCTCGACGAGGACCAGCTCACGCTCGAGGGGGTCACCTTCGAGATCGGGCTGCCGGGCCCGGGCGGCACGAGCTGGGAATGGACTGGCGACGTGATCACGGGGGAGGACGGCATCGCCATCGACACGTTTCGGTTTCCTGAATAGCCGAAGTCACGTCATGGGAGATCAGCGCGGAGATCGGCGACCGAGTCCACGGGCCAACTCGCCAGGAAGCTGGAGGCCCAAGCGACCATGGCGGCCGGCGGCTCGCCTTCACCGTCCCACGAAGCGACCAACGCTTCGAGCTCGCGCTTGGCCGCCATGGCGCGGAGAGTCTTCGGTGATTCGTCGTGCGGACGCATGCGCGCAAGCTCCTCTAGCATTTTGTCCTTGTGCAGGAAGCCGTCTGTAGACGCCGACCAATAAAGCCCAAACGACTGTCGATATTGCTCCGGCAGCTTCTGAATCATCCTGGGCAAATCGAGCATTATTCCAATCTGGTAGTGCGCATGGAGCACGGTAAGCACCGTAATGAACCGATCTGTTAAGCTGCTCGGCTCAAGCGTCACAACCGCCCCCCTCTCGGGCGGCGACGGCTCCACCCACTGACTATCTATGGTGAAAAGGCAATCGTAGAGTGTCGCACCGCGCATCCCAACCACCACGTCCGGCACGAGAGTGGTACCCACCTCCGGTGGCATGGGCTCACTTCCGAAGGTCGACTCGATCTCATGGGCAATCCACGTCGCGTAAGGCCGTTCGTTGGGCGCCAGATCGAAGGTGCGCTCATGTTGTGTGACGGTCGCGCTATGTAGCCTCTCATCATCCGGATTCAGTACGAGATCGGGACCCAAAGCACTTCGTGAAATGGAGAAGTTAATGCCATGCGGAACCACGAAACCGACAGGCGGTCTAACAAGATCGATCGTGCGATAGCTGTAAACGACATAGTAGGGAGCCAGGAAGCTCACGTGAAACCAAAGCGTTCGACGGTCGGGCGCGTTCGGTAGATCGACTGTGAACGAATAACATGCATCACAGCCGCCGGCAGGGAGGTGGAGTGATCGGTTCATGAGTGGCAGGTCAGGAAATCGCTCTGAAATGCGACGCCGCATGGCATGCCAGCGTTCGTCCTTCGATGCTTGGATCCGCGCGGCCACGAGCCGGGCGTGTTCTTCCGTCTGTTCGCCGTGTGAATCGTCCTGCCAAAATTGGTGCGGGTCGGGGCCCTCGATCCCACGGGGGTAATACCGGTAGACGATCTCCAGCAGTTGGCCGATTGTATGCCTCATGATTTGTTAACCACCGCGCCAAGGTTCTTGTATTGCTTTCCGAATACCTCTTTTACGTTTGTGAAAAACTCTGAGCAGAATATGCCAGGTGGCAGCGCGAAACGCCCTGTGTGCTCCATCTCGTTTGCCACCGAGTTCGTCACTTCGGCGCTGTACATCGCTGCATTGTCAGCCGAGATGAACCCCCAAAGACTATTTCGTATAGGCATCCCAATGCGAAGAAAACACGCTGCTGCGCCAGACTCTAGGAAGATGACTAGTCCAGACTTTGCCTCCTGCCAACCACCTCCCTTGTCAGTTCCATCATCGGCGACGATTGTGACAAACTTGAAATCCGACGGCTTGAACCTTATAGACGCGCACCCCATGGTCGGAGCGCCGCTCTGCTGGCAGGGATCTGGCGGGCTCGTCGGGCTACCTGTCGGCCTCTCCGAGCTGTCGCTGTCGCTGTCGCTGTCGCTGTCGTTCGGTTTCTCCTCTTCGTCTTCGAGGTCCGACTCGTTGCACGCGATCTTGCGTTCGCCGCCACCCTGCGGGTCGGCCCCGAAGTCACCGGATGCAGAGGAGGTGAAGATGGGGCGGGGCTCCGAGCCTGGACCGGCCCCTGCCCCCGAAGTCCTTTCCTCGACAGGATAGCAGTCGCCGAATGTCCAGTTGCACGCCGCCAGCGCCCAAACCGCGATGACCAAGATCAACAATAGAACTCTTCTCGCGTTCATTTCTCACTCCATCGAAGCACAGGACCAGCAACGAACACGACGGACACGTAGCCCGGGAGCACCAGACTGCCCCGACCGACCCAATCCACATTGACGCTCACCGACACCCCCAGCGGTCCGGCGACGTACGCGTTGGTTTGCGCGTGGCCGCCTACGGCCAAGCCACCGACGCGGCCGCACAATGTGACGCCGCACGCCGGCATGAAGTAGAACGCGGCCGAGGGCCCTGCGCTGACGTTCCCGTCCTTCCACGCGTACCCGATGTCAACCGAGGTCTGGTTGTAGACCCCGAGCCCGTCCTCCTGGATCGGGGGCAGGATCGTGCACAGGTCGTGCACCGTGAACAGGATGTCTCGCTGGATGAGCCACGATATGCCCGCATGCGGCCCCACTGCGAGGCGTGGAATCGTACCGGCCTGGAGCCATCCGAGGCTCACACCGGCGCTCAACTCGGACGCCTCTCCTTGCGTCGGTACGACGACGAGCGGGGTGACGAGCAGGACCACCCATGGGATCCGCCGGCTTCCTGTGCCCATCGTCCCCTTCTCCCCTCTCCGCAACGGACGAGCAACGTGGCGACGGGGGCGGTTCTTCTGATAACAGGGATCCGGCGTCAAACGGAATCAAGACGAGAGGACCACAATGGACGCAGATCGTTCCGTCCAGAGCGTGTAGCACTCGCAGCTGCCTGCGCGGCTCGAGTGCTCGTCCACCTGCTGGCGCCGGCTGCCGGTGCAGGTCGCCGTGCGAGCGCGCTGGCTGCCGCGCGGCTTGGGCTGCACGACGTCGTCCGCGAGCGCAGCCCATCGCGTACCGACGTGAACAGGCAGAGGCGAGAGGGCGCCGACGGTGGCGCGCCTGGAACTCCACGACGGCGCCCAAGGGCCTGATGGTGGCAAGGTGGAAAGCCGCTCGGAGATCCATGAGCACCACTCCAGGCCGCGGCGCCGAGATCTCGCTCGCGGAGCTTGCCGGCGAGGGCCCCGAGCTCGGCCAGGTGGATCGCGAGGGCCCCGACTCGCCGGCGTCCAGCTCGACCCCGCGGCTGCTCGCCCGCCTGGCGCCGTCCCAAGCGAGCAACGCCCCCTACGGGGTGCAGGCGGCCTACCGCGTCAGCGACGGCGCCGGAAGCGGCGGACGAGCGCGGTGCAGATGCCGACGAGCACGAGCAGGACCACGCCGACCCACACCCAATCCCAGGGATCGGAGCTAAAGGAGACGGCCACCGCGCCGCACCCGGGAGAACACGCTCTTTTCATCAGGCACCCATCCTCTCATCAACCGCCGCCTTCGGTCCGCCGGAAGGTGCGGATCCCGCCGCGGTGTTCCTTGACGCCGCGGCCCCGCTATCTGCTCCGGCGCCATGTACGACGCCAGCGTGATCGCGTGCTCGCGGGCGTCGACCTCGACACCCGGGGCCGTTCTACAGGCCGTGGCGGCAGGTCCCGCGCTCGAGGAGCTCACCGGCGACGGCCTCGAGCTCGACCAGGTGGACAGTGGACGGCGACGGCCTCAAGCTCGCGCGGCGCTTCTACCTGGAGGAGACGATCCCCTGCTGAGGTTCGAGCCGCCCGCGCTCTCCCCGACTCGTGCCGCCACGGACGCGCCGCCGAGCCGCCTCGAGCTCCTCGCAGTCCGCGCGCCCAACTCGGCCATATGACGTCGCGTGCGAGCGCAGCCGGTCGCGCGGAGACGTGAACAGGCAGGCGCGAGAGGGCGCCGAGGGAGGCACGCTATTCTGCATCTCCCGGAACCTGACGGTCAGCCCGCCGTGTTACGCACGGGGGAAGGAGCCCGTCGGTCGATGCCGAAACGAACCCGTCTGGGCTATCCTGGACGGGATGACGGTCCAGGAGCTCCACGTCGCGGGATACCGCTCGATCCGCGAGCTGACCCTCCCCCTGGCGCAGGTCAATGTCATCGTCGGACCGAACGGCGTCGGCAAGACCAACCTCTATCGCACCATGGTGCTGCTCGGCGCCGCGGCGAGCGGGAGCTTTGCGCGCACGCTGGCCGAGGAGGGGGGGATGCCCTCGGTGCTCTGGGCCGGCTACCGCAGCAAAGGCCCGGTGCGGATGACGCTGCGGGTGCGGCTGGACCAGCTTGTCTATGAGCTTCAGTGCGGACTGACGCCGCCGCCTGGAGGGCCGTTCCAGCTGGACCCGGACATCAAGGAAGAGAACCTCTGGTTGCTCGACAAGCGCCGCCGCCTGCCGATGCTGGAGCGGGCCGCGGGCTCGGCCTTCGTGCGCGACGCGGACGGCCACCGCGTGACCTTTCCATTCTCGCTCTGGGGTTCGGAGTCGGTGCTGGCGCAGGTGGTGGAGCCGCACCGCTTTCCGTTGCTCTCGGTGGTGCGGCAACAGCTGATGAACTTCCGGTTCTATCACCACTTCCGCACCGACTCCGGCGCGCCGTTGCGGGTCGAGCAGGTCGGGGTGCGGACGCCTGTGCTCAGCACCGATGGCCACGATCTGGCCGCTGCGCTGGCGACGATCCTCGATATCGGCGACCGGGGCGCCTTGAAGGATGCCGTCTCCAGCGCGTTCCCTGGCGCGTCGCTCGAGGTCTCCTCGACGCAGGGTCGGTTCCGCGTCGAGCTCGGGTTGCCAGGGATGTCGCGGCCGCTCGACGCCCGCGAGTTCTCGGACGGCACGGCGCGCTATCTCTGCCTCCTGGCGGCGCTGCTGAGCCCGAGGCCACCGCTGCTGCTGGCGCTGAACGAGCCAGAGACGAGCCTGCATCCGGATCTGCTCGGGCCGCTCGGGGATCTCCTTGTGCACGCGGCATCCCGGAGTCAGCTGTGGATCACGACGCACTCCCGCCCGCTGGCAGAGCGGATCCGGAAGGCGACCCCCTGCCGGCTCATCGAGCTTGACAAGGATGGTGGAGAGACGGTGCTGGCGCACGGCGCGGCGTAGAATGAATGACGTCCGCCCCCGGGTGAGCCCTGCGAGCGGAGCCGGCGCGGGGGGAGGAGATCTCTTTTCCTCGTCAAGCGGAGGGCAGCGAAGTGGCCGAGCTCGACAGCCCAGGGCGGCGGCGGCGGAGGCGGTCGTCGGGGCGGGCTCGCCGTCTGCGATGCGGCGTCCAAGGGAGGCGCCAGCGGCGGCTCCGGGGGCGCTGGCGGCTGCGCTGGCCGAGGCGGCCGAGGGGGCCAGAACGGACACCCGACGATCGGCATCATCGCGCTTCACGCCAAGCTGACCGTGCGCGACACCTCGATCTGGACAGGCGAGGCCGGTCCGGGCGGCAATGCCGGCGCCCCCGAGAAAGGCGGCCGAGGCGGCCGAGGCGGGCCGGGAGGCGCCTTGGGCGACGGCACCCGAGCTTGTGCCGGCAGACCGTCGAGGTTGTCGTTGGCCGAGCCCTCGGGTGCTCCATCACCGCGCACACACCTCGGCGGCCGCGCGCATGCTCGACACCGCAGGCGCACGCGTCAGCGCGAGGACCTCGTCGACCGACCACTGATCGCCCGCGTGCTCGCCGTACTTGCTCGCGAGCACGCAGCCGTCGGGCGCGACGAGGAAGTCGGCCGGGAGCCCGAAGCGACCGCCGGTCGGGATCCGCGCGGGCGGCCGCTCGCGTCCGCGCAGGATCGCGATCGCGCTCCGCGCCACCGAGTGGACGATGGTGGGCCACACGCGCGGATCGAACACCGAGAGGAGCGACGGCTCGGCGCCGAGCTCCGCGTACAGCCGCTTCTCGGGATCGGGCACCACAGCGAAGGGGAGCCCGCCGGCGTGGAGCCGGAGCTCGTCGGCGCTCGAGTGGAACACGACCACCTCGCGGATCCCGGCCGCTGCGATCTCGTCGTGACGGACGGTGATCGAGCGGAGGTGGAGGTTGCACACCGGACAGCCCGCGAAGCGACGGAGCTGGAGGTGCACGATCCGCGTGGGATCGGGGATGCGGATCCGCTCGCCGTGGACGCCCACGAGCTCGCGCGCGCCGAGCACGGCCCCGGGCGCGAGCCTCGTGACACGGCGGCGCAGGTCGCTGATCAGGCCGAGGGCCGCGATCGCGGTGATCGCCGCGGGGACGATCTGCCCGACGCCGGTGATCTCGAAGAAGGCATCGCTGGGGAGCTCGTAGGTGGGCGGCGGGAACATCCGGAGGAGCAGGTCGCGAGGCGCGCCCGCGAAGACGAGGACGTTCTTCGCGAGGTGGTTGTATGCGCCCTCGAAGAGCCCGATCGACGTCACCGGGAACGCGAGGGCGAGCGCCGCGAGCGAGCCCCCGGAGATGCGGCCGGCGCGCGTGCCCGGGCTCCGCCGGTACCCCGCGTACGCGAGCGCGATGGGGACGCAGAGCGCGAGCGCGACGGCGGCGCCGTGGAGGCGCCACGGCGTCGCGTACCGAACGCCGCCGTAGACGTGGTGGATCGCGGTCGCGACGAGCGTCGTGATCGCTCCGATGGTGACCGCCCGGGCGCGCGGGCTGGGAGAGGTGGCGTCGACGTTCACGGTGCTCATGCAGAGCACCGTGGCTCGTGCGCGCGGCGCAAACCATCGCCGAAGGCGAACAACTTTCGTGCATGATACGCATCAATCGAGGTGCGACATGGACCGGCTCGCAGCGATCGAAGCGTTCGTCGAGGCCGCGGAGCTCGGGAGCTTCACGCGCGCCGCGCGCCGGCTGCGCGTCACGCCGTCCGCGCTCAGCCGCCGCATCACCCAGCTCGAGGGCGAGGTCGGCGTGCGGCTCTTCCACCGCACCACGCGCGCGGTGACGCTCTCCGACGAAGGGCGCGCGTTCTTCGAGCGCGCCCGCGCCGCGCTGCGCGAGCTCGACGACGCGCAGCGCGCCACCTCGGGTCTGCGCGATCGACCGGCCGGGCTCCTCCGCGTGGAGGCGCCGACGGTGATCGGCCGTCACGTGATCGTGCCGGTGCTCGCGCGCTTCGCCGAGCGCTACCCCGACGTCGACGTCGAGCTCGTGCTGCGCGACGACCCAGCCGATCTCGCGTCGGAGCGGATCGACGTCGCGGTCCGGATGGGCATGCTGCCGGACTCGGGTCTGATCGCGCGCCCGGTCGGCCGCTCTCGGATGCTCGTCTGCGGCGCGCCCGGCTACCTGCGCGAGCACGGCCGGCCTCGCACGGTCGACGACCTCGAGCGCCACGTGCGCCTCGGGTACGCGCTGCACGGCCGGCTC
This sequence comes from Sorangium sp. So ce302, assembly GCF_051530145.1. Lineage (GTDB taxonomy): Bacteria > Myxococcota_A > Polyangia > Polyangiales > Polyangiaceae > Sorangium > Sorangium cellulosum_B. Next base: position 8,907,095 of record NZ_CP150326.1, on the reverse strand, counting down.
ATCCCGTGGCGCCTCCGCGACGGCGTGAAGGTGCGCGAGATCGCGCCCACGCGGCGCATCGTCGTCGACGACGGCGAGGCGCTGATCGAGCTGGCGATCGAGGGCGCCGGCCTCGCGTGGCTCTGCGACTTCATGCTGGCGCGCGCGGGCAAGGCGCGGAAGCTCGTCGAAGTGCTCCCGGACACCGCGTGCGATGCGGTCGCGATCTCGGTCGTATCGCTCCCGACCCGCCACGTCCTGCCGAAGGTGCGCGCCTTCACCGATCACCTCCGCCGCGCCCTCGCGCCCGACGGCGCGGCGAAGCGGCGCTCCACGCGATGATCCGGCGACCAGGTGAGCGGTGAGCGCGGTTCGGCGACCTGGGTCGTCTGGGTAGCAACGCACACTGCATTCGGAGAGGGACGCTCCGCTTGCTACGGTAGGGGCATGCGCTCCTGGCTCCTCCTCCTTGCGTTGAGTGTTTCAGCGGCCTGCGGATCCTCGAATCTCAGCGGTGAAACGACAAGCGGCGCTGGCGCAGCGGGCGGCTCCGACGGCGCCGGCGCGGCGGGCGGCGCGGGCGCGGCGGGCGGTTCCAGCGGCGCGGGCATGACGCCCAGCTCCAGCGGCGCCGGCGGGTCGGGCGGCGCGGGCGCGGCGGGTGGTTCCGGCAGCGCGGGCGGCGCGTGGTCCTGCACGACGCCGGCCGCATGTCAGCCCCTCGTGTGCCCTACCGACAGCGAGGAGCTGCTCATGCTGGACGGCACGGCGTGTCCGGAGCACGTCGGCCTCGAGTGCCCCAAGGCGCCCGGCTGCACCTCCGTGCGCTGCACGTGCGCGCTGAATCCGGAGACGGGAACCGCCTTGTGGCAATGCCTCACGCTCCCCTGCTGAATGAGCAGCGATGCCCCATGGAGTCATCGGCGGCTCAAGGAGCACGCGAATCGTCGCAAGCGCGTCTATCAACTCCTCCTTGCGGAGGACTCCATCCGTCTCCACCACGCAGTAAAAAGCGCGCGCCGCCGAGGCAGGCGGCGGAGAGAGCCCGAGGCGGGCGGCGCAAGTCGAGTGTCTCCGGTGGCGACGTAGATCGAGACGCGGCCCGGGATCCTCGCACGCCTCCGAGTGCGCGAACGACGCGCGCCAGCGTATCCTCGTCGAACGTCGGTCGACCGCCACATCTACCCGATCGCCGGCCACGTCCCCGTCGCGGCCTTCACGCTTGATGACGCCGAGCGCGTCATGCGTGCACTCCCGCCGATGTCCCCCGCGTCACGCCGCCACATCGCGCAGCTTCTCCACCGGCTCATGGCGATGGCCGTCTTCCCGTGCCGTCTCCTCGCGACCAACCCGCTCCCCGCGGCTTCCTCCCGAAGCTCGGCCCCGCGAAGGCGAAGGCCTGTCTCTACCCCGACGGGGACGCGCGCCTGCTGGCGTGCTCCGCGATCCCGCTGTGCTGGCGCGTCCTCTGGGGCTTTCTGAACCGCGAGGGCCCGCGCATCAGCGAGGCAGCGCGCCTCCAGGTGCAGGACGTCGACCGCGACCGCGGCGCGCTGCGCCTCGAGAAGAACAAGACGAACGACCCGCGCGCTTGGGCACCGCAGGTCCGCGCCCACGACACGCGCTCAACCTTCATCACGGTCGCCCTGGCGAACGGCCGCAGCGAGACCTGGGTGGCCGACAGAACTGGCCATCGATCGAGCGTGATGATCCAGAGATACCGCCGAGCCGCCAGGACGTTTGCAGAGCTGGGCCTTGGCGAGCTAGCTTCCCTCGCCCAGGCGATCCCCGAGCTCGCCGGAAACGGCACAGGAAACCGCACAGAAGAGGGAGAACGCGGGTCCCAAAAAGTAAAAATCAAAGTAATATCAACGTCTTGGCCCCGTGGCGAAATGGCAGACGCGGTGGATTTAAAATCCGCGGCCCTCGCGGGCGTCCCGGTTCGAGTCCGGGCGGGGCTACCTCGTAAGTGCGGCGCGCCGAGCTGGCGGGCGATGATGCGATCTGGAGCCGCGGTACCCCCATCGACCGGGAGCCGCCTGCTCGATTGAGCTTCAACCCGCACCGGCACCCCGGAACCTCACACCCTCCGCAGTTGCCCGATGTTGCGCAGCGCGCTTCGTGGTGTGGGGAACCGGGCGGGAGCGTCGGGGCGACCTCGCGCCCAGCGGTGGCTCACCTGTGCTGCTGGCCGCCTCGAACGGGACCAGGTCGCGCACCGCGCCTCGTGGCGCCGACGTGCCCGGGACGCCCCATGCCCGTCACGGTCTGATGGGAGCTTGCGATGGTCCGGCGGGAGCCCGATGGGACGCGGCGCGCAGCCACCCTCGTGTCTTCTGGGCTCGACAAGCCGAGTGGATTCGAGTAATGGGAGCGCCACTCCATGGATCTGGACATCGACTGTTTGCGTGAGGCGAAGGTAGAGAACGTAGAACGTCTCGCGCACGCTCTGGGCGTCAAGCTGCCCGAGCACAAGCGCCACGACAGGCGCGCCTACAACCGTGAGCTCATCCGCGTGGTGATGCAGGGCATCCGGCGCGACGCCGAGCGGTCGCGTGGCCGCAGGTTCTTCGGTCGCAGCTGACGATTCCAGCCCCACAGTAGGCCACGGAAGGACGCTGGCCGACACTGTCCCTCTCCCTCTCCCGCTCCTGGCAAGACGGCAGTTCTCCGCACCGATCGGAGAATCGCGCTCCGGGGGTTTGATCCTTCTCGAAAGCGGCCCCCAGCGGCCTATCGCCCCCCACCTCCGGCGGTCACCGCCCCGCGGCCACCGCCTCCCCAGCCGCCTACCGCCCCTGCGGCTTGCTCCGCAGCGTCAGCCGGCTCCCGGTCACCCGGCTCCGTGCCGCCATCAGGAGCGGCGCCGCCGGTGTGAGCGGATCCACCAGGTCGTTCACCTGGAGCATCGCCCTGTCCGCCACCTTCCACGCCGCCGACAGACCCGACGCCCCTTGCTGGGGCGACCCGGCCAGATCCAGCGCCCGGCTCAGCTCCTTGCCCACCTGCGCGATGCGAGCGAGCTCCTCCCGCGACGACCCCCCCTCCTTCGCCGCCGCGTAGATCGTCCGCACCACCCCGAGCAGATCCCGCACGGCATCGAAGGGAAACGGCGGGACGCTGACCGGAATCGGCACTGAGCCAATGTACAGCAACTCGCCCCGCAATGGACCGATCGCATTCCCTTATCTCGCGTAAGATTTCCTCTAAATCGTCTCAGATGTAACTTCAGTAACAGAAATAATCAGTTGAGCGGCCCCACCGCCTCCTCCACCGCGGCGATGAGCGCCCCGCTCTGGATGAGCTCCGCGGCCGCCGCGATGTCGCGGTAGAGGGGGCGGTCCTCGGTGAGCCCGGGGACCACGCGGCGGATGGCGGCGTGGGCGGCGGCGACGCCCGCGCTGGGGCGGAGCGGGAGCCGCTGGTCCACGCCCTGGGCCGCCGTGATGAGCTCGATCGCCAGCGAGCTCCGGACGTTCTCGATCACCTGCGCGAGCTTTCGGGCGCTGATGCTGCCCATGCTCACGTGGTCCTCGCGGCCGGCGCTCGACGGGATCGAGTCGACGCTCGCCGGGTGGCAGAGCACCTTGTTCTCGCTCACCAGCGAGGCGCTCGCCACCTGGGCGATCATGAACCCCGAGTGCAGCCCGCTGTGCGGCGCCAGGAACGGCGTGAGCCCGGTCGAGAGCGCGGGGTTGACCAGCTGCTCGACCCGCCGCTCGCTGATGTTCGCGAGCTCCGCCGCCGCCATCGCGGCGAGATCCAGGGCGAGCGCGACCGGCTGCCCGTGGAAGTTGCCGCCCGAGATCAGCTCGGCGCCGCCATCCGCCCCATCCCCGAGGAACACCGTGGGGTTGTCCGTGACGCTGTTGACCTCGCGGGTCAGCACCTCGGCGGCCCAGGCGACCGCGTCGCGCGTCGCGCCGTGGACCTGGGGCATGCAGCGGAGCGAGTAGGCGTCCTGCACCCTGGGGCAGTCCGCGTGGCTCTGCATGATCTCGCTGCCCCCGAGAAGCGCGCGCAGGTTGCCGGCCGTGCCGGCCTGACCCGGGTGCGGGCGGACGCGCATCAGCCGCTCGTCGAACGGGCGCTTCGAGCCCATCAGCGCCTCGAGGCTCACCGCGCCGGCGATGTCCGCGACCGTGCACAGCGCGGCCGCGTCCCGCAGCGCCAGCGCGCCGAGCGCGGTCATGTACTGGGTCCCGTTGATCAGCGCGAGCCCCTCCTTCGCCGCGAGCTCGATCGGCGCGAGGCCGGCCTTCGCGAGCGCCACCGCGCTCGGCAGGAGCTGCCCCTCGAAGCGCGCCTCCCCCTCGCCGATGAGCGTCAGCGCGAGGTGCGCGAGCGGCGCCAGATCGCCCGACGCGCCGACCGACCCCTGCGCTGGGATGCGCGGGCTCACGCGGCGCTCGAGCAGGGCGGCGAGCAGATCGAGCACCTCCGTGCGCACCCCCGAGTGCCCCAGCGCGATCACCTGCGCGCGCAGGACGATCATGGCGCGCACCTCGGCCTCGCCGAGCTCCGGCCCGACCCCGCAGGCGTGGCTCCGCACGAGGTTGCGCTGGAGCGCCCGGATGTCGTGATCCGCGATGCGCGTCTCCGCGAGCGCGCCGAAGCCGGTGTTGATCCCGTACACCGCCGGCGCAGCGTCGCCCGCCGCCGCGATCGCGTCGATCGCCCGGCGCGAGGCCGCCGCCCGCTCGCGCGCCTCGGCGCAGATCGCCACCGGACGACCGCGCCGCGCGACCTCCTCGAGATCCGCGAGCGAGAGCGCTCGGCCGAGGAGCAACGGACGTGACGGATCTGACGGAGGTGACGAAGGCGGCGAAGAAGGAGAACCAGCGGCGGCGCTCGGCGTGGAAAGGGTCACGAAGGCGCACGCTAGAGCGGCGGATGCCCCGCGAAAAGCCAGCTGCGCGCCGTTGGCGGAAGAATCCAGTGCCCCGCGGGGATCGATCCGCCTATCCTTCGGGCGCGCGTTCCCGGCTGGGCGCTGGTGAGCGGCTGCTTGCTTCCGATGCGCTTCGCCTTTGTCACCCTCGCCCCCCTTGCGTTTGCTGTCGCGCTCGCCTCGCCGAGCGCCGCTCAGCCCGTCGAAGGAGCGAGCACCGAGCAAGCCTCGCCGAGCGGCGCTCAGCCCGCCGAGGGAGCGAGCTCCGGGCAAGGCTCGCCGAGCGGCGCTCAGCCCGCCGAGGGGGAGAGCGCAGGGCGAGGCTCTCCGCCGGTCGCGCCGGCCGCGCCGGCCATCGACGACTTCGAGGAGCGGCTCGTGCTCGACACCGGCCGCAAGCCGCCGCCCCCGCCGGATCCCACCCGGTCGACGTTCTCGCTGCAGGGCGAGTACCAGCTCCGCTACCGCGCCATGAGCGATCTGCCGCTCCGGGCGCCGCCCCTGTCGGCGCCGGGCGCGGCGACGCTCGGGCAGAGCCAGTACATCGCCCACTGGCTGCGCCTCTCGCCGCGCTTCCACTTCAAGGACAAGGCCTCGATCGTGGCGCAGATCGACGTCGTCCGGGGGCTCATCGCCGGGGACACCACGCGCGACGTCGAGCAGGTGCGCGACGCGCGCGCCGCCCTCGCGTGGTACGAGGTGCACCCGCGCACCCTCTACCTGGAGCTGCCGTGGGCGCTCGGCGTCGTCCGGGTGGGCCAGCAGAGCGCGCACTGGGGGATGGGGCTCGTCGTCAACGACGGCGAGCGCGCGAGCGTCTTCGGCGACCACGAGCGCGGATCGCTCATGGAACGCGTCCTCTTCGCGGCCACGCCGATGGGGAAGGGCGGGCCGCTCCACGTGACCGTCGCGGCCGACCTCGTGTTCGAGGACAACGCGGCCGACCTGCTCGGAAACGACGTCGAGGGGCAGGACGAAGGCGAGGGCGATCGCGCCGTCCAGGCGGTCGTGTCCGCGCTCTGGCGAGAGCGGTACGGCGAGATCGGGATCTACGGCGCCATGCGGCGGCAGGCGCGCGAGCGCCGCGCGAAGACGAGCTCGGCCCGGTTCAACGAGGTGCTCACGGCCGGCATCCTCGACGTGGCAGGCAAATTCAACGCGCCGGTGCCGGGGGGCGGCGCCCACATCTACGGCGAGCTCGAGGCCGCGGTGATCCTCGGGTCGGCCTCGTTCGCCCCGAGCGGGCCCCCGCCGCCTTCCGGCCACGGGTTCGGGCGCTCGCCCGTGGTGGTGCGCTCGGTCGGCGGCGCGGCGACGCTCGGCGCGGTGCACGTCGCGGGCCGCGGGGGGCGGCCAGGCGGGCGGTGGGGGCGCGTCGTCACGGAGATCGAGGCCGGCTACGCCTCGGGCGACGACGACCCGACGGACGGCGTCTCGCGGCGCTTCACCTTCGACCCGAGCCACAACGTCGGGCTCCTCCTGTTCGACGAGGTGCTCGCCTGGAAGACCGCGCGCGCCGCCACGATCGCCGAGCGGGAGCTCTTCGCCGCGTCCCCCGAGCCAGGCATCAGGTCGCTGCCGTCCAAGGGAGGCGTGCCCGGCGCCGCCTACGTGAACCCGCGCATCCTCGTGCGGCCGGCGCGCTGGCTCGACCTCAAGGCGGGCGCGGTCATCGCCGAGGCGACCTCGGATCTGGTCGATCCTTACGGCGCCCCGCGGGCGGGCGGCAGCCTGGCCAACTACGACGGCGGCGACAGCCGCCGCCGCGATCTCGGCGTCGAGCTGGACCTCGGCGTCGACGCGCGCATCGCGATGGGCAGGCTCGTCACCCTCCAGTTCGGCACCGAGGCCGGGGTCCTGTTCCCGGGCGGCGCCTTCGACGACGCCGCGGGCGCCGAGCTCCCCGATCAGTACCTGCTCGCGCTCAAGCTGGGCGTGATCCACTGAGCTGGCCAGGGCGCGCCGGGCCCTCGGTCGAGCTCGCGCGGGACACAGCAGACGAGGGCCGCCCAGGGTGCTAGAGGGCGGTTGCGAGGGCCGCCCGCCCGCGCGCAGCAGCGGGCGCCCCTGGCAGACAGCAGGGAGAAACGATGCGCAAACGACTCGCGCTGAGCCACCTTCCGACACCGATCCAGCGCCCGCAGCGGCTCGCCGAGGCGCTCGGCGTCGACCTCTACGTGAAGCGCGACGACATGACGGCGGGCGCGGAGGCCGGCAACAAGATCCGCAAGCTCGAGTACCTGCTCGCCGCCGCGCGGGAGGAGGGCGCAGGCTGCGTGATCACCTGCGGCGGCCTCCAGTCGAACCACGCGCGCGCGACCGCGCTGGTGAGCGCCTCGCTCGGCCTGCGCTCGGTGCTGTTCCTGCGCACGAGCGATCCGTCGGCGGCCGCGCCGCTCGAGGGCAACGTGCTGCTCGACCGGCTCGCCGGCGCGGAGATCCGGCTGATCTCGCCCGAGGCGTACAGGGACCGCGGCGCCCTGATGGCCGAGGCTGCCGCCGAGATCCGCGCGGCGGGCGGCCGGCCGTACGTGATCCCCGAGGGCGGCTCGAACGGCCTCGGCGCGCTCGGCTACGTGCGCGCGATGGAGGAGATCCGGAAGCAGCTCGATCTCGGCCTCGCGGGGGGCAAGCCGTTCGACGTCATCGTGCACGCGTGCGGCTCGGGCGGGACGGCGGCGGGCACGGCGCTCGGCGCGGCCCGCTACGAGGTCGCCGGCGAGGTGCGCTCGATGGCGGTCTGCGAGGACAGGGCGACGTTCGCGCGGATCGTGGTCGGGATCATGGACGACGCGCGCGCGCTCGAGCCGCGCCTCGGCTCGCCCGCCCACCTCGTGATCGACGACTCGGCGAAGGGCCCTGCCTACGGGGTGTCCACGCCGGAGCAGCGAGCGCGGATCCTCCAGGTGGCGCGGCTGTCGGGTCTCGTCCTCGACCCCGTGTACACGGGCAAGGCGTTCTCCGGGCTCTGGGACCTGGCCGAGCGAGGCGAGCTCTCGGGCAAGCGGGTGCTGTTCCTGCACACCGGCGGTCTCCCCGGCCTCCTCGCCCAAGGGGCGACCTTCGCCGACGCCCTCTAGAACAGAGCAGAGCCCTCAGGGCGCGCCGCGCCACCACGCGTCGGCCATCGACGCGTCTTCCAGGGTGTCGATCTCCATGTAGCCGCCGTGGGTGTCGAGCTTGTGGAGGTCGGCGCCGGACTCGATCATGTGCTGGAGCAGATCGATGAGGTAGGCCCGCTGGAACGTGCGGCCCTCGCGGAACTCCGGCCGCTCCGAGAAGGCGTCGCGCGCGGCGTCGAAGGCGGCCAGGAACTGCCCGGCGCCCCGCGCCGAGAGCTTCATCACCCCGATGAACTCCCCGGTCGCGGACTCCGGAGGGATGCGGCGCGAGATCTGAAGGACGCGATCCCCCCCGGCGCCGCCGGCGCGGAGCTTCTCGGCGTCGGTCTCGGGGTGCTGCGAGCGGCCCACGTAGCGGCGCCGCCAGTCCGTGTCGCAGGCGAGCGCGATGTCGTGCGGAGAGCGGACCAGCCCCGCCACGATCTCGGGCCGGTAGACGATGTCGGCGTACGTCGAGACGAAGCCGCCCTCGAGGTGCTCGCGCGCGCAGAGGAGCGAGAGAAGGATGTTGTTCTGCTCCCAGTCGCGGTTTTCGACGTACGTCAGATCCGGGTAGGCGGCCCGGATGACGTCGGCCTTGTAGCCGCAGACGAACACGATATCCGACCGCCGGAAGCCGCCCGCGGCGAGCGCCTCGAGGATGCCGTCGAGCATCGGGCGCCCAAGGATCGGGACCAGCGTCTTCGGCAGCTCTTCGGTCAGGTGACGCAGCCGGCTGCCCCGGCCCGCCCCGATGATCACGGCCTTCACGACACCGCTGTTACCATGAACGGACTCGATCAATCACGGACAATCACAGAGAATCACGGGGAATCCCGCGGACATAGAAGCGACCCGCGGCCGCGCGGACCCGGCGCCCGTTACGGAATCGTGACCGTGAGCTGACCCCCTGCCGCGCGTCACCGGGTTAGGACGCGAACATGGAGATCGCGATCGTCCTCATCGCCCACTCTACGCTCTCGGTCTTTTTCCAGACCTTCTTCCTGCACCGGTACGCCTCGCATCGGATGTTCACGATGTCGAAGCCATGGGAGCGGATTTTCCACTTCCTCACGTACCTCACGCAGGGCTCGTCGTACCTCGTGCCCTGGGTTTACGCGATCTTGCACCGCATGCACCACGCGTACAGCGACACGCCGAAGGATCCTCACTCGCCGCGGTACTACTCGAATGTTGTCCGGATGATGCTGGACACCGCGCACCGCTACGACGCGATCTACGACCGCACGGCCGACGTGGAGCCGCGCTTCCTCGGCGGCTACCCCGAGTGGCCCACGCTCGACCGCATCGGCAACGCGTGGATCGGCCGGCTCGCGTGGGGCACCGGCTACGTGCTCTTCTACGTGGCCTTCGCCTCGCACTGGTGGCAGTTCCTGTTCCTCCCGCTCCACTGGACCATGGGCCCGCTGCACGGGGCGATCGTGAACTGGTGCGGCCACCGCTACGGCTACCGCAACTTCAACAGCGACGACGACTCCCGCAACACGCTGGTCCTCGACTTCGTGACGCTCGGCGAGCTCTTCCAGAACAACCACCACAAGTACGCGATGAGCCCGAACTTCGCGGTGCGATGGTTCGAGATCGACCCCGCGTATCAGGTCATCCGCGTGCTTGCCTGGGTGGGGATCATCCGGATGTCCGACAAGCGCCAGGTCGCCCGGCTGGAGCCCGAGGTCGCGCAGGCCGAAGGGTAGGGATGACTGGCCGCCGGCCGCGCGCGCAGCGCGGCCGGCCGTGAAGCGCGGCGCGCGGAGCCGAGGCCCCGCGCGCAACGGCTCACGCGAACAGCTGCCGGAACGCGCCGGGGACGTCCTTCGGACCGATCTGCTCCTTGCGCTTGTTGAACTCCGGCAGACACGCCTGGTAGGCCGCGTCCACCCGCAGATCGCTCCCGTCCCAGCTCGGACGCCAGATCTCCATCGTCTCGCCCGCGAGATCGATGACGTCCTTGAACTGCCCGCGCTCCTTCAAGATCTGCGTGCTGAGCCCGTACATCAGCAGCCCGCCGGGGATCGCCCCGAGCGCCGTCGTGGCCAGGGCCGGATAGCAGATGCGCGCCGTCTTCGCCCCGAACCGCTCCCGGATCTCCGCCATCGTCTTGCGCTGGAGGATCTTCGCGCCGGCGAGCGGGCCCATCGCGTAGACCGGATCGTCGCTCGGGTAGTCGTAGTCGCAGAAGGACACCACGCTCTCGCCCTTCGCGATGAGCCCCGCCGCGGCGAGCGGCTCGACCCACAAGAGCGACGACGTGCCCATGAACTTGTTGGTCCGCTCGATGTCCGCCTCGTTCGCGACGTCCACCTCGACGAGGCCGAGCTTGCGGATGTTCTCCGGGCGCGAGAAATCAGGGATCTGGAGCACCGGATCGAACGCGACGTCGAGGTCCTTCACCTTCGTCGGCCCGTGCTCCGCGTACCGCTTCATCGCGCCGGCCGCGATGCCGTTCACGAGGTGCACCGCCCGATACCGCTCCTTCAGCGCGGCGACGACCTCGTCGATCACCTGCGGCCTCGTGGCGTCGTTGTTCCAGAAGCGCGCGGTGAGCCCCTCGGCCTCCGCCGCGTCCGAGATCGCCTTCACGTGGTGCGGGCCGATCTGCATCTTCTCGCTGTCGAAGTGCACGGCGAAGACCGCGGCCCGCTCCCCGAAGAGCAGCTGCAGGGCGAGCGCCCGGGTCATGCCGTTCGAGCCGCCCAGGATCAGCACCGCCGTGTCCGGCGCGATGCGCGTGCCCGCCGGGCTGATACGGGCGCGGTGCGCCGCGAGCTGCTCGGTCGCCACGCGCGCGCCGTGCTCGGCCAGCGAGCCCACGAGCGCGCGGCGATCGAGGCCGCCGAGAGGAAGCTTCTTGAAGGTCTCTAGGTCATCCATCACGTCCGGGGTCTTACCGTCTCCAGCGCTCGGCGTCACGACTGGACAGCTGCAGGCCGTCCGAGCGCTCCCTGGGCGGCGCTCGAAGGGAAGCCCCGCCTCCGTCCGAGCCGTGATAGATAGATCGCGTGAAGACGGTTCTTGTCACTGGCGGCAGCGGGTTTATCGGGCGCGGTCTCGTGAAGGATCTGCTCGCGCGGGGTGATCGGGTGACGGTGCTGACGCGCGACGTGGCGCGGACGCAGGCGGCGCTGCCCGGGGCGCGCGTCGTGTCGTGGAGCTCGGACGCCCCGGGGCCGTGGTTCGAGGAGGTCGACGGCGTGGACGCGGTCGTTCACCTCGCGGGCGAGACCATCGTCAAGCGGTGGACCGAGGAGGCGCGGCGGGAGATCCTGAGGAGCCGCGTCGACACGACCCGCCTCATGGGCGAGGCGATCGGCAAGGCCAAGCGCAAGCCGAGCGCGTTCCTCTGCGCGTCCGCCGTGGGCTACTACGGCCCGCAGCCGGGCGACAAGGTGCTCGACGAGGACGCGGCGCCCGGCGAGGGCTTCCTCGCCGACGTCGTCGTCCGCTGGGAAGAGGCGGCCCGCGCCGTCGAGGAGCAGCACGGCGTCCGCTCGGTGCAGCTGCGCATCGGCGTCGTGATCGGCGAGGGCGGCGGCGCGCTCGACAAGATGATCGCCCCCTTCCGGTTCTTCCTGGGCGGGCCCGTCGGCGACGGCAAGCAGGTCATCTCGTGGATCCACCGCGACGACGTCGTGGGGATGACCCTGCTCGCCCTGGACAACGACGCGGTGCGCGGCCCCTTCAACATGACCGCGCCGCACGCGCAGACCGGCGACGAGGTCGCGCAGGCGATCGGCGCGGTGCTCCACCGGCCGTCGTGGCTCCGCGTGCCCGAGGCCGTGGTGAAGCTTGGGATGGGCGACGCGGCCGAGATCGTCACCACCGGGCAGCGCGTCTACCCCAGGCGGGCGGAAGAGCTCGGATACCAGTTCCGCTACGCCCGCATCGTGCCCGCGCTCGAGTCGATCCTCCGCAGCTGAGCGCCCGCGCGCGGGCCGAGCGCTGGCCGCCCTGCGCCCGGGCGCGGCCGCGCTCCGGCCGCCGTCGGAGCGGCGCGCGCTGGCGGGCAGCTGGGCGCCGCGGCACGGCGCCCAGCTGCTGCGCACACGAGACAAGAGCCGCCGGTGGCGCGCTGAGAAGTCGACCTCTGTCGAGCAGCGCACCATCGGGAGCCCGGACGGCGGTTTCCCAGCGCTCCCCCAAGCGCTCCGTCCGCTTCCATGCTTACGTCATCGCGCTCCGAGAATCTCTCGGGATGAGTTGGATTGGCGCGTGCAGGGTATCCCGACTGGATGTCGACGTGCACCCTCCAGAAGCGCCGCGAGAACCAAACTCGTTAGGGGAATCCCTTTGCCGCAGCGCACAATCGCGGGGTTGCTCGTCTGAGGCTCGTCCGAGGTGCGGTTTTTGGTGCGTGTGAGAGAGGGGAGGAGGCAGGCGCAGTCTGCGCTCGCTGCCCGGACAGCGGATCACCCCCGAGCTGCTCCGTTGTGGTTCGTCGTGGGCCTCGGCGCGGCTAGCGGGCGCGCGGTCGTGCAGGCGCGTGGTCGTGCAGGCGCGCTCAGGGGCTGAGGCCACGACTCTGGAGGATCTCTCGCACCACCGCCTGCGCGGAGCCTGTCAGCTCGGAGAGCGAGCCGCGGGCGAGCTCCACGAACTTCATGCCGCGCACGCGCTTGAGCGCCTCGACGGCCACGGCGCGCTCCTCGGCGCCGTCGTGCTGGAGGATGCCGAGGAGCATCTCGCCGGCCTCGAGGGTGTCGATCTTCGCGATCGCCCGCACGGCGCTGGCGCGCACGGCGGCGGCCTGCGACTCGCGGTAGATGCGGGCGAGCGGATCGAAGGCGTGGGCGAAGCGGAGCTCTTCCAGCGCGCGGGCGGCCTCGTGGACCACGGTGGGGTCGGGATCCACGAGCGCGTCGCGGATGGTGATGAACGTGCGCTTGTAGAGGAAGTGGGAGAGCGCGCGGACGACGGCCACCCGGATCTTCGGCTCGGCGCGGCGGAACAGGCGCTCGAGCGGCGAGAGGATCGTGTAGAGCTCGACCGTCGCGAGCTGCTCCGCGAGGCTGATGAGCTGCTGCGCGGGGGTGGCCTCGGGCGTCGCGCCCTCGACGGCGAGCGCGGTGAGCCGGGCGAGCATGGCGCGGCGGCGGGTGACCTCGGACCACTGCGCCGGGTCGAGCACGATGTCGCCGCACGCCTGGGCGGCGCTGCCGGCTTGCTCCCACTCGACGAGGTCGATGTGCCAGACGTCGGGGAAGCCGAGCTCGTGGCGGAGGTGCGCCGGCAGCGGAGCGGCGTCGATCGGCAGGTCCTGCGCGTTCACGTAGCGGCGGCCGGCGCGGGCGTAGTGCTTCTTCCGGGTCTCCTCGAGCGGCAGCTGCGTGAGCGCGCGGTAGACGCCGCCCACCTTGCTGTACTGCCCCGCCTCGCCGAGCGCGATCACGGCGGCGAGCAGCGCGTTCTCGGCGATCTCGGGGGGGGCGGCGCGCTTCTGCGAGACGGCGGACACCTCTTGCCACAGGCGGGCCTGCGCGAGCACGGCGAAGTTGGCGACGGCGGCGAGCCCCTCTTTCCGGGCGTACGCGGCCATCTCGCGGGCGAGCGTGGCGGCGGCGGAGATCTCGCCCTGCTTCTCGGCCGCGGCGACGGCCTCCTCGTAGGACTGGAGCGCGTAGTAGCGCAGGTGGTCCTCGCGCAGGATGCGGATGACGTTCACGTAGCCCTCGAGGACGTGCTCGAAGGCGCGGCTCTCGCGCCCGACGGCGATGAGGACCTGGTAGCAGTCGAAGGCGCGCTCGCGCTGGCCGATGGTCTCGTACCTGTCGGCGGCCTCCTCGAGCAGGTGGACGGAGGCGAAGACGGCCTCGCGCGCCGCCGCGGCGTCGCCCGTGCGGAGCGAGGTGCGGGCGAGGTTGAAGCGGGCGAGGCCGGCGGCGTAGAGGTCGCTGCCCGACGAGGAGAGCAGCTGGGCGAGGCGCGACCAGAGGGCGCGGGCGCGGGCGAAGTCCTGGCCGCGCTCGCGGGCGATGGCGGCCTGCGCGACGAGGCCGGCGGCCTCGTACTCGTCGGCGGCGCGGCCGTAGAGCCGCTTCTGCCGCTCGGGGTCCTGCTCGCGCTCGGCCCAGGCGAGCACGGTGCGCGCGCGGTCGATGGGCGGGACCTTGGCGATGAGCGGGCGCTGGCTCTGCTCGTTGCCGCCGTACCAGGAGACGGTGAGCGCGCTCCGCGCGTCGCCCAGCCGGACCAGCACGTCGCGGAGCTCGTCCGTCATGGCGACGTACTCCTCCTCGCGGGCGATGGTGTGCTGGAGGGCGCTGAAGAGCGCGTCGCGCGCGCGCGTGAGATCGCTCCTGGCCAGCGCGGAGCGGGCCTCGTCGCGGAGCTCGTGCAGGGGGCGGACGCCTTGGGTCATGCCGGGAGCGAGCGTAGTACACCGGCCCTGGCCGAGGGAGCGGCCGGCGCGTGCGCGGGCGACGTCGCCGGCCCGGCCGCCGGCGGCGCGGGGCGCGAGGGCGTGGCGTGTGGGGCGAGGGCTGAGGCATCCCCTCAAATTCTTCGGAAAATTCACAAGGAGACGGGGAGGCGGGGAGGGAAATCTTCAAATTACTCCCTGTCTCCCCGCCTCCTTGTTCAATTTCCCCGCTGAAAAGGGCTGCAAAATGAGGGGATTCCTCAGGGGCGCGGGGATGGAGTAGCCGTCAAATGGTGCATCGCGGGCTCGGCGTGAGGCGGCCCGCGGAAGCGTCAGAACCGGGCTGTCGATGCGGCGGCGGGCTGCTAGAGCGCGGCCGATATGAAGCTGTTTCACCAGACTCTGATGCTCGCCTGCTCCGCCGCGTTCTCCATCTCTTGCGGTGGCGCGGCCGAGCGCGCGCCGTCGCTCGACGAGGTGGGGAGCGCCGAGCTTTCCGCGTCGGCGGCGCCCGGTGCGCAGCGCGCGAGCCAGGCGACGCGCGCGCTGGGCGATCACCGCTTCTGCGGGTGGCTGCACGAGTTCCTTGGAGATCCCGAGTCGACGGAGCTCGGATATGACACCTTCGCGGCCCACGCCGGGGCGTTCGACGCCGTGCACCCGAAGTGGTGGCGCGTCGCCTCGCCGACCACGTTCGAGAACCACCCGCGCGGCCGGGAGGCGCCGTTCGCCGGCTTTCACGACCGGCGCGTCCTCGACCGCACGACGGCCGGCGGCGCGCGGACCCGGCTCATCCCCCTCATCGCCGCCATCGACCGGCCCGATGTCGTCGCGGTGCACGCCATGCTCCACGACCCTGTGCTCCGCGCGAGGCACGTGGAGGGCGTCGTCGCGCTCGTGATGGAGAACGGTTACGACGGGATCGACATCGATTACGAGCACCTCTCGTCCGTCCTCGGGCCGGGCGAGACCGTCCGGGCCGAGCGGGCCGCCTTCTCGGCGTTCATCGACGAGCTCGCGCGCGCCCTCCACGCGCGTGGAAAGGAGCTCTCGCTCGCGGTGCCGGCGGTCGCGTCCGCGAAGGGCGTATTCGACTACGAGGCGCTCAGCGCCTCGGCGGATCACGTGCACGTGATGAGCTACGACTACCACTGGCACGGCGGAGCGCACGTGGGCCCGGTCGCGCCGCTCGGTTGGCTACAGGAGACCGTCTCGTACATCGGGTCGCTCGACGGCGGCGCGCGCCGCGAGAAGTTCATCTTCGGGCTGCCGAACTACGGTCTTCTCGGGCCGGAGGCGCCGGGGAGCGGGGGCGCCGTGGTGGGGTGCGAGCCGCTCAGCAAGTGCCTGGATCTCGCGGGCGAAGGCTACGAGACGAGCACCGAGCACATGAGCCGGTGCCCGGACGACGAGGGCGGGCGGCTCGCGGCGGGGAGATCGCCGAACCGGCTTCTCTCGAGCGGGGAGCGCCTCTTCTTCGAGGACCTCGCGTCGCTCGAGGAGAAGGTCGCCGTTGCCGAGCAGGGCGGGCTCGGCGGGGTGACGTACTGGAGCATCGGCGGCGAGCCGGGCGGGGCGGCGTTCTTCTCGATGATCGAGCGCCACTTCCCGAGGTGATCGCCGCGCCCCGCGGCCGCCTCGGCGCCCTGCTGGGACAGGCGTTCAGACCTCGAGGGAGGTGCCTCGGCGGTGGAGAGGGCAGGGGAGCGCGAGCCGCGCGAGCCAGAGGACGGCCGCCGCGGGCGCGGAGGCGGGGGAGGTGTTCAGCGGCGAGGGCCGCGGCGTGGTAGGGTGCGCGCCGTCACAGCGAGAGGAGAATCCTGTCATGGCACGCACCCCGTCCACGATGCTTGAGCTGGGCACCCCGGCGCCCGACTTCAGGCTGCCCGACTTCACAGGAAAGCAGGTCGCGCTGTCGGATTTCAAAAGGCAGCGGGCGCTCCTCGTGATGTTCATCTGCAATCATTGTCCGTTCGTCAAGCACATCCGCCACGAGCTCGCCCGGCTGAGGCGCGATTATGGTGCTGACGACGTGGCCATCGTGGCCATCAACTCGAACGATATCGTCGCGTATCCAGCGGACAACGCCGAGGCGATGGCGAGGGAGGCGCGCGAGGTCGGCTACACGTTCCCGTACCTCCTCGACGAGGCGCAGCAGGTCGCCAGGGCTTACCGGGCCGCGTGCACGCCGGACTTCTACCTCTTCGGCCCGGATCGCCGGCTGGTCTATCGTGGTCAGCTCGACGACAGCCGCCCTGGCAACGACGTCCCCGTGACGGGCCGTGATCTCCGCGCCGCCATCGACGCGGTGCTCTCCTCGGCGCCCATCTCCCCGGACCAGCGCCCGAGCATCGGTTGCAACATCAAGTGGAAGCCCGGCAATGAGCCGGCGTATCACGGTCGTAGCTCATAACATCTCACCGCCACGCGCCGCGTCGCCCCAGCGCCCGTCGATTCCGCCCCGTAGGCCCGAGAAGGCAGTTTCCGCCGCACGGCGCCTGCGGGATGGGCCGCTCCCCATCTCCCCATCTCCCCATCAATTCCCGTAGGCCCGAGGAGGGAGGTTCTGCCGCACGGCGCCTGGGGGATGGGCCGATGTCTGAGCACGTGGCCTGAGCCTTGCCCAGCGGGCAAGGCTCAGGCCACGTGCGAGTTCGGCGGGGCCCCCAGGCGCCGTGCGGCAGAACCTCCCTCCTCGGGCCGGTCCTGCCGGTCTTGTCGGTCTTTCTCCCCGAGGATCGCCTTGGCCGCGCTAGCCCGAGCCGCCCCGCTCGCCACCGTCGCGTGGTCGACAACCCAGTGCGCATCCAGCAGATCCAGGTAGTCGAGGTCCAGCTCCCCCCCCGACGGCAGCATGAACACCGCCGAGATGTGCGCGTGGCTCTGCACCGCCTGCACCATCTCCCGCGGGATGTAGAGCGCCGCGTGCGTGAAGAGGTGCACCACCGGCGTGCGCGGGTCGTGGTGCCGTGTCAGGTCGAGATCCGTCGCGAGCTCCGCGAACACGCGCGCCGGGTTCCTGCCCCGCTCCCCCTTGAACGACAAGAGGTGCGCCGTCGGCAGCTGCCCGTTCTTCGCCCGGTAGAGCTCGTACAGCCGCGCGTCGAAGAAGCGGAACGCCACGTCCTCGCCCTCCAGCAACAGCCGCTTGCCCGTCGCGATCGCCATCCCCCGGGCGAACGTCTGGCGATCGCCGCGCATCGACGCCGACGCGTCGATGAGCAGGTAGTGGATGCGCCGCTGCTCGTCCCGGCTCTGCTCGCGCGCGAAATACAGCACCTCGTTGTCCGCGATGCGGCGCGCCAGCTCCATGTCGTCCCACGCGAGCTCCGTCAGCACCATGCTGTCGATCGAGCCGCGCGTGCCCAGCCCCGAGTAGCCGTGCGCCGCCGTCGTGCCCGCGGCCGGGCGCGTCTTCGTCTCGAGCACGCTCGGCAGGATCTCCAGCGAGAAATTCACGATGTCGTTCGCCTCCGGCGACGAGAGCGCCGCGAGCAGATCGACCTGGGCGAGCGCCCCGGCCGACGCCTCCGAGCCCAGCATGCCGAACAGGCGCAGCGTCTCGATGTCGAGCGCGTCCGACATCGTGAGCACGTACAGCCGGGAGACGTCGAGCGCCTCCAGCGCCCGCTGCTCGAACTCGCGCCGCGCCGACAGGAACAGCCCGCGGAGCTGCGGCTCGATCCTCTCGAAGAGCGCCGCGTCCGCGGGCAGCATCGCGCGGTAGGCCGGCGGCGTGTGGGTCCGCGCCGCGACCGCGCCGAAGAGGCGCGACAGCACGACCGTGACCAGGTCGTCGCTCATCCGGAGCTGCGCCGCGCATCGCGCGGCCTCGCTCTCGGCGAGCTCCCGGAGCACCGCCCGGTACCCCTCCACGATGCGCTCCGCGTCCCGGAGCCGGCCCGCGAGCTCCCTCGGGTCGCAGCGCGGGCCGAGCTCCAGCTGCTCGCGCGGCGTCGAGAAGAGCAGGCCCGCGTCGTGCACCAGCGCGAAGGGCAGGACCACCCCGAGCCGCTCCAGGCTCTGGTGCCACCGGATCGCGCGCAGCGCGAGCGACGAGCTCAGCGGGCGCACCTGCGAGAACGCCAGCGTGCCGAGCGGGCCGGCGATGGAGGGGTTCGCGAGCTGCGACGTGGGGACCGGCACGGCTACAGGCGCGCGGCGCAGCGGAAGCCGATGCCCGGCGCGCTCGCCGTCGCGAGCTGGTGGTAGCGGAACGCCGGGTTGAGCCAGAGCGCGAAGCCGCCGTTGTAGGCGCCGCCCCGGATCGCCTTGCGATCGCCGGCCGGCGCCCCCTTCGGGTTCACCTGCTCCTCGTCCTTGTAGGTCTCGAACCAGTCCGCGGTCCACTCCCACACGTTGCCGACCACGTCGTCGGCCCCGAACCTCGTCTTGCCGTTCGGGAACGAGCCGACCGGCGACGTGCCGGAGAAGCCGTCGTCGGCCTCGTACATGCGCTCGCTCGGCGTGAGCCCGCGCGCCTTCTCCCACGCCGTGCACTCGGTGCCGCACGCGTTCATGAAGGTCTGGTCGCCGGGCTTGTCGCCCCAGGGGAACCTGCGCCCGTCGGAGCCGCGCGCCGCGTACTCCCACTCCGCCTCGGTCGGCAGGCGCTTGCCGTGGACCTCGCAGTAGGCGTTCGCGAGGCTCCACGGCAAGCAGTTGATCGGGTGCTTCGCGAGCTCGGGCTTGCCGAAGGTGCACTGCTCGGCGAGGGCCGTCAGCGTCTTCTGGTGCGCGGCGGCGGGCGCGCCGCTCGCGTTCGGGAAGTCGGGCGCGGCCGGGGGCCGCTTGCACTCTCCCTTGTCCGAGCACGCCTTGTAGTCGCCCGCGGTCACCTCGTGGACGTCGATGCAGAACGTGTCGATCGTCACCTTGTGCGCGGGCTGCCACAGCTTGAACTCCGGCTCGTCGGAGCCCATGAAGAACTTGCCGCCCGGGACGAGCACCATGCCTGCAGGGCACTCGGTCCGCCGCTCGGGGAGCGCGGCCGCCGCGGCCGTGGCGCTCGCCGTCGGCGCCGCCGCGGTGGCGGACGCGGTGGCGACCGGCGCGCTCCGCGACGCCTCTTCCGCGGGCGGCGCGCCGCGCAGCAGGCTCCAGGTGATCGCGCCGCCGGCTGCGAGCGCGAGCGCGACGCCGCCGAAGAGCAGCGGGCCCTTCGACCTCGGCGCCGCCGCGTCGCTCGCCGCGCTCGAGCCGGCCACGGCGACCGGCTGCGACGTCAGCGCGGGCAGCGGCCCCGGGGCCGTGGAGGGCGCCGCCATCGTCGGCGCGGTCTGCGCCTGCAGCGAGATCCGCGGCGAGGACGGGAGCCGCGGCGCGGACGCGCGGGGCGACGGCGCGCCGGCCGGGGGCGCGAGCGAGCTGCCGCCCGTGGCGAGCGCCCAGGCCGGGTCCTCGGGGAAGACCGCCCGGTGCAGCGCCGACCAGAAGCGCCCCATGGTGGGGAAGCGGTCCGCCGGCGCGACGGCGAGCGCCTTCGCGAAGACCGCCTCGACCTCGTCGCTGACCGTGAGGCCGAGCGTCCGCGGGGTCGGCCGGCGCGACGGATCGCGGCTCGCGACCGCGAGCTGGAGGTAGTCGTCGCCTTGCAGCGCCGGCGCTCCGCCGAGCATCACCTCGATCATGATGAGCGCCATCGCGAAGACGTCGGTCCAGGGCCCGGTCGCGCCGTGGGTGCGGCTGAACTGCTCGGGGGCGCCGTAGCTCGGCGTGAACGCGGTGATGTCCTTGCCCGTGTGGGCGAGCGCCGTCGCGGCCGCCGCGTGATCGGCCATCACCTTGGCGATGCCGAAATCGAGCACCTTCACGAACGTCGAGGCGTCGCGCGGCTGGCCGATGACGAACAGGTTCGCCGGCTTGATGTCGCGGTGCGCGATGTTCCGCGAGTGCACGAGATCGAGCGCGATCGCGGCCGACTCGAGCAGCGCCATCGTCGCGCGCAGGTCGCGCGGCGGCGCGCCCTCGCTCGTCTCGTCGAAGAGGGCCTGATCGAGCGGCCTGCCGTCGAGCCACTCGAGGACCATGTAGGGCAGCCACTGCCCGTCCGGCGCGTTGAACGTGCCGATGTCGCGGGCCTGGACGATCGCGGCCGAGCGGCTGGACAGCTCGGTCATGAGCTTGCCCTCCTGGATGAACGCCTGGAGCAGCTGCTCCCGCTGCTCGGCCGGCGCGCCCCCGAGGAGGGTGAAGCACTTGACGGCGACGGGCTGCTTCCAGATGACGTGCTCGGCCCTGTAGACGACGCTGAAGCCGCCTTCGCCCACGGCGTGATCGATCCTGTACTTGTCGGCGATCAGGCTGCCGGCGATGTTGAGCGGATCGCTGCGGTCCGGGTTCTGGCTCATGAGATCCCTACGCACCGCGGCGGGGCCCCGATCGGAGCGCCTCGTGCGTGCGTCGGGGCCATCTTAGTTGCCTCGCGGTCGGTTGGAACCCTTTCGCGCGATCCGGCGCCCTCGCCGATCCGGAGGCGCTGCCCGCTCCGGGCGTCCGATATGGCGGATATTCCAAGGCCCGTTGGATGGTGAGCGAGCCCGCATTCAGGGATTCTTGTGGGCGCGATCCATCTCTTGACAGAGATCTTCGTCCGTTATATTGGATGACACATTCGGTGGTTCCCTGCTGGCGTCGCTGCTGCCCAGCCGGGTGCTCCTGACGGCGGCCTCTCGCCTGCGCGTCGTGCGTGGCGCGCGGAGCGCAGGTCGGGGAGCGATGGTCCGCCGCCTGCGAGGGCGCGGTGCGCGTTCGCGCCGGCGGCTGGTGCCGGCCGTGCGCGCCGCGCGTCGTGCGCCGTCAGCAGCTGGTTTGATCCGAGGGACAACGCGCTTGAAATCGATCAACGGAAAGAAGTCGCACACGGTCCGCGCGGCAGCGGCGCTCTCGCTCGTCGCCGCCGCGCTCCCCTCCCTGGTGTCCGCTCAGCAGCCCGCGGCGCCGCCCCAGGCCCCGGCGCCGCTTCCGGCCCCCGCGCCGCAGGAGACCGGGGCGGCGGCCGGCGTCGAGCCGCTGAGCCGCCGGGTCGCGGAGCTCGAGCAGCAGCAGCGCGCGCTGATCGAGCGCCTCGAGGCCGAGCGCAAGGCGGCCGCCGAGGAGCGGGCGAGCGCGGCGAAGGACAAGGGCAGCGGCGTCAAGGTGACGGCGGCTCCTGGAAAGGGCTTCACCGTCAAGACGGCGGACGACAGGTTCTCGTCCACGATCCGGGCCCGCGTGCAGCTCCGCGAGACCATCACGCACACGGGAGAGGACGACACGAACGAGATCAACGTGAAGACGGTGCGCCTCACGACGAGCGGCCATGTCCTCTCGCCCGATCTCAAGTACAACGTGCAGCTCGCCTTCGGCGGCAACGACTTCGAGAAGGACAGCCCCTCTCCCATCCTGGACGCCTTCGTCGAGTACACCGGGATCCGCGATCTCAACGTGCGTGTCGGCCAGTTCCTCACCCCGTTCGACCGGGCGCGGACCCTGCGCGAGCCCTCGCTCCAGCAGACCGAGCGCCCGATCGCCGTCCGCGAGTTCAACCTCGATCGCGACGTCGGCCTGATGTTCTCGTCGCCCGATCTCTTCGGCTTCGGAGGCAAGCTGTCGTACAACCTCTTCGTCGGCGGCGGCGAGGGGCGCAATCGCTTCGGCGGTCAGAAGCACGGCCCGCTCGCGGTGGCGCGGCTCGCCGTCCGCCCGTTCGGCGCGTTCGACGACGACCAGGACGGCGACCTCCCTCGCGAGGCGAAGCCCCGGCTCGCGGTGGGCGTCACGGGCGCCTACAACCACCAGACCAACCGCCAGAACAGCACCTTTGGCACGACGCTCACGCTCGGGGCGGCCGACTACCTGCACGGCGCGGCCGATCTCGTCTTCAAATATGCCGGCTTCTCGCTCTCGGCCGAGGCCGTCATGCGCCACGCGAAGCGGGATTCCTTCGAGGGCGAGGTCGATGGCGCGGCCGTGCGGGAGTGGACCCGGTCGGGCTACGGCTACTTCGCCCAGGCGGGCTACCTGCTGACCGACCGGGTCGAGGTCGCCGCGCGCTGGGACCAGATCTTCGCGGAGCGCGGCACCGATCCGAAGCTCGTCGATCTCGTCGACGCGCAGGGCAAGCAGGTCGGCGGCGGGCTCAATGTTTACCTGAACGGATATGCGCTGAAGATCCAGGGCGATTATTTCTACATCTTCGGCAAGGAAGGCTCGGACGCGCGCCACGTCGGCCGGCTCCAGCTGGATGCGTCGTTCTGAAGGAGGAGGGCCGCGCTCGGGGAGCGCGCCCTCCAGATAGATGCGGCTAGGCTAGGGCTTTCTGCGAGCTGGTGGGAGCAAGCATCGAGATCGGCGCGATAGCGGCGCGCCTGTTCGCGGCCCGGCGAAGCGCGCTGCACGGCGGTGAAGTCGTCGGGGACCTCGCACTGCCAGGCCGCTGCGTCAAAGTTCAATAATTGAAATTGCGAACGAGGATGAGCGCCTTCTCATTCCCGTCCATGTCGTCCTCCCAAGCCACCACGAAGCGGCCCTGATCATCCATGGCAGTTACAGGCAACCGTTGCTGGCCGCTCGAGTCGCTGTTGATGGTGAAATCCGCCCGATGCTGCGCGCCGCCGGCGGTGAAGTCGCGCCCCAGGATCTGATACACGCCGTTGTCGTCCTGGTCGTCTTGCCAAGCCACCGCAAACGCACCGTCGCCGCGCATCCCCACGCTAGGCGCAAGCTGTTGACCATCGGCCACGCTGTTCACGGCCATCACCCCGAACCGCTCCGCGCCGGTGATCGTGAACCCGCGTGCATAGATCTGGTAGTAGCCGTTGTCGTCCTGATCGTCCTCCCAGGCCACCACGAAGTTCCCGTTGCTCGCCATGCCGATCGACGGCATGGTGTGCTGCCCCGCCGTGTTCGTATTGACCGCTCTCTGAGCGAAGCGGTTGCCGCCCGTGGCGGTGAAACCTCGATGATAGATCTGGAAGTTGGCGTCGTCGTCCTGGTCGTCTTCCCAAGCGACGACGAAGTCACCATCCGCATCCATGGCGATGGCCGGATTGAACTGCTCACCCGCGGCGACGCTGTTGACGGTGAAGGTCGCGACGCGCTGAACGCCGGCCGCAGTGAAGCCGCGCGCCAAGATCTGATAGTACCCGTTCCCGTCCTGATCGTCTTCCCAGGCGACGACGAAATTGCCGCTTCCGTCGCAGGCCACCGCGGGCCTCGACTGCTGACCGCCCGACACGGTGTTCACCGTAAGATCGTGGAAGCGCTCACTGCCATTGGCATTGAAGCCGCGCGCCACGATCTGATAGGCGCCGTTCCCGTCCTGATCGTCTTCCCACACCACCACGAATCTCCCCGAGTCGTCGATGGCGACGTTCGGGTGCCTCTGTTGGCCTGAATCCACGCTGTTCACGGCGATCTGCGAGAACCGCGCGTTGCCGTCCGGGTCGAAGCCGCGCGCGTAGATCTGACCGACGCCGTTGTCATCGTGGTCATCTTCCCAGACCACCACGAAGTTGCCGTTCGGCGCCGTCGCGATCTTGGGATCGAAGTGCTTGCCCGTCAGCTGCACGTTGGCCATGCGATCCTTGAACAAGATATCGTTGGCTGTGTAAGCGTACGCGGGCAACGCAGCCTGCATGTCGTAGCTGATGGCGTAGTTCTGTTGGTTGTGCTTGGTCGCAGTCGGGCTCTGCGCCTGGTTGTAGTTCAGGTACAGCGTCGCCTGGCAGTCCGCGAAAATCGCGCAGTTGCCGTCCTCGACGCTCAGCGTCTCCACCGTGATCTGATTCTGCGCCGGCTCGAACGTGAGGACGCGCAGCCAGCCGTTGCCCAGCGCATGGCCGTTGCCCAGGACCGGCTCACTCTGAAAGTCGTTCAGGATCTCGTGCACGATGTTGCCGTTGTTGCCGGTGCGGCGGCGATACGACACCCCCTGGATGTGTCCGCTCACGGACATGAACACGTTGCTGTGGCGCTGGATCAGCTCTTCCCAGAGGTCCACGCCGTCGCGTCCCTCGAGGTTGTAGCTGTCGGCGCAGCCGCTCGCGTGCTCAGCGTTGTTGTTCATGTGGCAGTGCGTGGCCACGATGACGCGGCGGTCCGGGTGGTTCGCGATGACCTGATTCGCCCACGTCACGACGTCCTTGCGCGGCGCGAACTCGAGGCTCACCACCATGAACTTGAGCCCGCCGGCCTCGAAGTACGTGTAGTTGTTGATGTTCGATGCGTCGTAAGCACCGCCGTAGAACGGCTCGCCCTCGTAGCGCGGCCGACCGAAGTAATCCGCATACAGCGAGTCGCGCTTGTAGGCTTGGTTGCTCGGGTAGATGTCATGGTTGCCGATCGTCATGCTGTACGGCACGCCGGCGTTGTCCAGCAGCGTGTGCGCGGCGCTCGCCACGTCGTACTCGATCGCGGTGTCGTGGTTGGTGATGTCGCCGAGGTGCACCGCGAACTTGATGCTGCGCGCGGCGCGGTTGTCGACGAGCCACTGCATCTGGTGTTCGTAGACTTCGTACGAGGAGAACTCGCTGTAGTTCTGGGTGTCGGGGATCAACACGACCGAAAAGGCGGCTTGCGCGCTCGCGGAGCGTGTCGCTACACACCACAACGCGAAGGCGGCTACAGTGAGCATCAAACGATAGGTTTTTGTCATGTACGGGTGCTCCCCTGGCCAAGACGGACGAGCCTGGCTCTGTTCGCTGCCGCACTTGTATGCGGTGCAGGTTGCAACTCCGTGCGGCTCCAGTTACCTCTCGTTGCCGCTCGGCATACGCTGCGCGGCGAGGTCTCGTCGTCCACCGTCAAGTCGCGACGCCGTCGCGCTGGTGAAACAGAGACGCCACGGAGCACGGGTAGCCTCCGCCGGGCTCGCCAGTCCGCGAGCCGGATACGCTGCACTCTCGAGAGCCATGACTCGAACCGCCGCCCCTAGAGCCGCCGACCCGACCGCGTTCGAGCGGGCATCGGGCCGCACGGCCAAAGATGCCAAGACCCTCGTCGCTTTGTCGCGGCGCATCGCTTCCGAGCCCTTCGTTCACTTCACGCTGCTCGGGGCGCTCGTGTTCGCCGGACATCTCCTGGTGACCCGCGCGTCCGACGTGCCCACGCTCGACGTGTCGGCGTCCAAGCAGCGAGAGCTCGTCAAGCTGTTCGAGCAACGCCAGGGCAGGGCCCCGAACGACACGGAGCGCGAGCAGCTGATCCGACGCCACGTCGAAGATGAAGCGCTGTTTCGCGAGGGCCTGCGCCTGTCCCTCGTGCACACGGACCCGATGCTGCGTGCGCAGGTCATCGCCCGCGTGCGCGGCATGCTGCAAGCCGAGCTCAGCCAGAAGCCGCCCACGGACCTCGAGCTACAAACCTACCATGAAGCGCATCTCTCGGACTACGCCGTCCCTGAGACCATCAGCTATCGCGAGTACCTGATTCGCAGCGGGCCGGACGCCGACGGCGACGCGCGGCGGCTCTTGTCGTTGTTGGAACGACAAGAGCCGGCCGACGGGCCGGGGCTGCCCATTCCGACCGACTATTCGCAACGCTCCGAAGCTCAGCTGGCCTCGTTGTACGGCCCCGAGCTCGCACACGAGCTCTGGATTCTGCCGAGCGGCAGCTGGCGAGAGCTGCGGTCCAGTCGCGGAGTTCACATCGTGCGCGTCGCTGAGCGCACCGCGGCGTCGGAGCCCTCGTTCGAGACCATCCGCGAGCAGGTGAGCGCGGACTATCGCAAGGATCGGACTGCACGCGCGTTTCAAGCGGAGCTCAGCCGCATCACATCGCAGTGGCGCGTCCAGATCGCGGAGCGGCCATGACGAGCGGGAAGTGGCTGCGTGCGGCGGCGGTGCTGTGGATCACCCTGTGTTCCCTGTGCGCAGGGGCCGCGCACGCCCACACGCTCTCGCTGAGCGTGCTGGCGCTCGACGAGCGCTCCCCGGGCGAGTTCATCGCCAGCTGGGAGCGCACGCAGGGCATCCAGGACGTCAGCGCGGCGTACGACTTGCTCAAGCCCGTGTTCCCTGGGCACTGCCGGTTCGAGGCGCCGCGCCTCGATTGCGGCGCGCGCGGGCTGTCAGGTCGCGTCGGGTTCGACGGCTTGGGCGATCTCTCTACCTCCGGCATGATCAAGATCCGGCGGGTAGATGGCGGTGAACAGATACTGAGCCTGACTGCCGCGCAGCCGCACGTCCGAGTGTCAGAGTCCAGGCTCGATACCAGGGCGTTGCGCGGGGTGTCCAATTTCATCTGGATCGGGATTACGCACATCTGGCTCGGCCTGGATCACTTGCTGTTCGTGGTAGGGCTGCTCTGGCTGCTGGACTCGTGGCGCGTGCTGATCAAGACCGTCACAGCGTTCACGGTCGCGCATAGCTTGACGCTGGGAGCGGCGACCTTCGGGCTGCACGGCCTGCCTGCCGCCCCCGTCGAAGCCGTCATCGCGCTCAGCATCGCATTCGTCGCCGTGGAGATAGCTGGCGAGGCACGCACGAAGCGGCCGAGCTTGACGCGAAAGCGGCCCTGGCTCGTGGCGTTCTCGTTCGGCCTCTTGCACGGCTTTGGTTTCGCCAATGCGCTCGCTGAGCTGCAGCTCACCAACGCGGATCGCCCGATCGCGCTGCTCTGCTTCAACGTCGGCGTGGAGATCGGGCAGCTGGTGTTCATCGCAGGCTTGTTGGCGCTCCGCGGGGCGTTGCGTAGGCTCGGGCGCGCGTCGGGCGTCCGCCTCGCGACCGCCGGTTACTACGCGATGGGCACGCTGGCGATGTACTGGTTCTTTGAGCGGATCGCCGCTTTCGTACCCGACGTCTGACCGTCTAGCTGCCAGGCTCGCGGCGCCGAGCCCTGTCGCCAGGTACACCGGCTTCGCCAAGCCGGAGAGCGTGCTGTACGACGCGGACAACGACCGCTACCTCGTCTCGAACATCAACGGCAATCCGGACGACAAGGACAACAACGGCTTCATCTCTGTCCTCTCACCCGACGGTCAGGTGACGAACCTGAAGTGGATCGAGGGCGGCAAGGCCAAGGTCAAGCTCGACGCGCCGACAGGATCGGCGATCGCGAAAGGCGTGCTCTACGTCGCCGACCTCACGACCGTCCGGATGTTCGACCTCAAGACCGGGGCGCCGAAGGGGGAGATCGCCATCCCCGGTACGACGTTGCTGAACGACGTCGCGGCGGCTCCGGACGGCAAGGTCTACGTGTCCGACTCCGGCTTCAAGATCGGCGCGACCGGAAACCTGGAGGCGACGTCGAGTGACGCCATGTACGTCATCGAGAAGGGCAAGGCCAAGGCGCTGGTGAAGACAACCGACCTGCACATGCCGAACGGCATCGCATGGTCCGACAAGGGGCTCGTGGTCTGCTCGAGCGGCGCTCCCGAGGTCTTCCGCCTCGACGAGGAGGGCGCCAGGCAGGACGCGACCACCACGGCGCCTGGCGGCCGCCTCGACGGCCTGATCTCCCTCGGGGACTCGCTCCTCGTGACCAGCCACGAAGCGTCGGCGGTGCTTCGCGGGAAGCTCGGCGGAACCTTCGAGGTCGCGATTCCCGAGCAGAAGACGCCCGCGGACATCGGTTACGACACGAAGCGTGGACGCGTCCTCGTTCCCCATGTGATGGTGGACACGGTCGACGTCTACGAGCTGAGGTAGTCTGCGGACGAAAGACCCTTCGCGATGGAGGAAGACGTCCTCGAGGCGACGATGGAATGCTGACGCCCCACGGGCGTCGAGCTGTTCACCTCCTCAGCTCTCGGCGCGCCATCGCGCCACGAGGTCGCGCGCCGCCGCCGACCACTCGGTGAAGGCGAATGTGAAGCCGGCCTCGCGCAGGCGTCCGGGGACGACGCGCCGGCTCTTCAGCACGAGCTCGGTGTCCGTGCGCATCACGAGCGCGCCGACCTCCAGCATCCATCTCGTCGCAGGCAAGCCGAAGCCGATACCCCAGGCCTCGCGCAGGGCGCGCATGAAATCACGGTAGGGGAGCGGCCCCGGCGAGGCGAGGTTGACCGGCCCGGAGACGTCATCACGCTCGATCAAGAACCTCGTCGCTCGCACGAAGTCGCGCTCGTGGATCCACGACACGAACTGCTGCCCTCCGCCGGCCGGACCGCCAAGGCCCCGCCGGGTGAGCCCGAGCAGCACGTCGAAGATGCCGCCGTGATGAGGGCTCATCACCATGGAAGCGCGGATCGCGATCTTGCGCGTGCGCGGCGTCCTGGCCTCGTCCAGCGCCTGCTCCCACGCTCGGGCGATCTCGACGCTGTTGCGCCAATACGAGGGGACGTCCGGCTCGTCGCCGCCGAGGAGCCCGGTCGCCTCGTCGTTGGGCGCGTCGTGGCGGTGCGCGTAGATCGTGGCCGTGCTCATCTGCAGCCATACGCGCGGCGGTCGCGCGGCGGCGGCGATCGCCTCGCCGACGGCGCGCGTCGAGTCCACACGAGAGCTCCTCATCGCGAGGAGGTTCTCGTCCGTGTAACGGCAGTTCACGCTCCGGCCAGCGAGGTTGAACACCACGTCGGCGCCGTCGAGCTCGCTCGCCCAGGGGCCGAGCGTGCGTCCATCCCACGGCACGACCCGCCCCGCGGGCACGCTCGCGCTGCGGCAAAGGACGATCACCTCATGTCCGTCGGCCGCGAAGGCGCGCGCAAGGATCTGACCTACCTGTCCGCTCCCGCCCGGAAGGATGATCTTCATGCCGCGAGCCTACCTCGGGCTGCCGCGAATGCACAGCCCGGCGCGACCACGAGAGCTCGCCGCGCCAGCGCCTGGCGAGGGCGCACCAATCCCGGGCGCGCTGCCGGAGCGACCGCGCCCGGGAGCGCATGGTGGCCTGTTCGTCCAGCCCCTCAGGCGGCGGCGCGCGGGCGGGCGCTCGTCATGCTTCGGCCTGCTCCTTGAGGAATTGACGCACGAACTTCCCGTAAGCCTCCTTCATGGGCAGATCGTCGTCGACGCGAAGCCTGCGACGGGTGGCCGGGACGCTCTCTCCGGTCCTGGGGTTCTTCCCTACCTTGGCTATCGTCTCCCAATAAACGCCCGACCCCCGGCGCTGCCACGCGGGCACGTCGTTGAAGTTGATCCCACGAGAGAAGAGCAGCTCGTTCTTTCCAGCGACGGAGAGGCCGAGCATCGCATGGGTGGCTTCCTTGACGCTCTTGCCCTCTTTTCGAAGGGTCCAATAGCACCAATTGTTGAGAGCGGATCGCGTCGCGTCCGCCTGCCGCCAGCGAAAGTAGTCGACCACGTCTCCGCGCCGGGCGCCGAGCCACAGGCGCGCGTCGAACTCCACCGGCGCGCTGAGCGAGAGCGAGAGGCTGGCGGTGGCAGAGCTGGCGGCGATGGAGACCAGCTTCTCTACCTGGCGATCGAAGACGTTGGTCTCGTGGGGGAGCAGGATGGAGATCTCGTCGCTTTGCGTATGGGCGTAAGAGCCGTGGAGAGAGGTGAGCACGGCCTTCGCGGCGTCCGTCATCTTGTGATGGAACCCCGTGTCGAATGGTTTCTCGCAGGTGCGCTCCGTCAGCCGCGAAAACGATCGGCCGTCCACCCGAATGACGATGTACGCGCCCTGCAGCGCGCGCAGCTCGTGAAAGCACTCGCCCAGTCGCATCTTCGCATCCATCTCGTCACTCTTCATTCGACTGCTCCTGCCAGACCTCCTGCGTGAAACCATCGTTCGTCATCGTCACGTAGTAGAGCTCGTCGAAGCCTTCGCTCGGATGCGGGCGTCGAAGCCTCTTCGCCACGTCCAGCACCCCCACGTCGGGGACGCGCGCCCGCCCCTCGCGCAGCGCGTTGCGGGCGATCGAGTCTGCCACGCGCGACGAGAAATAATACCCGACGACGCGCGCTCCATGGGCGCGGGCGATGGTGATGAGGGGCGCCCGTTCGGCCGGGGAAGGGTTGGTGTTGTCGACGACGACAGAGAGCCCTCGCGAGAGGGCCTCGGTCACCAGGCGGGCCTGGCGCACGTCGCGCTTCTTCGCGTTGGGAAAATTGTCCTTGCTGACATGCACGTGCGTCCCGGAGAAGTGGGTCCGGAAGAACGTGGTCTTGCCCGATGCCGGCAGGCCAACGAAGAGGATCACTGCCGGCGAGCCCATCGATTGGCGACCTCAGCGGGGCGTGCGCGCGTCGCCGAGGTAATAGTCGCGCTGCGCCGGATAGTAGTCGGCGAAGCTGGGCAGCGGCTCGCCGAGCCTGGAGGCGACGAGCATGTCGAGGTAATACTCCCAGCCCGGCCCGACATCGCCGGCGAGCGCTGGATCGGCGAGGCGCTGGATGAAGGTGAGCTCGGTGATCTCACCCTTCGCCGCGAGCGACAGCTCGAGCCGCCACTCGCCGTGATCGTCCTTGGCCGAGAGCGCGAGGCGATGCGGCGGCTCGCATGTATCGATCGACATATCGCTCCACGGTGCCCCCTGCTCGAACGCCATCTGAAGGCGCACCGTCTTGCCGGGCCCCGCTTCGCCCTCCCACGGGCCGATCCAGCGCGCCGTGCTCTCGGAGGCGGTGACGCTCTGCCAGACATCCTCGATGGGGGCGCGAAAGCTGCGCGTGATGATGAGATCGGCGCCTGTCGCCGTGCTCCGGACGCGGCCTGTGGGTCGGGGGCTCATGCGGTCTCCTTCCTTCGTTTCGCTTCGTTGCGGGACGGGGGGGCGGTCGCCATGCGCCGCTCCCGGCCGACGCGGTGCACCTCGGTCTCGAGGGCGTCGAACCGGCGGTGCCACGGGCTCGCCGCGTGCAACTCGCGCAGGAACGCCTCGAGCTCGGCGAGCGCACCGAGCTCGAGGCGGTACTCGCGCTCGCGACCGCACTGGACGTCGCGCACCAGGCCCGCCTCGCGCAGCACGCGCAGGTGCCGGCTGACCGCCGGGCGGCTGACCGGAAACGCGCCGGCGATGGCGCCCGCCGTGGCGGTGCGATCGCGCAGCATCCGCAGGATCTCCCGCCGGATCGGATCCGCCAGCGCCTGGGCAACGGCGTCCATCGGCATGATATGTAACGGATGTGTTACGCGTTCGTCAAGCCGCACGGCCGAGCGCGCAGGTGAATTTCTTCCAATACGCGGTCGGCGCGATGCTCCAGGATGAGCGCCAACCCGGATCGCCGAGGCGACGGGCGCCAGGAGAGGCTCGCCTTCCTCCTGGCGCACGGGCGCGCGAGGCGCGCCGCTCGACCGTCAAGGCAACTCCCGCCGTTCCCCCGGGAAAGGCCATGATCCGATACGAGCACGAAGGAGCGCGACGATGACGAAGAGCAAGATCCACCCCGTCCCGGATGGTCAGACGTGCTTCCCCTACCTGAGCGCGCGGAGCGCCGCGGAAGCCATCGAGTTCTACAAGCGCGCGTTCGGCGCGCGCGAGGACTCGCGCATCCCGATGCCCGACGGGCGGATCGGCCACGCCGAGCTGTCCATCGGCCGAGCCCGGTTCTTCCTGTCGGACGAGTATCCCGAGCTCGGCGCCATCAGCCCCGAGACGCTGGGAGGCAGCAGCCCGGCCGTCGTCGTCTACGTGGAGGACGTGGACGCGCTCGTCGCGCAGGCCGCGGCGGCAGGCGCGACCATCGATCGCCCGCCGCAGGACAAGCCGTTCGGAGACCGGACGGCCTGGCTCCGCGATCCGTTCGGCCATCGCTGGTCCTTCGCGAGCCGGATCGAGGACGTCTCTCCCGAAGAGCTGCAGAGGCGCCTCTCGGCGATGTAGCGAGCCGTCACAAGGGCGGCCCCGGAGCGGGCGGGGAGGGCGAGCGCGAGAATTGCGGCGCTTCACGAGGGGGAGCTTGCTAGGGTGTGCGGACGTCCATGCTCCCTGACGAACGCGCTCCTCTCCCGCTGCCGGCTCCCGCTCCGCTCACGCCTCCGGAGGGCTTCGCGGAGCGCCTCGCGGCGATCGGTGTCCCCCTCGACGCCGGGGTGATCGCCAAGCTCGGCGATTACCTCGCGCGCCTGCTCGCGATGAACGAGCTGATGAACCTCACCTCGATCACGGATCCGGTCGAGGTCTGGGAGAAACACGTCCTCGATTCGCTCACGCTCGTGCCGCTTCTGGAGGAGCTGAGCGCGGGGGCGCGCCTCGCCGACATCGGCTCGGGCGGGGGCCTCCCCGGCCTTCCGCTCGCCATCGCTCGGCCCGATCTGAAGGTGACTCTGGTGGAGGCGACGCAGAAGAAGGCTTCGTTCCTCGTCGCGGTGGCCGCGGGCCTCGGGCTCACCAACGTGTCGGTGCGCGCCGAGCGCGCCGAGCAGCTCGGCAAGGGCGATCTCCGCGGCGCGTTCGACGCGGTGACGGCGCGCGCGGTGGGGCGCCTGGTCATGCTGATCCCCCTGACCGTGCCCTTCGTGCGGCCCAACGGGCTCGTGCTGCTGGTGAAGGGCCAGCGCGCCGAGGAGGAGCTCGCCGAGGCGAGCTGGGTCCTCGGGCGACAGCGGGCCGCCTTCGTGAAGACCGTGGGGACGCCGACGGGGAAGATCGTGATGCTGCGGAAGTCGGGGGAGGAGCCGAAGCGCCATCTCGGGCGGTGATCCCCGGCGGTGTTCCTTCCACGCCCCCGGGGTGACTGGCCGGGGCGGCGCGAGCACACGCCTGCTGGGCTCAATCGGAGACCATCGCGCGGGCCTCGCCTTCGAGCGGAGGCTCGCGGCTCCCCTCCCTGGAGAGGGTCGCCCAGAGGCGAACGGCGCGGCCCAGGTACAGCGACGGGTCGCCGTCGTTCAAGAACGCGCTCAGGCCCACCTCCTGGCGAACGCCGTCCTCCACCTCCCGGAGCCGCACCCATCGCTGCAGACCGTAGAACGTGAGCAGCTCGCCGGAGGAGGCGTCGTCCACGCCATAGCTCAGGATGCCCTCGGGCGCGCATACGCCGGAGCGGACGCTGAGCCAGATACGGTATCCTCCTTGGCCCCCCGTGGCGCGCACCTCGCCCTCGTGGCTCACGCGCACCATCGATCCATCGCTCAGCAGGGCAAACTCGGCTATCTGCCGTTCGGCATGCTGTGCTGGGTGTGGTGGATCCACCACGCGCATCTGTGCGGCGTCGATCCGGCGATCGACGTCGTCGCAGGGGCCGGGCCGACGCTCGCTCGTCCCCCAGCGCCAGGGCCCGAGAGAGGGCGCCCCGCTCAGCGGTCCGGCAAGGCCACGATCCCGACATAGGTGGGCTCGGGGACCTCGGTGACGCGGCCTGTCGGCTCGAGGGCGCCCGTCGCCTCGTCCACGCGAAACGCGACGATGTTCCCCGAATCCTGGTTCGCGACGAGCATCAGCTTGCCTGTCGGCGAGATCTGGAAATGGCGCGGCGTCATGCCCTGCGTCGAGGCATGGCCGGCGGGCGTGAGCGTGCCCCGCTCCGGATCGACCGCGAAGATGGCGATGCTGTCGTGGCCGCGGTTCGACCCGTAAACGAACTTGCCTGACGGGGACACCTGGACCTCGGCGCAGAAGTTCCCCTCGGCGCTCACGCCGTCGGGCAAGGTCGAGACGGTGGCCATGGCGGTGAACGTCCCGCGCGACGAATCGTAGCTCAGGGTGGTGATCGAGCCGGCAGACTCGTTGATCACATAAGCGAACCGGCCGTTCGGGTGGAACTCGAGGTGTCGAGGCGTCGTGTCCGCGGGGAGCGAGAGGGCTGGCGGATCGTTCGGCTCCATCTGGCCCGTGTCCGCGTCGAAGGTGAGCTGCGCTATCTCGTCGAGCCCGAGGTTGGTGACGAACGCAAACCGGTTCGCCGGATCGGTCATGGCGTGGTGCGGCCTCGTCCGGCGACCGAAGGACACGTCGAAGGCCGCCTGGCCGAGCGCGCCGTCCTGGCCCACGGGGAGCACCGCCGCCGTCCCGCCGCCGTAGTTGGCGACGAGGACGAAGCGCCCGGAGCGATCCGTGGACAGGTGGGCGGGGCCCGCGCCCTTCGAAGAAGCCCTGTTGATGAGCTCGAGCGTCCCGCCCTGAGGCTCGATCCGGAACGCGCTGACCGCTCCCGACAGCTCCCCGTCCACCTCGTTCAGCTCGTTCGCCGCGAAGAGGCGCTGGCGCGCGGGGTCGACGGCGAGGAAGGTCGGGTTCATCTCGGCGTCGAGCGGGCCCTGCACGGCCGAGAGCGCGCCGTCGGCGCCGTCCAGGCGGAAGACGAAGAGCCCCTCGTGACCACCGACATAGACCACGAACGCGCGTTCGGCCGGAGAGCCGCCGCCGCCCGCGCCGCCGCCGCCCGCGCCGCCGCCGCCCGCGCCGTTGCCGCCCGCGCCGCCGCCGCTCATGCTGCTGGCGCTCGTGCTGCCGACGCTCGCGGCGTCGCCCTGGCTCGCGCCCTCACCGCCGCCGGCGGTCACGCCCGTCGTGGCGCCGTCGTTCGGCGCTCCGGCGCCGGAGCTGCTGCATCCGAGCCACAGTCCTGCCGCCAGAAAGAGGAGCGCGCGCTGCATCGACCCGGTTTCTCCTGCCTCCTGCGTTAGACCTGGGCAGCGCCGCGGCGCAAGCGCCACGGCGCGATCCTCTTCGCGGCGCGCTGCGGCAGATCCGCGGCGGTCGCGCCGCCTCGCAGCGATGGCCGGGAGGACGCGCGAGGCCGTGCGGCGCCTCACGCTCGCCCGCGCAGCGCCCCGGCGGCGGCGCCGAGGAGCGCGCCGGCCGCGATGGGCACGCCGTGGGCGAAGGCGACGTGGACGACCTCGTCGAGCGAGCAGTGCGCGTGGATGCCGAGCGCCGCCCCGAGCCCGCACAGGGCCCCGATCGCGGCGCCCCGCCACGCAGGGGCCGAGAGGAACGAGCGGCGCAGCACGAGCGCCGCCAGCGCGAACGGCACGAGCGCCATGCTGAGCGCGACCGCGCTGCACTCGAGGTGCACGATCAGGGGCGCCAGCACGTCGTCCACACGCGACGTGACGACCGCCGCGGCCAGGAACCCGACCGCCACCGCGGCGACGAGCACCTGGAGCGCCCGCACGCCGGCCGGCAGGCCCCGGGCGCGCGGCAAGAGCGCGAGCAGCAGGCCGAGGCCGGAGAGCGCCGCCAAGAGGACGAGCGGGAGGGCGACCCGGGGCGACCCGAGGTCGTCGCGGAAGCCCTCCCACCACGTCAGGAGCAGGATCCACGCGAGCCCCGCAAGGATCGCGCCCACGACGCGGCGCTCGCGCGCCGGGCGTGTCGGCGACGGCTCGGCCGGCGCCTCGACCTGGGCCGGCGGCGGGCCAACGGCGAGGTGGGCCGCGGGATCGGGGATGTCCTTCAGCTCGCTCAGCAAGTCGCGATCAGTCGACATTGGCACCTCCCCGGACGCGCCCCTGGCTCTTGCCCCGGCGGCGCTCTTCCGCGCCTCCTGGTTCCGCCTCGGGCCGCCGCTTGAGATCATCGAGCGCCGCCCGCAGCGCCTCGTAGGCGCGGAACGCGCGGAGCTTCACCGCGCTCGCGGTCGTCCCCAGGACGGCCGCGGCGTCCTGCACGCTGAGCCCCTCGTACCGGATCAGGATGAACGCCTCGCGCTGCGAGGCCGGCAGGCCCGCCAGCGTCCGCTCCACCGCCCGCGCCGTCTCGGAGGCGATCGCGACCGCCTCGGCGTCCGCGCCGCGCGCGTCCGGCGGCTCCGCGCCCGGATCGCTCGGGAGGCGCTCGGTGCCGCGGTGCTTCTGGGCGCGCGCGTGATCCAGGTAGACGTTGCGCGCGATGGCGTAGGCCCACGGCGCGACGGCGCCGCCGCGGGCGAAGCTCGATCGGGCGCGGTGCATCCGCAGGAACGTCTCCTGCGTCAGGTCGCCCGCGAGCGTCTCCGAGCCGCTCATGCGGGTGAGGTACGCGAGGAGGCGCGCCGCGAGCGCGCGGTGCAGCTCCGGAAACGCGCGCGCGTCGCCGCACGCGTACCGGTCCATCGCTTCGTTCAGGGCGAGCTCATCCATGGCGGTCCTGACGGCATACACCGTCTGCGCCCCGGCGATCATCGCGACGGCCCGAGGAGCGCCCCGCGCTCGGCGAGGTCGCTCAGCAGGGCCGCGGTGCTCTCCAGCACCGGCCCGTCGACCGGGTGTCCCAGCGCGGCGCAGCCCGCGACCACGGCCTCCCCGAGCGCGGCGCCCGCGAGGAGGCGGCCCAGGATCTCGGCCGCGAGCGGCGTGAGCTCGAGGAAGCGCACGTCGTGCGCGGCGTCGCGGTACACGAGCAGGCGGGTGGGCTCGCGGGCCGGCACGTCGCGCGCCGACGCGTCGCCCTGCAGCCTGTGGACCGCGTGCTCGTAGCGCACGAGCGCCGCGGCCCGCTGGAAGCGCGCCCCCCGGTCGAGTGACAGCGCTTCGCCCAGGGGCCCCGGCGCCTCGTCGCCCGGCATCCCCGGCGCCTCGTTGCCCGGTGTCGCTGGTGCCTCGTCGCCGAGCGGCCCTGACGCCCCGCCCGCGCCGGCCTCCTCGTCCTGCTCGGCGCACGCCGCCGCGAACGCGACCAGCTCGTGGCGCGCGAGATCCGCGAGGTACGCGGGGACCTCCGGATCCCCGGCCCAGCGCGGCGCGGCGAACCCCACGAACTCGAACGCGATGTCGCGGAGGTAGCGCGACCGGGGCGGCTCCGCTTCGATGAAGCGCGCCACCTCCGCCTCGAACCGCGCGCCGAGCCGCGCCGCGGTCCGCGGGATCCCGGCGCGGATCGCGCCCGTCAGCCCGCGGCGGATGAGGCTCCGGTAGAGCAGCAGCCGCTTCGGCGGGAGCGCCGCCATCGCCTCGAGGTCCGGCCCCTCGAGCCCGGCGCGGGCGAGCCACGCGCGCGGATCGGCCGCGATCGCCTCGCCGTCCGGCGCGGTCACGCTCCGCTGGAGCGCCCGCTCCAGCGCCGCGAGCTCCGGCGGCGGCGTGTTCGACGTCTCGCGTGTCTCGCACGTCTCGCACATCTCGCCCGCCTCGCCCACCCCGCGCGCCCCGCTCACGCTTGCGCCTCCCGCGCGGCGAGCCCGCGCCGGTACGCCGCGTCGACCTCGGCGAGCTCGGCGAGCAACGCGCCGAGCGGCGGCACGTCGTTGTCCCGCTCGAGCACGACCGGCACCGGCCCGGTCCGCGCGACCGCGCGGGCGAGCAGGTCGAGCACCGGGGCGATCGCCGGCGCGCCGTGCGTGTCGACGAGGACCTCCGCGTCGTCGCGCCACGCGTGCCCCGCGACGTGCATCGCGGCCACGCGCTCGGGAGGGATCTTCTCCAGGAACGCGACCGGGTCGAAGCCGTGGTTCCGGGCGTTGACGTAGACGTTGTTCACGTCGAGCAGGAGCCGGCAGCCGGCGCGCTCGAGCACCTCGACGAGGAAGTCGGCCTCGTCGAGCGAGGCGCGGCCCGGGACCAGGTAGTAGGTGATGTTCTCGATCGCCATCGGGCGCTCGAGCCGCTCCTCCGCCTCGCGGATGCGGGCCGCGGCGTGGGCGGCGGCCGCGGACGTGTGCGGGAGCGGCAGGAGGTCGTGGAGGAACGCGCCGTCGACCCCGGAGAAGCAGAGGTGGTCGCTGTGGAAGGGGGGATCGAGCCGCTCCAGGAACCCCCCGAGCGCGCGCAGGTAGCCGGCGTCGAGCGGATCGAGCCCGCCGACGGACAGGGTGAGCCCGTGCGTCAGGATCGGGCGGTGCTCCCGGACGCGCTCGATCGCGGCGGGGAAGTAGCCGCCGCGCCGCATGTAGTTCTCGGGGGAGAGCTCGAAGAAGGGGACGGGCAGCGCCGCGTCGCGCGCGACGTGATCGGGCGCGTCGAGCGCCGCGAGCACCTCGTCGAGGAACTCCCATCGGAGCCCGAGGCCGACGCCGGTGAGCGCGCTGCCGGTCATGGGGGTACGGGGAGGGCGCGGGAGGCCGCGATCAGCCGCAGGTGCCCTGGCCGCAGCCCGCGTGGCCGGGCTTCTTCGCGGCGGCGCCCGTCTTCTTGGCGGCGGGCTTCGCCGGGGCGCCGGTGGGCGGCGTGGGCGGCGCGGCCGTGGCCGCCGGGGTGGCCGTGGGGGCGACCTTCGGCGAGGTCGCGGCGGACTGCGCGTCGCTCGGCGGCGCGGGCTCGGCCGGGGCGGCGGGGACGTTCGCGCCCGCGGCGGCGTCGCCGGTGGCGGTCTCGGCCGGCGCGGGCGCGGGCGCCGGCGCGGGCTCGGCCGGGGCGGCGGGGGCGGCCTGCTCTGCGGGGACCTCGCTCGCGTTGACCGGCGCCTGCGCGCCGGCGCAGCCGCTCATCACCATGGCGCCGGCGCTCAGCGCGGCGAGGGTCTCGTAAATGCTCTTCTTCGACAGCATCGTGTGGCTCCTCTGGTTCTCGTCTCGACGGGCGTGCGCCCACCGTTGTCGTCTCGACGGGCCTGCGCCCTCCGGCGGGCGAGGCGTGATCCGGCTTCCGGCGGCTTCCGGCGGCTTCCGGACCGCCGTGTCATCTCAGAGCCGCTGCGTCGCCGCAACGGCCCACTTTCGGGCGGCGCGCCGCGCTCACCGCGCGCCGCCGTCCGCTGCCGCCGCCGGCGCCATGGGGGCCGCGCCGGCGGTCGCGGTCAGCTCGAGCGTCACCATCGCCTCCTTGGCGACCTTGGGCGAGAGCACCTCGAGCGTCTTCTGGGCGAGCTTGCCGAACGCCTCCCGCGGGCGGACGTCGTGCTCGGCGAGCCCCACCGGGAACGGCTTCGCCGTCTTCACGGTGACGCTCGCGGGCCTTTCGCCCTCGTACCTGAACGTGGCGATGAGCTCCACGGTCCTCGGGGACTGCCGCTGGTGCAGCAGCAGGTCGCCCGACGCCGTGACGGTCACCGTCCGCTCCGCGCCGGACAGCTTCGAGAGGTCCTTCTCGCCGGAGGTCGAGATCGACCGGATCGCGAACTGGGCCTTCTCGTTCTTCGCGCGGACGTCGTCGGGCGTGTCCTTCGAGATCTCGAGCCAGGTGCGCGCGTGCTGGTTCTGCAGGTCGCTCTTCTTCTCCTCGCCGGGCTTGCCGTCGTCGCCCACGGCGGTCTGGAAGAGCTCGATCGTGGAGAGGTCGACCGTGATGAGGCCCGTCGTCCTCGTGACGTCGGCGGGGTCGACCTGGAGCGTCCCCGCGGCGGCGCCCGCGATCCGCCCGCGGATCTTCTCCTGCGGCGCATCCATCACGAGCTCGACCTTGCTGCCCGCGCGGTCGATCGCGAAGGTCGCCGCGGCGGGCGCCTTCGGCTCCGGCGCCTTGAGCTCGGTCGCGGCGGGCGCGAGGCTCGGCTGCTCCCCCTGGCACGCGGCCGCGCCAAGGCCGGCGGCCGCGAGCGCGAGGAGGAGCAAGGCCCTTGTCCGGATCGTCTTCACGCTCGCCTCCTGCATCTCTCGGGTTGTTGCGCGCCCGCGCACGAGGGCGCGCGGCGGTCTCCACTTGAACAGGAAGGCCGGCGCCCGGAAAGGGAGATCGGGGTCATCGCCATCGCTCGCCCGCCCGCTCTGCGCCTCGGTTCCATGAGTTCCATGTCCGGGATACGTGCGAGCGGCGCCGCGGTTTCGGTGGCGCCGCGGTTTCGGCGGCGCCCGGCTGCGCGGCGCAAGGCGGAGCCCGCCGGGCCTGGGCTGCACAGCCGCGTGTGGCCTGCGGTGTGCACGAGGCGGTCGTCGAAGACGGAACGAGCCAACCGGAGACAACTGCAATGAGCACGCGACGACTCGCGGCGGCCGCCATGACCGCCGCCGGAATGATGGCGCTCGCCGGCGCGGCGGAGGCGCAGGGCGCGGCGGGCCGGGATCAGCAGGTCCGGCCGACAGGCAACCTCCCTCCGGCGGATCAACCGCTCATCCGGCGCATCCCGGAGCCCACTGTCGCGGTGGAGGGCGGCCTCGGCGTGCTGGGCTTCCTGGGCGGCGCCGCGGGCGTCGGGCCGAGCTGGAACGTTCGGGTGACCGGGAGCATGTCGCCGCGCGTGGCCGTCGAGGCCAACTACACCGGCTCGGTGAACGAGCGCGCGCTCGTGGGGAAATCGCTGGTGATGACCTCGCTCGACGCGGGTCTGCGCTACAACATCCTGCGCGCTGACGAGGCGATCGTGCAGCCGTTCGTTGTCGCGGGCGTGGGCTACGTGGGCTGGGCGGGCCGCGGCGGCGACGCGTTCGCGCTGTCGGTGCCGCTCACCGCGGGCGTGGAGCGGCTCGTGACGCGCAACGTCAAGCTGGGCGCTCGGTTCAACTTCCGTCCTGCGTTCTTCGACGACCTGAGCCTCGGCGGCGCGACGACCCAGACGGGCGGCGACACGTGGGCGCTGCTCGCGCACGGCGGCGGCGCGTTTTGACCTGGCCATCGGGTCTTGACCTGGGCCGCGCCTGCGGGGCGAGGCGAGCGTGGGCCGGGCCCCTGTCGTCCCGTGGACGTGGAGTGGAGTACGCTGCCGCCCGCTCGGGCGGCGACCCGCCTTCGGGGTCCCGCGGCCGCGGCCGGGCTTGATCCACGGAGAACGACGGTATGAACACGCGCAGCGACTCGCCCCGTCGGGGCCTGAGCCTCTTCTTCACGGGGCTCGCGCTCGTCTCGAGCGCGGCTTGCTCCAGCAAGCAGCCGGCGACCCAGGGGACGTCGACGGTTGCGGCGGGCGAGCAGCGGGAGAACGGCTGTTCGACTGGGCCGCTCCTCGAGTGCCCCGAGGGCCAGCTCGACGGCTGCGCCAACGGGACCACCACGGAGCATCGATGTGTGGACGCGGGGCGGGGGAGGTGCCTCGACATCCGGGCGGCGCTCGTGAAGTGCCTGGACGGCGAGATCCTGACGCACGACGGCTGCCCCGAGCCGGCCTACATGCAGCGGTGCGCGCCCAGGTCCGCGCAGCTGCCGTGAGGTGGCGCGGTTGTCGTCTGAAAAGTTCAGGGGTCGACTTGATTTCTTCTCGCTGTCTGCAGCGCTCACCGGTCGCCCTTGTGTCGCGCCCGCTGGCCGGGCGGATCAACCCTACTTCCCCGCTACCCCGACGCGCGGGGCGACCTCGGCGCGGAGATCTTCGTATTCGAGATGATCGGCCCCCCCGCGTACGAGCCGGCGCCGCCTTCGCTGCCCCAGCTATCGACCTCGTCGGGCGGAGTGTCCTCGAGCTCGCCAGACGGCGTGATCGGCCCGCGGACGCCCGGGACATCCGCCTGCGGGAGAGGCCGCTTCTCCTCGCTGACCTCGTGCGCGAGGCGCGGGTCGCCGGGCGGATCGTGCGTTGTATCGACTCCCATGTCTCCTCCTTCCCGAGGGCTCCTGGGACCGGCGCGCTCGATCGTCCACTCCTCCCTTGCGGCGGCTGTCCCGTCTGCCCGCCGCCCCCGGCTCACCCCTCGTCCATGACGGGGATCGTGAACCTGAACGTCGTCCCCACGCCCACGCGGCTCTCCACGTGGATCGTCCCCCCGTGGGCCGCCACGAGCTCCCGGGCGATGGCCAGCCCGAGCCCGGTGCCCTTGTAGCCGTTCCGCTGGCCGCGCCAGAACCGCTCGAAGAGGTGGGGCAGCTCGTCCTCCGGGATCCCGGGCCCCGTGTCGGCCACCGAGAAGACGACGTGCTCCTCCCCGCGCTCGCACCGCAGCGTGATCGCCCCCTGGGCGCCCGTCACCTGGAGCGCGTTGCTCAGGAGGTTGGTGAGCACCTGGAGCACCCGATCGCGATCACACGTGACGAGCGGGACGTCGTCGGCCGCCACGACCCCTAGCTGGACCCCCTTCTCCTGGGCCTGCGACTCGAACGTCTCCACCGCCTCCCTGCCGATCTCCCGCGGATCCTGCGGCTGCCGGCGCAGCGCCAGCCGGCCGGCGCGCAGGCTCGCGAAGTCGAGCAGGTCGTGGAGCAGCCGATCCATCCGGTGCGCCGAGCGCTGGATCGCCTGGATCGCCTTCGTGTCGCCCTTCTCTCCCCGCGTCGCCGCGCGCTTCGTCATCACGGCGGCCGCCGTGAGGATCGCGCTCAGGGGGTTCCTGAGGTCGTGGGACACCGTGGCGAGCACGTTGTCCCGGAGCTCGATCGCGCGCTGCGCCGCCTCGTACAGGCGGGCGTTGTCCGCCGCGAGCGCCGCCCGCTGCGCCAGGTCGTGCGCCACCGCGAGGTCCGCCTCGTCGTAGACCCGGCCGGACCCCGCCGTCGCCAGCGTGATGCAGCCGAAGGTGCGGCCCCGCGCGACCATCGGGACCACCAGGGCCGACGTGATCCCGAGCGCCCGGGCGAACCGGCGGAAGGCGCCGTTCTCGTCGAGCGAGGCGACCAGCGGGTGCGACAGATCCCTGATGAGCTCCGGGCGCTCGCGGCAGAGGGCCCGCTCCAGCAGCGCCATCAGCGGCGGCGGGGGATCCAGCTCGCGGAAGAGCGCGCGCGCCCGCTGGAGCTCCTCCGGGCGCGTGTGGGTCACCGTGATCCCGCGCGCCTGCTCGAGGTCCGGGAGCGTCTGGATGACGCACCAGTCTGCCAGCTCGGGGACCGTCAGGTGCCCCACCCGGTCGAGCGTGCCCTGGAAGTCGAGGGTGTCGCTGAGCGCGGCGCTCGCGGCGGCCAGGAAGCGCTCCCCCCGCTCGACGCGCGTTCGCTCCGTGATGTCGAAGAAGGTCACGACGGCCGCCATCACGCGCCCGACCGGATCCCGGACCGGCGCCGAGCGCACGAGGATCCGCCCCC
This sequence comes from Sorangium sp. So ce302, assembly GCF_051530145.1. Taxonomy (GTDB): domain Bacteria; phylum Myxococcota_A; class Polyangia; order Polyangiales; family Polyangiaceae; genus Sorangium; species Sorangium cellulosum_B. The sequence continues at coordinate 8,864,200 of NZ_CP150326.1, read as the reverse complement.
GCGCGCCGTCGTCGCGGACGATGTCGATCTCCTCGTCGATCACGACCTCGCCGGTCGTGATCGTCCGCGCGAGAGGCCAATCCCGGGCCTCGTATGGCCTGCCCGACCGAGGGTCGGAGCCCCGGCAGACGGCGTATCCATCGATGTTGTCGATCTCCAGGAGCGGCAGCCCGAAGATCGCCCCGGCCTGGGGGTTCGAGAGGAGGACGCGCCCCGTCGGCGGCTCGGCGATGACGAGCCCCGCCGGCATCTGCTCGACCACGGTCGCGAGCAGGGCGCGGGCGTCGTCCGCCTGGCGCCGCGCCGCGCGCTCCTTCGCGACGAGCTGCGCCTGCACGATGATGCCGGTCGCCCGGCTGGTCATCGTGCGCAGCATCAGCGCGTCATCCTCGGAGAACTCCTCGGCGTTGCGGGAGCCGAGGATCGCGACGCCGATGGAGTGCCCCTCGTGGATCAGCGGCACGCCGTAGACGGCGCGCAGCCCCCTCGCCCGGATTTCCCGCGCGGTGACGGGCAAGCCGCCGGCCGCGGCGTCGAGCGACGTGGGCCCGCGCAGCGCGAGGACCGCGCGGGCGAACTCCCGCGCCGCCTCGAGCGGTGGCCCGGGCAGCGGCCCGTCGTCGATGCCCGCGGTCGCGTGGACCTCGAGGGCGTCCCCGTCCCCGAGCAGGACGATCGCCACGTCCACGGCGGCCGCCGCCTCCCGGGTGGCACGGAGGAGCGCCTTCAGGAAGGTGTCCAGATCGCTGCTTCCGAGCGCGGCCGTCGAGATGGCGTCGAGCGCCTGGAGCAGGCGCACGCGCGCCGCCTGGTAACGGGACACCGCGTCGGCGATCGCCTCGTCGATCGTCCCGTTCAGCTGGATGACCTCACGCCCCCCGTCCCCGCCGCCGTCCCGCTCCCAGAGCTCCAGGATCACGACGCGGAGCGCCGCGTACTCCATCACGACGTCGGCGAGATCGTACCCGTGGGCGAGCCGGCTCAACGCGTGGAGCCCAGGGAGCCCCCGGTGCTTCCGGTCGGCCGCCGCCGCCGTGCCCGCGCTGCGCGTGCCCTCGGCGATGTAGGCGAGGATGTCCGGGAGGTGATCGGTCGGTCTCGGCGCCGGCAGCCGCCGCGCCGGGCTGAGCGCCTGGACTCGGTACTTCCAGGCATCCAGGAGCGCGTCGTGGTGGCGCTGGATGAAGTCGGAGAGCCGCTTTGGGTTCGGTCTACCGAGCAGATCCATCGGGGACCTCACGATAGCGCGAATCCTTGAGCGCGTGTTCACCTAGCACCGACTCGAATCGACGAAATCGACGAGAGAGCGCCGCTCCCAGGCGGAGCTTGCTCGCCGCGCGCGCCGCACGCCGCGCGAGCGCACGTCGGCGCGGGTCAGCTCCGGATGCCTGGCGCCTCGTGTCCGCTCTGGGCGACATACTCCAGGTATCCCCCGCCATACACGCGCGGCCCGTCGGGCAGGAGCTCCAGGACGCGGTTGGACAGCGCGGCGAGGAAGCGGCGATCGTGCGAGACGAACAGCATGGTGCCCTCGAACGAGGAGAGCGCCGCGACGAGCATCTCCTTGGTCGCCATGTCGAGGTGGTTCGTCGGCTCGTCGAGCACGAGGAAGTTGGGCGGATCATAGAGCATGATCGCGAGCACGAGGCGCGCCTTCTCGCCGCCGGACAGGATGCGACAGGGCTTGTCGATATCGTCGCCCGAGAAGCCGAACGCGCCGGCGAGCGTGCGGAGCGAGCCGATCGAGGCCTGCGGGAAGCTCGCCACGATGGACTCCCAGACGGAGCGGGTCGGGTCGAGGAGCTCCATCGCGTGCTGCGCGAAATACCCCAGCTTCACACTCGCGCCGACGTTCACCCCGCCTGCGTCCGGGGCGGATGCCCCCGCGACGAGCTTGAGAAGGGTGGATTTGCCGGCGCCGTTCACGCCCATCACACACCAGCGCTCGCGGCGGCGGATCAGGAGGTCGAATCCGTCGTAGATGGAGCGCCCGCCGAAGGACTTCTTCACCCCGCTGAGCCGCGCCACGTCGTCGCCCGAGCGCGGCGCGGGCTTGAACTCGAAGCGGATCGTCCTCCTGCGCTTCGGCGGCTCGACCTTGTCGATCTTCTCCAGCTTCTTCACGCGCGACTGGACCTGCGCCGCCTTGGCGGCCTGGGCCTTGAAGCGCTCGATGAAGCGCATCTCCTTCGCGAGCATCGCCTGCTGGCGCTCGTACTGCGCCTCGGCCTGCTGCTCGTTGATGGCGCGCTGCTGCTCGTAGAACTCGTAGTTGCCGGAGTAGCTGGTGAGCTCGCCGCCGTCGATCTCGATGATCTTGGTGACGATGCGGTTCATGAACTCTCGGTCGTGCGAGGTCATGACGAGCGCCCCGGCATACTGCTTCAGGTACCCTTCGAGCCAGATGATCGACTCGATGTCGAGGTGGTTCGTCGGCTCATCGAGCAGGAGCGCGTCGGGCCTCATGAGGAGGATGCGGGCGAGCGCGACGCGCATCTTCCACCCGCCCGAGAGGGCGCCCACGTCGCCGTCCATCACGGCCTGGCTGAAGCCGAGCCCGGCGAGGATCTCGCGCGCCTTGGCGTCGAGCGCGTAGCCGCCGAGCTCTTCGTAGCGGGCCTGGGCCTGCCCGAAGCGCTCGATCAAGCTCTCCATTTCATCCATCCGCTCGGGGTCGGCGAGCGCGGCCTCGAGCTCGCGGAGCTCCGCGGCGACGTCGGAGACCGGGCCGGCGCCGTCCATGGTCTCGGCGACGGCGCTCCTGCCCTTCATCTCGCCGACGTCCTGGCTGAAGTAGCCGACGGTGACGCCGCGATCGATGGCGACCTGGCCGCCGTCGGGCGCCTCCTCCTTGGTGATCATCCGGAAGATGGTCGTCTTGCCCGAGCCGTTGGGCCCCACCAGGCCGACCTTCTCGCCGCGGTTCACCGCCGCGGAGGCCTCGAGGAAGAGGATCTGCTTGCCGTGCTGCTTGCTGATGGAATCGAGACGGATCACGAGGGGCGCTGCCGCTGGGGGCGGCTCCTTTCCGCGCCCCCTATACCAGACGGCCCGTCGCGCGATGCGGCATTTCGTCCGCCGCCGTCGGCGCCGGCGCGCGCCATGAACCGCCCGCGGTCAATCGGTGCATTGCTCGTCTTCGGGCGCATTCCGGGCGCATTGCACAGGAGCCCTTTTTTTTCTCTCCTGCTATGCGCGCGCTTTCCATCTCTTTTTCGCGCTCATCCGCGCTTGATGTCGCGCGGTCGAGGGGGCAGAAGGCCCGGCATGAGCAAGGTCCAGATCCTCTCTTATGCCGGCTGCAGCACCTGCAAGCGAGCGCTGAAGTGGCTCGGCGAGCGCGGCGTCGACGTCGCCGTGCGCCCCATCGTCGATGAGCCGCCGACGGCCGCAGAGCTCGCCCGGTGGGTCCCAGCGAGCGGGCTCTCGGTGCGCCGGTGGCTCAACACGAGCGGGCAGAGCTACCGCGCGCTCGGCAAGGCGCGGGTGGACGCCGCGAGCGACGACGACGTCACGCGGTGGCTCACCGAGGACGGGAAGCTCGTGAAGCGGCCTGTGCTGGTGAAGGGAAACCGGGTGCTCGTGGGCTTCCGCGAGGACGACTACGCCGCGCTGTTCGGCTGAGCCTCAGGGGGCCGAGGTGAAGCGGCCTCCCCGGACCTGGCTCAGCTCGAACGAGCTCTCCGGGTCCAGGTTGTTGTCCGTCGTGCCGCTGCGCGAGCGGCGGATCACGACGTCCACGTCGCAGCTCTCGGGCTCCTGCGAGCTGGTCGCCTCCAGCTTGCCCGCGTCGATGGTGTACGTCCCCGGGTCGCCCCCCACATCGAACGTCTTGGAGAAGATGCAGTCGCCCTTCACGTCGATCACCATGTCGTCCCCGGACGCGCTCGGCGACCAGGTGATCGTGAGGTCCTCGCCGCGCGGGACTGGCTCTCTGGGCAGCGCCTCGAGGTCGAACGGCTCGGGGAGCGTCCCCACGTTGTTCGTCGCGTCGTCGTCGTCCTCGTCGTCGCGGTCCAGCAGCACCTTGATCTCGGTGCCTCCTGCGCCGACGTCGACGCCAGCCTCGTAGACCCCATCGCTCTCGGCGGACATCGCGACCGCCTCGCCGTCCACGGTCGCCGAGATCCGATCTCCCGCGCTCAGGATGACGTACGTGTTGCTCTCGTCGCCGCCGGCCTTGAGGGTGGCCCGCAGGGTCGTCGACGACGCGCTCTCGGCGATCGCCTCCAGGGTCGCAGAGATCCCCCCGGTCTTGATCTGCTGCGAATCGAGCGTCTCCGTGCAGCCTGCGAGCAGACCGGAGGCTGCGACCCCGAACATGGCCATCGTGGTCTTCGTGATCATGAGTTGCCCTTTCCTCACCGCCTCACCCGCCAGGGCGCGTCGGCCTGTAGTTTTCCATGGGATACTACGCTCGGCCGCGCCCCAGGACGAGGCGCAAGGTTCCGACGGTGCGCGGCGAGGCGGTCGTGGATTTCCCTTGGACGTCGCATCGCAACGCGGCTTCGAGGCGGCGTGAGCGTGCGCCGCGCTACCGTGCGCGCGCGAAGGCGGCGACAGGCGCGGGCTGGTTCACCACTGGCTGCGCACCACGACGCCGCCGCCGGTCGGTCCCGCGAGCAGCGACCAGCTCATCGCGCCTGCTGGGTGGTAGGGCGCGGCGCCGGCCTGCGCGCCGGTAGTCGCGCTGGCCTGCGAACCGGACGAGGAGGGCTCCGTCAGGAGGAGCACGAGCGCCGTGCCGGCCAGCGCCGCCCCGGCGCCGAAGCCGATCGTGCTCACCAGCCCCAGGTCCTTCGCGCGCTTTCCAGCGGCCTTCCCTTCGGCGGTCTTGCATACCGCCCTGCCGGAGCCGACGTCGTCGCAGTCCTCCTCCGCGTGGCGGCCCTCGCTGAGCGCCATGGCTCCCGTCACTCCCCCGGCGATCAGCCCGCCCAAGGCGAGCCCGCCCGTCACGTACGTCAGCACGCGCCGGCCGCTGGTCCCGGTCGGCGCCGGCGTCCGCGACGCGCCCTCGTCGTGCCGTGACGGCGGCGGGGCGGACTGCTGAGGCGGCTGATCCGCCGGCGTCGCCGGGGGCGGCGCCTCCGGGAGCTTCACCTCGAGCTCGATCGTCTTCTCCTCCGACTTCTCGATCGTGAACCGCACCTCGTGGGTGGGCCCGCCCGGCGCCTTCGTCGTCACGACGTGCTCGCCCGGGTTGACGGGGAGCGCGATCCCGAGCGAAGGCCCCTCCAGCGTGATGCCGTCGCGCTGGACCATCGTCCCGGCGGGCGCGTCGGCCGGCAGCGACAGCGTGAGCTGTGGCACGAGCGGCACGAGCGCGTCGCGCTGCTCGAGCACGAGCTTGTAGCGATCGTACTGCTTGAGCTGCTCGGACTCGGATAGGCGGGAGTAGAGCGAAAGGAAGTCGTTGTAGCGCGCGACCGCGGTCGCGGTGCGCCCCCACTTGGCCTCGCACTCGGCGAGCGTGAACAGCCGCCCTGCGCGAGGATCGAGCCGGTAGCTCTCGGTGAGGGCAGGGCATCCGGTCTGGAACTTCCCCGCCAGCATGTCCGCGAGGCCGCGGTTGAAGAGCGACTCGGCCACGGCCACGGCGTCAGGCTGCGCGTTCGCCGGCGCGGTGACAGCAATGCACAGTAGTCCGCTCAAGACGGACCCGGGCCAGAAGGTTCGCATCGGAGGTAACATGAGATACCTCCTTTGGGACCGCCCCAGGCAAAAAATCAGCGGGTTGTGGGGCCGCGCTCAGTCTGCGCCGTAGAGCGACTCCCGGGGTTTCGCCGCGGGGGCGGCGGAGGCGGTCGGCGCGATCTTGCGCCAGGCGCCGGGCGGCGGCGCCGGGGTGCGCGGCGCCGGCGAGGCCTTCGCGCTCGCCAACACTTCGGGAGCGATCGCCAGGCTGCTGTTCGCGGGCGGCGCGGCGGCGGGGCTCGCCGGCGCCGCGAGGTCGGTCGACCTGGGCGTGCCGGCCTCCTTGCCGGCCTCCTCGGGGCGGGCTGCGCCCGGGGCGGCATCGGGCGGCGTGGAGGGCGGCGCGACGGCCGCAGCCTGCGCCGCCTGCGCGTGCTCGGTGGGGCCGGGGGCCGGGGACCTGCCCTTGCTGAACGCGGCGAAGGCGAGGGCGCTGCCGCCGACCAGGGCGATGGCCGCGACGACGAGCGCGGATCGGCTCCGCGGCGCCGCGGTGGTGCCGGTGCCGGTGCCGACCCGGGTCTCCACGCCCGTGCTGGACGACTGGGCGGCCACCGGCATCGACGACCCGGGCCCCTGGCTGGCATGGCTATACCGCGGGATCGGCGTCTCCAGCGCGGCCAGGCGCGACGACCTGACCGTCATGGGGGCGATGTCGAAGACCTCGGCGAGCGCCTCCACCGTGGACGAAGCGGTCGGGAAGCGCGCCCCGGGCTCGCGCGCCGTCGCCTTCGCGAACCACGCGTCGAAGCCCGGGGGCAGCTTCACCCCCTCCTTCTCCGCGCGCACGGACGGGGGCTCCTGCGGGCCGTGCATCGCGATCACCGCGAACGCCAGCGAGTTACTGTACTCGCGCATGTCGTTCAGCCAGTAGGCCTTGCCGACGAGGGTCGTATACGCGATCATGCCGAGCGCGAAGAGATCGACCGCCCGCGTGATCGTCTCGCCGCTGAACTGCTCGGGCGCCATGTAGAGCGGCGTCCCGAGGGCGGCGGTGTTCGCCCCTTCGACAGCCGTCTCGGCGACCAGCTTTGCGATGCCGAAGTCAAGCACCTTGATCCGGATCTCGTCGTCGTCGTCGCTCGCCGCGAGGAAGAGGTTCGCGGGCTTCAGATCGCGGTGGACCACGCCGGCCGCGTGCGTTTTGTCCAGGGCGTGCGCGGTCTGGCGCAGGTAGGCGATGGCGTTCTCCGGCGGCAGGCGCCCGCCGCGGCGGATGCGCTTGCTGAGCTCCTCGCCGCGGAGCAGCTCCATCACGAGGAACGGCATGCCGGTGTCCAGGTCGATCCCGGCGTCGAACACCTCGACGATGTGCTCGGTCGCTATGCGCGCGGCGATGCGCGCCTCGAGCTTGAACCGCGCGTGGAACTCGGGGTTCTCGGCGAGGTGCGGGTGCATGACCTTGAGCGCCCGCCGCCGATCCGTCTCGACGTGGACGACCTCGTAGACCGCCCCCATCGCACCCGTCGCGATGCTGCGCACGACGCGGTACCTACCAGCGAACAGCATCCCCTCGTTGAAGTTCAGCGACATAGTCTCACCCGCGTCGAACGAGGTTACACCACCTGGTCGGACGGCCGCACTCGTTAACTTGCAGACCTTACAAACTTGTGGGCCGTAAGACTCCCCACATGGAACTCCCCAATGTAGGCGCGTTCGTTAGATCTGCGCGCACCAGGTAACAGGTAAGCGCCCTGCGCTGATTGGCGCCGCTTGCGCCGCTCGCGCGGAGCCCCGACCGTCGTCGCGAGAAGATCCCGTGATTCCGTGGCTTACGGGGCTCTCCAGCGGTGATGTGGTGCCCGTCCGTTCTGATCGTTTTTCACGACAGACACATCGATATCGTCAGATGCACGGGCGGAGCGCGGGCGCCGCCTGTCCCGTCAGAGCACGAGCACCGCCAGCAGCCGGGGCCCGTGGAACACGTCGAACCCACCGAGTTCGAGCTTGCGACCGATCGTGTAGATCGTCTCGTCTCCGCGTCTGGTCGCGTGGATGCTCGATAGGATACCCTGGCCGATCGCCTCCACGTTGTAGGACAGCTCGGTGAGCAGGCGGAGCCGGCTGAGGTACGAAGTCAAGCGGAGCCGGAGCCCCACCGACACATTGCCGGAGAGCGCGATCATCGTCGCCTCGTCGACCTCGCGCGGGGCGCCGGGGACCGCGGGATCCGCGGAGAAGGCGTAGCGCACCGGGCCGGCGCCGCCGTAGAGGCCGAGATCGCCGAACGGCGCGAGCCGCGGCCACTCGCCGTTGCCCATCCGCACGCTGAAGCCGCCCTGGTAAAACCGCGACGTCACGCTCTGGGCGGGGCTTTGCCGCTCGAAGACGTAGACGTCGCCCTCGCCCGGGTCCCGCTCGCGGAGCGCATAGAAGATGCGCGGGAGCTTGTAGTCGATGTACCTGAAGCCCGCGAGCAGCTCCTCGAGGTAGAGGTCGTCCGCGGCCTCCGGGAAGAGCTTCGTCAGGTCGAAGCCGACGTCGATCTGGCGGAGCAAGAGCTGGAAGGGGGCGCTGGCGACGGCGCCGGCGTCGCGGTCGGTCGCCGGATCGACGGCGAGCTCGGTCACGTTCCCGGCGGTGAAGCGCGCGATCTTGAGGCTCGTGCTCACGCCGGCGAGGTCGGCGCCGATGTCGAAGACGTCGCTCGCGAAGCCGTTCAGCCCGAGGAGCCTGCCGAGCGAGCCGTCGTACTGGATGTCGCCGCCCGACGAGAACAGCCGGTCGGTCTTGAAGCCGGCGTTGAGGCGCGCAGCGTCGCGCGCGTGGTCGAAGTCGTACGTGAGCAGCGCCCGGCCGCCGACCATGAACACAGGATCGACGTCGTAGGCGAGCCGCCGCGTCCTGCCCCGGTAATCGTTGACGCCGCCGGAGGAGCCCGCGCTCGCGAGCTGGTGGAAGAACAGGAGCTCGACGTCGCCCTTCAGCTTCAGGTGGACGGCGTCGAGGCTGATCGCCCGGCCCTGCTCGAGCAGGCCCTCCTGCGCCTCGAAGCCCGCCGTGTCCTCGAGCGGCGTCTGCGCCGGCGCGGAGAGCGCCTCGGCGCAGGCGGAGAGCGCCGCGCGCTGCTCCTCGAGCACCCTGGAGATCGCCTCCGCGCGCGCCACGGCGGCCCTGTAGCCGGGCTCGTCCCGCGCCACCCGCCGGGCCTGCTTCACGACGTACGGCGCCACGGCGAGCGCCTCGATGTGCATTCGCAGGACGAACGACAGCACATGGAGGGCGTCGCGCGCGATCGTCCGGGCGGGCTCCTGCCCTGCGCTCGCCGCGCGGAGCGCGGCGGCGGCGAAAGCGACGTCCCGGTGCGCTCCGGCGAGCGCCCGCCGCCGCGCGCCGGCCCTCGCCTTCGCGGCGGCGATCTCGGGCGTGTCGGGGAAGCCGAGGGGCCTCCCGGCCGAGAGCCGCTCGACGCTCCGCTCCTCGGCGGCGAGCGCCCGCGCGTGCTCGGCGAGCGCCTGCCACGCGGCCGGCAGGCGGCTCGCGGCGCGAGCCTCGCGCGACGGCGCCGCGAGCTCCGCGAGCGCGTCGAAGAGGCGCGCGAACGCGGGCGGCGCGCCGCGCTCACCGCGCGCCGCCGCGCGGGCGAGCGCCTCGTCGAGCTTCGCGCGGTAGAGCTTGGCGAGCGGGACCTCGTGCTCTCCGTCGTAGGGGGGCGTCTTCTCGAGGCGCGCGCGGAGCCGCTCGCCCTCGTCGTCGTCGAGGCGGAGCGCCGCGATCCACGCGTCACCCGGGGAGTACGGGGTGCTCGAGAGGACCTCGTCGGCAAGCCAGGCCGCTCGCTCCAGATCCGCGGCGCGATCGTCGATGATGGCGCGGCGGGCGTCCTCGTTCGCGAAGGCGCGGGCGGCGCGGGCGTTGTACGTGGTTGGCCCGCAGGCCGAGGCTGCCGCGGAGGCGAGGAGCAGGAGGCCTGCGAGCGCCGGGCCCGGTCGCATCGGCGAGAGCCTACCATGGCGTGCGAGCGCACTGGACGCCGCGCCGCCGGCCTGCTCAGAATGCGCGGCCGTGGCTCCCAGCCGACCCAGCGAGATCGACGGCGCGCGGGCCCGCGGCCTGCGATTCGTGGCTCGCGGCTTGCTGACCCGTCGTCCTGGCCGCGCAGCAGTGCGGTCGCTGGCGGCGAAAGAGCCACGTGTGAAGGAGAAGAACCGGGATGAATGATGCCACATCCAGCTGCGACATCGGCATGATCGGGCTGGCCGTCATGGGCGAGAACGTCGCGCTCAACATGGCCGACCACGGGTTCAAGGTGGCCGTGTACAACCGCACGGTGCAGGTCGCGAAGGACTTCGTCGCGAGGAACCCGAGCACGCCCGGCGGCCTGGTCTGCTGCGAGACGCTGAAGGACTTCGTCCGCGCGCTGAAGAAGCCGCGCAAGGCGGTGATCCTGGTCAAGGCCGGTCCGCCGGTGGACATGGTGGTCAAGCAGCTCATCGAGGCGGGCGTCGAGCCGGACGATATCGTCGTCGATCTGGGCAACTCGCTCTGGACCGACACGATCCGCCGGGAGCAGGAGTACGCGAAGCAGTGCAAGTTCTTCGGCTCGGGCGTCTCCGGCGGCGAGGTGGGGGCGCGCTTCGGCCCCTCGCTGATGCCCGGCGGTGATCCCGCGTCCTGGCAGCACCTGGAGCCGATCTGGCGCGCGATCGCCGCCAAGGTCGATCCGGCGACCGGCAAGCCGATCGAGGGCGCGTCCCCCGGCAAGCCGGTGGAGGGCGGGGTCCCCTGCACGGCGTACATCGGGCCGAACGGCGCGGGCCATTACGTGAAGATGGTCCACAACGGCATCGAGTACATCGACATGCAGCTCATCTGCGAGGCGTACACGCTCCTCGACGGGCTGCTCGGGATGTCGAAGGACGAGATGTCTCGGGTCTTCTCCGAGTGGAACAGCGGAGATCTCGACTCGTACCTCATCCAGATCACCGCCGATATCCTCCAGCAGAAGGACCCTGTCCAGAAGGACAAGCCGTTCGTCGATTTCGTCCTCGACACGGCGGGGCAGAAGGGCACGGGCAAGTGGACGAGCAGCAACGCGCTCGACATGGGCATTCCTGCGAACGCCATTGCGGAGGCGGTGTTCGCCCGTTGCCTCTCTGCGCTGAAGGACGAGCGCGTCGAGGCCTCGAAGCAGCTCTCTGGCCCGACCCCGACCCCGGTCGCGGACCGGCAGGGGACGATCACGGCGATCCGCGACGCGCTGTATTGCTCGAAGATCTGCGCCTACGCGCAGGGCTTCCAGCTCATGGCGGCGGCGCAGGCGGAGTACAAGTGGACGCTTGATTTCGGCACGATCGCGAGCATCTGGCGCGGCGGCTGCATCATCCGCGCCCGCTTCCTCCAGAAGATCACGGAGGCGTACACGCGCAACCCTGGCCTGACGAACCTGCTGCTCGATCCGTACTTCAACGATCAGATCAAGCAGGGGCAGGCGAACTGGCGCAAGGTGGTGTCGATCGCAGCGCAGAACGGCGTCTGGGCGCCTGCGTTCATGTCGGCCCTGTCGTATTACGACGGGTACCGTGCGGCCCACCTGCCTGCAAATCTCCTGCAGGCTCAGCGAGACTACTTCGGGGCGCACACCTACGAGCGCACGGATCAGCCGCGCGGCAAGTTCTTCCACCTCGACTGGCCGCACCCCTCCCGTCCTCAGCTGGACATCAAGGGCACCGGCGGCGGGCACTGACGCCCGACGCGATCCCCGTCCTCCTCGCCTCTCCGCCACCGTCCTCCCGCCTCCGTGGACGCCCGTGTCGATGATCGGCTCGGCCATCGGAGCCCCTGCTCGTCGTCCGGTTCAGCGCGACATGGACGAGAAAGCCGCACAGGAGCGCGTTGATGGCCGGAATGCCGGCGTGGATGAGGTATCCCGCCGCCACCCCGCCTGCCCAGGCGAGGAGCGGGCGAAGGCTCATGGACTCCACGTGCGGGGGAAGCGTACCGGCGGATCGGGCGTGCGCGAGCGCAGCGCGATGTCGGCGCACGACGTAATATTCGGCGATCATGATGCCGGCGACAGGCGGGAAAGCGACCCCGAGCAGCGTGAGAAATCCGACGAGGTGCTCCAGGATCCCGGCGATCGAGAGCGCCGTCCCCGCCGCACCCACCGCGAGCGTCATCGCGCTCCGCGGGACGTGTCGGCCCGTCGCCTGATAAACCGTGGTCACCAGGCTGAGGGAGGCCGAGTACAGATTCCAGTCGTTGATCTTCAACGTGGCCGTCACGAGGATCGCCGCGCCGACGACCCCGACCTCCGTCGTCACGATGTGGACGACATCCGCGCTCTGGACGGCGTGCGCCAGGAGCACGCCGGTGAGGCCGATCGTGTACTCACCGAGGGTCACCCCGACGAGCGTCTGCTTTACCACGTCGGCCGCCGAACGGTTGTAGCGGGTCATGTCCGGGGTGAGGACCGCACCCACGATGAACCCGCCGGCCACCAGGGTCGCGCCGGCCGCGACGCTCATGGGCTCTCCTGGCGGAGGCATCGCTATGAGGTCGGCCAGCTCGTGCCGGGCGAGGGCGCTCCGGATCGCCCAGGCGCTGAGGGCAAGAAAGAGTGGAACCGTGATGTACGAGGTCCAGGCCATCGAGCTGAACCCGTAGATCACGATCAATGTGACGGCGGCCCCGGTGAGGACGCAATAGACCCACAGCGGCACCTGCGTGCCGGCGAGCGCGGCGAGGCCCTTGGCAAAGATGGCGTTCTGGACACCGAACCACCCGACCAGGCTGACCGCCGTGCACAGGCCGAACAGAGACGAGCCGTGACGTCCCAGGCCGGTCCACTGGGCGAGGACATACGTGGACAGGCCCTCTCGCTGGCCAGCGACTCCGGTGAGCACCGCGACGATCTCCAGGAGGACGACACCCAGCGTCAGCGCCCAGAAGGCGCCCCAGAAGGTCATGTGGAAGCCGAGCGTGGCGCCGAGGAGGAGCTGCGACAGCGCGGAGAGCTCGCCGAACCGCTGGACGGCGACGCTCCACCACGGGTAGCGCTCGGCCTCGGGCACCCGGGCAAGGGGGAAGTCGTCGCGCCCGATCATGCCCTAGCGCCGCGCCTTCGCTGTGGTCCCGCGGCCGTGGTGCTGGCCCGCGCGCGGCGCCTCGCGTGTCTCGCGTCCGTCGCGCGCGCTCACGGCTCGCTCTCCTCGAGGGGGACGAAATCGAGATCGATGCCGAAGGCGCGGGGCCCGAAGACCTCCAGCGCCTCGGGTGTGCGCAGGAGCGGCGGCGCCGCCACGCCGATGACCTTCACCTGCTGCCCGTAGCGCAGCGCCTCCGTGGTGATCGGCTCCGCGGTCTCGCGATCCAGGATACATACGAGATCAGGCACGCTGCACAGGACGCGCGTCCCGACGCGGGCGACCAGATTCTCGTTCTGGATCAGCACCTCCAGCGTCTCCCCGGAGCCCTCGGTGTCCCGGAGTTGCACCCAGCCCCTGGCGAAGCCCTCCGTGGTGCGGCGGTAGACCTCGACCACCTTGCCAGTCCAGAGGACGCGGCCGTGACGGTAGGGCGTCTCTCGGAGGGCACCGACGAGGCGATCGAACGGATCTCTGTGCTGCTCGTTCGCCTCCCGGATCGCCTTCCCGAGCGCCAGGCAGACGCCCAGGGTGCCGCCGATCGCCGCTCGCCGCACCGTCGGCCCATCCATGGGGTACTCGGCGGTGTGCGCGCAGCCTCCCATGCGGATCGTGATGCCGCGGGAGATCCACTCCATCTTGAAGTTGTCGCAGGCCGTGAGGATCACCGTGTCGCCGTGCTCGTCCGTGATGGCCATCGGCGTTCCGGGGACGCCGTGGACATGAAATGTCACCTGATACATGTTGGGAAAGGCGCGGCCCATTCCGTCGGCGTCCACGACCGGCAGCCCGAGCTGCGCTCCCACGATGAGCGGCACGGTCGAGTTCATCCCGCCCGCCTCGGCGGGCATGGTGCATGTCGCCCGGACGCCGAGGAATGCCTCCAGCCGGCGCAGCGAGAGCGCGTTCTCGTCGCCGCGCGGTAACTTCTCGATGAGGCAGGTCGGAGCGCCCATCATCCCCGTAGGGATCACGTAATCTCCGTCTCCCACCTCCGCGAGGTGGACGATCTCCACGCGGCGCCCTTCCTCCATCACGCGCTCGAGCATCAGCCGGCCGATATAGGTATCTCCGCCGCCGCCCGTGCCGAGGAAGGCGGCGCCGAGGGACAGGTCGGGCAGGTCCTTGCGCTCCAGCACGAATCCCATCCCAGCCTCCTCACCCGTTCCGTAGATCGCCGATCGCCTTGACCCGGATCCGGGTCGCGTTGGACGGCAGGTAGGCGAGCGGCACCTCCTCGATGTCGAGGAGGTGGATGCTGGCCGGGTCAGCGCCTGCGGCCGAGGCCTTCGCGATCGCCTCCGCCTGCGCCTCTGCCAGCGCGTCGTCCCGGGATCGGCTCTCCAGGTTGACGACCCGGTCCACCTCGCCGGACACGTGCGCGATGGCGGCGCCGACTGCGTTGGCGACCTCGGCGTGCCGAGGCCTGACGATCTCGGAGGTCCCCTGGAGCGGCCTGCAAATCAGCAGGGAGCCCCCGCCCACCAGGACGACCGGAATGTCCGCCGCCGCGGGCTTGCCCCGATCGATGGCGGCCTCGATCATCTCGTGGATCCGCAGCGCCGCGCGTGCGACGAGCTCGTCTGGGAGGTGCGCGACTTTCGCGCGGTCGCCAATGACAGCGCACCCTGCGGCCACGGCGATGTCCGTGGCGGTCAGCGTGTCGCCCCCGAACACCAGCGCTCGCTGTGTCAGCTCGTGGCCGGTGCTTCGCGGCCCGATCCGCAGAGGTCCGTCGAGCACATGGCTCCCGCCGCCGAGCCCGATGGACAGGACGTCGGGCATGCGGAAGTTGCAGCGCACGCCAGCCACCCGCAGCGTCATCGACGCTTCGCGCGGCAGCCCGCGGCGCAGCGCGCCCACGTCGGTCGTGGTGCCGCCGATATCGACCACCATCGCGTCCGTGAGGCCCGTGAGGAAAGCGGCGCCGCGCATCGAGTTCGTGGGGCCCGAGCACAAGGTGAAGGCCGGATAGCGCTCCGCCCGGTCGGAGCTCATCAGGGTGCCGTCGTTCTGGGTGAGATAGAGCGGCGCCAAGACGCCGGCCTGCGCCAAGGCGAGGTGGAACGCTCGGATCGTCGTCGTCGAAACGTCCTTGAGGCAGGCGTTCAAAATGGCGGCGTTCTCCCGCTCGAGGAGCCCCATCCGGCCAATCTCGTGCGACAGGCTGAGGGACGCGTCCGGCAGCACCTCCCGCAGGATCGCCGCGGCCTCGAGCTCGGCCTCGGGGTTGACGGGTGAAAAGACGCTGGCGATCGCGACGGAGCGGAGGCCTCTCCGGCCGATCTCCCGGGCGATGCGGCGCAGCTCGCCAGCCTCGACGGGCGACAGCTGGCGACCATCGAACTCGTGACCTCCATGGGCCAGAAACACGTGGTCGCCAAGCGCCCTGCGCAGATCGCAAGGCCAGTCCACCATCGGCGGCAGCGCCGCGGTCGCCGGCAGCCCGAGCCGCACCGCCGCGACCTCCTGCAGCCGGCGGCGCTCCACGAGCGCATTCGTGAAATGGGTGGTGCCGAGCATGACGCCGCGGATCTGGCCGACCGGCACCCGCGCTCGTTCCAAGAGGCGGCCCACGGCCTCGAGGACACCGCCGCTCACGTCGGCCGTGGTCGGCACCTTGAACTTTGCCACGACCTCCGCGCCGTCCATCATGACGGCGTCGGTGTTGGTCCCGCCCACGTCGATCCCCATGCGCATGAACAAGCACCTCCACCTGAAGCCGCGGGTTCATGCCTTGTCGGAGCGGAGGGGCGAAGGCGCCGGCTCCTCCGCGTCGCGCAGGCCGTAATCGCGCCTGGCCTGCTCCTCGGTGATGTAGCCGCAGCGCAGATCGTCGAGCACGCGCGCGCGGTGCCTCCGCGCGGGATCGCCGTACCCGCCGCCCGTGCCCGTGTGGAGTCGGCAGAGCTCACCCCGCTTGAGGAGGTGACGGGCGCACTTGCCCATCGATGTCCGGCTGCCGTCCTCGTGCACGAGCTCCAGGTAGTTGGGCGAGCCCTGGTGGCCGCCGTTCAGCCCCCACGGCGGGAATCGATGCCGACCGAAGGTCGCGGTCACCGTGGCCCACGCCGACGTGATGCGGTACTCGCGCACGAGGCCCCGCCCGCCGCGGCGCTCGCCCGCCCCGCCGTCCACGATGTCCAGCGCGTACTGCTCGACGCGGAGCCCATAGCGGGCCTCGCAGATCTCGACGGGGATCATGTAGGTCTCGCCGTCGCCGGCGCAGACGAGGCCATTCTCGCCGTCCTTGTCCGCGCCCGCCCCCCAGCCGCCCGCCTGCGGCTCGACGAGGAGATAGGGAGTTCCATCGTCGGGGTGGATGCCATGGATGATCGTGCCGCAGACGGAGAGGAAATGCCCGGCGGTCAGGCGACGCGGGGCGAGGTGCGCCAGGGCCTTCCAGACGAGATCGGTCGCGTACTGCATCGTCTCCCAGTAGGTGGAGACGGGGGCCGGCCTTTCCGCCGTGAAGATCGTCCCCGGAGGGCACACGACCTGGACCGGCCGGAACACGCCTTCATTGGTCGGGAGCAGAGGATCGGTGATCGCCTTCCAGGCCTGGCGTACTGCCGAATGCAGGCCGGTGCGGCCGCAGTTGATCGGCCCCGGTACCTGCGCGCTCGTCCCTGTGAAATCGCAGAGGAAGCTGTCGTCGATCGTCACCTTCACCCGCACCTCGAACGGGCCGTTCCCGATGCCGTCGTCGTCGATGAAGTCGGTCGCCTCGTACGTCCCGCGGGGGAGCCTCGCCAGCTCCAGGCGAGCCCTGCGCTCTCCCTCGCCGAGGAGCTCCTGCATGGCGCGGAGGACGGTGCCCTTGCCGAACTTGCGGAGGATGCGGTGCAGCGCGCGCTCGCCCACGCGCAGCGCGCCCACGCAGGCGTATAGGTCGCCGAGCGTCGCGTCGGGCGTGCGCACGTTGGCCCGGATGAGCTCGAGGAGCCCCTCGTCGGGCTTGCCAGCCTCGAAGAGCTTGATGCCCGGGAACTGGAGCCCTTCCTGGAACACGTCGGTCGCGTCCGTGGTCCATGAGCCCGGGTCCTTGCCGCCCACCTCGGTCCAGTGCGCCTTGTCCACGGCGAACGCGACGAGCTCTCCCTCGTGGAAGATCGGCATGATCAGCGCGACATCGGAGAGGTGCGTGCCGCCGCCCGCGTAGGGATCGTTCAGGATGATGATATCGCCGCTCGCCAGGCGCCCTCTGCCGAGCTTGTCGAGGACGTGGCCCACGGCGAAGCTCAGCGCGCCGATGAAGTCGGCGACCCCGTTGCCCTGGGTGAGGAGGTCTCCGCGCGCGTCGGTCAGCCCGGCGGCGTAGTCGAGGACCTCGTAGATGATGGGGCTCATGGCGGCCCGCTGCAGCGCGTGGAACATCTCGTCGCCTGCAGCGATGAGCTCGTTCTTGATGATCTCGAGCGTGAAGGGATCGATCTTCGTTGTCGTGCTCATGACCGCTCCGTCGCCTCATGGGTTCGGGGCGCGCCTTACCCGGCGGCGGGGGCGTCGATGTCGATGAGGAGGCTGCCCTGCTCGTGCACGGTGAGGCGATCTCCTGGAAACAGGATCGTCGACGCGGCCGGCTCCTCGACGACGGCCGGTCCATCGACGCGCATGCCGGGCCTCAGGCGAGCGCGCTCGTAAAGAGGGCTCTGCAGGGTGCCGAGCTCGTCGAAGTCGACGGCGCGAGCGCCTTTGCGCGCGGGCGCGGGATCCGGCGGCGAGCGATCGAGCCGCGCCGGGCGCGGCCTGTCCACGGCGCCGAGGGCTGCGACGTGGAGGCTCACGATCTCCACGGCCGCGTTCAGGCGGAACGTGTAGTGCTGCTCGTGGAGCGCGTGGAAGCGCTCGAGGGTTTCTTCGAGGGCGGTGCTGTCCAGCGCGCCGGCGGGGAGGGGGACCTTGACCGTATGCTCCTGGCCTGCATAACGCAGCTCGGCGAAGCGGCGCGTGGAGACGCGGGCCGGGTCGAGCCCTCCTCGGCAGACGCGGGCGCTGCTCTCGTGCTCGATCTCTCGGAGGAGCGCGTCAAGCGTGGTCGCCTGCGACGGCTCGGCGCGCACCATCGCGGTGCGGACGATGTCGGCCCGCACATCGGCCATGAGCATGCCCCAAGCCGAGAAATGCGCCGGCGCGACAGGGATGACGACCCTCCGGATCCGGAGGCTGCGCGCCAGGGCCGAGGCGTGCATGGATCCGCCGCCTCCGAAGGCGACAAGCGCAAACTCCCGCGGATCGTGCCCACGGCGGAGGGTCACGCGCCTGAGCAAGCTCTCCGTGATCGCGTTCGCGAGGCGGAGGATCCCGCGGGCGGCCTCGGGCTCAGTGACGCCGCAGGGCGCGGCGATGCGGCGGATCGCCCGGCGGGCGGCCTGCACGTCGAGCGGGATGCGACCGCCGAGGAAGTACGCGGGGTTGATGCGGCCGCAAAGGAGGTTCGCGTCGGTGGTGGTCGGCTCCTCTCCTCCTCGACCGTAGCAGGCCGGCCCCGGCATGGCGCCTGCGGACCGCGGGCCGACCTCCAGCCGTCCGGCGGCGTCGATGCGGGCGATGGAGCCGCCGCCAGCGCCGATCTCCGCGATATCGACCACCGGGATCATGAGGGGGTATCCGGGGGACGTCGGGGTCCACTCCACCTTGTACTCGGTGGTGACGCGCGCCTCTCCGTCCTGGAGGACAGCGCACTTGGCGGTCGTGCCCCCGATGTCGAGGGAGATGATGTCGCGCTCCCCGAGGAGCTGCCCGAGGGCGATGGCGCCGAGGACGCTGCCCGCAGGCCCGGACTCGACGAGGCGGATGGGCGCGGCGCGCGCCTCGGGAAACGTGGTGATGCCGCCGCTCGACTGCATGACATGGAGCGATGTGCCCGCCGCGCCGAGCCCAGTCAGGCTGCTCTCCAAGCTGCTCAGGTAGGCGGCGGCGAGCGGCTGGACATAGGCGTTCAGCACTGCTGTGCTCGTGCGCTCGTACTCGCGCCACTCCCGCGTGATCTCGGATGACGCGCTCACCGGTGTGGCGGGGGCCTCCGCCCGTGCGATCTCGGCGGCGCGGCGCTCGTGGGCCGGATTCCGATAGGCGTGCAAGAAGCAGATGGCGATTGCGCGGGCGCCCCGGTCGAGAAGCGCGCGGACGCCGCGCCGGATGCTGTCCTCGTCGAGTGGCGTGAGCACCTCGCCCTTGTGGCCCATCCGCTCCGTGACCTCGAGGCGGAGATCTCGGGGGACGAAGGGCTCGGGCTTGCGGAAGGAGAAGTTGTAGATGTCCGGCCGGTTGGCCCGGCCGATCTCCAGCACGTCGCGAAAGCCCCGCGTCGTGAGCAGCCCGGTGCGCGCACCTTTGCGCTCGGTGAGGGCGTTGATGATCAGGGTGGTGCCGTGGATGAAAGCCCCTATCCGGGCGGCCTCGATCCGTGCTGGATCGAGGGTCTCCAGAACACCGCGCGTGAGATCGTCCGGTGTGGTGGGGACCTTGGCCAGCGAGAGCTCTCCTGTGTCCTCATCGAAGGCTACGAGGTCGGTGAAGGTTCCGCCGATGTCGCTGGCAACACGCATGAACACGCCTTCCTGGCCGGCCGGACGGCCAAGGCAGGGCCGGACAGCCAGAGGCAGCGCGATCTCATGAGATCGCCTGGTCCGGGGCGCCGGGGCGCCGCAGCCGTTCCGGCTCGGATGGATCCCTGTGCTCCTGGCGCGCCCCTGTCAACGGTGGTGCTCGTGCAGGCCCGCCAGGCGCGGCCGGTGGAGGCTCGGGCATTCATCGCCTCAGCCCGCTGCGCTGCTCGCCTGCTCGGCAGATGGGTTGCAATCCCCATTCCTGAGAGTCGTTGTTCTGTGGGATGGTCCACCAACAGAGCCGTGGCGTTTCTCCCGAATCCCGGATACGACCTCGACATGCTCTCAAGGAGTGGAGAATCCATCGAGGTTTCAGGGATTACGCTGCATGTGCTCGTCCATCAAGGGATCGAAACGGCTCTGTATCGAGGTCGTCGTCGAGGAGACGGCGCGCCCGTCGCCGTCAAGGTCACACAAAGCGATTACCCGACCTTCCGCCAGCTCGCCCGGCTCCGGCGAGAACACGCGATCTTGCGCGATCTCTCCATGCCGGGCGTGCCGCGGGCGCTCGACCTCCTCCCGCATGGCCGCGGTCTCGCGCTCGTGCTCGAGGACCTCGGCCCGACAAGCCTCGCCGATTTGATCGCGAGGCGCGGGCGGCTCGAGGCGAAGACGACGCTGCGCATCGTGGCGCCGCTCGTACGCACGCTCGACGCGCTCCACCGGCGGCATGTCATCCACAAGGACATCAAGCCGCGCAACGTGATGATCGACGAGGCGACGCTCTCGCCGCGCCTGATCGATTTCGGCATCGCCGCCCGCCTGGCCCAGGAGACGCAGGAGGCTTCGGCGATGGAGGGGCTGGAGGGGACGCCTGCGTACATCGCGCCGGAGCAGACGGGCCGGATGAATCGACCTGTCGACCGGCGCTCGGATCTGTATGCGCTCGGCGTGACGCTCTACCACATGCTGACCGGAGCCACGCCGTTCCAGGCCGCCGACGCGACGGAGGCGATTCACGCGCACCTGACGCGGGTGCCCGCGCCGCCGCACGCGGTCGTCAAGGACGTGCCGCGCGGCCTGTCCGACGTCGTGATGAGACTCCTGGCGAAGGCCCCGGAAGATCGCTACCAGAGCGCGAGGGGGCTCCTTTCGGATCTGGAAGAGTGCCAGCGGCGGCTCGAGGCGAGCGGGACCGTGGCGCCGTTCCCGCTGGGTCGGGACGACCTGGTGGAGGACGTCGTGTTGCCCGATCGGCTCGTGGGTCGCGAGGCCGAGCTCGGCGCGCTCAAGGCCGCGCTCGACCAGGCGCGATCCGGCGCGGCCACCCTTTCGCTCGTGGTGGGCCCGCCCGGCATCGGCAAGTCGGCGCTCGTGCGCGAGCTCTGCGCGACCCAGGCGCGCGAAGCGTACTTCGCGCCCGGCAAGTTCGACGCGATGGCGAGGAGCATGCCGCTCTCGGCCTTCTCGCAGGTGATCCGCGCGCTCGTGCGGCAAGCGCTGGCCGAGCCGCCCGACAGCCTCCTGGCGAAGAAGCACGCCATCGAGGCCGCGCTCGGCCAGTACGGGCGGGTCATGACCGATCTCTGCCCGGATCTCGAGCTCGTGATCGGGCCGCAGCCGGAGCCGCCGGCGGCCGGCGCGAGCGAGGCGAAGCATCGCCTGGCTCTCTTGATCCGGCGCCTCTTTGCCGTCTTCACGGGCGAAGGCGCCCCGCTCGTCGTGTTCCTCGACGACCTGCAGTGGGCCGACCCGGCGTCGCTCGACCTGCTCCAGCGCCTGCTCACGGATCCGGATACGCGCCACCTGTGCGCGGTCGGCGCCTACCGCGACGAGGAGGTGGACGCCGCGCACCCGCTCACCGCGACGATAGGCATGCTGCGCGAGGCGGGGATCGAGCCATTCAAGCTCACGCTGGGGCCGCTGCCGCCCGCGGCAGTGACGGAGATCGTGGCCGAGGCGCTGCATACGGACCTCGCGCGAGCCGAGCCGCTCGCGGCCATGATCGGGGAGAAGACGCACGCGAACCCACTCTTCATCGGCCAGTTCCTGCGTACGCTCGAGGGCGACGGGCTGCTCCGCTTCGACCCCGAGGCGCGCGGGTTCGTCTGGGACCTCGCGCGCGTGAAGGGCGCGCTGGTCACCGACAACGTGCTCGCGCTGATGGCGCGCAAGATCGAGCGGCTCGCGCCCGCGACGCGCCGCGCGCTGATGTACGCGTCGTGCATCGGCCCGTCGTTCGATCTCCGCATGCTCGCGACGATCGTCGAGAGATCGCCCGCGGCCGTCGCCGCGGATCTGTGGGAGGCGCTGCGCGAGGGGCTGGTCCAGCCGATCGGCGGCAACTACCGGCTCCTCGAAGAGGTCGGGGACGCGCTCGATCCGATCGACGTCGCGGTCCCGTACCGCTTCCTGCACGACCGGGTGAAGGAGGCCTGCTACGCGCTCGTGCCCGATGGGGAGCGGCCGGCGGTGCACCTCGCCATCGGCCGGCTGCTCGCGGCGCGCGGCGGCGGCGAGGTGCCGGACGGGGACCTGCTCGAGGTCGTGCGCCACCTCAACCTGGGCGCGCAGGCGATCACGGACGAGACCGAGCGCATGGACATCGCGCGGCTCGATCTGCGCGCCGGCAGGCGGGCCATGGCCGCCACGGCCTACGAGGCGGCGGCGAGCCTCTTCGCGGCGGGCCGGGCGCTCGCCTCGGAGGCGGGGTTCTCGCGCGATCGCGAGGCGTGCTTCGGGCTCTGGCTCGAGGGGGCCGAGGCCGCATACCTCATCGGCGCGTTCGAGGAGGAGGAGGCGCTCACGGCCACCGCGCTCGCGCGGGCGGAGAGCGCGACCGAGCGCGCGAGCGTGCACAGCCTTCGCGTCCGGGCCCTGTCCACGCGTGGCCTTTATGCCGACGCGGTGCGCGCGGGGCTCTCAGGGCTCGCGGAGCTCGGCGTGACGGTGCCCGAGGATCCGGCCGCGCAGCAGGCGGCCGTCATGGTGGGCGTGGAGGACGTGGATCGCTTGCTCGCGGGCCGCTCCATTGAGGCGCTCGTCGACGCTCCGGTGACCGAGGATCCGGAGGATCGGCAGATCTTCACGCTGATGGCGGAGCTCTTGCTGCCCGTGTACTTCGTGAGCAAGGCGCTGTTCGGGCTGCTGATCGTCGAGCAAGTGCGCCGCTCGCTCGCGCGTGGCCAGTCCGAGACCAGCGCGCTCCCGTACGTGAGCTACAGCTTCATCCTGGGCCTGATGATGGGGCGGCACGCCGAGGGGCACGCGTTCGGCCGGCTCGCGGTCTCGCTGTGCGAGCGATGGAAGAGCCCGGCCCTCGCCGCGCGCGTGCACATGACGTTCGCCAGCACGAGCTACGTGCGCGAGCCGCTCCGCAACGGGATCGATCATGCGAGCCAGGCGCGGGACGCCGCGCTGGAGGCCGGGGACAACGTCTACCTCGCCATCGCCGTGGCCTACTCCCTGCCGCAGTGGCTCATCGGCGCGGGCGTTCCGCTCGAGGAGGTCAAGGCGGAGATCGACCGGTGCTCCGTCCTGGCGCGGCGAACGAAGGATCCGGTCGCGATCGCGACCGTCACCGCGTCGCGGCAGCTTGTCGCCTGCCTGACCGGACAGACCCGGGGCCGGACGAGCCTCACCAGTGACGGCGTGGTGCTCAGCGAGGAGTTCGCCAAGCTGAACGAGAAGGAGCACCCGATCGCGTTCTATTACGAGCACGCCTACCGCCTCTTCCTGCACGTGCTCTACGGCGAGCACGAAGCCGCGCTCGCGGCGGCCGCGGATGCGGGGCGGCTCGTCGGGGAGGTGACCGGCCTGTACTGGACGGTGAACGCGGCCTTCCTCGACGCCTTGACGCGGGCCGGGCTCGCGCGCGAGGCCGCGGATCTCGAGGCGCGGAAGGAGCATGAGGCCGCCATCACGCCGCTGAAGGCCCAGCTCGAGGCGCTCGCCCGGAGCTGTCCGAGCAACTTCCAGCACAAGGTCGCGCTCCTCGACGCGGAGCTCTGCGCGCTGCGGGGCGAGCGTTGGGAGGCGATCGAGCAGTACGACCATGCCATCGAGCTGGCGCGCGAGAATGAGTATGCGCAGGACGAGGCGATCGCGAACGAGCGGTGCGGCCGGTTCCTGCTCTCGCTCGGCCGCGAACGGGCCGCCCAGGGGTACCTGGCCGACGCCTTCCGTGGTTACCTGCACTGGGGCGCGACGGCCAAGGCCGAGACGCTGCTCTTCGAGTTCCCCAGCCTCGCCGCGCGTATCAGCAAGCGCGACGCCAGCTCGCAGAGCAGCACGTCGGAGTCGGCGACGTCCCAGACGACGCTCCTCGGTCGGGCCACGATGGGGAGCCTGCGCGACGCCGCGCTCGTGCTGCGCGCGGTGCAGATGATCGCGAGCGAGGTCGTGCTCTCCCAGGTGGTGTGCCGCCTCATGCAGATCGTGCTCGAGAACTCGGGGGCGGAGCGGGGCATCCTGCTCCTCTCGCGCGACGACCGGCTCTTCGTCGAAGCGGCGTTCCGGGCCTCGCCCGAGTCGATCGAGGTGGGGCAGAGGCGGTTGCTCGAGGACGAGCCGGAGCTCGCGCAGCAGGCGGTGCTCTACGCGTGGCGCACGCGCGAGGCGCTGGTGCTCGACGACGCGCCGGGCGACCCGCGCTTCGCGTCGGACCCGTACCTCGCGGAGCGGAGGACGCGCTCGATCCTCTGCATGCCGGTGAGCAGCCAGGGGCGCACGGCGGGGATGCTGTATCTCGAGAACAACGCGACCGCGGGGGTGTTCACTGCGGTGCGGGTGGAGCTCCTCGGGCTCCTCTCGTCGCAGGCATCGATCACCATCGAGAACGCGCTGCTCCTCGAACGAATCCAGGAGGCGAACGAGGAAGCCCACCTCGCGAACGCCCGGCTCGAGCGGGAAGTCGAGCAGCGGACACGCGAGCTCGCGCGCTCGAATGCCGAGCTCGCGCGCGAGCTCGAAGACCGGACGCGCGCCGAGGCGGAGCGCGCCGCGCTCCGGGAGCAGGTGGTGGAGGCGCAGAAGGCCCGACTCTCGGAGCTCATGGCGCCGCTGATGCCGATCAGCGAGGACGTGCTGGTGATGCCGATCATCGGCACGGTGGAGGCGGAGCGGGCGGCGCAGATCATGGAGGTGGCGCTCACGGGAGCGCAGCAGACCGGCGCGCGCGCGCTGATCCTGGACATCACCGGGATGCGGTATGTGGACACGAACGTCGTGGCCGCGCTCGTGTCGGTGGCGAACGCGCTGCGTCTGCTCGGCACCGAGCCGCTGTTCACCGGCATACGACCCGAGGTGGCGCGGACGATGGTGGAGCTCGGCGTGGATCTCCAAGCGATGACGACGCTGTCGACGCTTCGGGCGGGTATCGCGCGCGCACTTTCGGGGTCGGCGATTCCAAGGAGGGGCGAGGGGCTCCGGCCCGCGCGCTGAGATCACTCACACGTCCGCGTGCAGCACGAGGCAGCCGGAGCCCACGGCTTCGTGGCGGCAGGTCTGCTCGCCCGACGTCCGAGGATTCGCTGGCCGTCGAAGATGGATCCAAGCTAAACGAGCTTTCATGCGCTATCAAATCCTGCAAGCAGCCCTCGTGGTTGTCTTGGCGGCCGGGTGTTCCTCGCAAGCCGAGGGCGCTACCGGCGGCGCCGGACTGGGCGGTTCCGGCACGAGCGACGCCGGGACCGAGGCTGGCAGCGGTTCAGGCGCCGGCGAGTCCGGCACGGGCGCCGTGGGGGCAGCGGGGGGCGGCGACTCGGGAGGCGGTGCGGCAGGCGGAGGCGGCGGACACACCGCCTGTCCGCTCCCCGCCTATCCCGACGCGGACTGCACTGGCGTCCCCGCTGGCACCTTGCTGACCGTCATGGAGGGGGACTTGAACATCACGGATGCATACACCGTGATCGACGGCAAAGACATTCGTGGTTGCGTCAGCGTCAATGCCCCGGGCGTCGTCATTCGGAATTCGAGGGTGAGCTGCCCGAGCTCCATCGTCGTCAGCAGCTTCGGCGGCGCGTTCACGGGGACGGGGCTCTTGATCGAGGATTCCGAGATCGACTGTCAGGGCACCAGCGGCACGGCCGTAGGGGATACGAATTTCACGGTTCGCCGGGTCGACATTCACGGCTGCGAGAACGGGTTCGATCTCGACGGGGACGTGTTGATCGAAGACAGCTACGTCCACGACCTCTACCAAAGCGCCGAGGCCCACACCGACGGCGCGCAAATCACGCATGTCGGGCACGACGTGACGCTGCGGCACAACACGATCTATGCGAACGACGGCACCTCGGCGATCATCAGTCCAGACGTCTCGGCGGGCGTTCTCTCGAACGTCCTCATCGAAAAGAACCTGATGGCCGGTGGGGCCTACACCCTTTACTGCCAGCAGGACGGGCAGGGCACCAACTACCGAGTTGTCGACAACCGCTTCAGCGCGTTGTTCTACCCCACCATCGGCGCCTATGGGCCCTGGACCGACTGCGAGGACGAGGCCGAGGTGCACGGCAACGTGTACCATGAGACCGGCGAGCCTCTGCCCGGGCAATGAGCGCAGCTGGACCTCGCGGGCGGAAGCAGCGGGGCGCCCACAGGGCGGCGGCAACTGATCGCCAGCGCAGTCCATGATCTCCCCACCACCCCCGCCGGCGTACCGTTCTCGCCGGCTCTCCCGCAGGATCTTTGCCGCCCGCCGCGCGGGCGCGCACGCCTCTCGGCGCCGCCGCTTTCGTGCTGCGCGGTGCCGGGGGGCGCCGCCGGTCCTCCAATTTCATGAGGCATTTCGCTGCGCAGCGAGGGCAGGAGGTGAGCAGCGCCAAGAAGATGGGGGCCCCCGGGCGTCCTCCTGAGCGCGTTCTTTGAGGGGCGACAAACGAAGCCCCCTCAGAAAACTTGTCGAAGTCCTCCGAGGGGGCTCGCCTCCGAGTTGCCAGAAACGGAGGAGCCCATGTTCGATCAATTCACGCTCAAGGGCGAGTTCTTCGCGACGTTGGAGGCCCTGGACCGGGCGATCGCGCGGCGGGTTGCGGCGAGCCGGTGCCCGGCGTGCGGGGGGCCGCTGCACGCGGGCAACTACACCCGCAAGCCGCGGGGCGCGCTCATCGCGCCGGAGGGCGAAGCGTTCGTCGTCCGCTTCAGCTTCTGCTGCGGCCGCGAGGGGTGCCGGCGGCGCGCGACGCCCCCGTCGCTTCGATTCCTCGGCCCACGCGTGTACCTCGGCGTCGTCGTGATCGTGGCGAGCCTCGCCGCGCAGGCGCTCGGCACCGCCGGCGCGCAGCCGACCGGCGTTCCGCGGAGGACGACGCGCCGATGGCTCGCCTGGTGGCGCGGCCCCTTCCTCGCGAAGGAGGTCCTGCTCGCGATCCGCACCCGGCTCGTCGGCGTCGATATCGGCGGGATTCCAAGGTCGATCATCGAACGGCTTCCCGGCACGGCCGACGAGCAGATGGGCACGATGCTCCACCTGCTCGCGCCGCTCACGACGGGCTCGGTCCTCGATGGATCACGTTTTTTGAGGGACATCGCATGACCACGGCGCCACGCAGAAGATGTCATTCGGCGTGGATTCCGCGGTGAGATAGGGTTTCCCCGCCCGGTAGGTCCGTTCGCCGACCGCGCAGGAGACCTCATGAGCCACGAGCACCGGACGCGCGCGCGCCCGCCAAGGGCCCGTCTGCGCCTTTCGATCCGGAGGAGGAATCGATGAGCCACGACGACCAGGCGCCCATGCGCCTGCGCTGGGCGCGGATGCGCTTCTCCATCATCAGCCACCTGCTCGCCTCTCCGCCGGAGCCCGGCGAGCTCGCGAGTCGGATCGCCGAGCTCGCCGCGAAGTCCTGGCGACACCCGACCAAGGGCTCGGTGATCCGGCTCTCGCCCAAGACCATCGAGCGCATGTACTACGCGGCGCGCAGCGCGGATGACCCGATCAGCGTGCTCGCGCGCAAGGTCCCGAAGCACGCCGGCTCGCAGCCGAGAATCACGACAGCGGTCGCGTCCGCGATCGAGAGTCAGTATCGCGATCACCCGCGCTGGACCTGGCAGCTCCACCACGACAACCTCGTCGCGCTCGCAAAGACAACCCCCGCGCTCGACCCGGTGCCCAGCTACACCACAGTGCGCCGTTTCATGAAGGCCCACGGCATGTATCGCATCCAGAGGAGGCGCCAAGGCAGGGCGGTCCAATCGGAGATCGTGCCGCGCGAGACGCGCTCGTACGAGCTGGCCTATGTCAACGCGCTCTGGCACTACGACTTCCACGAGGGCAAGCGAAAGGTCATCACGGCCAGCGGGGAGCTGAAGACACCCTATCTCTTCGGCCTGCTCGACGACTGCTCGCGGGTGTGCTGCCACGCGCAGTGGTACCTCGACTGCGAGAACACCGAGAACCTCGTGCACGGCTTCAGCCAGGGGATCCAGAAGCGGGGGCTGCCGCGCGGCGCCTACAGCGATCGTGGAGGTGCCATGAAGGCCGCCGAGATGCGAGAGGGGCTCGAGCGGCTCGGCATCGCGCAATATCTCACGCTGCCGAACAGCCCTCATCAGAACGGCAAGCAAGAGCACTTCTGGACGCTCGTCGAAGGGCGGCTCATGCCGATGCTCGAGGGCGAACCGAACCTCACGCTCGACTTGCTCAACACCGCGACCCAGGCGTGGGTCGAGCAGGAATATCACCGCACCGTCCACAGCGAGCTCAAAAAGACTCCGCTCGAGCGCTACCTCGAAGGCCCAGACGTGAGCCGCCCGAGCCCCGACTCCGAGGCGCTGCGCCGGGCCTTCCGCATGGAGATCTCGCGCCACCAGCGCCGGAGCGACGGGACGGTCACGATCGAGGGCGTGCGCTTCGAGGTTCCCTCGGCCTACCGAGTGCTCGAACGTCCACGGATTCGTGTCGCGCGCTGGGATCTCTCCAGCGCAGAGCTCGTCGACCCGCGCTCGGGCGCGCACCTCGCCACGCTCTTTCCGCTCGACAAGGAGAGGAACGCGGACCGCGCGCGTCGCGCGCTCACCGAGATCACCGCGCCGCTGGCTCCGTCGAGGAAGCCCCCCGGTATCGCGCCGCTCCTGCGCCAGCTGATGGCCGAGTACGCGGCCACGGGCCTGCCGCCCGCCTACCTGCCCAAGAACACGGAGGAGGATTGACCATGATGAGTCGACTCCTGTCTCTCTACAGTTTGAAGTACATTCCCTTCCGCGCCGATGTACCCGCGGAGGCCCTCTACGTCTCGCCGCCCGTCGACACCTTCCTTCGTCGCGTCGAGCTCGGTTTGGCCCACGGCGGCTTCGCCATGCTCACCGGCGATCCCGGCACGGGCAAGAGCATCGCTTTGCGCCTGCTCGCTGCGCGGCTCGGCGCCCTGACCGACGTGGTGGTCGGCACCATCGAGCATCCCCAGAGCAGGGCCGGCGACTTCTACCGCGAGCTCGGTGATCTCTTCGGAGTCCCGCTCTCGTCCAGCAACCGCTGGGCAGGCTTCAAGGCGCTTCGCGCGCGCTGGGCCGAGCACTTCGCCACGACGCTTCGCCGGCCCGTGCTGATCCTCGATGAGGCGCAGGAGGCGAGCACGCCCGTGCTCAACGAGCTGCGCATCCTCTCCAGCAAGGACTTCGATTCGAGGCAACTGCTCTGCGTGGTCTTCGCCGGCGACTCCCGTCTCCCCGAGCGTCTCCGCACCGCCGAGCTCTTGCCGCTCGGCTCGCGCATCCGTCGCCGGCTCGTCCTCGACTACGCCTCTCGCGACGAGCTGCTCGCTTGCCTCGACCACGTGCTCGCCGCTGCGGGCAACCCCTCCTTGATGACCGCGGAGCTCAAGGCCACGCTCGCCGACCACTCCGCCGGAAACTACCGCGTGCTCATGAACCTCGCCGACGAACTGCTCGCTGCCGCCGCCGAGCGCGAGCTGCCGCGGCTCGACGAGAAGCTCTTTCTCGAGGTCTTCGGCGCGGCCCCGAAGCCCAAGTCCGCGAACCGCAAACGGTGAACCCGGAGGCCCCCATGCCACGCACCACCAACGTCACGCTGCCGATCCCCGAGCCCCTCGCGCTGCTCGACGCGACGCTGCTTTTCCTCATCCAGGTCCTGCTCGCGCAGCACCCCGATCTGCTCGCGCCCCCCGAGGCGCCCGCGCCCCGCAATCCGGGCCTGCGCGCCGCCAGCCGCATCTTCGAGGCCGTCCGCGAGCTCCACGCCGCGCTCGACAGCTACCGCGCCTTCCTCCCTGCCGATCACTCGCGGGCGCTCGGCGACGAGCAGCCCGGCGACGACATCCCGTTTTGAGGCGACCCCGCCCGCGCACGGCTCATCACGCCGTGCGTCCCTCGATCTTCGCGCTCAAAGGCCCTCAAACTTCGTGCTCGTGTCCGTCCTGGCGTCGCGGCCCGGCCATGCCCAACGCCGCGACCGCCATGACGCCGCGCGTCCCTCAATCTTCGTGCTCGGCACCCCCTCAAACTTCGCGAGCACGCTCAGGAGGCGAGTCCCGACCTCCGCGCCAGCGCTGGCCCAGGCTGTTGCGCTCGGGACGCCACGCTTCGTAGCCTTGCATCATGGTGGCAAAGGACACTCCGAAGACACGAATTGCGGCAAAGAACACTCCCAAGACGCGCGTTGCGGCCAAGGGGACGTCCCGGATCGCACCCGCGAGAACGAAGTCGGCCAGCGCGCGGCCGAAGGGCCAGGCGGACTCCTCGCTGACGGGTCCGAGGCCGCCGCTCGGCGCCGCAAAGGGACGCAGTCCACCGGAAGCAGGCGGCGCGGCAGGTGCGAGCGGGGTCTCCCGGAACCTCGCAACAGGCGAGCGCCGCAAGCAGTGAAAAGAAATCATCTGATGCCGTGACAGTTTCAGACAGTCAAACGTAAGTTATCGTTTCCGTGGACGATTTAGGTAATAGAGCCCTTGGCGAGCCGCGTCGTTGACGGCAGAATGGGCGGCCGCAGCTCGGGAGGAGCGCCCGCCCATGTCCAACCAGCGACGGAACAACACCAGCGACATGCCCCGCTCGGGGAACGTGAACCACCTGAGCGCGAGGGAGAGGTGGGAGCTCGCGTGGGTGCGGAGGCTGGGCCTCGAGGACGTCCAATGGGACGCTGAGCGCTACTGCGAGCACTGCAGAGCGGAGCGAGCCGCCCGGGAGGAGGCCGCGGAGGACATCGCGAAAGCCCCCGGGAGTCGATCCGAACAACCCAATTGACCACCGTTGAAGGGCGCCTCGCGGCGATCGACAGCCACGGCGGCGAGAGCGCATGTCGTGCCGCCATCGAGACGGTACAGCCGTGTATCGATGGCCACGGTCAAGGCGAGATCCGACCCGACGAGGGATCGACCTCGCAACTCCGCCTCGGCGTGCCCCCGAGGGGCCACGCCGAGGCGAGCGCGCCGAGGGCCTCGCCTCTCCGACCCGACCTCAGGTGAGGCTGATCCGCGGCCGCAGGTTCTGCTCGCGCAGGAACGGCTCGATGTCGTCCACGATGTCGAGCTGCACCCCCGCGAGGCTCATCGCCGCCGCGATCGTCTGGATCCCCATGCGCCCGAGCTTGTTCATCTCCGGGGGCGGGCGGACGACGATGTGCTCGATCTTGTCGCGCACGTTGAGCCCCCACTGGGTCAGGATCATGCGCGCCTCGCTCTCGTACCGCACCATGAGCGCCATGTCGTAGATGAAGAACGCCCGCTCCCCCGGGCGCATGACGCCCACGAGCTTCTGGTACGCGTCGACCGAGATGAACCGCGCGGCCTCACCGGTCGCCACCGTCTCCCGCAAGAGCTGAACGACCATGCCCGCCGGCTGCGTGATCCACACGCCGACGCTCCCGGTGTCGTCGAGCAGGTGCGGCTGCCTGCGGAACGCGAGTCTGCGGTTCGACGGGAGCATCTCTCTAAAGACAATAGCCATTCCGGCTACCGGGGCCCGCCCGCGACGACCGGAAGCGCCCCACCCGCCCGACCGGTACGGTCGAGCCGAAGCGCGCTGTTGTTTCACACATCACCGGCCGAGCTCCTCCCAGGGGGTCAACGCTGCGTCATGGTGGTCGCAAAAAACGGATTCGGCCAGAAATGTGTGATCCTGCCGCCTCGGACCCCCCACGGGGACGCCGCACAGCCAGGCGGACGCGGGCGCGGCCGCGCTCGACCGGTCCCGCGAAGGCAGGCCATGGCGAAGATCCCCGGGCATCCCTGTGCTCCCCCCTGGCCGAGCAGCTTGCGCGCCGAAAGGCCTGGCGCCTCCCGCGCGGCGCAGCGAGCGGCGCAGGGAAGCGGCGCGCAGCCGTTCAGGCGAACAGCGCGGCGCAGGCCGACCCGATGAGGTTGACGTGCTCGAGCCGGGCGATCCGGGGCTCGACCTGGGAGCCGACGAGGGCGCGCAGCGTCTCCTGCACCCGCGGCGCATAGCGGGGATCGCCCCAGAAGAGGCTGCCCTCCGCGAGGATGCCGACCCCAGGAGGGCTGTCGAGCACGTCGGTGACGGCCGCGAGCCCCGCCGCCACGAGGTCGGCCGAGCGCTGGAGCAGGTCGCCAGCGACCCGCCGCGCCTCGTCAGCGCCCTCGTCGCGGAGCCGCACGAGATCCGCGGAGCTCGTCAGCGGGGCATGGTCCGGACACAGCCGCCCGAAGAGCCGGGGCAGGTAGGCCCCGGACACCGCCTTCTCGAACCGCTGCGCGCCGGGGTTCTCGGAGCTCGCGTCGAGCTCCGCGTCGAGCGGCTGGAGGTGCGGAGGGTTGAAGTTTCCGTTCTCGAGGTTGACCGCCATCGGCGCGACGAAGTGACCCGTCTTGAGCTTCGGGATCCGGCCGGCGGGGAGGAACGTGGCCATGTTGGTCCCCGTCCCTACGATGAGCCCGATGAACGCCGCGGGCTGCGACCCGCCGTGCGCGAAGGCACCCCCGAGCAGGCTCGCCACCGTGTCGTTCAGCACCCGGACCGGACCGGGCCGGAGCCTCCGCGCGCCGAGCGCCCGGCCGAGCCGCTCGCCCACGCTGGTGCCCTCGACCCCGGCGACCTGGACGCCCTTGGTCCAGCGGAGCAGCCGCGCGTCGAGCGACGGCAGCGTCTCCGACGGATACGAGAAGCAGTACCCCACCGGCAAGCCGTGCACGGCGCCCAGGCGCTCGACCAGCTCCGCCTGCACGTCGAAGAAGGCGTCGCCCGTGATCTCCGGCCCGCCCGGGAACTTCGCAGGCACGGGCCCGGCGACGATGCGCGACTCGCCGCCCGGCAAGAGCTCCACGATGGCGGCGCGCAGGTTCGTGCCGCCAGCGTCGACCACCACGGCGCGGCCCATCATCCCTCCCGGCGGCGGCGCGAGATAGGCAGGGAGCGCGGCGATCTCGGTGCCGGGCGTGGAGAGGCCGAAGACGATGCGCGCCGCGAGCGTGCGGCGGATGTCCTGGAGCTCGGTGAGCGAGAGCTTCATCGGCGGAATGCTTACCCTTAGGCCCCTGAGAAGGAAATAACTTTGCAAGTGGCGCAAGTGAGGCTGAGCGTGCTTGGCGTCGGCCTCGCCCGGACGGCAAGGGGCCAGCGCCTCGCTGCCGCGATTGCGCTCTGCGTCACCTGGAGGAGGTCGCTGGAGAGCGGTTGTCGTCCACACCGAAGACGACGGGATAGACCACCGTGGCAACGCTCTTGCGGTCTGCGGCGGAGGGGAATCGGAGGCCCCGGAAGACGTCGAGCACGCAGCCGACGACCTTGGCGTCGCGGAGCGGGGGAGCGGGCGACGACGGCGGCGTCGCGCCGGGCGAGGGCAGCGCAATGAGGAGCGGCGCGTCCTCGGGCGGGCGGTCGGCGTCACCCGCGTAGGTGACCTTCCCTTCGCCATCGACGACGAGGTGTACGGGCAGGCGCCCTTGGAGCTTGGGGTTCTGGCGAAGGCCCTTTTCAAAGCAAGCGCGCATCTCGCCGAAGCGCTCCTGGACGACGCTCCGCACGACGTGAGGCGGGATGTGGGCTTTGCCCTTGATCGGGTCATAGGGGTTGCTCTTGCAACGGGCGGCAATGCCCCTCACGGCCTTGGCGTCCTGGTCGAGCTCCCTCTCCAGGCCGGCGCGGGCGACACCGGCCTTCTTGCGGTCGTGAGCGCCGAGCGACGCCTGGAGCTTGCGGGCCGCGGCGCCGGTCCGGGCGAAGCTCTCCCGGATGTCCTTGGCGCCCTGGGCGAGATCCGGATCGGAGGCCTGGACCGCGGCCGCGCGGGCCCAGAGGTCGAGCCGATCCGCGATCCTCCCGAGCACGTCGGGCGGCGTGTTCAGGTCGGATTGCCGGAGCACCTCGATCATCCTCGAGGCTTTCTGGACCTCCGGGCCGAGCGCCTTGCAGTCGGCCTCGATCGAGCGCGCGGCGCTGCCTTTCCCGGGGAGGGGGATGGGGGTGGGGCGGGAGATCGGGGCGCGCTCCTTCACGGGCGAGCGGGCGGGCGGACGGTTGTTTCCGGCGGAGCGGACAGGCGTGCTCGCCTTGTCGGACAGCGGGATCGGGGCGCGCGGCTCGGGGGCCTCGGGCGCGGTGTCGCGGGCGCGCGTGCTCCTGGGCGGGCGCAGGGCGGCGCGCTCCTTCTGCTCGGGCGAGCGCAGGGCGGCGCGCGCCTCGCGGGTCGAGCCCTCCGGGACAGCGCTCGGGGCGGCGACCCCGGCGTGCGTGGGGTCGGCGTCGGTGGCCGGCTCTCTCCGCGGCGCAGCCCCGCAGCCCAGCAGGGCATGAACTCCGACGAGGACGAGCCACGCGCTTCGCATCCGTTCCTCCGAGGTGCGTTCGACGTACGAGCCGCTGTTTTGATACAGTACACCGGTCCGAACATCGCTTGCAGGCGAAACGGCGGGGCCTCCCAGGAGGTGGACAGGCAGCGCAGGGAGTGTGACGTGAACAAGCGCGAGAAGAACGGCCGCGGGGGTGGGAAGGACGATCACGGCAAGGGCGGGGGCGAGCTCGCGGAAGCGGCGTGCGCGCTCGAGCGCGAGCTCGTGCGCTTCGAGGAGCTCGCGGAGTCGGCGCGGCGGCTTTCCCTCGATACACGCAAGGGGATCGAGCGCGCGGCGAAGTCGACGACCGAGGCGGCCGAGGCGCAGCAGCGCGTGAGCATGGCGCTCGGGTCGCTCATCGCGGCGATCGCGGCGGCGCGGGATCGCCACGAGGCGACCGCCACGGCGCTCGCGGCGCGCGGCGAGGAGATCAAGCGGCGGGCGGAGCAGCTCGGGGAGCTGTTCCAGCGCTTCGCGGCGCTCGGGGAGGAGGGGCGGAGCATCAACCAGCTGGTGCAGGAGACCGCGGCGCGCCAGCGGGAGGCGACGACGCCGGAGCAGATCCACGAGGTGGTGGCAGCGATGGACGAGGTGGAAGGGCGCATGGGGCGCCTCGCCGACGAGGCGCGCGCCCTCGGCCAGGCGGCGACGGCCGCGGGGATCGTCGACCTCGCGGAGCAGGCGGACGGGATGCGGCAGCAGGTGACCGCGATGCGGAACAAGGTGGGGCTCCTGCGAAAGGGGATGCTGGCGCGGCTGGGCGGGGGGCCCCAGCCAAACTAGGGGGGCATAGGCGTTCACCAAGCTTCGCGCCGCGTTCTCCTACATCCGAACGTTTACGTGGTCGTGGTCGTTTACGTGGTCGTGGTCGTTCACGACCTATCGTTGACGACCACGACCACCTAAACGTTCACGTTCACGTTCACGTTCGCGTTGGTGACGGCTAGGCGGACGGCGAGCGGCAGAGCGTGAAGTAGTGGTCGAGCGAACGCTCACCCTTGAACGCCGCGCCGATGGACACGTCCTTCGAGACCCGACGCATGAAATCACGGGTTCCGTTGTAGACGAAGAACTGGAGTCCTTTGGTGTTGGGGACGACCCGGGGCCAACCGTCAGGTACGGGGCCGTCAGGGACCTGGAAGTAGTCGATCACGATGGCGCCACGCTCCTGCCACGCAGGATTGCCGGCCGTCGGGACCGCGACGAAGAAGCCCGGGCCAATCCAGGGACGCGTGAGCCCCTCGTTGTAACCGAAGAGCCGCGCGCTGCCGTCCTCGGGCAAGGCAAAACGCTTCTCGAAGAAGCGGAATGTGGACGGGAGAGGAAGGCTGTTCCTGCCCTCGTGATGAACCGCCACGCGGCGCGGTGTGCCGTCCGGGACGAAGAAGTCGAGCGTGAGCGGGGGGGCGTGGCTCGCGGCGGCATAGAGCGCCCGCTGATCCGCGCGCGTCGTGGTCGACAGGGCGCTGCGGCGCTCCTCGTGCGTCAGACCATCGAGGTGCTCGGCGATGCGAGCAATCGGGGCGTTCTGGCGAAGAAGTTGGACGAGCTCCGACATGGGCAGCGGAGCATAGCAGCGTTCGGTTGCCGCGTAGAGGGCCGGCCTCGCCATGGAGCGAGGCCGGCGGGGAGAGATGCGATGTCGTGGCGAGCGAGCGTCAGAGGCAATGGACGGGAGAGCGCAGCAGCTCGGCGGTGGTGTCCGTCACGTCGGCGCCCTCGACCCCCGCGGCGAAGCGGCGGAAAGCCTGCTCGTCACCGCTCGTCAACGCGAACGCCGCGCAGACGGCGGCGGGGTGGGCCGAGCGGGCCGCGGGCGAGCGGAGCACCCGGGCGAGGCCGTCCAGCGCTCCCTGGTTGCCGGCCGCCGTGGGCGCGGCGGAGGCCACCACGGCGCGGAGATCCGCGGCGAGGACGTCGGAGACATCGGTCGCGCCGAGCACGCCGGCGAAGAAGGCACGAAAGACCGACAGGGCAGCCGGGTCGAGCCCGTCCACGTACGTCGCGAGGTGCCGGATCGCGAGCACGCGCGCGCGCACCGAGCTCGCCATCTGCGCGACCCTGCCCCACGTGCGGAGCGCCGCCTCGGGCGGCAGCTTGAACTTGGACAGGTACTGGAGCCGCACGTCGGAGACGCCGCCCGAGGCGAGCCCGGTCTCGAGCGCGGACCAGTCCTCGGCGAACAGCGCTTCGGGGGACACGACGGCGCTGCACGACGCGTAGCTTCCGACGTAGTCGAGGCCGTAGCTGTAAGGCGCTCCAGCGAAGAGGCCGGTGAGCACGCTCGACCACGCGCCGCGGACGTCGGCGTCGAGGCCCGGCGCGCACGCGACGTCGCACGCCGCGGCGAGCGATACCGCCCGGGCCGCCTCGCCGTCGAGGCCCTCGACGAACGCCTCGAACTCCTCGGGCGCGAGCCCCTCGGGCAGGCCGTCCTGGAGCGCGGCGAGCTGGTGCGCGCCGCCCACGTCGAGGAAGCACGAGACGCCCTCGGGGTCCGCGGGGACACGGCGCGGGGCGAGCGTCGCGGCGTAGGCCTCGAGATCGCGGTCGGTGGTCAGGAAGGCCCACTCGGGGTGGCGGTCCTGCGGATCGACGACGAGGAGCTCGCCCGGGCGCGCGGGCGCGACCTCGACGCGCTCGCCGGGCGTGAGCGTCTGCACGCGGGTCGGGCCGTCGCTGGCCACCCACGCGAGCTCCAGGGGCGCGACGAGCGCGCCCTCCGGATCGTGCACCGTCACGAACGCCCCGCCGGAGGGCGCGGGGTCGACCGTGAGCCACGGGAGCGCCTTGGCCACGACCGCTCGCCGCGCGCGCGCAGCCGCCTCCGGGCCGAGCGCCGGCGCGAAGGCGTCGAGGAAATCGTCCGTGCCGATGGTCCCGAACCGGCGCTCCTCGAGCACCCCGCGGAGCGCCGACCAGAACGCCTCCTCGCCGGCCAGGCTGCGGATCTGGGTGAGCAGCCAGGCGGCGCGGCCGTAGGGGCCGCTCGTGTACTTCTCGCCCGGCGCGAGCGACGGATCGCGGACGGCGTCGCCGTCCCGGGGGCCGAGCTCGTCGCCGTTCAGCGTCCCCGCGCCGCTCTCGTCCGTGTAGACGCGGACGCCCTCCTGCTCGAGCAACGTCGCCATGCCCTCCTTGATCCAGAGATCGTCCCAGGTCTCCACCGTCACGAGGTCGCCGAACCACTGGTGCGAGAGCTCGTGCGTCGTGAGCAGGAGATCCGAGGCGAGCGCGGGCTGCGTGCTCCGCTCCTCGCGCTGGAAGCTGATGCTCGCGTGCTCGATCCCGCCCACGGAGAAGTCCGGCAGGAGCACGAGCGCGTACTTCTCGAAGGGGTACGGCCCGAGCAGCTCCTCGAAGCGGCCGATCGCGCGCGCGAGCTCGTCCACCATCCTGCCGTGATCGCCCGGCAACCCGCGGCGGTGCCAGACCGCGACGGGGAGATCGCCCTTCGTCCCGCGCTCGACCTCGAAGTCGCCGATCGCGAACGCCATGAGGTAGGGCGGCAGCGTGTAGGCGGTCTCGTACCGGACGAGGTGGCCCGACGCCCCGAGATCCTCGTCGCCGACGAGATCGCCGTTGGCGATCAGCGCCTCGCCGCCGTCGACGCGCATGGCGATCGAGAAGATGGCCCGGTCCGAGGGCGCGTTGTGGCACGGCATCCACCGCGACGCGCCGAGCGGCTCCGACACCGTGTAGACGGCGCGCACGGCGACCGGATCGCCCATGCGCGCCGGCACCGCGCGGAGGGCGTCGCCGGAGAGCGCCTCGTAGTCGATCTCGAGCGCGATCGGCGCGCCGCTCATCGCCTCGGGCTCGCTCGAGAGGTCGATCGCGAGCGCCTGGCGCTGCGGATCGAGCGCGTGCGGGAGCGCCCCGCCGCCCTTCCGCCGGACCTCCTTCACCTCGGCGACGGCGCTGTCGAGGACCACCGTCCTCGGGCCGTCTCCGGTGAGCGACAGCGTGAGGCCCAGCGTCGCCACGAGGCGGCTCCGCTCCCAGTCGAACTCGCCCCGGAGGTCGTAACGCTCGACGTCGAACGCGCTCCCCTCGAGCGGCGCCGGGCCCTCGCCCGAGCACGCGGCGGCGAGCGACCCAAGCAGCAGGCAAGCCACACGGAGCGCTCCGGGGCGGTGTTTCTGGAGTGTGCAGTGCATCGCGGTTCCTTCGATCGGAAGAGGGATTCATCTCGCGAGGCCAGGCGCCAGCGCTCGGACCCCCCGAGCCCACGGCGGCGCAGCGACGCGTAACTGACCGCGGGACAGTTACAGAACCCGGGCGCGTGGCCAAGCCAGGTGATCGCGCCGGAGGCCCCGGCGAGCCGCTCGGTGATGAAAAGAAGGGGCGCTCGGTCGCCCGCGTCACGGTCGCTCGGCGCTCGGGGCCGCCGCGCCTCCGGCGCGCGCGATCGCCCGCTACCGTGCTCTCCGCGCCTCGTGCGCGCGGGGAGGGAGGAGCGATGATCAGCTGCCCAATCGGCACGGAGGGGGAGCGCATCGACATCGCACCGACGGTGAGCGCTTCTCCCGCTTCCCGCTCGCGCGCGAACGAAGGTGTGGATGCATGGTATTGCAGGCGCGCACCCTTGCGCACTCTGGGCGCGAATCGCCTTTCATTTGTAAGGGTTGCAGCGACCTGTGCGAGGATGCTCCCCGCCATGGCACAACACAAAGATGGGTGCGCGCGGGGGCGCTCGTGGGCCGCGCCGCTGGCTGTAGGCGCGGCGCTCGGCGTCGCGCTCCTTCCGAGGAGCTCGTCCGCTCAGACGTGGACGGGCGGGCGGACGACGCCGGTGCTCGACGAGATCGTCGCGATCGACAGGACCGGGGAGCCGCGGTGGCCCTACGGCGAAGAGGACGTCGCGGGCGACGGCGAGACCTTCGACGCGCCGGAGCGATCGATCGACTTCCGCTCCGCGTACGCGGTCGCCGCCGACGGGCGGTTCTGGGTGCGCGGGTACGTGTCGGAGACGGCCGCGATCAGCGGGGAGGCGACGCTCTTCGTGTTCATCGACACCGACAGGAACCGGCAGACCGGCGGCACCGCCGCGACGGCGGGGATCGACGACCGGTTCACGAACGACGGGTCGCCGGGCGGCTACGAGGTCGTGCTCGGCGTGAAGGGCGACGGCACGCTCGTGAGGGTCTGGTCCTTCTCCGGGGCGTCGGGGCGGTACGAGCCCCTCGACGTGACGGACGCGCAGGTCGCGACCGAGGCAGGGACGGACCTCGACCCCCTGCTGATCAACGACGCGACGCGGGGGTACGCGCAGGCATCCATCGCGCTCGACATCGTGGGCGTCGGCGTGTCGTGCGAGGCGAACCTGTACTTCCGGTCGGTGAACGACGCGGCGGCGCTCGGGCCGGGCGATCTCGACATCGGCCTCTCCGCGCCGTGCGTGGCCGGCGATGCGGACGGCGACCGCGTGCCCGACGTGATCGTCCCGCCCTCCGGCTGCACGCGCGACGCGGACTGCGCCGGCAGGGGCATCTGCGTGGACGGCGACTGCATCCTGCCGGTGTCGTGCGTCGACGATGTCGACTGCGACGCGGACGAGGACTGCTCCGCGGACCACCGGTGCGTCCCCACGCCCGGGGACACCTGCACGTCGAGCGCCCAGTGCGGCGACCTCGTGTGTGTCAGCGGGCAGTGCGGCCCGTGCTCGCCGGGCTCGTCCGAGTGCGGCGCGGACCTGCGCTGCGCGCCGACCGGGCGCTGCGTCGACGGCGGGGCGTCGAGCGGCGCGGGCGGCCCGGGCGAGCCGGATCTCCTGCCGGGTGATGCGGTCCAGGGCGGCGCCTGCGCCTGCGCGGCGGGGCCCGCGCCGTACGGAGGGGGAGCCCTGTCGCTGCTCGCCGCCGGCGGGCTCGCGCTCCGGTTGCGGAGGCGCCCGCGCCGCGGACCCGGAGCCGGCCGATGAAGCCGATGAAGAGGAGAACCATGCGCGCACCGATCCTCGCCGCCACCACCTGCGCTGCCTGCGCGGTCCTCGCCGCCGCGACGCCCGCGTCGGCGCAGAGCACGGACATCGACGTCGAGCGCTTCAAGCCGGCCGTCACCCACGACGCCTTCGTCGTCACGGAGGGCTCCGGCGTCCGCGAGCCCGGCGATCCATGGGCGTTCGGGCTGTTCCTGAACTACGCGCGCAACCCGCTGATCGTCGCGACGGGCGACGGCGAAGTGCGCAGCCAGATCGTGAGCGGCCGTCTGGGCGCCGATCTCATGGCGTCGGTCACGATCGCCGAGCCGTTCGCGCTCGGCCTCGACATCCCGTTCTTCCTCGCGCAGTCGGGCGAGGGCTCTCCGTCGTTCGCGGGCCTCGGCGACATCCGGCTCGTGCCGAAGCTGCGCCTGCTCGACGACCGCGACTCCATCGGCCTCGCCCTCGTGGCCGAGCTGCGCGTCCCGACGCACACAGGAGATTTCGCGGGCGGCGCGCGCAACGTCGTGTTCTGGCCGCGCATCGTGCTCGATCACCGGTTCGCGCCCGGCCTCAGGTTCGGCGTCAACGCGGGCGTCGCGATCCGCGAGGGGACGACGTACGCGAACGTCGAGGCGGCGAGCGAGCTGACGTACGCCGCGGCGCTCGGCTACCGCTTCGGCGGCATCGACGGCAAGGTCGAGATCGGCGCCGAGGCGAACGGCGGCATCGGCATCGCCGCGGACAACCTCAACGAGGAGGAGACGCCGCTCGAGGCGCTCGGTTACGTGAAGATCAACCCGAGCGAGGAGTGGGAGATCACCGCGGGCCCGGGGATCGGCGCGCTGGCCGGCTACGGCGTGCCGATCTTCCGCGTGTTCGCGGGCGTGAAGTACACGCCGACCTCGCACGACAGGGACCACGACGGAGTCGACGACGAGCGCGACCAGTGCCCCGACGTCCCGGAGGATCGTGACGCCGATTACGACAGCGACGGCTGCCCCGAGGAGGACGCCGACGACGATAAGGACGGCGTGCCGAACGCGGACGACGAGTGCCCGGACGAGAAGGAGACGATCAACGGCGTCGAGGATGACGACGGCTGCCCCGACAAGGGCGAGCCGCGGGTCGCGTACGAGCAGGGCGAGTTCGTGATCCGGGACACCATTCGCTTCCGGACCGGTTCGGCCGAGCTCGAGCCGGACTCGTACAGGACCCTGGACCAGGTGGCGCTCGTCATGAAGGCGAACCCCGAGATCGAGCGGCTGCGGGTGGAGGGGCACACGGACGAGACCGGCACGCCCGAGCTGAACCAGGAGCTGAGCGAGCAGCGCGCCGAGGCGGTCCGGAAGTACCTGATCCAGAAGGGCGTCAGCCCGGGCCGGCTCACCGCCGAGGGCTTCGGGTCGGACAGGCCGGTGGCCGAGGGCACCGACCCGGCGAGCCTCGCGAAGAACCGCCGCGTGGAGTTCGTGATCGACGAGTGAGGCGCGCCCGCCCGGGAGCGGCGCGTCGCGCCCTCCCGGGCACGGCGGCTGGCCCGCGGCGGGCCCGGCCGCCGCGGGCCAGCCGCCGTGGCGCTGGGCGCTGCCGGGCGTCAGAAGCGGCCGTGGATCGCCAGCCCGCCGCCGGTCGTGCCGACGGCAGGCGCGACAACGATCCGCGCCGCTGCGGGCTCCGTGTCGCCGAGCGACGTCACGAACAGCGCGACGCCGGCCGCGAGCCCGACCCCGCCGACGATGAAGCCGGCGGTGGACAGCTTCGCGGCGCTCTTGGCGTCCTCGACCAGCGCCACGCCGCGGGCGTCGCAGAGCGTCTCGGTCCGGCAGTGATCGTCCTGGGCCCGGTTCCACCGCGAGCTGGCGAGCAGCCCGAAGATCGAGCCGGTCACGACGCCGGCGACGCCGACGCCGCCTGCCACGAAGGAGAGGGTGCGGCGGGTGCCCGCGCCGCTGTCTCCGTCGCCGCCCGCGGCCGGCTGGAGCGGCGCAGCGAGCGGCCCGGGCTGCGCGCCGGGCGGCGGGGTCGCCGCGGTCGCCGCGGGGTCGTCCTCGAGCGGCGGGACCTCCACGGTGACGACCTGGCCGGGGCCGGCGGTCTGCGCCTCGACCGAGAACGGCTTCTTGCCGGGCGCGGTCGCCTCGACGCGGTGCTTGCCCGGATCGACGGGGAGCGGCGCGCCCCACGCGCCGACGTCGAGGACAGCGCCGTTGCGCCTCACGACGAGGCCGTCCGCCGGCGTGGTCACCGTGATCGCGAGGCGCTCGAGCTTCTTCTCCAGATCGGCCGCGCGGCGGGTCGCCTTCGCCTCGCGGTCCGCCTGGCCGGCCCGGCTCGCCATGTCCGCCGCCTCGCGGAACGCCGCCCAGGCGCTCGCGGAGCGGCCGAGCCGCTCGAGGCAGTCCGCCAGGTTCCACTGGGTGCCGTAGCCCGGGTCGAGCCGCTGGCTCGCCGCGAACTTGGGGCAGGCATCGGCGAGCTTGCCCTGCGCGACGAGATCGCGCCCCTCGCGGAAGAGCGCCTCGGCCGCGGCCGCCTGATCGGCGGACGGCTCCGCGCGGGCGACCCCCGCGGAGAGCGACAGGAGCGCGGCGACACACCACGCGACGCGGCTATTTCCTCGATGTCTCGTCATCGTCATTCCTCGGGGGCCTTTGGGGCGGCGGCCTGGCCGCAGACGGCCTCGGCGCGGGCGGGCGAGCGACGGCGCTCACCGGCGCCGACGCGGCGGCGCGCGCGGTCGTCGCAGCGGAGGGCAGCGCCGCGGGCATCGACGAGGCCGCGGCCGGCGGATCCACGGGCGTATCGGCGCGCGGCGGCTCGGCGCTGGCGGACGGCGTCGGCCTGGCCTCGACGCCGGCGGACGGAGGCGGCGGCTCGGTCTCGGCGCGCGCAGGCGGGGCCGGCTCGGCCGAGGGCGCGGGCGCGGCCGGCGGCGCGCCGCGCACCGCGAGGTAGACGCCCGCCCCGCCCGTGAGCGCAGCGGCCAGCACGCCGCCGGCGATCAGGGCGACGGGCGGGCGCGACGCCGGACGCTCGGGGCGGTTCGACAGCCGCACGCTCGTGGCGGGCGCCGTGGCCGACAGCGCATACGGTCCGGATTGCCCGCCTGACGAGCGCCCCGCGGCCTCGAATGGCGCGGCCGACGCGCGCGGCGGGGTCAGCGCAGCGCCGAACGGCGCGCTCGAGGCGTGCGGGGGGGCCGAGATGGCGCCGAACGACGCGCGCGACGCGCGCGTGGCGGCGTCGAGCGGCACGAGCATCGCCTCGAGGATCGCCTCGCCGCCCGGCAGGAACGCGCGCAGCGCCGCCGCGAGCTCGCCGGCGCTCGCGGTGCGGCCCGCCGGATCGATCACCAGCGCCCGGTGCACCACGTGGGCGACCTCCGGCGGCACCCAGGGCGCGATCTCCTGGATCCAGCGCACCGGGGTCGTGCAGATGGCCAGGACGAGCTCTCCGAGGCCGGTCAGGTGCTCGTTGGGCCGATGGCCCGAGAGGGCGTGGTACAGGCTGATGCCGAGCGACCAGACGTCCGAGCGCGCGTCGATGGCGCCGCTGCCGCGCGCCTGCTCGGGCGACATGTAGAGGGGAGAGCCGAGGAGCGCGCCGCTCTTCGTCATCCCGCCGTTGCCGAGGCTGTTGTCCGTCACCTTGGCGACGCCGAAGTCGAGCACCTTGATCACGCGCTGGCCGCCCTGCTTTTTCGCGAGGAACAGGTTGGCCGGCTTGATGTCGCGGTGGACGATGCCGGCCTCGTGCGCGCGCTCGAGCCCCAGGCACGCCTGCAGCCCGATGCGGAGCGCGAGATCGACAGGGAGCGGGCCGAG
Organism: Sorangium sp. So ce302; assembly: GCF_051530145.1. Taxonomy (GTDB): domain Bacteria; phylum Myxococcota_A; class Polyangia; order Polyangiales; family Polyangiaceae; genus Sorangium; species Sorangium cellulosum_B. The sequence continues at coordinate 8,820,379 of NZ_CP150326.1, read as the reverse complement.
CCGCTCGATGAGGGCCTGCACGTCCTCGCCCTCGAGGAACTCCATAGCGATGTACGGCGCGCCGGTCTCGCGGTCGCGCCCGGTGTCGAACACCTGCGCGATGTGCTCCGACTCGACCGCGCCGACCGCGCGCGCCTCGCGCTGGAAGCGGCGGACGAGCTCGTCGTCCGCGGCCTGGCCGAGGATGACCTTCACCGCGACGCGGCGGCCGGTGCCCGCGTGCCGGGCCTCGTAGACGGCGCCCATCCCGCCCTGGCCGAGCAGCCGGAGCATCGTGTAGCGGTCGTCGAGGGTTCGACCGATCATGGCGCGAGGCCCGGGCCATGGGCGCGCGGCGTCGACCGCGACCGCGCGCGCGAGACGTCCGTCCGGTCGAGGACCGACCGGCGGTCCGGCTGCCTGGGGGCGCCGGCGGCGGGCGCGTCGGCGATGCGGGAGGCGGCGGGAAGGGGAGGCCTCTTCACGGCCGCAGGCTAGAGCACCTCCAGCCCCGCGTCATCCCTCGCCGCAAACCTTGCACCAGGGCAACCTCACGAGCGTGTGGTGCGATGTCTCGAGCGTCGCGAGGTCCTGGATCAGGAACCTGCCCCCGAGCCTGGAGGGCGTGTACGCCGAGAGCACCTTGAGGGCCTCCATCGCCACGAGGTGGCCGAGCAGCTGACCCATCGTGCCGGCGTGCGGCGCGGGATCGGCCAGCGAGCGCGCCGCGGGCGAGGGGCTGAGCGCCTCGGTCGTCGCGCAGATCCGGCACGCCGTCTTCCCCGGGAAGACGAGGGGGCCCAGGACGGCCGTCGTCCCCGCGAGGTGCGAGAAGAGCGAGGCGATCCCTGCGCGATGGCCGAACCGCGCGACGCGCTCCAGGAGCTCCGCGTCGTCGCCGCGCACCGCCGCGACGAGGAGGTGAGGGCGCCCCTCCGGCGAGAGGAGGTCGTCGCCCTCCAGCGCTGCGGAGGAGCTCTCGTCCACCCGGCAGAGCGGCGCGTGCTCGCGGATCAGCGCGGCCACCGCGCCGCGGCGGGGCGCGCCGAGCGCCGCCTCCCCCCGCGCGCGGACCACCGCGACGTCGCGCGGGCCGACGGCGCCGCCGTCGATCAGGCGGAGCGCGGAGACGCCCGCCCCCGCGAGCGCCAGGGCGGCCGAGGCCCCCCAGGGCTCGAGGCCCACCACGAGCACGCGCGCGTTCGCGATCCGCTGCGCCGCCTGCTCCGGGGCCGACGACCACTTGCGGAGGAACTCGCGCTGCCCGCGGAGCCGCTCGCCGTCGGCGGACGGCGCCTCTGCGGGCACCGGCTCGACCAGCCCGCGCGCCTCGAGCAGGTCGAGGAACGCCGTCACGCTCTGCCGCGAGTAGTCCGCGAGCGCCTCGACGAGCGCCTCCCGGTCGCGCGACCCGTCGAGCAGCGGCACCATCCGCTCGACGAACGCGCTCACGTCCAGGCCGGTGAGCTGGAAGGTGCCGAGATCGGAGCGGAGGATGACGCCCACGTCGGTGGGCGTGATGCTGGCCGAGCGACTGAGTCGAATGCTGGGCATGGTGCTCTCCGACGCTTCTGGTTCAGGCACGCTAAGGGCCGTTCCGGCCCTCGGCCGGCGCGGGCTGACCGATGCAGACGATGTACAGGGTGTCTTCCTCCGCCGGCAGCGCCAGGAAGGTCTTGAGCTCCTCATCGTAAAATCCGCCGATCGCCACCGGGCCGAGGCCCATGGCCGTCGCGACGAGATAGAGGTTCTGGCCCAGGTGCCCTGCGTCCAGCCACAAGAAGCGATATCCGCGCTGGCCGTATTTCCACATCGTGCGGAACGGCACCGCCGTGATGATGACCACGACATTGGTGTTCAGGATCATGTCCTGACCCGCCGTGAGATCCACGAGCGTGGCGTGCGCGAGGCCTTCCCGGCGGAGCTCGAGCTCGTGCGCACGGGGGTCGTAGTGGTACAGGCCGTCCGGGACCCCATCGACGGCCTGCGTCGCGACATAGATCTCGAGCGGATACCGGCCGCCGGCCGAGGGCGCCGGGCGATCGCAGGTCCACGCCCCTTCGACGTTTCGCGTGCCACGGACGCCGTAGCTCGCGTGGAGGAGCCGCCCGAGCGCCTCGATGGACATCGGCCTGAGGGCGAACTCGCGATGCGACCGCCGCTGCTCCATCACCGCGCCGAGCGGGGCGTCGATCGTGAAATCGTGCCCGGGCAGCGGCGTGCGCGCCGAGCCGCCGTAGGTGCGGAAGTTGAGCGGCTGGAGATCCCCGTCGAACGGCGGCTCCAGCGGTCGCGACCTCACGTGGGAGGACTGGAGATGATAGAGCCGCGCAATGTCCGCCTCTTTGCTCCTTGCCATGGTGTCCTCTCTCAGGCCATCGGGTGAGGGTCAGGGTTGATGCCGTGGGGGGTCATCGAACGGAGACGCGGATTACCGAGCTGAGCGAGCTGGTGGCCGAAGTGGATCTGCTGGAAAGCGGGCCCGAGGGCCCGGGCGACACGGAACGGGGTCACCGCGAGGTCGGGCGACGTCACGTCCACGATCGCGATGCGCAGCCCCGCGGCCTGGACGCGCCGGGTGAGCTCGGACAGCGATACCTCCTCGGGCTCCTCGAGCTCGGCGGCGGTCACCGTGCTCCCCCCGCGGAGGAAGGCGAAGGCCGCGGCGCGGCTCGGGGGGAGGTAGTAGACCGCGTGATCCTCGAGCGTGAGCACGTCCTCCGGCCGCTCGGGGATGGCGACGTGTTCGCCCGTCATCAGGCGGAAGGCGTAATTGCCTATCTGGCCCTGCTCGAGGATGGCTTTCCGGATCGCGGTGAGGGGGCTCAGGTGGGCGGAGATCGAGACCACCGCGCCGGGCCACCGCTTGCCGTCGCCGTAACCGACGCACATCACCACGGGGACCGAGACGCCCGCGTCGAGCAGGTACAGCTCGATCCGGGCGCCGTGCTCCTCGAGCTGCCTCGCTATCTCGTGCAGCTCGGGGTCGAGCGAGTCGTCGGGCAAGATCCGCCGCCCGGGCCGGCGAGCGAGCCACGAGATCATGAACGCGTCGCGCTCGATGAGCTCGAGCGCGGCCCCCATCGACGCGCCCTCGAGCGTCGCGCCCGCGGCGAGCCCGTTCGAGGTCACCTGGCAGAAGTGGGCGTGGTGTCCTGCGCAGTAGCCGAAGTAGGTCGGGAGCGCCGGAACGTACACGGGCGCGCCGGTGTCCATCCAGCGCCCGAGGGCCCAGTCGATGGGCGCGGCCGGATCGACCCGCGCGTAGGGGAATCCGGGCTTTGCATACTGCTCCTCGCTATAGAGACAGAGCTGCTCCGGTGCGATGAAGTCGCCCTTCATGCCGGCGACCGAGGAGCGAAGGAGCTGCTTTCGGTCGACGAGCTCGGCAGAGTAGCGCTCGACCGCCTCGCCGGTCGCTCCGATCAGGGCCTCGACGGCTGTGACGCCCTTTCCGATGCCGGCCTGCGGCTCGCGCGAGCGGCGGGCGTGCGGCGAGCCGTCGGTGTACTCGCCGAGGAACGCCGTGGCCGTGACGCACGCCTCAGGGGCGAGCGCCGGGCTCGCCGCGTCCAGCGTGAGGCGGTGGACGATGCCCGCCCGCGCGTCGACGACGCCGGCGAGCATCCGCCGGAGCGCCGCGGGGTCGGGTGCGTCGCGTAGGTGTGCGCTCGCGCCCCGACGTGCGCTTCCGGTGCGGAGGGCCTCGGCGGCGCCGCCGCAGACCGCGCACCAGGGCATCTGCAGGACGGCGTGGAGCGACGCCTCCGGGTCGACCAGGCCCTGGACCATGAACCGTCCCGCGAGCCGCGACGCGGCTCGGTTCACCAGCAGATCGACGGCCGCGAGCGCAACGGCGTGGCCCAGGAACGCCGGCATCGGGGCGAGGTAGGTGCGCCCGCGGCGCTCCGGGCGCGCGGCGAGGAGCGACGCGTGGAGCGCGTGATCCGCCTCTGGCTGATTGCTGAGAGCGAGCCTCCGCAGGCGGCAGCAGTCCCAGCATGCGGTCTCGCCCGGCACGACGGCCGGTCCGATCACCGCCTCGAGCCCCTCGAGGTGCGCGCTGAGCGACAGGACGGACGCCGCGTGAGCGAAGCGGGCGACGCCCTGAAGGACGAGGAGATCATCGCCGGAGACGCAGGCGAGGATCAGGTCCCAGCCGGTGTCCTCCTGGACGATCGGGCGCTCCGCGGCGGCGAGCAGCGTCCCGGGCGTGACCGCGCAGCCGGGGGCGAGCCGCGACAGCGCCGTGGAGAGCGAGCGCGCTCGATCCTTTCCGAGATCCGCCTCGGCGAAGGGGCCGAGATCGTCGGCCGTGACCTCCCTGTCGTCGAGGACGTGGAGCGCGCCGACGCCCAGACACGCGAGCTCGGTGGCCGCGATGACGCCCCACGGTTCGAGCCCGACCATGAGGACGCGTGATCGCGCGAGCTTCTCGCGCGCCTCGGCTGACGCAGGCGGGGCGGTCCCCTCGAGCGAGGGAGCGGTGGTCGCTGAGCTGGGCAGTTGAGTGGCCACGCGAGGTCTCCAGGAAAGCGCAGCGCGGCGGCGCTTCGACGAGCGGCCGTCCTGCACCTTCGGTAAAGAGGTCCAATCCCGGTGCTCGGGGAGCTGTGCCCCGACAAGCGAAGGAGAGAAGAAACTCGCGAACTCACCAGACCGCGCACCGTCGCGCGATCGTGGTGAGCCGGGGGAGACGGGAAGGTGTCTTTTCGATCTCTCGCGCTCCTCGTCTCCCTCCAGGGCTCTATCGCTCGGCCTCGCCGGCCTCAGGGCTAGCTACAGTGGCCGCAACGACAACCGCCGCAACGACAACCGCCGCAACGACAACCGCCGCAACCGCCGCAACCGCCGCAACGGCAACCGCCGCAACGACACCCGCCGCAACGACACCCGCCGCAGCCGCCGCAGCCGCCGCAGCCGCCGCAGTTGTAGTTGGCCGGAGTCGCTGTTGCCATGTCGTCCAGCCTGGTCGACAAATCGTCGATGGCGTTGCGCAGCTCCTTCACAGTCACGTCCAGATCTTTCGGAGAATTGTTTTCGATTTTCGAATCACTCATCGCAGAGCCTCCCACGAGTAGGTGAGGCACGCAAAGGGTCTTCGTCAATACGGTGGTTCGTCGCCGCGCGACGGAAGCTCGGTTGAACTCCCTATCATTCCAGGGCGCCCCGATCCGTGGACAGTACGAGAGATGCCGCCGTCAAAGGAGGGCGTCCGCGGGCTCCTTTCTCACGCTCGCCCCACACCGGCGGCTCTTCCGGGTAACCTGGATCGCCGCCGGAGCAGCAGAGAAGGCCGGAACAACATCGAGCGTGACTCCCTGTGTTCCCTCCGTGTGCCCGGGCGGCTGGACTTCCGGGATAGGCCCATCTGTCAAGCTCGCCTCCGATCTGGAGCCGTCCTCCGCTCGGGCCGGAGATGCCCAAGGGCCGTCGGGGACAAAGCGCCTCCCTCGAGCCACCCGCCTCGATACGAACAATCCTGGATAAGGCGGCACGCTGCATGCGCGCGTGCATCGCGCCGTGCGCGCCGCTTCATTCGATTGCTTTTGTGCGCTGTGTCCGGTACGCGGTCTGCCGCTTCTCGGGTGCTCCTGGCGCCCATCGATAACGGAGTGTCATGCGTCGTACTTCGCTCGGACTGGCGATGGGTCGTCTCGCTTTGTGGTTCGTCGCTGCGTCAACGTGGCTCGTAGGCTGCGGCGTCGCGGAGAGCCCCTCGACGCCCAGCGCGACCGAGGTGGGGTGTGCTGGCTGCACCGTGCTGAAGGGAGGCATGGTGTTCGACGGCACGCGCGCGGCCAGGGCAACGGTGGTGATCGTGGGCGACAGGGTGAAGCAGGTCGTCTTCGGCGACGCCGAGCCCCGCGTCGAGGCCGGGGGCGGCGAGGTCGTGGACGTCGCTGGCAAGACGGTCCTCCCCGGGCTCATCGATCTCCACGTCCACTCGCTGAGCGTCGCCGGGCCCTATGCTTATTATGACGGCGACCTCCACCTCGAGGACCACACGAAGGCGATGCTCCGGGCGGGCGTGACCTCGTACCTCGACCTCGGCTCATCCCAGCACGTCATCTTCGAGCAGCGATCGCGCATCGACGCCGGCGACCTCCTCGCGCCGCAGCTCTTCGCCGCCGGGCCCCTGCTCACGCCGACCGGAGGGCACCCCTGCTATCAAGGCAGCCCGCCCGGCGACTACTGCGTCTTCATCGACTCGCCCGCCGACGTCGACAAGGCCTTCGAGGCGCTCCTCCCGAGGGCACCCGATTTCATCAAGATCGTGCTCGAGGGGGGCGGATCGCTGCCGCTGCCGCGCCTGACGCGCCCGTCCGTGGCGGCGATCCAGGAGGCCGCCGCGGCCGCGGGTGTCCGGGTGATCGCCCACGCGACGGCGGCCCCGGACATCGAGGCCGCGCTCGACGGCGGCGTGACGCTCTTCGCGCACGTCCCGGACGAGGACCGAATCTCACCAGACCTCGCGCGGAGGATGGCCGCTGCCGGGGCCGTCGTCGTCCCCACGCTCGCGGTGGCGGACGGCCTGTACCGCACGGCCCACGGAGCGCTGACCGAGCTCGACGACCCCGCCCTCGTCGATGACGTGCCGGTCGGCGTGATCGCGGCCCTGCGTGATCCCTCGTTGCTCGCGGAGCTCAGGACGGCGCATTTCCTGGAGCTCGTGAAGCGGCGGCGCGACCATGCGATCGCGAACCTCGTCACCTGCTACCAGGCCGGGGTCACGATCGCCGCCGGCACCGACGCCGGCAACCCGGGCGTCTTTCACGGGCTGAGCCTGCGCCGCGAGGTCGCGCTCCTCGTCGAGGCCGGGATGCCGCCGATCGAGGCGCTCGCCGCCGCCACGCGCCGCGCCGCGGACGTGCTCGGGCGGCCCGATCTCGGGCGCCTCGAGCGAGGGGCGCTCGCGGACGTGCTCGTGGTCGACGGCGATCCGCTCGCCGACGTCCGCGCGCTCGAGCGCGTGTCGCGCGTCTACAAGTCGGGCGTCCTCCTCGATCGCGAGGCGCTCGCGTTGCCGCGCAAGACGAGCCTCGCGCGGGAGCCCAGGACGGGCGCCGGCCCCGGCGAGACGTGCCTCGCCGCGTCGGAGTGCGCGCCCGCGCAGACGTGCAACCCGGCCCAGGTCTGCGCCGCGACCTGCAGATCCGCCTCGGACTGCGCGCCGGGGAGCGCGTGTTTCCTCGATGGCGGCTCGTTCACAAGGGGGGCCTGCATCGACGGCGACGGCTGCGATCTCTTCGCGCAGGACTGCGACAACGGCGCTGCCTGCGTGTTCTGGGGCAACGGCTCGACGTCGTGCTGGTACGCGGGCGCGGGCTCGGACGGGCAGCCGTGCGACGCGTCGTTCGCGTGCGCGCCCGGCAGCGTCTGCGATCCCTCGAACACCTGCAGAGCGCTCTGCGATCCGCGCGGTGAGCGCGCCGCGCCGTGCCCGGGCGGCGAGCGGTGCGTGGATCACACCGCGCTCGCAGGGCTCCCCGTGGGAACCTGCGAGCCGGCCGGGCGCCGCTGAGCGCGCGACGATGCCGGGCGCGCGATGACGCCGCGCGCGCTCAGCGCGACGCGAGCAGCCAGGCGATCACGCTCCCGATCATGAAGAACACGATGCCCGCGCCGGCGATCACGGCCCGCGAGGTCCGCCGCTCGATGAAGCTGGCCGCGGCCCGGAGGCTGGACGGGGCGGCGAGGGCGATGCCGCTGTCCGGCGCGCTCATCTTCTGGACGGCGGCGTCGAGCGCCACGAGCACGGCGCGCGCGTGGGGGAAGCGGTCGTCCGGGTCCTTGGCGAGCAGGCGCATCACGACCGCCTCCAGCGCGGGCGGGACGACGACGCCGGGGGAGCGCTCGGCGATCGGCGGCGGCACGGCCGACCGGTGCTGCGCGAACAGCGCCGACGGCTCGACCGCCGTGAAGGGGTGCTTGCCCGCGAGCATCTCATAGAGGATGACCCCGAGCGCGTAGAGGTCGGCCCGCCGGTCGACAGAGCGCATGCCGAGCGCCGCCTCGGGCGCCATGTAGGCCACCGTGCCGAGCAGCACGCCGGCGTTCGTCAGCGAGCGGCGCGAGCCGTCGTCGGTGATGGAGAACTGCTCGATCGGCACCTTGGCGAGGCCGAAGTCGATGAGCAGGACGCGCTCCTCCGGCCCGTCGAGGACCATGACGTTGAGCGGCTTCACGTCCCTGTGCACGATCCCGAAGTCGTGCGCCGCGTTGAGCGCGCTCGCGAGCTGGCGCGCGATGTTCGTCGCGCGCAGCGGGGGGACGGGGCCCTGGTCGATGAGCTTCCGCAGCGTGATGCCGCGGATGAACTCCATCACCATGAACCACGCGCCGTCGTCGAGCTGGTTGATCTCGTAGACCGCCGCGACGTTCGGGTGGAAGATGTGGCGACCGGCGAGCGCCTCGCGCTCGAAGCGCTCGATGAGCTCCGGCAGCTCCTCGGCGTCCGGGTGGAGCACCTTGACGGCCACGTCCTCGCCGGTCGCGAGCTTCTTCGCCCTGAAGACGGCGGCGATGCCGCCCATCGCGACGAGCTCCTCGAGGCGATAGCGGTGGACGAGCGTGCGCCCGACGAACGTCATCGCGCGCTCTCGCGCCGCGGAGCTCGCCTGGCCTCCCGCGATGAACACGGACCCGCTCATGCGTTCGCGCCTCCAGGCCGAGCCTCGCGCGCGGCGTCGAGGAGGCCGCAGCGCAGGGCACGCACAGCCGCGCCGCGCGCTCCCCCGTGACCGCGCGCCACGCGGCGGAACAGCGGATCCACCCTGGATGACATCGTACGTTCACACACGCGGCGTCCGGAGGGTAGCGCCCCTGCGCGCCCAGCGCCATCTTCCCGGTTGGGCGCGGGGGCGAGGCGCTCGCGAGGGAGCGGGCGGGCGGCGCCGAGGCTGGAGCTCACGAAGCGCGCGTGAGCCGAGCCTCCCGAGCGGCCTTCGAGAGATCGCACCCACCGCCGCGGCCGCGCGCGCTCTCTCGAGATTCCACCGCTCCGCCGTGATCGTGAGTCGCCAGGCTGCGCCGTCTCCTGCGCTGATGGCGCTGCCTCATCGTGTCTCCGGCCGGGGCGTGCGGAGACCCCTCATCGCCTGTGCCTCACGGCCGCGCGACGGGGAGCGCCGGCCGCACGAGGTGCAGAGTCGCGCCCGCGGCCCCGACGTGGCGAGAGCCCGTTGCGCGCTGGGCGGCGCTCGCCCGTCGCCGGCGGAGCGCGACCACTTGTCGGTAGATCCAGCGACATTGCCGGAGCTCCAGCCGCGTGCGCCTGCGCGGGGCGGCCGAACCAGCGCGCCCGCACGCCCGCGCGCGCCGGGGTCGAGCCTGCTGTCCTGCCACGAGCGCCCTCGCCCGCCGCATCGGCGTCATCCTCCTCCGGATCCGCACGAGGCGTGCCCGGTCGTGCGCGGACGAATTAGGTTTGAAAACACATCAAGTTCACAGATGCGTTTCTTCGACAGGCTCGTGTAGCCTGTATGGGTGGAGGTTTCCATGCACAGCACAATGCGTCGCACCGTTCTCCTCGGGCTCGTTTCCGGACTCGCCGTAGCAGCTTGCTCCACGCCTGAGGCGTCGAACCTCTTCACTACCGGCGGGTCCGGTCCCGGGACCACGGCTTCCGCGGGAGGAGGCGACGAGGGCGGCGCGCCGGGCACGGGGGGCGCGGCGGGCGTCGGCGGCCAGGGCACCGGGGGCGAGCCGGGCGTGGGCGGAGCGACCGCGGGGAGCGGGGGGAGCGGGGGCGTGGGGCCCATCATCGACGAGCCGCCGGTCTGCGGGGACGTTTACGTCGATTGCGACGCGGATGCCGAGAACAGCTGTGAGGTCAACGTGACGAACGACGCCCTCCATTGCGGCACTTGCCCCGTCGACTGCGATGGCACCTGCCGGGACGGCACGTGCGTCCGCACCTCGATCCACATCTCGGGCCAGCAGGATCCGCTGTACCTCGCTGTTGCCAACGGCGTCGTGTTCTGGACCAACGGGGAGCAGGGCGTGGTCAGGCAGTGGACGCAGGGCGAAGCTGTCGCGATCAACATCGCCACCGCGCAGGTCCAGCCGGCCGATATCAAGGCCGACGCCACCCACGTCTTCTGGGCCAACCAGGGCGTGGCGGGCGAGAGCGACGGTCAGGTGATGAGGGCGCGGGTCGGCGGCCAGGAGGCGCCGGTGGCGATCGCCGCAGGGCAGCCCGATCCGTTCGGCGTGGCGATCGACGAGGAGTTCGTCTACTGGACGAACCGCGAGGACGGCGGCTCCGTGGTCCGCGCGCGGAAGGACTCGGACGGCAACGGGCCGTTCACCGTCATCTCGGACGGGGGCGGGACGACGCACGCCCTCGCGGTCGACGAGACGCACGTCTACTGGACCGTGCGCGACGAGCGCGGCATGGTGATGTCCGCGCCCAAGGACTCCACGGGCGAAGGCCCGTTCACCACGCTGGCGGCCGATCAAGGCCAGGTGCGCGAGATCGCCGTCGACGCGACGCACGTCTACTGGACGACCAGCAGGACCGGCAACGTGATGCGGGTGGCCAAGACCGGCGGAGAGCCGACGGTGATCGCGAGCGGCCGGGAGAACCCGAGGGGCATCGCCGCCGACGCGACGGGCGTTTACTGGACGGACCCCACCTCACCGAACGTCATGAGGATGCTGCCGAACGGCATCATCGGGGCCGTGGCGGCCGGCGAGCCGTCGCCCTACGGCATCGCCCTCGACGCGACCCGCGTCTACTGGACCAACGGACTCGGAACGAACGGCACCATCGTGAGCGCCCCGAAGTAGCGGTCTCGGGCGGCCAGCGCGCGCGGGATCGAGCACCCGAGGTCCGCGAGGATCCGAGGTCTCCGCGCGTCCTTCAGCGCCGCAGCGCCGCGCGCTCCGGGCGGTGGTCGATCGGAGCTCGCGGCGCTGCCTCGGCGACGATGTCGCGCGTGGAGGTCGGGGCTCCGCGTGCTACAAGCTCGCCCTGTGCTGCTCGAGACGTTCTCCGTCGGTCCGCTGGGGTGTAACTGCTCGATCCTCGTCGACCCTGTGAGCAAGGGCGCCGTGGTCATCGACCCCGGGGGCGATTTCGACAAGATCCGCGCGCGCGTCGAGCAGTCCGGGGCGAAGGTCGCGGCCATCGTGCACACGCACACCCATATCGATCACGTGGGCGCCACGGCGCCACTCCAGCGCTGGTCCGGCGCCGCGGCCCGCATTCACGAGGCCGACCGCTTCCTCTACGACATGCTCCCCGTCCAGGCGGCGATGCTGGGCATTGCGCTGCCGGAGCGGTGCGAGGTCGACGGCGACCTGAACGACGGCGCGGTCGTGAAGGCGGGCGGGCTCGATCTGCACGTGCTCCACACGCCGGGGCACACGCCGGGCAGCGTCTCGTTCCTGGTGCTCGCGGAGACGGGCGCCGTCGCGTTCACGGGGGACACCCTGTTCCGGCGCAGCATCGGCCGGACCGATCTGTGGGGTGGCGACTCGCGGGCGATCGTCTCATCCATCCGGGGCAAGCTGCTCACGCTCGATCCGTCGACCCGGGTCGTCACCGGACACGGCCCCTCCACGACGATCGGCGAGGAGCGCGACAGAAATCCCTTTTTGCGGTCGTGACGCGCCGCCCGCCTGCTCGCGCGCTCGCGCACTCGCTTGCGCGCCCGCTTATCCACGTCGCCGCGGTGCTTTCTCGCGAGAAAGTGCTTGCATCCCGCCAGGATTCTTTCGAAAAATGCCGCGCGACGATGACGCGCGTCGGCCCACTCGAGCCGGGTCGACCGCTGTCCGCCGCAGAAGTCGAGCACGATGAGCACCGAAAGCGCGCCTGCCACGAAGGTCGATCTCGAGATCCTAGCCACGCCGCATCCCCTCGGCGACGCGGAGCGCGCGCAGCGCATGCAGAACCCTGGCTTCGGGCGCGTGTTCACGGAGCACATGGTCGTGATCCCGTACGCGGCGGACAGGGGCTGGCTCCGGGGGCAGATCCGGCCGTACGCGCCGATCACGCTCGATCCTGCGGCGATGGTGCTGCATTACGGTCAGGCGATCTTCGAGGGCTTCAAGGCCTATCGGCAGCCGGACGGGCGCATCAAGACGTTCCGGCCGGAGGCGAACGCGCGCCGCTTCAATAGCTCTGCCCGCCGATTGGCGATGCCGGAGATGCCGGTTGATCTGTTCGTCGGCGCGGTCGACGCCCTGATCCGCCAGGATCGCGCATGGGTCCCCTCGCCCGTGGGCGAGAGCCTGTATATCCGACCGTTGATGTTCGCCACCGAGGTGGCGCTCGGGGTGAGGGCGTCCCGCGACTACGATTTCCTGGTGATCGCGTCGCCTGCGGCCGCGTATTTCCCTCAGGGCGTCAAGCCGGTGACGGTCTGGATCTCGGAGGATTTCGTCCGGGCGGCGCCGGGCGGCACGGGCGCAGCCAAGTTTGCGGGCAACTACGCCGCGAGCCTGCTCGCGCAGATGAACGCCGCGGCCGAGGGCTGCGCGCAGGTGGTCTGGCTCGATGCCGTCCAGCGCAGCGTCGTCGAGGAGATGGGGGGAATGAACATCTTCTTCGTCTACGAGGAGCGGGGGCGCCCCGTGATCGTGACCCCCGAGCTGACAGGCACGCTCCTGCCGGGCATTACCCGCGACAGCATCATCCAGCTCGCCCGGGATTTCGGCTATGCCGCGGAGGAGCGCAGGGTCACCTTCGACGAGTGGCGCGCGGCGGTGCGCGAGGGCCGCATGACCGAGGCGTTCGCGTGCGGGACGGCCGCGGTCATCACGCCCATCGGCGCCGTGAAGTCCCGCGAGGGGACCTTCTCCATCCACGACAACGAGACGGGCCCCGTGGCGGCGCGCTTCCGCGAGGCGCTGCTCGACATCCAGCACGGCCTCGCGCCCGATCGCCACGGCTGGATGCACGACGTGGTCTGACCGGCTGACCGGGCGCGTCCCGCTCTACTGCGCCGCCGGTGGGCGCTTGGACTTCGCCGTCAGCCCATATTCGTGCAGGCGGTACTGGATGGTGCGTATGCTGATGTCCAGGAGCTCGGCCGCGCGCGTCGTCGAGCCGTTCGTCGCCTCGAGCGTCGACAGGATGGCATAGCGCTCTATCTCCGCCATGGTGGCGCCCGGGATCCGCAGGGCCCCCTTGGCGACCGGCGCCGCGTCGATGGGGAGGTGCTCCGCGTCGATGCGCGCGTCGTCGCACAGGACGACCGCCCGCTCGATCGCGTTCTCGAGCTCCCGCACGTTCCCCGGCCACCGGTGCGCGATGAGCTTCGCCCGGGCCTCGTCGGTGAACCCCTCGATCTTGCGGTGGTTCTCCGCCGCGAACCGGCGCAGGAAGTGATTCGCCAGGAGCAGCACGTCGGTGTCGCGGATGCGCAGCGGCGGCATGTCGATGTGGACGACGTTGAGCCGGTAATAGAGGTCCTCCCGGAAGTGGCCCTCCTGCACCGCCGCCGCGAGATCGCGGTTCGTGGCCGCGACGAGCCGCACGTCGATGGTCACGGCGTCGTTCCCGCCGACGCGCTCGAACGTCCTCTCCTGGAGGACGCGGAGCAGCTTCACCTGCGTCGAGGGGGCGATCTCGCCGACCTCGTCGAGGAAGAGCGTCCCGCCGTGCGCCTGCTCGAACCGCCCGATGCGCCGCTTGTCGGCGCCGGTGAACGCGCCGCGCTCGTGGCCGAACAGCTCGCTCTCGAGCAGGGACTCCGCGAGCGCCGCGCAGTGCAGCGTCACGAAGGGCCCTTTGGCGCGCGAGCCCTTCGCGTGGATCGCGCGCGCGAGCTCGCCCTTGCCCGTGCCGCTCTCGCCGGTGATGAGCACCGTCGCCCGCGCGCCGGCCACCTGCCGGGCCATCCGGTAGACCTTCTGCATCGCCGGGCTCGTCCCGATGAGCCCCTCCACGCCCTCGCCCTGGCGCTCTCGCAGCTGCCGGCGGAGGTTCTCCGCCTCGACCCGGAGCGCGCTCCGCTCGAGGGCGCGCTCCAGCGTGAGGAGGAGCGCGTCGAAGTCGACCGGCTTCGTCAGGTAATCCTCGGCCCCCGCCCGCATCGCCAGCACCGCCGAGGTCACGTCCCCGAACGCGGTGACGACGATCACCGGCAGCGCCGGATCCTGCTCGCGCAGCTTCCCGAGCAGCGCCACCCCATCCATCCTCGGCATCTTCAGATCCGTGATGACGACGTCCGGCGGCCGCTCCGCCGCGACCTCGACCGCCTCGACGCCGTCCGCCGCCGCGTCGACGGTATAACCCTCCTGGCGCAACAGCTTTTCCAGCCCCGAGCGCGCGCTCGCCTCGTCGTCCACGACGAGCACCCTCGAGCTCTGCCTCTTCTCAGCGTTCATATCGTTCCTTCCGAACATACCGTGTCCGCGAGGCGCTGCGACACTCGTTCGGCGGAGGCGCGGCCGCGCGCGGATCGAGGGGGCCGGCGGGAGGGCCGCGCCGGGGCAGGCGACGGGCGCCGCAGCCGTTGCACGCGGGCGCAAGCCGTTCGCCGGGCCTGGCGCGCCCCCTGCTCAGGCCGGGGGAGGGAAGGGGGAGCTCGGCCGCGTGGCGCGCGAGGCGCCGGAGAGCGCCGCGTCCGCGGTGGCGCGGAGCTCGTCGCTCAGGGCGATGTAGTCGATCGGCTTCGTGTGCACAACCGCCGCGGGCTCCAGCCCTCGCCCGAGGCGCGCCACGAGGTCGGGATACCCGGTGAAGAAGAACAGCGGGAGATCCGGCCGGAGCGATCTCGCGTAGCGCGCGACCGCGATTCCATCGGCGTGGGGCATCCGGAAATCGGTCACCAGGATGTCCGGGATCGGACGGCGGGCCAGCCGCGCGATGGCGAGCGCGCCGTTCGTGGCCAGCTCCACCCGGAAGCCGTCCTCTTCGAGCAGGCGCTCGAGGAGGCGAGCGCTCTGCACGTCGTCGTCCACGAGCAGGATCAGCGGTTGTTCGGTGCTGCGCGGTTCCACGCCCCGATCTCTACCAAGTTGCGTGCCAGCCCTGGAGCCGCAGTCGCGCGCGGCCAGGAGAGCGGCGGAGGTCAGCCGGAGCGGCGCAGCGGGAGCGTCACGCGGAAGAGCGTCCTCCCCGGGCGGCTCTGGAATTCGATGGTCCCCTCGTGATCGGTGACGATGCGGTGAGCGATCGCCAGCCCGAGCCCGGTGCCGTTCGGCTTCGTCGAGAAGAACGGATCGAAGATCGGCGCGTCCGGGCTCGCGATCCCGGGGCCGTCGTCCTCCACCTCGACGACGGCGTGGCGCGGCTGCCGCCGCGCGCGGAGGGTGACCGTGCCGCCTCCGGCCGCGTCCACCGCCTCGATCGCGTTGCGGAGCAGGTTCAGCAGGACCTGCTCGATCTTCGCGGGATCGAGGTCGAGCACGATGTCGGTCGAGGGCAAGTCGACCTTCACCGCGGCCTGCGCGCCGGCGCCGTCCGACGACGCCGCGACGCGCGCCGCCCGCTCGCAGAGCGGGACGACGGGCGTCGGCCGGAGGTACAGCGGCTGCGGCCGGGCGAAGTCCAGGAACTCGCTGACGAGCGCCGAGAGGCGGCGGATCTCGTCGCGGACGACCTGGATCGCCTCCTGCGTGTCCGGGTCCTTCAGGCCGGCGCGCGCGAGCCCCCGCTCGAGGAAGGTCACGTGGAGCTGCGCGCCGTTCAGCGGGTTCCTGATCTCGTGCGCGAGGCCCGCCGCGAGGGTCCCCACCGCGGCGAGCTTCTCGCTCTGGCGCACGCGCGCGGCGAGCGCGTTCTCGTCGGTCGTGTCCTGCCCGATCGCGAACAGCACCACCTCGTCGTCGGCCGCGGAAGGGGCGTACGCGAGCTGCCAGCGCAGATCGCGGATCTTGCCGGCGCGCGTGCGCACGATGCTCTCCAGCAGATCGACGCTGGGGCGGCGGCCCGCGGCGACGTCCTCCACGAGCGCGCCGTGATCCGCGCGGATCTCCTCGGGGAGGAGCGCCTCGACGAACGGCACCCCGAGCACGTCCTCGCGCGCGAGCCCCGTGATCCGCTCCGCTTCCCGGTTGAAGAGCCGCACGATCGCCTGCGCGTCGAGGCCCACGACGAGGACGCGGGCCAGCTCGACCGCGCTCTTGTACCGGTGCTCCGTGCGCGCGAGCGTGCGGCCGACCTCCTCGCGGTCCAGGCGCTCGGCGCGCTGCGCGCGCGCGAGGAAGTCGTCGCGGTACGTCTCGAGCATGATGGCGAGCTCGAGATCGAGCACCTTGCTCACCGCCGCCCTGACCGGGATCACCTCCGCGCCGAGCGCGCTCTGGGCGATCTCGTGGAACGCGAGCCGGATGAGCGTCATCGCCGTGAACATGTACCGCTGGGGGAGGCCCACCCGGACGTGGATCCGCCCGATCTTCGCGCTCTCGTCGAAGTACGCGCCGTCGTAGGGCCCCGTGCAGATGCGCGTCATCCAGCGGACGAGCGATCGCTTGAGCCGCTCCACCTGCTCCTCGCCGGTGAAGACGTCGTGCGCGCCCTCGTGCTCGCGGATGCGATCGTAGAACTCGTCGGCGATGCGGGGGAAGTGCGGCTCCGCGTGTGCGCGGAGCACGGCGAGCCAGCGCTCGTCCTGCTCGCTGAAGCGGACGTACCGCTTGATCTCGTCGAAGAGCGTCTCCTGCGCGGGCACGGTCACCGTGTCTATCACGGCCCCGCCCCCGCCGAGGCGGACCAGGATCTCGCGCGCTCGAGCAGCGCCGCGAGCGCCGCCTCGTCCTCGCCGCCGCGCGCGACGAGCTCCGGCGCGAGCGGCGCCTCGTAGTCGGCGCCCGCGCCCGGGAGCGCGCCGATCTCCCCGGCGCCGGCCGCGTGGTAGAGGCCCTTCGGGTCGCGCTCCCTGCAGGTAGCCGGCGCGACGTCCACGTAGACCTCGATGAGCCGCGGCGCGAGCGCGCGGGCGCGCTCCCGGTAGGCGCGGCGGTGCGCCGTCGCCGCCACGATCACGATCGGCCCCTGGCGCGCGAGCAGCGCCGCGAGGCGCGCGAGCGTCTCGTAGAAATCGTCGCGAGCGCGCGGGTCGTAGCCGGGCCGCGGGACCAGCGCGTCGCGCACCTCGTCCCCGTCGAGGAGGCAGCTCGCCCGCCCCTCGCCGAGCAGCGCCCGGTGCGCCCGCGCGGCCAGCGTGGATTTGCCCGACGACGGGAGCCCCGTGATCCAGACGACCCCGCCGCTCACGCGAAGAGCCCCTCGGCGTCGTCCGGATCGAAGCGCGGGGCGTCGAGGGCGCGCTCCACGAAGGAGAGCAGCGCGTCCCTCGCCCGCGCCGTGACCGCGGGGTACCACCCGGGGTTGGCCAGCACGAGCGCGCGCCACGCGAGGAACGGCGCCGCCACGTCGAGCAGCCCCGCGGAGCCGCTCCAGCCGAGGTAGACCTCCCAGAGCCGCCGCCACAGCGCGCGGAAGCCGCCCTCCCACGCACCAGGCGCGTCCAGCGCGAAGAAGACGTAATTGATGGCGAGGCAGGTGACGTCGTCCGCGGGATCGCCCTGGGATCCGCGGCTCGTGTCGAGCAGCGCGAGCCGCGACGACCCGTCGAACACGATGTTGAACGGGTGGAAATCGCCGTGCGTGCGCGCGAGCCGGCGGTCCATGCCGCGGAGCTTCCATCGCCACGCCACGCAGCGCCGCTCGATGGCCTGGAGCCGCTCGGGCGGCGCGCCGGGCACGTCGTCCGGATAGCCGTCGATGATGCCGAAGATGCCTTCACCGTGGCCCACGAGATCGCGCACCGCGCGGCGGTAGCTGCCCGGCTGGGCGCCGGGCGCCGCGTGGAGCGCGATCAGGTACCTGGCGAGCGCCTCGCAGCGCGCCAGATCCTCGGGGCCCGCGCGGCGCTCGCTGGCGATCCGGCGCAGATCCGTCGCGTAGACCTGCCCTTCCGCGTACGTGGTGAGGAGATAGAACTCGCCGGCGTCGCGCAGCGACACGAGGCGATGGTCGTGGGTCAGCGCGCCGACGTCGACGACCTCGACGTGCGCCGGGATCGATCCTGCGGTGTCGAAGGCGAGCAGCGCCTCCGCCGCCCGATCCGATCGCCGGTCGTGTCCGAACGGGTCCGCCGTCGACGTGTGCAGGACCAGCCGCTGCTTCGAGCCATCCGGCCTCATCACCGTGATCCGGCGGGGGACGCCGTAGCCGGCGGACTTCTCGGTCCGATCGTGGTTCGAGCCGGCATCCGGCCCCAGCGTGGCGATCTCGACGACCTGCGCGCCCGGCACGACGGCCTCGACGAGCTGGCGTATCGGGCGCGAGAGATCGGTCTCGGACAGGGCTGCCTGCGCGCGCATGGTCTCCTCGAGGGGGGCGGGGTGAGATCCCGACGGGGGCGTCGGATCCGCGAGAGCGGCAAGAAGCAGGCCGCCCCGCCGATGCGCCGGGCCCTACCGCCGGGGGCCATGGCCGGCGCACTTCGTCGGCCGGGGCCGGCGGCGGTGGGCGCTGGCAGCGCCGGGCGGGCTCGCAGGACCTGCGTCACCGCGCGAGGCCTGCGCCGTCCCGTGTCGATCGTCGATGTGTGGAGCGGCGTAGTCTCTCGGCGAGCGACGTGTTCCTGGTGGGGTCGCTCGCCGGGCCCTGGATGTCCAGCTAGTAGGGGCCTACTTGGCCGGCCACTGGTCCTTGGGGAGGTCCTTGTAGACGTCCTCGACCTTGTGGAAGCCGTCCGCGATCACCGTCGCGGCGAGGTTGTCCTTGTCCACGGCGACCGGCGTGATGAGCACGCTCGGGACGTCCTTCTTGCCGTTGTTGACCGTCTGCGTCTTCTCGCCGACGGGCTCCTTCTTCGCCAGCTTGACGGCGAGCTCGGCGGCCTTCTCGGCGAGCAGCTTGAGCGGCTTGTAGACGGTCATGTTCTGGGTGCCGGCCGCGATCCGCTGGCAGGCGGCGAGCTCGGCGTCCTGGCCCGAGACGCCGACCTTGCCGGCGAGCTTCTGCTCGCCGAGGGCCTGGACCGCCGCGCCCGCGAGCCCGTCGTTCGACGCCACGACCGCCGTGACGTTGTTGTTGTTCTTGGTGAGGGCGTTCTCGGTGATCTTGAGCGCCTCGACCGGCTGCCAGTCCTTGGCCCACTGGTCCGCCACCGTCTTGATGTCGCCCTTGTCGATGAGCGGCTTCAGGATGTTCATCTGCCCTTCGCGGAAGAGCTTCGCGTTGTTGTCGGTCGGGGAGCCGCCGATGAGGATGTAGTTCCCCTTCGGGAACTTCTTCACGAGCGCCTCGGCCTGGAGCTCGCCCACCTTGACGTTGTCGAAGGACACGTAAAGGTCCACGTCGGAGTCGAGGATCAGCCTGTCGTACGCGATGACGGGCACCTTCTGCTTGTGCGCCGACTCGACGATGGTGGCGGTCGTCTTGGCGTTGTGGGGCACGACCACGAGCACGTCGACGCCCTGCGTGAGCAGGTTCTCCGCCTGCGAGTTCTGGAGGGCGTCGTCGCTGTTCGCGGACTGCACGAGCACCTGGGCGCCGAGCGCCTCGGCCTTCGCCTTGAACAGGTCGCGGTCGCGCTGCCACCGCTCCTCCTTGAGGGTATCCATGGAGAAGCCGATCGTGATCTTGTCTTTCTTCTTCTCCGGACCCTTGGTTTCCGCACCCTTGGCGGCTGTTGCCTCGGGCTTGTTCGCGCTCGCGCCGCCTTCAGACTCCGGCTTCGAGCAGCCGGCCGAGAACGCGAGCGAGAACAACGCCATGAGAAAGGTGGAGCGACGAATCAAGGTGACCTCCGCGTGAGATGAATGGGATAGGGGCTCTGTTATGGCCGCCGGCGCTACTGCGTCGAGTTGAGCTGGTCGGCGTAGCTCATGATAAGATTCAAGGTTTCCGTGTCGTCATCGTACACCGAGTACCACCCCTGGAGCTCATGGGGCGGATCGCCGATGTAGTCGTTCCCGAGGAGCCAGTAGTCGTTGCCGTCGTCCGACGGCCTCCCGATCCCGGCCCAGGCCCAGAAGTTGACGCCGGCGAGCTCCGGGTTCTCGACGACGGCGTCGAACATGGAAGCGTAATACTCGTTCCGCTTGGCGACGGGCGACGAGACCGGCTCGGACTTGTCGTCCCGGGCGAGCCCGAACTCCTCCACGACGATCGGCTTGTCCAGCGCCCTGGCGTGCGCGAGCTGCGCGTCGATGTACCCGTTGCTCTTGGTGATGGCGGCCAGGAGCCCCTTGTCGGCGGCGCTGTCCATCGGCAGCGACGGGTCGTACCACTCCCAGTTCTCGGGCCACACGTGGAAGGTGAGGTAATCGATGCCGGGCACGTCGTGGAACGCCCTGTAATCGCTGTTGGCGTAGTCGCCCCAGTTATAGGACAGGTCGCCCTCCGACCCGATGGAGACGAGGTGGTTCGGGTCGATGTCCTTGATGAACTTCGCGTTCCTCTCGACCCAGAGCTTGAAGAGCGGGCCCCAGCCCTTGAACGATCGCGGCTCGTTCCCGAGCTGCCACGCCATGATCCCCGGATGGTCCTTGAGCTTCTCGATCAGGACCTTGGCCCGGCTGAAGTAGAACTCCTGGGCCTTCTCGTTGCAGAAGAACAGCGACGAGAGATCCATCTGGTCGGGCCACGGGTTCGTGTTCGGATCGAGCGTGCCCGAGTGAGGGATGGCCCACTCGCCGATGGCCACGGCCTGGCAGTCCTGGCCTGTGCCCTCCTGGAACCGGATCGAGCCGGCGAACGGCACGTGGTGGTCCGCCGCGAGCAGGGCAGCGCCCGTCGTGGGGTGGGTCAGGCCGACCTGGTACGCGCTGAAGTCCTCTCCGCAGGAGAGGGTCGGCTGCTCGTGAGCCCACTTCATGTACTGGGGCATACCGCCGGACCAGTGCCAGAAGTCGTTCAGGGTCATCACCGCCTTCATCCCGCGGCTGTGCATCTCGTCGAGCACCGTCACCAGGTTGTCGGCGAACGCCTCGAGCTGCGCATCGGCGCACGGTTTGTCGGACGATGCCGGAAAGATCCGTTGTGGGCCGTACTGCTGATCGTTCTGCTGCGCCGCGGGGATGTCGCCCTCGCTGAGCGCCATGATCCTGAGGTTCAGGGCGCCGTGGGCCTCGAGGATGTCGAGCTCGGTGCGCAGGCGCTCGCGGCTGATGTAGGGAGCCGACCAGAAGTTCGTGCCCATATACCTGTACGGTTTCCCGTCGAGCGTGAGCTTACTACCTTCGGCGCGGACGTAGCACTTTTCCGGTTGCTGGGCGCAGTCGAGCTCCTGGCCGCCGCCGGTTCCGTCCCCGCCGCCGCCGGTGGCGTCGCTCCCGCCGGTGGCGCCGCTTCCGCCGCCGCCGGTGGCGTCGCTCCCGCCGGTGGCGCCGCTTCCGCCGCCGCCGGTGTTGCCGGACCCGCCCGTGCCGCCGGAGGGCGCGGGGTCCGCCGGGTCGGAGGAGGAGCACGCGGCGAGGGAGAGCAAACCCAAAGCGAGCAAGAAGGTCTTCTTCATGGTCGGTTCCTTATGTGGTTCGAGTGTCGTTCCTCACGGATCGCTGAGCCCTGCCGCCCGGAGCGCTCGTCCGGTTCGCAGGGATCTGCCGAGCTGCTGCGCCACCGTCGCGGGGTGGCATCGCCGGCGGCACCGGTGAGCTCCCCCCTGATTCCGCGACGATACAAATCTCCGCTCCGGGTGGTCGCTCGCGCGCCGGCGTGGCTCGTGGCAGACCACTTAAACGGTTCAGCGTCAACAGGGAAGAGGTCGGCTGGTGTGGCGCCTTTCGCGTGGTGCGTCTCCGGGCGCGCCGGTGGGGTTCCAGGCTAGACTGGGCGGGCGTGAGCCGATCCGCCGCGCGGCGGCTCCATGGAGGACGGGGGATGTCGCCGAGCTTGATCCTGTTCGCGGTGCCGGCCTTCTTCGCGCTCATCGGCGTCGAGCTCTGGCTCTGTCGCCGCCGCGGGCGCCGCGACTACCGCTTCTCCGACGCGCTCGCCAACCTCTCGTGCGGGGTCGGGCAGCAGGTCATCGTCTCCGTCGTGAGCGGCGGAGTCCTCGTCTATCTCTTCCTGTTCGAGCGCGCCGCGCTCGCGCGGCTGCCCGAGGGCGCCTTGTGGAGCTGGGCGGCCTGCTTCGTCGCGGTCGACTTCTGCTACTACTGGGCGCACCGCGCGAGCCATCGGGTGAACTTCATGTGGGCCGCGCACGCGGTCCACCACCAGAGCGAGGACTACAACCTCTCGGTCGCGCTGCGCCAGAGCTGGCTCCAGCGGGCCTTGTACTGGCCGTTCTTCTGGCCGCTCGCCGTGCTCGGCTTCCCCACGGGGATGGTCGTCACGACGTATACGCTGAACATCCTCTATCAGTTCTGGATTCACACGCAGCTCGTCGGCCGCCTCGGTCCGCTGGAGTGGGTGCTGAACACGCCATCTCATCACCGCGTGCACCACGGCGTCGACTCCGCGTATCTCGACAGGAACCACGGCGGCGTGCTCATCGTCTGGGATCGGCTGTTCGGCACCTTCTGCGCCGAGGGGGCGCCCCCGCGGTACGGCGTGGTCCAGCCGCTGGCCAGCTTCAGCGCGCTTCGCGCCAACGTCGACCCGTGGCGGAGGCTCGCGCGCATGGCGGCGGCGGAGCCGCGCCTCTCCGGCAAGCTGCTTGTCTGGTTCCGGCCGCCGGAGTGGCGGTCCACCGCGACTTCGCCCGACGGCGGCCCGCTGCGCACCGACCCGGATTACGCCCTTCACGACGTGGCGCGCCCCCGCCGGGCGCGCGCGCTCGCCGCGGCGCTCTTCCTCGCGGCGCTGCTCGGCGCGATCGCGTACCTCCACGCGTCGCCGGGCATGGCCGCGGGCCCCCTGTGGGCGGGGGCGGCCGTCCTCCTCGCGGCGCTCGCGGCGGTCGGAGCGCTGCTCGACGGGCCGAGCCTGCCGGCGCCGGGCGCGGCGGCGCTAGAGCCCTCGTCGTCCTGCGGAGCTCCCCTCGTCGACCCACGCGCGCGCTAGCTCGAGCGTGCGTGCGTTCTCCTCGACGCGCTGGAGGAACTGCTCGCGCAGCGCGGCATCGTCGAGCTGGGCGGCGACGTCGAGGAGCCTCGTCCGGGCGTGCGCGATGGCGGTCCGGGCCGCCGGGAGATCGCCCGCCGAGAACAGCGCCTCGGCGTGGACCAGGCGGGCGAACGCCGAGCCCTCCTCGACCATGCCCAGCCGATCGAGCAACGCGACCGCCGCGCGCGCCTCGGCGAGCGCCTCGGAGGTCTCGCCGCGCGCGAGCAGGACGGCCGCCAGCGTCGCCCGCGCCAGCACGACGAGCGGACCTATCCGCTCCAGCTGCGCCACGGCGCGCCGGGCCTCGGCCTCGGCGCCGGCGAGATCGCCCGCGCGCATCAGGCACCCGGCGAGGTAGGTGCGCGACGCGCCCGCGAGCCGGCGATCCCCCTGCGCCTCCAGGAACGCGATGGCCTTCCTCAGGGCCTCGCGCGCCTCGTCGAGCGCGCCCAGGCGGCAGAGGGGCGCGCCGAGGGTGCTCCACGCGACCGCCATGCAGCCGTCGAGGCCCATGCGCTCGGCGTCCGCGAGCGCGGCGCGGAGGATGGCCTCCGCCTCGGCGTACGCGCCGAGCTGGTGCTCCTGGAAGCCGAGATCGAGCCGGCAGAAGCAGGCCAGGCGCAGGTTCCCCGCGCGCTCGTGGGAGGCGACCGAGCGCGCGAACAGCGCCCGGCCCGAGCCGTGTCGGCCCGCGTACAGCTCGCGCCAGGCGCGCTCGCGGAGGACGACCCCGCTCACGGCCGGGTCGTCGCAGAAGCGCTCGGCCGCGGCGTCGATGAGCGCCTGGAGCGGCGTGGCGTGCGCGTAGAGGCCGCTGATCGTCAGGTAGAGCGCCGTCCCAGCGGACGCCGCCAGGAGCGGGCCCGTCGCGCCCTCTCCGGTCCAGGCGTCCGCGAGATCGCCGCTGAGGCTGGCGAGGCGATCGTGCTGCCCCAGCCGGGCCAGCACGACCGCGGCCTCGCGCACGGCGGCGTACCAGGGCGCGCTGCGTCGGGGCAGCTCCTCCACCGCCATCGTCGCCCAGCGCGCGGCCTCGACGAGCTCGCCGCGCCAGTGGTGCGCCTCGGCCCGGTGCAGGAGGACCTCGCCGCGCGCCTCGCCGCTGATGCCGAGCTCGATGGCGCGCCCGGTCCACGAGAGCACCACGACGAGGTCGTTCGCGGCGAGCGCCTGCGCCGCGGCCTGATGATAGAATGCGGCGGCGCGCAGCGGCTCGCCGCCCCGATCGAAGTGCTCCGCGATCACCGCGGCCGAGGGCTCGGCCGCGCGCTGGAGCCACTCGCCGGCGAGCCGGTGGCCGAGCGCGCGATCCTGGTCGGTGAGCATCCCGTAAGCCGCCTCGCGCACGAGCGCGTGGCGGAAGACGAGCTCCCGCTCTCCCTCGAACCTCGCCTCGTCGCGCGCGCCGATCCATTCCAGCCGCTCGAGGCGATCGAGGTGATCCGCGAGCCCGGAGACGCCGCCGGGGCCGCCGAGCAGCGCCTCCACCGCGCCCCGCCAGAACACCCGTCCGAAGATGCTCGCCGCGCGCAGCACCTGCCGCGCCGCGCTGTCGAGGCGCTCCAGCCGGGACTGCACCATCGCCAGCACGGTCTCCGGGAGCGCGCCCTGGTTCCCCTCGGACGTCGCCCGGATGAGCTCCTCCAGATAAAACGCGTTGCCGTCGGCCTGTGCCACGAGCTGCGCCACGGTCTCGGCGCTCACCCCATCGCCGAGGACGTGCCGCACGAGCCGCGCGCCCGCCCGGGAGCTCAGCTCCTTGAGCCGGAGCTCCTGGAGATCCCTGTGGGCCCAGAGCCCTGGGAACAGCGTGTACACCTCGGGTCGCGCCAGGGCGAGCACCAGGAGGGGCTGGTCCGCGAGCCGGCGCAGGGCGTCGTTGATGAACTGGACGGTGGGCAGGTCGCCCCAGTGCAGGTCCTCCAGCACGAGGAGGAGCGGCTGCGCGGCGCACGCGGCCGAGGCGAAATCGAGCCAGGCCCTGCGCATCTGATCGCCCATCAGCGGGGCGTCCTTGCGGGCGGCGCGGAGGGGCGCGCTGTCCTCGTCGGGGAACGGCGTGCCCAGGAGCTCGCCGAGGAACTCCGCCACGCGCTGCGCGTCGGCCGCGCGGACGCGCTCGGTCACCCGCGCGAGCAGCTTCTCCCGGCGCGCCTCGATCGGCTCTCGGTCGCGGATCCCGAACGCGCCCTGGAGGGCCTGCCGCAGCATCCCGAACGGGGCGCCCTTGCGGAGCGGGTCGCCGCGGCCGATCCAGACCGCGACGGGCTCGTCGCGCTGCCGGACGCGGCGGATGATCTCGTAGGCGAGGCGCGACTTGCCGAGCCCCGCGGGCGCGGTGACGAGCACGGCGCGCGCCCGCGACTCCTCGATGCACCCGGCGAGGAGGGCCTCGAGGGTGGCCACCTCCCAGTCGCGCCCGACGCAGGCCGTGGGCTTGCCGAGGAGCATGCGCGCGCCGCGGGCGAGCGGCTCCTCTCCCCGGAGCCACAGGCCCGCCTCGGTCTCGACGACCTCGAAGCGGGCGTCGAGCAGCGCGGCGGTCACCTCGTCGATGGCGATGGGCGTCCCGCGCCCTGCCGCCGGCGCGCCCGGAAGCGCCGCCGTGGGCTGCGCCAGCATCCGGACGGCGCGGTCGATCACGTCGCCGACGGGCCGGCCGCCCGTGACCTCCACGCGGCCGGTCGTGAGGACCACCGGCCGGTCCCCGCCGGCGGCGCGGAGCAGGAGCGCGCAGCGGGCCGCCTGCGCGGCCTGATCCGTCGCCACGCCCGCTCCGAGGAGGATCACCAGGATCGACCCGTCCGCCAGGAGCTCCAGGCACGCGCCGAGCGCCTCGATCTCCCGGCGCAGCTCCGGCGACACGACAGCGACCACCGTCTCGGAGTCGGCCCGCCCCGGGGAAGCGGCGAGCCGCGGCCCGGGCCCCATCAGCGCCACCGAGAGCACCCGCCGCTCCTTGTGGGTCAGCGAGGACTGGCGGCGCCGGTTCGAACGAGGCGGCTCCGACGGCGCGCGCGCCAGCGGCGAGACGCCCATGGCCTCGAGCGCCGCGGCGATCTCCGCGCCGTCGCGGGGGCGGTCGTCCGGGTTCTTGGCGAGCATCCGGGCGCAGAGCGCGTCGAGGGCGGGGGGGACGCCGGGGCAGAGGGAGCTTATCCGCGGCACCTCGTCGAGGAGGATCTTCGCGAGGACGGCCATCAGGTGAGCCCCGCAGAAGGCCGGCTGGCCGGTGAGGCACTCGAACAGCACGCAGCCGAGCGCGAAGACGTCGGCGCGCGCGTCGACGTCCTGCCCGCTCCGGGCCTGCTCTGGCGCCATGTACGCCGGGGTCCCGACGAAGGCGCCCGTCCGCGTGAGCCGCGTGGCGTCGGGGATCCCGGCGATGCCGAAGTCGAGCAGCTTCACGCGCGCGGCGTCGCCGTTCACCAGGAACAGGTTGCTCGGCTTGAGATCGCGGTGAACGATGCCGCGCGCGTGGACCGCCGCGAGCGCGGCGGCGGCGCCTACCGTGAGCGCGATCGCCTCGTCCACGGTGAGCACCCGGCGCTGGAGCCGCTGCTCGAGATCCTCGCCATCGAGCCACTCCATGGCGAGCCACGGCGCGCCCGAGGCGCCGAGCCCGTGCGCGACGTAGCGCACGATACCTGGGCAGGAGAGCTCTGCGAGCACCCTGGACTCGCGAGAGAGGCGCGATTCGTCGCCGGATTTCTGTTCGTCGAGGCACACTTTCACGGCCACGACCTCGCCCGAGCGCCGATCGACCGCCTGGAAGACCGCCCCCATGCCGCCGGCGCACGCCCGGCCCACGATCTCGAAGCGGCCTCCGAGCACTTCCCCTGGTTGCATCCCCTCGAGT
Organism: Sorangium sp. So ce302; assembly: GCF_051530145.1. Lineage (GTDB taxonomy): Bacteria > Myxococcota_A > Polyangia > Polyangiales > Polyangiaceae > Sorangium > Sorangium cellulosum_B. The sequence goes on along the minus strand of NZ_CP150326.1, from coordinate 8,793,575 downwards.
ATCGGCGTCCTCGGCCGTGAAAGTCCACGGCGAGCGCCGGGGCTGGCCGCCGAGGCCGACATTGGGGCAGGTGCGGATCGTCGCCCCCGTGTCCGTGGCCAGCCTCACCGCAGTCCGTCCAGCAGGGGCGAGGCGCCACTGGACGATTTCTTGTGAAGGATCCTGAGTCCTCTCTCCCCTCAAGGCCTGTCTCTGTTCCCCGAGACCGGTGTTCTGATCCTCCGTAAGCGGCTCAGATCAAGTGACGACTTCTCTGACATGGGGGGGACGACGTGTGCCAGCGTGCGCCGGCGCGCCGCGCCGCGCTTGGCTCTGCGGCATCGCCCCGCCGGGGGCGAAGCCGGGCCGACGTGGACGAGCGTCCGCAGGCTGCGGAGTATGTATAAGGAGGCCCCTTCGATGGGTGCCTGAGTTGTTGATTGGGTGTCACTTTTCAAGGAGAGCGGAACACATGGTTCCAAAGAATGCTCTCCCACCCCGGGGGCAGGCCTCCGCTGACCGTCGGTTGGCCGAAGCGCCTTGAACGACGCGGGCCCGCCCCGGGCAGCGGCCACCTCGACGAGTGTGCCCGCCGCGCATCGCTGGGCCGCTGGGCAACGAACAACGCCCCGTGTCAGATGGACAGGACCGACGCCGCCCCGCCCCCGGCGGTACCAGCTCGCGCCCCGAGCGGTTTGCGCCATGCCGATGACAACCGGTCACAAGGCTGCTCCGTCGCAGCCGGCGAGGCGCCGCCCCGTCGGCTGCACGGTGCACGGTGCGTGCCAGCAAGCCGCGCTGCAGCGGCCAGAGGGGGCCAGAGGGGGCCAGAGGGGGCCAGCGCGGCTAGGGCTAGACGTGGAGCACAAGGGAGGCAGCGAGAATCCCAAGCTATTCAAAAAATCCGAACATCAACTTGCCACCGAACCCCGACTTGCTATATCTTACATGAAGTATGATGCGCCTAGCTCTCGCATATTCTTCATCTTTGTAGCAGAGCAACCGCATTCGAGGCGCGCTTCTTCTGTCTCTGTGTCACCTGCTTGGCTGGTAAAAAGCCACGAAGAATCTCCTGCTCAAGGCCGCTGTACATCCTAGCTAAAATTGCTCTCGACGAACCGTCGAGATGGCGCGAGCCAATGGGTTCGCGGAAGTGGTTGGTATTGTCATTGTCACGCTATGGCGATTCGTCCGGAGCGATGGGCGCCATCACATGGCCTTGAACGAGCGGAGCGCGACGATTCCATGCCTCGTCGAGCTCTGCTCCGCTGTACTCGTGTGATTCGAGCTCGAGGTTCCGAATCGGCACCCGACGGCGGAGGTTCATTCGGCATAGGGTCGATGTTCTGAAGTGAGAGGGAGCAGTCCATCGTGAACAAGAACATTCTGTCTGGCGCTGCCTTGGTAGCAGCCATTTTCGTTGGTATTGCCGCAGGGGCTCCCAGCACCGCCTATGGTGCGACCGCCCCCGTTGGCGTTCCCGCTATCGACGTATCTGAGCTCACGATCTCGAAGGTGCAGTGGGCGTACCTGATGCGCCGTTACACGGCGGAGGCGCTGACGAACGCCTATCTCTCGAGGATCGCGCAGTACGAGTCGTCCTACAACGCGTTCACCTCGTTGAACCCGAACGCCGTCGCGCAGGCGCGCGAGATCGACAGGAAGCGGAGGAACGGCGTGGCCCTCGGCCCCCTGGCCGGGATCCCCGTTGTCATCAAGGAGTCGATGGATCACGTCGGCTTGCCGTCGACGGCGGGCTGGGCTCCGCTCAGCTCGCAGGTCGCCGGCGGTGTCGATCTGCTCCCCATCAAGAACTCCGTCGTCGTCGATCGGTTGATAGCCGCCGGGGCCATCATCCTCGGGAAGACGAACATCCCGGCCTTCAGCGACGACGGCACCCGGGCGAACAGCAGCTGGGCGGGGCCCACCTACAACGCCGTGGACCCGACCCTGGTGCCCGGGGCGAGCAGCAGCGGCACGGCCACTGCGGTGGCCGGCAACTTCGCCGTGCTTGGCCTCGCGGAGGAGACGGGGGGATCCATCCAGAACCCTGCGGCCGCGCAGAGCCTCGTCGGCATCAAGCCGACGTTCGCCCTCGTCCCCACGGCCGGCGTCGTGCCCCTGGCCGCCAGCACGAGAGACGTGGTGGGCCCCATCGCGCGGACTGTCCGCGACGCCGCCATGATGATGGATATCCTCGCGGGCTACTCCCCGGAGGACCCCAAGACGAGCCTGTCCAATGGACACCTGCCCGTGGGGGGCTACACGAGCCAGCTGAGCAAGACCGCCCTCTGCGGAAAGCGAATCGGCCTGTACGGCTCAGGGTGGCGCAACGGCGGCCTGTCTCCCGAGACGCAAGCGCTGTACGAGCAAACGATCGAGGAGCTGGTGGAGCAAGGCGCGATCGTCGTCGAAGATCCCTTCGCCGGGAGCGGCTTCGCCGATCTGGCCTTGCTCGATGAGCCCTATGACATGCGAGGGACGGAGTCTGTGGCCTACGACTTCCAGCGCTACCTCAAGGGGGTCAAGGTCGGCGGGACTATCGTCGGCTCGATCGACGGACTGGCGGCCTACACGGGGATATCTCCGTTCGATCCCGTCGGCGGGCCGCTGTCCTGGTACGTCGACAAGCTCCCCGTGCTGGCCGCCTCGCTGCTCTTCCCCGAGGACGCGCCCGATCTGTCTGGCTTCTGGGCCCTGCGGGACCAGTACGTGAACGTCTTCGATTCCGTGATGGCGGCGCACGATCTGGACGGCCTCGCGTTTCCGCAGACCTATGACACGCTGCCGGAGCTCTCTGGCTCGGACACCTATCCCGCGACGACGGAGTCCGCGATCAACATCGCGGGCTTGCCCGGGGTGGTCGTGCCCGCTGGTCAATACAGCGACGGGGCTCCCTTCAGCCTGATCTTCGTCGGCCCTCGCTGGAGCGAGGCTGAGCTGCTGGGGTTCGCCTACGATTACGAGCAGGCGACTCAACACAGGATCGAAGCTCAGCTGACCTCGTGGTGAGCTCGCGCCTCGCACCTCCGGCGCTGTCGGGGGTGCGAGGGACGAGCGTGGGCGGCGCGGCCCTCACGGGCCGCAGCCGGCCAAGGGCGCCAAGGCGCACGCTGGCACACCCGCGGCACAGGTTGCGTGTTGCACCGTCGTTTGGCCGTGGTTTTGGTCTGCCGTCAGGTTGGCGCTGGTCGTGCAATGGTGGACGCCATGACGACGAAGAACGCTTCCATGCTGTTGATCCTGGCGCCCCTCCTGCTGGCCGCCTGTGACGTGAGCTTCATCGAGGGCGCGATGAACGACGGCGGGGCGAACGACCCCGCCGATCCGCCGGGCGAGAGCGGCTCGAACGACCCCGCCGATCCGCCGGGCGAGAGCGGCTCGATCGACACTGCGGGCAGCGGCAGCTCCGGGGGCGACGCTGAGCCAGGTGATGCGTTGCCGGCTGTCGCCTTGACGCGCGCTCAGATGGAGGTGCTCTGGGACCGGTACTGGGAGAGCCAGGGTGACGTCGGCGGCAGCAGCGGGTCGGGCGGCGGCCCCGCGCTCGATCCCAATGACCTCTTCCTTCGTGCATCGGATCTCGGTGTCTCGTGCGGCTCCCCGACCACGCATCTCACCTGCGGCGGGCACTGGGCGCTGAGCATCGTGCTGCCCAGCGCCTACCAGCAGGTCGGCGTCTACGATCTCGAGGATCCCGCGCTCGTCAGCTATAGCCACATGAGCGAGACGGGCGAGCCCTACTCTCCGCAGCCGGACGACTGCCCGTGGGGCGGTGGGTCGTTTGGACCGGGCACGCTCGAGATCCTCTCCATCGACGAGGCCGAAGTGCGCTTCCGTCTCAGCGTGGGCTCGCTCTGGGAAACCGATCCCAGCGGCGAGTACACAGCTCCGCGCTGCCCCTGAGGCGCAGGCGTCCTGGGGGGCGGGCTCGGCGATGGAAGCTTCGCTGAGCTCGCCGTCGGTGCTCGGAGCACATTGGAGCTGGCAGGCTCGAGCGCTCGAGTGACCGGGGTGATCCGATGACAGCGTGCGAGCGGGGGCGAAGCCGCTTCCGTTCGCGCTCGCGTTGCTCCAAGGAGCCGCGCGCGCTGCCCCTGGCGAGGGATGCCGTGAACACGGCGCCACGGGGCAGCATCCAAGTGTTCATCAACTGGAGGTCCCATGCGCGATTCTCGTACGCTGATCAGCATCGCCGCCGCATCGCTCCTGTCGCTCACGGCCGCGGCTGCGCTGGCCCAGGAGACGCCGCTTCTTTACCTCTCGAGCCCGCGCCCCCACAGCGTCATCTCGGGGAACGTGCCGCTCGACGTGAGGTGTTTCGCGACATCGACCCAGGCGTGCCAGCGCCTTTGCGTGGAGGTTCGAGGCCGGACGCAGACGGCGAGCGCTTGCATCGACCGCACCTCGAGCTCGCCTCCGGGGACGCTGATGCTCCTCACTCGCCCCTTCCCGGCGTTCGAATCGGGGGAAGAGCTCACCGTCACGCTCTCGGGCAATGCGGGCGCCGGCTCCGAGGCCACGGCGACCTTCGGGCCCCTCCTTATCGAGCGGAGCCCGAAGCTCGTCGCGGTGCATCGCGTCCAGGGCTCAATCCTCGACTTCGACGCTGCCCGTGTCCTGTTCCTGAATCAGTTCCAGTCGCTCGGCGTCCTCGACCGCGCCTCGCAGCAGGTGAGCTGGCTCGCGACGCTGCCGCAGGATCCGCCCGGGAGCACCCCCACCTACGGCGCGCTCACGCCGTCGGGCGCCGCCATCCAGTCAGGATACGGCCGCATCTTCACGTCGGTCGACGGCGTGTGGACCAGGATCACGACGGGCCGGCTGGACGCGGTGAACGGCGACTCGCTGGTGTGGGTCACGGAGGACGGGGGCAGGGCCTACGCGCACACGCTGTCGACGGGGCACAGCCGGGGCATCTGGAGCCGGACGGGCAGCGACTCGCCGTTCCAGTCCGACATCGCGGCCACCGGTGACATCTATTACGCAACGCACGAAGAGCCGTTCATCCGCCACCTGCTCGTGGGCACCCTCGGAGACCACCCGGGCAACCTGGAGCGGCCCATCACCGATGGGACGAACGTCGCTGGCCGGTGGTCGGACGGGAGCACGAGCTCGAGCTTCCTGTACACGGCGGATGGCGCAGAGGTCGCTCTCGGCGACTCGATCGCGGGCGATCCCGCGGGGTTGCTCCTGCACGCGGGGCACGCCGGGTTCCTGAGGAGCGACGGGGACGTGAACCAGGTGTGGCTGCGGACCCCGGACGGCGAGCTGCACCAGCTCAGCTCCTTCGCGACCTCGAGCCAGCTCGATCAGCAGAAGCTCCGTGTCGGCCACGACGGCATCAGCGATTCTGGCGAGGTGGTGTTCCTCAACGAGGGCAAGCGTTACATCGGCCGCCCGGGCGCCGCGCCCGAGGAGATCAGCAGCGCGCTCGGCCACGCGCGCTGGTTCGACGGGGGCTGGTATGTGACGCTCGGCAACACGCTGTTCCGGGTCGAGGCGGCCGGCGCCACAGCGCCGCCGGTCGCGGCGCTGCGAGCCGGCTCGAAGGGCCTGGAGGGCTACTACGAGGAGGTCGTCGTCCGGCCGATCGCCGACAACGCGCTGGAGGACGAGCCGGCGCTGCTGAGGCGCGACGAGTCCGACGCTTTGCCGGATCTGTCCGACCTCGAAGAGGCGAGCGATCTCGCCGGCGACGCGCCCGACGGTGCGCAGGCGGCGGCCGGGTGCAGCGCTGGCGGTTCGGCGGGCCCGGGCGGAGGCGCCGCTGCGTTCGCCGCGCTCGCGGGCCTCGCGCTCGCGCGGCGGCGCCGGCGGGCGTAGCCAGCCACGCGCGCGGAGCGCCGAAGACGCCGAGAAGGGCCTGTTCCGGAGCGGGTTACCGCGGCTCTCGCGACACGGTGTCGATCAGCCTGTCGAGGGACTGCCATCCTGGCATGCCGCCGCCCTGGCCAGGGCGGGTGAAAGCGCGGATCTCCTCCGCGCGTTCCGGGCACGGAACGTGAAGCGCGTGCTCGCATGGCCATCGAGACGATACCCATCGATCGCGAGGACCGCCTCGCCGGCGTCCTCCTTGGGACGGCGGTCGGCGACGCGCTCGGCCTGCCCAGAGAGGGCCTGTCGCGCCGCCGCGCCGCTCGCCTCTTCGGCGCGTCGCCGATCGAGCACCGCTTCGTGCTCGGCCGCGGGATGATCAGCGACGACGCCGAGCACGCGTGCATGACGGCCCAGGCGCTCCTGGCCGCGCCGGGGGACGCGGCGCGGTTCGCGCGCGCGCTCGCGTGGCAGCTCCGCGGCTGGCTCGCCTCGCTGCCGGCGGGCGTCGGTTACGCCACCTTGCGGGCGATCCTCAAGCTGTGGCTCGGGTTCTCTCCGGAGCGGAGCGGCGTCTTCTCCGCGGGCAACGGCGCCGCGATGCGCGCGCCGATCCTGGGCGCGGCCCTCGCGCTCACGCCGTCGCGCATCGAGGCCATGGTGCGCGCGTCCACGCGCCTCACGCACACCGATCCACGCGCCGAGGAGGGCGCGCGGATCATCGCGCTCGCGGCCGCGTATGCCGCGGTGCGCACGCCCGAGCAGGTGAGTCCGGCCGAGCTGCTCGCGCTGCTCCGCGAGCGCGTCGCGGACGAGGAGCTCCGCCGCAGGCTCGACCGCGCGGCGGAGCTGCTCGGCCGGCGCGCCTCGGCGGAGGACTTCGCCGCGGCGATAGGCCTCCATCAGGGCGTGAGCGGCTTCATCGTGGACACCGTTCCAGCGGCCCTGTTCTGCTGGCTCGCGCACCCGGGCGATTTCCGCCGCGCGGTGGAGGACGTGATCCTGCTCGGCGGCGACGCCGACAGCACGGGCGCGATCGTCGGCGGCCTCGCGGGCGCGACGCTGGGGGCGCGCGGGATCCCTGGAGCGTGGCTCGACGGGATCGCCGATTTTCCGCGGTCGGTCGCGTGGATGCGGCGGCTCGGCGCGCGCCTCGCGCGGGTGTTCCGGGGCGAACAAGGGGAGGGCGCCGCGGCGGGGGAGGAGCGAAGCGCCCTAGCGGAAGGGCCTCTCGGCCTCTTCTGGCCGGTATTGCCGTTGCGCAACCTGGTCTTCCTGGTGCTGGCGCTGGGCCACGGATTCCGGAGGATGCTGCCGCCTTACTGAGCTCCGAGCGCCCCTCCACGGGACCGCTCCCGAAGCCGTTCGCGCGCTGGCTCGATGGAGCGGGGCGTCAGCTCGACCGCGGTACGGCTCGATCGGAGCGGCCTTTGCGCGCCGCGCGTCCTCGGCCATGGCATGCTGCCTCTCCCGGGCCTCCCCATGCGCTTCGTTACGTACACCCCGCCTCCCCCACTCGGCCGCTTCGTCCGCCTGCTCTGGTACTACGCCGCCCCCGAGCTCCCCGACCTGCTCGAGCGCGTGCTCCCCAGCGGCGCCATGAGCCTCCTCATCAACCTCGTCGAGGACGAGCTGCGCTGGTACGACGGCGCTGCCGAGCACGGCGCTGCCGATGGCGGCGCCGCCCGCTGCCACCGCCTCTCCGGCATCGCCGTCTGCGGCGCCCACGCCGAGCACTTCGCGATCGACACGGCGGAGCAGCGCGCGATCGTGGGCGCGGAGCTCTCCCCGGGCGGCGCGGCCCCGTTCTTCGGCCCGGACGCCGCGGCGCTCGGCGGCGCCCACGTCTCGCTCGACGCGCTGTGGGGGCGCGAGGCCGCCCTCGTCCGCGAGCGCGTGCTCGAGGCGAAGACCCCCGAGGAAAGGCTCCGCGCGCTCGAGTCCGCCCTCGCGTCGCGGCTCCTCCGCCCGCGCGCGCCGCTCGAGCGCGATCCCTCGGTCGATTTCGCGCTCGCCGCGTTCGCGGACCCGTCCCGCGCGTGGACCGTGGCTGACGTGACAGGGCAGCTCGGGATGAGCTCGAAGCGGTTCATCCGGAGCTTCACCGAGCGGGTCGGCCTCACCCCGAAGCGTTATTGCCGTGTGCAGCGCTTCCAGCAGGCGGTCTCCGCGATCGAGCGCGGCGAGCGCGTCTCCTGGGCGGGCGTCGCAGCCGCGTGTGGCTATTACGACCAGGCGCACTTCATCCACGACTTCCGCGCGTTCGCCGGCCTCACGCCCACCGAGTACGTGACCAGGCGTCGCGAGCGGAACCATGTCCCGCTCGATGGCTGACCACCGGCGATGGCTGAGGCGGCGCTGGACGAGCCGGCTCGGCAGGCCGGCACGTTTTTACAATACCCGCTCCGGCCGCGTGGCCATCCTTCGCTCATGACCCAGAGACCGCACCCTATCGCCCCGCCCCCGTACCACGCCGTCGTGCCGCACGTCGTCGTTGCCGGCGCGCCCGACGCCATCTTGTTCTACAAGAAGGCGTTCGGCGCGACCGAGAAGCTGCGCCTCGCCGACCCGAAGCTCGGCGGCGCCATCGTCTGCGCCGAGCTCGTGATCGGCGACTCCGTCATCAGCATCGCCGACGAGGCCCCCCAGTGGAACGCGCGCGGCCCGAAGGCGCTCGGCGGCTCGCCGATCGTCCTCACGCTGAACGTCGAGGACCCCGACGCGGTCGCCGCGCGCGCCGTCGAGGCGGGGGCCAAGATCATCTACCCGATCGCGGACCAGTTCTACGGCCGGCGAGAGGGCAGGATCGAGGACCCGTTCGGGCACCAGTGGATCCTGTCGGCCGTCATCGAGGACGTCTCGGTCGATGAGATGCAGGTGCGCATGGCGAGGTGGTGGGAAGAGCAGGGCCCGAGCGGCGCCTGACCCGCGCCGCGACGGCCGCGCGCCGCCGGGCCGCCCCGCGGCCGGCGCGGGCGGCGGCGCGACAGCAGGCTCACCGGGCCCATCGCTTCCGGGCCCGGAGCGTGGACGCGGCGGCCCTCGCCGGCTCCGGCTCGTGCGGCAGATCGTGCGGCGTGGCGCCGCACGTCACGCAGGCCTCCAGCCTCGTGGATCTCGGCGCGTGCGACGACTCCGGCGCCATGCCGGCGTCGGGCCAGCCGCACGACACGAGCTCGCTCCCGGCGTCCGTCGGCGTGAGCGAGTCCGCCATCGAGTGGACCGAGCGCTTCATCTCGGTGAGGCGCGCCAGCTGAAGGACGAGCGCCGTGAGCCGGGCCGGATTGAACGGCTTGAGCAGGACGTGGTGATACACGGCCTCCTTCGAGCGCGTGTACTCCTCGGCGCCGGTGATGAGGAGACAGCTCGTGTACACGGGCATGTTCGCCACCCTCCGGAGCAGCTCGTCCCCTTTCATCCCAGGCATCACCACGTCGGAGCAGACCAGGTGAAACTCCCTGGTCTCGAGCAATACGAGCGCCTGCTCCGCCGACGTACATTCCACGACGTCGACGTCCCCGGAGAGGACCGCGGAAATGGACCTCAGCGCCCTTTCGTCGTCGTCGACGACGAGGACGCAATACTTTCGTCGGGAAGACGAGATCGTGGCGTCCCTGTGCTGACCCTGCGAAGAGGTGCGATGGGCTCTTACGATCGATGACACAGTGCTGCCTCCCTGCGACGATCGCGGGCCCGCATCTCCTGCCGCTGTGCTGCGGAAGTGCGCGAGCGCGCTTGCGTGGTGTCGATGGCCTGCACGGCGGCACCCCCCGGCGCCGACGGCCTCTTCTATCGAGGTGTACACGACGATGTTTGTTCGAGTCAACCGCGCAACATGCTCTCTCGACAGACCAGCACGAAGATCTCGAGTTCCGTTCGACCTGCTTGGACGGTGTCGTGGAGGCACTCGGGACGTGGAAGATGCAACGCGAACGGCCCAGTTCAGCGCGGCTGCGGGCGCCCGCTTCGGGTCACGGTCGCGATGCACGCCGGAAACAAATGCAACTTGTTCGAATCTTCACATGGCTATTGTGTGAGCTGCGGTACTCGCGGTGCCCTTCTTCTCTTCTTCGCACGGTTTCGCGCGGCTGGCACTTACGGGCTGATCGGGACTTCCCTGTTTCTGTCGGGACTTCCCCCTGTCCCAGGTGCCCTGTTCGTGGGGAGCTGGCGTTTTCGTGCTCTGCAGCTTGCGTCAGCTCGTGCGATCGCCCGCGTCGAGCCGTGGGGCGAACTGCGGTAGCGAAGGGCAGGTGCCTCGATCACTCCTGTTGAGTCCGCCAAGCGACGGCTCGTGAAACGGCTCGTGATCGAGGCGGACGGGGGCTGCGGCGATTACCGCTGTGCTGCTGGCGCCCTCTCCGCTCGTTGGCCCAGGTGAGCGCCGACTACGACGCTTTCTTCCGCGTCGTCCATGCGCGGCCACGAACACCGAGGCGCGCGGCTCCGGGACGCGCGGCTCTTCGCGCCTTGCGGCCATCGCCGGCGAGATCGTCCCCGCGAGGACGACGCGCGTCGCGGTCGAGCGTTCCCCCGCTGGCGCGCCCTGCCGCCGGCGCCGATCGCCCGCGTGACTGGCGGCGCGGCGCTCGGAGGCCCAGCCTCCACGGGATCTCGCGTCGACGGCCGGCGCTCTCCGTCGCGCCGCCGCGGCCGCGCCGCGATCCCGCCACGCAGCCCGATCCCGTGCGCGCTCTCGAGCACCTCTCGCCCGCGTGAGGGTAGACTCGGCGCAATGTTCTGGTTCGATGCCGTCCTGCTCGGGGTCCTCGAGGGCCTGACCGAGTTCCTTCCCGTCTCGTCCACCGGTCATCTCATCCTGCTCGGCGCGTGGCTCGGTCACCAGAGCGAGGCGGCGAAGACGCTCGATATCGTGATCCAGCTCGGCGCGGTGCTCGCCGTCGTCGTCTATTTCCGCGAGCGCCTCTCGACCACCGTGCGCGGCATGGTCCGGCGGGATCCGGACAGCCTCCGCCTCGCGCTCGCCCTCGCGTTCGCGTTTCTCCCCGCCGCCGTGGTCGGCCTGCTCTTCCACAAGGCCATCAAGGCGCATCTGTTCGGCCCGGGGCCCGTCGCGGCGGCGCTCATCGTCGGCGGCTTCCTGATGATCGGCGTCGAGTCGGTCCGCCGCCGCCGGCCGGATCAGGGCGCCCCGCGCGTCGAGGACGTCACGCTCCAGCGCGCGCTCGCGATCGGCTTCGCGCAGTGCTTCTCGCTCTGGCCCGGCGCGTCGCGCTCGATGACCACCATCGTCGGCGGGCAGCTCTCCGGCCTCAGCACCGCCGCGGCCGCCGAGTTCTCGTTCCTCCTCGCCATCCCCACGCTCGGCGCCGCGACGGTCTTCGATCTCGTCAAGAACGGCCGCGCCTTGCTCGACGCCCCCGGCGGGATCGTGGCGCTCGTGGTCGGGCTCGCCGTCTCGTTCGCCGTCGCCCTGCTCGTGATCGCGGTCTTCCTGCGTTACCTGAAGCGTTATGGCCTCGCGCCGTTCGGCTGGTATCGCGTCGCGCTCGGCGCCCTCGTCCTCTGGCTCTGGGTCGCCAGCCGCTCCGCCCCCGCCGAGGCCGGCGCCGCCGCGGCCTCACCCGCGCCGCGGGGGGACGTCGCGGCCGCAGCGGACGGCCTCGCCCGTACCGGCGATCACCCGAGCCGCCCGTAAGCGTACAGCCAGCGGGCCGTCGTCTCGCCCCGGTTGCAGACGGTGTGCACCACGCCGGCGCGGATCTCGATCTCCTCGCCGATGCGGGGCACGATCGTCTTGCCCGCGAGCGTGAGCTCGAGCTCGCCTTCGAGGACCATCAGGAGCTCGTCCTCGTCGTGAACGTAATCCCTCCACATGCGGCCGGGCGGATCGGTCCACAGCCCGCCGTGGAAGCCGCGCGCGCGCCAGCGCTTCAGCACCTCGTCGCGAGTCGCCGTATCCACCGCGCCATCTTGCCCAAGGAGGCGCAGGACATCTTCCACGTCAGCGCCGGAGCGGCAGGGCGCAAGCCAAGGCTCGCCCGCCCTGCCGACGCCGGCGCCACGACGGTCGGGCCCGCGCCGAAGGGAGAGCCCGCGGCGAGCGGCGGACGGCGATGATGGCGCGGCGAGGCGAGCAGGAGGCCGCGTGGAGCTGGCGCGCCCGCGCGAGGCGCGCGGTGGGCGGTGGGCGGTGGGCGGTGGGCGGTGGGCGGTGGCAACCGTGGTGGCCTCGACCACGGACGGCCCGCTTGCGAACGACGGCGCATCGGGCTAGGATGCTTCTCCTCACGAACGTCCCTGGCCCTCGATACGACGCTTTCCTGTTTCCCTCTCGTGAGGGAGCCTGCAGCTCGCTCGGACGACTGGACGACGCACCGTGTGACCGCGCGGGGGTTCCGCGCGGCACGTCTCCGTTCGATCCGTTACGGCTTCGTCGGATGGCAGGCCGAGAGCGCCTCAGCGGCGCACCAGAAAGCCGTAAAAAAAGCAGGATGGCATGGGAAATCGTCTCTACGTTGGAAACCTTTCGTTCAGCACCACCCGCGAGACCCTCGAGTCCGCGTTCGCCGCAGCCGGCGAGGTCCGTGAGGTCGCGATGCCGACCGACCGCGAGACGGGGCAGCCTCGCGGCTTCGCGTTCGTGACCATGGGCTCGGCCCAGGCCGCGAACAGCGCGATCTCGCAGCTGAACGGCGCGGTCCTTGATGGCCGCGCGCTCAAGGTCAACGAAGCGCAGGAGCGCCCGGCGCGCGGCTTCGGCGGTGGTGGCGGCGGTGGCGGCTTCGGCGGCGGCGGCGGTGGTGGCTTCGGCGGCGGCGGTGGCGGCTTCGGCGGCGGCGGTGGTGGCCGCGGCGGTCGCGGTGGCTCCGGCGGCCGCGGCGGCCGGGGCGACCGGTACTGATCGCGGGCGAGGCGCGGCGCCGATCGTGCGCCGCGCCTGCGCCTTCTCAGGACGCACCGCGAGGTGCTGAAGAACGCGCCGTCCGGAGGCGCTGAAAGGCCTGGCTCCATATGCAGCAGAAACAGGCAGCAATGAAGCGGCAAAAAGAACGCGCCCGGCAGGAAAGGCAGCGCGAGAAAGACGCGAACCGTCTCGCGCGCCGCAAGGAAAAGGGCCTCGGTGATGGCGGGTCACCGGGGGAGGATCCGGACATCGCAGGGATCGTCCCGGGGCCACAGCCTCCCATCACCGAGTGAAGCGCGGAGCGCGCGCCGAGGCGCGGACAGCGCCCCGGCCGCCCCTCGCGGACAGCGCCCCGGCCGCCCCTCGCGGCGTACGCCGTCCCGGGCGATAAGCGCCCGCCCTACGCCTCGGGGCCACGGTACGTGGCCGTGGCGACGTAGCGGAGGACCCGGGAGCAGCACTCGCCACCACAGCTCCCTCGACAGGCGCATTCCCCCTCGAACCGCGCCGTGCGCGAAGCGAGGCCGCTCAGGATTTCCTGCGTCACGTCGTAGCCGCCGTTGTCACACGAAGAGTACGAGCACGGCATTTCGAACAGCGCATGCGCATGCTCGACAACGACGCGGCGGATGTACTGCGTCTCATTCATGGCCGAATTGGGCCGGGTCTCGCGAATTTCCAGGTTCAAGCTCGTAAGCTGCGGCACCTTCTGAAGGAGCTTGCCGGCCGCCTGCTCCCGCTTCTCGCGGAGCAGCATGCGCTCTTCCCGCTCGATATTCCGGCGACGATTCGCTGAATACATCGATCACCTCTGTCCTGCCGGGCAGGAATATATCAATCCCCCTGGCCCCTGTTCAGTATAGCGCAGGCGACCGGTCGGCGCATGCACAATCTGGGCTCTCCACGCTGTCGGCGCGCTGCATTCGCGGCCTCATCCACGGCGAAAGAGCGTGACGGAAGACCGCCCGGATCAGGATCTGGCAATCCGGGAGCTCGTCGAGCGAGCGGGAGGGTACGCGCACGACCAGCGCATGCGCACGAGCGCATGCGCACGACTGGAGAGAGGACCTTCGTGAGAGGCAATGAGCACCTGCCGTCGTATCTCCGGGCGAGCGGTTCCATCGCCGCAAAGAGGCCTTAGGTTGCTCCCGATATGCACGAAGAAGCCCTGCGCGACCCGCCGCGATCGCCTTCAGAGGAGGCTCCGCACCAGCAGGAGCAGCGGCTCGCGCGCGCCGCGGCGCTCGCGGCGTGCGCGCCTGTGCCCGCCCGCATCGGCAACGCCCTCGCCGGGACCGCCGGGTGGACGGACCCGACCCTGGTGAAGAGCCATCGATTCTACCCGAAGGGCGTGTCGAGCCCGGCACAACGGCTGAAGTTCTACGCGTCCCAGTTCCCCGTGGTCGAGGTCAACTCGAGCTATTACGCCCTCCCGGGTCCGGGGATGGTGGCGCAGTGGGTCGAGCGGACTCCGCCTGATTTCGTGTTCAACATGAAGGCGTTCGCGCCGCTCACCCAGCACCCCGTGGAGCCCGTCCGCCTCCCCCCGGACGTCCAGGGCGCGCTGCCAGCCTCGCTCTTCGATAGGCGGCGCCTCTACCCGACAGACCTGCCGGCCGAGGTCAGAGACGCGCTCTGGGAGCGCTTCCGGCTGGCGCTCGATCCGCTGCGCCAGGCGGGCAAGCTGGGGTATGTGCTCTTCCAGTTCCCTCCGTGGTTCACGGCGACGCGCGGCAACGTGCGTGTCATCGAGGATTGCCGGAGGCGCATGGACGGGCTCCCGTTCGCCGTCGAGCTCCGGCACGGGTCATGGGGCATGCCTGGACGCATCGAGCGCGTCGCGGACCTCCTCCGAGATCTCGGCGCATTCTACGTCATCGTCGATGAGCCGCAGGGCAAGGACAACAGCATGCCTCCCACCGCCCTCGTCGCCGATCCTCGCCTCGCCGTGGTGCGCTTCCACGGCCGGCGCGAGGAGACCTGGGACGCGCCCGTCGGCGTGAACGAGAAGTTCAGGTACATCTACGACCCCGTGGAGCTCGCTCCCTGGGCGGAGACCGTCGCTCGGCTCTCCCAGGAGGCAGAGCAGGTGCACGCGATCTTCAACAACTGCGTGTCCGACCATGCCGTGGTTGGCGCCAGGGGGCTCATGGCCCTCCTCGCCCGCAGGGCCGCCGCGCTGGCCGACGAGACCGCCCCGGTCCCGGCAGGCTCGGCCGTCCACTGAGCCTCGCGGTCGCTGCGTCCCTGTCGCGGGCGCTGCCTCCGTGTGCCGCTGCGGCCTCCGTGTACCGCCATGGACACCGCATCTCTGGCGGGCGCACGCCGGCCGCAAGGCGCTGCCTGCGGCCCGTCACGGCGCCGCGGCGGCCAGCGAAACACGGTAGTCTCAGCCCTGATGATGCAGTCCAGAGCGGCGGGCGCTCCCCGCCTCGCAGCGCCACCGCGCAGGTCGCGGCGCGCGGCCGCGCTCCTCGCTGCGCTCGCGCTCGCCCGCTGCGGCGGCGCGCCGCCCCGATCTGCGCCGCAAGAGCGCGGAGCGCCCGCGGCGGTGCGCCCCCCGCCGCCCGCGCCCGTGCCTACCCGCTGGGTCGACGCGAGCGGCGCGACCGCGATCGGGCCCCGGGTCGCCGGCGGCACGCTCGCGCTCGTCGGCGGCCAGCGCGTCCTCGTCGGCGCCGACGGCGCGGCACGGCCGGAGACCGCGGCGTGCCCCGAGCCCCTGATCGAGCTCGTGCTGGTTCCGTCCGCAACCGGCCCGCGGCTCGTCGGGCGCGGAGTCCACGGTGTCTACCGGTTCGATGACCCGCTCGGCGCGCCCGCGGTCCTCGCCCGGTCCGAGACGGACCTCCAGCGCATCGGCGGCGGGCCCGCCGTCGTCGCGGTCTGGGACGCCATCGCCGACTCCCCGATCTTCCTCGACATCGAGACGGGACAGCCG
The DNA here is from genome assembly GCF_051530145.1 of Sorangium sp. So ce302. Classification (GTDB taxonomy): domain Bacteria; phylum Myxococcota_A; class Polyangia; order Polyangiales; family Polyangiaceae; genus Sorangium; species Sorangium cellulosum_B. The sequence continues at coordinate 8,777,970 of NZ_CP150326.1, read as the reverse complement.
CGCACGCTGCCGGGCTTGCCCGCCCTGCCGCTGCGCGCCCTCGCATTTCGCGACGCGCGGCACGGCGCCGGGCTCTTCGAGGCGGCAGGGCTCGCGGTCACGACCGACGGCGGCGCGTCGTGGCGCCCCGTCGCGCCGTCGCCGGGCGGGGACGGAGAGGACGGCGACGCCGCCGCGCTGCTCCGCGTCGCCGACGTCCGTCTGCGCGACGGCGCGCTGCTCGCCGTGACGCAGGGCAGGGCCTCGTCGTCCGGGCAGCGCGAGGCGCGGATCCTGGTCGCCGAGGCGCGGCTCGGGCCCGCGCCCGCCGACGATGCGCCCGAGCCCGGCCCAGGCGCGCCCCTGCTCCGCTGGATCCGCGCGACGGGGCGCCACCCGCTCGAGGCAGCGATCGCTAGCGGCGCGGTGTGGACGTCTGCCGCGATCACGGCGAGCCACGGCGTCCTCGCCCGCGTGGATCTCGCCACCGGCGCGCTCCACGAGGTCGCCCCCTTCGGCCGCGGCGACTGGCTGAACGTCTGCGGCGTCGGCCGCGCGGGGCGAGCGGCGTGGGTGGCCTGCGCGCTCGGCGAGGGCGGGCCGGACGGCCGCCACGATCCGTTCGGCGTGCTCCAGGTCAAGCCCGACCGCCCTTTCGGCAGCGAGCCCCCCGTCCTCGTGCGGAGCGGCGAGGCCGAGCTCCGCGTGTCCCCGAGCGGCGGCGCCCTGCTGCTCGCGCCGTGCGACGCGGATGACGAGGGCAGCGTGTGCGTGCGACAGCCGAGCGGCCGGTGGAGCACGGTCCGCCCGGGCACGGACGTCCGCTGGCGCGGCGCCGGCGCGCTCGCCGACGGCCGGATCGCGATCCTGCGCGGGCTCTGGGACAGCGACGTCGCGCCCCGCGACGAGCCCGCGCCGCGCGGCGACGGCCGCGAGGGCGCCTCGCCCGGCGCCCATGTCGCGGTGATCGACGCCGGCGGCAGGGAGGCTCCGCTGCTCCCGCTCGGCTGGCTGCGCGGCGGGGGCGACGACGTCAACGTGGTCAGCCCGATCGAGGAGGGGCAGGACGGCGCGCTGTCGTTCGTGGTGGCCGACGAGGCCGGAGAGCTCACCGCCGTCGTCCTTTCCCCCGGCGGCGAGGCCTCGCGGGCTCGCCTCGCCGGGGCCGCGCACGCCGTGGTCCACGCCGGCCGCGGGATCGCCGTCGGGGAAGGGAAGGTGCTCGCGTCGGATGACGCCGGCCGCACGTGGTCGCCCATCGAGATCCCACCCCAGGCCGCGGCGGAGATCGCCCGGAGTGGCGACCTGCTCGCCGAGCCCGGGATGCTGGCCGTGAACGAGGCCGGCCTGAGGATCTCGACCCACCTCCGCGTCGGCTGGGGGCCGCCGCTGCCCGCGCAGGGAGCGCCGCTCCGCGGTCCTGCGCTCGGGGCCGCGCCGCTCCTGCCGCTCCGCTCGCCGCCGTCCCCGGCGCTGCCGGAGCGCGCGCTCGCCTGCACGACACAGCCGGGGCCGCCGCTCTCGCCGGCGGGCCTGCCGCCGCCGCGCAGCACCCAGGAGGCGCTCGCGCTGCTCGCCCGCGACGTGAAGCCCGGACCGGACGGCCAGCGGCGCGTCTCGTCGGTGAGCGACAGGCGCTGGGGCCAGCTCTCCACCGTCGCCGCGCTCGAGGTGCGCTCGCCCGACGGCGCTGCTGCCAGAGGCGCCGGCGCCGATCTCCAGGCGCGCGGCGCCTCCGCTGCGCCGCGGGCGACGTGGACGCTGCGCTGGCTCGACCCGACCGAGCTCCAGGCCAGGGTCCGCTCGTGGACGGGCCCGGCGCCCGAGGGCGTCGGCCGGGACGCGATCCTCGCCCGGTTCGCGGCGTCCGGGGGCCGGATCCTGTTCGGGGTGCGCGCCTCGGGCCGCGACGTGCTGATCCAGGTGAGGCCGGGCCGCGGCGCCGAGGTCGCCGAGGTGCCGCTGGAGCTGATGCCCGAGGCGGAGGTCGCCTTCAGCGAGACGCCGGATGGCCCCGTCGCGTGGCTCCGCGGGGCGTCGCTCGTCGCGTGGTCCTCCGGCGAGGCCCCGCGGCCGATCGCCTCGCTCGCGAACCTCGGCGAGCCCGCGCTTGGGCAGCCGACGAGCGCCGGCGTGCCGCTCTTGCTCAGCTTCCACGGCCTGACGCTCGGCCGGACGGTGCCGATCCCGCCTGCCGCGACGACGGCGCAAGGTGCGACCGCGAAGGCCCCGCCGCTCCTGCCGCTCGACGGCTGGGAGATCGTCCCGAATGTCCGCACCGAGCTCACCCGCATGCCGGCGTGCGCCGCGCGCCCGCCCGGCGCGCGCTTCCTGCTCGATCGGGCGAGCGCGTTCGCGACGGTCGATGGCCGCCGCGCGCCCGCGAGCACGGCTGTCTATGACGTCCGTGTGTCAGGTCGTGACGTTTGCGTGGCGAAGATCGCCGCGCTGATGGATCTGGAGCGGCGGACCGACGGCCAGCTCAGCGCGGGCCCGCTCGCGTTCGTTCGCGCCGATCTCGCGGCCCGGCGCGCCGAAGGCGGCGATCGCGGGATCGGTCAAGGCGCCGGGAAATTCGGCGGAACGGAGGGCACGGCAGCGGCCAGAGCAGCGGCGAGATCCGCGCGCCGCCTCGCGTGCTCGCTGCCCGTCCGGCCTTGAGTTTGCCCTTCTCGCGGGGAGCTTCGCGCTCGACGGCCTACCCCCCGCGCGGGTATATGTTCGCGCCCTATGTCCTCTCCGGAGAATCCTCGTTCCTCGCACCGCCAGCTCGGCGACGGCGTCGAAGACCAGCTCGTCCCGCTCGCCGCGCTCGACCCGCTGAAGATTGACTCGTTCGACGATCTGCTCCGCGCGATGAGCAGGACCGCGTTCAGCGGCCGCGCGCTCGGCGAGGCGTGCGACGTGCTCGAGGCGATGGTGCGCGACGAGGACTGCCTCGTCGTGGCGACGTTCTCCGGCGCGATGACGGTCGCCAAGATGGGCGTCGTCATCGTCCGGATGATCGAGGCCGGCATGATCGACTGCATCATCAGCACGGGGGCGCTCATGGCGCACGGGCTGAGCGAGGCGGTCGGCCTGACCCATTACAAGGCGAACCCGGGCATCTCCGACGAGACGTACTTCGAGAAGGGGTACAACCGCGTCTACGACACGCTCGAGATGGAGAAGAACCTCAACGCGATCGAGGTCTTCGTCCGGAAGGAGCTCGACAAGCTGGACCCCGGCTCTCCCTGGTCGAGCGAGATCATCTGCCGCCAGCTCGGCAAGGCGCTGGCGGAGATGGGCGACTCGCCGGGCGTGCTCCGGAGCGCGTACCTCCGCGACGTGCCCGTCTATGTGCCGGCCTTCACCGACAGCGAGATGGGCCTCGACGTGGCGACGTGGATGCTGCGCAAGGTGAAGGCGCAGCACGGCGACAAGCCGGGCTTCGACGTGTGGCGCGAGGCCGTGCCGCCGCCGTACAATCCGTTCCTCGATCTGCTGAGCTACGCCCGCCTGGTCCGCAAGAAGAAGCGCCTCGGCATCTTCACCATCGGCGGCGGCGTGCCGCGCAACTGGGCCCAGCAGGTCGCGCCGTTCTACGACATCGTCGGCGATCGCCTGGACATCGAGGTCGATCACCCGCGGTTCCAGTACGGCGTCCGCATCTGCCCCGAGCCTGTCCACTGGGGCGGCCTGTCCGGCTGCACGTACTCCGAGGGCGTGAGCTGGGGCAAGTTCACCCCGCCGCAGGAGGGCGGGCGCTTCGCCGAGGTGTACGCGGACGCCACGGTCGCGTGGCCGCTCCTTGTGCGCGCGTTGCTCGAGCGGCTCGGCAAGATGCCGAAATGAAATAGAGTAGGGGGAGGAGGTCACCGTGCTCGCCCCCAAGCGCCGCCCGCCGCGCACCCACTGGGTGCTCCTCTCCCTGGTCGCCGTCGGCGGCGCGCTCGTTTCCGCTGGCTGCCCCTCGCCCGAGGAGCGCGCCTGCGACCGCATCTGCGACTGCTCCGGCTGCAGCGAGGCGAGGTACCTCGAGTGCGTCGACAAGGCGGAGACCGCGCGGGCGGCCGCGGTGAAGGCGAGCTGCACCGGCTCCTTCGACGACTACGTGACCTGCGTCGAGGAGGAGCTCGAATGCAAGGACGAGAAGTACCTGTTCGACGGCTGCGACAGCCAGCGAGATAGCCTCCGTGGCTGCGGCATCTCCATCTTCCGCACCGTCTGCGAGGACGCCAACGACGTCTTCATGGCGTGCGGGCTGGGATTCCCGTTCTCGACCAACCCCGACGACTGCGTCGGGTCGATCGTGTGCAACGCCCGCTGCATCATCGGCATGTCCTGCAATGGGCTGAACGGGATCGATTTCGAGGAGTCGCAGCGCTTCAACGAGTGCACGAGCGCCTGCTTCAACAAGCCCCAGGGCCCTGAGGGAAGTCTCCCGTCGCCTGACCCCGCTAGGGGCCCGCGATGAAGCTGTCCTGGTAGCCCGGGTCCTCGACCGCGAGCGCGGCCGCGGTGGCCGAGAGCGGGCGGATCGTGTCGAGCATGACCGCGAGCTCGCTCGTCTCGCGGGCCCCGAGGCTCGCCTCGTACGCGCCTGGGTGCGGCCCGTGCGGGACGCCGGCCGGATGGTGCGAGATGCTGCCGGGGCCGACGCCGCGGCGCGAGGTGAAGTTGCCGCGGCAATAGAACAGAAACTCGTCGCAATCGACCGACGCGTGGGGGTACGGGCAGGGGATCGCCTCCGGGTGGAAGTCGGTCGGGCGCGGCACGAAGCTGCAGACGAGGGCGCCGCGCGCGGCGAACGTCCCGTGCCAGTCCGGAGGCAGGTGCACGAGCCCGACGCGCGCCTGGAAGCGCTGGATCGGGAACGCGAACGGGTACACCGCCCCGTCCCAGCCGACGACGTCGAGCGGCGAGCGCTCGAGGGCGAAGCCGTGGAAGGCGCCGCCGCGCTTCACGACGAGCGCGCGGACGCCCTCGTCGAGGGGGCCGGCGAACGTGGGCCGCCGGAAATCACGGTGCGAGTACGGCGCGTCCATCCGCAGCTGGCCGACCTCGTTGCGCCACTTGCGCGGGAGGTGGATGTCCGCGGCCTCGATCGAGAGCCACCGCTGGGGCGCGGCGTCCGGGAGGAAGCGGTAGAAGAGCCCCTTCGGGATGACGACGTAGTCGTCCTGCTCGAAGCGGAGATCGCCGAGCATCGTGCGCAGGACGCCGCCCCCGTGGAAGATGAAGAACAGCTCGTCGGCGTCCGCGTTCGCGAAGTACACCGGATCGGCCGCGTCCGGCTGGACGAGCCCGATCACCACGTCGTCGTTGAAGAGCACCGGCACGCGGCAGTCGACGGCGGGCCCGCCCCGCCGCGGCAGATCCTGCGACCGGTAGTGCCGCTTCGCCAGCGGGCGCGCCGGCGCGGCGACCGGCAGCGTGAAGCCATGCGCGGCCTCCGCGACCCGGTGCTCGTGCGGCCGGCGCTCGTGGTAGGCGATCGTGTAGGGGCCGTCGAAGCCAGCCCGCGTCAGGCACTCCTCGTAGCGGAGATCCCCCGCCTCGCTCCGCAGGGCGATGTGGTGCTTGGGCGGGACGATCCCGGCGACGACGCGATCGAGCATCAGCCGTGCCCCCCTGCCTTCTGCTGCCGCTCGATGCTCTCGAACAGCGCCCGGAAATTGCCGGCGCCGAAGCCGCGATCCCCCTTGCGCTGGATGAGCTCGAAGAAGAACGGCCCGGCGTCGGGATCGCGGTGCGTGCCCGACGACTCCTTGAGGAAGATCTGGAGGAGGTACGACCTCGCGCCGTCGCCGTCGACGAGCACCTCGAGCTCGCGCAGCGCCGCCGCGTCCTCGTCGATCTGCCCGATGCCGAGCCGCTGCAGGCGCTCGGGCAGCATGTCGTAATAGGCGGCCGGGGTCGGCATGAACTCCACGCCCCGGCCGCGCATCGCGCGCACCGCGGCGAGGATGTCCTCCACGGCGAGCGCCACGTGCTGCACGCCGTCGCCGCGGTGCTCCTCGTTGAAGACGTTGATCTGCGAGCTCTTGAAGTGCGGCCGGTAGGGCTCGTTGTTCGCGAACTTCACGCCCGAGGCCGGGTCCCACATCACGGCCGAGCGCAGGCCCGAGCCGTGAGTGGCGTCCTTCGCGACGTCGTTCGTGTGGAACGCGATCTGCCAGAACGGCTCGAGCCCGAGCACGTGCTCCATCCAGAGCAGGGCGGGCGCCATCGTCTGGAAGTTCGAGGTGATGTGATCGAACCGGGCGATCCCGAAGCGGTTCTCACCGCCACGCGGCGCGTCGTAGGCCACGCAGCCGGGGAACAGCGCCCGGTAGCCGCGCCGCTCCACGAAGCGAAAGGTGGTGTCGCCGAACGGCGTCGTGATCGAGAACGACGCGAACGCGCCGCCCTCGTCCGTCGCCCGGTGGATCTCGTCGATCGGCGTGCCCCCGCGGCCGTCGAGCAGCCGGAAGGCGCGGTCGATGTCCTCCACCTCGAAGATGACCGTGCCCACCCCGTCGGGGTGCTTGCGCAGGTAGCGCCACGCGCGCCCGCCCTCGCCGATCGGCTGCGAGCAGACGACGACGCACTCGCCGGCCTGGAAGACGACCGACTGCTGCGCTGCCGCCGCGGTGAGCTCCGGCGAGCTCGCGGCGATCTCCTGGAAATCGAGCTTCTCCGTGTAGAACCTGCGGCTCCGCTCCAGGTCGCGCACGTAGTAGTGCAGCGCCTCCACGCGCTTGATGCCGATCGACTCCACCTTGGCCATCCGGGTCCTCCGTCGCGAGGGGTAACGCAGGGGCGAGCTAGGCGACCGCGTCGACCTGGCGGTCGGCGTGGGCGGCCTGGAACGCGGGCAGATCCATGCACGCGGCCTCGATGCGCGTGAGGGTCGAGAGCGGCGCGAGGTCGACCTCGTAGCGCCGCGCGTTGTAGAGCTGGGGCACGAGGAACACGTCCGCCACGGTGACCTGGTCGCCGACGCAGAACCGCCCGGAGAGCTCGCTCGCCGCCGCCTGGAACGCGGCGAGGCCCGAGGCGATGAAGCGCCGGCCGAAGGCCTTCTCGTCGCCGCCGAGCTCGTCCCTCACGTACTTCAGCGTGGCGGTGTTCTGCATCGGCTGCGTGCCGGAGTTGATCATCTCCACGAGCTGCCGCGCCCTGGCGCGCAGGTACGGATCCGCGGGCAGGAGCGGCGGCGCGGGGAAGAGGTCCTCGAGCAGCTCGATGATGGCCACCGACTGGGACACACGCCGGACGGCGCCGCCCTGCTCGAACTCGAGCAGGGGCACCTGCGCCATCGGGTTCTTGGCCCGGTACTCGTCGCGGAGCTGCTCGCCGCCGTCCCGGACGAGGCTCACCGGCCGGTACGCGTGCTCGATGCCCTTGTGGGCCAGGGCGATGCGCACGCGCCAGCTGCACGAGCTGCGCCAGTAGCCGTAGAGCGCGAGCCCCTTCACGGCGGCGCTCATCTGGCCACCACCCGCTGCGCGATGCGCCCGAACAGGCTCTCTCCCGCGCGATTCAGCATCTCGATCATGATCGTGTCTCCTGGCTTCATGAACGGCGTCCCGGCCGCTCCGTCCGAGAGGATCTCGAGCATGCGCCGCTCGGCGAGGCAAGACACGCCGCGCGCCGGGTCCTCGTTGGAGACGGTGCCGCTGCCGAGGAGCGTCCCCGCCGTGAAGCTGCGCGTCCTGGCGATGTGCGCGATGAGATCGAAGAACGAGAAGTGCATCTCCGGGCCGGCCTCGGGATCGCCGATGAGCGCGCCGTTGTAGGTCGAGCGGAGCCGCAGGTGGACGCGCCCGTCGCGGAGCGAATCGCCGAGCTCGTCGGGCGTGATCGCGAACGGCGAGAACGCGGTGGCGGGCTTGGAGCAGAAGAACCCGAAGCCCTTCGCGAGCTCGGCGGGCACGAGGTTGCGCAGCGTCACGTCGTTGGCCAGCAGGAAGAGGCGGATGTGCCGGTGGGCCTCTTCGCGGCGCGTGCCCTGCGGGGTGTCGCCGAGGACGACGCAGACCTCGGCCTCGAAATCGAGGCCCCAGGCCTCGTCGTGCAGGACGATGTCGTCGGTCGGGCCGAGGAGGACGCCGGAGCCGCCCTGGTACACAAGCGGATCGGTCGTCAGCGTCTCGGGGGGCTCGGCGCCGCGCGCCTTGCGCACCAGCACGATGTGGTGGATGTACGCCGAGCCGTCGATCCACTCGTAGGCGCGCGGAAGCGGCGCAGCGAGCTCTTCCGCGACCAGCGGCGTCACGGCCGCCTCGCCGAGCTCGATGTCGGCCGCGATGCGGCGGAGCGCGGGCTCGGCGCGCTCCCAGTCGTCCAGCGCGGCCTGGAGCGTGGGGAAGGCCTCGCCTGCAGGCGTGTAGGCGAGGCCGTCGCGGCGGACGACGACGAGCGTGCCATCGCGGCCGGGGCCGCGGAGAGAGGCGAGCTTCATGCGGGGGCGAGCTCCTCGTGGTCGTACGGTGGTCCCATCGTCTCCGCTTGACAAGCACGAGCCCGCTCACGCCTGCTACGGGATGCGCCCGCACGCGCGCTGCGCAGCGAGCGAGCGAGCGGCTGAACGGATCTGCATGACTACCGGACTGGACGTTTTCTCGACTCTCCACGACCTTGTGCGACGAGCCATGGAGGGCCTCCCCGGCGCGCGGCGCGGGAGCCTGCTGATTCGCACCGGCCGGCGCCTCTCCTGCAAAGCGATTGTCGGGCTCGATGGCCTCCTGCCGGGCCGGGTGAACATGCCGTCCGACGGCGGGGTGCTCAGCGCGTCGCCTCCGTTCGGCCCCGCCGCGGCGCCCGAGGCGGCGCACGGCCCGTGCCTCGTCCCCGCGGCCGCGTGGTACCAGGCGCACCTGCCCGAGCTCGCGGAAGCGCCTGGCTGGCCGCTCGACGGCGTCCACGTCCACGTCGTACCGGTGCCCATGTTCGGCGCGCCGGGCGCCTACCTCGCCCTGGAGCAGCCGGACGCGGCGCCGCTCTCGGGCCCGTGGCGCGCGCTCGTGGAGTCGATCGCGGTGAGCGTCGGCGTCGTGCTCGAGCGGCGCGGCCTCTTCGAGGAGAAGGCGCAGAGCGCCCAGGAGCTGCGCCTGCTCGAGGAGGTGCTGAGCTCCGTCGCCGAGTCGGTCGATCTCCTCGAGCTCATCGAGACGCTCGCGGACGGGATCCGGAGCGTGCAGACCGGCCCGCGCTGGAGTGCGATCGACCTGGCCATCCTGGAGGATGCTGGGGGCGAGGGGCGCGTCGCCGATGGATGGCGGGGATCCCACGACGCGAGCGGCGCGCGAGGCAGGCCGATGATCCGCGTCTACAAGGCTCCCCGCCGGCCGTTGACGGCGTACTGGAACAACCTGCGGGACGGCGCGCTGGCGGCGGGGCGCGATCTCCGGGTCGGGGTCGAGTTCAGGAGCGTCATGTCCGCCGACGCCGCGGCTCAGGAGGCGCTCCTCGAGGAAGGGATCCGCCGGCGGGTGGACGGGATCGCGATCGCGCCCATCGACCCCGTGGCGCTCGAGCCGGCCATCGACCGCGCGATGGCGGCGGGTATCCCGGTCATCACGATCGACACGCCGGCCGCCCCAGGCAGCCGGTCGTTGCTCTACGTCGGGACCGACAACCGGGCTGCCGGGAGGATCGCGGGCGAGGCGATGCTGCGGCTCATGCCGCAGGGAGGCGAGATCACCGTCCAGGCGGAGTCCTTCGCCGTGCCGAACGCCCAGGGGCGCATCGAGGGGTTCCGCGAGGCGATCGCCGGCTCGTCGGTCCGCGTGGCCTCGCTCTCGGAGAACCTGTTCGATGTGGAGAGCGCGATCGCGCTCGCCGTCGACGCGGTGCGGTCGAACGCCGGCCTCGCCGGCGCCCTGGGTGTGTGCAGCGAGAACGGCCCCAGCTTGGGGCTTGCCTCGATGAGGCTCGGGCGATCCGGCGATCTCAAGGTGGTCGCCTTCGATCTCGTCACCTCGACGATCGCGATGCTCCAGGACGGCGTGATCCACGCGGCGATCGTGCAGCGCGAGTACGATATGGGGTACCGCGGCGTGCAGGCGCTCTACGAGATGGCCACGCGCGGCGTCGCGGAGGCCCTCGCGGATCTGCCGGCGTCGCGCTGCATCGACACGGGGGTCGACCTCGTGACCCTCGAGCGCACGCCGTTCTCGAGCGCCCTCTCGGATCACCTCGCCTCGAGCTCCGCCCGCAGGATCGCGAGCCGCAGGCTGGGCGCGGGGGGGCACGAGCGCGCGCTCGATTTCCTGGTGATCGGCATGGCCCAGCGCGAGAGCCTCGTCGACGACGAGCGCGCGCCCGTTACGGACGACTCGCTGGTGAGCCGGGTGATGCGCTCGTGCAGCTCGCTCGTCATCGACACCGCGTCGAGCGAGCACGAGCACCTCCGCGACGTCGCCGAGGCGCGCCGGAGCGGCGCGCGCACGCTGGTCGGCGTGCCGCTGCTCTCCCGGGAGGCGGTCCTCGGGGTCCTCGTCCTGGCCAGCCCGCAGCCCGACGCGTGCTCGGCGACCGACCTGGCGCTCGTCGAGCGCGTGGCCGCGGTGGCCGCCGTCGTGATCGAGAACGCGCGGCTCCTGTCGCGTATCAAGGAGCGGACGAGGGCGCTCGAGTCGCTGAGCAGCCGCCAGGAGGCGCTCCTCGAGACGATCGCCGCGATGTCGAGCCCGGTGGTGCCGATCGCGCGCGGCGTCCTCGTCATGCCGATCGTGGGCGCGCTGGACACGCACCGCTCCGGCCGCTTCATCGAGGCGATGCTGAAGGAGATCTCCGAGCACCAGGCGCGCGTCGTGATCATCGACGTCACCGGCATGGCGGTGGTCGACGCGAGCGCGGCGAACCACCTCGCGCAGGCGGCGCGCGCCGCCGGGCTGCTCGGGGCCGAGGTGGTGCTCGTCGGGATCGCGCCCGAGGCCGCGCGGCTCATGGTGGAGCAGGGGCTCGATCTCGGGGCGATCGTCACCCGCTCCACGCTGGAGCTCGGGTTCTCGTACGCGCTCGGCAAGACGGGCGGGCGGGTCGTCCACGGGCGCCGCTGAGCCGCGGGCGCCGCCGTCGCGCAGCGGCGCTCCGCGCGATCCTCACCGGTCCCGGTGGAGCGCGACGGCGGCCGCGACCAGCGCGGCGATCGCGGCGACGTCCACGTCCTTGGCAGAGCGGATATGGAGGTTCCTGGCCTGCTTGGCTTCGCCGGTGAGCATGCCGTTCGGATCCGGCAGCTCGGCGCCGCGCTCGAAGCCGAGGGTCACGCCGAAGCGCTGCGGGGCGAGCCAGCAGATCTTGTGCTGGTCGCCGCTGCCCATCCGGAAGCTGACGAGCCGCCAGCCTGGATAGACGTGCTCGTGGACGTCGGGAATGATGCGGAGGAGCAGCTTGCGCACGCGCAAGGTCAGCTGTTGCGCTGCAGGGGGGTACTCGCTCAGCAGAGCGGCCACGGCCGGATCGTCCGACACAATCAATGACGGTAAGTCGACGTTCACGGAGACGCAACCGGCTGTGCCTCGTCGCGTGACGTCGCATGACGTTCTGGCTCGGGCGCGGCTTCCGTTGCGGGCGGTCAGGGGTGGAGTCGCTCGCGGAAGAAGGCGAGGACGCGCGAGAGCGCCTCGCGCGTCGGGTGGCCCGCGCGGTCGACCAGATCGCGCGTCAGGACCGAATGGGCGGTGCGCGGGATCCCATGGGGGTTGCCTGGGGACGAGTCGATCTCGATCCTCTCGAAGCCGTCGCCGAGCTCGGCCCGGAGGCGGTCGAACCGCTCCTTCGGGCACATCGGATCGTGGGTGAAGCGGAGCCCGAGCACCGGGGTACCGGCGGCGACGCGCTCCTTGACGGCACGGAGGCCGTCGTCGGAGAGGTGGAGCCCGGCGCGGCGCTCGCGCGAGAGCGGGAAGGGCAGCGACGGCTGGCTCAGCACGGGCGCCGCGATGGCGGGGTCGACCATCAACGCCAGCGCGAAGTTGCCCGTCAGGCACATGCCGATCGCGCCGACGCCCTTGCCCCCGAGCTCCGCGTGGACGTCGCGGCAGAGCGCGCGCAGCCAGTCGGTGATCGGGCTCGCCTGCCTGGACGCGAGCACGTGGAACTCGCGGCTGATGCAGGCGCGGCCCAGCTGCTCGACGATGTAGAGGGGCGTGTCCGGCTTGCCGGGCGTCCCGAAGAGGTGGGGCACGAAGACGGTGAAGCCGGCGTCCGCCACGCGCTCGGCGAACGCCGCGACCGACGGGGTGATGCCCGGAATCTCGTGCATGACGACGACGCCCGGGCCCGCGCCGCGGCGGTAGAGCACCCGCGCCACGCCGTCGTGTGAGAACTGCGTCTCGGTGAAGCCGGGGAGCGACATGGCCGCCATCATCGCCCGTCGCACGACGCCGGGGAAGCGGCGGCCGGACGGCTGGCGAGCGGCTCCCCCGGCGATCGCTCGGCCGCTCGATCTCGCCGTCCTTCGGTCGCTCCGCTCCTCGGATCACTCGGATGCTGGCAGGCCCCTCGGCCGTTCGTCCTTGGCGATCCAGACGGTCTTGACGTTCACGAACTCGCGCAGGCCGTACGAGGAGAGCTCGCGGCCGTAGCCGGACATCTTGATGCCGCCGAACGGCAGCCGGGGATCGGACACGACCATGCCGTTGATGAACACCTGGCCGGCATCGAGCTCGTTGATGAGGCGCTCGCGCTCGTCGGCGTCGCGGGTCCAGGCGCTCGCCCCGAGGCCGAACCGGGTGGAGTTCGCCATGTGGATGGCCTCGTCGAGGTCGGTGACGCGGAAGACCGCCGCGACCGGGCCGAAGAGCTCGTCGTCGGCGGCGGGGGAGGGGCGCTGGACGTCGGTGAGCACGGTCGGCGGGAAGTAGTTGCCCGGCCCCCTCAGCCGCTTGCCTCCGGTGAGGAGGAGCGCGCCCGCGGCCACCGACGCCCGCACCTGCTCCTCGAGCTCCGCGGCGATCTGCGGCGTGGCGAGCGGCCCCACGTCGACCGACGGATCCATCGGATCACCGACCCGCAGGCGCCGCATGGTCGCGACGAAGCGCTGCTCGAACTCGGGCGCGATCGACTCGTGCACGATGAAGCGCTTCGCCGCGATGCAGGACTGGCCGTTGTTGATGATGCGCGCGCGGATCGCGGTCCCCACGGCGGCGTTGAGGTCGGCGCTCGGCAGGACGATGAACGGATCGCTGCCGCCGAGCTCGAGCACCACCTTCTTGAGGTGCTTCCCGGCGTGGGCGCCGACGCTGCGCCCCGCGTTCTCGCTGCCGGTGAGCGTCGCGGCCGCGATGCGCGGGTCGGCGAGGAGGCGCGGCACGACGTCGGTCCCGGTGAGCAGCGCCTGGAAGACCCCTTCCGGGAAGCCGGCCCGGCGGAGGATGTCCTCGATCGCGAGCGCGCAGCGGGGGACGTTCGAGGCGTGCTTGAGGAGGCCGACGTTGCCGGCGATGAGCGCCGGCGCGGCGAAGCGGAAGACCTGCCAGAACGGGAAGTTCCACGGCATGATGGCGAGCACCACGCCGAGCGGGTGGAAGGCCACGTAGCTCCTGCCCGCGTCGGTGGCGACCTCTTCGGGGGCGAGCAGGCGCTCGGCATTGTCGGCGTAGTAGCGGCACGCGGTCGCGCACTTCTGGGCCTCGGCGATGGCGGAGCCGATGGTCTTCCCCATCTCGAACGTCATGAGCTGCCCGAGCTGCTCCTTCTCGCCGTCCAGGATGTCGGCTGCCCGGCGCAGCTTCTGGGCCCGCTCGGCGATCGGGGTCTGCCGGAAGCTGCGGAACGCGGCGTGCGCGCGCGCCACCTTCTGCTCCAGCGCCGCAGACGAGAGGGGTTCGAACGTCTCGATCGTCTCTCCGGTCGCTGGATTGATCGTCGCGATGGCGGTGTTCACGGATGTGCCTCCTCTTCGAGCGTCGCGGGCCGCGGCTCGTCGCCAGCCAGCTCGGGGCGCGCCGAGCGGTCCCGGCAGGCGAGCTTGAGCCAGACCCGCCACGTCGTGCAATGGTCAGCGACGACGAGCCCGCTTCTCTTCCTTCGTTCGCGTCGTTCCGGCGTGGTCCACGCGGTCCACGGGGCCACGCATGTTCCGGGCGCGTGAGGGGGGAGGGGGGTCGCCATCGCACGTCCTGTTCATTACGCAGAGGGGGATGGTCCGCAGCGGATCCCCTGTCGCAGGCGACGCGGAGCACGCGCTTTCAGCCCGGGCGACGCGCGCCGGCGAGCGCGCGGCGCTCGCTCCTCCGGCCTTCGACGACCCCGCCGGCCAGCTCTCCCGCGCGGGCGAGCTGGAGGTGAGGGTGAGGGCGATGGACGCCCTCCTCTGCGCCGGCGTGCCGTTCATGGTGGCGGGTGCGTATGCCTTCTTCGCGTACACGGGCATTTTCCGGGACACGAAGGATCTCGACGTGATGCTGGACGAGCGGGAGGTGCCGGCGGCGTTCAGGGCGCTGCAGCGGGCCGGCTTCGAGACGGAGCTCATCGATCCGCGGTGGATCGGGAAGGCCTACGCGGGCGACCGTTTCATCGATCTCATCTTCTCGTCGAGCAACGGCCTGGCCGTGGTGGATGGCGGCTGGTTCGAGCACGCGCGTCCGGCCACGATCCTGGGGCACTCCTGCCTGATCGCGCCGGTCGAGGAGATCATCTTCACGAAGGCGTTCGTGGACGAGCGGGAGCGGTACGACGGCGCCGACGTGAACCACCTGATCTACGCGTGTGGGGACGAGATGGACTGGGAGAGGCTCCTCGCCCGGTTCGGTCCCTACTGGGAGGTCCTGTTCGCGCACCTGACGCTGTACCGCTTCGTCTATCCGGGCGCGCGGAGCCGGGTGCCCGGGTGGATCATCGACGAGCTCTGCCGGCGTACGCTGGAGCAGACGCGGGCCGGCGACGCGCCGCTCCGGGTATGCCGGGGCAACCTGATCAGCAGGCAGCAGTACGTGCACGACTACGAGAAGCTCGGGCTCGTCGTGGGGTCCGCTGCGTCCGCGCCCGAGGCGGCGCGGGGGGCGCTGTGCAGGAAGCGCCAGCGGTCTGCGGCGGGGCGGCCTCGCCTCGGCAAGGGGAAGCCGGGCCGTGACGGGGCTCCGGGCGGCGCGGAGGGGCCGGGGGTGGAGGTCGAGGCGGCGCGGGTCCGCAAGCCGGGATCATGAGCGCCGCCGTCGCCGGAGGGAACGGGGAGCAGGGCAAGCGCCGCATCGCGGCGTCCTCGGATCTGCACTGCCGGCCGGAGCACGGCGCCAGGATGCGCGAGCTCGTGAAGGCGGTGAACGCGGAGGCGGAGCTGCTCGTGCTGTGCGGCGATCTCACCGATCGCGGCCATCCCGAGGAAGCGAAGGTGCTGGCCGACGCGCTCGCCGGGCTCTCGATGCCGTGCGCCGCCGTGCTCGGCAATCACGATCTCGACCGGGGGGCGGGCGCCGAGATCGCGAAGCTCCTGGGCGACGCGGGCGTCGAGGTGCTCGACGGAGATCACCTGATCTTGCGCGACGACATCGGGGTTGCCGGCGTGAAGGGCTTCATGGGCGGGTTCGGGAGCGCGACGCTCCAGGCGTTCGGCGAGGGCCCGCTCAAGGCGTTCGTCCAGGAGGCCGTGACCGAGGCGCTGAAGCTGGAGGCGGCGCTGTCCCAGCTCGACAGCGAGAAGAAGATCGTGATCATGCATTACACGCCGATCCTCGAGACGACCGTCGGCGAGAACGTGGAGATAAGGCCGTTCCTTGGGACGAGCCGCCTTGCCGCGCCGATCGATCTGTACGGCGCCGACGTGGTCTTCCACGGCCACGCGCACCACGGGGCGCTCGAGGGGCACATGTCGAACGGGACTCCGGTCTACAACGTGGCGATGCCGCTGCTCAGGAAGCTCACCGGCAAGCCGTTTCTGCTCTTCGAGGTGTAGCGGGCGAGCGCCGCTCGGTGCTTTCGCTCAGTGCTTCTGCAGGAAGGCCCGTATCGCTCCGAAATAGGCGGACGCGAAGAGGAGGATATCGTTGTGCCCGGCGCCGTCGATGAGGTGCAGGGCTTTCCTCTCGTGGGGGACGGCCGCGTGGTTCTCGCGGGCGTGGTCCGGCGGGAGCAGCGTGTCGCGCGCGCCGTGCAGGACGAGGACCGGGATCTCGACGTTCCTCAGGAGCTCCGGGTTCGAGAAGCTGCGGTGCGCCTCGTCGCGCAGATCGCCGAGGTCGATCTCGAAGAGGGCGAGCAGGTGCCGCACGTCGCTGAACCCGCTCTCGAGGAGGAGCGCGCGGTACGCGTCGCCGCGGTGCGCGGCGATGCGCGACGCCGGTGAGCTGCCGAGCGAGCGGCCGAAGAGCAGCGGCTTCGGCGGCCGGTCGAGGCCTGCGGCGCGGCTCGTCTCGGCGAGCTCGCGCTCGAAGAAATCGGAGACCTTCACGGGATCTTCTCGGAGCGAGCGCAGCGTCGGCTGCCCACCGCTCCAGCCATAGCCGCGGTAATCGACCATGAAGAGGTTGAGCCCGATGTCACGCCAGCCCTCGGCGATGTCGTCGTAGTCGGGGACGGTCTCGCCATTGCCGTGGAACGCGAGCACGGTCGGATTGCCCGGGTCGGACAGGTGCCAGCGCGCGCCGAGCGTCACCCCGGGGGCGACGGGGATGTCGTAGTCCGTCGCGCCGGCGGGTGGGCTCGTGTTCACCTGCCTGGGATAGAAGACGTCGGTGGCGCGAGGGTTCGCGTCGAGCGCGCGAAGGAGCTCGTCGAGCTGGCTGTCGGGGTCGTTCGTCGGCATGGCTGACCGTTCTGCCGAGGTCGGCGGGGGGAGTGGGCGCGCAGGATATGTCGTGCCGGGGTGGCATGGTACCTGGGATGGACGCCCGCGAGGGCGGTGGGGAGGCGGGGCGCGCGGCCCGAGGGTGGCCTACGCAGTCGCGATGACGCCTTGCACCGCGGGCTCGCCGTACTCGGCGCCGCCGGTGCGCACGACGAGGTTCGGGAGGATCTCCGCTACGCCGGCGCCGTGCGTATGGCCGCAGAGCACCTCGATCCGCCGCTCCGGGTGCCGCAGGGCGGCCTCGCGGAGCACCTCGCCTGTGGCCTTGCAGGTGAAATGGGGGAGCCAGTCGTCGTTGGAGATCTGACCTTCGTGCCAGCAGGCCTCCTTGAACGGGGGGACGTGCGTGGCGACGATGACGCGCCGGTACCGCTCGAGGGCCAAGGGCAGGACGCGGCGCAGGTACGCCGCGGCCTCGTCGCCGAGGCGGTGCAGGGCCTCTCTCCGGCGGCGCCGGTCGAGGGAGGTGAGCTCCTGGATGAGCACGTAATCGTTGAGCATGACGGGCGATCTCTCGTAATCGCCGAGGCGGGCGTCGGCCCAGCCGTCGTGGCCGACGAGGCCGGTGTCCGGGCTGAGCTCGACGTGGGGGATCGACGGGAGCCACCTGAGCCAGGGGGAGGTGGCCGAGAGCTCGGCGGCCATCGTGCGCACGGCGGCGATGCTCCCGCGGTAGAAATCGTGGTTGCCGAGGACGAAGTAGAGCGGGCGCTCGATGGCCCGGGCGACGGTCTCGAGGAGAGGGCGGAGGCTCGTGGCTTCCGCGATGTCGCCGGTGAAGAGGACGGCATCGGAGGCGGTGGCCGCGAGGGTGGAGCAGAAGGCGGTGAGTTCCTCGCGGGAGAGGAAGTTGAGGTGGACGTCGGTCGCCCAGGCGAGGCGGAGCGGGGTCGGCGCGGCCATGAGGGCAGGATAGGCGGGGAGGGGAGGGGGAGCCAGCGAGGTGGCGCGAGAGCGGGAGGCGCTCGCCGCGCGGCGAAGTGAGGGCGCTTCTTGTCGGCGGCGGCGAGGGGGTGGGGGCGGTGGGGCCGCCGCGGTTCAGGGGCGGTGAGCCCTGGGAGGAGCGTCAACAGGGCGCGCACTCCCGAGCTTCAATGGGGCGCCGCCTTTCCGTGGCGGAGACCTTCTTCGCAGGTTCGCCATGGCGCCGCCACCCCGCAATCGGCTCTCTCCTCGCGTGTTCCCGTCGTTTCATGTCGGCACGGTGCGTGCCTGAGGCTCCTCGTCATGCCGACGCTCGAGCACAACGCCCTCGTCGAGATCTTCCGTGAGCACCCGGAACTCGCGCCCCGCTTGCTCGCGACGCTCTTTCACGTCGAGGTACCGCCGCACGCCTCGGTTGCGGTGGTCGAGTCGTCGCTCGACCAGCTGATCCCAGTCGAGTTTCGCTCCGACCTGGTGCTCGAGCTTCGAGACGCGAGCGGCGCGCTCGCGCTGGCGATTGTCCTTGAGGTCCAGCGCGACGAGGATCCCGACAAGAAGTTCTCGTGGCCGACGTATGTCACGGTCGTGCGCGCCAGGAAGCGCTGCGGCACGGTCGTCCTTGTCGTGGCGCCGGACGCGGGCGTGGCCACCTGGGCGGCGGAGAACATCGACCTCGGCCTGGGGCTGGGCCACGTCGAGCCGCTGGTGCTCGGTCCAGCCGTAGTCCCCGAGATCACCGACCCTACCGAAGCCGAGCAAGAGATCGAGCTCGCTGTGCTCTCCGCCGTGGTGCATGGCAACGGGCCGAACGGGCTCACCGTGGTCCAGGCCGCGCTCGCCGCCCTCGGTAGGCTCGACCAGGAGCACGCGGCGGTCTATTTTCAGGTCATCTGGAACGGGTTGCGTGAGCCCATGCGGCGGGCTCTGGAGGCGTTGGTCATGGAACGGCAGATCGAAGGCGAGGCAACTTTTCCCCCGTTCGTGCAGAAGCTCATCGATCGCGGCAAGCTCGAGGGCCTGCGTGAGGGCTTGCGTGAGGGCGAGCTCAAGGCCAAGCGGGGCACGCTGCTCCGGCTGCTCGCGCGCGCAGGGATCGTGCTCGCCGAGTGCGAGAGCGCGCGCATCCAGGCATGCACGGACATCACGACCCTCGACCGCTGGATCGATAACGTTCTCGGGGCGAAGGATGCCTCGGAAGTGCTCTCCTGACGGTGGACGAAAGCGGCCCGACGAGGCGATGAATCACGGTCTCCAGATGTCTTCGTGAGAGCGTGAGCAGCCAGCGGCGGAGAGCTGGAGCAGCGCATCAAAGCCTTGATCACGTCCGGAGGTGCTTCAATGGGACCGCCGCCTCATGGCGATAGCCCGCCGGTCCCGTCGGCCTCCAGCGAGTCCGCCAGCGCGCAGCGCGCGAGTCCTGTCTTCTTGGCCTCCTCGCGCAGCATCGCGCCCTGCTCAGCGGCCCCTTTCACGCTGAGCATCGTGCGGAGCTCGATTCCATCGGGGCTCTCCACGTGCTCTCCGATCCACGCCGACCGCATCTGCCCGACGCTGATCGGATCGGCCTCCGGGTCGAGCCCGGCTCTCCTGTCGACATCGCACATCATCGCGACCGCCTCGGGGAAGGTCTGCCCGCCCGGGGCCGGGGCCTTCGCCTCGGGAGCTGAGCTGCAGGCGGAGAGGAAGGCGGAAAGGAGCAGCGGTGAGAGAGGATTGGGGCGCATGCTGCCTTCGACAGGAGAGCGCGCCTCGGCTTGGCAGCGATCACATCGCCCCGGTGCGCCGCCCTCCGGCTACCGGCTACTCGCCCGTGCCCCCGTCCACCGCCGGGACGAGCTCGATATCGACGTTCTGAGGCAGGAAGCTCTCGCACTCGTCGTTCATGACGGGCGCGAGCGTCTGCTCGAAGTCGTCGTAGCCTGTCCCCGAGATCTTCACCCAGGTCACGCCGGCCGTCCACAGCTCGCAGACGAGCGTCTCCAGCGCTTCGGGAGGAGCCTGCGCGCGATCGACGGCGCACACCAGGTTGGCCTCGTCGAGCGTCTTCCAGGTGGTCGGATCACTCAGGACGAAGATCGGCTCGTCCGCGGCGCTCCACGCGATGTGAACGGTGGTGTCCGGCGGGACGGTGGCGCCTCTCGCGCGCACGGTGATCGTGAACAGCGCCTGTCTTGGCCCCATCGGACAGCCGCTGGCGTCGCCCGTGCTCGAGCCGACGGACCCGCCGCCCCCCGCGCCTCTACAGGCGCCCACCACGGAAGCGCTCGCGATCGCCGCCGCGGCGATCGCCGCGAAGACCGTGAGCGATACGATTCGACCAGGGGCGAAAGGAGGGCGTGGTGCCACAAGGGCGACAGGGTAGGGGCGACATGCCAGCAAATCCAGCGTGAGCAAGTTTTTGCGCAGGTGGAGCGCCCTTCTCCGTGCGCCCTGCTCTCGCAGGCGGTCGCGGCGTTCAGGCCTGGGCCTTGAGCTCCGCGATGTCCTTGAGGAGGGCCTGCTCGTGCCCGTCGGGCTTCACCTTCAGGTAGGTCCTTCGCAGCACACCCGACGGATCGATGACGAATGTCGTCCGGTCCCAGTACAGGGTGCCTTTCCACTCGCTCTGCCCGACGCCCGCGGCCTTGAGCAGCTCGTGGCGCGTGTCGGCGAGCAGGTCGATGGTGAACGAGAACTTGTCGCAGAAGCTCTTGTGCGACGTGACGTCGTCCTCGCTGACGCCGACCACGGCGATGTTGGCGTCGTCGAAATCGGCCTTGGAGGCCGTGAACGACTTGCCCTGGATCGTGCATCCCGGCGTGTCGTCCTTCGGATAGACGTAGAGGACGAGCCATTTGCCCGCGAAATCCTCGAGCTTCACGGTCTTGCCGTCCTGGTTTGGCAGGGCGAAGCGCGGAAACGGTTTTCCAATCTCGACGCTCATCTTCTCTTTGCCTTTGCTGTGGGCCGGAGGAGGGCTCCTCCTGGCCGGTGACGGGTCATGGGATGGGACGGATGAGACAGCGCGGCGGCGCGGACGTCACGTCGCTGCCCGCGCAGGGATCTAGCGCGGAATGAGCCCCCGGAACCAGGCCGTCACCGAGGACGAGGACTCGTCCTGGTGGAGCGAGTCCGGGCCTTCCAGCTCGTCGGCGAGCCCCCCGAGCGGCCCCTCGCTGCGCGGGGGTGGCGAGCTCGGGTGCTCCTCCCCGTGCGTCAGGATCGTGGCGCCCTCCAGGGTGGGCAGCAGGCTCAGGCCGCTGCCGCCGGCGGTCGGCTCCTTCGTGAGCGACTTGAACTCGAGGAGCATCATGTCGATGAGCTCGGCGATCTTCTGCGTCCCGTCGACCGCCCGCGCCGGCCCGCCCTTGGCGCGCTCCACGAGCGAGGCGACGTCGTCCTCGCTCACCGGGCGGCCGTAGCGGTAGAGGAAGCGGGTCAGGTCGCGCCCGAGCTCGCGCGCCGACAGGTAGCGAGCCCCCGGGTCGCGGGCGAGCGCGCGGCGGATGATCTGCTCCAGCTCGCGCGGCACATCGCTGTTGATCTGCTGGAGCGAGGGGATCACCGCGTCGCGCACCAGCCGCACCGTGATGTAGTCGGAGTCGCCGAGGAACAACCGGCGCCCGGCGAGCATCTCCCAGAGGATGATCCCGAGCGCGAAGATGTCGACGCGCTGGTCGACGCCCTGCTCGAGCACCGTCTCGGGCGCCAGGTAGCCGAACTTCCCCTTGATGATGCCCGCGTCGCTCTCGGCGAGCTGGCTCGACGCCTTCGCGAGCCCGAAGTCCACGATCTTCACCTCGCCGTAGCGCGTGATGAGCACGTTGGCCGGGGTGATGTCCCGGTGCACGATCTGGAGCGGCTTTCCGTCCCCGGTCGCGAGCTCGTGCGCGTAGGCGAGGCCCTGGCACATCTTCGCGGCCATGAAGGCGGCGACCTCGACGGTCATCGGCCGGCCGACCTTCTTCTGGTGATCGAGGAGGGCCCTCAGATCGGCGCCGTCCACGTACTCCATGACGATGAAGTAGGTGCCGTCGCCGACGCCGATGTCGAACACCGACACGACGTTCGAGTGCGAGAGGTGCGCCGAGAGGCGCGCCTCGTCGAGGAACATCGCGATGAACTGCTCCTTCTTGCTGAGCTGCGGCAGGACGCGCTTGATCGCGACCTGCTTCTTGAACCCTTCGATCCCCGCGCTCTCGGCGACGAAGACCTCCGCCATGCCTCCGGAGGCGAGGCGCTTGATGACCCGGTACCGCTGCTGCTCGGACATGCCCTGTCTGTCGTCCTCCCGCCCCGTGCCGCCTGGCCCTCCAGTCTAGCGGCTCGGGGCCCGCCGCGGATCAAATCCCAAAGGCGGCACGCCCCCTCGGGTCATCGGAAGGTGGCGAGCGCCGCCACCGCCGCGAAGGAGAGCCCGACGAGCGCGGCGAGGGCGAGCGCCGACAGCAGCGGCTCCGCCCGCACGGCGGCGAGCAGCCGGTCGCGATCCTCCCTGGACAGCGGCGCGCCATGGGTCCCGTCCTTGCTCTCGCCGCCCGAGGCGGCGGCGACGTGCGCCTCCAGGCGGCGCCGCGCGGTCCTGGATCGCAGCGCGAGCAGCAGCACCTGCGCCACCGCGGAGGCGGCGAGGACCACGAGGCCAGCGCGCCGCGCATGCGAGGCGCGGGCCCGCTCGCGCGCCTCGGCCGCCGGCATCCCGTCCGCGAGCAGCTCCACGCGCCGCGGCGAGGCGGACGCCGCCGCGGACGTGATCGGCCAGGCCACCGTGCCTGCGCCCTGCTCGTAGGGGTCGCTCGCGACCACGGCCCAGTCCGCCTCCCCGGGCGCGGCGCTGTCCGGGAGCATCACCCTCCCCGAGAAGAAGCCCGCCCCGTCCGCCGCGAGCGGGACGATCGTCCCGAGCGCACGGCCGCGCGCACCTCCGATCGAGACGTAGGCGCGTGGCCTCGGCGTCGGGGAGATCAACCGGAGCTCGGGCCGTTCGCCATCGAGACCGCCCGGATCGAGCCAGATGGCTCCTGGGATCACGGGCAGCTTCCCTTCCCACGTGCCGCTCGCGATCCGTGTCCCTGGCGGTGCGCTCCCCGGGTGGGTCGCGCGGAGCGTGAGCTCGACCGTGTGCGCCAGCGGCTTGAGCGTGAGCTCCGCGGCGCCGCGCGCATCGACCGTGATCTGCGCCGGACCGCTGCCGCGCCCCTCGAGCTCCGCCCCGACGGCGCTCGCCTCGAGGCGAGCCCCTGCCGCGGGCGTTCCGTCCTGCGTCTCGATCGCGACCCGCACCCGCTCCGGGAACGGAGCTGCAAGGGCTCCCCGCGCCGCCGTGGTCTGCAGGCGCAGCTCCCCGTGCGCCGCGCCTGGCAGCGCGGTCGCGTGCGCCGCGCCTGGCAGCGCGCTCGTGTCCGCCGATGCGAGCGGCGGCAGCAGCGGGAGCTGCCGCTCCAGGAGCGTGCCGCTGCCCAGCGCGATCCGCACGGTCACCGGCTCCCGCAGCCCCGCTGGCGCGCGCAGCAGCGCCTCGCCGATGCCGTCCTTGTCGAGCGAGCCGGTCCATCGTTCGAGCGGCGCCCCTGCCGACACGGCGCTCACCTCGATCTGCGGGATCGCCGCCGCATCGTCGGCGCCGTGGAGGCGGCGCACCCCTTCGACGCGGAGCGCCAGCGCCTCGCTTCCGGCGACGGGCGCCCCCCACACCCGCACGCCGGTGGCCATGCGTGGCGAGCCTGGCCCCAGGATCGCGAGGGCTGCGAGCCCGATACCCAGCGCGGGCATGACGTACGTCGCTGCGTTGGGCATCGAGAGCATCGCTGCCCCCAGCATACCTCTCCGTCCTTGCCGCGCGGGCGGAGGGCGGCTCCCGTCTGGCTGCTCGCGCGGAGCGCTGGCCTGGGCTGAGCCCCTTTGCGTCCGGGCGCCTCCTCCGATAGGAAGCCGCCGATGGCAGCCGACAGACCGGTGAAGCGCAAGCGCAAGGGTTCGGGGACCACGGGGCAGGGCGGTGAGGTCGTGTTGCGGCAGCGGACCGATCCGCGGAGCGAGCGACGCTTCGAGCCAAAGGCGTCGCTCGAGCTCGGCCTCACGATGCTCGGCATGTCCGTCGCGGCGCTGCTGGCCGGGGCGGGTGTTTACGGCCAGTGGTTCCGGGGCGAAGACGCTGGCGCGCACCCGGCAGCCACGTACCTGCTCCTCGGCGCCCTGCTCCTCGGGGCGGCGGTGGGGCTCTTCGGTCAGTGGTCGATGAAGGCGCTTCGTGTCGGTGATGCCGGGGTGGGGCTGGAGAGCGGACCTGGCGAGATCGAGCGCATCGGCTGGCACGATGTCACGGGCCTGTTGCTCACGGAGACCGCGCTCACGGTCCAGGGCAGCGGCACGGCGATCGCCATCCCGCTGCGAGCACACCTCGCGGCGGCCGCGCGCGTGCTGGCCGAGGCGAGGGCGCGTATCCCCACGCGTGCGGCTGACATCAAGGAAGGCGCGCTGCCTCCGCCCGACGATGCCGCCGGCGAGGTGCGCCCGCTGGAGCCGCCGCAGGTCGCCGGCCTCCGCTGCAAGGCGACCGACAAGCTGATCGCCTTCGAGGCCGACGCTCGTCTCTGCGGCCGTTGCGGCGAGCACTACCACAAGGAAGGCGTCCCCCCTCGCTGCATCACCTGCGAAGCGCCTCTGCGCTGAGCGCTCTGATTTCATGGGGGCCGGGCAGCCGGCACCCCCTTCCGGGCCCTCCGCGTTACGCCCTCAGATCCCGAATCGCCCCGCGTGCTCCCGGAGGAACGCGATGTAGACGTCCGCCTCCTGGTGCGACGCCACCTCGCCCGCCTCGACCGCCTCCTCCAGCGCGCGCTTGATCTCGCCGATCCGCCGCGACGGCGGCAGCCCGAACGCATGCATGAGGGCGTCGCCGATGCCGCTCGGCAGCGGCGGCACCACCGCGTCCTCCGCCTGGACCTGGAGCACCCGCTCGGCGAGCTCGCTGATCTGCTTCAGCCCCTTCCGCTTCTTCTCGGGCCGCTTCGTGGTGATGTCCGCCCGCGACAGGTCGAGCACGTCCTTCAGGCAGCCGCCCATCTCCTTGGCGAACCGGCGCACCGCGCTGTCGGTCCACGACGCGTCGTACTGGCTCGCCCGGAGGTGGTGCAGGATCAGGAAGCGGATGCTGTTCTTCAGCGCATCCTCCTTCGTGAAGAGCGGCAGCCGCCGGTCGATCTTGTCGAACATCCGCGCGCCGACCTCGGCGTGACCGAAGAAGTGGACCTCGCCCGTCGGCGAGATGGAGCGCGTCCTCGTCTTGCCGATGTCGTGGAGCAGGGCCGCCCAGCGGACCTCGAGCCGCGGGACGGCCTGACGTACCACCTGCTTCGTGTGCTTCCAGACGTCCTTGTGGCGCCACTCCCCGTCGCCGAAGCCCACCATCGCCTCGACCTCGGGCAGCATCGCGGCGAGGGCGCCCGACTCGAGCAGGGCGTCGAGCCCGGCCTCGGCGTCGTCGCTCATCATGACCCGGTCGAGCAGCTTGCGGACATCGGGCAGGTAGGCGGCGGCCGCGGCCTTGAAGTCGGCGGGCCGCCCGGAGATCACCCTGGACGAGGCGCGTGGCTCGGCGCCCGCTTCGGGCTGCTCGACCTCCGCCTTCTCTGCTCGCTGGACGGCCCACTCGAGGGCCTCCATCGCCCGCTTCGGGCTCGCTTCCTGGGTGAGAATCTCCTGCACGCTGGCCTTCCACACTTTCGAGGTTACGGGGTCGCCCACGGGGCGCCGGCTGGCGCGGCCCGAACGGGGGTTCGCCGGTTTAGAGCCAGCCGCACCTTCGCGCAATGGTTCGTCGCGTTCGTCGCGTTCGTCGCTCGACGCCGCCGGATGACGTGCGTCCGCAGGCGATGGATGCGTCAGGTGCGGAGGAGCCGCCCCACGTGGTCCGTCTCCCAGGCGAGGGCCCGCTCGTAGTCGCGGAAGAGCCGCTCGCGGGCGAGGAACTGGGGCGGATGGAGCATCCGGCGCCCGTTGCCGTGGCTCGCCGGCATCACGTGGTGGATCATCTCGTGGTAGATGACGTAACAGATGAAGTAGCGGGGGACCCAGGGCCGGTCGAGCACCGGGTGGATGCGGATCAGCCGCTCGACCGCCGAGTAGCTCCCGAGCTTGATGGTGCGCCGCGGCTTCCGCGCCTTGGTCCGCTTGCCCCAGGTGATCAGCGCGTCGACCCCGCCGCCGAAGTACGCGTGGTTCAGCTTCTGGAACAGGATCAGCAGGTCGTGCGTCCGCCCCTGCGTCGAGAGCGGCGAGCTCACCGGCCGGCTCGCCCGGATGCGATGGCCGTTCTCGTCGATGTACTGGCCGACAACGAGCGAGGCGGCCCGGTCCTGGGTCACCACGTACCGGACGAGCGCCTCCTGGACGAGCGCCGGCGCGTCCAGGAACATGTGGTGGACGCGCGCCTGCAGGATGCCCTCCCGGAGCGAGGAGGAGATCATCTGCCGGTAGTTGTCGGTCACCGAGAGGAGGACCGGGCGCTTCTGGGCCAGCTCCAGCCGCCGGATGAGCGCCTGGCGCGCCCCCTCGTGCACGTAGATGTGCGGCTGGCCCGGCGGCAGATCGATGTCGATCGGATGATGACGGGGGTCCGGCACCCGGACGACCGCCCGGGAGACACGCGGCATCAGGGAAGTACGCGCCGCGCCCTTCCCACCGCTGCGCGACAGACGGCCTGGAGGGGGTTGAGCGAAGGGGAAGGCCATCTGTCCCGCCATCTCAATCCTCCTTATTTGGGCGTATTCTCGGGTGGGATCCTTGTCAAGCGAGCGGCCGAGAACATCGAAATCATTCGGATTTGTGACTATGTAAGCGGGTGGCCGGACCCTCCGGAGGGAGAGGGAGGGCGCCCCGGCCGCCGCTCGCCGGTGATCTGGATTTCCTCTGCAAATTCATGTGCTTGTAGTGAAGGCCACGAGCGCCTGCGCCGGTCGGGCCGCCTTCCGCCTCGGACGCGCGTCTTCTGCTCCTGCTCTCTCTCCCGCCATGACACGGCGCGCACGCAGCGCCTCGCTCATCGCGAGGCGAGCGCCCGGGGATCGAGGATCTGCGTCATGCGCCAGCGGCCCTGCGCGCGCTGGGAAGGCTCCGGCTCGAGGGCGACGACAAGGGCAGTACAGAAGCCGGCGGGGAGCAGCGCTGTCGCGCCCCGGCCGGGCGTGTCGACGAGCGTACGGACGAGGTGCTCCACGTTCGGCTGGTGCCCGACGAGCAGCGCGTCGGCGCCGCCTCGGGCGAGCGCGGCGACCAGCGAGCTCGGGAGCCCGGCGTCGAGCGCGAGCTCGTCCCGGAGCTCGACCTCCGGCGCGCCGCAGATCGGCGCCGCGATCTCGGCGGTCTCTCTCGCGCGCGCGAGGGGGCTCGCGAGCACCAGCGGCAGCGGGGCGCCGTCCCGGAGGCGGTGGAGCTCGAGCGAGACCCGCGCCACGCGCTCGCGGCCCTCGGGGGTGAGCCTCCGGTCCGCGTCGCGCCCGCTGGTCGCCCGCTCCTCCGCCGGGCCGTGCCGCATCACGTAGAGGTGCATGGCGTCGATGGCAGCCGGCGTCAGTTCGTCTTGCCCGGGGGACGGCGGGCGTCCTGGCCGGATGAGGCTGCCTCGCCGCGACCCTTCGCCTGCGCGGGGGCCTCGGCCGCGGCTCCGCCCTTCGGGCCGGGGCTCGCGGCGCCGTTCGTCGGGGCGGCCCCGCCGATGCGCGAGATGCCGTGCTTCGCGAGGACCATCGACTCGATCTTGTCGAGCACCGCCGGGTGCTGCTCGAGGTAGGTGCGGGCGTTCTCCCGGCCCTGACCGATGCGCTCGCCCTGGAACGAGAACCACGAGCCGCTCTTCTCGATGATGCTCGCCTCGGTCGCGAGGTCGATGACGTCGCCGCTGTGGCTGATGCCCTGGCCGTACAGGATGTCGAACTCCACCTCGCGGAACGGAGGAGCCATCTTGTTCTTCACGACCTTGACGCGGGTCCGGTTGCCGACGACCGCCGGCTCCTTGCCGCCCGCGGCGGCCTCCTTGATGGCGCCGATGCGGCGGATGTCGAGCCGGACCGAGGCGTAGAACTTGAGGGCGTTGCCGCCGCTCGTCGTCTCGGGGCTGCCGAACATGACGCCGATCTTCATCCGGATCTGGTTGATGAACATCAGCAGGCACTGCGAGCGCGAGGTCGTGCCGGTCAGCTTGCGGAGCGCCTGGCTCATCAGCCGGGCCTGGAGGCCGACGTGGCTGTCGCCCATGTCGCCCTCGATCTCGGCCTTGGGGACGAGCGCGGCGACCGAGTCGACGACGATGATGTCAACGGCGTTCGAGCGGACCAGCATGTCGGCGATCTCGAGCGCCTGCTCGCCGTAGTCGGGCTGGGAGATGAGCAGCTCGTCGGTCTTCACGCCGAGCTTCTTGGCGTAGTTCACGTCGAGGGCGTGCTCGGCGTCGATGAACGCCGCCGTCCCGCCCGCCCGCTGGACGGCCGCGATGGCGTGGAGGGTGAGGGTCGTCTTGCCGCTCGACTCCGGTCCGTAGACCTCGACGATGCGGCCGCGCGGGTAGCCGCCGATGCCGAGGGCGATGTCCAGGCCGAGCGAGCCGGTCGCCACGGCCGCGACCTCGTCGTGCAGCGTCTGCCCGTCCTTGAGGCGCATGATCGCCCCCTTGCCGTACTCCTTCTCGACGCTGGCGATCGCGAGCTCGAGGGCGGCAGACTTCTGCTTGGTGTTCTTCTCGTCACTCATGAGTACCTCGGGAGGGAGCGATAGGAGGGGGGCGACGGCGGGGGACCGCGGAGGTGGACCCACGGCGCGCAGGGCAACAGTTTCCGGCAGCTTTACTGTCCGGTTGTTCAGGAAGCAAGACCCCCGCATCCCGGATAGGACCGAAAACGTCCGAGCAGCGGGCTGGCCCGGCAGGCGCTCCGGAGGGCGGTGATGTCGCGGTCGGAAGCGGTTCCTGGTTGAGGTCGAGTCTCACAACCAGGGCAACAATCGTGATCGTCGTACACCGGGAGCACTGGCGGGCTCTTCAACTGTGGGCCACATCTTCCGCGTGGGGGGCGGGGGGCGCTTTTTCCCGGGGTTTTCCCTGGGCCGGTACGAACTCGTCCTGCGGGTGGCCGCAGGCGATGTGGGCGAGGTCTGGGCGGCGCGGCTGAGGCGGGAGCACGGGTTTCAGCGGCTCTTCGCGATCAAGGTGCTTCGCCCGGAGCTCTCGCCCGATCCCGACGCCGTGCGGACATTCCTCGACGAAGCCGCGCTGGCCGCGCGCATCAGGCACCCGAACGTGGTGCCCGTCGTGGATCTGGGCGAGACGGACGGCACGTTCTTCTACGTCATGGAGTGGGTGAGCGGGGAGCCGCTCTCGTCGGTGCTGCGCGCCGCGCGCAGGCGCCCGGCGCCGGTGCTCGTCGCGGCGAGGCTCGCCTACCAGATCTGCGCGGCCCTCGACGCCGCGCACGAGCTGCGAGACGAGGGCGGCAACCCACGGGAGCTCCTCCACTACGACGTCTCGCCGGACAACGTCCTCATCACGTCCGAGGGGCTCGTCCGCATGGTCGATTTCGGCATCGCGAAGCTCGAGGAAGGGCGGATGTCCGAGCGACGACCGCAGGCGCTGCGCGGCGACGGCGGGCGCGCTTTATCGGTGGGCGCGGCGGGTGCGGCGGGCGGCGAGGGGGGCGCGTTCCTGTTCCGGAGCAGCGCGCCGTACATGGCGCCGGAGCACATCCGGGGGCAGCCGTGCGATCGGCGGTCCGATCTCTTCGGGGTCGGGGTGCTCCTCTACGAGCTCCTGTCGGGCGCTCATCCCTTCCAGGCCGACGACAGCGAGAGCACGATGACCCACATCGCGAGCGAGCGGCCTGCCGCGCCGCTGTCGTCGCGGGCGGTCCCGTCCCGGCGCGGGTTCGCGGAGCGCCTGAGCGCGCCGCCTCCGCCCGAGCCGATCCCGCCTGCGCTCGATCGCCTCGTCTCCGAGGCGCTCGCCAAGTCGCCCACCGCGCGCACGGCGACGGCCGCGAAGCTCATGCGCGCGCTCGAGGAGGCGATCCCGGGCGCCGCGAACCCGGGCAACGACGCGCTCGTCGCCGGCTGGCTCGGACAGATCCTGGGCGACGCGTCCCACCTCCGCACGCAGCAGCTGCGCGCCGCGCTCGAGTCGCTCGATCCCGGGGACCGCTCGGCCGACGACGAGGTGGAGCCTCCGCCCGCCCCGCGGCGCTGGTTGCAGGCGCTGCTGGTGTTCGGGGCCGCCGTCCTCGGGGTCGCGCTCGCCGGGACCGCGGCGGTGAGGGACAGCCCGCTCCCTCCCGCCGCCGTCTCCGCGCCGGCCGGGCCGCGCCCATAGGGCGCCGCGGCGAGCGTCAGCTCGCCCCCACGTCGCCGAGCAGCGGCGACCACGCCGCTCCGGAGATGAGCCAGAGCTGGTGCGACGTCCGCGTCACAGCGACGTGGAGCCGCCGGCGGGCCTCGTGGTTCATCGGGTACGCCGCCGCGGTCGCGTCGGGCACGACGACGTAGTCGAACTCGAGCCCCTTCGCGCTGTCCACGTCGGTGACGTCGATGCCCGGCTCGAACGAGAACGCTCCCTCCAGCACGAGCCTCGCCTCCGGCAGCTCCTCGATCAGCGCGTGGAGCTCCCGCGCGGCGCCTGGGTCCCGCGCGATGACGGCCACCGAGGCGCGGGGCTCCCGCCCGACGAGATCGCGGAGCGCGCCGGCGAGGAACAGGTGCGCCTGCGCCTCGCTCGGGAAGCGGAAGAGCCCGACCGGCGCGCCGTCCCGGGCCGCGCGCGCGGGCGTCTCGGGCGCGAGCTCGCCGAGGAGCCGCCGCGCGAGCTCCGCCACCGGCTGCGGGCACCGGTACGACACCGCGAGGCGGCAGGTCGCCGCGTCGCCCACGCCGAGCGCCGCTCGCGCCGCGTCCCACCCGGCGAAGCTCGAGGAGGTCTGCTGCGCCTCGTCGCCGGCGAGCGTGACGCTGCGCGTCTCGCCAAGGAGCTTCCCCAGGACGAACAGCTCGAACAGCGAGAAGTCCTCGGCCTCGTCGAGCACGAGGTGCGACCACCCCGCCCCGTCCAGGCCGCGGCGAGCGGCGCGAAGGAAGAGCAGGATCGGCAGGTCGTCGACGTCGAGCGTCCCCGCGAGCTCGTCCGGCGTCCCTTCCGCGATGGCGCGGCCGTCGAGCGCCCGCTTCATCGAGGCCACGGTGATCGAGGCGAGCTGCCGGTCGAGGGGCTCGGCGATCTGCAGCAGGGTGTGCCGGACGGTCTCCTCGACGGCGCTCCTGGGGAGGTCCCCGCCCGAGGCGGCGACGACGCCCTCGAGGAACCCTCGATCCGTGAAGACGTCGGCGAGGCGGCGGCGCAGCCGCGGGAGCGTCGTGTTCGCCGGGGCGAGCCTGGCGAATCGCTCGCGCAGCGCACGGTAGAGCGCCGGGTGGCGCTTGAGGCTGGAGACGAGCGCCGGGGGATCGTCGCACAGGGCGATCGGCTTGCCGAAGACCTCGCGCGCGGTCGCCGACGACCAGGCGTCGAGCGTCTTCACCTGGGCTTCCCCCGCGCCGAGCGGCGAGAGCAGGCGGCGCGACAGCCGCGCGAGGCCCTCCTCGGGGACGACGACGTTCATGGCCGAGAGCGGGCAACGCGCCGGATCGAGCGCGGCGATCCGGGCGAGGCGGTGCAGCGCCACGGTCGTCTTTCCGCTCCCGGCGCTGCCGAGCACGAGGAGCGGCTGCTCGGGAGGCGCGCACACGGCGGCGTACTGGTCGGCGTCGAGCAGGGCGGTGACGTCCGCGGCCTTCGCGTGGTCCGGGGCGCCGGCGCCGACGCCGAGGCTCCCGGGGCGGGCGGCCGTGCCCGCGCCGCCCGGCTGCATGGCGAGCGCCGCGCGCTCCGCGAGGGTCCATCGCCCGTCGCCTCGCCGCGTCAGGACGAGGCCGTCGCCCACGATCCGGGTGAGGGCGCCGCGCTCCACGACGACGATGCGGCGCGCCTTCACCACGCCCTCGGCCACGCGCCCCGGGAAGGCCTCCTCGTACTCGTCGCCCTCGCGGTACCGGTAGAAGATCTGCGCCACCGGCGCGACGCGCCAGTCGAGGATGCGCACGTCGGCCGACGGATCCAGGAACGTCGCGTGGCCGAGCAGGTAGTCCTTCGCCCCTTTGCCCTCGTCGACCCGGAGGTGGGCGAGGTACGGGCAGAGCGGGTCGGGCAGCGCCTCCCTGGGCTCCTGTTCGATGAGGCGCTGCCGCACGCTCATCTCGAGGAGCACCGCCGGCAGATCGTCGGCCGAGGCCGCGGCGGCCTCGTCGCGGAGCTCCCGGAGCGCCGCGACGGACCTGAGCTCGCGCGGCGCGCGCCCGCCGACGCGCGCGGCGCGCTCCAGCGCCCTGTCCAGCGCGGCGCGCACGCGCTCGAGGAGCGTGGCCTCTTCCTCGAGGACGGCGCGCGCCTCGACGGGCAGATCAAGCGTGCTCTCCAGCATGATGGGCCTCCTTGCGCCCCTCGCCTCCGCGAGGGGTCGAGCTCGATGGGTGAATGGTTCGTTCACTTTTGAGGCGAGGCGAAGCGAAGATTACACGAAGAAGCTCCTGAGTCCGGCAAGGTGGTATTTCGAGTAACCGTGGACCGCTTCTCGGATGGCGTCCTCGTCCTCGAAGCGGGCGAGGGCGTTCACCATCGCCCTGACGAGGCCCTGGTAAATCTGGTCCAGGTTGAACCGCATCACCTCGGTCACCGAGAGGCATGGGTCGACGGCGCGGAAGTGCTCGATCGCCAGCGCGATGAGGCGTTCGACGGTCTCCTCGGAGAACCGCTCGTACCTGGAGCCGCCGGCGCGCCCCAGGAGGATCACGACGCGCAGCCTGTTCTCGATGCAGAAGCGGAGGAGCTCCTCGGAGATCAGGTGGTAGGCGGCCGTCGGCGGGAGCGCCCGGACGTCCTCCACGCCGTCGAGCGCCTTCACGCGGCGGCGCAGCAGGATCGTGAAGGCGCGGGCGAAGCCGTCGTCGACGAGCCTGTAGAAGAGCGCGTCCTTGTTCGCGAAGTACCGGTAGATGTTGCCCGTCGAGACGCCGGCCGCCCGGGCGATCTCGGCCATGGTCGCGCTCTCGTACCCCTTCCGCGCGAAGATCGTCAGCGCGGCGGAGGTGATGCTCTCCTGGACGTCGTCTTTGAGGTACTGCGCCATGGCGAATAATGAACGCGTCGTTCGCTTATAGCGATGGACGGCGGCCCGTCAAGCGAGCGGGCGGATCACGGCCTCAGGGGTCGACGGTGCCTTCGAGGATCGCGCGCGGGCCGTTGATGAGCATGAAGCTCGCCTCCTCCTCGCCGACCCTGGCGAAGAGGGCCTTGATGCCGTCGCGCACGTCGGGGACGTCCTTCGCGGCGTGGGCGTCGCTGCACGCGGCGTAGTAGTAGCCGGCCTCGAGCAGCTGCTCGGCGGCCCGGCGGGGAGTACGCCCGTACTTGCCGGTGAGCGCCGCGACGTCGAGGAGGAGCACCGCGCCCGCGTCGAGCAGCGGATCGAGCGAGGAGATGTCGTCGAAGACGGGCTCGTAGCGCTCCGGGTGGGCGATGACGGGGCGGAGCTTGCGGCGGCTGAGATCGAAGATCCGCTCCGCGGCCCGGGCGGGGAAGCTCCGGGTCGGGAACTCGACGAGCGCGGCGCGGCCGCCCGGGAAGGGGAGGGCGCTGCCGTCGAGGAGGCGCTGGAAGACGATATCGTCGAAGAAGTGCTCCGACGAGAGATCGAGCGCGGGCAGGTCGCGCGCGCCGGCCGCGGCCCGCAGCGCGGCGCAGGTCGCGTCGTAGGCGGCCTGGAGGCCCTGCCGGGTGTTGTCGAACATCCCGGGGCGCATGTGCGGCGTCGCCACGACGGTGTCGAACCCGGCGCCGCGGAGCGCGGTGAGGAGGGCGAGGCTCTCCTCGACGGTGCGGGCGCCGTCGTCGACGCCCGCGACCCAGTGGGAGTGCAGATCGATGAAGCCGCGCATCGTCGCTCCGAACTTAGCAAAGTTGGCCGCCCGCGTGCGCTGCGACCATCCTTCGCGTCGAGGAGGTGTTCGTGTCGCTCTCGTTATCGAACCAGCAGCTTGTGCCTCAGCTCGCGTCGGACGGCTGCGCTGGCGGCCAGCGCGGCGGCAGGCCGGGAGGCCGCGCAGAGCGCCCGGTCGATCCCGGCGCGCCCTCGGTCGATCAGGGCACACCGGCCCTGGATGAGGGGATCCCCACCTCCGAGCGGCGGCGCCGCCGCAGCGACGATCCCGTCACCGCGCTGCACTACCAGCTCTCGACGACCCGCGCCGAGGCGAACCTGGACGTCGTGGTCCTCGTGGACGACAGCGGCTGCCTCGTCGCCGGGGCGGGCGCGTGGCCGGCGTGTGAGGAGCTCGCCGCCTACGCCCCGCTCCTCGCCAACCCGGACGCCGTGCAGAGCGCGGCGGTCGGCTCGCGCATCGCCACGCTCACCGCCGACGTCGAGGTCCAGAGCCTCTCGGTGTCAGGCGGCGAGGTGCTGCTCTGCGGCCGTGGCGGCACGGCGGAGCGTGGCGCCTCCATTGCCCGGGCCGCTGCGGGGTGCTTGCGCATCCTCCGCGCCGCCTGAGCGGCCGCGCCGCCGCAGGCTGAGCGGTCGCTGCGCCACAGGCTGAGCGGTCGCTGCGCCACAGGCTGGGCGGCGTCGTGACGCAGCTGGGCGCTCGCGACGCCGCAGGCCGGGCGCTCGCGCCCCCCCGGTTCGTGCTACAAGGGGCCGCGGCCTCAGGTCGCGCGCAATGCCCGGCTCGCTCGCACCCCCTCGGAACAGCCCGCCCGCCGCCGACGCGTCCCTTCAGGCAGACCACGCCGGTCTGGCCCCGTTGCTCGCCTCCCGCAGGGTGATCCTCTGCGTCGGCTGCGGCGGCGTCGGCAAGACGACCACGACTGCAGCGCTCGGCCTGGCCGCTGCCCGCCGCGGCAAGCGCGTCCTTTGCCTGACGATCGATCCGGCGCGCCGGCTATCCCAGAGCCTCGGGCTCGAGGAGATGACGACGGAGGCGCAGACGATCGAGCCCGCCCGCTTCGCCAGGGCGGGGGTCGACGTGCCCGGCTCGATGACGGTCATGATGCTCGACACAAAGTCGACCTTCGACGGCCTCGTCGCGTCGCTCGCCCCCACGCCCGAGCAGCGCGACCGGATCCTCGGCAACGTCCTCTACAAGTACATCTCCACGTCGCTCGCGGGCACGCAGGAGTACATGGCGATGGAGAAGCTCTACGCCGTCAGGAGCGACCCGAGCTACGACCTCGTCCTGCTCGACACGCCGCCCACGGCGAACGCGCTGGATTTCCTCGACGCGCCGGAGCGCCTCGTCGGCGCCATCGACGGCGCGGCGACGCGGTGGTTCGTGCAGGCCTTCCAGAGCTCCGGCAAGCTCTCGCTCAACCTGCTGGCGCGCTCGACCGCCGCGGTGCTGCGGGGCATCGGCAAGCTGACCGGCAGCGGCTTCCTCGAGCAGATCGCGGCGTTCATCAGCGAGATGAACGCGGTCTTCGGCGGCTGGAAGCAGCGGGCGGACGCGGTTGCATCGGCGCTCCGCGGCCCCGACGTGGCCTACGTGCTCGTCACGACGCCCGATCCGCTCTGCGTGCGCGAGGTGCTGTACTTCGCCGATCGCCTGCGCGAGCAGCAGATGCATCGCGACGCGTTCGTCGTGAACCGCGTCCACCCGGTGTACGGCGCGCTCCCCGGCGTCGGCGAGATCGCCGCCGCGCTCGACGGGAGCGGCCTTGGGCTCGCCTCCGGCGCCGCGGCGCGCCTGCTTCAGGCCGCCAAGGACGAGAGCCGCATGGGCAAGCTCGATCAGCTGAACCTGATCGCCCTCGAGGCGGCGCTCGAAGACGAGCAGAGCGCCGGCAGCGTCCGCGTCGACGTCCCGGCGTTCCCGTACGACATCCACGACGTGGCCGGCCTCGCGAGGATCGCCGACGTGCTGGCGCCGCTGCCCGGGGCGGCTGGGTAGCCACAGGGGCAGCTCGTCGGTCCTTCTGGCTGCCCTGGGGTAACTCGGAACGGTCTGTGAGGAGGCAGCTGGGCTGCCCCCGGCCTACCCCCGCCGCCTGCGCTCCTTGTACTTCACACGGACCGGCACGCCCTCCAGCCCGAACGCCTGCCGGAGCTGGTTCGCCACGTAGCGTCGGTAGCTGAAGTGGAGTTTGTCGGGATCGCTCGCGACGACGACGAACAGCGGCGGCGACGTCTCGGCTTGCGTGACGAAGAACAGGCGGGGCGCGCGCCCGCCGTGCGTCGGCGGCGGGTGCGTGAGCAGGATCTGCTCGAAGAAGCGGTTGAGCTCCCCGGTGGGCACGCGCTTCCGGTAGGCGTCGGCCACCTGGGCCACGCTCTCGATGAGCTTCGCCACGCCGCGCCCGCTGCGCGCGCTCACGTGCGCGATCGGCGCCCACGGCACGAACGAGAGCTTGTCGCGGGCGTCCTGCTCCGCCTTCGCGAGCGCCTTGCGATCGAGGAGATCGATCTTGTTGAGGCCGATCACGACGCCGCACCCGCGATCGACCGCGAGGCCGAGGATCTTCGCGTCCTGCTCGGCCACGCCCTCGGCCGCGTCGCAGAGCAGGAGCACGACCTCCGCCCGCTCCATGGCGCGGATCGCGTGGATCACGCTGACCGCCTCGACGGCGCTGTCCTCCTTCGTCACCTTCGCCTTGCGCCGGATGCCGGCCGTGTCGATGAGCAAGAACCGCTTCCCGTCGCGCTCGGCCAGCGTGTCGATCGGATCGCGTGTCGTGCCCGGCTGCGCGTCGACCAGCATGCGCTCCTCGCCCGCGATGCGGTTGACGAGCGACGACTTCCCCGCGTTGGGCCGCCCGATGATCGCGATGCGGAGCGCCCCCTCGGCCGACTCCTCGGGCGCCGGGGGCTCCTCGGGGAGCGCCGCCTCGATGGCCATCTCCAGATCCGAGATGCCGCGGCCATGGAGGGCGCTGATCGGGATGAGCCGATCCATCCCGAGGCGGTACAGCTCCGCCGCCTCCGCCTCGGCCCGCGGCGAGTCCGCCTTGTTGGCGACGTAGATCACGGGCTTGCCCGCGCGGCGCAGCAGGCCGAGCTCGGCGTGCTCGGACGGCGTGACCGGCGTCACGGCGTCGAGCACGCACACGATGACGTCGGCCTCGGCGATGGCGAGGTCGATCTGCCGCTTGATCCCCTGCCGCATGGGATCATCGCTCTCGGGGTCGAACCCGCCCGTGTCGACGAGCGTGAAGCGCCGTCCCCGCGAGGTGACGTCGCCGTAGTGGCGATCGCGGGTCACCCCGGGCTCGTCGTGCACGATCGCGACGCGCTTGCCGATCAGCCGGTTGAACAGCGTGCTCTTGCCGGTGTTGGGCCGCCCGACCAGCGCCACGATCCCGGCCGACGGGGGCGGCGCAGGCGCATCGGCCGCGGCGTCCTCGGCGGCCGCGATGGCCTCCTCGGCCAGGTCCGCCGTGAGCTCCTTCCTGTCCTGCGCCGCCTCGTGGCCGATCGGCTCGGCGAGAGCACGGGCCTTGCTCGGGCCTGATCTGCTGCCCCTCTTCGATCCGGCGGCGCTCTTGGCGGGCGCCGCCGCGCTCTTTCCGCGAGCAGCAGGGCCCTTGCCGGGGGCCGCCGCGCTCTTTCCGTGAGCGGCAGCGCCCTTCCCGGAGGCGGCAGCGCCCTTCCTGGGAGCGACGCCGCCCCTCTTCTTCTCGTTCTCGGGGGCGTCGCCCTTCTTCGCCGTCCGCCCGCCTCCGGCGGCTCCCTGGCTGCGTTTGTTCGATCTGGAAAGGGCTGGCTTTGCCGCACTCACGAGGTCTCTCCCTTGTTGTAACCGAGCTCGTCCAGCCGCTCCCGCGACTCACGCCACTCCGGCGTCACCCGGACCCAGAGCTTGAGGTTCACCTGCCGGCCGACGAGCTCCTCTATCCGGAGCCGAGCCTCCGTGCCGATGCGCTTCAGCTGCTCCGCGCCGGCGCCGATCAGGATCTTCTTCTGCCCGGGCCGCTCCACGTGGATGGTCGCGTCGATGTGCAGCGCGCCCTCGCCTGTCGGCTCGACGTAGCGCTCGATCTGCACGGCGCTCGCGTGGGGCACCTCGGCCTTCGTCGCGCGCAGGATCTGCTCGCGCACGTACTCGGCGGCGAAGAAGCGCGTCGGCCTGTCGGTGAGCTCATCGGGCGCGAAGCCCCAGTCCCCCTCGGGACAGAGCTTCGCCACCTCGTCGAGCACGCGCTGGACGCCGTCCTCGCGCAGCGCCGAGATGGGGACGATCGCCGCGAACTCCCGGAGCTTGGCGAACGCGTCGAGGAGCGGCAAGAGCAGCGCCTTGTCCCGCATCCGGTCGACCTTGTTGAGCACGAACACCACCGGCGCCTCGCTCCCCAGGTCCGCGAGCAACGTCAGATCGCTCGGGTGCGGCGCGAGCGGCGGGCCGTCCTCCCCCTCCTTCACGCGCCGCGGCAGGCGCGCGGGATCCGGCGCTTCGGTCACGAACACGATCACGTCGGCGCCCCGCGCCGCCTCGCGCGCCGCCTGGTTCATCACGCGCCCGAGCTCCGTGCGCGGCCGGTGCAGGCCGGGCGTGTCGAGCAGCGCGATCTCCGCCGGGCCGTGGTGCACGACCCCGAGGATCGCGTCGCGCGTCGTCTGCGGCGTCGGCGAGACGATCGCGAGCGGATGGCCGAGCGCCGCGTTCAGCAGCGTCGATTTGCCCACGTTGGGGCGCCCGACCAGCGCCACCCGCCCGGATCGTTTCGGCAGCGAGGCGTCGGTCTCCTCCGTCCGCCTCGGCTCGGCCGCCTTCCTGCGCTGCTGGGCGGCGCCTCGGCTGGCGGGCCTCCCGTCCGGGAGTGGTCGACCCTCCGCGCCGCTTCCCGCGCGGGACCCGCGCCCTGCCCGGCCGCGGGCCGCGCCGGAGGAGCGCGCCGCGGAGCCCTTCTGCTTGGCCGTCTTCTCCCCCTCGCCCCGCCCGGCAGCGCGCGCCGCGCCAGCCCGCCGCTCCTTCTCCTTGCCCGGCTCGGCAGCGCGCGTCGCGCCGGCCCGCCGCTCCTTCTCCTTGCCCGGCTCGGCAGCGCGCGTCGCGCCGCCCTGCTCGCTCGCGCGTCGCGGTTTGTCGTCGGCGTGCGCCTGATTTTCGCGCCGGGGAGGGCGGCCTCGCGGGATCGCCGCGTCGCTCGCCCGGGGGGCTTCGCTGGATTGCGCTCCTCGGCGGCTGCCTCGGCTGTCTTTCTTGGCAGGACGGGGGCCGCGGGAAGCCGAGGCGGGCTTCGGCGCCTGCGGGCGCGCTTTCGCGCCCTGGGGCGCGCTCTGGGGACGGGCTTTCACCACGCCGCGCGCGATAGCAGACGCCCAGGGGGGCTACAAACGCTTCCCCACGATCCGTGGTCACGCGCGCGCGAAGGCGGTAAGGGGATGCCCTGCATGTCGAGCGTCCACCGAGGGGACCCACAGCGCGGAGCCCCGCCCGCCGCCCCCGACCCGCACGCGAGCGGCGCCCCACCCCGCGCCGAGGTGCCCCCTCTCGAGGTGCGCTCGGCTGAGATCGGCGACGTGCCGGCCATGGACCGCGACCGCGCGGCCGCCGGGCGCGGGCGCGCCGGCCTCGCGAGGCTCGCGGCCCTCGCGCTCGCGGCCCTCGCGCTGCTGCCCCTCGTCGGCAAGAGCGGCATCTGGGACCCCTACGAGCTCGACCGTGCCGACCTGGCTCGCCGGATCGCCATCCACGTCTTCGGCGCGCGCGGCGTGGATCTCCCCGACGCTCCCGGGCAGCTGCCGACCCTGACCGATCTCGGCATGGGCGAGCTCGGGTTCACCTCCATGGCGCTCGGCTTCCGCGTGTTCGGTCTGCACGACTGGGCCGGGCGCCTCCCGCTCGCGCTGTGGGGGCTCGCCGGCGCGCTCGTGCTCTACGAGTTCCTCGCGCGCCTCGTCGATCGAAGGGCCGGCCTGTACGGCGTCGCGGTGGTCGTGACGATGCCGCTCTACGTGATGCAGGCGCGCACCCTGCTCGGCGACATCGTCACGATGGCCGCGCTCACGATGGCGTTCTGCGGGCTGACCGGCGCGCTGCTCGAGGGCGGGCGAGGGGCGCAGCGCGGCGCCCTGCTCGCGTCGGCCGCGTGGCTCGCCGTGGGGATCCTCGGCGTCGTCGCCGGATACCTCAGCCGCGGCCTGCTGATCGGGGTCGCAGTCCCCGCGCTCGGCGCCGGCCTGACCTGGCTCCTGCTCCGGACGTCCGGCGCCTGGCCCGCGCCGGAAGGCCGGGGGCCCACGCTGGGCGACCTCGTGGGCGCCGCCGCGCTGGTGCTCGGCGTCGCGGCGGCGGCGCAGGGCGCCCTCGTGCTCGCGAGCTCGAGCGCCGGCGAGCCGCTCCCCCGCGCCCTCGGCGTGGCGCTCCTCAAGAAGCCGCCTGTCGAGTCCACGTTCGATCTCACGCTGCGCCAGCTCGGCCACGCCCTCTTTCCGTGGAGCGCCTTCCTGCCGTTCGCCGTCGGCCGGCTCTTCCGAGCCCCCGCCGCGGACCGAGCGGGCGAGGTCGTCGCCCCTCTCCTCGATCGCGAGGCCGGCGTCCGGATCGCCCTGATCGTCACGTCTGCGCTCGCCTACGGCGCCTTCACGGTCCTCGCGCCGCACGCCGGGGCGCTCCCGTTCAGCGGCCCCGCGCTCCTCGCCGCCATCGCCGCGCTCGCCATCCGCGATCTCGAGCGCGGCGCCCCCTCCTCGCGAGCGCTCGCCGTCGGCTGCGCCGTGCTCGCCTTCGTCCTCTACCGCGATCTCGTCACCTCACCGGACAGGGCGCTCAGCGTCTTCTCGGTCGACAAGCCCGTCTTCCCGAAGAGCTTCGAGGGCGAAGCGGCCTCGGCGATGCGCTTCGTCCTGCTCGCGTTCGCCGGCCTCGTCGCGCTCACCTGGTTCGAAGAGCAGCCCCGCGAGCTCGATCGCAGCTTCAGCGCGTGGGCGCGGCGCGTCCTCGACGAGGTGCACGCCGGCGCCGCGGAGCTCGCTCGCATCTGGAACGGCAACCTGCTCTTCCTGCTGATCGTCATCGAGGCGGCGCTCGTCGGCGTCGGCGCGATGCTCTTCGTCGGCAAGCGCATCGGGTGGGGCACCGTGGCGAGGATGCCGAACCACCTCGCCGCGTACGGGATGAACGCCTGGTGGGCGCTGCCCATGCTGATGGCGGCGAGCCCCGTGCTGCTCCTCGTGGCGCGCGACGCGTTCCGCCACGCCGTCGCGCGCGCCTCCCTCCCGCGCGCCGTCGGCACGCCGCTCGCCGGCCTCGTCGCCGGCTTCGCGCTGAGCTTCTGGTACTATCCGGCGCTCGCGGCCCAGCTCTCGCCGAAGGAGGTCTTCGCGTCCTACGAGTCCCTTCGCAAGCCCGGCGAGCCGCTCGCGACGCTCGGCGTCCGGAGCCGCACGGCGGCCTATTACCAGGGCGGCGAGGTCACCTCGTTCACCGATGTCCTGGAGGCGTTCGACTGGCTCACCGCGGGGAGCTCGGTGGACGGCGCCGCCGCTCCGGTC
The DNA here is from genome assembly GCF_051530145.1 of Sorangium sp. So ce302. Lineage (GTDB taxonomy): Bacteria > Myxococcota_A > Polyangia > Polyangiales > Polyangiaceae > Sorangium > Sorangium cellulosum_B. Next base: position 8,736,783 of record NZ_CP150326.1, on the reverse strand, counting down.
GATCCCGCCGCTCGCCGCTGGCTCGTCGTGAAGTCCGACGATCTGCCCCGGTTGAACAGCCTCTTTCGCAAGCGCTACCGGCGCAACCTGCCCGTCCTCGACGGCCGCTCCAGCCAGATCCTCCTTGCGTCGAACGAGCTCGGGGGCAGGCCGAACGAGAGCTGGCTCGGCCGTATCGTCCTCGACGAGCCCGCCGCTCCCGAGAACCCGCTCGACGCGATGCTCGAGGATCAGCTGGAGGTGCTCGGCTGGGAGCTCACCGACGGCGACGGCCAGAAGGTCTCGAGCGTCGTCCCTCAGAAGAGCTACCACCTGCGAACTTACTTCCGGGTCCACCGGCCGATCACCGGCAACTGGAAGATGTTCGTTCACATCGACGGGTTCCAGCGTCGATACAACGGCGACCATCCCGTGCTCGAGGGGCGCTACCCGCTGAGCCTGTGGCAGCCGGGCGACGTCGTCGTGGACGACCACGAGCTCCAGCTCGAGCCCAACTTCACCCCGGGCGACTATACGCTCTACTTCGGCCTCTTCGCCGGTGAGACGCGCTTTCAGGTGACGCGCGGGCCGGAACACGAGGACCGCATCCGCGGCGGCGTCATCCGCGTGCGGTGAGCTGCCCTCGTGGGCTTCCCGACGCATGCCGCGCTGCGCGGCTCGTCTTGCGCGGCCCGGCGACGCACGCGTGCTCCTCCGCGTCGAGCGCCCTCGACGCGCGTGCGGAAAGCGGCTAGTCGCAGACTCATGACCGGGGGTCGTGGGGACTCGAACCATCCGCCCGACACGCCGGGCGATACGCCGCCGTCCTGCGCGCAAGCCGGCGCCTACGGCGACGCGCATCGCCCCGGCGAGGACGCCGAGCACGAGGTCCCCGCCCCGGATTCGCTCGACCGACGCTCGTCCGAGCGCCTCGACGTCACCTGGCTCGTGGACTGCGAGGCCGACGACACGTTCCTCTACGCGTCCATCACCAACATCTCGGAGATGGGCATCTTCGTCCGCACGACGCAGCCTCTCTCGATCGGCACGCGGCTCACGCTCCGCTTCTCGCCGCCGGGGGCCGACGGCTCGTACGTGCTCGAGGGGACGGTGCAGTGGATCAACGAGGTGCGCCCCCTCCACGACAACCCGAACCCGGGCATGGGGATCCGCTTCGCCGATCTCACGCCGGACGATCGCGAGCGCATCGTCGGCACGATCAGGACGATCGCCTACATCCGCGATGCGCCGGTGAGATCGAATTGACGCTGGCGCCACCGCGGCGCGCGCGGTGAGGTCGAGGCGCGGCGCCGGGGACGGCCGAAGCGCGGGCCGCGCCGGCGCCCGCAATCCGTCAGCGGGACGTCGCGGCGTCGGCGGGCGCCGCCTGCGAGGGGCCCGCTGTACCTTGCTCCGCGGCGTCGCGCGGCGGCGCCGCGGGCATCGCCGCCTTGGGCGCAGCGCGCCGCGCGGCAGCGGCGGGGGCGGCGGCCGCCGGCGCCGAGTTCTGCGCCTGCGCGCCGGCGGCGTTCGCCTCGAGGTTCGCGAGCTGCTGCTCGGCGCGGTCGCCGTAGCCCTTCGCGGAGCGCAGCGCGAGCAGCAGCTCGCGCGCCTTCGCTGTGTCCCCGGAGGCCTGGTAGCACCGGGCCGCCTCCCACATCGCGGCATGCGCGGACGGCGTGCCCGGGTACTGCGCACCGACCTCGTCGAGCTTGCCGACGGCGGCCGCGCAGCCCGACTTGCGTTGCAGCGCTTGCGCCTCGTGCAACGCGGCGCTCGCGCCGTCGTCCGGGGACGCGGACGCACGCGCGCTCTTCTCCTTCGCCGCCTCCGCCCTGGGCGCCTCGTTCGCCTTGGCTTCGGCCGAGCGCCGGCCGTCGCCTTCCTCGATCGCGACGGCCGTCGGGGTAGGCGCGGCGGCGCGGGGCGCCTCGTGCTGATCCGACGACGCGGGCTGGCCCCACTCGGTGACCCGCACCGGCGCCACGCCCGTCTTCGGCCGCAGCAGCAGCAGGCTCGATCCGATGACGAGCACGAACAGCGCCGCCATCGCCAGCTGCGGCCGCATCGCGTGGCTGCCGGCCCAGGCCAGCGCGCGGAGCGCCTTGCGCCGGAACGGCGTCTTCTTCTGCGCGACCTCGACGGCGTCGAGGATCCGCGCCTCGAGCTCCTCGCTCGGCTCCTCGAACGGCAAGGCGCCGACGTCGCGGGCCGCGCGCAGCCCCGCGAACGCCGACGCGCACCGGGCGCAGCCGTCCATGTGCCGCTTCATGGCCGCATACGTCAGCTCGTCGAGCTCGTCGTAGAGCGCGTCCATCACGTGCTGGTCGAACTTCTCGCAGTCCATAGACAGCTCTTCCGGAGCGCTAGCGCAGCGCCCTCGCGTAATCCTCGTACTCCGAGAGGGCCTCCTGGAGCCGCTCCAGGGCGTAGCGCATCCGGCTCTTCACCGTGTTCTCGGGCACCCCCACGATGTGGGCGATGTCCTTGAAGGGCACGTGCCCGATCTCCCGGAGCAGGAAGACCTCCCGCTGCTCGTGCGGGAGACCCTCGACCGCGCGGACGATGCGCTGCCCCATCTCGGTCCCGATCGCGACCCGGTCCACCGCGGCCTGGGGCGCCGGGTCCGCGGTCCGCTCGCCGAGCGTCGGGCCGTCGCCGCCCTCCCCGGAGCCCTGGTCGAGCGACGGGTGGCGCCGGAGCGACATCTTGCGCAGGTGATCGATGCAGACGTTGCGCGCGATGGCGAACGCCCAGGTGGTGAACCTGGCCTCGTGCTTGAAGTCGGAGGCGCTCTGCACGATCTTCACGAACACATCCTGCACCAGATCCTCGGCGATCGCAGGCCCGCGGACCTGTCGCAGGATGAAGTTGTAGATGGACGTTTTGTGCCGCCGGACGAGCCCGGCGAACGCCGCGCGGTCGCCGCCCTGGAAGCGCATCATCAGGGCTTCGTCCGTGACCTCCTCTCGAGAAATCGGGACCATCCTAGCTCCCGGAGCGGCCGAGCCTCTGCGGCGCTCCTTGGGCGGCCCGGGCGGCGGGGTGTTCGCGGCGGCGGCCGCGGCGTCGGATCGGACGCGCGGCGCGGCTCGAAGATCTGAGGAGCACTCCTTCCCCTGACACAAGCGCACCTTAGCGGATCCGCCCCCGAGCGAGCGAGCCCCCTTCGCCCGCCACGCCCGCGGCCGGGGAAGGGCAGGGGGACGGGCGTGCGCCGACCTCTACGCGCGCCGCCGGTGGCGGGAGCTGGTCGCGGTCGCGTGACGTTCTCGGGGCAGCGCCCTGCGGACCGGCCGAGGACGCGGTCCGCGCCCGCCGCGGGAGGGCCCTCACACGATTTCGGCTCCGCCGTGCTGTGCTGTCTTCGCGCCGTGAGCGACGGGAGCCTGCGCCGGAGGAGGAGGCAGGTGTCCAGGTCGTTGCGCTCGGAAGCCCGCCGCCACTAGACTCCCCGGCACCGGGCGTGAGGTCGCCCCCCTCTGCCGACGAGGGTTCAACCACGAGGTTACCTTTCGATGCGACTTATCAGGATGCTGGCAGTGGGGGTGGGAGCCTCGTTCTTGATGTCGATGCCCGCCTTCGCGCAGGCCCCGGGCGGCGCGACGGGCAAGGCCGCTGCTCCCGCCGCCTCTGTGGCGCCGGCGGCCTCCACAGCGCCGGCTGTCCCCGCAGCGCCCGCGCCTGTCAACGGAGCGCAAGCGGCTCCTGCGCCTGCTTCCGCGACGGTCGCGCCGGCTGCGGGGGCGGCGGCGCCTGCCGCGACGGTCGCCCCCGCTGCGGGCGCGACGGCGGGGCCTGCTGCTCCGACGAGCGCCCCGGCTGCGGGCGCGGCCGCCGCTCCGGCGATGGATGGTCCGACCTATGCGGTGCGGCTGCGCGATCTGGAGCAACGCATCGACGAGCTCAAGGAGCAGATCCGCCGCAGCCACACGCGGCTCTCGCTCCTCAGCGACACGATCCTCTCCGGCGGCGGCGCCGGCTCGCGCGCCTCGATCCGGTTCAACAACGAGCTGTCGTCCGCGTTCCGCGTCACGCGCGTGCTGATCGTCCTGGATGGCGCCGTCCAGTACAACAAGACCGATCAGTCGGGCGCCCTTGCCGAGCAGGCCGAGATCCCGATCTTCAACGGCTCCGTTCCTCCGGGCGATCACACGCTCCAGGTGCTCGTGAACCTGCAGGGCAACGGCTACGGGGTGTTCTCCTACCTCCGGGGCTACCGCTTCGAGGTGCGCTCCAGCCATTCCTTCACGGCGGTCGAAGGCAAGACCATCAACCTTCAGGCGGTCGCGTTCGAGAAGGGCGGCGTCACGACCCCGCTCGAAGAGCGGCCAGCCGTCCGATTCGTCGAGAAGATCGTGAGCGGCCTCTCGGATGCTCCCGGGCAGCCGTCCGCCGCCGCGGGTGGGAAGTAGGCTCGAGCTCGTTAGGACAAGCCACCATGACCTGGGACACCGGATCGCGGGTACTCCCTGCCTTGCTTGGCGTGCTCGCGCTCGGCGCGGCGACGACCGCTGCCCCCGCCGAAGCGTGGGCCCTGGACGCTGAGCGCGCCTACACGAGCGCCTCTCAGCAGATCGGCAGCGTCACCTCCGGGCTGGGCGCCATCCAGGCGGCGATCCACAAGTCCCGCGGCGAGCAGCGCACGCCGGCCCAGCGCATCGCGGATGCCCAGCTCCTGATGGGCTCCAGGGATTACGAGCGGGCGGCGAACGTGCTGAACCAGGTGGTCGAGAAGTACCCCGACCATCCGACGGCGTTCCCGGACGCGCTCACGCTGCTCGGGGAGACGTACTTCCGCTCGAAGCAGTACCTCTCGGCCCGCCGGGTCTTCCACCGGATCGTCGCGAGCGGCGGCGAGCCGCGCTTCGCCACCTACCAGGCGAAGGCGCTCGGCCGGCTCGTGGACATCTGCCTCCGGATCAAGGACTACGACGCGCTCGACGCCGTCTTCGCGTCGATGAACAGCGTCCCGGCCTCCACGGCGGGGAGCGCCCTCGCGTACGCGCGCGGCAAGGGCCTCTACGTGAGGAAGGACTTCGGCGGCGCGAAGGCCGCGCTCGGCGCGGTCGACCCGCAGAGCGAGTACTTCCACCAGGCGAGGTACCTGCTCGGCCTGATCGCGGTGAAGGAGGCGACGCCCCCGCCCGAGCCGCTCAAGGAGGGCGAGGCGCCCCCGGCGGTGCCCAAGACCCGCTACGTCGCCGCGATCGATCTGTTCCAGAAGGTGACGCAGCTGCCGGCCGACACCTCGGAGCACCAGCGCGTCATCGACCTCGCGTGGCTCGCGATCGGGCGGCTCTTCTACGAGGCCGACCAGTGGTCCCAGGCCGTGCAGGCCTACGGCCACATCGACCGCGTCTCGCCCGAGTTCGGGACGATGCTCTACGAGCTCGCGTGGGTGTATGTCCGCCTGGGCGACGTGGATCGCGCCCAGCGATCGCTCGAGATCCTCGCGATCGCCGAGCCGGACAGCCAGAACATCGCGGACGGCTCGCTGCTCCGCGGCGACCTGATGCTGCGCGCGGGCCGCTTCGAGAAGGCGCTGAAGGTGTACGAGGGGGTCCGCGCCACCTACGACCCGATGCGCGCGCGCGTGGACGCCTTCCTCGGCTCGACGAGCGATCCCGCGGTCTACTACGACAAGCTGAGCCAGGAGCAGCTCGAGGCGCTCGACACGACCACCTCGCTCCCGCCGCTTTCGGTGCAGTGGGCGCGCGAGGCCGAGGACGGCCCGGCCGCGTTCGCGGTGATCGACGACATCAACCACTGCCGCGAGCTGATCAAGCAGTCGAACGAGCTCATCGAGAAGCTGAACGCCGTTCTCAGCTCGCCCAACCGGGTGCGCGCGTTCCCGGAGCTCAAGGCCGGCGAGGAGAAGGCGCTCGCGCTGCTCAACCGGGTCGCGCTGGCGCGCCTCGCGCTCGGCCAGGGCATGGATGACGTGGAGGACGACTCGCTCTCGGGCGAGATCGGCGGCGCGCGCGCGAGGCGTAGGGCGCTGGAGAAGCGCCTCGCGCGGGTGCCCGTCACGGACGCCGACTTCCAGGATCGCGAGGCGCAGGCGCTCAAGCAGTGGAACACCCAGTCGCAGCGCCTGCAGCAGCTCACGCTGCAGATGGACTCGCTGCAGGCGACGGTCAACGGCCTCAGGCGGCTTCTCCGCGATGGCCCGCACGCCGGGGTCGTCCGGGATCCCGCGAGCATCGCCCGGTTCGAGATCGAGCTCGCCCAGAACGAGCGCGACCTCGCGCTCTACCGCCAGCAGGCCGACGTGCTCCGCAAGCAGGTCAGCGCGGGCCGGGTCCAGGTCGGCTTCGGCGATCAGCGCTTCATCGAGGACGCGCAGGTGCGCAAGGCCCACCGCGACGCGTTGACGCGCGAGGTGGAGCTGGCCGCGGCGGGCGCCGGCGGTCCGGAGCTCGCGGCGTACGCGCAGCGCATCACGCCGGTGCTCCGCGCCGGCGACGCGGCGGACGCGAGGGTCGAGGCGGCGCTCCGCGACATCGAGGGGGAGGTCGCCCAGAAATCCTCGGGGCTCCGGCAGATCGTCGGCCGGGAGACGGCGAACGTCGTTCACTACTCGGTGCAGCTCGATGGGCTCGACCGGGAGGCGCGCCTCGTCGTCGGCGAGGTCGCGATGCGAAATTTCGGCCTCGTCCGCGACCGGCTGAAGAACATCATCCTGCGCGCCGACGTCGGCATCACCGAGGAGGCGTGGGAGGTCCGCGAGGAGCAGATGACGCGCGTTCGCAGCCTGCAGGTCGAGCGCGCCCGTGAGGATCGGGTCCTCAAGGAGGAGCTCAACGAGGTCCTCGACGACAGCGGCGATCCGGAGGACGAGAAGTGAGCAACGAGCGTGGTGGCGCGAGCGCGCCGCAGATCTCTGGCGCGCCGCGAAGAGGGGCAGGGGCGCAGATCCTCGGACCGGCGGTCGCGCGCGCGCCGCTCGGCGCTGTGCGAACGGGGCGCCGTCGCCCGCGCGGCGCGCTCGGGTTTGCCAGCCTTGCCCTGGTGCTGGCGGTCGCGCCGCTCGCGCTCTCTCAGCCGGGCGGCCAGCCAGCGCCGGCGGCGTCTGCCGTTCCCGCGGCTGCGCCGACCACGCCTGCGCCTGGTGGCGCCACGGCTGCGCCGACCGCGGCTGCGCCTGGCGCCACGGCGCCGGCTGCGCCAGCGGTGCAACCCTTCGCGCCGCCGATGTCGGTCGGGCGCAAGCAGGCGCCGCCGCCTCCTCCTCCGACGCCGGCCCAGCTGGCGGCGCTCGCCGCGCTCGAGAAGGAGGCGGCCGCCTACGAGAAGGCGGCGCGCGACTACCGGAGCGCCATCACCCGCATCGTGCAGCACCACTACGAGGACAGGCGCCGCCGCATCCTCTCGTCGCTCGACCGCGAGATCGAGATCGAGAGGAAGGGGCTCCGCGACGCCCGGGAAGAGGCGATCCGCCGGCTCGAGGTGTTCGTCGAGCGCTACAGCGGCCCCAACGCCCACCCCGAGAACACGCCCGACGCGATGTTCCGCCTGGCCGCGCTCTACGAGGAGCGCGCGCGCACCGACACCGACGCGAGCGAGGATCTCAGCGTCGCGCTGCTCCCGGCCATCGCGCTCTACAAGCGCGTCATCCGGGAGTTCCCCCAGTACCGTGAGCTCGCCGGGATCTACTACTACCTCGGCCATGCGCTGAACGATTCGGTCCGGTTCCCCGAGGCGCAGCAGGTGTGGCGCTCGCTCGTGTGCCACACCAAGTATCCCTATCCGGTCGCGCTCGACCCGAAGGATCCGACGCGCGACACCGTCGGCAAGCTCCCGCAGGACCACGACAACGATTACTGGACCGGCTGGGAGGCGCGCCACCCGACGCCCATCGGGTCCACGCCAGGCGGCCGGGCGCTCCAGGCCACGCGCAAGGGCACGCGGGGGCGGGCGCCCGTCACCGAGGACGAGACGGCGTACGTCGATCCGTATCCGGACGATTGCCAGCCGATCCCGCAGAAGACGGCGCTCGGCGCGGAGCCCCGCTACATCGCCGAGGTCTGGTGGCAGATCGGCGACTACCACTTCAACGAGATTGACCGCGCCGGCGGCCCGTTCAACTACAACAGGGCGGAGTCGGCGTACCGGCAGTCCATCAAGTACAAGAAGCCCCCTGTCCACGGCGTCGCGATGTACAAGCTCGCCTGGACGTACTTCAAGCAGCAGCGTTACGAGACCTCGGTACGCCAGTTCATCGAGCTGCTCCGCTACACCGACGAACAGGAGAAGCTGACGGGCGATCCTGGCGCGGATTTCCGCGCGGAGGCGTACACCTACATCGCCGGCTCGCTCACGTACCTCGACTTCGTCGGCCCCGGACCGGACGAGCCCTACGTCCCGCGGAACGACGTCCTCGACGTCGAGACCGACCCGCGCATGGCCGAGCAGAAGATGCGGATCGCCATCGAGCGCGTCCAGGATCCCAAGCTGATCCCGCAGGATCAGAAGTGGACGGTCGAGATCTACAAGGCGCTCGCGCTGGAGTTCAAGGAGCTCAATCAGTATCGGAACACGATCGAGGTGAGCGAGATCCTCCTCAAGAAGTGGCCGATGCACCGCGACGCGCCCGTGATCCAGAACCAGATCGCGGACATCTACGACACGCTCACCTCGCAGTCGCGCGAGGGGACGGCCGAGCGGGCGATGAACTCGGCGAAGGCGCTCGAGGCGCGCACCAAGCTCGCCCAGTACGTCGGGACGACCCCGTGGGTCGAGGCGAACAAGGACGATCCCGAGGCGATCCAGACCGCCGAGCGGCTCGTGCGCGGCGGGCTGCGCCGTGCTGCCGCCGATCACACCAACGCCGGAAGCGCGCTCGTGCAGCAGGCGCTGACCGTCGGCGACAAGGAGACGCGCGATCCGATCTTCGAGCGGGCGCTCGGCGAGTACCGCCTCGCCGCGCAGGGCTGGGCCGGCTACCTGGCCCAGGACGAGAACGCCCCGGACGCGTACGAGAGCCGGTACTGGCTCGCCGACGCGCACCACATGGTCGTGGTCATCACGGTGGCGATGGATCGCTCGCCCGCGACGCACGAGATCGAGCAGGCGAGGAGCTCGGCGGTCGGCGTGCGGGACTCCAACGAGGACGACAAGTACCTGCAGCCCGCGGCGTACATGGTCGTCGACACCGCCCACCAGGCGCTCCTGGATCGACACAAGCTCTTCCAGCGAACGAGCGGCGCCGAGGGCATCGAGCCGCGCGAGAAGGTCAAGATCGTCGGCGAGGGCGACCAGCAGCGCGTCGTCGCCGAGCCGCTGCCCCCCCAGGTCCAGGCGGCCGTCGCCGCGCGGGACGAGTACATCCAGCGGGTCCCTCCCGCGCTCGACGCCCCGAAGAACATCGACCTCTACGCGTTCCAGGCGGCCGACTACTACTTCCTCTACGGCCAGTTCGCCGAGGCGCGCAAGCGGATGGAGCCCATCTACGAAGCGCAGTGCGGCAAGACGGAGTTCGGTTACAAGGCGTGGGAGCGGCTCACGACGATGTCGAACCTCGAGAACAACGTCGAGCAGAGCCGCAAGCTCGCCGAGGCGGCGCTCACGCGGAGCTGCGCCGTCAGCGAGGAGCAGAAGCTGAAGGAGGGCGACATCGCCCGGCCGACGATCTCTCGCGGCTATTACATCGACGCCGCCCGGGCCTTCGAGAAGGCCGAGAAGATGCCGGACGGCCCCGCGCGCGTCGCCGCCTGGCGCGAGGCCGCGGCGCTCTACAAGGTCGCGCTCGAGAAGGCGCCGGCCCGCGACGAGGCGCCGGAGGCCGCCATGAACGGCGCTTACTGCTACAAGCAGGTGGGCGACTACGACCAGGCCATCGCGATGTACTCCCTGTTCATCAAGGAGTACGGCAGCGAGGAGAACCTGTCGAAGCTCGAGAAGGGCGATCCGGGCGCGAACCCTCCGAAGAACCCCGATCCGAAGCGCTACGGCGAGCGGGTGAAGTACCTGAAGCAGGCCTACGACGCGCTCTCCGCCGCGTACGTCCTCTTCTTCAACTACCGCAGCGCGGCCGAGACCTACGACACCATCGCTCGCAACGGCCGGTTCGAGCAGGCGGCGCGCCGGGACGCCGCCAGGAACTCGGTGCTGCTCTACGCGAACATCGGGGAGCGCGACAAGATGACCGCCTCGCGCGCCACCTTCATGAGCCTGAACCCGCCCCCCGAGCAGAAGGCCGACATCGATTTCCTCGTCGCCTCGGCGGACCTGAAGGCCTGGGACGAGCGCGGGGCCGACGAGGGCCCGAACCGCGCCGCCCGGACCAAGGCCACGCAGTCGATGGAGGCCTATTACGCGGCCAACAAGAACAACCCGGCCGCGAGCGGGTATGTCGTCCAGGCGGCGTACCATGCATCCAAGATGCGCGCCGCCGGCGGCGATCCGAAGGCGCGGGATTGGTGCAAGAACACCATGACGGCGTTCACGTCCTTCCGGAACTCGGCGACCGGCGACAAGGTGAAGGCCCTCGGCTCGGTGCAGGCCGACATGGCGGCGGAGTGCGCCTACAAGGCCATCGACGATCGCATCAAGGCCGAGTTCGACTACGACACCGGCCATCACCGCTACGAGGGGGTCATCGATCAGGTGAAGCGGGCCTTCGAGGCGGATATCGCCAAGGCCAACGACAGGTACTGGAAGGAGCTCCAGGAGGTCATCACCGCCTACGAGTCGCGCCCGTGGTCGGTGGCCGCGCGCGCGCGTCAGGGCTCGCTCTACGATTCCTGCCGCACCGGCCTCTACAACGCCCGCCCGCCGGGGTTGAGGCTGTACACGGACAAGGAAGAGAAGCTGCTCAAGCTCGCCGAGACGAGCGATCGCGAAGATCTCCAGGAGACGGCCGACGCGCTCCGGCAGAACCGGCGCGAGCAGTGGCGCGCGGCGCGCGAGCGGCTTCTCAACGATGCCGACAAGGCGATGGTCAAGTTCTACGTCGAGTCCGTCGTCTGGGCGAAGGCGTGGAAGGTCCGGAATCCAGCGGTCGACCTCGCGATCCAGCGGCTCGCGTTCTTCACGGACATCCTCGGCGACGCCAAGCTCCGCGAGTGGAGCCAGGGGGTCATCGATCCCGAGACGAAGCGCCCGTTCGAGTACAAGGATGGCCTCTTCCTCCGGACGCGGCCCGGCATGACTCCGCCGCTCGCGCCCGACGGCCTCCCCCTGCCCCTGCCGGTCGTCCCATGATGCGCCGCCTCCCTGTCACCCTCTTCGCCAGCCTGCTCGCGGTCATGTCGCCGTTCGCCCTCGCGTCCTGCGGCGAGGAGGCGACGCCGCCGCCCAAGGTGCCCACGGTTCCAGCGGGGCCCGCCGCGACCGCGCCCGCCCAGGCGCCGTACGGCATGAACGACATGCCGAGCTCGGCGCGCCCCTACGATCTGCCCGCCCAGACGGCTGCGCCGATGAACCCCCGGGCGGCGGCGTTCTACCAAAGCGGCCTGCAGGCGTTCGCGACCGGCGATCTCGCCAACGCGAGGGCCCAGTTCGGGCAGGCGACGCAGGCCGATCCGCGCGCGCACCAGGCCTTCTATTCGCTCGGCGTGGTGCAGGAGCGGCTCCGCGACGCGGGCGCCGGCGCGAGCTACCGCCAGGCCTTCACGCTCGTGCCGGACTACGAGCCCGCCATCATCGCGTACGCGATGCTCCTCGCCAGGAAGAGCCAGCTCGGCGAGGCCGAGCGGCTCCTGACCGAGAAGCGCGGCCAGATGCCGAAGTCGGCGGCCGTCGCGGCGACGCTCGCGGAGGTCAAGTCGCTCCAGCGGGATACCGGCTCTGCCCAGCGGATCGCGCAGGAGGCGCTGAAGATCAACCCCGACTACCGGCCGGCGATGGTGATCATCGCCCGCGATCACTACAGGAACCGGCGCCTCGATCTCGCGCTGTACGCGCTCCAGGCGATCCTGGACGGGTTCGAGCCGGTCAGCGAGAACCCGCCGCGCGACAGGGACAACGCCGAGGCGCTGCTGCTCCGCGGCCTGATTTACCGGGAGCAGGGGCAGCGCGCCGCGGCGATCGAGGAGTTCCGCAAGGCGGTGACGCGCCGCCCCGATCTCGTCGAGGCGCGGGTGCAGCTCGCGACCTACCTGCTCGAGGCGGGCAACGCCCAGGAGGCGCTGCCGCTCCTGGAGGGCGCCGTCCGCTTCGATTCCGAGCACGTCGCCGCGCACCTCAACCTCGGGGACGCGTACCGCCTGCTCGAGCGCTACGCCGACGCGAAGCGCGAGTTCGACTGGGTGCTCGCCCGCGACCCGAACCTGGCTCAGGTCCACTACGACCTCGGCCTGCTCTACCTGTTCGCCCCCGCCGTCCCCGGCATGACGCCGAAGCAGCAGGTGGCGGAGGCGATCAAATCGCTGACGAGGTTCCAGGAGCTGCGCAACAAGGGCCAGCGCGACGACTCGGAGGAGCTCCTGAACCGCGCCAAGCTCAAGGAAGGGGAGCTGAACGCGGCTGCTGCCGCGGCTCAGCCCGCGGCTCCTCCTCCTGCCGCCGCGCCGGATGGAGGCGTCGCGGACGCCGCGACCGACACGTGAGGGAGACCATGAGCATGTACAAGGCACTTGCGCTGGGTTCGGTCCTGCTCGCGATCCTCGGCCACGGCGCGCCGGCGAGCGCGCAGGAGAAGGGCAAGCAGCGCGGGGTCATCACGCTCGCGGAGGTGACGATCACGGGCCGCATCCAGAAGCCCATCGCGGCCGTCGACGTCAGCCGGATCCAGCCGAAGCTCACGCTCGCCGAGCTGCGTCAGCCGTTCCTGGACCGCATCGAGCAGGCGATCTTCAAGGAGCCGTTCTAGGCGGCCGGTGTGTCCGCCGTCGCCGTGCTCTTGAGCGCGCTGTCGATCGCGTCGAGCGCCGCCTGCGCCGCGATCTCGTGGAAGCACCCCGCGCAGGTCGCGCGTGCGACCGGCGGCGACCTGATGTCGCTCGCGCGCTCGCTCCGCGCGTTGCCCGGCGAGGCGCGGCTGGCGGAGCTCGCGAGGCGGTCGCCGCCGGAGAGCTGGGAGCGCCGCCTCGCGCTCGAGGTCATGGCCGCCGCTGACCCGCGCGCGAAGATCGTGGCGGCGAACGAGCTCCTCGCCGAGATCGAGCAGCGGCTCGACGCCGGCGCGGGGTGGCCGCGCGCGGCGGCGCGCCTGTCGGCGCTCACGGCGCTGTTCCTCGCCACGCTCTCGTACCTCGCGCAGGCCGGACCCTCGGTCATCGCGCTCGTCCTGGGCGCGGGGGGCGCCGGCGCGATCGCGTCCGCGGCCGCTGGGCGGGCCGGCCGCGCCGCTGCCGCGCGAGGGCGCGAGGCGATCGACGCGCTCGTGCGGGTCGCCCTGGAACCACTCGATAGCGCCGATAACGTCGATGACGTCGGGGGCCCCGGGCGCCCTTCCGGATCGCCTCGACGCTCTCGCCGGGCGCCTCGGTGAGCGCGGCGCGCTCTCCTGGACCGCCCCGAGCTGTCCGTGTACCCTCGCAAATTATGGTGCCCTCCGCTGCGCGGCGCGTCGCTCGCGGATCCGGGCCCGGGGCCTGCCGGGCCCCGGAGCGCGGCTCCGTAAGCGGCGCGCGATCGGGATCGGCGCCCGCTTCGTCCCCCCTCTCCCGGAGCCCTTTGGAATGACCCAGCAGCACCCGCACCCCACCCCGTCGCGCCCCGGGCAGCCCGGGCAGATGACCGCGGTCATGCGGGCGGTCGCACCGGTGACCGGCCCGAAGGTCCTCAGGATCGGCCTGGTTCAGGGGGGAAAGGTGATCGAGGAGCGCGTCATCAAGCAGCGCACCCACGTCACCGTCGGCCCCAGCGAAAAGAGCATGTTCGTCATCCCGAGCAAGAGCATCCCGCCGAATTTTCGGGTGTTCGAGCTCGTGGGGGGCGAGTACTTCCTCAATTTCCTGGACGGGATGACCGGTCGGGTCGCCTTCAAGGGCGGCGTCTCCGAGCTCTCCGCGCTCAAGTCGTCGGCCAAGCGCGTGGCGGTCGGCAATGTCCAGGCCTACCAGGTCCAGCTCAGCGAGGAGGCGCGCGGCAAGCTCGTCGTGGGGGAGACGACGTTCCTCTTCCAGTTCGTCGCGCCGCCACCGGTACAGCCCAAGCCGCAGCTGCCCGTCTCGGTGCGGTCGGGGATCGCGAACGACATCGACTGGACGACCACGATCATCGCCGCGTTCTCGTTCCTGTTCCACTTCGGCGCCGTGGGGTCGATCTACTCCGACTGGATGGACCCGGTGGTCGACGATGAGATCGACGTCGCGCAGCTGCTCGAGTCCGTGAAGCAGCTGCCCCCGCCGCCGGTGGAGCAGCCGAAGGAGGACGTCGAGGCGCCGGCCGCGACGGCGGCGCCTGCTGCCGAAGCGCCCAAGGCCGCTGGCGGTGGGAACAAGGGGGCGGCGGCTGCCAGCCCGGGGAAGGGCTCTGGCGGGATGAACGACGCCCGCGCGTCGGCGCTCACCAACGAGCTCGCGCAGCTCGACATGCAGATGCTGGGCGCGCTCAACTCGAGCGGGAACGCGACCGCCAGCGTCCTGAGCTCGGGCGACGTGCCCACCGGCTTGCTCGAAAACGCGGCCGCGTCAGGGGCCGGCGTCGGCAAGGGCGGTGTGGCGGGATTGAACATGGGCGGCGCCGGGGGTGGCACCGTGCGACCTGGCGCGGCCGGCGGTGGTGGCCTCGCCACGATTGGCAACACCGGGACCAGCGGCCCTGCGACGGCCGGCTCGGCACAGACGGTCAAGGGGCCGGTGGGCAACGCCCAGGTCGGCGGCGCCGCGGTCTCCGGCGGGAGCGTCTCGAACGCGCCCTCCGTCGTGGCCGGGATGACCGCCGGTTTCCGCCGTTGCTACAACAAAGGTCTTCAAGAGGACCCGAGCATGAAGGGGTCGGTCCGGATCACCGCGAAGATCGGCCCCAACGGCGAGGTGCTCTCGGCGACCCCATCCGGCGGCTCCGGCCTGTCCGGCACGGTGGTCTCGTGCGTCGTTGCGCGCGTCCAGAGCGCGCAGTTCGCGCCGCCTGAGGGCGGCGGCGCGACGGTTGTGATTCCTGTCACTTTCGTGAGCCAATAGCCTCCGATGCTTTCCGGGCCCGTGGACAAGACGCAATCCTCTCTCCTCGCTTGCACGTGAATGGCGTGCTGACGTCGCGCATCGAACGGGGAGAGCGCCGTACGGGGGCTCCCGACGGACGCGCGCTGCTGGCTGCTCGGCATGTTCATTGCGTTTTGACAATTACGTCTGCCCGCACCTATACTGCGCGGGTCTGACTTCCGGAGGCTTCGATGAAGCGTGAACAGATCCCTGGCTTCGCCGCAGTGGCGCTGATCTCGGTCGTGGTCGGCCACGGGATCGCCGCTGCGCAGGCGCAGACGGCGCCTCCGCCGGACGCCTCCGCCGGCCTCGCGCGGCAGGTGACGCTCTCGCCCGCAGAGCAGCTCGCGCAGAGCGAGACCTACCTCGCCCGGATGGACGGCGCCCGCATGTCGGTTCGTCGCCAGCTGGAGACGGCCCGGTCGCAGCGCGACGTCGTGAAGACGCTCTGTCTTGACGACAAGCTGAATCAGATCGATGTCGCCATCCGCTCCGCCCGCGAGCGGCGGCAGGGCCTGGAGCTCGCCGTGAATCGGCGTGACGTCGATCTCTCCAACCATGAGTTCACGATCCTGACGGTGCTGCGGCAGCGGACCGAGCAGCTGACGGCCGAGGCCAACCAGTGCATCGGACAGGAAGCGGGCTTTATCGGCGACAGCGCCGTGACGGCGACGATCGATCCGAACCTCCCCAAGGACGATCCTTCCGAGTATCCCGTCAGCCAGATCATCATCGAGCCGCCTGCGTGCAGTAGCTGTTTTCGGTAGGCGACCGCCTCTCTCGGATTGCCACTGCCCAATAGGCGATGAAACTTCGTGAAACCATAGCCGCTGCCGCAGTCACACTCACTCTGTCCCCGGCGTTGGCCCTGGCGCAGGATCAGCCGTGGCTCAAGGATCGGCGCTACACCGAGGGCATCGGGATACGCACCGGCGATCTCGAGCTGCATCCCGGAGTCGCTGCGGAGTTCGGCTATGACTCCAACTTCTTCCGCCGAGACGAAAACGATTATGCAGGCCTCGATGATCTCGGGCCTGTTGGCTCGTTGCGGCTCCGGATCACGCCGTCGTTTTCGCTCTCGACGCTGAGCCAGCAGCGCTACGAGGTGACGCCGGACGCGCCGCCGCCAGACGTCGAGTTTCGCGCCGGCATCGCCGCGACCTATGACGAGTTCTTCCCTGTATCCGGCAGCGAGGTCGGGCAGGATCGGCTGAGTGAGCAGCGGAACATCGGCGGCCTGCTCGACGCCAAGCTGACGATCCTGCCCCGGCGCCCCTGGTCCGGGATCCTCGATGCGTCGCTCGGCCGGACCATCGCCTCTTCGGATCTCGGGATTTCCAACCAGAGCTTTCGACGCGTCCACGCCGACGCGGGGGCGGAGCTCGTGTGGACGCCGGGCGGGGGGCTGCTCGACTGGCGGCTAGGTTATCGCTTCCTGGGCACGTTCTTCGAGGTCGACGAGTTCGACAGCTTGACGAACTTGCACCACACGATCCGGACGCGGGGACGCTGGCGCTTTTTGCCCCGCACCGCGCTCATCTACGACGCGTCGCTCGGGTTCGTGAGCTACCCGAACCCGGCTGCTCAGCTCTCCTCTCATCCCCTGCGCGCGCAGCTCGGTATCAATGGCCTCGTGACGTCGTCGTTCGGCCTCCTCGCGATGGCCGGCTGGGGCGCGAGCTTCTACACGTCAGACAGCCAGGCCGAGGTGCACGACTTCGACAGCGTCATCGGCCAGCTCGAGCTGAAGTGGTACCTGACGCCGAACCCGTCGGCCGATCCCGAGGCGGCCACGCTCGCGCTGTCGTCGCTGTCGGCCGGCTTCACGCGCGATTTCCACGACAGCTATCTCTCGACCTACTACGAGCGCGATCGCGGTTACCTCAAGCTCTCCTACTTCTTTGGCGGACGCTTTCTGCTGATCGCCGACGGCGGCGTGGCGGCCCATGTGTATCCCGCGATTCCGGGGAACGGGGCAAACTCCACATCTGCGGCTCCCTGGACAGACGTCCGCATCGACGCGTCTCTGTTCGGCGAGTACCGGATAGGGGACTCGCTGGGCATCAACTCGACGCTGCGTTACGGCAACAACATCAGCAGCACATCGCTGACGCCTGCCGGCGGGACGACGCCGAACTACCTCGGATGGCAGCAGTTCGAAGCCTACCTGGGCGTGCGCTGGTTCATGTGATGCGGCGTGCTGGTCGGTGGACCGCCGCCGTGCTCGCGCTGGCGCTCGCTGCGTGCTCATCGCGAACGCCCCAGCCAGCGAACCTGCCTGCGCCGGTGGAGGCGACGACCATCGGGGTCGGCGACGTGTTCGAGCTCCGCATCGTCGGAGAAGACAAGCTGCCCTCGACGTTCACCGTCGCGCCGGACGGCACCGTCGACGTCCCGTACGTGAAGCGGCTCAAGGTGTCGGGCCTCGAGCCTCAGGAAGTCGCGGAGCTCGTGCGCGCGAAGCTCATGGAAGGGCAGGTCCTCACTGATCCCAGCGTGAGCGTGAGCATCAAGGAGTACAACTCGAAGCGGGTCGAGGTGCTCGGCGAGGTGCAGAAGCCTGGGTCCCTGCCGCTCCAGCCCGGCATGACGCTGCTCCGCGCCATCTCGATGGCGGGAGGGTTCAACAGCATCGCGGATAAGGATCGGGTCACGATCCGCAGGAAGTCTCAGGGCAAGACGGTGTTCACCACCGTCTCGGTCGAGGACATCATCGACAACAAGATCCCCGATGTGCCGCTTCAGGCAGGGGACTCGATCCACATCGCCCAGCGCGTCTTCTGAGCGCGCAGGCGCCGTGCGCCACCTCTCGACCGAGGTGGCGCGGTCGCTCTCAGTTCTTCCGCGCGAGGCGGAACTGCTTCCTGCCTGTCGCCGCGTCGACGGTGGGAGGCTCGATGCGGAGCATCGTCAGCGAGACCTCGCGCACGCGGCCGTCGCGCTCCTGGCGGAGGCGGATCCGCTCGCCATCCGAGCTGATCACGGTGCACTCGCCGAAGTGAAAGTGGGTCACGCTGTCGCCCACTTCCGGATAGAGCTCGTCCTCCTGGCGAGGACGGGTCGGGCGCTGCGGTAGCGGCGCGGCGGCGAGCTCCGCGGAGCCCGTTGAGGCCGCGCGCGGCGGCTCGATGGCGGGCGCCGGAGGCGTCGCGCGCGGCGGCTCGATGGCGGGCGCCGGAGGCGTCGCGCGCGGCGGCTCGATGGCGGGCGCCGGGGGCGTCGCGCGCGGCAGCTCCGCGGCGTGCGCCGGAGGCGCCAGGCGGGGCGGTTCGCCCGCGAGCGCGGGGATGGCGGACGACTGGGTCCCGAGCTGCATCGCGCCCGTTCGATCGTCGAACACCCGCGCCAGGGGCAGATCGTCGAACGCCGTGACGCGGAGCTCGAGCCCGTAGACACGCGCCCACACGAGCTCGCCGGCGGCGAGCTGGAGGCCGACGCCCGACTCGCGGGCGAGCGTGGCCGACAGCCGAAGCGAGGTCTCTCCCTGCTGGAGCGCGATGTTCCCCGAAAGCGCCACCACGTCGCACGGGCCGTCGAGGACGCGCGTCTTCGCGTAGGTGCGGGAAGCTTGATCGAACAGCGCCACTTCGGCCTTCTCCAGCGAACCTACCCCCTCGATCCAGCCGGCGCGCGCCTCGGCCTCATCAAGCGCGCGCACCAGCGCTGCAGGGAGCTCCTCGCCCCGGTCGAGGCGGATGATCAAATGGCGGGCACGGCGTGCCTCGAGGACATTCATCGCTGTTTCTTCTCTCCGGTCGTCGAGGGGGCTGCGCCCGAAGCACCCGGGGCTCCTTCAGAGCGCCGAGCGCGGGTCGCCGTCACCTCGATCTGGGGCGCGCCAGGCGCGCGCTTGGCTGATGGGTCGCCAGCGGCGGCCGTGATCCGGTCCGCCGGCAAGCCCGCGGTTGCAAGGAACTCCTTGACGGCGCTCGCGCGCGCGCCCGCGAGCTCGAGGGCGCGCGTGGACTGATCGCCCTGACGATCGGCGTAGGCCTCCACGATGACGATGTCGAGGGGCATGCGCCCGCGCATGAGCTGGGCGATCATGCCGAGCTGCGCCGCGAGGGCCGGCGGCACGCGGGCGCTCGCCGCCGGGAAGCGGGCCAGGCCGTCGAGGACGACCTGATCGCCGGACCACCGCGGCAAGGACCTGCCGGCCGGCTCAGGGCAGCCGTCGGCGTCGTTCGTGCCGTCGATCGTCTCGGCGGTGACGGGGCATGCGTCGGCCGCGTCGGCCACGCCGTCCTCGTCGTTGTCGCGCTCGGGGCAGCCGTCGTCGTCCTGGAAGCCGTCGCGATCCTCGGCGTTGCCCGGGCACTGATCGCTGGCGTCAGGGACCTGGTCGATGTCGTTGTCGGGATCGGGGCATCCGTCGTCGTCCTTGAAGCCGTCCACGTCTTCCGCGCCCATGGGGCACGTGTCGCGCGCATCCAGGATCCCGTCGCCATCGTTGTCGGGATCGGGGCATCCGTCGCTGTCCTGGAAGCCGTCGCGGTCCTCGGCGTCGTTCCGGCAAGCGTCGGCGTCGTCCGGGACGCCGTCGCTGTCGTCGTCCGCATCCGGGCAGCCGTCGCCGTCCTGGAAGCCGTCGATCGTCTCGGGCTCGTCCCGGCACCTGTCGCGACCGTCGGGGATCCGATCGCCGTCGTTGTCGGGATCGGGGCATCCGTCGCCGTCCCGGAAGCCGTCGCGATCCTCCGCGACGGGCGGGCACTCGTCGTCGCGATCGAGGACGCCGTCGGCGTCTGCATCGCGCCCCGTCGGCGCATAGCGGAGCCCCAGGTTGAACCGGACGCGCGGCGCGGTGAGCGCGCCGCCGGAGGCGAACGGGATGGCGCCGCCGCCGCCCGCGGACAGCGAGACGTCGCCTGCGAGCAGCGGGGCGCTCGTGGCCGAGAGGATCCACTCCGCCGGCACCAGCGCCGGGGCTCCGGCGGGCTGCTCGGCGAGCGTGTACAGGGCGAACGCCTCCGCGGACGCCGTGAGCCAGCGGTCCGGGAGCACGTCGACCGAGGCGCCGAGGGCGCCGAGGAGCTGTGGGCCGACCTCGGTATCGATCAGCGTGCTCGAGCCACGGAGCCGGGCCCCGACCTCGGTCGCGAGCAGGAGCTTGCCGAGCCGGTACGCTGCGGCGACGCTCGGCGCGAGCGTCACGGTCCCGGCGCTGGCGAACACCGACCCGTCGCCTGTCGGCACGCCCAGATCGAGGCGCGCTGCCAGCGAGAAGCCATCGAGCGGACCACGCTGGGCCGGCGGCAAGATCGCGAACGCGGCGCCCAGGCGAGCGTCGCGCATCACGCTGCGCTGGAGCTCCGTGTCGGTGCCGAGGACGTCGGAGAAGCCTGCCCCGTCCTGGTACAGGGTGACGGGAGCGGCGACCGTGACCTCCAGGCGATCGGTGAGCCCGAACGACGCCAGGAACGTCGCGTCGACCATGTTGTCCAGCGCATGGATGACCGTCCCCTCGGGGTCGGGCGAGGCGGTGCGCAGGCCCACTGGCCGCGACAGGTAGCTCGCCACGAGGCCGAACGAGGCCTTCGCGCTCGGAGCCGTCCCTGTGCTCCCCACGGCGAAGAAAGGGCCGCCGCCTGCGTGCGGCCAGAGGTTGTCGGCATCGATACAGCCCGACAGCCCGCTGGCCGGCGCGCACTCGTCCGCGCGCACCGGCGCCGGAAGGAGGGTCGCCATGAAGACCCCGGACGCCACCAGCAGCGGGAGGCTCGATCGTGCAGGCTCCCTCCGGTTGGCGCGCATCGCGCCCGACCCTCTACTACTGCCGGGGGGAGAGTCAAAAGAGCAATCGACGCGTCGCGATCCGCTGGCGTCCGAGGCTCGGATTTGCGTCGGATTGCGTCGGATTGCGTCGTGCTCCGCGGTCGCGCTGGCGCCGTGCTAGGACCACGCCCGGCCGGGGCCGGCGCCGCCGGCGTCCGCACGACCATGATCGACGACTCACACCCGCTCCTGCTCGGCTCCGGCTCGCCGCGCCGGCGAGAGATCCTGACCACGCTCGGCCTGCCTCTCCGCGTCGCGGCAGCCGAGGTCGACGAGGCGGGGCGCGCCGGCGAGGACGCCGCTGCCTACCTGGAGCGCGTCACCCTGGCGAAGCTCGCGGCCGCGCGGCGCCTGCGCCAGGCGGCCGGGGCGGGCGCGATCCTCGTCGCCGACACGTCGGTCATCCTCGGCGATTCCATCCTCGGCAAGCCGCGGGACGATGTCGACGCGCGCGCCATGCTCCGCGCCCTCTCGGGCCGCGAGCACCAGGTCTGGACGAGGTTCGCGATCGCCGGAGGCGATCGGGCCAACGTCGCGACGGCGTCCGCCCCGGGCCTCGCCGTGGCGCTCCACGCCGAGACGGTCGTGACGCGGGTGCGCTTCCGCGAGCTCGACGACGGCGAGGTGGCGTCGTACGCGGCGACCGGCGAGGGGCTCGACAAGGCCGGCGCCTACGCGATTCAGGGCATCGGTGCGTTCGCCGTCGCGCGCATCGACGGCTCCTATTCGAACGTCGTCGGTCTGCCCGCGTGCGAGGTCGTCGCTGCGCTGCGGGCCACCGGCTTGCTCGCGCGCTTCCCGCTGTCGCTCGCGCGCTCATCATGAGCCACGGCGCCTCGGTCGTCGCGCGTCGGCGCGACGCGGGCGCGATCTTCGCGCTCGCCCTCGCCGCGCGGCTCGCCACGGTCGTCTGGGCGGCCGGGCGCTTCCCGCCTACCGCCGACGGGACGTACTACCAGCGCATCGCCGAGCGGATCGCGGCGGGGCTCGGCTACACGTGGCTATGGCCGGACGGCGTCGTCACGTACGCCGCGCACTACCCGGTGGGCTACCCGGGCGCGGTCGGCGCGCTGTACGCGCTGCTCGGCGCGCATCCCGCGGTCGCGATGCTGCTGAACGCCGTGCTCGGCGCGCTCGCGGCGCTCGCCGTCCATCGCCTGGCGGCCCGCGCCGCGCCGCGCTCGCGCGCCGTGCCGGCGCTCACCGGTGGGCTCGTCGCCCTCCACCCCGGGCTCGTGGCGTATACCCCGGCGCTCATGACCGAGGGCGTCACCGGTTCGCTCGTCGCCTGCGCGGCGTGGGCGTCCGCGAGGGCGCGCGAGCGCCGCCCCGCGCTGGCCCCGTTCGCCGTCATCGGGCTGCTCATCGGCGCCGCCACCCTCGTCCGCCCGCAGGCGCTCCTGCTCGCGCCCCTGTTCGCCGGCCTCGCCCTCTCGGGCTCTCCGCCTGCAGGCGGTCCCCGGCTCCTCCCCCCGTTTGCCGCGCGCGCGGCGCCCGTCCTGCTGGCCGTCATCGCGGCGCTCCTCGTGTGCGCGCCCTGGACCGCGCGCAACTGCCTGCGGATGAACCAGTGCGCCCTGGTGAGCGTGAACGGCGGATGGAATCTCCTCATCGGAGCGGATCCGGCGTCCACCGGCGCCTGGGCGCCGGTCCAGGTCCCCGAGGCGTGCCGCGAGGTCTTCGACGAAGCCGGCAAGGACGCCTGCTTCGGCCGTGAGGCGCGCCGGTACATCGCGGAGCACCCGGGCGAATGGCTCGGGCTCGTGCCCAGGAAGCTCGCGGCGACGTTCGACTACTGCGGCGCGGCCGGGTGGTACCTCCACGCCTCGAACCCGTCTGCGTTCAGCGAGGCCGACAAGGTCGCGCTCGGCGCCGTCGAGACCGTCTTCGAGCGCGTCGTCCTCCTCGCCGCGCTCGTGTGGGCGGCGCGCAGGCCCGCGCAGGCGCCCGGCGCAGCTCGCCGTCCCTCGCTCGCGCAGCGCGCGCTCGACATCGCTCGGCTCGCGCTGTTCGCGCTGGGGGTCGTCGCCGCGCTGCACGTCCATGCATGGGTTGGCTACCTCGCGCTCCTCGGCCTCGCGCTGCTCAAGGGCCGCGCGCTCCTCCGGGCGCCGGTGCTCGTGGGCGCCGCGCTCGCCGTCCTCGCTGCGACCGCGGCGACGCACGCCGTGTTCTTCGGTGCCGGGCGTTACGCGCTGGTCGCGTTCCCGCTCCTCTCGGGGCTCGCCGCCCTCGCCGCGGCGCGCCAGGAAGCGGATCGGCCTGCCGCCGGCGCGCCCCGCGCGACCACCCACATGCGCGCCGCGCCCCTCGCGCCGCCGCGCGGGTGGGGGGGCGGGTCGTCGGACGACGAGCTACTTTGACAGCGCCGCCTGGGCTGCTGCATCCTAGGCCCCCGTCGGTTCGGGAGCGCGTGCCCCCGGCTGGCGAACCTGGAGGAGAGACGGATGCCCTTGATTGAAACGGAAGAGGCGGCGCGCCGCCTCGCGCGCGCCATCGCGAGCGATCTCTCGCTCTACAACGAGGAGAAGATCGTGCAGGGCATCCAGCAGGATGACCTCTTCACGGTCTTGTCCGAAGAGATCGAGGAAGGGCGCGCCCTCTACAAGAGCCGCGTCTCGCCGGACCTCTACCAGAAGAACTTCTACGACCGCGCCCTCGTCGACATCCTCATCAAGTCCAAGGGCCACATCAAATCGAAGATCTGGTAGCGAGCGCCCGCAGCTGGTCGAGCGCCTTGCGCATGTCCGCTGGCAGCGCGCTCTCCCAGCGGACGGGCTTTTGCGTGGCGGGGTGGATGAACCCGAGCACGCGCGCGTGGAGGGCTTGCCGGCCCAGCTCCTCCGCGATCGCCCGCACGGCCGGCTTCTTCGGCGGCTTGCCGTAGAGGGGGTCTCCGAGGACGGGGGTCCTGCCGCGTTCGGCGAGGTGCACCCGGATCTGGTGGGTGCGGCCCGTCTCCAGCGAGCACGCGACGACGGTCGCCGCGTCGCCGAGCCTCTCGAGCACGCGGACGTGCGTCACGGCGCGGCGCGGCGCGGCGACGCGTGAACCGGGCGCGCCGGCTCCGGAGCCAGGTGCGCCGGCGCCGCCGCGGATCCACGACGTGAACCGGAGCCTGTCGGTCGGGTGCCGGCCGTGGAGCGTGTCGTAGGTGGCGTCTCGCGCCTCGCCGGCGACGATCGCGGCGTACTCGCGCTCGATCGCGTGCCTGGCGAACCGATCTTTCAGCGCCTCGCGGGTGGGCTCATCCTTCGCCACGACGAGCAGGCCGCTCGTCCCTCGGTCGAGCCTGTGCACGATCCCCGGGCGGACATGGCCCATGGGATCGCGCGGATCGGCGGGCGCCAGGGCGAACCCGGGCAGGGCGAGCAGCCCGTTGACCAGCGTGCCGGACGCGTGGCCGCGGGCCGGATGCACGACGAGCCCGGCAGGTTTGTCGATGACGAGCAGGTGCTCATCCTCGTACACCACCGGGATGGCCACGTCGGGCTCGGCCGCGGTGGGCGAGGGCGACGGCTCTTCGGGGCGGACCTCGACCAGCGCGCTTGCGCGCACCGCCACCGACGCGCGCGCGGGCTCCCCGTCGACGAGGACCCGACCGGCGGCGATCCACCGCTGCACCGCCGCGCGAGAGGCCGCATGGCCGGCGCGGTCGAGCAGGTGGACGACGAGCTTGTCGAGCCGGTCACGAGGGTCGCCGTCGTCCACCCGGAACCGGAAGTGGAGCGCTCCTGCACCGGCAGCCATCGCGTTCGTCACGGACGTCGTTCACGGCCGAGCGGCGCCAGGGTGAGGGCGTCGCGGCCGCGCGATCAGTACTCCGTGTCGCCCTCGTCGTCCTCTTCGGCGGTCCCGAGCTCGGGGTTGAGCGCCACGTGCGACTCGAGGTCCTCGAGCCGCTGCGCTTCGCGCAGCTTGATGAGGCCGCACTGCTCGGCAAGGTACAGGTCGAACGCGGTGTAGCGCGGGAAGACCCGGACGTTCGTGTCCTCGTTGTCGAGGCCGAGGATGACGAGCTCGCCGTCCCGCCTGGCCTCCCCGAGGTAGAGCGCGTTCCATGGCTGACCGGGGAGATTGGGCAGCCTCACGACCTTGGCCCGGAGTCGCGATTCGGTCCAGCCGAGGTCGGTCTTCGCCTCGGCCAGCTTGCGGACCGAGGTGAGCTTCGGTCGAGGCGCCGACGGGTCCTGGCCGAAGCGATGCCGCCCCTTGAACCGCGGGCCCAGACTATCGAGCGTGAAATCGAACTCGAGGAACGCCCGCAGCGTGGGCGGCAGCTCGACCATCAGCCTCGACTCGAGCGCATCGAGAGCGGCCTGGCTCGCTCCCACGGCGGTATGGCTGGAAGGGCGCTTCTTCAGTTGCGCGATCACGCGATGCACAAGCTCAACGCCACGTTCGATCGGTGCCATGTATCCACGGGCCGCGGTTGCGCGGCGTTCTTCAGGACCCAAAGGGCCTCACTGGGGCCGCGTCTCTGGGCCCCGGCTGTTGCAGGCTCGTCGCGCGCTCGGTCGGCTCTCTACATCGGCCGACCGGGTGCGCATCCCTCTATGGTGCCTACCGGTCCGGTCCGCTCGGTGTCAACCTGCGATCGCAATGCGGTTGATCATTCCTCCTCCCCCTGAAGTGATCGCCTGGTTTCCCGTTCCCGTCACCCTCGTCTCGAGGAGCGCGGTCCGCCTCTCCCGCGTGCGCTGAAGGCGCGCCGCGCTCGCCAGATCAGGACGGCGGTTGCGATGAGCACCACCGCGGCGCCGATCCCCAGGATGACCCATTGTGGCGCAGGGTAACGCCCGCGCTGGAGGCCAGGAGGCGGCCGCTCGTACTCGATCTGGAGCTCCGCTCCCACCGGCCCTCGTTACACGCGGATGCTCCGACCCGCAACTGATCCCGTGGCGCGAGCTGGCCGGCTCGGCGTGCAGGCCGGCTCGTGAGCAGCCCTGGCAGCTGCTCGGGCTGGCCGCGCAGAGCGAGGAAGCGCGCTCCAGATCAACGCCTCACCGACCGGCCAGAGCCAGCGGATCAAAACTTGCTTTCCTGGAAACTCGGGGTTGTAAAGTGGACCGAAGCGCGGGCACCGTGCGGCCGGTGCGAGAGGGTGAGAGATGAAGCCGGGCTCTTCAGCGTGGGTCGAGGGGGCGCTTCCGCGGCCTTCCCGGATTCGACGGTGCCTCATGGCGCTCGGCGCATGGGCGGTGCTCGGCGTCCTGGCGGGAGCGTGCGGCCGGACGAGCCTCCCCGACCTCTCGAACGCCAGCGCTGGAGGGGGCGGCTTTGGTGGCGCGACGAGCGGCGGCAGCATGTCGACCTCATCGAACGGAGGCGAGGGCGTCGGAGGCTTCGACGCGTGTGGCGGCCCCACGGACTGTGACGATGGCGACGACTGCACGAGCGACGACTGCGCAGACGGGCGCTGCGACCATCGTCCCCGCGACGACGATCGGGACGGCGTCGGCCCGACGTTCTGCGGCGGGAGCGACTGCAACGACCTCAACCCGTCCGTCTTCCCGGGCGCGCCGGAGATCTGCACGGACGCCGCGGACAACGACTGCAACGGCGTCAGTGACTGCTTCGATCCCGCCTGCGCAGCGGGGGAGATCTGCGGCTGTACCCCGAGCCCTGCCGGCGAGCGCTGTCAGAACGGCGCCGACGACGACTGCGACACGATCGTCGACTGCTTCGACGCCGACTGCTCGGGAACGCCGGTCTGCGGCTGCTCCACCTCGGAGGCCGGGAAGTGCGGCAACGGCGCCGATGACGACTGCGATCTCGCCTTCGACTGCGACGACGCCGACTGCGGCTCCGAGCCGCTCTGCGCCTGCAGCTCCCAGCGCGAGCGCTGCGACAACCGCGAGGATGACGACTGCGATCTCCTGGTCGACTGCGGCGATCCGGACTGCCGCGGCATCTTCCCTTGCGCGTGCCAGCCGCCCGGCTCGCCGGAGCGGTGCGAGGACGGCGCTGACAACGACTGCGACGGGCGCGTCGACTGCGCGGATCCGCAGTGCACCTCCGCGCCGGCCTGCGAGCGCTGCGTGCCGGAGATCTGCGACGACGGCGCCGACAACAACTGCGATGAGCGCGTCGACTGCGCGGACAGCGCCTGCGCCTTCGCGCCGAACTGCGAGCCGACGCCGGAGCGCTGCAACAACGACGTCGACGACGACGGCGACGCCCTGGTCGACTGCCAGGACCCGGACTGCGCGAGCAGCCCCGTGTGCGTGCTCGAGCAGGCCAACTGCCTGTCGCCGAAGCGCATCCCCGGGACTGGCACGTACACGGGGGACACCACCGGGCACGTGAGCGAGACCCGGGGTGAGTGCGGCGGCGACACCGGCGAGGCGGTCTTCTTCTTCGTGCTCACCGCGCCGTCGCGCGTGCGCGTCGACTCGCGCGGGTCGGCCTTCGACACGGCGCTCTACGTCCGCACGGGCGTCTGCAATTCCGGCCGGGAGATCGGCTGCGACGACGACAGCGGCGGGTCGCGGGCCTCCCTGCTCGATTTCGGCATCCTGTACCCCGGCACCTATTTCGTCTTCCTCGACGGCTTCACGATCGATCCCGCGAGCGGACCGAACGAGGGCCCCTTCGTGCTCAACGTCGAGATCGTCCCGAACCCGCGCGAGATCTGTGACGACGACCTCGACAACGACGGCGATCACTACGTCGACTGCGCTGATCCCGGCTGCGCCACCTTCGGCTCATGCCGGAGCTGCGCGAAGGGCGCCGCGCCTGGCCCCGAGTTCGGGACCGCCGCGTGCACCGACGGGATCGACAACGACTGCGACGGCGCGCTGGACTGCGCGGACGAGGACTGCAGCGCGAGCGACGTCTACGTGACCGAGTGCTGCAACGGCCTTGATGAAAACGGGAACGGGTTCCCTGACGATTTCAACTGCCGATGCGCCTCCGATGCCGATTGCGACGAGGGGCAGAGCTGCTACACGCACACTTCATTCACGTGCGGTTTCCCGTGCGAGAACTTCCGCGGGAGCATCTGTCCCTTCGTGGCGCCGGGCTCGCACTGCAACGATGCGACCCATCAGTGCGAGTTCTGATGGGCGTCGAGGTGACGCCGCCGCCTCTTTCGCTCGCGCGGCGCTCCCCGGCTGGCGCTCGTCCGGGCTAAGGTCAGGTCATGGAGATCCTGATCATCCGCCATGGCCATGCCGTGGATGACGCGCCGGACCTCGGCGACGCAGGTCGCTGGTTGACGGGCAAGGGGCGCAAGCTGACCCGGCGCGTCGCCAAATGGCTCGCGAAGCAGAAGGACCGCTGTCCTGGGGTGATCTGGACGAGCCCCCTCGTGCGCGCGGTGCAGACCGCGGAGATCATCGCCGAGGCCGCCGGGCTGACCGACGAGGTGTCGGTGGTCGCCGAGCTCTCTCCCTCGCGCGACACGGCCGAGATCCTTCGCCGGCTCTCGCAGCACCAGGGGGCTCAGCCGCTGGCGCTGGTGGGGCACGAGCCTTCGTTGTCGGCGCTGGTGACGTCGCTGCTCGGCGACGGCGGCTGGGCCGGCCTGAGCCTGAAGAAGAGCGGCGTCGTCGCGGTGAGCTGGGACGGGCGCGGGCCGGGGACGCTGCGCTTCGCGTTGGATCTGAAGGCCATGAAGGCGGTCACGCCGGTGAAGGAAGCGCAGCAACAGGCGCCTCGCGCCCGGTGATGGGCGTCCGCGCCGCGGCGCCGTTCAGCGCACCGATCTCTCCACGGCGCTCAGCACGTCGACGTCGCGGACGCCGTCCGCCTCGGCGCGGTACGACAGCACGATCCGGTGCCGCAGCGCCGGGATCAGCAGCGCCCTCACGTCGTCCACGTCTGCGGCTGCTTCGCCGCGGAGCGCGGCGCGCGCCTTGGCCGCGATCACCAGCGCCTGGCTCCCGCGCGGCCCCGCGCCGTAGCGCACGTAGTCCCGGACCTCCTGCGCAGCGCGCTCCGCCCCCGGCCGCGTCGCCCTGGCGAGGCGCACCGCGAGGTCCACGGCCTCGTCGGTCACCGGGATCCTCGGGACGAGGCGCCCGATCGCCAGCACCTCTCGCGCCTTGAGCACCGCCGCGATCGCCGGCGGCTTCCCCGAGGTCGTCCGTCGCGCCACCTCGCGCTCCTCGGCCTCGCTCGGGTAGGTGACGTGAATCTCCAGCAAGAAGCGGTCGAGCTGCGCCTCTGGCAGCGGGTAGGTCCCTTCCTGCTCGATCGGGTTTCGCGTCGCGAACACCTGGAACGGGTCGGGGAGGGCGTGCGTGGTGGTCCCGACGGTCACCTTGCGCTCCTGCATCGCCTCGAGCAGGGCGGCCTGCGTCTTCGGCGGCGTCCTGTTCACCTCGTCCGCGAGGACGAGGTTGTGGAAGATGGGGCCGGGCTGGAAGCGCAGGCTCCGCGACCCGTGCTGCTCGTGCAGCACGTCGGTCCCCGTGATGTCGGCGGGCAGCAGGTCAGGCGTGAACTGGACGCGCCCAAAGCTGAGATCGAGCGCCCTCGCGAGCGACGACACGAGCAGCGTCTTGGCGAGCCCCGGGACGCCGACGAGCAGCGCATGCCCGCGCGCGGCGAGCGTGATCAGCATGGCCTCGACGACATCGTCCTGCCCTACCACCGCCGCCGCGATCGCCGAGCGGAGCCGCCTGGCCCCCTCCGCTGTGCGCTCGAGGAGCGCGGCGTCCGAGAGGGCGGTCGATTCCTCCTCGGCGGTCGTCTCGGCGTCATTCTTGTGCTCGGGATCGCTCATACGGGCAGGGCTCGTACCCCGAGGCCGCGATGCCGACAAGGATCCGGCGAAGCCGGCGCTCCCCGCGGCGCTGGTCCTGGCCCGTGGAGGTTTGCTCGGACAGGTGAGCCAGTGTTAGCAATCGATCGCAATGGCGCAGAGCTCTGAGGCCCGGGAGAGGAGAGGGGCGCACGCGGCGGACGTGGAGGCGCAGCGCGAGCTCAAGGTGAGCGAGCCAGCGGACGAGCCGAGCAGCGGCAGCGCTGGCGCGGCGGAGGACGGCGCGGGAGCGGCCGAGACCGGCGGCCAGGTCGGCCCTGGGGAAGGCGGCGCGGAGAGCGGTGAAGCGCCGTCGGCGCCGCTCGAGTCCCTGAGCTTGCACGACGGACCGATCCCGCACGCGCCGCTCCCGCCGGTCGCGGGGCCGTGGCGTTCCTACAAGGAGATCCTCGCGACGCTGGCTCAGCGCGTGCTCGATGCGCAGCGGCCGATCCGCATCCTCCAGGCGCTTCGCTGGGAGGCGGACGTCGAAGAGCAATTTGTCCGCTCGAAGCAGCGCGAGCTGCCGCAGGTCGCCTACTCGGACGATCTGGGGTTCGACCCGGAGGCCAAGCAGCGCGAGCTCGAGGAGATCCTGCGCGACGCCGAGCGGGAGCTCGGCAAGCGCGATCGGCTCGGGCAGATCCTCCGCGCGACGGCGGATGAGTACCGGAAGGTCGTGCGCATGCTCATCGGACGGGGAACGAAGGCGTTCTATGCGCTGTCCCGCGAGCTCTACGGATCCCCGAAGGACAAGCTGCCAGACGGAAAGACGAGCGTGCGGGACATGGGGTTCGTGCTCTACGACCTCCTGACGGCGATCGGCGGTGAGCGCCTCGGCCCGTCGCAGCAGCGGGAGATCACGGCGGAGATGGCGGCGCTCGATCTGAACGCCCGCTTCGACCGCTTCTTCGGCGGCGCGTCGATCCGCGTGCAGGTGGACGACTCGCTCCTCGCGGACGCCGCCGCCGGCAGCGACTACGTGAAGATCCGGAGCGGCGCGATGTTCGCCAAGAGCGATGTCGACATCCTCGAGGCGCACGAGGGGTGGGTGCACGTGGCGACCAGCTTGAACGGGCAAGCTCAGCCGGTGGCGCGCTGGCTCGCGAAGGGGCCTCCGCGCACCACGGCGGTTCAGGAAGGGCTCGCCGTTCTGGTGGAGATCCTCACCTTCAGGAGCACTCCGCGTCGCGCGAAGAAGCTGAACGACCGCATCCTCGCGGTGGACAAGGCGGAGGACGGGGCGTCGTTCCTCGACGTGTTCGAGTGGTACCGCACCGAAGGTTACGAAGAAGACGAGTGCTTCCAGAATGCCAGGCGCGTCTTCCGCGGCGGCGTGCTCGCGGGAGGGGCGCCGTTCACGAAGGACGCCTGCTACTGCAAGGGGATCGTTCTCAACTACGCCTTCATGCGCGCGGCCATTCAGCACGATCGGGCGATGCTGATTCCCTTCTTGTTCGTGGGGAAGGTCGCGCACGAGGACGTCCCTGTCCTCCATGCGCACGTGACCGACGGGATCATCCGCCCGCCCCCGTATCTCCCGCCGATCTTCGACGACATGAACGGGCTGGCGATCTGGATATGCTATTCTTCCTTCTTCTCCCGCCTGGGAGGGACGGCCCTCGCCGAGCACTACGGCAGGATGCTGGAGCGCTGAGCGCGGCCGACCCCGGGGCCTCGGTTGCGCCGGCCTCCCTTCGGTGCGTGCGGCGGTCGCCTACGGAGCTGGCGCGGCGCAAGCCTTGGGGTTCGGGCCCGCCGCGTGCGCCTCGGCGATCGCGCGCGTGACCGCGAGCCAGATCCTGCGCCGGGTAGCGTCCGGCACCTCGGGGATGAGCCTGGCGGTGCTCATGAGCGACTCTTCGTCCGCCCCGCGGGAGCGCTCGGCGACCTGGAGGCTCAACGGATCTTGGAGTGCGCGCCGGTCCTCGGCGTTCATGCGCTTCACCGCCACGCGGAAGTCCTCGCGGGCCAGCCGGAGGCGGTTGCGCACCGTGTTCTCCTTCACGTCCAGGTCGCGCGCGATGTCGGCGGTCGTCACATCGAGCAGATCGTGCATGATCAAGACCACGCGTCGCTCGGTGTCGATCCCGCCGAGCAGCCTGCCGACGAGCTGGCCGCTTTGCTCGCGTGCGAGCAGCTGTTCCGAGGTCAAGCCGGGGTCGGCGAGCTCGAACGGCCAGCTCGCCCCGGCGCCGACCGCGATCTCTCGGCGGCGGTGGGCGCGCTCGCGATAGTGGCCAACCTGTCGCCAGGCGATGCCGAACAGCCAGCGCCTGAGGGGCTCGCCGAGCGGGCTCGCCGTTTGTGGCGCCCCGCGTTCCAGGCTTGGGGCGTGGCCGCAGGGGGGATGTCTGGTGCGCGCCTCGTCTGAGCAGCGCCTCGGATCGAAGCGATCCAGCGCGTGATACGCAGCGATCATGACGTCTTGCAGGACGTCGTCGACGTCGCGCTCTGCCACCCCGAGCCAGCGGAGCGCTTGTCGGAGGAATGACAGCCCGACAGTGTACACGGTCTCGAAGCTGGGCCGCTCCAGAGGGGGCCCATGCTCAACAAGCTGTTGCATGCCTGAACTTACGTGCAGCAGCCCCCTCTGATTTGAAAATCGTCCAACCCTCCGACGTTACCATTAATAAGTAATTTTTATTACATTCGAGGCGGCCTCAATCTGGTCCGGCTGCCGACGGAGAAGAACGGCGAGGCAGCGCATTGCTCGACGTGCGGCGTGCGCTCAGTTTGCGCTCAGTTTGCGCTCATTTGCCTTGGAACACCGGCTTCCGCTTCTCCATGTACGCGGCGAGCCCCTCGCGGGCGTCCTCCGACGTGAACAGCTCGGCCTGGAGCTCTCGTTCGAGGGCGAGCCCCTGTTCGAGCCCTACCTCGAAGCCCGTCTGAACGGCGCGCTTGATGCGCCCGACCGCCAGCGCCGCGCGGTCCGGCAGCGTGAACGTGTGGCTGTACGCGAGGATCCGGTCCATGAACTCGTCATGGGAGGCCGTCTCCCAGACGTCATTGATCAGGCCAACCGCGAGCGCTGTCTCGAAATCGAACGTCTGCCCCTCGCACATCAGCTGGATCGCCCGCGATTTGCCGATGAGCCTGGCCAGGCGCTGGGTGCCTCCGGTGCCTGGCAGGACGCCCAGCGTGACCTCGGGGAGGCCGACCTTGCCGGCACCTTTGCGGGCGATGCGGAGGTCACAGGCCATCGCGATCTCGAGACCACCGCCTACCGTGTGGCCATTCAGCGCGGCGATGCAGAGCTTCGGCGTGTGCTCGAGGCGGCTCAACGTCTCGTTCGCGTGGAGACAGAAGTAGTATTTGAACGTCGGGTCCGACTCGCGGAGCATGTTGATGTTCGCTCCTGCGCAGAAGAACTTTTCGCCGTGCCCGGTGATGACGATGACATGGACATCGTTGTCGAAGCGGGCCTCGAGGATGGCCGCGTCGAGGTCCTTCATCATCTCGTGGGTGTAGCCGTTGACGGGCGGATCATTGAGCGTAAGCAGCGCGACGCCTGCAGAGGTGGCGTAGTCGACGAGGGCCATGGGCGCTCTTTACCAAACCGTCAGAAAAAGCGCTGCCCCCTGGTGGAAAGGCGCGGAATTGTGCTACCCCGCAGGGACGTGCTCATGAACGCGCAGGACGTGCGGCAGAAGTTAAAAGAACTCATGGTCGAGGAGCTGAACCTCGAGGGGAAGACGCCGGCCGACATCGACGACGCCGCGCCGCTGTTCGGCGCGGGGCTGGGCCTCGATTCGCTGGACGCGCTCCAGCTCGCCATGAGCGTGGAGGAGCGCTTCGGCGTCCGCATCCCGGAGGGCGACGAAGCGAGGCCGATCTTCGCATCGGTGGACGCGCTCGTGGCCCACATCGTCAAGTCGACCGCGGCGGCGTGAACGCGCCGCAGAGAGCCGTTCGGGCGTGCGCATCTGGGTGACGGGCATCGGGGTCGTCTCGCCCCTGGCGCGCGGGGCGAGCGAGACGATGGACCGGCTCATCGCAGGAGAACGGGCCTTCGCGCCGCTCTCCTTGTTCGAGATCCCCGGGACGCGCGGGCGCATCGCCGCGGAGATCCGCGACCTCTCCCCCGAGGAGGTCGCGCCGCCCGGCGAGGCGGAAGGGTGGTCTCGAACCGACGCGATGGCAGTGCTCTCGGCCCGCGAGGCGCTCGGACACGCGGGCATCGACCCGAGGGCCGTTCCAGTCGACCTGGTGGTCGGCGGGACGACCGCCGGGATGTTCGAGACGGAGGACTTGCTCGCCTGGCTGTCGCACGACCCCAGCGCGATCGCCCCCCTGAAGCGGATGCTCTCGCATCCCCTCTCATCGACGGCCGACCACGTCCGCGCCGCCGTCGGTCCGTTCCGTCGGGTGAGGAGCGTCTGCAGCGCCTGCTCGAGCGGCGCGAACGCCGTGTTGCTGGGCGCGGCCTGGCTCCGCGCCGGCCTCTCCACCCGCGTGCTCGCGGGGGGCGCCGACGGTCTGTGCCGGCTGACGTACACCGGCTTCGGCGCGCTCGCAGCCGTCGATCCGGAGCCGTGCCGCCCGTTCGATCGGCGGCGTGCCGGTCTGAACCTCGGCGAAGCGGCGGCGTTCCTGCTCCTCGAGTCCGAGGACGCCGCGCGCGCGCGCGGGGCGGAGCCGATCGTCGAGCTCCGCGGATGGGCGACCGGCGCCGAGGCGCATCACATCACCAACCCCGAGCGCGAGGGGCGCACCGCCGCGCGCGTCATGCGCGACGCTCTCCGATGCGCGGCGCTCACGCCCTCGGATCTTGATTACGTCAACGCGCACGGCACCGCGACGCCGCTGAACGACGTCATGGAGAGCGCCGCCCTGCGCGCCTGCCTCGGCCCCGAGGTGAACCGCATCGCCGTCTCCTCATCGAAGGGGCAGATCGGGCACACGCTCGGCGCAGCGGGCGCGGTCGAGGCAGCGATCACCGCCCTCGCCATCGCGCGCGGCGTGATGCCCCCGACCGGCGGCCTCGAAGAGGTCGATCCGGAGTGCCAGCTCGTGCACCTGAAGGAGGCGCGCGAGGCGCCGATCCGGTCGGCGATGTCGAACTCCTTCGGCTTCGGCGGCACGGACAGCGTGCTCGTGCTCGCGCAGCCAGACCGTTTTCCTCCGCCGCTCGACGCCGGCAGCGCGCCCCGGCGGCGCTCGGTCGTCGTGACGGCGGCCGCGACGATCGGCCCGCTCGGCGTCCTCGCGTCCCGCGGCGGCGCCGCATATCTGGAGCCTGGCCCTCCGCCAGCGGAAGGAGCCATCCCCTTCAACACGGCCGCGCACCTCGATCTCGCGCGGGCGAGGCGGCTCGACCGAGCTGGCCGGCTGACGACGGCCGCGATCCTCACGGCCCTCTCGGAGGCCGGGCTCGGTGGCGCGGTCCAGGCCGAGGCCGGCGCGGGCGATCCGGCGGCCGACGTCGCGCCGAGCCGCACCCTGCCTGGCGCCATCGTCGGCGCGTCCTTTGGCAGCGTCGACGCCTCGACCGCCTACATGCGGCGCATTTACGACAAGGGCGCGAAGTACGCGAGCCCCGCCGATTTTCCGAACCTGGTCCCCTCGTCGCCGGTCGGGCATGCCTCCATCTACCTGGGCCTCCGTGGCCCGGTGTTCGCGATGGCCGATCTCGGAGCGACCGCGGAAGCGGCCATGGTCACGGCCATCGAGCTCATCACGGCCGGGGAGGGGGAGGCGCTCGCCGCGGGCAGCGTCGAGGAGACGAGCCCGATGATCGAGCGGTGCCTCGGTCCGATCTGCTCGCAGGTCGTCAGCAGCGGGGTCCGCAGCGAGGGCGCTGCCGTGCTGCTCTTCGAGAGCGCCGCGCGTGTGCGTGAGCGAGGGGCGCGCCCGGTGGCGATGGTGTCCTGGTGGAACTCCTGGCGGGGTGACGGCGTGGGGATGCTCGCGGGAGCGCCAGCGCCGGCGCGCCTC
Organism: Sorangium sp. So ce302; assembly: GCF_051530145.1. Taxonomy (GTDB): domain Bacteria; phylum Myxococcota_A; class Polyangia; order Polyangiales; family Polyangiaceae; genus Sorangium; species Sorangium cellulosum_B. The sequence goes on along the minus strand of NZ_CP150326.1, from coordinate 8,701,245 downwards.
GGCGCTTCGGGAGAGGGCGCCCTGCGAGCGCAGGCCACCGTCCCGTCGCCAGCCGCCGTGTTCGTCGGACGGGAGGAGGAGCGCCTCGTCGCCTGCCTGCATGGCTCACCGTGGGCCGAGGTGCGGCGCTCCACGCTCGCGTCGCGCTCAGGCGATCACGAGGGCGCCGGCGGGTTCGCTGCTGCTGCGGCGGTCGCGGCGCTCGCCTGCCGCGACCTCGCGAGCGTGCTCGTCGTGGGCGGCGCACCCGACCGGGGATACGCCATCCTGCTGGTCGCTCCCGGCGACGCGTGACGACATCGCTGCCTGCTCCCCGCCGTCGTGCGCGGCACCTCGTCAGCGCCGGGCGCCTCCTGCTCTTGCTCGCGAGCCTCCCTGCCTGCGCCGCGAGCGCCCCGCGGCGCGGCGGCGCGCTCGACGCCGAGCTAGCGCGCCTCCTGCCTGGCCCATCGGCGGGCACGTCCGCCGCGCGGCTCGACCCCTCCGCGTGGCGAGAGGGGCGCGAGCGCCTCGCAGGTCTCCGCCGCGAGGTCGAGGGGGCTGGCCCGCGCACGCTCCGCGTCCGCCTGGCATTGCGGGAGCCGCGCACAGGCCACGTGCTCGAGGCGCGCGGCGCGATCGCGGTCGCCCCGCCGGCGATCGAAGGGCGAGCACGCGCGGCGGGGAGCGACATTCTCGAGCCCGAGGGCGCGCTGCGGATGATCCTCCTCGGCCCGGGCGGCACCACCGCGCTCGACCTGTGGGCGCGCGGCGATCGCTTCCGTTTCGCCGTTCCCGCGCTCGATCTGCTGAGGCGCGGCGACGCCTCGACGCCACGGACTGCACTCCGCGGTCTGCCGGTAGATTTCCTGCGCTGGTGGATGCTCCACCCGGCAGCGGGGACGCTGCTCTGGTACTCGCGCGCCGAGAGCACGGATTCCTTCGTCCTGCGCGACGGCGACGCCGTGATCGATCTGCGGGTCAACGACCGAGGCGTGATCGGCGCGCGCCGCACCACGTGGTCGACGGCGGAGGGCACCCGCCGGCGCCGGCTCGACGAGGAGGTCGTGATCGCCGAGGGCATGGGCTGCGGCAACGTCCGTTACGCGCAGGCCTCGACCGGGCTGCTCATCACGGTGATCTGCGAGGCCGAGGAGCGGGATCGCGCGCCGGATCCGCGCGCGTTCGTCGATCCCGACGCGCTCCGGCCGGGGGGCGGCTCATGAGCGACGCCTGCGTCATCGCCTCGGGCGCTGTCTCGGCGCTCGGCCTCGGCCCTCTCGCCTACCGCGTCCCTCGGGCTGGTGAGCCTGCGCCTGTCGCGATCGCGCGCGACGCGGAGCTGGCTCGCGCCGGCCTGCTGCGGCCCTTCGCCGCGCGCGCGCCGGCGGAGCTCGGCGTCGCTCCAGGCGCCGATCGCGCCACGGACCTGCTGAAGGCGGCGCTCTCACAGACGCTCGCGGCGCTGGAGGGCGTGCGTCCGGGCTTTCGTGGCGAGCGCATCGGCATCGCCCTCGGCACCTCCAGCGGCGGCATGCTCACCGCGGAGCGGTTCTTCGCCGCCCGCGCCGAGGGCGCCGACGCCGGATCGCTCGCCGCGCTGGCCTCGCGCGCGACGTATTTCGCGCCGTTCAACGACGCGCTCGCAGCGTTCGGGCTCGAGCGGACCCCGCTGCGCACGCACCTGCTCGCGGCGTGCGCGGCGAGCACCCTGGCGATCGGCCTCGGTCTCCGCTGGCTCGATCGCGACGCTTGCGATCTCGTGCTCGCCGGTGGCTACGACGCCCTCAGCATCTTCGTCGCCGCCGGCTTCGAGGCGCTCCGCGCGACCACGGCGTCCAGGTCGCGCCCGTTTCGGGTCGGCCGTGACGGCATGGCGCTCGGCGAGGGCGCCGCCGTCGTCGCCCTCGTCCGCGAGGACCGTCTCCGCGGCGCCCCGGTGATCGTCCGCGTCGCCGGCTTCGGCGCCTCCACGGACGCGGTGCACATCACGGCCCCGGATCGAACCGGCTCGGGGCTCGCGCGCGCCGGCGCCGCGGCGCTCGCCGACGCCGGGTGGCCTGCCTCGCGCGTCGGTCTGATCAGCGCCCACGCCACGGCGACGCCTTACAACGACGCGATGGAGTCGCGCGCGATCGCCGCGTTGCTCTCGCCGCGCGGCGCCGTGGAGGGCTCGGACGCGCTGCCGGGCGCGGATGCGCCTCCGCCGGTGGTCCACCCGTTCAAGGCTCAGATAGGGCACACGCTCGGGGCCGCGGGCGTGCTCGAGGCGCTCGCCGCAGCAGCCGCCCTCCAGGCGTCCATCGCTCCACCGGCGGCCTCCGAAGGCGAGCTCGACCCCGACGCACCGGCTCACCTGCTCGAGCGCGCCGAGCCCCGCCCGCTCTCTTCGGCGCTCAAGCTCTCGGCAGCGTTCGGCGGCGCCAACGCCGCCCTCTTGCTCACGTCCTCCGCCAGCGGGCGCCGCCCGCGGCGCCCGCGCGCCGTGGTTCTCCGCGCGCACGCGCACGTGACGGGCTCCGATCTCGGGCGCCTCGCCGAGGCGACCGGCATCGCGCGCGACCGCCTCGCGCGCCTCGACGCGCTCTGCCGGCTCGGGCTGACCGCGGTGGCAGCCCTCGCCGCCATCGTCGGCGCCGATCGCTTGCGGGGGGCCGGCATCGTCGCGGGCCACGCGCTCGCCACGATCGACACCAACGAGGTGTACGACGCCCGCCGGCGCGCCCGCGGAGCCCGCTTCGTCGAGCCTCGCCTCTTCCCTGCGACGTCGCCGAACGCGATCGCGGGCGAGTGCGCCATCGCGTACCAGCTCACCGGGCCGAGCTTCGCGGTCGGCGCCGGGCTCGGCGGCGCGCTGGAGGCGCTCCGCGCCGCGGCCGATCTCGTCGCGTCCTCCGACGCCGACCGCATGGTCGTCCTCGCGGCCGACGACGCGGGGCCGGTCGCGCGCGAGCTGCTCGGCCTCACCGGCGCCCAGCACCGCGCGCTCGCCAGCGGCGCCGTCGCGCTGCTCCTGCAGGCGGATCCCGGCGACGAGGAGCGCCTGCGCAAGGTCGATCCGGACCTCCCTGTCGACCACGAGGGGCCGGTTGGCCATCTCGCCCTCCTCCGCTGGCTCAAGGAGCACGCGTAGCGGCGCGCCCGTCCCCGTCATCCTTGGTGGTCGTGATCGCTTCGCTTGCCGATCCGCGCCTCGATCTGGCAAGGTTCCCAGCTGGAATCAGCTGCTTCCCCCGAGCGTTGTCCTGCCCGCGTATGTTCTGCCGCCAAACAAAAGCTGTCGCTTCGCTCCTCGTCGTTGCTTCGGCCGTCCTCGCCGGGTGCGCGACCCACTACATCCCGAACACAGACGTGGAGGACAACGACGACAACCGCAAGATCATCTCGTTCTGCGAGAAGTATCGCAACGCGGTGGAGAGCAAGAACGTGGGCGAGCTGCTCAAGCTCGCGTCGCCCAAGTACTACGAGGACGGCGGCAACATCGATGCGGCGGACGACCTCGATTACGCTGGCCTGCGCTCGTACCTCACCGGCAAGTTCCAGGACGCTCGCGCCATCCGCTACGAGATCCGCTACCGGCGCGTCCTGAAGGGTGATGACGTCATCTACGTCGACTACACCTTCAGCGCGAGCTATCGCATCCCGGGGGGCAAGGGCGAAGAGTGGCGTCGCAAGGTCGACGACAACCGGCTGGAGCTGGTGGAGTACCAGGACGGGTACCGCATCGTCGCGGGGATGTAGCGCTCGGTCGCTGCGCGACGGCGCGGTCGACGTACGCCAGGGCGCCCGCCGGTAGCTCCGCCCGCCACAGCGGTTTCCGCCCCCCTCTGCACCAAGCAGAGCGGCGGTCTCCCGCTTCGGATACGGGCCCAGATCGGCGTTTTCGGCGCGCAAGCGCACTCCGGTGCGCTGAGCACCGAAAACGTCGAGGTGGGCCCGTATCCGAAGCGGGTGACCGCCGCTCTAGTTCAGCGCGCTCTTCGAGGAGGGGGCATCGAACACGCCCTTCTCCTTCGCGGCGGCGAGTATGCGGAGCGCAGTGCGGTAGCCGCGCAGGACGAGCGGCTTGGCGGCGAACCGGTTCATGTAGCTGTACCGGCCGATCGCGGGCGCCACGTCCAGGAAGGTGACGTTCGGGTAGAGCTTGGAGAGGAGCTCGACGCCGCGGCGCTCCTTCTCGGCCAGAAGGATGCTGAGCGACTGCCGGACGACGCTGGGTGCGCCGCTCCTCGCGATCGAGCGCTGCGACTCGTCGCGCTCCTCGGGACGGTAGATGTTGGAGATGATCACGATGTTCGCGCCGGCATTCACGGCCACGTCGGCGGAGAGCGTCCGGATCACCTCGCCGCTCAAGTGATAGCGGCCGTTGATGCGGTAGGGCCGGAACAGGCCGGGCACGCAGCAGCTGGCGGCCACCGCCTGGCTGATCGGCGTGGCCTCGTCGTAGCCAGGGCCGAACACGACGCGCTTGGCGCTGTCCACGTCCACCGCCGTCACGTAGACGGCGTGCGGCAGCTGCCGGAAGTCGTTGATCGGCAGCGTCCGGCGCACGTAGCGCTCGAGCCTGTCGATCGAGAACACCCCCGAGCAGAGGTATCCCGGGTCGAGCAGATCGCGCAGGGCGGGAGCGCCGAAGAAGCTCGACACGTGGAGGCGAGGCCCGCGGTGACGTCGTCTCCAGGGGAGGCGGTAGGCGTCGAGAAGCACATCGAGCGGGATGTCTTGCCCGTACGTCGCGCTGACCAGCGCGCCCGCTCCCGCGCCCACGTAGATCTCTGGATGGATGCCCAGCTCCTCGCAAGCCTTCAGCACGCCGAGGTGCGCAAGGCCTCGCGCCGCTCCCCCGGAGCCCACGAACGCGATCTTGAGGCGGCTCATCGAGCCCCGATCTTGTCGGAGATATGGCACAAGCGCAAAGCCTACTGTAGCTGGAAGTCCTCGAGCAGCCGATAGATCCTGAATCGCGGGCCGTCGCGGCGCAGCCAGACGACGATCTCGTCGCCGAGCAGGCGATCCGTGGCGACCCGCGCGGTCGCGATCGGCACGCGGATCACGACGTCCTGGTCATCGAGCGTCTCGGGCTGGATCGCGGGGTGTTGCGGCGTCGCGAGCACGTCCTCGGCCCGGAAGATCTGGAGCTCCGACTCCCGATAGACCGGCTCTCCGGCGAGCTTTCCGTACTCGAGTCGCCGGAACCGCTGCTCCCACCAGAGCCCGGCGCTCGGCGGCTGCCCCGATCCGCCCGAGCCGGTGTGGATCGCGAGGGCATCGCGCGTCAGCAACTCGCTCAAGGCTTCGCTGTCCTCGGCGACCACCCGCCGGAAGAACTCGTCCACGACGTCCAGCGCGGCGCCGATGCCGAGAGGTGTCCGGAGGGTCACGACGCTGTCCACGACGTCTGCTTGGTTCGTCGGTGGCGGCGGGGTGCTCGCCGGATCGAGCGCCACGCCGTCGGGGCGGCGGCGCTCGTCAGAGAGCTCGGCGGCGGTGGGAAAGGAGGCCGGTTCTCCACGGCCGCACCCCAGGAGCGACCAGCCCGCGATCACGGCGACGAGCAGCGATGGACACGCTCGCGACGGCCGAGAGGCGTCCGGAGCGCCGGCCGGCGGTGCATGGGCCCTGGCCTCCTGCGGGCCCTCCGGGCGTTCAAATCGGCTCGATCGCGGGAGCATCGGCGCGGGTGAACGTCACGATCGCACGCTCGCCAACGTGGGTCCACCCCGCGGGGGCCTGGTCGTCATCGAAGTCCGACGCGACGAGCGTCAACCGGCTCGCGGCATAGTCGGGCATGCGCATTCGGCCCAACCCGCCGTCGCTGAGGAGCCGCTCCATGTCCTCGCTGCCCTGGTAGATGCGGTACGCCATCGACGTGCCGCCGTGGGCGGCGAGCAGGTACTCGGGGTTCGTGACCACGATGTTCATCGCGCTCGGCCCCGCCCCTTCCTCCGCGCAGAGCCGGTCCACGAGCGCGATGGAGGACCGGAGGGCCGTCCGCGCGCTCGCCGCGTCCACGTTGGGTCGATCGAGCTGGCCGCTGTCGTGGAGGAAGGACAGGAACAGGTGGAAGAGGAGCTCGCTGTCCGTCTCGCCGCGAACGTCGCGCTGGAGAAACTGCGGCAGCGAGTCGCTCAGCTGGTTCCGCAGGCGGGCGAACCCTTCGACCGTGCCCGTGTGGGCGAACAGCCACTGCCGATAACGGAAGGGGTGCGTGTTCTCGGTGCGCAGGCTGCCGACGGTCGCAGCCCGGACATGCGCCACGAGGATGTCGGCGCGCACGTCCTTGGTCATGTCGGCCAGGCTGATCTCCGGTCGATCATCGATCGGCCGGCGCTTGAGGAGAATCTCTCCTCCCTGGTAGAAGCCGACCCCCCAGCCAGGGATCACGCCCTCCCTTCGGCGAACCGTGAGGGCACGTTCTTCGAGCTCGATCGCACGCGCGCCGAGATCCGGACGGTTACCGATAAAGCCGACGAGACGAGCCATAGCTTTGTCCTCGCGAGTTGGGTCGGGGAGGCGGGGGCAGGGTCCGGCTCGCCGGTAGAGCGCTCCCTCATCTGCAAGCAGGGGTGGCTCCGTCGGTCGGCCGAGTGAGCGTGGGTCGCGGGTTGCGCCCTATGCTTTCTTGATACGACAGAGTCGCCCTGCAAGCGGAGCAAAAACGGATCCCCAGCGGCGAGGCGGGGCGCGGGCACGGCCTGACCACACTGCCCGCCGTTGTCGCGCGTCGCGTGGGCTTGCCGATCGCGTTACCTCTTACTCACGCTCCTCGCACAGCGTCGCGATTCCGACGCGTGGGTGCGCGCGAGGAGCGGCTAGCCTCGTCTGCTCCCACGCTTCCGCGCTCCCACGCGTCGGCCCGCCGCGTCGGCGCCGTGGCGCATCGCGCCGTGAACGATGCGATGCCAAGCGGCGCCCAGAATTTCCGGCAGGAGCTCTGACGCGCGGCACTAAGGCGAGAGCCGATTCAGCATGCGCGGGAACGGGATCGTCTCGCGCACGTGCGGCAGACCGCAGATCCAGGCGACGCTCCGCTCGACGCCGAGCCCGAAGCCCGCATGCGGGAAGGTGCCATACCGGCGCAGATCCAGGTACCAGCCGAACGCCTCGGGGGGCAGCCGATGCGCCTCGATTGCCCGCTCGAGGATGGCGAGATCATCCTCGCGCTGCCCGCCCCCGATCACCTCTCCATAACCTTCCGGCGCCAGGACATCGACGCAGAGCGCGAGCCGGTCGTCCGTCGGATCGCGCTTCATGTAGAACGCTTTCACCTGAGCCGGATAGCGGTGAATCATGACGGGGCGATCGTACCGGCCGGAGATGATCGTCTCGTCCTCGCCGCCGAAATCCTCTCCCCAAGGAAAATCCGGAATTTCGGCCTCTCCGGCCATTTTGCGTTTCTCCGCGCGCGCCTCGTTCAGGATGGCGACGGCCTCGTCGTAGCGGATGCGCGGGAACGGTTTCTTGACGGCCTCGAGCTTCCCGACGTCGCGCTCGAGCACCGCGAGCTCGGGGCGGCGCCGCTCGAGGACCCGCTCGACGATGAAGCAGAGGAAGTCTTCCGCGAGGTCCATGTCGCCCGCGAGGTCCATGAACGCCACCTCGGGCTCGACCATCCAGAACTCGGCCAGGTGGCGTCGGGTCTTCGATTTTTCCGCGCGGAACGTGGGCCCGAAGCAGTACGCCTTCCCGAACGCGGCCGCTGCCGCCTCCATGTAAAGCTGCCCCGACTGGGTGAGGTACGCCTTCTCGCCGTGGTAGTCGGTCTGGAACAGCGTGCTCGTCCCCTCGCACGCGTTCGGCGTGAAGACCGGCGCATCGACGAGCGTGAACCCGCGCCCGTCGAAGAAGTCGCGGATGGCCTGGATGATGGTGTGACGAACGCGCAAGATCGCGTGCTGCCGCTTCGATCGCAGCCAGAGGTGGCGGTGATCCATGAGGAAGTCGGTCCCGTGCTCCTTCGGGGAGATCGGGTACTCGCCGGCGGTGGGGCCGAGCACGCGGAAGCCGGACGCGGCGATCTCGTAGACCCCGGCGCGCTTCGGGTGCGCCTTCACCTCACCGACGACATCGATCACGCTCTCCTGGGTGACCTTGTCGGCGGCCGCGAAGACCTCGTCGCCGACGTCGCTCTTCGCCATCACGCACTGGACGGTGCCGAAGCCGTCGCGCAGCTCGAGGAAGTGGAGCTTGCCGCTCGATCGCTTGTTGTAGAGCCATCCGCGGAGCACGACAGTGCTGCCGACGTGCGCGCTGAGGTCGCTGGTAGCAATGACGGGCTGATCCTGCATGGGCGCCCGAAATAGCACGGTTTAGTTGCGGCTGACGCCGGCTCCGGCCAAAAATGGCGCCATCTTGGTCCTCCAACGGCATCGCGCGCTCTCGCTCTGCTTGCCCGCGTTCATCCTGCTGCTCGCTGCAGGTGGCACGCCGCTCGCCGCTGGCGGCTGCTCGGCGCTCTATCCCGAGCTCTCGACCCGCCTGCACGAGCCTCCTTCAGACCAGGAGCTGCATCCTCCGCCGCCCGAGAACGTCCGATGGCTACGGGTCGTCCGGGCGAGAATCCCGGAGCGCACTCGGGACGGCCGCGCCTGGGATTCCGGCGCCGGTGACCTCCCGGACCCCTATGTCCGCGTCTTCGTCAACGGCGCGGAGATCTTTCGGACGGCGGAGCAAGCGAACACGCTGGAGCCGACCTGGCCCGAAGGACCCAGCGGAAACTTCCAGATCTTGCCCGAGGACCGGCTCCGGGTGGAGGTCTGGGAATCGGATCCGCTCACCGACAAGCCGATCGGGGTGCGCGACATCGGCCGTCCGAGCGATACGCACCGAGCCGCAGGCGAGATCGAGATCGAGCTCGACGCGGGCGGCTCGCTCACGCTCGCGTTCCAGCCGGCGCACGCCAAGCTCGGCCTCGGCCTCTGGTACCAGCTGCATTCCGGCTCGGCATTCATCTCGCGGACGATGGAGGGCGGGCCTGCAGAGCGCGCCGGGCTCCGCAAGGACGACGAGGTGCTGGAGATCGCCGGGCAGCCGCTGCGGCGCATGTCCGTCGCGGCGATCCGGGGCGCGCTCGACGCCGTGCCGCGCGCCGGGCTCGTGCTCCTGGTCAAGCACGCCACGGGCACGACCGAGCGGATCAGGGTCCACGAGGGGCCCATCTATCCGCTGTTCGATCGCTTCGCCGCCGCCGAGTAGGGGAGCCAGCGCGCCGTGAAGATCCCGCCCTTCGGGCTCACCACCCGGGAGATCCGCGAAGAGCTCGCCCCCTTGCGGAACGACTTCTCCATCGCCGTCTGCCGCGCGAAGAACCCGTTCAACATCGGCGCCATCATCCGCGTCGCGCACTCGTTCCTGGTGCGGGAGATCTTCCTGATCGGGACCGAGCCCTACTACGAGCGCGCTTCGATGGGCATGCAGAAGTACGAGACCATCGTCGAGTGCCCCGACGAGGCGAGCTTCCTCGAAGCGGCGCGCGGCCGCCCGCTCATCGGCGTGGAGCGCGATCACGCGCGGCGCACCCTCTGGGAGGCGCCGTTCCCCCGCGGGCTCGTGTTCCTCTTCGGCAGCGAGGATGACGGGCTGCCGCAGGCGCTGCTCGACGCGTGCGAGGACGTGATCGCGATCCCCATGTACGGGATCAACCACTCGTACCCCGTGGCGATCGCGGCGGGCATGACCCTGTGCGAGTGGGCTCGGCGGCGCGACCCGCGCGGCGGCGTGAGCCGCGCAGGAGGGTGAGCAGCGCCGAGGCGGGCCCCCGTCCGTGGACGGAAGCGCGCTACTCGGGGTAGCGCTCGAAGACGAGGAGCTCGCCCAGGAGGTCGTGATCGAGCGTTCCAGCAGGGCGCATCCCGAGCTTCTCGATCACCCGGAGCGACGCGCGGTGCCAGGCCGGCGTGGTCGCGATGACGCGCCTCACGCCCGGCTGCTGCAGCGTCCAGTGCAGGACGGCGCGCGACCCCTCCGTCGCGTAGCCTTGGCCCTGGGACTTGCCCTCGACGCCGTAGCCGATCTCCACCGTGCCGGTCGCGTCGGGCCGGCCGTTCAGCACCACGCTGCCGACGACGACGCGCTCCTCCTGCCCGCGCGTCACCATCAGCCGCGTGCCCCACAGGAACGCCTCTGGATCGTCGCGCAGCCGGTCGAGCGGCGAGCTGAAGGCGCGCTCGACGAGCGCGCGCCCGGGCCAGGCGCCAGGGAAGCGCGCGCCGGACAGGGCCTCGGCCTCGGCGCGATCTCCGCGGATGACCGCCTCGAGCAGGGACAGCGAGACCGGGGTGAGCGCCAGGCGCTCGGTAGTCAGGGTGCTCATCGCGAACCTGCGCCGGATCAGATCATGCGCCGCGGCTCGCCGGAAGTCGAAATGGCGAAGGGCCGACTTCCTGAGGAGGAAGCCGGCCCTCGCCCGCCGGGCTTAGCGGTCAGCGCGGCGCGTCGCGATCAGAAGTCGTGGCCGTGGCCCGCGTGGCCGCCACCAGCCGCCGCCTTCTCCTCCTTCGGCCGCTCAGCGATGAGCGCCTCGGTGGTGAGCATCAGGCTGGCGACGCTGGCCGCGTTCTGGAGCGCCGACCGGACGACCTTGACCGGATCGATGACGCCCATCTCGAGCAGGTTGCCGTAGTCGCCCGACGCGGCGTTGTAGCCGTACGAGTCCTTGCCGTCGCGCACCTTCTGCACGACGATCGAGCCCTCTTCCCCGGCGTTGGCCGAGATCTGGCGGAGGGGCTCCTCGATGGCGCGGCGGATGATGTTCACGCCGAACCGCTGCTCGTCGTTGACCTTGAGCTTCTCGAGCGAGCTCTGCGCGCGGATGAGCGCCACGCCGCCGCCCGGGACGATGCCCTCCTCGACGGCCGCGCGGGTCGCGTGGAGCGCGTCCTCGACGCGGGCCTTCTTCTCCTTCATCTCGGTCTCGGTCGCAGCGCCGACCTTGACGACCGCGACGCCGCCCACGAGCTTCGCGAGCCGCTCCTGGAGCTTCTCGCGGTCGTAGTCGCTCGTCGTGTTCTCGATCTGAGCGCGGATCTCCTGCTGCCGGGCCTTGATCTTGTCCTTCTTGCCCTGGCCGCCGACGATCGTGGTGTTGTCCTTGTCGATGATGACGGTCTTGGCGCGGCCGAGATCGCTGATCGTGACGTTCTCGAGCTTGAGGCCGAGCTCCTCCGCGATCACCTGGCCGTCCGTCAGGGTGGCGATGTCCTTCAGCATCTCCTTGCGGCGATCACCGAAGCCCGGCGCCTTGACGGCCGCGCAGTGCAGCGTGCCGCGGAGCTTGTTCACGACGAGGGTCGCGAGCGCCTCGCCCTCGACGTCCTCGGCGATGATGAGGAGCTGCTTCTGGCTCTTGGCGATCGCCTCGAGCACCGGGAGCAGGTCCTTCATGTTGGAGATCTTCTTCTCCGAGATGAGGATGTAGCAGTCCTCGAGGTTCGCCTTCATGGCCTCGGGATCGGTCACGAAGTACGGCGAGAGGTAGCCGCGGTCGAACTGCATGCCCTCGACCACGTCGAGGGTCGTGTCGGCGCTCTTGGCCTCCTCGACCGTGATCACGCCCTCCTTGCCGACCTTCTCCATGGCGTCGGCGAGGAGCTTGCCGATCGTCTCGTCGCCGTTCGCGCTGATCGTGCCGACCTGCGCGATCTCCTTCGCGTCCTTCGTCTGCTTGGCCGAGCTGTGGAGGTGCGCCACGATCGCCTCGACCGCCTTGTCGATGCCGCGCTTGATCTCCATCGGGTTGTGCCCGGCCGCGACGAGCTTGGAGCCCTCGCGGTAGATCGCCTGGGCGAGCACCGTCGCGGTGGTCGTCCCGTCGCCGGCGATGTCGCTCGTCTTCGAGGCGACCTCGCGGACCATCTGGGCGCCCATGTTCTCGAAGCGGTTCTCGAGCTCGATCTCCTTGGCGACCGTCACGCCGTCCTTGGTGACCGTCGGCGAGCCGAAGCTCTTCTCGATGACGACGTTGCGCCCCTTCGGGCCGAGGGTGACCTTGACCGCGTCGGCGAGGGCGTTGACCCCCGCGAGGATCATGCTGCGGGCGGACTCGTTGTAGATGATTTCCTTGGCTGCCATGGTGTCTCTCCTAAGTTCCTTCTGTCGCCCGCGTCACTTCTCGATCACGCCGAGGATGTCATCCTCGCGGAGGATGAGGTGCTCCTCGCCGTCGATCTTGACCTCGGTGCCCGAGTACTTGCCGAAGAGGACGCGATCGCCCTCCTTGACGTCGAGCTTCCGCACGGTACCGTCCTCGGCGACCTTGCCGTTGCCGACGGCGACGACGGTCCCCTCGATCGGCTTCTCTTTCGCGGTGTCCGGAATGTAGAGACCTCCCTTGGTCTTCTCTTCTTCCTTCACGCGCTGAACGATCACGCGGTCCTGGAGCGGTCGAATCTTCATCTTTGCAAGTCCTCCGGGGACGAGCGCCGCGTCCCACGAACGGCGAGACCCAGCCGGCGCGACGGAGCGCGCCGGAAGGCCCCCTACGATTGCAGTCTGGGCACTTTGCTAGCACTCACCTGTGGCGAGTGCTAGCGAGCGCGCGGAAGATAGCCACCCCCTGGAGGGTGTCAAGAGTGGCCCCAGGCGGCACTTTGCGCGCTGGCAGCCAGGCGCAGAGGTGGCTGTAAGTCCTGGAGATTGCAGGGGAAGGCGCGCGGCTCAAGGCTGGGCTCGGCGGAGCCTCTCGGCTAAAATGCGCTTATGAGGGCAAAGCTGCGGCAGCACAGTGACGCGATGCCCTCACGGTCTCCAGCCCGAGGGAGGCCGCCAGGACGTGTCTGGTTGACCTGAGCGCGCGGTGGCCCGGGTTACGTCGGTATCCAGGGCACCCGCATAAGTGAGGTGCCGCTGTGAGCCAAGCGATCTCTCTGTCCCCGAGCATGACCCGCTATTTCCAGGAGGTTGTGGACGAGGCGCTCCGAGTTCGGAACGTCGCTGCCACCGAGGCGGCGTCGAGTTACCTCGTCGGTCTGCTCTGTGCTTTTGCTCACCCGGACGAGCATGCCGAGTCTGCCTTCAACCAGCCCCTGACCTTTCTTCTGCGCGACGCGCTGGAAGCCTCCGGAGCCGAGCGTTTCCAGCGGCTGCGTAACCTGGGAGACAGCGTCCTCTACGTGGTCGGTTTCTTCGGCGGCCACATCGAGCTCAAGGGGGTCGATCGCGGCTACGTGGTCGGGGTCGGGTCCACCGCCTACCACCATGCGGCCGCTATGCTGCGCCTCAATGCGCGCGTCGGCCAGGGGCCCGATGTTCTTTCGGAGATGGCCGAGAAATTCGAGCGGTTCGTGAGCGTCCTGAACGATGTGGCCGACGGTACGCTCGCGTCGGGAGCTCGGGACGAGCGCTCGGTGCTCCGGCTGTACGAGCGCTGGGTTCGTACGGGATCGAGCCGCCTCGCGGATGAGCTCGGGGCACGAGGGCTCGTGCCGAGCCGTGGTACGGGCGGGCTCAACTGATGCGGGGGGCGACCTTCCCGTCCCGGATCCAGCAGCACCTGGCGCGCACCTATGCGCTCGATGACGCGCCCGCGGTCGACGATTTCATCCGGCTGACGGACGGCAGCGCACGCGAAGCGCTGCTGATCCGGCACGCCGACGGGGATATCGAGATCGCGCTGCACCTGCCCCGCCGGGCGATCACGCGGGGGCGAGAGCGGACGTTCGACGAGATCTGCCAGATCGTCGAGGGCGTGAGCCACTTCCTCTATGTGGCCGAGCGGGCCCGCAGGGAGCTGCCGGCGACCCAGCTCGAGCTCGAGCTCCAGGCCGAGGTCGACAAATACGTGCTGCTTGTCTATGGCGATCTGGCTGACGAGGTCGAGCCGCCAGGCCCGCCGCTCCGGCGCCGCCACGAGGCGGCCCCACCGGGGGCGGGGCGCTTCGAGCCCGAGCGCGCCGCGCGGATCCGCGCCCATCTCTTCGAGCGGGTCACCTTCATGGATCCACCGGGCACGGAGACCGGCGATCGCTACCGGATCGCGAACGATCTGGCGGCGCGGTTCGCGGGCCGACTCGAGGCCGAGTTTGCCCGCCACGGGCGTCATGCCGAGCTGCTCGTGGCGCTGCGACGCTTCTATGCGGCGGGGCAGACGGAAAAGATCGCCCTCGCGCGCGCCGCGTGAGCGCATCCTCCCGGGCGCTCGGGGTCGCTCGGGAGCCCGGCGCGGAGCGCTCGCCGCGGCCGCGCGCTCTCGTTCTCTCTTGACCGGTTCGCGCGCACGTACTCTCATCCGCATCCACGATGCCTTCCGCGAGCACGATGCCGCCCCGTGTCCTGGTGGCCGAAGACGAACCGGCGATGTTGAGCCTCGTTGCGCGTCACCTGAGGAACCTAGGGTTCTCTGTGATCGAGGCTTCCGAGGGCGATGCCGCCTGGGAGCTCGCGCGTGAGCACCGGCCGGATCTGGTGATCCTGGACGTGATGATGCCCGGCATGAGCGGCTGGGAGATCTGCAAACGGCTGAAGAGCGACACGTCCGACGGACGGCCGTTCGCGAGCACCGGCGTCATCATGCTCACCGGGATCGGCGAGAACCTGAACGAGATGACCTCGCCGCTCTTCGCCGCGGACGCCTGGTTGAACAAGCCGTTCGATTTCACGGATCTGGACGCGCGGGTGCGCGAGACGCTCGCGCGTTATGCGAAGCAGGTTCCTGATGCGAACGGCGCCAGGGCTCAGACGAGCGCGGTTGGTGAGGAGCGTGAAGCCGCGGCGCAGCCGTCTTCCAGAGAGCGGGCGACGGGGGCGAAGAAGTCGGCGGCAAACGGTGCCATGGCGAGCAGGGCGGCTGCGAAGCGGTCGGCCGTGACGAAGAAGCCGGCCACCAAGGCGGCGAAGAAACCGGTCGCGGCGAAGAAGCCGGCTGTGGCAAAGAAGCCGGCCGCCAAGGCGGCGAAGAAGCCGGTCGCGGCGAAGAAGCCGGCCGCCAAGGCGGCGAAGAAGCCGGTCGCGGCGAAGAAGCCGGCCGCCAAGGCGGCGAAGAAGCCGGTCGCGGCGAAGAAGCCGGCCGCCAAGGCGGCGAAGAAGCCGGTCGCGGCGAAGAAGCCGGCCGCCACGAAGGCGGCGTCCAAGAAGAAGTCGATGAAGTGATCCAATCCGAGGCGGGCGCCGTGCGCAGTGGCCCGTCACCTCGTTCCCACGCAACGTACGCGTGCCGCCGCCGAGCCGGGCGCAGAAGAGCCGTCCGAGCAGCGCCCCGAGGGAAGACCCCCACCCACCACCGGCAACGCGCATCCATGCCGGCGGCGCGCTGAGCGCAGAGGCTGCCCTGCACGGGAATCATCAGGGCTCGCCGTGCGTCATTCCCTCGTACGTCGCGCGGAGCCTCCCAGGAACTTTCGGGCGCCTGACCCGTCAGCAGGTACAATGCTGCGACGTTTCCCCTTCGAGGGCCCCCGCGGGGGGCGCCCGGAGCGCTGAGCACCGTGAGCGACTCTCGCACGAAGCAACTGGACCGCATTCGCAGCGCCGCGCTCGCGGTTGAGCTGAGGCTGCGGTTCGGGCGCGCGCTGCGCGCGCTGCCGAGCGCGCTGACCCTCGCGCTCGCGCTCGCCGCCGGGACGCTCGCGGTGCACAAGGCGCTCCCGGCGTACCTCGGCGAGCCGCGCGCGCGCCAGCTCCTCCTCGGCGCGGGGCTGCTCGTGCTGGCCACCCTCGTCGTGGCGATGCTGCGCCGCTTGCCTCCCCGCGCCGGCACCATCGCCCTCGATCGGCACCACGGCCTCCACGACCGGCTGACGATCGCGCTCGCCTTCGACGCGCTGCCCGCAGCGCAGCGCACCCCCCTGATGGAGGCGGCGATCGACGACGCCTGCGAGCACGCCGCAGAGCTGCGCCCCGCTGGCGCCGCGCCGCTCGCGCTCCCTCGCGAGCTCTGGACCTCCGCCGCGGTGGGCCTCGGCGTGCTCGCGGTGGCGCTGCTGGAGGTGCGCACCCCGCGGAAGCAAGCGCCCGTCGCGGCGACCATCGACGCGCTCACCATGTCGCCCGACGACATCGAGCTCTTCAAGGACGCGGCCAAGGCGCTCGATCGGCAGGACCAGAGCCCGGAGATGAAGTCCGCGGTCGAGCGGTTCAACCAGCTCATCGAGGACATCGCCAACAAGCGCCTCGATCGCACCGAGGCGTTCCGCCGCATGGAGGCGCTCGAGCGCGAGCTCCTCAAGGGCGCGGAGGCCGACCTGAAGGCGCTCGAAGAGGCGCTGAAGGAGACGGGGCTCGACCTCAAGAAGAGCGACCTGGCGAAGGGCGTGGGGGAGTCCCTCGAGAAGAAGGATCTCGAGAAGGCGAAGAAGGACCTGAAGGAGCTCGCCGAGAAGCTCCGCGACAAGAAGCAGAAGCTCGACAAGGCCGAGATCGAGCGGCTGCGCAAGGCGCTCGCCGAGGCGGCGTCGCGCCGCAAGGAGGCCCTCGCCGCGATCAACGAGAAGCGCGCCGAGGCGCGCGAGCAGCTCCTCAAGCAGAAGCAGAAGGCCTCCGCGAACGATCAGCAGAGATCCGAGCAGGAGAGGCTGCTCAAGAAGAAGGAGCGGGAGCTGGAGCGGCTCGACCGCGAGGCCGAGCAGAAGGAGCGGACCGGGCGCCAGCTCGACCGGCTCGATCGCGAGCTCGCCAAGGCCGCCGAGGATCTGATGCGCGACCTCGGGATGTCAGCGGACGATCTCGAGCAGGCGGCCGAGGACATCAACCGAATGCAGCAGGAGGAGATGTCCGAGCAGGAGAAGGAAGAGCTGCGCCAGCGGCTAGAGGAGCTCCGGGAGCTCGTGCGTCAGCAAGGGCAGGGGGGCAAGCAGCGGATGGCCAGGATGCTCCGCTTCGGAAAGCGCGCGCGCGGCAGCCAGGGCGGCGGTGAGGAGCAGCAGGGGCAGGGCCAACAGGGGCAGGGCGACGGCGAGCAGGAAGGGCAGGAGGGCCAGCAAGGCCAGGGCGGTCAGGGCAAGGGCGGGCAAGGCCAGGGGCAGGAGCTGGTGATCGGGCCCGGCGGCAAGAAGATCCTGATGCCCGGCGGCGGGCAGGGGCAGGAGGGGCCGGGGAGCGGCCAGGGCAACAGCAACGGCGGCAACCAGCCCGGGGGTGACGGCGTCGGCTCCGGCCGCGGCGGCGAGGTCGCGGGCAAGCGCACCGACCCGAAGATGGGGACCCAGGACGTCCAGGCGCAGGGGCTCGACACGCAGCAAGGGCCCTCGAACAGCGAGGTGATCCTCAGCGCGGCCGAGCGGGGCTTCAAGGGGACCGGCTACAAGAAGGTCTTCACCGACTATCACACGGTCGCAGAGCAGCAGATCAACAAGGATCAGATCCCTGATGGATACCGGTTCTACGTGAACCGGTATTTCCAGCTCATCAGGCCGCGCGAGTGAGTCGAGCCGGCGGCTCGAACGCGACCGCGCCTCTACAGGCGCTCCGCGACGGCGGGCGCGAAGCAGGAAGTCATGGCCGAGAAGACGAAGGAAGCAGCGCGGGCCGAGGTGGACGAGTTCCGCGCGAGCATCGGACAGCTGCGCGAGGAGGTGGGGAAGGTCATCGTCGGCAACCGCGAGGTGGTCGACGGCGTGCTCACGTGCATGCTCGCGGGCTCGCACGCGCTGCTCGAGGGCGTGCCGGGGCTCGGCAAGACGATGCTCGTCCGCACCATGGCCGAGGCGCTCGACCTCCAGTTCTCGCGCATCCAGTTCACGCCCGACATGATGCCCGCGGACATCATCGGCACCACGGTCATCGATGAGAACGCGGGCGGGCAGCGGTCGTTCTCGTTCCGCAAGGGGCCGATCTTCGCGAACATCGTCCTCGCCGACGAGATCAACCGGGCCACGCCGAAGACGCAGAGCGCGCTTCTCGAGGCCATGCAGGAGCACCGGGTCACGGTCTCGCGGCAGAGCTACACGCTGGAAGAGCCGTTCTTCGTCCTGGCGACGCAGAACCCCCTCGAGAGCGAGGGGACGTACCCGCTGCCCGAGGCGCAGCTCGATCGGTTCTTCTTCAAGCTGCACGTGCCGTTCCCCAGCCGCGACGAGCTGAACTCGATCCTCGAGCGGACGACCGGCACCGACGCGATCGAGGTGCGGCCGGTCCTGAACAAGGAGCGGATCATCGCCATGCAGCGGCTCGTCCGCGAGGTGCCCGTGGCGAAGCACGTCCAGGACTACGCGGTGCGGCTCCTCCAGGCCACCCACCCCGCCGAGGGAGGCAGCCTCGACGAGGTGAAGCGGTTCGTGAAGTTCGGCGGGTCGCCGCGCGGGGCGCAGGCGCTGCTGCTCGCCGCGAAGATCCGCGCCCTCTTCGAGGGGCGGTTCGCGGCGTCGGTCGACGACGTGCGCGCGTGCGCGCTCCCCGCCCTCCGGCACCGCGTGCTGCTCAACTTCGAGGGCGAGGCGGAGGGCGTGAAGACCGACGAGGTGCTGCAGGCGATCCTCAAGCACCTTCCGGAGAGCAAATGAGGCGCCGTCGAAGGTAGCATGGGGCTCTTCGACGCGTTCAAGAGGGCCGCCGCGCCGCTGCGCCGCATCTCCGCGCTCTCCGCGAGCGCCCCCGACGAGGAGCTCTTCGACGACGAGTTCCAGCGCAAGCTCGACTACCTCGCGATGGTGAGCCGCCGCGTCTTCTCGGGGGCTATGCGCGCGGAGCGGCGGACCAAGAAGACCGGCTCCGGGGTCGAGTTCGCCGACCATCGCGACTACGCGCCCGGCGACGATTTCCGGTACCTCGACTGGGCCGCGTACCAGCGCTTCGACCGGCTCCTCATCCGGCTCTACGAGGAGGAGGAAGACCTCTCGATCTACTTCATCGTCGACACCTCGGCGTCGATGGCGTTCGGCGACGGCGAGAAGCTGCGGCACGCAAAGCGCCTCGCTGCGGCGCTGGCGTACGTGGGGCTCGCCAACCTCGACCGCATCGCGATCGTCACCGCGACCGACGAGATCAGCGGGCGCATGCAGTCGACCCGCGGCAAGGCTCGCATCTTCAGGATCTTCCGCTTCCTCGGGCAGGCGCGCGCCGAGGGCCCGACCGACCTCGGCGAGGCGATGAAGACCTTCGTGGCGCAGCACAAGCGGCGCGGCCTCGCCGTGATCCTCAGCGATCTCTATGATCCGGCGGGCTTCGAGCGCGGCATCAACGTCCTCCGGTACAACCGGTTCGAGCCGTTCGTGCTCCACGTCGTCGACGCGCGCGAGGCCAGGCCCGCGCTGCGCGGGGACGTGCGCGTCTACGACTGCGAGACCGGCGACGAGCGCGAGGTCACGGTGACCCCCAAGGTGCTCGAGCGCTACGCCGAGGCCTACGAGCAGTACCTCGACGAGATCCGCCGCTTCTGCACGTCGCGGCAGGTGAGCTACTTCCGCGCGGACGTGTCCGTCCCCTTCGATGAGCTGATCCTTCGCGTGTTCCGCAGAGGCGGCTTCCTCCGGTAGCGATGCTGCACTTCACCGGCGTTCCGCTGCAGACACTGCTCCAGATCGGCGCCCTCGGCGGGGCCGTCGTCGTCGTCTTCTACATCCTCAAGCTGCGCCGGCGGCCCGTCGCGGTCCCCTTCTCTAGGATCTGGGAGCGCATCCTCCGGGACAAGGAGGCGACGAGCCTGTTCTCCCAGCTGAAGCGGCTCCTGTCGCTGCTGCTGCAGCTCGCGCTCCTCGCGCTGCTCCTGCTCGCGCTGGGGGATCCGCGCCCTCAGGCGAACCTCGTCGAGGGGCGCAACATCGTCGTCCTCATCGACGCGAGCGCGAGCATGCAGGCCATCGACGTCGCGCCCTCGCGCCTCGAGCTCGCGAAGGAAGAGGTCAGGAAGATGGTCCGCGGCCTCTCCGGCAGCGACCGCATGCTGCTGGCCCAGATGGACGCGGCCATCACGCCCCTGTCGACGCTCACCGGAGAGATCTCGGAGCTCGAGGCGGCCGTCGCGGCGGTGAGACCGACCGACGCCACCGCCGACTTCGCGCGCGCGCTCCGCTTCGCGAGCGACACCCTGAGCGGGCTCCCGTCGCCGGAGGTCATCGTCGTGAGCGACGGCGCGCTCGGCGAGCCGACCGACGCCGGCGGACAGGTGCGCCTCGGCGACATCAAGCTCTCGTACCTGCCGATCGGCAAGGGATCGAGGAACGCCGCCATCACCGAGTTCTCGGTGCGGCGTTACCCGCTCGACAAGAGCCGCTACGAGGTGATGCTCGAGGTCACCAACACGAGCGACGAGCCCCTCGATCTCGAGCTGTCGTTGCTCGGCGACGGCCAGCTCACGGATCTGACGCGCATCCGGCTCAAGCCCAAGGAGAAGCTGCCCCGCTTCTACCCGAACCTCTCCGGCGCGTCGAAGACGCTCGAGGCGAAGCTCGCGCTGGCCGACGGCAGCTCGGACGACCTCCCCGCGGACAACCGCGCCTACGCGCTCCTCCCCGAGCGGCGCCGCGCGCGCGTGCAGGTCGTCTCCGCGGGGAACATGTTCCTCGAGGCGGCGCTGCTCCTCGACGAGTACCTCGATGTGACCTTCGTCGATCCGCAGCGGTACCCGGCGGCCTCGTCGTTCGACGTGACCATCTTCGACGGCGTGGCGCCGAGCGTCGCGCCGGGGAGCGGGAGCCTGCTCTACCTCAACCCGACCGGGACCAGCGTCCCGTTCGAGGTGGGCAAGGAGGTCCTCGATGACGACCCGAACTACCGCCTGGGCTTCGACGAGCTCGACGCGAAGCACCCGCTCCTGCGCTACACGGCGCTCAACGACGTGAACGTCGCGCGCGCCCACGTGCTCAAGGGCAACAAGGAAGACAGGGTCGTCGGCCGGAGCTACAAGGGTCCGCTGCTGCTCGAGGGGCGGCGCAGCGGCGTGAAATTCGTCGCGCTCGGCTTCGACGTGCGCGAGAGCGATTTCCCGCTCCGCATCGCCTGGCCGCTCTTCCTGCTCAACGCGATCAACAACTTCGTCGAGGAGGACACGAGCTACATCTCCTCGTTCCGCACGGGCTCCGTCTGGCACATCCCGGCGTCCTCGTCCGCGGAGGTGGCCAGCCTGGAGCAGCCCGACGGGACGACGCGCGCGGTCCCCATCCAGGAGGGGCGCGCCGTGTTCCTCGGACAGCACGCCGGCTTCTACACGCTGCGCGTCGGCGCCGCGGGCGCGCAGGAGGAGAGCATGTTCGCCGCGAACCTCTCGGCCCCGGAGGAGAGCGCGATCGCCCCGGCCGCCGAGCTCAAGGTCGACGGCCGCGGCGCGGGCGCGGTGAGCGAGTTCAAGATCGGCGTTCGCCGTGAGCTCTGGGTCTACCTGCTCGCGGCGGTGCTCCTCGTGACCGCGATCGAGTGGTTCACGTACCACAGGAGGGTGACGGTGTGAGCGCGTTCCGTGGTCGGAGGCTGCGCATCGCCGCGTGGGCCATCACATGCGTCGCCCTCGGCGGGATCCTGTTCTGGGCGTACCGGAGGTATGTCCTCCTGCACCCGGATCCGACGCTGACGTGGGTGCGCGAGGGGGTGAAGTACGAGCTCCTCAACCCGAAGATGCTCGGCGCGATCCTGCTCGCGCCCTGGTTCGTCGGGGTGCTCGCGGGATCCCTCGCCGACCTTCCCCTGCCGCAGCGCGTGCTCTCGGTGCTGCTGCGGGTCGCGTTCGTCGCGCTGATCGCGCTCGGGCTGTCGCGGCTCGCGAGGTCCGCGACCACGGAGAAGGTCGCCACCATCTACCTCATCGACGTCTCCGAGTCGGTCACGGACGAGGCGCTCGACGACGCGCGAGCGACGCTCGACAAGGCGTTCGCCGAGAAGCCCGAGGACGGCGTCATCAAGGTGATCACCTTCGCGCGGCGGCCGCGGCTCGCCGAGCGCGCGGCCGGCGAGGCGGCCGGTCGCGAGGAGGAGCGGCGCGCGCCGCCCGTCGGCCGCCACGTCGACGCGAACGGACAGCGCGGCGATCTCGGCGCGGGCTCGAACCTCCAGGCCGCGCTGCAGCTCGCGTACGGGCTGTATCCGCCCGGCTACCTCAAGCGCGCCGTGCTGATGTCGGACGGCGTGCAGACGGACGGCGACGTGCTCGCCGAGGCCAACCGGGCGCGCGACGTCGGGGTGCGGCTGTTCTCCATCCCGTACCGGCGGCCCGCGCCGCCCGAGGTCGCGGTGCGAGAGCTCAGGATGCCCGACCGGGTCAAGGTCGGGGAGACGTTCGAGATCCACGCCGACATCTACGCCAGCCGCGCCACCAAGGCGCGCGCGCGGCTCTTTCAGGGGGAGGCGCTGAACGGCCTCGAGGGCATCCGGGACCTCGAGCTCAAGGCAGGGCCGAACGACGTCGTGTTCAAGAGCGTCGTGCGCATCGCGGGGCAGGTGACCTACGCGCTCGAGCTCGACCAGATCGCGGACGACAAGTTCAAGGAGAACAACCGGTACGCGACCACCATCGACGTGCCAGGGCGCCCGTCGGTGCTCTACGTCGAGGGGACGCCGCAGCACGCCGGCCCGCTCTCGAGCGCGCTCACCGCGCAGCAGTTCGACGTCGACGTCAGGCCGCCGGCAGGATTCCCCGGCTCCCTCAAGGAGATGGAGCGCTACGACTTCCTGATCGTGTCCGACACCCCGAAGGAAGCGCTCAGCCTGCAGGGGCAGGAGATCATCGAGAGCTACGTGCGGGATCTCGGCGGGGGGTTCCTCTTCGCCGGTGGCGAGTCGGGCTACGGCCTCGGTGGTTGGTACCGCACCACCATCGAGCGGATCCTGCCCGTTCGGATGGACAACGAGCGAAAGAAGGACATGCCGAGCGTCGCGATGGCGCTCGTCATGGATCGCTCGGGATCGATGACCGGGCTGCCCCTCGAGATGGCCAAGGCCGCGGCGAAGGCGACCGCGGGGGTGCTGTCGTCGGACGATCTGATCGAGGTGATCGCGTTCGACTCGGCGCCGACGCGCTACGTGAAGATGCAGCCCGCGCGCAACCGCTCGCGGATCGCGGGCGAGATCGCGCGCATCCAGCCGGGCGGCGGGACCGAGATCTTCTCCGCGCTCGACGCCGCCTACCAGGACATGACCGTCACGCAGGCGCGCAAGAAGCACGTCATCCTGCTCACGGACGGCAAGGCGTCGACGGGCGGCATACGGGACCTCGTGTCCGCCATGATCGCCGAGTCGATCACCGTGACCACCGTGGGGCTCGGGAACGACCTCGACGAGCAGCTGCTCAAGATGATCGCCGACGTGGGCGGGGGGCGCTTCCACGCGGTCCCGGATCCGAACAACCTGCCGCGGATCTTCACCAAGGAGACCGAGATGGTGGCGCGCGCCGCCGCCGTCGAGGAGTGGTTTCCGGTGACCCAGGTCGGCGACGCGGCGTTCCTCCGCGGCGTCGACGTCCGCACGGCGCCCAACCTGCACGGCTACGTCTCGACCAAGCTGAAGCCGGCGCCAGCCCAGGAGCTGCTCACGAGCGACACCGAGGAGCCGATCCTCGCGCGCTGGCGCGTCGGCCTCGGGTGGACGCTGGCCTGGACGACCGACGTCAAGGCGCGCTGGGCCGTCGAGTGGCTGAGGTGGCCAGGCTTCGAAAAATTCTGGGGACAGCTCGTCCATGAGCACATGCGCCAGAAGCACCGGCGCGAGCTCGACATGAAGGCCGAGATCGTCGACGGCGAGCTGCGCGCGTCCGTCGACGCGTTCGGGGCCGACGACCGGTTCGAGAACAACCTGACCTCCCGGCTCACCCTCATCGGGCCCGAGCCAGGCGGCGCGACGCGGGTCGTCGACATGCGTCAGACCGCGCCGGGGCGCTACGAGACGGCGCTTGCGCTGGATCGGTACGGCTCGTTCCTCTTGCGGGCGGAGCACCTGCGCGAGGCCGAGGACGGCTCGCTCCGGCCCGTCGCCGTCAGCTACGGCCACGTCTCGAACCCGTACCCGCGCGAGTACGCGAGCTTCGAGCCCGAGCTCGCGATCCTCGAGAAAGCCGCGACGTCGACAGGCGGGGCGGTCGATCCGAACGGCGTGGCGGCCATCTTCGACCCGGCAGGGGAGAAGGTGACGTTCCACGAGGAGCTCTGGCAGCAGTTCATCTACGCTGCGATGGTCGTGTTCCTGCTCGATCTGTTCGTCCGCCGGGTGCGGCTCTTCGACCGGAAGTTCGTCGCGCGCCGGGGCCGAGGGGTAGGGGGCCGGCGCCTCCCGGCCACATGACGGCTCATGGCAAAGCGGAGCCCCTCATGACGGCCGATCCCCCGTTCCTCCCCGGCGCCGCGCCGAGCGCCGGTGCGCGTCCGTCAGGTTGTCCCCGACTCCGCTGCGTGGAACGCTGTGCTCCAGCCCGCTGGCCTGCACCATTTCGCGACGCGGAAGGGCCGTCTTGGGCTAGTTTCCCCTTATAGACCGGTGGTAGAGGAGCCCTGGAAAGCAGCGAAGGACGTGAATGCGCTCGAGGCCTCCACCTCTCGGCCTCCCGTAGGTCGTCCGCTCATCATCAGCGGCGATCCGCTCGCTTCGCTCCGTGGACGAGGCACCGCGGTGTCCTCCAACACCGCCCTCGGTCGGCTGCTCCGCGAGTCGCCGCGGGCGATCGCTGAGCTGCACGAGCAGGAGATCGCGCTGGGGATCGACGTGGTCCGGGCGCTCACGTCCGCGACGACGACGCGCGCCCTGGCGCCCATCGGCATGGCGTTCCGCGCCGCCGCGCTGACCGGAACCGCGGTCGAGCTCGCTACAGAGGCGGCGGGCGCGGCCGCGCGCCGCGTGGCGGTGGCGGGTATCCTGGGCCACACTGCTGCCGCGCCCATGGCCGACCGGATCGCCGAGGATTACGCCGTCCATGCGGCGAGGCTGGCGGCGGCCGGCTGCGAGATCCTCGTCGCGTGCGGCTTCGATCCAATCCAGGCAGCGTGCGTCGGCCCCACGGTCGCGCGGCTCGCGCGCCGCGCGGCGGTGGTCAGCGCCAGCACGACGCAGCTGGCGACGTGGGCGCTCGTGGAGCTCGATGGCGCCGGGCGCACCGCCGATGGCGAGGGCTTCGAGGAGGTCGCCCGCTCAGCCCTCGACGGCGGCGCGGACGCGTTGCTCTTCGAAGTGCCGTCGGTCGAGCTCGGGCTCAACTTGCTCCGGCGCCTCGAGGGCGTCGCGCATGAGGTTCAGGTCGGCGTGCTGCTCGGCGCGGAATCTGTGCAGGCGGACGGTGCCGACCGCATCGCGCCCGCCGAGATCTGCGATGCTTGGGCGGCGTCGGCGGCGCGGCTCATCGAGGCGGGCGCGCGAATGCTCGGGGGAGGGACGGGGACAACGCTGGCGCACCTGGGCGCGCTCGCGAAGATGCTCCGTACGACGCAGCGCGCGCCCCTTCTCAGGCGCGCGCTCTAAGCGAGAACGAAACCCAACCGGAAACGTGATGATGGCCGATGCAAGCCACGGGAGTGAGTCGAAGTCTCAACCGTTGGAGACGTTTGACGATTTGCTGTTTCCCTTCCACGAAGCCACGAAGCCCGAGGCCCTTCACCGGATCGGCGCCGAGGCGGAGAAGTTCGGTGTCGATGCCAGGACAGGCGCTGCCATCCCGTACGAGGGCGAGCGGAGCATCCTCAACATCCTTCAGGCGCTCGTCGAGCGGCACGGGTGGACACCCGAGCACGAGACCCCCGGCGGTCCGCTGATCGCGCTCGCCCGGGCTGGCGCCTCGGTGACCCTCGAGCCAGGCGGGCAGCTCGAGCTGTCCGGAGCACCCCTCGAGAACATCCACCAGATCTGTATGGAGATGAGCGGGCACCTCGCGGAGCTGCGCGACATCTCCGCCGAGCTCAAGCTGACCTGGCTCGGCATCGGGTTCCACCCCTTCGCGTCGCAAGCCGATCTCTCCTGGGTGCCCAAGGCGCGCTACGCGATCATGCGGCGCTACCTGCCGACGCGCGGCGCGCACGGCCTCGACATGATGCGCCGCACCGCCACCGTGCAGGCGAACTTCGACTACGCCAGCGAGGAGGCGGCGATGCGCGCGCTCCGCGTGTCGCTCCGGCTCTCCCCGCTCGTGACGGCGATCTTCGCCAACTCCCCGTTCTACGAGGGGGCGCTGTTCGGCGGGCGGAGCTACCGCGCCAAGGTCTGGCTCGACGTCGACGCCGCGCGGCAGGGGCTGATCCGCGACGTGCTCGAGCGCGGGCGCCGCTTCTCGGACTACGTCGCGTGGGCGGTCGACGCGCCGATGTTCCTCTTCAAGCGCGACGGCGAGGTGATCGAGAACACGGGGCAGACCTTCCGCGACTTCCTGGAGCACGGCTTCGAGGGGCACCGGGCCACCCGCGGCGACTGGGAGATGCACCTCAACACCCTCTTCCCGGAGGTCAGGCTGAAGCGGACCCTCGAGGTCCGCGGCGCAGACTCGCTGCCGGCCAACCTCGTCTGCGCGCTCCCGGCGCTCTGGGCGGGCATCCTCTACGATGCGCGCGCGCTCGACGAGGCCGACGCCCTGTCCGAGAGCTTCAGGTTCGACGAGCTCGAGGCCGTGCGCCCGAAGATCGCCGAGCGCGCGCTCCGCGCCACGTTCCGCGGCAAGCCGCTCGCGGCGCTGGCCGAGCGGCTCGTCTCGATCGCCTCGGGCGGCCTCGAGCGGCGCGCGCGCCTGAACAAGAACGGCAAGGACGAGCGCGTCCACCTCGATCGGCTCAGCGCGCTCATCGCCAGGGGGCAATCCCCGGCCGATGCTCTCGTCGATGGACTCAGCAACGACGACCCGGACCTGCGAAGCAAGATCCTCGAACGTGCGAGGATCTAGCCGCGGCTCGTCGCCGAGGCGGCGCGGGGCGGCGGGCGCGCCGGGGGGAGGACGTCGATCGGCATGACGCTCGTCTACCTCCTGGGCACCTTGCTCCTGGTGCTCCTCAACGCGTTCTTCGTCGCGTCCGAGTTCGCCATCGTCAAGATGCGGCCGACGCGGCTGGAGCAGCTCGTCCGCGAGGGGGACGCGCGGGCCCGGCTCGCGCTGCAGATGTCGCAGCGGCTCGACGCGTACCTGTCCGCCAACCAGCTGGGCATCACGCTCGCGTCCCTCGGGCTCGGCTGGATCGGCGAGCCGGCCATCGCCCAGCTCATCGAGCCGTTGCTCGCGCCGCTCGACGCCTGGTCTGGGGTCGGCGCGCACGCCATCTCCGTCGGCATCGCGTTCATCCTGATCACGTCGCTCCACACCGTGATCGGAGAGCTCGCGCCGAAGTCGCTCGCGATCCAGCGGACCGAGAAGGTTACGCTCTGGGCGGCGCGGCCGCTGCACGGCTTCTTCGTCCTGATGTGGCCGGTCATCTGGGTGCTCAACTCGATGGCGAACGGGTTCGTCCGCCTCTTCGGGCTCCGGCCTGTGGGCGAGGAGGAGTTCGCGCACACGTCGGAGGAGCTCCGGCTGCTCTTGACCAAGAGCCCCGCGGGGCTCGATCCGGCGCTGCGCAGCATGCTCGTGCGCATCTTCGATCTGCGCCGGCGCACGGCGAGGCACGTGATGTCGCTCCGCTCCGACGCGGCGACCCTGCGCGCGAACATGACGATCGACGAGGCGGTGCGGATCGTGGCCGACGCCGGGTACTCCCGGTACCCGGTGCTCGACGAGCAGGGCAAGAACGTGCTCGGCTACCTGCACCTGCGCGACCTGTTCGACGTCCTGAGCCACCGCCGCCGCGCGGCGCGCGTCGCCGAGCTGCTCCGCAAGCCGATCTTCGCGCGCGAGAACACCTCGGTCGAGCGCCTCCGCCTCGAGATGCAGGCGCGCCAGGTGCCGGTGGCGATCATCACGTCGGCCTCGGGCGAGTTCATGGGGCTCGTGACGATGGAGGACCTCATCGAGGAGATCGTCGGCGAGATCCGCGACGAGAACGACGAGGAGGTGCCGCCCATCCACCGCCGCGGCGGCGGCATCGTCGACGTCGACGGCCGCGTCCTGCTGACGGACCTGGAGCGCGACGCGCACATCGTGCTGCTGCCCGAGGTGAAGACCGTCGAGACGGTCGGCGGCTACATGCTCGGCCGGCTCGAGCACCCACCCGAGGCGGGCGAGCGCGTCGAGTGCGAGGGTTACACGCTCGTGGCGATGGATGTCGCCGGCCGGCGGGTACGGCGCGTCCGCATCGTCCCGACCGACGCGGCCGGGGGCGAGCGATCATGACGAGCGCGGCTCCCCGCGCCGCGGATCCGCGCGCCAGCGCCGTCCGTCAGGGGCGCCGCCTCCGGGCGTTCGCGGCGAGGCGCGCACCCTGGAATCGGTCGCCCCGGGGACGAACGGCGCGCGGATCCAGGTACAAACTTCGGCGGACCGGTACTACCCTGGCTTCGTAAGTGGAAACGCTTGCAACTCGGATCTTGCGCGATGGCCCGCTGAACGAGCTCGACGCCGTCGGCTGGGCCATTCGTCTTGCGAAGCGGATCGAGGCGCTTCACGCCCTCGGCGTCGCGCACGGCGCCATCTCGCCGGAGTGCGTGCTCACGACCGCGGTCGATCGCACCTCGAAGGCGATCCTGGCCGACCTGCGCCAGACGCCGAGCCGCATCGCGTACCAGTCGCCCGAGCGGGTCGGGGGCGGGACGCTCTCGGCCGGCGACGACGTGTGGGCCATCGCGGCGACGCTCTACGAGGTGCTGACCGGGGCGAGCGCCTTCGGCGGCGGGAGCGACGCCGAGACGCGGCAACGGATCTCGAGCTCCTCACCGGCGCCGCTCGCCGTCTTCGACGTGGGCGACGACGATCTCCAGCGGGTCCTCGACGATGCGTTCCAGCGCGATCGCTCCGCGCGGACGACGAACGCCGCCGCGTTCCGGCGCGCTCTCGAGGAATGGCACCCCGATCCCGCGGTGCGCACGCTGCTCCCGCTCGACGACGAGGACGCGACGAACGACGAGGACGACGACGAGGTGCGCACGCTGATGCGGGTCTCGCCGTTCAGCTCGAGCCAGCTCGACGAGGTCATCGCGCAGCGCGCGGCGGCAGCGGCGGCTGGGCAACCGGCGCCGCCTCTCCCGGCCGAGCGCGCGCGGCCCCCGGCGGCGCAACCCGGCGCGCCGGCCCCCAGGCAGGGCGCCGCCCCGATCCCCAGGGCGCCCGCCGCGGCTCCGGCCGCGCAAGGGCGCGCTCCGGTCGCGCGAGCGCGCGTCCCGGGCGTGGGGGCGGTCCCGGTGACCCAGACGTCCGGCGACGCCCGTGAGGGCTCGGAGCCCAGGATGGCCGCGCGGGAGGCGACGCCCCTGAACCTCCGCGGGCCCGCTGGGCCAGCGGCCGCAGCGCCCGCGCGCTCCGGAGGAGCGGCGCCCGCCCCGCACCGCGCGCCCGACGCGGGGCGGCCCGCGCCAGGCGCGGCGCCGCCGGCTGGAGGGCCTCGAGAGCCGCACGCGGTCGCAGCGCCAGCGCCGGCGTTCCCGGGGCGCGAGCGCCCGGACGCAGAGCCCGAAGCTGTCGCGAGACCTCAGCCCCGGAGCGGCGAGCTACCTTTCCTCGGCGATCTCGACGGGGACATGCTCGACGAGTCCACGCTCGATGCGCCCACGGTCGTCGACGACCGCGACGATGACGACGACGACGTCCCCACGCGGACGCGGGAGGCTCCCACGCCGGTCGTGCCGCCCCCGGTCGACGCGACGCCGACGCTCGGCGCGCCCCAGGCGCTCGCCGATGCGGCGGCGACAGGTCGCTCCGCTACGGCGCCGCTCGAACGAGCCGCGGGGGCGCCCGCGGCCGCGTCGTTCACGAGGGCCGACGCGGGGGGCGGAGCGCTCCTCGGGCCGACCTCCGCCGCAGCCGGCGCGCTCAGCCCATCGCAGCAAGCCTCGGCGGCCACGCACGGCGCCGTCGCCGCGCAGCAGAGCGCGGCGCCCGCTCAGAGCGCAGCGCAGGGCTCAGCCGCGCCGGCGCCGCCGCCCCTCGGCACGGCCGACGGTTTCGGCCTGATCTCCGACGTGCCGCCTGACCGCTCGGGGCGGCTCGGGATCATCATTGCGGTGGTGGTGGCGCTGCTCCTGGCGGGGGGGGCGATGCTGTTCGCCGCGCAGCTCGGCCTGCTGGGGGCCGCGCCCACCGCGCCCGGCAGGGGGGCGGTCGAGCCGGTCCCCGCGCTGGCCGTCGCGTCGATCGTGGCTCGCTCGCGGCCGGAGCGCCTCCTTGTGGAAGCTCTGGATCTGCGCGTCGAAGCCGCCCATGTCCACGCGCAGGAGCGTCTCGGGCCGGAGGCCTGAGCGGCGCGCGACGGCCTCGGTCCGCGCGGGGAACGGCGAGATCCACACCATCCTGCCGCCCGGGGCGAGCGCGCGCGCGGCGCCCTCGACGAAGCGGTCGAGCATGGCGTCGAGATCTCCCGTGCGCTCGACGCGCCGCCCGAGGGGCGGGTTCGTCAGGATCAGCGTGGGCGCCTCGCCCGGGGGCGGCGCGCCGCCCGCGTCGCGCTGGAGGAGCTCCGCGCCCCGCGCGCCCGCGGCGTCGAGGTTCTCGCGCGCGATCTGCAGGGCCCGAGGATCGCGATCCGAGCCCACGAGCCGCCGGTACGGTCCGAGCAGGG
This sequence comes from Sorangium sp. So ce302, assembly GCF_051530145.1. Classification (GTDB taxonomy): domain Bacteria; phylum Myxococcota_A; class Polyangia; order Polyangiales; family Polyangiaceae; genus Sorangium; species Sorangium cellulosum_B. The sequence continues at coordinate 8,670,808 of NZ_CP150326.1, read as the reverse complement.
CGCGCTCGCAGAGCTCGAGGCCCGAGCCGACGAACGGATCCCAGACGACGTCGTCGCCGCGCGCCCCCGCGATGCGCGCGAGCGCGGCCGCGATCGTCGGGTGCGACGCCGCGGGCACGTCGCCCCGGCGATACGCGAACCGTGTGTCGGGCAGGCGCGGCGCGAGCTCGACCCGCACCCGGCCCGCGCCCTCGTAGACGACCACGTCCCACGTGCTCTGGGTCGGATCGTTCACGAGCTCCGGGGCCTCCGCCTCCACGGCCGCCGCGGCGCGGAACACCGCTGCCCGGCGCTTGCCGCCGCCGGCCCAGTCGATGCGGTAGCGGATCGCGCCCTGGGTGAAGCGGCGCAGGATCTCGCGCGCCTCCCGCGAGAGCAGCCGCTCCGCGACCGCCGCGGCGAGGTCGGCGCCCTGGTCGAGCTTCCGCAGCGGCAGCGGGAACGCGAACGACAGCATCGTGCGCGCCCCGAACAGGACGTCGAGGCGGCCGCTCAGCACCGCCTCGACCCGCGCGCCACCGCACGGATCGCTCCGGAGCTCGGGGACGAGCGCCCCGCCGGGAGAGTCCGCGTCGAGCGCCGCGAGCTCCTCGGCGAGGATCGCCTCGAGCCCGCGCCGGCAGCGCACCGCCACCCGGAGGGGGCGCTCCGGCGCGCGATCGCCGGCGATCTCGGACGGCTCGCCGCGCGTGAGGGTCCTCCTGGCCAGGAGCTCGGCGCGCGCGCGCACGCCGGCGATGTCGTCGCCGTCGAGCTCGGCCAGCGCCTCGAGCGCGGCGCCGCCGCCCACCTTGCCGAGCGCGTCGATCAGCGCGCGGCGAACGTCAGGCGAGCGCTCGCTGCGCGCCGCCTCGGCGAGCGCCTGCTCGACGAGCGCTCGCCCGGCGTCCGCCGCGGGCGGCTTGCCGAGCGCCACCGCCGCCATGCGGCGCGTGCGGCGATCGTCGTCGCCGAGGCAGGCGAGCAGGTAGTCGCGCGCCCGCTCCGAGACCTCGGGCTCGATCGGCCCCGCGGCCATCAGCTTGCCGACGAGCCGGGTGAGCGGCGCGCGCAGCGCCGGCGGCGCGCCGGCCGCGCGCTCGAGCGCGGCGGGCAGCGCCGCAGCGCCAGCGCGCCGCAGCGCCCGCTCCGCCAGCTCGGCGGGCTCATCGGCCGTCTCGAGCAGATCCATCAGGGCGGCGAAGTGGCGGCGGCCCGGCGTGAAGCCCGGATCGGAGAGGGCGCGCTGGAGGTCGGGGTCGAGCGTGGCGGGGGGGGTCATCGTGGCTTGTAACTCCGCGTATTTATGTGGATCCCGGCGGTCACAGCGGGCCGGGATCTCGGGGGACGCCTGCGCCGCTCTCCGAGCGCGCTCGACTTTCGCGACAAGCGCGGCGTTCCAGCAAGCTCTTTCGGCGCCGGGGCTCTCGGCGCTCTCGTTTTCGGTCGCCGGGTCGCTAGAGTCTCAATCATGCCGGATCTGAGCCAGGTCATCCCGAGGACGGCGTTCCCGCACGACGTGCTTCGGGCGGCCCTGGACGCGCTCGAGGCGGGGCGGCGGGTGGTGCTCGCCTCGGTGGTGGCGCGGCACGGCTCGGCGCCGTCGACGCCGGGGCAGAAGCTCTGCCTCTTCGACGATCTCTCCGCGATCGGCACGATCGGCGGCGGCGCCGTCGAGCGGGCGGCGCTCGGCATCATGGGGCGCGCGCTCGACGAGCTCGCCAGCGCGCCGAAGCTCGAGACGTTCCGCCTGGGCCCGACGCTGGGCATGTGCTGCGGAGGCTCGGTCGAGGTGCTCATCGAGCCGATGCTGCCCGCTGTGCACGTCCTCGTGATCGGCGCCGGGCACGTGGGCGCGTTCGCCGCGCCGCTCCTCGCGTCGCTGGGCTTCCGCGTGACCCTCTGCGACACGCGCGCCGCCGCCGCCGACCCCGCCCGCGTGCCGTCGGCGGCGCCGCTCGCCCGCGCGCCGTCGGCGTACGACGATGCGCCGCGGGATCTCGCGCCGGCGCCGGGGGAGCAGGTGCGGCTCGTGCTCGCCGAGCACGACGACCCGGAGGTGCTGACGGGCCTGCCGAGGGAGCTCGGCGAGGCGGCGGCGCTCGTGATGACGCACGACCACGCCCTCGATCAGGAGGCGCTCGCGTGGGCGCTCGCGCGCGGCTTCGGGTACGTGGGCGGCGTCGGGAGCCGCGCGAAGGCCGCGCGAACGCGCGCGCGGCTCGAGGCGAAGGGGGTGCCGGAGGGCGACGTCGCGCGGGTCAGGATGCCGGTCGGCCTCGACATCGGGGCGCGCACGCCGGCCGAGATCGGCGTCGCTCTGGCCGCGGAGCTCGTCGCGTGGCGCGCGGGGCGGCAGCGCGCTCGATGGTCATCGGCCGGCACGACGTCCGCCGGAGAGGAGCAGGCTGGATGAATCGAGTGACCACGATCGTGCTCGCCGCGGGCGCGGGCAAGCGGCTCGGGGGGCCGAAGGCGCTCCTGGCCTGGCCGTCATCGACGAAGGGCGGGGCCGAGCGGCCGCTGGCGATCGCGCACGCGGAGGCTCGCCTCTCGGCCGAGAGCGCGCGGGTGCTCGTGGTGGTGCGCAGCTCCGTCTTTCACGCGCTGCTGGCTCATGTGCAGCCGGGCATCGACCTGGTCTCGTGGTCCGCGCCGGACGACCTCGGGCCGGCGGGCTCGCTGGCCGTCGCCGCGCCGCGCATCGGCGACGCCGACGCCGTCATCGTGACGCCGGTCGACGTGCCCCCCGCGCGCGCCGCGACGGTGGCGCGGCTGCTCGCCCGCCTCGAGGCGGGCGCCTCCTCGACGACGCCGCCGCTCGCGGTGCGGCCGCGGCACCTCGGCCGCGGCGGGCACCCGGTGGTGCTGCGCACCGAGGCGCTCCAGCGCTACCTGGAGGCCGATCCACCGCCGCTCCGGGATCACCTGAGGGCGCTCGGCGACAGGTGCGTCGACGAGGAGGTGGACGATCCAGGGGTGCTGCACGACCTGAATGTGCCGGTCGACGTGATCCGCGTGCTCGGGGGCCCGCCGCGCTTTCTCGCCTGAAGGCGGCCGGCGATCGTCCCCCTGCGCGGGTCGCGCCGCGCGGCGCGCGCGGGTCGACGCGTCCCGGGGGACCGGGCTATCGTCGGTGAGGAGGAGCATACGAATGGCGACGAGCCCTCCAGCGTCAGCGAGCACCGTGGGGAGCAGCGTGCCCCGTACGGACGGCCCTCCCAAGGTCACGGGGGCGTCGCGCTATGTCGACGACATCCCGGCGATGCCGGGGGAGATCTTCGGGCGCACCGTGCGGAGCCCCGTGCCCCGCGGGATCCTGCGGGGAGTGCGGCTCGACCCCGCGTTCGACTGGAGCGACGTCACCGTCGTGCTCGCCGAGGATGTCCCGGTCAACGTGGTCGCGCTGATCCTGGACGATCAGCCGATCCTCGCGACCGGAAAGGTGAACCACGCCTACGAGCCGATCGTCCTGCTCGGCTGCGCGGACCGGCTGAAGCTCGCGCGGGCGGTCCAGGCCGTCGCGCTCGACATCGATCCGCTGCCGCCGGTGCTCGACGCGCGCGCCGCGCGGGGTGGCGGGGAGATCATCTGGGGCGCCGACAACGTCATCAAGCGGTACCTCATCACGAACGGGCGCGCCGACGCCGCGCGGGAGCGCGGCGAGGCGAGCGAGGCCGCGATCGACGCGGCGCTCGCGCGCTGCGAGGTGGTCGTCACCGGGACGTACGCCTCGCACCACCAGGAGCAGCTCTACATCGAGCCGCAGGGGGTCATCGCCTGGTGGGACGAGGCCGGCGCGCACGCGACGGGCTCGATCCAGTGCCCGTTCTACGTCCACAAGGCGTTCCTGAAGGCGTTCGGGCTCCCTCCCGATCGGATCCACATCACCCAGTCGGTGACGGGGGGCGGCTTCGGGGGCAAGGAGGAGTACCCGTCGATCATCGCGCTCCACGCGGCGCTGCTCGCGAGGAAGAGCGGCCGCCCGGTGCGCATGATCTACGACCGGACGGAGGACATCGAGGCGACGACGAAGCGCCACCCGGCGTCCTGCGAGATCACGAGCGGCTGCGATCGCGACGGCGCGCTGCGCGCGCTGAAGGTCCGGATCCTCATGGACGGCGGCGCGTACGCGACGCTGACGCAGGTGGTCCTGTCGCGCGGCGCCCTCCACGCCGCGGGCGCCTACCGCTGGGACGACGTGTGGATCGAGGCGACCGCCGTGGCCACGAACACGCCGCCGAACGGCGCCTTCCGCGGCTTCGGCGCGCCGCAGACGATCTGGGCGATCGAGCGGCACCTCGACCGCGTCGCGCGGGAGCTCGGCTGCGATCCGCTCGATCTGAAGGCGAAGAACGTGCTTCGCCCCGGCGACTCGACCGCGACGGGGCAGGTGCTCCGCGTGAGCGTCGCGGGCGAGGAGTGCATCACGCGGGCGATCGCGGCGAGCGGTTACCGGCAAAAGCGCGCGGCCGGGCCGGTCGTCCGCGGGCGCGTGGCGCGCGGGATCGGGCTCTCGGTGTTCATGCACGGCGCGGGCTTCACCGGGTCGGGAGAGCGCTACTACAAGGGTAAGGTCGCGCTGGATCTCGTGCCCGGCGGGCGGCTCCGCATCCGCACGGCGTCGACGGACATCGGCCAGGGGACGGAGACGGTGTTCCGGCAGATCGCCGCGGACGCGGCGGGGCTGCCGCTCGATCGGGTCGAGTTCGCGGTGCCGTGCACGACGACGGTCCCCGACTCGGGCCCCACGGTGGCGTCGCGCACGGTGATGGTCGTCGGCTCGATCGTCGAGGCCGCAGCGCGGGAGCTGGCGAGCCGCGTGCGCGCGGAACAGGCATCGGCGCAGGAGCCGCGCGCCGTAGGGGAGGGCGGCGCGGGCGCCGCGGCGGGGCCTCCGGCGCTGAGCTTCGAGGAGGCGGCCGACCGGCTGCTGGCGCGCGAGGGCCAGGTGACGTCGCTCAAGCAGTACGAGCCGCCGAGCTATGTGCGCTGGGACGACGAGGCGTACAAGGGAGACGCGTACCCGTGCTTCGGCTGGGCGTGCGACGTGGTCGAGGTCGAGGTGGACCTCGACACCTTCGAGGTGACGGTCGTCGACTTCTGGTCGGCCACCGACGTGGGCAAGGCGATCCACCCGGTGATGTGCAAGGGGCAGATCGAGGGCGGCAGCCTCCAGGCGATCGGCTGGGCGCTCTCCGAGGAGATCGTCTGGCAGGGCGGCAAGATCAAGAACCCGCGGATGACCAACTACATCATCCCGACGTCGCTCGACGCGCCGCCGTTCCATGTCGTGCTGGTCGAGGAGCCGTTCCCGTTCGGCCCGGGCGGCGGGGCCAAGGGCATCGGCGAGATGCCGATGGATGGCGGCGCGCCCGCGGTGGCCGCGGCGGTCGAGCACGCGACGGGGATCGCCGCGCGCGCGCTGCCGCTCACGCCGGAGCGCCTGCTCGAGGCGGCGCGGGGCGCCGCGGCGCCCCGCCCTTCGGCGGGGGGAGGGAAGCGTCCATGAAGGTATCGCTCGTCATCAACGGCTCGCCGCGCGAGGTCGATCTGCCGCCGCTCTCGCGGCTGCTCGACGCGCTCAGGGGCCCGCTCGGGCTCACGGGCACGAAGGAGGGGTGCGCGGAGGGCGAGTGCGGCGCGTGCACGGTGCTGCTCGACGGCGACCCCGTGAACGCTTGCCTCGTCGCGATCGGGCAGTGCGAGGGGCGGCACGTGACGACGGTCGAGGGCCTCGCATGCGCCGGACACCTGTCGCCGCTGCAGCGCTGCTTCGTCGAGGAGGGGGGCGCGCAGTGCGGGATCTGCACGCCGGGCATGCTGCTCTCGGCGGAGGCGCTGCTCGCGCGGAGCCCGGATCCGTCGGAGCTCGAGGTGCGCGAGGCGCTCGCTGGCAACCTGTGCCGCTGCACCGGGTACCAGCGGATCGTCGAGAGCGTCCGCGCAGCCGCCGCGCTGCGCCGCGGCGGGGGAGGGGCGGCGCCGTGAGCCTCGCCGATCTGCGCCTGTTCGAGATGCGGCACGTCGCCGGGCTCGGCCCGCTGTGCGAGATCGTGGCGGAGCGGGCCGCGCTCGGCGCGCCGGTCACGCTCCTGGCCGGCGGCACCGACTGGGTCGTCGAGCAGGAGCTCAGGCCTCCGCTCGATGTCGCGACAGGGAGCCCGGCGGCGCCGCTCGTCGTCGACGTGTCCCGGCTCTCGGAGCTGCGGGGTATCTCGCTCTCCGGCGACACGCTCCGGGTCGGCGCCGCGACGACGTACCTGGAGATGCTCCGGAGCGACGCCATCGCCGCGCGGGCGCCGCTCCTCGCGCGGATGAGCCGCGACGTGGGCGCGGTGCAGATCCAGGCGCGCGGCACGCTCGGCGGCAACCTGGCCACGGCGTCGCCGGCCGCCGACGGCGTCGCCGCGCTCGCCGCCTACGACGCGACCGTCGTGGTGCAGAGCGTCCGCGGGGAGCGGCGCATCCCGATGAGCGCCCTGCAGACGGGCTACAAGCGCACGTCGCGCGCGCCGGACGAGGTGATCGTCGCCGTGGAGATCGCGTTGCCGGCGCCCGGGTCGCCCTGGTACTGGCGCAAGATCGGCGCGCGACGGGCGCAGGCGATCTCGAAGGTCGCGCTCGCGGGCGTGGCCGAGGTGCGATCCGGGCGCGCCGCGCGGCTCGGGCTGGGGATGGCGTCGGTCGCGCCGACGACGGCGCTCCTGCCGAGCGTGCGCGCGCTCTGCATGTCCCGTCCGCTCGCCGAGCTCACCGCGGCGGAGATCGACGCGGCGGTCGCGCAGGACATCTCGCCCATCGACGACGTGCGCTCGACGCGCGCCTACCGGGAGCACTGCGCTTGCGGGGTGGTGCGGGAGCTCCTTCGGCAGCTCGGCGCGCCGGTATGATCATTCCATCCAGTCGAGCTGCGCGGCCTCGGGCCTCCGGCTGCGCCCGCCGGGGAATGTCGGCCGCTCGTACGCTGGCGGCGGGAGCGGAGGTTCCGCGTCCATGTCGTGGCAGCGCGCGCATCGCCGCGGGGTGGTGGTGCCGGCCTGGAAGATGGTGACGCAGCCGCAGGCTGGGCAGATCATGCCGATGTCGTAATTCATGAGCACTCCTCGACGACGAACGCTCCGGGGCGGTCCGAGCGGCGGGAAGATGCGCTGAAGGGGCGACGTGGTTGCGACGGCGCGGCAACATCGCGTGGAAGCTCCGGCCCTGCGGGGCAGCCCATCGGAGGCGCGTCGTCGAGAAGCCCGTCCTCTTCCATTCCCATTCCGAACGCGCTCCTGCGCCTGATTCCATGCCGAACGCGCTCCTGCGCCTGAGAACGAGGCGGCCTCTCTCGGACCGGCGGAGGCCTTCTGTGGCTGCGCGGACGGCGGTGCACGCTCCTTGTCGTCTGCGCTGCCGTCTGGCGTGAGCGCACGTCGCCGTGCGCTGTTCAAGGGCTACTCGATGTTGACTTTCATTTGTAGTAGGCCCCTGATGACCGCGAGTTCGACACGCCGCGAGCCCACCGAGCTCGCGATGCGGTGTGATTCGGTGGATTAGTAATACATATTACATGTCAACGCAGACCCGTCCCTTCCGGGCCCGTCTCGGGCTCGCTGTTCCCGTGCTTCTGATCACCGTGGCCGGGGTCGCTCATGCGCAGTCTCCTGAACCGAGCGCGGAGGCCCCGGGGGATCCAGCGATGCCGGGAGCGCCTCCGGGCACGGGAGCGCCGGCGGCGGGCCGGGACGCACCTGCACCGGCGCCGGCGGCACCTCCCGGCGATGCGCCGGCGGCACCTCCCGGCGATGCGCCGGCGGCACCTCCCGGCGATGCGCCGGCGGGGGACCAGGATGCTGCTGCGCCAGCGCCGGCGGCGGCTCCCAGCGCTGCGCCGGCGGCACCCTCCGGCGATGCGCCGGCGGTGAATCATGAAGGCGCTGCACCGGCGCCGGCGGCGCCTGCCGGCGACGCGCCGGTGGAGGTGACGGTCGCGGGCACGCGCGTGACGCGGACCGCGGGCTCGGCTCATGTGATCAAGAGCCGCCAGCTCGAGCGCTTCGAGCACGACGATCCTCACGCCGTGCTGGTCAGCGTTCCCGGCGTGTACGTGAGGGGCGAAGACGGGCTGGGCCTGCGGCCGAACATCGGTGTTCGCGGCGTCAACCCCGATCGCAGCAAGAAGGTGACGCTCATGGAGGATGGCGTCCCCATCTCTCCTGCGCCGTACTCCGCGCCAGCCGCTTATTACTTCCCGCTCATCACCCGCATGTCGAACGTGCGCGTGATCAAGGGGCCAGGGGCCATCGCCTATGGCCCGCAGACCGTGGGTGGCACCGTGGATCTCGTCACCCGCTCCGCCCCGTCGCTCGCGTCGGGCGCGCTCGATCTCGCGCTGGGCCAGTACGGCTACGGCAAGGCGCACGCCTATGTCGGGACGAGCGACGGTCAGATGGACTTCCTCGTCGAGGGCGTGCACCTGCGGAGCGACGGCTTCAAGGAGCTCCCGAGCGGCGCGGACACAGGGTTTTACCGCAACGAGGTGATGGTCAAGGGCAGTTACCTCGTCGACCCGGCCGCCCGCATCAAGAACGAGCTCCGCCTCAAGCTCACCTACTCGGAAGAGCTCTCCAACGAGACGTACCTCGGCATCACGGACGGGGACTTCGAGGAGGACCCGCTCCGCCGTTACGGGGTGACCGCGCTCGACCGCATGCGCAACCACCGCACCGCGGTCGCCGTGACCCACGTGCTCGAGCCGTCGCGCGACCTGTCGGTGACGACGACCGTGTACCGGAACGACTTCTCGCGCGTGTGGCGCAAGGTGAACGGCTTCCGCGGGGCCAACCTGTTCGACGTGCTCGCCGCCCCGGACACGCCGCAGAACGCGGTGTACCACGCCGTGCTGACCGGGCAGCTCGACAGCTCGACGCCGGGCGAGGCGCTGCTCATCGGCCCCAACGAGCGCGACTTCGTGTCGCAAGGCGTGGAGACCCGCGTCCGCTGGAACGTCGCCACGGGGCCCGTCTCGCACCGCGTCGAGTACGGCCTGCGCCTGCACCACGATCGGGTCGAGCGCCGCCACAGCGAGAACGGGTTTCTCGTGCTCGGCGGCGCGCTCGTGCCGGACGGCGGACCGACCGTCGTGACCCAGTTCAACGAGGCATGGACCGAGGCGGTCGCGCTCCACGCGAGCGACGCGATCACCTGGAGAGCGCTCACGGTGACGCCCGGCGTCCGGATCGAGCTCATGCGCTCTGCCCTCGTGGATCGCGCGGCGGGGCGCGAGCAAACGCGGCTCGCGCAGGCGCTCCTGCCCGGCGCCGGCGCCTACCTTGCGCTCACCGAGGCGCTCGGCCTCCTGGCCGGGGCCTACCGAGGATTCAGCCCCCCGGCCCCGGGGAGCGACGAGCACGTCGAGCCCGAGCTCAGCGTGAACTACGAGGGCGGCGCTCGCTTCGCCGACGGGCCGCTGCGCGCGGAGATCATCGGCTACTTCAACGATTACTCGAACATCACGGATGTCTGCACGCTCTCCAGCGGCTGTCTCGACGCGGACCTCGATCGCCAGTACGACGCGGGCGAGGCCCGGATCTACGGAATCGAGGCATATGCGGAGCACGAGGTCCCGCTCGGCCAGCTCAAGCTGCCGATCACCGCGGCCTACACGCTCACCCGCACCGAGTTCCTCTCGAGCTTCGCCTCGGACGACCCCATCTTCGGCCGCGTCGTGAAGGGAGACGAGATGCCCTATGTCCCGCGGCACCAGGCGAGCCTCTCGGTCGGGGTCGAGCACGAGCGCGCCGGCGTCGCCGTGGGCGCCACCTACATGTCCGCCATGCGGGAGAAGGCCGGCAGCGAGCCCATATCCCGGGCGCTCGCCACCGACGAGCAGCTCCTCTTCGACGCGAGCGCCAAGGTGCGTGTCGTCGGGCCGCTCGTGCTCTACGCGAACGCGCGGAACATCCTCGGCTCCCAGTACATCGTGTCGCGCCGGCCCTTCGGCGCTCGGCCGAACGCGCCGCGCTGGATCCAGGTCGGCGCCAAGGCATCATTCTAGAGCGGCGGTCACCCGCACAGGAGACGGGCCCAGATCGGCGTTTTCGGCGCGCAAGCGCACTCGAGTGCGCTGAGCACCGAAAACGTCGAGGTGGGCCCGTCTCCGAAGCGGGTGACCGCCGCTCTGCGCTGCATGTAGGAGAGGCGGGCGGAAAGCGAGCGGGGCGCCCGACGTGGACGCGCGCGTCGATCAGAGCGGGCGGATGTGGGGGGGAGGCCCCTCTGGAGCTGGAAGGATGTAGGGCGCCGGGCCGAGACCGTCGCGGACCGCGGCGAGATCGACGCCGGGATCGATGAGGCGCGCGATGCGGCGGCCGTTGAGCGAGACGAGGGCGTCGGCGCGCACCTCCACCGGCCCGCGGCCGCGGCGCTCGAAGTCCTCGCGGATGTGATGGGAGAGCTGCAGGATGAGATCGGGCTGGCCCGCCATCTCGCGCTCCTGCAGGCGCGTCAGGTACTCCCGCGGGCTCACATGCCATGTCCGGCCGGTCTGCCTGCTGCGGACGATGAAGGTGACGCTCCCGTTCTTCTCGCGCACCATCACGCGCCAGGAGAAGCGCATCCCCTGCTCGTGCCAGCGCACGTTGCCGCCGTACGCCAGGAAGCGGAGCGGCATCGCGAGCTGAACCGCGCAGTACGCGGCGCCCAGCGCGAGCCCGAGGGCGCGCAGCGATAGCGAGGGCGGCGCCGCCGGGGGGAGGGCGGGGTCGTCTGTGGGCGCTTGCGGCGCTTGCGGCGCTTGCGGCGCTTGCGGCGCTTGCGGCGCGTGCGGCGCGCCGGCGCCACCGTGGGCGGGGAGCGCGCGCGCTCGGAGCCGGGAGAGGAGCCGCCGGGGCCACTCCGGGGGGAAGAACACGAGCGCGGAGAGGACCATGATCACCGGGAACATCCCGATCGGAAACAGCGAGCGCGTGACGACGTGGAACAGGATCACCGCGGCGTACGCGAAGGGGCGGAGCCTCCGGCAGAGGAGAAGCCAGACGACGCTGGTGTCGAACAGGAAGCCCGCCCAGCTCATGAGCGGCGCGGCCCACGGGTGCGTGAAGAGCGGGCCGAGGACCGGCATGTCCGTGCGCGAGCCGAGCCAGATGCGGAGCGGCTGCGCGTGCAGGAGCCAGTCGGCGTGGGCCTTCGCGAGCCCCGCGAACGTGTACACGACGCCGACCTGGAAGCGCAGCAAGTAGAGCCACGCAGCGGAGACGGAGCGCTCGCTGCGCCGAGAGAGCAGCGCGTCGATGGACCAGGCGCGGTGCGCCGGCGACGCCGCGAGCAACAGGCCCAGCAGGCTCGCCAGGTAGTAGTGGTTGAGGTACGTCGTGACGTCGATGACCTGCAGGTAGGTGAAGCCGGCGACGAACAGGGGCGCCGCGACGCGGAACATGAAGCCGAGGGCGAGCGCCAGGGCGAGCGCCGCGAGCGCCCAGAACAGGGCGTGCATCCCGGCCGGCGAGAGCGGCTCGACCCACGCGAGGCCCCAGTACTTGAAGTGAAAGCTGGGCTTGACGAAGAACTCGTCGATCCAGCCATACGCGATGAAGCGCGCCATGCTCACGCACATCGTGAGCCCGAACAGGGCGCGGAACGCCGCGAGCCAGGCGATGTCGATCGGGCGAAACAGCGCTCGATGCAGCGCCGCGGCCGCGCGCGACCACGCCGCCGCGAGCCCCAGGGGGCCCGCGCGGCCAGGGGGCTCAGTCGTTGTCACCTTCCGACGACTGGGGCAGCTCGAGGTTCAGCGCGCTGACGAACTCCGTCTTGAGCAGGTCCGTCAGGGCCTTCACGGCGGTGTAGACCGACTCGACCTTCGCCCGGTCGGTCGAGAGCGCCTGCTCCAGCGGCAGGTCGAGCGCGTCCACGGCCGACTGGGCTCCCGACAGCGCCTGCAGCATGCGATCGGCGAGATCGGCCGAGTCGACCGCGCGCAGCCAGTCGTCGAACCCGACGCCCTCGCCGCCCTCGCCGCAGCCCTGGAACAGGCGCCGGAAGCCGCGCAGGTTGGCCCGGATGTGCGCCGCCGAGGCGAGGGCGAAGCGGGACTCGAGCGCCTCCGGGCAGGTGGGCGTGACGCAGTCCTCGGTGAAGCCGAGCGGGCGCCCGAGCTTCCAGTCCTTCAGCTCCTTCTCGACATAGAACATCGCGTCGCTCACCGCGTTGAGCGCGTCCTGCTCGGTCGCGAAGACGGGGCTTCCCTGGCCGGCCTGGATGAGCTTCTCCCGGAAGCTCCCCGCCTCGGGCGCCCATGCGCGCGCGAGCGCGCCCGCCTGGGCGAGCACGTCCGCGGCCGCCGCGGCGGCGTAATCGGCCTTGCGCTGCGCGAGCTCTCCCGCGCCGAGCGCCGCCCAGGTGCGGTTCGCGTTGATGGGCGAGTACTGCGAGCAGGCGTTGTCGCCGCCGCCGTAGAAGACGAGGTACTCGAGCGCCGCGAGGCCGCGCCCGTTGATGAGCGACGAGGAGAAGCTCGGCTGCGCATAGGCGCGGCTCACGATCTGCTCCTCGATCTTGCACCGGCTCACGAGGGGCCAGGAGTAGATCTGATCCCGGAGGTCCTGTCCTCCGGGCTGCGTGGAGCTCGCCGCGGGGCCGAAGCGGAAGAGCTCCACCTCCTGCCAGACCGCCATGGCGGCGAGCCAGGCGCCGCGCGCGGCGGCGGCGCTCGGCTCGCCCGGGCCGCGGGCGAGGGCCGCGGCGCTCTCGTGCAGCGCGCGCGCCTGCGCCTCGAACTCGCAGGCGCGGTTCAGCGCGCAGTCCGCCGCTGCGGTGATCAGCTTGGCCTTGCTGAAGGGGCCTTCCGCGACGGGGACCGGGGGGCACACGTCGCCGGGGGCCGGCTCGCCGCCCCCCGCGCCCCCCGCGCCCCCCGCGCCAGAGGTCGTGGCGATCGTGGAGGAGGCCGCCGTGGTGCTCGTGGCGCCGCTCCCGGTCGACGGCACGGGTGCGGACCCGCCGCTGCCTGGCGGCTGCGCGACGCCGGGCCCCGCGCCCTGGCCCGTATAGACCACCTCGTCCGGGGGCGGCTTGCGGCACCCGGCGGCCGCGGCGACGCCGACGAGCGACAGCAGGAGCGCTGTCGAGAGGCGGCGGCCCGCCCTCTCGCTCCGGGCGCGGTTCATTGTCGGCCTCACGCTGTTCATGCTGCCTCTCCGAGATACGGGCGCTCGCCCGGGGCCCGCCGGCGTCGCGGCGGCCCCGAGCTCGTTTCGCGCGAGAATCGTCCGTCGTACCCTGCCCGTCAACACGGAGGGAGCGCTCCCCCGCCTGTCAGCGCGGCGCGGCGGGGGGCGCCTCCCGGCGCGCGTCGGTCGTGTGAGCGTCAGTCCCTCTGCGCCGGGACCGGCAGCAGGACCAGGGTCGCGTCGTCGTCCTCGGGACCGTCGCTGTCGGACCGGTACCCGGCGGCCGCGAGCCATGCGCCGTTCGGCGAGAGCGCGACGCCGTAGAGCGAGTCATCGGGGCGATCGAAGCTGTAGCGCCGGTATCCGTTCGGATCGAAGCGCGTGTCCAGGGCGCCGTTCTTGTCGAACAGGGCGATCATCCCGTCGACGTTGCCCGTCGCGGGGGTGGCGCTCCCGACCATCACGACGCGATCGTCGGGCAGGGCGAGGAGGTTGCGCCCGCGGTCGTTGTCGCCGGCCACGTCGAGCAGGACGCCGCCGCCCACGCCCCAGGAGGGGTCGAATCCGCCCGTGGCCGTGACGCGGAAGGACACGAGATCCACGGCCCCGCTCTCCTCGGAGCGCCCGTATCCGGTGGTCACGTACTTGCCGTCCGACTGGCGAGCCGCGCCGTAGGCCTCGGCCATGCCGAGCGGGAACGGCGCGAGCCTCACGACGCCGTCCGACGAGAAGGTCGTATCCGGGGTGCCGTCCTGGTTCAGCCGCAGCAGCACGATCTGGTTCCTGCCGCCCACGCTCGTGTAGCCGGAAGAGAAGATCTTGCCGTCGGCCTGCACGAACCCGTTGCGCGGGTTGTCGCCCAGGTTCAGCCCGTCGACGTCGAGCGTGTGGACGCCCTCCGTCGCGAACGTGGTGTCCAGGGCGCCGTTCGCGGTGAGCCGCACGATCGCGCGATCCCGATCGGCGCGAGCCGCCGCCTTCCTGCTGGCGAAGAGGACCAGCCGATCGCTCGCGTCGCGGTCGACGCCCCAGAGCAGATCGCCCGTGTTGCCCTCGCCGGCGCCGAGATCGTGGATGGCGATGCCCTCGGTGCCGAAGGTCGTATCCAGCGTGCCGTTGCTGTTGAACCGCACGACCGCGAGATCCGCGTCCGACGGCGTGGCGCTCGGGTCGTGCTCGACCTGGCCGGCGAGCACGATCTTCCCGTCCGACTGCAGGACGATGCCGCGCGCGGTCTCCGTTGTCTTGCCTGCGACCACGTTGACCCTCGCGACCCCGTTCGTGCCGAAGGTCGTGTCGAACGAGCCATCGGTCTTGAAGCGCGCCACCGCCATGTACGTGTCGCCCGCCACGGCCACGTGCCCGGCAGCGTAAGCTCTGGACTCGGCGTCGAACGCGACGGCCCAGAAGCGGTCGTCCGTGGCTTCGTCGAGCGCCACGACCCCTGCGAATCCGGTCGACCAAGGCTCTTCGCCTGTGTCGCTGCCGCCGGTACCGCCGCCCTCGCCAGCGCCGCCGCCGCCTGTGTCGCTGCCGCCCGTGCCGCTGCCGCCCGTGCCGCCGCCCTCGCCAGCGCCGCCGCCGCCTGTGTCGTTGCCGCCGGTGCCGCCACCCTCGCCGGCGCCGCCGCCGCCTGTGTCGCTGCCGCCGGTGCCGCCGCCCTCGCCGGCGCCGCCGCCGCCTGTGTCGCTGCCGCCGCCTGTGTCGCTGCCGCCGCCCTCGCCGGCGCCGCCGCCGCCGCTGCTGCTCGTCGAGGGAGCGCCGCCAGCGCCGCCGCCCCCGGAGTTCGCTGAGCCGTCGGAGTCGTCTCCGCACGCAGCCACTCCGCCGAGCAGCACGCACCAGGAAAGTCCGAACGTCGCGAGCACGGTCCGCTGCGCGGACAACCAGGTTCTCTTCACAGGCATGGTCGGCAATCCCTTCATGAACATGAAAATGAAAGTCGTTATCTTTGTTGGATATAATCTTGCATGCCGTCCACGCTGTCAAGAGATTCTGCTGTCGCTATCCCGCCAAGGCCTTTCCTCGCTGGAAATGCCGCCTGGAGGTGAAGGTGTGGAGATGGTGCGGTGGGTGGGGGAAGCGCGGCGTGTGACGCGCCTTTGACGATGCCCGCATTGCGCCGCGCGACGCTGTCCGAGGCACCGCGCGCGGGCAGCCTGCTCGGCGATCGATGACCGCTCGGCGCGCCGTATCGGCGGAGCGACTTCGCCTGGGGGGGGTCGGTTTCCTTCCGGAGCACGGAGGATCGCGGCCCGTCGGCCGGAAGGGCGGCCGGCCGAGGTCGCAGCGGGAGTCCCGGCGGAGGCCGGGCCAGCGGCGTTCGGGCGCCGCGCAGGCTGCGTCAGAGCAAGGTCAGGAGGCGTCGGGCGCGGGCCTCGGCCGCCTGGATGATCTCCGCGGACTCCGGCTCGGGGAGCTCGAGCTTCTTGGTCAGCGCTGCGATGTACTGCTTCTCCGCGTCGTGCTGCTCGCCGTCGACGAACGTGAGCAGCACGGCGTGCTGCAGCAGCGCGCGGCGGTCGTCGCCGCCGAGCTCGCCGAGCGGCACGTCGTCCAGGGTCCTTCGCTGGGAGGCGTAGGCGCGGATCTCCTTCGCCTGGTCCTCGTTCGCCTCGAACGCCGCGATCAGCCCCTCCACCATCTCGCGCTCGGCCTCGTGGAACTCGCCGTCCGCCCACGCCACGCTCACGAGCGACTTCACGATCGCCATGCTCTGCTCTTGCATGACGACGAGTGTCGTCGCTCCCCCGGGGCAACGTCAATCGTGAGGGGAGGGCGTCCTCGCCTCGGCGCGCGGGACGATCTGGAGCGCTCCCCGTGCGAGCGGCTCCGTCAGCGAGGCGAAGACCTCCGGCCGCAGCGTTCCAGCGAGCCCGGCGCAGAGCAGGGCGAGCGCGAGGAGCGCAAGCCACAAGGACAGACCTCGCCGGCGCGGGGCCACCAGCGGCACAGGCGGCCTGCTGCCGTCGTCCATCAGGGCGACCGGAGCGGATCCGGGCGTGGCGCGCTCGGATGCAACGGGGCTCAGCGCCCCGGCGAGCGGCGGGCGCGCGCCGGGGATGGCGCGCGCGGAGGTGCCGGAGACAGCAGCGACCGGCGGCGGCGTGAGGGTGAGGTCGAGGCCAGCGAGCGCCTTCATGCTGCGCGCCGCGCGGCGCTGCGCGCTGTGCTCGGACTGCGCGACGAAGCGCGCGACGAGCTCGTCGACCCGGGAAGCGCCTGCACCGACGCCATCCGCGGGAGGGCGCGCGCTCCGG
This sequence comes from Sorangium sp. So ce302, assembly GCF_051530145.1. Lineage (GTDB taxonomy): Bacteria > Myxococcota_A > Polyangia > Polyangiales > Polyangiaceae > Sorangium > Sorangium cellulosum_B. Next base: position 8,654,415 of record NZ_CP150326.1, on the reverse strand, counting down.
GATCGCCGCGAGGCGTTCCACACGATCGCATCGATGGGACCGAGCTCCGCCGGGCACGGCGTCTCTTGCGGCTCTGCGTCGGCGGGGGGCTGCGCTGATGCTGCATCCGCGGGCGCGAGGTCAGCGGAGGGCTGCTCGGGAGCCAGATCGGCGGGCGGCTGCTCGGGAGCTGCTGCGTCTGCGGGCAGTTCCTCGGGAGCCAGATCGGCGGGCGGCTGCTCGGGAGCTGCTGCGTCTGCGGGCAGTTCCTCGGGAGCCAGATCGGCGGGCGGCAGCTCGTGAGCTGCGTCCGCGGGCGGCAGCTCGGGAGCCAGATCGACGCGCGGCAGCTCGGGAGCCAGAACAGCGGGCGGCAGCTCGGGAGCCAGATCGGCGCACGGTTCCTCGGGAGCTGCTGCGCCCGCGAACAGTTCCTGGGGTGCTGCGCCCGCGGGCGGCGCGCCGGCGTGCGCGGTTTCCGGACCGTCGGTCTCCGCCGCCAGCAAGGCCTCGATCGGCGCGGCCGGAGCCGTCGGGTGCGGCGCGGCCGGAGCGTCGTCGTCGCGCTGCGCCGGAAGGGGCCAGGGCAGCGTGTGACGCGCTGCTGGTGTCTCCTCGAACGGCGCGACGGCCGCTCGAGGAACCGCGGGCACGGCGAGGTGTGCCCGACGAACGAGCGGCCAGGCGCCATAGGCCGGTGTGACCTGGAGCGCCGCGTCCGCCGCCATGAACTGGATGGCGGGCGCGCGCGACGTCTCGATGAACTCCGGGACCTCGCTCACGCTGGCAGGCGCGTCCGCCAGGTGCGAGAGCACGGCCCCGTCGGCGGCCTCCCTCTCCTCCCAGACGGCCATGGCCACGGTCGGCGTCGGCTCCTGCGAGAGCGGTGCGACCTCGGCGGGATCCGGGGAGAGCTCGACGAGGATCGAATCGGTCGGCGTCGGTTCCCGGGAAGACAGCGCGACGGCGGCGGGAGCAGGGGAGAAGTCGACGAGGATCACCTCGATCCCCTCGGGGCTCGTGAGCGCTTCGCTGCAGGCAGAGGAGCCGCTGACGACGAGCGATGGCGCGGGCACGGGCCGCGCTTCTTCAGGAGCGATCTCCGCCGCCGCGCGCGCGAGCGGGGCCACCGGCGCGATCGTCCGAGCAGGCTCGATGAGCTCCGGGATGACCGGGATCTCGGCCGGCGCTGCGGCCCCATGGAGCTCAACCACCGCCTGCACGACGGTCGGGGTCGGCTCCGGCAGCGCCTCGACCTGCTCGCCGGCGTGCGCAGGCGCCGGCGGGTTCTCGGGACACGGCGCGACAGCTACCGCCCCGGCAGCATCGCCTGCGCTCGCAGGCGCCGGGGGCGCCACCCCGGCGATTGCACACGCGACGAGCCCGGGGCTGAGCGTGAGCTCCACGACCGCAGGTGCGACCGGGCCGGGGCTGAGCGTGAGCTCCACGATGGGATTCGGCAGCGGGGCAGCGGGGGCGTCGCCGCGCGCGGCAGCGGGGGCGTCGCCGCGCGCGGCAGCGGCGGTCGCATCGCGCCGCGCTTGCTCCGCTTGCGGCGGCGACATCTCGTCCGCTTCCGGCGCCGCAGGCTTCGCCTGGACCTCCGGGCGCGGGCGCCTGAGCCGACCGGCCTCCTTCGCGCGCAGCGTCTCACGGGCGAGCCGCGCCAGCGCCCGCCGGGCGGCGTTGCGGTTCACCGGGATCAGCGCGGCCTCGAGCTCCCGCGCGACGGCTTCCGGGTCCTGCTCGTGCGCGGGGCGCGGGCGCGCCGTCGCCGTGAGGTTGGGCATGCTGCCAGCGGACACGGCGAGGAGCCGGGCGAGCAGGTCGCGGAGCAGCCGCGCGGCCTCGGCCGGCGCCACAGCGTCGCCGCGCGTGCGCACCGTGACGGTGCCCTCGGTCGTGAGCAGCACCGCGCGATCGTCGAGCCTGAGGGGCAGGCGCGACGTCGCGTCGCTGACGGCGAGCGCGAGGTAACCCGAGGTCTCCGGCACCAGCGAGGCGCTCCGCGCGTGCGCCGCCGCGACGACCTCCTCCAGCGTGACGCACGCGCTCACGAGCGCCCCCGGCCCGCCGCGTCGCCCGGCCCGCTTGCGCGCGCCGGCCTGACCGGCACCCCCGCCGCCTCGAGGTACGCCTTCGCTTCGCCGATCGTGTACTCGGCGTCGTGGAAGATCGACGCGGCGAGCGCGGCGTCGGCGCCGCCCTCGACGAGGCCGGCGCGCAGGTGATCCAGCGTCCCGACGCCGCCCGAGGCGATCACCGGGACCGGCACGGCCCGCGCGATGGCGGCGGTCAGCAGGAGGTCGTAGCCGTCCCGCGTGCCGTCGCGGTCCATGCTCGTGACGAGCAGCTCGCCCGCGCCCGCCCGCGCGATCTCCTCGGCCCACGCGACCGCGTCGCGCCCCGTGTCCCGACGGCCGCCGTGGGTCACCACCGTCCAGGCCACGCGCGAGGGATCCGCGATCCGGCGCGCGTCGATCGCCACGACGATCGCCTGCGCACCCCAGCGGTCCGCGGCGCGCCGCACGAGGTCGGGATCGTTGACGGCGGCCGTGTTGATCGCGACCTTGTCCGCCCCCGCGTCGAGGAGCGCCTTGATGTCCTGCTCGGACTTGACGCCGCCTCCGACCGTCAGCGGCGTGAACAGCACCTCCGCCGTGCGCGCCACGACGTCGAGGATGATGCCGCGCTTCTCGTGCGACGCGGTGATGTCGAGGAACGTGATCTCGTCCGCGCCCTCGGCGTCGTAACGGCGGGCGGCCTCGACGGGATCGCCGGCGTCCCGCAGCCCCACAAAGCGGACGCCCTTCACGACGCGGCCGTCCTTGACGTCGAGGCACGGGATGATGCGCTTCGCGAGCATACGTCCCGCGTTAGCCTACCTGCCACGCCAGGGCCAACTGTTGCGCTGTGCGCCCGCTCCGGCGCCGCGGGGGGGCTTCCTCGCGCGCCTCTCGCACGTTTTGCCGGCATTTCCGGCCGCCGGGGAGGCGCAGCGCGCCGGCCGCAGCGCCCGGAGCCTGACCGCGCCGCGGTTCCTCGCTACCATGGCGCCATGCACTGCCCGCACTGCGGGAGACCCGTACCCGAGGGCTCGATCGCGTGCCCGCACTGCGGCGCCGCGCTCGCGCCGCCGGGCGGAGCGGCCGGCTACTACGGCATGAAGCCCGCGGCCCGCACCATGGTCGGCGTCACGCTCCCCGACCTGCTCCGACAGACGCCGTCCGCCCCCGCCGATCCGGGCGGCGCGGGCCCCGGCCAGGCCGCGCTGCCGCCCATGGCCGGCGGGCCGGCCGCCGCCTCGCGCACGATCGTCGGCATGCCCGCCGCGATCTTCGGGGCGGCGCCGGCGCAAGCGCAGGCCGATCCGCGCCTGGCCGGTGGCACGCTCGTCGTCGGGACCCCGGCTTCCGTGGCCCCGGGAGCGCGCCTCGACGCGCCCGCAGCGCCGTCCGCGCCGCTCCACGCTGCGCCGGGTGAGCTGCGCCTCGACCACACCGTGCCGATCGCCCCGGGCCTCGCGGCGCCGCGCGCTCCGGTGCCGCTGCCCGCCGTGTCGCGGACGCTGGTCGGCGTCGCCCGGCCGGGTATCGCGCCGCTCGCGCCCGGCGCCCCGGCCGACCCCGAGCCCGATCCCGAGCTCGACGCGCGCTACCAGCCGGCCGGAGAGCTCGGCGCCACGATCGCGCCGGCGCGCTTCCGCGCCCCTCCGCTGCAGAACCCGGCGCTCATGCGCCCTCATCGCCTCAAGCAGCGGCTCCCGCCGCCGAAGGGCGAGAGGCGCCCGCGCACGTCGCGTCGGGCCGTCGCCGTCGTCGTCGCGGGCGGCGTGCTCGCGCTCGGCGCGGTCCTGTTCGCGCTCCTCTGGCCGAGCGCGCCCCCGGTGACCGCGCGCGCCCGCGCCGACGCCGGGGGCCGCGAGGTCATCGAGCTCCGGTGCGACAGCTGCCCTGACGGCACCGCGGTCTCCATCGGCGAGGGGCGCGCGACCACCGCCGGCCGCGTCGCGCAGATCCCGCTCGCGAGCCCGCTCTCCGTCGGCGAAAACCGGATGAAGGTCGCCATCGACCGCCCCGGCAGCGGGCGCGACGAGACGGTCGGCGTCTCCATCCACGTCGCCTACCGGCTCCGGCCCGACCTCGGCACGCTGCAAGGGGAGCGGCCCTCGATCCAGGTCGTTGTCGAGGCGAGCAAGGGCACGCAGGTGATCCTCGACGGCAAGGCGGTCGCGCTCACGAGCGGCCGGGCCATCGAGTCGATCGACGTCACCGACGCGGTCGCGGGGCCCTCGGACGAGACGAAGACGCTGAGCCGGCAGGTGCCGTACACCGTCACGCCGCCCGACGGCCCGCGCGAGCAGGGCATGGTGAGCGTCGCGGTCGGCATCGTCCCGCTCACCATCGAGTCGCCCGGCCCGAGCGTCGTCATCGACAAGGAGAGCTTCGTCCTCGCCGGGCGCACGGCCCGCGGCGCGCAGATCTTCGCCGGCGCGCACCCGATCGCGGTTCGCCCCGACGGCACCTTCGCGCACGTGATGAACGTCTCGTCCGTGGGCGCGACCCAGTTCGAGGTGCGCGCGAAGATGCAGGGGATGGCGCCGCGCATCGCGAAGCTCGCGGTGCGCCGCGTCGACCGGCTCGACGCCGCCGCGAAGGAGTTCGCCGGCCGCGGCCCGATCGGGTACGCCGAGCTCGCCGCCGGCGGGAAGGACCACATCGGCAAGCCGATCGCGCTGACCGGCGAGGCCCTCGAGGTGCGCCGGCAGGGATACGCGACGCTGATCCTGCTCTCGATCCCGCCCGCGTCCGGCTGCAAGGAGGGCGGCGCGGCCGCCGCGAGCGCGAGCCCGGGCGCCGCGCCGCGCTCTCCGGAGGCGTGCAAGGTCCGCCTCGTCCATGGCGCCGACAACCCCGCCCAGCGCGGGGACATCCTCACCGCCTACGGCAGCGTCGCGCCGCCGTTCGTCGCGCCGGGCGGCGCCGAGATCCCCGAGGTGCAGGTCGAGTTCACCGTGAAGGGCGGCCGATGAGCGCCGCGCGCACCACGGCGCCCAGCCCGAGAAGGCCGCGTCGCGCCCGGACGGCGGGCCTCGCCGCGGCCGCGCTCCTGCTCTCCGCCGCGGCGCCGCTCGCCTTCGCCGACGCCGTCGACACGAGCCGGCCGCACACGATCGTGGTCGGCGCGCCCCGCGGCTTCGCCCCGAGCGAGCGGCTCGACGCGCGCCGCACGGGCCGCTCCGCCGCGCGGCTGCCCTTCCCGGCGCGCGAGGCGTGGCGAAAGCAGCTCCGCGGCGGGATCGACGCTGCGCCGCTCGCGGACGCCGCGGGCGATCTCCTCCTCACGCTGACGGTCCCCGAGGTCGTCAAGCTCGGCGCGGACGGCCGGGAGCGCTGGCGCGTGCGCATCGGCGACAGCGCGCCGCTCGCGCCCGCCGTGCTCACGAGCGACGGCACCCTCGCGCTGATCACCTCGTCCGGCGTCGCCGTCGGGCTCACGCCCGCGGGGAGCGTGCGCTTCGCCGTCCCCCTCGGCCTCCGGGGGCGCGACGCCGACGTGACGCCCCTCGCGCTCGACGACGGCGGGCTCGTGGCGGCCCTGGGGCGCTCCCTCGTCGAGCTCGCCGCGGACGGGACCGTGCGCGCCCGCGCCGAGATCGCGGATCGCGCGACGGGCGCCTTGCTCGCGGGCCCTGAAGGCACGCTCGTGACCACCGAGTCGGGCGCGGTGCTGACCTGGCGTCCGCCCGGCGCGCCGAGGCGGCTCGGCTCTCTCGGCGGTGTACCTCGCCGCGGCGCGGCCCTCGCCGACGCCCGCACGCTGCTCGCGGTCGTCGACGCCCGCCGCCTGGTCGCGCTGGATCTGCCGACAGGGACCGCCGGGGTCCGCGCCGGCGCGGCCTTCAGCGCGCTCGACGGGCCGCCCGCCATCGGCGCCGGGGGCGTGGCCGTGGTCCTGTCGACGACCGGGCTGCTCCTCGGGGTCAACGCGTCGGGCGACCTGGCGTTCCGGGTCGCGATCGACAGGCCTCCGGGGTCGCCACCCGCCGACGGCGGGCTCTCCGGCTTCTTCGGCCCGGTGGACGCGAAGCCGAGCCCGCCGGTGGTGATCGATCGCACCGGCCGCGTCGGCTTCGTGCGCGCGGGCGGACGCGCCGGCGTCGTCGAGGCGGACGGCAATGTCTCCATCGCGGCCGAGCGCGTCTGCTCCGCGCCGGTCGCCGTCATCCCTGCCGGCGAGGAGCGGATGGCGATCGCCTGCCGTGACGGCACCGTGGTGATGCTGGCGCGCTAGCGCCAGCCGTCGCTCGTGCCCAGAGCTGCGTGTCGATGGCCGAGCTGGTCGGCAGCGCCAGCCGACCAGCTCGGTCGATGGATCCTGCGTCCTAGCTTGCGGTGCGCGGGATCCACTGCTTCCAGGTGCCCTCGTCCTCCCAGTACAGCTCGGACTCGGCCGCCCTCGTCTTGTACCGCGCGATCGTGATCTGCTCGTCGAGCGCCGCCACGCCGGTCTCGTCGTACAGGGGGGCGGCGAGCGCGTCTTCGGGGATCATGTGCATGCTCACGACGAACTCGTCTGCATTCGCCTCGACGATACAGAACCCGTTGCTCGTGGCGTTGCTGAAGGCGAGGTACGGATTGGCCTTCTGCATGCTGTCGTCGATGTCGATGTCCTCCGCCTCCAGGACGCCTTTCAGCGTCGGATGGCTCGCCAGCTGCTTCGTCAGCACCGAGCGGTACGTGGCCGACGAGATCGCGGCGCCGCCGAATTCCACGATCTTGGCCGTGGCGCCCTCCACGGCGGCCGTCCCTGCGAGGAAGGCGCCGAGCTCGCCGGTGATCGACACCACGTTGCCCTCGACCGCGGCGAGCATCCCGATGAGCTCGTCCCGTTCCTTGCGGAAGCCGTCCCAGCCGTCACAGCTCAGGTAGAAGTGCCGGGTGAGCGACTCCTGCTCGGGCTCCGCGGGTTGCGTTGTGTGGGCGAGGACGAGCTGTGAAAGGGGGGATTCGTTCCCCCATACCTTCCAGGTGCTCCGGGACTCCTCCATCGTCTTCTTGAACCAGGCTCTCTGCGCGTCTCCCATGACGACGCCCCGCTCCACGTCGGCCTTGAGAGCGATCCTCGAGATCGGGTCGAAGGATTCCTTGACGACGAGGTGACGCGATCCGAATGCGCTGTAATAGTCCGTCTTTCCGAGATCGGCGTAGGCGAACCCGACGTCCATGAAGCTCATCTCGCTTGCGCTGATGAGGGGCACCTGCTCGGTCTCGGGCCTCTGCTCGTTCAGCTTCGCGACGATCTCGTTGACGACGCTGGCGCTGATGGGGCGCGGCGACTCGTTCTGAGCGAACCCGAGGAGCGGGTCAAAGCCGAGCAGGGGAGCGGCGATCTCCAGCGCGTCCTTGTATCGAGTCAACACGTCGATGTCCTCGATGTAGTGGCTCCTGTAGGGGGCCAACGCCTCGATCTCTGCCTCGTTGAACTCGTCCTCGATGTCCACCTTCCGCGCGATGACCTTCCCCGGAAAGGCGTCCTCCGGGATCAGGTGATCCGCGCGGTAGGAGCGGAGATCCGTCATCACGAGGTGGACGTGCTTCCCGAACGAGAAGTCCCGGTAGATGGTGATATCGTCCGGGTACTCGACCGCGCTGTCGTAGCGGAACTCGTCGCCCTCCGGATCATTCGGGTATTCGGCCGGCATGTACTCGAACCAGGCCTGGTTCGCCGCCTTGCGCCGGTACTCGTCCGTCTCCGGCTCTCGGCCGTCCAGATAGGCCGCCGTCGCGCCGTGGCCATCGTCGGAGAACTCGTGATCGCCCCAGACAGCGATCATGGGAAAGAGCTCGTGGACCCGCTGCAGCGCCCGGTCGGACCGGTACGTCTTGTAGAGCTCCCGGTAATTGCTCAGCGACTTGGCCGCGTGGTAGGCCGCGCCCTCCGCCGGCTGGAAGGCGATGGCGCCGTCCACGTCGGAGAAGGAGATGCCGCGCTGCCCCGGGGGGGCCTGGAGGCTCGGGTTCCCGGTCGTCTCGTGGATGTAGCCCCCGAGGTGGACGACGAAGTCGAGCTCCTCTTTCGCCAGGGCCACATAAGCGTTGTAGTAGCGACCGATGTAGTCCTGGCCGGACACGAAGGCGAAGCGCACCGGCACGTCCGCGCCCCGCGCGGGCGCCGTCCGCGTGCGCCCGACGCGCGAGCGGACGCAGCCTTCTCCAGTGATGTAGTAGAAGCGGTAATAGTACGTGGTGCCGGGGCTCAGGCCGTTCACCTTGATCTTGACGCAGTGATCGAACTCCGCCCGGGCGGTCACGCGGAGCTGCGTGCTGCCCGACCCCACCGTGGCCACGTTGTCGGAGCTCGGGTTGAGCACCACGAGCTGCGTGAACCCCTCGTCGAGCGCGACCACGAGCGCCAGGTTGAGATCCGACTGCGGCTGCTTGCTATCGATGAGCCGGGTCCACAGCACGACGCTATCGTGCCGCGGATCGCCGGAGGCCACCGACTGCGGGAAGAACCCGTCATCCTCGTGCGCGTCGCATGCGCCGACGGCGTCACCATCATCGGAGCAGGCAGTCGGCACGACCACCGAACCAGCGGTCACCAGGGTGGCGCGAAGAAAGTCTCGGCGTCTCATCATCGATTCAAGTCCTCCAACGACGGATACACCCCGAGCGCTGCGCGCGCAACGGCGGCGCCGGTGCCCCCGTTGCGCGCGCAGCGCCGCCGCCGCGCGCGGCGCTCCTCGCGCTCGCTCGAGCGGCGCGGGTCGCAGCATGGCGCCTCCTCGCGAGGAGCGCGAGCGCCACTTGACGTGCCGAGTCAGGCGGCATCTCGTGTGCGCCCTACCCGCTGAAAGCACACCATGTTCCAGACGAACCTCTCCTCCGAAGCGCTGCGCGGCGCGCTCTCGCGCCTCCGCAGCGGGCGTTCTGTCTTCGACCACACGGGCGCGCGCCAGCCGGTCCATACCGTCTACGGCGGCGCCCACCTGTTCAAGGCCGACACGGCCCGGAAGCTCGGGGCGGTGGCCCTCCGCGCCGTCGAGGAGCACGCGCCCGACTTCGCCGTCTTCGCGCGGGCGATCGGCCTGCCGGGGGCCGAGGGGCTCCCGGAGGGGCGCGCCGACGCCCTCGCGCTCGCGGCCGCGATCGAGGCGGGCGGGGGCGCGGCCGAGGGCGCCTCCGGGGCTGCGCGGCTCGCGCACGCGGTGCACGCGCGCGTGCTCGACAAGCTCCGCCGCGAGCCCGTGGAGGACCTGCGCATCGATTTCGAGGACGGTTACGGCGTGCGCCCCGGAAACGAGGAGGACGCGCACGCCGCCGCCGCCGCGCGCGAGGTCGCCCTCGGCATGGCCGCGCGCAGCCTGCCTCCGTTCCTCGGGATCAGGATCAAGCCGCTCGGCGACGGGTGCGCCGAGCGGAGCCTGAGGACGCTCGACGTCTTCTTCTCGGCGCTCATCGCCGCGTCGGGCGGCGCGCTCCCGCACGCCTTCGCGGTGACGCTGCCGAAGGTGGTCGCGCCCGAGCAGGTCGCCGCCCTGGCCGACGCCCTCGACGCGCTCGAGGGCGCGCTGCGGCTGCCGGCCGGCTCGATCCGGATCGAGCTGATGGTCGAGACCCCGGCGTCGATCATCGGCCCGCGCGGGGAGATCGCGCTGCCCGGGCTGGTCGAGGCGGCCCGCGGGCGGTGCGTGGCGGCGCACTTCGGGGCCTATGACTACACCGCGAGCTGCGAGATCACGGCCGCCCATCAGCACCTCGCCCACCCGGCGTGCGACTTCGCGCGGCACGTGATGCAGGTCGCGCTGGCCGGCTCGGGGCTCTGGCTCTCCGACGGCGCGAGCAACCTCCTGCCCGTCGGCCCGCACCGCGCGCGCCCCGGCGGCGCGCCGCTCACGCCGCAGCAGAGCGAGGAGAACCGTCGCGCCGTCGTGGGCGCGTGGCGGCTGAAGTACGGTCAGGTTCGCCGCGCGCTCGAGAGCGGCTACTACCAGGGCTGGGACCTCCACCCCGCGGAGCTGCCGGTCCGCTACGCCGCCACGTACGCGTTCTTCCTGGAGGGCGTCGATGCGGCCGCCGCGCGGCTGCGGAGCTTCGTCGAGCGGGCCGCCCAGGCGACCGTCGCCGGGACGGTGTTCGACGACGCCGCGACGGGGCAGGGCCTCCTGGGCTTCTTCCTGCGCGCGATCGGCGCGGGGGCGATGACGGAGGGCGAGGCGGCGGAGAGGACCGGGCTCACGCCGGACGAGCTCAGGGGCCGATCATTTCAGGCCATCGTGGCGCGCCGGAGCGCGTGATAGGAGAGCACCGGAATGGCCCGGTTCGCGGAGGGCCCGAGCGGCGAGGAGGACCGATGAGCGCGATCACGACGCATGTGCTGGACACGTCACGGGGCTGCCCGGCGAGCGGCGTGCTCGTGGTGCTGGAGGTAGGCGACGACGGCGCCTACAGGGAGGTCGGACGGGGCACGACCGACGGCGACGGCCGGCAGAAGGGGCTGCTGCCGCCCGGCGAACGGCCCCTCCAGGGCCGCTACCGTCTCACCTTCCACACAGGCGCCTATTACGCGGCGCTCGGATGCGAGAGCTTCTATCCCACGGTGTCGATCCTCTTCGAGATCCGGGACCCGGCGCAGCACCATCACGTCCCGCTGCTGCTCAGCCCTCACGGCTACACCACGTACCGAGGCAGCTGAGCGCGCATCCGCGCGAGAGCGCCGTCCTGCGCGGCGAGCGCGACGCGCGCGCCTGCCGTCCGTGGTGCGCCCGGAGGCGCCGCGAGGTCGACGGCCCGGCGGGGTGAAGGAGGTGTCCCACATGATACGATGGCGGGTGCCCGTCGGTGGGCGACTGTGAGGGTGAACGGTGGGCGCTCTACGGATTCGTTCGGGTGAAGCTCGGGATCGCCGGCGCGGTGCTGGCTGGCTGGCCGTCGCGATGGCCACGCTCGGGCCGGGCTGCGAGCAGAAGGTGCGGAGCTTCGTCGATGGCGACGGCGGCGCTGGCGCCGCTGGCGGCGGAGCAGGTGGTGGGTCGGGCACGGCGGTCGGCGGCGGCGGGGCTGGCAGCAGCGCGACGGGGGGCGGTGCGACCGGCGGCGGTGGCGCGACGGGTGGTGGCGCGACGGGTGGCGGCGAGGCCGGCGGCGCAGCGGCTGGGGGCGGCGAGGCCGGCGGCGGTGACGCAGGCGGGGGCGGGGGGACCCCTGTCGAGTGCTCTCCCGACGAGGCGCGGTGCGCCGGCGATCTCATCGAGGTGTGCGGCAGCGACGGGCGGTGGGGTCGTGCCGGTTGCGCTGGGTGGTGCGGCGCGGGCCGGTGCATCCTGCCGCCGAGCTGCCGCCTGGGCGAGACCGGGGCCGGCGAGACCTGCGGGCCGGATCGGAACCAGCCCTGCTGCGCGAGCCCGCGCGTTCCGGGTGGCCGGTACGACCGGAGCAACGACGCGGCGTATCCGGCGGAGGTGAGCGACCTGCGCCTGGATCGCCACGAGGTCACCGTCGGACGGTTCCGCAAGTTCGTCGAGGCGTATCCCGCGAGCCGACCCGCGGCCGGCGCTGGAGCTCACCCGGCGATCCAGCGGAGCGGCTGGGACGCTGCGTGGGACTCCCGTCTGCCCGCGAGCCAGGCGGCGTTGAGGGATGACCTGAAGTGCAACCCGGGATTGCACTCGTGGACTGACGACGCGGGCGGGAACGAGCTCAAGCCGATCAGCTGCGTGAGCTGGTTCGTCGCGTTCGCCTTCTGCGCCTGGGACGGCGGGCGGCTCCCGACAGAGGCGGAGTGGGACTACGCGTCGGCTGGCGGGAGCGAGCAGCGGGCGTATCCGTGGGGCAACGCGTTTCCGAACTCGACCTACGCCGTGTTCGACATGACGGGCAGCGCCGTCGTCGGATCGAAATCGCCGAGGGGTGATGGCCGGTGGGGGCAGGCCGACCTCGCGGGGAACGTGTGGGAGTGGAGCCTGGACTTCGAGGGGACGTACCCCCAGCCGTGCCGTGATTGCGCGAACGTCGAGCGCGGCTCCGCGCGGGTGATCCGCGGCGGCAGCTGGTGGCAGCCTAGACCGGAGGACCTCTCCGCTCGCTTGCGGACCGGCTGGGACCCGACCGATGTGACGGACGCGCTCGGCGTGCGCTGCGCCAGGAAGCTGTAGCGCACGCCGCCCTTCGTGGGGCCGGCGCACGCCGGGGAACGGGCGAACGGGCGCCGTTCAGGGAGAGATGAGGTAGATGACCGAGAAGGCCACGAGGAGCGTCGTGAACGCGAGCGCGATGAGCTTGGGCATGGTCCAGTCGTCGTTGTCGGTCTTCGAGATCTCTGTGCTCATCGTGTGCCTCCGCCGTGCTCTCCGCGCGCCTCGCGCGCGTCCGTCTCCTGGCAGAAGGCGGACTCGTCGTCAACCCTGAGCCCCCGCCCGCGACGGACCGGGCGTGCTCATGCGGATGCCTCCACCGCTGCGCTGGCCGCGCTCGCGGCCTGTCCGCCCGTGTGGAGCACGGGCCGCCTTGCCACCTCGCGCAGGCGACGCCGATTCCCCGCGTCGTGTGCCGATCCGGGTCCGCTGTCCGCCTCTGTCTCTCTCCAGCGCGCCTCGGCGATCGGGCGAATCGCCGTGTCCGTCGCGGCCTCCTCGCCGCCCCCGCGATCGACCGACGTGCGGGGCGGCTCGCGGCGCGTGGGCGGCGTCGTCTTTGCTCTTCGTGGCGCCCTCGAATCGCACATCCCCGTGATGTGCAGGAGGGAGACATGCAACACCTCACGATGCTCGCGCTGGGCGCCGGCCTCCTCGCGACGGCGCTGGCGCGCGCGGCGTTGCCTGAGCGCCCGGTCCGCTCGCTCACGGCGGCGCTCACGGGGCAAGACGAAGTGCCCGGCCCCGGCGACCCGAAGGGGAGCGGCACGGCCCGCGTCACGCTCGATCTCGACCGCGGCGAGGTCTGCTTCGACCTCGCGGTGGCCGGCATCGCGCCGGCGACCGCGGCGCGCATCCACGAGGGCTCCGCCGGCCGCGCGGGCCGCGGGATCATCACGCTGATGCCGCCGACAGGCGGCAGCTCCAGCGGCTGCGTGAGCGCGGCCCGCGACGATCTGAGCGCGTTGCTCGGTGATCCGGAGAGGTATTACGTCGCCGTGCGCACCGCCGATTTTCCCGACGGCGCGCTGCGAGGCCAGCTCTCGCGCTGAGCGGCCCACGCTCGGACACCCGATCGCCCGGACACCCGACGCGCCGGCGCTCCCCTCGCCCGACGCGCTCCCTCCTCGAGGGCCGCGCCCCGGGGCTCTATCCGCCCCACAGGAGCTTCTTCAGCCGGATCGCCGTGATCTTCCGCTGCTCGTCCGCGGCGATGGGCAGCTCCTGCTCCGGCGTGTGCTGGATCCGCGCGCGCAGCGCCTCCAGCATCTCGTCCGCGCTCTTCCCTGTGGCGCAGACGATGTAGATGAACCCGAACTTCTCGTCATAGACGCGGTTCAAGCGCGCGAGCGCCTCCCGCGTATCCACCGCCGCGGCGCTCATCCCCGCCTGTTCCTGGCTGGAGAAGCGCCTCGCCGTCGCGCTCGCCTCCGCGGCCTCCGCCTGCGGCCTGGTCTCTCCGATGCGGGGGTGCGCGCGGAACGCCTCGAGCCAGTCCTCCGGCGCGAGCCGCGCAAAGGCCTGCGCCGTCGCCGCGGAGAGGTGCTCCTCGTCGCGGAACGGCCGCGCCGCCGCCATCTGCGACGCCCACGCCGACGAGCCGCACGCCACGCGGAGCTCCGCCTCGGCCTCCGGCTCCGTGAGCGCGTTGAGCCAGCGGAGCCGCTGCTCGGCCGCCCCGCTCCGGGTCGCCTCGCCGAAGATCCGGAGCCGGCTCACGCCGCCGTCAGGATAGATGTTCAGGCGCACGTGCGTGAACGGCCCCGTCGCGCGGAGCTCTTCCTCGAAGAGATGACGCGTGTGCGCCTGGAGCTTCGTCCGCGGCACGATCTCCCGCCACTCGCCCGCGCCGGCGAGCTCCGACGCGGAGCGCCCCGCCGCGTCGATCCCCTCGATCATGCAGCTGTCGGGGTAATTGCCCTTGAAGTGGTTCGTGTCGACCTCGATCCGCGCGATCTCGCCCTCAGCCGCGAGCGCCACGAGCGCCCAGTCGTACCCGGGCCCCCTCCGGCGCCGCGTCTCCCAGCCGTCTCCCATGTTCGCCGCCCTGCCGGGCATGATGAGGTTGTGGCGCACCCCGAAGAACATGTCGCTGCACGAGAGCACGCGCCCGCCGTTCTCCGCGGCCGCGAGGTCGATCTCCGCGCCCGGGCGGCCCTGCCGGCGGACGTCGGGGAGGGCGTCGCCGTGCACCCGGAGCCGCGCCACGCCGCCATCCGGGTAGATGTTCAGGCGGAGGTGCGTGAACCGCGAAGAGCTGCTCAGCTCGAACGCGTTCTGCGCGTCGCCGGCCAGCGGCGAGCGCGGCAGGATCTCGACCCAGTGCGTCCGTGGGTCGAGCAAGTCCTCGACCCGCGCGTCGGGCCGCGCCGCGCACGCCTCGATGGAGCAGTGCTCGGGGTAATTGCCCCGGAAGAACGCCGTATCGACGATGACCCCGCGGAGGATCCCTGGCAGCCCCAGCCGGACGAGGCACCAGTCGAACCCGGGAGTCCGGCGCCTGCGCGTCTCCCAGCCATCCATCCACTTCCCGCGATCGGTGTACTCGTGCTCAAGGAACACCGCTTTCCCTGCCTTGAGCAGGTTCTCCTTCGGCGCGAAGAACTCGTCGTTCGCCGCGAGCACCGCGCCGCCCAGGCGCTCCGAGGCCAGATCGAGCGCCTCCGCGAACGCCGGCCCCGTCACCCCTCTCGCTTCAGCCATCGCCCTCTCGCCTCCGCGGGGAAGCTCCCGCGCTCATGGACCTTCTCGCCGCGAAGGTAGGTGGCCTCCACGACGCCGTGGAGCTCCTCTCCGGCGTACGGCGTCACCTTGTGCCGGTGCTGGAGGGTCGGCGGCTCGACCCGGAAGCTGGCGTCGGGATCCCAGAGCACCAGATCGGCGTCGAACCCGCGCGCGATCTCCCCCTTGCGGCGCAATCCGGCGAGCCTCGCGGGCCCGCGGCACAGCCAGTCCGCGAGCCGCTCGAGCGGGATGCCCCGGCGGCGGGCGTCGGTCCAGACGATCGACAGGCCGAGCTGCAGGCTCGAGATCCCGCCCCAGGCGGCGTCGAAGTCGCCGGCTTCGAGCCGCTTGAGCTCGGGGGTGCACGGGGAGTGATCGGAGACGACGAAATCGATGAGGCCTCCCGCGAGCGCGGCCCAGAGCTCCTCGCGGTTCTGCCGTTCCCGGATCGGCGGAGCGCACTTGAAGGGCGTCGCGCCGTCCGGGATCTCCTCGGCGGCGAAGTGCAGGTAGTGCGGCGTCGTCTCGGCCGACAGCGCGGCGCCGCCGTCGCGCGCCCGCCGCAGGATGTCGAGCGCCGTGGCCGACGAGAGGTGGACCACGTGCGCCGCCGCGCCCGTCGCCTGGCAGAGCGACGCGAGCAAGGCGATCGCCTGGTCCTCCGCCTCTCGCGGGCGCGAGCGCAGGTAGGCGGCGTACGTGCGCGGATCCAGGCCGGCGATCGCCGCGCGCGCCGCGTCGATGGGGCCGGGGAGCTCGGCGTGCACGAGCAGCGGCGCCCCCGTGCCTGCGAGCACCTCTAGCGCCGCCCTGAGGTCCGCCTCGGCGACGTGGCCGAACTCCGCCACGCCCGAGTCGACCATGAAGCACTTGAAGCCGAGCGCGCCGGCCTCGAGCAGCGGGACCAGCTCTCCCGCGTTGCCCGGGACGGCGCCGCCCCAGAAGCCCACGTCGACGAGGCACCGGCCCTCCGCCGCGCGCGCCTTCTTCTCGAGGTGCGCGACCGTGGTCGTCGGCGGGATGCTGTTGAGGGGCATGTCGACGAGCGACGTGACGCCGCCCGCGGCCGCGGCGCGCGTCGCCGTCTCGAAGCCCTCCCATTCGGTCCGCCCGGGCTCGTTGATGTGCACGTGCGCATCGACCAGCCCGGGCATCACCACCGCGCCCTGAGCGTCCACGACGGGGCAGCCCTCCGGCAGCTCGTCGTAGCCGGCGACGGAGACGATGGTGCCGCCCTGGATGTGCACCGAGGCCGGCCGCACGGCGCCCCCGGTGACCACCCGCAACCCGCGAACGATGAGGTCCGGCGTCATCAGGGACGCGATCGTACCACGGCGCCCGGCGGACCGAGGCGGGCCGCTCGCCGAAGCGCGCGCCTGCCCGCGCGCAGGTCGAGGCGCGCGTGGGCCTGTGCGCGCGTCACGCCATCTTCATGCGATCGATGAGCTCGGCGAGCTCGGCGCGCATGGCGTCCTCGGAGG
The DNA here is from genome assembly GCF_051530145.1 of Sorangium sp. So ce302. Taxonomy (GTDB): domain Bacteria; phylum Myxococcota_A; class Polyangia; order Polyangiales; family Polyangiaceae; genus Sorangium; species Sorangium cellulosum_B. Next base: position 8,638,095 of record NZ_CP150326.1, on the reverse strand, counting down.
GAGCGCGGTACCGGCGGAGGTGGCCTGGCAGGACCCACGTGAACCGGTGCTGGAGGAGGCGCTCCATCGAGCGGATCTGCTCCGCCCAGGAATACCAGCAGATGTCGCGCGACGCGTCGAGTCGCCCGAGCTCGCCGGAGAAGAAGAGATGGTCCCCGGTGAAGAGGTACCGGTCCCGGAAGAGGAGCGCGACGCTGCCCCGCGTGTGGCCCGGGACGGGGATCAACGTGAGATCGGGCGCGAGGGCCACGGGGTCGAGCCCCTTGATCTTCACCTCGGCGGGCGCTGTTCCGTCGTCGATGTCGTCCTCGTGGATCACGCGATCGCACCCGAAGTTGTCGCGGAAGATCCGGTGATCGGCGACGTCGTCGCGGTGGGTGAGCACCAGGGTCCGGACGCCGCCGAGCTCGCGGATGCGCTTCATGAGCGGCCTGGCGGCGCGGGGCGAGTCGACGAGCACGTTGCCCTCGGGTCGCAGGATGAGGTAGCTCGCCGCGCCAAACGAGGACGACGAGGTATAGCCGCAATAATAGACATCCTCGTCGATCGGCTCGGGGAAGGAGAAGGTCGCGGCGGCCATCCCCGCCGCCGGTGCGGAGGTGCCGATGGAGGCGGTCGGACACGACACCAGCGCCATGGCCGCGCGGAGGTGCTCGTCCGGCGTCGCGGGCTGGCGAGCGACGATGCTCTGCTCGACGGCGGGCGCGCGCGCGAACACCGAGGGAGCGAGCTGGCGGCATACGTCGCAGTCGATGCACGACCGGTCGACGAAGTAATCGCCGGGGGCGTTCTCTGGCAGGCGGTCCTCGAGGCGAGCCATCTCGTTATCTCAGGATGACACGCGGGCGGCGGGCGTGGGGGCAGATCCGCTGCGGCGACGTCCGTGGCGAACGGCCATCACTCCAGGCTTGGCGCGAGCTCTCGTTGCGTGATGGCTGCATGAGGGCGAGCATGGATATCCAGGGAAGCTGGGTGAGTTGAAACAGGGAGTCTCGGGATACCGGCGCCCTGCTGACCCGCTCTGTGCGCTCGGTCCACCGCGGGCCTGCCGGGCGGCCGGCGGCCCTGGTCCCGGCGCGAGGCCGCCGCCTCGCGATCGGCGCGCCCCGGCGCCGTCTTGCGCGCGGCTTGAGCTCTCGCCGCGCTGCTCCTACGCTGCGCGGCGTGAGCGCCGCCGGCCGAGCTGCGCCGCACCCGAGCGGCGCGCCAGGGAGCACCCCCGTTCCCTGGGAGCCGCTCTTCCACGAGAAGAGCCGGCTCTACTGGCCCATCCGCCCCCTCGCCGAGGCGTTCGCGGGGTGCGCCGGCTGGCCGCTGGTAGAGGACTACAACCGGGCGCTCGGCGAGGGGTTCCCCGTGCGCTTTGCGGAGCAAAAGCCGCGGCCTCGTCGGCGCGGGCGGCGCGGGCCCGTCGACCCCTCGGCGCTCTACGACGCGCGCATCCACGTCGAGGGCTGCGTGCCCACGCGCCCGAGCAACTGGCACGACTTCCTCAACATGCTGGTGTGGGGCGCCTTCCCGCGCGCCAAGGCGGAGCTCCATGCGCGCCAGCACCGGGCGATCGCCGCGCGCCTCCATCCAGGCGCCGAGGCGCTCCCTCCGGCGCGCACGCGCGAGCTGGACGGGCTCGCGCTCCTCGACGAGGGCGGGCTCCTGCTGCTCCACAACAACGCGCGCGAGGCGCCCCTCCTCGGCGATGCCTCCGATCTGGAGCGCTGCGCCGGTGAGGTGCGGGACGCCGTGCAGCGGGGCGAGGCCGCGGCGCTCGTCTTCGGCCACGCGCTGTACGAGAGCCTCCTCCAGCGCGGACCGATGGTCTACGCGATGGTGCAGTCCATCCCGTGCGACGGACCGCTGCCCGCCGCGCCTGCCGCGCTCGTGGCGCTGGCCGACGCGCGCCTCGGCGACGTGCTGCGGTCACCCGACAGCTTCGTGCGCCCGGAGCGCAGCCCGCGCCTCCCCCTGGACGAGCGCGTCCTGTGCAGGTGATGGTAAGTGACGGCCGCGGCCGGGGGACGACGGCGCCCTGAGCGTGCGAGGGGCTCGCGCCGCTCTCAGGGGCGCCGTCGCGCCGCGAGCGCATAGACGAGCGGCAGTCGGCGCTCGAACTTCTTCATGCGGAACTGCCCTGGCGGTCCTTCCACCATGTCCGGAAAGATGTCGTAGGGGGACCAGTCGAGCTCGCGCAGGCGCTCCAGCGTGAGGCCCGCGTCGAGGAGCGCCGACACCACCGTCCCGATCCCGTGGTTGAAGCCGACCTCCTTCAGCGTCACGGGCGCGCTCCTGTCGGCGTATGTGCCTGTCTCCTCGGTGACGATCGGCTCCCCGTGCCCATCGTAGTCATAGGCGATCTGCTCGAATGCATTGTCGAAGATCCACACGAGGGGGTGGAACTCGACGACGTGCAGGACGCCCCCGGGCTTCAGGCACGCCGCGGCCGCGCGCGCCCAGCGCGTCATGTCCGGGAGCCACCCGAGGACGCCGTACGAGGTGAAGACGATATCGAACGTCTCGCCGCCGAGTGCCTCGGGGGCGTCGTAGACGTTGGCCTCGACGAAGCGCGCGTCCACCGAGAGCTCCTTCGCCAGCGCGCGCGCCGCCGTGATGGCCTCGTCGGAGAGGTCCAGCCCGGTGACGCGGGCGCCCTGCCGCGCCCAGGAGAGCGTGTCCTGCCCGAAATGGCACTGCAGGTGGAGGAGCGTCTTTCCGCGCACATCGCCGACCTGCTCGAGCTCGATCGGCTTGAGAGAGCTCGCGCCGGCCCGGAACGAGGCCAGATCGTAGAATTTCGAGGCCAGGTGCACGCGGGTGCGCGCGTTCCAGGCGGCGCGGTTCAGCGCAAACCAGTCGGCTTCGGACATGGGGAACTTGTTATCACAACGTTCGTCGCGCGGTCTGCGTCGGATCGCTGCCGCGCTCGGACGCCGTCCCTGCGCCGCAATGTGCGCCCCTGGGCACATCGCCGCTTCCGTCCGCCGTCACGCCGCCACGACGGCGCTCTCCCCCTCGACAGCCGCCTTCGGGTCATACCCCAGGTTCGGCGACAGCCACCGTTCCACCTCCTCGACCGTCATCCCCTTGCGCTTCGCGTAGTCCGCGACCTGATCCCTGCCGAGGCGCCCCACCATGAAATACCGCGCCTTCGGGTGCGCCAGGTAGATGCCGCTGACGCTCGCCGCCGGCGTCATCGCGCAGCTCTCCGTCAGCTCGATGCCGACCGACGGCGCGTCGAGCAGCGCGAACAGCTTGCGCTTCTCGGTGTGATCCGGGCACGCCGGGTACCCGAACGCCGGCCGGATCCCCCGGTACTTCTCCTCGATGAGCTCCTCGCTCGTCAGCGCCTCTCCCGCGCCGTACCCCCAGTCCTTGCGCGCGCGCTCGTGGAGCAGCTCGGCGAACGCCTCCGCGAGCCGGTCCGCCAGCGCCTTCGCGATGATCGCGCTGTAGTCGTCCTTGTCCTTCTCGTACGCGCGCACGATCTCGTCGAGCCCGAGCCCCGCCGTCACCGCGAACGCGCCGACGTGATCGGCGAGCCCGCGCTCCCGCGGCGCCACGAAGTCGGCCAGCGACAGGTGCGGCCTCACCCCGCCCGCGGCCTTGTCGCCGCCGTCTCCGTCCTCCTCGGCGCCGCCCTGCCCCTTCACCTGCTGCTGGCGCAGCATGTTGAACCGGACGAGCTCCCGCTCCCTCGCCTCGTCCGCGTAGAGCACGATGTCCCGCTGCTCGCCGCTCGCCGGCCAGAAGCCGTAGACGCCCCGCGCCTCGAGCAGGCGACCCTCGATGATCCGCTGCAGCACCTTCTGCGCGTGATCGAACAGCTCGCGCGCCGCCTCGCCGTACTGCGGGTGCTCCAGGATCTGCGGGAACGGCCCCCTGAGCTCCCACGCGGTGAAGAAGAACGTCCAGTCGATGTACCTCGCGACCTCCGAGAGCGGCACCTCCACCACGCGGCGCCCCGTGAACGACGGCCTCGCGATGTCCTCGGGCCGCCACGCGATCTCGAGCCGCCCCCCGTCCGCCGCGGCGAGCGTCACGAGCGGCTTCGCCCGCTTCCTCGCGAAGAGCTCGCGCAGCCGGCGCTGCTCCTCCCGGTTCTGCGCGTCGAAGGCCGGCCGGTTCGCCCGATCGAGCAGGCTCGACACCACGCCCACGGCCCGCGACGCGTCGAGCACGTGCACCACCGTCCCGCTGAACTCCGGCGCGATCTTCACCGCCGTGTGCTGCCGGCTCGTCGTCGCCCCGCCGATGAGCAGCGGCAGCCGGATTCCGCGCCGCTCCATCTCGCGCGCCACGCTGACCATCTCGTCGAGCGACGGCGTGATGAGGCCGCTCAGCCCGATCATGTCGGCCTCCTCGCGGAGCGCCGCCTCCAGGATCCTGTCCTGGTGCACCATCACGCCGAGGTCGATCACCTCGTAGTTGTTGCACCCGAGCACCACGCCCACGATGTTCTTGCCGATGTCGTGCACGTCGCCCTTCACGGTCGCCATCACGACCTTCCCCTGCGACGACGAGCCCCCGGCGGCCTTATCGGCCTCCATGAACGGCAGCAGGTGCGCGACGGCGCGCTTCATCACGCGGGCGCTCTTCACCACCTGCGGCAGGAACATCTTCCCGGCGCCGAACAGCTCGCCGACGACCTTCATCCCGTCCATCAGCGGCCCCTCGATGATGGAGAGCGGCCTCTCGTACTTCCTCCGCGCCTCCTCCACGTCCGCCTCGATGAAGTCGACGAGCCCCCTCACGAGCGCGTGCGAGAGCCGCTCCTCGACCGGGCCGTCGCGCCAGGCGAGGTCGAGCTCCTTCTTCTTGCCCTTGCCCTTCACCTGCTCGGCGAGCTCGACGAGCCGCTCGGTCGCGTCCGGGCGCCGGTTGAAGAGGACGTCCTCCACCCGCTCGAGCAGATCCCTCGGGATGTCCTCGTAGACCGCGAGCTGCCCCGCGTTCACGATGCCCATGTCCATTCCGGCCCGGATCGCGTGGAACAGGAAGGCCGAGTGCATCGCCTCGCGGACGACGTTGTTCCCGCGGAACGAGAACGACAGGTTCGACACGCCGCCGCTCACGCGCGCCCCCGGGCAGGTCGCCTTGATGATCCGCGTCGCCTCGATGAAGTTCTTCGCGAAGTCGCTGTGCTCCTCGATGCCGGTCGCGATCGCGAGGATGTTCGGGTCGAAGACGATGTCCTGCGGATCGAAGCCCGCCTCCTCGGTGAGCAGCCTGTACGCGCGCTGGCAGATCGCGACCTTGCGCTCCACCGTCTCGGCCTGGCCGATCTCGTCGAAGGCCATCACCACGACCCCCGCCCCGTAGCGCCGCACGGCGCGCGCCTTCTCGAGGAAGTCCTCGGGCCCCTCCTTGAGGCTTATCGAGTTGACGATCCCCTTGCCCTGGATGCACTTGAGCCCCGCCTCGATGACCGACCACCTCGAGCTGTCGACCATGATCGGGATGCGGGCGATCTCGGGCTCGGTGGCGACGAGGTTCAGGAAGGTCGTCATCGCCTGCTCGGAGTCGAGCATGCCCTCGTCCATGTTCACGTCGAGGAGGTTCGCCCCGCCGCGCACCTGATCGAGCGCCACCTCCAGCGCGGTCGTGAAGTCGCCCTTCTTGATGAGCTCCATGAACCGGGCCGAGCCGGTCACGTTGGTCCGCTCGCCGATCATCAGGAAGTTCGTGTCGGGTCGGATGACGAGCGTCTCCAGGCCGGCGAAGCGCCCGAAGCCGTCGCGGTCCGCGGGCACGGGCCGCGGCCGGAGCTCCGCCGTCGCCCGGGCGATCGCGCGGATGTGATCCGGCGTCGTCCCGCAGCAGCCGCCCACGATGTTCACGAGCCCGCTCTCCGCGAACTCCGCGAGCAGCCGCGACGTCGTCTCCGGGAGCTCGTCGTACTCGCCGAACGCGTTGGGGAGGCCCGCGTTCGGGTAGCAGCTCACCCGCGCCCGGGCGAGCTTCGCGAGATCCACGAGGTAGGGCCGCATGTCGCTCGCGCCGAGGGCGCAGTTGAGGCCGACGCTGAGCGGGCTCGCGTGCTCCACGCTCGTCCAGAAGGCGTCGATCGTCTGGCCGGAGAGCGTCCTGCCGCTCCTGTCGGTGATCGTCACGCTGAGCAGGATCGGCAGGCGCCGCCCCTTCTCCGCGAAGACCTCCTCCATCGCGACGAGGCACGCCTTCATGTTCAGCGTGTCGAGGAACGTCTCCGCGAGGATCACGTCGACCCCCCCGTCGACGAGCCCGCGCACCTGCTCCGCGAACGCCCGCCGCAGCTCGTCGAAGCCGACGGCGCGGAACGACGGGTCGTTCACGCTCGGCGAGATCGACAGCGTCTTCGGCGTCGGCCCCATCGCGCCCGCGACGAAGCGCGGCTTGCCGGGCGTGCGCGCCGTCCACGCGTCGGCCGCCTTCCGGGCGATCTGGGCCGCGGTCAGGTTGATCTCGTAGGCGAGCGACTCGAGCCGGTAGTCGGCCTGGGCGATCGAGGTGCCCGTGAAGGTGTTCGTCTCGATGATGTCGGCGCCGGCGTCGAGGTACGCGCCGTGGATCTCGGCGATGACGTCCGGCCGCGTCAGCACGAGGAGATCGCTGTTGCCCTTGAGATCGATCGCGTGGTCGCGGAAGCGCTCGCCGCGGTAGTCGGCCTCGTCCAGGCGGTAGCGCTGGATCATCGTACCCATCGCGCCGTCGAGGCACAGGATCCGGTGTTCGAGGATCTCCTCGAGGCGCGCGGGGCGTTCGCTTCCGTTCATGGCTCTGCTCATCTCCTGGGCTTCTTTCCCGTGGGCGCTGCGGCCGCAGGGCAGCCGTTCTGCCGCGAGGGCTGGGCGGCCCGGGGCCCGTCGTCGCCCGGCTTGCGGTCCAGGGGACGGTCGAGGCCCGTCCCACGCGGCGGACATGGACCGAAATATTTAATCTCTCAATCCGGATTAACGGATTGAAGACTGCCGGGCCTGCCTGCCGGTGTCAAGCGTCGGCTGCGAGCGGGCGATGGCGGCGGTCCCTGCCGCGGGCTCATCTGTGCACGCTGCTGTGCACGCTGCGCGATGCTGCTGGATGGCCGACCGGGTGGTCGCGTCTGGGCGCACTGGCAGCAGGGCGCGCGCCGGGCGAGCGGCGAGCTGGTGGTCATCCATGGACGAACGGGCGGCCAGGGCGCCGCCTGACGCCGCTCCGGCTGAGGCACTGGCGGACATCGCTGAAGGTGCGTATCTTTGGCGAGCCCTGAGCACCCCACCCCAGGGCACGGCCGGCCGGGCTCACCGCACGGTTCGCCTTGCTGCGGGGCGAACGCCCCCCGAGACAGGACCTGCCGTCCCCCGCCGACAAAGCACGCAGAGGAGATTCCAGGATGATCACGATCACAGAGAAGGCAGCCGAGAAGGTGATGGAGATCGCGACAGCGGAGGAGCTGATGGGGCAGGGATTGCGCCTGCGCGTCGTGGGCGGTGGGTGCGCCGGCTTCTCGTACGACCTGTACTTCGAGGACAAGCCGACGGAGTTCGACGAGGAGTTCGAGGACAGGGGAATCAAGCTCTACATCGACCCGCTGAGCTTCCAGTACCTGGACGGCACGGAGATTGACTACGTGGAAGGCCTCCACGGCTCGGGCTTCAAGTTCAGCAACCCGTCGGTGAAGAGCACCTGCGGCTGCGGCTCCTCGTTCTCCGTCTGATTCCGTTCGTTTCCGTCAGATTCCCCTCTGATCGGGCGCCCGCTCTCTTCGCGGGCGTCGCTTCCGTCCTGGCTCGCGCCGCTCGTCTCTCGAGCGGCCTACGCGAGATGCACACGGGCCGCGTGAGCGCGTCTGCCCGGAGCATCGCGGCCTTCCTGGCTCTCTAGCGCCTTCGGTTTGGCTCGTCCCTCGCTCGGGCGCGCCTGAGGCGCGTGCGCCAGCGCTTCGCAGCCATGGTGTACAAGCTGCCCGCCCGGGGCGGCATGCCAGCTGCATCGCAGCCTGGGTGGGCTGCTCTCTTCGGAATCTCGAACCAACCACGTCGGCGGCAAGTGCCGGCGAAGCGATCAACGCGATCGAGGTCCGGCCCCGGCCGACCTCGACAGCAGGAGACGGGGTCCGGCGTCGGCCGGCCTCACCAACCGAACCGGGGTCTTCGGACCTCGAAGGAAACCCTGTGCAAACGTCCCGAGATCAGGCCAGCGCGGTTTCGCGCTACATCACGCATGTTCGGCAGATCCCGGAGCTGTCGCGCGAGGAAGAAGTCGAGCTCGCTCGACGGTGGCGGGACCACGGCGACGAGCAGGCCGCAGCCGCGCTCGCGCTCGCAAACCTGAGGCATGTTGTCTCGATAGCGATCAGCTACCGGCGTTACGGGATCCCGCTCGCCGACCTCATCGCCGAGGGGAACTTCGGGATCGTCCACGCGATCCGCAAGTACGACCCGGACCGCGGAAACCGCTTCGTGACCTACGCGGCCTACTGGATCCGGGCGTACATTCTGAACCACGTCATCCACTCCTGGAGCCTGGTCGGCGTGGGCTCGGGCCCGCTCCGCTCGAAGATGTTCTTCCGGTTGCGGCGGGAACGGGCGCGCATCGCGGGCCTCGTGGGCGAGGGGGAGGAGGGGGATCGGCTGCTGGCCGAGAAGTTCGGCGCGCCCGCGGAGAAGGTGCTGGAGATGGCTCACCGGCTGGAGGCCCGGGACGTCTCGCTCGACACGAAGGTGTTCGAGGACGGCGCCCGCTCGCTGGTCGACACGCTGCCCGCGGACGATCAGGACCAGGAGGAGCGCTTCTCGCGCGCGGAGGAGGGGGCCCTGCTCCGGGAGCGGCTGACGCAGGCGGTGGAGAACCTGGACCCGCGCGAGCGGTACATCGTCGAGACCCGGATGATGGCGGATCCCGAGGAGGAGCTGTCGCTCGCCGAGATCGGGCGTCGCCTGGGCGTGTCGCGCGAGCGGGCTCGGCAGCTCGAGGCGCGCGCCAAGAAGAAGCTGCGCGACCGGCTCCAGCCGCTGGCGGCGTAGCGACTTGCCACAGGTGAGCGGCGGGCGAGCACAAAAGCACGAAGCCCCGCCGGGGCGGAGCTTCGTGGTCGCAGGAGACGTAAGCCGAGTTCTGTTGCGCGGGGAGTCGCCCCCCTCGCGCCGGCGATCATTCCTCTAGGACGCGCGTCGCCGCGCGCCTCAAGCAGCCAACCCGGAGGCCTGGGGCGGGCAACCCTTGCCGCGGCGGCTGTCGCCGTCGCGGACGCCTCCCTACGCGGCCTTGCTCCAGGTGGGGTTTGCCGTGCCACCCTTGTTGCCAAGGGCGCGGTGGGCTCTTACCCCGCCGTTTCACCCTTGCCGCGCGGCGAGCCAGCGGAGGCTCGGAGCCCAGCCCATCCGGGCAGGAGGCTCGTTGCCCTCGCCAAGCGCGCGGCGCGGCGGTCTGTTCTCTGTTGCACTTTCCTCGAGATCGCTCTCACCGGGCGTTACCCGGCACCCTGCCCTGCGGAGCTCGGACTTTCCTCCCGCGGCCGGGTTTCCCCGTCCGCCGGCGATCGCCTGTCCCGCTGCGACGCGGCGAACATAGTCAAGAGCCGGTCGAACGCCAACACCTGAGGTCGGAGAACGGGCGCGACTGCATGCCGTGGAGTGTCTTGTCCTTTCAAAGCCAAGCTCCGGCGGTGGCGCTGTTGCTCCCCTGCTCGTGGTCAGCATTCGGGGACAGGCCCGCTCCTTGGTCAGGCTCAGGTGCGGCGGAGCTTCTGCGCCATCTGAGCGCCCAGCTCGGCCGAGCGGTTGGACGCCGCCTCCACCGCGTCGATCAAGGTGCGGCGGAGGCCGCCTGCCTCGAGCGTGTGGAGCCCCGCGATGGCCGTGCCGCCGGGGCTCGTCACCATGTCCTTCAGGCGGCCGGGGTGCTCGCCGGTCTCGAGCTGGAGCTTGGCGGCGCCGTACACCGTCTGCGCCGCGAGCAGCAGCGCCGCGTCCCGGCCGAGGCCGACCTTCACGCCGCCGTCCGCGAGCGCCTCGATCATCACCATGACGTAGGCGGGCCCGCTGCCCGACAGGCCGGTCACCGCGTCGAGCAGCGACTCGTCGAGCACGACGACGCGGCCGACCGCCTGGAACAGGGTCCGCGCGATCTCGACGTCCTCGCTCGTGGCGTGGCTCCCGGCGGCGATCGCCGTGGCGCCGGCGAGCGCGATCGCCGCGGTGTTCGGCATGCTGCGGATGACGCGCGCTCCCTCGGGCAGGCGCGCCTCGATGGCGTCGATCGGCACGCCGGCCGCCACCGAGATCACGACGTCCGAGCGGCCGAGCCCCGACGAGATGGGGGCGAGGATGCGATCGACGACCTGCGGCTTGACGGCGATGACGAGGACGTCGGCCCACTGGCAGAGCGCCTCGTTGTCCTCGGTGGTCTCGATGCCGTAGCGCCCGTGGAGAAAGGAGAGCCGCTCGCTCTTGAGATCGCTCGCGCGGATCTGCTCCGCGCCCACGGCGCCCCCCTGGACGAGGCCGCGGATGAGCGCCTCGGCCATGTTTCCGCCGCCAAGAAACCCGATCTTGCGCCCTCGTAGCAGACCCTCATCGCTCGCCATCGCTCGCCTCGCTTCCAGGAGCGCGCACCCTAGCAGCCTTGCCGAGCGCGCGGCTCAAATCTCGACGGACACCGCCGCGCGGCTGCGTGCCGCGCGTGCCGCCATGGACGTGCAGACAGGCGCGGGGCCCGCTCGCCCGGACCGAGGCGATCACTCTTGTCAGCCGAGCCTGCGGCGTTATTGGTGCGGCGGAATGAACGCAGTCGGTCCCATGTTCGTCGATGGCAGGACGGGACCCTTCGACTGCCCGACGGAGATTTCATGATTCAAGCGGTTTCCTATCGCCCTCGCGCTTCGGCCCTCGCGCTGCTCACGGCGGCGGCGCTGGCCATCGGCGGTTGCGGTCAACAGGCCCACGCCACGCCTCCTTCCACCCAGGCCGCCGCCTCGCCGCAGGCCGCGGCGCCGCCGGTCGCGACCGTGACGCTGCCGCCGGCGACGGCGCCGGTGCCGGCCACCTTCGATGTCGCCGCCCTGTCAGATCGGGTCAAGCCGATGGTCGTCAACATCACGACGACGCATGAGGTCCAGGGGCCCGAAGGGCTCGACCCCTTCCAGTTCTTCTTCGGTCCGCAAGGCGGCGGACGGCTCAACCCGCGGGGCCAGCAGCCGACGCAGACGGCGCTCGGGACCGGCTTCATCATCGACCCGAGCGGCTACGTCGTGACGAACGAGCACGTCATCCACGACGCGTCCGGCGTCCGCGTGCGGCTCGCCGACGAGCGGGAGTTCGAGGCCGAGGTCGTCGGCCGCGATCCCAAGCTCGATCTCGCGCTCCTCCGCCTGAAGGGCGCGAGCGGCCTGCCTGTGGCGCCGCTCGGGGCGAGCGAGCAGCTGCGGGTCGGCGAGCACGTGCTCGCGGTCGGCAACCCCTTCGGGCTCGGCCACACGGTCACGCTCGGCATCGTCAGCGCGAAGGCGCGCGCGATCGGCGCGGGGCCGTACGACGACTTCATCCAGACCGACGCGTCGATCAACCCGGGCAACAGCGGCGGCCCGCTGTTCAACTGGCGGGGCGAGGTCGTGGGCATCAACACCGCGATCCGGGCGGGCGCGAACGGGATCGGCTTCGCAATCCCGATCGACGCGCTGAAGGACGTGCTCCCGCAGCTCCGCGAGAAGGGCTTCGTCGAGCGCGGCAAGCTCGGCCTCCTGTTCCAGCCCGTCACGCGCGATCTCGCCGCGGCGCTCCAGCTCGACGGGCCTCGGGGCGCGCTCGTCGCCGAGGTCGAGCCGGGCGGCGCAGCCGCGCGCGCCGGCATCAAGCCAGGCGACGTGATCGTGAACGTGAACGGCGTCCCCATCCACCACGCCGAGGAGCTGCGGCGCAACGTGGCGCGCAACGCGCCCGGCTCGGAGATCGCGGTGACGCTGGTGCGCGCCCAGAAGCAGCAACAGGTCGTGGCCAAGCTGGACGCGCTCCAGGACGAGGAGGGCGACGCGGCGGGCCGCGCGCGGCCGAGCCAGGGCGCGCGGCCCGAGCGCCAGCTGAGCGCCGAGAAGCTCGGCATCCAGGTCTCCGAGGCCCCGGGCGGCGGCGTGCGGGTCGACGGGCTCGCCTCGGGCAGCAAGGTCCAGGAGATCGAGGTGGGCGACGTGATCCTCGAGGTGAACGGCGCCCCGGTGAAGGACGTCGCCGGCCTCCGGGCGGCCATCGCCAAGCTCAAGGACGGGTCCGTCGCCCTCCTCAAGGTGCGGCGCGGGAAGCTCGTCCAGTTCGCGGCCGTGCCGATCTCCGCGCGCTGATCCTGCGCCGGGCGTGGCTTTCGCGGCTGGCGCGAGCCGCCCTGCGCCAGCCGCGCCGACCGCGCCCCCCCATTCCCGCGTCACCCCACGCCTTGCTGCCGATCGGTGGTGTCCTCTCCACCCAGCGGCGCCTTCGCGGCGCGCGCCGCCTCCGCGAGCGCGCGCTTCTCCGCCTCCGTCTGCTTCACGCGCTCCTCGAGCACGTCGGTGCCGAGGTAGCGGAAGACGTAGACCCCCCCGACGAACATGCAGAGGAACAGGGTGAGCACCCGCCAGAGGACGACGTAGGGCACCACGAACGCGCCGTGGACCCAGGGCGACATGAGCGCGTTCGAGCCGAGCTCGGCGACGCCGCTCGCGCCGGGCGTGGGGGTCATGTAGAGCGCGAAGTTGAGCAGCGTCTGGATCAGGACGACCTGCACGATCGGCGGGCCTACCGAGACGAACGTCGAGGGCGAGGTCGGAATGCCGAGCCCGAGCAGGATGAAGTAGGCGACGGCGAACCGCGAGCAGAAGAAGCCGAACGTGAGCAGCAGCGCGGCGGCGTAGGCGCGCTTGCCGCGGCGCATGTAGATGCGGAAGCCGTGGTGGAACTCGTCCACGCCCAGCAGCAGGCGCGCGGTCGTGGCGCCGGGGGCGGCGAGCGCGGCCTCGGCGCGGGCCCGCAGCCGGGGCACGCGCCGGGCGCCCAGCAGGGCGGCGCGCAGGAGCTTCCCGAGCGGCACCGACAGCGCGCGGACGATCCCCTTGAGGAGCGGCGGGTACGCCGCCGCGGCGATGAGCGCGACGAGGGCCGAGCCGAACATCACGACGGTGAAGAGGAGCAGCCACTCGATCTGCGAGCCCGCCTGCACGACCAGCATCCCGCCCTGCTGCAGCACGAAGATGACCACGGCAGACAGGAGGAAGAAGGTGATCGTGCACGAGGCGGTGAGCAGCTCCGCCGTGGCCACGTCGACGAGCCGCATGCCGCCGTGCACGAGCACGGCGGCCTGCGACGGCGCCGCGCCGGCCTGTCCGGGGGTCACCCCGGCGCAGAACATCAGCACGAACTCCGAGGTCACCGCGGTACGGACGCGGAGCTCGGGCCAGAGGACGCGCCCGAGGGTCCAGATCCTGAGGCCTCCGAACACGCCCTCTTGCAGCGCCAGCACGGCGCCGACGAGCAGCCAGCCCGGGCGCACGTGCGCGAACGCGGCGGCGAGGCTCGCCTGCTTGTCGTGGATCTCGCTGTAGAGGACGTAAGCGAACGACGCGAGCGTGAGCGTGACGATGACCTGGATGCCTCGGATCAGGGTGGCGCGGTTCATACAGGGGCACGCAGCCGGGGTGATCGCATGCGCACGCCCCTATACCCTGTCGCCGGCGCTCGCGACCGTCATGCCTGCGCTCCTCCGGATCGACACCCCTCCCGTGGCGGCCCCGACCACACGGCGCACGCGCGCCGGGTGCGAAGGCCGCTTCGCGCAGGCGCTCCTCGCTCGCCGCGTCCCCCGGGCTCGTCCAGCGCGCCGCGTTCGCCGCCGTCGCTCCGTCGAATCGCGACGCGCATCCGTGCCTTTCGAGGCCAGGTCGAGGAGATGTCTATTGCGTCGCCGGGGGCGGCTCGCGATGCTGCGAGCCTCATGGCGGCACGAAAGATCGCTATCAGTACCGGCGGAGGCGACGCGCCGGGGCTCAACGCTGTGATCCGCGCGGCCACGCTCGGCGCGCTCGAGCGTGGCTGGGAGGTCTGGGGGATCCGGCAAGGGTACCGCGGGTTGCTCGACGACGATCCGGATGGGCTCATCCGCCTGGATCGCGAGCGGGTCCGGGGCATCGCGCACCTCGGGGGCACCATCCTGGGCACCGCGAACCGCGGCGATCCGTTCCATTACCCGACGCCTGGCGAGCACGGGCTCGTCCCCCGGGATCGATCCGAGGATCTCGTGCGGCGGTTTCGCGCGGAGGGGTTCGACGCGCTCATCTCGGTGGGCGGAGACGGATCCATGTGGATCGCGCACCAGCTGCTCCAGCGCGGGCTGCCCCTCGTCATCGGCGTACCGAAGACGATCGACAACGACGTCTGCTGCACGGACCTCACGTTCGGCTTCGACACGGCGGTCTCCATCGCGACCGAGGCGCTCGACCGGCTCCACACCACGACCGAGGCGCACGAGCGGATCATGGTCGTGGAGGTGATGGGGCGGCACGCGGGCTGGATCGCGCTCAACGCCGGGATCGCCGGCGGAGCCGACGCCATCCTGATGCCGGAGATCCCGTTCCGATTCGAGGCGATCGCCGAGAAGATCCGCCTGCGGGAGTCGCGCGGGCGCCGCTTCTCCATCGTCGTGGCGGCCGAGGGGGCGTACGCGCAAGGGGGCGAGCTGATCATCAAGGACGCGGGCGACGCGTTCCGCCGCACCGCCGTGCTCGGGGGCGTGGCCGAGCGCGTGGCCAAGGAGCTCGCGGCCCGCACCGGCAAGGAAGCGCGCTCGATGGTGCTCGGCCACCTCCAGCGGGGCGGCGGACCCACGACGGCGGATCGCTTGCTCGCCCTCCGCTTCGGCGCGGCCGCGGCGCGCTGCCTCGTCGAGGACTGCGGCAGCGGGATGGTGGCGCTGCGCTCGAACCGGATCGAGCTCGTCCCCCTCGAGGAGGTCGCCGGCAAGACGAAGACGGTGCCGCTCGACTCGGACACGGTCGTCACCGCCCGTGAGATGGGGCTGTGCTTTGGAGACGAGGCGCCCGGCCACTTCGTCGCGCCCTGATCGGCGAGCGCGCGGGTCTTCCGCTGTCTCCCTGCTCCTCGGCGAGAGTTATGTAGGATTGTGCGGTATCGCCCCCGGGCCGGGCGATTTCCGCTCGGCGCCCCGTCGGCAGGATTGGCAGGCGGACGGCGGCCGCGCGATCTGAGCTGCGCTGCCAGCCTCGTGTTTGACACTCGTTGAAGGGGGCCGATATCTTGGTTTCCCCTCCGAACCCGCGCACACCCCGGAACATGACGAAAGTCCTCGTATTTGAGAGCGATCCGGCGTTTGCCGGGGAGCTCCGCACGGAATTGGGCCGCCTCGGCTGCACCGTTCAGGTGGTCGACGACGGCAACGTCGGCCTGCAGGCGGCAGCGGCCGAGCGCCCCGACCTCATCCTGCTGTCGATCGAGCTGCCGCGCATGAACGGCTTCTCGGTCTGCAACAAGCTCAAGAAGGACGTGCAGCTCAAGGACGTCCCGCTCGTCATCATGTCGAGCGAGTCGAGCGAAGAGACGTTCGAGCAGCACCGCAAGCTCAGGACGCGCGCGGAGGACTACATCCACAAGCCGATCGCGTTCGGCGAGCTCCTCGAGCACATCCGCAACTACGTCCCGATCGACGGGGACGACGCGGAGGCCGATCCGATCATGATCGATGAGGCCGAGGTGCTCGAGGCCGACATCGACGAGGACTCCGGCGATCCCACGATCATCACGGCCGCCGTGGGCTCGGACGGCACGCCCGGGAGCGTCGCGCCTCCGCCCGCCGTTGCGCCGTCGGTCCCGCCGCCAGTGCCGAGGCCGCCGTCCGCGGCGCCGCCGCCGCCTGCCGCTGGCGCCACGCCGTCCGCGGTGCCGCCGCCCCCCGCGCCGAGGCCGACGTCCGCGGTGCCGCCGCCCCCCGCGCCGAGGCCGACGTCCGCGGTGCCGCCGTCTGCCGCCACACCGTCTGCCGTGCCGTCGGCGCCCCCTGCCGCCGCTGCGCAGGATCGTGCCCGGGCGTCAGCTCCGCCGAGGCCTCCGCAGGGCGCCGCGGCGCGGTCGGACGCCCGCAAGTCGGACGAGGACATCGAGGAGTTCATCGGCGGCGCGTTCACCCGGCTGATCCGCGACGAGGAGGAGGAGCGCACCGACGTCAGGCCCTCGGTCGCGCCGTCGTCTCGGACGCTGGCGCCCACGAAGACGCCCGTGCCGGCCTCGGCGCCGCCGCCCGTGAGCTCGTCGCCGGTGGCCGCGTACCGGGCGCCGGTCTCCGAGCGCGGTGCCGCGTACCGGGCTCCGGTCTCCGAGCGCGGTGCCGCGTACCGGGCTCCGATCTCCGAGCGCGGGCGGCTGACCCCTGCGCCGCCCGCGCCGCCTCGCTCCGACGCCGACGCGGCCGAGATCGAGCGCCTGCGTGGCGACCTGGACAGGTCCAAGGGAGAGATCGTCCGCCTTACCAAGGAAGTCGCGGCTGCGCGCGCGACCTCGCTCCGCCTCGAGGGAGAGCTCTCCTCGACGAACGACGGCAGCCAGGAGGCGGCCCGCCTGCGGCGCGAGCTGGACGAGCTCAAGGTGAAGCTCGCGTCCGGCGCCGGCGCCGGCTCCAGGCCCGGCGGCGTGTCGAGCCGCGAGTTCCTGGATCTGCGCGAGGCGCTCAACAAGAAGGACAAAGAGATCCTCGCGCTCCGCGACCAGATGTCGCGCAAGGACAAGGAGCTGCTGGAGCTCCGGGATCAGTCGCTGTCGCTCGAGCGAGAGAAGGCCGATCAGGTCGACAGGATCCTGGAGCTCGAGCGCGCGAGCGAGGACCTCGACGGACAGGTCGCGTCGCTCCGCGCGGACAAGGAGCTCGCCGCGAAGCGCGCGGACGACTTCAAGGCACGCGCGGAGAAGCTGCAGGGGCAGATCGTGGCCCGCGACGCCGATCTCTCGTCGGCCCGGCAGGCGCTGATGGACGCGGAGGCGGCGCACACGGAGGCGCTGCGCGCGGCGGCGGACGAGAAGACGCAAGCGATCGCCGCCGTCGAGGCCTCAGCGCAGCGCGAGCTCGAGGAGAGCGCGCAGGTGGAGCGCGAGCGCTTCGAGCAGGCGGCCGCGGGGCACCGGGCGGAGGTGGAGCGGCTCAACGCCGAGCACGCCGCCCGGCGCGAGCAGCAGGCCGCCGAGCACCGCGCCGCCATCGAGAAGCTGACCGGCGAGCACGCCGGCGCCATCGAGAAGCTGACCGGCGAGCACGCCGGCGCCATCGAGAAGCTGACCGGCGAGCACGCCGGCGCCATCGAGAAGCTGACCGGCGAGCACGCCGGCGCCATCGAGAAGCTGGCCGGCGAGCACGCCACGGCGCTGGACCGACTCCGGGCCGAGCATGCGGCGGCGGCGGAGGGGGCGAAATCCGAGCACGCCGCCGCCATGGAGGGGCTGCGGGCCGAGCACGCCGGGGCGCTCGACGCGTCGAGGCGCGAGCACGAGGCCGCCGTCGAGGCGCTGCGGCGCGAGCACGAAGCCGCGGCGGAGCGGCGCGACCGGGAGCACGCCGCTGCGCTGGACACGGTGCGAAGCGAGCACGCCGCCGCCCTGGAGCGCGCTCAGGCGGAGCACGCCGCCGCGCTCCAGGGGGCGCGCGACGAGCACGCCGCCGCGATCGAGAAGCAGCAGGCCGCGCACGCGTCCGCGCTGGAGTCGCTGCGGGGCGAGCACGCGTCCGCGCTGGAGTCGCTGCGGGGCGAGCACGCGAGCGCCGTCGAGGGGCTCCGGAGCGAGCACGCGGACGAGATCGGACGGCGGGATCGCGAGCACGCGGGCGCGCTGCAACGCCTCCAGACCGAGCACGCGCGCGCCCTCGAGGGGCAGGCCGAGGAGCATGCGCGGGCGATCGCGCAGCAGACGGAGGAGCACGCGAGGGCGCTCGCGGCCGCGCGCGAGAGCTTCGCAACGCAGCTCGCGGCGCGGGAGCGCGAGCTCATCGAGGAGCGCGAGCAGGCCGTCCGCGACGCCGAGCAGGCCCACGCGAAGCGGGTGGTCGAGCTCGAGGCGCGCGCCGCCGAGCGGCAGGCGCAGCTCGAGGCCGCGCACGCGCAGGCGCTCGCCGACGCGCGCGCGGCGCACCAGGCCGAGACCGCCGAGCGGGAGGCCGCCTGGGCGGCGCAGCGGCGCGAGCTGGACGAGGTCGCCCGCGGGCTCTCCACGGAGCTCGGGCAAGCGCGCAGCCAGATCGCGGACCTCGAGGCCCGGACGCAGGAGCTCGATCGGCAGCTGGAGCAGCGCGCGGGCGAGCTCTCCGCGGCTGCCGCGGAGCGCGAGCGCTTGCTGGGTGAGCTCGCCGAGCGGGCGCAATCCATCGAGGCGCTCCAGGGCCGGCTCGCCGAGGCCGAGCGGCGTGGGAGCGAGCTCGGCGCTCAGCTCTCGCAGCGGACCGAGGAGCGCGACACCCTGCGGGCGCACGGCGAGCAGCTCACCGAGCAGCTGGCCGTCGAGCGCGCCCGCCTGCAGAAGGCACGCTCGAAGTGGGGTGAGGACCGCGTCTCGCTCGAGCGCGCGCGGGAGGCGCTCGCCGCGGCGCTGTCGCAGATCGATCAAGCCGAGGCGCTCTCGATCGAGTGAGCCCTCGGCGCTCCCTGGAGGGCGCTCGGGGCGATCAGCGCGAGAGCGCGGCCGCCCCGAACGCCTCGGGGAGCAGCGCCGACAGCGAGGTGGTCCGCGGCGCCACGCCGTCGGCCTCGGCGGCGATGAGGCGGATCGGGAAATCCACGGCGAACTCGGCGAGGGTTTGCCGGCACATCCCGCACGGGCTGCCGAGCACGGGCCCGCTGGTGGCGACGGTGAGCGCGATCGGATCGCGCTCGCCGGCCGCGACCATCTGCACGATGGCGGAGCGCTCTGCGCAGATGGTGAGCCCGTACGAGGCGTTCTCGACGTTGCAGCCGGTGAACACGCGGCCGGATCGCACGAGGATCGCCGCGCCCACCCGGTAGCTGGAGTACGGCGCGTGCGCCCGCGTCCGGACGGCGAGGGCGGCCTGGTCGAGCGCGTCCCAGTCGATCGCGTGCGCCGCTTCAGCCGAGGTGAGCGCGTCGCTGGCGTCGCGCGGAGGGCGGCTCACGACGCCGTGCTCCCGGCCGCGACGTCGGCGCCGACGCGGCGGACCCACGTCGAGAGCAGCGCCGTGAATCGGGCGCGCGCCTCCCGGGCGGTCTCCTCGACCTCCTTGTGGTCGAGCTCGCGCTTGGTCAGCCCCGCGGCGAGGTTCGTGACGCACGAGATGGCCGCGGCGGGCACGCCCATGTGCCTGAGCGCGATGATCTCCGGGACGGTGCTCATCCCGACCGCATCGGCCCCGAGCGTGCGCAGCATCCGGATCTCGGCGGGCGTCTCGTACGTCGGTCCGAGCAGCGCGGCGTAGACCCCCTCGCGCAGGGCGACGCCCGTGTCGCTCGCCGCAGTCTTCGCGAGCTCGATCAGCCTGGGATCGTGCGCGTAGGTCATGTCGGGGAAGCGCTTGCCGAGCGCCTCGTCGTTCGGCCCGACCAGCGGGTTCGCTCCCATCAGGTTCAGGTGATCGGTGAGCAGCATGAGGTCGCCGGCGGCGAACCCCGGGTTGATGCCGCCGGCCGCGTTGGTCAGGAGCACGGCGCGACAGCCGAGCCGGGCGAGCACCCGCACGCCGAACACCACCTTCGCCAGCGGGTGCCCCTCGTAGAGGTGCGCGCGCCCCTGCAGGCAGGCGACCTGCACGTCCCCGACGCGGCCGGCGCAGAGGAAGCCGGGGTGCCCGGCGACGGCCGGCCGGGGCATGCCGGGGATGTCCGCGTAGGGCACCTTCACGAGCTCGGCGAGCTCGTCGCCCCAGCCGCCGAGCCCCGATCCGAGCACCACACCAACGCGCGGAGGCGCTGGAATTCGTTCACGAATGACGCGCGCGGCTTCGTCGAGCTCAGGCAGGAGGGTCACCGTGACAAGCTACCCCAGGGCGGCGCAAAGGGTAAACGTCGCAGCGTAAACGTCGCAGATGCACGGCGGCGCCGCGCGTGATAGGGTCGCCGCCCTTTCGGGGCAAGTGACGACGATGGGCACCAAGATCGAAGATTTCTTGAAGGAAAAGAAGATCGACCCCCGCCGCATCATCGCGGCGTCGGTGAAGATCGAGCGGCTGCAGCCGGAGGATCGGGCGATCCGCCTGACCAAGCGGCTGGCGCGTGGCAGCGAGGACGCCGCCAAGAAGAAGGAGGCGGCGAGCGCCAAGAAGCCGCGCAGCGGTCGTCCCGTGACCGACCGCACGCTGAGCGCCGCGCTGCAGGGCAAGGCGATCAGCGGCCCCGCGAAGACGCGCGTTCTTCGCGCGGTCAACCGGGTCCTAGAGCAGAAGAAGCAGGAGAAGGTCGAGCTGTCGGCGCTCTTCGAGCTGCCCAAGAAGGGCGGCGCAGCGGGGGCCGAGGCCGCGGGCTGAAGCCGACGGGGACGACCCGGACGGCGCCGCGATCTCCTCGACTCGCCCGGCTGGAGCGCTCGTTGGCCTGAGGCCGGCGCGGGCTTCAGCCGGGCCCCTTTTTGTCAGGGGCTGAAGGCGCTCGCTACACGCGATCGCGGCGGCGGGAGCCCAGATCGAGCAGGTCGGCGGCGACGAGGGCCACGGTCAGCGATACGGCGATGAAGATCATGCGCCGGAAGGTCGCGCCAATGTGGCTCAAGGAACAACTTTTCTGCGTTCGGCGTAACCGCTGCCCTTGTGGAGCAGCCGTGCGGCGCCATGAATGATCCGGCGGCTCGGCGCACCAGAGCTCTCCGTGCATACCGTGGCGGTCGAGACGGGGGCGCTGTGGGCGCACCTCTCGCGGTCGTTCTTCCCTGCTGACGCGGCTGCGCCGGACGGCCGTGGCGACGACCTGCCCGAGTGCGCTGCCAGAGACGCCCACGCGCCGCTCGACGTCGCGTTCGCGGGCGGTGACCGCTCTCGTCGTCCGGCGCTCCTCGTCTCTCCGTCGAGCTCCATGAGCGCCGAGGGGGCGGGTAGGCTTCCGCAGGTGACCGAGCCCGACGACGTGGGCGAGTGGATCCGCCGCTTCCAGAGCGGTGACCCGACGGCGTTCGCGGAGATCTTCCGCCGCTACCGCCGCGACGTCGCGCGCCTCGTCTTCAGGATGCTCGGGCCGACCGCCGACGTCGAGGACGTCATCCAGGAGGTGTTCATCCAGGTGCACCGGAGCCTGGGTGACTTCCGCGGGCAATCGAAGTTCACGACGTGGCTCCACCGGGTGACGGTCAATGCCGTGCTGATGGCGCGGCGCGCTGCGCGCTGCCGGCCGGTGTTCGTGGGCGAGCTCGGCGCCGATATCGAGGTGGACCGCGGCATGCTCCCGGACGAGGACGCCGCTCGCGCTCGCAGGATCGACGCCTTTCGGCGGGTGCTGGAGCGCCTCCCCGAGAAGAAGCGGGTCGTCTACGTCCTGCACGAGCTCGAGGGGATCCCGCCGAACGAGATCGCGGAGATCGTCGGCGCGCCGGTCCTGACGGTGCGGACGCGCCTGTTCTATGCGCGCCGCGAGATCGAGGCGATGATGCGCGCCGAGCCCGCGCTCGCCCAGCTCGCCGCCGAGCTGGCCGAGGGCGGCGCGGACAAGGCGGATGGCGCCGGGCCGGCAGCGGCGCGCACGCGCGTTTCCGTGGGGGGCGCCGCCGTGGGATACCCCGCGGCGGATCCATCGGCTGTCGACGCGGAGGACGCATGAGCGGCGCAAAGCACTACGACCGGGCACGCGAGCACATGGAGCGGTTGCTCCGCGCCGAGCAGCCGCCCGAGCCGCGCTGGGAGACCATCGAGCGCGAGCTGTTCGCGCGGATCGAGCGGGCCGCTCCGGTCCACCGCGCCGCGCCGCAGCAGCGCTCGCCGCTCGGGCGCGCGCTCGGGTTCGCGGCGGCGGCGGCGGCCATCGCGTTCGCGGTCCTCGCGGCCGGGCGCTCCGCCCCGCCCGTCACGGCGACGTCGACGCCGCCGCGCGCCCGCGATCTCGCCGAGGTCCCCGTGGCAGCCGGCGGCGACCGGGCGTCCGGCGACCTGGACTTCCGCGCCCTCCGGCCCGGCGACTCCGTCGAGACCGCGGACCACGCGGTCTCTTTCGTCGATGTCGGCTCGGTGCGCTGGACGCTCCTGCCGGACAGCCGCGCCGTCGTGCGCGCCGTGGGCGCGGCAGGGGTCGGCCACGTGATCTCGCTCGAGCGAGGCTCGGTGCGCGCCGACGTCGTCACGCGCGCGCCCGAGGAGGGGCTCGTCGAGGCGTTCGCCGTCGAGGTGGACGGCACCCGCGTCGCGGTGCACGGCACGCTCTTCACCGTGACCCGCCTGGAGGGCCGCGTGGAGGTCGACGTGGAGCACGGCACCGTCGCGGTCGGCCCTGCGGCGTACCGCGGCGCGACCACCGCGCACCTCCTCGTCGGCCCGTCGCGCGGCACCTTCTCGCTCGACGGCGGCCGCGAGGCGCGCCTCCTCGAGCGCCCCGCGCCGCAGGAAGGCGCCGCCGCGGTCGCGTCGCCGGAGCCGGAGCCGGCGCCTGCACCCGCTCCGCCCCAGCCGTCCGTCGGCGCGCGTCTGCCGGGCGGAGCCGCTCTGGCCCCGGCGGTCGTGGCTCGCGCGGAGGAGCCCGCCGCCCCTGCGGTCGCCGAGCCGACTGCGCTGCTGTCGCCGCTGACGACCGAGCCCCCGCCCGCCGCCGCGCCGCCGGTCCCGGAGGCGCAGGAGGCGTCTGGCTCGCCGGCGCTCACGCCGGCCTCCGTGCAGTCGCTGCTGTCGAGCTGCTTCGCGCGCGAGAGCGCGGGCGGCAGGTCCTCGGTCCGCCGATCGATCGTCTCGACGCTGCACGTCTCCGTGCGCCCCGACGGCAGCGTCGCCGCCCTGCGCTTCAACCCGCCGCTCCGGCCGGCGCTGCAGGCTTGCGCCGAGGGCCTCTACCGAGGGCGCTTCGCGGGAGGCTCGAGGCAGCTCGACATCCCCCTGACCATCGACGACTGAGCGGCGGTCACCCGCTTCGGATACGGGCCCATCTCGACGTTTTCGGTGCTCAGCGCACCGGAGTGCGCTTGCGCGCCGAAAACGCCGATCTGGGCCCGTCTCCTGTGCGGGTGACCGCCGCTCTTCCTGTGCGGGTGACCGCCGCTCTAGAGGGAGCCGAGGAGCTGCGTGAGCGCGTAGGTTTCTCGCGCGCCCATCATGCTGAACTGTACCCCCATCCCCTCAGGGGTGGTCCATCGCACCACCGACGGGATCACGGCGACCTGCTTCAGTCCTTGCAGGGACAGCAGCACCTCGACGGTCGCGCCGAAGGGAGCCGGCGAGCTCGTCTCGATGAACATCCCGCCGAGGCTGAGGTCGCGGCATATCGCGTCGACGCGCGGGCCGTCACCGATCCGGAACGCGATCGAGATCTCGATTTGCTTGCGCGGGTGCTTCCGGTGATCTCGCACGTTCCTCGCTGGCTAGCTGCGCGGCGCTGAGGCGCGCCGCGTGGGGTATTCTGGAGCGCAGAGGAGACGATCAATGTCGCGAGCCGAGAGCGTCGCTGTCAAGCGCCGGGAGCCGCGCTCGAGTTCTTCTTCGAGCCGATCGAGCCGCTCGAGTCGCTCGAGCCGATCGAACAACAGCGGCAGCAGCACCCCCGCGGTCGCGGTCGCGTCGTCCACGAGGGCCGACGCGGGGGCGCGCCGCGGCTGGAAGCGGCACCTCGAGGGCTGGGAGCCGGGGCTCGTGGCCGTGTTCATCGCGGGGTCCGCGGCGATCCTCGCTGTGCCGCGGTCGGTCGAGCCGGCCGAGCTGCCGCTGCCGCTCGCCGACGCGCGAGCCCTCGCGCGCGTGCGAGACGCGGACATCACGCGCGCCCGCGAGGCCGAGGAGCTCGGGCTCGACGCCGAGGTGCGCGAGCTCGGCTCCGCCGTCCGCGCGTTCGGGCTCGTGGACGCCGACGCGGATCACACCGAGGCCGAGCTCCTCGCCGCGCGCGCGCGCGTGATCGACGCCATGGGCCGCGCGCTCGCCCAGGGGGACGAGGCGGTGCTCCGGCTGCGCGCCTACCAGCTGAGAGCGTTCGTCCGCGAGGTGCGCCGCTTCGAGGCGACCGGCGAGGAGTCCGACGAGCTCCGCGAGCTCGGCGGCGATTTCCTCGGGCTGCTCCGCCGAAACGCCTGGCTGGGGCAGGGGGACGCGCCGCCGCGCGGCGGCGGGGAGGGGGCCCGCCGCGTCGCCATGGATGGCGTCGCGCTCGGTGTGCTCTTCAAGAAGCGCTGGAGCGCCATCGTCGGCGTCCAGCGAGATCCGTTCGCCCCGGCGCTCGACGAGGAGCGCGCGCTGTTCAAGTTCTTGCTCGCGCACCCGCTCGTCGCCGCGAGGAGCGCGCAGACCCTCCCGGCTCCTCCCGACGAGGAGACGGCGGCGCGCCTTGCGCAGGCGGGTGGGTCGGGGCCGCGCGCACCCGCGGCGGCGCTCCGCGCAGCGGAGGCGCGGCGCGCCGAGGAGCAGTATCGCCTGAAGAAGATTGACGAGCTCGCCGCGCTCGACCCCTCCTATCCCAGGCACCTCGCCCGCGGTGTCACGCTCTATCGGCTGGGGAGCTTCATGCAATCGGCGGAGGCGTTCCGCAGCCACCTGGACCAGCACCCCGACGGGGCGTACACGCTTCGAGCGCAAAACTACCTGCGCGCCGCGCTCGAGCGCGCGCGCGAGGAGCAATTCTAGGAACGGTCTCCCGTCGGCCGCGCCGATCGGTCGCGCCCGCATCCCCCGGGGCGGGCCTACGGGCCCCTGCGTATCCCGCCGGGGCGGTATGGGCGCCCGCTGATGCCCTTGGCCGGGTTGCCTTGCCCGCCGCGCCCTCGGCGCGTCTCCATCTCGTTCCAGATCCCCTGCTTGGCCGAGGCCTGCAGGAACCGGCGAGCGGCCGGAAATACCTCCTGCTCCTCGCTCTCCACATGGCGCTGGTGCGCAGCGCGCAGGTCCTCGATGAGCTGGGGGATCGCCTCCACGGCCTCGGGGCCGCCGTCTCTGTCGATCGCGGCGCGCAGCGCATCGATCGCGCGCTGTTGCGCCTTGTGCTCCTGCCGGAGGCGATCGAGGGTCGGCGCGATCGCCTCGAGCACCGCGAGCCGCGGGTACAGCGAGCGCTCCTCGTCCTCGCGATGCCGGCTCATCGACCGCTCGAAGTAGGACACCACGCTGGAGAGACCCTCGAGCGCGGCGGCGCGCCCGCGGGGATCGCTGAGCGCGCGCGCGGCGCGCGCGAGATCGTTCAGGTTCTCTTCCAGGCTCCGGTGAGCGGCGGCGAGCTTCTCGAGCGGATCGATCCGGTCATCGGACATTCATCGATGATCGAACGACAAGGCGCACGCGTGGAAGCCCTTTATTCCTTCCGCGCGCGATTGGCGCTCCGCGTCGCGCGCGCGTCGCGCGCGCGTCGCGCGCGCGTCGCGCGCGCGGCGTCGCGCGCTCCGCGCTGTGCGCTGGTCATCCGACCAACTCGCCACCTGACCAGCGGAGACCGTATCGCACCTCCGGCGCCGGTCATCCCGCGCGGGATCGCTGGCGCGTTCTACGGAAGGCCCGCGTTGCGGGGCAGATCGAGGTGCAGCGCGGGCGCCAGCATCTCGCGCGCGAGGTGCACCTCGAGCAGGTCGATCACGGGGCTCTTCGACACCGCGCGGAGCCGCTCGTCCGCGCCGGCATCACCCGCCGCCTTCCTGGCCATCGCGGTGTAAAATTGCGCCTCCACCCGCTGCGCCGCGCTCCGGGCGAGCCTGCCGAGATCCGCGTCGCTGAGCCCACCGTTCGCCCAGGCCGCGAGCTTTCCCGTCCAGGATGCGCGGCTCGTCGCGCTGTCCAGCGCGCGACCCGCGGTGCCGTCGGTCGCGACGCCGAGGGCGCGCTCCAGCAGAAGGACCCAGAGCCCGCCGTAGATGAGATCGTCCTCGTCCACGTTCGCCTCGAGGCCGCGCTTCAGCGCCCGTCGGGCGGCGGGGAGATCGCGCTCCACGAGCGCGCGCCCCACGGCGTCGAGCATCGTGGCGCCGAGCTGCGGCGGCTCGGCCGCCACCAGGGCGAACGCCCGATCGTACGCCCGGGTCGCGCCCTTCTCGTCGCCATAGCCGTCGAGGATGCGCCCGAGCAGCCGCTCCGTCCGCGCCTTGGCGCCGGGATCCCGGGCGCGCTGCCGGGTGTCGAGCGCGGCGGCGAGCGCGGCGTCGAGCGACTCCTTCGCCCGGTCCTGCGTGCCAGCGTCGCGGTGGAGCTCGAAGGCGAGCAGGTGCGCCTGGATGATCTCGAGCGGCGCGCTGCGCGCGTCCGGCGCTCCCAGCGCGCGCCGCACGTCCTCGAGCGCCGCCTGGGGCTCGCCGGACTGCCGCTCGGCCATCGCGAGCACCGTGAGCCCGTTGACCGTCGGCTCGGCCGCCGTCGCCGCGCGGAGCAGCGGCAGCGCGGCCACGAGGTTGCCGGCGCGCAGCTCGAGCGACGCCATGAGAGAACGGACGCGGGCGCCTGACGGATCGAGCGCGCCGCCGCCGCGCGCCGCGCGATCGGCGAGCACGAGCAGCGGCCCCGCCGCGTTGTAGGTGCGCCGGGCCGCGTCGAAATCGTCGTTCGACGCCTCCTCCGAGAGCGCGCTCAGCACGAGCCCGAGCGCGGCCCCGAGCGCGCCCGGGCTCGGCCGGTCGCCGAGCGCGCCGACGATCACGAGCGGCGTCGCCTCGGACATGCCGAGGCGGATCATCACCTGGGAGAGGAGCGTGGCGCTGTCGTAGTTCTGCGGGTCGCGCCGGTAGGCCTCGAGGGCCGCGCCCCAGATCGCCCCGTCGAGCAGATCCTGCCGCATCCCGGTCTCGGCGTCGCGCTCCTGCGCCTCGTGCTGCGCGAAGGCGGCGGCGAGCGCCTGCCACGAGACCGCGTCGTCGTCGGAGGCGGCGGCCTTGAGCCGCTGGTACAGGCCGGGCGGGATCACCCGGCGCACGCTCGTGCGGTCGATCTGATCGATCGCGCCCTTCGCGTCGCCGAAGCGGAGGAACAGCGCCGCCAGGCTCGCGCCGCCCGACTCGAGCGCGCGCGCCGCCTCGACCGCCTCCTCGCGCTCCGGCCTCGCGCCGCCCTGGCGGTACTCGATGTTGAACTCGATCGCCCGATCGATCCACGCCACGGTGGCGGCGGCCGCGCGCTGGATCGACTCCGCGCGGCCGTCGACGAGGGCGCGCGAGACGGCCGCGCGCTGATCCGCGCCGAGCTGCTCGAGCGGCCCGCCGGTGCGCGTCTCCTTCATCCACTGCTCGAGCGCGGCGAGGTGCTCGTCGCTCTCGGCGCGGGCCCGGCTCCCGCTCGGCAGCGCGGCGGAGCGGAGCTCCATGAGGGCCCGCACCCGCCCCTCGTCGCCGCGCGGGCTGAGCCGCTCGATCGCGCCGGCGATGGCGCGCTCGCCCACGGCGTCGATCATCTCGGCGCGCCCCTCGCCGGGACGGACGAGGGCCAGCGCGCCCAGGACGCTCTCGACGGCCCGGTCGGGCTGCCCTGCGTTGAAGCGCCCGGCGGCGTGCGCGAGCTGCCTGCGGACCACGCCGATGAGCAGGCCCGTGCGCTGCGGGCTCTGCTTGCCGTCGCGCACGATCGCGAACAGGCTGGCAGAGAAATCGGCGTCGCGGACCTCGACGGCAGCGACGCGGCCCTCGGCGCCTGGCGGCCCCTTCGCCCCCGGCGAGCCAGAGGCCCCGCAGGCGACGGGAGAGAGCGCGAGGACGAGCGCGGCGAGACCCCGAGCGAGACGGCGCCGAGGGAACAGGGGCGGCAGCGACATTGCGAGCCAGTGTACACGGGGGGAGCGTGAGCGCACCCCTCGGAGGCGCTACCGCGAGCCGTCGCCGAGCTTGCGGCCGAGCAGCTTGGAGGCGAGCGTCTCGCCGAGCTCGCTCATCATCAGCTGCTCGACCACCGCCTCGGTGGCGGCGCGCTCCGCCTCGCTCGTGTACTGGAACTCGATCCCCATCCCCGCCGGAGCCGACTCTGTCGCCTCGGCGGTCGTGACGATCCACTTCACCCGCCCGCGAAGGCGGAGCGGCTCGGCCAGGTTCC
The DNA here is from genome assembly GCF_051530145.1 of Sorangium sp. So ce302. GTDB lineage: Bacteria > Myxococcota_A > Polyangia > Polyangiales > Polyangiaceae > Sorangium > Sorangium cellulosum_B. Next base: position 8,610,012 of record NZ_CP150326.1, on the reverse strand, counting down.
GGATCGAGAGGGCGAACACGAACTCGGTGCCGATCGCGAGCGGGCGATCCGTCCGGATGAACGTCCCGCCTTTCGAGATGTTGCGCGTGTAGTCGGCGAAGAACGTGTTGAGCCGTTTGTACTCTACGCTCAGCTCGATCGCGGCGCGATGGGCCGAGCGGCGGTCAGCATCCGTCACGGGACCCACCCTACCACGGCGCATGCGGGCCAATGCGGACCAGAGTAAAGTCGCCGGCCATGCGACTCGCAGGGGTCAGGGCCGCGCTGGCGAGCGGGCGAGGCACGATCGACGCGACGCTCGCCGCCGGGCGGGCAGTGACGCGGGCGGGGCTGCTCGCCGCGCTGCGTTGGCCGGGGCTCAAGGTGCTCGCGCGCGAGCTCGCGAGAGGCAAGGCGAACCCGTCGCTCTTGTTCCGTTTCCACGCCGAGAACAGCCCCCACCGGATCGCGGTGATCGAGCCGCTGGGCCTCGCGAGCCTCGCGCCCCGCGCGGCGGAGCGAGGCGCGGGACCCCCGGCCGAGGATCGGGTCTACTCCTTCTTCGCGCTGAACGAGGCCATCGATCGGCTGGGCTCCGCGCTCGACCGGCGCGGCGTCGGCCCGGGCGTCACCGTGCTGCTCGCGCTCAAGAACCGCCCCGAGTTCCTGATGTGCCAGGTCGCGCTGGCCCGCGTCGGCGCGTCCGTGGTGGCGGCCTCGTGGCGATCGACCCCCGCGGAGCTCGCCTACCTCGCCGGCCACTCCGGGGCGCGCCTGCTCCTGTTCGACTCCGACATCGCCGGGGTGATCCGCGAGGCCGCGCCGCGGCTCGAGGGGATCCCGCCCGAGGAGATGATCGCGATCGGCGAGCGCGCCCCGGGCTTCTCGCACCTCGACGACCTCCTCGCCGAGCGCGGCGCCGAGCGGGGCGCCTCGCCGGATCGGAGCGAGCGCGCCGCGGTGGTGATGTACACGTCCGGCACCACCGGCAAGCCGAAGGGCGCGGTGCGCGGCTTCGGCGGCGGCATCGTCCTCCCGGCGCTCGGGGCCATCGGCGCGACCCCGATGCGCGCGGGGGACGTGCACCTCGCCGTGTGCCCGCTCTACCACCTCACGGCGCTCGGCTTCGTCAACCTGTCGCTCATCGTCGGCGCCACGATCGTGATCCTCCCGGAGTTCCAGCCCGAGCTCTTCCTCGAGGCGATCCAGCGGTACCGCGTGACCACCACGGCGGTCGTCCCGACGATGCTCCACCGCGTCCTCGAGCTCGGCGAGGCGCGGCTCAGCGCCTACGACACGTCGTCGCTCACCGCGATCTTCGTGGGCGGCGCGCCGCTCTCGCCGGCGCTCGCGGCGGAGGTGATGGCGGCGTTCGGCGACCGGCTCTTCAACTTCTACGGCGCGACCGAGACGGGCATCGTGACGATCGCGGGCCCCGGGGATCTGCGCGCCTCGCCGGGCACCATCGGGCGCCCCGTCGCCGGCAGCGAGCTGCTGCTCGCGCGCGAGGACGGGACGCCGTGCCAGGACGGCGAGGTGGGCGAGCTTTACGTGAGGAGCTCCTTGCTGGTCTCCGGCTACCACAGGGACCCAGGCGCCACGCGGGAGTCGACGCGCGACGGCTACTTCTCGGTCGGCGACCTCGCCCGCCGCGACGCGCGCGGCTGCTACCACCTCGAGGGCCGCAAGCGGGAGCTCATCATCTCGGGGGGCGTGAACGTGTACCCCGCCGAGGTGGAGTCGGTCCTCCACGAGCACCCGGCGGTCGCCGAGGCCGCGGTGGTGGGCGTCCCGGATCGCGCCTTCGGGGAGCGCGTGCGCGCGGTCGTCGCCCTGCGCCCCGGCGCGACCGCGAGCGAGGGCGACATCCGGGCGCACTGCCGCGCGCGGCTCGCGGGCCCGAAGGTCCCGCGCGAGGTCGTCTTCGTCGACGCGCTGCCGCGCAACCCGACGGGCAAGGTGATGAAGCGCGAACTCGCCGGGCCCGAAGGGAAATCAGCGGATTAGGCGGCCCGGTAGCCGCTGTCCCGGGAGGGCGATCGATGCTATTTCGCACGTCGTGCGGGATCCGTACGAAGTATTGGGCGTCGAGCGTTCCTCGACGCAGGATGAAATCAAGAGCGCCTTCCGGCGGCTCGCCGGCCAGCACCATCCCGACAAGAACCCGGGGGATCAGGGCGCGCACGTCCGCTTCAAGGAGCTGAACGCGGCCTACCAGATCCTGAGCGATCCGCAGAAGCGCGCGGCGTTCGATCGGTTCGGCCCCGCCGCCGTCGGCGCCTCCGCCGGCTCGGGGGTCCCGGGCGTGCCCTTCGACATGCAGGACCTCAACCTGGACGCCATCTTCGGCGATCTCCTCGGCGCCCTGGGCATCCGGGTCGGCGACCGCGGGACGCTGCAGAAGGAGGTGCGGATCACCTTCGAGGAGGCGGCGTTCGGCTGCGCGAAGGAGATCACCTACGATCGCGTCGAGCCGTGCGGCGACTGCGCCGGCTCGGGCTCCGCGCCGGGCGCGTCGACCGAGCGCTGCTCGGCGTGCTCGGGCCGCGGCCGCGTCCGGATGCAGCAGGGGATGTTCCCCATCGCGATCGAGCGCCCCTGCGGGCGGTGCCGCGGCACGGGGCGGATCGTGACCGACCCGTGCAGGACGTGCCGCGGCGCCGGCCTCGCGGCGAAGCAGAAGACCATCGAGGTGACGATCCCTCCGGGCGTGGAGAACGGCGCGACGCGGCTCGTGGAGCGCGGCGGCAACGCCGTCCGCTCCGACCGGGGGCCGGGCGATCTGGAGCTCACCATCCGCGTCTCGCCGCACGAGCTCTTCCGCCGCGTCGGCGACGACGTGGTGTGCTCCGTGCCGATCTCGTTCGCGCGCGCGGCGCTCGGCGGCGAGCTGGAGATCCCGACGCTGGAGGGGAAGGGCCGGCTCCGCATCCCCCCGGGCACGCAGCCCGGCGCGGTGCTCCGGATCAAGGGCAGGGGCATACCGCGTCGCGTCGTGGGCGGGCGCGGCGACCAGCTCGTCGAGGTGAGCGTCGAGGTGCCGACGCAGCTCACCGCGACGCAGCGGGAGCTCATCGCGCAGCTGGCGAAGGACCTCGGCGAGAACGTGCAGCCTCAGCAGGCCACCTTCATGGAGAAGCTGAAGGGGCTGTTTGGTTGACCTGGCGCGCGGCCGCGCGCGATCCTCCGCGTTCTTCTGAACGCCGAGGCACGAGCTCTGCTTCGAGCGCCTGAGCCGACATGGCGACGGAGGCATCGGACATGGACAAGGCGAAGTTCATCGACGTCCTGAGCGACTCCACCGGAGAGACGGCGGAGAAGGCCGTGCGCGCAGCGCTCCTCCAGTACCCGGACGCGGGGGTGCAGATCCGCCTCCACACGCGGGTGCGCACGCCGGAGGTCGCGCGGCCGGTGCTCGAGCGCGCGGCCCGGGAGGGCGCGCTCGTCGTGTTCACCGTGGTGAGCCCCGAGCTGCGCGAGTTCCTGCATGCGTCCACCGCCGAGCTGAACATCGAGGCGATCGATCTGATCGGCTCGCTCATCGTCCGGCTCGGCACCTTCCTCGACCGGGAGCCGATCAACCTGCCGAGCGCGATGCTCCCGCTGAGCGAGGAGTACTTCCGGCGCATCGAGGCGGTGGAGTTCGCGGTGAAGAGCGACGACGGGAAGGAGCCGCGGAACTTCAAGAGGGCCGACATCGTCCTCGTCGGCGTCTCGCGCACGTCGAAGACGCCGCTGTCGACGCTGCTCGCGCAGCGCGGCCTCAAGGTCGCGAACCTCCCCCTGGTGCTCGGCGTCCCGCCGCCGCTCGAGCTGATGGAGGCCCCCCAGGATCGGGTCGTCGGGCTGACCATCGGGATCGATCAGCTCTGCGAGATCCGGCAGGCGCGGCTGCGCCAGCTCGGGATGCCCTCCGAGACCAACTACGCGATGCGCGAGCACGTCCGGCAGGAGCTCGACTTCGCGAACCGTCTCTTCGCCGCGCACCCGGAGTGGCCGGTGGTCGACGTCACCAAGCGCGCCATCGAGGAGACGGCGGTGATCATCCTCGAGCACCTGAAGGAGCGCGACGAGCGCGCCAAGGTCGTGCGCTCCTCGCTCGTGTGAGGCCGCGGCTCCAGCGAGATCAGCTCACGATCTTGAGGGCGCGGCCGACGAGGACCTCGTTGTGGCTGCCGGTCCTGTACCCGCCGAGATCGAGCGTCACGTACCGGAAGCCGTGCCGCTTGCCGGCGGCCACGATCTCGGCGCGCACCGGCGGCTCGGCGGCGCGCGCGAGCTCGCCCGCGTCGAGCTCGATGCGCGCGAGGTCGTCGTGGTATCGGACGCGGACCTGGCGGAACCCGATGCCGCGCAGCGCCGCCTCGAAGCCGCCGATCTGCGCGAGCCGCTCGCGCGTGACGCTGGTCCCGTAAGGGATCCGGCTGGAGAGGCAGGCCGCGGCCGGCTTGTCCCAGATGGGCAGGCCGACGCGCGCCGCGCCGGCGCGCACATCGGCCTTGCTGAAGCCGAGCTCGACGAGGGGGCTCAGCACGCCCGCCTCCCGCGCCGCCTCCAGCCCGGGGCGGTAGTCGCCGAGGTCGTCGGTGTTGGTGCCGTTCACGATCGCCGCGAGCGCCCACTCGGATCGCCTTCGCGCGGCGATCCGGTAGAGCTCGCTCTTGCAGTGGAAGCAGCGATCCGGGTTGTTCGCGACGTAGCGCGGATCGTCGATCTCGGACGACTCGACGAGCCGGTGATCGGCGCCGATCAGCCGGGCGATCGAGGTGGCCTCTTCCTTCTCGGCCGGCGCGAGGCTCGGCGAGACCGCGGTCATCCCGACGGCCCTCGGGCCGAGCTCCTGGTGCGCGACCGCGAGGACGAAGGCGCTGTCGACCCCGCCGGAGTAGCAGACGAGGACCGATCCGAGCTCCCGGAGCCGGGCGCGCAGCCCGGCGAGCTTGGCATCGATGGGCGAGCCCTCGGGCGTGGACGACAGCGCGGACATGGCGATCCTCTTACCATAAGCCGCGTTCCGCGCCGGTCGGCCCGGCGTCCGCCAGGTTACTTGCGGTCCGAGCGCCGGTTCTGACACGCTGCAGGGCGAGATGGACCCGAAGAGGAAGCAGGCCGCCCGCACCTCCCTGCCGTTCGCGCTCGCGGCGGCGCTCGCGCCCGCCGCGTTTGCTGGCCAGGGGTGCAGCGACAACCGGCTGCCGCCGCGGGAGCTGCCGCGCGCCGAGGAGCAGCAGGCGCTCCCGCGATGGTACCCGGAGAAGCCCTGGTCGGAGCAGGGCGGGGAGAGCCAGGTCTACATCGAGGGCAAGATCGTCTTCGACACGAGCAAGGCGACGATCCGGCCGGGCAGCGAGAAGACGCTGGAGACGCTGCTCCAGTTCATCAAGGAGCACCCCGAGGTGACGCGGCTGCGGATCGAGGGGCACACGGACGCGCAGTCGAGCGAGGAGCACAACCAGGCGCTCAGCGCGCGGCGCGCCCTCGCGGTCGCCGACTGGCTGGTCGATCACGAGGTCGAGAGCGACCGGCTGATCGCCGTGGGCTTCGGCGAGTCGCGCCCGCTCGGGCCGAACGAGATCGCGGCAGGCCGCAGCGAGAACCGCCGGGTCGAGTTCCACGTGGCCGAGGTGAACGGGCGCCCCTTCCTGGGGCAGGATCCGTACAGGGGCGGCCTGGCGCTGGAGGTGCTGAGCCTCGAGCAGCGCAAGCAGCGCGCGGAGCAGGCCGCGCAGCTCAAGGCGCCCCCGCCCCGCAAGGGCTTCGTGGCGACGGGCGACGAGATCAAGCCGGTGCAGGTCAAGCCCCGGGCCACGTCGGAGGCGCAGGAGGGCGAGCCCCCCGCGCCGAGCGCGCCGGCCAAGGAGAGCGCGCCGCCACGTGACGGCGGTGGCGCGGCGCCCGCGGGCGGGGGCTGAGCGACCTCAGGGCGCGAGGTGCCGCGCGCGCGGCGCCCGCGTCCGGTAACGCTCGAGGAGCGCGAGCGTCGCGTCGAGCGACGCGCCGTACGGGAGCACGTTCCCCTTCGGCGTGGCGTACTCGAGGTAGAGGTTGTCGTCCGTGGACAGGATCGGGCCGCCGTCCTCGGCCGCGTCGGCGACGAGGCGATCGAGATCGTCGCCCGATGTGACGAGGGCGTCGAGGAGGTCCTCGAGCCGCGCGCCGGCGAGCGTCGCCTGGAGCGACGGGCGCGCGTCGAGCCCGGCGAGGCGCGCCCCCGAGGCGACGAGCGGCGCGCCGCTCGCGACGAGGATGCCTTGCGCGCCGCCCACGAACAGCGCGACGTGCGGGAATGCGCTGCGCATCGTCCTCACCACGACGGCGAGCTCGCGCCGCCGGATGTGGTGGAGCTGCACCCACTGCTGCAAGACGCCGCCCTCGGTGAGCCGCGACCGGGCCAGCTCGTAGAACTCGTGGCTGTAGAGGCTCGCGGCGCCCGCGAACCAGACGCTGGTGAGCTCGATGGCGATGAGATCGTAGCGGCCCGGGGCGGCGACGAGCAGCTCGTTCCTGCCGTCGTTGAGCGAGAGGCGGACGCGGGGATCGTCGAGCGCGCGGAGGCTCGGGCCGGCGAAGAAGCGCCGAGACGCCTCGACGATCGCGGGCGAGATCTCGGCGACGTCGATGCGCTCGAAGGGGTAGGCCGCGATGGTGCCGGTCGTCGTGCCGGTGCCCAGGCCGATGACGAGCGCGGCGCGCGTGTCGCGGAGGAAGAGCGAGGGGAAGTGCGCGAACCGCCGCTGCGCCGTCATCTCGGGGCCGTCGTCGCCCTGGAACTTGCCGTTCGTGTACATGGTCGTGACGCCGGCGAGGTGCGCGACCGTGGTGACGCCGCCGTGCACGTCCTCGCGCACGAAGTCGATGCGCTCGGGGCGCGGCCCCATGGCGAAATAGACGTTCGCGCCGCTCGTGAGGCGGGCCATGTCCCAGCGGGGCGCGAGCACGGCGAGCGCCCCCGCCGCCGCGGCCAGCGCGAGGGCGCGGGGGAGCTCCGCCCCGGCGCGCGCGGCGGCGAGGACGGCCGTGAGGGCGAAGGCGAGCGCGATCGTCAGGAGCGCGCGCTCGGAGCCGAGCGCGGGCAGGATGAGGTAGCCGGTAACGATGGAGCCGGCGATCGTGCCCAGGGTGTTCGCGGAGGTCAGCCTGCCGACGCGCGCTGCGACGTCGGCGTGCGCGGCGGCGCGCGCGAGGAGCAGGGGGAAGGTGGTGCCCATGCACAGCGTGGGCAGCGCGAGGATCGCGAGGGCGGCGAGCGCGCGGCACGCCTCGCGGCCGGCCCACCCGTCGACGTGCTTGCCCGCGAAGGCGAAGAGCCGCGGGAGCTGGTCCCAGAGCGGGACGGTGGCGGCGAGCGAGAGCGCGGCGGCGGCGAGCCCCCGGGAGAGCGCGCCCTCGCCGTGGCGGCGCGCGAGGGCAGGCGAGCGCGCGGCGCCGGCCGCGAGGCAGACGAGGAAGACGGCGAGCATCAGCCCGAAGGCGTAGGCGCTGTTGCCGATGAGCAGCGCGAGCAGGTGGGTCTGGACCACCTCGGCGGCGAAGACCAGGAAGCCCGACGCGAACGCGAGCAGGAGCAGGAACGGCGGCTCGGTCCGGCCGGCGGCCGCAGGGAGCGGAGCGTCCGCGGTGCGGGCCTCGGGGGAGCGCGCGTCGGGGGCGGCAGCAGGCGCCGGGCCGCGCAGCCCGGCGGAGATCGCGACGACGCCGAGGACGAGGTTGGCGATCGCCGCGGACCAGAGCGCGCCTCGGATGCCGAGGTGCGGGAGGACCACGTAGGCGCCGGAGAGCGCGCCGGCCGCGCCGCCGGCCGTGTTGATGGCGTAGAGCGAGGCGAGGCGGCGCGCGGCGTCGTGCTCGGCGGGAGGCGCGCCGCCGTCCGGCGCGGCGCCGGCGCGGAGGATGCGCGAGAGCACCGGCAGCGTGGCGCCCATCGCGACCGTGGGGACGACGACCACGAGCGCGGTCAGCGCAGCGCGCGCCGCGGTGAGCAGCGCGAGCGAGTCGGGCGCTGCGCGGGCGACGGCGACGTAGGCCGAGGTCAGCGCCTCGAACAGGAACGGCGAGACGGCGCAGATCGCGCCGACGATCACCTCGAGCGCGCCGTAGACGACGAGCGGGCGGCGCGCGGACGCGGCGTGGCGTCCGCCGAGGTGCGCGCCGAGGGCGAGGCCGCCCATGAAGGCGGCGAGGACCGTGCTCACGGCATACGCGGTGGCGCCGAAGACGTAGGCGAGCAGCTTGGAGAAGGCGACCTCGTAGAGGAGGCCGGTCGCGCCAGAGACGAAGAACAGGGCGGCCACGAGCGGGAAGCGGGAGCGCACGGGCGCGCACGCTAGTACAGGCGCCCGACGAGCAGGCACCTCAGAGCGCCGAGCACGACATCCCTCGGCAGGCGGCCGAGGGCGGGCGCGACGCGCCGCCCCGTCACCAGCCGAGCCGCTGCAGCCGCTCTCTGGCCCCCTTCACCCCGAAGATCGTCTCTTCGCCGGGCGGCACCACGGGCGCGAGCAGCACCGCCGCGAGCACCGCGGTGACGACCAGGGGCGCTCGCGCGTCGTCGCCGGCGATCGGCGGCTCTCGCACCTGCCAGACCCGCCGCGCCCGCGCGAGCAGCGCGTCGAACCCGCGCCCGCCGATCGCCCGCACCCCCGCCGCGGCCGCCGCTCGCACGAGCGGCGCGCGATCCAGCGGCACCGTCATGACGAGCACGCGGCTCGTCGCGCGTGGCGTGGAAGTAGAAGAAGAGGAGGTGCGCGCGACGTCCACCTCGACGGCGTCGGCCATCGGCGTGCTCCCCGACGGATACGCCTTCTTCTGCACGAGCGTGAGCTCCGCCCCGAAGAAGACGCGCGCCTGATGTGCCCAGCGGTGCTCGTCGATCCGCGCCTCGGGCTCCGGCGACAGCAGCGACCACCCCTGGCTCGGAGGCAGCAGCTCGATACGTCCTTCCGCCCACCCGCTGCCGTCGAATTCCATATGCGCGCCCGCTGCCACGGTAATCCCTGGTTTGACCTGGTCCGGATCGCACGAACGCGCGGCCGGTGGTCTATAGTTCGTGCCATCTAGGGTAAAGGTGAGCCCTGCATGCCGAAGTCCGATCAGGCGTCGGAAGAGCAAGGCCGGGCTGCCCTGAGGGCGGCCCTCTTTATACACCGACGCGCGCCGCTCTCCCGTCTGCTCGCTCGCCGCGGGCTCGGTCCCTACCGCGGGTACGGCGAGCTCCTGGAGGCGATCGAGCGGCTCGCCGATCGCGGGGCGCAGGTCACGCTGATCGGGCGCTCGATCCGGGGCGAGCCGCTGCTCGCCGTTCACCTCGGCGCAGCCAGCCTGGCCGCTGCGCGCGGCGAGAAGCAAGCCGCAGGCCTCCTGGCGCCGAGCGCCCAGGGAGGACAGAGCGTTGCGAACGGCGTCTCACTCCGTCCGCTCGATGGCACGTCGGATGGCACGCCGGATCCCGATGGCAGCCGCGCGCCGGGCGGCGCGGACGACCCGGCGCCGAGCGACGCCGCCCTCGCTCGGTTGGCCGAGCGCGCCGAGCGCGCCAGTCTGCGCCCCTCGACGGGAGCCGGGTCGCGTGAGCGCGTGCGGACGACGGTGATCCTGTCCGGGATCCACCCCCTCGAGTGGATCGGCATCGAGGCCCACCTCGCGCTGCTCGATCGCCTCGCGACCCAGGACCTCGGGGGCCGGTCGATCCTCGCCGTCCCGATCGTGAACCCGGATGGGCTCCTCCGCGTCGAGATGAACCTCCGCGCCGGGCGACACCGGTACGTGCGGGGCAATGCCCGGGGCGTCGACCTGAACCGGAACTTCGACGCGGGATGGTACGAGCGCGGCCTCATCCAGCGCTTCATCGGGCTCCTCTTCTCGCCCGGCAGCCGCCCCGCCAGCGAGCCGGAGGTGGAGGCCATCGCGCACGCGCTGTCGTCGCGCCGGATCGACCGCGCCTTGTCGCTGCACAGCGCCGGCGGCGCCGTGCTGTACCCGCCGGCGCACAGCCTCTGGCCCGTGGCCGACGCCGCCGAGCACCGCGCCTTCGCGCTGCGCGTCGCGCGCGCCGCGGACCGCAGGCCGTACCGCGCCATGCCCTACGTCCGCTTCGCCTGGGGCGTCCGCAAGGCCGGCCTGGAGATCGACTGGCTCCACGATCGTCACGGGGCGCTGTCGCTCCTCGTGGAGTGCTCGCGCGGCAAGCTCGGCCTCCGGCCGTCGCGCCTCGTCGAGCCGTTCGCCTGGCACAACCCCCGGCGTCTCGACGACGCCACGCCGCCGCTCGTCGACGCCCTCCTACCCTTTGTGAAGGGTGCGCGCGCCTAGAGCGGCGGTCACCCGCTTCGGATACGGGCCCATCTCGGCGTTTTCGGTGCTCAGCGCACCGGAGTGCGCTTGCGCGCCGAAAACGCCGATCTGGGCCCGTCTCCTGTGCGGGTGACCGCCGCTCTGCTGCCGCTCTGCTTGGTGCAGAGGGGGGCGGAGACCGATGTGGTTCCGCGAGGAACCGGGCGCGGCGCTCCTCAGAGCTCGATCGGCTCGCCGACGGGGATCTTCTGCAGGCCGAGGAGGACGCCGAGGGCGGCGAAGGTCGCCGCCATCAGGCCGTACGCCGCGAGCGCCCGGTGCTCGATCAGCCAGCCGGCGCCGATGGGGCCGATGATCTGCGAGATGCTCGCCAGCGACTGGCTCACGCCGAGCGCCGCGCCCTGCTCGTCGCGGCCGACGCTCTTCGTGAGGAGCGTGGTGACGGCCGGCCTCACCACCGCCGCGCCGAACGCCGCGATCCCCACGAGCGTGAGCAGCACGGGCAGGGTGTACGCGACGCCGAGCAGGCCGTAGCCGACCACCATCGTGCCGAAGCCGAGCAGCGCGAGCCGCTCCTCGCCGTACCGCTTCGCCAGCCGGCCGATCAGGCCGCCCTGGATGCTGCCGCCGATGAGCCCGGAGAAGGCGTAGAGATAGCCCGTCTCCTTGACGCCGAACGCGAAGCGCCGCTCGAGGAAGAGCGCAAGGCCGCCGATGAGCGTCGAGAAGGAGAGAGAGAAGGCGAAGAACTCGAGCAGCCGGCGGCGCGGGAGCGGCCGGTCGAAGTATCGGCGGAAGGCGTCTCCGCGGCCGAGCGACGCCGGCCGGGCGGCCGCGGCGGTCACCCCGTCCTGGGCCGCCGGCAAGGGCGGCTTCGCCGGGAGCAGCGTGGCCGTGAGGAGGACCGACAGGAGCGACAGCGCCGCCGCCCCGTACGCCGGCGCGCCGTAGCCGAAGCGGCTCGCGAGCTCCCCCGTGATGGCCGGGCCGAGCAGGAACCCGGAGCCGAAGGCGATGCCGATCAGGCCGAACGCCTTGGTGCGCTCCTCGGGCCGGGTCACGTCGCTGATGTACGCCTGCGCGATCGTCAGGTTCCCGGCCGTGAGCCCGTCGATGATCCTCCCGAGGAACAGCATCCAGAGCGAGCTCGCCGAGCCGAGCACCAGGAACCCGAGGAACGTGCCGGTCTGGCTCACGAGCAGCGTGGGTTTGCGGCCCACCCGGTCCGAGATCCGGCCGAGGATCGGCCCGGAGACGAGCTGACAGACCGCGTAGCTCGCCGCGAGCACGCCGACCACGAGCTCGCTGGCGCCGAAGTGCTCGGCGTAGAACGGGAGGAGGGGGAGGACGAGCGTGAGGCCGAGGACGTCGACGAAGACGGTAAGGAAGATCGGCAGGAGCGGCGAGCGGAGCATGATGGCTTTCGGTGGCGATGGACTGCGGTGACGGCCGCCGGCGACCGGGCCGGCGATGGCCGGGCCTCCGGACGGGCGCCTGGACGGCGTTGTCCTCATGACGCATCTGCGCCGCGGCGGGTACCCTCCAGCGCGCGTCCAGCGCTCGTGCGGGGCACGGGCCGGGCCGCGGGCGGGCCCGGGGACGCCCGCGCCGTGGCTCAGCGCTCCGACGGGGCGACCGCGCGCGGGTCGGGAGAGCGGAGCGCGAGGGTCATCTGGATGTCATCCAGAATGGCGCCGTCGACCCGGAACGCGTCCTCCCGGGTGCCGATCGGGACGAACCCCATCCCCGCGTAGAGCCGCCTGGCCCGCTCGTTGTTGGCGAAGACGCCGAGGTCGAGGTACTCGAGGCCCGCCTCGTCGCGGGCCCACGCGATCGCGGTCTCGAGCAGGCGCCGGCCGTGGCCCTGCCCGGTGTGGGGGCCGAGGATGCCCATCGCGACGACGGCGCGGTGGCCCTCGGACCAGACGCGGCCGCCGCGGAGCTCGATGTGCCCGATGATGCGCGCCCGCGGCTCGCTCGACCGGAGCAGCCAGGCCCGCCCCCAGAGCGGCTCGTCGAGCCCCTTGCCCCAGCGGTCGCGCGCGCTGTGCTCGACCTCGTCGGGGGCGAGCGACGTAGCGATGGCGAAATGGGGCACTCCGCGCCGGCCGGACTCGGCGACGTGCTCGATGAGGTAGGCCGCGAAGGCCCGCGCGTCCGAGCGGTGGGCCGGGGCGATGGCGTGGAGGGCGGGGGAGGGGATCATGCCGCGGCGCGCGCAGCGCCACGCCGAGCGTAGTGCCGCCCTGGCGCCCGCGCGACCTCCAACGGCAGCAGGCGGGCTCGGCCAGGTGATCTCGGGCCTGAGGGACGCGGACGGCCGGACGCTGCTCAGGGCGTCACCAACGTGAACGTGAACGTTTACGTGGTCGTGAACGTGAACGTGAACGTTTACGTGGTCGTGAACGTGGTCGTGGTCGTCTGAGGATTGATCACATTTCCCCCTTAGTTTTCGCTGAGTTGGCAACGGCGGCGTTCCAGCCCGTCTCCAGCATGAGCAAGGTCTGCATTCCGCGCGCGAGCGTCAGCCAGCCAGGCGGACCGTTGCGCTTGAGATGTCCACCAAGACCGGCAACGGCGTAGAGCGCATCGACTACCGTCGCCCCCTGAGCCGGCAACTTCTTGGGCTGGTGCTGGTGCAGCAGCTTCAGCTGCGTGGGGTTCAGGGCTCGTTCCGCGGGCGCGTTGGGCTCAACGCGGGACAGAGAGCGCAGCAGCAGCATCTGCCACGCGATCGGGGCGAACAGCGCCAGCGCGTTCGTCAGGCTCCGGAAGCTCTCGAGCTGGCGCGTCTCGAGGGCGCAGCCGGTCTTCAGGGCCTTGAAGAACTCCTCGATGAGCCACCGTGCCCGGTAATGGTCGACGATCGCTGCGATCTGGTCGGGCGTGTCGACGGGCTCGTTGGTCGCCAGCACCCACGCGACCGGCTCTTCGCCCGCGGGCGTGTCGATCTCCTGCACCAGCACGACGTTGACCGCGAGCTCTTCGGCCAGCTCGGGCAGGTAGTACGGACGGCGCAGCGCTATGCGCCGGGCGCCGACGCCCAGCGTGGCGCTCCGCTCCGAGCGCTCGGGGTGCGCGCGCTTGCTCGCCGGGACAGGGCCGGCGCGGCGTTGGGTGAGCACGACCTCGCGACTGAGCCGGATCGGCAGCTCGACCAGCGCCTCGCTCAGCCGCAGCCGTGCGCCGTCGTCGAGCGCTTCTTCCTCATCCTCGGCCAGCTCCGACACGTTCCGATCGCGCGCCATGCGCACGACGAAGCGGTGGCCCTGCTCGACCATGGCGCACAGAAGCGGGTAGGCGTCGGCCTCGCGGTCCATGATGTGCAGCAGCGACGTGCGGTCGCCCACGGCCTGCTCGGCCGCCTCCACCTGCCGCAGCCAGCGCGTCGACTCCTTGTCGGTCACGCGCGCATAGTCGCTGCCCGTCCTGTTCTTCTTGCGTGGGCTCTTGGACAGGGCGGAGGCTTTGCGGGCCCAGCAGGCAAGGCCCAGCAGTCCGAGCGGCTGATTGATCGCGTCGGTGGCCACGGCGAGCGTCGCGTGCGCCAAAAAGCCCTGGGTGTCCTTGCCGTTGAGCGGACCGAGCCCTTTGCGTGCGCCGTCGCCGTCGAAGGCGACGGCGGTGGTGTCATGCACCGCGCGAACCGTGTCGTGACCGGCCATCCGCTCGAGGGTCTGCTCGCTGTGGGCCTGCACCAGCGCACCATACGACACGCGCTGATTGCCAAGGAGCCGGTAGAAGCCCTCCAGCTCTGCCTCTGTCTTCAGCGAGTCCGGGAAGCTCTCGCCCGGCGCGACGCTCAGCCGTGCCACCACCGCCCGGACCCGCTGATGCAGGCGCGCATCGCCCAGCTGCACCGTCTCGAACTCGCGCACGATCGACGGCATCGTTTCCGGCACATCGGGATTTCCCATGACATTTCAGACGCTTGGCGGGTCCGAAACGGATCAAAAAAAGATGTGCGGGATCCTCAGTCGTGGTCGTCAACGTTAGGTCGTGAACGACCACGACCACGACCACGTTCGGATGTAGGAGAACGCGGCGTGAAGCTTGGTTAACGCTTATGAGGGGGAGCGCGGGGCCCCGGCGTGGGGCCCCGGCGTGGGGAGGCGTGGATCAGTCGGGGAAGATGCCCAGCTGCTCCGGGTCGGCGAGGCCGAACTGGGCCATCATCTTGAGCAGGTAGTCAGGCACCGACTTGTAGCCCTTCAGCTCGTACGCGTAGTGGTTCTTGTAGATGGTGAGCTGGGTGCAGTTCTCGTTGATGTTCTGATCGCACGCCGGCACCTCCTTGAGCGGGCCGACCGCGGGCACGTCCTTGATCGCCGGATCCGGGATGATGATCGCGGCGCCGTCCGGGTGGTACGTGATCATCGCGCGACCGTACTTGTTGAAGCCGGGGCCGTAGTCGGCGACGTACGCGGGATCCGCGGGGATGCTGTCCGCCGGGTTGCCCGGCTGCGCCTCGTGCCTCGCGTCGAGCTGGTAGCCCTTCGCGGTGAGGGCGTTGGCGTACTCGAGCACGCGGGCCGCGATGCCCTTCTGCACCCACTTGCCGCCGGAGTCCTCGCAGGCCGCCCTGTTCTTGCCGGCCCCGAAGAGGCACTCCATGCCGTACGTGCGGGCGTAGTAGACCTGCCCGGACGTCGGGTCCTGCCACTCGATGCGCTGCTCGAAGCCCGGGTCTGCGTCGCTGCCGAGCCGGTAGACGCGCATCATGTCGAGCCAGTTCGTCTTGCCGTTCGCGGGGATGTTCGCGAGCGTCCACGCGATCAGGAACTTCTGCACCTCCCAGCCGATCTGCGGATCGACAGCGACGGTCCGGTCCACGACGGCCGGGTCGAAGTCGCCGCCGAGGTAGTTCGTGCAGAGGTTCTTCCCGTCGGTCGGGAAGCAGACCTTCGGCCCCTCGTTCGGCCACCAGCTGACCCAGCCCATCGGGCGCGCCGGGAACTCCTTCGCCAGCGGGTCGGGATCCTTGCTCGCCGTGTCGAGCACCGGGAAGCCGTCCTCGCCGGCCTCGAGGCGAGGCGCGAGGAGCGAGCGATCGCCGGTGAGGGCGTTGGCGAGCACGCGGCGGTAGCCCTCGGGCAGCACGTCGGCCATGCCGACCGCGCGGAAGCGGGCGTCGTAGAAGTCGCGGCGGGACTGGCTCACGAACCGGTCCTCCGACTCGGAGAGCAGGATGGCCGTGTGGATCTTGTCGTAGTAGCTGCCCGCGTTGAACGAATAGTCGGTGTCGAAGTCGCCGTTGCTCTCCGAGTTCCTGTTCTCGAGCGGGTGACCGCCGAACCCGATGTCCTTCAGGTAGCCGGTCGAGCCGTTCGGGATCTGCACCAGCACCGGGCTGTTGGTCGTGCCGCCGAAGGAGCCGAAGTCCTCGCCGGCGCCGTAGTCGTCGCCGTCGAGGTTCGAGCGGAGGACCGGGTCGTTGAACAGCGGATCGCGCAGGTAGTGCGGCCCCTCCTCCGGGCGGGCGAGCTGCCTCGTGAAGTGATCGAACGCCACCGTCGCGGCCACGACGTTCTCCTGCAGGCTGCCCTCGACGAGGAGCGGCCACAGCGTGTCGAACGACAGGCCCTGGTTCGTCGCGAGATCCTGGTAGATCGTCCCGTAGAACCCGATGCCGCCGGCGATGCCGAGCATCTTCTCGTTGTAGCGGCTGTAGGACCTGTCCGCCGCGGCGCGGACGCTGAACGTCGTGCGGTTGCGCCGGAAGTTGTCGAAGATGTGCCTGTTCTCCTGGGTGGTGAGCAGGAACATCAGCTGCTCGTACGGGTCGGCGCCGTTGTCGTGGCGGAAGACCGAGACGTTGCCGGTGTCGGCCCAGTTGTCGGTCGCGAACCCGTACGGCACGCGGACGCGGTTCTGGGCGTCGACCGCCGGGCCGCCGCGGAATGCGCCGATCGCGGTCTCGCTGTCCTGCGGCTTGCGCAGCTGCTTCCAGCCGACGTAGTCGACCGGCTGCTGGCGGCAGCGCTTCGTCTCCTCGCCGACCGTGACGATGCCGCCGTCGAGGAGCGGGTGCCACTTGCCGTCGAGCTGCTCGTTCCACGTCGCGGGCGGGGTCGCCTCCACGTCGTAGCAGTCGCGGATGACCTCGTACTGCGATTGCAGCTGGGAGTAGTGGAAGTCGTTGACGCTGGGCGCGCTCGTGGCGTTGCCCTTCGCGAACATGCCGTACTTGATGCCGGCCAGCCCGCCGAAGTTGTCCGTCGCGGCGAGGAGCCCGCCGCCGACCCTGCCGCCGGCGAGGTAGTTGCGGTCGCCGTTGTCGTAGACGCTCACGTTGTCGCCGTAGAAGAAGCGCGCGGCGGCGAAGTCGTAGACGCCCAGGCCGACCAGGTCCTGCGAGACGTCGCCCGGGTAGTCCATGACCGTGGAGTGCTGGAACATCCAGATCATGTTCTTCTGCTCTTCGTCCGTGATCGCGTCGAAGTAGCGAGGGCCGACGCACTGCTCCGGGCTCTCGTCCGCCTCACCGGTGCACGCCGCCTTGACCTTCCCGTTCTTCGTCCTGAGCTGCCAGTACTGGGGCCGGAAGAAGAGCGAGGCGTAGCTGCTCACGAAGTTGTGCCGGAGGCCGATGGAGTGCCCCATCTCGTGCGCGATGACCGCGTACTGGTAGCGGCGCTGGATGTACTTGAACATCTTCTCGTAGCGCCCCCGCTTCTCGTCGGCCGTCTCGTCGTCGCCGACGGGGAACTTCTCGCGGAGCGCCTCCGCGAGGCCCGTCATCGCCGAGGCCTCGGGGGCCTCGTGCAGGATGCAGGCGCCGCGCTCGGCGAGCGCGTTGTCGTGCATGCGGCGGAGCTGCGAGTGCATCTTCGGGTTGTTCATCGCGAACGGCGACGCCGCGTCCGCGAGCGGGCCCTCGATGGGCAGGCCGGCGGGGACGCCCGCGCGCTTCAGCATCGCCGGGTTCAGGAGCTCCGACTCGGCGAGGCTGCCCCGGGCGGCCTTCATGCGGGCGCCCACGACCGCCTGCTGCGGGGAGGGGACGTCGCCCCGCACCGCGATGTCGGCGACCTTCGCCTTCATCGGCTCGATGAGCGCCTTGAGCTGGGGGGAGACGCCCTGCGCGACGAGGCCCGCGTACGCCTCGGCGTCGAGCTTCGTGGCGCTCGCGAGCCGCGACGTGACCTCCTGCTTCGTCATCGTGGGCCCCTGGCCGCCGCCGGACATGCGGCTCGCCTGCGCCCAGTCACGGATGTACGTGCCGTCGGTGATCTCGGAGGTCGGGATCTCGCCGTTGATGTAGCGGACGATGTCGACGAGCTGCTGCGCCGCGGAGTCGGTGACGTGGCTCCAGATGTTGATGCTGGCGGCCACCTTCTCGCCCGTGATCGGGTCGTCGGCGTCGACCATGATGCCCCAGGGCGACGGGGTCTGCGGCTTCTCGACGATGAGCACGCTGTTGTAGCGGAGGTCGCCGAGCCGCGGGGCGACGCGCTCCTCGAGGGGGACGCTCGTGTCGCCGCAGGCGGGGTGATCGCCCTCCACGATGGGGTTGTGGCAGAGCACGATCACCGAAGGCTGCGTGACGACGCTTCCGATCGCGAGCGTCGCCTGGTCGCCGCCCCGCCGCTGAGAGAGCTGCTCCACGGCCTGCTTGGCCTGGTCGTCGCACGCCGGCGCGTCCCAGCCCTGCTCGCGGCGGCACGCGTTCAGCGCGCGCGAGAGCGCGACGGCCTCGTCGATGTCGTCCTGCTGGCCCTTCCACATCGGGAACTTCGCGTCGCAGTCCTGGCCGCCCGTCTTCCGGCACTCGACGAGGCGCGACGTCTGGATCGCGGTCTTCATCGCGAGATCCCACTCCTCGGTGGCCCACTGGGTCGCCTCGAAGATGTCCTCCGACGTGTTGCCGCCGACGTACCAGGGGATGACGACGGCCTCGCGCTCCGTGTAAGGCAGCGTGCACTTCTGCTTGTACACGTCGCACTGCGAGCCCGCGCCGGCCGCCGCGCACACGTCCGCGGTGCCGTCCTTGTTCTCGTCGAGGTTCGGATCGGCGGTCACGTCGCCGGCCGGGGCCGTCTCCCGGGTCGCGCAGGCGACCGCGCCCTCCATCGCCTCGGGATCCGTGTAGAAGTGGCTGCGCTTCCAGAGGTTGTAGCGGGCCGCGAAGCGCCGCCACTGGTTGTCCACGATGCCGTAGTTGCGCTCGTAGCCGTAGCGGTAATCGAAGTTGAAGATGCCGAACGCCTGGAACCTCACGCCGTCGAAGTCGACCGGCTCGTAGTCGTTGTCGACCACCTTCTTGAACGACTGCCGGATCGTGATCTCGACCGGGTTGCAGTTGCCGTACGGGTCGGTGCCGCCGGCGAAGTCGCCCGGGAGCATGCAGGCAGGGAACTTGTCGATGCCCCAGCCGAGGCTCGAGAGGTCGAGCAGCGCGGGCGTGGCGAACGCCTTCGTCGTGACGTCGAAGTAGCCGTTCTCGCCGTCGAACCGCGGGGCGTCGGCGGAGGCGGGGTCGCTGACGTAATAGGCGAGCGGCTCGTACTCGACACCTCCGTAGAGGCCGATCTGCGACAGGGTGTCGAAGTTGTAGGCGTCGGTGGCGAGGTTGCGGGACCAGTCGACGCGGATGTACTCGCGCTCGTACCAGAGCCGGTCGCTGGTGTTCTCGACGATGACGTTCGACTCCTCGCCGGTCGAGGGGTTGTAGTCGCGGACGATGTCGAAATGCGACTCGATCGCGTAGCTCGCGACGATCTGACCGTCGTTCGTCGTCTTCTTGGTGAGCCCGTTATAGTTGTTGCCCTTGCCGTCGGTCCCCTCGATGCGCTCGTAGGCGAGCCGGGCGTTGAGCTGGCGCTCGGTGATCTCCCACTTGATCCGGGAGACGGGCTGGGCGTAGGTCGACGTGAAGAGGCCATCTTGGGCGGCGCCGTACCCGACGTCGACGACCGTACCCCGCATGTAGAACTCGGGGTCATCGACGATGTCTTTGAGGTCCCCTCCAACGAAGAAGGACTTGGCGAGCGCATCGCTCTGCACCCTTCTGATGGACGGCCGCTCCTCGGCGCAGCCCGCCCCCACGACGGTCAGCGCGACGGTGCCGAGGAGCACCGCACGCCTAAAAATTCGATTCATCAACGATCCTCCGGAAGCTGCCTGTCGAGATCGACGCACAAGCTGACCCTTCACGGCGCACAGGGCGCAGCGCGAGGTAGTCCCCCCAAGGCAAGAACGTTGCCAACGCTCGCCGACGCTCGAACGCGAGCTCTTTCGATAAGTTAAGCACCTGTCGCACATGTGCATCGGGGGTGGCGTTAAAGAGTTAACTGTTGCCGGACGAGCTTGCGACCGGCGCCCGTCTCCGGGGTGACGGCGGTCGGAGCAGTGCTCGGGACGGTCGACGGCGCGGGCGCGGCGGCGCGCGGCGCGCGCTCGCGGAAGGGGCACCGCGCGCCGCCGGGGGCCGACAAGTCGTCGGCTGTCGAGTTCTTTGGTATGGTCGCCGCGTGCACTCTCCCTCGCATCGGACGCGCGGGTCGCGCGGGCGCGCGGACAGCCATGGGCGCAGCGCTCTCCTGCGCGAGGGGCACGGCCGCCCTGGGGCGGGCATGCGGTGCGGCCCGGAAGCGGGCGAGCGGGGCAGACGCCGGCAGGTGCCGGGCGCATGAGGCATGAAGCGCTCCTCGGCCGCAAGGTGGCCGGGCGGTTCACGATCACCCGCTTCCTCGGCGAGGGCGGCATGGCCAGCGTCTTCATCGCCGAGCGCGACGCCGAGCCCCGCCGGGTGGCGATCAAGATCATGAACCCGGAGTTCACCGGGGACCGCGCGTTCATCCGGCGCTTCCAGCGCGAGGCGAAGGCCGCGGCGCGGGTGAAGCACCCGAACTCCGTCAAGATCTTCGAGTACGGGGTCGAGGGCGCCCTCAGCTACATCGTGATGGAGCTGCTCTCGGGGGATGACCTCTACGTCCTCCTCGAGCGCCACGGCGCGATCGGCCAGGCGCGGGCGGTCCGCATCCTCTCGGAGGTGTGCGAGGCGCTCGCGGTCGCCCACGAGATGGGCGTCGTGCACCGCGATCTGAAGCCCGAGAACGTCATGGTGGTCCCCGATCCCATGCACCCTCACGGCGAGCGGGTGAAGGTGCTCGATTTCGGGATCGCCAAGATCCTCGACACGGGCTCGTCCGGCGAGGCGCCCGAGCTCCTCGCCGACCCGCTGTCCGTCGTGACGCGCGCGGGCACGTTCGTCGGCACGCCGGCCTACATGGCTCCGGAGCAGTGCGGGCTGCTGCCGGTGGATCAGCGGGCCGACCTGTACACCTGCGGGGTCCTCTTGTTCCAGCTCGTCACGGGGCGGCTGCCGTTCGAGGGCGAGACGCCGCTCCACACGGCGACGCTCCACATCCATGCGCCGGTGCCGGCGCCGAGCAGCTGCGCGCCCGGGATCCACCCGCGCCTCGAGGCGCTGATCGTGAAGGCGCTCGCCAAGGAGCCGGCGGACAGGTACCAGACGGCGCGCGAGCTCGGGTACACGCTGCACTGCCTGCTGGCCGAGCTGCCCGACACGGCCGTGGGGCTCGGGCCGATCTCGCGCCGGCAGCCGAGCTCGCTCTTCTCGCGGGACGCGTCGCTACAGCGGGGGCCGATGTCGCTCCCGCCGCTGACGTCGCTGCCGAGCTCGACGTCGGCGCCGATCTCCGGCCAGGCGCCCAGGGCGGAGCTCTCGATCGAGTCGGCCCGGACGCTCGTCTCCGGCGGGGGGGCGGGCGCCGAGGTCGCGCGTCCGCCGCCGGTGGTGCTTCACCACGCGCCGCCGCCCTCGGAGCTCCCGCAGACGCTCGATCCGCAGGCGGTCGCGCCGGGGGCGGGCGCCGAGCCGCAGCGCTGGGCCGGGGAGTCGGTGCCGGAGATCTCGCTGCAGCTCCCGTCCTGGTCCCACGGCGCCAGCGAGGCGCTGCTCTCGGGGAACGGCCTGGCCGAGCCGGGCGCGTACGACGACGCGAGCGGGGACGACGACAGCACGCTCACCATGGTCCGTCGCGACGAGCTCCTCGGTCCGGCGAGGGTGCGAGTCCACACGGCGGCCTATGACGAGGGCGACGAGCTCGACATCACGCCTCCTGGCCGCGAGGTGAAGGCGACGCTCCGCTCCGCCGAGGACTTCGGGCTGGGCACGCCCGAGAAGCGGGCCGAGGTCGGTTTGGTGCGCGTCGATTCCGTGCCGGTCCCGGCGACGCCGCAGAGCCCGCTCGACGGGGGGGCGGCAGGGGCGTGGGACAGGAGATCGCCGCGCGCCGCCAACACGCTCCGGCTGGTCTCGTCCCACCCCCCGGCCGAGAGCCAGATGCCCACGGTGACGCCCGGCGAGCTCCAGGCGGCGAGCCCGCAGGGGTTCGGGGCGATGGGGTTCGGCGCGGCGAGCGCGGAGACCGCCGGGGACTCCGCGGCGGTCGTACGGAGGGCGCCGGCGGCGGCCGACAGCGCCTCGCCGGCAGCCCCGGCGGCGTCGCTGCCGTTCGAGCTCGCCACGACCATCGCAGAGCAGCGCACGGTGCTGGAGCGCCGCGCGACGATGCCCGATCACGTCGTCGTGCCCCAGGCGCCGCCTGCGCCTGCGCCGGCGCCTCCGCAGGCGCGGGAGCCGAGCTGGCTCGCCGGCAAGCGGGGGCTCATCATCGGCTTCGTCGCCGGGATGCTCCTGACGGCGCTGGCGATGTTCCTTGTGATGCGCCTGCTCTCCTGACGTCTCGCACGTCTCGCACGCGCCCTCCCGCGCGGCGCGCCCTCTCCGACACCGCGCGCCGGTTCAGGGGATGTCGTACGTCAGCAGCCGGCACTCGATCGGGCCGTTGAACACGGTGAGCGAGCGCTCCGGCCTCCTGCGCATGGCGTGCTCGATGTCCTCGGTGCCGGCGAGGATGGCGACGCGGTGGCCCTCGAGCCGCGACAGCGCCGCCGCCATGTCGCGGTAGAGGGCCAGCGTCCCCGGCAGGCGCTCGCCGTACGGCGGGTTGGTCAGGACGTGGCCCGGCGGCGCGGTCGGGGCGAGCGCGGTGATGGACTGACAGCGGACCTCGATCTGCACGCCGGCCATCCGGGCGTTGCCGCGGGTGATCTCGGTGGCGCGGGGGTCGATGTCGGCGGCGACGATCGCGGGGCCCTCGGGCCGGATCCGCGCGCGGGCGGCGTCGCGGAGCTCGGTCGTGCGCCGCGCGGCGGCCTGATCGTGGCACGCCCACCGCTCGAAGCCGAAGCGCTGCGCGCGCAGGCCGGGGGCGATGTCCCGCGCCCAGAGCGCGGCCTCGAGGGCGATGGTGCCGGCGCCGCACATCGGGTCGACGAACGGGCGGGCGCGGTCCCAGCCGGAGAGGCGGAGCAGCGCGGCGGCGAGCGTCTCCTTGAGCGGCGCGCCGCCGATGTGCGTGCGGTAGCCGCGGCGGTGGAGCGCGGCGCCGCCGAGGTCGGCGTAGAGCGTCGCGCGGTCGCGGACGAGGTGGAGGAAGAGGGCGAGATCCGGGTCGTCGAGGTCGACCGACGGGCGGGCGCCGACGCGGCGCCGGATCTGGTCGACGATGGCGTCCTTGGTCCGCTGCGCGATGAACTGGGTGTGGGTCAGCGCGCTCGAGCGGCAGGAGGCGCGGACGGCGAGCGTGTGGACCGGGCTCAGGTAAGGGGCCCAGTCGACGCGCGAGACGCCCTCGTAGAGCGCGTCCCCGCTGGGCGCGTCGAACGAGGCGAGCTCGACGAGCACGCGCACGGCGGTGCGGAGCTCGATGCACGCGCGGAAGCCGTCGTCCGGCGGGCCGGAGAAGTGGACGCCGCCGCGATCCGCGCGGACGCCGCGGAACCGGTGCTCGCGGAGCTCGTCGCGGAGGGCGGGCTCGGTTCCTTTGGCGGCGGTCGCGAAGAAGTCCATGGCGACGGGGCTTCTAGCCGAACCGCCGCGCGGCGGCCCTCACGAACGCGGCCTCTGGCCGCGCGGCCGCTCCCAGGGCGAGGCGCGTGGCACTGGATTCGCACGGCGTTCGCTGAGCTCTGGGGTGTGTGGACCGGGCGCAGGGACGCCGGCGCTCGGCAGGTGGGGTGAGCGGGCTCCGCGGTCGGCGGGCCGAGGCCGCTCGGGCAGGACGCCTGGCCCGAGGCCGCGGCGAGCGGGCAGAGCGAGGGAGCCAGGGCGTCGCGCGGCGGAGGCGCCGGCACGGCGATCCGCGAGGGAGGGAGGCCAATGGAGCATCGGATGGCGGCTTTGCGTGGCATCAACATCGCGCTCGGGATCTGGCTCTTGATCTCCGCGTTCCTCTGGCGCCACGGCCGGGACGAGTTCACCAACACCTGGGTGGTGGGCGCGCTGTGCGTCGTCTTCGCCCTGATCGCGCTCTGGGCGCCGAGGGCGCGTTACGCCACCGCGATCCTGGCGGTGTGGCTCT
Organism: Sorangium sp. So ce302; assembly: GCF_051530145.1. Classification (GTDB taxonomy): domain Bacteria; phylum Myxococcota_A; class Polyangia; order Polyangiales; family Polyangiaceae; genus Sorangium; species Sorangium cellulosum_B. Next base: position 8,586,349 of record NZ_CP150326.1, on the reverse strand, counting down.
TCGTCAGCGCCTGGACGATACCGGCGCTGCTGATGGCGACGGTGTGGAACAACGCGCTCGTCGCCGTCGGCATCCTCGTCGTGTCGCTCCTCGCGACCGACGTCGCGGTGCGGGGCTCGCGGGCCGCGCGGCGCGTGTAGGCGCCGAACGGCCGCGCCGCCGCGGCCGGAGGGCCGGCCCGGGGGCGCCGACGGCGCTCCCCCAGCTGCGCGCTGGCGGCGCGCGGCGTGTTCGCCTCGCGGCGTCGATCGTGTATAGCGGCGTCGCGAGCGCCGCGCACGAGCCGGCGAGAGGATGTTCCATGAAGCTCAGCGTCAACGTGAACAAGATCGCGCTCCTGCGGAACTCGCGGGGACACGATGCCCCGAATGTCCTCTCCTTCGCCCGGAAGATCGTCGACTACGGAGCCCACGGCATCACCATCCATCCGAGGGCGGACCGGCGGCACATCACGCCGGACGACGCGCGGGCGGTGACTCGCCACATCACCACGGTGGAGACGAACTTCGAAGGCGATCTCCGCGAGGAGTTCCTGGACCTCACGCTCGAGCTCAGGCCGACGCAGTGCACGCTGGTCCCGGTCACGCCGGGCGAGCTCACCTCGCACCGCGGCTGGGACGTCGCGAAATGGCGCTTCGTCCTCCAGCCTGTGGTGAAGCGGCTCAAGGAGGAGGGGATCCGGACAAGCCTCTTCGTCGAGGCCGACCCGGCGGTGGTGCCCGTGGTCGCGGAGATGGGGGCCGATCGCATCGAGATCTACACCGGTCCTTACGCCCAGGCGTTCGATCGCGGCGATCACCGCGCGGAGCTCGACAAGATCGTCGCGACCGTGAGGGCCGCCGTGGCGGCCGGGGTCGGGATCAACGCGGGGCACGACCTCACCGTGGAGAACCTCGCGCCGCTCGTCCGCGAAGCGCCGCAGATTCAAGAGGTGTCGATCGGTCACCACCTCGTGGCGCATGCGCTCGAGGTCGGGATGAAGCAATCCGTGCGCGACTACCTCGCGGCGGTCGAGGGGCGCCCCGCGCCGGCGCAGTAGCGGAGGGCCGGCCGAGCGCGCCGGTCAGCGCTGCGCCGGCCGAGCTCGCCCCGCCGCGATCGCGCCGCCGGCGGCGCCAGCCCTCGTCAGCTCCGGTGTTTGCTCAGCGGATCGACAGCGACGTCATCCACCGGCACGGCCGCGGACGGGCGGGACGCGGGGCCGCGCACCGGCAGCTCCACGATGAACTCCGCGTGGCGCCCCTTCTCGGTGTTCCCGAGCCGGATCGCGCCTCCATGGCCGTGACGCACGATCTCATAGCAGATGGAGAGCCCTAGCCCGGTGCCCTGCCCGTTGGGCTTGGTCGTGAAGAATGGGTCGAAGATCCGCTCACGGATGAGCTCCGGTATCCCGGTGCCGTTGTCCCAGATCCGGATCTCGGCGATCGACCCGACCCGGCGCGTCGACACCCGGATGCGAGGCGGCTCCGCCGCGGCGCCCCTCTCCGCCCGCACCCGCTCACCTACGGAGTAGAGCGCGTTGTTGACCAGGTTGATGATCACGCGAGCGAGCTCCTGATCCATCACCTCGACCGGCGGGAGCGAAGCGTCGAACTCCTTCTCGACCACCACGTCCAGGGCGGGCGCCGCAGCGAGCTTGCCGACCATCGCGAGCTCGACCGACTTCTCGACCAGCGCGTTCAAATTCACCGGCTCTCGGACGCCCGACAGGACACGGGAGTGCAGCAGCATGTTGTTCACGATGGCGTTCGCGCGCTTGCCGTGCTCCGCGATCTTGTTCGCGTTGATCCTCAGCATCGGGAGCACCTCCCTGATCTTCGCCATGACCTCGCCGCTGTGCGGGTCGTCGAGATGGAGCTCGGTCGAGAGCGTGACGAGCTCATCCGCGAATCGAACGGACAGATCAGCGAAGTTGTTGACGAAATTGAGCGGGTTCTTGAGCTCGTGAGCGACTCCCGCGGTGAGGTTGCCGAGCGACGCCATCTTCTCCGCCTGGATCAGCTGCTGCTGGGTCTGCTGGAGGTGCTCGAGCGTCGACGCCAGCGCGATGTTCTTGCGCTTGAGCTCCTCGGTTCGCTCGTCGACCTTCCGCTCGAGATCGTTGTAGAGCCGCGCGTTCTCGATCGAGATCGCGACCTGCGACGAGAGCAGACGGAGCACCTTCAGCCGATCCGAGGTGAAGGTGTCGGTGATGAGGTTGTTCTCGAGATACAGCACACCGACGAGCTGTCCCTGATGAACGAGCGGGGCACAGAGCACCGACCTCGGCTGGCAACGCACGACGTAGGGGTCGCTGACCAGCCGCTCATCCCGCGCCGCGTCGCGCAGCACGACGCTCTCCCGCGTCCTGGCGACGTAGTTCACCAGCGCGTGCGGGAGATCCGGGCTCTGATCCATCGGGATCGACTGAAGCACGGTGACCTCCCCGGACGCGATCGTCCCCTTGGCCTCGATGACGAGCTGGCCGGCTTCCTTGATGAGGAGGACTCCCTTCTCTGCGCCTGCGTTCTCGAGCATGATCTGCATGATCCTGTCCAGGAGCCGACCGAGCATGATCTCGCTGGAGAGCACCTGGGACGCCTTGACGACCGTGGTCAAGTCGAGGTCCTGGGGCGTCGGCGACACCGTCACGGCGGTGCCGCTCTGATGCTTCACCTGCGCCGGAGACGACCGCATGAGGAGCACGGGATACTGCTCGTCGAGCGCGCGGACCTTGGTGTGCGCGCCCCAGGTGAGATAGCAGCCGCGCGCCTCCTGGAGGTACGAGCCGGCCAGCTGCGGTTTGCCCCTGTTCAGATGGAACAGCGCCGCGCGCTCGCACGCCAAAGCCACATCGTGGAGGTACTCGCTCTTCCGCGCTGCGGAGATCGCGTCGTCGTAGAGCCTCGCCGCCTGCCTGGATCGGCCCTCCACGCGCGCCTCCTCGGCCAGCACCAGCGCATATTTGTGGCGGGCGTTCACCGCGCTGTGCTCGGCCCACTTGTGCAAGATCCGCTTTGCCTTGTCGATCGCGCCGCGCAGGCGGCGCCTGTCCGCGCCGTCCGCGTCCGGAACCAGCGAGAGCGCCGCGAGCGCCCGGTAAAACGCGTGGTGCGGAACGAACGCCGAGCTCGGGTCCAGCATGTCCTTGTAGGCCTCGAGCCGCGACGCGATCTCCACCACCTCGTCATGACGCTCGAACAGGTAGCCGATCTGGAGCGCCAGCAGCAGGTGCTGCGCGCGCTGCATGTCCTCGGTGACGTACGCGTCCGGCTCGAGCGAGTGCTCGTTCGAGCGCAGCGCGGAGGGGTCGGCGTCCTGCAGCTCTCGCGTCCAGCGCAGGGTGATCTGCATGCACTGGACCACCTTCTGGGCGTCGGTCCGTCGTCCGAACTCGAGATACCGGCGAGCCTGCGCGGTCACCTCGGCGATCGGGGTGTCGACCAGAGAGGTCCAGTAGATGCTCAGGCACATGCAGTACGATGCTTGCACCAGGTTGCCGGAGTCGACGGCGCACTGGATCGCCTCCGCGAGCAGATCGAGCGCCTCGCGCAGGTGGGACGAGAACACCTCCAGGAAGCTCGCGATGACGAAGAGCGTCCTGCACGTCACCGATGGATCATTGAACTTGCGCGCCAGGACCAGGGCGAGCTTGCCGTACGCCGCGCCCGTCCTGGGATCGCGGAGCACCGAGCTGTTGAACATGCCGAAGCAGGCGAACGCGAACGAGGAGGCCTCGGTGTTGCCGTAGGTGAGCGACAGCTGCACGAGCTTGAGGATGATGAGCCCGATGAGCTGCTCGCGCTGCAGCAGGTAGGCAGGGAACCAGAGGGTGATGAGCAGACCCATCGCCGCCCGGATCTCCGGCGTCATGCGGTCCGGCAGCTCGCTGAGCTCGCTGATCTGCCTGCCCCGCAGCTTCCATCGAACCTGGGCGAGCTCGAGCAGCACCTCACCCATGTGCGGCTTGGACGACAGCCGTATGCCGAGCAGCTGCAGCGCGAGCAAGCCGGTCTCCACGGCCTGCTCGTACTGGCACAGGTGCAGGAGCTGCGTCACACGGGCGGTATGCACGGCGACCCGCTCGTCGTCGGTACGGGCGTTGCGGAGCAGGAGCGCGAACCTCTCGTCGGCGTCCGCGAAGCGGGTCATGAGATAGTCGCACTCGGCCCTCTCGAGGTGCAGCGCGAACGTCAGCTCATGACAGCGGCTCCACCCCTCCGCCCCGACGAGCTCGGTGCCAGCGGCGAGGTAGCGCAGCGCCGGTTCGTAGGCAGCGGACGCCTTTGCCTTGCGACCGGCGGTGAGATCGAGCTGCGCGATCTCCTGGCGCTCCGTCGTGTCGCGCACCACCTCGGCGCCTGCGTTCAGGTGATTGACCACCTCGAAGAGCCGCTCCGCGACGCGCTCGGTCGGGAGGCGCCGCCGGAGGAGGCGGCCGATGTCGAGGTGGGTCTTCTTCCGGTCCTGGTCGGGGATGAGCGAATAGGCTGCCTGCTGCACGCGGTCGTGCAGGAACTCGTACGGGACGGCGAGCTCCTCCAGCGACGCATCGAAGGGATCTCCCGGCTCGGCGCCGAGCAGCAGCTTGTACGACTGATCCGTGGGCAGGATGAGGCCCGCTTGCACGGCCTCCCACAGGGCGTCGGCCGTCTCCCGCGGCGAGCGCTCGAACACGATGGACAGGATGTTCGAGTCGAAGCGGCCCCCGACGCAGGCCGCCAGCTTCACCGCGCTCTGCGCTGCGAGCGGGAGCCTCTGCAGCTTGCCGACCAGGAGGTCGACCACGTTGTCCGTGACCCCGACGGACCTGAGCTGATCCATGTCCCAGCGCCACGCGCCCACGCCGCGCTCGTCCGAGAGCGCCGGGTCGAACACGAGCAGCCGCTCTTGATGGAGCGTCTTCAAGAACTCCATGACGAAGAACGGATTGCCGTGGGTCTTGCTGGCCAGGAGCGACGCGAGCGGCCCCGCGCGCTCTGCCGTGCACGAGAGGACGTCGACGAGCCACCCCGTGAGATCGTCCTGGCAGAGCGGCGCCAGCGCGAGGTGGGTGACCCTCGTCGCCTCCACCTGGAGGCGCTCGAACGCGCGGCCCAGCGGGTGGCCGTCCGTGACCTCGTTGTCTCGGTACGCGCCGATCAGCAGCAGGTAGCCGCTGGCCGGGTTTTCGCTCAGGTACCGGAGCAGATCCAGGGACGCTGCGTCGGCCCACTGCAGGTCGTCGAGGAAGAGCACGAGGAGGTGCTCCCTCTGGGCGAAGGCCTGAATGAAGCTCTGGAAGACCTGACGAAACCGGTTCTGAGACTCCGCTGGGCCGAGCTGGGGCACGGCCGGCTGCTGGCCGAGGACCAGCTCGAGCTCCGGGATCACATCGACGATGATCTGGCCGTTGGGGCCGAGCGCGCGTCCGAGCCGCGTCCTCCAGACAGAGAGCCGCGCCTCGTCCTCGGTGAGCAGCTGGCGGATGCTCTGCCGGAACGCCTCGATGAGGGAGCTGTAGGGTAGACCCCGATTGAACTGATCGAACTTGCCGGAGAGGAAGCTGCCGGTCTGGCCGACGACGAGCCTGTGGAGCTCGTTGACCAGCGTCGATTTACCGACGCCGGAATAGCCATGGACGAGCACGATCTCGGTGGCGCCTCGGGCGACGCGCTCGAAGGCGCCCGTGAGGGCGGCGACCTCCGCGTCGCGCCCGTAGAGCTTCTGCGGGAACTGCAGCCTCTCCGAGCGATCCTGCCTGCCTGTCGGAAACGGCGCTATCTCGCCGGCGGAGCTCCACCCGGCGAGGCAGGTCTCGAGGTCGATGCGCAGCCCGCGCGCGCTCTGGTAACGGTCCTCGGCCGCCTTGGCCAGCAAGCGCATGACGACGCTCGACAGCGGGGCAGGCACTCCCGGCCGCAGCTCCTCCGGCGGCGTCGGCCGCCGGGCGATGTGACAGTGCACGAGCTCGAGCAGATCGGTGGCCAGGAACGGCGGCCGGCCGGTGAGCATCTGGTACAGCGTCGCCCCGAGCGAGTAGAAATCCGTGCGATGGTCGAGGGCCCGGTTCATCCGGCCGGTCTGCTCGGGTGACATGTAGGCCAGGGGCCCCTCGATCCGGGCGACGCTCTCGATCGTCTGGCTCTCGCGAGGCAGCCGGGAAGCGATGCTGAAATCCGTGAGCTTGGCGCGGCCGGTCTCCCGGTCGAACAGGATGCTTCCCGGATGGATGTTCTTGTGGGTGATCTCCCGTTCATTCAAGGCTTCGAGCGCTCGGCAGAGCTGGATCGCGACGCGGAGGAGCAGCTCGATGTCCAGCCCTTCGGCGGGGATGGCGGAGTGCAGCGGCTCACCCGCGAAATCCTCGAGGACGAGCACCGGTACGCCGTGGTGCTTCTCCAGCCGCTGCACCTTCAGGATGTACGGGCTGTCGAGCATCTGGGCGAGCTGGTGCTCGTGCTTGATGCGCGTGATGTCGAGCAGGGTCGGGTAAGCGACGTGGAGCGCCTTGATCAGCGCTGGCTGCCCGTCGGCGGATCGGATGGCTCGATAGGTGGCAGTCCGCGTCTCTTCGACGACGGTCGCGGTCACATCGTAGCCCAGGAGGATCTGCATGAACTCGCCCTTCGCGTGCAGCTACTTCCGCTGCTTCGGCTGAGCGTCGGCCGCGGCCGCGCTCGTCATTCCATAGGCCTGCCCGTCGCCCGCCGGGGCGGCCTTCGGTCTGGCCTTCTTCGCATAGCTCCACAAGAAATCACCGCTGCCGCGCTCTCCCCACGTGATTTTATCCTGCGACCTTCCCCTGGCGATCTGCGCGTCGGAGTGGCAGCCCATGCAGCTCGACGTGTGGAATATCCGGGTCGTCTCGGGGCGTAGAGCGCGGTTCACGTCGGCGGCGACCGTGTTGCCTTTCTGCATGTATGTCTCCAGGACAGTGTTCACGAGGTAAGGTCGGTACGGCCGGCCGCCGGACTCGTTCGCGACGGCATCGGGGAGCTTGTCCGACGGCGACGGCTCGCCCCCGCCGTCCGTCGGCCACTGCGTGCCGACGAGCTCGTAGAACTGCAGGGCAGAGCGGTTCTTCTCGAGCTGCGCCTGGACCTGGCTGTTCAGGGCGGCTGTGTCCTCCCGGATCGGCTGCTGCCGGTGCACCTGCGTGCGGCTCACCCACGGACCCCCCAAGGGCGGCCAGACGCGCTCATCCGGCGGCTCATTGACCGGGCACAGCGGGCAATCCGGATTGTTGAACGAGGGCTTGAGCGGCTTGCCGTCGTGCGTCTCGAGCGGGTTGACATCGACGTTGTCGATGTGCTCGAACGCAGCCCAGACCCATTGCTTCTTGGCCGAGAGCGTCTTGATCATGACGTTCGCGCCCACGAGGCCGAACGTCTGCAGCGACGGGCCTGCGCCCGTGCGGACGTACGCCTTCCGGAGGATGAAGCGCCCCTCGAGGTGCCTGTCGCTCTCGTCCAGCAGCTTCCACGCGAGCTTGAGCGCGATCGAGGGCATCTGATCCTCGTTCCGCGGGTTGCCCCAGGGCGCGTCGGGGTTGGTGCAGTCTTCCTCGCGGGTGGCGCAGTATTCCGCGCTGTAGGCGATCTGTCCATCGATGCTGTAGAGCGCGTTGTCGTTGAGGTACTTGAACAAACGCTCGCTGTACAGCACCTCGTAATACACCTTGTTGCCGTTCTGGTCCCAGAGGATGAACGAGTCGGCCTGTCTGTCGTCCTGTAGCGTGCGGGAGGCATTGATCGCGAAGCTCGCGTCCGGAGCGTCCCGCCTGGCCTGCTGCTCGGCAGGGTTCCATGCATCGGGTGGGCCGCCGTCCGGCTTGAAGATGTCGTAACTGGTCTTCCAGGTATCCCACCCATGGGCGCCATCGTCCGCAAGGCGAGGCCGCGCGCGGCCGTCCTTGGTCACCGGCCATGCCATCGCGATGAAGGACTGCCATGCCAGGATGTCGTATAGACGGTTGCCTTCTGCGTATTTCCCCCTCCCTATGGTTCTTTCTTGCAGCTCGGGATCGATGTCTCGGGGCAGGGCCGAGCACAGCTTGTCGGTGAAGCTCGGGAACTTGCTCCACAGCTCCGCCCGGCATGTCTCGTCGTCAACCGGTGAGGACACGCCCGTGTTCTCGGGAGGGGAGGGCGGGGGAGAGGAGCTCTGCAGCTGGACTGTCGCGGTGCACGACAGGTGTGCCGCGCCCGCCAGGATCATCGAAGCCGATCTGTAGATGGAGGACGAATGGCGTTTCATTGTGCGACGCTCCGGAATACAGCGTGTGTGTCGGTTCTCAGGCGAGGGAGAAGCAACGTAAGACACCAAGGTAGGCTTTGGCCGACAGAGCTCGATCCGGGCCGAGGACGATCTTCAGGTCGATCCAGCGGCGCACGCGGGACGGCCATTCGTGCTCCCGGCAGCGCTCGCGCGAGGACCCGGGCCACGCGGTGAGCGCGTCGCGCTGCGAGGGCGTGCAGAGGCCGAGCGACGAGAGGCGCTCGAGCGTCGCGCTCCGGCCCGGGTCCAGCTTCCGGGTCGCGAGATCGAAGAGCTCGATCCCGAGCCGAGGAGCGACGTTGTCTCCGATGGTGACGTCGATCGTGACGCGCTCGTCATCGACGCGCAGCGCTCTCAGCAGCTCCTCCACCTCACCGGGTTTGCCCGGCCAGCCCACCCCGTGCAGGTAGCCGATGAGCCGGTCGCGCGGCAGCGAGACGTTGAGCTTGAGCGTCGCAGGCTGCCTGGCGCTCATGACGGACAGATGAACGGCGTGGCCGCCGTCCGGCAACAGGGTGAAGCAACGGAGCAGCGCGGCCTGGGTCGACGCCGGGACTGGCCCATCGAGGAGCACGGAGAGGGCCGCCTCGACGAGCCGGAGCCGGCCGCTCGGGCTGAAGTCGCGCTCTGCCTCCGGGGCCTCCAGGTTCGTGAGGGGCCTCGGATCCAGGCAGAGGAGCACGGACGGCTCGACCGGACCACGACGCGCGGCCGGCTGATCGAACTCGAACCAGAGCAGGGGAACCTGCTCGAACAGGAGGGTGCCGGGCGTGGTCCACGCGGCGAGGAGACGCCCTGGAGGGCCCCGGAGCGGATCGGCGCCTTCCACCGGCGGAGGGCCGCCGGGGGCGACCGGACCTTCGCGGCGCGAGCGCGGGAGCCGAGACGCGAGGAGCTCTCTCCCTTCCGCCAGAATACAGGCAAGAAAGTCGACCCGCGCAGCGGTCGCCCCCAGATGACATTCGAGGGTCAGGACCGAGGCGGCGTCCAGCAGGGCCGGGGCGCAGCGGCTGAAGGCGCGCCAATCTCGCGGTGACACGAGCGTCGGCGGGGCATGAGGCTCGACGAGCTCCAGCGTCTTCTCCATCGACCGAACGATCATGCAGCGACCTCTCGTCCTGCCGGGCCGTGCCCGCGCGATGACCACCGACTGCCGCGGTCGGCCTTCGAGCAGCGCCCGAGGCTACCCACTCACCAGGCCTTGTACCAGGCGTCGCCGTTGAGCTCGGGAACGGCGAGATCCAGCAGGGCCTCGAGCGAACCGTCGTCGGACGGGCCTCTTGCGATGTGGCTGTCGAGCTTCTTCTTCTGCCGCTCGCTCAGCTTGAACTCGCTCATCAGCGAGCTTCTGGATTCGTTCTTGCGCGCTTCATCGTCGGGGTGGAAGCGATTGTAGACCTCCGCGGTGTGCACCAGATGATAAAGGAAGGACAGGAGACCCGGCTTGCGTGCCACGCCGCTCGCCGACGGGGCGGGCGCCTCGTCGCTCGTGTTCTTGAAGAGCCTCTCGTTGACCTCATCCTTCGTGAGGTAGAGGACGTTCGCGACGCAGTCGTCGTCGGGGTGCCCCATGTCGCCGCACTTGTTGAACACCTTCTTCTCGGTGGCGCTCAGGCGAAAGTCTTTCAGCACTTTGTTCTTGTCTGGGTTCACGGTGAGGCCCGCGTACCTCAGGTGATAGAGCAATGACAGGACGCCGGGCGGATAATTCGTTGTCTCTGTGGACATGGTCGTCATTCCCTCGCGTGGTGTAGTTGAAGGGCGCTTCGCGCGTCGCAGCAGGCGCGCGCGGCCCGGTGAATCGCGTGCTCTGCGAGTCCTCAGGGGCCGTCGCTCGCTGGAAAGAACCGCCTGCTCCGAGCCGCTCGATCCAGTCAAGAAAGACATTCGGATGGAACCGAACCGTCTGCGAATGGGAATTGCACGGCGCGTACCAGCCGTGCGTGCATGTCCGCCGCCCAGCCGACGTGCGGGGATGCGGGCGTTTCCAGGCCGGGATGTGACGGCGGCCGCGGGCGTTCCGTCGAGCGCGTGCGGCAAACTGTCGGCCGACGTGTCGGCCGACGTGTCGGCGGGCGTGCCGGCCGAGGTCCCGGCGCCGTGCCGGTGCCGTGCAGGCGGACATGCCGGCGCCGTGCGGCGCCCTGCCGGCCGACACGATGTCAGCGCGGCGCCTACGCCGGCCTGGGCTCCAGGGAGATCTGGACCGTCTGCTCCCCCTCGAGCAGCGGCCGCGTCACGTCGCGCCCCGCCACCCTGTAGACGGTCGTCGATTCGGCCCTGGGCCAGATGCTCCGCGCGCCGGCGCTCTCGAACTTGAACTCCTGCCGGGCGGCCCGGCAGACCGCCTCGTCGACGAGGATCTCCCCGGACAGCGCTGCGCGCGCGAGGTGGGAGGCGGCGTTCACTGCCTGCCCGAGCACCGTGTAGCCGAGCCGCGCGCACGCGTGCGAGCCGACCTCCGCCGCCAGGACGCTGCCGGTCGAGACGCCCGCGCATACCCCGTGAGCGTAAGGCGAATCCTTCCCCGTACGCCGAGCGACCGTCTCGAGCTGCTCCCGTACGGCGACGCACGCCGAGAGCGCCCGGTCGAGGTGCTCCGGCCCGTGGAACACCGCCATGACGGCGTCGCCCACGAATTTGTCCACGATGCCTCCGTGCGCCAGGAGCTCCGGGACGATCACCTCGAAGTTGGCGTTGAGAAGCCGCGTGGCCTCGGCGGGCGGCCTCTCCTGCGCCACGCGGGTGAACCGGAAGACATCGACGAACGCGACGGTCGCCTCCAGCGCCTCGCTCGCGGCTGCGCCCGCGGGCCCGAGCGCCCGGAGCCGCTCCACCAGGGCCGCGTTCGTGAACTTCCGCAGGATATCGTTCTCCTCGTTCGCCTGGGCTTTCTGTCGCTGCTGCTCTGCGGAGCGGAGGGACTTCTCCAGCGTGGTCTCGAGGTCGGCGAAATCGAGCGGCTTGAAGAGGAAGTCGAACGCCCCCCGGTTCATGGCGCGACGGATGTTGGTCATGTCGCCGTACGCGGAGACGATCACCGTCCTCGCGAGCGGGTTCACCTCGGGGATGTGCTCGAGCAGGGTGATCCCGTCCATGACGGGCATGTTGATGTCGGCGACGACGACATCGATGTCCGGGTGTCGCCGGAGCTCCTCGAGGGCGTGCTGGCCGTTGTCGGCGAAGATGAGCTCGTAGGCGGAGCTCTTCTTGTTCTGCCGAAAATGCATCTTCAGCAGGAGCTGCATGTCGGGCTCGTCATCGACGATGAGGATCTTGGCGGGCTTGCTCCCCGCGTCACACACCGCGGCGAACGCCGTGATGAGCTCGCGGGACGACTGGAATCTCCGGGTCCGGTCCTTTGCCAGGGCGCGCTCGAAGAATCGATCGAAGCCGGGGAGCAGGGCGGCGTCGAGCGATGACGGCGGCGGGAACGGGTCAGTGCAGATGCTGATGATGAGCCCTGGCAGATTTTCTATCGAGAACGGAAATCGGCCGGTGAGCGCGCGGTACGCAATGACGCCGAGCGACCAGAGATCGGCCAGGGGGTGGGGAACGGCGCCGCGGACCTGCTCCGGGCTCATGTACGCGGGGGTTCCGATGCGCGTGCCGCTCCAGTCACGCGCATCGAACAGCCGCCACCCCACCCCGAAATCGAGGATCTTCACGGACTCGCCGGACGCACCCCGGGCGAGGAAGATGTTCGCGGGCTTGAGATCACAGTGGACAATGCCTGCCGCGCTCGCTGCCTCGAGGCCCGAGCTGAGCTGCCGGAGCAATGACAGCACGGCCGCCGCCGGGAGCTGGCGCGTGCGGCGAAGCCGGCTCTCGAGGTCTTCCCCCTCGAGCAGCTCCATGACGATATAGGGAGAACCCTCATCGATTCCGTAGTCGTGGACTTGGACGATGTGCTCGTTGCGGAGACGGGCGACGGTCGTCGCCTCCTGCTCGAAGTTGCGCCTTGCGTCGAATGAGACGACGTTCTCGGGCATCATCCGCTTCAGCGCCACCGGCCGGCGGAGCATCTGATCGAAGGCCTCCCAGACGATGCCCATGCCGCCGCGGCCGATCTCACGCAGCAGCGCGTATCTCCCGCCGACCGTTTGGCCCTTCACAAAGGAAAACTACTACGCGCGAGCGCACATCGTGTCAACTGGCGTTACTGTGTCCGCGCCCAGGCGACGACGGCGCCAAAGCGGTTCGGTGTGCTCGAATGTGCGCGTCGCGCATTGCGTGGAGGAGCGTGGAGGAACCGAACGCCGGCTCCGCTGAGCTTGCAAGTCTTTTCGGTGGGCGCGTATTCTCCCACCCCCATGGTGACCGAGCGAACAGGGCTCACCACGATCGCGAACGCGACGACGCTGCACCCCGACACGAGCCCCTCACGGCGGGCATGCACACGCCTCGCTCCGTCCCTGTCCGTCCTTTACCATCCTCGTCTCGAGCGCATCGGTGAGCGCGCCGTCCTCGCCGACCTCGCGCTTCGCGATGCGGTCGCGCTGTCGAGAATGGAGCCGTACTTCGGTCCACCGGGGGCGATCGGCGATGCGCCGCTCGGGGATACCCACCTGAGCCGCAAACCCCTGCGCATCATCGCGCTGCCCGACGACCGGATCCGGCTGGACGCGGCGGAGCGCGGCTCCCACGTCGCGGTGGATGGCGCCCCGCTGGAGGGGAGCCGCGATTTCTCGCTCGACGAGGTGACGCGGGGGGTCGTTATCGAGCTCGCCAGTCGCGTCGTCCTGCTGCTCCACATGGTCGATCCGTCCCCGCGGGAGCCGGGGGAGCGCCTCGGTCTGGTTGGCGATAGCGACCTTCTGGAGCGGACGCGGTGGCATATCCGCCGCATCGCCGACCTCGGAACTGCGGTGCTCCTCCGCGGCGAGACGGGCACTGGAAAGGAGCTCGTCGCGAGGGCGATCCACCAGGCCGGCAATCGGCGCAATCAGCCCTTCGTGGCCGTCAACATGGCGGCGATCCCTCCGTTGCTGGCGGCCGCGGAGCTCTTCGGCGCCGAGCGCGGATCCTATACCGGCGCCGTGCGCGACCGTCCCGGTTACTTCGGCTCGGCCGAGGGCGGGACGCTCTTCCTCGACGAGATCGGCGAAGCGCCGCCCGACGTGCAGGCGATGCTCCTCAGGGCCCTCGAGACGGGCGAGATCCAGGCGGTGGGCGCCCAGCAGCCGAAGAAGACGCGCATTCGGCTGATCACCGCCACGGACGCCGATCTGGAGGCCAAGGTGGCCGAGGGGGCTTTTCGCGCTCCGCTGCTCCACCGCCTGGCCGGCTACGAGATCGCGCTCCCTCCGCTCCGCGATCGCCGAGACGATCTCGGGCGCCTGCTCCTTCACTTCCTGCGCGAGGAGCTGACGGCCTCGGGCGACGCGCATCGGCTCGACGCGCCGCGGCCCGACGGCGCCCCGTGGTTGCCGGCGTCCGTGGTGGCCCGGCTCGCGCGGTACGACTGGCCGGGGAACATCCGTCAGCTCCGGAACGTGGCGCGGCAGCTGGCCGTGGGGAGCCAGGGCGCGGCGCGTCTGGAGGGGGCGCCGGCGCTCGAGCACCTGCTCCAGCGGGCAGCCCCGGAGCAGCGGAGCCACGCCGACGGCGATCGCGCGGCTGCGGCGAGATCGGCGCGGCCGGAGACCGCCACGGCGGCGCGGGCGATCTCGGGGAAGGGCGCCGGCTGGCGCAAGCCCTCCGACGTGCGGGAAGAGGAGCTGATCGACGCGCTCCGCCGGAGCCGGTGGGATTTCAAGGCCGCTGCCGAGCAGCTCGGGATCTCGCGGACATCGCTCTATGCGCTCGTGGAGAGCTGCCCGCAGGTCCGCCAGGCGAGCCATCTTGCGCCGGACGAGGTCGCCCGCTGCTACGCGGAGTGCGGTGGACACATCGACGCGATGGTGGAGCGCCTCATGGTCTCCAAGCGGGCGCTTCAGCGCAGGATCCGTGAGTTGCGTCTGGCATAGTCGACCCGGCGCCGGAGCGAGAAAGCCGGAGCGAGAGGCGGTCAGCGCGCCAAGGGAGACGTGAAAGAGACGTGAGGGAGACGTGAGGCCGAGGTTCGAGCCGGTCAATCGCAGGCGCCTCGATGTCTCGTTCGTTCGGCTCTTCACGTGGGATCTCTGCCTCGGATTCGTGGGCGTCCGCCTGCCGGTCGAGCTCTGATCGTCGCCGACGCCTCATGTCCAGAAGGTCCGAACGACCGGTCAGGCTCGGCCTTGATGGGCGATTGCCCGGAGCCAGACCAGAAAGACCAGCAATCGCCTGCGATGTCGCCCCGCATGACCTGAACGCACCTCGGGGAGCGCATCGCGCTCGACCGCGACGCCGATGGGCGAGCGCCGAACGATTCCTCTTCTCGGCGCGCCCGGCGGGCGAGTGCGTCTCGGGATGTCATGAGCCCGCTCGTGCGCTGCTCGTGCAGGATAACCAGCATCGCTTCATCTGGCGATATGGAATTTTCAGATCGATCTTGATGTGCCCTGTCGCACAGATGGGCAATTGATGATTGCCATCGATGAATCGATTCCTGTAGGGTCATCACAGTACGGCTTGCGGTTAAGAGCGCCGCTCGAGACCTCCTGCACCAGGCAGCCGAGGGCGGGCCCAGCGCGTCGCTGCTCCGCGTCGCCCTGCTTCATCAGGGCACATCGTCGCGCCTAGCGCCGCGCCCACCCTGGGCTTCCTTGTTCGATCCGGTCTTGTTCGGCGCCTGATACGTACGAAAGGGGAACGAGACACATGGCATTCCTTCCTACTTGCTCTTCCATTGGCGCACAGGGTCTCCGCCGCTTCGGTTGCGCGATCGCCGCGGTTTCTGCGCTCACGGCGATATCGGCTCCAGCCAGCGCGCTCCCGTCGTTTCCGGGGGCAGAGGGCTTTGGCGCCGTCGCGACCGGCGGGCGCGGCGGGCGCGTCATCAAGGTCACCAACCTGCGCACGAGCGGGTCGGGGAGCCTCCAGGCGGCCCTCGACGCCAGCGGGCCTCGCATCATCGTCTTCGACGTGAGCGGCGTGATCGAAGGGGATGTCGTCATCCGGAACGGCGACGTGACGATCGCGGGCCAGACGGCCCCCGGCGCGGGCATCACCATCCGCGGTCGCTTGACCGCCAGGTACTCCACCGCGGTCAACAACATCATTGCACGGTTCTTGCGAGTCCGGCCCGTGTACAACGGCTCGGCCGGAGAGCAGTTCGACGCAGCGCAGATCTCGCGGAACTCGAAGGTGATCCTCGATCACATGTCGATCGCCTGGGGCGTCGATGAGACCGTGGACCTCTATGAGGCAGATGACGTCACGGTCCAGTGGTCCACCATCGAGTCGTCGTCGACCACGGGGCATCCAGAGGGGATGCATAATTACGGTCTCATCAACGGCCCTGATGGCCACCGGATCACGCTCCACCACAACCTGTTCGCCCATCACAAGGCGCGTTGCCCCGCGGTCGCGAACGGCCCGGCCGACATCCGCAACAACGTGGCCTACAACGTGAGGCACGGGTTCGTGCACCACAACCGGGCGAGCGGCCAGTTCAACATCGTGGGCAACACCTACATCAAGGGGCCGAGCGATCAGCTGATCCCGTTCTACTTCGACGGCAGCGCCGGCGCAGGGCTCAAGTACTTCCTCGGCGACAACTACATCGACGATCCCGGGAAGTTCACGGGCACCGTCGAGAACCCCTGGAAGCAGCCGTACCTCCACCCGAGCTTCAGCAAGCTCAACAAGGCGGAGTCGTACCGCTCGGCGACGCAGTTCAATTTCACGCGGGATGTCCCGGGGTACATCCCGGTGACGACGCAGCGCGCGCAGGACGCGGCTCGGCTCGTCGTCGCGCAGGCGGGCTCGCTGCCGCGCGACGTGGTGACGAAGGGCGTCTTCAAGAACATGGAGCGCCGCGACGGCTCGTGGGGCGCCCGCTACGTGAGCAACCTGATGGACGGGCTCAGCCCGGGGACGGCCCCCGCAGACGCCGACCGCGACGGCATGGCGGACGCGTGGGAGCGGGCGCACGGCCTCAGCTCATCGAACGCGAGCGACCACACCAAGGTGATGCCGTCCGGATACACCGCGATCGAGGAGTACATCAACGAGCTCGCCGCCGCGCTGATCCGCCAGGCGGCGGGCAGCTCGTCGATGCTCCCGGACGAGGGGGAAATCGAGGAGCAGATCGAGTAGCGAGCTCCAGGAGAGCGCGATCGAGAGGCCGCGGCGTGGTCCAGCACACCGCGCCGCGCCGCTCCGCGCAGCGGAGCGGCGCGGGAGCGGCGGCGACGGTGCGGCCTCGCGACGCGGCGCCGGCTGGCCTGCCTGTTGCGCAGGCCGTCGCCGCTGCTAGGTTCCCCGCGGCGCTCCTTCAGACAGAGCGTCCCGGACGAGACGCGCCGTACCCGGTCAGGATAAGACGACGCCGCCGCATCACGAGGAGAGTCGTCATGTCCTGGCTGGCGTTGCTCCTGGCAGGTCTGCTCGAGGTCTGCTGGGCTATCGGTCTCAAGTACACACACGGCTTCACGCGCCCGTTGCCAACGGCGCTCACGGTCGGCGCGATCATCACGAGCATCGCGCTCCTCGAGAGCGCCTCGCGGACCTTGCCCATCGGCACGGCGTACGCCGTCTGGGTCGGCATCGGCGCGTTCGGGGCGGCGATCGCGGGCATCCTCCTGTTCGGCGAGCCCGCCACGGCCGCGAGGCTCGGTTTCCTCGCGCTGCTCGTTGTGTCCATCGTCGGCCTCAAGCTGGCGAGCCCCTGAGCCCTCGTCGCCCGGCGCGCGACCGGCCGCCTCGGGTCGACTAGCCTTCCCTCCATGCACGGAACACCCGAAGCCCGCGCCCTGCACGCGCAGTACCCCGCCATCGATCTCCACGCCGACAGCCTCATGTGGGCGCGCTGGGTCGGTTACGATCTGCAGGCGCGGCACGAGCCGCCGCTGCCGCTCGCCGCCCTCGGCGGGCACGTCGACGTCCCGCGGCTCCGCGAGGGCGGCGTCGGCGCGCAGTTCTTCGGGCTGGTCTCGCTGCCCATCGGGCAGCGGCGCGGGCTCGCCGCCGTCGTCGAGGAGCAGATCGATCTGCTGGAGCAGGCCGTCCGCGCGCGGCCCGGCCGCCTCGTGAAGGCGCTCACGGCCGAGGACATCGAGGCGGCGAGGGCCCGCGGCGCCGTCGCGGCGCTGCTCGGCGTCGAGGGGGCGCACGCGCTCGAAGGCGATCTCGACACCCTCGCTCGCTTCGCGCGGCGCGGCGTGCGCTACCTCGGGCTCTGCCACTTCAGCGCCAACGAGGCGTGTTATCCCGCCTACGGCGGCGGCCGCAGGGATGGTGAAGGCCTCACCGCCTTCGGCCGCGACGTCGTGCGCCTCGCCGAGGACCTCGGCGTCATCGTCGATCTCGCGCACATCAACCGGGCAGGCTTCCTCGATGCATGCGCGCTCGCTCGCCGCCCACCCATGGTCAGCCACACGGGTATCGCCGGCGCGTTCGATCACTGGCGCAACATCGATGACGACCAGCTCCGCGCGCTCGCCGATCGCGGCGGGTGCGCCGGGATCATCTTTTGTCCGCTCTATCTCGGCGGAAACGGGCTCGCGCCCGTCGTCAAGCACCTCGTGCACATCATCAACGTTGCCGGCGAGGACACGCCAGCGCTCGGATCCGATTGGGACGGTTTCATCATTCCCACTCGTGAGCTGCGTGATGCGGCCCATCTTCCGCTCTTGACGGATGCGCTGCTGCGAGCTGGCTTGAGCGAGCGTGTGATCGCCAAGGTGCTTCGCGAGAACGTGATGCGCATTTTGAGTGACAACCCGCTTCCAACGCGGCTCCCGGTTGCGTAGCCTCTCTCGACGGGCCGTCGGGGTGGGTGGTCCCTCCGGCGCTGCGCTAGATCCTCCTTAACTCGGAGCGGATGCAGGCCATGACTCTCCATCGCCTCGCTGCACAGGGCTACGCGACTGCAGCGGATGCTTACGAGAAGGGGCGCCCGGACTACCCGCGCGGCGCCATCGAGCTCCTGCGCGACACGCTCCGCATCGACGCGACGAGCACGGTGCTCGATCTCGGCGCCGGCACCGGCAAGCTCACGCGCCTCCTGGTGCCCACGGGCGCGCGGCTGCTCGCGCTCGAGCCGGTCGAGGGGATGCGCCGCAAGCTGGGCCAGATGGTCCCGTCCGCCATCCCGCTCGATGGGGTCGCCGAGGCCATCCCCTTGCCCGAGACATCGGTCGACGCCGCGGTCGCCGCGCAGTCGTTCCACTGGTTTCACGGTGATCTCGCGCTCGCCGAGATCCACCGCGTGCTCCGGCCGAGAGGGCGCCTCTCCCTGCTCTTCAACCTGCGCGACGAGCGCGTCGACTGGGTCGCCCGCATCTCCCACATCCTCGACCGCCACGGCCGGGATGCTCCGATACACAGGTTCGGCGCCTGGCGCCGGACGTTCTCCGACTCCCGCCTCTTCGCGCCGCTCGGAGAGCACGAGTTCACCCATACGCAGGAGCTCGACCTCGATGGGCTCCTCGAGCGCGTCGCGTCGATCAGCTACATCTCGGCGCTCCCCCTGCAGGAGCGTTATGCGGTCCTGAACGAGATCCGCGAGCTGGCCGCGAACCACCCGGACCTCGCGGGGAAGAGCGTGTACCTCTTCCCCTACCGGACGCTGGTGCCCCTGTACGAGCGGCGGTGAGCGTCCGGCGAGCCCGCCGACGGGGGCGCCGTGCTAGAGCGGCCCCCGCATGGCGGCGCATGAAGTCGTGATCGTCGGAGGCGGGCCGGCGGGCGTGAGCACGGCGCTCTTCCTCGCCCATCATCGCCCGGCCCTCGCCGACAGGATCGTGGTGCTCGAAAAGGAGCGCTACCCGCGGGACAAGTCCTGCGCAGGCGGCCTCGGCGAGCGAGCGGACAGGGCGCTCTCGTCGATCGGGGTGACGATCGACGTGCCCTCGGTCGTGGTGCACGGCATCAGCGCGGCCTTCCAGGCCGGCGAGGTCGCGCTCCGCGAGGGCAACATCGGCCGCGTCGTCCGGCGCGCCGAGTTCGATCGCGCGCTCGCGCTCGCCGCGCGGGCGCGGGGCGTCCGGATCGTGGAGGGGGCGCGGGTGACCGGCGCCGCGCTGGGCGAGGACGGCGCCCGCGTCGAGAGCTCGGCCGGGGTGTTCGACGGCCGCGTCGTCGTCGGCGCGGACGGCGTCGGCAGCGTCGTCCGCCGCGCGATGGGGCTGCCGTTCGGCAGGCTGCGCGCGCAGGCCGTCGAGGTCGACACCGAGCCCGTCGCGGCGGACCGGGCGCGCGACCTCCTGCACTTCGAGATGCGGGACCGCTCGTTCGCCGGCTATCTGTGGGACTTCCCCACGATCGTCGGCGGGCGTGAGCTCGTCTGCCGGGGGGCCTACGTGCTGCACGAGGGCGCGCTCGGCGTGGCGCGCCCCGCGCCCGACGCCGAGCGCGTGCTCCGGAGCAGGCTCGAGGCGCTCGGCCTCGACCCGGACCGCTACCGGCGAAAGCGCTTCGCCGAGCGAGGCCTCGACCGGCGGGCCGTGATCGCGCGGCCCGCCGCCCTGCTCGTCGGCGAGGCCGCGGGCATCGATCCGATGCTGGGAGAGGGGATCGCCCAGGCGATCGCGTACGGGGCCCTCGCGGGCGAGTACCTCGCCGAGAAGCTCGACGCCCGCGATCTCGGGTTCCACGACTGGGGCCGGCGCGTCGAGCGATCGCTGCTGGGCCTCGACCTGCGCTTCCGGCGCCGGGTGATGCGCGCCTTCTACGGCGCGCCGCGGGAGCGCGTCGAGCGTTACCTCCTCGGCGAGCCGTCGTTCCTGCGCTTCGGCGTCCGGCACTTCGCCGGCAGAGCCCAGCCGGCGGGCGACGCGCTCCGCGCGGCGGCGACGGGCGCGCTCGTCGCGGGCCGGATCGGGATCGAGCGCATCGTCGCGTCGCTCCCGCCGCGCGCGCGCAGCGCAGGCAGCGCCGACGGCGCGCACGCATAACGAGGCAGCGAGACGCGCCGCGCCCGTGAGCCCCGACACCCCCGCGACGGCCACCATGCTAGCATCGCCCGCCATGGTCGCGCCGTTCCAGCCGGCGGTCGGGATGCTCTTCGGCGAGTTCCGGATCGTTCGGCCCCTCAGCGCCGGGGGCATGGGCGCCGTGTACATCGCCGAGCAGGCGAGCACTGGCAAGCTGCGGGCGCTCAAGCTCATGCACCCGCAGCTCTGCGCGGACGCCCGGCTGCGCGAGCGCTTCGAGCAGGAGGCGCGCGTCGGCGCGCTGGTGGAGAGCGATCACGTCGTGCAGGTGATCGGCGCCGGCGTGGACACGGCCAGCGGCGTGCCCTGGCTCGCGATGGAGCTGCTCGAGGGGGAGGATCTCTCGCAGCGGATGAGGCGCAGCGGGCTGCTCTCGCCGCAGGACATGCACGAGATCTTCCGGCAGGTCTGCCACGCGCTCGGCGCCGCCCACCGGGCGGGCGTGGTCCACCGGGACATGAAGCCGCAGAACGTGTTCCTCGCGAAGACGCAGAGCGCGACGGCGCGCTGGTCGGTCAAGGTCCTCGACTTCGGCATCGCGAAGATCGCCGCGGAGGCGAGCACGATGGCGACCGCGTCGCTCGGCACGCCCCTCTGGATGGCGCCCGAGCAGTCCGACCCGCGCGGGCAGATCTCGCCGGCGACCGACGTGTGGGCGCTCGGGCTGATCGCGTTCGCGTTGCTCACCGGGCGCATGTACTGGCGCGCCGCGAACGACCCGATGGGCACCGCGATGCCGGTGCTGCTCCGCGAGATCCTCTTCGAGCCGATCGACCCGGCGTCGGTGCGCGCGACCGCGCTCGGGCGCGCCGGCTGTATCGTGCACCCGTTCGACGCCTGGTTCGCGCGCTGCGTCGCGAGGGAGCCGTCGCAGCGCTTCCAGACGGCGCAGGAGGCCTTCGACGCGCTCGGCCCGGCGCTGTTCGTCGATCCGCTCGACCCGCGCAGCGTGCGCGCCGCGGGCGGCGCGATCTCGGTGGTGCCGTTCAGCGCCGCGGCGGCGCTCACCCCGGCGGGGCCTGCCTCGCGCCTGTCGATGACCGGACCGACCGAGATGGCCTCGGACGCGCAGCGCGCGCGGTCGTCGCCCGCCGGCGCGGGCGCATCGTCGCCGCCCGTCAGCGCGCGCCCCCCGGTGACGCCCGCGCCCGTCCTGGCGAGCAGCGCGCCGCCGGAGGCCCCTCCCAGGCCCGCGCGGCGGGGGCCGCTGCTCCTCGCGTGCGGCCTGGCCGGTGGCTTCGCGATGGCGGCGATCGCCTTTTACGCCGGCCGCGCGCAGAGCGACGTCCGGCTGGTGCAGCGCCTGCCGGTGCCGGCGCACCCGACGGTGGTCAGCCCAGGCCGCGGCGGCGACGCGCGCTCGCCGGCGCTGGCGGGCGACGCGAACGGCGCGGGCGAGCGGCAGCCGTCGCCTGGCCCTCGCGACGCTCCGGCGCCGGCGCCCGCGCCGAGGTCCCCGCGCCCCACGCGCGAAGGCACCGCGCCGGCGGCGGCGGCGATCGCGGCGGCGCAGCCGAGCGCGCCGAGGCCGTTCGATCGCGGCGCGGCCCACGCGGCGCTGCAAGCGAAGGGCGCCACCGCGCGGATCCACTGCAAGGGCAAGGCGGGGCCGAGGGCGGTGACGGCGCGAGTGTTCTTCAACCCCGCGGGCGCCGTGCAGCGCATCGCGATCGAGCCGCAGGTCGCGATGACCCCGGCCGGGAGCTGCGTGCAGATGCTGCTCGGCTCCGCGCGGGTGCCGGCGTTCGACGGGAGCGAGCTCCAGGACGTCACGACGACCGTCGGGATCGAGTGATCGCCGCGGGCGAGCGCGCGCCCGGCCCCGTCACGGGTCTCCGGAGACGCACTCTCCCTCGCCGCGGAAGTGCCCGATCGTGCGCGAGAGCGCCGCGATGAACGCTCCGAGATCATTGATGTTTCCGGCGCTGCCCGTCCCGTAGGGGCCCTCCTTGATCTCGACGAGGCGCACCGCGGCGAGCTCCTCCAGGGTGACGGCCCCGTCGTCGTCGGCGTCCGCGGCGGCGATGGGCGCGAACCGGCGCGCGGCGGTCGCGGCCTGGAGGTCGTCGTAGAAGAAGTGGTCGCCGTGGATGGTGAGCTCCACGTCGTCGGTGCCGCCGTTCGTGACGAGGACGCCGTCGGTCTCCTTGCCGGCCTTCTCACCCTTGCAGTCGGCGTAGCGCGTCGCGAGCGAGAAGGTCCAGTCGAGGCGCTTCTCGACCTCACCGCCGCCGTCGCTCTTCCGCGCGATCGCCTCGATGTGCACGGACGCTCCCGCCGCGAGCATGAGCGCCTTGTCCTCCTCCGTCGCGCCCTCGAGCGCGGTGTCCGCGTCCACCGGGCCGATCTCGTAGGAGACGGCCTCCCAGGGCTTCGCCTCGAGGTCGTCGAAGGTCACCACCGGCTTCGCGCCGGCCTTCGTGTGGTCGAACAGGATCGAGCCCTGCATGCGCGCTCCGACGTTCCCCTCGCGATCGGCGACGGTGACGTTCCGGACGACGAACAGGAACTTCTCGTACTGGATGCTCCAGCCGTCCGCGAGATCGGCGGCCGGGATCTCCTGCTCGATGTACTCCTCTCCCCACGTCGAGAACGCCACGCTCCCGGCCCCAGGCTCGCCTTCGCCGCAGCCGGCGAGCGCCGCCGCGGCGAGCGTCGCCGCCGCCACCCACAGTCCTTTCATCGTCATTCCTTCTCCTCCGGGGAGCCGGGCGCAAACGAGAGCGCGTAGGCCGTCCCCTTCTTGAGTCCCCGCGTGAAGCCGCGCTGGGCCTGGCTCTCGGGCTCGAGGTCGACCGGCGCGCCGTCCTCGCTCGCGGCGACGGCCTCGAAGTCGACCTGATCGAGCCAGACCGCCGGCTTCACGACGAGCGTGACGGCGCCGGGCCCGTCGAGGAAGACCTCCTCGAAGACGCACCCCTCCACCGACGGCTCGCCGGTCGTGTCGTCGGCGACGTCGGTGGCCAGCGCGCGCGCGCGGAACACCCGCGCGAGCTCCCCCTTCTCGGCGCGGCCCTCCACGGCGACGACGTGCCCGTCGAGCGCCGCGGCGAGCGGGCCCGAGGGCGGCGCGCCGAACGTGAAGCGCGCGGATCGCGCGACGCCGCTCACGGCGTCCGCGTCCGCGAGCGCCGTCGTCCCCTGCAGCAGGTCGACCGACGTCGGCTGCGTCATCTGGCCCCTCGCCTCGCCGGCCTGGTAGTGGCCCGGGTGCGCGTGCGCCTCGGGCACGGCCCACCGGGCGAGCCGCTCCAGCAGCGAGGGGCCGCCGCCCGGCGAAGGCCGCCGCGCCGTGAACGGGGCGCCTTCGAAGTAGTGGAGCGACCCGATCGCCAGGTGCGCCTTCGACAGCGTGATGGTCCAGCCGAGCGCGTTCGTGAACGGCGCGGCCGACGCGGCGTCGGGCGCGATCTGCGTCGCCAGGGTCAGGCGCTTGCCGGAGGTCGCGTCGTCGCCTGCGGCGCCGCACCCGGCGGCGAGCGCGCCCGCGGCGAGCGCCGCGGCGAGGCGCCCCGACGCGGCGAGGGCGGCGCGCCGGCGGGATCGGGTCTGTGCGGTGGTGGATGTCATCGAGGTCCTCAGCCGATGTAGAGGGAGAGCGAAGCGAGGAAGCTGCGCGGGGCGCCGACCGTCACGTGCCGCGCGGGGAGGAGGTCGGGCGCCGCGCCGCGGGTGAAGCTCGAGGGGTAGACGAACTCGCCGTCGAACCACGCCGCGTCGAGGAGGTTGTAGACGTCGAGCCCGAGCTCGACGCGGTGGTAGCGGACGTGCGCCGTCACGTCGGTGACGAGCGCGTCGTGGCCGACCTCTCCGAACGGCAGGGGGCGGCCGTGGAGCAGCGTCACGCCCGCGCCGGCGCGGGCCTCGAGGCGCCTGCCGAAGAGCGCGCCGAGGCGCGGCGTCACCGCGAGATCGGCGCGGGCGACGACCTGGGGCACGAAGGGGAGGAGATCGCCCGCCGCGTAGCGCCCCCCGGACGCGGTGAAGGCGGCCCGGGTGTACGTCAGGCCGACGCTCGACACGAGCCACGGCGCCGGGTGCGCCACCGCGTCGAGGGCCACCCCGGTGCGGGCCGTGGCGGGCACGGGCTCGTTGCGGGCGGTCGCCTCGTCGAAGACGAGATCCTCGCTGAGGCGCGTGTGGAACAGCGCCGCCGACGCCCGCACGAGCTCGTCGGCGTAGCGGAGCCCGGCCTCGGCGGAGAGCACCCGCGTGAAGGGGGTCCGCTCGCCGTCGCCGAGGCTGCGCGCCTGGGGCGAGCGGAACCCCTGGCCCACGCTGGCGAGCGCGCGGAGCCCGGGGAACAGCGCCACGTCGACCGTGCCCTTGCCGCCAACGTGGACGCCCTGCGCGCTGCGCGCCTGGGCCCCCTGGCCGACATTGTCGACGACCTGGTACGCGAGGCCGTCGGCGCGCAGACCGCCGCGCAGCGTGATCCGCCGCGCCGGCCGGATCGACGCGTCGAGGTAGCCGGCGATGTCGGTCGCGCGGACCTTCGCGTCGACGAGCGTGGCGGTCGGCCTGTCGTCGACGGCCGCGAGACGCCGCTGCGACTGCTCGATCCAGTCGGTGCGCGCGACGACGCCCGCCTCGAACGTGTCGCGGTCGGAGAGCAGCGGGAAGGTGAGCCGGTAGGACGCGGTGGCGCCCGCCGTGATCGCCTCGTTGAGCTGCTGGGTGGCGTCGCCGTTCGTGGGGTCCGCGAGGTACCCGGTGAAGTTCGAGCGCAGCCGGAGCGCGCGCAGCACGACGAACGGCGTGAGCGAGAGGCCCTCCCCGCGGGCGGCGCCGTCGCCCGAGCCGCGCAGATCGACGACGAGCTGCGCGCGCGACGAGTCGCCGCCCTGATCGGGATCGTACGAGGCGAAGCGGTCGACCTTGCCCGACTCGATGTCGCAGAGGCGCAGGACGCCGGCGGAGCCGCAGCGGGAGGCGAACGCCGACGCCATCACCCGGGCGGAGACGCCGGCGACCGGCCGGTAGACGGCCTGCGCGACGAGCGAGGCCCGGCCGGCGGCGCGGGCGGGCCCGAAGCCGTCGGTCCCGTACGCCTCGAAGGCCGCGAACGTGGCGTCGTCCGCGTTCTCGGGGTGGTAAGCGAGGAAGAGCCGGCGCGCGCCGGACGAGCCCGCGGAGGCGGTGGCGGTGATCCCCGGCTCGCCGTAGGCGAGATCGAAGCGCATCGTCCCGGCGACCGCGAAGTCGCCCTGGCGCGGGTCGTACGACCCCGGCTGCGCGCGGAGCTCGCCGATCACCTCCGGCATCACGAAATGGAGGTCGGTATAGCCCTGGCCGTGGACGTTGGAGACCTCGTTGACCGGCGCGCCCGCGACCCAGATCTCGAGGTCCTGCCCGTGGACCGCGTCGAAGCCGCGGAAGAAGATCTGGTGCGCCTTGCACTCGCCGCTGTGCTGGGAGGTGAACACGCCCGGCACGAGCTGCAGCACGTCGCTCGCCGTCCGGTGGGGCGCCGCCCGGATCTCCGCCTGCCCGCGCACCGACTCCGAGGCGCTGCGCGGCGGCGCCGCGCCCTGCACCACGACCGTGATGGGCGCGGCGTCGGACACGGGCGCAGCGGCGCCCGCCGCGCCGGAGGCGGGCGTCGCTGCGCCGGCGCCGCCCGAGGCATCGCCGCCCGCCGACGTTGCCGCCCCGGCCGCGGGCGGAGGCGCGGCGCCGGCGCGTGCAGGCGCCGCGCTGTCGCCGGCGCGCGCAGGCGCGGCGCCATCGCCGGCACGTGCAGGTGCGGCACCGTCGCCAGCGCGCGCAGGCGCGGCGGACGCGATGACAAGAAGCAGCGGGAGCGCCGTGCTCAGGGAGCGAATCACAGGTGGGCTGGCCAGTAGCACGATTTGATCGGTTCGTGTTACCATGCGGACGCGCACGCTCGCCCGGCGGGCGCGCCGGCGGTTTGGTCGACGTCGCAGGCGGCGAGCGCGTTCGTGTGTTCGTGTGTTCGTCGGTGGCGTCGCTGTCTGCTGGCCGCCGAAGATTGCTCCGGGGCCGTCCGCGAGCCCTCTTCCGACGCCGTATCGACTCGCGCTCTCGGGCGGATCGAGATAGCGACAACATGTCGCATTCAGGCGAGGGGCGGCGCGGCCTATCGTGGCGCGCATCGTTCCTCGGGAGGACGCTCATGGAATCCGGTCTTCGTGCATCACGGCTCTGGTTCCCGCTGGTCGGGGCGGCCCTCGCGCTCATGGCGTGCGGCGACGATGAGGGGGTGAACCCTGTCGACGGCGCGTCGACCTCGACGGGCGTCGGTGGCGGCGGCGGGAGCGGCGGGGCTGAGACGATCGCTGTCGAGCTGCAGTTCGAAGGCCGCGTCCGCGACGAGGTGTTCTCCTGCAGCGAGACGTACGCTGTCGGCAGCGCCTCGACGGACGTGGGGCTGAACGATTTCCGCCTCTACATCCACGACGTGCGCCTGCGCCGCGCGGACGGCGAGGAGGTGCCGCTCTCGCTCGAGCAGGACGAGCTGTGGCAGTACCAGGACGTCGTGCTCCTCGATTTCGAGGACCGATCGGGCACCTGCGCCAACGGGACGGAGGAGACGAACGGCGTGGTGCGCGGGACGGTCCCGGCCGGGGACTACGACGGGCTGTCGTTCAAGCTGGGCGTCCCGTTCGACCTGAACCACGGCGACGCGTCGAGCGCGCCGTCGCCGCTCAACCTGACGGGGCTGTTCTGGAGCTGGAACGACGGGTACAAGTTCCTGCGCCTCGACAGCGTCTCCACGGCGGACGACAAGCCGTTCCTCGTGCACATCGGGAGCACTGGCTGCGTCGCCGGCGCGGGCGGCGAGGTGACCGCGTGTGATCGCCCCAACGTCGCCGAGATCGTCTTCGAGGGCATCGACCCGCTCACGACGAAGGTGCTCGTCGACTATGCGGCGCTCGTCGCGGACAGCGACCTGTCGGGGAGCGCCGACGACATCCCCGGCTGTATGTCGGATCCGTCGGATTCCGAGTGTCTGCCGCTCTTCACCCATCTCGGCATCGACAGCACCGACGGCTCGCCGCGCCCCGATCAGCAGTCGTTCTTCAGGATAGACTAGGCGCCATGGCGATGTTCGCTTCGATGACCGCTCTCCGCCGCTCGGCGATCTCCTCCGCCCTCGCCGCGCTCGCGGCCCTCTGCTGTGCCTGCGGCGACGACGATGGGCCGCAAGGCCCGGGCGGATCGACGGGGGAGGGCGCCGGCGGCCAGGGCGGCGGCGGCGATGGGGGAGGCGGCGCGGGCGCCTATGCGTGGGGGCTGCCGACGGGCTTTCCGGTGCCCAAGGTCCCCGAGGACAACCCGATGTCGCCGGCGAAGGTCGAGCTTGGCAGGCGGCTGTTCTACGACGTGCGCCTGTCCGGCAACGGCACGTACTCGTGCGGCTCGTGCCATCGCCAGGAGCTCGCGTTCACCGACCACCTCGCGAACGCCGAGGGCTCGACCGGCCAGCTGCACTCGCGCAGCTCGATGAGCCTGGCCAACGTCGCTTACCTCACGACGCTGACCTGGGCGAATCCGCTCGTCGAAGCGCTCGAGGAGCAAGCGCTCCTGCCCATGTTCGGCGAGACGCCGGTCGAGCTCGGGCTCGCCGGCATGGAGGGCGAGCTCCTGGAGCGGCTACAGGGCGAGCCGGTGTACCAGGACCTCTTTCCCGAGGCCTTCCCCGGCGACGACGAGCCCATCCGCCTCGCGAACATCACGAAGGCGATCGCGGCGTTCGAGCGGTCGTTGCTCTCCTACCGCGCGCCCTACGACCGTTACCGTTACGGCGGCGACCCCTCCGGGATGTCCGATGCGGCGCTGCGGGGGATGGATCTCTTCTTCTCCGAGAAGCTGGAGTGCTTCCATTGCCACGGCGGCTTCAACCTGTCGGACTCGGTGGAGCACGACGGCACCACCTTCACGGAGGTGATGTTCCACAACACGGGGCTCTACAACACGGACGGGAACGGCGCTTACCCGGAGGGCAACGGGGGAGTCTACGAGATCTCCCACAAAGAGGCGGACATGGGCCGGTTCCGCGCGCCCACGCTTCGGAACATCGCCGTCACGGCGCCGTACATGCATGACGGCAGCATCGAGACGCTCGAGGGGGTGCTCGACCATTACGCCGCCGGAGGGCGCACGATCGAGGCTGGCCTCCCCAACGCCGGTGTGGGCAGCGAGAACAAGTTCAAGAGCGAGCTCATCAGCGGGTTCGATCTCACAGAAGAGGAGAGAGCGGACGTGATCGCCTTCTTGCAAACCCTGACGGACGACGAGTTTCTGAAGGACCCGCGCTTCGCGGATCCCTGGGCGGAGGCGCCGTGAGCCGAAGGCCTTTCCTGAGCCGGGCGCTCCTCGTGCCCGCGCTGGCGGCGCTCGCGTCGGCCGCGATGTACACCGGGGCGTGTGGTCACAGCCACGACCACACGTCGAGCGGGACGGCGTCCGACCCGACCCTGGCCGACGTCATCTTCGAGGGCGGCGCGACCGACGAGGCCCTGGCGGCGCTGCTCGCCGTGGAGCCGAAGGACGATCCCTCGCAGGGCACGGTGTTCGACGCGCCCGAGGACGGCGCGATGCTCCCCGGCGACGCCGCGCCGGAGCTGACCTTCCACGTCGCGGGCGCGGCGCAGCGGACGGCGCCTCGGGCCGCGCCGGAGCTGCGGCTCGCGGCCGCCGCGGCGCCGGGGGCGCGGGAGCTCGCCGCGCCGGGGGCGTCGATCGTCGCGGAGCTCGGGGCGCTCCTTGGGCCGGCGCGCGCCGCCTGGGCTCACGGGACGCCCATCAACGGGCGCGCTTACTTCCTGGTCTTCACGACGGCGGAGCGCGAGCTGCTGCTCCGGGTGTTCACGACCAAGCTGAGCTACACGCCGGACGCGGCGGCCTGGGACAAGCTCCGCGCTGCCGGTGCGCCGATCACGGTCGGCGTGACCAGCGCGCTGTTCGAGAACAACCGCATCGTGCAGGGCGGCGGTCCCTTCCCGGGCGCGTCGGTCACGTTCACCATCCTGCCCTGAAGCCGCCGCGCGGCGCGGCGGTGCCGGCTCAGGACGAGCGCGGGAAGATGAGCGTGTACGAGCCCGGCGCGGGGTTGAAGAGCACCGCCTTGTCCGGGTGCTCCTCCCTGTCGAAATGGGGATACCACGGCAGCGCCCGCCAGGACTCCGACTCCTTGATGAACTCGCGGACGATGAGATCGAGCTCCACGTACTTCCCGGCGGTGATCGCGGAGAGCTCCGGTCCGAAGCTCCAGCGCTCGCGTCCAGGGCGCGGGGCGACGTCGTTGTGCAGCGCCCCGCCGTAGGCGATCACCATCTTTCCCGCGGCGTCCTCGCGGCCGAGCAGCGCCTTCGCCTCGGCGGCCGTCTGGCGCGCGATCATCTCGAGCATGGCCGTCACCGCGTCCGGCCCCGCGCGCACGATGGCGTCGACCTCCTGGCAGGAGGGCGTGAGCTGGTGGGGCCGGATGCCGAGCCGCTTCGCCGCGTGGCCGAGCGCGAGGAACTCGTCCTGGTTCTGCGCCGCCTGGCCCTGCGTGACCGTCCGCTGCTCCGTCTCGACCCGCGCGACCTGCTCCTTCTTGCAGCGCGGGTCCACGGCCCAGAGCTCGATGATCAGATCGGAGGCGCGGCCGGCGAGCGCCGGCAGGAAGAGCTCCGTGAAGCGTCGGGTCGCCGACGGGATGCCCTCCGCGCCTCGCTGTGCGTGCGCCTCGCCCACCGCGAGCACGCGCGGGCCGCTCTCCAGGACGTGGGCGAAGGCCTGGGCCGGCGTATCGAAGGCGAGGCAGCCCAGCGCGCCGCAGGGCGCCGGCGCCGGGGAGGCCGCGGCTGCGGGGGCGGCGGCCTGCGGGGCGGCCGGGGGCGAGCTGGAACCCGAGGCGGCGGCGCTCGCGGAAGGAGCGCTCGCGGAAGGAGCGCTGGCCGAAGGAGCGCCGCCGGCCGGAGCGCCGCAGGCCACGAGGAAGGCCGCGGCCACCAGGGAGGTTCGCGGAGTTCGCATGGGAGCATCTTACCGGGCTCCGAGAGCTCCTGTTCAGCGCGGCGCCGCGGAGCAGCCGAGCGGCTCCCCGGCCGAGCCGCGGCCGCCCCCGCGGCCTTCCGAGGGCTACCCGCGACCAGGGTGCTGACCCATGTTGCGCAGCGCGTGACGTGATGAGCGAGGGGCATCGTGTCCAGACGGAAGAGAAAACCTGGGGGAGCGAGCTCGGTGAGGCGTCGCGAGCGCGACGAAGCGATACGGGAGCGCGATGACGAGCGAGCTCGGCTCGCCGAACGCGACACGCGTGGCACGCACGGAGAGGGGGCCTTGATCATGACCATGAGGACGAGCGGGCGGGCGGAGCACGAAGCCACCGCAGGACACGCAGAGTCCGCGATCACCAACAGCCTGGAGCAGGTGCGCGACATCCTGTGCGGCGCCCAGTTCCGCGAGTTCGCTCGCCGGCTCTCGCACACCGACGCTCAGGTCGCCGCCCAGGCGGAGGAGCTGCGGAGTGAAGCGTGGCGGCGTCTGGACATGCTGGAGGCGCACATGCGCAGGGAGATCGAGGCGCTCGGCGCGTCGATCGAGGCCCAGCGCGCGGCCGCCGACGGCGCGCTCGGCAGCGTCGCGCGCGAGTCGCGGGAGGCGCTCGAGCTGATCGCGCAGCGGGTCCAGCGGCTGGAGGAGCTCGTGGGGCGCACGCAGCGCGAGCTCCGGCAGCAGATGCTCGACCAGTCCAAGGCGTTCGTCGACGAGACGCGGCGTACGCGGAGCGAGCTGAGCGCGATGCTCGAGCGCGAGCTGGCCGCCGTGTGGGCCGACGGCGCCGAAGCGCTCGCGCCGGACGCGCCGGCGCGCGAGGCGGCCGCGGAGTCGGAGCGGTACCAGAAGGCGGAGCGCCGCTCGGACGAGGCAGCGTGAGGCGGCCGCGCCGCTCCGCCCAGCGGAGCGGGCGCGGCGGTCCGGAGAAGAACGATGCGAGAGCCGAGAGCGCGCCGCGAGGCGCCTCCGCCGAGAAAGACGCTCGAAGACCTCCGCCCCCTGCTCGTGGGCCCTGAGCAGCACCGGATCCAGCGGATCGAGGAGCGGCTGGACCAGTCCATGGTCGAGATGGTCGCGGGGGCGCTGCCCGAGGCCGTGATCGAGAGCCGCAAGAGGGGTGAGGCGCTCTCGTGGGCGCTGGAGCCGCTCCTCACCAGCGCGATCCAGGAGCGCGTGCGCCAGGACCCGGGGTCGTTCGCGGACGCGATCGCCCCCGCCATGGGGCCGGCCATCCGCAAGGCCGTGCGCTGCGCTCTCCGGGCGATGATCCAGCGCCTCAACGAGGCGGCCGCCCTCGGCCTGTCCTGGCGGAGCGTGCGCTGGCGCGTCGAGGCGCGCCGCACGGGGCGTCCTTTCGCGGAGGTGGTGCTGCTCCGCTCGATGATCTACCGGACCGAGCAGCTCTTCCTTGTCCACCGCGGGACGGGGCTCGTCCTCGAGCACCTCAGCGCCGACGAGATCCCCTACAGGGATCCCGATCAGGTCACGGCGATGCTCACTGCCATCGACGCGTTCGCCCACGACGCGTTCCGGACCGACGCGCGGCTGGAGCGCTTCCGCGTGGGCGATCTGACAGGGTGGGTCGAGCACGGCCCGTCGGCGCTCCTCGTGTCCATCGTGCGCGGCGTGGCGCCGCCCGCGTACGGGCTCGTGCTGTGCGAGACGCTGGAGCGCGTCCACCTCTCGTACGGTGGTGAGCTCGCCGGCTTCCGCGGCGATCGGACGCCGTTCTCGGGCGCCCGCGAGCTGCTCTCGCGCTGCCTCCAGCAGCAGCGCCAGCCGGTCCCGCGCCGAGCTCGGGCCGTGCTCGCGGCGGCCGCCCTGCTGGCCGCGGTCGTCACGGCCGCGCTCGTCTTCTCGGTGCGCGCCTCGCGCGAGGATCAGCGCCGCGTCGACGGCTGGGGCGAGGCGCTGCGGCGCGAGCCCGGCCTGCTGGTCACCGCGGCGGAGCGGCGCGCCGGCCAGGTCGTGTTCACGGGCCTTCGCGATCCGCTCGCCGCGGACCCGAGGGCCGTGCTCGAGCGCGGCGGCCCCGTGCGCCAGGAGGTCATCCTGCGCTTCGAGCCCTTCTATTCGCTCCATCCGCAGATCGTCGAGCGCCGGGTGGCGCGCGCTCTGGAGCCGCCGCCCGGGGTCACCCTGGCGCTGCGCGGCGGCGCCGTCGTGGCCAGCGGGGTCGCGCCCGAGCGCTGGATCGAGCGCGCGCGCTGGTCGGCAACGGTGCTCCCCGGCGTCTCGGGGTTCGACGGCAAGGGCCTGACGGCGCAGGAGTCGATCGACCGCGCGCGCGCGGCGGCGCGCTCCCTCGAGGCGATGGAGCTCCTCTTCCGCCGCGGCGCCGCGCGGCTCTCCGGCGAGCAGGCTGCGCGCCTCGACGAGGTCGCGGCCGCTGCCGGGCGGCTGATCGCCCGCGCGCGCGAGGCCGGCATGATCGCCGAGATCCGCGAGATCGGCTATGCGGATCCCGTCGGATCGGAGGCGTCGAACCGAGCGCTCAGCCAGGCCCGCGCGGAGCACGTCGCGGCCGAGCTCGTTGCGCGGGGGATCCCGGCCGATCGCCTGCGAGCGAGCGGCGGGGGAACGCGGCGCGAGGTCGTGCCCCCGTCCTGCTCCGGGGGCGCGGCGCGGGCCGAGTGCCTCGCCGGCCCGGACGAGCGCCGCGCGCGCAGCGTGATCTTCCTTGTGGACCTGCACGCGGAGAGCAAGGACTGAGTCATGGCGGAGAAACGCAAGGTCTGCGTGCTGGGCGCGACGGGGGTCGGCAAGACAAGCCTCGTCGCCCGCTTCGTGCGCAGCATCTTCTCCGAGTCTTACCGGACGACCATCGGCGTGACGATCGAGACACGGCGCGTGATGTGCGATGAAGGCGAGCTCGACCTCATCCTCTGGGACCTGAGCGGAGAGGACGAGTTCCAGTCCGTCCAGACATCGTACCTGCGCGGCTCCGCGGGCTGGCTCCTCGTCATCGACGGCACGCGGCGCCTCACGGCGGAGACCGGGCTCCGCCTCTACACCGCTGCGCGGACGATCGTCGGAGAGGTCCCGGCCGTCGTCGTCCTGAACAAGGCCGATCTCACCGCGGCGTGGGACATCGACGACGCCACCGAGGCCAGGCTGAGGAGGGCGGGCCTCTGGATCACGAGGACGAGCGCCAAGACCGGCGCCGGGGTCGAAGGCGCGTTCAACGCGCTGACGC
Source organism: Sorangium sp. So ce302 (assembly GCF_051530145.1). Taxonomy (GTDB): domain Bacteria; phylum Myxococcota_A; class Polyangia; order Polyangiales; family Polyangiaceae; genus Sorangium; species Sorangium cellulosum_B. The sequence goes on along the minus strand of NZ_CP150326.1, from coordinate 8,552,881 downwards.
GCGCCATGCTGGCGAGCGAAGCGCCTTCGTTGCGGGGTTGATGGACGTGGACACGTGGCTCCTCGCTGCGCTGGACAAGCTCGTCCTCGAGCGTTTGCACGACGGGACCTTCGTCATCCGCGGCGAGCCGCCGCCGTGGTTCCGAAGGCTCGGGTTCGCGCCGCCGTGGCGCGACTCGCCGCTCCCGATCGATCGCGCGCTGCCCTTTCTGGAGGTGTTCCTCCCCGAGGCGGAGCGGGCCTGGTCCGCGGAAGGCGCGCCGGGCGTGCAATCCGACTTCTGGACGCAGATGATCGGCGACGAGGCGCTTCACCTCGAGGCGACGGCGCTCCGCGTGGGCTCGTCGCGGCTGCTCGTGATCACCCGGAACGACGCGCTGTTCCAGGAGCGCCGCCGCGTCCTCCAGCGGGCGCGCGAGCTTCACCTCGTGCACGAGGCGCTGTCGCGCGAGGTCGAGCGGAAGGATGTCCTCGTCCATTGCATCGTTCACGACCTCTCCGGCCCGCTGAACAGCCTCCTCGGCGCGCTGTCCCTGCTGGGAGAGCAGCCGCTCCCGGAGAAGAGCGGCGCGCTCGCCGCGGTCGCGTTGAAGGCCGCCCTGCGGCAGCGCGAGCTGATCCGGGAGATCCTCGATGTGTTCACCGCCGAGGGCATGGCGTCCGACGCCTCCAGCGGCGACGTCGCCGCGGTGGTCGACGTGCGCGGCACCGTCGCTCGGGTCGTCGAGGCGCTCCTGCCCATGGCGCGAAGCCGGGGGGTGTGCCTGGAGGCGCCGCCGGAGATCGGCTGCGCGCGGCCGTGCACCGTCGTCGGTGAGGAGCCCAGGCTCGCGCGCGTGGTCTCCAACCTCGTCGAGAACGCGCTCCGGTTCACGCCTCCGCGCAGGTCGGTGCGCGTCGCCGTGCACGATGAGCCCCGGTGGGCTCGCGTGACGGTGGAGGACGATGGGCCTGGCGTCTCCCCTGCCATCGCGCCGCGCCTGTTCCAGAAATTCGCGCACGGCCACGACCCTGGCGCGGGCAGCGGCCTCGGGCTCTACGGCGCCCGGATCGCGGTGGAGCGGTGGGGCGGGGCGATCGGGTACGAGGCGCGGCCGGAAGGTGGGGCGAGGTTCTGGCTCCGGCTGCGGCGTGTGGGCGAGGCGGGTGGCGGCGGGGCGCAGGGGGGGTGATGCCATGGCCAAGCTCTTGCTGGTCGACGATGACTCGGGGACGCTCGCGTGGATGGCCGAGGCGCTGCAAGGCGCGGCGTACGACGTCCGGACCGTGCGCGGCGGGAGCGCGGCGCTGGAGCTCCTCCGGACGTGGACGCCGGATCTCATCCTGGCGGACTTCCTGATGCCCGAGATGGATGGCTTCGCCTTCAACCGGCTGGTGCAGTCGCGCGAGCGGGTGCCCGTGATGCTCGTCTCCGTCGTGAACAAGCCGGCAGAGGCGATCCTGCGGGGGGTCGCCGGCTACGTGCGCAAGCCCGTCACCGCGGGGGAGCTCCGCGCCGCCGTCGAGCGCGTGCTCGGCGCCGTCGAGGGGGTAGCCATCCTCGTCGTGGACGACGACGCGGACATCCGGGAGTGCTACCGGCTGATCCTCGAGCCGCGCTTCAGCGTGCTCGAGGCCGAGAACGGGCGCGACGCCCTGGAGCTGCTCGCGCGCGAGCCCGTGGCGCTGGCCATCGTGGACGTCCACATGCCCGTCATGAACGGGGTGGAGTTCATCCGCGCGATGCGCGACGACGCGAGGTTCTGCACGATCCCGGTCGTGGTGCAGACGAGCGACCGGGCGGCCGCGCGCGCGCCCGTCTGGACCGATCTGCACGTGGCGCAAACGATCCTGAAGGACGAGTTCCTCGACTGGCTCATGACCCAGATCGACGCGCACCTCGCGCCGGCGTCGCCGCGCGAGGCCGAGCGCGCCTGGTCGACCGCGGGCCGGTGAGCGCCGAGCGTCGCCCCTTCGGCGAGCGCGGCCCACCCGGGCGCCGTCAGCCTGGCGTCCACCGCGGGTTCGCGGTGAACAGCCCGGATCCGAAGCTGATGTCGTAGGCCAGGAACAGGCCGAACCCCACGCTGAGGAGGCTGGCGACGGCGCCGAAGGCGTAGTGTATCCCGCTGGTGCGAGCGCGCGCGTAGGCGAACGGCAGCGCGAGCACCCCGGTGATGAGCGTCATCCCGGCGATCGTGCCCACGCCGAACAGCGCGATGTAGCCGATGCCCCACCGCGGGTCGCGCACCGTGGTGAGCACGAGGAGCGCCACCGCGGCCGAGCCCGCGAGGCCGTGGACCACGCCGATGAGCAGCGGCCGGAGGCTCGCATAGACGCGCGAACCGCCGAACACGCGGTCCGCCCAGCCGAGGTCGTGCCGGTGGCCGTCGTGGTGAGCAACCTGCGCAACAGGCGCAACAGGCGCAACAGGCTCGACCGGAGCAACGTCGGGCGCCGGCGGCTCGCCCCGCCGGACCGCTCGGTAGAGCCGCGCCAGGTGGTACACCCCGAGGCCGATCAGCATCAGGGCGACCGAGAGCTCCATGGCCAGGCCGACGTGCGGCGGCACCACGAGCCCGAAGAGCAGGATGCCACCGCCGATCACCATCAGCGTGAGCGTGTGGCCGACGCCCCACATCGCGCCGATCAGCAGCGCCGTCCCGAGGCTCCGGACCCGGCTCACGACGGTCGCCACCGCGATCACATGGTCCGCGTCGGTGGCGTGGCGCATCCCGAGAGAGAAGCCGAGGAGCAGCAGCGGAAACGCCGAGGCGAACATGTCCCCTCTCGTAGCACGGACGGCGCGCGTCGTGTCACGCTGTGCGCGGCCGCCTGTTCCCGCCTCCGGCCGGCTCGCTTCGGCCTGTCGCGGCGAGCCGTCGTCTGCGCGGGGGCGACGAGCGCTGTTTCAGCTCAGCATGTCAGTTCGCGCGGTCTCGACTGAGCGCGTCGATGGCCTGCTGCATCCAGACCGCGTCTTCTTCAGCCTGCTTCAGGCCGTGCATCATCTGCTGGCGCAGCACACCCGTGGTCTGACGGATACCCCGTCGAAAGACATCGGCCGCGCGCTCGTGGACGACCTTGAGCCACGGGGCAAGGTCGCGCTTGTCGAGCGGCCCTGGAGCGTCCAGGACGGTGATGCAGGCATCGATGGCCTCGCGCATGGATCGGGACTCGAGCGCGTCGGCGAAAGCGGAGAACTGGAGCAGCGACTCTCGCAGCGCAGCGCGTCCGGTCGATGAGACTCTGTCTGTCATGGCCGCGCTCAGCCTACCACCTGGGCGACGCCTCCGCCCGTGCGCGCGCTGCGATTGCGCGTCAGCGCAGGCGGGATCGCCCCGCCGTCTCCAGCAACATCGCGAGCACGAGCGGATCGCCGAGGCCTTGCTCTGCGCCGATGTGCGCGCGGAGGCGCGACAGGCGCGCCGCATCCTCCAGGAACAGCGGTTCGTTCAGCCGGGTCGCGGCCTCGTGCAGGATGCCCTCGCGCTCGGAGAGGAGCACGGCGGCGCCGGCGCGATCGCCGCGCGCCACGCGGGCAGCGGCCTCCGCGAGCGACTCGCCCGCGGCGAAGCCCTGAAGCGTGCGCGTCATCGACGCGTCGACGGACGCCGCGCTGGCGGCGTCGCTGTCCGCATAACGCACCTCGATGGGGATCTCCTCGATCACGTTCCTCTTGGAGAGCCGATCTTTGTACTTGAGCTCGACGGTCGCGACGTTTCGCTTCCCCGCGCCGGGGCCGGCGCTCAGCTTGAGCAGCAGCGCGTGCCGATCATCGCGGGCGAAGACAGGCATGAAGAAGCGCATGCCGCCCTCGGCGTCGTCGCGTCGGTCGGCCGCGATCCGGTCCCGCGACTGGGCGGCGACGTCGGCCGCGATCTCCTGGGCGCGGACGCGAGAGGCCTCGGCGCCGTCCAGCCGGCGCGAACCGTAGACGCGGAGCAGATCGACGCCCGCCTTCAGGCGCACGCGCACCTCCACCGCGGTCGCGACCGGGTCGAGGCGCTTGTCGAGCTCGGTCGACAGCGCGGGCGCGATCTGCTCCGGGTGTCGCAGGTAGTAGTAGCCGCCGGCCCCGTCGCTCGCGATCGAGCTCATGAGCTGGCCGTCGAAGTCGTCGCCGAGCCCGAGCGCGCTCGTCTGGATGCCGCGCTGGAAGGCGTCGAGGGCGAGCCACGCCAGGCGCTCGCTGTGGGTGAGGCCGCTCGTCGCCCGGCCGTCGGAGACGAGCAGCACCACGCGCACGGCGTCCTCGGGGATGCCCGGCCGGCTCGCCTGCGCGTAGCCCAGCGAGAGCCCCGCGCCGATGTTGGTGCCGCCGCCCTCGCGGAGCCCTTCGATGGCGCGGCGGATCGCCGCGCGGCGCGGGCCGACGGGGCCGTCCTCGATCACCACCTCGGCGTCGCTGGAGAAGGCGGTGAGCGAGAAGTCGTCGGCCGGCGCGAGCCGATCGACGAGCGCCTGCGCGGCGCGGCGGGCGCTGTCGATCGGCGCGCCGGCCATCGAGCCGCTCGTGTCGAGGACGAGGTGCACGGAGAGGTGCGGCCGCGCCGCCGCTGCCGCCGCCGCGGAGCGGAGCGCGAGGCGCAGGTGGAAGGCGCCGCCGCCCGGGCCGAGCGCGGCGCGCTCCAGGTCGGCGCGCAGGCCGAGCGCCTTGTCGGGGGCGAGCGGGACCTCCGGGGCGTAGCGGGCGGCGACGTCGCCGACGAGCTCGCGCTCCGCCGCGGGCACGACGCCGCGCGCGAGGGCGGCCTCGAACGCGGCGAGGTGGCCGCCCCCGGGCCGGTACGTGGTGGCGAAGCGGCCGTTCGGATCGAGGGCGACCTCGGGCTCCGGAGCGTAGGCGGCCGCGCTCCGCGCCGAGACCGGCGGCGAGGAGGCGCCGGCGCGCCCGTGGCCGCTCCCGAACCCCTGGCCCGACCCGGCGCCCGCGCCGTGCCCGATCGTCCCGATCGATCCGAGCCCGGGCGCCGCGCTCTCGCCGGCGAGGCCCCCGTGGCCGGCGAGGGGGAGGCCCGCGCCGCCTGCGGACGACGCGGCGCCGTCGAGCCCCCACGGCGCCGTGGGGGCGCTCGGATCGCCGCCGCCCCCGGCGTTGAGCAGCCCGATCATCCCGAACTCGGCCGAGTCGCGCAGCGCCTGCTGTCGCGCCACGTGCGGATCGGGGCTGTCGCTCGGGCCCTTGACCCCCCACCTGTTCCCCGTCGCCCCCGCGCGCGGCGTGGACGATGGGTGGCCCATCGACCCTTCCTCGCCCTTGGCTCGCGTCCCTGCGCCGCCCTCCTTCGCGTCGGCGGCGGGCTCGCCCTCGCGCTCGATCGCCGCGCGCAGCTCGCGCTCGTCGGCGGACGCGAGGTACTGCTGCACGAGCGCGATCCGATCCGCGCTCATGCCCGTGGACGGGTCGACGAGGGGCGGCGCCCAGCGAGCGAGGGCGCCGAGGAGCCCGATGTGCAGGGCCGCCGAGACGGCGTGGAGGGCGAGGCTCTTCCGGCTCACGAGCGAGCGGCCCACGCGCTCGCCCGCGGCGGCATCGGCGCGGATCTGGATCCGCACGCCCGCGATCTCGACGTCCACGCGCCCTTGCGCGGGCAGGGGCACGAGCGTGGCCCCGGGGATCGACGCGCGCTCCGCGCCGGCGTGCAGCTCCCGCGCCGCGGCCGCGGACAGCGGCGCGCCGCCGGGGGTGAGCGCGAGCGTCCCCGTCGCGGCGCCCAGCAGGACGAAGCCGACGCGCCCGGCGCTGTCGACCTCGAGGAGCGGCGCGCGGCGCGCGCCGAGCGCGCGCTCGGGGAGGAAGCAGTCGCACGGGCGACCGTCGTCGCGCCCCTCACCGACGTCGAACGCGCGCGGCGGCGTCAGATGCTGGACGAAGAGCACGGTCGTGCCCCAGGAGATGACGATCTCCACGGAGCGCACCGGGGTCTCGGCGGCCTCGCCGGTGCTCGCCGCGTCGGGCTGCCTCGCGGCGGTGAGGTTCGGATCGGTGGCGGCGCCGCCATCCCCGGCGTCCGTCGTGTTCGCGCTGGGCATAGATCTCCCCTGTGCGCCGCGCGGAGCGGCGCGCTCACGTCCTCAGGAACCGCGCGGAGGACGCGCGGATCCGCGTCCTTCAGGCGGGCGCTCGGCCGCGCTGGCCGGCTGTCCGTCGTGCCTGCGGAATGACAGCGGCGGCGCGGGGAGGTTCCGGCGGCGAGGGGGTTAGGTGAGGCGGGGGTGACGCCCCCGCGATGGCCTACTCGAGGACGGGGTGGTACCGCCCGCTGGGCGTGACGATGACGTGCGCCTGGAGCGGGACGTTCAGCCGTCGACGGGGGCGCTGCTCATCGGGGCCACCTCCGCCGGCGGGTGAGGGACCGGGCGCAGAGGTGCCGCGCGATGCGGAGCCGCGTGGCCACCGTCGGCCTCGGGATCGCAAGCGCCGCCGCGATCTCGCGCATCGTCAGGCCGGCGGCGGTGAGCGCCAGGACCTCGCGGAGCTCCGCGCGGAGGCGGTGGAAGGCACGGAGCAGCCCGCGCGCGACGATGCGCTCCTCTGGAGAGGGAGCTGCGAGGGCAGAGAGCCGGTCGGGATCGACCGCGGGCACCTCGTGCCGCCGGTGCGCCTTGTCGCGGTAGTGCGACGCCTGCCGCGAGGCGACCGCGGCCAGCCAGGCGCGCAAGGCGTCGCCCGGTGGCTGATCGGGCGACGGCCGGAAGCGGCCGGCGCGCATGCTGCAAAAGGCGCCGAGCACGGTCTCCTGCGTGACGTCGTCGAGATCCGCGGCGCGGACGCCGCGGGCGCGCAGCGTGCTGCGGATGAGCGGGCGCTGTTCGAGAAGCACGGCGGCTTCGAGATAGACGGCGGGGTGAGGTGGCTGGTGTCGGGGCTCGGGCGGGCGGGCGAGCCTGCCGCGCGCCGTGGAGCGCGGGCGGCGGCGTGAGGGCGGATCGATCTCTTGGCCCTGTTCGGGGCGTGGACGTACCGTTTCCATGTCGGACCTCGTTGCTGCGGGGTTCGGCCACGCTGCCCGGACGGTTGGCGCCGTCGCGGGCAGCACTTGCTTGTGGGGAGCTTAGGTGGCGCAGCGGGAGCGCGGCAACACAAATGAGATATATGAGATGCTATTCCAGATCGCAGCAGAGGCGGCGCCTTTGCCATGCCTGATGTGCGGCTGGAGGAGGTGCTCGGCTTCATCGGGGCCAACGTCCGCCGGATCCGCCTGAAGCGCGGCATGACGCAGCAAGAGCTCGCCAGCGCAGCCGGAATCGCCCTCGGCTTTCTTCAGAAGGTCGAGCGCGCCAAGACCAACGTCGGGGTGGCCGTCCTTGTGAGGCTGGCTGACGTGCTCGGCGTCCGGCCTGGGGTGCTGTTCCGTCAGCGGGAGCTTCCGCCGGTGAAGCGGGGCCGGCCACTCAAGGCACGACCCCGCGAGCGGTGATCCGCCTTCCGGGCGGCATTCGCTGAAAGATTCAGGAGAGCGGATAGAGCGGGTCAGACCGGCGCGGGCTCGGCGGACGCGGGCTCGGCGGGCACCGGCTCGGCCTCGGCGGCGGCGCTGCCGCGGCGCTTCGGGCGGAGCCGCCGCAGGGCGTTGCGGAACGAGGTGGCGCCGAAGCGGCGCTTGACCTCGGGCATGTCCCAGCAAGCGTTGACGCCGGCGGCGCGCGCCTCGTTCCCGAGCAGCGTGGCGTAGGTCACGATGGAGTTGCGGAGCACCATCGCCTCTTCCCGGTTGCGCAACCCGAGGATGCCGAGCAGGTCGCGGCCGCTCACCTCGTCGAGCAGCGCGCTGCCTTCGCGCAGGAAGTCTTCGGTGAGGCCGACGGGCGCGAGGCGGGCCTGGTGCTGCTGGGCGAGCCGGAGCAGCATGGCGAGATCGCTGGTCTCCTCGGTGAGCGTGCCGCTCGTGTTGACGTCGGCGAACTGCTCGGCGACGTCCGGCTCGAACGCGAACGCCTGGTCGGCGAACGCCTTGAGGCGCGCGCGCCAGGGCCGGCTCGCCTTGATCACCTGGTCGATGGGCCGCACCTGATAGGCGCCGGTGCGCTTGCCCTCGCCGAACCAGAGGTTCGCCGTGTCGAGGAGCTGGATGGCGCCGCGGAGCAGCGCGCGACGCTCGGGGCCATAGGCCTTGCTCGCGAGGTGCGCCTCGTGCTGGACGACGGCCAGATAGAGGTCCCGGAGCTCCGTGAGGGTGGTCGAGACGGGTTGGCTCGGCTCCATGACCTCGCGGACGATGCGGTCCATCTCGGGCCGCGCGGTATCGAGGAGGGCCTGGAACTCCGCGGGGGTAGCGACCGCGCGGGTCTCCTTCAGGACGGCGTGTTGCTCTTGTGAGAGTTCGATTCCCATAACCTACCTCCAGTGGGGGTGGCGAGCGGGCGAGCGTAACAGCACGGTAGAGCTCGTCATGGCCCGGACGGGCTCGGCCGTCCGGAGAGCACGGTGTCGACGCCGGGGGGCTGCGCCGGCGCGCCCGGGACGCGTCCCAGCAGACCGGGGCGCGAATCCAGCAGACCGTGGAGCGCGGCCAGCAGACCGTGGAGCGCGGCCAGCGGGCCGGGAGCGCGGCCAGCACCGCCGAGACGGCCAGGAATTGTGTCAGCAGGTCCAGGGAGGCGTACCAGCAGGTCCGGGGAGGCGTACCAGCAGGTCCGTAGAGCCGTACCAGCAGGTCCGAGGCGGCGTACCAGCAGGTCTGAGGAGCCGTACCAGCAGTTCCGAGGAGGCGTACCCACAGGTCCGAGGAAGCGTGCCAGCAGGTCCGAGGAGGCATACCAGCGGCTTCGAGGAAGCGTGCCAGCAGGTCCGAGGAGCTGTACCAGCGGGTGCTGGCACGCGTCCCGGGGTTGCTGGGGCAGCCGCCGGCACGTGCCGGCACGGCGCCGGGCGACGCGGACAGCGTAGAGCGCGCTTCGCCTCCGGCCCCGATGGAGGTACCGAAGAGGACGCCCCCACGGACGGGGCGATTCCCACCCCCGAGCCCCCAGAGTGAGGTCATGCGACGCCTGCGCTACAGCCCGATCCTCGCGCCTGTGCTGCTGGAGTGAGCACCGATCACGTTAGAATCCCGAGGAAATCAACAGAAGGGAAGAGCAACCGCAAGGGCGCGAGGGGCGCAAGGGGCAGGCAAGAGAATATCTCGTCTTTGGTCCCTTGCGCCCCTTGCGCCCCTTGCGCCCTTGCGGTTGCCCTCTTTCCCGCATTCCTTGCCCTTGGAGCCTGCTTCCCGGCAGACTGCCGCCAGGACCCCTACATGGCGTCGAGCGGATAGCGCGGCCGCGGAACAGCCGCCGTGGAGGTCGAGGTGCGCGTCGGCCAGATCGACGAGGCCATGGGCTCATGACAGCGAAATGTCGATCTCTGGGAACCCGACACAATCCATTTCGAGCCGCGAGAGCCGGCCAGCTGCTTCAACTTTGGATAGCATCGTCGGGATCAAATAGAGCGCGCCATACAGCGCCTGAAATGCATCGACGCCGGCTCCATGGGACTTATGTCTGTCTCCCGCCCCAGCGACTTCAACGTCAGCTTCCCAGCACAGGGCTTCTGGCCTGTACTCGGGCGCCCAGAGCCGCACCTGGATGTTTTCTTGGCTCCCGTTCGGTAGTGTCAGCGTGAGGGTGCGTTCAGCGATCGGGTCCGGCATGACCCCCAGCTAGCGACGGTGCCGTGCGGCGTCCAGGTCAGGGGGAACGACGCGTCCCCCTGGCCCGAGCTCGGCGCGCTGCCGGCAAGGGATCGAGGCGAGCTGGGCGGCGCCTTCTCCGCGGCAGCGCAGGCGCGGAGGTCGAGGTAGGCGGCGGCGATCTCGGCGCGGGCACCGTTCACGTGGTCGGGCTCGCCCCCGAGGGCGGAGCGGCCGGCGTCGGCGGCACGGGCGCGCCGCGGGGCGGTCCTCGGCCAGGGATGATCTCCTCCAGGGACAACCGCGCCAGGCGAGCGACCGGGCACGAAGCCCCGACGTTTCGCGGCGATCTTGGGCGGCGCGGCTTTCGGGCGGCCGCGCGTGCCGTCGTTTCCCTCACCGGCGAGCTCGCCGCCATCGAGGTGGACGCCGGCGCGCGGGGCCGCCGTCTATGTCCAACTGGCTATATTGTGGTCAGCGGCTCGCCCTTGGTCCGGCCGCGCGTTCGCGCGTCAGCGCGCCGGAGTCACGGCTCAGTGAGTTTGATCTCCGGGAACCCGAGCCACTCCGCATCGAGCCACGAGAGCCGGCCCAAGTCCTCATAAATGACGAGCATCGACGGGATCAGTTGAAGCGCGCAGTACAACGCCTGGAAAGCATCGATACCGACGCCGTTGGTCTTATGGGTCTTCCCCGCTCCAGCGACTTCCACGTCAGCTTCCCAGAACGGAGCGGATGGCCTTGGCCTGTACTCGGGTGCCCACACTCGAACTCGGATGCTTCCTTGCGTCCCGTTCGGAAGTGTCAGCTCGATGGTACGTTGCGCGATCACGTCCGCCATGCGCCACCAGCTAGCGCGCTCGTCGGCGATGTCAAGCGCCCTAGCTCAACAGGAGCTCAGGCACTTCCTCTGCCCATTTTGTCGCGCCTGTTCACAGTAGCTCTTCAGGAGCACGGGCGCGCGCTCTTCACAGTAAATCTCCCATCGCGTCGACAGCGCGAAGCATGCAGTAGGGCAACTGGAACGACACTTCTTGTAGCCCGCGACTCGCCCTTCGTTGCCCTCCGACATGCAGTGAGCCACTTCCGGACGTGTCAAAAATATATCCATCGCTGCCCCGCACATGAGACGCCAGATATCGACCCCCTCGTCTACTGCGTCTTGGTACCTCTCTTCTGCTCCTGTGAGCAACTCGCTCGACTCTAGGGTCTCCTCGTCCAATACGGCCTCTGATTCTGGTGTCGGGTCAACAGTGCACGAAGGGACGGAACAGCAGATGACGGCCACGGTGATAGTGTTGAATGTTCGCATGCCGCGTCTATTGCGATCGGCGTGCCGGGCTCATGTGTGCTTCCCTGAGGCGTGCCGCATCTCTTCCGAACTAGAAACCAAAGGCTTTGGGGCATGAACAGGTCGCGTCGAGAACCGTCCTCTTGGTTCTCACCGCGGCTCCCACCAGCCTCTTTCCACGTCGACCGCCCTTCCTCTTTCTGCTCCTCTGCGTGGGCGACGACGTGCGATGTCCGGGAGGGAGCTGTGGGCCGAGCCGGAGCAGTTCCGCGGCCGAGGCGTCGAGAGGTGCGTCGGCGAGCTCGGGTCCGTCGCTGGCGTCGAGGCGTGCGCCGGGTCCGTCGCCGGCGGCCGGAAGTCGGCCCGCTCAGCGCTGGCGTCTGCGCGGCGTGCATGGCGCCCGTGCAGGTAAGGCGGCCGCGGCGTCGAGGTCACCTCGCGGTCAACAGCCCCTCCGCCGCCTCCGCCACAGCGCCATCACCCCGACCAGCGCCGCGCCCAGCGCCGCGCCCGCGCCGCGAGCGCCGGACGCGCGCCGCGGCACGGCGCCCGCGGCCTCGCACGCGCAGCCTCCGCCCAGCTGGAGAATGAGCGGGGCCTGCTGCGGGCCTTCGCACAGGTCCACCGTGAGCGGCCGCGGCGCCGTCCGCGCGACCCCTTGCCTGAGCGGCGTGTCGAGGTTGCCCGTGTTCTGGTTGTCATGGTGGAGGCTCTCCCAGGCGATGAGCGCGCCCGTCGTCGCCTCGGTGTGCCAGGCGAAGAGCCAGCCGTCGCGGGTGCCCACCGCGATCTCGAGCGTGCCGTCGCCGTCGAGGTCGCCCACGGCGGGCGTCGTGGTGATCGACTGGCCGGTGAACTTCGGGAACCCGCGCGGCTCCCGGCCGCACCCGTCGAAGGCGTGAAGGAAGTAGCCGCTCGATCCGCTCAGCACCTCGGGGTAGCCGTCGCCGTTCAGATCGACGACCGCCTGGCTGCCCGAGATCGCGTAGTCCTCGAGCACGAACGGGGCGCGAGGCAGCATCGCGCCCGACCTGCCGCTCCAGACGGCGAGCAGGTGAGGCCCCGGCTGCGTCGCCCCCTGCGTGCCCGCGAGGGCGAGCGCGGCCGCCTTCGAGGCGCCCGCGGCGATGACGTCGGGGGTGCCGTCCTGATCGATGTCGCCGAGCGCAGGTTGCGACAGCAGCGGGATCATCGTCCGGGCGCCGGCGGCGGGCGAGAGGGGGCCGAACGTCGGGTCGAGCCCGGCCGGCGAGCCGCCGCTCGCCCGCGGCAGCGCGCCCGCCGGCGTCGCCAGGAGCTCGCGCTGCTCGCCGGGTGAGGCCGGGAGGACGAGCGGCGGCGCGCCGTTGCCCTGGACGACGCCCGCCAGCGCGCCATCGAACCGCCCGACGACGCCCGAGGCCGTGATCCCCTCCGCGGCGAGCGGGTCGAACGAGAGCGACGGCACCGTGATGGGCCACCCCGCGAGCACGGGCCCGGAGGGCGCGGTCGTGCCTCGCCCATCGATCACGTAGACCGCCCCGGCCTCGCCGTCCTCGCCGAGCCGCTCGCTCGACGCGACCAGCAGATCCGGCAGCGCGTCGCCGTTGAAGTCGGCCACGGCGGGCGTCGCGAGGAGGCGGCTCCGCGCCGGCTCCTCGGCGAGCGGACCCGCGTAGTGCACCTCGACGGGAAAGCCGCGCAGCGCGTTGCCATCCCTGTCGAACGCGTGGACCGTGCCGTCGAACGCCGCCTGGATCACGTCGAGCCGCCCGTCGCCGTCGAGATCCGCGAGGACCGGCGAGGCGAAGGCCCCGCGCGCGATCCGCGCGGCCGCCGACATGCACGGCGCGCTCGCCGGAGCCCCGGGATCGAGGGGGCAGGAGGGGATCTCGGGCAGGCGTTTCGGCCACCCGTACCGGTCGCTGCCGTCCGCGCCGATGACGTAGATCGTGCCCGGCCAGGTGGAGATCGCGATCTCCTGCCTGCCGTCGCCGTCGAGGTCCGCGATGGCGGGCGCGCTCAGGATCGGCTCGCGACCGAGCTCACTGTTCACCTTGCTGTACGCGGGGGCGCCGAGGTAAACGGGCGTGGCCGGGGACGCCGGCTCATCGAGCAGGCCGTCGGTGGCGCCGGTCATGAACGGGAACCCCGGCAGCGGCTGCGGCCCCTTGGGCGTCACCTTCAGCACGTGCAGCGCGCCGCCGGCCGTCGGGTAGACGAGCTCGCGGACGCCGTCGCCGTCGATGTCGGCCATCTTCGGGCTGCCCTCGCCGCTGTCGCCGACGCGGACGGGGAAGCCCTGGACCAGCGTCGGATCGCTGTCGACGTGGATCGTGCGCCGCGCCTCGCTCTCCACGTCGCCGGTGGCGTAGTGGGCCCTCGCGCGGACGCGCACCGTGATCGCGCGATCGTCCTCGCCGTGGGGGCTGTCGGGGTCGCGGAGGTGGGACGTGTCGATCGTGCGCACGTCGAGGGAGGCCATCGGGCCCTCGGCGCCGGTGACGACCGTCGGCGCGACGTTCGTCTCCTTGTGGATCACCTTGAAGTCCGCCGCGAGCGGCTGCGCGCCTGCCGCCCACTCGACCCAGTAGTCGTAGGCCATCGCCCGCTTCGCCGAGATGGTGCCCTCGATCGGCACCGGGCCCTGGACCTGATCCTTGTAAACGACCTCGAACCACCGCGGCGACGTCATGTCGACGGCGGGCGGCACGCGCCCCTCGCCGAGCGCCTCCACGGCGCGGTTCGCGTTGACGCGGCCGTGGCCGAACCGCTGATCGAACCCCGCCTGCGAGAAGCGGTACAGCGACCCGGGCTCCAGCGACTCCGGCACGGCGATGTCGTCGGCGGTCGCGACGAGCAGGCCCTGCACCTCCCCCGGGGACAGGGACACGCCGCGGTCGAGGGCGACGGAGTAGAGCAGCCCCGCGACGCCGGCGAGCTCGGCGGTCGCGTCGCTGGCGCAGCCGGGGCTCGACACGGCGAGCACGTTGTTGCCGCCGAAGCTCGAGCACGGGGACGCGTCGACGAACGTGGTCGACGTCGCGACGCTCTGGCCGTCGTAGCGGACGGCGCTCACGGGCAGCGCGTGGTTGCTCGTCGCGGGCACGCTGTGGTGGCGCGAGCCCTCGTTGCCCATCGACGCGACGACGAGCGTCCCCTGGGCGTGGGCGTAGTCGAGCGCCGCCTGGACAAAGCCGGTGTTGTCGACCGTGGTCACCGGGCACTGCACGACGTTGGCCCGGCTGTCCGCCGCATAGAGGAGCGCCTTCGCGAGGTCCTGCGCGTCGGCGACGTGGCTCTCACCGACGCGCAGCGGGATGAACCTGCACTGCGGGCACACGCCCGCCCCGCCCAGCTGGTTGTTCGTCTGCGCGGCCGACGCCTTCGCGCCCTCGGTGCCGTGGCCGTTGCGGGCGTCGTCGAACGGATCGTTGTCGTTCTTGAAGAAGTCCCAGCCCGCGATGTCGTCGGCGTAGCCGTTCTGATCGTCGTCGATCCCGTCCGAGAAGTGGAGGATGAGGTCACCGGCGTCGAGCTGGCCGTTCCCGTTCCGATCGCCCTGCGGCCGCCCCTCCGACGCCGCGGGCGTGAGCTCCGGCGTGTCCCTGTAGTCCGCGATGGAGAGGACCCCATCGCCGTTGCAATCGAAGCCCGCGAGCGCGCCGTCGCCGCCGCACGCCGCGCCGTCCGCGCGCCGCGGCTTGTGGGCCGCGAGCTCGCCCTGGTTGAGCCACACCTTCTCCAGGAGATCCCCCTCTCCCCAGAAGATCCCGGAGTCGGCGACGGCGATCCTGACGCGCGGGTGCCCCTGGGTGAAGCGCCAGGCGAGATCGATCGCCATGCCGGCGGCGGACTCCTCCGGCCGGACGTACCCGCTCGGGGCCGGGATGAACGAGTAGAAGCCCCACTGTCCGCTCTGCGTGACCGACGTGCCGTAGTCCGGGTCGTTCGGCCAGTGCTCGGGCTCGGCCATGTCCGCTGCGCTGGCCAACGGGGGCGGGGGCCAGCCGCCGGACGCGTCGGATGGAACGAGCGCGCCCGCCGCGGCGCCGCCGAGCGCCCCCAGAAGAGCAAGCGAGGGAAAGCAAGTGCAGCGCATGCCGAGACCCTACCATCGGTTCGCGCGCGCGAGGCAACCGCCGCCTCCAGCAGGAAACCGGCGCTTTCACCGCGCCCGGGCCCGGATCGCGGCGGCCTTCGCGCCGCGCGCGACCCGACGCCGCTGCGGTGCTCAGCGCGCGCAGGCCGCCGGCGTCGGGTGCTCGGCGCAGTACGCGCTGTCGTCCGGCGGGCCGATGCGCAGCACGACGCTCTGCGACGCGAGGCGCGGCCGCGCGCCGCAGACGTCGGCCGTCTCGGCCTCCGACGGCGCGCACACGCCGGCCTCGTTGGGCACGGTCCAGGCCTGACCGGTGCCGTAGATGAGGTTGAGCGCGTAGCTCCCCTCGGGCAGGCAGCCGAACGCCACCTCGATCGTGCGCCCGAACTGCCGGCTCAGCGCCGCCTCGACCTGGGCCACGTCCCGCTCCGCGATGATGTCGTTGCCTTCCTTGTCGGTCTTGTGGCTGAGCACGAGCACGCCCCCCCGCTCCGGCTCGGTCGGGTGCATGCACAGCGCGGCGGGCCGGACGCCGATGAGCGCGCTGTCTCGCGGCTCGTTCAGCGGCTCCGGGCCGAGCGTGGCCGTGGTCACGAGATCGTCGTAGATCGTGAGCCCCTGGAGGAGCACCGCGGGCGCGGCCTGGCTGGTCAGCGGCTCCTTGTCGTCCTGCTTCGCGAACACCGAGATCGGGAAGAGCGCCGGGATCAGGGCCGAGTCGGGGACATGATCGTCGCCGTCGATCGCCCCGTCGCCGTTCACGTCCTGCCGCGCGTAGGTGAGGGTCGGCGCGGGCTCGCCGCCCACCGGCAGCGAGAGCGGGGGCTTCGCCGCGCGCGCGACCTCGCTGTCCGGCACCCCCGCGGCGAGCCGCAGGCGCAGCAGCGACGCCTCGGTGCCGGCGGGATCGGCCGGGCTGAACGTCTCCAGCTGGAAGTCGGAGGCCATGACCACCTCGCTCGGGCTCTGCGTGACGCCGGACGCCGGCGCGAGCACCTCGGCGACGTGGAAGAGCGGCCGCTCCAGCGGGAGCGGGAGGCCGAGGGTGACGGCGATGCCGCTGACGCGCGTGCCCGTCTCGGGGATGGGGGCGGCGATCGTGATCGCGCGGTACCGCGGGGCGGCGCCCTCGAGCACCTCGGTCGCGTTCTCGATCGCGCCGCCGGCCACGTCGCCCCGGGTCGGCAGGTTGGCGATGCTGAAGGTGGGGTCGAAATTACCGTCGTGGTCGTAAAAACCGCGGATCTGGTAGGTGCCAGCGACCAGGGGCGAAAGCCTCCAGGGGACGCTCACGGTGACGGGCGGCTCGTCCGGCTCGGGGCAGTGGAGCGCGCCGTCCTCGGAGCGATCGAGCGCGGCGCCCAGGCCTCCGAAGAGCTCGTCGCCGGGGATCACGTCGATGCTCGCGGCCGAGGTGCCGAGCCCCTCGGGCGGCGGCAGCAGGCGCGTGTCGAAGCCGAGCACGACCGCGGCGCCGACGACGTGGCCATCCTTCGTGCAGGGCCGGGGTCCGGCGTACGTCACCGTGCCGTCGAGCACCCCGGCGGGGCCGCTCTGGTCCGGCAGCGGGACGAAGACCTCCACGTCGTCGCAGCCCGGGAGGGCCGCGAGGAGTGCGCCGAGCAGGAGGAGACCGGTGCGGGGGCTGGGTCGGAGCATGGCCTTGCCTAGAGCGAGTAGCTGAAGAATCCCATGAAGCGCCGGCCGATGCGGTTGCCGAACGGGTGCATCTGCAGCGCGTTGTCGCCGAGCCCGTCGAGCGCGTTGAACACGGTCGCGGAGATCTCGGCGCGGTCCAGGAAGCGGTAGCCGACGCGCGCGTTGAGCAGCGTGTACGCGGGCAGCTCGTACTGCTTCGTGGCGATGACCGTCCCCGTCGGGACCTGCTCGGCCCACACCTGCGAGGACTGGTAGTGGAACGTGACCTCACCGTCGACGCCGATCGGCGTGCGGACCTGGACCCCTGCGTTCACCTTGTGCCGGCTGGTGCGCGCGTCCTCGAGCGCGTCGCGCCCGTCCGGGCGCCGGTGCACCGAGCGGTTGAGCGCGTAGTTGGCGAAGATGTCGAGCCCCTCGGTGGGGTAGACGCGGCCGCCGAGCTCGCCGCCGAAGACGTGGTAGACGTCGCTCTGGTTCTCGAAGCCGCCGAAGCCGGAGGTGTATCTCCCCGTCTCCGGGTTCAGCCCCCCGGACCCGTGGGCGCGCTGCGAGAGGGTCGTGCGCTGCGGCTCGGCGAGCACGATGAGATCGCTCACGCGGTTGTAATACGCGGTGACCTCGAACTCGAAGTAATCGCTCTGCTGGTTCAGGTAGCTCGCCTCGGCGGTGATGATCTGCTCGGGGTCGATGGGGCGCTCGGAGCTGTCCGGCGTCCTCGAGGTCGAGAGGAGCTCGAGGCCGGGCAGGGCGAGCTGGATCGGCAGGTCGACGTAGGCCTCGAGCGACGTGGGCGAGCGGAACGCCGTCGAGCCGGAGAGGCGGATCGCCTGGCGCTCGGTCGGCTTGACGATGACGGAGCCGCGCGGCGACGGGATGAGCCGCTCCAGGTAGGGCACGTAGTCGAGCCTCCCGGACGCGACCAGCGTGACGCGCTCGCCGAGCTTCATCGAGTCCTGGAGGAACACCGAGCCCTGGTGCTCGAGCGGCATGTCGTCCTCGAGGTAGCTCCACGAGGTCGCCTTGAGCCGGTAGCCGAGGCCGATGTGGAAGTCGTGCACGACGGGGCTGGGCGCGCGGAGCGTCTTCACGAACTCGAGCTCGGCGTTCACGACGTGCTGCTGCGGCCGCCCTGCGAACAGGGTGTGCCCCAGGTAGGCGGCGTTGAGCAGCGAGTACCCGTCGAGGTTCGAGTAGTACGTCCGCGCGTTGACGTTCTCGCTGCGGTACGCGACCGCGACGTCGGCGTTGGCGACCTCCAGGTTGTAGTCGTTGAAGGGGCCGATGCCGTAGACGTCGAGCTCGCTCCGGGCGTAGCCGGCGCCCACCGTGAGCTCGCGCTGCGGCCCGAGCCGCTGCGAGGTCCGGAGGTCGATGCGGACGTTCTGCGCGCCGAGATCCTGGCTCTGGCCGCTCGTCTCGAGGTCGATGCGGTCGTCCGCGACCTCGCGCGACCACCGGGGGTAGCGGGTGTAGCCCGCGGAGAGCCGGTACGCGAAATCGCCCTCGCGCGCGGAGGCCCACACCGAGGCGTAGCCCTGCCGGTGATCCCCGTAGCCCGCGCGGAAGCCGCTCTTCCCGACGCCGGGCTCGATCGTGATGATGTTGATGATGCCGGCGAAGGCGTCGGCGCCGTAGAGCGCGGAGCCCGGGCCGCGCACCACCTCGATGCGCTCGATCTGATCCACGTCGATCGAGAGCGCCTCCCAGAAGGTCGAGCCGAGCACGTCGTTCTTGACCGTGCGCCCGTTCACGAGGACGAGGATCTTGTTGGCGAGGCGGCTGTTGAAGCCGCGCATCGACACGTTCTCGTCGCCGCCCGTGATTTGCATGACGTCCATGCCGGCGACGCGCCGGAGCAGCTCGGGGATGCGCGTGATCCCGGAGAGCCGGATGTCCTGCCGGGTCACGATGGTCGTCGAGTTCGGGGAGTCGAGCGGGCTCTGGGCGCCGCGCGAGGCGGTGACGACCGTCTCCTGGTAGACGTCCTCGGTCCGGGCCGCGCCGACGATCCTCGCGGCGTCGCCGGGGGCGGCCTTCGAGCCCGGCCCTGGCGCCTTCGTCGCGGCCGTCGCGGGGGCGCCCTGCGCGGCGGGCTCCCCGGCGGGGGGCGGCGGGGCGGGCGCCTCGCCTGGGGTGGGCTGCCGCGGCGCCGGCTGCTGCGGCGCGGGCGCCGGCGGCTGCTTCGGCTCGGGGATCGCCGCGGCGCGCTGCGCGGCGAGGCGCTGCTCCAGCTGCTCCACGATCCGCGTCACCTGCTCACGGTCCGCGGGGTCGCTCGCGATGTACTCGCGGTAGGCGGCGAGCGCCTGCTCGATGTGGCCGGCCTCGGCGTGCGCGCGCGCGATGTTGAAGGTGACGTTCGGGTGCGGGAGGATCTCGTTGGCCTTCTGGAGCTGCCGGATGCCCTCGTCGAACTGCTTCTGGGCGATGAGATCCATGCCTGCCCGGAAGTGGAGGCGCGCCTCGGTGCGGGCGTCGGCGAGCGCGCCGCGCGCGGCGGTCATCGCGCCGAAGGCGACGGCGCAGGCGAGGAGCTTCCGCTGGAGCGCCGTCGCGCGGCGCGGCCGCGCTGCGTGGGCGTCGTCGGTCGGGTCGAGCGCCGGGACATCGTCGCGGCGGCGGTGCGAGCAGGAATCGGAAGACGACATGAGTTCGCCCTGTCCTCAGCGGGGCCGGGGAGCGACGGCGATCCCGGCGAGAGCTCGGGAGCGCTGACGGCGCTGCTCCCCACGTCACACCGAACACTTCATCGACGGGTCCACGTGAGGAGCGTCCGGTGAGCTCCTCGCGCGAACGCGAAGCCACTGCGGCCATGGTAAGAGGCCTTGGCCGCGAAAGCGCGGCGACTCTACCAGAAGAGCGGCCGGGGCGCGTCCGCGCCCTCGTCAGTAGGGGTTGCTCTTGTACGGCTCGGGCTTCTGGATGTTCGCCCTGGGCTTGCTCGGGGTCGCCGGCGCCAGGATCGCGGCCGGGTCGAGCTTCGCGCGCACCTTCTCCTCGGCGCCGGAGACGTGCACCGTGGCGGGCTTGTAGCCCGGCTTCTCGAACACGAGCTCGTGCTCCAGCGCGAGCGCGGCCGCGGCCCCTCGCCAGACGATCTCGCACGGCGTCTCGGCGCAGAGCTCCTTGTTGCCTTCCCTCACGGCCGCGCCGGGCGGCGAGCTCTCGATGTGCAGCCCGCGCGCCGCGGGCGCCGGCGCTGCCGGGGCTGTCGCTGCGGGCGGAGGAGGGCTCACCGCGCCCTGCTCGCGCGCCGCCGCGCTCGTGTGGGCGACCGGCACGCGCGCCAGCAGGGCGGCGGCGACGCCGACCCCGACCGCGAGGACCGCGGTGAGCGCCCAGGGGATGACCTTTCGACCTGGGCTCGCGCCGGTCTGGATGGCGGAGAGCACCTCCGCGGGCGGCGCTGGGCGCGACCCCATCGCGTCGGTGATCGACGGGGGGACGAAGACGGGCGCCGCAGGCGGCTTGAGGGCGCTGTCCGTGGCGAGGGGGCCTGTATAGGTGGCGGGTGAGCTCGTGGGGGGCGACGAGTACGGCGTGGAGAGGCCCGGAAAATCGCTCGTCGTCGAGAGCGGAGCGGCCGATGGGTGCGGCGTGGCCGACGGACGCGAAGGCGCCGATGGGTACGGCGTGGCCGATGGATACGAAGGCGCCGACGGGTACGAAGGCGCCGACGGGTACGGCGTGGCCGACGGATACGAGGGCAGCGACGCGCGGTAGCCCGTCGTGTCGGACAGCATGGGCGGGTTCTCGCCCGTGTCTCGCGTGGAGATGCCGCCTGCGGTGAACTTGAACGCGTTGACGAGCTCGTTCATCGACGAGAAGCGGTGCGCCGGGTCCTTCTCCAGGCAGCGATAGACGATCCCCTCCATCGTCTGCGAGATGGAGAGCCGCGGGTTGTGGGCCTGCATCGGCGGGATCTGGTCGTGGACGTGCGACATGAGCGTCCCGACGCCCGCGCCCTTGTCGAAGGGCACCTGGCCCGACAGCATCTCGTACATCATCACGCCGAGCGCGTAGATATCGGTGCGCGCCGAGACATCGCTGCCGGTGATCTGCTCGGGCGCCATGTACTTGGGCGAGCCCATGAACAGGCCTTGCTGGGTCAGGTCCTCGCCGCTCTGGGTGTCCTTCACGAGCCCGAAGTCGAGCACCTTCACGTGGTCGTGCTCGTCCTCGTGATCGACGAGCAGCACGTTGCCCGGCTTGAGGTCGCGGTGCACGACCCCGAGCCCGTGCGCCTCGCGGAGCGACCGGCAGATCTGGCGCGCGATGTGGGCCGCGCGCGCCTCGGAGAACGGCCCTTCCTCGCGGAGCACGCGGTGCAGGGTCTTCCCCTCGATGTACTCCATCGCGATGTAGTAGATATCGTCGTCGCTCTGGCCGTAGTCGAACACGGTGACCGTGTTCGGGTGCGTGAGCTTCGCCGCGATCGACGCTTCGAGGAAGAAGCGCCTGTGGAACTCGGGATCGTGGTCGCCCTCGTACTTGGGGCTCAGCACCTTGAGCGCGCAGATGCGGCCGAGCGGCGCCTGCTCGGCCCTGTACACCTTCCCCATGCCGCCGCGGGCGATGACGCTGACGATCGTGAAGCGGCCGTTGATGACACGCCCCAGCAGCGGGTCTGTCGCGGCAGCCCTCGAGACCTTCGAGCTGCCGGTTACCTCTCGCTGTCGGCTATCAGGCATGTCGCGCCTCTCCTCGGGCAGCGGGAGGAGGTGAAGATTGGACACACAGCAGCCGCCTCGGGAGCAGTGTGACTGAGGCGACTCTGAGGTGTCAATCTGCAGTGCCACGATACAAGCAGGGAATGCGTGGAGCGTGGTGCGCTGCCGTCCGTGCGGTCGTTGAGGCGTGGCGGGCCGCGCGAGGCTGAACGTCGGTGACCCCGGCGCGTCGCTGCGGGGTGAAGAACGTAGGACGGATCGCGCGCAGGAGCGGGACGTTTGCACGGCCTGCGCATCGCCTCGGTCTGCGCGGTTCGCGGGCGGATCGCTCCGTCGCGGAGCGCTGCGCGGCGCGCGGCTGGAAGGGTGTCGACCCGCGGCGGACCGCGACCATGAGCAGGAAGCCGCGTTCCGCGCGAGGTCGCCGATCCAGATGCGGTTCGCGTCGTCGGTGAAGAGAGAGGGAGAGCGACGTGCCTGCGATCGAGAGGCCCATGAGCGGAGCCGGGGAGCTGTCGGCGCGCACGCGACCGCCGTCGCCGCTCCCGTTCACGCCCTCGGACGGCGTCAGTCGGACGATTTCCTTCGCGTCCTCTGCACCGTCTGCATCGTCCCGGACGAACATCGGTCCGCTGGGCCGTTCCCAGGCCGTCGCGGAGGAGCCACTCTTCTCGCCCGTCCGGTAGATGGGACGTGGCTTCAACGGCTCGCTGGCCCGGCGCACCTCACGCCAGCGCCGGCCCGCGCGCGGCGGTCGCGCCGGGTTGGCCGAGCCGCGTAAACAAATCAGCCGTCATCGTCAAGAGATCCCGGCGGCCGGGACGTTCGTAGGTGCGATCTCGGCCCAAATCAGCGGGGAAGCGGCCGCCGCCGCGCGGGGTTTGGCCTCTCCCTCCGAACGACCGTTGCGCTTGACGTTCAGATGGACGACGCTGTGCGCCGCAGCCGGTGTCGGGCACGCTCCGGTTCGCGCTCCTTTTATCCACCGCGGGCCGTGACCAAGACACCCCCTCCTCCCATCACTGCCGGAACGGTCATCAATGACCGTTACGACATCCGTCAGAGCCTCGGTAAGGGCGGCATGGGCGAGGTCTTCCTGGCCTTCGATCGCTCGACGCAGCAGACCGTGGCCCTCAAGGTTGTCCGCGAAGAGTCGCGCATGCCAGGCGACGACGAGGCGCTTCGCCAGGAGCTCCTCCTCGCGCGCTCGGTGGGCCACCCGAACGTCTGTCGCGTGCACGACCTCGCGCCGAGCCCGTGGGGCCCCATCCTCGTGATGGAGCAGATCCCCGGGCAGACGCTCCACACGCACATCCGCAAGCGCAAGGCCCAGGGCGGCTACTCGGCGGACGAGTTTCGCAAGATCGCGAGCGAGGTCTGCAACGGGCTCGCGGCCATCCACGCGCAGGGCCTCGTGCACGGCGATCTGAAGCCGGGCAACGTGATGGTCTCCGAGGGCCGCGCGGTGATCCTCGACTTCGGCTTCGCCCAGGAGCGCGCGCGCGCCTCGGCGCGCCGCCCTGGCGCCCCGCCCGACGGCGGCACGCCGAACTACATGTCTCCCGAGCGGCTGCGCAACGGCGGCGCGAGCCCCGAGGACGACGTGTACGCCATGGCCTTGACCCTCTGGGAGATGTGGACCTGCCGCGTCCCGGAGCCCGGCTACAAGCCGCGGGTCAAGACGATGAAGCAGCAGATCATGTTCGACGTGCCGGCGGGCCTGTCGATCGACGAGGTGCGGCAGATCTTCCGCGGCCTCAACGAGGACCCGTCGATGCGGCCGCAGGCGCGGCACATGCGCTTCTTCAACCCGTCGCAGCTCACGACGAGCCCGATCCAGCTGCCGCGCGAGCGCCTCGATCCGGGCCCGCCGCCGGGCGGCGCGCTCAAGCTGAACTTCACCCCCGGGGCGCAGTCGCTGCTCGTGACGTACGCGACGAACGCGCCCGAGATCGTGGGCTCCCTGCTGCCGCTGCACGACACGAAGCTCGCGCTCGGCCGTCGCAGCGATCAGAGCCTGTGCGTGCCCGAGGCGACCGTCTCGGGGGCGCACGCGATCCTGAAGTGGCAGACGGGGTCGTGGTTCATCGAGGACCAGGGCAGCACGAACGGCAGCTACGCGGACTTCAACTACGAGCGCAAGTCGCAGGTCTCGCTGCTGCACGGCGGTGAGGTGCAGGTCGGCGAGTGCCGGATGAAGCTCGTGACGTTCGGCCCGGACTCGCCGCAGCACCGGCGCGCGAAGCAGTACCTCGCGAAGCGCGACGGCCTCACCGGCCTGCTCGTGCGCGAGCACCTGATGAAGGCGATCGACGAGGACGGCCTGTTCGCCGACTGGGCCGAGGTGCCGATGCAGGTCGCGCGGTACGAGCTGCGCGGGCCGAACCGCCAGGTCAGCGAGCGCCCGACCATCCTGGAGATGCTCGCCCTGCGGAAGGCGGCGCAGCGGGTGATCGATCTGACCGAGATGCTCCTGCTCAGCCTCACGCCGGCCGTCGCGGGCCGGACGGGGCCGCTCAAGTTCGTGGTCTCGATCGTGGGTCCGAGCATCGACGAGGCCCGTCACGTGGTCGAGCAGGTGGTCGCGCAGGTTCAGGGGATGCTCCCGGAGACGCTCGAGCTCGGCGCGACGCTGGTGAAGGGCGAGCCTGGGCGCCCTGCGCGGACGCTCATCGATTGAGCCTGAGCGCGTCCGATGAACAGCCGGCCTCCGTTCCCGTCCACCTCCAGTCCGCCGTCTCAGCCCTCGCCGTACCGCTACCTCGGTCGCGGTGGCAGCGAGCGCCCCGTGCGGCTCCAGATCATCATCGCGCTCGTCGCGGGCCTCATCGTGGTGGCGGTGCCGCTCTACCTGTGGCGGCGCCCGAAGCCCGAGTCGATCCCCTCCGCGGACGCCGCGACGGCTGACGCAGGCACCTACGCCTGGGACGCGGGCGCGCTCGCCGACGCGGGCGCCGAGCTGTCGGAGGGGGTCACGCTCTCGCCGTTCACCACGATCAAGTGCGAGAACCCCGGCCCGGGCACCACCCCGCCCGAGCGCTGCGATCACGTCACTTTCTTCGAGGACGGCCTGTCGCGCGCGATCCGCGACAACGTCCAGTGCGCCCCTTCCGGCAAGGCGGGCGTCACGGTGAGCTTCGTCCTCGAGATGGACTTCCGGCGCAAGCGGACCAACCTCTACGTGGGCAAGTCGACGACGGTGAGCCGCGCGAAGACGAAGGAGCTGCTCCGCTGCGTGAAGCGGGCCATGCCGACGCCCGACTGGGGGACGATCCCGCACCAGTACGTGAAGTACAAGATCAACGTCATGGCGACGTACCCTGCCAACGAGTCCTTCTGAGGCGAGAGGCTCGTGCGTAGCGCATCGATCGTCCTGGTGCGCTTCGCGCTCCCGGCCCTCGGGGCGCTCCTCGCGATCGAGGCGCAAGCCCAGCAGGGCGGGACGGCAGCGGCCGCCGGGAAGCAGGGGGGGCCGGCGGCGCCCGCCGCGCCGGCTCGGCGCGAGGGCTATTCGAGCTACGAGAGCGCCACCATCGAGCGTGTCCTGTCGCGCCTCGGCGCGACGCTCGATCCTGCCCCCGAGGGCAAGATCGTCGAGGGGATCGACGTGGTCCCGCTCGAGGTGATCGAGGACCGCGATCCTGCGCCGGCCTTCCTGAACTGGTTCCACGCCCTGTCGCGCCCGTACGTCATCCGGCGCGAGGTGCTGCTCGCGGCCGGGCGCCCTTACGAGCAGGCGCTCGCCGACGAGTCGGCGCGCAACCTGCGCGACCTGAGCCAGCTGTCGCTCGTCCTCGTCTTCGCCGTGCGAGGCGGCGCTCCGGATCGGGTGCGGGTCGCCGTCGTCACCAAGGACGTCTGGAGCCTGCGCCTCAACTCGGACTACCGCATCGCCGGCGGGCAGCTCGAGTACCTGTTCCTGCAGCCCAGCGAGCAGAACCTGCTCGGCGTCCACCACTCCGTCGCGGCGCAGCTCGCGCTCGATCCCGGCGCGCTCTCGTTCGGCGTCACCTACGCGATGCCGCGCATCGGGGGCAGCCACGTGCGGCTGCGGACCCAGGCGAACGCGATCATCGACCGGGAGACCGGCGAGTTCGAGGGCACGAGCGGCGAGTTCATCTACGGCCAGCCGCTCTACGCGACGCAGGCGGAGTGGG
This sequence comes from Sorangium sp. So ce302, assembly GCF_051530145.1. Lineage (GTDB taxonomy): Bacteria > Myxococcota_A > Polyangia > Polyangiales > Polyangiaceae > Sorangium > Sorangium cellulosum_B. The sequence goes on along the minus strand of NZ_CP150326.1, from coordinate 8,527,431 downwards.
CCTGGGACCTCGAGATCTCCTGGCGTGACGAGGTGACCCGCCGCTTCGTCGGCACGAAGCTCGCCACCTTCGACGCGGAGGCGACGCCGAAGGACGATCGCGTCCCGTACCGCTACCGGAGCGATCTCCTGGTGGGCGGCTACGCCGTCACGCGCAGCTTCGGCGGCGGCGCGTCGAGGTCCTCGGCCGTGAAGCACGACATCTCGGTCGGCATCGAGGCGAGCCGCAAGGTCTATCGCCTCGACGCGCCCGGGGGTCTCCCCCCTGCCGCGATCGCCGAGTTCGAGGAGCGCGTGATGCCGGTGAGCGACACCCGCGTCGCGCCGACGTTCAAGTACGCGACGTACTCGACCCGCTTCTTGCGCGTCCTCGACTTCAACACGCTCGCGTTGCAGGAGGACTACCGGCTGGGGCACGAGCTCGCGATCCTGATCTATCCGGTCACGACCGCGCTCAACTCCAGCCGGAGCTTCCTCGGGATCTCCGCCGCGGCCGCGTACACCGTCGCGCTCGGCGACGGCCTCGCGCGCGCCGTGGTCGAGACCGTCACCGAGCTCGACGGCTCGCAGATCTTCGACGCCTCCATCGAGGCGCGCGCGCGGGTTCACACGCCGAGCTTCGGCGTCGGGCGGCTCGTGTTCGACGTGCGCCTGTTCGACCGATACAGGAACTACCTGAACAGGAAGCTGGTCCTCGGCGGCGACACCCGGCTCCGCGGGTACCCGACGGCGGCGTTCATCGGCGAGGACGTGCTCTCTGCGAACCTGGAGCTCCGCACGCGGCCCCTCGAGATCTGGTCGTGCCAGGTCGCGGGCGCGGCATTCTTCGACGCCGGCGACGCCTTCGACGGCTTCGACGATCTGCGCCTCAAGCAGTCGGCTGGCTTCGGGGTACGGGCCCTCTTCCCGCAGCTCAGCCGCGTCGTCATGCGCGCCGACTGGGGGGTGCCGCTGACGCGCGGCTACAAGGAGCCTGACGCGCTCCCCGGCGACATCCTCGTCACCTTCGAGCAGGCGTTTCCGATGCTCCCTGCGGACGAGTAGGGACACCGCCGGCGCCGGGCGGCGCCGGTGGACCGCTCGCGGCCGCTGCGACGCGCGCGCGGTGCGCCGAGAACGCGCCCCGGAGCGCTGGCGTCACCGGCTCTCGGTCGAGCGTCGCGAGCGTCTCGGCCGCCGGCCTGCCCGCGAGCACCGCGTGCCAGGCCCGCTCGAGCGCTCCCCGCAGGCGCGCGGCGTCGTCCTTCGGCGGCTCCTGCCGCTTGCCCTGGCCGGCCGTCTCCGCGCCGGGGCCTTCCGCGCGCGTTGCATGGAACGCCCGAGCGACGCTGCCGCGGTGCGTGTAGCGATCTCCCTCGAACCCCGCGACGTCGAGGAAATCCGGCGCGATGGGATCCCCCTCGTCCAGCGGGATCCGGCCGGCGAGCTCCAGGGTGCCATCCTGGTCGACGTCGAGCGCGAACCGCGGCGGCGCCGCGAGCTCGACGGCGTACCGGGCCGCGCCGAGCGGCTGCACGGCCCAGATCTCCAGCTCGCCTTCCTCGTTTCTGAGCACGACGTCCGGAGCGCCGTCTTGGTTGAGATCGGTCCCGGAGCGGAACACCCCGAGCTGCTCCGTCGCCTCCGGCTCGTGGCCGGGGAGGAGCGACGGTATCAGCTGGGTCGCCTGTCTGCGGTCCACGCGCCCGCTGTCGAGGGGCCCCGCGGCGATGACCACGCCGTGCGGCGTCGCCACGCGGACCGCCGAGGCGCGGCGCCCGAGCGCGTCGGTCCCGCTGTAGCCGCGCACCACCACCTCGCCGCCGCGCCGTAGCGCGCCGCGGAGCTCGACCTCGAGCTTCAGCCCGAGCTCGGCGGCCTCCACGTCGATGGCGTGCAGCCGAGCGTCGAGGTCCGGGGGCGCGACGAACGCGCCGAGCGTCGGTCTACCCGCTGCACCCCAGGGAGAAACCTGATGATCGCTGGCGCATGAGCTGGTGCAACTGACGCAGACGACGCAGACGAGGCGTAGAACGCCCATCGTCAGCGAGAGCTTTTCTGTTACGGTTCCCGTCCGCATGCGCCTGCTAGTAGCCGACAAAATGGACCTCTCGGCTCTGGAAGAGCTCAAGGTGCTCGGGATCGAGATCGAGTCCCGGCCGGAGCTCACCAGAGACACGCTGCCGGCGGCTCTCGAGGGGATCGGCATTCTCGTCGTTCGTTCCACGGAGGTCACGGCGAAGGCGATCGCGTCCGGGCGACAGCTCAACCTGATCGTGAGGGCAGGGGTCGGCGTGGGGACGATCGACGTCGCGGCCGCGAGCGCGCGCGGCGTCTACGTGGCGAACTGTCCCGGCAAGAACGCGACCGCGGTGGCAGAGCTGACGATGGCGTTCATCCTCGCGCTGGACCGCCGCCTGGTCGATGCGACGTCGGAGCTCCGGGCCGGCCGCTGGGAGAAGGCGAAGTACTCGGTGGCCCGTGGCCTGTTCGGTCGGCGGATCGGGATCGCGGGGCTCGGCGCGATCGGCCGTGAGGTGCTCCTGCGCGCCCGCGCGTTCGGGCTCGAGCCGCACGCCTGGTCGCGCTCGTTGACGCCGGGCCGCGCCGCCAAGCTGGACGTCAGCTATGCGCGGACCTTGGAGGATCTGGCTGCCCGCTCTGACATCTTCACCGTCCACCTGACGGCCACCCCGCAGACGCGCGGTATCGTCAGCCGGAGCGTCCTCGAGGCGCTTCCCGACGGCGCCATCGTCGTGAACGCCGCGCGCCCCGAGGTGATGGACTACGCCGCGCTCGAGGAGCTCATCCCGCGCAAGGGGCTGCGGGTCGGCCTTGACGTGTTCGCCACCGAGCCTGACAAGAGCTCGGCGCCGTTCGAGTCGCATCTCCTCGGGCGAGGGCTCGTCTACGGCACCCCGCACGTCGGCGCGCAGACGGAGCAGGCCCAGCGCGCGGTCGCCCTCGAGACGGCCCGGATCATCCGTGCCTTCATGACGGAGGAGGAGCTGCCCAACGTGGTCAATATCTGCGCCACGTCGCCCGCCCGCTACGCGGTCGTCGTCCGAATGATGGACAAGGTCGGCGTCCTCGCGAACACCCTCAGCGTCATGAAACGCCACGGGATCAACATCGAGGAGATTTCAAACACCGTCTTCGAGGGGGCCACTGCGACCTGCACGAAGATGCGCGTCTCCGGCCGGCCGAGCGAGGCCTGTCTGAAGGAAATCGCGGCGTTCGAGGAGGTCCTGCACGTCGATATCGTCGCGCTGCCGAATCTGGCATAACGCTGACGGACCCGGCGGACGCGTCGCGTGACTGCCGCGCGGCGGGGAGCGCTCCAGCGCTGACGCGCTGCTGGCCGTCGCGAGGACGCGAGGAGGAACCGGCGGGAGATCTCCGGCCGTGCAGGGGCGGTTTGCCCGTATCCCCCCTTGCATGAGGGCCCGCACTCGACTAGGTTGTCCGCCGACAACTAGGCGGATCCGCGAGCCGGGTTCCCAGTTCGGGGAATCGGCTCTTTTTTTTTGGCGCAGAGGCACCGGGCACCCTCGCTCGGGGCCGATCGCGCTGGGAGGACCTGGATCCGCCGAAAGTGACGTCTCTCACATGCAGCAACCCATGGAGCCTTCGACCAGAGCCGTGTTCGATCTCGGGCGCGTTCGCGACGCCGTCGCGCCGGTGCTGGCCTCGCATGGGATCACGCTCGTCGATCTGGAGTGGATCACGGAGCGGGCGGGCTGGACGCTGCGGTTCACGATCGAGCGCGAGGGGGCGGACGACGCGGGCGGCGGGGTCACGCTCGAGGACTGCGCGGACGTGTCGCGCGAGATCTCGTCGGTCCTCGACGTCGAGGATCTCATACCCAACCATTACAACCTCGAGGTCAGCTCGCCTGGCCTCGACCGGCGGCTGCGTACAGCGGCCGAGTTCGCTCGTTTCCTCGGCAGGACAGTGAAGGTGAAGCTGGCACGCCCCGCACCGGACGGTCAGCGGTTGCTCCGGGGCGAGCTCCTCGAGGCTCCGGAGGGGCAGGTCGCGGTGCTGGTCGACGGCAAGCGGATCGCGGTCCCGTTCGCAGATGTCGTGGAGGCGCGCCTCGTCTTCGAGCTCACGGCGCAGCCCAAGAAGGGGCAGCGGCAGGGCAAGGAGCCGGCTAAGGAGTCGGGGCAGAAGAAGCAGCTCGCGGAGGCGGCTCCGCGGTCGGGCTCAAAGCGGAGCGAGCGCGGCTCCGAGAAGCGCAAGTAGAGAGAAGAAAGATCAGGAGACAGGGACGTCATGGCAACGATGGCAGCGATGCCGACCTCGGAGACGAGCCTCGGCAGCATCCTCGATCAGGTCGCGAAGGAGAAGGGGATCGACAAGAAGATCCTCGTCGAGACGATCGAGGCCGCGATCTTGAAGGCCGCGCAGAGCGTCTTCGGCCCCACCCGCGAGCTCGAGGCGCGCTTCAACGAGGACACCGGGCAGATCGACCTCTTCCAGTACATGACCGTGGTCGAGGCCGTGACGGAGCCGGAGCGCGAGATCTCCATCACTGACGTGGACAAGCTGAAGCTGGATGCGACCCTGGGCGAGGAGCTCGGCTTCCAGGTCTTCTGGCGGCCCGAGGACGCGGAGAAGGCGCGCGATCAGGACAAGGAATACGGCGACATCCTGAAGCTCAAGCACGGCCGCACGACCTTCGGGCGCATCGCCGCGCAGACGGCGAAGCAGGTCCTGCTGCAGCGCGTGCGCGACGCCGAGCGCGATCTCATCTTCAACGAGTACAAGGATCGCAAGGGCGAGCTCATCCGCGGCATCGTGCGGCGGTTCGAGAAGGGCAACAACATCATCGTCGACATCGGCCGCACCGAGGGCGTGCTCACGTTCCGCGAGCAGACGCCGCGCGAGACGTACCGGCCCGGGGACCGCATCGTGGCGTACGTGAAGGACATCGATCGCGAGGCCCGCGGCCCGCAGGTCATCCTCTCTCGCTCCGATCCCCGGCTCGTCGAGAAGCTCTTCGAGGCCGAGGTCCCCGAGATCTACGAGGGCATCGTGCGGATCGTGTCGGTCGCCCGGGAGCCGGGCGCCCGCTCGAAGATCGCGGTGACCAGCCGCGACGCAGACGTCGATCCGGTGGGCGCGTGCGTGGGCATGAAGGGCTCGCGCGTGCAGGCGGTCGTCCAGGAGCTCCGCGGCGAGAAGATCGACATCGTGCCGTTCGATCGCGATCCGGCGCGCTACGTCATCGCCGCGATCCAGCCGGCCGAGGTGCACAAGGTGATCGTCGACGAGGCCGACGGGCGCATGGAGCTCGTGGTGCCGGACGAGAAGCTGTCGCTCGCGATCGGGCGCAAGGGCCAGAACGTGCGGCTCGCCGCGCAGCTGACGAACTGGAAGCTCGACATCATCAGCGAGACCAAGTTCAAGCAGATGGAAGAAGAGGCGATCTCCGCCTTGCAGCAGATGGACGTGGTGACGGAGCAGATCGCCAAGTCCATGTACCGGCTCGGCTTCCGCGCGCTCGAGGAGGTCAGCGAGGCCTCGATCGAGGAGCTCGCGGCCATCCCGGGTCTCGGCGGCGTCGAGGCCGCCGATCGCATCAAGTCGCAGGCGGACACGACGATGGAGCGGCTGCGGCAGGAGCGCATCCGCTCCGCGAGCTCGCGCACCGAGCCGCTCACCGACCGCGAGCGGCTGATGTTCATCCGTGGCGTCGGCGATCGGACGGTGGTGTTGCTCGAGGAGGCCGGGTACCGCAGCGTCGAGGACGTGCTGCGGGAGGACGAGGATCGGCTGGCGATCCGCACCGGCCTCGGCATCAAGAAGGCGCGCGCCATCAAGCAGGGGGCGCGGGATTTCGTTGAAAGCGAGCAGAAGGTGCTCGATGCGGCGCGGGCGGACGTTCGTCGCGCCGCAGACGTGAGGCACGCGTAGGCTGCGAGGAGAAGTAGAGGGCCGAGGATGGGATCAGCAGTGAGCAGACAGAGCGACGCGGGTGAGCGTGAGCCCTTCGAGAAGGGGCGAGTGCGCACGTGCGTCGGCTGCGGGGAGCGCGTCGGCGTCGACGACGTCCGCGGCGCTCGTCCGCTCGTCCGGCTCATCCTTGGTCCCGGCGGTGTGGTCGCGGTCGATCCGGGCGACGGCGGGTTCGGGCGGGGCGCACACGTCCACCCGCAGCAGGACTGCCTCTCGGCGGCGGTCGCCCGGGGGCTCGCCCGCGCCGCGAAGGGACGTGTCCACGCGATCGTGGGGGCCGCTGGAGGAGGCGCCGAGGGCGCCGGCGATCAGGCGCGGGGCGTCGAGCCGCTCACGACCGTCTCGCTGGCGCGGGCGATCCGAGGGGCTACCGAGCGCCGGCTCCACGGGCTCGTCCGTGCCGCCGTCCGCTCCCAGAGCGCGGCGATCGGCGCCGATGCGGTCGTTGGGTCGTGCGTGCGCGGTGAGGCCGCGCTCGTCCTGGTCGCGTGCGACGCCGCGGCAGGCGCGGATCTGCCGGAGGTCCGGCGCGCCGTCGCCGAAGGGCGCGCCGTCGCGTGGGGCAGCAAGCAGGGGCTCGGCGCCCTGGCGGGCGGCCCGCGCGAGCGCGGCGTGGCCGTGATGGCGATCTCGGCGGCGTCGATCGCCGCTGCCGTCGCGAACGCAGCGCACGTCGTGGACACGTGCGCGCGCGTCGAGCGGGGCGAGGACGCCGCGGAGGGTGGGCGCCGCGGCGCCGGTCGCAGGGGGCGGCCTTCGCGCAGCGCGGCCGCCCGATCGGAGGAGGGCGAGAGCCCCGAGCATCGGAAGGCGCCGCCTGGCCATGCTGGCCTCTCGCGTCGCCGAGGGCCGGGGACGTCAGGCGTGGAGCGCGAGAACCCCGAGGCCGGGGTTCTCTCGGCGTCCGAGGATGTCGGGGGAAGACCCGGCAGCCTGGAGGGCGCGCTTACCAGCCGCGAGGAGCGGCGGGTGCCGGAGAGTGGGTCCGGTCGGCTTCTTGCTACTGCGCCGGGCATGGGGGGAGGCGGTGCGGTCGGGGGCAGGGCGGCGGTGTCCGGTTCTACCGGACGCGCCTCGACGGTCGACAGAGTGGCCGCAAATCGTCGCCCGCGCGGATGGGTGAGGCGGATTGGTTAACGTGGAGCGAGGTGCATGAGCAAAGTCCGGGTCTACGAGGTCGCCAAGCAGCTGAATATGGACCAGAAGACGCTGGTCGCGCTCTTCCAGTCCATGGGTATAGGCGACGTGCGCAATCACATGAGCGCCGTCGAGTCCGACGTCGTCGAGCGGGTGAAGCGGCACCTCGAGCGGCAAAAGTCGCCTGAGGTGGTGGAGGAGAGGATCCGCCCCACGGTCGTCAAGCGTCGCGCACGGCCCGGGGCCGAGCCCGAGCCGTCCTCGCCAGGCCGCGGGCCTGACCTGTCGGAGGCGCCCGTTCGCGCTGCTCCGGAGCCTGCGCCCTCTCGGCCTGCGGCTGAGCCCGCTCTGGCTTCGTCGCCGCCCGAGCGCGCCGCTCAGGAAGAAGCGCCGCCCCGTCGCCCCGTTGCGCCGCCCGCCGCTCCCGTCGCAGCGCCCTCGGCGCCGGCCCCCGAGCCGGTCGTCGCCGTGAGCCCGCGCGAGCCTGCTCCCGCACCCGCGCCCAATGCGCCTGCCCCGGCGATGCCGCCTGTTGCGGCTGCGCCCCCTGCGCCGCCGCCCCCGGCGGCTCCCGCTCCCGCAGCAACCGCGCCTGCCGCGGCGTCCGCGGCCGCGGAGGAGACGAAGGTGACCTCGCCCGAGCCGAAGCCTGCGCCGCCTGTCGCGGCGCCGCCTGCCACCGCCGCCGCGCCGGCGCCCGTCCCCGCTGCGGCTGCGCCCGAGGCGCCAGCTGCCGCCCCCGCGCAGGCGGCTGCGCCCGCGCCGATCCCTGCGCCTGCCGCAGCGGCGCCCGCCGCAGCGCCTGCGCCTGCCGCAGCGCCTGCGCCTGCGCCTGCCGCAGCAGCCGCAGCGCCCGGAGCAGCCGCAGCGCCCGGAGCAGCCGCGGCGCAGACGCCGACGCGGCCGCAAGCCGCGCCCTCGGCGCCCGCGCCTGCTCCAGCGCACGGGGCGTCGCGGCCGACGTCGCCGCCGCCCGCGCCGCAGCGGCCTGCAGCTCCGGCCGCCGCCCGCCCGGGCGCTCGGCCGACCACGCCGCCTTCGCCCGCGGCCAAGCCGGAAGATCCGGCCGGCACGCCGGGACAGGCGCCGCGCCGCCCGTCCTCGCCGCCGAAGACCGGCATTGAGGTCTGGCAGGGGCGTCCGGGCGTCACGATGCCGGCTCCCCGCACCGGCACGCCGCCGGCGCGGCGCACGACCTACGATCCGCGCGCCAACGCCCAGCAGGCACGCCCTGGTGGTCCCAGCTTCGGTCCAGGCGGCCGGCCCATGGGCGGTCGGAACACCCGCCCCGGGATGTTCGGGCGGCAGCGCCCGGGTGGCGGTCTCCCGCGCAAGCCGGTCCAGGTCTCCACGCAGGAGATGGCCTCGCACAAGAAGGTCATCAAGATCGAGGAGCAGGTCACTCTCCAGCAGCTCGCCGCGAAGATGAGCCTGAAGGCGACGGACGTGCTCATGCGGCTCCTGTCGATGGGCATGACGGGCGTGAACATCAACAGCACGCTCGACGCCGAAACCGCGAAGATCCTCGCGAGCGAGTTCGGCTGGAGCGTCGAGGACGTGGCCGTCAGCGAGCAGGACACGCTGAGCGCGGCCATGCAGGCCGGGGCCGACACCGACGAGGAGGTGGAGATCCGTCCGCCCATCGTCACCGTCATGGGTCACGTCGACCACGGCAAGACGTCGCTGCTCGACAGGATCCGGAAGGCCACGGTCGCCGAGGGCGAAGCCGGCGGGATCACCCAGCACATCGGCGCTTACCGCGTCGAGACGCCGCGCGGCACGATCGCCTTCCTCGACACGCCGGGCCACGAGGCGTTCACGGCGATGCGCGCCCGCGGCGCCTCGCTCACCGACATCGTGATCCTGGTGGTCGCGGCCGACGACGGCGTGATGCCTCAGACCAAGGAGGCGATCTCGCACGCCCAGGCCGCGAAGGTGCCGATCCTCGTCGCGGTGAACAAGATCGACAAGCCGGGCGCCGACGCCGACAAGATCAAGCGCGACCTCGCCGCGCTCGGGTTGCAGCCCGAGGAGTGGGGCGGCGAGACGATGTTCTGCAGCGTGTCGGCGAAGTTGGGGCAGGGCATCGACCAGCTCCTCGAGTCGGTCCTGCTCCTCGCCGAGGTCCAGGACCTCCGCGCCAACCCGAAGAAGCGCGCCAGCGGCACCGTCATCGAGGCGCTGCTCGATCGTGGCCGCGGCCCGGTCGCGCGCGTCATGGTCCAGGACGGCACGCTCCGCACGGGCGACATCCTCCTGGCCGGCGCCGCGTGGGGCAAGGTCCGGGCGATGACCGACGAGCTCGGGCGCTCCGTCGCCGAGGCCGGCCCCGCGACGCCCGTCGAGGTCCTCGGCCTCAACGAGGTGCCGAGCGCGGGCGATCCCGTCCACGCCGTCAAGGACGGGAAGACCGCGGAGGAGATCGCCGAGACCCGCCGCAAGAAGGCGTCGAAGACGCTCATCCCGCAGGATTCGCGCGTCTCGCTCGAGTCCATCACGAAGAACCTGCAGGAGGCCGATCAGCTCGAGCTCAAGCTGATCATCAAGGGCGACGTGCAGGGCTCGGTCGAGGCGATCATCCACGCGCTGGCGAAGCTCTCGACCCAGAAGGTGAAGGTCACGATCGTGAACGGCGCCGTCGGCGGCATCACCGAGGGCGACGTCAACCTGGCGGTCGCGTCGAAGGCGATCATCGTCGGCTTCAACGTCAGGCCGGCCGGCAAGGCGGGCGCTCTGGCCGAGAACGAAGGCGTCGAGATCCGGCTCTACAACATCATCTACAACGCCGTCGACGACATCCGGAGCGCGATGGAGGGGCTGCTCCCCGCGACCAAGGTGGAGAAGGTCCTCGGCCGCGCCGAGGTCCGCCAGGTCTTCAAGATCACGAAGGCGGGCACGGTCGCCGGCTGCATGGCCATCAGCGGCTCGGTCAAGCGCACCGGCGAGGCGCGCCTCATCCGGGACAACGCCGTGGTCTGGACGGGTCGCCTGTCCGGGTTGCGCCGGTTCAAGGATGACGTGAAAGAGGTGGTCGAGGGGTTCGAGTGCGGTATCTCGCTCGACGGCTACTCGGACATCAAGGAGCGCGACATCATCGAGAGCTTCGAGATCGAAGAGGTCAAGACGAAGCTCTGAGCCTCATCCGATGTTCGTGGGTGTACTCCGTCTCCGTCTCGATATCGTCGGGGCCCGCTCCCTCAAGGACAAGCGCAGCGTGGTGCGCTCCTTGAAGGAGCGGGCGCAGAGCCGGATGCGCGTGTCGATCGCCGAGGTCGGCGTGCTCGACGATCCGAGGCGGGCGACGCTCGGCGTCGCGGTCGTCTCGAACTCGGCGGTCATGTGCGACAAGGTCCTCGCGGACGTGGCCGCGATGGCAGGGTCGCTGCCGCACGCTGTCCTCACGGATCGGGCGACCGAGATCGTGCCGTTCGGCGATGGAGGCGCTGGGGTGCAGGGCGGCATCGAGCAGGCGCTCGGCCGTGACGATGGAGATCTGGGAGCGTCCTCGAACATGTTCGAGGACGCAGAGGACGACGAATGAGCGGCGTGGTGAAGCGGGCGACGCGGGTCGCCGAGCGGCTCCGTGAGGATCTGTCCAACCTGCTCCGGGATCTGCGTGACCCGCGGATCGCCGGCGTGCTCGTGTCGCGCGTGGAGATCACCGACGACCTGCAGAGCGCGAAGGTCCACGTGCGCCACGAGTTCGGCGCGGAGGACGCCGCGGCGCGCCGCGCCCTGCTCAAGGGGCTAGACGCGGCGTCGGGCCGGCTGCGCAGGGACGTCGCCCGCACGATGGGGCTGCGCGTGGTGCCGACGCTGCGCTTCTTTTACGACGAGGGGCCGGACGCCGAGCGGCGGATCGAGGAGCTGCTCCGAGAGATCAAGGACGGCTCGGGCGGCGAGCGCTCCTAGAGCGACGGTTACCCGCTTCGGATACGGGCCCACCTCGACGTTTTCGGTGCTCAGCGCACCGGAGTGCGCTTGCGCGCCGAAAACGCCGATCTGGGCCCGTCTCCTGTGCGGGAGACCGTCGCTCTGCTCGGCATGGTGCTGAGGTGGGCGGAAACGGCTGTAGAGCGGGGTCGAGCGGCGCGCGGCCGAAGCTCGGGCGCGCTCACCGCGAGATGAGCCGCTCGATCGCCTGCGCGGGCTCGAGGTCGAAGCGCCACGGTCCCATCTTCGTCGGGGCGTCGAGCGCCACCTTCAGCGCGCTGAGGAACTCGCGCCGCCGCCACTCCACGGCGCCGAATCGCTCCAGGTGGTCCGTGTACACCTGGCAGTCCACCAGCGCGAAGTCCCAGGCGACGAGGTTCCCGAGGAGCGTCGCGAACGCGACCTTCGAGGCGTCGGGCGCGCGTGCGAACATCGACTCGCCGAAGAACATTCGCCCCAGCGACACGCCGTAGAGGCCGCCGACGAGCTCGCCGTTCGACCACGCCTCGATGCTGTGCGCGACCCCGGCGGCGTGCAGCGCCGTGTAGCCGGCGATGAGCTCCTCGGTGATCCACGTGCCGTTCTGCCCAGGGCGCGGCGCGGCGCTGCAGGCCTGCATGACCCGCTCGAACGCCGTATCGGTCCGCACCTCGATCTCGCCCCGGCGCACCCGCTTGCGCAGCGAGTGCGGGACGTGCGCCTCGCGCGGCGGCAGGACGAAGCGCGGATCCGGGGAGAACCAGAGCAGCGGCAGCCCCTCGTGAGGCCAGGGGAAGATGCCCCGGCGGTAGCCGGCCAGCAGCCGCTCCGGCGAGGCCTCGCCGCCCACGGCCACGATCCCCTCCGGGGTCGCGCGCTCTGGCGGAGGGAAGTCGAGCTTGCTCGTGAGCACCGGGACCCGCATTGCTGTGGGATCGAATCCTCCCAAAAGAGCGCGCGGTTGCAAAGCGTCGCCCGCCGCGCGCTCAGGAGGCGCACAGGTAGTCGGAGCCCTCGACGAAGCCGCGCGCCGCGAGGTGGCCGCGGATGAGCGCGCGCGCCCCCCGCGCCCCCACGGCGACGACGAGGGTCTCTGCCCCGCGCTCCAGCCGCGACGGGTCGACGATCGGCGCGCCCTGCGCGATCCGGCCGATCTTGCGCGGATCGATGTCCACGAACCGCGCGGGCGCCACGCCGTTCCGGGCGAGCGCCCTCGCCAGCCGCCGGCCTGTCTTTCCCGCGCCCCACACGGCCACCGGGCGCGCTGGGCGCAGCTTCCTCGCAAGATAGTGCGCCTTTGCCTCGAGGAACCTCGCGATCGCGTACCGCGGATCGGCGAAGGTGGCGCGCCCCTCGCGGTGCCGCCAGCGCAGGCCGAGCTCCGGGAGCTTCGCCATCCGCGCGCCCGCGGCGTCGAGGCGCAGCCACAGGTCGTAGTCCTCCGCCCACGGGACCTCCCGGAACCCGCCCACCTGCTCCAGCGCGCTCCGCCGCAGCATCACCGACGGGTGGCACAGCGGGGACTCCACGAACATCTCGCGCGCGTGGTCCTCCGGGGTGACGATCGAGTTCAGCCAGTCGACGTAGCGCAGCATGCCCTCGCCGATCGGCCCGGCAGCGAACGCCTCGACGCGGGCTCCGACGACGTCGAGCCGCGGATCCCGGAGGAGCATCTCCGCTTGTCGCGCGAGCCGCTCGCCGACCGAGATGTCGTCGCCGTCCATGCGGGCGAGGAGCTCGCCGCGCGCAGCCTCCGCCGCCCGCGAGAGCGCCTGTGCGATCCCCACACCGCCCGTCGCGACCTGGAGGACGCGGCGATCGCGCTGCGCGATGCGCGCGACCCTGGCAGGGCCGCCGTCCGTCGAGCCGTCGTCCACGGCGACCACCTCCAGGTCGACCGCGCGCTCGGCGAGCACGCTCTCCAGCGCCTCCTCGATCGTCGCTTCCGCCTGCCGGTACGGGAGCAAGACGGAGACGAGCGGCGCCACGCGGAGACCATGGCGGCGCGCCCGCGCAGCGTCCACAAGAACGGGCGCGGACGCCTAGCGCTTCTTGAAGTCGCCGAGGTGCGTGATGTACCAGCGGCCCTGCCACGAGATGATCGTGTGGACGTCCAGGCTCGCCGGCTTCCCGTCGATCTCGTACTTCAGCTTGCCGTGAAAGGAGCGGTAATAGCCGATCTTGTTGGCCTCGTCCCCCGGAGGCACCCACTTCGGCTTGGAGCCCACCACGAAGCTGACGAACCGCGCCCCCTCCCAGCTCTTGCGCTTCCGATGCATCGACTTCACGTCGTTCACGTAAGCGGCGTGGAGGTTGTCCCAGTACTTGCCGGGGTCCTTCACGTCCTTGAGCGGGATGAACGGCTCCTTGGGGAACCAGAAGGGCTCGGCCAGCGCCGGCTCCTTCTTCGCGATGGCGTCGAACAACGCCCTGGCTCGCGCCGTGAGCTCCTCGCTCTCGAGCGCCGGCAGGATCTTGTTGTCCGCGCGGGCGGAGGTCGCGGCGCTCGCGTCGGCGCCTGCGCTGGGCTCCGCTCCTGGGCCTGGCGACGCGTCGGCCGCGGGCGCCTCGGCGGCCCCGCGATCGCCCCCGTCCTGCGGCGGCTCCGGCGCGCTTGCGTCCTCGGGGCGAGGCGTTGACGCCACCTCAGCCGCGCTGGCCCCTGCCGTCGCTGCTGCCGCCGTGGGCGCGGCGCCGACGGAGGAGGGCCGGGTGCTCTCGGCTGGCCGGGCATCGGGCGCCGGGGTGGGCGCCGCGCAACCCGCCACCACCGCCAGCGCGGTCGCGATGACCTGCTTGATCATGCGCGTGCCCTATCGCAGCGCCCCGGCGCCGACAAGCGACGCCGAGGCGCGGCCGGATGCGGGGCCCGCCCGGCGGCGGACCTGGCTCACTTCTCCACGATGATGAACTGAACGCGCCTGTTCTTGGCCTTGTTCGCGGGCGTGACGTTCGGCGCGACGGGGCGATCCTGCCCATAGCCCTTCGCGAGCAGCCGCGAGCCGTCCACGCCGGCCCGGATCAGCCAGGCGCGCACCGCGTTCGCCCGGGCCTCGCTGAGCGTCTGGTTGTGCTCGCGCCCGCCCGTGTTGTCGGTGTGCCCCTGGATCTCGACCTTGCGGATGTTCGGATTCCGCTGGAGCACGTCCGCGATCTCCTCCATCAGCGCGTTCGAGTCGCCGAGGATCTTCGCCGAGTCGGTCTCGAAGTGGATCTGCCGCGAGATCTTGATCTCGTTGCCCAGCACCTTCACGAGCGAGATCTTCGGCCGCTTGTTCACCGTGAGGGCGGCGCGCGTGTCCTCGCTCGTCCGGACGTCGGCCTGGTTGACGTGGTTCATGTAGCCCTGCGCCTCGACCTTGAGCGTCACCGCGCCGGCCGGCAGGTCGGGGAAACGGAAGGCGCCGCTGCCATCGGCCGTCGCCGTCTGCTCGCGGCCCGCAGCGTCGACCAGCCGGATCGTCGCGCCAGCGACCGCGTCCCCGCTCTCCGCGTCCTTCACCGTCCCGACGATGTTGCCCGTCTTGGGCAGCGCCTCGAGGGAGCAGTCGACGTCCACGAACGTCGGCCCCTGCGGCTGTGCCGGGCTCGGCGCAGCGCCAGGCCCTCCCGGCTGCGGACCGAAAGGCCCAGGCTGTCCGGGCTGCGGGCCGAAGGGCCCAGGCTGCGGACCGAAGGCGCCGGGCTGCCCGGGCTGCGGACCGAAAGGCCCAGGCTGTCCGGGTTGCGGACCGAAGGCGCCGGGCTGCCCGGGCTGCGGACCGAAAGGCCCAGGCTGTCCAGGCTGCGGACCGAAGGCGCCGGGCTGCGGACCGAAAGGCCCAGGCTGTCCAGGCTGCGGACCGAAGGCGCCGGGCTGTCCGGGTTGCGGACCGAAGGCGCCGGGCTGCCCGGGCTGCGGGCCGAAAGGCCCAGGCTGCGGGCCGAACGCCCCGGGTTGCCCCGGCGCTGCCCCGCCAGGGAGGATCGTCGCCTGGCAGGTGCCGGACTTGTACCCGTTCGCCCGGATGTTGAAGGTGTACGTCCCCGGATCGAGGTGCCGTGTGAGGAAGCGGCCGTCCGGCCCTGTCGCGTACGGCGGCTGAGCCGCGCCCTCGATCGTCACGATGGCGTCCGCCACCGCCGCGTCGGGCTTGCTCTGCTCGTGCACGAAGCCGCGCGCGAAGGTCTGCGGCGCCGGCACGAGCTGCGGCGGCTCCTTGATGATCTGCGGCGCCGGGGCCGGCGGCGGCTCCTTCTGCTTCGTATCGTACGCATAGCCAATCCCGAGATAGAGCGTCCACGGCGCCTGAGGCGCGACCTCCTCGATGAACACGGAGGTCGCCGACAGGCCGAGGTCGAACGCCGCGTGTCCGGAGAGCCCGCGGAACGCCTTCTCGAACGGCGTCACCCGCACGCCGAGCGACAGCCGCGACGGCGCCGCGGCATAACCCGGTCCGCCCTGGTTCTGCGGGTCAGGAGACGCGAAGTCGTCGAGCCCGAGGCAGACGTCGCCGCGCGACACGGTCTTCGTGTGGCACTCGTAACCCTGCCGGTTCACCGGGATGTCGAGGGTGTACTCCAGGTAAGGCTGCACCTTCGGCAGCGGCACCTCGACGCCGAGGTGGGTCTGGAAGAAGTCGACGCGGTTGATGCCGAGCCCGAACCGCTCGATCCGCGAGATCGGCTGCCGCTCGCGATCGTCCGTGAACGCCTTCGCGCGCGCCTTCTCGACCTCCTCCACGAGGACGCCGGAGTTGTCGAGCTTGTAGCCGAGGTTCACGTTCACCCGCAGCGGGAACCCCTTGCCCTGCGGCTTGCGCAGATCGAGCGACGCGAGCCCGCGGAAGACCGCGCTCGTGCCGCCGCCGGCGAGGCCGACGTCGCCGGTCCCGTTGAGCAGGAGCAGCTGCGCCTCGCCGCCGAAGGAGAACGGCTTGCCGATCTTCGTGGGGGTGAACGCCTTCACGCCGAACGTCGTGTCGCCGAGCACCTGCAGCAGCCGCGGACGACCCTGGTCGTTCGCGTTCGCGAACGTGCGGATCGACGCGTACCCCTCGAGGAAGGGCAGGGGGGTCGCGTTCAGCGCGAAGAACGCTCCGACGTGGCTCGCCGAGTCCTCCTTCGCGTCAGGACCGCACGTGATCGGGTGACCGGCGAGCGTCGACTCCGCCGGATCACAGAGAAAGCCGCTCGTGGAGAACCAGTCGAGCAGGAACGACACCCGGAAGGTGCCCGGCGCGCCCGAGCCCGCGTACGACGTCCTGAGGAGGCCGGTCGAGCCCCACAGGTTCGGCTGCGCGGTGAGGGAGAGCGCCCGCTCCTCCTCGTCCCACGCGGTGGATGTCGGCGCCGCCGCGCTGGCCTGGAGGCCCTGATCACCGACCGACGCCTGCGCGCCGAAAGAGACGCTCCCGTCCGGCGGCGGTTGGCCCGGCTGCGGCCCGAACTGCGGCGGAGCGTCGCCCGGAAAGCCCGGCTGCGGCCCGAAGGAGCCGGGCTGACCGGGCTGCGGCCCGAAGGGGCCGGGCTGACCGGGCTGCGGCCCGAAGGGGCCGGGCTGACCGGGTTGCGGCCCGAAGGGGCCGGGTTGCGCGGGAGGTTGCTCGGGCCCGAAAGCGCCGGGCGGCTGCGCGGGCTGGCCTGGGATCGGCTGAGGTCCGAAGGGCGGCTGCGGCTGCTGTGCCTCGGCAGCGCCCGCGAGCGTGAGCGAGCCGACGAGCGGCAGCGCCGTGAGCGCAGCGCGCCGGGGCCTGTCGGCAAACACCTTCCGAAGCGTATGCATCGAGCCTCACCCGCGAGGTCGAACAAGGAAACGCCCGCCAATCGGGACGGTGGAGACCTCGCGCGCGGCCCGTTGTATCACTCCGGGCGGCGCGTGAAACAGCGGTTTTCGCTGGCAGCAGCTCCGCGACAGGCGCGCCGCACGGCTCGATAAGTACGGCATCCCCGCGCGGTGATGCCGAGCCTTTCGGCCTTCTCTGCGCAACGTACGCCGCCACGCCGCCGCGCCGGCGCCTCGGTCGCAAACGTGCTCGACCAGAGCGCCCCGCGGTCCCGCCGCCGCTCGGCCGGGGCCGAGCAGCCGTCCAATTCCGCGGACGCGCATGCTAGGAAAGCCATCACCATGGCATCCCGCGGGCGCATCCTGATCGTCGACGACGAGGCCAACGCGCGCGCGGCGCTCTCGGAGATCCTCCGCGAGGAGGGGTACACGACCGAGACCGCGGCCGACGGCTTCAAGGCGCTCGGCAAGCTCGAGGAGTTCGCGCCCGACGTGGTCCTGACCGATCTGAAGATGCCTGGGCTCGACGGCATCCGGATGATGGAGAAGGCGCAGCTCGCGCTGCCGGACGCGACCTTCGTGGTGATGACGGCGTTCGGCACCATCTCGAGCGCGGTCGAGGCCGTGAAGAAGGGCGCGTACAACTACCTGACGAAGCCGCTCGATTTCTCGGTGCTCGCGGTCGTGGTCGAGCGCGCGGTGGAGCGGGCGCGGCTCCTCCAGGAGAACTCGCGGCTGCGCGAGCGGCTGCGCGAGCGCAACGCGTTCGGGCACGTGATCGCGAGCCACCCGAGTATGGCGAAGGTCCTCCGGCTGGTCGAGCAGGTGGCGCCGAGCCGCGCGAGCGTGCTGATCGTGGGCGAGACGGGCACGGGCAAGGAGCTCATCGCCGAGATGATCCACCGCGCCAGCCCGCGGGCGAAGGCGCCGCTCGTCCGGCTGAACTGCGCCGCGCTGAGCGAGTCGCTCCTCGAGAGCGAGCTGTTCGGCCACGAGCGCGGCGCCTTCACCGGCGCCGTCGGCCGCCGCGAGGGCCGCTTCGAGCAGGCGAGCGGCGGCACCCTGTTCCTGGACGAGGTGAGCGAGATCCCGCTGGCCACGCAGGTGAAGCTCCTGCGCTTCCTGCAGGAGCGGACGTTCGAGCGGGTGGGCGGCAACGAGACGCTCAAGGTCGACGTGCGGATCCTCGCCGCGTCGAACCGCGATCTGCGCCAGCGCATCGCCGAGGGGGTGTTCCGCGAGGACCTCTATTACCGGCTCAACGTCGTCACCCTGGAGATCCCGCCGCTCCGCGAGCGCCGGAGCGACATCCCCGAGCTCGCGACGTTCTTCCTCGGCCGCTATGCGCAGGAGAACGGCAAGCGCATCGAGGGCTTCACCGACGAGGCGCTGTCGGCGCTGACGTCCTACTCGTTCCCCGGCAACGTGCGCGAGCTGGAGAACGCGATCGAGCGGGCCGCGGTGCTCTGCGACGGCGCGCGCATCGAGCTCCGGCACCTGCCGGCGCAGATGTCGTCCGAGCCGGCCGAGTCCGTCGACGCGATGCCGCGCGTCCCGGGGAGCACCATCTACGACCTGGAGCGCTACGCGATCCTGCGCACGCTCGAGGCGTGCAAGGGCTCGACCTCGAAGGCCGCGACGATCCTCGGGATCAGCCCGCGCAAGATCCAGTACAAGCTGCACGAGTACAGCGCGGCCAACGCGCGCGGCCGGGCGCGGCCGGCAGACGGCGCGCCGGGCGAGAGCCCCGAGGGGGAGGAGGGCGCATGAGCAACGCAGCCGAGCGCATCGTCGAGCCGCGCGACCGGGGTGCCGCGCCGGCCAGCTCCGTCGAGGAAGGGGCGCCGGAGGGCGAGCTGCTGATCGACGTCCGCGGCCTCCTGAAGACGTTCCGGGTGGGTTTCTTGCACCGGAGGGCGGTCGAGGCGGTCAAGGGGGTGAGCTTCGGCGTACGGCGCGGCGAGATCTTCGGCTTCCTCGGGCCGAACGGGGCCGGCAAGACGACGACGATCAAGATGCTGACGGGCCTCATCGCCCCGACCGGCGGCGAGGCGTACCTGTTCGGCGCGCGCGTGCCGTCGCCCGAGGCGCGCCGGAAGATCGGCTTTTTGCCGGAGAACCCGTACGTCTACCCCTACCTCACCCCGCGCGAGTTCGTGGAGCTCTGCGGCCGCCTCTCCGGGATGCGCGGCGCGGCGCTGCGCAGGCGGGCGATGGAGGTGCTCGATCAGGTGAAGATCGCGTACGCGGCAGATCGGCAGGTGCGCCGGCTGTCGAAGGGGATGCTGCAGCGCACGGGGCTGGCGGCCGCGCTGGTCGCCGATCCGGAGATGCTGATCCTCGACGAGCCGATGAGCGGCCTCGATCCGGTCGGCCGCAAGGAGGTGCGCGATCTCATCTTCGCGGAGCGCGATCAGGGCCGGACGATCTTCTTCTCGACGCACATCCTGAGCGACGTCGAGGCGATGTGCGATCGCGTGGCGATCCTGCGCGAGGGCCAGGTGGTGGTGAGCGGCGCGATCCGCCAGCTGCTGCGGGGCGACGTGCTGCGCACCGAGGTCACGCTGGCGGGCGCGAGCGAAGGCCTCCTTGATGATCTCGGCGCGAAGGGCTTCGCGACCACGCGCCGGGGCGACGTCGTCGTGGTCGATGTGGAGGGCGAGGCGCGCGTGCGCGAGGTGCTGCGGGCGTCGCTCGCGGCGGGCGCGCAGGTCGTCGAGGTGGCGCCGCGCCGCGAGACGCTGGAAGACCTCTTCATGCGCCGCGCGCTGTAGCCAGCGTCGGCGTCCCTCAGACAGCGGTAGGCCCCCGCAGAGGACACCCTCTCCGGGGGCCGGGCAGCCGTGGCTACGCCGATGCCCCAGCGACGTCCTGCTTGGCCGCTTCGATGATCTCGAGCGCGTACGCGCCGATGGTCGACGCGTCCTCGCCCTCGACCATGACGCGGAGCTTCGGCTCCGTCCCGCTCCAGCGCACGAGGATGCGCCCCTTGTCGCCCAGCGTCTTCTCGATGCGATCCACGGTGACCCGCGTCCGCTGCATGCTGTCGAGCGGCAGCCGCGTCGCGAACGTCGCGTTCTCCAGGACCTGCGGCACCCGCTGCATCGCCTTCGAGGCGAGCTCGCTCAGCGGCTTGTCCTCCTCCATCATGATGGCGAGCACCTGCAGCGCCGCCACGATGCCGTCGCCCGTCGTCGCGTGGTCCAGGAAGATGAGGTGCCCCGACTGCTCGCCGCCGAACGAGTAGCCGCCGTTCCGCATCGCCTCGACGACGTAGCGATCCCCGACCGCCGTGCGGACGACGTGCCCGCTATGGGCCTTGAGCGCCCGCTCGAGCCCGAGGTTCGACATCACCGTCGTCACGATCGTGTTCCGCGGCAGCTTGCCGGTGCGCAGCATCCGGAGCGCGCAGAGCGCCATGATCGCGTCGCCGTCCACGACCTCGCCGCGCTCGTCGACCATGATCACCCGGTCCGCGTCGCCGTCGAGCGCGATGCCGATGGCCGCGCCGCGCTTGAGCACCTCGGCCTTCACGTGCTCCGGGTGCAGGGCGCCGGTCTCGCGGTTGATGTTGCGGCCGTTCGGCTTCACGCCGAGCGCCGTCACGTTCGCGCCGAGCTCGGTGAACACCGAGGGGGCCACGCGGTACGCCGCCCCGTGCGCCGCGTCGACGACGATCTTCACACCGTCCAGCGAGAGCGCCGTGGGGAACGTGTTCTTGCAGAACACGACGTACCTGCCGCGCGCGTCGTCGAGCTTCACCGCGCTGCCGATCGCCGCCCCGACCACCCGCGCCTCGTCGAGCTCGTGGCTCTCCATCAGCCGCTCGATCTCCTCCTCCGCGGTGTCGGGCAGCTTGTAGCCGTCGGGCCCGAAGATCTTGATGCCGTTGTCCTGATAGGGGTTATGGCTCGCGCTGATCACGACCCCGGCGTCGGCCCGCATGCTCTGCGTGAGCTGCGCGACCGCCGGCGTGGGGATCGGCCCGCTCAGCATCACGCGCCCGCCCATGGCGCACACGCCGGACGCGATCGCGGTCTCGAGCATGTAGCCGGACAGGCGCGTGTCCTTCCCGATCACCACCCGCACCTGCCGCGACTTCCCGTGGCTCGCGACGAACGCGATCGCGCGCCCGAGCCGCAGCGCCATCTCGGGGGTCATCGGCGGCTGGTTCGCCACGCCGCGCACCCCGTCGGTGCCGAAGAGCTTGCGGCCTGCGGCCTGCTTCTGCGGTTCGCCCGTCGCCGACGGAGCGCCCTCCCTAGGATCCTTCTTGGTGTGCTTCGGCACGGTTCCTCTCTGTGGTGTGGGGCTGAGGAGACCACCCTTAGCAACCTTTGCCAAGACGGCCTACGGCCAATCGCCGCCGCGGCGACATTGGCGCGGCCTACATCGCGCGGCTTTGTGGCGTGGCCGCTATCGTGCCGCGTCTGCGCCGTTTTGCAGCTCGGTAGCGACGCGCCGTGTTTACAGCGAGGTCGCTACGGGGCCGCTTTTGCAGCGCGGTCACTACTGCGCTGCTTTTGCAGCGCGGTCGCTATCGCGCCGCTTCCGGCGGCGCCTCGTTGTTGCGCCGAGCTGCCTCGTTGCTCAGGCGCAGCAAGACGGACCCCTGCGCCGGCGTGCGCAGGTCCCGGCCCTTCGTCGTGCCCTCGCCGCCGCCGGGCGCTGGCAGGAGCGCGTTGATGAGGCCCATCAGCCTCACCGTCGCCTGGGGCGCGATGCCGTGCGCCCAGCTCAGCAGGTACGACGACAGCCCGAGCTTCACCTCCGCGCGCCCCTCGCGCGCCGCCGCCACCACCCGCCGCGCCGCGCGCCGCGCGTCGATCGTCGCGATCGGGAGCGACGAGGCCAGGCCGAACCAGCCGAACTCGTGCTGCGGGCTGCCGCCGAACGCGGCGTTGTAGATCGACCCCGTGCGCATCGGCCCCGGGATCACCGTCGTGACGCGCGGACCCCTCGCGCCGCCGTGCGTGAGCTCCGCCTGCACGCTCTCCGAGAAGCCCATCATCGCGAACTTCGACGCGTTGTACCCGAGCAGGTGCGGCACGGCGACGCGCCCGCCGATGGACACCACGTTCACGATGCGCGCCGCCCGCCCATGCCGCCTCAGGTGCGGCAGCGCGCGCAGCGTCGCGTGGACCGCGCTCCAGAAGTTCGAGCGCATCGCCTCGTCGAGCTCCTCCACCCGGAGGTCCTGCATCGGCGCGACGTGGATCACGCCGGCGTTGTTGACGAGCACGTCGATCCGGCCGAACGCCCTCGCCACGCCGTCGATGAACGCCTCGGCCGCGGCGCGGTCGCCGAGATCGCACGCCGCCGCGTGCACCTCGACGCCGAGCGCCTGCAGCCGCTGCTCCGCCCGGTAGAGCGCCTCCGCGTCGCGGCCGGCGATCGCCACCCGGGCGCCGTGCCGGCCGAACTCCTCGGCCAGCAGCAGCCCCAGGCCGCGAGAGCCGCCCGTGATGACCACGACCCGGCCGCGCAGATCGAGCTGCCGCAGGGCGCGGAACGCCGCCCGCGCGAGCGCGGCCGCCACGAGGGCCGCCGCAGAGAAGAGCACCGGAGAACGCCGCTTTCTGAACGCCATGCCGCGGAGGACGGCATCGCCCGTGCCACCCGCCGCGCGCGGGCGGGCAGCGACGCGCCTGCACAGCGCGCCGCTCGCGCCCGCTTCAGAGCGTGACGACCGGATCCGCCACGATGCCGAGCAGCGCCGAGCGCACCTCGCCGACCAGGTAGATCGAGCCGGCCACGACCACGAGCCCGCCCGGCGCGGTGGCCTCGATAGCGCGCGCCACCGCGGCGCGCGGATCGCCGATCGCCTCGCCCGGCGCGACCCCGCGCAGCGCATCGAGCGGCGCGGCCGCGCGGCCCTTCGGCGTCACATAGAGCCGACGGTGCGCTCGTGGCGCGAGCACCTGTAGCATTTCGCCCCACCCCTTGTCGGCCATCGCCCCGAACACGAGCGTGGTGAGCGCCGCCCCCGGACCCTCGTCGTCGAGCCACGCCGCCAGCGCCTGCGCGCCGTGCGGGTTGTGCGCACAGTCGAGCAGGACATGGGCGCCGCCCGCGTCGATCCGCTCCAGGCGACCGGGCCAGCGGGCCGCGGCGAGCCCACCCGCGAGCGCCCGCTCGACCTCGGGCCACCGCCCGGCGAGCTGCCACGCGATGCCGCACGCCACGCCCGCGTTCTCGGCCTGGTGCGCGCCGCGGAGGCCGAGCTCCACCTCGATCTCGCGGCGCCCCGGCCCGGCGACGCGCGCCGCGCCCGCCCCGCGTCCGCCGCGCCCCACCGCGATCTCGCCCGCGCTCCCGCCGCGCTCCGCCGGCGCGACGCGGAGGCGAGGCCCGGCGCCGATCGCCTGCGCTGCCGCCTCGATCGCGGCGTCGGCCTCCGGATCGAGGGGGCCGAGCACCGCGGGCGCGCCCGCCTTGAGGATGCCCGCCTTCTCCCGGGCGATGTCCGTCAGCGTCGGGCCGAGCACGGCCTGGTGGTCGAGCGCGATCGACGTGATCGCCGTGCAGAGCGGCGCCGAGATCACGTTCGTGGCGTCGAGCCGCCCGCCGAGGCCCACCTCGAGGATCGCGAGGTCGACGTCCGCCTCGCGGAAGGCCACGAACGCGGCGACCGTCAGCGCCTCGAAGAACGTGAGCGGCGAGGGGACACGCTCGAGCGCGGCGGCGAGCGCGCGCTCGAGCGCCGCGTCGCCGATCATCTCTCCCCCGACGCGGATGCGCTCGGCGAAGCGAGACAGGTGCGGCGACGTGTACAGGCCGGTCCGGAGCCCGGCCTCGCGCGCGATCGACTCGACCATCGCGCACACGCTGCCCTTGCCGTTCGTGCCGGCGACGTGCACCGCCGGGAGGCCTTCGTGGGGATCGCCGAGCGCGGAGAGCGCCTCGCGGACCCGGTCGAGCCCGAGCTCCATCCCCCGCGGCGCCCGCTGCCCGAGCGCCTCGAGCAGCGCGGGCAGCCGCGGCGCCGCCGAGGTCATCGCCGCGCCCGGCGGCTGGCCGTGAGGTGCTGGAGCAGCGTCCCGATGTACGCCTTCATCTCGGGGCGCGGGACGATGGCGTCGACCATCCCGTGGTCGAGCAGGAACTCGGACCGCTGGAAGCCCGCCGGCAGCGTCTGCCGGATCGTGTTCTCGATGACCCGCGGGCCGGCGAAGCCGATGAGCGCCTTGGGCTCGGCGATGTTCGCGTCGCCCAGGAAGGCGAAGCTCGCCGCGACGCCGCCCGTCGTCGGGTGAAGCAGCACCGACAGGAACGGCAGCCGCGCCTTGCGGTACCGCTCGAGCGCGGACACGCTCTTCGCCATCTGCATCAGCGAGAGGATGCCCTCCTGCATCCGCGCGCCGCCCGACGCCTGGAGGAGCACCACGGGGAGCTCCTCGCGCGTCGCGCGCTCGAACAGGCGGGTGATCTTCTCGCCGACGACCGAGCCCATGCTCCCGCCCATGAAGGCGAAGACGAACGCGCCGTAAGCGATGTCGCGGCCGCCCAGCCTGCCGCGGCCGATCTCGATCGCCTCCTTCGCGCGGCCCTTCTTGTGGAGCGCCGCGACGCGGTCCCGGTAGCTCTTGCCGTCGCTGAACCGGAGCGGGTCGTTCGGGACGAGGTGCTCGTCCCACGCGGCGAGCTCGCCGTCGTCGAGCAGGAGCCTCCGCCACCCGTCGGCGTCGAGCTTGTGGTGGTGGCCGCACTGCGAGCACACCTCGAAGGTGCGCGCGAGCTCGGCGGCGTCGTGCGTGTGCGAGCAGCCGTCGCAGCGACGGAACACGCCCGCTCCCAGCGAGCGCTTCTCGCTCGCGTCGGTCGTCGGCAGGGTCTTTTCAGGCCAGGTCATCGGCGAGCCCTCAGGCGCTCCGCAGGTCCATCTCGTTCACGTCGGAGGGGACCCGGAGCGTTGGTTGTGTCTTCTCCTGCACCTCTCGGGCGCTCACGCCGGGCGCGAGCTCGCGCAGCACGAGCCCCTCGGGCGTCACATCGAGCACGGCGAGATCGGTGATGATCCGGTGGACGACGCCCCGCCCGGTGAGGGGCAGCGCGCACTCGCTCAGGATCTTCGGCGCGCCGTTCTTCGCCGCGTGATCCATGATCACGACGACGCGCTTCGCGCTCACCACGAGATCCATCGCCCCGCCCATCCCCTTCACCATCTTGCCGGGGATCATCCAGTTGGCGAGATCGCCCTTCTCGGAGACCTCCATGGCCCCGAGGATCGCGAGATCGATGTGGCCGCCCCGGATCTGCGCGAACGACTCGGCGCTCGAGAAGATCGCGGAGCCGGCGAGCATCGTCACGGTCTCCTTGCCGGCGTTGATGAGATCCGGGTCCTCCGCGCCCTCGATCGGGTAGGGGCCGATGCCGAGCAGCCCGTTCTCGCTCTGGAGCACCACCTCGATCCCCGCGGGGATGTAGTTGGCGACGAGCGTCGGCATCCCGATGCCGAGGTTGACGTAGTAGCCGTCCTTGAGCTCCAGCGCGGCGCGCTGCGCGATCTGTTCCCGCGTAAGTCCCATCGTGTCCCCTGTCCCCGCGCCGCCTAGGCGGCCGACGCCTTGCGCACCGTCCGCCGCTCGATCCGCTTCTCGAAGCGCTCGCCCTGGAAGATCCGGTGCACGAAGATCCCGGGCGTGTGGATGTGGTCCGGGTCGAGCGAGCCGACGTCGACGAGCTCCTCCACCTCGGCGATCGTCACCTTCGCGGCCATCGCCATCATCGGGTTGAAGTTCATGGCGGTGTGGCGGTAGACGAGGTTGCCGAACCGGTCGCCCTTCCAGGCCTTCACGAGCGCGTAGTCGCCGCGGATGGCGGGCTCGAGCACGTAGTCGCGGCCGTCGAACTGGCGCACCTCCTTCTTCTCGGAGTACCTCTTCACCGCGCCGTCCGGGCCATAGAGCACGGGCAGCCCGCCCTCGCTGATGGCCGTGCCCGCCCCGGTCGGGGTGTAGAACGCAGGGATCCCGGCGCCTCCGGCGCGGATGCGCTCGGCCAGCGTGCCCTGCGGCGTGAGCTCGACCTCGAGCTCGCCGCTCAGGTACTGGCGCTCGAACTCCTTGTTCTCGCCGACGTACGACGAGATCATCTTCCGGATCTGCCGGTTCTGAAGGAGGATCCCGAGGCCGAAGGCGTCGACTCCGCAGTTGTTGGACACGACCACGAGATCCTTCGTGCCGAGCTCCCGGAGCGCCGCGATGCAGTTCTCCGGGATGCCGCAGAGGCCGAAGCCGCCCGAGAGGATCGTGGCGCCGCCCGGGATGTCCCTCACGGCATCCAGCGCGCTCTTGTAGACCTTGTCCATGGCCGACCGAGAGGTAGCCCAACTGGCCGCGAGGCAAAAGCCTCCGCTGCCGCTGCGACATGCCGTGGCGCCGGCGCCGCAGCGCGGCACAGGGGCCGGGCGGCGCCGGCCGCGGCGCGGCGCCGCGAGGTGATCCGCGCTTCTCGGCCGCGCTTCCGGCGGGCGACGGGAACCTCGCGTGTGTCCGGGGTGCATGAGGCGCTCGTCGCGTCCGCCTGCGCTCGTTCACCGCACCTGCCAGCGCAAATTCGGCGCACGCTCTCGGCGCAGGTCTCGGGAGCGGCCCTCGGAGGGCGCGGCCAGGCGGCGCCGGCTTCTTGGCCCGGCCCGCGGAAACCCCGTAACGCACCGGTGTGCCTCGACCGCTCTCCGTGCTGTTCACGATCCTGGCGCTCTCCCTGTCCGGCTCCCGGGCGGCCGCCGCGGCGCCGGATGCGCCGGCGCGCTCGCACGCGCGCTCCACCGCGGAAGCAAAGCCGCGGGACGCCGCCGCTGCCGCCAGGGCGCGCGGGACGACGAAGCGCGCGCCGCGCGCGCGGCTCGCGAAGGACGACAGCAAGGGCCACCGCCCCCGCGCCGGCGACGCGGGCCCGCGATCGTCCGAGCCGGCCAGAGAGAAGGCCGCGCCCCAGGCGCCCGCCTCGTCGGTCGGCCATCCCAACGAAGGGCGCCTCGATGGCGGCGTGCGGCTCGACACCTCGCGCAAGGACGTGCGCGTCGTGCCCGCCTACGCCGGCGCCGACGTCCGCTGGGGGCTACCGGCGCTCGTGGGCATGATCGAGCGCGCGGCGCGCGGCGTGGCCAAGCGCTTCCCGGGCGCCGTGCTCGACGTCGGCGACCTGTCGCGCCAGCGCGGCGGCGAGGTCCACCGCCACAACTCCCACGAGAGCGGCCGCGACGTCGACCTCGGCTTCTACGCGCTCGACGCGCGCGGCAAGCAGGTCCACGCGCCGATCTTCCTCCGGTTCGACGCCCGGCTCGCCTCGACCAACGTGCCCGGGGCGCGCTTCGACCTGCCGCGCAACTGGCTGCTCGTCCAGCACCTGCTCACCGATCCTCGCGCCCGCGTGAGCCACATCTTCATCGCCGATCCGCTCCGGTCCGCGCTGATCGCGCACGCCAAGCGGATCGGCGTCTCCCGCGCGCTGCTCGTCCGCGCGCAGCTCGCGATGATGCAGCCCACGGGCGCCGAGGCGCACGACGACCACATGCACGTGCGCATCTCCTGCCCGGCGGCCATGCGCGGCAGCTGCATCGAGCTCGCGAAGAACGCCCCCTCCCGCGCCCGCGCGCGCATGGCGAGGAAGACGGACAGGGCGCTCCGGACACCGCCGCCGTCCGCGCGCGCGGAGGCCGCGCGCCCGCCGAAGGCCGCCGCGGCGCCAGCGCCGGAGCGGCCCCGCGAGCCCGGCGCCGGCCGGCGCGACCCAGCGCAGCCCTCGCGCCGCGACGACAAGCGACCTGAACGGGAAGCGCGCCGCGCCGCCCCGCACGCCGCTGCTGACGCCGAGGCGCTGCCGCTCGCTGCCACGCGCGCGGCGGCGCAGCAGCCCATGGGCGGCCTCGATCTGTCGTTCCTGCGTCCCGCTTCGTCCGAGGCGGAGATCGAGGCAGATTCGGACGGCGCCGACGCGAGCGGCGCGCTCGACGACAGCGGCGTGCTCAAGATCACGGACTGAGATCCGTTGCGCGCCGTTCACTACAAAAGCGGCAAAGAGCCGGTAACGCGACGCATTGCAGGAAGTTCCGCAATCTCCGACCGGGGCGCCATCACGCCTGGACCCCGAGAGAAGACCTCGGGCAGACTGGGGCAGAGCAAAGGGGTGTTCATGCCGCAAGAGGACTCCCACACCTCGATTCCCACGCTGCCGTCCGCGGTATCGCTCGTCGCCAGCGATCACGAGCGCCGCGCGCTGCTCGCGGCGCTCACGTTCGTCGGCAGGCCTCCCCGGAGCGCGGCGGCGCTCGGGATCTGGTTCGAGAAGCACCTCGTGGCCGCCGGGAGGATGCAGCGACCGGGCTACGTGACCGAGGGCTTCTCCAAGCAGGTGGCGCTCGGCCATCAGGCCCCGACGGCCCCGGATGCGTCCGAGATCGAGCAGCTCGTCGACGCGGCGCGGCTCCGGGTGCTCGCCTCGCTTCGCGCCTTCATGCCGCCCACCGCGGACGATCGCTTCCTCGCAGCGGCCATCGACAGCGGGCGCGTGCGCCGCGCCGGAGGCCTCGGGCCGTGGGAGCCGTGCCCGCGCGAGGAAGACCTGCTCAGCGACATCGTCCTCAGCCTCTTCGCCGCGGACATCCTCAACTTCCGCGCGTTCCACGACGCCTATCTCTGCGTCTGCAAGACCTGCTTTCGCATCGACTTCGACCCGAGCCAGGCCGGTCGCACCGGCTGCCCCGAGCACGAGCCGACCGTCACGGTCAACGTGATGCGCCGCAGCCGACCGTCGCCCTGACGCGTCGCCCTGAGGCTCAGAGGCAGCCGAGGCGGCACTTGGACGCCTGCTCCAGACAATCCGACAGACAGCCCTGGTAACGCTGGTACTGCGTGCTCTGCGTGGGCTCTTTGCCGCACTGCGTCGCCCTGCACGCCTGGTGTCGCCGCTCGCACGCCCCGACGCACCCGGCATTGCCGCCGGCGGGCGCAAGGCCGGTCGCGGCCGCCGCACGCGGCCCCGCCCCTGGAGACGCCGGCAGCGCGCCCGGCGCCTGTGTGGCAGGCGGATCGCTCCGCTGCGCCGGCGTCGTCCGGTGCCCCGCCGAGGCGGGCGGCGGCCCGCAGCGCTCGAAGGCGCGGCGCATCACGTCCTCCGCCGAGCCAGGCGGGATCTCGCACGCCCGCGCCAGGCTCTCGAGCCTGCGGTCGATCGCGGCGGCAGCGCGTGACGCGACCCCGTCCGGCCGCGCCGCTGGCGGTGGGGCGCCCTTCTGCGTGGCGCTCGCGGACGCGGCGCTCCCGCGCGCCGCGTCGTCGCCCGGCGCGCTCGACGCCCTGCCGATGAGGAAGGCAACGATGAGGCTTACCGCCACGAGCCCCAGGGCGGCGAGCGCGAGCCGCGAGTCGATGCGGCGCGGCCGGCGCGCCGGCGCGCCGGCGCGCGGGGAGCCGGCCGGGAGCTGCGCCGGCCCCGCGGCGCCGGGCGGCCGCGCATTCGCGGGCTGCGGCCCGGTGACGTTCGGTGTCCGCGGGGTAGGCGAGCTCGCCGGCGGCGCCAGCGTCGCGACCTCCAGGGGAGGTGATGGGGCCACCATCGGCGAGAGGTTCGGCAGCGGCGCCGGCCTGGGGATGTCGGTGTGCGCCGGTTCGCTCGACGCGGCGGACGGCACCGTCGGCGTGTCGGGCCACTCCACGAGCGGCCTCGCCGCGCGGAGGCGCTCGACGAGCGGCCCGAGCTCGCGCCGCTGCTCGAAGCGGCGGACGAGCTCGTACGCCGCTCCCTGGATCCCCCGCTCCCACGGGATGTCCGGCACGCCGAGCTCCTCCGCGAAGCGGCGCAGCTCGGCCATGCTGAAGCAAGCCGTGATACGCCCGCGGATCTCCGCGGCGCTGCGCGCCGTGCTCCCCGACGTCCCCGTGCCCTCGCCGTCCACGCCCGGCAGCTTACCGCACACGCCACCGAAGCCGAACCTGGTATAGGCTCCGGACATCGTGTCCGGCGCTGCGGCACCCGGGGACGTGGAGGCCAGGAGATGAGCCGAGAGGACAGTGCAATTGGCGCGGCGCCGCCCGCGCTCGCGCCGCTGATCGGGCGCGAGGCGGAGCTGTCGGCGCTGGCCCGCGCGCTCGACGCGGTGGAGCGGGAGCGCTCCACGCGGACCGTGACGCTCGTCGGCCCGCCGGGCATCGGCAAGAGCAGGCTCGTGCGCGAGTTCCTCGAGCGGCGGCGCCAGGGCTCCGCCGCGCTGCGCGTCACCTCGGGCAGCACCGGCGACATGGCGTCCGCGTACGGCGTCTTCACGCGGCTCCTGCGCGCCCGCTTCGGCCTCTCCGACGGCATGGACAAGGACGCGGCCCGCGCCGAGGTCCGCTCGCAGGTCGCGCACGTGATGGGCGACCGCAAGGTCGGCGACGTCATCTACTTCCTCGGCCAGTTCATCGGGCTCGCGTTCGGCGACAGCCCGCTCACCCGCGCGGTGCAGGACGATCCTGCGCAGGCCGACCTCATCCGCCGCGCCGTCCTGAAGGCGTTCCTCGAGGCGGACGCCGTCCACGGCCCCCTGTGCCTCATCTTCGAGGACCTCCACGCAGCCCACGACGACTCCCTCGCGCTCCTGCGCTACCTCATCGAGTACCTCACGGGCCCGGTCCTGATCGTCTGCGCCGCCCGCCCGGAGCTGCTCACCCGCCAGGACGACTGGGGCAAGGTCGGCGACCGGCGCCACGTGCTCCTGGAGCTCACGCCGCTCGGCGAGGCCGCCGCGGCCGAGATGGCGAGGGCGCTGCTCGCGCCCTGCGCGCCGCGCGGGAGCGACGATGTCGTCATCATCGACGTCGTCGACGTCGCCGACGGCGTCGACGGCGTGGACGTTAAGCGCCCCGAGTCGCAGTCCCAGCCGGGCGTGCCGGCGGAGCTCGTCGAGGCGGCCTGCTCCTTCGCGAACGGCAACCCGGCGCTGCTCGAGCAGATGGTCCGCATCTGCCACGAGCAGGGCGTGATCGAGGAGCTCTCGCCCGACTCCGCGGGCGGGCCGCGCTGGCGCGTGCACCTCGGGAAGCTGTCGACGGCGCGCCTGCCGATGACGGTCGAGGACGCCGTGAACGTCCGCCTCGCCGCGCTCGATCACGACGGCCGGCAGCTGCTCGAGCAGGCCGCGACGATCGGCCCGGTGTTCTGGAGCGGCGCGCTGTTCGTCCTCGGCAGGGCCGGCAGCCAGGCCCCCGACCTGTGGGGGGAGGAGCAGAGCGACAAGGATCTCGACCGGATCAACGCCGCGCTGCGCTCGCTGTGCGACCGCGGCTACCTGCGCAAGCAGAGCGAGTCGAGCTTCGCGGGCTCGGACGAGTACGTGTTCGTGCACGCCAAGGAGCGCGAGGCGCTCCAGAAGCGGATGAGCGCCGCGGCCCAGCGGCGGTACCACCACGCGATCGCCGAGTGGCTGGAGCAGCAGGTGGCGGTGCGCGCGAGCGAGGAGCTCCTCGCCGAGCTCGCGACGCACCGCGAGCGCATCGGCGACGCGGTGCGGGCGGGGCTCTCGCTGCTCGACGCCGGGGACGTGGCGCGCGGGCGCTACTCGAACGCGAAGGCGGCGGAGTACTACGCGCGCGGGCTCTCGCTGCTCGGCGACGCGCACGTCGCGCGGCGCATCGACGCGCTCCACGACTACGGCGACGTCCTCCAGCTCGCCGGGCGCATCGACGACGCGCTCGCCGCGTTCCGCGAGATGCTGACGCTCGCCTACCGGCTCGACAACCGGCGCAAGGGCGGGGCCGCGCACAACCGCATCGGGCGGCTCTACCGCGACAGCGGCTCGCTCGACGAGGCCGGCAAGCACCTCACGACCGCGCTCCGCCTCTTCGAGGGCGCGCGGGACGAGCGGGGGATCGCCTCGACGATCGACGACATCGGCAAGCTGCACTGGCTCCGGGGCGAGTACCAGGAGGCGCTGAAATGGCTGCGCGACGCGCTCGCCCGCCGCGAGCGGATGGGGGATCGCCGCTCGATCGCGCTGTCGCTGAACAACCTCGGCCTCGCCCTGCAGGACTCGGGCGAGTTCAAGCAGGCGCTCAACACGTTCGAGCGGTCGCTCGCGATCCGGCGCGAGATCTCGGACCTGCTCGGCGTCGTGATGAGCCTGAACAACCTCGGCATGATCGCGCAGGACCAGCGCGATCACCGCCACGCCCTCGAGCTCTTCGAGGAGGCGCTGGAGGTGGCGCGGCAGGTCGGCGATCGCAACCGGACGGCGCTGATCCTGACGAACATCGGCGGGACGCTCTACCGGAGCGGCAATCCCGACGAGGCGGTGCGCGTGCTGCAGCAGGCCGAGGAGCTCTGCGACGAGCTCGGCGACCGGCTCGGCCTGGCCGAGGCGCGGCGCGCCCTCGGGAAGGCCTACATGCTCCGGGGCGATCTGGAGAAGGCGCGCGACTCGATCAGCCGGGCGGTGGACCTGTTCGCCTCGGTCCGGAGCAAGGTGCACCTCGGCATCGCGCTACGGACGCTCGGCGAGATCACGGCGGCGGGCGGCTGGGGCAGCGCGCACACGAAGAGCGCGCGCGCATATTTCGCGCGCTCGGTGAGCATCTTCGAGGAGACGGGGAACGAGCTCGAGCTCGCGCGCACGTTCCAGGCCTACGCGCGGTTCCTGACGACCGATCGCAGCTTCGTGGCGAACATGGCGGCGCGGCGCGAGGCGGTGGCGATGAACGAGAAGGCCGAGGCGATCTTCGCGCGGCTGAAGGTCACGTCGGTGCGCCTGGAGGACGAGCCCACGCTCCCGACGGGCCCGCCGGGCCAGTCGGTCCCCACGAAGTCGTCGGTCAGCGCGAGCCCTGGCCGCTCGCCGGCCCCCGAAGAGCCGTCGTTCCCGAACCCGGGCAGGGCCTCGACCTCCAGCTGACGCCGGGCGACCCGGCGTGCTCTGGCGCGGGGGGGCGCCCGTGATACGCATGCCGGGTGAAGGCCCCGCACGAGAAGCGCGTCTCCGAGTCGGTCACGACGATGACCGAGTACGTCCTGCCGACGCACGCGAACGCGCTCGGCTCGATCTTCGGCGGGCAGGTGCTCGCGTGGATCGACCTGTGCGCTGCCATCTGCGCGCAGCGGCACACCGGCAGCGCGGTCGTCACCGCGGGCATCGACGACCTCTCGTTCGATCATGGGATCAAGGTCGGTCAGGTCGTCCGTCTGGCCGCGCGGGTGACGGCGACCTTCCGCACGTCGCTCGAGATCCTGGTGTCGGTCGAGGGGGAGGACGCGATGACGGGCGCCATCTGGCCCATGGTCACGGCCTTCGTGACGTTCGTGGCCGTCGACGCGTCGCTCAGGCCGACCTCGGTGCCGCCGATCCTCCTCGAGACGGACGACGATCGCCGCCTCGCCGAGGCCGCGGCGGAGCGGCGCGCGCGGCGGCTCTCGCGGCGCGGGGGCGGCCGCGGCGCGTGATCGTGATCGCCGCGCGCTACTTCTTCTTGATCCGGTCGGGATCCCCGAGGAACTCGAAGTGCATCGTGTCCTCGAGGTCGTCGTGGCCGAGCCAGTCGAAGCCATAGCGCTCGAACGCCTTGATCCAGCAGCGGGACAGGGCCGTGCGCTCGTAGGCAGAGCGCTTCTTCTCCTGGCACAGCGGGCTCGTGGGCCACGGGTCGACGCAGCCGCAGCACGGGTTCCGGTCGGGATCGATGTCGATGGCGATACCGAAGAGGTGGTTCGAGATCTCGGCGCCGCGGTAGCTGTTCGCCGTGCGGAACCCGCCGACCGCGCGCGGCGTGTAGCGGCGGGACTTGCGGGTGCACGTCGAGCGGATCCGCTTCTCGACGCAGTGGAGCGCGGGCGCGATCTTCTCGTGGACGGAGAGCGGGAGGCCCATGAACTGCACGGCCGTCGCCTGGGAGTGGGCGCTCTCGGAGTTGTGGCGCCGCGTCTCCTCGGTCTCGACGTGGCCGTAGTGCTCGGCCAGGTAGCGGACCGCTTTGGCGTGCTTCTTCGGGTTGAGCATCCCCTTCTGGACGAAGGTGCGCCGCTTCAGGAACTTCTGCGGGCTCTGGACGCGGCACTCGTAGCTCTTCGCCTTCTTTCCCCGGGCCGGCTCCTTGGCCTCCGCGACGGGCCCGCCGCCGAGCCCCGAGGGGCCGGCCGCGAGCAGGGCGATCGCTGCTGCCACGAGCAGGTGCACCCGTGTCCGTCCGTTCGCGTTCACGGCCGGAGGTTAAGCAGGCCGCGTCAGGCGCGGCAAGGACTTGCCGTAAAAGCCTGTCAGGAGAAGCACCGTCAGGGGCACGAGCGCATTCTCGCGGCGGACGGCGCGCCGCATCGCTCGCGATCGTACGGTCGGTGTCAGCTCATGGGGTGAGCTGCGGCGAGCTCATGAGGTGAGCTGCGGTGAGCTCATGGAGAGGTCCAGGGCGAGCAGATCTCCACGAGGACGCCGTTCAGATCGCGCACGTAGGAGACGCGCTGGCCCCACGGCTTGTCGTGGGGTTCCGACACGGGGGCTGCGCCGGCCTTCACGGCGCGCGCGAACGCCGCGTCGACGTCCTCGCTGGTGACGATGATCTCGAACCCGGCGGGGCGCTCTCCTGGCCTGTTCTTCGCGAGCTCCGGGAGGCCCTTCTGGGCGAAGTCCTCCTGCACGAACCCGAGCGGCACCCTGCCCTTCAGCTCGCAGTATTCGTTGTCGCTGGAGACGAAGCTGCGCTCGAAGCCGAACGCGCGCTCGTAGAACGCCGCGGCTTCCACCGCGTCGGGCACATAGACGATCACGCCACCCAGTCCTGTGTTCATGAGGTCCTCCTCGGGGGTCCTGCCCCACGCGCCGGCATCCTAGGGCGGCGCTGCTGACAGCGTCCGGTCAGCAGCCTCGCTCGATGGACGGCGCGAGCGAGGCGCGGAGCTCTCGCGCGTGAACCGCCCTCACCACGTTTCGATCGATGGCAGAGCGCGACGCCTGGTCGAACCAGAGGCTCCCCACGCTCGACGCCGAAGTGCGGCTTCTGCGCGGCGAGGTGCGGCTTCTGCGCGGCGAAGTGCGGCTTCTGCACGCGTCCCACGTCCAGGTCGAGCGCGTGGGGAGCGCGCAGGTCCACCTCGTCGCCCACCCGATTCATCGTGGGCAGGCGCACGCGATGCTCGCCGCCGCTCGACGGTTCTTCTGGGCCGAGGAGCGTCCGTGGTGAGAACGGAGCTCGCCGCGAGCTCGGCACTCCCGGTGCGTCAAGGCGAGCCTCACGGCCCGTCGAGGCGAGTCTCGGGGCGTATCGATGCGAACCTCAAGGCACATCGGGGCGAGCCGAGAGGCATATTGACGCGGGCCTCACGGCGCGTTGACGCGGTGTTCCTTCGGCTCGGGACGCTGGCGGGTGTGTGCCGCCGCAGACGCGTGGACCGGCCTGAGCGGAGATGAACACCGTCCCGGTCGTCTCCGCGCGGTTGCACCGCTGAACCAGCGTTTCATCCATGCAAGGGAAATCTGGCATGAACCCCGTGTTCACGCGGTGACTCGTTCAGTGAGCGGTCGGCATGGCCGTTGCTAGGTGGGTCGTGTGCCCTTCGCTGCGGTGGTTGCCGCAAGCGGCCTTTGTGTTGAGTCTTTTTTTGCGGCGAGCTCCCTATGAAAGAGGTCCGTAGCGACCAGCGCCGGCAAGCGAACGAGACGCCCATCCCCAAGAGCGGTGTCATGCGCGCCGTGCCCCGAAGCGTCGCGCCGCCGAGCGCACCGTCCACAGAAGGGCTGCTTGTCGGGCCGAACGGAGCTTCGTTCGAGGTGCGTCCTTCCGATCCGCTCCTCGGCAACATCGACATCGACGCCGTTGTGGCGGGGGTCCCCGAGTCCTACGCGATGAAGGGGATGTTCTTCAACGCGCTGGCGGCGACGCTCGGGGAGCGTTTCGCGCAGGTGGTGTCGACGTTGTCGAGCCCGCCGAGGGGTGGGCTCTACCTGCCGTTCTCGGACTATCCGACGCGCGACTTCTTGCGCCTCTACGACGCGGCTGCGCGGCTCTCACACCCGAACCGGAGCTCGCGGGAAGGCTACCGTCGCCTCGCGCGGCAGCAGGTCGGGGCCTTCAGGGAAAGCGCGCTCGGCCGGATCACGATGCACCTGGCGACCGACCCGGGCGCCGCGCTGATGCGCTACACGGGCAGCCTGGGCGCGCTCGTGAAGGGGCCGTTGGCCAGGGCGCGGCAGCTGGGGCCGTCGGAGGTGCAGATCGACATCAGCAGCCACCGCGGTACGCTGGAGTACCCGCTGGGGAACTTCGAGGCGCTCGTCATGGGGTACGGCGCCAAGCCGACCATCTCGGTCGAGGTGCGAGGGGCGGAGACGCTTCAGTTCCTGGTGAGCTGGTAGCCCGCCGCAAGCGGGTCGCCCGCGCCGGCGGGAGGGTCCACGCGGCGGGGGCGGGTGGGCGCTCGGCCATCCGCCAAGACGGGGACCGAGGCGCTTGCGCTGAGAACACCACCCGGCATGTCTCCCTTCGGGCCATGCCTGCTGGGACGTTATGTTGCGCGCCACACAAGGCGCGCCTGAGACGTGGAGCCCCCTGCGACCTTATGGCACCTCGGTCGGTGCTCGCCGCGCCCACCCGCCCCCGCCGCGTGGACCCTCCCGCCGGCGCTACGGTGGTGGGGGAGGGGGGAGCGAGGGGGGCCGACGTCGATGCGCGTTTTCCGTGCGCGCTTGCGGTAAGGCGAGTGCAGGATCAAGGCGGGCAATTCGAGACCCATGGAAGTGCGGTGATTTGAGTCGGCTTGCGGCCTTCTGAGCGAACCTGGCGAGCATAGAGATCATCGTTTCAACACGAGTTGATCGAGAATCGCTGTTGATGGATCGAGGTCGCCTTCCGAGAAGGTGAATGCTCGGTTGGATGAAAGCCGCACTCGCGCCGGGCAGGAGAACATCGGGCTGCAGCGCAAAATTGCGCTCGAACTCCTATCGAACGCGAGCGTCAAGCGAGCATGAGGCACTGTGGGCACTGGTGGACGTGCCTTGGAGTTGGCGAGCCCTCCGCAAGAACGGCGGCTTACCATGGGCGCGCAGGTGCAATATTCCTCTGGGGCTACAGCTCTCCACGGCTTCGCTGACGTCGCTCCGACCAGCCTTGCGCTCGCGCCCTCCCTTTGCGAGCGTCTGAGCCGGGCCGCAGAGGCCGTCCCGAGGACCACGCCAATGACTACCCACGAGATCGTCCTCTTCGTCTACGACAACCTCATGAAGGGCGAGGACCAACACGAATGGCTCGCGTCAGCCCGCTCGCTCGGTGTGGCGACCACGACACCGCAGTACGCGCTCGTCGACCTCGGCACCAGCGGCGCCCTCGTCCAGGGAGGGCTCATCGCCGTGACCGGCGAGCTCTATGC
This sequence comes from Sorangium sp. So ce302, assembly GCF_051530145.1. Taxonomy (GTDB): domain Bacteria; phylum Myxococcota_A; class Polyangia; order Polyangiales; family Polyangiaceae; genus Sorangium; species Sorangium cellulosum_B. The sequence continues at coordinate 8,490,348 of NZ_CP150326.1, read as the reverse complement.
CATCGCTCCGGCTGCGCTGGCCGCGCTCGACGTGCACCGCGGACACCCGGTCTTGCACCGGAGAGCAGCCATCCGCCTCGCCGACGGCCGCGAAGCCCAGGCCTACCTCCTCTCCATGGAGCAGGCCGCTGGCTGCCGGCGCGTCCGCGAGGGCGACTGGCGGAAACGCCGCGGCGCGCCCGGCGCCGTGCGGACCCGGGACAACAGCCCGCTCGTGAGCTGGGCGAAGCGCCGCTTCGACACCTCCCGCTGACCAGCCTGCGCGCTCCTCTCTACCCCGATGGCGCTCGGCGCGCGCCGCGCCGTGCGAGCCGTCGCTGCGCAGGCGCACAAGCCTTCCCTCGGCACACAGCGCATACTGTACCCTTGGAGCAGGCATGGCGCGTCGCTCGTGGAACGGCGCGTGCCAGCGCAGGTGCTATGGGCATGGCTGCAGGGGAAAGCGTGGCGAAAATCTCGGCGCACGACCAACTCGGCCACGACGACGGCGAGCCTGAATCCGCCACTGCCCAGCTCGCCGAGGTCGTCGTCGAGGCGGCCGCCGCGCTTTCTGGGAAATTTCAACCGCAAGCGCTCCGCGAGGTTGTCGCCGAGCAAGCCGCCCGGTTGCTCAGCGCAGACCTCTCGCTCCTGTACGGCGCCGCAGTGGAAGAGCACGCGCGCCCGATCCGGCTGGTCGCCTCCTCCAACCTGCCGAGCGCGTTCGCCGCGCAGCTCACGGACCTCACGGGCACGTCGTCCCTCGTGCTGCGCGCCGCGGAGAGCCGCCGCATCGAGCATGCCTTGGTCGACCAGGCCGCCTGCGAGCGTTTCTCCGACCTCAGCGCGCTCGCGGCCAGCATGAGGCCCCACTGGGCTCTGTCTGCGCCCCTGCTCAGCGCAGACCGGCTCTTCGGCGTCATCTTTTGCGCGTTCGGGAGCCGCAGCGCATCTTTCCAGGAGATCCTCCCGCGCGTGCGGGCCCTCGGCGCGCTGTTCGCGCTCGCGCTCGCGAGCGCTGAGCCCACCGCGAGCGCGCGAACGCGCCCCGGGGGCGCCGACTACGTACGGGGCCGGGGCGCGGACGCGCTGGAGCCCACCGAAGCTGCTTTCCGTGAGGTTGAGTGGGGCCTCGCGGAGGAGCGGCGATGGCTGCGGAGCGTGATCGAAGACTTCCCCGTCGCCATCGCCGTCTTGGACGAGCGCGGCGGCCCCTCGCTCCTCGCAAGCCGCCGCTGCCAGGAGCTCTGCGGCGGGCCGCACCCGCTCGAGGCGCTGGACGTGGGGCGAGGCGCGCTTTTGTGCGAGCCAGGGGGACGGCCGCTCCTGCTGCCTGAAATGCCCCTCGTTCGCGCGGCGCGTGGCGAGGGGACGACGTGTAAAGAGCTGTGGTTTCGAAGGACGGACGGGAGCTACGTCCCCGTTGTGGTGAGCGCTGGCCCCATCCGGGGCGAGGACGGCGCGATCCACGGGGCCATCGCGAGCTACGAGGACGTCACCAATTTCAGGGAGATCCAGCGGCTCCGCGAGGAGTGGACCTCCCTCGTGGCGCACGACCTCAAGCAACCGCTCTCCGCCATCTCCGCCTACGCGGGCATGCTGTCGCGGCTACCCGAGTCCGCCGGTGCGACGGCGTGGGGCCAGAAGATCCTGTCGAACGTCCAGCGCCTCGATCGGATGGCCGAAGAGCTGCTCGACGCCTCCAAGATCGAGGCGAGGCATCTCTCCCTCGAGCCGCAGCCGACGGACATGCGCGCCCTGCTCCACGCGATCGTCGAGCTCGCTGCCGCTGAGAGGCCGGATCACGCGATCGTGCTGACGGCGGACGAGGACGTGCCGCCCGTCCTCGTGGACGCGGCGCGCATGGACCAGGTGCTCGGGAACCTCCTTCTCAACGCCGCCAAGTACGGCGATCCCGACGCGCCGACCCGCGTGACGCTCTCTCTCCGCGACGCCGAGGTCGAGGTCGCGATCGAGAACCGCGGGCCGGGCATCCCCCCGGACGAGCTGCCGAGGCTGTTCCAGCGCTTCCAGCGGCTCTCGTCAAACCCGTCCCGGGGCCGACCGCCCGGCACTGGCCTCGGGCTCTACATCTGCAAGGGCATCATCGAGGCGCACGGCGGCCGGATCTGGGCGCAGAGCGAGCTAGGCAAGACGACGTCCTTCCACTTCGCGCTCCCGCTCTCGCGCGGCGGCTGACCCCGCGGACCCCCGTGGCCGCGCCCCGGCGAAAGCGCGGGATCCGCCGCACCGACGGCGCCCCGCTCAGCCGTTCTTGATGCGCGCCACGATGGCGTCGGTGAGCGTCTTCGTGTCCGCCTTGCCGCCGAGATCGCGGGTGCGGACCCCGTCCAGGTTCAGCGCCCCGTCGATGCCGGCGCGCAGGCGGACGGCGAGCTCCCGGTGGCCCACGTGATCGAGCATCATCGCGGCGGCGAGCATGAGCGCGATCGGGTTCGCCACGCCCTTGCCGGCGATGTCCGGCGCCGAGCCGTGCACCGCCTCGAAGATCGCGGCGTGCTGGCCGATGTTCGCCCCCGGCGCCATGCCGAGGCCGCCGATGAGGCCTGCGATCTCGTCCGAGAGGATGTCCCCGAAGAGGTTCGTCGTGACGATGACGTCGAACTGCCACGGGTTCAGCACGAGCTGCATCGCGCACGCGTCCACGATCCGCTCGTCGGTCGCCACGCGGCCCTCGTAGCCCTTGCTCACCTCGCGCGACGTCTCCAGGAAGATGCCCGTGAGCGCCTTCATGATGTTCGCCTTGTGGACGATGGTGACCTTCTTGCGGCCGTTCTTCTCGGCGTAGTCGTAGGCGAACTCGGCGATGCGGCGCGAGCCGACCCGGGTGTTCACGCCGGAGCCGATCGCCACCGCGTGCTCGTCGCTGCCGATAGGGATGTAGTGCTCGAAGCCCACGTAGAGGCCCTCGAGGTTCTCCCGCACGAGCACGATGTCGATGTTCTCGAAGCGGCCGCCCGGGATGAGCGTCTTCGCGGGGCGCACGTTGGCGAAGAGCTTGAACTCCTGCCGTAGGCGCACGTTCGACGAGCGGTACCCGCCGCCGATCGGCGTCTCGAGCGGCCCCTTGAGCGCGAGCTGCGTGCGGTGGATGCTGTCGAGCGTGGCCCGCGGCAGCGGGTCGCCCGCGTCCTTGACGCCGGCCATGCCGGCCACGCACGTCTCCCATTCAAAGGGCGCGCCGAGCGCGTCGAGGGCGCGCAGCGTCGCGTCCACGATCTCGGGGCCGATGCCGTCGCCGGGGATGAGGGTCGCAGGGTGCTTCTGTGAGGTCACGGGCTGTCTCTCGATCTCGGGGTGAATCGTCGCGTCGACGAGGAAAGGCGCACGCATAGCCGAGGTGCGCGCCGCGATCCACCTCGCCGGGAGCGGCGCCGCGCGCCGCCCGCCCGCAAGTCCCTTGAGGATCCCCGCCCCCGCCGCCATCATGACCCGGGTCCCATGATTTGCCCGCGCTGCCACCGCGCGTACACCGATCGCTCGTACGGCTTCTGCCCCGACGACGGCGCGCGCCTCGTCCAGTCGCTGTCGGCCGCGCCGCCGCCGGCGCAGCCGACGCGGCAGTTCGGCGCCATCCTCGAGGATCGCTATGTGATCCAGGGCTTCATCGGCGCCGGCGGCATGTCGCGCGTGTACCTCGCGGCGGACAGCCGCACGAAGGAGCAGGTCGCGATCAAGATCCTGAACCGCAGCTTCGCCGCCGATCGGGCCCAGCGCGAGCGGTTCCTCCGCGAGCTCGAGGCGGCGGCCGAGCTCGGGCACCCCAACATCATCCGGGTCCTCGACGCGGGCGAGCGCAAGGACGGGTCCCCGTTCATCGTGCTCGAGCTGCTCACCGGCGAGTCGCTCGGCGTCCTGCTCCGCCGCGAGGTGGCCATGAGCGAGGCCGTCGCGCTTCCGCTGATACGGCAGGCGGCGTCGGCGCTCGCTTCGGCGCACGCGGCCGGCGTCATCCACCGCGACGTGAAGCCGGACAACCTGTTCCTCGTCCGCTCCCAGGGCGGCCCGCGCGTGCTCAAGATGATGGATTTCGGCTTTGCGAAGCTGAAGACGGGCCCCACCACCGCCGCCGGTCTCGTGCTGGGCACGGTCCCCTACATGGCCCCGGAGCAGGCCCTCGCCGATCCCATCGACGGCCGCACCGACATTTATGCCCTCGGTGTCACCATGTTCCGCATGCTCGCAGGCCAGCTGCCGTTCTCCTCGCCAGACGACGTGGTGGTCGTCGCCCAGCACGCCTGCACCCCGGCCCCCCGGCTCAGCTCGATCCGGCCCGGCATCGATCGGCGGATCGAGGCGCTGGTCGCCACCGCGCTCCGCAAGGCCCCCGGGAACCGCTACGACTCGATGCAATCGCTCCTGGAGGACGTCGAGCGCATCCTCGGCGTCCGCCCGGGCGAGCCGATCGGCGCGCCGCTCAGGACGACCCCGGACGTCTACGAGCCGGTGAACCGCGCTGCCCGGGAGGCGCTCAAGTTCCTGCGGCGCCAGCTGCCTTGAGCCGGCAGGCAGCCTTGAGCCGGCAGGCAGCCTTGAGCCGGCGGGCAGCCTTGAGCCGGCAGGCAGCCGCTCGCCCGGCGCGGCGGCTGGGCTCGCCGGCCCGTGGAGCTGCGCCGGTCACCGCGCGCCGAGATCCTCGATACGGTAGCCGTCCGGGTACGTGCGGTTCCTCAGCTGAGTGAGCAGGCGCGGCGAGCGCCGGCGCGGCATGGCCCGCAAGAGCGGGCCGCGCGCGCGGAGCGCCGCCTGCACGAGGCCGCGCAGCCCGGGCGGAGGCCGCGGCAGCCCGACGGCGTCGAGCATGCGATCATCGATCATCGCGTGGAGGACCGGCGCCCCGAGCGGCCATAGCGCTCTCGGCAGCGCCCAGCCCAGCACGAGGTCTCGCGTCGCCACGGCGAGCGTCCGGTTGTCCTCCGAGAACCGCAGGTGCTCCGCCTCGTAATCGAGGTTGAACCGCTCGAACGCCTCGTAGCTCGGCGGGATATCCTTGATGTTCATCAGCGTCCCGACCTGCTTCCAGTAGTGGTAGGCCGCGAGCTTCTCCTTTTCGAGCAGCGCGCGCCAGGCGAAGCGCTCGTTCCAGCGGATGGGCTCGAAGATGAACGTCGACAGCGTGTACAGGTACTCGTCGTTCGGGATGGCGTAACGCCCGTGCTGCCGGTTCATGCGCCGCAGCGCCGCCCGGCCGCGCTCGCTGTCGTATCCGTTCTCCAGCATCTCGGAGAGGATGAGGACGGTGTCGTCGTAGCGCTTCTGGGTGCGCTGGAGGAACTCCCCTGTCTGCACCAGGAGAGGTGTGCCCTTGGCGATCCCGAAGACACGGAACAGCGCGAGCTCGAGGGCGTGCTGCGTGTCCCACGGGAAATCATAGCACGTCGAGAGAAATGCGATCTCCTGATGATCCTTGACCGGATCCAGGTTTGCTTCGATATGGTCGCGGATCGCATAGCGCGATCGCGATTCGGGAGGGGCCCAGCGCATGGAAGATCTCCTGATGTGTATCCGCCCGATGACGCGTCCATTTCTATCATGCCTCGCGCAGCCTGGCGGAAACATCGCTGAACAGATGAAGACGTCGATCGTGGCCATCGTGGCGAGGCGAGGCGAGGTGAGGTGAGGTGCGGTTCACCGTGGCGCGCCGTGAATGAGGAGCTGTGATGCGGCGGCGGGCTCGCGCCGGGCGAGCCGGCTGGCCAGGCTCCGCGCGGCGAGGCCGCGGGGAGGGCCGGGGAGCGCGGCGCCGAGACGCTCGATCAGCTCGGTCTCGCGCTCGGCTTTCGGGCCCGCTTTCGCCCGCGCAGGCGCGTGCGCGGCCTGCGCGAAGGTGGCACGCTAGCGCCGTGCCGCCTGTCATCGACGACATGATCCAGGAGCTCCTTACACGCCATCGGTCGACCGGTCGGGTGGACCTCAACGACATCGCCGAAGTCGTCGACCGCCGGGCGGTCTCGTACGAGGAGGTCGAGTACATCATCGACCGGCTCGAGTCCGAGGGCCTCCGCGTCGCCGAGCCGCTCGATCGGGGCGATGTCGAGGTGCTCCGCGCCGTCGTCGCGAGCGCGAGGCGGCTCGCGGCCGAGCTCGGACGCACACCCACGATCGGCGAGATCGCGCTGGCCTCGGGCCATGCCCCGCACACGGTGCGCCGGGCGCTGGAACAAGCGGGGCGTGCCAAGGCTTGTTGAAGAGGAGGTGCGCTGGCCGCGCAGGACGCAGCGCGGCAAGCCACGGTGACGCGCGGGCACGACGAGGTGCGCGAGAGGTGGCAAGCTGCGGCAGGCTGGCGCAAGACGCGGCAACCCGCGGCAAGAAACGCAGAAGCGGAACGACGCCAAACAAAACGAAAGCGCTGCGCCGTTGAGTGCAGACCAGAGCTCTACATCAGTGTTACGATGGAGATGGAGGGGTGCTCTGTAGCCGTAGTCGATTGTTTCATCTACGCATCAGGGAAGGAAGGCTGGACCCGATGAACATCACGATCACGTTCCGCCATATGGTGGGTACCGACGCCGTGAAGAATTACGCCCATGAGAAGGTGGCCAAGCTTCAGAAGTTCCTTAGGCAGGCGATGACGGCGCAGGTCACCCTCTCCGTCGAGGGTCTGACGCACGTCGCCGACGTTCGCCTCTCCTCCGGCAGTCTAGCCTTCCATGCGACCGAGCGGGGTGAGGACATGTACGCGTCGATCGACATGGTCCACGACAAGCTCGAGCGGCAGATCCGGGATGGGAAGGGTCACACCATAGCGCGGAAGCGCGGCGGCACGAGCGCCGGCGAGTACGCCGTCGAGGTGGAGCGCGAAGCGGTGGCCGCGACGGGACGCTCCCGATCGTGAGCCGCCGCGCGCGTCGCCGAGGCGCGACGCGCGAGCCGGAGCGAGGGCAGCCGCGCCCGCCGGCGCGGCGCGCTCCCATCCTGTGAGCCGCCGCTCGCGGGCGAGGCGGCGCGCTCCCTCCGCGTGAGCCGCCGCGCGCGTCGCCGCGGCGAGCGCGGCGGCGAAGAGCGCTCGTCTCCATCAGCTCACCCCTGCGCATGGCCAACCTGCCGGGGAGCCTGCCTGGAGCGGCGCGGCGGTCGCCCAGCGATCGCGACGCGAAGAACGCGAAGAACGCTCCCTCCGGGGCCGCTCGCCGCGATAGCGTCCTTGAGTCGCGCACCCGAAGCCCCCAGGGTACGATGGCCACATCGGCTCGCTTGGCCCTGGCCGAGCGCCGCGCCGACCGTGCCACGTGCGCCGTTCCAGAGCCCTCTCACCTCGCCCGAGCGCCGAAATCAGCATGCAAGTCCGCGACATCTTGACCGCGCACCAGGTATCCGTCGCCAGCGAGCAGGAGGGGGTCGTCCGCTCCAAGACGGACGCGCTCCGCCGGCTCGCCGCCCTGCTCGCGGCAGGACAGCCGGGGGTCAAGGCCGATGACATCGAGCGGGTGCTCGGCGAGCGCGAGCGCCTGCAGTCCACCGGCGTCGGGAGCGGCGTGGCCATCCCCCACGGCGCGATGGAGGGCGTCGATCGGCTGATCGGCGCGGTCCTGATCTGCCCGAAGCCGATCGACTTCGACGCGATCGACGGGGCGCCGGTGGCCATCCTCGTCGCCGTGATCGGGCCGAAGCGCGCCACGGGCGAGCACCTCAAGACGCTGGCGCGCATCTCCCGCCTGCTGCGGGACGAGACGTTCAGGCGGCGGCTGCTCGGCGCCTCGACCGGGCGCGCGGCGTTCGAGCTCATCGCCGCCGAGGAAGGGAGGTCGGTCTCATGAGCGGCCCGCGCAGCGGCGGACACGAAGGGGAAGGGGGCGGCCGGATGCCCCCCTCGACCCGCGGTGGGCGGGCGGACCGCCCCGCCATCGCGGTGCGGAGCCTGATGGCCGACGAGGGGCTCGGCATCGACCTCACGCTCATCGCCGGCGCCGCGGGCCTCGACCGGCCCATCATGAACACCCGCATCCAGAAGTCCGGGCTCGCGCTCGTCGGCCACTTCCACGGCATCGTCCCGACGCGGGTGCAGATCCTCGGGCAGACCGAGCTCTCGTTCCTCCACAAGCTCTCCCGCGAGGACCGGCTCCTGTCGCTGCGCGGCTTCTTCGAGCTCGGCCTGTGCTGCGTCATCCTCACGCAGGGCGACCAGCCGTTCGAGGCGAACGGCTCCGGCATCGGGTTCGTCCCTGTGCCGGAGCTCGCGCAGTGCGCCGAGGAGAGCGGGACGCCGCTCCTCGTCTCGGCGGTGCGGTCGAGCGCCACGATCACCGCGCTGCACGCGCTGCTCGACGATCGCCTGGCGCCGCGCCTGCGGCTGCACGGCGTGCTCGTCGACGTCTTCGGCGTGGGCCTCCTTCTCATGGGGTCGAGCGCGATCGGCAAGAGCGAGTGCGCGCTCGATCTCGTGATGCGCGGCCACCGGCTCGTGGCCGACGACGCCGTGGAGTGCGATTACCGCCCTCCCGGCATGGTCTTCGGGGCCCCGGCGGATCTCCTCCGGTACCACCTCGAGGTGCGTGGCCTCGGCATCCTCAACGTGAAGGACCTCTTCGGCGTCACGTCGATCCGCGAGCGCAAGCGGATCGACGTCGTGGTGAAGCTTGTCGAGTGGTCGAAGGACACCGAGTACGATCGGCTCGGGCTGGACGAGCGGTACCACTCCATCCTCGGCGTGAAGATCCGGGAGCTCGTCATCCCGGTGCGCCCGGGCCGCGACATGGCGTCGATCCTCGAGGTCGCCGCCCGCAACGAGCTCCTGAAGAACGCCGGGTTCCACGCGGCCCGCGAGTTCTTCGGCAATGTCGAGGGCGAGCTGCTCCGCGAGCGCTCGCCCGAGGAGTCGTCGATCCCGCCGCCGGCGAGGCTCGCCGAGGAAGGCGCCTCGCGGATCGCCGCGCCGCCCGGCCCGCCCCGGCCGCCGCCGCCGCCGCCCGGCCGCGGCGTGGACGCGCCGAACCCCCCGAGCAGCGCCTTCCGGCCGCCCGTGGATCGGGGCAGGCCGCCCCCTGATCGCCCGAGCTCCGGGTTCAGCCCCACGGAGTCGTCCGTGAGCCTGCCGCGGCCGAGGAGGCGAGGGTGAGCAACGGAGGCGATCAGCAGCAGCACGGCCTGCACGGGCCCGACGGCGCGCCGGGGCGCGTCGTCGTCGTCACGGGCCTCTCCGGCGCGGGCAAGTCGACGGCGCTCCACGCCCTGGAGGACCTCGGCTTCTTCTGCGTGGACAACCTGCCCACGTCGCTCGTGCAGCCGGCGGTCGAGGCGTGCGAGTCGGGCGGGATCACCCGGATCGGGCTCGGCATCGACGTCCGGGTGGGCTCCTTCCTGGCGGGCGCCACGGCGGCGCTCGACTCGATACGGACCGGACGGGACGTGGTGATCCTCTTCCTCGACGCCTCGGACGAGACGCTGCTCCGGCGCTTCAGCGAGACGCGGCGCCCGCACCCGCTGACGACCGGCGGCAGCGGCGCCATCGCGATGCTCGACGGCGTCCTCCTGGAGCGCGAGCGGCTCGCGTCGCTGCGGGCCAGGGCGACGATCGAGCTCGACACGACCCGGCTGTCGACGCACGACCTGCGCCGCGTCGTCATCGAGCGGCTGCGCCCCGCGAAGGTCGAGGTGCCCCGGATGTCCACCCGGTTCATCTCGTTCGGTTACAAGTACGGCATCCCGCTCGACGCCGATCTGCTCTTCGACGTCCGCTTCCTCGACAACCCGTATTTCGTCCACGGCCTCCGCGAGCTCACGGGGAACGACGAGCCCGTGCGGGAGTACATCCTGAAGAACCCGGATGCCCTCGAGTTCATCTGCAGGACAGAGCAGCTCCTCTCGTTCTGCATGCCGCGCTACGCCAGCGAAGGAAAGAGCTACCTCACCGTCGGCATCGGGTGCACCGGCGGCCGGCACCGCTCCGTCGTGCTCACCAACGCGCTCAGCGACAGCTTGCGGCGGAAGACGGGGCTCCCGATCACGGTCGTGCACCGGGACGTCGCCCGGGCGAGCACGAGTGGTGTACCCTCGGGGGTGGGAGAGGGCATGGCCGGGGCGCCCGGCGTGGATCTCCGGCTGGCGCAGCCGGGAGCGCCCCCGTCGGAGCCTCGCCCGGCGTCGGACACGAGCGTGACGGGGGGCGAGCGGTGACGACCGAGGCGGTAACGAGGCGGTTTACCATCATCAATGTCCGCGGGCTCCACGCGCGCGCCGCGACGAAGCTCGTGCAGCTCGCGGGGCGTTACGACTGCGAGATCTCGCTGACCGGGCCGGACGGGCAGTCGGCCAACGCGAAGAGCGTGATGGGCGTGCTCCTGCTCTGCGGGTCGATGGGCACCCAGATCGAGGTGAGCGCGACGGGCGATCAGGCCGCCGACGCCGTCTCCGCCATCGGCGAGCTGATCGCCGCGCGCTTCGGAGAGCACGAGTGACGCGCGGCCCGAGCGCGCTCTCGTCGGACGCCCCGGACGAGCATCCCGCCCCGGCGGACGCCGTCCGGAGCGGCTCGGCGGCGCCCGGCGCCCGGGTCGACTCGATGCCGCCCGGCGCCCGGACGGAGACGCTGCGGGGCATCGCTGGGTCCCCCGGGGTCGCCATCGGCGCGGCCGTCGTGATGGGCGGCCACCGGACGAACCACCCGCGCCGCCGCGTCGGCTCCAGCGAGATCGCGGCGGAGCTCGAGCGCTTCGAGGCCGCGGTCGAGCGCGCGCAGGACGAGCTGCGCGACATGGCGAAGCGCATCGGCGACCACCGCGCCGAGGCGTCGATCCTCGAAGCCTACCTGCTGATGCTCGGCGACGAGGCCCTCGCCGACGCCGTGAAGCGCCAGGTCACCGAGGAGCGCCGCTGCGCCGAGTGGGCGGTGGTGATCGCGTGCGAGGCGATCGCCGGCCGCTTCGCCGCGCTGGACGACCCGTACCTGCGCGAGCGCAGCCACGACGTCCTGTTCGTCGGCGAGCGCCTCCTGCGCGCGTTCAGCCTCCCGCCCCAGGAGCCGCCGTCCTCGCGCGACACCTCGCCCCTCTCCACGCGCAGCCTGATCGAGCTGCAGAACTCGATCGCCATGCCGGCGACGTTCGGCGCGGCGCTCCCGCGCTTCTCCGGGCCGACGATCCTCATCGCGCACGACCTGTCGCCGGCCGACACCGCGGCGATGGTCGACGAGCCGGTCGTCGGCTTCGTCACCGAGGTCGGCACCCGCACGAGCCACACCTCCATCATGGCGCGCGCGCTGGAGATCCCGGCCGTGGTCGGCGTCAGCGACGTGCTGCAGCGCGTGATCACGGGCGACATCGTGGTGATCGACGGGCTGCGCGGCACGGTCGTCGTTCGCCCCGGCCCGGCCGAGCTCGCGGACGCGCGCGCCCGCGCCGAGCGCTACGTCGCGCTCGGCAAGGAGCTCTCGGAGTCCAGGCACCGTGCCGCCCAGTCGAAGGACGGCGTCAAGGTGTCGCTCCGGGCGAACGTCGAGCTCCCGGCCGAGGCGATCCTCGCGCGCGACCAGGGCGCCGACGGCATCGGCCTCTACCGGACCGAGTTCCTCTACATCGACCGCACGTCCCCGCCCTCGGAGGACCAGCAGTTCGAGATCTTCCGCGCCGTCGTCGAGGCGCTCCGCCCGAAGCCGGTCACGCTGCGCACGTTCGACATCGGCGGCGACAAGTTCGTCTCCACGTTCCAGGTGCCGCCCGAGATGAACCCGATGCTCGGCCTCCGCGCGGTCCGGCTCGCGCTCTCGCGCCCCGACGTCTTCCTCGAGCACCTCCGCGCCATGGTGCGCGCCTCCGCCTACGGCGACGTGCGGATCATGATCCCCATGGTCGCGGGCCTCGGCGAGCTCCGGCAGGTGCGCGCGCTGCTGCGCCGCGCGCAGGAGCAGGTGCGCGCCCGCGGCCAGGCGTGCGCCGACGAGATCCCGCTCGGCGTGATGATCGAGGTGCCCTCGGCGGCGATCATGGTCGACCATTTCGCGCGCGAGGCCGCGTTCCTGAGCCTCGGGACGAACGATCTGATCCAGTACGCGCTCGCGGTCGACCGGACCAGCCGCTCGCTCGCCTACCTGGCCTCGCCGTTCGACCCGTCGATCCTGCGGCTGATCACGAAGGTGATCCAGGCAGGCCAGGATTTCGGCAGGCCGGTCTCCCTCTGCGGCGCGATGGCGAGCGATCCGCTCGCCGCCCTGCTGCTGCTGGGCCTCGGCCTCCGCGACTTCTCGATGGAGGCGGCGGCGATCCCGGAGATCAAGGAGACGCTCCGGCGCGTGACGGTCGCCGAGGCCGAGGCGGTCGCGGCGGAGGCGCTCGCCTGCGCGACGGCGGAGGAGGTCGAGTGCTGCGTCGCCGCCTCGTTCGCGCCGGACCTCTACGACCTGCTCACGGGAGAGCGCGCCACGCGGTGAGCGGCGCGCTGGGTGCGGTGGGGCCGACGCCTGCGGTGCCGGTCGCGTCCGGGGTGGCGCGCGCGCTGGCCGCCTGCGCGGTGGCGCTCGGCCTGTGCGCGGCGGGCTGCGAGGAGGAGGCGCCGCCGACGCGGCTCGTCGGGCAGGTGCACCTGACGCTGCTCCACACGTCGGACATCCACTCGCGGCTCTTCCCGTACAACCTGCAGCTCGGCCAGGTGGACGCGGGGCTCGGCCTCGGCGCGGCGGCCTCGATCGCGAACGTCGGCGGCGCCGCGCGCATGTCCCATCTCCTCGGGCGCGAGCGCGCCCGGTCGTCGCGCGCGCTTCACCTCGACGGCGGCGACTGCTTCCAGGGGGCGCCGATCTTCAATTTCTACTCTGGAGAGGCGGAGATCCGCGCCCTCGGCGCCATGGGCGTCGACGCCATGATCGTCGCCAACCACGAGTTCGACCGCGGCGCGCTGAACCTCGGTATCCAGCTCCAGCAGAACGCCGGCTTCCCCGTCCTCGCGGCGAACTACCAGCTCGAGGACCCCGCGCAGCCCGGCGCCTCTCCGCTCGGCGCCATCCTGCAGCCGTTCACGGTCTTCGACCTCGAGGGCCTCCAGGTCGGCGTCGTCGGGATGGGCAACCTCTCCAGCCTGACGTCGATCTTCGAGGCGCCGAACCGGCTTGGCGTCACCCCGCTGAACACGACCGAGGTCGCCCAGTTTTACGTCGACCTGCTCCGCCCCACGGTGGACGTCATCGTCTTCGTGACGCACCTCGGCCTGGACGGCGACGAGCGGATGATCGAGACCACGACGGGCATCGACGTCGTGCTCGGCGGGCACAACCACATCGTCCTCCAGCCGCCGAAGCGCGTCCGCGACTGCTCGCGGTACTACGACGAGGAGGAGCAGCGGCACTACATCCTCCTGAACGACGAGCGCTCGCCCGGGGAAGGCGCGAAGCGCCGGCGTTACTGCACGCCGCGCGACGTGCTGCTCGCGCACTCCGGCGCGTTCGCGAAGTTCGTCGGGCGGCTCGACCTCGTGCTGTCCAGGGACGCCTCCGAGCTCGGGGGCGGCTACGACCCGCTGAACGGCTTCGAGGTGCTCTCGGACCGGTACGAGCTCTTCCCGGTGACCGAGGGCGTGCCCGCCGATCCGATCGTCGCCTCGGCGCTCGAGCCGTACGCGCAGGGGCTCGACGCGCTCGCGAACCTCGATCTCCTGGTCGGCTACGCGCCGGGCGGCTCCCGCCGCGCCTCGGCGAGCGGCGGCGACTCGCCGCTGGGCAACCTCATCGCCGGGGCGATGTGGCTGCGCCTCGGCATCCAGACCGATTTCGCGCTCACGAACACGACGGGCATCCGCGCCGACCTCGTGCCCGGCCCGGTGACGGTCGAGCAGATGTTCAACGTCTTCCCCTTCGACAACTCGATCTCGAAGATGCAGCTCTCCGGCCTCGAGGTGCAGGAGCTCTTCGACTTCGTGGCGCGCCGATCGAGCGGCCGCGGGTGCGTCTCGCAGGCGCAGATCGCGGGCGCGCGGGTCGTCATCGACTGCGCCGCGCGCTCGGCCGACGGCGCCGCGTCCGGCGTCGCGACCCACGCGTACATCGGCGCGCGCCGGCCGGCGATCGCGTGCCCGAACGGCGACGCCGACTGTCCGGGCGGCGAGGTGGGCAGCTGCGACGTCGAGGCGAGGCGCTGCTGGCATCCGCTCGATCCGATCGCGACCTACGAGCTGGCGACGTCGAGCTACCTCGCCCAGGGCGGCAGCGGGTTCCGCGTGCTCCAGCGCAACACGACGCAGCTCGACACCCAGGTGCAGCAGCGCGACGCGCTGATCGACGCCATCCGCGCGGGCAGCCCATGCGGCGCGGACGAGCGCGGCGAGCTCGCGTCGTGCCGGCGGGACGCCGATTGCGCGGGCGTGGGCGAGGGCTTCGTCTGCGCGTGCCCCGAGTCGGTGGTCGAGGGGCGGGCGTGCAAGACCGGCGAGGCGCCGTGCTCCCGGGGCGCGTGTGTGCTCGCGCGCTGTCGCGATGACGTCGCCGCCTACCAGCGCGACGTCTGCGCCGAGGCGCCGACCGACTGGGTGCGGGAGCAGTGCGAGAGCGCGCTCGCCCCGTGCAGCGCCGCGGGCGAGCAGTGCAAGCACCTGGCGTGCGTCGACCGGCGGCTCGGCAACTTCTCCGACGGCCGCTTGCGGATGGTGGGCCAGTGACGCCGCGGGCGAGGCGCCGAGCGGCGCTCGCGGCCGCCGCGCTCGCCGGGTGCGGCAGCGACGGCGGGCCGCCCCGGGGCGTCTCGAGCTTCTGGGTCCAGGTCGTGCAAGTGAACGGGGAAGCGCCCCCCTCCGCCGAGGCGCCGCTGCCGGCAAACCGCGGCGACACGGTCGACACCTGGTCGTTCAGGATCGAGGCGCGCGACGCTGCCGGCCGCCGGACGCCCTTCGACGGCATGGTCAGGCTGAGCGTCGATCCCGGGGCGGTGCTCGACGTCGAGGCGGACGACGAGGGCATCGCGGTCGGCCGCAACATCCGCCTGCGGGACGGCGTCGCCGAGGGGATCGCCCACGTGACGGCCGTCTACGGGCCCATCCGGCTGTGGGTCGAGGACCTCGGCTACCGGCCCGCGTCCCGGGGCGACCGCCCCGCGTGCGCCAACGGCGTCAACGACGACGCGCCGGGCGACATGCTCGTCGATTTCCCCGCCGATCCCGGGTGCGCCTTCGCGGACGACGACACCGAGGAGGGCGGCTCCTTCAGCGCCGGCGTCTCGAAGCCGGTCGCCTACGCCTCGCCGCGCATCGCCGACGTGCAGGGCGGCGGCTCGGCGACGCCCTACCCGTCCGAAGCGATGCGGATCGACACCGCGGCTCCCCAGCAGGTCGTCGTCACGCGTGTCTCGAGCGACGGCTTCTACGTCACCGATCTGGCCGGCCAGGGCAGCGGCTTCAACCACCTCTTCGCGTACAATTTCAGCACACCTGCCAACCTGCGTGTCTGCGATCGGCTCGAGTACCTCGCGGGCACCGTCGACGAGTTCTTCGGCTTCACCCAGCTCTCGTTCCCTTCGTACGAGATCGCGCGCGCGCAGGAAGGAGCGGAGTGCCTGGTCCCGGAGCCGACGGTGCTCGACGGGCCGACGATCGCCGGCGCCCTGGCCATGGAGCGCCTCGAGAGCGGGCTCGTGCGCGTCGAGGGGTTCCACATCGGCGAGCGCTTCGGTCCGAGGCCCGCGAGGGACAACGTCTTCGCCGCGGAGCAGTCGAACTGCGATCTGAACGGCGACGGGCAGGTCGATTTCGACAGCCAGGCCGAGCGGAGCTGCGCGAACGCGTGCTCGGACGACCCCGAGTGCAGCGAGTGGACGAGCTACTCCGCGCGCGGCAACTACAAGATCACGGACGGGTCGAGCAGGATCCAGATCCAGACGGGCACGGTGAGCGCCTTCGATCCGACGTCCCACCGGGGCGAGGTGATCGACGCGGTGACTGGCACGCTCCGGAGCTTCTCGGGCGGCTCGCTGAACTGGACGATCGAAGCCCGCTGTCCGGACGACCTCGTCTGCCGGGCGCCCGGCTGCGCGCCCGCCACGAAGCCCTCGAAGGAGGCCTGCGTCCGGACGCGCAGCCTCGACGACGACGACGCGGAGACCAACTAGCCACCTCCTCGCCTTCGCCGCGGCCGCGCCCGCCGGTTCACCCAGGCCCAGGAAAGCCACCGCCCGCCATGCACCGAAGCGCGCTCCTCGCCCCTGCTGCCTCCGCGGCCTTGCTGTTCACGCTCGCGCCGCCGGCGCTAGGCCAGCCGCAGCCGCCGCCAGCGCCGGCTGCGCCGAGCCCGGACCAGGCCGCGCCGACCCCGGCGCCCGACGCGCCAGCCTCGGACCAGGCCGCGCCGGCCCCGGCGGCCGCCGCGCCGCCTCCGATCTCGCAGCCCGCCCCCGCCGCCGTTGTCCCGACCCTCCCGCGGATCGAACCCTACCTCCCGCCAGCGGCCACCGAGCCTCTCGTCCGCGTGGGGGACGCGATGGACACGCGCCTCACGTGGACGCTCGGCGACGACGACCTGCTCCACGACACGGGTCAGGCGCAGCCGCTCTCGCCCAACCTCAGCGTCGGCGATCGAAAGCAATTCCGGCTCTTCTTCGACAACCTCAACTCCCGCTTCAGCGGGCGCGAGAACCTGACGCACCTCGCGCTCTACAAGAGGATGCCGGGGTTCATCGAGCGGCTGGACACCGAGGCTTCTCTCGTCCTGCGCATCGATCTCGCCGCGCTGTCCAGGAACAACAACAACGTCAATCAGGCGTTTTACGACGCCGGATCGTTCATTCGCGCCTTCTATCACATAGGCGGCAGGGCAGAGGGGAAGACCGGCGTCGGTGTCACGCTCTGGCCCATCGACACGGACCGGTTTCGTCTCGGCTACCTCTACGACATCTCGTGGGGCGGGACGAACGGCTCCGCCAATCAGTCCATCTTCCCGCGCATCATCGGAACCGCGCCTGGCGCGAAGGTCCAGCTCGATGCCGACCGGTTCAGCGTGTACGCGGGGTTCAAGGTCGCGAGCCTCACCCAGGTCCAGAAGGTGCTCACCCCCGGCACGAGCGAGACCGAGGAGATCCGAATCGCTCAGACCAACTACGGCTTTCTCCTTGGCGGGGGCGCCGATCTCCACCCCCACGTTCACGTCGACCTCGGCGCCGGCTACTTCCAGCAGGGCCGCTTCGACTTGCCCGACGTCGCCGGCGACCCGGTCTACACCTACGGCGCCTCGGCCCGGATCGTCGCGCACGCCAGGAACGAGCCCATCCCGCAGTCGGTCGACTTCCTCCTCTATCGCAACGATCCCACCAAGCCGCAGATCCTCTTCAAGCCCGAGACGTACGCGCCGGGCAAGACGACATGGGCGGTGAGCCTCGAGGCGACGAACCTCTTTCAGAACCTCAAGGACTTCGAATCTGCCGGCGCCACCACCCACCAGCCGGCACGCGCCGGCGCCCTCCAGGCGGTCGTCAAGTCCGGGTATGCGCGCGCGAGCGTCACGGGCGTCTACCGCGACCTGCCGTTCGTGCTGCGCAACCAGCCGAGCTTCATCCCCTTCCAGACGATCCCGAAGACCGCCCAGACCTCGACCGCCGACGAGCTGTTCTTCGCGCTCGCGGCCGATTACCACCTCGCGTCCGCGCGGCTCACGCCCGGCCTCGGCGTGGGCCTGCAGTTCCCCGCCGCGTTCAGGACGATGTCCATCGACGCCATGAGCGCGGTGATCGCGCGCACGTCCGTCGTCCGAGAGCAGGGCAATGTGTCGATCCTCCCCTTCAACGCCTCCGCCGTCCCGATCTTCCAGCTCCGCGCGAGCCTCAAGTGGGATATCAGCAAGATCCTCTCCGCCGTCGCGTGGGCTCAGTACGTGCGTGACAACAACGGCACCTTCATGGAGCGAGATCCCTCCGAGGGCACCGTGGCCCTGCGCACCTTCGTGAACCCCGACTTCTTCGGCCTCGGCACGAGCTTCCAGGCCCGCTTCTGATCCGGCGACCGCGCCGCGCGCTCGTCGCGCTCCGCTCGCCGCGCCTGCCCGCGCTCATCGCGGCTGGAAGTCCTTGAACGCCGCCACAGCCCGCGGCGACGTGCTCACGGTCTCCACGATGCGGAAGCCGCCGCGCAGGTAGAAGCCCTCGAAGTGCAGCACGCTCTCGCCCTCGGCGGGCTCGATCTCCCAGTAGCGCGAGCGGTCCTTCGACGTGCCGAGCACCGCGATCCGCCGCCACCCCGCCGGGATCATCCCCGTCCACTCGGGGCCGCGCTTCTCCGACAGCTCGAAGTCGTCGCGGCTGTGCTTCACGCGGAAGCTCGCGTCCGGCCCCGAGCCGATGCGCGCGTGGAGCGTGGCCCCGGGCGGTCCCTTCGCCATCTGGTCCTGGCGCCGCGGCCCCCGCTTGCTCACGCGGTAGCCCGCCACCGAGTGCGGATCGAGGTAGTAGGTGCCTCCTTCCTTGCTCGCGCGCAGCCGCCCCGCGTAGATCGCCTGGCGCACCGCGCTCTCCGAGATGCCGAGCTGGTGCGCGGCGTCCGGCACCGTCATCGTGAACCGCGTCCGCGGCGTGACGACCGCCGAATCGGGCGGCAGCCGCTTCCGCGCCACGCAGTCGAGCATCACGTGGAAGGCCGGGTCGCGGTACACGTCGGCGGTCGCGACGCTCCGGCCCGCGACGGCGGTCCTGTCCAGCAACGGGTTCTCCGGGCCGAGCACGAGATCGAGCAGCTCTGCATCGGACACCGACGGATCCCTGGCCGCCGCCAGGACCCGGGACAGAAAGGCGCCCAGCTCGCCCGCCGGCGTCGGGAACTCGACCGTCTCGCCGGACAGCAGCGTGTATTGCGTCTTCATCTCGCCTCTTCGCAGCTCGCAGCTCGTCGTGTGCGCTCACCCACACCGCGCGCCGCGCGCGTGCCCGGGCCCACGCGAGCCCGATCCGTCCAGGAGGCGGACGAAGTCCCACGCACGCGCCGGAGGCGCGCGCAGGCGGATCTCACCCCACCGGGGACGCCGCGCCGGCGGAGCCCGCCTCGATGGACGGGCCCGCCCGCACGTCGCCCACGTCGGGCACGCGTTCAGCGCCGCAGCTACGCATTACTGTAAGCCCGTTCAGGTTGTCCCGTCTAGTGCCTTCGCACGCCGCTAGGACAAATGCCGTCCGCTTCCAGGACGGCGGTGTGTTCGCAACCGTCCGAAATCAAACGTTAATTCTGTATGATCAGAACGCGGCGCGACCACGGAAAAATCGTCGAGGGTCGCGGACGGGGCGCGGATCGCGGCGCCACGCCCGCCTCGCGCTGTCGCCGCGCCCGGGTTGCCGGAGGGATTTGTTCAGTGGGTAGGCCCCACCTTTTGTTCAGGTATCGGGCCGCTGTCGCGTCTCGGCGAGGGCCTCGATCGTGTCGCGATCGTGGTCCCGGATGCAGTCGACGCCGTTGCGCTCGAACTGGATGGCGGCGGCCAGCGCGCTCCGGCTTCGCTCGCGGTCCATGGCCCACGCGGCGTGTCGCACGAGCAGGGCGAGCTGCAGCGCCCGGCCCAGGGTGATCGCGACCCGGCGGGCGCCCGCCTCGAGGCCGGGGCGGTCGGCGGCGGCCATCTCCTTGATCCACGCGCGGGCGTGGGACACCGCGCGCGACGCGGACGTCTCGGCCTCGGCGAGCTTGGGCTCGACGACGCCGGTCAGGAGGCGCGCCACCTCGGCCGCGAGGATGTCGAGCGAGCCGTCCTTCAGGATCACCCGCAGCGCGTCGAGGGCGAGCACGTTCGTCGTGCCCTCCCAGATCGTGAGGACCTGCGCGTCCCGGAGCAGGCGCGGCAGCCCCGTGTCCTCGACGTAGCCGGCCCCGCCGAACGCCTCGAGCACCTCGCTCAGCACCGACACCGCCTGCTTGGCGGTCGTGAGCTTCGCGAGCGGGATGATCAGCCGCAGCAGCTTCGCCTCCGAGTCGGTGAGTGAGCCCGTCTCCTCGCGCCCGAGCAGCTCGATCGCGCGGAAGGTCAGGTGGAAGGCGCCCTCGAACTCGGCCTGGAGCTCGGCGAGCGTGTCCATGTGCAGCGGCTTCTCCGCCAGCGTCGTGCCGAACTGGACTCGGCTCTGGGCGTACGAGCGCGCCAGCGCGAGCCCCCGGCGCATCCCGGCGATGGCGCCGATCGCGTTCCAGGTGCGCGTCACGTTGAGCATCGGCGCGATCGCCCGGACGCCGTTCGACAGGCCCGCCACCGGCGTGGCGAGGACGCCGTCGAGCGTGAGCTCGGCGGTCGGCACCTTGCGGGTGCCGAGCTTGTCCTTCAGCCGGTTGATCAGCACGCCCTCGCGGCGCCCCGCCTCGCCGGCGAGCTCCACGTAGAAGAGCGCCAGCCCGCGGCTGCCCTCCGGGTTGCCCTCGGGGCGCGCGAGCGTGAGCGCCATCTCCGACGTGGTCGACGAGGCGAACCACTTCGTCCCGTGGAGCCGGTAGGCCCCGTCGGGGTCGAGGCGCGCCGCCGTCTCGCTCCGCCCCACGTCCGAGCCGCCGGTGCGCTCGGTCATCCACTGGCCCGAGGTCCACGCGGCGGCGGGGTCGCGGCTTGTGAGCCGGGGCACCGCGCGGTCGATGAGCGCCCGGTTGTCGCTCGCGAGGAGCGTCCGCGCGGCGCCGTCGGTCATCGCGAGCGGGCACGTGTACACGTCGCTCGACGCGTCGAAGAGGTACGCCAGCGCGAACTGATGGACGCGCGAGAACGCGCCGTGCGCCCGCTCGTAGGCCGTCGCGACGACCCCCCGCTCGCACGCGATGCGGGCCGCCTCCTTCCAGAGCTGGGTCACCTCGACGTGGTCGATGCGCCTTCCCCAGGCGTCCCACGACGTGAGCTTCGGCTCGTTCGCGCGATCGGCGAGCTGCAGCTCGTACAGGCGGCCGCCGGCGAGCTCGCCCATCTCCCGCAGCGAAGGCGTTATCGACGCGGCCACCTCGCGCGGCAGGGCCCGCGCGAGATAGGACCGCAGCACGCGGTCGTCGTCGTACTGGTTCCCGAGTGTGGGGGGGTCTTGATAGAAAGCCACCGGCCGACTCCTAGGTTGGTGCGCCGCAACCCGAACCGTGCGACGCCCGCGCGCCGATCACGTTCCGCGCGCCCCTCCGTGCACGCGCGGCGACTCGCAGCCTCGATAGAGCTCGAAGCTACTGAACCCGTCCCACCCGGTTCAACAGGAAGCCGGAGGCTGCGTCGCGCCGACGCGGCGAACGGTGAACCTCTGCTGGTAATTTCCCCGCGACGCCCGGTTTTTGTGGGCTGTTCGGGTGCTGTGTCGCACGGAAAGAAGCGGAAGTCGCTGAATGTGCAGTTCTTGACTTCTCCGATGCACCAATGCATATGGCTGGCGGTGAAGCTCTCGAACAAGGGTCGCTACGGTGTGCGCGCATTGTTCGATATCGCATTCCACAACGACGGGCGGCCGACCCAGATCCGCGAGATCTCCGAGCGGGAGCTCATCCCCGCGCGTTTCCTGGAGCAGATCTTCCAGGACCTGAAGAAGGCCGGGCTCATCAGCTCGAAGCGGGGGCCGCGCGGCGGCTACCACCTCGCGCGGCCCGCGAGCGAGATCAGCCTGGGCGACGTGGTCCGCGCCCTGGAGGGGCCGGTCGCCGTGATCGCTCCGGATGACGACGGCAGGCCGGAGGGCTCGCCGCTCGACCCGCCCACGGCCGTGTTCCAGGATCTGGCGCTCGCCATCGAGCGCTGCTTCGACTCGGTGTCGATCGCCGACGTCTGCGAGCGCGGCGTCGAGCTCGGCGTGCACCGCAAGGGGCGGCCGGAGCGCTCGACCTACGTGATCTGAGCCGACACCATGAGCAGCCCCGAACGATCCGCACAGTCCACCGGCGCCCCCCGCACACCCGCGGAACCCGCGAAGGGCGCAGCGCAGCTCCCGCCGCTCCCGTCGCACCCGCGCGTCGTCGACAGCCTCCTCGACCTCGTGGGCGACACGCCGCTCTTCGAGATCCGCCGCGTCGACGCGGCGACGCCCCGGGGGCGCGTCTTCGGGAAGGCCGAGCAGCAGAACCCGGGCGGCTCGCTGAAGGACCGGATCTGCCTGGCGATGATCGAGGGCGCCGAGGCGCGCGGGCTGCTCGGCGCGGGCGGCGTCGTCATCGAGCCCACGTCGGGGAACACCGGGATCGGGCTCGCGATCGTGTGCGCGGCGAAGGGGTACCGCTGCATCCTCACGATGCCGGCGAGCATGAGCCTGGAGCGGCGCCAGCTGCTCGAGGCCTACGGCGCGGAGGTCGTCCTGACCGAGCCCGAGCTGCAGATGGAGGGGGCCATCGCGCGGGCGCGCGAGCTCGCGGCGGACATCCCGGGGGCGCTCATCCTCAGCCAGTTCGACAACCCCGACAACCCGCGCGTCCACGCGGAGACGACCGCGCGGGAGATCCTGCACGCGATGGCCGGCCTCGACGCGCCAGGGCGGCCCGGTCCCCGGCAGTCGCTGACGATCGACGCGTTCGTCGCCGGCGTGGGGACGGGCGGGTCGGTGAGCGGCGTCGGGCGGGTGCTCAAGCGGATGCGCGCGGCGACGCGCGTCATCGCGGTCGAGCCCGAGTCGTGCGCGACGATCTCGCGCGGCGAGCGCGGGCCCACCAAGATCCAGGGGCTCGCCGCCGGGTTCGTCCCCGCGAACTACGATCCGGGCGTGGTGGACGAGGTGCGGACGGTCAGCGATCGCGCCGCGTACGACACGAAGGTGGCGCTGGCCCGGCAGGAGGGGCTGCTCGTCGGCATCAGCGCTGGCGCGGCGGTGCGCGTCGCGCTCGACGTCGCCCGCGAGCTCGGCCCCGACGCCAACGTGGTGACCGTCCTCTGCGACACCGGCGAGCGCTACTTCAGCCTGGACGAGTATTTCCGATGAGCGGCGGCGGCGAGGCGATCCGCGGGTGCGTCCTCCTCGTCGGGGCGGGGGGGATCGCCGCGCCCGCCGCGCTCGCGCTCGCCGCCGCCGGGGTGCGGGAGCTCCGGGTCGCGGACGACGACGAGGTCGAGCTGACGAACCTGCATCGTCAGATCCTGTTCGACGACGACGACGTCGGGCGGCCGAAGCTCGATGCGTTCGCGGAGGCGCTGCGCCGCCGCTTCCCCGGGCTCCGCGTCGACCGCCGTTACGGCCGCTTCACGCCGAGCGCGGCGGCGGGGCTGATGCCGGGCGTCTCCGTGGTGGTCGACGCGACCGACAACTTCGCGTCGCGGTTCCTGATCGCCGACGTGTGCCGCCTCACGAGGACGCCGGTGGTCCATGCCGCCGCGATCCGCTGGCGCGCGACGGTGATGGCGGTCGCGGGGGAGGGGGCGCCCTGCTACCGCTGCCTGTTCGAGGACCTGCCGACCGGGAACGCGCCGGATTGCGCCACGGCCGGGGTGGCGGGCCCGGTGTGCGGCGTGGCCGGCGCGATCGCGGCGGATCGCGCGCTGGCGATCCTCGCGGGCGACGCGTCGATCTTCGGCCGGATCGCGACGTACGACGGCCGCACGGACACGCTGCGCAGCGTCCCTGTCTCCGCGCGGCCCGCCTGCGACCTGTGCGGAGCGCGCGCCGCGATCGCGACGATCGACGCGTCCCGCTACGTCGTCGCGTGCGCGGCCGAGAGCGGATCCCCGACCCACGTTGAAGGGGACCGCGAGAGCGGATCCCCGACCCACGTTGAAGGGGACCGCGAGAGCGGATCCCCGACCCACGTTGAAGGGGACCGCGAGAGCGGATCCCCGACCCACGTTGAAGCTGAAAACGACCGCGAGAGCGGATCCTCGACCCACCTCAAGACTGGAGAGCAAGACCATGGCTGACACCGCGACCGTCCGCATCCCGACCCCGCTCCGCACGCTCACCGGCGGGCAGGACGAGGTCAAAGCCGCCGGCGGCACCGTCGGCGAGCTGATCGAGAACCTCGAGAAGAGCTACCCCGGCATCCGCGACCGACTCCTCGACGAGAAGGGCGTGCGGCGCTTCGTGAACATCTTCGTGGGCGACGAGGACATCCGCTTCCTCGACGGGCTGAAGACGCCCGTGAAGGGCGGTGACCAGGTGGCGATCGTGCCCGCGATCGCCGGGGGCTGAGGTGGACGACCCGCGCTATCTCCGCCAGGTGTTGCTCGCGGAGATCGGTCCAGAGGGACAGGCGAGGCTCGGGGCGGCGACGGCGCGCGTGCTCGGCGGCGGCAGCGGCGCGCCGCCGCTCGCGCACGAGGTGGCGGAGCGCTACGCGCGCGGCGCCGGCTTCGGCGCGCTCGCGGACGGCGCGATCGACCTCGCCGCGCTCGCGCCCGCGGACCTCGTCGCCTCGCCCGCCGCGCGCGCCGTGCT
Source organism: Sorangium sp. So ce302 (assembly GCF_051530145.1). Taxonomy (GTDB): domain Bacteria; phylum Myxococcota_A; class Polyangia; order Polyangiales; family Polyangiaceae; genus Sorangium; species Sorangium cellulosum_B. The sequence goes on along the minus strand of NZ_CP150326.1, from coordinate 8,466,103 downwards.
CGCCGGCGCGCGCGCGGCGCTCGCCGAGATGCGCGCCGCGCTGGCTCTGGGCAGCGCCGCGGGGGGCGCGGGGCAGGGGAGCGCGGGGGAGGTCGATCCGTCATGAGGCACTCGCTCGCCCGCTCCCGCCGCCTGGGATCGGTCGTCGACGCGGTGGGCGACACGCCGCTCTTGCGCCTCTCGCGCGTCGGCCGCGACACGCCGTCGGTCGAGGTCTACGCCAAGCTCGAGTTCGCGAACCCCGGCGGCTCGGTGAAGGATCGCGCCGCGCTGCGGATGATGACCCGCGCCGCCGCGGACGGCCGCCTCACCAGCCAGAGGACGCTCATCGACTCGACGAGCGGCAACACCGGGGTCGCCTACTCGCTCTTCGGCGCGGCGATGGGCTTCAAGGTGGCGCTCGTCATGCCGTCGAACGTGTCGAAGGCGCGCAAGGACATCGCGCGCGCGTTCGGCACGGAGCTCATCTTCAGCGACCCGATGGAGGGCTCCGACGGCGCGATCCGCCTCGTGCGCTCGCTGGTCGAGAAGGATCCGGAGCGGTACTTCTACCCGGATCAGTACTCGAACGAGGACAACCCGCTCGCCCACTACCACGGCACGGCGCGCGAGATCCTGGAGGCGGTCGGCGACAGGATCACGCACTTCGTGGCCGGCATCGGCACGAGCGGCACCATCGTCGGGACGAGCCGGCGGCTGCGCGAGCACCACCGCCCGATCCGCTGCATCGCCGTGGAGCCCACGGAGGCGCTCCACGGGCTGGAGGGGCTCAAGCACCTGCCGAGCTCGCTCGTGCCCGCCATCCACGACGAGGGCGCGTACCACGAGACGATGCGCATCGCGACGGAGGACGGCTGGGACATGTCCGATCGCCTCGCGCGCGAGGAGGCGCTGCACGTGGGGCACTCGGGCGGCGCGGCCGTCTTCGCGGCCTTCGAGGTGGCGAAGCGCCTGCACCGCGAACAGCAAGGAGGGTGCGTCGTGGCGATTGTCCCGGACCGGGGCGACCGCTATTTTGCGCCCATGAAATGGGAGAAGCGTTACTTATGGTGATGTCTCCACAGCCGTGGACCGCCGGTGGGGTCGTCCTCAAGGCGAGCGTGCTCAAGGCGGTCGAGGACGAGGCGCTCGCGGGCTACGCGCGCGACGAGGAGGCCTGCGGGTACCTGAAGGGGCCCGCGGCCGAGCCGCTGCTCTGCGACGAGCACGTCCGGATGGACAACATCGCGAACAAGCTTCACGCCATCGATCCGGAGCGGTACTTCCGGACGGCGCGGACGTTCTTCGATTTCAACGGCAAGCGCTTCTCCGACGCTGTCGAGAACGGCGCCTCGGCGGGGCGCCCGGTGAAGGTGCTCTATCACTCGCACCTCGACGCCGGCGCTTACTTCAGCCCGACGGACGCGGCCATGATGAGCGGCGGCGAGCCGCCGGCCGAGGAAGGGGGCCAGATCGTGCTGGGGCCCGGGCCGGCGTTCCCGCTCGCGTTCCTCGTCACCAGCGTGCGCGGCGGCTCTGGCGAAGGGCGCCCGGAGGAGGCGCCCCGCATCGCCGAGCACCGCCTCTTCGTGTGGGACGGCGCCGCGTTCGTCGCGTCGACGTTCTCCGTCGTCGATTGAGCTCATCGCGCCGGGGCGCGCGTCGACGCGCTCTCGCGCAGCCCTCATCCGCTCGTTGAGGGATCTGAATCCGAGGCCCGGAGAGGCCGAGTCCGTAGTCGTCACTTCATCATCGAAGGAGTTGCCTAAATGTCAGGTTTTGTTGTCTGGTTCACCGGTTTGAGCGGCGCCGGCAAGAGCACGCTCGCGGCGATGCTCTCGGCCGAGCTCCGCGCCCGCTCCGTCCATGTGGAGGTGCTCGACGGCGACGAGGTGCGCACCAACCTCTCGAAGGGCCTCGGGTTCTCGAAGGAGGACCGCGATACGAACATCCGGCGGATCGGATACGTGGCGAAGCTCATCGCCCGGTCGGGCGCGTGCGCGATGACGGCCGCCATCAGCCCTTACAAGGCGATCCGTGACGAGCAGCGGGCCCAGATCCCCCACTTCGTCGAGGTGTTCTGCTCCTGCGAGATCCCCGTGCTCGCCGAGCGCGACGCGAAGGGGCTCTACAAGAAGGCGCTCGCGGGCGAGATCAAGAACTTCACGGGCATCGACGATCCGTACGAGGCGCCCGAGAGCCCCGAGGTGCTCGTCGACACCGGCAAGGAGACGAAGGAGGAGAGCCTCGCCAAGATCCTCGCCAAGCTCGAGGAGCTCGGCTACGTCCCGCGCCGCGGAGGCGCGGTCGCCGTGTCCGGCGCGGCCGCCGCGGGGGCGGCCGCGGGCGGCGCGCGCGGGCTGATCGCGCCGCACGGCGGCGAGCTCGTGAACCGGTGGGTCGAGGGCGCGGCGAAGGCGTCGCTCGCGGAGCGGGCGAAGGGGCTGCCGGTCATCGAGCTCGACGAGCGGACCGAGAGCGACGTCGAAATGATCGCGATCGGGGCGTTCTCCCCGCTGCGCGGCTTCATGAACTCGAAGGACTACCTGCGCGTCGTGCGCGAGATGCGGCTCGAGAGCGGCCTGCCGTGGTCGATGCCGATCACGCTCGCCGTCTCCGAGCAGGCGGCCGAGGGGCTCCGCGTGGGCTCCGAGGCGGCGCTCCGCGCGCGCGACGGCCGCATCGTCGCGGTCATCGAGCTGAGCGACAAGTGGCGGCCGAACAAGGAGATCGAGGCGCAGGAGGTGTTCCGGACGACCGAGACGAAGCACCCGGGCGTCGCGTACCTGATGAGCACGGGCCCCGTGTACGTCGGCGGCGAGATCCGCGTGCTGGAGCGGCCCGTCGACTCGGCGTTCCCGGCGTACGACCGGAGCCCGGCGACGACGCGGGCGTACTTCGCCGAGAAGGGCTGGCGCCGCATCGTCGGGTTCCAGACGCGGAACCCGATCCACAGGGCGCACGAGTTCATCACCAAGACGGCGCTGGAGATCTGCGACGGCCTGATGATCCACCCGCTCGTCGGCGCGACCAAGTCGGACGACATCCCGGCGGACGTGCGGATGCGTTGCTACGAGGAGCTCATCGCGAAGTACTATGTGAAGGACCGCGTGCTCCTCTCGATCTACCCGGCGGCGATGCGCTACGCGGGGCCGCGCGAGGCGATCTTCCACGCGCTGGCGCGCAAGAACTACGGCTGCTCCCACTTCATCGTGGGGCGCGATCACGCCGGCGTCGGCAGCTACTACGGCACGTACGACGCGCAGGAGATCTTCAATGCCTTCAGCCCCGGAGAGCTCGGCATCACCACGCTCAACTTCGAGAACGCGTTCTACTCGACGGTGGTCGGCGCGATGGCCACGGCGAAGACGGCGCCTGGTGATGCGTCGACGCAGGTCAACCTGTCCGGGACGAAGGTGCGCGAGCTGCTCCAGCGCGGCGAGCTGCCGCCGCCTGAGTTCTCCCGTCCGGAGGTCGCGCGCATCCTCATCGAGTCGATGCGCAGCTCGTCGTAGCCGCGGGCGCCTGAGGGCCGCGGCGGGCGGCGCCGCCGAGCGGGGCCGCGCGGCATCAGACGGGGCGCGCGTGGCGCGCGCCGCGCGCGCCGCGGCCCTCTCCCTCCTCGCCGCGCTCGCCGGCGTCTCCGCGGGGACGACGGCGCGCGCGGATCTCAGCGACGACGCCGCGCGCGTCGCGCGGATGTGGTCGCTCTCGGGCGCGCGCGTCGCGCGCCTCCCCCCCACCTTCCTCGAGCACGGCCGCGCCCGGGTCGTGGCGATCGATCCGCCCGCCGGCCCGGCCCGCGTGGCTGGCGCTGCCGGCGCGGCGGCGGACGAGTGCCTCACCGCCGCGTTCCTCGCGCCGCGCACGGCGGAGTTCACGCTCTCTCCCGAGGGGCCATCGGGCGGCGTCCCCGCCCTCGAGGGCCTCATCCAACAGCTGCGCGGCGCGGAGCCCGAGGACGACCGCCGCGTCCTGAGCGTCGCCGGGGTCGCGGCCGTCACGCGGTGCGGGGCCGAGCGCGAGGGGCTGCGCCGCGTGGCGATCGAGGTGCTGTCGACGCGCAGCGCGTTCGATGTCGTCGTCGCCGCGTCGAGCGGGCCGCTGGAGCGCGTCGAGGCCATCCTGCCGGAGCGCGCGTCCGGGCCCGTCGCGCCCCGCGGCGACCCTGGGCGGCCCTCCGAGCCGGGGCCGCTCGACGCCCGGGTCGCGCGGGCCGCGCGGCGCGCGCTCGCGGAAGGGGCGCCGCGCGTCGCTCCGACCGACATGCGCGCCTCGTCGATCGGGACGGGGCAGTTCTCGGTCAAGCTCCCCGAGGGCTGCCACCGCCTCGACCTGATGGCCGAGGTGCCGAGCGCCACGTTGCGCCGCGCGACCGACCTCGACGCCGAGGCGCGCGAGGGGACCACGGGCAGGCTGCTCGATCGCGACAGGTCCGACGCGCCCGACGCGCGGCTCGATTTCTGCCTGGGCGAGCAGGGGGTCGTCGAGGTGCCTTTCCTCGGGGCCGCGGGGCCGGTGAAGGTCGTGCTGTCCGACGCGCAGTGGCCGATGTCCGCGTTCGTGCCGGGGCACTTCGGCGCGCGCGCCCGGGGCAACCTGGCCGCCGCGCTGCGCCGCCGCCACGCGCCCGCGCCGCGCGCGCAGGCGATCGCCGAGGCGATCGGCGCGCAGGGCGACACGCTCGTCCCGGTCCAGCTCGAGCCGGGCCGCTGCTACTTCGCGGCGGCGGCGCTGGCCCGGGGCGAGCTGCGCGCGCTCCGGATCTCCGTCGAGCTCGGCGACCGCGCCGGGCGCGACGACGCCGGCGAGAACGGCGAGAGCGCCGGCGTGGCGTTCTGCTCCGAGATCGAGGAGAGCGCCGCCCTCCGCGTGTCCGCGCGCGGCGGCTCGCCGGTCTGGGTCGTCGCGGTCTGGCCGATGGACTGACCCCGCTCACTCCGCGGCGTGGGGGCGCCTCGGGCGGCGGCGCGGGGCCTGCTCCGGGCCTGGGCTGGCCGCGGCGCCGGGCTGGGCCCGCTCCGGCAGCAGCTGGCGGAGCTGCCAGGCCTGCAGGAACGCGCGTCGCTCCGCGGCGCGCAGCGCGTGCTGGTGCTGGCCCATCATGAACGCCGGCACGACAAGCATGAACAGGGTCGTCAGCGTCAGCGCCGTCATCGTCGCGATCTTCGAGTGCTCGACGGCCTGGGGCAGGATGACCATCGCGCCGCCCGCGAACTCGTACGAGCGGGGCAGGACGCCCGAGTACTCGATCCACGCGGCGGCCAGCACCGCGATGCAGCTGGTCACGACGACGGCGACGCGGTAGGCCGTCCGGTACGTGAACGAGTTGCCGTACGTGAGGATGACGAGCAGCATCGGCATGAAGAGCAGCGGGCCGAAGCCGCGCCCGATGCACAGGAAGCTGAGCACGTTGAAGACGAAGCCGGCGTAGGCGTACCACTCCGCGGACGGGCGGTGGACGACGCGCGCGGCGAGGAACTTCATCAGCGCCGCCAGGGCGGTGAAGCCCAGGATGAAGGCGAAGACCTGCCACTCCCGGATGCCGAGCCACACCGCGGCGACCAGCGTCGCGATCGCCGTCGCGAGCAGCTCGGCGCGCATGCCCGCGCGCAGCTGCAGCCGGTGCCGCGCCGCCGCGGCCGCGTCCAGCTCGGCGAGCACCTCCCCCGGCATCTCGCGCGGCGGCTCGGTCAGGACGCGCCGGAGCGTCTCCAGGGCGCGCTCGTTGGACGGATCGAAGGCGAGCGCCTGGCCGACCTCGCTGAGCAGCGCCTTCCGCGCGCCCTCGGCTTCCTTGCCGCCGGCGAGCGCCTCCGTCACGCGCTCCTCGGCCAGCCCCGCGTGCCGCGCCGCGAGGTCGCGGCGGAGCTCCACGTCCTTGTCGCCGTCGAGGAACCGCTCGACCGCCTCGTAGAGCGCGCGGGCGGACGGGTAGCGCTCGGAGGGCTCGCGCCGCGTCGCCGTCACGCAGATCGCGTCGAGCTCCGGCGGCACCTCGCGCTCGGGCGCGCGCACCGACGCCCGCGCGTCGGCGCCGTGAATGAGCGAGTCGAGCATCTCGGTGCGGTCCTTCTTCGGGTGCAGCGGCTTGAGCGTGAGGAGCTCGAAGAGGATCGCGCCGAGCGAGTAGATGTCGCTGCGCACGTCGAGCGTGTCGACGCACCCCTGCGCCTGCTCCGGCGACATGTACCCGAGGGTCCCGAGCACGTCGCCCGGGATGGTCCGCGTGCTCATGGGATCTTCGCCCATGTCGATCGTCTGGAGCGGCGTGTCGATGAGCTTCGCGACGCCCCAGTCGAGCAGGTACACCTCGCCGAAGTCGCCGAGCATGATGTTGGCGGGCTTGAGGTCGCGGTGGAGCACGCCGCGCGAGTGCGCGAAGTCGACGGCGATGCAGACCGACGAGAAGGCGGTGAGCAGCCTGCGGCGCGAGAAGCTCTGGAGCGCCGTCGGGTCGCCCTCGCGGAGCTCGTTCAGGATCCTCGCCAGCGTGAGGCCCCGGAGGCGCTTCATCGTGAAGTACGCCGAGCCCTTGTTGTCCACGCCGAGGTCGTAGACGGGCACGATCGACGGGTGCTCGAGCTGGCCCTGCACCCGGGCCTCGCGGAGGAACCGGTGGCGCAGCGTCGTGTCGCCCTGGTGCTCGGCGCGGATGACCTTCATGGCCACGTCGCGGCCGATGCGGCGGTCCCTGCAGAAGTGGACCTCGCCCATCCCCCCGACGCCGAGCAGCGACCGCATCTCGTAGCGGGGGCCGTCGCTGGACAGATCCGTGAGCTCCGCGCGGGCGCGGCCGAGGCTCACGGGGGTGGGGCTCTGGCCGTGCGAATCTCCGCCCTTCCCGCGAGATTTTCGCATCTCGGGGAGCTGCTCGAGCGTCTCGAAGTCGTCGTCGAACAGGGCCATGGCGTCCGGGAAGCCAGGCTCGGTCGCGCCGTGCCAGAAATACCCACACCGGCAGGGCTCCGCGTGGCGACCCTCGACCGCCACGACGGACGGCAGCGAGCGGCGTTGCGGAGTGCTGGGCTTCCTCGGACGAGAAAATCTCGTATCGGGTGGTCATGTCAACGGGATGCTGCGTCCGTAGAAGACGGCCGGCGCGCAATGCGACGGCCGCGCGCCGCGCACATCCCGTGCGGTCGGGGTGAAGGCGGGAGCCGCTCGCGAAATGAAGGTCGATGTCGGGTGTCCAGCGGTCCTGGCGCGCGCTGTGGTGGCGTCTCCGTCGCGCAGGGGGCGCGATGTGGGGCACGTCACGGCGCGGACGATCGCCGGCGGAGGCTCGATGCGCTCGAGGTTCTCGGCGCGCTCAACGTCCGAGGAGCGCGAGCAGCGTCTTCTTGTTCGTGAGGCCGACGTGCCGCCCGACGGGCTCGCCCTTCTGGAAGGCGACCACCGTCGGCAGGCCGCGGATGCCGAAGCGCTGCGCGGCCTCGGGCGACGCGTCGACGTCGAGCTTGACCACCTTGACCTGGCCCGCCGTCTCGGCGGCGATCTCATCGACGATCGGCGCGAGCCGCTTGCAGGGGGCGCACCAGGATGCCGAGAAGTCCACGAGCACCGGCGTGTCCGTCTGCAGGACCTCCTGCGCGAAATTCAGGTCGTTGACTTCGATGACATTGCTGCTGCCCATGGCGCTGTCCTTTCGGTCTTCGCTGGAGTGAGCGGGCCCTGGCTGCGACGCGCCGGCCCGATGCCGGCCCGATCCTCGACAGCCACGCTCGCTCCAACTGTTATATGCACGGTTTCAGTTTCTGCCAGGGGAGCGGCTCGGCCGCCCGCAGGGATGGCGGCCTCGCGTGTGCCCGGGGCAGGAGGCCGGCGGCGTCGCCGCGCGGCCAGGCGCCTCCGCGATCAGCCGGCCTTGATCGGCGCAGGCGCAGGGCGGCCGAGGTGCTGCGCCCGGAGCGCGATGTCCGCGACGGTCTTCTGCGCGAGGCCGCGCAGCAGCCCTGCGTTGGCCGCCTCGGCGACCTCATCGAACGCCCGCTGGATCCCCGACCCGATCGGGCACCTCGCGTTCGGCTCGCACGGGCTCGGCGCGATGGCGCCTTCCGGCTCGACGGCGGCGTACACCTCGCTCAGCCGGATCTTCTTGGCCGGCCTCGCCAGGCGATAGCCGCCCGAGCGGCCCTCCCGCGCCTCGATGAGCCCGGCCTGCGACAGCCGCGCGAGGATGCGCCGCAGGAAGGCCGGGTTCGTGTTGATGCTCGCCGACAGCGCGTCGCTCGCGCAGCTCTCGTCGGACTGGGCGAGCAGCGCGAGGGCGTGCGTGGCGATGGCGAAGCGACCCGAGGACATCGAACGGCCCCTCGGCCGTCATCTGAGGGCTCGGGGGGTTCCGCTGTCAAGGCGCGGCGGGCGGTCGAGCGTTCTCGCCTCGGCGCCTGCTCGCTCAGCGCGACCTGGGCGAGGTGCGGATCAGCACGAGGGCGTCTCCCTTGCCGTGCGCGAGGCGCAGCTCGATCGACGCGGGGACGGCCGCCGGGCCGGCGCAGCGGCTGTCGGACACGACGTGCCGCGCCCTGGCGAGCGAGCTCTCGCCCGTCGAGGTGTCGACGAGCCGCAGATCGACGCCCGCGCCGTCGGCGTCGAGCGCCACGATCACCTCGGCGCACGTGTTGGCCGGGATCGGGAGCGGGAGGATCTTGAGGCGCGCGGCGTCGAGCCCCACCGCCTGCGCGCCGGCCGCCCCCGCGGCGTCGGCGGGGCCGGCGGCGCTCATGCGCCCGAGCAGCCTCGCGGCGGCGAGCGGATGGGCGACGAGCGCCGGCGGGGCCTCGGGCTCCTTGCGGACCTCCACGGCGAACGGGCCAGGCTGCGCCATCGACTCGACGTCGACGCGGGCGGGTCCGCCGCGCCCGCAGGTGAAGAGCGTCGCCCGGGCGCCGCCCCGGGCGCGGCCGAGGAGGGCGTGGCCCTCGCTCCAGAGCTCCGCGAGCACGTCGGCGAGCGGCTTGCCGGCCAGCACGTCGATCCGCGCGCAGCCGGCCGGCAGCTCGATCGGCAGCGTCGTCCGGCTGCCGAGCCGCGCGGCCCCGGTCGACACGCGCGGCGCGCCGTAGCCCCGGCCGGCGAGCGCGCGGGCGTGGTCCGCCCGCGCCTCGGCGAGGTCGCGGCCCTCGGTCACGCGCTCGATCGGCGTGGCGCCGGAGATCTCCGCCTCGGCGCCCGGCTGCGAGCGGCCCACGACCACGGCCACGAGGCCCTGCGTGCCGCGCGAGCGGATCGCGATCGAGAGCTCCACGGAGACCGCCGAGCAGAGGAGCAGCGAGCGATCCTTGCCCCGCTCGCGCGCGCGCGCGACGACCCTGCCGGTCTCGTCCTCCGCGACCACCTCGAGCGAGGCGACCTCGTCGCTCGGGGAGACGAGCACGTCGAGGCAGCGGCCGCCGTCGAGGGTGGCGCCGATCCGGCTCGCGGTCCTCGATCCGACGGGCAGCGCGACGCGCCGGACGTCGTCCCAGCGCGCGCCGACCGCGGCGCGGCGCGCCCTGATCTTCGCCTCCAGGCCGGGCCACGACTCGAGGCGCCCGCTCTCGTCGCCGGACCTGCCGCGCGCGCCGACGGCGCGGGCGACCGCGTCGGCCGCCTTGACCGGGACGCTCTGCACGCCGACGCTCACCGCCCCGGCGCCCGACATCACGCGCGCCATGACATAGAGCCTCCGCGGGTGCGGCGGGCAGACGAGGATGGACGCGCGCGCGTCGGCGGCCTCGTCCGTCGAGAAGGCGCTGCCGTCGTCCTCGAAGGCGAACAGGTCGACGTCGCTGATCGTCGGCGAGACCCGCGCCATCGCGAGCATGCACTCGCCGGCGGGCACCTCGACGAAGGCGCCGAGCCGATCGCCGTCGGACGCCATGTCCGCGCCGATCACCCGGAGCGCGCTCGCGCCCGCCTGCGCTGCGCGCTGCGCGTCCCCGCCGAGGAGGGTGCTGCCGTCGATGCGATCCGGCAGCGCGCGCAGCGTCTCCGGCGCTCGCGTGCCCGGCGACGCGATCGCCCCGGCGCCGCAGGCGGGCAGGGCGGCGAGCGAGGCCGCGAGCGCCCAGGCGGCGCGGGCTGGCGATGGAGCTGCAGCGCGGGCGGGCTCGGGCGGGCGGTGCGCAGGCAGGATCGGGAGCGCAGGCCGCAGCGCGGGCGTCGGCGGGGGCGCGGGCGAAGGAAGGGACGCGGGATGTCGGGGGCGCAAGGGCGTGGGCTTGTCGGGGCGGGCGCTCGATCGAGAGGGAAGGTTCTACTTCAGCGCGGGTACGGCATCCAGGGCGCGCCGGCCGCCGCCGGGGCCGCGGCCGTCCACCGCGTCATCCCTCGGCGGTCTCGGCGCAGATCCGTCCGAGCGTCCGGACCGCGTGCTCGCTGAGCTCCGTGAACGGGTAGCCGCAGTTCACCCGGATGTAGTTCGAGAAGCGGTGCTTGGCCGAGAAGATCGGCCCCGGCGCGACGCTGATGCCGTGCTCGAGCGCGCGCTCGTGCACGTCGAGCGCGCTCGTGCCGGGCGGCAGCTCGACCCAGAGCACGAAGCCGCCGGCGGGGCGCGAGACGCGGGTGCCGGGCGGGAAGTGCTCGGCGATCGCCTCGCTCATGCGCGCGACCTGGGCGGCGAGCCGGCGCCGGAGCGTCCGCAGGTGGTGGTCGTACCCGCCGATCTCGAGGAACTCGGCGATCGCCATCTGCGGCAGCGTCGCGGTCGCCACGCTCTGCGCGAACTTGAGCTGCTCGACCTCGTCGAGGAAGCGGCCGGGCGCCGTCCAGCCGACCCGGTAGCCCGGCGCCACCGTCTTCGTGAACGACGAGCAGAGCATCACGAGGCCCTTCTTGTCGAACGCCTTGGCGGGGCGGGGGCGGACGTCGCCGAAGTGCAGGTCGCCGTAGATGTCGTCCTCGATGAGCGGCACCTCGCGGCGCGCGAGCATCGCGACGAGGCGCTCCTTCGCCTCGTCGGGCATGGCGCTGCCGAGGGGGTTGTTGAAGTTCGGGATCGCGAGGCACGCCTTGATGCGGTGGCGGCCCAGCATCTCCTCGAGGACGTCGAGGTCCATGCCGGTGCGGGGGTGCGACGGGACCTCGATCGCCTTGATGCCGAGGCTCTCGATGAGCTGGAGGAGCCCGTAGTACGCCGGCGACTCCAGCGCGACCGTGTCGCCCCGGCGGGCGACCGCGCGCAGGCAGAGGTGGAGCGCCTCCATGGCGCCGACCGTCGTCACGATGTCGTCGGGGGAGAGCGCGACGCCCCACTCGACCGAGCGCCGGGCGATCTGCCGCCGCAACGCCGGCAGGCCGGGCGGCGGATCGTACGAGACGCCGGCGCCGCCCGCGCTCCGCGCGATCGCGCTGAGGATCCGGTTCAGCTTGTCGGTCGGCAGGAGCTCCGGGCTCGGGCACGCCGCGCCGAACGGGACGATGTGCGGGTCCCGGCACGCCCGGTAGACCTTGGAGACGAGGCTCTTCACGCTGACCCGCGTGGCGGTGGTGCAGGCGCGCGCGGCCCGGGGCTCGGGCAGCGCCGTGCCCCGGCGGGCGCGGACGTAGTGCCCCGACTGCGGGCGTGCCTCGATGAGCCCGCGGTTCTCGAGCTGCATGTACGCCTGCAGCACCGTCGCGACGCTGACCCCCTGCTGCCGGCTGAGCCGCCGCACCGACGGGATCCGGTCGCCCGGCCGCAGCGCGCCGCGCGCGATCAGATCCGCGACGTGCGCGGCGACGCGGTCGTAGAGGTGGGCCTCGTCCTCCGCTTCGATGGGCGCCTGCACCTGCACGAGACGAAGTGTACAGCCGGGCGGGCCCTGCGGTACCGGTACAGCTGCCGGGCGTGAGGACCAGCACAGTCGCCTGTTCCGGAAACTGTACCGGCCTCAATTACCAACCGACTGCCTCTGTACCGGTCGCTCGCTTGGCCCCACCCTTCAGGGCATGAAGTTGACCTCACTTGTTTCGGAGCCGCCATCGCGCCTCCGGGAGGCGTCGCGGATCGAGCTCGGGAAGGGGCGCCTGTGGACGCACCGCCTGCGGGGCGGCCCGCTGCTCCTGAGCTGTACCGCCGGCGCGGTCTGGATCACCCGCGAGGGGGAGCCGGAGGACGTGGTGCTGGAGGCCGGCTCCAGCTATGGCGGCGAGGGGCGCGGGCTCCTCGTGGTGGAGGCGCTCGAGCCGGCGCAGATCGCGGTGGCGAGAGGCGAGGCAGGGAAGACGGCGCGCGCGGCGCTGGCGAGGGCGCGGGGGAGCTGGCTGGTGCTGCTCTCGCTCCTCGCGCTGTACGTGATCTGGGGCTCGACGTACCTGGCGGTCTCGGTCGCGCTCGAGACGATGCCGCCCTTCTTGCTGGCCGGGACGCGCTTCATGACGGCGGGCGCGCTGCTCTACGGCGTGCTCCGGCTGCGCGGCGCCCCGCGGCCGACGCTGCGGCAGTGGGGCGCGGCGGCGCGGGTCGGGGTGCTGCTGCTCGTCTTCGGCAACGGGTTCGTCGTCGTCTCGCAGCAGTGGGTGAGCTCGGGCGTCGCCGCGGTCGTGGTGTCCACGATGCCGCTCTGGCTTGCGCTCTTCGCCACCGCGCGAGGCCGGGGCGCCGCCGGCGGCGCGCCCGCCGGCGCCCCGGCGGTCTCCCGGCGCGAGTGGATCGGGCTCCTCGTCGGGTTCGCAGGCGCGGCGCTGCTCCACCTCGGCGGCGCTCTCCACGCGGCGCACGCCGGGGCCCTGCTCATCTTGCTGGCCCCCGTGTCGTGGGCGCTCGGCTCGCTGTACAGCCGCTCGCTGCCGCTCCCGGAAGGGCCGATGGCGGTCGCGGCGGAGATGCTCGCGGGCGGCGCGGTGATGCTCGGGGTGAGCGCGCTCTCGGGCGAGCACCTCGCGGCGGCGCCCTCATCGCGGTCGCTCCTCGCGCTCGCCTATCTGGCGGTGTTCGGATCGATCGTGGCCCTCAGCGCGTACACGTACCTGCTCCGGAGCACGCGCCCGGCGATCGCGACGAGCTACGCGTACGTGAACCCGATCGTCGCCATCGCGCTCGGCGTCCTGCTCGGCGGCGAGCGGGCCTCCGCGACGACCTGGGCCGCGGCGGCCATCGTCGGCGCCGGCGTCGTCATCGTCTCGCGGCGCTAGGCGCGCTGCGCTGCGCTCACGGGCCACCCCCACCCCGCCCCGCTCCCACGGCGCGTCGCGCCGGCCGCCTTCGCGCCCCGGGCGCGCGCCGTCGACCGTAGGCAATGCGGGAGGCGGCGTGTAGTGTGCGCGGCGAGGAGGCGAGCTAGATGAAGAGAGGGTACCGGCTGCTCGGCTGGGCGCTGCTCCTGTTCGGGGCGCCGTCGGCGTGCAGCGGCGGCCACGTCGGCGCTGCGTCGAGCAGCGGTGCGAGCGCGAGCGCCGGAGAAGGCGGCGGCGTGGCCACGGGCACCGGAGAGGGCGGCGGCGCGGCCACGGGCACCGGAGAGGGCGGCGGCGCGGCCACGGGCACCGGAGAGGGCGGCGGGGTGGCAGTCGGCGCGGGCGCGGGGCCGAGCGGCGAGTGTGCGGCGCTCGCGCCCGGGCCCTTCGAGCCGGCGCTGGTCACGGACGGGTTCATCGGCAGCGAGGACTTCGCGTTCGATGGCCGGGGCTACCTCGTCGCCAAGCAGGGGCCGAACCTCGTTCGCTTCGACGCCACGGGTCGGACCTCGAACTTCGCGTCTCTGCCGGGCCCCCCGGGCCCCGTGCCCGGGCTCCGGTACCGGCCCGACGGGACCCTCGTGGCGGCGCTGCCGAACCAGGGCGCCGTCGTCCAGATCTCGGCGACCGGAATGGTCGACGACTACGTGACAGGCCTCACGGACCCGAACGGCCTCGCTCCGGACGCGCTGGGCAACGTCTGGGCGACCGACCTCGCGGGCGATCGGGTGATCCGCCTCAACCCCGATGCCACGATCGACGAGATCGCGAGCGGCGCCCCCGAGGTGAGCGAGCCGAACGGAATCGCCTTCGACCCGGCGCGATGGGCGGTTTTCTACACCAACTCCTCTGCCGGCGAGATCCGCAAGATCGACCTGAACAACCCGGGCGAACCCCCGTCGCTCGTGGTCACGGTCGCCTCGTCCGTGCTCGACGGACTCGTTCTCGATACGTGTGGTCACCTCTACACGGTCGATAACGAGAACCGGACGCTCTATCGTGTGAGGCTCGACGCGGGCGGCGCCGCCCTGGGGGAGGCCGAGCTGCTGGCGCGCTTCCCGACCGGGGTGGCCAATGCGCAGTTCGGAGCGGGCCCGGGGTTCGATGCGAGGACCCTTTACGTCGGAGGCGCAGCCGGCTCGATCTATGCTGTTGCCGTCGGCATCGGCGGCGCGCCGGTCCCGGCGCCGCCAGAAGCGCCGTGATGGACGCTCCTCGGCGGCGCGCAGGAGGGGAGGCTCAGCGGGCGCCTTCCGCTGCGGCCACTTCGCCCTTCTTGAGCTTCCCTTGAAGCTCGCCGAGCTTGCCCGCCGACCGCTCGAGGGCGCGCGCAGCGCCCTCGAGCGCGATCCGCCCGTAACCGATGGCCACCCCCGCCCAGGAGGTGCCCAGCTCGCGCAGCGTCTCGACGAACGGCGGCTTGACCGCCGCCCCGGCGCTGGCGTCCGCCGCCTGCGCGGGCCCGGCGCTCCCGTTCACGCTGTTCTCGGCCTTCGGCTCCGTGATGCTCTGGGTCTCACTCATGGTCTGCCTCCCACTTCGATATGTCCCCCCGCGACGACCGCGGGCGTACAGAAATGATGAATCCAGCGTTGACCCCCGTGCCCCGCGCGTCGCCCGCTCTCGCGGGCTCGCCAGACGCGATGTGCACTGGAGCGAGGGGCGCCCCGCCGCACGGCCGTGCCCGCGAACAGAGCCACCTTGTGGCTTCGTCGGAGGCACAATCGCGACGCCTCGACACTGCGACGCGACGCGTTAACTGTCAAGGCCTCATGTCGATTTTGTTGCCGTCGTTTTTCCCTAGGTTGTTTGATGAGGACGCTGCGGCGGCCATCGCGTTCGCTCGGCAGGTCAAGGAAGGGAGTTACCCTATGTCGCTCGCGCGCTGGAACAAGGCCACGCCACCAACGCTGTTGTGGCTTCTCGTGGTGCTGTCGCTGCTCGTCGTTCCGTCGCTCTCGATGGGGCAGGCGCCCGACGCGCCGACGGCGGCGCCTGCCGCGGGCGCGGCGCCAGCGACGCCCGCGGCGAAGGGCGCCGCGGCGCAGGCGCAGGCGCACGGGCCTCCGCCGGACTCGTGGGCTGGACAGCTGGAAATGCTCTCTCGCTGGGTCGACCAGCGCGGCGGCTCGGGGGGCTGCGAGGAGCGCTGTTACGCGCTCGATCGGCTGCGCATCACGGGCGCGGTGGGGGAGGGGCCGCTCCAGTTCGAGCTCTCGGGCGGCGTGCTCACGGACCGCCCCGTGGCCGTGCCGCTCTTCGGGCCGCCGGCGCACCTCCGCATCGAGGCCACGCTCGACGATGGACGGCCTGCGTCGCGCCGCGAGGCCGCGCCGATCAGCTTCGAGGACGACCACTACTACCTCTGGACGGCCGCGCGCCGCTTCGTGCTCCGGGGCACCCTCTGGCTCGAGGGCGACCTCACGCTCCTGGTCGCCGGTCCGCTCAACACGTTCGAGGCCGACATCACCGGCGGCTCCGTCGCCGAGGGCGCGCGGCTCTCGGGGCTCAGCGGGGCGACGCTCCACTTCACCCCCGACGGGGGCGCGGGGTCGCAGAGCGCGGGCCCCACGGTCTTCCAGCTGTCGCGCGCGGTGCGGGTCGGTCGGGAGATCGGCTTCGAGTACCGGCTCGTCATGCGGTCGGGCAGCGACCTCGGCGTCGTGCGCCTGCCGCTCGCGTTCGGGGAGAAGGTGCTCGACGTCGCGGGCGCGAGCGGCTTCCGGGTCGAGGGCGGCGAGCTCGTGCTGCCCACCTCGGGCCGCGCCGCGGAGATGAAGATCTCGGGCACGCTCCCGAAGGTCGGGGCCTTCTCGCCCGATCCGCGCTCCGCCTACGAGTGGTGGCTGTTCGAGTCGGACGCGGAGCACCGCCTCACGGTGAAGGGCGACGCGCGCCAGGTCGACGCCGCCGAGTCGCCGATCCCGCGGACCCAGGCGACGTCGCGGCTCCTGCTCGTGCAGCGAGGGCAGCGCGTCGAGGTCGCCGTCGAGCCGCTCTCGGGGGTCGAGGTCCTCGCCGCGGTGGTGCGCGACCACCGCCGCACCCTGGTCCTGACCGAGCGCGGAGACCTCGTCGCCGACGACGCGCTCACCTACGAGAACAACGGCATCGATTACCTGACCTACGCGCCGGGCGGGCGGCCGATCTACCTCGCCACCGACGGGAAGGCGCAGCGGATCATGCACCAGGGCAAGGCCGCGGAGGAGGTCCTCGTGCCGCTGCAGACGGGGAGCCACACGATCCAGGTGCAGTCGCTGGCGCAGGCGGCGGTGCACTCGCTCGGAGGAACGCTGGAGCTGCCGATGCCGAGCTACCCGCTCACCGCGAGCGAGGTGGCGCTGACGGTCGGGCTGCCCGATCGCGTGGTGCCGCTCGCGCTGCTCGGCGGCGACCGGCCGGTGTGGTTCGCGGACGCGGGCGACGCCTTCGCGGTGGCGATCGGCTTCGTGGCCGCGTGGATCGCCGTCCGCCCCGGCGGGGCGGCGAGCCGCGGGCGCGTGCGCGCGCTGCGCGCGCTGGGCGGGCTGCTCATGGCGGGCCTGTGGTTCCTGGCGCCCGCGACGTTCGTGGCGCTGCTGGTCGGCATCGCGACGGCCGTGGCGGCGTGGCTCGCGGGGCGGCTCCTCGGAGGCCGTGGCCGCGCCGCCGCGATGGTGGTGCTGCTCTGCCTGGGCGGCCTGGCGCTCCTGGTCGGGCTCTTCGCCGTCTCGGCGAGGAGCTACAGGGCGGAG
This sequence comes from Sorangium sp. So ce302, assembly GCF_051530145.1. Taxonomy (GTDB): domain Bacteria; phylum Myxococcota_A; class Polyangia; order Polyangiales; family Polyangiaceae; genus Sorangium; species Sorangium cellulosum_B. Next base: position 8,449,247 of record NZ_CP150326.1, on the reverse strand, counting down.
CGCTGGAACTCGACGTACAGCGAGTCGGCGGCGCCGGCGCCCGCCGCCGTGCGCAGGGCGAAGGACGACGATCTGCCCAAGGGCGGCGGCGCGCTCGCCCCTGGAGGCGCGGTGCTGGAGGGGGTGACGCCGGTCGCGCTGTCGCTCCCGGACTACGAGCGGGCCGTTCGAGCGCGCCGCGAGCTCGTCACGCGCGAGCGCGCCTTCCGCCCCGTGCTCGTCTACACGACCTCCTCGGCGCTCGTGCCGCTCGTGCTCCTGTGGCTGGCCGGGGTGACGGTGCTCCTCGCCGCGCACCGCGCGCCGCTCACGGAGCTCTACCGTCGCGCGGCCGCGCGCCTCGCGCGCAGGCCCGAGGACGACGTCGCCCAGGGGGAGCCTCCGGCGCCGCTGCGCTGAGGCCGACCGACCGCCATGGCGTGGTCTCCTCGCCTCGCAGCGGCCCTCGCGCTCCTCGCGCTGGTCGCGCTCCGCATCGCGCAGCTGAGCCCTCCCGACGTCGTCCCGGCGAGCGCGCCGCCCGAGGTGTTCTCGGCCGAGCGGGCCAGGGCGCACCTCGCGCAGATCGCGGCCGAGCCGCGCCCCACCGGCTCGGCGGGCCACCGGCGGGCGCGCGACTACCTGCTCGCGGAGCTCTCGAAGCTCGGCGTGCAGCCCGAGGTGCAGCGCGCCTCGGTCCTCAGCCGGCAGTGGGGCCTGCCGTACGACGCGGCGCACGTCGAGAACATCGTGGCGCGGCTGCCGGGCGCGGACAGCACCCGGGCGGTCGCGCTCGTCGCGCACTACGACTCGGTGCCCGGCAGCCCGGGCGCCGCCGACGACGGCAGCGGGGTGGCGGCGCTCCTGGAGGCGCTGCGCGCCCTGAAGAGCGGCCCTCCGCTGCGCAACGACGTGCTGCTCCTGTTCACCGACGCGGAGGAGGGAGGCGTCCTCGGCGGCAAGGCGTTCATGGACGAGCACCCGCTGCGCGGCGAGGTGGGGATCGCGCTCAACTTCGACGCCCGCGGGGCCGGCGGCGTGGTCGCGATGTTCGACACCGGGCCCGGCGACGCCTTCCCCGTCCGCGAGCTCGCCAGCGCCGCGGCCTACCCGGTGGCGTCGTCGCTCTTCCCCGAGGTCGCGCGGCGCATGGGCCACAGCACCGATCTCAGCGTCTTCAAGCGGGCCGGGATCCCCGGGCTGAACTTCGCCTTCACCGACGACGCCGCGCACTACCACGCCCCGTCCGACACCGTGGGCAACCTCGACCTCCGGAGCGTGCAGCACGCCGGCGACTACGCGCTCTCGCTCGCGCGGCGCTTCGGCGCGCTCGACCTGCGGGATCCCGGGCGCGGAGATGCGGTGTACTTCAACACGTGGGGCGCCCACCTCGTCTCGCACCCGATCGGCTGGACGCTCCCGATCGCCGCGCTGGTCACCTGCCTGTTCGCGGGCGTGGTGCTCCACGCGGGGCGGCGGCGGGCCGCTTCGCCGGGCCGGATCGCCGCGGGGCTCCTCGCCTTCCTGGCGCTGCTCGCCGGCGTCGCCGCGGCCGTGGGCGGGCTCGCGTGGATCCTCCGCAGCGTGCACCCGGCCCTCCGGGTGATGCCGTTCGAGCCGTACAACGCGCCCGCGTACCGGCTCGCGCTCGCGCTCGCCGCGCTCGCGGCCTCCGCGGCGGGCTACCGGTTCTTCCGGCGGCGGCTCGGCGCGTGCGAGCTCGCCCTCGGCGCGCTGCTCCTGTGGATGTTGCTCCTCGTCGCGGCGAGTCTGCTCATGCCGGGCGCGAGCTTCTACTTCGCCTGGCCGCTCGCGTTCGCCCTGCTCGGGCTCGCGGCGGTGACGATCCGGCGCGGCGACGCCCCGCCCACGCTCGCGGACGCCGCGGTCCTCGTCGCGACCGCGGTGCCGGCGGTCGCGCTGGCCGTGCCCGGCCCGTACCTGTTCTTCGTCGCGCTGGGCCTGCCGAAGGCGGCGGTGCCGGCCCTGGCCGTCGCGCTCGTCTTCGGGCTCTTCCTGCCGCACGCCGAGCTGCTCGGCGGCGGCCGCTCGCCGCGGCTCTCGCTCGCGTTCGGCGTCTCCGGCCTCACGGCGCTCCTCGTCGCCTGCGCCACCACGGGCTTCACCGAGGCGCGGCCCCGACCGGCGAGCCTCGCCTACGCGGTCGACACCGCCGCCGGGGAGGCCCACTGGCTCTCGGCCGACCGCGACCTCGACCCGTGGACCGCCGCGTACTTCCCGGACAATCGCGGGCAGGCGCCCTCGTTCGCCGTGCCGTTCGTGCGCGTGACGCGCCAGGGCGAGGCGCCGGCCCTCGCCCTGCCGGCGCCGTCGCTCACGGTGCTCGGCGATGTCCGGCGCGCCGGCGTGCGGGCGCTCCGGCTCCGCGTCGCCTCATCCCGGGGAGCCCCCTGGCTGTTCGCCGAGGTGACGTCCCCGAACCGGGTGATCCGCGCCGAGGTGGACGGAAAGGGCGTGGAGGAGCGGGGTCGCGCGGCCGACGCGAAGCGCGATGTCCGCTGGGGGTTCACCTACATGGGTTTGCCGCCGGGAGGTATCGAGTGGTCGCTGGAGGTCGAGGACTCCGGGCCGATCGAGATCCGGCTGATGGACCAGACCTACGAGCTCCCGCGCGAGCTCGTGCGCGGGTCGCGGCCCAGGGAGATCATGGGCGCGCCGTACCGCCTCGCCGATTCGACGTTCGTCAGCGGGTCGTTCCAGCCTTAGCCCCGGCGGGCTCGCGGAAGCGGGCCCGCCGCCCTCGCTGGGCAGGAGAGGTGGAGCGGGATCAGTCGAGCGGATCAGTCGAGCGGATCAATCGAGCGGATCAATCGAGCGGATCAATCGACAAAGATGGGTTCGCAGTTCGTGAACGCGAGCGTCGACTGGATGGTGAAGTTCGATTCGGTCGTGTGCCGCTCGGCGTGGAAGAAGTCGAGCGCGTACTCCTGCCCGGGCGTGATCCCCAGCTCGCTCGCCATCGCGTCGAGGTCGAGCCTATCGTCCTGCGGGCCGTGGAGGCCGCCCAGATCGATGGCGAGCCGGTTGTTGATGAACACCCAGAGATCGTCGTCGCCGGAGAACCTGAACTCCTCGCCGCCGTTGTACACGAACGTCATGTGGAGCTCGAACGTGAAGTGGAAGTTGTGCTGTCTCCCCTCGTTCCCGAAGCCCCGCTCGTCGATGGGGAAGAAGGCCCGGTTCTCGTAGGTGGCAATGCCGTCCGCGCCGACGACGGGCGTGATCGTGAACTCGATCGGCATGTTCACGCCGTCGACGTCGCGGTACCACTGGTTGAACTCCTCGGGCCCGGTCGTGTGCGCGGTACCGCCGTCATGCGCATAGATGGGCTTCTGATCCGGGCCCAGCTCGCGCTCGACGATGCCTTTCAGGCCCTGGCCCGTGAACGTCTCGAAGTCAGGGTGCCCCTCGCCGTCTTCGTAGGCGCGGAAGTCGCGCACGATGCCCGTGAGGCTCGCGTTGCACCCGTCGCCGCTGCCGCTGCTGCCGTTCCCGTTGCCTGCGCCCGCCGACACACCGGACCCGAAGTCGCTGCCGCCCGTGCCCGAGCCGTATCCGGCGCCGGCGCTGTTGCTGGAGTCGCTCGATCCATCGGTGCCGCCCCCACACGCGACCCCGGCCAACACCAGCATGGTTGCGAGCGGAGCACACCAGTTCGACTGTAGCGACCTAAGCATGTGAAGACTCCTTCTGTGGGGAATATCGCGCGTGGTCTGCGCGTCCGTTGTGCGTGGTTTGCGCATGTTTTGCGCGTTGTGTGCGCGCGGGCCGCGGCGTTACGAGCGCCGGGATGGGCGGTCGCCGAGGGCGCAAGCGAGACAGCAATTCTATCGCGTCGCAATGGCGGTGCGATCCAGAAAATTGCCGCCGCGCGCTGGCAGCACGAGGCCGGCGTGGAGAAAAGTGCAGCCGAGCGACAGCGCACGAGCGCCGGGGAGGCGCCGAGATGTAGGTCGTTTATCGAGATCCGCCGCCGCAGTGGGCGCCGAGGCGCCGCGACAGCGCGGCCGGGAGTCGCTCGCAAAAACCGTCGTGCCGGGGCAGGGGCTCGCGCCGCGCGGTTTGCCAGAACAGCACCGGGCCGAGCCGGCGCTCCCGCGCGTGCGCCATGAGCGCGGCCATGGCCTTGCCGGTGTAGACCGGCTCCAGCGAGATCCCCTCGGCGGCGAGGGCGTCGCAGGCGGCGAGCGACGCGGGCGTGGGTGATCCATACCCGCGGCCCAGGTAGCCGTGCACGACGTCGATCGGCGCCGCGGGGGGCACGGGCGCGACGCCCCGCCGCGCGAGCGCGGCGCGGAGCTCGGCGGTGAGGGCGCGGAGGCGGAAGCGCGAGGCGAGGAGGCGCTCGACCACGGCGACGGCCACGACCCGCGAGCGCAGGCCGCCCAGCGCGAGCCCGACGGCGAGCCCGGCGGCGGTGCCGCCGGAGCCGAGCGGCACGTAGACGCGCGCGGGCTCGGGGAGCTCGCCGGCCCGGATCTGCGCGCCGAGCTCGAGCGCCGCGCGCGCGGCGCCCAGCATGCCGAGCGCCGACGTGGCGCCGAGCGGCACGATCGCCGCGCCGTCGTCGTCCCGGGCGCGGAGCGGCAGGAAGAGCGACGGGCGCGCGAGCGCGAGCTCGACGCGCGACGGGTAGAAGCGGATCGAGGCCGGGCCCGAGGCGGTGAACGCGAGGTTGTCGAGCACGCCCCTGGAGAGGTCGGTCCAGAAGAGGTGCGCGTGCACCCTCCGGCCGAGCCGCTGCGCCGCGGCGACGAGCGCCGCCACGTTGCCCGAGCCGATGCCGCCCGCCGCGGACCACGCCGCCGCGGTCGAGAAGGGCGGCGCGGCGAGCACGTAGTCGAGCTTCCGCATCTTCATCCCGCCGTGGAGGGGCTCGCAGAGGTCGTCTCGCTTGACGCCGAGGAACTCGACGCCGAGCGCGGAGGCGAGCCGCGGCAGCGCCGTGACCGGCGAGGGCGCGCCGACCCAGCCGAGCCGGGGAATGGGGTCGATCATCCGAAGGGCGGCTGCGTCGCGCAACGGGGGCACCTCGCGAAGGGTGTAAGGCGCTCGGGCGATCGGGCAATCGGGCGAGCGGGCAATCAGGGGGTCAGGCGAGCCGGCGATCGGGCAATCAGGGGTCAGGGGGAGCTTTCGGTCAGGCGCTCGCGCGGTCGGCGATCACCCGGGCGTGCCGGCGCGCTGCCCTGCGAGCGTCGCGTCCGGCTCCAGGACGAGGAGGCGCACGCGCCCCGAGGCGCAGAGCCGGCCCTCCTCGTCGTAGACCGAGCCCTCCCAGACCTGGGTGCGCCGCCCGCGGTCGAGCGGGCGCGCGGTGGCGCGCAGCCGCCCCGACCGGACCGCGCGCAGGAAGCTCGTGTGGTTCTCGAGCCCGACGACCGAGCGGCCGTCCGGCAGGGCATGGAGCGCGGCGCCGATCGACGCCAGCGTCTCCACGATGCCCGCGTGGACGCCGCCGTGGACGATGCCATAGGCCTGCCGGTGCTGCGGCCCGATGTCGAGCTCGGCCTCCACCTCGTCGCGCGTGGCGCGGATCAGCCGGAGACCCATGGCGCTGATCCAGCCGTCGATGGCCGCGTCGTTCAGCGCGGCGGCGAAATCCTCGGGTTCCCCTTCGGCCATGGCGGCAGCGTAGTACACGCTTTGCCGGGAGCTTCCGGCGATTTCTCCCAGGGCGCGCGGGCGCGTCAGCGCGTCATCCGGATGCCTTCTTCTCCAGGAGATCGGCGAACTCCTCGCGCAGCCTCGACTTGAGGAACTTGCCGGTCGAGGTGCGCGGGATCCGCTCGAGGAAGAGGTACTCGTCCGGGAGCCAGAACTTCGCGAAGCGCGGCTCGAGGAGGGCGTGGAGCTGCTCCTTCGAGGCGCTCTGGCCCTGCCGCAGGACGATCGCGGCGAGCGGGCGCTCGCCCCAGAGGGGGTGGCGCGCCGCGAACACCGCGGCCTCCAGGACGGCCGGGTGGCTCATGAGCGCGTTCTCCAGCGCGACCGAGCTGATCCACTCGCCGCCCGACTTGATCACGTCCTTCGTTCGATCCGTGATGCGCATGTAGCCCTCGCCGTCGATCGTCACGACGTCGCCGGTCTTGAACCAGCCGTCCTTCGTGAAGCGGTCCTCGCCCTCGCCGCCGAAGTACGATGAGGCGACCCAGGGGCCCCGCACCTCGAGCTCGCCCATCGTCCTGCCGTCCCAGGGCAGCGGCCGATCGCTCGCGTCGACGTGGCGCTGATCGATGAACGGGACCGGGTAGCCCTGCGACGCGCGCGTCTGCAGCGAGGCGGCCGGGTCCTCGTGGAGGCGGCCAAGGCTGCTCCGGACGTGGGCGACGGTGCCGAGCGGGTTGGTCTCGGTCATGCCCCAGGCGTGGAGGACCACGAGCCCGTGGCGCGCGCGGAAGCCGTCGATGAGCGCGGGGGGCGCCGCCGAGCCGCCGATCACCATGGCGCGCATCGACGAGAGATCCCAGCGCTTCGGGTGCTCGTCGAGGAGCGCGAGGATCCCGAGCCAGATCGTGGGGACGCCCGCGGCGAACGTGACGCGCTCCCTGGCCATGAGATCGAGCAGCGACGCGGCGTCGAGGTGCGGGCCCGGGAGCACGAGCCTCGCGCCGGTCGCGATCGCCGCGTACGGCAGCCCCCAGGCCATCGCGTGGAACATGGGCACCACCGGAAGGACGATGTCGCGGTCGCGGAAGCCGAGCGCGTCGTGCATGCAGGAGACCAGCGTGTGGAGCACGATCGAGCGGTGGCTGTAGGCCACGCCCTTGGGGTTGCCGGTCGTCCCCGACGTGTAACAGAGCATGGCGGCGGCGCGCTCATCCAGGCTCGGGAAGTCGAAGTGCTCCGGCTCGGGCGCGAGCAGCGCCTCGTAGTCGAGCCCGTCGCCCGCCGCTGGATCCACGGGCCCGTCGTCGTCGAGGACCAGGACGCGCTGGATGCTGCGGACCTCCGGCGCGAACTTGCGGAAGAGCGGGAGGAGCGAGCGGTCGACGACGACGACCTTGTCCTCGGCGTGCGAGGCGATGTACCCGAGCTCGCTCGGGTGGAGGCGCAGGTTCAGGGTGTGGAGGACCGCGCCCATGGCCGGGACGCCGAGGTAGAGCTCCAGGTGCCGGGCGTGGTTCCAGCAGAGCGTCGCGACGCGGTCGCCCGCGCGGACGCCGAGCCGCGTGAGCGCGTGCGCGAGCTTCGACGCGCGGCGGTGGAGATCGGCATACGTGGAGCGGGAGACGGTCCTGTCCGGGTTCTGGGTCACGATCTCGCAGCGCGCGTGGTACGTCCGCGCCCGGTCGAGGAAGTGGGTCAACGTGAGCGGGTAATCCATCATGCGGCCGGCGAGCATGGGCGGTGCCTCCTCGTCCCGCGCGAGGCGCGGGGATCCGTCGAGTCAGGAGGGCTCTTCAAGGGCGCCGTGAGACCGCGGCGCTGGCCCCCCCGAAGCGGAGGCTAGCGGCTCGCGGGCGGCGCCGCGCAGGGAATGCGGCGCACGCGGGAGATGCGGGGCACGCGGCGCCCGGGCGAGCGGCGCCTGGCTCCGCGCCGGCGACCTGATCCGGCGCCCCGGAGCTCCCGAGAGGGGGCGGGGGATCGCAAGATCTCCCAAGAACGGCGCGGGCCGCCCTCATTAGATTCGACAGCGAACGCCGACCCGAAGAGGTCGCCAGCGCACGAGGTCGTCCATGGCCGAGCTCATCCTGCACCACTATCCGTTATCGCTCTTCGCGGAGAAGATCCGCCGGATCCTCGCGTACAAGAAGATCGCGTGGAGATCGGTCGAGCAACCGATGATGGCGCCGAAGCCGGAGCTGACGCCGCTCACGGGGGGATATCGGCGGATCCCGGTCTTGCAGATCGGCGCGGACATCTATTGTGACACGGCCTGCATCGCGCGGCGCCTGGAGCAGATACGACCGGAGCCTTCCTGCGTCCCGCCGGGCCAGGCCGGGCTGGTCGAGCTGATCGAGGACTGGGCGGATCATCGGTTGATGTCCCAGGCCGTGCCGCCGGTGGTCGTGGAGATGTTCGCTGTCCTGCCGCCCGGCATCCTGGCCGATCGCGCGGCGATGTCGCCGGCGCTCAGCAAGGACGCGATCTTCCAGGCGGCGCCGCACGCCCTGAGCCAGGCGCTGCTGTCGCTCGATCGGCTCGAGGTCCAGCTCCGTGGCCGGCCTTTCGTGCTGGGCGACGCGTTCTCGATCGCGGATGCGGCGTGCTTCCACCCGGTCTGGTTCCTGAACCGGAGCGCCAGGCTGTCGGCCGCGATCGAGGCGCGGCCCGCGCTCGCGGCGTGGTTCGCGCGCATCGAGGCGTTCGGCCCCGGCGACGTCCGAGCGATGACCGCCGCCGAGGCGCTCGCGGCGGCCCGCGCGTCCGAGCCGGCCGACGGCGCCGGCGGGGAGACCGCGACCGGAGAGGGCCTGTCGCCGGGAGACGCCGTGACGATCACGGCTGACGATTACGGTCCAGAGGAGACCCGGGGCGTGGTCGCGCGGCTCTCGGCCGCCGAGATCACGATACGACGCAGCGATCCGGACGTGGGGGAGATCGCGGTGCACTTCCCGCGCGCCGGATATCGCATCAGGAGGCAGTGAGCCGCGCCGTGCGCCGGGGCCAGCGCGCTCTGCGTGCCGCCGCGGTCCTCGCTAGCCGCCCGTGCTCGACATCGCGCGCCGGAACGCGCGCATGTGGAACTCGCGCTGCTCGTCGGGATAGATGTGCTCCTGCCCGATCGGGCAGGCGCGGCGCGACAGGCACCCTCCGGTCATGCACGTTGCGCCAGGCCCGGCGTCGAGGTGGCCGACGCACGCGGCGACATCGTAGCTGCCGGGGGAGAACGCGGACACGGGGCAGGCGCTCAGGCAGGGCTGGCCGGCGCACGAGACGCAGGGGCTCGCCAGATCCTCGTGCGGCGGGAGCGACAGCCGCTCCGCGAAGACGAGGGCGGCGCGGTACCCGTGCCAGAGGCCGAATCGCGGGTGGATGAGGATGGCGAGGGGCGACGGGGACAGCGCCTCGGCCTGCTGCGCCCAGCGCTGGAACGGCCAGTAGGGAGGGCCGGTGAAGGGAAACAGGGCCGTCGCGCCGAGCTCCGCCGCGAGCGGGGAGACGACCGCGGCGGTCCAGTCGTCGAGCGCGAGAGCGGGGGTGTCCTCGCGGGCGCGCGAGAACGCGCGCCACATCGACGGGCCGGCGTTGCCGAGCAGGACGAGCGTCCCCGCCGGGAGATCGCCTGCCGCCGGCACGCCGTCGCCTTCGCGCGGGTGGAAGCCGCCGCGGAGCGGGAGGCCAGCGCGCTCGCAACGCGAGGAGAGATCCGGCCAGCGGATGGGCATCGCGCCCAGCGATAGGGCGCCTGGGCCTGCGCGGCAAGCGAGCGGCGGCGCTCAGTTCACGTCGACGTAGAAGTCGAGGCTCTTCAGGTTCGTGATCGGGCCCTCCCAGATCTCGAACCCGACGGCGACCGCGTTGACCGTGTTGCCGGGCACGCTGATGCCGCGCGTCTGCGCGTCGCGCACGAAGTCCATCACGTCGAACTCGATCTCCGAGCTGTCTTGCCCCTCGGCGCGCACCCAGTTCACGATCGGCAGGCCGTTCACCATGCCGTTCCAGATGTTCCACTTGCCGGGGACGTTCGCGACCTCCACGCCCTGGTGCGCGGCGTTCGGCTGCCCGGCGGGCTGAAAGCGCGTCGGATCGCGCAGCCACACCATGAGATAGCCCTGGAGCTGCGTGCCGTTGCCCATCCAGATGTCGAACGCGGCGTTGTACTGGCCCTCGTTGCCATTCTTGGCCCAGCGCCAGCCGGTGCGCAGGCTCTTGATGGAGCTGCTCGGCGCCGGCAAGCCGCAATCCGGCACCTCCCTCACCGAGTATCGGCCGCAAAAGACCGTCGGGTACGAGGCGGGTTGCCCCATCGAGCCGGCCGAGCCGCTCATGCTCTCCACCGTGAACGACGTGCCTTCCCACGACACGGTGTGGTTGCCGAACCCGGGGCCCCAGCCGTTGGTGATGAGCACGTACGGCGTGCCGTCGCGCGAGACGAGGCCCGTTTCGTACCGCTCGCTCGATTTGCCGGAGCCCTCCATGGCGCCGTTGCCGAGCTCGGAGCCCGGGTTCGCGGTGCCGCCCGTTCCTGCCGCGGTGCTGTTCGCGTCGCCGCTACCCCCGGTACCTGCCGCCGCGCCGCCGCCCGTTCCCGCCGTGGTGCTGCCGGTGCTGCCCGCGCCGCCGGCGCCGCTGGTGACGCCGGCGCCGCTGGTGACGCCGGCGCTGCCCGAGGTCGAGCCGCCGCTGCTGCTCGCGGCGTCGCCCGTCGAGGCGCTCGCGCTCGGTAGCCCGCCAGAGCTCGCCGCTGCGCCGGGGTCTCCGTCGTCAGCGTCAGAAGATCCAGAGCAACCGGCGGCGAGAGCCGCCGCCAGCGTGAGAAGTGCAAAAGATTCGGTCAAGGTATGGGCGCGCATGGCGCGCAACATACACTTGCACACAGGTACACGGCGGTGCGCGGCATCGCCGTGCGCAAAAAAGCAGAGCGTGTCTTGAACAATTGCAGCAACAGCGATGGCATCACCGCTCGACTCGAAAAGTGTGGCGTGCGCCGCGTCACGCGCTTCGTGGACTCGACGTCGCTCCGGCGACCTCGACGCCTGGCGTGTTCGCGTCGGAGCACCGCTCGACATATCGTCTTTGCGCCCATCGAGGGGCGGAGTCGCCAGAGAGACGATCGAACCGTGTCTCGCTGATCTTCATCGATGCTTCGAGTCGCCCGATGGCGCTACTGCAGCAGCGCCATCGGCGCGCCGGACGGAATGAGCTTCGGATGAGGCCGTTGAGCGCGGAGATGAACGCGTTGCTAGAAAGCGTGGAACTGGGTGATCGAGTGCGCGCGCTCCTCCCCGGTTCCCACGTTCTGGTCTAGAGTGCCGTCGTGCCCCGGAGGCTCCACTGTCGGCTCGGGACGGCGGCAAAGTCCCCTCTCCCCTGCGCGTTCGCTCGCGCCGGACGCGCACCCGCGGGCGCGCCATGAGCTTGCCGCGCCCGCGGGTCACGCTCCACTTCGCCCAGACGCTCGACGGCCGGATCGCGGCCCGGGACCAGCGCGTCATGCTCAGCACACCCGCCGGGATGGTGTGCGCCCACCGGGCGCGCGCGGAGCACGACGCGGTGCTCGTGGGGATCCGCACCGTCGTGATCGACGATCCGCGGCTGACCCTGCGCGGGTGCGAGGGGCGCCAGCCGATGCGCGTGGTGCTGGCGAGCGCCCTCGGCGTGCCGGAAGGGGCGCGCCTGCTGCAGCCGCCCGGCAGCGGGCAGCCGGCCGGCGGGCGCGTGGTCGTCTTCGGCGCGGCGGGGCGCGCGTCGCGCGCGGCGCAGGCGTGGATCGAGGAGCGCGGCGCAGAGGTGATCGTCGTGCCCGCGGACGACAGCGGCCTCGTCTCGCTGCCGCACGCGCTGGCCGAGCTGCACGCGCGCGGCGTGTGGCGGCTGCTCGTCGAGGGGGGCGGCGCCGTGCTCACCTCGTTCCTGCGCGCGCGCCTCGCCGACCGCGCGGAGGTCGAGATCGCGCCGCGCTTCCTCGGCGACACGGCGATCCCCGCGGTCGGCGCGCTGGGAGAGGCGCCGCTCGCGTCGGCGATCGACCTGCGCGAGCCGGCGGTCGAGCTCCTCGGGGGCAACGTGCTGTTGCGAGGGGAGGTGCGTTATCCCGACTGACGCGCCCGCGCCGCCCGGGGCCATCACGCCGAGCGACGCCGCCCCGCCCCTCGCCCGGGAGCTCTGGTTCGTCCGGCCAGGGCTCGTCGAGGTGCGTCCGGGGGCCCCGCCGCGCGCGCCCGGGCCCGGCGAGGTCGTGGCGCGCGCGCTCGCGTCGGGCGTGAGCCAGGGGACGGAGCTGCTGCTCTTCCGCGGCGAGGGGCCGACGCCGTTCGACCCGTCGCTCGACGCGCCCGACGCTGAAGGCGCGCCGACCTACCCACGCCGCTACGGCTACGCGTGGGTCGGCGAGGTCGTCGCCCGCGGCGAGGGCGCGGCGCTCGGGCCGGGCGACCGCGTCTTCGCGCTCGCGCCCCACGGCGATCTCCACCTGCTCGGGCCGGGCGCGGCGCGCGGCCTGCCCCGCTCGATCCCGGCCGAGCGCGCGGTGCTGGCCGCGAACCTCGAGACGGCGATCACGTGCGTGTGGGACGCGGGGGTGGGGCTCGGAGACGACGTGGTGGTGCTCGGCGGCGGGGTCGTCGGGCTGCTCATCGTGGCGCTCGCGCGGCGCGCCGGGGCCGTGGTCCGGCTCGTCGAGCCGAGCGAGCGGCGGCGCCAGGTCGGCCTCGCGCTCGGCGCCGCCGCGGCGCTCCGGCCCGAGGACGACCGGCCGCGCGGCGACGCGGACGCCGTGATCGCCGCGACCGGCCATCCGGAGGAGCTCGACCGCGCGATCGCGCACGCGGCGCGCGAGGCGACGGTGACGGTCGCGTCGTTCTACGGGGCGCGGACGAGCCCGGTCGCGCTCGGCGCGGAGTTCCACCGCCGGCGCCTGCGCCTGCGGGCGAGCCAGGTCTCGACCCTCCCGCCGGAGCGCGCCCCCCGCTGGGACCACGCGCGGCGCTTCGCGCTCGTCCGCGCCCTCCTCGAAGACCCGGCGCTCGACGCGCTGCTGGACCCGTCCGTCCCGCTCGACGCGGCGCCGTCCGTGTACGCAGAGCTCGCGGCCGAGCCCGGGGCGCGGCTGCAGACGGTCTTCCGGTACGGCGCGCGATCGGCTACGCGAGAGGCAACCTAGAAGTCAGAGGCCCGCTACCGCCATGTTCCTCCTCGGCGTCAGCGATCACGTGATGATCGCGCACAGCTTCTCCGATCCGTTCTTCGGCCCGGCGACCCGGATGCACGGCGCGACGTACTCCGTCGAGATCGAGATCCGCGCGAAGGCGCTCGGCCCGCACCACGTGGTCATGGACATCGGCGCGCTGCACGCGTCGCTGCGCCGGGTGCTCGACACGATCGACTACACGAACCTCGACGAGCACCCCGCCTTCCCCGGGCGCACCTCCACGACCGAGCGCGTGGCCGAGCACGTGGCCGGGCTCCTCGCCGAGGAGATCGCGAGGCTGCCCGCGGGAGAGGCGCCGCTCCCGGGATCGACGCTGAGGGTGCTCGTCCGAGAGTCGCCGTCGGCGTACGCGGGCTTCGAGCGCGACCTGTAGCGCCGGCCGCCGCGGCGTGCAGCGCGTGCGCGCGGCGGGGCTCGTTGCCGCGCGCCGCGAGGGAGGCTATCAGGCCGGGCCGCTCCCCTGACCCATGCGCATCGCCTGGATCGTCTACGGCGCCCTCGACCAGACAACGGGCGGCTACATCTACGATCGGCTCGTCGTCGAGCGGCTGCGCGCCCGGGGCGACGCCGTGGAGGTCGTGTCCCTCGATCCGGCGCCGAGGTCGCGGGTGCTCGCCGGCCTCGCGCTCGGGCGGCGCCTCGCGCGGATCGACCCCGCCGTGGTGGTCGGCGACGAGCTCTGCTTCCGGGAGCTCGGGCCGGCGTTCGCGGCGCTGCCGCGGCGGATCGCGCGCGCGCTCCTCGTGCACCACCTGAGCGCGTGGGAGCTCCCGCCCGGCCCGCGGCGCGCGGCGCTCTCGCTCGCGGAGGCGGCGGTGATCCGCCTGTGCGACGCGCACCTCGCGACGAGCGCGACGACCGCGGCGCGGCTCCGGCGCGAGCTCGGGCTCGCCCGGGTCGACGTGGCGACGCCGGGCGCGGACCGGCTCCCCTTGCTCCCCCGCGCCCGGCGGGACGGCGGCCCGCTGCGGCTCCTGTTCGTGGGGAGCTTCATCCCGCGCAAGCGGCTGCTGGAGCTCCTCGCGGCGTTCGAGCGGGTCGGGAGCGCGCATGCCACGCTCGTGCTCATCGGCGACGCGGCGCGCGACCCGGCCTACGCCGGGCGGGTGCGCCGCGCGATCGCCGGCTCCGCGTTCCTGCGGGCGCGCGTCTCGGCGCCCGGCGTGCTCGGGGACGAGGCGCTCGCGGCCGAGCTCGCGGCGGCGGACGCGCTCGTCCTGCCCTCGTCGCTGGAGGGCTACGGCATGGTGCTCACGGAGGCCGTCCGGGCCGGCGTTCCGGTGCTCGCCGCCCGCGCCGGCGCGATCGCGGAGGCGGTCCAGGACGGCGCGGAGGCGCTGCTCTGGGACGACGTCGAGGGCCCCGCGCCGGCGCTCGCCCGCTTCCTCGAGGACGGCGCTCTCCGGGCGAGCATGAGCCGCGCGGCGGCCGTCCGGGCCGCGACGCTGCCCACCTGGGACGGCACCGCGGCCGCGGTGCGCGCGGCGCTCGCGCGCGCGGCGCGCGGATGAGCGGATGAGGGGATGACCGGCTCGGCGAAGAGCGGGCAGGATCGCGCCGCGCCGGGGCGCCGGGCCGTCACGCCCCCGCGAGCAGCGACGCCGCCTCGTCCTTCAGCCGTCGCGTGAGCGCCGCGTCGTCGCGGGCCCCGCCCGCCACCTCCGCCGCGTCCCGCGCCTCGCCCAGGCGAACCCGCACCTCGACGTCGTCGAAGCCCGGCAGCGCCGCCTGCAGGAGCGGCGCCAGCGTGGTGATCCCGCGGCGCTCGGCCCACCGCGTGATGGCCAGCCGCTTCGCCCGCGGCGAGTGCACCCCCGAGACGATCGCCACGGCGGCGCGCCCTCCCGCCGCCGCGGCCGCGCGCAGCAGCGCGCCGGCGCTCGGCTGCCACTCCGCGAGCAGCGCGTCGCCCTTGCCCGCGAACGCCGGATCCGCCTCGATGCGCCCCGCGGGGAAGTGCAGCAGCGCGCCCCCGCGGCGCAGGTGCCGCAGCGCGCGGCGCACGCCGGCCGACCGCGCGGCGAGCGCGAGCGCGCCGCCCTCGTCGATCGGCACGAAGAGCAGCCGCCGGCTCACGTGGGGCAGCGCCCGCAGGAACCGCCGATCGGCCGCGACGATCATGAGGTCTTCCCGGCCGAGCGCCGCCATGAGCGCGAGCGCGTCGTAGGCGCCGGGGTGGTTGGACACGACGAGCAGCGCCCCGCGCGACGGCGGCGCCGCGTCGGCCGTCCAGCGCGCCCCGAAGCCGGCGAGCGCCTCCCGCGCCGCGACGTGGAGCCCCGCCTCGCCGGTGCGCCGATCGAAGCGCGCGAGCACGCGCCCGAGCGGCCACGAAGGGACGGCGAAGGCCGCGCGCCCGGCCCGGCGCACCCACGCCGGCGCCCCGCCGAGGCCGAGCGCCTCCACCATCTCCGCGCCGGACAGGTTCGCGAGCTGTCGCTCCAGCGGCTCCGTCATGTCCGCGTCTTACTCCGTGTCGACGCCACCTCGCCAGCGCCGGCGCTCCGCCCGTCCGACATCGTCCAGCGCGGTGGGGCGCGTCCTCTGTCGCCTGTCGGGTTTGCGTCGGGGCGCGCCGCCTCTGTATGAAGGG
The DNA here is from genome assembly GCF_051530145.1 of Sorangium sp. So ce302. Taxonomy (GTDB): domain Bacteria; phylum Myxococcota_A; class Polyangia; order Polyangiales; family Polyangiaceae; genus Sorangium; species Sorangium cellulosum_B. Next base: position 8,433,834 of record NZ_CP150326.1, on the reverse strand, counting down.
GGCATGAACGCCACGCTCCCTGCCATGGAGGACGCGATCGGCCGCGGCGACGCGGCTGCGCGCCCCCGGCGGACGCTCGCGGATCTCCCGGGGCCGCCGGGCTTGCCTGTGCTTGGCCATCTGCTCGCGCTCCACCCCGACCGCTGGCACCTCGAGTTCGAGCGGTGGTGGCGCGCCCATGGAGACCTCTTCGTCGTGCGGATGGGCCGACAGCCGGTCCTCGTCGTTGTGGACGGCGAGCTCGTGCGCGACGTGCTCCAGCGCCGGCCCGCGGTGTTCCGGCGGGTGCGCGCCATCGAGGCCGTGTCGCGCGAGGCGGACATGGTCGGCCTGTTCTCCGCGGACGGCGACGCGTGGCGGAAGCAGCGGCAGCTCATCCACCCGACGTTCCACCCGAGGCATGTCGAGGGCTTCTTCCCGAGCATCCGCGACATCACGGGCCGGCTGCGCGAGCTCTGGGCGCGGGCGGCCGACGAGCGCGCCGCCCGCGACGTGCTCGGCGATCTCATGCGTTACTCGGTCGACGTCACCTCGTCGGTCGCCTTCGGCCGCGATCTCAACACGCTGGAGCGCGGGGCGGACGCGCTCCAGGAGCACCTCCAGCGCGTGTTCCTCGGGCTGAACCGGCGGATGCTCGCGCCGCTGCCCTACTGGCGCTACCTGGGACTGCCCGCCGACCGCGCCTACGACCGCGCCCTGGTCGCGGTGAAGCGGCTCATCCTCGATCTCGTGACCGCCGCGCGGCGCGAGCTCGAGGGCGGCGCGGACCGGCCCGCGCGCCCGCGGACGCTGCTGGAGCTCATGATCGCCGCGCGGGACGGCGAGGACCCGAGGGCGCGCCTCTCGGACGCCGAGGTCTACGCGAACGTGCTCACGATGCTGCTCGCGGGCGAGGACACCACAGCGAACACCCTCGCGTGGATCCTCTATTACCTGGGCTCGCGCCCCGACGTGCAGGCGCGCGCCCGCGAGGAGGTCGATCGCGTGCTCGGCGGCGGCCTGATCCCGACGCTGGAGCAGTGCAAGCGCCTCGAGTACACGGCCGCCGTCACGCAGGAGACGCTGCGCCTGCGCTCCGCCGCGCCGCTGCTCTTCCTCGAGGCGAACCACGACACCGCGGTGGGCGACGTGGCCGTGCCCGCTGGCGCCGGCGTCGTGGCGCTCACGCGCGCGACGGGGAGGAAACCCGAATATTTCGGCGATCCGGAGTCGTTTCGCCCCGAGCGCTGGCTCGGGGGCGCGCCGTCGACGCTACCCCACGAGCCGAGGATGGCGCTCGCGTTCGGCGGCGGGCCGCGCGTCTGCCCGGGGCGCGCGATGGCGCTCCTGGAGTGCGCGGTGACGGTCGGCATGGTGCTCCGGAGCTTCACGGTGCACCTCGCGGATCACACCGCGCCGGTGCGGGAGCGGATGGCGTTCGCGATGCAGCCGGAGGGGCTGCGCATCCGGTTCACGAAGCGCGCGAGCGCGTGAGATCACGAGGCGCGCCAGCGCGTGAGATCACGAGGCGCTCGCGCGCGGGGCGGCCAGGCGCCGGCGCTCCGGCTCACTGCACCTTGGCGAGGGCCGCGTCGTAATCGGGCTCCTGCGCGATCTCCGGGACGAGCTCGACGTGGAGCACCTTGTTCTGCTCGTCGAGCACGAGGACCGAGCGCGCGAGCAGGCCGGCGAGCGGCCCGTCGACGAGCGTGACGCCGTACTTCTGGCCGAAATCTCCCCGGAACGTCGACAGGCCTTCCGCGTTCGAGATTCCCTCGGACGCGCAGAAGCGGGTGTGCGCGAACGGCAGGTCCGCCGAGATGTTGAGCACCGTCACGCCCGGGAGCTTCTCGGCGCGCTCGTGGAACGTGCGCACGGATCTCGCGCAGACCGGAGTGTCGACGCTCGGGAAGATGTTGAGGATCTTCTTGCCCGAGTAAGACGAGAGCTTGCGCTCGGAGAGGTCGGTCTTCACGAGCGTGAAGTCGGGGGCGGTCGCACCGACGGACGGCAGCTCGCCGGCGGTGTGGATGGGGCTTCCCTTGAACTTGGTCTGAGCCATGGTCACATCCTCCTCTGTGTTCTGTGCAGCTGTGCGGCAGCGCCTCTCGTAGGCGCGCCGAGGGCGGACGCCAAGCAGAACCAGCCAGACCGCCTCGGTCGGAGCTCCGCTCCTCTGGCGCGCGGGCGTTGCGCTGGCCGGGCGGTCTTGCCCGGGCGAGCGTCGATCGCCCGCGCGCCGAGGAACGCGCGATCAGCGGAGGGGCGAGCGATGCACCAGCGGAAACGGCTCGACCTCGCCGTCATCGGGGTTCGTGGAGTCCCTGCTGTACCCGATCTCCTGTGCTTCCGTCGTGATGACGAAGGGGCCCCCGATCTCCTCCGGCTCCATCCTGTCTTCGTAATCTTCGGTGGTGTCGCCCCTGCCCGATGTCGCCGATGCGACGTACTGCTCGGCGATCTGCTCGGCGAGCTCGTCGACCACCTCTGTGGGGCCGTCTCCCGGGTCGGGGATGAACGCATCTCGGCTCTCCGCGCGCCCGGCGCTCCTGCGCGCCGCCTCCATGAAATCATGGCTGTGATGCCTGCTGGTGGCCCGCAGGGAGCTGTCTCGCTTGGTCTGCATGGATGATCTCCTCGCTCAGCGGCGCGCTCTCACGCGCTCTCGGCGCCGCCGCCCTTCCGCTGTTCTGATGGCGAGAGATGCACCGCGTGTACCATGACTCTGGATGGCCGATCCGCGCGCGCCGCGGCGAGCGGATGGGACCGGCGCTCGCTGCCTGCGAGGTGTGCGCTGCGCTTGCGTGGGTTGCGTGGTGCGTCCTGCCACAGCGGTCGCGATGGGCCGGTGACACGATGCCCCGGCCCCGCGCCGCCCTTACCAGTCGAGCTCTTCGCGGATGGCCTCCGCGAGCTGCTGGGCCATGAGCGCGTTCGTCTTGACGCTCGGGTGGTAGTCGCAGCCGAGCCCGTTCGCCGCGTCCTGCGCAGGGAACTCGAGGACGCGCACCTTGTCGTCGCCGCTGTCGTTCCGGTCCTCCACCACCTGGCCGATGTAGGCGCGCGCCCTGGTGAGCGCCTGGGCGCCTTCCGGGTACGAGTCGCTCAGCATGGGCCCGATGGTGCAGAAGATGAACGCGTCCGGATAGTTCGTTCTGACCGTCTCGACGAGGCCCGCGTAGGCCTCCGTGAACGGCCCGCGGAACTGGGCGTCGCCCGGGACGTTGATGCTGAAGTCGTTCGTGCCCAGGTTGATCACCACGACCTGCGGCACCCAGGACGAGAAGTCCCATGCGGGCTGCTCCTCGTCGGCGATCGTCCGGCCGTAGATCTCGGGCATCGTGGGCGCGACTTCACCGTCGTAGTTCCGGTAAACGCCTCTGCCGGACCAGGCGACGATCGTTGTGTCGGCCCCGACGAGCCGGCCTGTCAGGGCGCTGTAGGCGAGGTAGTTGTTCTCCGTATCGCTCGTGAACGGGCAAGTCTCGTTGGCGCCGTCGACGCCGTAGCCGGCGGAGATCGAGTCGCCGATCACCTCGATCCGGCGCGCGGGCGCCGCCGGGACCGGCAGGAGCGCCTCGCCCTGCTCCGGGACGAACTCGAGGAACTGCGACACGCCGACCAGCGGCTCGGTGCGGCGGTGGAGCACGAGGTCGTGCTCGCCGTCGGGCAGCCCTTCTGCGACCGTGTAGAGATCCTCCTCGCTGTTGACCTTGAGGACGCCCTTCGCCTCGCCGTCGATCACCACCTGGAAGAAGTTGGATTGCGCCGCGGTCGACTCGTCGTTGAAGCGGACGCCGAGCGACGTCCCCGAGAACCGCGTGACGATCGCGCTGCCGGCCCAGGAGAAGCGGGGGCCCTCGGCGTTCGTCGTATCGAAGCGCCCGATGAAGCGGATGGTGTCGCCGGAGGGGTCTCCGCCGCCGGCGCCGCTCGTGCTCGACGAGGACGAGGTCGTGCCGGGATCCGCGCCACCGCCGCCGCCGCCGCCTTCGCCCGTGCCGCCGCCGTCGCCGCCTGTGCCGGAGGCGCTGCTCGAGGTGGATGAGCCACCGCCCGAGCCCGTCGTTCCACCCGTTGAATTCGAGTCGTCGTCACCGCACCCGGCCAGCGCCGACCAGGCGATGCAGCAGATGGAAGCGAGCCTCGGGAGATTGGAGTAAGCTTGTCGTTTCATGCGCGCGAGGATGCTCTAGGTCCGTGACGCGGACAACTCCAATCTCCTCCTGCGCGCAGGGACAGACACCGCAGCGCGGGCGTCGAGCTGTGGAGATCGATTGATCTCAGTTCCAGGTCCGGTCCTGGCGCTGGTACCTGGAGCGGCCGCCGTCCTCGGCGGGGGAGCGCTCGTGGCCCTGGCCTTGCGAGGCGCGCACGTCGTCGCGCTCGTGGACGCGGGTCGAGTATCCCTGCGGGATCTCGTCGCCCATGAAGCGGCCGAACCCGGGCCGGCGCTCCGGGCGATTGTAGATGCCGCCGTATCCGCCGCGTTCCTCGCTGCGACCGCGGTCCTCGCGCTCCTCGCCGCGGCCCTGGTATCCGCGACCGTGGTCGCCTCGAACGTCATGGTGGCCAGGGGCGTTTCTCTCGTCGCCGCCTCGATATCGATCCTGGTCCTCGCCGCGCCCGTAGCCGTGGCTGCGATGCTGATCCTCGCGGCCCAGGTGGTCGCCTCGTGTGTTGCCGCGGCCCTGGTAGCGCTCGCGGCCCTGGTAATCGTCTCGCCCGTAGTCGCGGCCCTGGTAGCGCTCGCGGCCCTGGTAGTCGTCTCGCGCATAGCCGCGGCCCTGATAGTCGTCTCGTGCATAGCCGCGGCCCTGATGGTCGTCTCGCGCATAGCCGCGGTCCCGGTCGTCGTCTCGCCCGTGGTCGTCGCCCTGGTAGCGCCGGCTCTGGCCCTCCTCGTCGCGGCCGCGGTCGTGGCGGCCGTAGGCGCCGCGGCCCTGGTCCTCGTCCGGTCCGGAGAAGCCGCGGCCCGCGTCGCGGCCGTAATAGCCGCGGTTCTCGTCGCGCCCTCGCTGCATGGAGCCGAACCCTCTTCGCTCGTCCTCGGCGCCCCGCCCGCTGAAGTGATCGTCACGCCCGCCGATCCGCTCCCACGAGGGGCTGTCCTGTCCGTAGGCGCGGCGCTGCTCGGGCTCGCGGTAGCGTTGCGCGCCGGCGCCACCCTGCTCTTGCCAGCGCCTCTCGGAGCCGCCGCGGTCGTCCCGTGCGTGCTGGCCGCCCGCCCTCCACGGGTCTCTGCCGTCTCCCCGCGCTTGCTGATCGTACGGCCGCGGCAGCTGGCCCAGCTCTGCCTGCCGGCTGCCGCCGCTCTGGTTCGCGTAGTTGCCGCGGCTGTACGACCCTCGCTCGAACGCGTCGCGGTCCCCCTCGTGACCGCGGAATCCGCGCTGATCGTCGTCCCGCGGCGCGCGCCACCGCTCGTCCCGGTGACGCCAGTCGTCGCGTGGCCCCTCGTCACGGAAATCCCGGCCCTCGTAGCGATCTCGTGCCATCTCGCTCTCCCTCCTCTGGGTGCTGGTGAACGACTCTCGAGCCTCACGAAGGCGGTCACCTCCGTGAGCAGCGGGCTCACCCGTTTCCACCCGTTTCCGCCCGTTCAGCAACCGACGTGCCCAGTTGAAACCCGGTCGAGAGCGCCGGCGCCCCGACAGACGGCCTCGCGGCCGGATCGCGCCGCCGCGCGACAATGCGCCACACGCTGGGGCAAGCTGTCACGCTGGCGCGGCTCGTGTCGTCGAGGACGAGCTCGCTGGGCCGGCCCAGCGGCCCAGCTCGGATCCGGGGCAGGGAAGCGGGGAACAGGGAAGCAGGGAAGATGAGCACCGCAGGCAGCGGCGCTCACCCGGCGCTCAGTAGCGCGTCTCGCAGGGGTGCTGATCGGCGAACGCCTTCACGGCGGTCTTGTTGGACGACCACGAGAAGTTCGGATCGGTGATCGACCACGAGAGGGCGCCCGCATACCCCATGTTGTAGAGGTCGCCGACGAACTTGTCGTAGCGCACGTCCATCTCGGCCATGTTGATGGGGAACTCGCCCATCACGACCGGCTTGTCCGTGAGGCCGTACTCGGAGAGGGGCTTGTTGTACGGGAAGTAGTCGTTGACCCAGCCGTACATGTGGACCTGGTAGAAGTCGACGTCCGAGCGCGTCCACGCCTGACCCCACTTGATGGCGGCGCTGCCGACGCTCACGGGCGCGCCGGTCTCTCCCCTCAGCACGGCGGCCGATTCCTTGGCGAGCGCTTCCATCTGCTGGTGTGTGACGAGATCGAACTTGCTGGAGTCCCCCTCGAACGCCGGGTCGCCGCCGTAGAGGCTCGGCCCGGTCATCGCCCACTCGGGCTCGTTGATGACGTCCCAGGCCAGCATCCGGTCGCGGTGCGGGCTCGACGCCACCGTCCGAGCGATGGGGCGGACGACGTTCTCGATGAGCTTGGCGCGCCGGCCCGCGTCCGCGACGATGGGCCCCATGCTCGCGACCGACAGGCCGTTCGGCGGGTTGTGCGATGTCTTGTAGAAGCCATCGAAGGAGAACAGCGTGAACATCACGTTGACCTGCGCCTGGTCCGCGAGCTCGAGCGCCGCCAGGATGTCCTGCGTCGAGGTGCCGCCGAGCCCGGTCGGGTTGCCCTGTCCATCGAAGTTGATCTGGTCCCCGTAGAAGCGGGGGTAGATCCACCAGCGGACCACGTCCACGCCGTTGGCGCGCATGTCCTGCAGGTCGGCGAGCACCTGGCTCTTCTTGCCCGAGATGCCCGCCTGGCTCCACTTGGACTGACCGCCGAAATCGGCGCCGAAGTCGCGCCAGGCGTAGTTCACGCCGTACATGAAGCGAAGGCGGCAGGCGATCTCGACCCCTGGCTCGAACGGACATTCGTCCTCGTCGGCGCCGGCGCATTCGCTGGGCTCTCCCCCGCTGCTGGTGCTGCTGCCGGCCACGGGATCGCCGCTGCCCGTGCTCGCGGGCCCGCCGGTGGGCTCGCCGGCGCCCGCGCCGGAGCCTGTGGATGTGCCGGCGCCCGCACCCGAGCCCGCCGGAGTGCCGGCGCCCGAGGAGTTGCTCCCGGCGGGGCCGCTGTCCCCCGCTTCGCCGCCGGCGCCGCCCTCGCCGCCGCCGTCCGATCCGTCGCCACAGCCGAATCCAGCCACGGAGAGCTGGAGAGCCCCGAAAAGAAGAAGCCAGTTGCGCATGCCCGATTATCACCAGAAACGCGCGCCGGACCAGCCCGAACTCTTAATCGGTTCAGTGACTCACTGCGCAACGTTCTGCTCTTGCTACAAGATCGTGGTCGCAGCGGCCCTGATGAAGATCACGTGAACTTCGAAGGGCACCCGCGGTATCGCTGCTTACCTGGACGGCCCGCGCGGCCTCGGGTGGATCCCCATGTACGCGGCCGCACTCTTCGCCGAGGGATCGTCCGGGTAGCGCTCGATGAGGTCTTCCGCGAGGCTGCGGGCCTGGCCGATCCGGTCCAGGCGCACGAGCGCCCGCACGCGGAGCAGGCCGCGCTCGGCGGCGCGGGGGCTGTCGCCGAAGTCGCGCGACGCCTCGTCGTCGAGCCGGAGCACCTCCTCGGGGTTGGTCGTCAAGGCGGCGCGCATGCGGTCGATGATGCTGGCCTCGGGGTCGGTGTCCGGCGCCGGCTCCGACTCCTGTGCTGCGGCGCTCACGGTGGCAGCGGCCGGCGGGGGAGCGGGGGGGACGACGGGCGCCTCATCGCGGCGCTGCGGCTGGCGGGCTGCGCGGGACTCGGCGCTCGGCGGGCGCGCGTTCGGCGCGGGGCGCTCGTCGCGATCCACGAAGAGGAAGGCCACCGCGGCGAGCGCGGCGACGGGAAGGCCGATGAGCAGCGCGCGGCGAGCGCCGGACGGTCGGGGGGCGTCCACGGCGGCGAACGTAGCGCGGAGGAGCGGCCGGCGGTAGCGGGCGGAGCGAGCGCAGAGCGAAGGAAGGGGAGAGCCGCCCAGGTGCGATGGCCGCCGCCGTCCGCGCGACGTTCCTCACGCGACTGGCGACCGACCAGCACGTCAGCGCCTCGACGCAGAGCCAGGCCCTCGCCGCCATCAACTTCCTCTACACCCACGTCCTAGCGCTCGCCCCTCGCGCAGCACCTCGATTTCACCCGAGCGAAGCGCCCCGCGCGCCTCGCTGCGGTGCTGTCGGCGGTGTTGGACAGGTCTACCCTGTGGCGCTGGGTGGCATTTGGGCCTTGCAGCGCAGCGCCGACACGTGAGATTTCTCGTGAGGGGGGCACAAAAGGCGACGAGCTGGACAGACCTGGTCTGCCGGCTTCGGTTGGCCAATCGATTGATAGTTAGCCGGACTTTCCCGATGGACGCTTGGTCAAGGTACGGATCCCCACTCTACCTGCTCCTTCTGCACGCGAATTTCCTCGACGAGCCGCCGGAGCGGCGGCATGCGTTCGCGCAGCAGTTCTTGGATGCGGCGACGTCTCTCCCCGAGCGCGAGCTCGGCTACTGGCTCAACGGATCGTGGCGCGAGCAGCTCACGGCGGCATGGATCATCGCGGCCCGTCGGCTCCCCGCGTTTCGAGGCGTGATCGGCGAGAGACTGCTCGCTAGCGCGACTTGCTATGCGGGACAGGGCTTCTCTGTCGCGACCGCGCGCTACCAGGATCTACCTGCATCCGATGCGCTGACACTCTATCTCCAGTCGTACTTGCCGGTCGGTGATCGCGAGTACGATCAAGAGTGGGCTGTGGGATCCTTGGTATGGCTCGACGCTCGCCTGGCCGCGAATCGCGCGGCGCCCTTTCTGAAGGCTCCTGAGATCTGGAGAGTGTCCGAGCACGGCCGGGAGTTGGGTGCCTTGGATCCAGGACGCGGCGTGGCGCGGGTAGCGCGTGCCATGGCCTTCCTGGACGACCTCGGCGCCAGCGAGGTCAGCTGATGCGCGCGCGAGTGGTCCGCTGGCCGCGCGTGCGCACGTCCCCTTCGGAGCGCCGCATCAGCCGTCAGTACACGGCCGTGAGCATGGGCAGCGCCTCGTACCGCAGGCCGATGTTTGACTTGATCGCGGGATCCTCGCTCTGGAATGTACGGAGCTCGGCTTCGTCGCGGACAGCAACGATGCCGACGCCCCATCCGCCCGCCGGGTCGGCGACCGGTCCGAAGGCGATCACGTGGCCCTCGGCGAGCTTGCCGCGCCAGTATTTGCCGTGCGCCTGCATGACCGCGCGCTCATCTGCCGTCATGTCCTGCATGAAGGTCGCGCGCGACGGGAGCAGCCGACAGAGAAAGAAGCGCGGCTCCGGTTGCGGTGCGACGTGGTTCGTGAGCCAACCCAAAACGCGCTCCCAACCTGTCGCGTGGCTCTCGCACGATGTCACACGAGCGCCAAATCCAGCGTGTCGGACAGTGAGGCGCGTACCCGTCTCGATGGAGTCGAGGAGATAGGAGACCGTCGTCGGGGGCGCGTCCGCATCCCATGACGGTTCCCATGTCTGGACGAGCCTTCGAGGCGGATCGAATTCGAGAACCTTGCCGCCGACATGGAATGGCTTCCCGTCTGCCCCCACGCCGTCGGTCCGCCAGGCCCCTCCGGCGCGAAGGTCGATCGTGAAGGCGGTCGTGCGATACATCTCCGCAGAACCCCACCACTTCGTCAGCTCGTCGGTCGTCAGCGCGCGGAAGACGCGCTCTGGCGGCGCGGCGATCTCGATGCGAGCGAGGATCGTCCCTTGCGCGACATCGGCGATCGAACGGGCTCGGGAGTTCTTGGCTGTCATGTATCCTCCAGGTAACGCTTCAGCGACTCGAGATTGCGACCCCAGAACGCGCGGTAGCCCTCGAGCCAAGCCATCGCCTTCTGCAGCGGCGCGGGTCGCAGCGTGTAGAGCCGCTCGCGCCCGACCTTCTCCTCGGTCACCAGCCGCGATGCCTTGAGCACGCGCAGGTGCTTCGAGATCGCGGGGCGGCTCTGAGAGAAGTCGGCCGCGATCTCGTTCACCGGGGCAGGACCCGCGCGCAAACGATCGAGGATCGCGCGACGGGTTGGATCGGCGATGACATAAAATACATCGATGTCGGCTTTCGCGGGCGACATATAGGTAACCAGTGGGTTACCAGTATCGCGGTGGCCTGAGCTTGTCAAGCGCTTCGAAAGCTCCCCGCACGCCGGTCGCCCGCCGCGCAACGTCGGCAGAGCTGCCCCCTGCTCCCGCACCAGCTCGCCTAGCTTGGATTTTCACAGAGATAGTTCGGCTAACAGCGCAACCAGTGGCCGCTCGCCCGGCATGATCGCTGATAATTGCGGCGCTGGCTCGATCGAGCTTGCGGACGGGCGGGCCAGTCAAGGCTGGCGCGGAAGCTGAACTGGTGCGCATACCGTCAAATGTACGATCGGTAAATCTTACCGATGCTCCAGGGCACTCTGGACGCCTGTCGCGCCGATCCACTACAAAATACGGTACAGGTGGCGCTTCTCTCCTGCCTGTTGGCGCCCGGCTCGACACGTGGCCCAGATGCCTTATGTAGCAGTGGGATTCTTCGTGATGGGCGCACCAGCTCGACTAACGGGCCCAACTCGCTTCTTCTTGGAACCCGGGAATCCGAGCAAGTTCGATACCGCCAGTACGAAGCGTTGCGCGACCAGTTCGTCGCGATGCCCGTCGTGGTCCCCTGGTAGGGACGGGTTTCGCTCCAGGTCGCGTTCCCCTGCCCGGCGTCAGATCGCCTTTGTGTTAACCGATCTTCTGCTGTGAAAATCCAGGCTAGCGCAACGACGTGCAGGTGCACGAAGCTACCGAGTGGGCTGTTGAATCGCTGCACGAGGGTCACAGAGCCCGTCTCGCCACCGATGATGCCCAGCGACTTCGCTTTCTGCTTTTGCCATCGTGCGATCTCCTCCACAAACAGGCGATTCTGCGCCGTCAGCGCGTCGGGGCGCAGCGAAAGCCATTCCATGGGTGCGTGTGGGGCTTTTGCCGAGGTTTTTCGGGCGGATGAAGTGATCCGTACAGTCGCACGATGATCGGGGAGTTCACCCAGGGTAGCTCGGTCGGGTCGGCCGGCTCTTGCTCGCCGCGGACAAGTTCGCAGAGATGGGCACGATGTACGGTCGGGACCACGTGTTACCGAGCCGACTGGCTTATGGCACCGCGCCCCGCCTCGATGATGGCCATCTCGCGGCCGTTCGGCAGGGCTCCGTCCGGCGACGGCCATTGCGGGTGTTGCCCCGACGTCGCACGGCGCGATGGGCATCCTGCCGGCCACCGTCCGTCGCGGCGAGGCGATGGCCATCGTGGACCTGACACGACTCGGCCCGCGAGGCCGACGAGCTTCGCGGGCTGAGCGCCGCCGTTTAGCCGAGCGACGAGGAGAGCGTGAGCGTCTCCGCGACGCGGGCCACCGCGTCGCGGTCGACCAGCTTGCGCTTCCGGCGGGCCGATTCGCGCATCGCCGCCGCGGCGAGGCGGTCAATCTCGCGCAGCGAGCCCGACGCGAGCTCATGCAGGGCGGCGAGCGACTCGCGCGAGAAGAGCTCGTGGTCCGCGCCGGCACCCTTCAGGCGGAAGGCCACGTACTCCACCGTGTCCTCCACCGTGGCTGGCTCGATCATAAAGCGGTGGTGGATGCGCGTGAGCAGCGAGCGGTGGGAGCGTAACGCCATGCGGCCCTCGAGCTCCGGCAGGCCAACAAGGAGGATCGACAGAAGAGCACGGCTGTCCCACTCGTGGTTCAACAGGATATGCAAATGCGCCATCATGTCCGGGTGCAGCAGATGGGCCTCGTCGAGCAGAAACACCGGATGCACCTGGTCTCTGCGCAACTCGTGGACGTGCCGCTCGACCGCGAGGAACAGGCTCGCGGCGCTCGAGGTCGGCTGCAGGCCGAGCGCATGGCAGAGGTAGCGGTAGAAGTCGCGCCGGCCGAGCGTCGCATTGTGGCAGTAGGTCAGGCGAAATCCAGCCTGTGGTAGCCGGTGCCGCAAGGCCCGAAGCACACACGTTTTGCCGACGCCCGGCTCACCGACGAGGAGCACGCTGGCGCGCTCAAGAAGCGCGGCTTCGAGATCGTCGACGAGCACCTGCTTCGACGTGGGCAACCACAGCTCGGCATCGTCGAGCTCCTTGGAGAAGGGGGCCGTGCGAAGGCCGAAGAAGCCGAGCTCAGAAGATCGCATCGAGATCCTCCTCGGTATCGACGTCGTCCGCGCCGGGCGCCAGAGCCGCATCGCGCGCGCTCTTCACGAGCAGGGCGCCGGCCGGGTCGAAGGCGACCGGCTGCCCCGCGGGCGACTCGCCGCTCTTCGTGACACGGCGTGGTGGCCGCTTGACGTGCGCGTTGTGTACCGGGTCGACGAGGCGAAGCGGGATGCGCTGCCCCTCGATCTCGACAACCGGGGCGAGAGGCTCGTCGAGCAGGCAGTAGGCGACGATCACGACACGGCCGGCGAGGTAGCCGTGATCGAGCTCGTAGAGCCGCCCTCGGACCGAAACGGTCGTGTCTCGGCGCACGCGCCGGCGCTGCCGCAGCGTGAGCGCTTCGCGCAGGCGAGCCTCGGAAAGGGCGTCGACCTCGCGCTGCCCGGGCGCGTACACGAGCCCGGGCGCGCGCCCCATCAGTCCGGCGTGCGGGGACGGATGGTAGTGGACGTCGACAAAGGCCTGAATACGAGAGGAGATGTCCTCCAGCGACGTGATCGAGCCCAGGTGGTCGAGCACGTTCTCTCGAAGCGTTCGCCAGAATCTCTCCATCTTGCCGCGCGCCTGCGGGTCGTAGGGGCGCGCATGAAGCAGGGTGATCCCGAGGCGCGAGCAGAAGAGGCGCAAGGCGTCGCCACGGTAGGTCGCACCGTTGTCCAGATACAGCGCGCTTGGAACGCCCTGGAGTCGGAGGGCGCGGACGAGCAGCCGCAACATGGTGTCTTCCTTCTCGTCGCTCTCGACCGAGATGGCGACGATGAAACGTGAGGCATCGTCGAGCAGGGCGTGGATTCGCACGGGGACCCTGCGCCCGGCGAGATGGAGTGTCGGGCCGTGGCAGACGTCGCCGTGCCAGAGCGCGTCTGGGTGGTCGGCTTGCCACTTGAGCCGAGTCGTCGGCCCCTTGCCGTCACGCTGCGGGATCTTGTCGAGCCCCTCTTGGCGGAAGAGGCGACGCACGGTCGAGGCGCTGACCGTGGCGCACAGGCGTCCGTCGGCGCGCAGCGTGCGCAGGATGAGCGGCACCGAGGCCGCCGGGTGTTCCCGCCGGATGTCGCACAGCAGTTGCCGCAGCACGGCATCGAGCTCGCGGCCGCGCCCGCGGTCGCTACGGGCGCGAGGGCGGAGACCTTCGAGCCCTCGCCGGCGATAGGCATAGAGCCAGCGCTCGAGGGTCGGCACCGAGAAGGAGCGCGTGCATGCGCCGCCGGGCGGGCGCAGGCGCTGGATCGAGAGGTCGCGTAGGGCTTCAGCGAGGTCGCCGTGCTCGAGATCACGAGCGCAGATGTGCCCGATGACGCCATGGCGGAAAATGGCGATTTCCTCCGAGTGATCTTTGGATTTGAGGATGTCCACGAACGGTCCTTTCCACGGGTGCGTTTCGACGACCCGTGTGGACCCAGTGCCTCATCTTGCCGCCGCCGTGCCCGATCCTATGTGGTGGAGTCGCCGGAGCCCGCGTTTGCCGGCAGATGGGCATCATGCTGCGAGCGCGGCGCCGCGGAACGCCAGGTGAGGGGCGCGCTCGCCCGCGTCGCCCCGGGGCGACAGCGCGACGAGCTGCATCGCCGTGCGCTCGGCGATCTGCACGCGGGTGCTCTCCGCGCCGTGACGTCCGAGCCGCGGGAACAGCTGTCCGCGGCGACTGGCCTCAATCCATCGCGACGGCGCGAGCCACCGCTCGGCGGCCGCGACGCCCACGATCGCGCAGCTGCAGACCTCGGCGCGGACAGTCGGCGTGGTCGCGCCGTCGAGTCCGACGCGAGCGAGCACCCAGCCGATCGCCGACGCGGTGTAGCGACGCCGGGGCAGCAGCCCGCGGGGCACCACGACCACGATCGCGCCGCAGGCGCTGCATCGATAGCGCCGGGCGTGCACCGTGACCAGCTGCGGAGCGCCACCGGCCTGGAGCGGGCCGTAGACCTGACGCTCGCGCAGGCCGTGGCCGCGCATCCTCAGCGGGCCGTCGACGGGCCGGCCGGCCGCGTCGCAACAGGGACAGCGCGCCGGCCGCAGGTAGTGAACCGCTGGCACCGCCGTCATCCAGCGCTTGATATCGACATCGGCTTGAACGATCCTGCATGAGCTCCGCTCCTGCACGGTGTTCGGAGCACGACGAGGGGAAGACGGGTCGCCACAACACGCATCCCCTCGTCGCCTATTTTGTGGCCGGCTCCGCGCCGCTGCTCCGCTCCATCGGCCCCGGCCTTACGTCAGCGGCGGCGCTGACGTGGTGCAAAGTGGAGTGATAATTTGTGACACGGCTCCGGAATGCATGAGGATCGAAGCGGCGAGACCGCGAGGCGGAGGTTTTTGTGAGAATTTTTGGTGGGTACGGGGAATGCAGAACGGCGAGCACCGGTCGACGGCGGAGGCTCTGCATCCACCCCGGCTCCCTCTCCCTGATCCGCACCGACTCCCTGATGGACGGGCACAGGCCACTCAGGAGATAGCCATCACGAACAGGGATCAATATCGGGGCGAACTCCACTACTGGGAGGGCGCGGTAATACCACGCCATGCAGGTCATCGAAGAGTCCGTCTCGGCCTACCGGGCGATGAGCGGGTGGTCGAAGGGGTAGCAAGGGAGTGCGGGGCTCCGCTTGGCCCGCTTCCGTGGATCCCCTGATAGGCGGAGCTCACGCCGGATCGACATGGATCTCCGCCCGGACCTCGGCGAGCGGACGCTCCAGGTACGGCTTGTGATCCCAGCCGTCGGAGAGATCCGTCGTGACCTTCGCGCCGCGCTCCACCGCGCCGAACACGCGCTCGGGCAGGTCGTCCTCGGCGAGAATGCCTCGCGTGTTGGGCTGAGGGAGCGGCGTCACGTTACAGGAGCATGAAGAACGGATTGTGCTTCTTGAAGCCGGCCTCGAACGCCGTGCTGCCAGACGGGCAGCAATGCCAAAACAGTAGCTCCGCGGCATCCTGAATCGCCTCAACGAGGGCAGGGCGCTGAGCTTGGCGACTCTGCCTCGTCGATGCGAAGCGCCCGTGCCCAAACATTCGACAGAGCTTGCTGCGCTCCGCCCTCCGGCCCGGCGCGGTTACTCCGCCGCGTAGTAGCAGACACCGAGGCTCGGCCTGCGCGCGACCGACGTATGTTCGCTTGCCCGAAAGTCGGTTCTGCCGCTCGTGTCCCGCAGCGCGATGCCGTGGTTCGCCTGAGCGTCGTCCACCCAGGCTTGGACGAGCGGCGCCACATCGACCGACACGGTCGCGTCCGCCTGCGCGAGCGTGGTGAGCGAGGCAAAGGCCGGCTCGTCGTACCCAGGTAAATTGGCTGCATTGAGGGTCGATTCGTCCCACGCGCCGCTCATCCGGTGCACCTCGACAACGCTGCTGCTCGACTTCCAGCTATGAGAGAGCGACAGGGACGCAGACGTGATGCGGGACCCGAGCGGGATGAACGACACATCGAAGGCAAGCGCCGCCAGCTGCGGTGCCTGCGCGTCCCATCTCGTGATGAGGTACGGATACGCGCCATACGCCCAGCCCGAGACCTGGGGCTGTACATGCGAGTCCTGTACGTTCCCATAGGTGCCCCGCTGCACGACCACGCACTCGAGGTCGCACGCGTTTCCAGCGCCGTCACCGTCTGAGTCGAGCTGGGTGGGGTTCGCCACGGTCGGGCAGTTGTCGCACGCGTCGAGGACGCCGTCCGCGTCCGTGTCGGCGGCGACCAGGGAGACATTGTCGAGGAAGGTGCCTTGGGTGCTCGGAATGCCATGATCTTCGAACTGCACGCGCGTGGTCGCGCCGGAGGCGATGACCGGATAGGTGTAATAGGCCCACGCAGCGCTGCCCGTAGAGAGGGTGTCGATCAATTGACCGTCCCAGACGACGGCGAGGACGTTCTCGTCCGGGCCGCTGCCGGGGCGCGCGGCGAAGGCAAACCTGAGCTGGTAGGTCGCGCCCGGGACCGTCGCAATCTCTTGATAGATGGCGCTGGGACCTTGGGCGTCGAGCTCCACATGCTGGTTGCCGCTCGCGGCGCCGCCCACAACATGATTTTGGACCTCGATCGCACCGTACGCCGCGCTCCAGCCAGGGATGGACGGCCGGGTGGCCCAGCTGCCCGACCACAGCGCCGGCGACTCGAAGCTTCCGTTCGTCACGCGGTTGCCGGTCGGCACGTCGCACGTCACGAGCGCAGCAGATTGTTCGCCCATCGCGTTGTCGAGCTCGTCGGTCGGGCCGCTCGCCGCTACGCAGCCGGAGGTCATGCAAGCCAATGCAAACGCAGGGACGATGGAATGGTGCGCCTTGATCTTCATTCGAGATCTCCTTCGTTAAGTCGCCGGGGTCGCGGGCACCTCGGCCTGCGACTCTCCGGCATTGGTTGGCACTTGGACGTGCGTGCCGGCCGTGCGATCTCATCGCCTCACCGATTTTTGCGGAGCTGAGCAGATCCCTGGCAAATACGCCCGTCGCCACGGGCTGAACGGCGCCGCCGCGTGCGGTCCGTGGGCGCTCCGAGCTGGCGGTCCGCGTGCCGTGGGTGGCGCCGCTGCCCGCCTCGACGCGGCGGCGCGCTCGCCACGCGCGCTCGCCACGACCGGGTGCTTGCACGCCTCGTAGGCCTCGCGCTCCTCGGGCGGGGGCTCAGCGGCTTGCGCGGTTCGTCAAAGCGCCGCCTGCGAGCCGCCGCGTATACCCTGGCGAAGGTGCCCTGGTGGACGTAGGGGGTCGTGCCGCCTGTCCAGTTGGGCGCCATCATGCCGGGCACCACGGGTGGCCGCCTGGAGAGGATAGGCATGTTGGGAACGTGGCGTCCGCAACCTCGTCCCCGCAGATCCTCGCAGGTGCCGACCGCACCGGTCCCACCGGTGACGTCGGCGCATCTCCGCCGTCGCCTGCGGGCGGTGGCACCGTGCTCGCTCGTGTCCAGGCGCTTCGCCCCGCTGCGCGGGCGCCTGCGGCGGCCCGGACACGAGCTGCGCGCGGTGCCTCACGTGAAACGTGGGCGACGGCGGAGGGGCGCTCCGCTGGGGGCTCGAGCTCGGGGCAGGTGGACCAGGCTGGCCGTGAGGGCGAGGTCGAGCCGAGCGAGCTCATGACAGCGAACCTGCGGAAGGGCTGGCGCCCTGCTTTCGTCGAGGCGAGCCTTGGATTGCAGAGCAAAACCCGCGCAAAGCCATTCCGACCTGTCAAGAATTTCCCGCCAACGACCGGCAGTTGACATAACGTCCAGAAAGTACGATCCACTGATCCGCCTACAAAAAACCAACAGATCCAACGAGGTCACTCGGCTGTGTAATATTGTCTACACCACGCTGAGCTCGTCCAAACGCCGTCACGCACGACCCCGCAGCGCACCGTGTCCGGCATCGACGGCTCCTCGGGCGGATCTCGCCACCCGGGCCTGCTCGAGAGCGTTCCGCCTGACGCGCGGCATGCCGGGTCGTCGTCTACATGTCGGCCCCGATCGGCGGGGCCTCGCTCCAGGTAGGGTCTCGCCCTCGCTTGACCGGCGGAGGGTCCACCGGCATGCCGAGGTGCTCGAGGAACTTCGTGATCGTGGCGCGCTCGGTGATCACGCAGAGGATGCGGATCCGCGCGTGACACTTTCGGCACCGAGTTACATCGATTTCGAGGGGATAGGACGAACAAGGGCGATCGCGGGGAGCAGGGGCAACGGCTGCGAAGTTGCACGAAGCGTGCTTCTAAGGATTTCGCTGTGCCCGAAGCGCCGGAACGCCGCGGGGCCGGTACGGCGGACGCAGGCCCGCCTTGGCTCTTCATGCCGTCGATCACCCGGACCATCCACGTCGATCACCGCTACATGGAGTGGGTGATGGACGCGGTGTCGGGCGCGGACGCGGTGCTCAAGGAGATGGGCGGCAAGCCGGCCATCGACTGAGCGCAGCCGCGGCGTCGCCGGCGCAAGTCACGCGCCGGCGTCGCCGGGCGAGCGCCGGCGCGTCATCGACTGAGCGCCGCTAGCCTGGATTTTTACAGCAGAAGATCGGTTAACACAAAGGCGATCTGACGCCGGGCAGGGGAACGCGACCTGGAGCGAAACTCGTCCCTACCAGGGGACCACGACGGGCATCGCAACGAACTGGTCGCGCAACGCTTCGTACTGGCGGTATCGAACTTGCTCGGGTTCCCGGGTTCCAAGAAGAAGCGAGTTGGGCCCGTTAATCGAGCTGGTGCGCCCATCACGAAAAATCCCACTGCTACATAAGGCATCTGGGCCACGTGTCGAGCCGGGCGCCAACAGGCAGGAGAGAAGCGCCACTTGTACCGTATTTTGTAGTGGATCGGCGCGACAGGCGTCCAGAGTGCCCTGGAGCATCGGTAAGATTTACCGATCGTACATTTGACGGTATGCGCACCAGTTCAGCTTCCGCGCCAGCCTTGACTGGCCCGCCCGTCCGCAAGCTCGAGCCAGCGCCGCAATTATCAGCGATCATGCCGGGCGAGCGGTCACTGGTTGCGCTGTTAGCCGAACTATCTCTGTAAAAATCCAGGCTAGAGCGACAAGCGGGTTGAAACTGCCTGGAAAGCGCAGAATTTCGAACCGCCAAGACGCCATGAGACGCCAAGATTTTTGTTTTTTTTTGGCGTCTCATGGCGTCTTGGCGGTTTATTTCTCGCTTGATCAACGTGGTCGGTATTCTAGCGAGCTGTCATGCGTTGTGCCGATTGCCCAACAGGCGTCTGGTGCCGGCCGCGCTTCGCCCTGCGGCGGACCGCGACGGCCGGCAGGTCAGAAGTCGTCGCGGAGGCGCACGGTGTCGAGCTCGCGCCGGAGCATTCGCTGAAAGATGCCCGGCGCCACCCACGAATAGACGCATATCCCGAGCCAGGCATACCCGATGAGCTGGGCGCCCGCCGGGCGGTCGAGGTCCTCGAGGGCGAGGCGGAGGAAGCGCTGCGCGACGTACGCGGCGAGCAGGACGAGCATCGCGCTCGGACCGAGCCCCGCGAGCACCGAGCTCACCCGGAACCAGAGGCCGAGGAGCAAGCTCTCGCGCGCCTTGATGGCGGCGAGGAGCCTCAGCGCGTCCGGATCGCTCACGTCGGCGCGGATCGCCCAGACCGCGTGCTCGCGCGCGCCGCTCACGTCCCCGCGCCGGAGGAGCACGTGCCCCATGAGGACGAGCGCGTCGGCGTGCTCGGGCTCGGCCTCCAACGCGGCGCGCGCCCAGCGCTCGGCGTCGTCGACGCGGCCGCGCGCGAGGTGCGCATCGCCGAGGGCGACGAGCGTCTCGATGTCCTCCGGGTCGAGCTCGAGCGCCTGGGTCAGGAGCTCGGCGGCGCGATCGTCGCGATCATGGTACCGCTCGACGGCGGCGAGGCCGCGCAGCGGCGCGGGCTCCGACGGATCGAGGCCACGGGCCGTCTCGAAATGCTCCCGCGCCTCGCTCGGCTTCCTGTGCGCGAGCAGGACGCGGCCGAGGACCAGGTGCGCGAGCGGCGACTCGGGGGCGAGCCCGCGCGCCGTCTGCGCCTCGATGAGCGCCGCCCCGAGCCGCTTCAGCCGCAGGAGGGCCACGGCGAGCAGCGCGTGTGCGCGCGGCGCATCCGGATCGAGCGTGAGCGCCCGGCGGAACCAGTCGATCGCGGCTGGCAGCTGCCCGCGATTCAGCGCGCTCACCCCCAGGTCGGTCGCGCGGTCGGCGTCGTCTTGCCCCTCCATCACATCACCACGATCCCGAGCCAGTTCGAGGCCTCGAACGCGGCGCGCACGACGTGATCCCGGGCGATGGCGGCCGCGATGGCGACCGCGGCGCCCTGGCGGACGCGCCCGCCGAAATACTCGTAGATCCCGAAGCTCCGGTGCTGCGACATATAGAGCCAGTACGCTGCGCCGAGCTTCGCCGCGGTGATGATCACGAACGCATAGGCGAGCGATCGATCGGGCAGGTGGAGCGCCGAGATGACCGAGGCGCTCACCTGGGCGAGCACGACCGCCGCCGCCGGCGTGAGCGCGGCGATGAGCGCTTCTCGCCGGAAGCCCGCGCTGCCCATGGCCTTGCCGTTGAAGATGAACCACGGCAGCCCGGCCCAGCTCCCCGCGAGCATCGTCGTGAGCAGCGGCCAGAACGGGTTCACCGTGTACTCGGCGAGCCGGCCCGGGCGGGGCTCGTCGGCGATGGTGTAGGCGGCGCCCACGTCAGCCCTTCCCGTGGCGCTTGAGGAAGTCGAGCACCTCGTCGTATTGCCCGGCCTCGTTCGCATAACGCGCGTAGTTGCGCGCCGTCGTGAGCCACTCCAGGGTGGTCGGCTTCACGTCGCGCAGCGCGGCCACGAGGTGAGCCTCCGCGATGGGCACCTCGGCCTTCTCGCCGAGCGAGGCCTCGATGGCCTCGTCGCTTGCCGTCTCGACGAGGTGCTCGAGGTCTGCGCCCGAGAAGCCGGACGTCCTCGCGGCGAGCGCCGCCACGTCGATATCGCGCGCTGAGGGGCGGACGTCGAGGAGGCGGCGGAGGATCGCCTCGCGCCCCTCTCGATCGGGCGGCGGCACGAAGAGCACGCGGTCGAAGCGACCGGGGCGGCGGAACGCGGCGTCGACGGCCCAGGGGACGTTCGTCGCGCCGAGGATGAGGACGCCCGCGTTGTTCTGGGCGAAGCCGTCCATCTCGGCGAGGAACTGGCTCACCAGCTTGGCGCTCGTCGCCTCGCGCGTGTGCTGGCGCTTGCCGGCGAGGGCCTCGAGCTCGTCGAAGAAGAGCACGGCCGGCGCGCTCGATCGGGCCTTCTCGAAGATGGCGTGGAGCTTTCGCTCCGACTCGCCGATGTACATGTCGAGGATGTCGTGGATGGCGACGTTGAAGAACCCGGCCTTGCACTCGCCGGCCGTCGCGCGCGCGAGGAGCGTCTTGCCGCAGCCCGGCGGGCCATAGAGGAGGATGCCGCCGCCGACGCGCTTCTTGAAGCGCTGGAAGAGCGACGGCTTCTGGAAGGGCATGATGATGCGGCGCTCGATTTGCTTCTTGACGTCCGCGAGGCCGCCGACGTCGGCGAACGTGACCGCCTTCGCCTCCGGGTGGAGCAGGCGCGCCATGACCGGCGCGTCGGTGTCATCGTTCGAAATGACGCGCATGCGCGGGCGCTCGCCGGCCGGAACTATCTCGCGTATGCGCGCCCCGAGCAGCGCCTTGAGGTCGACGTCCTCGAGCGTCGGGTTCTCGGCGACGGCATCCTGGTATGCCTGGACAGCCTCTTTCGGACGGCCGAGCGCGTGGAGGACGCGCGCCCGGAGCATCTGCGTCTCGCCGTCCGTCGCGTCCGTGAGCTCGAGGGACCGCTCGAGATCACCCGCCGCGAACAGGGCGCGGGCCGCGGCGCGCCGCTGCTCGGGGCGCTCGAAGAGCGCCGCTCCGGCGTCGCGCACGAGCCGAGCCGCCTCGGTGGCCTCGCCGCGCTCGACGAGCGCCGCCACGACGACCGTGAGGAGATCCACGTTGCGAGGGGAGGCGGCGAGCGCCGCCCGGAGCGAGGCCAGAGTCGCGTTGTCCACCCGGCTATGACCCATACCGCAGCGCGTTCGAGATTGCTATGGGCTCCGCCTTTGCTCCCTCGTGCGGGCGCGCCGCTGTGTCGGGGGCGGTGGAATCATCCGCACGAGACGGTGCTCCAGCGCGCGGTGCGAGAGGTCGCCTTCGCCGCCGGTCTATCGAGGTGCGCGAGCTGCCACACCCCTGCGTCACTCCTTCGCCGCGCATCTGCTGGAAACCTCCCGATCAGGCGGCCGCGCCGCGTCATCCAGGCGCGACGCCGCGCGACGCCTCCGGCTGCGCGTCCGCCGCGCCCCCTCCAGGCGCCCGCGGCCTCCAGAAAAGGCGGCTGGCGCCGTTGTTCGACGGATCTTTATATCCCCTCCGAACCGAAGTTCCTACCCTGCGGCGCTGGACAGCATTTGGGCCTTGTGACGCAGCGCCGATCCGTGAGACTTTTCGTGGGGGAGGGCACGAAAGGCGACGATCTCTACAGACCTGGTCCGGCGGCTCCGGTTGACCAATCGACGGATGGTTCGGCCGACAGAGGCGCGACGACCAGGTGGAGCGTATCGAATGGCCACGCGTGCCACGTTGAACCGGAATCGCTCTGCGCAGGTGAGAGACATTTGACTGGCCGACGAGTGCTCGCGGTATCCCTTGCGGTCGGATGCGTCGGCTTTGCCGGACTGGCCTTCCTGGCCCGCTCGGGCCGCCTGCCCTCACTCGCGCCTGGCTCGCGCCCGTACCGCCCGGTGTCGGACCAAGAAGCCGCGGTCTTCGATCGAGCAACGAGGGATATTCATCCGGACGACGTCCGCGGCAGTCCTGACCGATACGGCAAGACACTGGTTGCCTGGGCGGGCGTCTTGCGATCGTACAAGGTGTCGAAGGAGAACGACGCCACGGTGCTGCGGTTCGACATCGAGCATCGGTACTTTGACTGGATCGAAGACTCTGGCCTTCAGCGGGCTCGTTACTTCCTCTCCCCGAGAGGGGAGGGGACCATCAGGGCAGCATGGTCCATGCCCCTTGAAGCGTTTGAGTCCATTCCCGAGAAGATCCATGAGGGTGACATGTTCGTCGTGTACGGCTATCCTGCCGATGTGCGGGGGCAGATCGTAGGAATATTCCCCACGGAATACGTGCGGTTGATCCAAGCGGATCTCTACACTGGTCGGCAGCTCGACTACGGCCGAACGGACGCGGCGCCATGAGGGGTCACCAGGCGCGTACGTGGACGCCGCGCGCTTCGAGGGCGCGCTGTACGACGAGAGCACGGTGTCTCCCCGCCGCGTCGTGCCGCCCGGCGCGGTGCGAGCGCCGGCGCTGAGCCCCCCGCTACGATGTCCCCCGCGCCCGTAGACGGCCCTGGGCAGCGCCGCCGCGCACCGCTGCGCGCCGCGAGCGGAAGGCCGTTGGACGGGCGGGGACCACTTCTGTACTCTATCGATCGCTGCGACTCATGCCGGAAGACCTGGACGTTCAGTACCTGGAGGGATTCGTCGCGGATCCCGCGGCCATGTTCGACATGGCGGAGCGGAATCTCTCGTGGGACGACCGGATGCATTCACGTCGAACCGCCTCGTGCGGGGTGGCGTACAACTACTCAGGCATCTCTTACCCGGACTGCGAGATGCCGCCCTTCGTGCAGGACCTCGCGGCCCGCCTCGCCGGCGTGGTGGGGCATCCGATCAACAACTGCCTCGCCAACTTCTATGCCGATGGGACGGCGAAGATGGGCTTTCACTCGGACTCCAGCGCCGGCGTCGTCGCTGGAACGACGACCTCGATCCTGTCGCTGGGCGCGCCTCGCGTCCTCACCTTCCGCCGGAGCCTTCGCCGGGACGAGACGCACGACATGGCCCTGGCGCCCGGCTCGCTCCTGATCATGCGCGCCAGCGTTCAGGAGGGGTGGCAGCATGCCGTCCTCGCCGTCGACGCCGCGGGCCCGCGGATCAGCCTCACATTCCGATTCCTATCTCTTTGAAATGGCGGTAGCCGCCGGGGCGCGCCCCCGAAGGAGGAAGACGTGGCGAGAGGACGAACGCAGCGAACCGCGACCGTCGGCGTCGCCGAGCACGGCAACTCGGCGGTGCTCGTCACTCTCGCGCCCGGCGGCGAGCTCCTCGATCGCCGGCGCATCGACCTTACCGAGGGCTTGCCGACGCACCCGCATCACCACGAAGGGTCGTGGGCGGTGGGCCGTTACCTCGACACCCCGGGAGCGCGAGCGCTCTCGCTTGCCGACGCCGTGGCGCTCGTCGACCGCGTGCGAGCGTCCGCCGCGCGCGGCGGACGCGAGGGCCTCGAGGCGCTGGCCGCGGCGGTGCCCGTGCCGATCGCGCGCATCGCGATCCGCGTGTGCCCCGAGCTCCCGCCGACGACCGAGGAGCGGATCGCCGACAATCGCGCGCAGACCGTCGCCGACTCCGTCATGTATCGCGAGGCCCTCGCGGCCGCAGCCGAGGCGCGCGGCTGGTCCGTGCACTGGTACGACCGCGAGCGCGTTTTTCGCGACGCTGCAACGGCGCTCGGCCGCGATGACGTGAACGATCTTCTGTCCGCGATGGGCCGATCGATCGGGCCGCCTTGGCAGGCTATCCACAAGCTTGCGGCAGCGGCGGCGCTCGCGGCCACAGGGCATCCAGCGTCGCGGGCAACCAGCGGATAACATGCAGTTGTAGTGGACGGTGATACGGTATTGTACATGACTCCTCGTTGAGCCGCCGCTGAACTGCGGCGTTGACCTTGGGGCGAGGGTGAGCAGGTTCCGATGAACAAGCTACCGAGGCTTGATGTCGCGTTCGATGAGCCCTCGGCGGGATGGCTCGCAGTAGAGATTCGGACCGCGGATCAGCGGGTACACGAGAATTTCTCGCACATCTACCCGACGTTGCCGGATCTCTGCTCCGCCCTCTGCGACGCGCTGGGCGGTAGACCATCGCGCCGCGTCACGTTCCTTCTGGAGCCAGCGGAGCTCGAGCTGACCATCGTGCCGGAGGGCCCTACGGTGTCCGTCCTGAGCCTCCGGATGTTCCGGGATCGATTTCGGACGCTGACTCCGGCGCCAATCCTGGAGTTCCACGGAGCGGCGACAGCGATCGTCCTGACGTTCTGGCGCGCGCTTCGGCGACTCCAGACGTGCTTGCCGGCGTCACAGTTCAGCGAGAGGTTTCGCGAGCCCTTCCCAGAGCTTGATATGGAAGCGCTGACCCGGCTGGTCACAGCTCAGAAAGCGCAGGTCGATCGATGACGACCAAGAAGGCCGACCCGCCGCTGGGCAACAGAGGGATTGATGCCGAGAATGTGCTACACGCTCCCTTTGGCCGGACACGCACTCCGCAGCGTCGATCGTGTCGGTTGAATGGTAGAAAAGGCGGCCACCCAGCAGGCCGGCCAGCCGTCAGCGCGACCTACGTCGCCCACCTGGAGCCAGACCGTCCCCTATGCCGCCCTCGAAGCCATACTCCATCGCGCGCGCCGAGCTCATCGCAAAGCAGGTCGGCCGGTTCGCGACCCAGCACGTTCACCAGTTGGCGGGACATCATGCAAATCTTGCTTTCTGGATCGCTGAAGCGGCGGCAGCGATCCGAGCCATTGACGAGTATCAGCATCGATTTCGACAACTCCAGGACGCGCAGCGCTCGTGGGTGCGGCAGCACGACACAAAGATCACGAGATACTGCCCAGTCTGCCGCGGCGCATGTGAATTCGGTCCGCAGACCCCGGACCGTCCGCGTCGTGTCCCATCCGAAGACCTCGCCGCTGCGCGCGAGGCTGTTCGAAGCGCGGTCCGGCAGTTTCTCGTTCGGCTCTATCACGCGGGATTCGTCGCCGAAGCCGAGGTCCGCCGGTCGGCTGACCTCGTTGGCGCTTCGATCGAGCCAGAGGACCTGGAGCGAGGTGACGAAGCTCGCTGACCTGGCGGTGCACCCGACGCCTGATCTCGGTCGCTTCACTTCCTCGGCCCGGCGCGGGTGAACGCCGACCCGTCAGGTCCGCGGAGTGCGAGGAATGCTCGTTGTCGCGTCGGGGAAGAGGCTGGACGGAGGTTGCCAGATGACCGAGACGGAATGGCTGGTGTGTACTCGGACCAACCCCATGCTCCGCTTCCTGCTCGGACTCGGTCCGAAAGAGCTGCGGGTCGTGGACATCAAGACGTTTCCGGCCTGCAGGGGGAGTGACCGCAAGATGCGGCTGTTCGCCTGTGCATGTTATTACCGCGTGCGCGCCCTGCTCCCCGATGAGCTCGCAGAAGCAGCAGTGGAAACAGCGAGCCGTCACGCCGATGGCCTGGTCACGCAGGAGGAACTCCAGGCAGCCGAGGCGCTGGTCCGGCAGGCGCTCGACTCTCTGGAGGGTAGGTGGCGGGCGTCCCATGGGGCCGAACGTATCTCGCTCCAGCCGACGCACGACGCGCTGGCCCTGAGCTTTCAGGTGGTTCGGCCACAAGCTCCGAAGGCCGCGTACTACGCCTCGTCCAATGCTTGTCTGGCAGCTGCTGCCATTGCCAATCCTGGCGCCGCGCCTGAGGATGCTTCATTCTCCGCCAGCAGCGCCGCGCAAGAGCGCGCTCAGGCCGGCGTACTCCGCGACATCTTTGGCAACCCGTTCCGCGCGGTGGCATTCGACCCGCGCTGGCGGACCTCGACGGCCGTCGGGCTGGCTCGGCAGATGTATGAGAGCCGCGTCTTCGGGCCGATGCCGATCCTGGCCGACGCCTTGCTGGACGCCGGGTGCGACGACGCCGACGTGCTCGGCCACTGCCGTGGCGACGGGCCGCACGTCCGCGGGTGCTGGGTGATCGACTCGCTGCTCGGAAGGAAATAGGTTGAGCGCTCGATCCCGGATGGGCCCGCCTCGACGACCGGCAGGTCGCCCACGCCGAGCGGTCCTGATCCTCCCGAGTGTGCCGCGCACTACGAGGACGGGTCGGGGCGACCTGGGCGCGCGCGCCTGGGCCTGGTATGCTCCACATATCGAGACCGATGCCCCTGTCAATCTCCAACGTCCGCGAGTTGTTGCGCCGCGCAGATGCGGAGCGCTGGTGTGCTCAGACAATCGACGGCTCGGGCGAACCGTGCAAGTGGCTGCCTGTTGTGAAATATTCCGCTCGATTCAATCCGACTCAGCACGCGATCGGCTTGATCGATTCTGGCGAGTGGACATCGCAGTACGCGGATGGCCTGCGTGTTGCGCCGCCGAAGAACCTTGTGGGATTCATGCCGATGCTCGAGTTCGACCGCCCGGCGGTCCTATCTATGATGGATCAGGGCCTCGCAAGCCAGGGTGTCCCATCGAAGGTCCTTCGCACATTTCCGTTCGACCATCTCCTCGTCCTCGCACTCGAAAGTTCGTCGCATTGGCGACAGCATGCCGAGGCATGGGTCGACTCAGGCTACCCGCCGAACGACCGCATCGCCGCGCTGCTGCCGCGAAATTCCCGCGTCCGGGAGTGGGCGGAGTCCCGGATCGACGCCATTCTCCGAGGAACGTAGAAGCTCCGCACGTTTTTTCATTTTGTTAGACCGCCAACAATCAGAAACCAGGAGAGAGTACGTCATGCAGGATGAACAAGCGGCGGCGCCAGACGACACGGCGGTTCGGGTCGCCTTGTGGCGTGCGCTGCACGTGGAAGCCGATGCGCCGCCGCACGTGTTCGAAGACGACGTCGGGTTGAAGCTGGCGGCTCCGGACGACGGGTGGCGCGGCCGTCCGGACATGAGCCCGTTCACGCGGCCCTTCCGCGCCTCCATCCTGGCCCGCGCCCGCTTCGTCGAAGATCTCGTCGCGGAGCAAGCCGCCCGTGGCGTCGGGCAGTATGTCATCCTCGGAGCGGGCCTGGACACCTTCGCCCAGCGTCGGCCGGAGCTTGCCTCCCGCCTGCTCGTGTTCGAGATCGACCGGCCCAGCCCCCAGGCGTGGAAGCGCCAGCGCCTCCTCGACCTCGGGCTCGGCGTTCCATCGTTCCTGCGGCTCGTGCCGGTCGACTTCGAGGCAGGCGACGCGTGGTGGGAGCGGCTGGCGGCCTCGGGCTTCGACTCGGGGCGGCCGGCGGTCGTGGCGTCGACCGGTGTCAGCATGTACCTGACCAGGGACGCCATCGCGGCGACGCTGCGCCAGGTCGCGGCGCTCGCCCCGGGCTCCACGCTCGCCATGTCGTTCATGCTTCCGATCGAGCTGGCGGATCCGGAGGTGCGTCCCGGGATCGAGCGAGCGGCAGCGGGGGCCAGAGCCAACGGCACGCCGTTCATCAGCTTCTTCACGCCGGCAGAGATGCTGGCGCTGGCCCGAGATGCCGGTTTCAGAGAGGTCCAGCACGTATCGGCCGCTGCGCTTGCAGAGCGCTACTTCACGGGCAGGACGGATGGCCTTCGTCCGCCGAACAATTCAGAGGAATTGCTGGTGGCGACGACCTGAATCAAGCGGTCTAACCAGTCGTTGGACCGATCCGAGTTGCATCTACTTCACCATGCGGAAGCTCGCGTGCCGTAGCCAGGAGCGCGCGAGCGCCGCGTCTCCGTAGTGGGAGCGCGCCGTCGCGAACAGCACGCCCGTGACGCCACCTGGATTCTCGATCCTGACGGGCTTGTCATCTTGAAGGCCGTCCAGCTGTGGTCCGATCGCCAGCTGCCCACCGAAGTCGATAACTCCACCTTCCGCCTCGGCCAGGTCGATGCACAACCTGGCGAGCAACCGATGATCTTCGTCGTCGTTGCACATCGCGGCGAATGAAACGACGTCTTCTGGCGACCATCCGAGCACCTCCGGGAGGCCCGCATCGAGGATCTCGGATATGGCTTCGGGAACTTCGGGCCCAACGGTCAGAATGAACGGGCGTCGGTCAACCCAGAAGTCGTCACCACGAACATCATCGGCGATGCGCGAGATCGCACTTCGAAGCGCGGTGACTCGCTCCGCGCTCATCTTCGACGGCAGCAACACGGACGCCACTGGACCGGCCATTCCCGGAGCGTACGCTCTCGATCCATGGCCGTCCACCGAGGCGTCGCATCCGCCGAGCTTCGAAG
Source organism: Sorangium sp. So ce302 (assembly GCF_051530145.1). GTDB lineage: Bacteria > Myxococcota_A > Polyangia > Polyangiales > Polyangiaceae > Sorangium > Sorangium cellulosum_B. Next base: position 8,405,200 of record NZ_CP150326.1, on the reverse strand, counting down.
CTTCGTCCGTCGTCCTGAGGAGTGCTATCCTGAACGAACATGGGCAGGTGGCGTCGGACGGCCTCCGGTGAACGGCGGACACCTCGTATCGCGGGTGCCGCCGTCATGGCGCTGGCCGCGCTGCTGTTCGCACCCGCGGCCGGCGTGCGCGGCGATCCGCTGCCGCCGCTGCCGGGACCCGCGCCGCAGGGGAGACCGCAGGGCTTCTCCGCGCGCATCGAGAACCAGCGTTGCGAGGCGTGCCACGAGGACATCGCGGCCGAATGGCGCGCCTCGCTGCACCGGCAGGCGTTCACGGATCGCGTCTTCCAGAGGTCCTACGCGATCGAGCCGCTGCCCTTCTGTCGTGGCTGCCATGCGCCCGAGGCCGATCCGGCCCACCACCCCGGCGCGGACGCGCAAGCGGTGGGCGTGGGGTGCGTCACCTGCCACCTCGTGGCCGGCGAGGTCGTCGCCGCGCGCGGCCGGGACGCGCGCGGCGGCGCGCACGCGGTCCGTGGCGACGCGCGGCTCTCGACCGATGAGGGCTGCGCCCGCTGCCATCAGTTCGATTTTCCGCGAGCGCCCGGCGTCGCCATGCAGGACACCGTGGCCGAGCACCGCTCCGGTCGCTTCGCGGAGCGACCCTGCCGCGATTGCCACATGCAGCTCGTTCAGGGCATCGCCGGGAGACCGCACCGCGATCATCGCTTCTCGGTGGTCGGGGATCCGGCCGTGCTGCGCTCCGCGATCGACGCCAGCGCGTCGCGGAGCGGCGCGAACGCCATCGAGGTGAGCGCGCGCGTGGTCGCGGCGGGGCACGCCGTCCCCACGGGCGATATGTTCCGCCGGCTCGAGGTCCGCGCCTCGGCCGTCGATGCGGAGGGCGCGATCGTGGCCATCGCCGCGCCTGTGATCCTCGAGCGGAGGTTCTCCGTGCGCCCGGTCGAAGGAGGCATCGAGCGCGTCCCGGCCGGCGATACGCGCCTTCCCGCCTCGGGGGCGCCGCGCGTCCTGCGGCTCGTGTTCCCGGCCGCCATCGACGGGCTCGCGGTGCGCTGGGAGGTGGTCTATCAGCGCATGGGCGCCGCGATGGGCGCGGCCTTCGGCGTCGATCCGGCCGCGGACGAGGTGGTCCTCGCCGCGGGCACGCTGGGCGCGCGCCCGGTTGTCATCCGCCGACCAGCGCTCGCTCCGGTACCATGAGCGCCGCCATGCGAACCCGTCGCCTTCCCGCCCTCCTGCTGCTTGCGCCTTTCTTCGCTGCTGCTTGCCGGCCCGCGCCGCCTCCCGCGACGGCGCGCGCCGAGATCGCCACGCCGCCGAAGCCCCCCGTCGTGGCCGCGCCCCCGGCGGCCGCGCCCGGGCCTTCGCCGCTCGTCAGCGTGAAGACCCTGGCGCGCGTGCCTGAAGCGTTCGTGCTCGACGGCGACGTGGCGGAGTGGGGCTCGCTGGTCCCGCCGCCGCCGCCACGTCCTCCGCGGCCCGCGCGTGGGGAGAGCGCGCCTCCGCCGCCCTCGACCAGCGCGATGGATGCGCCTTCGCACGTCGCCCTGGTGCTCTCCAGCGCGGGCGTCACCCTCGCGGCGGAGCTCGACGAGGGATCACAGGGCGGGATCTGGCTGGGGCTCGGCTTCGGCGCGCCGGAGCTGCCGCCCATCGGCTACTTCCAGCGCGGGGGCGGGGTGATGCCGCTCAACTGCGAGACCGACATGGGCGGCGAGCCGCTCCCGGCCGACGTGCAGAAGGCCTGCCATGAAACGCTGGCCCAGCATGACGCGTTCACCGCCGGCTACGAGGCGCGCTTCGTGCGGTTCTTCCGGCTGGATCGCGGCGGCCTCTCGGGGATCGGCGAGGACGGGAAGGGACGCTTGATCGAAGGTGCGAAGGCGGCGGTGAAGGGCGGCGAGGGGAGGTTCACCATCGAGGCCACGCTGCCGACCTCGGCGCTGCCCCGCGCCTCGTCGGCGCCCATCGACAGCATCCGGCTCTTCGCGCGGGCGGCGGACGCGCCGCGCCCGCCGGCGCCGGCGGACGAAGAGTGGGTCTGGCGGGAGATCCCGGAGCCGGTGAGCTACGAGCCCTTCGCAAACCTCCGCGCCCTGGCGTTCCAGGCGTCGGAGCCGATCGGCGGCGCCCCCATGTCGTACCAGCCGGGAGATCCGCTCGAGCTCGAGGTCATCGGCTATGCGCGGGGCTCGGACGGTACCGCCCTGGAGCCCATGCGCCAGGGACTCTACAGCCCGATATCCACGATAGGGGACGTCGAGATCGGCGAGCTCTTCCTGCGGCGGCCTGCCCTCGCCATCCTGCGCAAAGGCGAGATCGTCGACACCATCGAGACCTCCGGTGCGCCGACGGGCATCGAGAGTCGCAACAAGGAGCTTCACATGTTCTTCTACGATCAGTACACGTCGACGGACATCTGGGCCGAGAGCGCGGACTGGCGGGTCATCGGCATCAAGCCGAGCGGCGAGTACACCGAGCTCCTGGAGGGGGCCGTGAACAACGGTCCCTGGGAGAAGGACGTCGAGGAGTTCCATTCGACGCGCTTCGACCGCTTCGGGATCCGCGGTACGCCGTGGCGCCACGACGCCGAGGGTGAAGCGCCGCGCCCCGTGGAGATCACGTGGCGCTACGACGCGACGACGCGGATGTATCGGCCGAGCACGCGCGTGCTGCCAGCCACGAAGGCGAAGAAGGCGCGGTGAGGCGGAGAGCGCGTGACGCGCGCTCGACCGGCTGGAGCAGGGTACCCGGAGCGATCGACGGCGCGCGGTGGGAGCGTGGGTGCGATCCGCGGCCAGACGAATCGACGCCGCGTCGCGGCGTTGGCACACAAGGACGAAGCTCCCGGGCAGTGTGCCAGCCTCTGACCCTCGTGTCATGAGGGGGCTCCGGCGGCGCGTCCACGCACCGCGGCACCGACGGCACGAGCTCCTCGACAAACTCGCCGGACCCGCAAGGGCCGACCTGTCTCCAGGGCACCGACACCGACGCGTTACAATTTCGCCGTGAACGGTACGTTATTTGCAATGGGCGTGAAGCGGAAAGGTTGCGCTTCATGTCCAATCAGCTGCCGTCGTCTTCCTCTGCTCGATCATGGTCGTCCCGCACGCGAGCCATCTCGCTGTTCGCCCTGCTTGCCCTCCCGTCTGCCGTCTTCGCGGCGGGGTGCGCTGACAAGCCGGACAACATCTACAACTACTATTACACGGACGGGGAGGGCGGCGCCGGGGGCGCCGGCGGCGCCGGGAGTGCCGGTGGCGCCGGCGGCGCGCCCGAGCCGTACCCGGGAGCGCCGGTGGCGGACACCGAGGTGGCCGAACTCGCGCTCGACGTCTTCGGCACCGTCGGCAACCGCTACTGGTTCGCCGTCTCGGAAGAGCAGCTCGAGTACATGAACGAAGGGCTCGGCGGCATCGGGGGCCCCATCAAGAGGGACGCATTCGGGGACATCTACTCACCGACCGGGGAGGACACGACCTTCGCGGATCATCTGTGGGTGACGACGGCCGGCGCCGAGGGCAAGACGGCCGACTACGGCAAGGTCCAGGTGGGGGTCGCCGGCCAGTCGACGCAGCGGCCCTGGACGAAGCGAACCATCCCCAACCTCAACATCGACGCCGACGAGTTCGTCGAGAAGCAACGGCTCGGCGGCTTCGAGCACGTGCGCTTCAACAACGGCCAGGTCGGCAGCATCTTCCGCGAGCGCCTCACGCTCGATCTCTATGCTCGCCTCGATTATCCGGCTCCCCTGACCAACTACGCCTGGCTGTCGAGCAACGTCTGGGGCGCGGAGGTGGCCATCCCCTACATCGTGGTCGAGCGCTACAAGAAGGCGTTCTGCGCCCGCCTCGAGGGCAAGCTCGGCGGCGGCTGCGCCAACATCTGGGAGTTCGCCGGAGACTTCGCCGTCGACGTCCCGGGGGGCGGCGGGATCCCGCTCCCCATCGACATGGTGCCGTTCGGCGCGAGCGTCTTCGACGATTCAGAGAACTGCCAGCTCAAGGAGTGTGACAACACCCGCGCGAAGGAGCTCGAGGAGCTGATCGCCGAGACGCCGCCTGGCGAGGGCTTCAAGGCCGCGCTCGAGGGCTGGATCGACTGGCCGGCGTTCCACCGGTTCCAGTGCCTGTCGTGGGTGCTCGCCACCGGCGACGACGCGATCCACAACAGCAACAACGTCGTGCTGGTCGAGCGGGCCGATGGTCTGTTCCAGTACCTGCCGTACTCGGTCGACATCAGCCTGGGGCAGAGCTGGTATCCGGTGGTGCCCCTGGCCGGCATGAACGCGCTGGCGCGCGGGTGCCAGAGCGAGCCGGCCTGCTGGGCCGACACGATCGCGGCGTGCGAGGAGGTGATCGAGGAGTTCACCGCGCTGGACCCGAACGCGGTGCTGAAGGGTCTCTACGAGCAGCTGTCGGACGAGGGCATGCTCCGCTCGGGCGACGAGCAGCGATACGAGGAGCTGGACGCCTGGCTCACCCAGCAGCTCGAGGTCCTGCCGGTGGAGCTGGAGAGGAACCGCGAGCAGCCGCAGCTCTGCATGCCTCCCCAGATCGATTGCGGCGGCTACTGCGGCTTTCCCCAGGACTGCGGCCTCTGCGTTCCTCCCCTGGTCGACTGCGGCGGTTACTGCGCCTATCCCAAGGAGTGCGGCGGCGGCGGAGCGGGCGGCGAAGACCCGGGTGCTGGAGGCGCGGGCGGAGCCGGAGGGGGCGGCGGCGACGCGGGCGCCGGAGCAGGCGGCGGCGACGCGGGTGCGGGCGGAGCTGGCGGTAAAGCAGCGGACTGACGCCGGCTGAACCCCGAGGGAGGGGGCTTCGCCGTGGAGCTCCCTCTCAGGGCGAAGCCTCGAACAGGCACCGCGTGATCGGGATGGCGACGTCTTCCCAGACATACAGGTAGTATTTCGTGCCCGGAACGAGCTCCTCGGGGCTCCCCTCGGCGGGATAGCCCTGCTTCGTGCCCGGTGGGACCTCGCCGTAGGTGATACCGCTCTTGACGGGCTCGGCGCTCGAGGGCACGTCGAGCCGCCAGATCGTCCCCTCGGGCAGGTCGAAATTGGGCGGAGCGCCCGGGTTCTCGGCGTTCGCCGACAGGACGTAAACGTAGCGGGCGTCGCCGCCGCTCCACGTGATCCTGCCTGCGGCGTCCACGCCTTCTCCTGCCGCGCAGTCGCCTGGCACGTAGAGGCTCTGTTCATGGAGCGGCCCGC